>CAWJZO010000001.1:0-2244988 GCA_963847375.1 uncultured Chloroflexia bacterium
ATCACCAACGAGCACGGCGAGGCGGTCTTCGAGCAGAAGGACCTCGAGATCCCGAAGGCCTGGTCGCAGCTGGCGACCCAGGTCGTGGCCAGCAAGTACTTCCGCGGCCACCTCGGCACGCCGCAGCGGGAGCGCTCCGCCAAGCAGATGATCGACCGCGTCGCGGACACGATCGCCGACTGGGGCATCAAGGACGCCTACTTCGCGACCGATGAGGACGCCGAGGCCTTCCGCAACGAGCTCAAGGACATCCTCCTCAAGCAGCGCGCCAGCTTCAACAGCCCCGTCTGGTTCAACGTCGGCATCGACGCGCACCCGCAGTGCAGCGCCTGCTTCATCAACTCCGTCGACGACACGATGGAGTCGATCCTGACCCTGGCCAAGACCGAGGGCATGCTCTTCAAGTTCGGCTCGGGCGCCGGCAGCAACCTCTCGACGATCCGATCCAGCAAGGAGACCCTCCGCGGCGGCGGCGAGGCCAGCGGCCCGGTCAGCTTCATGAAGGGCTTCGACGCCTTCGCCGGCGTGATCAAGTCGGGTGGCAAGACCCGGCGCGCCGCGAAGATGGTGATCCTCAACGTCGGGCACCCGGACGTCGAGGAGTTCATCGACTGCAAGCTCAACGAGGAGAAGAAGGCCTGGGCGCTGATCGACGCCGGCTACGACGGGAACTTCAACGGCGGCGAGGCGTACGCATCGGTCTTCTTCCAGAACTCGAACAACTCCGTGCGCGTGACCGATGCGTTCATGGAGGCGCATCGAGCAGGACGCGGACTGGACGACGCACGCGGTCACCAGCGGCGAGCCCGTCGAGACCGTCAAGGCCCGCTACCTGATGAACAAGATGGCCGAGGCGGCCTGGGTCTGCGGCGATCCCGGCATCCAGTACCACGACAACATCAACCGCTGGCACACGAGCGCGAACACCGCGCCGATCAACGCCAGCAACCCGTGCAGCGAGTACATGTACCTCGACGACTCGGCCTGCAACCTGGCGAGCCTGAACCTGATGAAGTTCGTCAAGGACGACGGCGAGCTCGACATCGAGGGCTACAAGCACGCGGTGCGGATCGTGTTCACCGCGCAGGAGATCATCGTCGACAACGCGAGCTACCCGACGCCGAAGATCGGCGAGAACTCGCGCGACTTCCGGCCGATCGGCCTGGGCTACGCGAACCTCGGCGCCCTGCTGATGAACCGCGGCCTGGCCTACGACTCCGACGGCGGCCGTGCCTACGCCGCCGCCCTCACCGTCGCTCATGCAGGCGGAGGCCGCGCTGCAGTCGGCCCGGATCTCCCGCGACCAGGGCGGCCCGTTCGCCGGCTACGCGGTCAACCGCGAGCCGTACCTGAAGGTCATGCGCCAGCACCGCGACGCGGCCTACCGGATCGACGCGCCGACCGTCCCGGAGGACCTGCTCGACGCGACGCTGGTCGGCTGGGACGAGGTCGTGGCGCTCGGCGAGAAGTCGGGCTTCCGCAACGGCCAGCTATCGGTCCTGGCGCCGACCGGCACGATCGCCTTCATGATGGACTGCGACACGACCGGCGTTGAGCCGGACATCGCGCTCATCAAGTACAAGCGCCTCGTCGGCGGCGGCTACCTGAAGATCGTCAACCAGACGGTGCCGCACGCGCTGAAGGCGCTCGGCTACACCGCCGACCAGACCGATGAGATCGTCGCCTTCATCGACGAGCACGAGACGATCGAGGGCGCGCCGCACCTCACGCGCCGAGCACCTGGACGTCTTCGACTGCGCCTTCAAGCCGGCCAACGGCACCCGGTCGATCCACTACAACGGCCACCTGAAGATGATGGCCGCGGTCCAGCCGTTCATCAGCGGCGCGATCAGCAAGACGGTGAACATGCCGGAGGCCTCGACGCCGGAGGAGATCGCGCAGGTCTACGTCGACGGCTGGAAGCTCGGCCTGAAGGCGATCGCGGTCTACCGCGACAACTCCAAGCGCAGCCAGCCGCTGAACACGAAGAAGGACGACGGCAAGGGCGCCGTCAGGGACCGATGCGGTCGCGCGCCCGAAGTCCAGACCGTCTACAAGCCGCTCCGCCGGCGCCTGCCGGACGAGCGCGCCTCGATCACGCACAAGTTCAACGTCGGCGGCCACGAGGGCTACCTGACGATCGGCCTCTACGAGGACGGCACCCCCGGCGAGATCTTCCTGCGCATGGCGAAGGAGGGCTCGACGATCAGCGGCCTGATGGACTCGTTCGCGACGGCCGTCTCCCTGGCGCTCCAGTACGGCGTGCCGCTGAAGGACCTCGTCAACAAGTTCAGCCATCTCCGCTTCGAGCCGGCCGGGCTTCACGGCCAACCGGGACATCCCGATGGCGAAGAGCCTGGTCGACTACATCTTCCGGTACATGGCCACGAAGTTCATGTCGCAGGACGAGAAGGATGCGGTTGGGATCATCAATCGGCAGCTGAGCTTGTCGGAGGCGACTCCGGTGAGTGGTGGCGGCTACCGGCGACACTCGGCCGCGCTGCGCTCCGCTGGCGCCGCGTCCGAGCCGCCGCCGCCGCCGCCACACCGACCGACTCGAGCTCGACACGGTTCCGCTGAGAGGGGATGAGCCCAAGACCCAGCCTGCTCCCCCTGCGGCATCGGCTTCGGGTCAGGTGTCGGAGGCGAAGGCGATTCCGGTGGGGGATGCGCCGGAGAAGGACCAGGTGGACCTGGACTGTCGAGTCGGCGAGCGACGGAGCCTCGGGCTGCTGGACGGGCTGAAGATCGTGGCGCACAACAGCGAGGCGAAGGATCGGGCCGAGCGGCTCGCCGTCGGCCAGGCGCCGGTCGTGTTCGACACCGCGGACTCGCCGGCCTGCACCGACTGCGGCTCGATCATGGTCCGCAACGGCTCCTGCTACAAGTGCATCAACTGCGGCGCGACCAGCGGCTGCAGCTGAGGCAAGGTCAGCGACGGAGGGGGCCGGCAGGGTGATGTCCCTCTCCGGCGCTTCTACGGTTCAGCAAGACGAAGGCTCAGCGGCGGCTCCATCTGCTTCTTCACCAAGTAGTCGTGGAATCGCCGCGAGAGGATTCTGAAGCGACCCTCTAGGCTGCCTGCGTCGTTGATGGATCGACTGAGGTCGTTGTACTCGGTGACATCGGGGTCAGTGGGCTCGCCTCGGCGCGCACGGACTCGGTTAGTGCGCCGTTTGTCCTCAAAGTCCGCAACGAATTCACGGAAAGCGCGCCACTCGTCGCCTTGATATTCGCGAAGGATCCAGTAGTACACGGTAACCGGTCCTTGGGACCGCAGAAGAGGATCCTTCTGGTGGAACACGCGCGCCAAGGTCTCTAGGCCGCGACGGACCCGGACGGACGCACTATGCATCGTCTCTTCGGTGGCTTCCGCGGATACGAGCAATGCGCCGACTAGCGCCTCCGTCCACCTGCCTGATCGAACCTGACCGGACTGAACGAACCGATCGAGTTGGGCCTTCTTTGTATCAACGAGTCGTCCGCTAAATTCAACGAGGAGCAGCTTTGCGGCAGCATTGAGGTCTTGGCCACGATCTGTCGGGAAGTTGACTCTCTCTGCGAAGAAGCGGTGATGTCCGAGCTCGCGGATCAGTTGGGGGACGGTCCCACCCATCGCGTTCCGAACCTCGGCCCCAGTGAGCGCTTTGCTGGAGTTCAGTCGGACAAATAGCTCATTGATCTTCGATTCGTCATGTTGGTAACCACCGACGACGAATCGAAGATCAATGAGCTATTTGTCCGACTGAACTCCAGCAAAGCGCTCACTGGGGCCGAGGTTCGGAACGCGATGGGTGGGACCGTCCCCCAACTGATCCGCGAGCTCGGACATCACCGCTTCTTCGCAGAGAGAGTCAACTTCCCGACAGATCGTGGCCAAGACCTCAATGCTGCCGCAAAGCTGCTCCTCGTTGAATTTAGCGGACGACTCGTTGATACAAAGAAGGCCCAACTCGATCGGTTCGTTCAGTCCGGTCAGGTTCGATCAGGCAGGTGGACGGAGGCGCTAGTCGGCGCATTGCTCGTATCCGCGGAAGCCACCGAAGAGACGATGCATAGTGCGTCCGTCCGGGTCCGTCGCGGCCTAGAGACCTTGGCGCGCGTGTTCCACCAGAAGGATCCTCTTCTGCGGTCCGAAGGACCGGTTACCGTGTACTACTGGATCCTTCGCGAATATCAAGGCGACGAGTGGCGCGCTTTCCGTGAATTCGTTGCGGACTTTGAGGACAAACGGCGCACTAACCGAGTCCGTGCGCGCCGAGGCGAGCCCACTGACCCCGATGTCACCGAGTACAACGACCTCAGTCGATCCATCAACGACGCAGGCAGCCTAGAGGGTCGCTTCAGAATCCTCTCGCGGCGATTCCACGACTACTTGGTGAAGAAGCAGATGGAGCCGCCGCTGAGCCTTCGTCTTGCTGAACCGTAGAAGCGCCGGAGAGGGACATCACCCTGCCGGCCCCCTCCGTCGCTGACCTTGCCTCAGCTGCAGCCGCTGGTCGCGCCGCAGTTGATGCACTTGTAGCAGGAGCCGTTGCGGACCATGATCGAGCCGCAGTCGGTGCAGGCCGGCGAGTCCGCGGTGTCGAACACGACCGGCGCCTGGCCCACCGCGAGCCGCTCCGCCCGATCCTTCGCCTCCGCTGTTCTGCGCCACGATCTTCAGCCCATCCAGCAGCCCAGTTCCGCGCCGCCGACTCGTCGTCCGTCGACCTGGTCCTCACCGACCATCCTCGACGCTGGCACTCGGCCATCGCCTCCGACACCTGACCCGCAAGCCGATGCCTCAGGATGAGCAGGCTGCGGTCTTGGCCTCATCACCCTCAGCGGACCGTGTCGGAGCCGAGTCGGTCAGTGGTTGAGCGGCCGGCGGCGGCGCCGGACGCGCGCCAGCGGAGCGCGGCGCGGCCGGAGCGTCGCCGGTAGCGCTTCCCCACTCACGACCGTCGCCTCCGACAAGCGTCAGCTGCCGATTGATGATCCCAACCGCATCCTTCTCGTCCTGCGACATGAACTTCGTGGCCATGTACCGGAAGATGTAGTCGACCAGGCTCTTCGCCATCGGGATGTCCCGGTTGGTCGTGAAGCCCGGCCGGCTCGAAGCGCAGATGGCTGAACTTGTTGACCAGGTCCTTCAGCGGCACGCCGTACTGGAGCGCCAGGCGAGACGGCCGTCGCGAAGCTGTCCATCAGGCCGCTGATCGTCGAGCCCTCCTTCGCCATGCGCAGGAAGATCTCGCCCGGCGTGCCGTCCTCGTACAGGCCGATCGTCAGGTAGCCCTCGTGGCCGCCCACGTTGAACTTGTGGGTGATGCAGGCGCGCTCATCGGGCAGGCGCCGGCGCAGCGGCTTGTAGACGGTCTGGACTTCGGGCGCGACCGCATCGGCCTTGACGGCGTCCTTGCCGTCGTCCTTCTTCGTGTTCAGCGGCTGCGAGCGCTTGGAGTTGTCGCGGTAGACCGCGATCGCCTTGAGGCCGAGCTTCCAGCCGTCGACGTAGACCTGCGCGATCTCCTCCGGCGTCGAGGCCTCCGGCATGTTCACCGTCTTGCTGATCGCGCCGGAGATGAACGGCTGGACCGCGGCCATCATCTTGAGGTGGCCGTTGTAGTGGATCGAGCGCGATGCCGTTGGCCGGCTTGAAGGCGCAGTCGAAGACGTCGAGGTGCTCGGCGCGTGAGGTGCGGGGCGCCCTCGATCGTCTCGTGCTCGTCGATGCAGGCGACGATCTCCTCGGTCTGGTCGGCGGTGTAGCCGAGCGCCTTCAGCGCGTGCGGCACCGTCTGGTTGACGATCTTCAGGTAGCCGCCGCCGACGAGGCGCTTGTACTTGATGAGCGCGATGTCCGGCTCAACGCCGGTCGTGTCGCAATCCATCATGAAGGCGATCGTGCCGGTCGGCGCCAGGACCGATAGCTGCCCGTTGCGGAAGCCCGACTTCTCGCCGAGCGCCACGACCTCGTCCCAGCCGGTCAGCGTCGCGTCGAGCAGGTCGTTCGGGACGAGGTCGCGTCGATCCGGTACGCCGCGTCGCGGTGCTGGCTCATGACCTTCAGGTACGGCTCGCGGTTGACGGCGTAGCCGGCGAACGGGCCGCCCTGGTCGCGGCTGATCCGGGCCGACTGCAGCGCCGCCTCCGCTCTGCATGAGCGCGGTGACGGCGGCGGAGTAGGCGCGGCCGGCGTCGGAGTCGTAGGCCAGGCCGCGGTTCATGAGCAGGGCGCCGAGGTTGGCGTAGCCCAGGCCGATCGGCCGGAAGTCGCGCGAGTTCTCGCCGATCCTCGGCGTCGGGTAGCTCGCGTTGTCGACGATGATCTCCTGCGCGGTGAACACGATCCGCACCGCGTGCTTGTAGCCCTCGATGTCGAACTCGCCGTCGTCCTTGACGAACTTCATGAGGTTCAGGCTCGCCAGGTTGCAGGCCGAGTCGTCGAGGTACATGTACTCGCAGCACGGGTTGCTGGCGTTGATCGGCGCGGTGTTGGCGCTCGTGTGCCAGCGGTTGATGTTGTCGTGGTACTGGATGCCGGGATCGCCGCAGACCCAGGCCGCCTCGGCCATCTTGTTCATCAGGTAGCGGGCCTTGACGGTCTCGACCGGCTCGCCGGTGGTGACGGCGTGCGTGGTCCAGTCCGCGTCCTGCTCGACCGCCTCCATGAAGGCATCGGTCACGCGCACGGAGTTGTTCGAGTTCTGGAAGAAGACCGATGCGTACGCCTCGCCGCCGTTGAAGTTCCCGTCGTAGCCGGCGTCGATCAGCGCCCAGGCCTTCTTCTCCTCGTTGAGCTTGCAGTCGATGAACTCCTCGACGTCCGGATGCCCGACGTTGAGGATCACCATCTTCGCGGCGCGTCGGGTCTTGCCACCGGACTTGATCACGCCGGCGAAGGCGTCGAAGCCCTTCATGAAGCTGACCGGGCCGCTGGCCTCGCCGCCGCCTCGGAGGGTCTCCTTGCTGAGCTGCGGATGGTCGAGAGGTTGCAGCCGGCGCCCGAGCCGAACTTGAAGAGCATGCCCTCGGTCTTGGCCAGGGTCAGGATGCGACTCCATCGTGTCGTCGACGGAGTTGATGAAGCAGGCGCTGCACTGCGGGTGCGCGTCGATGCCGACGTTGAACCAGACGGGGCTGTTGAAGCTGGCGCGCTGCTTGAGGAGGATGTCCTTGAGCTCGTTGCGGAAGGCCTCGGCGTCCTCATCGGTCGCGAAGTAGGCGTCCTTGATGCCCCAGTCGGCGATCGTGTCCGCGACGCGGTCGATCATCTGCTTGGCGGAGCGCTCTCGCTCGCGGCGTGCCGAGGTGGCCGCGGAAGTACTTGCTGGCCACGACCTGGGTCGCCAGCTGCGACCAGGCCTTCGGGATCTCGAGGTCCTTCTGCTCGAAGACCGCCTCGCCGTGCTCGTTGGTGATGATCGCCTCGCGGGTGTCCCACTCGACCGTGTCGTACGGGTGGACGTCCGGGCGCGTGAAGCGCCGCTCGATCGTCAGGCCCTTCCAGGTCGCCTTCTCGCCCTGGCTCGAGCTGGAGGTAGCCCTTCGCCCGGCTCTTCGTCCCGTTCCCGTGCCCGTTTCCGTTGCTGTGTCCGTTGGTTGCCGCGGGCGTATCGGTGCCGTTGGCGGGCTTGCGTCGGGGAGGCGGATCGGGCCATGGTGCGGGCGTCCCTCTGCTGCGCTGTGGCCGAGGCGAGGGCGATCCGAGTGGCCCTCCGGGATCCGGTCCGGCGCCTTGCTGTGCGCCGTATTGCTCAGGCCGTCCACTGTATGACGCGCATCGGTCCGAGTCAAGCCAAAACCACAACATCTGGTGGTACCTTCGGTCGTGGCACCACAAGATGATGTGGGAGCTTGGTGTCGCGATGTGTGACACGTGTGGACGGATTGTGGGGAAGTGGCGGTTCCGCTGTGGACGGCCTGTGGAGGGTGGATGTGGCGGTCCGTTCCCGTGCGGCGGGAGTATCGGCCAAAGAGTGGCCGGGATTTGCGTGTGGCGGGCGGAACGGCGAGGCAATCGGTCCCCTGCGCGGCCAACCCGCTCACCCGGCGGGAATTCGGCCAATGAGTGGCCGATACGCCCGCGGGGCGGGAACGAGGCGGAGGCGACCCCTCAGCGCCGTGCCACGGTGGCACACGGGTTGCCTAACGGACTGCCATGGCCATCCTGGCGCCACTGATCGCGTTCATCGGTCGCCAGCTCGGACGCCTGGTGCAGATGGTGTTCGGCTGGGCGACGCTGATGCTGTTCGGCCGCGTGCCGCAGAGCAAGCAGTTGCTCCTCGCGGGGGTGTCCGCCGGGTGCGCTCGCGTGGATCGTGGTCCTCATCGGCGTCGCGGTCCCCGACGTCGGTGACGTGCATGATCGCGTTGGTCCCGGCGCCCGACTTCGTCGACGAGGACGACTGGATCCGCCTCGCGATGCTCGTCCTGGCGTCTGACCTTGCCGCTGGCGATCGGCGCCGGCGGCCTGATGCTGATGGATCCCGCGGACCGCCCGGAGGGGATCGGCGGCAAGGTCGTCCAGGTCCTGCGCGGCTATCCGTACGCCGCCGTCCTGGCATTCGTGATCCTCTTCCTGCTCGTCGTCGCGCCGAGCTTCAAGGTGCGGACGATCGTCAAGCGCTGGGAGGACGCCCACATCCCGATCATCGTCAAGCCGGATGGCTACGAGCAGGTCGCCGGCGAGCTCGAGCAGGCGATCGACTCCGCGGGGCTCAACCTCCAGCGCGCTCGAGCCCCGCGCGTCCTCGAGGTGCCGTCGCGCCTGCTCGCCACGGTGGGCGGCGAGAGCGTCCGGCGCCTCGTGCCGGATCGGATGGTGATGCTGAAGGCGCCGTCGCTCGAGGTCACGATCCATCCTTCCGACGTCGCGGTCGCGGGCGCCAAGGAGTCGGTCGCGCGCGCCCGTGCGGCCATTGCCGATCGCCTGACGAAGACGGAGGCGTACCTGACGGTCGCGGAGGAGGCGCAGGAGATCGAGGACGTGCTCCGCCGCCTGCGCCAGACCGATGCGACCGATGCCTCGGCGCGAGCCGACGCCGTCGAGACGCTCAAGGCGGTCGACGCCCGCCTCGCCCGGCTGGTCGTGCCGTACGAGGAGTGGGAGGTCCTGTATCGGCAACGCCTCCAGGTCGAACGCGACCTGCTGCGCGCCGGCGAGGACGCCCCGGACGGAGTCCTGGATCGCGTCGGCCGCGCCGTCGACGCCCTCGTCGGCAGCTAGCCACCGATCCGTCTTCGGCTGGGCGGCTGAGCCGATTGGCACGGGCGGTGCATTGGGGCATCACCTCAATCACACACCGCATGGGGGAACCCCGATGACCGACGACCGATCAACCACCCTCGACTCCCCGAGCGCCGGCCAGGACGTCGGCACGGCGACGGGCGAGTCCACTCATCCGCTCTCCGAGACGGGCAAGGAGGCCGGTCAGCGCGCCAGCCAGCTCGTCGAGCGCGGCGCGGACATCGGCTTCAAGCAGGCCGACCGCGGCCTGGAGCAGGCCGCCTCGGGTGTCGAGACGGTCGCGGACAGCATTCGCCGGGTGTCGACCGACATGGAGGCCGAGCAGCCGCAGATCGCCGAGTTCGCATCGACGGCGGCCGATCAGGCCGAGGCCCTCGCCGGCTACCTGCGCGAGAACGACGTGCGCCAGATCATCGGCAATGTCGAGAACTTCGCCCGCCGCCAGCCGCTGCTGTTCGTGGGCGGCGCGTTCCTGCTCGGCATGGCTGCGTCGCGCTTCATCAAGGCCGCCGGCGGCCAGGGGCAGGGGCAGCGCTCCGGCGACCGGTCGGGCTACGCCACCAGCTACGACATCGGAACCGGCCGCAGCACCGACGACGGTGGCCACTGGGCCCACGCCGGTTCGGGCGCCCGCGAGGGCATCTGAGATGCGCGAGCCGGAGGACAGCCGCAGCATCGGGACGCTGCTCGGTGACCTCGGCCGGCAGGTCAGCACGATCGTCCGCAAGGAGATCGACCTCGCCCGAGTCGAGATCACGTCGGGCATCGGCCGGATGGGCCGCGGCGCGGCGACGACTGCAGCGGGGGGCGCGCTGATCTACGCCGGCCTGCTGGTGGTTCTCATCGCGATCGTGCTGGCGCTGATCGACGCGGGGCTCGACCCGTGGCTCGCCGCGCTGATCGTGGGGGCCGTGGCGCTGCTCGTCGGCGGTCTGGTGACCGCACTGGGCGTGCAGCAGGTCCGCAGCACCGAGTTGGCACCGCAGCAGACGGCCGAGACCGTTCGCGAGAACGTGGAGTTCGTCAAGGAGCAGGTGAAGTGACGACGGAACACAACGAGGATGAGCGGCTGCCCGCAGAGGGTGCCGCAGATCTGCCGGTCGATGAGGCTGACGCCGGCTCCCTGACCGATGAGGAGCAGGCCGAGGCCGCCGAGATCCGGGCAGAGATCGAGCAGACGCGCGATGAGATGGGCGGGACGCTCAACGAGCTCGGAGATCGCCTCGATCCCGGCAACCTCATGGACCAGGCGAAGGAAAACGTCCGCGACGCGACTATCGGCCGCGTCGAAGAGACCGCAAGGGGGATGTCAGACATGGTGATGGACACGATCAAGCGCAACCCGATCCCGGCAGCGTTGGCAGGCGCCGGACTGGCGCTGCTGTGGATGAACCGATCGAACGGCAACGGCCACGGTCAGTACTCGCCTGGCGCATATCGGTCCGGTGACTACGGGGCCTACTCGTACGGCGGCCAGTACGACCGCCCCGGTATCGGCCAGAAGGCCGGCGACGTCGCCGGCACCGTGGGCGACACGGTGGGCGGCGCCGTCGGCACCGTGAAGGAGGGCGCCGGTGAGGCGGCTTCGACCGTGGCCCAGGGCGCGACCCAGGCCGTCGACGAGGTCGGCTGGCGGCTCGACCGCTTCATGCAGGCCAACCCGTTGGCGGTGGGCGCGATCGCGGTCGGCGCAGGCGCGCTCGCGGGGACGCTGATCCCGGAGACGCCGCAGGAGCAGCAGCTTCTCGGCGACGCGTCGCGCCAGGTCGCCGACACCGTCCGCCAGACCGTGGACGACGTCGCGACCAAGGCCGAGGAGACCCTCGACGAGACCGAGCACAAGGTCACCGCCACGAACAGCTGACCCTTCGTTCGGCGCTACGAGCCCGGTCCGCATTGCGCGGGCCGGGTTCGGTCTGTCGACGAGCGGTGTGAGGCCGGTGTTCTTGCTCGAGCGCATCGAGGCTTCACGTCGGCCACCGGACGGTCGGGCACACCGGGTGCAATAGGCGACGCGTGGGGACCGAATCTGACATGCGGCTGGCGATCCGGACGATTGCCGTCAGCGCCCGGGCAGCCGTCGACAGCAGCAACAAGCTGGGGCGACCGGACGTCGCCGCCGAATGCGCGCAACGCGGGCTGAAGTTGCTCGATGGGCTGCGCGATCAGCTCGGTGCCGATGTCCCCGACGAAATCAGCCACCTGTTCGAGACAGCTGCGCGGGATCTCGCGTCCGCAGCCCGCGCCTCATCCGGCGATGCCGGCGCCAGCACGAGCCGCAGCGGGGGAACGAGCTAGCGACGTGCCGGGTCGGCGAGGAGCTGGTCGATCGTCGAAACGAGGTCGTCGATCGTGAACGGCTTTTCGAGGGTCGCCACACTCCGCGTCTCGGCGAGGCCTGACTCCAGGCCTTTCAGGGCTAGGACGTCGGCGCTGCACAACAGCACGGGCAGCTCGCTGAACTGCGGCTCGCCGCGGACCGCCTGCGCGATCTCCCAGCCGTGATCCCCTTCGACACCGAGCCGCACGTCGATCATGAGCAGGTCCGGGTCGGATGAACCGATGAGGTCGAGAACGTCTGGACGATCTCCATCGATCAGCGTGGTCTCGTACCGATCGCCCTCGAGGATGTCGTGGACCAGATCCAGGAACTCCGCGTTGTCGTTCACAACGGTGACGCGAGCCATCTCACCTCCGTGGCGCAGTGAACCAAAGATACACCGCGGCTTGCCGACCCCCACGCTGGCGTGCTCGAAGCGACCGCGGTCGCGTAAGACGCGGCGGACCAGTGGAGTCGTGCGGGTGGCGGGGCGCTTCCCGTGGGGCGGGGGCGCTTCCCGTGGGGCGGGGGCGCTTCCCGTGGGGCGGGGGCGCTTCCCGTGGGGCGGGACTTGCAGCCAGGAAGTGGCCGGGATTCTCGCCTGGCGGGCGGAACGGCCACGCAAACGGTCCACTGCCTGGCCAACGTGTTCACCTGGCGGGAATTCGGCCAATGAGTGGCCGATACGCCCGCGGGGCGGGAACGAGGCGGACGCGGGACGGCAATGAGGCGGAGACGGGACCCGGCGGCCGGTTAGGGGCGCGGCGACTCCACCGGGATCGCCGTCCTGGGGCGCGAGGCCGCCGGGACAGAGGCAAGCGCCGCGTCCAGGCGCGCCAGCACGGGACGCGCGCCGACCTCCTCGAGGAGCGGCCGATACGTCTCGGCCAGACGACGGATCTCCGGATCGGCGGGCATGAGGATCGCGGCGTCGGCAGCCATCTCCGCCGCGTCGTAGGTCTGGCCCAGGCGGTCGAGGCTCGCGATCGAGTTGCGAAGGATGTCGACCGCATCGGCCGTGTGGCCGTCGACGAAGGCGATCGCGGCGGTCGCGGCACCGCGGAACGCCTGCCCGACCGCGCCGGTCGAGGGGCCCTCCTGGACCGCGGCACCGGCGGTGCGGATCCGGTCGTGGTCACCGGCCCAGATCGCAGCGCGAAGGGCAAGCCCGGCAGCGCCCTCCGCACTCTGGGTCGGGAGCCTCATGGCCTCCATGGCCTTGGCGTAGGCGGCGTCCGTGTCGCCGCGCATGAGCGCCGCCAGCGCATCGGTCATGAGCAGGGTGAACCGGTCGTCGGGATCGGTGCTGTCGCCGACGAGCTCATCCATGATGGCCTCGAGCTCGTCGAGGCCCTCGCCGCGCGTCGACTCGAGCAGCGAGCGGAAGCCGCGGAGCCGGACGCGGTCGGAGCGCACCGTCGCCGCCTCGAGCGCCTCGTTCATCCGGGCGATCTGCTCGTCCCAGCCGCGGCCCTCCGACCGGACCGAGAAGGTCATCATTGACGTGAGCCAGTTGAACATGCCGCGCACACCGATCTCGCGCGCCAGCTCGTGGGTCTCGAGCGTCAGGACAGCGGCGCGGCGCGGCTCGTCGTCGGCGATCGCGCCGGACAGGTTGTTGCGGGCCCGAATCTCGAAGTCGCGATGCGGGAGCTTCGGCGCCATCGCCACCACGCTCTCGTGCAGCGCGATGGACTCGCGACGCCGGCCGAGCTGGTTCAGCCCGGATGCCTTGTTCAGCATCGCCTCGGCGAAGACCTCCTCCAGGTTGAGCCGCTCCGCGATACCGAGCGCCCGGTCGGCCGTCGCGATCGAGGACTCGCTGGCGCCCATGCGCATCTGGGCACGCGCGAGGTGGGCGAGCGTCGTCGCCAGAGCAGCCTCGTCGCCGACGGCCTCCGCCTCGGGCAGCGCCCCCTCGAGCACCTCGGCTGCCCGCCTGATCTCGCCCAGGTCGATGAGCACCTTGCCGAGCCGCGCGGTCGCGGCCACGGCGGCGGCCGGGTCGCCGAGCTGCCGGTAGGCCTCGATGGCACCCTCCGCGTAGTGCGCCGACCAGCGCGCGGCGACGGTGGCGGCGTCTGCGGCGCGGTCGAGCAGCGGAGCGCGATCGGCCGGTTCGGTGGCGATCGCGAGGGCCTGGTCCAGGAAGGTCAGCGCCTGGTCGTACGCGCCGAGGGAGGCGGCGCGGTCCGCGGCAGCCGACAGGGCGAGGCGGGCCTGGGTGGTGATCGCATCGGCCTCGGGGCCGGGGTCGGACGCCTCGCGGGCGGCGAGGTAGTGGCTCGCCAGCGCGCCGACCAGCTCGTCGTCGTCGAGCGACTCGTGGTAGCGGGCGGCAGCGAGGTGGCGCGTCCGGCGATCGCGACGGGCGAGCGTGCCGTAGGCGATCTCGCGGATCAGCGACTGAACGAACTTGTGGAGGCCGCGCTCGGGCGAGCGTGGGTCGCGCTCGACGTCGAGCAGCTCGTGGCGCACGAGGTCGCGCAGCCGCGCATCGAGGTCGTCGGTCGCGAGGCCGCTGACGGCAGCGAGCGCATCGGTGCTGAAGACCTCGCCGAACACGGCGGCGTCCTGGAGCAGCGAGCGGTCCACCGGGTCCAGGCCGTCGAGACGCGATGCGATCAGCGATCGCAGCGACTCCGGCACGGCGATCGTCGACAGGTCGCCGAGCGGCACGTAGACCTCGCCGCGGCGCTCGATCCGGCCGTCGCTCAGCAGGCCGCGCACCATCTCGACGGCGTAGAGCGGCACGCCCTCCGCACGCTCCACGATCATCGACAGGACCGATGCCGGCAGCCCGGGCACAAGCCCCTCGAGCAGGCTGCGCACCTCGGCATCGGTCAGCGGGCTCAGCGCCAGGGCGGTCAGGTGACGGCGGTTGGCGCCCCAATCGGGCCGCCGGTCGAAGAGCTCGGGGCGTGCCAGGGTGACGACCAATAACGGCAGGTCGCGCGACCAGTCGAGCAGATGGTCGACGAAGTCGAGCAGGCCCGTATCGGCCCATTGGAGGTCCTCGAACACGAGCACGGTCGTGTCCCGCTCCGCGATCCGCTCGAAGAAGAGGCGCCAGGCCGGGAAGAGGGCGTCACGGCCTCCGGCCGGAGCCTCCTCCACACCCAGCAGCGAGAGCAGCGCCAGACCGATGCGCTCGCGTTCGCTCGCGTCGGGCACGAACTCGGCGAGCGTGGCGGTGATCTGCGCGCGCGTCGTGGGCTCGTCGGCGTCCTCGGTGAGGTCGCAGCGGCGCCGGACCATCTCGCCCAGCGCCCAGAAGGCGATCCCCTCCCCGTACGACGGCGATCGGCCGCGATGCCAGTAGATGTCCTCCGCCACCCCGTCGACGTACTTCTCCAGCTCCCAGACCAGGCGGCTCTTGCCGATGCCCGCGGGGCCGGTGATCGACACCAGCCGGACCCGCCGGTCGCGGCCGACCGCGTGGAGGACGTCCTTGAGCTCGCGGAGCTCCTCCTCGCGGCCGACGAAGGGCGGTTCGAGGGCGTCCGCGCGGCCCTGCCCGCCGCGGTTGGCCACGACACGCAGGGCCTGCCAGGCCGGCACCGGCGCGGTCTTGCCCTTCAGCGAATGGTCGCCGAGTGCTTCGAATATGACCGCGCCCTCCGCCGCGCGCCTGGTGGCCTCGCCGACCAGCACGGTGCCCGCTTCGGCCACGCCCTGGAGGCGGGCGGCGGTGTTGACGAGGTCGCCGGCGACCATGCCCTGGTTTCTGGCGTTCAGCGTGACGGCGGCCTCGCCGGTCAGCACGCCGGCCCGGGCCTGGAGGTTCGGGTGCAGAGCCCTGACGGCGTCCACCAGCTCCAGCGCGGCGCGGACCGCCCGCTCGGCGTCGTCCTCGTGGGCGACCGGCGTGCCCCACACGGCCATGACCGCGTCACCGATGAACTTCTCCACCGTCCCGCCGTGCACCTGCACGATCCGGGTCGCCGCGTCGAAGTAGCTGCTCAGCAGCTCGCGGACTGCCTCAGGATCGCGGTCCTCGGCGAGGCTCGTGAAGCCGACGAGGTCGGTGAAGAGGACGGTGACCAGACGCCGCTCGGCCTCGGCTGCAGGGGCGGATGGTTGGGGTGGCGCGGCGGGCGCATCGGTCAGGGTCAAGGCGTGGCCGCAGCTAGAGCAGAAGCGCGCGTCGGTGCGGTTCGGCTCGCCGCAGCTCGGGCAGGTCACGGCGAGCCCGGCGCCGCAGTTGTCGCAGAATCGGCTGCCGGCGCGGTTCTCCGCGCCACAGGCTGCGCAGATCATCGGTGGAGCGTACCCGATGGCGCCAATTCGGCCAGTGGGTCGCGGATTCTCGTGGGGCGGGAGTATCGGCGCATCAGTAGCCGGAATCCCTTGCGACGGGCGGCCCCGACGCCGAGGCAGCCTATGTCGGTCGCGAAGGCTCCCGTGCCGCGGGAATTCGGCCCATCAGTGGCCGATACGCCCGTGCTGCGGGCGCGACCCGCCTAGATCATGACGATTGCGTCGTGTGCGGGCTGTCGCCCGGCACCGAGGGCGGCCATTACACGCCGCGTGTCGAGATCCCACGCACCGATCACCGCCGGCCGCGCCTCGTCCATCGCCCGGCGATTCGCGTGTGTGGCGGCAATGATCATGATGAGGCGCGTCGCCCCGATGTCTCGCGCCTTGACTCGGGCGGCACGAATCTGCGCCTGCAGGTCGCCCAGTCGGGTGATGACCTCGGCGGCGATCACGATGCCGGGCATCCGGAGCACGACGTCCACCGCGCGGAGGTCGCCCGGGAGCGGGATGACCGCCTCGAGCTCCCTCGCAAACCGATCCGAAACCCGAGCGAGGAAGCGGTGGATCACCCGGATCTGGCCCGCGTCTCGCACGGCCCCACCGGTGGGATACACCGTCATCGCGAGTCGCAGTCCGACCGCTGCGGCATGCTCGGCGAGCGACAGCGCCGACGCGTTCGGCGCCTCACCCCGCTCCCGTCGCGAGACTTCCGACTTCGAGCGGCCGATCGCTCCGCCGACGTCGGCCTGGCTTGCCCCGTTCACGATGCGGTGGCTGCGCAGCTCGGCGCCCAGCTCGATGCGTCGCCTGTGCCAGTGGCGCCGAGCCTCATCGACGGCGCGGGTGCGGTTCGCCATGGCGCATGGTTGCGCAGGCTCGGTTACGGCGGGCTTACCAGCGGCTTTTGCGTGGGGTGGGAGTATCGGCGCATCAGTGGCCGGAATCCCATGCGGCGGGAGGCTCAGACACCGAGGCAGCCGATGTCGGTCGCCAGGGCTCCCGTGCTGCGGGAATTCGGCCAATCAAGGGCCGATACTCCCGCCGGGCGGGAAAGCGGGCGGCTCCCGCCCTCAGCCGTGCACGCGCTGGGGATCGCTCGAGCGGCGTGCGTGCGTGGCCGGTCGAGTGCCCGATGCCCCCACGAGCTGCTCGAGCTCCAACGGCGGCAGTCCGGGAGCGAAGTGATAGCCCTGGGCCATGTGGCAGCCCATCTGGCGCAGCAGCGCGAGCTGCTCGGCATCCTCGACGCCCTCGGCGATGCAGCTCGCACCGAGCCGGCGCGCGATGTCGGTGACGCCGGTCACGACCGCCTCGGCCCTGGGGTCGGTGACGATCTGGGCGACCAGTCTCTGGTCGATCTTGATGAACTCGAACGGGGTCGACGGGAGGCGGTCCATGGAGGCGAACCCCGAGCCGAAATCGTCGATCGCCAGCCGCATGCCGAGCGAGTGGAGCTCGATCAGCGCCGCGGTGGCCGCGTCCCCGTCCGGGCTGGCCGACTCGGTGACCTCGACGAGCAGCTGGCTCGGCCGCAGCCCCGAACGTTGGACCGTGTCGGCCGCGAACGCGACGAACCCCGGATGGGTGAGCTGGACGGTCGACAGGTTGACGCTCATGAACCGCCCGTCGGCCAGTGGCTGGCCAACCCGTGACCACGCGACGGCCTGGCGGCACGCCTCCTCCAGGATCCATCGGCCGAGGGCGACGATCGATCCGGTCGACTCGGCGACGGGGATGAACTCGTCCGGCGAAAGGAGGCCCCGCTCGGGATGGCGCCAGCGAACGAGCGCTTCGACGCCCGCCAGGTCGCCGGTGTCGACGTCGACGATCGGCTGATAGTGGAGCTCGAACTGCTGCTGCGGGATCGCCGGTTCCAGGTCCTCGCGCAGGCCGATGCTCCGCACGACCGGGGCGTGCCGGCGGGGGTCGAAGACCGAGAGCCCGCCCTTGCCCTCGCCCTTGGCGACGTACATGGCGATATCGGCCTCGCGCATGAGCATCTCGCCGGTGTCCACGCCGCTGGTGCCAAGGCTGATGCCGATGCTGGCGCTCGTCGACCGGTCCTGGCCGGCGATCCTCACGGGCGTTCGGACGGTCTCGAGCAACCGCTCGGCCAGGGCACGCGCATCGCCCTCGGTCGCGTCCCGCTCGACCAGGATCGCGAACTCGTCCCCGCCGAGCCGCGCGACCGTGTCTCCGGCGCGGACGCTGCGGCTCAGCGCCTCGGCGACCGCGACAAGCATCTCGTCACCCGCCTGGTGGCCATGGTTGTCATTGATGGTCTTGAAGTCGTCGAGGTCCAGGAAGAGGGCCGCGACGCGCTCGTCGCGCTGGGCCAGCGCATGCTCCAGCCGTGACGAGAAGAGCGATCGGTTTGCCAGCCCGGTGAGCGGATCGTGCAGCGCTCGATGCGCGAGCGCCTCCTCGAGGTGCTGCCGCTGTCGAAGCGTCGAGCGCAGGTCCGTGAGAACGCCCGCCAGTCGGGCGATGACGAGCAGGAACAGCACGACGCTGCCGGCGGCGATAAGCGGCACGTGGATCGCGCTGCCGGACATCCACTCGATGACGAGTACGGCCGGCGCCATCAACGAGGCGACCGCCAGCAACGCGATTCGCCAGCCCGACAGCCTCACATCGGTCACCTCGACCGGTTCCGCGACACGGGTCATCGACGGGTCGAGCGCCGCCGTTCCCCACAGCACCGCACCGATCAGCCAGCCCGCGTCGACGACGTGCCCGGTGACGTACGCGTCGCTCATCGTCATGACCGCATACGGAAAGTCCGAGGCGAGGTACGCCGCGAGCGCACCGATGATGAGCGTCAGCGACACGTCACGCCGGCCGGGAGACAGAACCACGCGGACGAGGACGCCTAGCATCAGGATGTCGAGCATCGGGTAGGCAAGCGCGACCGCGATCTCGCCGATCGCCGCGTTGGGATCGGCGGCGATCGGCGCCATCAGGAAGGTCCAGCTCACGAGGCCGACCCCGACCGCCACGATCAGTCCGTCGAGCACACCGGCCCGATCCCCGCCCGGGATGCGACCGCGAACCATCCACACCACCGCGGCGACGGTGAGGCCCATCCCACTGAGGTAGAAGAGGTCAGCGACCGATGGGAACGGCTCGAGGCCATACACCCGATCGAGCACGATCCACGTCCAGTCGCCGATGGCGGTGAGCGTGAGTCCAGCGGCGAGGAGCAGCCACGGCCAGTGATTGTGCGGCCGGTGGATCGCGACGCCGGCGAGCACGGCCACGGCCGCGACCATCTCGGGCACCTGGTACGCGAAGTCCTGGAGCTCGGTCGTCGGGAGCCAGAAGTAGCCGACGACAAGCACGGCCCCGAACAGGAGGGCGAGCAGCGTCAGCCACGCCGGCCCGCCCCGGAAGGCCGGCCGTCGGTACCAGCGATTTGAGGTGCGACGCGTCGCACCGGCGTGGTCGTTCGTACTCAGACCCCAAACGGTAGGGCCGAGGGGAGCGCTCCGGGACCTCCCGATCGTCCCGAGGTAGCCCGCCAAAGGGGCTAGTGATGGTGCCTCGTCGTCGAAAGTTGCGCTCCAGCGGAGCTAAGGGCGACGTTGAGGCCCGAACGTGGCCGGCGGTTGCCCCATATCGGTTCCGGAGGGCAAGTTCGGACCCGACGTCGACCCACGTTGGCCGTTAGTTCCGCTGGGACGCAACTCCGTCGCAGGTTCTAGAGGAACACGATGCCGTCGGCGCCCGGGTCCCTTCCCTCGGCGAGTGCTCGCATCGTTGCTTTCGTCATCAGCGGGAACGAACCAGAGGCCACCGGGACCGCCTCTGCGACCGCTCGGCGGTTCGCATGGGTCGCGGCGAGCAACAGGATCAGACGGTTGACGTCGAGGTCGCGCTTCTTGCGCGCAGCCGATGCGGACTGCGCCTGCCAATCGGACAGCCGGGTATAGGCCTCGACGAGGATGATGCATCCGGGGAGGGTCAAGCGGCAGTCAGCCGAGCGGAGGTCGCCGGGGAGCGGAATGGGGACCTCGGTCTCCCACTGCCAGGCCGGATGGATCCGCGCATGCAATCGCTTGAGCAGGTCGAGCTGAGGACCATCAAGGAGCCGGCGCCCGACCGGATAGAGCTTCACCGTGGCTTCAGCCCAACCGACGCGGCATGGCGCGAGATTGCCGCGACGCTCAACGAGACGAGGCGCGCGTGCTCCACGCGGCAGACGTGCGACTTCGAGGTGCCGGACCTGGCAGCGACATCGGCCTGGCGCATTCCGGCGCTGATGCGGGCGAGCCGCAGCTCGCGACCGACGTCGAAGAGGATCCACCTCGCAAGGCGTGTCGATTCGTATTGGGCGCGGGTTCGGTTGGCCATCGCGAGATCGTGCAGCTGTCGTCCTTACCGTCCCCTTACCTGTCGGTTACCGCGGAGCGGAACTAACGGAGAGGTTGGAGGTGGAGCGAGCCTCAACTTGATCGCTGGTTGCCAGGGATCGGGACAGGCGGCGAGGTTGAGGCGCGAAGTTGGCCGTTAGTTCCGATGGGTGGCAACTTCGGCGGGCGGCGCTCCTGTAACGGAGGCGTCGCGCGCGGCGCGGCCCGGCGCGACGACGTTGCCCGGCGGCTGAGCGAACTGGCACGCCGCGTGCCTTTGCGAGCCATCGACATCAACGTGCAGTGCCCTTGTGCGGCTGGTGTCGCGGGGACCCGGCTCGAGATGGGGGAACGCTTCGCGCGACGCGCGGAGCGGCTCGAGCCTGGTCCTGCATCGTGCCCGGTCCTGTATCGTGCCGCGGGTCGCCGGATCCGGTTACCGGAGGCTCACGAGCGATTACCGGGTGGCGGGAGTATCGGCCACTCATTGGCCGGAATCCCGTGCAGCGAGCCGCCAGGACGCCGAACCAGCCGATGTCGGTCGCCAGGGCTCCCAAGGGGTGGGAATTCGGTCAGTCAATGGCCGATACGCCCGCCGGGCGGGCATAGCACTCCCAGCGCCTAGGCGTGTTGGCACCAGCGCACGGAACGGCCGACCGTCCGCGAACGGACCGGCCGGCAGGGAGCGCGCGGCAGGGCTACGGACGGTCCGTGACGTCCGAATCCGGCGTGGTCTCCTCGCCCGTGGCGGGCGGCGACGACCAGTCGCCGTTCTCGATCTCTTCCTTGGTCAGGTTGATGGTGACGCCGTCGCCGCCGAGCGCGGTGCCGGTGATCGCTGTCAGGGGGATGTAGACCTCCTTACGGAAGAGGATCCCCTTCTTCAGCTTCATGTAGCCCGACTGCACCTCGGTGACCTCACCGATCTCCTCGCCGTCGCTGCCGAAGACGAGGGTGCCGACTTCCGGGGGCGTGATGTTCGTGGTCTGCATCGGTGCTGTGTACCAGTGCGGATCGTGTGCGCGTCATTGCCGCACGTCTCATGCCAGATCCCCCCTTGACAAAAAGACCAGCCGTTCACCCGTACGTGGTCGCCGCGGGTGTTGTGCTCGCCGCCGCCGCGCTGTCGCTGATCCTTTCCGCGCCCGAGCAGGCGTGATGCTGCCCGTCAGGGAACGGTGAAGCTGACCGTATCGGTCTCGCCGAGAACGAAGCTTCCCAGGGTGGTCGTGCGCACCGCCTGGACTTCGAGCTGGTACGTCGTGCCGGAGCGGAGCGCATCGGTCTCGAGGCTGCCGGTCGACTGGTCGGAGACGATCGCCAGCGTGTCGAGCGCCGCGCCGCCGCTGCCGGCGAGGATGCGGTAGGCGCTGAAGCAGCGGTCTTCGCCGCCGTACGTGCGCCAGCTGAGCCGGGTCACGCCGTCCGGACCGGCGCCGACCTCCAGCTGCCCGAGGCCCGTCGGCTCGCGCAGGCGCGCGCCGCGCACCGGAGAGGCGGCAACGACCCGGTTGCGGGCGTTGTACGCCATCACGCGGTAGTGCCATCGCGTCTCAGAGGGGAAGATGCTGGCATCGACGGCCGAGGTCACGAACCGATCGGTGGTGTAGGTGTCACCCCAGTCGACCGCCGGCGCCTCGGGCGGATAGTTGGGCGCGATCTCGCGCTCGGGGCTGCGCAGCGCGGTGTAGTGGTGGAACTCCGGGTTCGTCGTCGGCGACCAGTCGAGCACCACGCCGCCGTGGCAGCTGACCGCCTCGAGCTCCAGCAGCGCGGGGTCGGGCGTCGGCTGGGGAGTCGGCGAGGGCGTAGGCTCAGACGACGCTTCGGCCGGCTGCGAGGGTCGCGGCGTGGGCGCCGGGGTCGGGCGCGGGGTGATCTCAGGCTGGGCCGACTCCGGCGGAGCGCCGAACGTGCAACCGGCGACGATGGCGAGGACCGGCAGCAGGTGGGCTCGGGGTCTCGCGGACATCGGCGGGACCCTAGCACGGTCGACCCAGCGTCAAACGTCGCGGGCGACGACCTCCTCGAGCGTCTGGCGGCGGCGGCTGAGGCGGACCGCGCCGTTCTCGACCACGGCCTGCGCGGGCAGCAGCCGGCCGTTGTAGCCCGATGCCATCGCCAGCCCGTACGCACCGACCTCACCGATCGCGAGCAGCGCTCCCTCCCCGACTTCCAGCGTCAGGTTCTCCGCGAGGATGTCGCCCGCCTCGCAGATCGGCCCCGACAGCGTCCAGGTCCGCTCGCCATCGGCGCTGCCGGCCTCCAGTCCCGATACGGGATGGCGCGCGCCGTAGAGCATCGGTCGGATGAGCTCGGTCATGCCGGCGTCGGCGACGAGGTGGCCGCGGGCCTGAATGCGGACGACGCGCGTGACCAGCCAGCCCGCGCCGGCGACGATGCCCCGGCCGGGCTCGACGATGACGCCGCGCCGGATCGGGCAGATGCGGGCGGATGGCCGCAGCGAAGTCGGCTGGTGCGCCGGTGAAGCCGCCGCCGAGGTCGACCGCAGAGGTGTTCAAGTCTCTTGAACAGTTGGCCAGCAGCTCCGCCAGCCGGGCAAACGGCTCGATGTCGCGGAGGTCAGAACCGATGTGCGCCCCGACGGATGTCAGCGGGCGACCCGCCGCGTCCAAAACGCGGCGAACCGCGGGCAGCTCGTCGAGCGCGATCCCGAACTTCGAGCTCGCCGCCCCGGTCGCCAGGTGGGGATGGGTGTCGGCCGCGATGGCCGGGTTGACTCGGATGCCGATCCGCCCGTCGCCGGCGGCCAGCAGCGCATCGAGAGCCCCGAGCGACTCGGCGTTGACGAGGGCGCCAGTGGCGAGCGCCGCGGCGAGATCGGCATCGGTCTGGCCGACGCCGTTGACGACGATCCGCTGAGGATCGGCGCCGGCGCGAATGGACAGCGCCAGCTCGACCGGCCCGACGACCTCGAAGCCGATGCCCTCCGCCGCCAGGCGCCGCAGGAGGGCGGGGTCCGGATTCGCCTTGACTGCGTACGCGACGAGCGCGCCGGGGAGTGCCTCGCGCCAGGCTCGCGCGCGCGACGCGGCGAGGTCGAGGTCGGTGACGTACAGCGGCGTGCCGAAGCGCTCGGCCGCCTCGACGAGCAGCGCCGCGTCGGTCACCGCTCGACGACGGCCCAGTGGAGCGGCGACTCGACGTCGTCGGCGCGGCAGCTGATCGGCCGTGGCGGATCGAGCTGCTCGGCGCGGAGCTCGAGCCGATGCTCCGCCCCGTTCGGCCCCGCCATCGCGACAGACGCCCGCTCACCGTCCACCGAAGCCGAGACGAGGCGCAGGTCGTCCAGCCCGGTCAGCCCGAGGCGCCGCCGCAGCTCCACCTCGGCGACCTGGGCCGGGGCCGGCCAGGGCGACCGGCCACGCAGGTGCTCCGGATCGAGCTCGCCGGCGAGGTAGGCGGAGGCGAGCCGCGGACCTTCGTCCGGCGCGACGCGGCCGTAGACGATGCCGTGCGGCAGGCACACGAGGTTCGCGGAGAGGCGATGGCCGCCGAGGTGGGTGCACTCCCAGACGCGCTCCGCGTGCTCGTCGGCGAGGGCGACGGTGAGCGCCCGCCCGCGCAGCGCGCAGCAGGCGTCGCGCCGGCCGTTCGTGCAGACGAGCAGGATCGGATCGGTCATGAGCGCGCCGAAGTCCTCGAGCTGCATGTCGGCCACCGCCTCGACGTCGAGGTCGCCGGGACCGCGGACGTCCGTACGGCCATCGCCGCGCTCTCCGTGTCGACGAGGATCGCGCGCCGCACGGTGTCGTGCGACGGGTCGCCCTCGCGGCGACGCACGAGGAGGAGCCGCATGCCGAGGCGCTTCGCCGTCGCGGCGGCGTCGGCGCCGAACCGGTCGGCGACCGCATCGGTCCCCCATGCCGATCGGTCTTCGAGCAGCAGCCAGCGCCGGCGCTGGTCGACCGTGCCGGCCAGGGGCTCGCCGAGCTGCTCGGCGAGCGCCGAGCAGCGCATCGGTGCGGAGAGCGTCATTCGGCCTGGGCCGGGATCTCGCGCAGCCCTCGCACGGGCGAGAAGAGGACGGGGAGAAAGGCGAGGCTCTCGCCAACCGCCGCCACCCACAGCACCGGGTACAGGCCGAAGACGGTGCCGAGGATGCCGCCGATCAGCGCGCCGATCGGGATCGTGCCCCACACGATGAGCCGCATCGTGGCGTTCATGCGGCCAAGCATACGGTCGGGCGTGATCGCCTGGCGGAGGCCCACCTGGTTGACGTTGTAGACCACGACGCCGAAGCCGACGAAGAGGCCACCGATCGACGAGGACCCAGAACGGGTCGTCCTGCGGTGCGAGCGGGACGGCGAAGGACGCGATCCCGGCCAACGCGGCGCTGAGCGATGATCGTCGGCCCGATGCCAATGCGCCTTCGCCAGACTTCCACCGGTCAGCGCGCCGAGGATCACCCCGAGGTTGCCGAGGGCGAAGATGATGCCGATCGTGCCCGGCTCAGGTTGAGCGCGTCCTCGTCGACGAGGTAGAGGATCAGCACCGCGCCGCTGATGTTGCTGAACAGGTTGGCGGTGCCGGTGGTGGCGGCGATGCTCCGCAGGTACCGATTGGAGACGACGTACCCGACGCCGGCCCGGGCCTCCTGCCACATGCTCGGCCGCTTCCCCTCGGCCGGATCGTGCGGCTCGGGGCCCGACTTCCTGGCCGCCGGATGAGACCGACGAACAGCGCGGCGCCGAGGTAGCTCAGCGCGTCGAAGGCGATGGCGAACGGCGCGCTGATGGCCTGGATGAGGAAGCCCGCGACAGTCGGGCCGGCGACCTGCGATCCGGCGCGCGACAGCTCGAGCTTCGAGTTGCCCTCGACCAGCTCGTCGCGCTCCACGATGCTCGGCAGGTACGACTGGTAGGCGACGTCGAAGAAGACCTCGAGCGTGCCGGCAATGAAGGCGACGATGTAGACCTGGATGAGCGTGAGGAACCCGCCGACGAACGCGATCGGGATGGACGCGAGCAGCGCGGCGCGAGCGAGGTCGGCGCCGATGAGGATCGGCCGCCGCCGCATGCGATCGACCCACACGCCGGCCGGCAGCGTGAAGAAGATCCAGGGCAGGAAGCGGACGACGCCCAGGATGCCCATCTCGAGCGGGCCGGCACCGAGGATCCCGATGGCCAGCAGCGGAATCCCGAGCAGCGTGATCTCGTCGCCGAACTGGCTGATCGTCTGGCCGGTCCAGAGCTTCATGAAGTCGCCCTGGCGCCAGAGGCTCGGCCGATGCGGTGTCGTCGCGGCGAGCTCAGATGGCGGCGGCTCGGCGCCGGGGGTTCGCTCGATCGTCAACGCGCTTCGCCCTCGTCGGCCCAGTCGGGCGTGTAGATCGCGCCGACGAAGCCGAACGTCTCCCCTGTGCCCGGTGCGCCGTCGGCGAACTCGGTCGCGATCTGGTTGATGAGGTCGGCGAACCGCTTCGCCCGGGCCGCCGGCATCCGCGCGCGCACGACGAGCGACATCGACGGATCCGCCTTCCCCAGGGTCGGTCGCGCCTCCGCGAGCGCGGCGCGGACCGGAAGGTAGGCGGTCTCCGCGCTGGCGCCCTCCTCCTCGGTCTCGGGCAGCCGGAACTGGCGCGCGACGCGGAGGTACCGCTTCTCGGTGACCCCGCGCACGCGCTTGGTCTCGGCCACGCGGATCAGCCCGGCGCCTTCGAGCACGCGCACGTGGTGACCGATCGTGCCCTTCGCCGCGCCAAGCGCCTGCGCCAGCTCCTGGATACTGGCCGGGCCGACGAGCAGGCGTCCGAGGATGCGCCAGCGCGTCGGGTCACCGATGGCGTGGAGCTGCTCCTTGCCCCGGATCGTCAGGTGATCACGCACGCGTGTCTGCGCAGTCGGCGGCGGTTCGTTTTCGCGGTATGGTCTGCATCCGCAGACCATTAGATCACGGCTGTCAACGAACGCGGGCGAGCGTCAGTCCGTCACCGATCGGCAGCAGGACGTGGTCGACACGCTCGTCGGCGGCGACCTTCTCGTTGAGTGCGCGCATGATCGTCGTGTTCTCGTCGTTGTTGCTCGGATCCGCGACCTCGCCGCTCCAGAGGACGTTGTCGATGAGGATCAGCCCGCCCGACCGCACGACGCGCAGGGTTTCCTCGTAGTAGGTGTCGTAGCCGGGCTTGTCGGCGTCGATGAACGCCATGTCGAAGCTGTCGTCGTCGAGGGTCGGCAGCGTCTCGGTCGCCGGCGCCAGGCGCAGATCGACCTTGTCGGCGACGCCGGCATCGGCCCAGGCCTCGCGGGCGACATCGGTCCATTCGCGGCTGACGTCGAGGCACATGATCCGCCCGTCATCAGCCAGTGCCAGCGCCATCGCCGTCGACGAGTAGCCGGTGAAGGTGCCGATCTCGAGGATGCGCTTCGCACCGATGAGCTTCACGAGCAGCCCCATGAATGCGCCCTGCTCGGAGCCGATCTGCATCTGGCTCATCGGCATGGGGGCGGTCCGCTCGCGGAGTCTCGCGAGGGCTGGGTGCTCGCGGACGCCGAGGCGACGAACGTAGCCGATGAGGTCGTCGGTGAGGTCGAGCGTGCGAGTGGCCATTGGCCAGTGATGGTAGCGCCAGCGGCTCATCGGCGAACCTTCGTCGGTCGCTCAGCGACGGTTATCGCGAACGAAGGTCCTTCCGAGCCGATCCCGCTGGCGGTTTGCGTCGGTCAGCGGCTCGAACGCGACGCAGGACAGGGCCGCGTCCGCTTTCGTTCGCAATAACGTTCGCTCAGAGAAGGAGTCCTGCGCGAGCTGACATATCGGCGAGTAATCGGCCGGTAAGGGGCAGCGGCTCACTCTGGGCCGATGCCGGTGCGGATCAGAGCGGTCGACGAAGCGCGGGGCCGTGCGCGTGCGGCCGTCGGCGAGCTCGGCCGCGCACTCGCCAATGCGCGCCGAAGCGGTGGTGTCTCACAGGCCGCCGCTGCTCGAGCGCTTGGATGGTCGGCGTCGCGCGTCGGACGGATCGAGCGTGGCGCTCGTCGATCGGTAACGCTCGAAGAGATCGCGTGCCTCGCTGCGATCGTGGGACTTCGATTCAGCGGCCGCCTCTTCGTCGGCGGCCCGAGGCTGCGTGACGCGACGCAGCTCGGCACCATCGGCTCGTATCGGGCATTCGCGGCCACCAACGGCTGGGAGTGTCGGATCGAGGAGCCTCTCCCGATCACCGGCGATCTCCGTGCCTTCGACCTCGTCCTCCGGTTAGGGCAGGTGCGCGTCGCGCACGAGTTCGTCTCGCGGTTCAGGGACGCGCAAGGGCAGGTGCGACCGCTCCTCGTCAAGCAGCGGGACGCGGGGGTCGGGAGCCTGGTCCTCGTCTTGCGCGATACGGCCGAGAATCGTCGTGCGGTGCGCGAGGCCGGCGAGCAGCTCACCGACGTGTTCCCACTCCCGGCGCGTGCGGTGCTCGCCGCAATCCGCGCGCGGCGCGATCCTGGAGGCAACGGGATCGTGTTCTGGCGGTCGTCACTGCCGTGACAAGGTGGTGCCGGTCGCTGAGCGGCGACTAACGCGAACGAAGCGTCCGTCTGTCGCCTGTCGCGGGCTGTTGTGGCCGCTCGGCGGCTGCAACAGCGCCTGGCCGGTGCGTCAGCCGCTCCTCGTTCGCGATAACGGTCGCTCACCGGCTCTGACGCCGCGCACGCGACGGTCACCCAAGGAGCCACTCCTCGCGGTGGGTGGACGGCACATCGCGACCGTCGAGCCAGCGGAGGACGTAGGTCTCGGTGCCGAGCGCCATCTCCCACAGGTCCTCCGGAAGGTCGAGCAGCCAGCCCATGTCCTGGCGCTGCGTGCGATGGCAGTCCATGCTGCGGCGCTTCTGCTCGATGAAGGCGCGCACGTCGACGCGGGTGGTGACCTCCGCGTCGGGGCGGCCGAAGTCGTCAGGGTCCGGCCCCTCCCCGGCCTCGGAGGCTTCGCCGGCAGCGGCAGCCTCCGCCTCGTCACCGCCCCACGGGAACGGGATGCCGCGCTCGGTCATCGCACCGATCAGCTCTGCCCAGCCCTCGCGCGCGAACGCGATCTCGTAGAAGCGCGACACCGCGCCCGGGCCGCCGGTAAGCGACTGATACGCGTCGCGCGCGATCCGCGCGGCGTTGATGTGATCCGGATGGCCGTAGTTGCCGTTCTCGTCGTAGCTCACGATCGCCGCCGGGCGCGCGGCGCGCACGATCTCGACCAGGCGGCCCGTCGCAACGGCCAGATCGGCCTTCCAGAACGAGTCGGGATGCTCGTTGGCATCGGTGCCGATCATCCCGGAGTCTCGGTAGCCGAGCAGGTGATGGCGGATCGCGCCGCCACCGAGCGCGTCGAGCGAGCACGCGAGCTCCGTGGCGCGGATGGCGGCCAGGCGGGGCCGAGCCTCGTCAGGGTCGAGGGAAGGATCGTGGACCTCGCCCTCGGCGCCATCGGTGCAGGTGACGAGGTCGATCCGGATGCCCTCGGCGACCATGCGGGCGATCGAGCCACCGGTGGCGACGCATTCGTCGTCGGGATGGGCGTGGACGAGGAGGACGCCGCCGGACTCAGGCGGCATGGCTGGAGGCTTCCGAGAGACCGATGCCGGCCAGCGCCAACCTGGCGTCGCGCTCGCCGATGGCCGCGACCGGCACGACCCGGCCGAACTGGAGCGCGTTCGTGAATCCGAGGCGCGGCGCGATGAGCAGGTCTGGCGCCTGGACGACGACCGGATCGGCCCAGCGCGCAGTCAGCAGGCCGAGGTAGCGCCGCGCGGTCAGGCGCTCCGCCGCGGTCGCCGTCCCGAGCCGGGACGAGGTGGCGCGAAGGAACGCCGCACTGAGGGGCCTGGCAAGGAACGCGGGCTTGGGGATGTCGACGAGGACGCCGATGACCGGGTCCTCGGGAGCCCACGCACGCGCGAGGGTGACTGGCACGCCCTCCCATGGCCCGGCGTCGCACCAGATGCCCTCGGCGTTGCGCCGGGGCGGGAAGAAGAGCGGCACGGCGATGCTCTTCTCGAGCGCGTCGACGAGGCGGCCCGAGGTGATCAACCGTGGCTGGCCGCTGACCAGATCGAAGGTCGTGATGCCGAGCGGGATCGCCAGGTCCTCGATGTTCGGATCGCCGAGGTCGACGGCGAGGCGGTCGAGCAGCGGTCGCGGATCGAACAGCGACAGCCGTCCACGGCGGACGTGGCGATAGAGCGACAGGTTGCGAGCGCGCTCCTCGATCTCGTCCGGGGTGCGGCCCGCGGCGAGGCCGGCGGCGATGACCGCGCCCATGCTCGTGCCGACGATTCTCGCCGGCGTAAGGTCGAACGCGTCCAGCGCCCTTGCCACGCCAACGTGCGCCCAGCCGCGGCCGCCGCCCCCGCCGAGCGCGAGGGTGAAGCCGTGGCGGAAGTCCGGGCCAGAATTCATCGGTCCGCGCTCCCGGCGTGCTCGGCGCACTCGCAGATGTCGCGCAGCTTGGTGTAGGTGAAGAGGCCGGTATCGTGCCCGTCGGCCCAGATCGGGGCAAGCGCGTAACGGCCGATCCAGCGCACCTCGTTCATCGTCGTCTGCCGCTCGTCGAAGACGGTCTCGAGCGTGACGACGCCCGCCAGCGTCCCCTCGCCCGAGCACAGTGCGCAGGGGCAGGCTCGGCGGAGCGCGGTCCACGACCACTCACCGAGATGGCCGTCATCCCAGCGGATGCGCATCCGGCGTGCCGTCTCGTCGAGCTCGACGCCGATCGGATTGACCACCGGTGGAAGCGGCATCGGCTTCAGCCCTCCTCCCAGCGATTCTGGCTGCCGAGCCACTCGGCGCCGAAGGCGGCCCCGGTGTTCGTGATCCGCATCGGTGCCGGGTCCTCGCCCTCGCCGAGGTTCCACATGTAGAGGTCCTGGAGGACGCCGCCGCCGGACGTCGATCGGCCGAGCGTGAACACGATCTGGTCGCCGCGAGGCGACCAGCGCACGTGGCTCACACGGCCGGGGACCCGTGCCGACGCGAGCCTGTCTCCCGAGCGGTCGACCATGCGGATCGCCGTTACGTTGCCGTCCACGGCCAGTTCGATGCGCCGCTCGCCCTCCGGGGCCCAGAGGACCGGCAGCGCATCCTGATCGGCCTCCGTGGCGTTGCCCTCGGCCGGGTCGATCGTCCAAGTCCCCGCGCCGAGGATCCAGAGGCACAGCGTGTCGTCGTGCATCCAGTAGAGGCGGACCGCACCGCCGTCATCGCTGAACTGGGCCTCCGCCAGGGGGGCCTCCTCGCCGACGACGGGTCGCCGGTAGCTGACCCGGTCGAGTTCCTGCTCCGCGTCGGTGATCCGGTCGACGGCGACGATGCTGGCGACGTCGGTGCCGCCATCGGCCGTCACGCGCACGGCGTACACCGTGGTTGCGTCGTTGCCGAAGGTGATCGCGCTGATGCCATCGGACAGCGCGTGGACGTCGACACCGGGATCGATCCCCATCAGCAAATCCGCGTAGAGGAAGGCACCAGTGGTGCCGTCGGCCGACCACGCGAATCGCTGAACGTTGAGGTCGGGGTCCTGGGCCAGCACCTCGGGGTCGGCCTCGGCGGAGAAGTCGCGGCGGAGCAGGTAGATCGGCGCCAGCGCAGCCGATCGGCCCTGGTACACCATCTCGAGGTCGCCGTACTGCGGCACCGGAGCCGCCGATCCCGACGGCGCCGCCGATGCGCTCGTCGACGGTGCGGCGCTCTCCCTCGGCGTCGAGCTGGGCGCATCGCTCGGTTCGCCCGAGCCGCCCGGAAGGAGCGCGCCCGCCGTCGGCGACGGGGTCGCGGCGGCACCACCGCCGAGCGACGCGTCGCCGGCGAAGATGAGCGCAAGGAGCACGATCACCATGCCCGCCAGCAGCAGGATCACGCCGATCAGCCACGGCACGGCCTGCTCGGCAGTCGTCGGCTCCTCCTCCGCGAGCTCGTCGTCGAACTCTGGCTCAGCGCGCCCGAGGGTCGTCTTGACCTCGCCGGTGCGCGGCTCGATGCCGTCTCCTTCGCGCGGGGAGGGCGGCGCGGGTGCCCAGGTCGTCGGCAGCACCTCGGTCTGGTCGGTGCGCTCCGGCCACGGCGTTACCGGCGGTGATTCGTCGGTCAGGCGCGACGCGGCGAGCGCCGCTGCCGCGGCGACTTCGGGCGCGACCGATGCGTCCGCCTCCTCGCTCGGTTGTGCCTCGGCCTCGGCCTCCACCTCGGCGCCTGGCTCTGGTTCGGTGACGGCTGGGGCTGCGGCGATGCTCGGCTCCGGCTGCGGCTCGGCGTCAGCCTCAGGCTCAGCCCACAGGTCGGCCTCCCACGTCGTGTCGGTCTCTGGCTCCGGGAAGAGGCCTGCGGCGTCGGCCGCCGGCTCCTCATCGGCGGTCCAGATCGGCGGAGGGACGGTCGCATCCGGTGCTCGCTCGATGTCGGCATCCCACGCGCCCCAGGCCGCCTGGCCCTCCGTGGACGGCTGATCGCCGTTTGAGTCGATCGCCGATGGCTCCGCAGGCCCGCTCCACAGGGCAGGCTCCGGGTCGGGCTCGAGCTCGCGCCACTCCTCGCCGGCCTGTGAATCGGAGGCATCCGCGACCGGCAAGGCCTCGCTGAGCGGCGCTGCGGCGATCGGCTCCGGTTGCGCCTCCGCGATCGGTGCCTCTTCTGCAGTCGGCTCGGGCTCCGCCTCGGCGATCGGTGCCTCTTCAACAATCGGCTCTGGCTCCGCCTCGGCAACGGGCTCGGCGTCCGCCTCGACGATCGGCTCTGCTTCGGTGATCGGCTCTTCTACCGCCGGCGGCATCGCCCAGGCGGCGCCCCACGGATCGGCGTCTGGCGACCACGGCTCGATCCGGGGTGCCTCGGTGCGCTCTGCCTCGGCGAAGGGCTGGGGCTCGGGTTCGGACGCCGGAATCGGCTCCGGCTCGAAGGCCGGCGGCTCGACTGAGGGTGCGGCTGGAGGCTCGGCGACCTCATCGGTCGGTCGATCCGTGTCGCGACCGGGCCCCGGGGGCGGGGACGTCGGGATCCCCGGGACGTCATCGGCCCACGACTCCGCCCAAGGGTCACTTGCGGGCGGCGCTGGCTCGTCGACGACGTGTTCGTCTGTGGGAGGGGCTTGCGGCGGCCACTCATCCCAGCCCGGCGACGGATCCCGACGTTCCTGCCACGGATCGTCGGCGGACCAGGGTTCCACGGGTGGATCCGCGGGCGAGCGGGGCTCGAGGTCCTCGGCGGGCCAGTCGCGGTCGTCCGGATTCGAGGATGGTGGCCGATCCCAAGGACCGCTCACGCGGGCGCCCCGGCGGGTATTCGGCTCACGCGGGAATGATAGCGAACGTGGGGAAGCGGGTCTTCCGAAGGCTCGGGAGGTCCGCTGTTCGACCGTCCGGCGACTTGTCAGCGCTTATATCACTTTCGATATAACCGATGACAGGGCGGACGCCCCTCAAGCGACCGGCCGGTCGGCGATGCGGTCGCCAGCGCGCCTAGTCGGAGGCGGCCCACATGAAGATGCCGACGGTGATCACCCCCGCGACCAGGCCGAAGAAGGCAGCGGTCCCCTCAGGCCCCTCCCCACCGACGGTCGGGTAGACCGCGTTGAGGATGGGCAGGCCGACCATCATGTAGGCGAGCCACAGCACGGTCGCGATGGCGGCGATCACGATGCGGCGGCTTCGGTCTCGAACCATGCCGGCCGATGCTAGCAGACGGCCTCAGCCGGCAGCAGCCAGCCGGGCACGCTCGGGGACGCGATGGAACAGCGACGGGTCGGCGCGCCCGTCGAGCACGCGCAGCTTCGCGGCAGCCACGAGACCGATGGTGACCTCGTGCCCGTCCATCGGTCCACCGTCGGACCGACGGAGGGTCATCGTGCCGATGTGCTCGGCCACGTCGACAACATCGAAGACATGGCCGGGCCGCACGCCGTTCTCCTGGAGGAACGTCAGCAGCCGGGCGTCCTCCTCGGCCTCCTCGGTGACACGCAGGATGGTGATCGTGCCGCCGCTCGGCGCCTCGGACATCCGGCCGCCTGCCGGTCGGTCCGGGGTGTGGCCGTCGCGCGGGATCGGGTTGCCGTGCGGGCAGGTGGGTGGACGCCCGAGCAGTTCGTCCACCCGATCGGTGACCCGGTCGCTGAGCGCGTGCTGGAGGTGGTGGGCCTCCTCATCCGCCTCGGCCCAGCCAAGACCGATGACCTCGGTGAGGAGCCATTCCGACAGCGCGTGGCGGCGAAACGTGCGCTCGGCCGCCTCGCGGCCGCGATCGGTGAGGTTCAGCTGGCGGCTGTCGGCGTCGACGCTGAGCAGCCCCTCGCGGACGAGGCGGGTGACCATCTCGGACACCGTTGCGGCGCTGACGCCGAGGCGCTCGGCGAGGCGCGCGGCGATGACCGGCTGCCCCTCGGCGTGCATGTAGCGGATCGTCATGAGGTACTCCGAAGCGGCGCCACTCGGCTCCGCGCTGCCCGCTGCGTGCGCCATTGGCCGATTCTAGAGCGCCCCACCCGCCGCCGGTGGTGCCGCCCGGTCGACGCCGTGGTCGCCGATCGGCTCGCGCGACAGGTAGTCCTCGGCCAGCAGGATGCTCGACGCCAACGCGCGCTCGACGGTCGTGTGGAGGTCGGCCATCGAGCTCATCTCCTCGAGCTGCTCCTTGAGGAACCAGGCAAGGAACTGCTCGCCGACGAGGTCGCCCTCGGCCCGGGCCATCTGTGCCAGCTGTTCGATCTGCTCGGTCACGGCCCGCTCCTGGTCGAGTGCCAGCTGGACCGGCTCGAGGTGGTCGCCGAACGTGGTGCGCGGCGCGGCGACCGCCGGGATCGTCACCTCCTTCTGGGCGTCGAGGAGGTACTGCACGATGATCATCGCGTGGTTGCGCTCCTCGACCGCCTGGCGGTAGAAGTGCGTCGCCAGCTGCGGCAGTGTCTGGCCGTCGTAGAAGACCGCGATCGCGATGTACTGCTGGCTCGCAGCGAACTCCTGGGCGAGCTGCGCGTTGAGCGCGTCGGTGAACTTCGTCATCGGATCCTTCCTGGCTTGTGTCGGACCTCGATGGTAGCGCGGACCGATGTCAGTTCCCGAGACGCGCTCTTCTCAGGCCTTGCGCCGGAAGCGCAGCGTGAGGACCGATGCGGCGACGGCGAACGCGGCCGTCACGGCGATCAGCCCGATCGGCTGCGGCGCATCCGTGGAGGTGTCGGGCAGCCCACCTTCGCCGCCACCGGCACCCCCACCGCCAGCTCCTTCGTCCGCGGTGGGCGTCGGCGCTGGGGCCGGACAGCCCGTGACCTCGACCGTCGGGGCGGTGGCCGTCACCGACCCGGGTTCCCCGCCGCCCTCGAACGTCACAGTCCCGGTGTTGTCGAAGCTGCCGCAGCTCGTGCCGTCGACGGTCGCGATGATCTCGAGAACCTCGAATACGCCGTCCGGAACCGTTTCCGCGAAGCAGGTCAGCGTCGTGCCATCGATTGAGCACACATTCGAACCCGAGCCGAGGCTCCATTCGAAATCGGGCGAGAGCTCATCGGTGAAGCTCACGTTCGTCGCCGTCCCCGGCCCGGCATTCTCGAAGGTTACGAAGTACGAGACCGTGCCGGGTGCCGTGATCGTGGTCGACGATGGCTCCTTGGTCATCAGGATGAGCGGATCGGGAGCCGGAGGCGGATCCGGGCACGGCACGTCGACGATCACGAGGTCCGCGGATCGGACAATCGGTGAACCCACGGTCGTGAGCGCATAGTTGCTGAAGCTGCCGCACACGTCGGCCGGCGGCGTCGCGGAGAAGACAAGGGGGAACGACGCGCCCCCTGCGAGGTCGCCGATCTCGCAGCGGGCAATGAAGTCGACGACGCCGAGGGTGCATTCCGGCGGCACCGTCCAGGGGGTCAGCTTCGCCGGCAGAGCCTCCACCACGACGACGTCGGGGGCGATCTCGGCCGTCGGGTTCGTGGCCGTCACGGTGAAGACGACGTCGCCCTCGATCAGCTCGCCGACCTTAGTGACGACCGCGGTGCCCTCGTCCGGCGGCAGGGGCTCGGGAACATCGGGGAAGCAGAGGTTCCCGAAGAAGGGTTTACCGGACTGCCAGCCGGCAAATGCAGAGCCACCGCCATCAGACGTCCGTGCAAGCTCGGTGGTGTATTTGACGTGCACCTGAACGCAGAAGGAAGCGAGCGGGTCGGTAAACGGCTCGGTTCCACTCGGGAAGGTCGTTGGTGGCAGGGCGATGTCGTACGAACTGGCCGTTGGTCCCGTCATCTGGTACTGGCATTGCCCGGGAGGGAGGCGCTCGGTGAACGGCGAGCCGCTCACGCAGACGTGGGTCTCGATGAAGTTGGCGTCGTCCAGGAACATCTCGATCTGGAGCGTGTCTCCGTCGCGCAGGAAGAACGCATCGCCGATGTCATCCCCCTTCGAGCCGGCCCGAATGTCGGTGAACACCCCGTCGCCGCCGAAGGGGTCGGGAAACGTCTGGACCGCGGCGACGAACGACGCGACCGCCAGCGCCGCGGCGAACGCGAGGAGCGCTGCAACCAACGCGACCACGCCGCGCGCCGTTCGAGACATACCCTCATGCTAGGAAGGCCGAACAATCACCCAGAAGTACCGAGCCCGGGCGCGGTGCGGGTTACTCCTCGCCTGCTCCCGACTGGTCGCGGATCGTGTTCACCACGCCAGCATCGGCCAGCGTCGTGACGTCGCCCAGGTCCCGCTGCTCGGCGATGTCGCGCAGCAGGCGGCGCATGATCTTGCCCGATCGCGTCTTCGGCAGATCGGGGGTGAACAGGATCTGCTTCGGCCGCGCGAACTTGCCGATCATCGTCGCCACGTGCTCGCGCAGCTCCGCGCCCAGCTCGTCGGACGCGTCGAACCCGGACCTGAGGATCACGTAGCTGAAGATCGCCTGGCCGGTGATCGGGTCGGATCGACCGACCACCGCCGCCTCGGCGACCGAGCGATGCGAAACGAGCGCCGACTCGACCTCGGTCGTGGAGATCCGATGCCCCGACACATTCATCACGTCGTCGACGCGGCCGAGCAGCCAGTAGTAGCCCTCCTCGTCGCGCTTGCACCCGTCGCCGGGGAAGTAGCGCCCCGGATAGCGCGACCAGTAGGTCTGCTCGTAGCGCTGCGGGTCGCCATAGATGCCGCGCAGCATCGCCGGCCACGGACGCTCGAGGACGAGATAGCCGCCGCCACCGAGCGGGCACGGAACGACCGCCCTCGTCGACGACGTCGGCGACGACTCCCGGGAACTCGAACGTGGCGCTCCCCGGCTTCAGCGTCGTGATGCCCGGCAGCGGCGTGATCATGATCATGCCGGTCTCGGTCTGCCACCAGGTGTCGACGACCGGGCAGCGCTCGCCGCCGATGTACTTCCAGTACCACGCCCACGCCTCGGGGTTGATCGGCTCCCCCACCGATCCCAACAGGCGCAGCGAGGAGAGGTCGTCATCGGCGAACTGCTCGTGGCCGTACTTCATCAGCGCGCGGATGGCGGTCGGGGCGGTGTAGAGGATCGTGGCGCCGTACTTCGCCGCGATCTGCGCCCATCGGTCCTTGTCGGGAAAGTCGATGGCGCCTTCGTAGATCACCCCGGTCGTGGCATTCGCCAGCGGCCCGTAGACGATGTACGAGTGTCCGGTCACCCAGCCGATGTCGGCCATGCACCAGTACACATCGGTCTCCGGGTGGAGGTCGAAGATGTACCGATGGGTGGCCGAGACCCCGGCGAGGTAGCCGCCGGTTGTGTGCATGATCCCCTTCGGCTTCGCCGTCGTGCCGCTCGTGTAGAGCAGGTAGAGGAGGTCCTCGGAGTCCATCGGCTCCGGGTCGGCGGTCGTGGGCTGGCCCTCGATGAGCTCGTGGTACCAGTGATCGCGACTCGCATCCCATTCGACGTCATCGCCGGTGCGCTTGACGACGACGCAGTGCTGGACCGATGACGTCCGCCCGATCGCCTCGTCGGCGCTGGCCTTCAGCGCGACCGTCGCGCCCTTGCGATACCCGCCGTCGGCGGTGATGACGACGGTGCACTCGGCGTCATCGATGCGGTCGGCGAGGGCATCGGCGCTGAAGCCGCCGAAGACGACCGAGTGGGCGGCACCGATGCGGGTGCATGCGAGCATCGCGACCGGCAGCTCGGGGATCATCGGCATGTAGATCGCGATCCGGTCTCCCTTCTTCACGCCCAGTTGTCTCAGGGCATTGGTGAAGCGACAGACCTCGTCGAGCAGCTCGGCATAGGTGATCGTGCGGGTGTCGCCGGGCTCGCCCTCCCAGAAGTAGGCGACGCGCTGGCCGAGGCCGGCGGCGACATGACGGTCGAGGCAGTTGACGCTGACGTTGAGCTTTCCGCCGATGAACCACTTCGTGTACGGCGCATCCCACGTGTAGAGATCGCTCCACGGCTCGATCCAGGCGAGACGGTTCCCCTCCTCGGTCCAGAAGGCGCGGAAACCCTCTTCGCTGGCGGTGCGCTCGTAGATCGAGGGATCGGTGAGCAACGCGCTGGCCACGAACTCGGGAGGTGGCGGGAAGGTGCGCTCCTCGCGCAGGAGGTTCTCGATCGTCGCGACGTCGGTGCGCTCTTCGGTCGTCATGGCATCGATTCTATGACCCATGGCGAGGCATCCGCCCATTGCGCCAGTTACCACCCTGCGGAACTAACGGCCAACTTCACGGAGTTTCCGGCCACAAGTTGGATGTTCGAACCGCTCTGGGGCAATTCTCGGCCACGAAACAGGCTCTACTTGTCCGTTAGCTCCGCTCAACGGCAATTCTCACGTCGCCCTTGGCCCGCGCAGATGAACGCAGACCTGCCTTCGAATGGGCACGGAGACTGCACGTCCCGAGCCCCGACACCAGGGCGAGGGATGCCGCCATGAGCTGATCGCGACGTGCGCAATCGAGCCGAGCCTCGACGATCGGTAACTTCCAGCCTGGAGGTGAGGATTCGTGGCAACCACCACGCAGACCGTCGGCTCGCAGAGCCGCACCTACGACTACAAGCTTCCCTTCGTCATCGGCGCATCGGCCGCCGGAACCACCATCGAGTGGTATGACTTCTACCTGTACGGCGTGCTGGCCGTCTTCTTCGCCCAGCACTTCTTCCCACCTGGCAACGAGGTCGCGGCCATCCTCGCCGCGCTCGCGACGTTCGGCGCCGGCTTCGCGGTGCGTCCGTTCGGCGCGGTCTTCTTCGGGCGCATCGGCGACCTGGTCGGCCGCAAGTTCACGTTCCTGCTAACGATCTCGATCATGGGCGGAGCGACCGCCCTCGTCGGCATCCTTCCGACGTACGCACAGATCGGGCTGCTTGCCCCGGTCCTGCTGGTGGTCATCCGCCTGCTGCAGGGCCTCGCGCTGGGCGGCGAGTACGGTGGCGCCGCGATTTACGTCGCCGAACACTCGCCTGACAAGAAGCGCGGCCAGATGACGAGCTGGATCCAGACGACCGCGACGCTGGGGCTGCTCCTGGCGCTGGCCGTGATCGGCGTCACTCGCGTGACGCTGGGCGAGGCAGCTTTCGAGGCGTGGGGCTGGCGGATCCCCTTCCTCCTGTCGGCCGTTCTCGTCGCGCTCGCGCTCTATATCCGACTGCGCTTGCGAGAGACACCGCTGTTCACGCGGCTCAAGGAGTCGGGCAAGTCCTCGACCCAGCCGCTTCGCGACAGCCTCGGCAGCGGCAGGAACTGGAAACTGATCCTGCTGGCGCTGATCGGCATGACGGCCGGACAGGCGGTGGTCTGGTACACCGGGCAGTTCTACGCGCTGTTCTTCCTGCAGACGCAGATGGGCGTGCCGTTCGTCGACTCGTACATCATCGTCGGTGTCGCGATCGTGCTTGCCACGCCGTTCTTCATCTTCTTCGGCTGGCTGTCCGACCGGATCGGACGCAAGCCGATCATCCTCGGCGGCTGCCTGATCGCCGCGATCACCTACGTGCCGCTGTTCATGGCGATGAACGCCTTCTCCCATCCCGCCTTCGACGCGGAGGGCGTGGTCATCGCCGGCGGCGCGAGCCCGGAGCTCATTCCGCTGATCGCGATCGTCTTCGTCCAGGTGCTGTATGTGACGGCCGTGTATGGGCCGATCGCCGCGTTCCTGGTCGAGTTCTTCCCGGCGAAGATCCGCTACACGTCCCTGTCGGTGCCGTATCACCTCGGCAACGGCTGGTTCGGTGGATTCGTGCCGCTCATCGCCACGGCGATCGTCACGGCGACGGGCAACATCTACGCCGGACTCGCGTACCCGATCACCGTGGCGCTGATCACGGCCGTGGTGGGCGGCCTCTTCATCCGCGAGACGTTCCGGCGCCGGATTTGGGACGAGGTGGGCGGTCACCAGGACGAGGTGGTCGAGCGACCGGTCCGCACACCACCGGACGGCGCGCTCGCCAGCTGAACCCTCTCATCGGGGACGGGCGGCGGCCGAGAGCCGCCGTCCGTTCCGTGTCCGCCGGATAGCATCTGCCGCGTGCCGGAGTTCCTCGGCGCGGCAGCGATCGCCTTCACCGTCATCTTCATCGCCGAGTTCGGCGACAAGAGCCAGCTGCTCGTGCTCGCCTTCGCGACCCGATACCCGTGGCGGCCGGTCGTCGCGGGTGTCGTCCTTGCAGCGGCGCTCATCCAGGGCGCCAGCGTGCTCGTTGGCGCGGCGGTCGGCGCTGCGCTGCCCGAGACGGCGGTTGCGGTCGTCTCCGGCCTCGCCTTCCTGGCGGTCGCGGCGTGGACGCTGCTCGGTTCCGACGAGCACTCGGAGCCGGAAGGTCGCCCGAGCGTGCGACCGCTGGCGGGGACGGCGCTCGTTCTGACGGTGGCCGGGACGTTCATCGCCGGCGAGCTCGGCGACAAGACGATGCTCGCCACATTCGCGCTCGCCGCAAGCCAGGGACCGATCCCGACCTGGATCGGCTCGACCCTCGGCGAGGTGGCAGCCAACCTCGTGGCGGTCGCGGTCGGGCATCAGGTCGGAACGAGGTTGTCGCCGCGGCTGGTCCGCATCGGCTCGGCGGTCCTCTTCGCCGCGGCGGGCGTGGTGGTGTTGGCCGGGGCGTTCCTTGGCAATTCGTAACTGTGTCGGTTACGAATTGGGTTGACGGCACGTCGGACCGATTGCGCACGGCCATGAGCGGGACAGCGGCCGCTGAGCGTCCACCGCCCATTCGCCGCTCAGCGGTGGAAAACGCGAACGGCCACCGCCTCGCTCGTGACTCCGGCCGCTCAACGGTGCGTTTGTAGCGCGGACGGGGCCAAGGGGCTCGATTTCGGCCGTTCGTTCGCGATAAGAGCCGCTCAGCGACGACTCACCGCGAAGAGGCCCAGGCGTCACGCGAGGAACCGGGGCTCCCGCTCGCGATCGGGACGAAGCAAGTCGAGCGTTGCCAGGAAGTCGGTGACGACGGCCGACGGATGCCCGGCATCGATCCGCCGCGCGACCACGATCACGCGCCGCACCGGGGTCATGTCGATGACGGCGACCGGCGCGAGGCGACCGGTCCCGATCTCGGCCTTGACGCTGGTGAGCGGCAGCAGCGCGATGCCGAGGTTCTGCTCGACCATCCGCTTCGCCGCGTCGATGTTGTCGACCTCGAGGTAGCCGCGCGGCGCGATCCCTGCCTGGCGGAAGATCGAGCTCGTCAGCTCGTGATAGGAGCTGGTGCGGTCGAAGAGGATGAGGTGCTCGGTCGCCATCTCCTCCATCCGGATCTCGCCGCGCGAGGCGAAGTCGTGCCCCGGGGCACGACGAGGACGAGCTCGTCCTCGTAGAGCGGAGAGCTGATGACCTCGGCATGCTGGATCGGGCGCATGAGGCCGACCTCGACCTCTTCGCGCAGCACCATGCCGAGGATCTCCTCGCTGTGCCCGCTGCGCACCGAGAGCTGAACGCGCGGGTGCTCCTCCTGGAACCGATGCAGGACAGCGGGCAGGACGTAGGTGCTCACCGCCGGGGCGGCGCCGATCGTGAGGCGGCCGCCACCTCCCTCGACGACGTCCGCGACGGCGCGGCGACCGACATCGAGAGCGGTCAGGGCGCGATGCGCGTGCGGGAGCAGGGCGCGGCCCGCCTCGGTGAGCCGGCTGCCGCTCCGACCGCGCACGAAGAGGCTGCAGCCCAGTGCTCGTTCCAGCGCCTGGATGCGCGCGGTGACGGCGGGCTGGCTGACGAACAGGCGCTCGGCCGCGGCGGTGATGGATCCAGCGCGATCGACCTCCGTGAACGCCTCGAGGTACGCGAGCTGGATCGGATCGGTCTCTGCCATTCGTCTAGCATATTCGTTTGGCTGATGAATGTCATTGGAAGAATCGTCTTGACTGATGCATGGCGAGAAGCGAACACTGGACCGATGATGATCCAGACGCCGACCTCCACTCGCCCGCAGCGTCCTGCTGACGACGCGGCAACCATCAACCCGTGGCTCCTCTGGAACGTGGAGACGCCCGCCGACCGGCAGGTCCTCAGCGTGGCCGAGATGGCCGAATGCCGCTGCCCGGACCTCTGCGACCGCGACCACGCCAACGAGTAGCCGGCACCACCCGATGACCCTGACCGAGGCCGCTCCCGCGGCGCCCGCACCCACCCCTCGCGCGCCCGATCCGATCGCCGACGAAGTCGAAGCCACCCGCGCGTGGATGGCCGGCCCGCGCTTCGCCGGCATCACGCGCCTCCATGTCGCCCGCCAGGTCGTGGAGCAGCGCGGAACGATCCCCGTCGAATATCCCGTCGCGCGCCAGGCAGCCGAGCGCCTGCACGAACGCCTGCGCCAGCTGTTCGCAGAGCGCCGCTCGATCACGACCTTCGGCCCGTACTCGCCCGGCCAGGCCGTCGCCATGAAGCGGGCCGGCATCGAGGCGATCTACCTGGGGGGCTGGGCGACATCGGCCAAGGGCTCCGCCACCGAGGATCCCGGGCCCGACCTGGCGAGCTATCCCCTCTCGCAGGTTCCGGATGAGGCGGCCGCGATCGTTCGGGCCCTGCTGACCGCGGACCGCAACCAGCGCTTCGCCCGCAGCCGGATGGATGCCGACGCGCGCGAGGCGACGCCCGAGATCGACTTCCTCCCGCTCATCATCGCCGATGCCGACACGGGCCACGGCGGCGACGCGCACGTCCGCAACCTCATCCGCAGGTTCGTCGAGGCGGGCGTGCCCGGGTATCACATCGAGGACCAGAAGCCGGGTGCGAAGAAGTGCGGCCACCAGGGCGGCAAGGTCCTCGTCCCCTCCGATGAGCAGATCAAGCGCCTGAACGCCGCGCGCCTCCAGCTGGACATCATGGGGGTGCCCGGGATCATCGTGGCGCGCACCGATGCCGAGGCAGCCAACCTGCTGGACGGTGCCGGCGACGAGCGCGACCAGCCCTTCGTCCTCGGCGCCACCGGCGATGTGCCGTCGTACAAAGTCGGGTTCCTCGCGGTGATGCGACGCCTGCAGCGCGCGGGCGTGGACGAGATCACCGGCCACCAGCTGTACGCCATCTCGGAGGACGACTACGCCTCGGCCGATGCGTGGCTCGACACGGTCGATCTTGGCCCGGCGCTGGACGATCTGGCCCGCTCGTATCCAGAGACATCGGCCGAGAAGCTGCTGGATGAGGCGAGCGATCGATTCATCGAGGCATGGGAGACGGCCGCCGGCCTGGCGACGTATGGCCAGGCGGTCGCCGATGCGATGGCGCTGCGGGCGGACGAGGGCGTTGAGCTGGAGATGACGGTTGCCGAGTGGCTCGCGTTCGCGTCATCGGCCTCGTGGAGCGCGGCGCGCTCGGCCGCTCGGCGCATGGGCCTGGCGGTGAGATGGGACCCGGAGCGGGCTCGAACGCCGGAGGGCTATTACCAGGTCGCTGGGGGCATTCCGTACGCGGTCGCCAAGTCGCTGGCCGCGGCGCCATTCGCGGACATCCTGTGGATGGAGACGAAGACCGCCGACCTCGACGATGCCCGCGAGTTCGCGGAGGCGATCCACGCCGTCCATCCCGACAAGATGCTGGCCTACAACCTGTCGCCCTCGTTCAACTGGGACACGACCGGCATGACCGATGACGAGATGCGCGCCTTCCCCGAGGAGCTGGGCAGGATGGGCTTCGTCTTCAACTTCATCACCTACGGTGGACACCAGATCGATGGTCTGGCGGCCGAGGAGTTCACGACCGCGCTGCGGGAGGACGGCATGCTCGCCCTGGCCCGCCTCCAGCGAAAGCTCCGCCTGGTCGAGTCCCCGTATCGGACGCCGCAGACGCTGGTCGGCGGACCCCGAGCCGATGCGGCCCTCATGGCCGCCGCGGGCCAGACCGCAACGACGAAAGCCATGGGCTTTGGCTCCACCCAGTCGCAGCACCTCGTCCAGACCGAGCTGCCCACCAAGGTCCTCGCCGGCTGGCTGTCGCGCTGGGCGGATCACCACGGACTCGCGAGCGCACCCGGGGTGTCGCTCCGCCCGTACACGGCCGGCTCCGAGGTCCTCGAGCTCAGCGTGACCGATGCTAAGGGCGGGCGGCTGGCCAACATCGTGTTCACCACGATCGCCGATCGCCGCGGCCGCACGATCCTTTCCGTGCGAGACCAGAACACCGATCCGTCCCTGCGACGCAAGCGCCTGATGACGCTGCTGCACCTGTTCCTCGTGCACCGCTATGGGGCAGCGTCCGTCCACTATCTGACACCGACCGACGACAACCGGCACCAGTGCGCGCGCATGCTCGAGCTCGGCCTCTTCAGCGCGGTGCAGGACGAGGTCGGCGAGATCATCGTCGCCGAGGTCGACGAGGAGACCGTCCGCCGCCTCGTCACCGCCGATGGCGATCCGCTCGACGGACTGATCTCTCGCGACTGACCGGCGTGGTGGTGCTGGCGAGGGCTTCCCTCGGCAATTCGTAGCGGTGTCGGTTACGAATCGGGTGAGGGCACCTCGGATCGATTGCGCACGGCCATGAGCAGGAGCGCGGCCGCGACATAGGACGCGGCCATCACCCCGAAGGCAACGGGGTACCCGAACTCACCGATGACCGAACCGATGATGAAGGCCCAGACGGCGCCGATGCCGAACGCGAACGTGAAGTAGACGGCGAAGGCGACGTCGCGGATCGGCCCGGAGGCGCGATCGGCCAGGTAGGCCTGGAGGACCGGCGACTCGCTGAAGACGGCGGTGCCGAAGGGCAGCAGCAGCGGCACGAGCAACGCGAGGTTCGCGCCGACCGCGACGAAGACGACGATGCCAACCGCCGAGAGGAGGTAGTACGCGACGAGCGTCGGTCGCCGCCCGAAGCGGTCGGACAGGATGCCCGCCAGGATCGGCCCGACCACCGCACCGACGAGGAGCAGCGCGTAGAGGAGTGTCACGGTGGGCCCGTCGAAGCCGAGCGGACCGGACAGGTAGAGCACCATGAACGGCGCGACGATGTCGAGCCCGCGGCCGCCGGCCGCCACCAGCGAGGCGCCGATGATGAGTCGCAGGTCGCGCCGGCCGAGCACCGTGCGCAGGTGCTCGCGGGCCGAGCCCGAGGCCCGCACCTCCTCGCGGTAGCCCGCGCGGTCCTCGCGCACGAGGAGCGCGATGAGCACTCCGATGACGAGCGCCGGGATGCCGAAGACGGCCAGCGTCGCCTGCCAGCCGATCGTCGCGAGCAGCGCCCCGCCAACGAACGGCACGAGCACTGTGCCCACGTTGCCGCCGGCGATGTGCGCGCTGATCGCGAAGCCGCGCCGCTCTTCGGGGTAGGTGTCGGAGAGGAACGCATTACCGACCGGGTGCTGTGGGCTGGCGCCGATGCGGGTGACGCTGATGGCGCCGAGCAGCTGGCCGATGGATTGGGACAGCCCGCCGACCAGCAGGGCGAGGCCGAACACGAGCTGGCCGCCCGCCAGCAGCGCCGGCCGAGCGACATAACGCGTCAACACGCCGTAGGCGAGCTGCATCGTCCCGCCGACGGCGGTGGTGATCGCGATGAATGTCCCGATGTCCCGCTCGTCGAGACCGAACTCGACGATGACGATGGCGTAGACGAGCGGCAGCAGCGCCGAGAGGGCATGGATGGCGGCATGCCCGGACGAGAGCAGCGCGAGGGTCAGACCGGGCGGCGTGCGGCTGTTACGATCGAGCCAGATGCCCACGTCACCCGCTCCAGGACGCCGGGCCGGAGGTCGAAAGCCCGCCGCGCGGGGGCCGCAGACCCTCGAGGCGAGCCTCATCTCCACCGTCGCCCCGCTCATGCGGCACCTGGTCGCACATGCCCGGCGTCGTCGCGCGTGGACGGACATGACCTACCAGCAATACAACGTCCTGCGCCTGATCGACACCACCGGACCGCAAGCGCAGGCGGAGGTCGCGCGCTACCTGGTGGTGACGGCGCCGGTCGTCACCCGCCTCGCATCGGCGCCTTGCCGAGGCCGGCCTCGTCGAGCGTCAGGCCGATCCCAACGACAAGCGCGCGGTGATCCTGGCGTTGACCGCGACCGGGCGTCGCCGAGCGCGGGCGATGCGACGAGACCTCCTGACGGCTGCCCGCGAGCTGCTCGAGCCGCTCCCCACCGAGCGGCGCGCGGCCGTCGCCACAGCGCTCGACGAGCTCCAGGTCCTGCTCCCGGCTCAATCAGCGCGCCGTTGATGGCGCGCGCCGCGGCTCGGGCGCCGCGGTCGCTCGCGGGCCTGTCTGCGTGCCGTCGAGGGTCGTGACTCCCAGCCTGCCGCGCCGGCTAGCACGGCGCAGCCCGAGCGCGACAATGCCCAGCGTGACGAGCGACAGCGCCGCGCCCGCGAGGAACGCTGCGGGCGTGCCGAGGGCCTGCGCCACGACGCCGGCAAAGAGGCCGCCGAGGGGTGCGGAGCCCGCGAAGACCGTCACGTAGAAGCTCATCACCCGCCCGCGCAGCGAGTCGGGGACGTTCGCCTGCACGACAGCATTGATCGTGTTGATCATCAGCATGCTGAAGTAGCCGGCGGCGAGCACGAGGCTCGCGGCGACCCAGACGTTCCGGGACGCGGCGATTCCCACGAGCGTGGCGGCGAACACGAGCCCACCGCCGAGCATGAGCGGGATGGCGCGACGACTGCGCATGAACGCCAGCGTCAGCGAGCCCGCCAGCGAGCCGATGCCCATCGCCGCGTAGAGCGCGCCGTAGCCCTCAGCGGTGAGGCCGAGCACCTGGCGCGAGAAGAGCGGCAGCAGGATCTGGAAGTTGAAGCCGAAGGCCGCGATGCCGCCCAGCAGGACGAGGCACCACAGCACGAGCGGCGTGCGGACCGCGTAACGAACGCCCTCGCGCAGGCTCTCCAGCACCGGCGGATGGCGCTCGGGCTGCTCGTGGCGCCGGATCTGCTTCGGGTCCATGCGCAGCAGGCCGATCAGCACGCCCGAGTAGGTCAGCGTGTTGATCCCGAGGTTGATCGCCACGCCGGCCACGGCCGAGCCGGTGATGCCGGTGCCGATCGCGATGATCACGCCCGCCAATGCCGGACCGACGACACGTGCCGAGTTGAAGGCCATCGAGTTGAGGGCGATCGCGTTGGCGAGCAGGTGACGCGGGACGAGGTCGGAGGCGAGCGACTGGCGCACCGGCATGTCGATCGCGTTGATCAGGCCCAGCACGCCGGCCATGGCCAGCACCATCCAGATCTCGACGATGCCCGTCACGCAGATCAGGAAGATCGTGAACGCCTGGCCGGCGGCCGCGATCTGCGTGGCGATCAGCGCATGACGTTTCTCGATGCGATCGGCGAACACGCCGCCGAACGGCGCGAGCAGCATCGCGGGGCCGAACTGGAGGACCGCGATCAAGCCGAGCTGGATCGGCTCGCCACCGAGCGAGAGGACGAGCCACGGCAGGCTCACCTGCTGCATCCAGGTGCCGATCAGGCTCACCACCTGCCCCGACCAGTAGAGCCGGTAGTTCCGGACGCCGAGCGCCTCGAAGCCGCGCTTCAGCCCACCGAGCGCCGCGCGCAGCGGCAGGCTGCGAGGCTGGTCGGATCGCGGTGCGGGATCGAGCTCGGCCACGCGGTCAGGCCTCCGGGAAGTTGCTCATGCTAACAACCCGCGCCTGCAGACGTCATGCCGCCTGCTGCTCGGCCCCCAACGCCGGGCGCTCGACCACGCTGTCCGCGACGCTCTCCTCGCGAGGAGAGCGGAGCTTGACCGCCACGAGCGCGAGGACGGAACCCGCCGCCGCGGCACCGATGCTGAACGCCACCGACGCCCCGAACGCCTGCGCCAGCGAACCGGCGAGGAGGCCTCCGATCGGTGCGCTGCCGGCGAAGACGGTCACGTACAGCGCCATCACCCGTCCGCGGAGCGCATCGGGGACGCTGTTCTGGATCGTGACGTTGATCGTGTTGATCATCAGCATCGACGCCAGGCCGATGCCGATGACGAGCGGGAAGGCGACGGCAGGAGCTGCGCGCGAAGCCGAGCGCGAAGGTGAGCACCAGGAAGGCGGCCGCGCCGCCGAGGATGAGGCGCTTCATCGGCCTCTGGTTGGACATGAACGCCAGGCCGAGCGAGCCCGCCAGGGAGCCCACGCCGATGGCGGCGAAGAGGGCGCCGTAGCCTCCGGCGTCCATGCCCAGGGCGTCGCGCGAGAAGAGCGGCAGCAGGGTCTGGAAGTTCATCGCCAGCGCCGCGACTCCGCCCAGCAGGACGAGCGGCCAGAGCACGGTCGGCGTCCGCTTGGCGTAGCGCAGGCCCTCGGCCAGGCTGGCCCGCACGGACGGGAAGACTTCGGGTCGCCTGGCGCGATACAGCCGATCGGGCTCGACGAGCAGCAGCCCGATGATGACCGACACGTAGCTCAGCGCGTTGACGCCGAAGTTGCTGGCGACGCCGAACACGGCGATCGTCACGCCGGCGACCGCAGGACCGATGACGCGCGACAGGTTGAACGAGGTCGAGCTCAGCGCGATCGCGTTGACGAGGTCCTCGCGCGGCACGAGCTCGGCCACGAACGCCTGGCGCAGCGGCATCTCGATGGCGCCGACCACGCCGGCCACCAGGGCCAGCGCGTACACGTGCCAGATCTCGACGCCGCCGGTCGCGGTCAGCCCGAAGAGGACCGATGCCTGGAGCATGGCAACCGCGTTGACGATGATCAGGGTCCGTCGCTTGTCGACGCGATCCGCCAGCACGCCGCCGAGCGGCGCGACGATCATCGACGGGCCGAACAGGAAGGCCATGACCAGGCCGAGCTGGAGCGGCGTGCCGCCCAGGGAGAGGACGAGCCACGGCAGCGCAACCGACTGCATCCACACACCGATGAGGCTGCCGATCTGGCCGAACCAGTAGCGCCGGTAGTTCGGGTGGCGCATCGCCACCAGGCCGCGGCCAAGGCCGCCACCGCGGGCATGAGGCAGCGACGCCGCCCGGTCGGGGCGGCGCGTCGAGCGTGCCATGGTGGGGACCGCGCCTCGAATGCGGCGCGGGAGCTCAGTCAGCGTCATTCGTTAGCAATGCTAACAAAGTTCGATGCATCCGGCAAACTGCGGGCCGTGACGAAAGTGGGTTGTCGCTCGTCCCGGCGATCGTTCATCATGCGCACCACGAAGCGTCATCTGCGTCAGGCTCGAGCGATCAGGGTCCGGGGGGACCACGAGCGATCCCCGGCCGGCGGTTCGCTGCGCGTCGTGGCCGCCGCGAGCGCCCTCGCGCTGATGATGAGCCTGTCCCCCGAGCTGACGCAGGCCCCGACCAGCGCCGACGAGCCCGGCGGAGCCGCAGCGCAGGTCGCGACCCGGGCCAGCCAGCCGATGGGGCCGATCACCGGGGTCGCTCCGCGTCTCGAGTCGGGCGTTCCTGTCTCACGAGCCGATGAACGCGCCGCCTCGGCGCCGATGACCGCCGGTGCGATCCTCTCGCGGAGGTTCCAGGCCGCGCTCGATGCGGCTCGCTACGACGCGGAAGCCTTCGGGGTCACGTTTGCGGCCGTGCGCGACGGCCAGGTGGTGTGGGCCGGCAGCAGCGGCGTCGACCGCGACGGTCGGAGCCCGCTGAAGCCGCACAGCCCGATGGTCATCGGCAGCGTCACGAAGACCTTCGTGTCCGCCACCGTGCTTCAGCTCGTCGAGGAGGGACGGATCCGCCTCGGCGATTCGGTGCGCAGCCACCTGCCCGAGCTGCGGCGCGTCAGCCGCGAGATCACCGTGCGCCAGCTGCTCGACCACACCAGCGGGCTTGCCGACGTCTTCAACGAGCAGACGCGCCTGGGCCTCGAGGAGCATCCGGAGCGATCCTGGACATCGCGGGAGCTGCTCGCGACGCTCCATGCGCCCTGGTACCAGCCGGGCGAGGGCTGGGCCTACGCCAACACGAACTACTACCTGCTCGGGATGATCGTCGAGCGCCTCACCGGGTCGACCCTCGAGGCCGAGCTCCAGCGACGATTCCTCGACCCGCTCGACCTCGACGCGACCGGCATGCTGGGCCCCGACGACTCGGCCAGCCCGCTCGAGCCGGCATGGGCCACGATCTTCTGGGCATCCGGCGCGATGAGCTCGTCGGCGGCCGACCTCGCGCGCTGGGGCGACGCGCTGTACGACGACGACGTCGCCGGCCAGGCGCTCCTCGAGCCGAGACCGGACGCGACATGCTCGACGTCAATCGCGACGACTACGGCCTCGGCGTGAAGCGCATCGAAGTCTCGAAGCGGACGGCCGGATACGGGCACACCGGCCTGCTGAACGCGTACACCACCCTGCTCCTGCACGTGCCGGCCGACGACGTCACGATCGCATTGCTCGTGAACCGCACGCAGGTCGACCTGCTGGGGATGATCAAGGAGCGGCCGGCAGGCGGCGGGCGCTCGCTGCTGGGGCTGGCGGTCGACCCCTAGGCCGGAACAGCCCCGGAGAGGATGTCGCGGATCACCGGCATCGGCGGGGTGCCATGGCTGATCACCGACTCGAGGAAGGGTCGCCAGGTGAAGCCGTCGCCCTCTCGGCGGCGCGCCTCGGCCTCGAGCTCGCCCATCTCGACGCGGCCGAGGTAGTACGAGCACAGCTGCGTGCTCGACAGCCGCGCCCGGCTCCACTTCTCGCGCGCCTCGGACTCCTCCTGGAATCCGCCCTCGACCATCAGCGCCATGGCCTCGTCCTCGGTCATCGTGCCGGTGTGGATGCGGATGTCCATGAGCGTGTTCGTCGCGGCGCGCAGGAAGTACTTCCAGTGCGCGAGCATGAGCGCCGGGTCGTCGGCGCCGTAGCCGACGTCCATCATCACCTGGGTCACGTACACCGCCCAGCCCTCGGCGAAGACGCCTGAGCCGAAGACGGATCGCGCCAGCGATTCGCATCGGTTCGACCAGGCCAGCTGGAGGTAGTGGCCGGGAACCGCCTCGTGGATGGTCAGCACGCGCAGCGAGCGGCTGTTGTTCTCGCGCAGCATCGAGGTGACCTGCTCTTCGGTCCAGTCCTCGGGCGGCGGAGTGATGGCGAAGAAGCTGTCGAGGCCCTTGTCGAGCGGCCCGGGCGGGATGAGCATCGCGCCGCCGAAGGCGCGCAGGAAGGGCGGGGTCCAGATGATCTGGAGCGGCTCCTCCGCCAGACCGATGAGGTCGCGCTCGCGGATGAACTCCTCGATGCGCCGATGCTCGTCGCGGCAGAAGTCGAGGAGCTCGTCGGCCTTCGGATGGTCCTGGCCGATGGCGTCGAGGACACGGCGGGTCAGCGCGTCGGGGTCGTCGGGCATCGGCTCGTCGCCGATCCACGTCGGCCACAGCTCGCGGGCGAGGCGCAGCATCTCGGCGCGGACCTCGTCGTACGTGGCCGCGGCCCGCGACTCGAGCTCGGCCGGCGTGATCGTCGCCTTGAGCGCGTGCGCGAACTTGCGCTCGTAGAGGTCGCGGCCGAGGCGGAAGTCGCCGTGGGCGCTCGGGAGCAGGTCCTCGCGCAGCCACTGGACGAAGGCATCGACCTCGGCGGTTGCCTCCGCGGCGGCCGCCTCGACGCGGGTGCGGAGCGCGGAGTCGTCGACCTCCGCCGCCATCTCGGCCGCGGTGCGGCACAGGTCGGCGACGCCTGGCATCGTGGCGATCGCCTTCTCGACGTGGAAGGTGGAGACGCCGCGACCGCGGCCGGAGGTCAGGTTGGCGCGCGCGGCGTCGAGGACGGCGGCGATCCCCTCCATGCGTCCCGCGGCGCTGGCCAGCCGATCCGGCAGCGGCGCGAACTCGCGGCTCAGCAGCGCGAAGAGGCCGCCGCCGAGCAGATACGAGTAGGTAATCGGCGACCACGAAGGCTCGTCGAGCTCCTCCTCCTCGAAGCGCAGCTCGTCGATGACGCCGAGCAGCACTGTTCGGTCGATCTCCTCGTCGCGGCTCAGCTCTCCGGCAGCCTCGATGCTCGCACGCGCATCGACCAGCCAGTCCAGGCGAGCCTGCGAGCCGGAATCGGTCATGTCCGGCCATCTGTCGTCGTGCTCGTGGTTGCCCGCCTCGGTGGCGTTCACCGGGTAGTGGCGGAAGAAGTCGGCGAAGAACGCGTCTTGTGCGGTGGCGAAGCTCATGGCGCACATGGTGCCATGCGATGGGCGGCCGTCCCGTTGCTCCGGCGGCCGCGGGTCGGACCCGCGGGCCGCCATCGCGCAGGGGCTACGGCTCGATTTGCAACGACTCCATGACCGGTTCGACGGCAGCCAGCTCATCGGGGTCAACATCTACGGTGTAGATGCTGGCGATCACGATTCGGGTTCCGTTGACGTCAACAACACGCAGGTCATTGATCTCGTCCGCACCAAGGCCGTTCACCACGCCGTTCGGCGTCACCCACGCGGCACCGCACTCAGGGCCCGCGCTGATCGTGAAGCGCTTCGCCGGGAACCCATCGACCGTGACATCCTCGGCGGCCGTCGCCTCGAACCCCTCAAGGTCCGAAATGGCCGCGACGAGGTCGTCGACCGACGGCCCAACCGGAGGCTCGAGCAGGACTGTGCCATCGCAAGGATCGGCGACGACGTTGTCGATGACCGTGAATCCCAGGTAGACGGCCGCCGGGGGGGTGGTTTCCCCTGGGAAACGACAGATGAGCTGTAGCGCAGGGTCGATTCCCTCGGGGCACGATGTCCAGCCGGGCGGCAGGTCGAAGGTGATATCGACCGGGAACCCTGTGCCCAGGGTGTAGAGGCCAGCTTCAAGGTCAGTCCCAGCGACCGATTGAAGCTGGACAGCGGCCGGGGTGGATGTCGGCGTCGGATCATCCGGGCCGCCGATGTTGGGGGCGATGAAGTAGTTGAAGCCCACCAGCGCCGCCACGACCACCGCGGCGGCCGCAACGCCGACCTTGGCGAAGCTGTTCATGACGGGGAACCACCGCGGCGGCCACCAGGCCGGACGCTGATGTGTCGAAGGAAGCTCGGCGCGGACGGCATCGCGAACGGCCCCGGGCAGCGGCGTGCTGCCCTCGTAGTCCTCGAGATAGCGCTCGAGGTGTCCGATGAAGTCGTCGTCGCGTGTCATGCCGTGCCTCGTGTTGTCATCGGTCGTGCATCGGCCTCGAGAGCCGAGCGCAGCTGCTGAAGTGCGTAGTGCAGTCGAGAGCGGGCCGTGCCGGCGGGCGTCCCCATCCGTTCGGCTGCCTCGGTCGGGCTGAGGCCCAGGTAGTGGACCAGGACGACGACCGTCCGGTGCTCGACGCTCAGTCGCCGGAAGGCGCCATCGAGCTGGTCGTGGGTCGCGATGCGCGATGTCTCGTCCGGGACACCGTCCTCCGCTCGAGGAAGCAGCCGAAGGTTGCCGCGCTGACGTCGTTCGCGGCGCGCTTCTGCGTAGCAGGCGCGCACGAGAAGCCGATATGTCCACGCCTCGAACCGATCGGGGTCCCTGAGCGCGGGCAGATGCCGCCAGGCATCGAGCAGCGCCTGCTGGGTGGCGTCCTCTGCGAGGGTGGTGTCACGCAGAATCCGGCGAGCCACCGAGTGCAGCGAGTCACCGATGCGGCCGACGAGCTCGTCGAACGCCTCTTCGTCGCCGCGCATCGCCAGCTCGACGAGCTCTCGCACACCCTCACCCAGTACGGTGCTGGCCACCGATGCGGCCCTTCAATGAGTATGAGGAGGCTCTCTCGCCGAGCGTTCAATGGAAACGATGTGACGGCCGCGGGATCGACCCGCGGCCGTCAGGAGCCGATGGGCTTAGGCAGCCCGCTACGGGACTTCGATCACGGTGGAGTTGACGATCGAACTGACGTCCTCGAGCCGCTGAGGGGGAGCGCTGACCGGCGCCGCGACGGCGATGACGAGCCGCTCGCCGTCGACGTCGAGGATCCAGAACTGCTGGAGCCCGGCGCCGGCTCCCGGGTGCGACGAATCAGTACCGGCTGGCTGCGTCGTCCACAGGGACGCATCACCACCCGGACAGCCCACATCCGTCGACGTGAAGTCGACTTGAGTTCCCGCGAAGCCCGAAATCGTCACGGCGGTTGTCGAGTTGACGTTGATGCCAGGGTAGGTTGCCAGGGCCTCCGCCAGATCGTCGGCGCTGGGGCCCACGCCCAAATAGCCCTGTTCCGGGTCGCACGGATCGGCGAACAGGTCGTCGACCGTCACGTAGGCGACAATCGCCTTCTCATCTTCCACGGACCAGACCATCGCCGGAACCGCAAGGCTCTCCCAACCCGTGGGGACCGTGATGGTGATGCTGAATGGGTCAACGTCCGTGATCCGGTACGAGCCGGCGCTGAGACTACCCGCGCCCATCTCGAGCGTCGGGACGGGGATCGGGCTCGGGGTCGGAACCGGCGTCGGCTCCGGACCGAAGAGGCGGGGGCCGCCGACATTGGGAGCGACGAGATAGTTGTAGCCGAGCAGCGCGGCGACGACCACGGCGGCCGTCGCGAGCGCGACCTTGGCATAGATGTTCATCAGGGGGAACCTCCGCGGAGCCCACCGGCTGAGGATGGCGGGCAACTGGCGCGTGGTGGCGACCTCCAAGCGGGCGGCATCGGCCACTCGGTCCGGCGCTGTCGTCGGACCAAGGTCGATCCACGCATTGAGAAGCTGATCGAGACTGCGGTCGTTCATGCCGGCCACTCCCGTGCGGCCGGACGAGCATCGGCCTCGAGCGCGGCTCGCATGGCTCCGCGGGCGCCATGGAGTCGAGATCGGACCGTGCCGACCGGGATGCCGAGCACCTCGGCCATCTCGTCATGCGTCAGCTCGAGGTAGTGCTGCAGCACGAGGACGGCACGCTGCTCGGCCGTGAGTCGCGCGAACCCGCGCTCCAGCTGATCCCGATCGTGGACCGATGGATACGGGTCGGTGTCGGTGGCGCCATCGGTCAGCGCTCCCGGAGGAGCCTCCCGGCGGCGTCGGCGATGCTCGGCGTACGCGGCATGCACGAGCAGCCGGTACGCCCAGGCGTCAAACCGATCAGGGTCGCGGAGCGACGGCAGATGGCGCCAGATGTCGACCAGCGCCTGCTGCGTGGCATCTTCGGCGCTCGGCCCGTGCCGCAAGATGCGGTAGGCGACCGAATAGAGCCGATCAACGAGCGCGGAGACGACCAGATCGAATGCTCCCCGGTCGCCTTGCTGCGCCCGCCGCACCAGATCCGTCTCCACGTCCCTGCCTCTTTTGCGGTCCCTGGATTAGGCCCGCTTGTTTGGTATGAGTCGCCGCCGGCGTGGATCAATCGATTCTCGGCGACCAGGGACATGATCGGTGGGCAAGCAATCTCGGCCACGCCCCGCAAGCGCGCGGAACGGATCGGTCGTGGACTACTCGAACTCGATCGACTCGACGACGTCGACGACCATGTCGCCGGCTCGTGGGTCGTCGCCGACCTGATCGCTGTGGATCACGTAGCGAGTGCCGTCCAGCTCGAATACCCACACCCGAATGATGCTGTCGACCGAGTTCGGCCACGCGGAGTCCGGGCCGTAGAAGTAGAACTCGTTGGGCGCGCAGGCGATGTCATCGTTGATGGTGAGCTCCACGAATGTCGCCGGGACGCCACCGATCGTGGTGTCGGTCGGCTCACTCGCATCCGTCCCAGGGATGGACGTCAGGCCTTCGACCAGGTCGTCGACGGTGGGGCCGACGAGAGTTGCGGAGGCCGTACACGGGTCGTCTGCGACGCTGTCGAAGGTCTGGAGGAACATGATCCACGGGAAATGCCCGTTGACCGGCGTGAGGTGGTGGATCATGCCCTCGAACTCCGTGTTCGCCCATCCGGCCGAGGTCTCGATGGAGAGGCGGACGTCACCGAGCACCATGTCGTTCCGGCCCTCGTCCAGTCCGGCACCCGCGTTCCAGGTGCCCTCGCTTGCCGTCGCCGTCGGTGATGGGGATGGCTCGTCGGTCGCGATCGGTCCCCCGACATTGTTGCCCGGCAAGAGCTGTAGACCGAGGAAGATCAGCGCCAGCAGGGCGGCGGCACCGATGCCGAACCGCATGGTCGTGGTGTTCATGAATGGGCTCATCCACGCCGTCCACCATGTGGCGCGGCGCTGGGGGGTCGTGTCGAGCTGATCGAGCACGGCGTCGAGGACGCGGTCCGCCGCCTCGTACTCGTCGGTCCGCAGCCACGACCGGACGATGCGCGTGGTGTCGCGATCGGTGCTCATCGGGCAGCCTCCTGCGTCGTGGGCCGAGCGTCGGCGTCGAGCGCCGCCCGCAGGCCGCGCATCGCGTAATGAAGTCGTGAGTGGGCGGTGCCGATCGGGATGCCGACGATCTCGGCCACCCGTTCCATCGGCAGGTCGAGGTAGTGGTGAAGAACCACCACTGTCCGGTGTTCGAGTGAGAGCCGTCGAAAGCCACGCTCGAGCTGATCGCGGTCGTCGACGGAGTCGAGCCCGTCGGCCGCCATCGGCTCGTCAGTAGGCAGCAGGCGGAGGTTCGGTGCCCAGCGACGTTCCTTCCGGCCCTCGGCATAGCAGGCGCGCACGAGGAGCCGATACGACCAGGCCTCGAAGCGGCCCGGGTCGCGCAGCTGCGGCAGGTCGCGCCAGATGGTCATCAGAGCCTGCTGCGTCGCGTCCTCGGCGAGGTCGAGATCGCGCAGGATCCTGCGCGCCACCGCCAGAAACCGATCCGCAAACCCACCGGCAAGGATGGCGTATGCCTCCTTGTCGCCTTGCTGAGCTCTGCTCACGAGATCGGTGTCCATGCCTCTTCCGATCTGGGCATCGGTTCTGTCAGGATGCACTCATACGGTATGGGCAGAGAGGGCCGGTGGGAACTTCAATCTTCGGCGACGGGCCCGGCGGATCCATCGACCGCCGGGGTCAGCGCTCTGGACCCGGGTGCCAGACGACTCCGGTGAAAAGGTAGGCGTCGACGCCACCACCTGGCAGTTCGGCGAGAACCCGGCGGTCGCCGGACCCGTCGGCGTTCAGCACCACCACCTGCCGATCCCCCGAGTAGTCAATGGCGGCAATGCGCGTGCCGTCGGGCGACCATGCCGCCGCGACGTAGTGACCCGAGCTGATCACGCGCGACTCCGCATCGCCGATGTCAACCAGATACAGGCTCGTTGGCTGAGGCCGGACGAGTGGATTCAGGGACGCGCCCCACGGCAGGTCATCGTCACCCGCGATCACGAGGAGCTGGGATCCGTCCGGCGACCAGGTGATGTGCCTGATGTACCTCCCCGTCAGCTCTGTCAGCACTCGACTTCGGCCGCTCACGAGGTCACTGATGCTGATGATCCCGGTCCAGTACGACACGTCGCCGTCCGTCGTCAGGTGGGACCAGGCGGCTTCAGAGCCATCCGGAGACCACGCTCCGAGTGACCCATCGCGATCCAGCGGAATCGACCGACTGGCGCCGAGATCCTGGAGGTCGAGGACGAAGAGCCGGCCCTGCCCGAACGCCAATCCCTTCGCCCCATCAGGCGACAGCCAGGGGTTCGTGACGAACCCGCAGCAGCCGCCGACCAGACCAGGCACCCCTTCAGTCGGAACGCGCATCAGCGAACCGGTTTCGTCCATCACATATTGCTTGCCGTTGTACTCGTCGGTGATTGCCAACCTCGAGCCGTCCGCCGACCATCCGGCTGGCATCGCCCTGCTGCCGAGCCCGAGATTTCCTGGCTCGATCACATGGGGCGCTGAGGTCCCGTCCGGGTCGACGGCCTCGAGGTGGTTGCCGACCCGGAACACGATCTGCCCTCGCACTGGCTCAAAGACCCCGAGGTCGTCGACCGCGCGGGTCGAGCCGGACGCGCCGACGCCGGGATCGTTGTTGCCAGCACCCCGCTCACCGATCAGCTGGATGCCGATGAGAGCGAGGATGAGCGTCGCGGCTGCCCCGAGCGCGAATCCCAGAAAGGCGTTGGAGTCCAGCTGCCGGCTCGCCGCCTTCACCGGGTGGTCGCCGGAACGGGAGGATCCGGGAACTCCATGACGATTCCTTTGAAGTTGATGAAGCAGGGGTCATCGGTCCAGAGCAGGACGGCGGTGAGCCCTTCGTAGGCGCCTTCCCCGGTCAGCACCACCGGGCCGTTCGCGACGGTGCCGTCCGGGAGCGTCGCCCCTCTGGCCTCCCCCTGCCAGGCGCCCTCGGCATTCTCGATGCGGAGCCCTGAGGCATCGACTTGCGGGCCCTCATCGCCCGAGGCAAGGGTGTAGGTGTCGGCATCCCAGCTGTAGTAGTGCGTCCCGCTGAAGCGAGGGTCCGTGGCGGTGTGGGTTCCCGACCACGTATAGCCACGCTGACGTTCGACGGTCATGTCCCCATCGGGGTGGGGGACGACGACTTGCTCGTCCGTGCCGCTCCGGAGCTCGGCGTTGATCGGAGCGCAGATGGTGAACTCACCCGGCACGACCGCCGCCGACTCGCCGCTTCCCGTCGCGCTCGGCCGCGGTGATGAGTCGGCCGGATCGGGTGCGGTCGATGACGGTGCGGCGGCCGGCGTCGTGGCCTGTGCCGGGTCGGCGCTAGGGGCTCCGGCCTGCTGGCCGCAGCCGATCAGTGAGACGGCCAAGACCGCGAGCGCGGCTGGCATCCTACGCGTGGGATTCATGGCAACCATCCTCCGGTCTTCTGCTGACGGCATCGGCTCAGACCGATGCGCCTCACCCGGTATGGGCAGAGAGGGCCAATAGGAACTTCAATCTTTGAGCCATCATGTGGACGCCGGCATGGGTCGGAATGGACACCAATGTGACCAAGCTTTCAACCGCAGCTCGTACAACCGATGGTGCCGTCCGGGAGGATCGGCTCGAACCAGACGCCCAGTCGCCAAGCATCGGGAGCGGCGCTGTCGAGGACGATGTGGTACTCGAGGAGATACCTGTTCCGCCACTCATCCTGCTCGAGCTCCGCGTTGCGGAGGGCGGCGTCGAGAAGTCGGGCTTCCGCAGTGGTCATCCCGAGGCAGTGGGAAGTTGCGCCGTAGGAATCGGAAGGCACCTCTTCGCGGTCGCGCAGGATGCCTGCAGCGGCGGCCGGGAGCACGGCCAGCTTCTCGGGCAGGGTGAGGGTCGATTCCTGGAAGGGGTCCTCCCAGTTCTCGTGCATGAGGCACGCCGCGAAGCCGGAGGGAACATAGGGGCGGACCGTGATGTCCGCCCACGCGTTCGCCGGCAGCTGGTCCGGTAGGGTCCTGGGATCGAGCCGTCGGTCTCCATCCACCGGCTCTCCGGCGAGCGCCCGGACAAGTTCGACGCCCTCGGGAGTCAGCCGCTGCTCGAGGTAGCCGGTCGAGCTGTACGGCTCGTTGCCGATGTCGTACCGGAACCAGATCAGACGCCCATCCGCGTACAGGCGCGCCATCCCATTGAAGGGTGGTTGCCGGTCGTACACAAAACTGGTAACGAGCTCTCCCGACTCCGGCGTGCTCGGCGCAGCGCCGGGCGGAGGAAGGCCGATGAATCCCACGTCGATCGGTGAGGGCTCCAGTGGCATTGGGGTCGGCGATGGGATCGGCGAGGAGATGGACGAAGGCGCCGCGGTCGGACCGCCCACTCCATTCCCGCCTTCGGTGAAGAGGAGGTTGATGCCGAGGAACGCAACCGCGACTACGGCTGCGGCCGCGAGCGTGATGCGAACGGCGTAGCTCATGGGTCCGGAGTCCAGGTCCGGGAGCGACCTCCGTGCGACCTCGTCGGGATCCGCGGCGCGCACCGTCGCCTCGTTCCACAAGTCCGGCACAGCGAGGCCATCCAGGCGTCGGAACCGTTCGTTGATGTCATCCATGACGTTCACCCAGAAGCTCCCTAAGGCGCTTTCGCCCGCGGCTCAGACTGGCGCGGACCGATAGCTGCGAGGCACCGGTTCGACGCGAGATGTCGCGCACCGACGCATCGGCGTAGTAGTGGAGGATGACCGCGGCGCGCTGGCCATCGGGCAGCCGAGCCAGTGCGGCGAGCAGCTCGGTGTCGACCTCGGGGTCGATGTACGACCCGTCGGGAACGAGATCGGTGCTCCGCGAGCGTCGCTTGAGCTCGCCAGCCGCGATCCGGAACCCCGCCCTCCAGACCCAGGCGGGTGGGTCATGGATCGCCCGACCGCGGCGCATGGCCTGCGCGAACGACTCGGCGACGGCATCGCTGGCGATGTCGGCATCGGCGGTGAATGCGAACAGCGCTCGCCACAGGCGACCGGCCTCCTGCCGGTAGACCGCCTCGATCGTGTCGGCGACGCGCGCCGTGGTTGCTACGGACTCCATCTGCTCCTACAGGGAGCGAATCCGTCAGAAAGGTGACACGCGCGATCAACTGCGGTCGAGGGTCACCAATCGGCTGTCGTGCGGCGTTTGGACCGTCAGTCTGACGCTGATCCCTTCCTGGTCCTGTTGTCTGCGGCCGCGGCCCGTCAGTCGGACGTTGATTCGTTCTTCGTTCGTTCGCTCGCCGCCGATCCGGCTTCCGAGCCTTGGTCCGCCGCTGCCTCTTCCGCCAGGCGGTCGGCGGCGAGCGCGACGACCTCCTCTTTCGGGGCATCCGGCTGCTCGCTCTGCACTTCCTCGATGACTTCGGCCAACTCGTCGTCGGACGTCTCCTCGATCGTGCGCAGGTTGATGGCGTACGTGAAGAACACGTTGAGGACCGCCAGGATCGGAATGATGAACAGCGCACCCCACAGTCCCGCGATCTGCGCGCCGACCAGCAGGCCCACCAGGACGAGGATCGGATGCATGCCGAGCGCGTCGCGCATGAGGCGTGGCTGGAAGTAGTTGACAAGCACGGTCTGCACGACGAGGAGCAGGGGGGCGACGACGATCAGCCACTCCGGGCTGAAGATGGCCGTCGCAATGATGGGCGGCAGCAGGGCCAGCGGCGGGCCGAAGAACGGGATCAGCATCGCCAGCGCGGAAGCGGCCACGATCAGGAAGCCGTACGGGAGACCGACCAGGAGCACCACGGCGATCGTGAGCGCGGTCTGGATGGCCGAGAGGACCACCTGGGCCCGCAGGAATCCGCCGAACGCCGTCGAGACGGTACGTTCGAGGATCTCGGCCTCGTCCGAGTAGCGCCTCGGAACGATCCGATTGAAACGGGCCAGGATGCCGGCGCTGTCGGCGAGCATGTACAGGCTGAGGATGATCACAAGCAAGAGCGCACCGAGGACGGCGACCGTGACGGACGGCGCCTCCCCCAGGGCTGAACCGATCAACCGAACGGTTGTCGCCTCGACGTCGCGGTACAGGACGACCAGGTCGAGCTCGAACCCACTGGCCGAGATCGTCTCCTGCCAGTCCTCCAGCGTCGTCTCGATGCGATCCCGCGTCTCCGGAAAGTCCGAAGTCGCCTCAGCGATCGATGAGCCGATGGACGACGCGGCGTAGAACAGCAGGGCTCCGCTCAGGACGAGGGTCGCTGCGTAGACGATGCCGATGGCGACCCCGCGCCGGATGCGCGCACGGTCGGTGAGCCATGCCACGACCGGCGATAGCACGAAGGCGAGGAGCCAGGCAGTGAAGAGGATCAGGAAGATCTGCGTGAAGCCGCCCAGCACTTCGAGCAGGAGCCGGAGGAGCAGCAGCGTCAGGTAGATCGTGGCGACGATCAGCAGGACCGACAGCCACCATCGGTCTCGCCGCCGTCGCGACGCGATCTCGCTGGGCTGCCTCACCTGCCTGCTCTTTGCCATCGGCTGGCGGTGCTTTGCACGTGGCCTACCAGCTCGGTCCCCCGACGGCATCGGTGAGGCGTCAGGCGACGCGAGTTTCAGTCCTGCGCAGGGGCCTCGTGGATCTGGCGCGCGGCGCGGATGCCGGACTCCAAGGCACCCTGGATCCAGGCGTGGTACAGCGAGCAATGCTCGCCGGCGAAGTGGATCCGGCCCTCGGGGCTGACGATGTCGGCCTGGAGCTGGGTCTGCTGCTCGGGCGCGAACATGGCGAACGCGCCGCGCGCCCATCGGTCTCCGTACCAGGCGTACGAGGCGCCGACCTCGTAGACCTCGCGGATGCGCGGGTGGATGCGGGAGACGTCGTCGAGCGCCTCCTCCTGGCGGGTCTCCTCGTCCATTGCGCCCCACTGGAGCGCGTCCTGGCCCCAGGTGTAGGAGGCGAGCAGCATGCCGCGCGAGGTGGACGGGTCCGGGCGTCGGGTAGTTCATGCGTCGGATCGGCAGGTCGGTGACGGTGGCGCCGCCGAGGATGCCGTCATCGGTCTCCCAGATGCGCTCGCGGACCTGGAACAGGATCTTCGTCGAGGCGTGGTAGTTGAGCTGCCGGATCGCGCGCTGCTTGCCGTGGCTGAAGGGCGTGATCGCCTCGACGCTGCGCAGCACCGAGAAGGGCAGCGTGCAGATCGCGTAGTCGCCGCGCTCGGTGAAGCGGCCAGCCTCGGTCTTGAAGTGGACCGATACCGACTCGGCATCCTGGTCGATGGCGGAGACCTCCGCCCCGAGGCGCACCTCCGGTGCGACCTCCGCGTAGAACGCGTTCGGCAGCTGGTCCATGCCGCCGGCGATCTCCTGCATGTCGACGTACGCGCCGCCGATGTCCTCGCGCAGGACCTCGACGAGGGCGTTGTGCATGTCGGACTCGAGGAAGTTCATGACCGCGAAGTACTCGATCGCGCCGGCCGACCAGCCGCGGAAGCGCAGGTACTCGTACAGCGAGTATTGGTCGTAGTCGCGAACGATCTTGTTCCAAGCGGCGTCGCCTTCAGCCTCGACCATCGAGCGGAAGTCGCCGATGGCCTCCTCCCACAGCTCGTCCGCCGTCCGGCCGCGCTCCGTCTCGGCCAGATCGAAATGGAGGTGCGAGGAGTCCGCGTTCGCCTCCTCGACCGTCATGCGCGAGCCGCGGACGTGGACGAGGCCCTTCGGGTTGCCCATGACGAACGGGCGAAGCGGGAGGGCGAACCGCTCGCAGTAGGCCAGCGTGAGGTCGTGGGCGCGCGGGATGCGCATCGCGCCGGCCTCGGCGTAGAGGCCGGGCGCGAAGGAGCGCAGCGTGTGGACCCGGCCGCCGACGCGGTTCTGCGCCTCGAGCACCACGACGTCGTGGCCTTGTCGCTTCAGCTCGTACGCCGCCACGAGGCCGGCCAGCCCCGCACCGATGATCGACGACCCGCTTCTGCGGCCCGGCACGCGGCTCGAGCCCGCGCTCGGGGACCGACCGCACGTCTGCGGGCAGCGGCGGCTGCCGGTCTGGGCGCGGCTGCGGCGATCTGTCCGGCAGGTCCTGGGGCAGATCGGTGGTCATGCCGGGCCATGGTAAGTGAGAAGCGGTCCGAGGAGCCGCGGCAAGTTGAAGCGAGCGGGGAGCGTCAGCGAGCTTCGTCGGCCGGCTGGATCCGGATCGAATCGACAACCGCCCTGAGCTCAGCAACGTCTGCCTCGGTCGTTCCCGGGTAGGCCGTCGCATCGACGACGAGGCGCTCACCCTCAGCATTGACGATCCAGAGACTGCTGAGCTCCTCGTCACCGGCCGGCCTCCGGACCGACCCCGACGGCGTCTCCCACAGCTGGACCTGGCCGAATGGGCACATGAACAGCTGCAGCTCCACGTCGATCCGCTGACCGGAGTATCCATCGATGGACGCCGGCGTCGGCACCGATGCCTGATACGCGGGCAGGTTTCCGAACGCGGCGACGAGATCCTCGACCGTCGGCCCGACTGGCGGGTCCACCATCCGTCCCTCGACGTCGCACGGGTCGGCGAAGAGATTGCCCACGATGTAGAAGCCCAGCGTCGCTCCAGTCGGTGGCCGTTCCGGAACGCCATCGGGATGGGTCGTGAGGACGGCGTGGTCCGCTCCCAGGACGGTCTTCGACCATCCTTCGGGGACGTCGAAGGAAATCCGAACCGGGAATCCGGTGTCGATGACGTACGGCCCGGACTCGAGCGGACCCGGCGGCACGGGCACGAGCGAGCGGGCCGCTGGGCTGGGCGTCCGGTTGCGAATGGCGTCTCCGATGCGCTGGCCGAGAGTGACGCCGCCAACCACCATCACCACAACAACCGCGGCCGCGACCAGAACCCTCGCCGGCCCAACCGGGGCCTGCCAGATACGGCGCTGTCGCGTCGTCGGCACATCGTCCAGAACACGATCGATCACGCGGTCTGGGAGGACCGTGACGCCGTCCTCCAACCAGGCGCGCACGATCCGTGTCGTCTCCTTCTCGCTCCTCATCGCGCCGCCTCCACAGCGGGCGGTCGAGCGTCCGCATCGAGCGCGGCGCGCAGCGCCCGCATCGCATAGTGGAGCCGAGACCGAACCGTGCCTGACGGGACGCCGAGCACCTCGGCAACCTGCTCCACAGGCAGATCCAGGTAGTGGTGGAGGACGATGACCGCGCGGTGGTCCACGGAGAGCCGCCGGAACCCTCGTTCTAACTGGTCACGGTCGGCGAGCGATCGTGCCGCGTCGGCCTCCGCTGGCTCGTCAGTCGGTAGCAGCCGAAGCGCCGGCTGCCATGCGTACGCTCGGCGACCCTCGGCATAGCACGCGCGGACGACGAGGCGGTAGGCCCAGGCCTCGAAGCGCGTTGGATCGCGCAACTTGGGCAGGTCACGCCAGATGGCAAGCAGAGCCTGCTGCGTGGCATCCTCCGCGAGGCTGACGTCGCGCAGGATGCGGTGAGCGACCGCGTGCAGCCGGTTCCCCACCGCGACGGCGAGCACCGCGAAGGCCTCGTCGTCGCCGTGCTGCGCTCGAGTCACGAGTTCGGTGTCCATACCTATTTCCGTGCGGGGCCGTGGGCGAAGAAGCCGGCTCGCTCACGAGGTATGGGCAGGTCGGAACTCGGATCGACTCAATCTTCCTCGACCGCGCAAGCAGTCGGCGGGCAAGATGCCGGACGGAGGAGGCTCCGCCCGGCGTGTGCGCGAGCTCAGTGACCGCCCATGTCACCGCCTTCCATGGCGCAGCGATCCTGGTTGGCAGAGGCGATCGAAAGCGGTCCATCCGCCGGGAAGTCGAGGAAGGTGGCCACGATGATCGTCTCGACCGTGGAGCTCGGATTGAACGCGCTGTGGACTCTCCTGCCCGGGTCGACGAACGCAGTGCCCGTCGGATACGGTCGGTGCACGCAGTCGCGGGCCTGGACGTAGACCAGCTCGCCCTGGACGACATTGACGATCACCGGCCCCGGGTGCGTGTGCCACGGGAACTGCGCATTCGGCTGAATGGTGAATCGCGCCACGAGCGTCCGCGATGCGTCGCGCATGTTGATGACCGTGGTGGCCTTGCGGTCCAGCTTGACCTTCAGCTGCGCGTCCACCCTGTCGGTGAACTGTGCCCGGGGTGTCAGCACCTCGACCGCGATCGGTACCGGTACCGCGCGGACCAGGCCGGGCAGGACGGTGAGGGCGGCCAGCGCCAGGCCCAGCGTGACGGCGAGGACCAGGCTGGCGACCGCAACGGCGGTCCGACGCGATTTCGGCTGAATCCGGGCCAGGGTGAACATCGGTGGCGTTCCCTTCTGAGGCTCGGGTGCTCCGGCTGCCCCAGCGGGACGGCCGCCCCCTGTTGGGTATGGGGGCCGGACAGCTCGCGACGTTCAAAGTTCGGCTCCCACCGGGAACGCGGAGCGGCGGCCCGCTGGTGGGCCGCCGCTTCGAGCCCCGTGTGGCGGAGCGGTGTTCGCCCGCGCTTAATCGATTGTCGGGAGGAACTGCGGCGGAACCCTGACGCGAGATGCCCTCTCGTAGTCGAAGGCATAGCCGATGAGGTCCGGCTCGTCCCACCGGCCGCCGATGAAGGTCACGCCGATCGGCAGCACACCATCGACGAATCCGGCCGGCACGGTGATATCGGCCCAGCCGGAGATCGCCGAGGCCGACGACGAGCCGATGAAGGTCGAGAAGTCGCCGCCAAGATCGCCATTGATCGGGTCGGTGACCCAGGCTGGACCGTTCGTCGGCGCGACGATCGCGTCGAAGTCCTCCAGGAGATTCGCAAGCCTGCGCTGGACGACCGGGGTCGCGGCTGCCCGAGCGGCCTTGCAGGCCGCACTGGATCGACCGCCCGTCGCCTGTGCATCCACGAAGATCTGTGAGTTCCATGGGCCCTCGAGGTCCGGGTTGGCGTTGTTGAACCTGATCAGCGCCCGGAGGTTCTTCGGGTAGCCCGGACCGGTGTAGGTCCGCAGATAGGTGCGGATGTCCGTCTTGAACTCGCACAGCAGCGCCTCGAACTCCGGTCCGAACGTGTCAGCGAGCGGGAGCTCCACCTCGGTGACCGTGGCGCCCTGGTCTTCGAGCTCGTCGACCACGTCCTCCATGATCGCGTCGACATCGGGGTCGATCGGAACGCCTTCGACGGTATCCGTCCCCTCCCTCCAGATGCCGATCCGCGCGCCGCGGAGCGCGTTCCTGTCAAGGAACTGGGTGTAGTTGCGGAAGGCGTGGCCACGCTGCGCTGCCGTCGCCGGGTCGTTCGGATCGACCCCGGTCATCGCGCCCAGCAGGACCGCCGCGTCGGTCACGTTCCGGGTCATCGGCCCGGCGGTGTCCTGGTCGGCCGTGATCGGGATGATCCCGGCGCGACTGAGAAGGCCGAGGGTCGGCTTGATGCCAACGACGGCGTTCGCGCCCGAGGGGCAGACGATCGAACCGTCGGTCTCGGTCCCGACCGCCGCCACGGCGAGGTCGGCGGCGGCCACCACGCCGGATCCCGAACTTGATCCGCACGGGTTGCGGTCGAGCACGTATGGCATGTTCGTCTGGCCGCCGATGCCGCTCCAGCCGCTCGACGATGGGATCGACCGGAAGTTCGCCCACTCGGACAGGTTCGCCTTGCCGATGATGATCGCGCCGGCGGCGCGCAGCCGCTTGACGATGAACGCATCCATTGGCGAGCTGCCAGCGAGCGCCCACGACCCCGCCGTCGTCGGCATGCCGGTCGTGTTGATGTTGTCCTTGACGATGATCGGCATCCCCAGCAGTGGGCGATCGTCACCGTTGCGGCGCGCCCGATCTGCCGCGCGAGCATCGGCCAGCGCCCGGGGGCTGACCGTGATCACGGCGTTCAGCATCGGATTCAGCTGCCTGATCCGATTCAGGTAGAAGCGGGTCAGCTGGACCGACGTCAGCCGGTCGCGATCCATGAGGTTCTGGAGCTGCGGGATCGTCGTCGAATCGACATCGATGCCGGCGACCGTGGTTGAAGTTGGGTCCCTGCCCAGCGCGGCCGGGGCCGCAACCGCCGACAGGGTCAACAACCCCAGGAGGATGACGAGAACAAGGGACCGACGGGCGGGGCTGCGCATCGCGGACGACCTCCTCGCGGACGGATTGGCGCCGTGGGCTCGGACCCGGCGATCGGTGCCTCTCAATTGGACGCCGCGTGTCAAGTCACCCCGCAATTGCCGAGGGCACACCAAAAGCGCCGGACGGAAGTCGATTCCGCCCGGCGCGTGCGCCAACGTTCAGTCGGTCGGCTGGAAGTAGTTGTTCAGGGTCCAGTTGGCGACGCGGGAGCCGATGACAATCGACACCTCGTCCGCCGTCCGGAAGTGGATGCCAGACCACACTCTCGCGTCGACAGCCTGCCGCGAGATCGCCGCCTTGGTGGCGAAGTTTCGCGTCTCCCCAGCTGCCGCGGACGTGATCGTCAGGTCGAGCGTGCCGTCTCCGTTGAGGCGCTGGAGCGTTGTGGCCACCGCGCCGACCACCGAGCACAGCCCACTCGGCCAGTCGGGATAGGGCGGCGTCGGGATGAACGGGGTCCATCCCATCACCGTCGCCGTCGCGTCGTTGCCGTCCGTGTCGGCGTTCCGGATGGCCGTGATCGGCCTCCACCACATGTATCGGAGCTTGGCGTTCCACACCGTGATCGCGCCGTCTGCGATGGCGGTTTCAGCTGCCGCGAACATCCTGGCGCTGTCGTCAATGTCGAGCGCGTGGCGAGTTGCGAAGTCGCGAAGGCCGCCCTGCAACGAACCAATGCTATCCGAGAAGAAGAGGGCGGTCTTGGACTGCGCTTCAGTCCGCTTGGTATCCAGGTTCTGGCCGCCGAAATCGCGAACCTCGTTGAACTCCCTGACGTACTTCGCCGAGTTGATGCGCGGCGGTGGTCCGGGGGCGTACCGCCTCGCGGACGGGATCGCGAGCGGGGTGACGCCACCCATCCATGCACTGGTGAACAGCGCGGTCTCCGGCTCGGGCCTCCAGTGGCCCGGACTCGTCCCGACCGGGACCGTCACCGCCGCGTTGCGACCGTCGTTCGCGCGGAGCGCAATGATCCGGTTCGCGGCCCGGACGCCGTACCGGACTCCCTTGTTCTCCTGCATGCCGTCCGGCACGAGCGCCAGTGAGGCGGCGAGCTTCGTATCGAGGTCGGCGATGATCTCGGGGGTCGTCCCGAAGTAGTGGACCAGCACGCGGTGGGCGGCCGCCGCCGCGGCAGCCTCGGGCGACGCACCCCGCGGGCCGTGCTTGTCCCACCGATACAGCTCGTACTCGCCCGTGATCCCCACGACGGCGTTGTACATGGCCAGGTGGACGAAGGCGAAGTAGACGAAGTTCGTGGGACTCGCGCCGGTGGCGGTGATCCTGGCGACCGCGTGCTGGTTCCAGGTGGTGATGACCGCGGCTTTCGCCGCCGGGGCCGGGGGCGCGGCCGCCACCGGCATCGCCCCGACCAGGACGATGCTGAGCAGCAACGCCGGGCCGAGCGGTGCGAACCAACGATGGGAATGGGTGGGCCTCAGTGGGGCGTGACGCATGGGTGCCCTCCTGGTGGCGCGCCTGCGGTGGCCTGCCGGCTCGGAATCGTCGCGCGCCCAGTACGTATGAGTCGACGGGCAATTGGTTTCGTTCAATCTTCGAGGTCGGTCGCTCAAGAAAGCTCCGGCGCGCATATGGCGCGCCGGAGCCCAGGCAAGGCCGGTTGACGGTCATTGCTTGCGCTCGAAGTCGTGCCCGTCGAGCCAGCGGGCCACCTGCGGGACGGTCGTCTGCACGACCGTGAACGTCACCTTGCGGCCGTCGAAGACGTTCCTGGCGGTATACCTCATCGAGGCGGCGAGACAGTTGTACCCCGATGGGTAGTCTGCGGACGACGAAGCCGTCACGAGCGATGGCCCGTGGTTGCCATCGATGGAGTTGACGGCGTCGGAGACGGCGCCCTGGACCATCGAGTCGGTGCGATGGGCGCTTGCGGGTGCAGCGACCGTCAGCGTCGTGATGGTGAACGTGAGGGCGACGATCAATCGGAGCTGTATCCGATGCACGGTCCTCCCCCTTTCCGGCGTGCAGGAGGTGACGGGCGGTCTCGGGAGAGGTCGGACGCGTCACGCTGTGCCTACATGGGAAGAGCGTCCTAGACCCGACTCCGTTCAAGCTTCGGTCGGGCGCGCGGCCGGTACACGCTCCGCCGTCGCGTATCCTCGGCGGCGTGAGCGAGAACCTCTGCTACACCGATGCCTACCTGCGCCGGACCGATGCGAGCGTCCGCGAGGTCGACCACGAGGCGCACGCCGTCCTCCTGGATCGCACCGTCTTCTATCCCGGCGGCGGTGGTCAGCCGGCTGACGAAGGGGTGCTGACCGCTGTCTCGGGAGCCTCATGGCGAGTGCTCGGCGCCAAGAAACGCGGCGACGACATCTGGCACACGATCCACGCCGACGACATGCTGCCGGCGGTCGATACGCAGGTCAGCGCCGAGCTCGACTGGGGCCGGCGGCATCGGCTCATGCGCACGCACTCGGCCCTCCATGTCCTGTGCGGGGTCATCTGGCGCGACTGGTCGGCTGCGGTCACCGGCGGGAACATGGAACCGCTGTCGGGGCGCATGGACTTCGAGTTCGAGACGATGTCGGGCGAGCTGGTCGGTGAGATCGAGAAGCGCGTGAACGCCGAGGTCGACGCCGACCGCGAGATCCGCGTCGCGACGCTGCCGCGCGAGGAGGCCTTCGCCATCCCCGACCTGATCCGCACGAAGATCAACCTGCTGCCCGAGGACATCAGCGAGGTCCGCACGATCGAGATCGTCGGCCTCGACCTCCAGGCCGATGGCGGCACGCACGTGGCCCGGACCTCGGAGATCGGCCGGGTCAAGGTGACCGGCTACGAGTCGAAGGGGCGAATCAACAAGCGCATCCGCATCGAAGTCACCGACTGAGCCTTAACCAGACCGATGGTCGAGAGCGCCGCCATCACCGCAGTCGAGCGGCTCGGGATCCAGCACCGGGTCGTGCAGACCCGGCCGGCCACGAGCGCCGAGGAGAGCGCCGAGCTCCAGGGGATCGAGCTCGGGGCCCTGTTGCGCACGCTCGTCGTCCGGCGCGGCGAGGACGACTACCTCTTCGTGCTCGTCCCGGGCGGCCGGCGGTTCGACTGGCCCAAGCTACGTGCCCACCTGGGCGTGAAGCGGATGACGATGCCCGACGCCGACGAGGCGCGCGCCGTGACCGGGTACGAGCGCGGCGCCATCACGCCCTTCGGCGCCAGCCGCGCCTGGCCAGTGCTCATCGACGCGGCCGCGCTCGAGCATCCGGTGGTGGCGATCGGCGGCGGTGTGCGCGGCGTCAATCTGCACATCGCGCCGGGTGACCTGGTGAAGCACCTCGACGCGGAGGTCGTCGACGTCAGCGTTCAATAGCGGCTCGCGTACTCCAGCGCCGCATCGAGTGTTGTGCCCGCGGCGAGCCCCGCGGTCTACGTGCAGCCGTCCTCGTCCCACACGAGCGCGATCTCACGGACTCGTCGCCGATGGGCGCCGCTCGGGCTGGCTGGCCGTCTCTGAGCGTGCGAGCGGGGCGTTCTCGGGGTCGTTACCGCTCGGCCTCGGTCGATTCCCGTGGGGCGGGCGTATCGGCGCATCAGTGGCCGGAATCCCGTGGGGCGGGCGGCCTGCACGCCGAGGCAGCCGACTTCGGTCGCCAAGGCTCCCGTAGTGCGGGAAATCGGCCAATCAGTGGCCGATACGCCCGTCGGGCGGCATCGGTACGCTGAACGCCCCCGACGAGTGGGAGCCATGAGGCTGCGACTCGGCATGCCGCCTGCGGGTTCTGCCGATCGGAGTACGGCAGCCTGCGCGAGTCCCGGAGGTGACGACGATGAAACTGGCGAGCGGCAGCTTCGAGGATGGCGGATCGATTCCGAGCCGCTACACGTGCGATGGAGCGGATGTCTCGCCGCCTCTCGCCTGGAGCGAGGTCCCCGACGGGACCCAGTCCCTCGCGCTGATCGTCGAGGACCCTGATGCGCGGGGCTTCGTCCACTGGGTGCTGGCCAACATCCCTGCCGACACACGCGAGCTTGCCGAGGGCGAGGGCGACGCGATCGGCACCCCGGCACTGAACGGCTTCGGGCGCAGCGGCTGGGGCGGCCCGTGCCCACCGTCGGGCGAGCACCGGTACGTCTTCACCCTCTACGCCCTCCCGGGAACGATCTCGGACGCCACCGATGCCGATGCGGTCCGCGGCGCAGCGGAGGCATCCGCGCTGGCCCGGACGACGTTGACCGCGGTCTACGCGCGCCGCTGACGGAGGCGCCGGACGGACCGCCGGACGATCGGCCGCGCGGCCGACGCGGCATTCGATCGCCGGCGCTCGACGACCTCGAATCCGGCTCGCTCGAACATCCCGAGCGTGCCCTTGTAGACGAGCGCGGACGCCACGCGCTCGCCATCGGTCTCGATCGGATACGCCTCGAGCAGCGTCGCGCCGTGCTCGCGTGCGTAGTCGACGGCCGCCTCGAGCAGCGCTTCCGCGATCCCCTCGCCGCGAGCCGAGCGCGCCACGACGAAGCAGACGATCGACCAGACCGGCTTGTCGTCCACCGGCGCAAGGACCTTCGAGTGTTGAAGCCGCTCGTAGTCGTCGCGCGGGCCGACGCTGACCCAGCCGACCGCCTCGCCATCCCGGTAGGCGACGAGGCCAGGGTTGCGGCTTTCGGCTGCCGTCGACGCAACGGCGCCCTCCAGGACGCGACGGTTGCGCTGAGCCGACCCGCTGGAGAAGTCGACGCCTCGGAGGCGGTAGTACGCGCACCAGCACCATTTCGGGTCGCCGCCCTGGTTGAACAGCGCGGCGAGATCGGGCAGGCGCTCCCGCGTCAGCGGGCAGGATCTCCAGGGTCATCGGCTCATTCTGTCCCGATGAACTCGACGGCTCGTGGCATGAATGCGCCCGGAGTGACCCCGCTCATCCTGCGACCCCTCGACTCGACCGAGCCTACGTGGTCCGGCGTTGCCGCCTACGTGGTCCGGCATCGATGTTGTCGATTGGCCGCGGTCACAGTGCCGCTCCGGGCGCACTCCGAGGATAGACCGCCGTGGCAAGCGGCCGAGCGCCTCACTTTCCAGCTCGGTGCATCGGCGAAGAGGCGTACCGGCCCATCAATGGCCGATTGCATCATGGATGCGACGGTCTGGACCACCCAATGGCGTCGATGCATCGATCGGGATGCAATCCGGAAGGTGAGTGGCCGATACGCATCTCTTCAAGGGCAGACGAGTGAAGCTTGACAGGTAACCATTAGGTTTCCTATTATTGGTCCGTGGACACGGCGTTCAAGGCACTCGGCGATCCGACCCGGCGGGCACTGCTCGATGCGCTCTACGCGCGCGACGGGCAAACGCTGGTCTCGCTTGCGGCTCCGCACGACATGACCCGGATCGCCGTTGCGAAGCACCTGCGCCTGCTCGAGGAGGCGGGCCTCGTCGTGAGCCGGCGGCGCGGGCGGGAGAAGCTGCACTTCCTCAACCCGGTCCCGATCCGCCTCATCCACGACCGATGGGTGAGCAAGTACACCGAAGCCTGGGCCGCCGGACTCATCGGCCTCAGGGACGAACTGGAGCGACCGATGGAGAAAGTCTTCGAGATCTACATCCGCACCACGCCCGAACGCCTATGGCAGGCGATCACCGACCCGTCGATCCGGGAGAAGTACCACTTCGGGGTGCGGGCCGAGTCGGACTGGACGCCGGGGTCGACGTACGCCCTCGTGCATCCCGGCGCCGGCGGCTCGCTGGCCGAGGGCGAGAACCTCGAGGTGGACCCGCCACGACGCCTCGTGCAGAGCATGAACGTCCTGTGGAGCGACGAGGCGAAGGCAGTTCCCACCTCGCGCGTGACGTGGGAGATCGAGCCGGTCGGCGACTCGTGCCGGCTGACGGTCACCCACGACCAGCTGAGCGAATCGGCTCCCGAGGAGATCTACGGCGGCTGGCCGATGATCCTCTCCGGCCTGAAGACGTGGCTGGAAACCGGCGAGACCCTCACCACCCCCGGATCACTCATGTACGGAGAAGCATGACCATGACCACCATCACCGACGTCCGGACGATCGGGATCAGCGTCGCCGACCAGGACGACGCACTCTCGTTCTACGTCGATACCCTGGGATTCGAGAAGCGCCTCGACGCCCCAATCTCCCCCACCATGCGTTGGATCGAGGTCGCGCCGGTCGGCGCGAAGGCATCCATCGCCCTCAACGCGCCAGAAGGCCGGACCGATGAGCCGGCCGACACCGGCATCCGCTTCACGGTTCCCGACGCCGAGGCCGAGCACGCCGCGATGCGCGAGCGAGGCGTCAACGTCGGCGAGCTGCTGCGCTGGGACGGCGTCCCGCCGATGTACAGCTTCGATGACCCGGACGGCAACCGGTTCTACGTCGTGGAGGAGATGCAATGACCACGAGGACCCTCGATCGCACGTTCACCGGCGTCCTCGAGAAGAGCAGCGCCCCCGGCGGTTGGACGTACGTCGTGACCGATTGGACCGCCGACTTCTTCGGCACCCGTGGCCTCGTCCGGGTCGCTGGCACCGTTGACGGGCACCCGTTCACCGGCTCGTTCATGGCCATGGGCGACGGCACCCACAAGCTCGCGATCACCGCCGACCTGCGGCGCGTGATCGACAAGGAGGCCGGCGACGAGGTGACGATCCATCTCAGCGAGCGGCGCTGAGCGGTTGGATCAGCGGCGGCGCAGGAGGAACAGCGTCCGCGGCGAGTCGCTGATCGGCGCCTCGCGCACGATCTCGAACGGCTCGCCGAACGCCGCGCGGAAGCCGTCGATGGAGTATCCATCGAAGATGTCGCGTCGCGCGGCCAGGAGCCGGCGCGTCATCGGGTCCTCCTTCGGCACGAACTCGACGACGGCGTGCGGCGCGATCCGCGCGAAAAGCTCCGCGACGGCGGGCAGCGGCACGTTATTGCCGATGGCGAGGTGGTGGACGAGTGCCAGCGCCAGCAGCGCGTCGGCGTTCGCCCGGTCCAGGAACGAGGCCCGCTCCTCGAGCGCCCAGCCGATCGACGGCGACGGGTTGGCGAGGTCGCCGATCAGCGGCAGGATCAGCGGGCCGTCCGCGCCACGCACCCGCCGCCAATGGGCCTCGACGCTGCCGGCGTCGAAGTCCCAGGCGATGACGCGGTAGCCGGCCTCGACGGCGAGCGCGCTGTAGACGCCGGTGTTCGCTCCCAGGTCCCAGACCGAACGCCCGCCGATCGCGGCGAGCATCTCGCGCACGAGCTGAGCCTTGCTGGCCGTTGCGGCCTCGGTGTATGAGGTCGTCGTCGCGTACTCGGCCCAATGCCCGGATGGCTTCCAGCGCAGGCCCTCCACGGTCCGGCGCAGCGAGTCGAGCAGCGCGCGCTGGCCGGTCTCGCTGACGCGTCGCGTCGGCGCCCGGTCGGCATCGGTGGCCGGCGCGGCGCTGGCCGCACGACGCTGGGCGCCGGCATGGACGTGGAGGTGCGACGCAAGGCCGATGTTCAGCCGCGTCCGACCGGGGAGGAGCCGCGCGGCGACGTCGAGCGGGATGCCATCGATGAAGTCACGAAGCATGAGCCCGCAGCGGGCGTCGCGGTGCGCGATGAGGGCCAGCGGCGCCAGGAAATGCTCGCAGAACTGACGGTAGCCGGGCCACGGCTCCGTCGCCGGGGCGACCTCGAACGACAGCGAGTCGATGAGGACCGGCCGTCCACCGTCGAGCTGGACGTTGTAGGCACTGGCGTCCTTGAGCCGCATCCCAGCGTCGAGCGCGCGCGACTGGATCTCCAGGGTCAGCAGCGCCGCGTCCTTGAGCTGCGAAAACGACCACTCGTAGGGGTACGAGATGAAGTCGACGAGGCGCGGCCGGATGACGGCCACCGCACCGGGCGTCGCGGCCTGCTCGAGGGAGACCTCTTCGTGGTCGACGAGGAGGCCGTCGGCCACGAGGCGGGGAAGGAGGCCGGACGAGCGCAGCGCCTCCCAGTCCGTGGCGGCGGCAGGCTGGACCTGGCGGTAGAGAACTCCGTCTCGGCGGAAGACGAACCCAGCGGGATCGCGGAAGGAGGCCGGATCGACGATCGGGCCGCTAGCGGCGGGGATCGGGCTCCTCGGGCGTCTCGGCGGGCGTTCCCGCATCGGCCACATCATCGCCGTTGCCGCGCACCCGGTGCCAGACGTCGGCGACCGTGCGGCGGAAGAAGAACGGGACGGCGAGCAGGCCGGCCAGGACCACCTGCAGCAGCATGCTGCCGGAGCCCGGATCGATGTACGCCAGGAAAGGCATGCGGTGAGAGCCTCGTCTAGTGTTAGCCGAATGTTGTTCGGCGCTAAGCGGATGTTAACTGCAGAATCCATGCTCCGCCACCGCAACTCGCCTTCCGAGGTGGCCCGCCGGCCGTGATGCGTCGTTCCGATCGGACGCGGCCCTTCCGGCTCGATCCCTCGTTCCCGATCCATCCGCTGCTCGCCGCCGCGTACCCTGTCGTCTTCCTGTTTGCGGTCAACGCGGCCGACCAGGTGACCCTCGAGCCGCTCTGGCTCCCCCTGGCGGTGTCGGTCGCAGTCGCGGCCGTGGCCTGGGCCGCGCTCTGGGCGCTTCTGCGCGATCCCTGGCGGGCGGGCCTCGTCGTCACCGTGCTGGCCACGCTGTTCTTCTGGTACGGCCACGCGTGGAACCTGGCTGGAACGCTCATCGGCAACCCGGTCCCGCTGATCATCGCGTGGATCCTCCTTGCGGTCGGCGGGGTGGTCCTGGCCGTTCGCGCCGGCGAGTGGCGGCGTCCGGCAAGCGCGTTCCTCAACCTCGCGACCGCCGCCCTCGTTGTCGCCAACGCCGTCGAGATCGCCGCGTACTCGCTGGGCAGCACCGCAGCAGCGGTGACCGCGCCGTCGGGCTCGTCGAGCGTCGAGAACCCCGGGTCGGACGCAAAGCCCGACATCTACTACCTGATCTTCGACCGATACGGATCCGGCCAGAACCTGGCCGAGCACTACGGCTACGACAACTCCCCCTTCCTCGACGCGCTTCGGGAGCGCGGCTTCTACGTCGCAGAGGAGGCGCACGCCAACTACATCAAGACGCCGCTGTCTCTGGTCAGCTCCCTGAACATGGAGTACCTCGACGGCGACGCCCTCCAGGCGGAGGCGGCCTCAGGCAAGGACTCGGGCGTCATCCATCGTCAGCTGCGCGGTCAGCTGCGGGTGCCGGCGGAGCTGAAGGAGCTCGGCTATCGGCACATCCACGTCGCCAACTGGTGGGAGCCGAGCGCCACGAACGCGACCGCCGACAGGGTCCATCGCTACGAGGCGACCTCGGAGTTCTCCTCGGCAGTGCTGCGGATGTCGGCGCTCGCTGCCATCGGAGCGGGCACCAGCCTCGGCCCACTCGACCGCGCCGTCCTCTACGAGCACACGCGGTTCGAGTTCCGCGTGCTCGAGGCCTCCGCCGACGATCCCGGGCCGAAGTTCGTCTTCGCGCATTTCCTGGTCCCTCATCCCCCGTACGTGTTCCATGCGGACGGGTCGTTCGTGCGCGACGAGCCGATCGCGACCGAAGACGAGCGCGCCGGCTACCTGCGCCAGATGGAATACACGAACGAGCGCATCCTCGGCCTCGTCGACCGGCTGCTGGACCGGCCGCCCGACGAGCGACCGATCATCCTGCTCCAGGCGGACGAGGGTCCCTTCCCGGCACGCTACGACGCCGACGAGTGGCGCTTCGACTGGCGCACGGCCACTACCGAGGAGTTCGAGGAGAAGTTCGGCATCCTCAGCGCCTACCACCTGCCAGGGGTCGATCCCGTCGAAGCTGGCCTCTACCCCGACATCACCCCGGTGAACTCATTCCGCGTCGTCTTCGACGCCTACTTCGGCGCCGACCTGGGCCTCCTTCCCGATCTCGTCTTCGCGCACGTCAGCCAACAGGACTTCTACGAGTTCTTCGAGGTGACCGATCGCGTGGCGTCCCCCTGATCGCTACCGTCGCGCGGCGTGTGGGGTGAGTCGCTGAGCGACTGTTATCGCGAACGAGCGGGCCATGTCGGGCCGTCGCCGCCGTCTCGCGCCTTCGATGAGCCGTTGAGCGACTGGAATCGCGAATGAGGGGGCGGCCGCGCGCGTTATCAAGCGCTGAGCGACTGACGGCGGGAGAGACGGCTCACGGGCCGCCCGTTCCAGCCCTGGATGCACGCGCGGTCGCCAAGACGGCCCGTTCCGCCAACGCGATCGGCAGGCCGCCCGACGTCGTGATGCCGTCGTGGAAGGCGCGCAGCGCATCGGTCCCGCTGGAGCCGTAGGACTCGAAGAACGCTTCGCGAATCCGGACGATCTCGAGGCAGCCGGTGAGGTACGAGCTGGCCTGGGTCGGCCATGCGCAGTAGCGGGTCACCTCCGCCTTGGCGGTCGGCTCGGTCAGCGCGGTGTGCTCGGTCATGAAGGCGACCGCCTCGTCCCAGCTCATCTCGCCCATGTGCAGCGACGTGTCGACGATGATCCGCGCGGCGCGGAAGATCGTGGCCTCGTACTGGTACATCTCGTGGCGCAGGTCGGAGAAGAAGCCCTGCTCACGCATCATCCGCTCGGCGTAGAGCGCCCAGCCCTCGCTGAAGTACGACGTGCGGTACGCCTGCCGCAGCCGCGACGGGTTCGCCTTGCTCATCACCAGGTGCCAGTGATGGCCGGGGTAGGCCTCGTGGACCGATGTCGTCGGGATGCCCGGATAGGCGTTCGAGGCGAGCCGCTTCTGGATCTCGTCCTCCGACGCCCCGTCGGGCGGGAAGGGCACGAAGAAGTGCCCGAGCATCCGGTCGCTGAACGGCGGCGGCTGCTGGTAGCTCGCGACCGCCAGCACCGGGCGCTGGAACGGCGGTGACGGCACCACGGCGCACTCCTCCCCCGCCGGGAAGCTCACGAGCTCGTGCTCGCGGAGGAAGACCCTGGCCCGCTCGGTCCAGTCCTCGTAGCCGATGCGCATCGCCTCCGGCGTGGTCGGGTGATCCTCGTTGAGCTCGTCGAGGACCCGCTTCCAGTCGTCGGTGCCGCGCAGCTCGCGCGCGCAGCGCGTCAGCTCGGCGGCGAGCTCGTCGTAGGCGGCGCGTCCGCGTTCGCGCAGCTCGCGCGCATCGAAGCCGAGCAGCTCCTTCTCGCGCAGCAACGCGCTGTAGCGATGCTCCCCGAGCGCCCACTCGCCGGTGGCGCTCGGCTTCATGCCCTCGAGGAAGGAGACATACGACTCGTAGGCCGATGCGGTCGCGTCTCCCGCCTCGGCAAGCCGCTTGGAGAGGTCGGGATCCTCCACCTGGGCCGGCAGCAGCTCGCGGACATACCGAGCCCCGGCACGAGCCTGGTTGGCGGCTCGCTCCAGGAAGATCGCCGGAACCATGTCCGGCCGCAGGTTGCGCGTGCCGTCCTCGAGGTTGCCGGGGATCAGGCGCAGCCGCGAGATCGCCGAGTCGACAAGCTCCGCCATCGGCCGGAGCCGGTGCAGGAACAGCGTGAAGATGCCCGAGAGGCCAGGGTTGAGGTAGGTGTCGGGTTGGCGGCGCCACATCTCGAAGTCGTCGACAATGCGCCGGCCGTCGAGGATGCTGACCACCAGATCGCGATCGATCGCGTCGTCGAAGGTCAGGTCATCGGGTTCCACGTCGCGGAAGCGAGCGAGCCATGACGCATCGGTCCGGCGTCGTCGCTCGAAGGCGGCCTCGGAGAGGTCGTCGAGCAGAGTCGTCGTACTCGGTCAGCCCGAGCTGGCTGGCGCGGACCGGGGAGTCGGCGAGCTCGGCGTCGAGGAACTCACGGGAGAGCTCGGCAAAGGACGGCATGCGGATACCTCCTACATCGGGCCCGGGAGCCTCCAGTCTAGCCCGATGCTACCGGCGCCTCATTCCTCCTCGATGGCGAGGTCGCTGATGCCGCCGCCGATCTCGAGCTCGTACCGGTCGGGCGCCCGGTCGTAGCCTCGGGAGCGGACCCGGAGGGCTTCGCCCGAGGAGTCGCGACGCTGGCCGTCGAAGGTCAGGCGCGAAACGCCGCCGCCGGCTACGAGCAGGACCGGAACGCCTGCCGGCCGTGTCATGCGACCCTGGCTCACGCCGCCGGCGATCGCGATGCGCACCGTCCCGCTCGGGCGCGGGAGCCGCAGCGTGAAGTGGTTCACGCCGCCGCTGGCCGTGAGGCCCAGCACCCGGAGCTCCCGAAGGTCGGCGTCGAGGTCGGTGAGGCCATGCTCGATCTCGACCGCCCAGGCCGCGGCCGGGTTCAGGGCGGCCTCGATCTCGCGGCTGCGCATGTCGATCATCCGTCGGCGGTATCGCATCGTCACCGTGCCGTCGTTCGTCCTCGCGTCCGGTGGCGGGCCGACAAACGACGCGCGGATGAGCTCGGCACCGGGCTCGGCCGCGCGTAGCGGCAAGCCGGGTGGCGGCCGTCTCGGCCACCATCCGGACCTGCTGGCCGAAAGCCGCGCCGCCGAGGTTGAGCCGCGGCGCACCGGTATGGAGCATGAGTCGGGCGCGCGCGACGTCGCCGATCGGGACGAGGTAGGCGTCGTCAATGATCCCGCCGTAGGTCAGCACGCGTAGCCGGTCGGCCTCGCGGGCGAGCGCGTCCGCGAGGCCCGCGAGGTATGACTCGCTTGCGGGGCCCGCTGCGGAGGCGGCCTCGACCGCGCGCTCGATGATGGGCGCGTACTGCGACTCGAGCTCTGCAAGCCGATCCGGGTCGATCCGGACCAGCAGGCGACGACGGTCGGACGGGTCCGACTCGCGGCGCACGAACCGGGCGCGCTCGAGGCGGTCGAGGACGCCAGTCACCGCGCCGCTCGTCAGGTTGCTCAGCTCGGCGAGGCGCGTCGGCGTCATCTCCGGCTCGCTCCCCGCCAGTTCGAGGCAGCGTAGGTCGGTCGGGTTGAGGCCGAGGCTGGCCGCCACGACCTCGTGGACGACGATCGACTCGGTGATGAGGCGCCGAAGGGCACCGGTCGCGGGTTCGGGGCTTGACATCGCTAGTGGTTGTGTTTCATCATGCCGATATCTTAGCACCTAAGATAATCAGGAGACAAGAATGCTACTCCATGATACAGCCGGCATCGTTGCCGATGGGCTCGAGAAGCGCTATCCAGGCGACGTCATCGCACTCGACGGGCTGAGCTTTTCGGTCGAGCCCGGCACGATCTTCGGACTGCTCGGTCCGAACGGCGCCGGCAAATCGACGACGGTGAAGGTCCTCACCACCCTCTCGCGGCCGGACGCCGGCGCGGCGCGGGTCGCCGGGTACGACGTTCTGGCGGAGCCTGAGCGCGTCCGGCGGGTGATCGGGACGGTCGGCCAGCGGATCGCCGTCGATCCCGAGGCCACCGGCCGCGAGAACCTCGAGCTCGCCGGGCGCATCCACGGCATCGGCGGTCGCGCGTTGCGCGAGCGGTGCGCCGAGCTGCTCGATCACTTCGGTCTCGCCGATGCCGCCGACCGCATCGCGCGGACCTACTCCGGTGGGATGCAGCGCAAGCTCGACGTGGCGACGGGGCTCGTCCATGGGCCGCGCGTGCTCTTCCTCGACGAGCCGACCACCGGCCTCGATCCGGAGGCGCGCGCCGACCTGTGGGCCGAGATCGAGCGCCTCACCCGCGCCGACGAGCTCACGATCCTGCTCACCACCCACTACCTCGAGGAGGCCGATCGGCTCGCCAGCCGGCTGGCCATCGTCGACCACGGGCGGGTCGTCGCCACCGGCTCGCCTGACGAGCTGAAGGCCGAGCTCCGAGGCGACGCCATCGTCGTCGAGCTCGCCGACGGAGCGGTCGACGACCGGGCCATTTCCGTCCTGACCCGCGTGCCCGGCATCGGCGAGTCGCTCGTCGACGGCCGCTCGCTGCGGGCCCGCGTCGACCGCGGCGCCTCCGCGGTGCCGGCGGTGCTGTCGGCGCTCGAGGGCGCCGGCATCGGCGTCGCATCGGTCACCGTCAGCCGCCCTTCCCTGGACGACGTCTACCTCCGCCATACCGGCCGGGCCTTCCGGCACACCGAGGAGTCCTACGCATGACCGCCATCGCGCAGTCCTACTTCATGACCCAGCGCCACGCCCGCCAGCTGCTGCGGCAGCCGTGGTTCGTGGTCATCACCCTCATCCAGCCGGTTATCTGGCTGCTCCTGTTCGGCTCGCTGTTCCGCAGCGTCACCGAAATCCCGGGCTTCGCGACAGCCGGCACGTACCTTGACTACCTCGTGCCGGGCATCATCGTGATGACCGCGCTGATGGCCAGCGGCTGGTCCGGCATGGGCGTGATCGAGGACATCGATCGCGGCCTGCTCGACCGCTTCCTGGCCGGCCCGACACACCGCAGCTCGCTGATCGTGGGGCGCATCGGCTACGAGGCGATCGCGCTCGTCATCCAGGGTCTGATCATGGGTGGCTTGGCCTGGCTGCTCGGTGCGCAGTTCGCGAGCGGCCCTCTCGGGTTCGCCGTGCTGATCGGGGTTGCCGTGCTGGTCGCGTTCGCCTTCGCGGCGCTGTCATGCGCCATGGCGCTCACGCTGCGCCAGCGCGAGTCCGTGATCGGGGTGAATACGATGCTGACCCTCCCCCTGACCTTCCTGTCGGCCGCCTTCCTGCCGCTGGCGCTGGCGCCCGACTGGATCGAGACGGTCGCAACCTACAACCCGATCAACTGGGCGATCGAGGCCGGTCGCGAGGCCCTGCTCGCCAGCCCGGACTGGTCGTTCGTCCTGCCGCGTGTGGCCGGACTGGCCGTGGTGGCGCTGCTGAGCGTCGCCGTCGCCACCCGCGCCTTCCGCGGGTACCAGCGCTCGGCCTAGCCGGCGGCTGGACCGATGATCTGGAGAAGCGTGTCGTCGGGTCGGCCAACCTAGCGAGGTGATGGCAGGAGACGGCCGAAGCGGTCCGGGTCGGCGACAGCCGCGCATTGGATGGCGTTGAGGGCAGCGCCCTTGCGCAGGTTGTCGCTGCTGACCCACAGCGCGAAGCCCCGCTCGCGGCCCGGGATGGCGCGCAACCGGCCGACGAGAACGGGGTCGCGACCCTCGACGTCGAGCGGCATCGGGTGGCGTTCGGATCCGTCGGCGGGGCGGTATTCGAGGCCTGGCGCCGCCTTCAGCGCCGCCTCGATGGCCTCGACGCTCGTGTCCCGTTCGGTTCGCACATGGAGCGCGACGCTGTGGCCGGTGTGGACCGCGACGCGGACAGTGGTGGCGGCCACGTCGAGGTCCGGCATCTCGAGGATCTTCCGCAGCTCGGCGTGGATCTTCTTCTCCTCGCCGGTCCAACCGGTCTCGTCGAGCACGTCGATCTGCGGCACGACGCTGTCCGCGATCCGTCCGTGGAACGGGCTCTCGGCTGCCTGGTCGCGATGGTCGGTTCCACGCTCCGCCTGGAACGCGTCGAGACCTTTCCGTCCCGCCCCGCTGACCGCCTGGTAGGAGGCGAGGTCGACTGAGGCGAGGCCGGCGAGGTCGCGGATGGGGGCGAGAGCGACGACGGCGGCCGCGGTCGTGCAGTTCGGGTTGGCGATGAGGTTGCCGCCGTCGAGGTCGCGGGCGGCGTGCGCGTTTGCCTCCGGAACGACGAGCGGGACGCCATCGGTCAGGCGGAAGGCGCTCGAGTTGTCGACCACCAGCGGGACCGACGATCCCGGCCCGGCCATGATCTCGCGGCTCTGCGCGGCATCGACGGCGACGAACAGCACGTCGAGCTCGCCTGCTTTCGCGTCGTCGAGGATGCGCACCGGGACCTGCGTGCCCCGATATGCGAGGCTGTTGCCATCGGTGTGGCCGAAGGCTCGCAGGCACTCGGCCGGCAGGCCGGCATCGGCCAGAATGTTGCAGAACACACTGCCCACGACGCCCCGGGCGCCGGCGACGCCGACGGTCGGCCAAGCGTTCATGCCGTGACGATACCCGAAAGGAGATCCGATGCCGGAACGCGATGGGTTCCCGCCCGGCGTGCCCGCCTGGATCGATACCACCCAGCCCGACGTCGAGGCCGCGCTCGCGTTCTACGGCGGGCTCTTCGGTTGGCAGTTCGACGAGCGCACGCCGTCAGGTTCGAGCGACCGATACGTGGTCGCGACCCTCGACGGCAAGACGGTCGCGGCGATTGCGTCGCCCGGCGCTGGCCGTCCGGGGACGCCTGATTGGACGACGTACGTCGCGGTCGACAGCGCCGACCATGCCGCCGCCAAGGTTCGCGACTCCGGCGGCACGGTCCTGACCGAGCCCGCCGACCGACTGGGGCTCGCGCGGGTGGCGCTGTGCGCAGACCCCGCCGGCACGGCCTTCGGCCTCTGGGAGCCCGGGACGATCCGCGGAGCGGGATCGGTCAATGCTCCGGGTGCCTGGAACTTCAGCGAGCTGAACACCGACGACGTCGCCGGCGCCACGCGGTTCTACGCTGCCGTCTTCGGGTGGGAGGTCGACGAGGTCGACATGGGCGCGATGAGCGGCACGATGGTCCGGCTCCCCGGCTACGCCGACTTCCTCGAGCGCTTCAACCCGGGCACCAAGCAGCGGCACATCGACTTCGGCGCGCCAGCGGGCTTCACCGAGTGCGTGGCCTGGTTCCTGCCGCTCGCCGACGGCGCTGCGCCGCACTGGGGCGTCACCTTCAGCATCGCCGATGCCGACGCGGTGGCCGCGAAGGCCCGCGAGCTCGGGGGCAGCGTCGAGGTCGAGCCGTTCGACATGCCGATGGTCCGGAGCACCGCGATCCGCGACCCGGCCGGCGCGCGGTTCACCGCCAACGCCTTCAATCCCGGCTGACTTCAGGCTCAGCCTGGCCCGAACAGGATCGGGCGCTCCCCGTTGACGAGCCGCGCCAGGTCAGCGTAGACCGCGCCGGCCGTGACGGGCCCACCGGCGCCCGGGCCGGAGACGCGGACGGTGCTGCCGACGCGCATCGCCAGCTCGAGCATGCTCTCGACGCCCTCGGTCACCGCGAGCGGATCCAGCGGGTCGAGGATCCTAGGCCCGACGCTCAGCTCGTCGGGGGTCGCATCGGCCACCAGGCGAACGATGTTACCGGGGGCCACCGGCTGGCCGACGATGCCCTTGGTCGTCACGTCGGCCTCCGGGCGCCACCGGCCCCACGCCACCGACGCCAGGATGGCCAGCTTCTGCGCCGCGTCGTGGCCGTCGACGTCGAAGCTCGGATCGGTCTCGGCAAAGCCGGCGGCCTGCGCTTCGGACAGTGCGTCGTCGTACGACTCGCCGCGGCCAATGGCGGAGAGGATGTACGTTGTCGTGGCATTCACCACCCCTCGGATCCGGGTGATGCTGCCGGTTGCGGCCATGTGCTGGGTCGTCTCGATCATCGGCGTCCCGCCGCCGACCGATGCGCTTCCGAGCAGCGCCGCCGACCGCCGATCGGCAAGCTCCGCGAGCTCATCGCCGTGCGTGGCGAGGAGCGCCTTGTTGGCGGTCACGTAGGGCACGCCACGATCCAGCGCGGCCCGGGCCCAGGATCGCGGGCCTTCCAGCCCCCCGGCCAGCTCGACCACGACGTCGGCGGTCAGCGTCTCCTCGGGCGCGACGACCGGAACGCCCTTCGGCAGGCCGGGACGCTCGGGGTTGCGCACGGCAATGCATGCGAGCGTGAGCGGCAGCGGGCCGTCGGCGATCAGCTCACCGGCTGCCGAGCCTACGGTGCCCCAGCCGATGAGGCCGATTCGGAGGCGGTCCATGCAGGTCGGAGTCTACCGGTCGGATATCACCCATCTTGGGTGACGCCGCTCGGCGCACGCGCGGCGTACCGTACGCGCCATGGCCGTCGAACGTGGAACCCGCGCACTAAGCGACGAGCAGCTGGCCGAGGTGATGGAGCTCACCAAGGACGCGGACAGCGTCGAGCTCAAGCTCACCGTCCCCGATTCCCAGCTCCGGTCGACGGTGCAATCCCTCGGCATGGACCCACTCGACGCCCAGATCCGGCAAGTCTTCTTCTTTGACACACCGGATCTCAAGCTCAATTCGCATGGCCTGGTCGTGCGCGGCCGCCGGGTCCAGGGCCGCGGCAACGACTCGGTCATCAAGCTCCGCCCGGTCAAGCCGGCCGACCTGCCTGACGAATACCGCAAGTCGCCCGCGATGGTGGTCGAGATCGACGCCATGCCTGGCGGCTACGTCTGCTCCGCAACGATGAAGGCAAAGCTCGACGCCACGGCGGTGAGGGCGGTGCATCTGGGCGAGAAGCCGCTGCGCTCGCTGTTCTCGAAGCAGCAGCGTGCCTTCTTCTCCGCACACGCGCCGCAGGGCGTGGACCTCGACAGCCTGAGCCTGCTCGGGCCGCTCACCGTGCTCAAGCTCAACTTCACCCCGAAGGGGTTTGGCCGCAAGATGGTCGCCGAGCTGTGGTTCTATCCCGATGCGTCGCGGATCCTCGAGCTCTCGACCAAGGCCCTGCCGGGCGAGGCGTTCCAGGTCGCGACCGAGGCGAGGCTCTTCCTCAAGAAGGCGGGCGTGGACCTGAGCGGCGAGCAGCAGACGAAGACGAAGACGGCGCTCGAGTTCTTCGCCACCCCGGCGACCGATTCCTGACCCACGCTTATACTCGCTTGCGTGGGAGCCACCGAGACCGTTGACCTCTTTCTCGAGCTGATCAACGACGACCACCGCGACAAGGCGGCCGAGCTGTTCGCCGAGCACGCCGTGATGGGCATCAGCATCCCAGGCTCCGACGAGCGCACGAACCTGCGCGGCCGCGACAAGGTCGGTGGCTGGTTCGTGCGCGCCGGTGACGGCTTTCGCCTGTTCACCAACGACAGCCGCAACATGGGCTCCAGCTACATCGCCGACCTGACGGTCATCCGTCCCGGCGTCCAGCCGATGCAGGTCGAGGCGAACTTCCGCGTCGAAAACGGCGAGATCGTCGCGCTCTTCCTCCAGCCGAACTGAACCCCGCGGCGACCTCAGTCGTCGCCGTCGTCCTGGCAGTCGCGAACGAGATCCCGTGCGTGCTTCCGTGCCTGCCCGCGGCTCAAGTCGGCCATCTCCTGCTCAGCCTCGTCGGCGGCCGCGTCGCCACAGGCCTCCCTGACCTCCTCGACAAGGGCCCGCAGCCAGTCCTCGACGGCCGGCTCTGCCGGAATGGGCGTCGCTGCCGGAGTCGGAGTCGCTGCCGGAGTCGGCGTGGCGATCGGCGATGGAGTCGCGTCGGTGCCGGCCTGCTGCTCGGCGCCCGATCGCAACACGGCAAAGGCGACGAGGCCCAGGACGACGAGCGCGCCAAGGGTGGTCAGCAGCGCCAGCGGTGCACCGCGCCGCGTGGGACGTCCCCGCGCCGCCACCGCTGGAGCCGCGGCAGCCGTCACTGCCGGGCGGGGCAGCGTAGCCGCCGACGTGTCTGCTCCAAGCGCGGGACCGAGGGCCGCGGCCGGTGCGGGGTTGCCCGCCAGCCACGCGCGCAGCGCCTCGGCGACTGACCCGGCGTGGAGTGGCCGGTCGCCAGGCTCGAATGCCAGGCACCCGGCGATCACCGCGGCGAGGGGCGGCTCGACCCCGTCGAGGGCAGGCGGGCCGGCGCGCTGGGCACCGGCCAGGGCGACCGGCGACGTCGAAGCGTACGGCGGACGCCCGGTCAGCGACTCATGGAGCACCACGCCCAGCCCGTAGAGATCGGTGCGCGGGGTGATCGCTCCGCCCGATAGCTGCTCGGGCGCCATCGCGTGCAGGGTCCCGACCACCGCGCCGGGCAGAGTCAGGCGCTCGGCCGATTTGGCGAGGCTGTGGGCGATCCCGAAGTCGACCAGCCGCGTGCGTCCGTCGGGCGTCAGCAGCACGTTTCCCGGCTTCACATCGCGATGGATAACGCCGCGCTGGTGGGCGTAGAAAAGAGCCTCGGCGACATCGGCCGCCACGGATGCGGCCTCCCGCGGCGGAAGCGGCCCGCTCCGCGCGATCCGCGCGGCCAGAGACTCGCCATCGACCAGCTCCATGACCAGCGCCGGCCACTTGCCGGTGGCGTCGACGTCGTAGATGCCGACGATAACCGGGTGCGAGAGCCCCGCGGCCGCACGAGCCTCCGCCGCGAGGCGCTTGCGTGAGGCATCATCGGGCACGAGGTGCGGGTGAAGCCGCTTGACGGCCACGTCCCGCCCGAGCTGCTCGTCGCGTGCGCGCCAGACCTCGGCGCTCCCGCCCGCGGCGAGACGCTCGAGGAGCCGATATCGGTCCAGGATCAGCGGTTCAGCCATGCTCGCCCGCTCGGCGGGCAGTCCGGCCCATGCAGGTTCCGCGCCCGATCACGGGAACAGGTCGCGCTCACGCTCCATGACCAGGACAGACGCGCCCGCCTCCGACGGGCGCCAATCGTAGCCTCGCACGAGCACGACGGGGCGCTGCTCGACCTTGCCGCCGGCGAGGTCAGCGGCCGATGCGAGCTCGTCGGCGACGGCGATGACCGTGGCCTGCATGACGCGCCCGGCGGCGTCCGGCTCGCCCCGCATGTCGCGCAGTGCCTCGATCCCGGCCGAGCCGATTGCCACGTTCACGATCCCGTTCCGCCACGGCCGCCCGAACGAGTCGCTGACGATCACCGCGGGGGCAGCACCGATGCGCGTCCGCAGGCCGTCGCGGATGCTTCGCGCCGACGCATCCGGGTCGAGCGGCAGCAACGAGGCGACGTCGCCGCCACCGACGTTCGAGACGTCGACACCGGCGTTCGCGCACACGAGCCCGTGACGCGTCCGGCTGATGATCAACCCGCCCGGCGCCATGCGCACGATCGCGGCCGACTCGCGCAGCACGAGCTCGACCTGGCGCGGGTCCTTGCCCCAGCGCTCGGCCCAGTCGACCGCCATCGGCGAGGGCTGGACGCCGCTCAGCTCCACGAGCCGGTCCTCGGCCTTGGAGACAATCTTCTGCGTGACGACCAGGCAGTCGGCATCGGTCACCGTCAGCTCCGAGGCGGCAAGCGCATCGGCGATCAGGGCGGCCAGGTCGTCGCCTGGCTCGACCTCGCCGATGCCGTCGACGGCCATCAGCGCGAGGCGAGCCGTCACGCTGCGTCCCCGAGCTCCAACCAGCGAGCGAGGTCCTCGGGGGTGTCGAGGTCGAAGGCCAGGCCGGCGCGGTTGACCGCGACGAGCGGCACGCCGGCCCGCTCGACCTCGGCGACGTGGTGCGAGAAGCTGCCGGTGCCAAAGCGGAACGGGATCACTCCCGGCGGTCGCAGGACGAGGCCATTCGTGCCGGTGCCGGCACGATCAGGGGCGATCGCGACGCCGGGCGAGCCGTCCGAGGGCAGCGCATTGATCAGCGTTTCGACGTCGTCGGCCTTGAGATTCGGCAGGTCGCCGTGCAGGACGACCATGGTGCCGACGTCCTCGACGACGGCGTCGAAGCGCGCCTGCTCGAGGCCCTCGTTGAGCCCCATCCCGCGCTGCACGATGAGGCGCGAGCCGGACGGCTCGACAATCTCCCACAGCGGGCGCGAGGGCGAGATCACCACAACGTCCTCGGTCACCTCGTGGGCGACCTTGAGCACCCGCTGCAGCAGCTGGCTGGCGAGGAACATGCGCTCATCGGGGCTGAGCGTGCTGGCAAGGCGCGTCTTCGCAGCCTCCAGGCCGCGGTGCGGGACGATGATCCGCAGGGACACGCCCGCAGCATATCGCGGCGCGCCAGCCAGCGGGACTCAGCCGCTCGGTAGCAGTGCCGCGGCGAGGCCGCGTCGCTCGTCGTCGGTGCGCATCACCGCCGGCAGCACCTCGACCATCACGCCGAGCGCCTCGATCTTGGGGCGCAACCCGGCATCGGCCTCGTCCACGACGAACCGATCCACCAGCCCGGCGTAGAGGCGTGCGACCCCGAGCGCCGTCGGCTCGTGACCCATCGAGGCCAGCATCCGGTCGGCGGGGCCCTTCAACGCTCGTCCGGCCACGATCGGGCTGACCGCCACCCTCGGCGCCGAGGCGGCTGCGAAAGCCTCACGGACGCCCGCCAGCTCGAGGATGGGACCGATGCTGACGAACGGGTTGGACGGACCGATGACGAGCAGCTCCGCGGCGGCGATGGCTGCGAGGACCGCATCGGTCGGGCGTGCGTCGGCAAGCCCGTCCAGGCGGATCCCGGTCACCGCCGGCTCCTGGCGCAGGCGGACGAAATAGTCCTGGAAGTCGAGGAGGCCGGCATTGGTCTCGAGGCGGGTGCGCAGCCGGTCGTCGGTGGCGGGCAGGAGCGTGGGCGACACCCCCAGGGCCGCCGCCATGGCGGCGGTCGCATCGGTCAGGCTGACGCCCTCGCGGAGCAGGCGAGTGCGATGCGCATGGGTGGCGAGGTCGGCGTCACCGACGGTGAACCAGGTCTCGTCGCCGAGGCGCGCGAACATCGCGTGCGCGCTGAGTGTGTCCTCCCTGATCCCCCATCCCCGATCGGCGTCGACCAGACCGGCCAGGGTGTAGAGCAGCGTGTCCAGGTCGGGGCTGACGTGGAGGCCGTGCACCTCGGCGTCGTCGCCGACGTTGGCGACGACCGTGAGATCCACCTCCGGACCGAGGAGCGCGAAGCCGTGCGCCAGCTTCGTCCCGCCCGTGCCGCCGGCGAGGAGCGTGACCTTCATCGGTGAAGGGTATGTCCTGCGGTGGCAGGGGCGCACCACTGGCCCTGGTGGTGTTTCCCGGAGAGTGTTGACGCCGACGCCAGTCCTTCGGGGGCTGCCGCTACTGTCAACGGATATATCACTAACGTCATAACCGGTGACGCGGGAGCAGCTGCTCCGACGACAGCGCCCGGCCACGGTTCACCCTAGGGCGATGCCCAGGCGCGTTCGAGCGCTGGCTTCACCTCGGTCATGAGCCGTTCCATCGTCTCGGGGTCGTGCGGCGACGGGAACCCGACGATCAGGTGCCGAAAGCCGATCTCGCCGAATGGCCTCAGGTGCTCGACGATCTCGTCGACCGTGCCCGCCGGGGTCCGCCACGGCTCCGCCCCGCCGTTGCGCTCGAAGATGGCGTCGTAGTCGCGGCGAGCCTGCTCGGAAGTGTCGCGGATGATGACCGGACCGATCGCGGCGGTGCGCTCGATCTCCGACTCGTCACGGCCGACGTCGGCGCAGTGACGCCGCAGGATCTCGTCCTTGCCCTTCACGCTCTCGAAGCCGCCGCCCACATTGCACGCGTCTGCGTACATCGCCACCGTCCGCAGCGTGCGGCGCTTCCCGCCCCCGCCGACGAGGATCGGCAGGTGAGATTGGACCGGTGGTGGGAGGTTCAGCGCCTCACGTGCGGAGTAGAACTCCGAGCCCGATGGCCGCTCCCCGTGGAGCATGCCGCGCATGATCTGGACCGCCTCGTCCAGCCAGCGCAGGCGCTCGCCGGGGGACCCGCCGAACTCGAGGCCCAGGCCGTCGTGCTCCGTCTCGAACCACGCGCCGCCGATCCCGAGGACCGCTCGACCGTTGCTGATGTGATCGAGCGTGGTGACCATCTTGGCCACGACCGCCGGGTTCCGGAACGTGTTCGCGCCTACCATCAGCCCGACGGTTGCTCGCTCGGTGGCCTCCGCCCAGGCCGCCAGGATCATGTAGCCATCGAAGATCGGCCCCTCATGGTCGCCGACGATCGGGTAGAGGTGGTCCCACGTCCAGAGCGAGTCGAACCCGAGCTTCTCGGCACGGACGCCGGCCTCGCGCATCGCGGGCCAATCGGTGTATTGGTTCCAGACCAGCGCCCCGAACTTCACCTCAGTCATGGCGGATGACCTTTTCGACGCGCATGCGGACGATCACGCGCTCCTGCCCCGCGTAGAGCTCCGGGTCCTTGCCGTAGCGGCGAGCGAGGTGCTGGATGTGGGCCAGCGCCGGCTCGAACGTCGCGTCGAGCTCGACCGTGCCGCGCATGGCGACCCACTTCAGCCCCTCCTCGAAGAGGAGGCTGACGCGAGGATCCGCCTGGAGCTGTCGGTACTTCAGCCGGCGGACCATCGTGTTCATGAGGATCGTGTCGGGACTCTCTGGATCGAGCTCGAACCACATCACCGACTGGCTTGGCGGGCCGTCCGCCGCGTTCACCGCAAGGACCGGGTGGCGCAGCTCGGCGACGAGCCACTCGCGGAGGTCATCGGTCAGGACCGTCCCAACGGTCAGGGCAGGATCGCTCACGAAGCTCCTCGTGTTGGGCAGGACCGATGCCACCAGCGGCACCGGTTCCGCGAGTCTAGCCGTAGACTCGGACGCGATGGTGCACGCCGAGCTGCTCTCGATCGGCAGCGAGCTGCTGCTCGGCGAGACGGTCGACACGAACGCCGCCTTCCTGGGCCGCGAGCTGGCCTCGCTCGGCATCGTATTGCGCCACGCCCGGATGCTCGGCGACGATCGCGCCGGCATCAGAGACGCCGTTGCCGAAGCGCGCGCCCGGTCGCAGGTCGTCCTCGCCACTGGCGGGCTCGGCCCGACTCACGACGACCTCACCCGCGAGGGTCTGGCCGATGCGCTCGGCGAGACATTGGTCGAGGATCCAGGGCTGATCGCGGTGCTCGAGGAGCGCTTTCGCGCCTTTGGGCCGATGCCCGCCGCGAACCGCCGACAGGCGCAGCTGATCCCGTCGGCCGAGGCTGTACCCAACCCCATCGGCTCGGCGCCGGGATGGTGGGTCGAGCGCGACGGCACCGTGGTCGCGCTCATGCCGGGAGTTCCGGCCGAGATGAGACGCATGTGGACCGACGAGCTCCGCCCGCGCCTGGCTGGGCGCTTCGGCCTGCCCCCGCTGGCCATTCGCACGGTCAAGGCGTTCGGGATCGGCGAGTCGGCACTGGCCGAGCGGCTCGGCCCGCTCCTCGATACGCCGCCGGACGGTGTCGACGCCGGCATCTACGCGCGCGACGACGGCATCCACGTGCGCTTCACCGCGACTCGTGACGCAGCGCTGCTCGATCCACTCGTGGCCGCCGCCACCGAAGCGCTCGGCGAGCTCGCCTACGGCGTTGACGAGGTGGACCTCGCGACTGCCGCCCTTGCGCGGCTCGGGGCGCTCGGTGCCGGGACGCTGGCAAGCTGGGAGGCCGATACCGAAGGCGCGCTCCTCGCCATCCTCGCGGCCGCCCCCGCTCGCGACGGGTCCGCGCGCTACGTCGGCGGCATCCTCGACACCGGTGGCGCGTCCGGACCGCCGGTCGGTGAGGCCGTGATCCAGCTATCGCTCCTGGCGCAGGACGCCCACGGCCGCAGCCGAGTGCGGGTCGCCGTGAGCGGCGCTGTCTCCATGCCGACCACCGAGCTGCGCATCCACGGCTCGGGGCCGCAGCGGCTCCGGCGCGCCGCCTTCGCGTCACTCGACGCGGTTCGCCGCCTCTAGCTCCAGCGGCCGATGAGCCTCACCGCATGCGGTCGCAGCCCGAAACGCCATTCGGCGTTCGAGCCGATGAGGTCGCCGTCGGCCTGGAGCGGGATGGGACCGCCGTCGATCGCCCTGACACTCACCTCCGTGGCGTCGATGCGCCGAGCTTGAGGCCGGATGCCGAACGCCCAGCGTCCTGCCTCGAGGGCGAGGCGCGGCGCCGGGCCGGGGTAGACGCGCAGCGAGAGCCGGCCGGCATCGGGCCGCGCGCCGGGGTTGACCTTCAGCCCACGGCCGTAGAACGGGGTGGTGCCGATGACGAGCAGCTCGAGCGGCCCGCGGTGCACGACCCAGCCGTCGGCGCGCACCTCGACCCGCTGACGGCGCCACAGGTCCGGGACGGAGCGCGCCACGGCGCCCACCCAGCCCGGCAAGCGTTTCGCGCCGGCCTCCGCGTATCGGCCGGCGACGAGCGCGTCCCAGCCAGCCCCGGCAAACAGGGCAAGCCGCCCATCCACCTCAACGAAGTCGATCGGCTTCGCCTCGCCACGCGCCAGCACCTCGACCTGGCCCTCCGGGTCGTCGGGGAGGCGCAGGAAGTGACGAGAGGCGTTGCCGAAGCCTGCCGGCAGGTAGCCGAGCCGCAGCTCCGGATGCGCGGCCGCGACGTTGTAGGCGGCCGCGAGCGACCCGTCGCCGCCGACGATCACCGCCGTCTCGTAGTCGCGGAAGCGTTCTTCGAGCCACGCGGTCAGCACGTCGGCGTCACGCGTGTCGGTGACGTGGAGGTCGGCGCCGAGGGCATCCCGAGCGAGCTCGACCGTGCCCTTGACGCGCTCGGTGCGCGCGCTGCCCGCCCCCTCGTTGAAGAAGATGGCGATCGGCGCGCGCGTGTTCGTCAGGGAAGCTCCGAAAGCAGCTGCTCGACCGTGGCCGGATCCTGCCCTGCGACCGTGAAGGCGACGTCATCGGCGACGTAGAAGTAGACGACGCCGGGCTGTCCCTCGCCCGAGAAGCTCAGGACGCTCTTGCCGCCGATCTCCACGGCTTCGGCCTCGAACTCGCCGGTGGGATCGGCTCCGGACATGAGCTGTGCGAGCTGCTGCATGGCGACCTCGGTCACGCCCGGGATGCGGAAGGCGTTGAGGACGACAGCGTTCTCATCGGTCCCGTAGGTCACGAACGCGAACTCGGCTTCGCCGGCGTCGAGGCCCTGGGCCTGAAGCGCCCCAGCGAGGATCTGGTCCATCCCAGCGATCGAGGTGCCCGCGACGCCGTTCAGGTCGTCGGGGATCATTTCGTCGAGTGACCCTGTGCTCCCGCCGTCGTCGTCCGTCGCCGCCGGCTCGTCTGTCGGGTCGGGCGCCTCGGACGTGGGCGCCGGGGTCGGCGCCTGGGTGAGGGTGGCATCGGCCTCGTCGGGCGTCTGCGTCCCGCACGCGGCCAGGAAGATGGCCAGCAGCGCGACGAGGATGAGATGTCGGTTCACGGGGTCCTCCGGAATGGGGCAGATTGCTCGGCGCGAGCAGTCTAGCGGTCGGATCAGGTCCGGGCCAACAGTCCCCCGGTCGGCGTGCGCTTCAGGAACCGGCCGTCGCCCGCCGCGCCGAGCCACTCCTCCCCGTCGACGATGACCTTGCCGCGGCTCATCACGGTATCCGCTCGGCCGGTGACCTCCCAGCCCTCGTAGGTCGAATAGTCGACGTCCATGTGGTGGGTCTTGGCGCTGATCGTGTGCCTGGCCGACGGGTCGTAGACGACGAGGTCCGCATCGGCCCCGGCTGCGACGACGCCTTTGCGGCCGTCGAGGCCGAACATCCGCGCCGGGGCCGTGGAGATGACCTCCACCCATCGGTTCGGCGTCAGGTGCCCGGTGACCACGCCGCCGGAATGCAGGAGGTTGACGCGGTCCTCGACTCCGGGCAGGCCGTTCGGCACCTTGCGGAAGTCGCCCTTGCCGAGGTCCTTCTGGCCGTGGAAGTCGAACGGGCAATGGTCGGTCGACACCACCTGGAGGTCGTCCTTGGCCAGGCCCTTCCACAGCTCAGGCGCGTGGTCGGCAGGGCGCAGCGGCGGGGAGCATACGAACTTCGCGCCCTCGAAGCCGTTGCCCATGTCCTCGAGGGTCAGGAACAGGTACTGGGGGCACGTCTCGGCGTATGCCGGAAGGCCCTGGTCGCGCGCGCGGCGCACCTCGTCGAGGGCGTGGCGCGCCGAGAGGTGGACGATGTAGACCGGCACGCCCGCCACCTCGGCGAGGCGGATGACCCGGTTCGTCGCCTCCGCCTCGAGGACCGGCGAACGCGACACGCCGTGGTAGTAGGGATCGGTGTTGCCGGCCTCGGCGTTCTGGGCCGCGACGATGTCGATGGCCAGGCCGTTCTCGGCGTGCATGAGGATGAGCCCGCCGTTCTTGGCGGTCTGCTGCATGGCGCGGAAGATCGCGCCGTCGTCGCTGAAGAAGACGCCCGGATAGGCGGTGAAGAGCTTGAAGTCGGTCACTCCCTCCTCGACGAGCGTGTCCATCTCGGCGAGGGTCGCATCGGTGACGTCGCTCATGATCATGTGGAAGCCGTAGTCGATCGTCGCCTTGCCCTCCGCCTTGGCGTGCCACGCGTCGAGGCCCTCGCGCAGCGCCTGGCCCTTGCCCTGAACGGCGAAGTCGATGATCGTCGTCGTCCCGCCGAAGGCCGCCGCACGGGTCCCGGTCTCGAAGGTGTCCTTGGCGAAGGTCCCGCCGAATGGCAGCTCCATGTGGGTATGGACGTCGATCGCGCCGGGGATCACCCACCGACCGTTCGCGTCGATCGTGCGGTCCGCGGTGACGTCGAGCGACAGGCCGATGAGGGCGACCTTCTCCCCGTCGACGAGCACGTCGGCCGGGGTGGTCGCGTCGGCGTTGACGATCGTCCCGCCCTTGATCAGGGTGCGCATGGCGCCATCCTAGCGCCGCTGGTCCTCTCGGTCGCTTACAGCCCGATTGACGAAGCCTGGGCCTGAGTGTCATGGAATATATCGGTATTGATATAACCGATGACATAGGCGAAGTCGTTTGACGTACCCGGCTGGAGCGCCCACCTGGCGACGCAGCCGCTGCCCCCGACCGCCGCGTCTACGATCGCGGCATGATGCTCAGCGAGCTCCGCAGCCCCGTTGACGCGGCCCCGATCGAGCGCCTGATCCGGATCGATGCGCCCGCGCGCCCTCGCGCGCTGGCGGTGCTCGACGGGGTGCTTTCCGGCCGCGCGTGGGCCGACGATCCGGCGCAGCCGTCGGCTGCGATCGTGATCGAGGATTCCGATGGGACGGTCTACGCGGGTGGCGCCGTGACGCGGTCGATCGTGGCCGAGACCCTTTCCGGCATCCAGACCGCGTCTGGGGACCTCATCTTCGGGTTCGCCGATGCGGACGACCCGCTCCGCCGTCTCGTCCCGACCGCTCCGTATTGGGCCGGCGAGGCGGTCGACTTCACCGATCGGCGCCCCCCGTCGGACCAGGCGACCGTGCTCCAGCCCCGCCTCGAGGAGGGGCATCGGATCGTCCCGCTTGATCGGTCGACACTGCCGTTGATCGAGTGGTACGAGGACACGTTGCACGCTTTCGGATCGATCAGGCGCTGGATGGAGATCGGGGTCGGGTTCGGCGTGATGGCAGGGGACGAGATGGCTTCCGAGGCGATGGCCGGTCCGCGCGTCCGCGGCCTGATGGAGATGGGCGTTGCGACTCGCGAACAGTTCCGGCGACGCGGGTACGGCACCCTCGTCAGCGGGCTCGTGGCCCGCGCCTGCGAAGCGCGTGGAGACCGCGTCTGGTGGAACGCGAATGCCGGGAACGCCCCATCGATCGCGATCGCCCGACGCCTCGGCTTCCAGCGCGAGCGCCGATACGACCTTGTCGCCTGCCACACCTTCGGCTGAGCGGCGCTACCATGAGCCGATGGCAACCGATCGGCTGTTCTTCACCGGCGACGACGAGGCCGATCGGCTCCTGGTCAGCGAGCCGATGGCGCTCGTCATCGGCTTTGCGCTCGACCAGCAAGTGCCGGTGCAGTGGGCGTTCTCGGCGCCGAAGGTGCTGCTCGAGCGACTCGGCACGCTGGATCCCTCCGCGCTCGCTGCCATGGACGTGAGCGTGGTCGAAGCCGCGGCCAAGGGCCCGCCGGCGGTCCATCGCTTCCCGGCCGCCATGGGGCGGCGGGTCCACGAGCTGGCCACCTACGTCGCGAGGACCTACGACGGCGACGCGGGCCGGATCTGGACCGATGCGTCCGACGGGCGCGACCTGCAGCGGCGCATCGCCGCCCTCCCCGGATTCGGCGACATGAAGGTCGCCTCGCTGAGCGCGGTGCTGATCAAGCAGCTCGGCGTCCGGCCGCCCGGCTGGGAGGACGCACTGCCGGCGCACCCGACGCTTGGCGACGTCGACTCCCCGGAGGCGCTCGCCGACTACCAGGCCAAGAAGCGGGCCCACAAGGCCGCCGTGCGGGAGGCCGCCGCGGCCGAGGGCTGATCCTTCGCCGGTTGTCGTCCAGCGCAGCTAACGGCCAACTTCAGCCATTTGCGTGGCTGCCCGAATCGTTGTGCGGCAACACGCGGCCAAGTTACGGCCGAGCTCGCGCCGAACATGGCTGTTAGTTCCGGTACCGCGCATCTCTCGGGGAAATTCAGGAGTCCTCGTGGGGATGCTCGTGCTCGTGCATCCACGGCGTGAAGGTGATGCCCACCAGCAGGCCCTCAGGGCTGAGCAGTCTGGAGGTCGTCTGGCCCCATGGCTCCTCGTGCGCCTCGCGCAACAGCCGGTGGCCGCCGGCCTGCATCTCGGCGACGGCCGTGCCGACGGCCTCGGCCGACTCGACGTCGACCTCGATCCACGCCTGCGGCGTCGGAACGTCCGCCGGCCACTCGGCTGTGCCGAAGGTCGCATCGGCGGCCTGCGAGAGCGGCCACATCGCGAAGGCCTTCACGCCATCTAGGTCGTCGTTGGTGAAGTAGCCCGGCGCGGGCTCGTCGAAGGCGATCCCGAGGCCGTCGCGCCAGAAGGCATGGGCCGCATCGGCCTCGCGGACGATCGGTCCGAATCCGGCGACGAATGAGACCTTCATGCGGTTTCCTCCATGGGGCGCGAGCGGAGGACGCAGAACTCGTTGCCCTCGACGTCGGCCATGACCACCCACGCCACCTCCCCCTGGCCGATGTCGGCGTGCCGCGCCCCGAGCGATTGCAGCCGAGCGACTTCCGCGGCCTGGTCGAGCGGAGCGAGGTCGAAGTGCCATCGATTCTTGACGACCTTGTCGTCGGGGTTCACGGCGAAGTACACGGGAAAGACCCCTCGCTGCGGCTCGGTGAAGGGCGCGATCATGACGCCCTCGTCCGACTCGTCGACCACGTGCCAGCCGAGCGCGGCCGTCCAGAACTCGGCCAGCGCCTTCGGATCCCGGCAGTCGACGGTCAGGCTGTTGATGACGACGCTCATGGACCGATGATCGCACGAGCTCCTGACAAGAACCGTCAGGATTGGCTCAGCGGGCGGCTGCCTGCCGTGTCGGCTTCGACCTCTCGCTTCAGTGTCCCCAGATCCTTGTCGGCGCGGGCGCGGATCTGTGACGTGACCAATGGGGTGAGCAGGCGCGTGAGGCCGCGCAGACGCATGTCGGACCGATAGGTCAGCCCGGTCGCGCCGTCGCGGGCATCGAGGTCGTAGCTGTCGATCCTGATCGTGGCTCGGACGACGTGATGCGGACAGCCAGTCGCTCGCCGGGGCGCAGCTCGACGATCTCCGTCTCCACCTCGATGCGACGGCCCTCTGCCTCGATGATGTCGCGCGAGCGCGAGCCGACACGAACCTCGCCTGAGCCGATCGGCTCGGATCCGATGAAGCCGCTGATCCACCGACTCAGCCGGTCGGGTTCGACCAGCCACGGGAAGACGGTCGCGGGCGGGGCGCCGATCTCGACGCGGGACTCGATGCGGGGCATGGACTCTCCTCAGGTGCGTTCGAGGACCGGGATCGCGATCTCGGTCTGGTTCAAGCGGCCGACCGGATCGATGCGCGTGGTGTGATAGAGCTCGATGGCCGGCACGCCGACGATCTCGATCCGCGGGGCCATGGCCTTCAGGCGCCCAACGATCGACTCGTACGCCGAAGGGATCGACGCGTACGGGCCGATGTGCGTGGTGATCGCGAACGTGCCGCCCTGGATCCCCTCGAATCCGATGCCGGACTCATGGGCGGTGACGAGTGGCTTGCGATGGACGACCAGGCCCGCGTCGAACCGGATCCGGCTCGGATCGGTGATCTCCGGGGCGTCGTGGGCGATGCCCACGAGGTGTCCGTCCGTCCCCGCGCCGAGCCGAACGGCCGCCGCCGGCAGCTCGTCCCAGAGGCTGACGGGCACGGCCTCGTAGGGACCGATGTGTCGGACGAAGAGGAGCTGGAGCGGGCGGAGCCGACGGACCCGCGTCTCGGAGAGGTGACCGATGGCCAGCTCTTCCTCGAGCCCATCCTGCGCGCGAGGGCGCTGAGGGTCGGACGCGCGGCGCGTTGCCGCCGTGGCACGCCAACGACTCGGTGTCAGGCCGAACCGCCGGACGAAGGCCCGCGTGAAGGTCTCGTGGCTGGCGTAGCCGCAGTCGAGCGCGATCTCGAGGACGGTTGCATCGCGAGTGACGAGCATCCTCGCCGCACGCTCGAGGCGGAGTCGCTCTACGTGCCGGCGAGGCGATTCGCCGGTGGCCGTCGCGAATCTCCGTGCAAAGTGGCTCGAGGATCGGTCGACCGTTGCGGCGAGCTCGGCGACGCTGAGCGGGGCGTCCAGGTTCGTCTGTGCATGGACGAGCGCCGGCAGGAGCCATCCAATCGAAGCCGGGTGCATCGCCGCACCTTCGCATCGCAAGGCAGGACTGTCTTGACGTTTTCTGCCGTCAGTTGTCTGAGCATGAACGGTAAGCCACTGGCCGTCTCTGGGTTCAATTCTCCTTGACATGCCTGGGCGGCCGCGAAGCGATGGCGACCAGCCGGGCGAGAGGGCTCAGCGGGCGACCGCCGCGAACTCGCCGACGATCTCGCGGCCGTAGACGTCGAGGCAGTCCTCCTCCTCGCCGTTCATCAGGTAGATGTTGAACTGCGTGACGCCTGCCTCGCGAAGCTGCTCCAGGCGCTCGCGATGGGCGGAGACGGGGCCGACGATGGCGAACTCGTCGGTGATCTGGTCCGACACGAAAGCCGCGTTGTCGCTGCCGACCTCGGCGTGGTGGAGGTAGTCGTAGCCCTCGCGCTTCTCGACGTAACGCCACAGCTCCTCGGGCAGCTCGTCCTTCGGGTACTTGTTGATGAGGTCGACGACGTGGTTGCTCACGAGTGCCGGGAACCATCGGACCTTGTCGCGGGCACGTGCGACGTCATCACTGACGTATGCAGGCGCGGCGGCCATCACCTCGATCGCGTCGGGATCGCGGCCGGCCTCCTCCGCGGCCGCGCGGACGAAGCCCAGGCACCAGCGAATGATGTCCGGGTCGGCCAGCTGCAGGATGATCCCATCGGCGACGCGGCCGGCGGCCGCGAGCGCCATCGGTCCGTAGCCGGCCACCCAGATCGGCACAGGCCCGTGGGTCGCCCACGACATCTGGATATCGGTCCCGTCGAGGGTGATCCTCTCGCCGGCGGTCAGCGAGCGGACGATCCGGCAGCATTCCTCCATGTACGCCACCGTCGTCGGCTTCTTGCCCATCACCCGCCTGGCCGAGTCGCCGCGGCCGATGCCGAGGTCCATGCGCCCTCCGGTGACCTCGTTGAGCGTCGCGAGAGCGGAGGCCGTCACCGTGATGTCCCGCGTTGCCGGGTTCGTGACGCAGGTGCCCAGGCGCATGTCTTCGGTTGCGGCGCCGATGAGGGTCAGCAGCGGATACGGGTCGCGCCACAGGACGTGCGAGTCGAACATCCAGACGTAGCCGAAGCCGTTCGCCTCGGCGCGCCTCGCCAGGTCGACGCTCCGGCTGTAGTGGTGATCGGGCTTGAGCGTGATCCCGAACTGCATCGGACTACGGCCGGACGAGGTCGTCGTAGGCGTCCGGTCGGCGGTCGCGGAAGAATTGCCAGGTCTGGCGCACCTCCTCGATCTTGTCGAGGTCGAGGTCCCGGACGATCAGCTCCTCGTCGTGCGGGTCGCCGACGTCACCGATGAACTGGCCGCGCGGGTCGACGAAGTAGGACTGGCCGTAGAAGTCGTCGTCGCCGAGCGGCTCGATGCCGACCCGGTTGATCGTGCCCACGAAGTAGCCGTTCGCCAGCGCGTGCGAGACCTGCTCGACGCGCCACAGATACTCGCTCAGACCCCGTGACGTGGCCGATGGGATGAACACGAGCTCGGCGCCGTTCAGGCCCAGCGCTCGCGCCCCTTCCGGGAAATGGCGGTCGTAGCAGATGTAGACCCCGACCTTGCCGACGGCGGTGTCGAACACCGGGTAGCCGGTGTTTCCCGGGCGGAAGTAGTACTTCTCCCAGAAGCCCTTGACGTGCGGGATGTGCGTCTTGCGGTACTTGCCGAGGTACGTGCCATCGGCGTCGATCACGGCGGCAGTGTTGTAGTAGATGCCGGTCGTCTGCTCGTCCTCCTCGTACATCGGCACGATGAGGACCATCCCGGTCTCCTTCGCCAGCGCCTGCATCCGCTTCGTGGTCGGACCATCCGGGATGTGCTCGGTGTAGCTGAAGTACTGCGGGTCCTGGACCTGGCAGAAGTAGGGGCCGTAGAAGAGCTCCTGGAAGCACATGACCTTCGCGCCCTGGGCAGCCGCCTCGCGCGCGTACTTCTCGTGCTTCTCGATCATCGACTCCTTGTCGCCGGTCCACTCCGCCTGGAGCAGCGCGGCACGGACGATTCGCGCCATGAAGTTTTCGATCCTCCGGTGAACCTGATCGGCAGGACGTGACGTCTGAAGGAAGGCCCGATACTACACCCGCACCGATGACCATCCGCCGCTTCGCGATCAGGCGCCGATGAGGGCCGGCCGCTAGGCTTGGCGGCCGATGAACCCGATCGACGCGATCGCCCTCCTCCTCCTCCTGCTCGGTGTCGTAGCCGGCGCGCGAGCCGGTTTCTTCGGTCCGGTCCTCGGCCTGGTCGGCGCGATCGGCGGATTCGCCGTGGCGCTCCTCGTCGCGTCCCTGCTGCGCGAGGCGCTGCTGGCGATCGAGCAGCCGACGCGGGCGCTCGTCACGTTCCTGGGCCTCGCCGCCCTCGTGCTGAGTGGCGAGGCGCTGGGTGCCGGCGTCGGAGCGACGATGAGCCGAGGGATTCGGTTCAGCGCCCTGAGGCCTCTCGACATGGCCGGTGGCGCGGTCGTCGGAGCCGCCCACGTCGTGCTGCTGGTGTGGGTGGTCGGAGGGCTGGCGACGATGGGCCTGGCCCCCATCCTTGGCCCGGCAGCGCGTGATTCGGTCGCCCTGCGCGAGACGAGCGAGTGGCTTCCGCCACCGGACGCGGTGGCGGGGCGGATCATGGAGCTCCTCGCGACGACCGAGCTGCCCGGCCTCTTCGCCGGCCTGGAGCCGACCCCTGCCGCGCCGGTCGACCTGCCGGCCGATCCCCAGGTCCGCGCCCTCGCCGACTCGGCCATCGCCAGCACGGCGCGCATCACCGCCGCCGGCTGCGGCGCAGGGCTGTCGGTCGGCAGCGGCTTCTTCGTCGGCGCCCAGCACGCCGTGACGAACGCGCACGTCGTGGCCGGCAGCACGACGACGACCGTGACCCTCGGCGGGACGAACTTCGGAGCCTCGGTCGTAGCCTTCGACTCGAGCTCGGACCTCGCCCTGCTCCACGTGCCGGATGCCGATGCGCCTGCCCTCGCGCTGAGCGCCGAGGTTCCGGGTCGGGGCACGCCTGCGGCCGCGCTCGGCTACCCCGGTGGCGGCGACCTGACCGTCACAGCTGCCGCGGTAGCGGCGACGTACAGCTTCATCGGTCCCGACATCTACGGCAACGGCGCGCACGCCCATAGCGTCGTCGAGCTGCGCGGCGAAATTCGCCGCGGCAACAGCGGCGGGCCGCTGGTCGTCGGTCCTGGCGTGGTCGGCGCGGTCGTCTTCGGGGCATCGCGCACGTCGGCGGACGTCGGGTACGCGATCGGAGCCGATGAGGCCCGCGAGTCGATCGGTCCCTTCATCGGTTCAACCACCGCCGTCGATACCGGCGCCTGCCTGTAGGCTGTCGGAGGATGGCCTGGCCGCGCAGCGCGAAGATCGCGTTCATCGGCTCGCACTCGGTGCGCAAGTCGAACGCCGTGCATGCCTTCGCGTCGACCATCGGTCGCGCGGGGAGATCGGTCGAAGTCGGGCGCGAGGTGATCCGGTTCAACCCTCTCGGCCTGAACGAGAAGGCCAGCGCCGAGGCCCAGCTGTGGGTGCTGATGGCGCAGGTGCAGCAGGAGCTGGAGCTGCGGCCGCACGCCGAGGTGCTCGTCACCGACCGCTCGGTCGTCGACAACTTCGCCTACTACCTTCGCGTCACCGGCGGCGAGGATCCGTTCGCGGTCGAGCCGCTCATCCGCCAGTGGGCGACGACCTACGACCTGTCGGTGCGGCTGCTGCCCGATGTCGGGCTGCTGGCCGATGGCGTGCGCTCCACCTCGGACGCCTTCCGAGACGAGATCGAGGCCATCCTCGACCGGATCCTGCCCACGTACCTCGCGCCGGACCGATGCATCAGCGTGCCCGCCAGCCATGTCACCGCCGCGTTCGACTGGTGGGCGATCGCCGAACGCCTCGCCGGCATCGTCGACGCGCCGCTGGTCGAGGGCCAGCTCAGCGCCCCGTTGAGCTAAAGACCGGTGGAGCTCGGTCTGCGCGGCCGGCTAGCGGTCGTGGGTGGCGCGACCTCGGGCCTCGGCCGCGCATCGGCGGACGCCCTTGCCGCCGAGGGCTGCGACCTTCTGATCTGGTCCCGCAGCGCCGATCGCCTCGCGACGACCGCGGCCGAGCTGCGCACCGTCCACGGGGTCCGCGTCGGGTCGGTCGTCGCCGATGCCGCCGATCCCCTTGCGGCGCTCGCAGTTGCCGATGCGGCGGCGGCGATCGGCCCCACCGACGTCCTCGTCCTGAACGCGGGCGGACCACCGACCGTCGACCCGGCCGCAACCGAGCGCGAGGGATGGGAGCGCGCGTTCCAGCTGCTCGCCACGACCCCGATCGAGCTGGCCACGCTCCTCCTGCCGGCCATGCGCGAACGGGGCTGGGGCCGGGTGGTGGGCATCCTGTCGAGCTCGGTGCGCCAGCCCATACCCGACCTCGTGTACTCGACCGCGGGCCGATCGGCGTTGGCGGCGTGGCTGAAGACCGCGGCGCGGGCCGTCGCATCCGACGGCGTGACGGTCAACGGCCTCATGCCGGGGCGCATCGCGACGCCGCGAGTCCACGAGCTCGACGCCGGCCGCGCCGAGCGCGAAGGTACCTCTGAGGACGAGGTGCGCGCCGGACACCTGGCGACGATCCCCGCCGGGCGATATGGCCAACCGGCGGAGCTCGGCGCCTTGGTGGCATTCCTGGCCTCCGAGCGGGCGTCGTACGTGACCGGCCAGCTGGTCGCCGTCGATGGCGGGCTCATCGCCGGCCTGTAGGATCGGTCCTGATGCATGATCGCGAGCGGGCGCTGCGGCGCGCCGCCGAGCTGGGCCTCGATTACCTGGCCAGCGTTGGGGAGCGCCATGTCGCTGCCCGCGCGAATGCCACGCAGATCAGTGAACGGCTGCCGGCGGCACTGCCGGATGGGCCGATGGACCCAGTGGCCGTCATCGAGGAGCTGTCGGCGGCGGTCGACCCGGGGATCGTGGCCAGTGCCGGCCCTCGATACTTCGGGTTCGTGATCGGCGGGGCGCTGCCGGCCTCGGCGGCCGCGGACTGGCTGACCACGGCCTGGGGCCAGAACGCAGGCCTGCACGCTCTATCACCGGCCGCGGCGGCGGTCGAGGACACCGCGGGCGCCTGGATGCTCGAGCTGCTCGACCTGCCGCGCGACGCGAGCGTCGGCCTGCCGACCGGCGCCGGGCTGGGCAATGCGGTGGGCCTGGCCGCTGGACGGCACGCGATCCTGGCGAAGGAGGGCTGGGACGTCGAGGCGAGGGGGCTGTACCGAGCGCCCGAGATCACCGTCGTCATCGGGGAGGAGGCGCATGCCACCCTGATGACCGCACTCCAGTATCTGGGCCTCGGGCGCGACCGAGTGGCCCGCCTCCCGACCGACGACCAGGGGCGCATCCAGGCGGACGCCGCGCGAGCCACGATCGCGACGATCGAGGGTCCGCTCATCGTCGCCACGCAGGCCGGCAACGTGAACACCGGCGGCTTCGATCCGGTCGGCGAGATCGCCGCCGCGCTCGAGAGCCACCCGAACTCCTGGCTCCATGTCGACGGTGCCTTCGGCCTGTGGGCGGCCGTATCCCCGAGCCTCCGCCATCTCGTCGACGGCGTCGACCGCGCCGACTCGTGGTCGACCGACGCCCACAAGTGGCTGAACGTCGGCTACGACTGCGGCTTCGTGGCGACCCGCGATCCGGCCGCCCACCGCGCGGCGATGTCGATGTCCGCCTCCTACCTCATGCGCTCGGAGCAGCGCGAGAACTGGGAGTGGGTGCTCGACAGCTCGCGCCGCGCGCGCGGCTTCACGCTCTACGCCGCCATCCGCTCCCTCGGCCGCGACGGGATCCGGGCCCTGGTCGAGCGCTGCTGCGCGCTGGCGGTGCGGATGGCGGATCGGCTTCGTGCGGCCGATGGCGTCGAGGTCCTCAACGATGTGAACCTCAACCAGGTGCTTGTCCGGTTCGGCGACGACGAACACACGCGCGACGTGATCACCGCCGTTCAGGCCGACGGCACCGCCTGGCTGGGCGGGACGATCTGGAAGGGGAAGGCCGCGATGCGCATCAGCGTGAGCAACTGGTCGACCACCGAGGCCGATGCGGATCGCACCGTCGACGCGATCCTCCGCTGCGCCACGGAAGCCTGAGCTAGGCCGGCACGCCCAGCGCTCCAGCTGCCGCAGTGGTCCCCGCGGGGGCATCGGTCCGCCAGACGGAAGTCAGTGAGGTCGCGACGGACAGCAGGACCATGCCGGCGCCGGAACCGATGAAGAGGATCGTGAGCCCCGACTCCGCGACGGCCCCGGCCAGCGCATATGACAGTGGTGTCAGGCCCATGATCGCGAACATCACCAGGCTCATCAGCCGCCCGAGGTAGGCCGGCTCGCTGCGCCGCTGCAGCCACGCCATGCCGGACACCTGGAGCACGCCGACGCCCGCGCCCAACGGGATCGCCGCAAGCGCGACCGCCCACGCGCTGGGCGCCAGGCCGATCAGGATCATGCCGAGCGCCAGCCCGATCGCCGTCGTCGGGATGACGACCGACATCCGCGCGCGAGCGCCGAGCGTGCCGGCACCGATCGCGCCGAACAGCGCGGCTGCGCCGAACGCCGACAGGACGATTCCGTACGCCAGCGGCCCGCTCTCGAAGGTCTCCACCAGGGCGGGTAGCCCCACGAAGAAGGGGCCGACCACCGCGAGGTTGATCGCGGTGACGGCGAGGAGGACCATCCGGATCTGCGGATCGGCCGATGCGTAGCGCAGGCCGGCGATGATCGCGCCGATGGTTCCGTCCGTGGTGTGCGCGGTTGGCGACCCCGAGGCAGCCGGCGGACGCCGAATGAGCATGAGGGTCACAACCGCGAAGAGGAACGTCACCGCGTCGATCCCGAAGCCGATCGCGGTGCCTGTGGCAGCAATCGCCACGCCCGCGAGCGCCGGCCCGATCATGCCGGTCACTGCCATGCTGCCCATCACGAGGGCGTTGGATGCCTCGAGCCGGTCCTCCGGCACGAGCCGCGGGACGAGCGCCAGGGCGGCGGGCTGGAAGAAGGCATCGGCCGTGCCGAATCCGGCGCCGAGCAGGTACAGGTGCCACAGCTGGACCGCATCGGTCCAGACCAGCAGCGCCAGGACGGCCACGAGCGCCGCGCGTGCCGCGCTCGAGGCGATCATGATCTTGCGGGGGTCGTACCGGTCGCTGAGCGCACCACCGACGAGCATGAGCGCTGCGCGCGGGATCGCCGCTGCCATCAGCACGAGGCCGAGGGCAAGGCTCGAGCCGGTCAGGGCGAGCGCCAGCCACGGCAGCGCGACGAGGTAGAACTGGTCGCCCAGCATCGAGACGGTCTCGCCCAGCCACACCATCCGGAATTCGCGGTTCCGGAGCGGCTGAACGACGCTGATGCGTCGGACGAGGCTGGTCATGTGAGGGTTGTACGCGGCGGAGCGGCCCGCGTCGTCGGGCGTGCGACGCGCGCACGCTACGTCACTCGGCCGCGGTTGCCGCCTGTGGTCTAATCGGCCTCTTCACGAGCACCATCGAGGAGTGTCGCACCTGTCATGGCGATCGAGACCGAGCGAGGCAGCATGACCGGCGACGAGATGGTCGCCCTCACCAAGCGCCACACCCTCTTCGAGTGGTCGGCGCAGTCGAAGGTCGACCCCATCCCGGTGGCCGGCGCGAAGGGCGTCTACTTCTGGACGCCCGAGGGGAAGCGCTTCCTCGACTTCAACAGCCAGCTGATGTGCACGAACATCGGCCACGGCCATCCGAGGGTGATCGCCGCGATCAAGGAGCAGGCGGAGACCCTGGCCTATGCCAACCCGTTCATGGCCACCGAGCCTCGAGCGCGGCTCGGCGCCAAGCTCGCCGAGATCACGCCCGGCGACATCGACACGTTCTTCTTCACCAACGGCGGCGCCGAGGCCAACGAGAACGCCATCAAGCTGGCCCGATTCGTCACTGGGCGGCACAAGATCCTGGCGCGTTATCGGTCGTACCACGGCGGCACCGCCGGGGCGATCAGCCTGACCGGCGATCCGCGCCGCTGGGCGGCCGAGCCCGGCATCCCCGGGGTGGTGCGCGTCATGGATCCGTACCACGGCATCCAGCGCGGCTGGGACACCGCCGGAGAGGCGCTAGCGAACCTCGAGGAGACGATCCAGCTCGAGGGGCCGAACACGATCGCCGCGTTCATCCTCGAGACGGTGACCGGCACGAACGGCATCCTCGTGCCGCCGGACGGATACATCGCCGGCGTGCGCGAGATCTGCGACCGATACGGGATCCTCATGATCGCCGACGAGGTGATGGCCGGGTTCGGGCGCACCGGGAAGTGGTTCGCCGTCGACCACTACGACGTCGTGCCCGACCTCATCACGATGGCCAAGGGCCTGACCAGCGCCTACATCCAGCTCGGGGCGCTCGGCATGCGGCGCAAGTACGCCGAACACTTCGACGACAAGGTCTTCTACGGCGGGCTCACTTACAACTCGCACCCGCTGGCATGCGCCACGGCCCTGGCGACGATCGCGGTGTACGAGGATGAGGGGCTCATCGAGCGCGCGGCGCGGATGGGCGAGTCGCTCAAACGCCACCACGCCGAGCTGGCCGCCAGGCATCCGAGCATCGGGGCAACGCGCAGCATCGGCCTCTTCGGGATCGTCGAGCTCGTCCGGGATCGCTCCACCATGGAGCCGATGGCCCCGTTCAACGGCACCAGTGACGAGATGGCAGCCCTCGGGAAACGCTTCCGTGAGGATGGGCTCTACACGTTCGTCCGCTGGAACACGTTCTTCACGAACCCGCCGCTGACGATCAGCGAGGAGGAGCTGGCGGAGGGCTTCGCGATCATCGATCGCGCCCTCGAGGTGACCGATGCGGCGGTCGCCTGAGCGACCGCACCGATGACGACGGAGCGCGTGGCGGCCCGAGGCGGAGGCACGAGAGTGCTGGCCCGGCGGGTTGCCATCTTCGTCGGCTTCGTCGCGCTCATCCTCGTCCTGTGGGAGGCGGCCAAGCTCATCGGCGGTGATCCGTTGCGCGTCGAGGGCGAGGTCGTCTGGGATCCGCCGCTGAAGTTCTCGTTCGCCTCGGACGTCAACCTCCCGCACATCTGGGAGATCTGGGCGGCCATGCTGGCCCCGCTCAACGCCGGGACGGAACAGACGTTGGGCGCCTACCTGTTCGAGCAGGCGTTGTACACGTGGCGCGAGGCGGCCATCGGGTTCGCGCTCGGGGCGATCATCGGGATCGCATTGGCCGTCGCCTTCGTCCACTTCGGCTTCTTCGAGCGCGCCGTCTCGCCGTATGTGATCGTCAGCCAGACCATCCCGATCGTGGCGCTGGCCCCGATGATCGTCTTCTTCGTGGGGCAGACCATGACCAGCGTGGTCATCATCGCCACCTACCTGAGCTTCTTCCCGGTCACCATCGCCATGCTGCGCGGCCTGCGATCGCCTGATCCGCGCTCGCTGGAGCTGATGCGCTCGTATGCAGCGAGCCGGCCGGCGGTGCTCTGGAAGCTGCGGCTGCCGGCATCGCTCCCGTACCTGTTCACCGCACTGAAGATCACCGCCACGGCGAGCATCGTCGGCGCGATCGTGGGCGAAGGCCCGGGGGGCATCCGGTACGGCCTGGGGCGCGCGATCCTGTTCTTCAGCCAGCAGTACACGATCGCGCCCGAGAAGCTGTGGTCGGCGATCCTCGTCACGGCGGCGCTCGGCATCCTCTTCTTCGGGATCGTGCGGCTGGTTGAGCAGCGCGTCCTGCGCCGATGGCCGGAGGGCTTCTCCGCGTGAGCGGAGTCGAAGCCGAGCCGGCCGTCGTGCGGCTGGCGGGGGTCGGCAAGACGTTCACCACCGGCGAGGCGCGGACCGTCGCGCTCAGCGACATCAGCCTCGACATCGGGCGCGGCGAGTTCGTGTCGCTGATCGGCCCTTCGGGCTGCGGCAAGTCCACCCTGCTGCGGACGATCGGCGACCTGACCGCGCCGTCGGGCGGGACGGTGCTGGTGAACGGCAAGCCGGCGACGCGCGCTCGCCTGGACCGTGACTACGGCATGGTCTTCCAGGCGCCAGTGCTCTTCGACTGGCGCACGGTGGAAGAGAACGTCCAGCTGCCGCTCGAGCTCTTCGGGCAGGACCGTGCCACACGTGCGGGGCGCGCCCGAGAGATGCTCGACCTCGTCGGGCTCTCCGACTTCGGGAAGCACCACCCGTATCAGCTGTCGGGCGGCATGCAGCAGCGGGTGGCCATCGCGCGGGCGCTCGCCTTCTCGCCGGCGCTGCTCCTCATGGACGAGCCGTTCGGCGCGCTGGACGAGATGACCCGCGAGCGCATGAACTCCGAGCTGCTTGCCATCTGGGCGCGCACCGGGATCACCGTCGTCTTCGTCACGCACTCCATTCCGGAGGCGGTCTTTCTGTCGAGCCGCGTGGTGGTGATGAGCCCCCGCCCGGGGCGCATCACGCACATCATCGAGGTGGATCTCGAGCGCCCGCGCGGCGTCGCCACGCGCGAGAGCCCGCGCTACTTCGAGCTCGTCACCGCCGTGCGCGAGGCCCTGCGCGCCGGCGAGGGCCGCCCCGACGAGATCGAGGCGTCCTCTACGGAGCGGATCGCCGCCGAGGGTGGCAGCTGATGAAGCGCGCCGCGGGAGCGATCCGGCGGTATGCGCCGGCCATCGTGATCTTCGTCCTGTTCCTTGCCGCCTGGGAAACGGGCGTCCGGGTGCTCGGCATCAAGGGCTTCATCCTCCCCGCGCCATCGGCCATCTGGACGGCTCTGCTGGACAACTGGAGCGACGGCTACCAGGTCTTCCCCGCCGCAAGGGTGACGCTGTACGAGGCGCTTGGCGGGCTGGCACTCGGCACCACGCTCGGACTGTTCGTCGCCTTCGTCGTCTCCCGCTTCCCGATGTCGAGGGACGCGATCCTCCCCGTGGCGGTCGCCGTCAACGCTATCCCGATCATCGCCTTCGCCCCACTCGCCAACAATTGGTTCGGGATCCAGAGCCCGGTGTCGAAGATGGCGGTCGCCGCCAGCCTCGTCTTCTTCCCGATCATGATCAACACCCTGCGGGGCCTGACCCAGGTCGAGCCCTCGGCGATCGAGCTGATGCGGTCGTATGCCGCGGGCGACGGATCGGTGACCCGTCACCTGCGCATCCCGAACGCGCTTCCCTACTTCCTCACCGGGCTCAAGATCGCGACGACGCTGTCGCTCATCGGCGCGGTGGTGGGTGAGTACTTCGGCGGGCTGACGGTCGCGCTGGGCAGGGTCGTGGTCGGAAGCGCGAGCGCCCTGCGCTTCGACATCACCTGGGCGGCCATCGTCGTCGTGTCGCTCATGGGGATCGTGCTGTACCTGGCAGTCCTGGCCCTCGAGCAGGTGCTCATCCCGTGGCACCCGTCGGTTCGTGGCGAGCGGGTGGCATGACTCGTGTCCGACCCCTGTCAATCGCGGCCGCCCGCCCGTAGAATCCTCCGCAGCCGAAGAGGGGGCATATCCGGTCGTCGAAGCACCGGCCGTCTCGAGGAGTGAACATGAAGCGATCCCGTATTGGCCTGGCGCTGGCCGTGAGCGGCGCCGTGCTGTTGGCCGCGTGCCAGCCGGCCGCATCACCGGAGGCGTCGGAGGCACCGGATGGCTCGGCCGGAGCCGGGGGCGAGGCGGCATCGGTCCAGCTGCAGCTGCAGTGGACGCCGCAGGCGCAGTTCGGCGGCTACTACGCCGCACAGGAGCAGGGGTATTACGAGGAGGAGAACCTCACCGTTGAGTTCCTGCCCGGTGGCGGCGACATCGTCCCTCAGCAGGTCGGGTCTGCTCCGGATGGCCCCGAGTTCACGATCGCGTGGGTCCCGAAGGTGCTCCAGGCGCGCGAGGCGGGATCGGACCTCATCCAGATCGCGCAGGTCTTCCAGCGGGCTGCCACCCTGGCCGTGTCGTGGGGCGATAGCGGAATCCTCACCCCCGAAGACTGGGAGGGGAAGCGCGTCGGCGCTTGGCCGTTCGGCAACGAGCTGGAGGTCATCGCGACGGCGACCCTCGCCGGCCTGACAGAGGGGGAGGACTACACCCGGGTCGAGCAGGACTTCGACATGAGCGAGCTGCTGGCCGCGTATGACGGTTGCGAGGCGTCCGACACCGACTGTGTCGACGTCGCCGAGGCGATGGTCTACAACGAGTACGCCCAGCTCCTGGAGACGACCAATCCCGACACCGGCGAGCTATTCACGCCGGCCGACCTGAACGTGCTCAACTACAACGACTACGGCACCGCCATGCTCCAGGACGCGCTGTGGGCCCGCGAGTCATGGCTGGCCGAGGAGGGGAACGAGGACGTCGCGATCCGCTTCCTGCGGGCCTCGTTCCGAGGCTGGATCTACTGCCGCGAGAACCCCGACGACTGCGTCCAGTACTCGCTCGACCAGGGCAGCCTGTGGGGCCAGGGTCACCTCAGCTGGATGATGAACGAGATCAACGCGCTCGTCTGGCCCTCACCGGACGGCATCGGGGTGCTCGACGAGGAGGCGTTGGCACAGACCATCGAGACCGCGCTGGCCGGCGAGATTCTGACCGCCGAGCCGGCCGAAGGAGCCTTCCGCGCCGATCTGACCGAGGCTGCCCTCGAGGGGATCGACGAGGACACCACCGGCGACGCCTGGATCAAGCCCACGGTCGAGGTCACGCCTGGCGGCGAATAGGCGGAAACGACCAATGCGTAATAACGCCCCTTCCCGATCCGTCGGGGAGGGGCGTTTCGGTGACTAATGCAAGCACATCCGGATGCCGGCGTGCTGATGAGCACGGTCTGGCTTCACTGGATCGACACAGAACCGACGCGACATCTTCAACGGGGCGTCGTCTCGCCTTCGTCCGGGCGGCGGATGCTTGCGAAGTCACATTCGCACGAGGCATTCACGCATGCGTTCGAGACGGATTCTCATCCCGCTCGTACTGGCGAGCGCCCTCTCACTGCTCGTCTCAGCAACGGTCTCTGCCGACGGGGGCCACCAGGGAGGAGGTCGTGGCGCGGTCTACACGCTGAGCAACGAGGCGACCGGCAACGCGGTGATCGAATTCGCCCGCGACCGGGACGGCGAGCTGAAGCAAATTGCCAGCTACCCGACCGGCGGCCTTGGCTCCGGGTCGGGGCTCGGATCGCAGGGCGCGGTCGTGCTGAGCGACAACGGCCGCTGGCTGTTTGCGGTCGACGCCGGCAGCGACGAGGTCAGCGTGTTCGCGGTGACGCATCGCGGGCTTCGGCTTACGGACCGCATCGGCTCCGGTGGCGACATGCCGATCAGCGTGACGATTCATCGGCGCCTCGTCTACGCGCTCAACGCCGGAGGCGACGGCAATATCTCCGGCTTCCGGCTCGACGGCCGCGGGGATCTCCGGCCGATTCCCGGCTCGACGCGACCGTTGAGCACGACGGCATCGGCTCCCGCCCAGGTGGAGTTCACGCCCAATGGCCGGCGGCTGGTCGTGACCGAGAAGGACGCCAATGCCATCAGCACCTATCGAGTCGGCTCATCTGGGCGGGCGCGCGGGCCGATCGTGAATCCCTCGGCGGGTCTGACGCCGTTCGGGTTCGCGTTCGATCATCGCGGTCATCTGATCGTGTCGGAGGCATTCGGAGGCGCCCCAGGCGCGAGTGCCGTCAGCTCATACGAGCTGGGACGAGACGGGCAGTTGAGCACGCTGAGCGCCAATGAAGGAACGACGCAGACCGCAGCTTGCTGGACCGTCGTGGTGGGCCGCTTCGCCTACGTGACGAACACCGGCAGCGGCACGGTGAGCAGCTATCTGATCGAGCGAGACGGTGAGATCAGTCTGCTCGACGCGGATGCGGGGCTGACCGGCGACGGCAGCTCGCCGATCGACGCTGCGGTCAGCGATGGCGGCCGATTCCTCTACGTCCTCGGCGACGGGACGGACGAGATCACCGCATTCCGCGTCGGTCGGAACGGTCGCCTGACGCAGATCGACGCAGATGGCGGCTTGCCGTCGAGCAGCGTCGGCCTGGCGGGGAGCTGATCGCGGATCATCACCGGCGAGGGTCTCGGCCGATGCCGGGCCCTCGCCCACAGCCCCGATCGTCATGCGTTCGTCACGAAGGCGTGGTCATATGGGCGGCGCATGGGAAGGCAAAACCAATCGTTGACCATCGCCATCGCGCTGCTGTTGACGGCCTGCGCGGCGGCGCCACCAGCGGTGTCAACGACCCCACAAGCCGAGTCGACCGCGCGTCCCGATCCGTCAGCGAGCCCGACCGCCCCCCCGACTGACGAGGCGTCGACCAGCCCTGAAGCGACGGACGAGCCGGCCGCGGCCGATCCGCTGTTGGTCATCGAGCTCATAGACGTGCGCTCCGGCGAGACGTTCAGCCTGGCCGAGCTGTCGGAAGACAAGCCGGTCCTGCTCGAAACGATGGCGATCTGGTGTACGACCTGCTTGAGCCAGCAGCGCGAGGTAGTCGAGGCCCACGAGCTGGCCGACTTCCACTCGGTCGGGATCGACGTCGACCCGAACGAGCGGGCGGCGGACCTCGCGGCCTACGCCGAGCGCGAGGGATTCGACTGGCGCTTCGCCATCGCCGACCGCGAGATCGTGCAACTGCTCACCGAGCGGTTCGGGTTCGAGGTCACGAACCCTCCGTCCACCCCGACCTTCGTCGTGTCTGACGGGATGGTCCGAGCCCTCGAGTTCGGAAGACTTCGCAGCGCGGAGGAGCTGCTCGACGAGATCGCCGCGGGCTGAGCCGGGGTGGAGGTCTATCTCGGCGCCTTCTGGCTCGGCGTGGGCGCCACGATCACGCCCTGCATCCTGCCGCTTTACCCGGCGTTCCTCGCCTACCTGACCGGAGGCATGGTCGCCGCACCAGCCGGTGGCGCGGAGGCGGCGGGACCGCGGCGGTTGGGTCCAGCGCAGGCGGCCCTGTTCGTGTGGGCTGGGGTCGTCGCCGGAATGGTGGCCATCGGTGCGATCCTGGCCGCGCTGGCTGCGCCGCTCGGCGACTTCAACGCCGTGGTGCTCCCATTCGCCGACATCCTGCTGATCGTGCTCGGCACGCTGCTCGTGCTCGGGATCAACCCGTTCGCCCGGCTGCCGCAGCCGTCGCCGAGCGCAATGAGCGGTCACGGCGCCAGCCTTGGCGCTTTCATGTACGGCCTCCTCTTCGCGCCGATCGCCGTGCCGTGCAGCGGACCGTTCCTGGTCGGCATCTTCGCCTTCAGCCTCACCATCGGCGACGCCCTTGGACGGCTGTTGTTCTTCGCTGCCTTCGGGGTCGGCTTCGGCCTCCCGCTCTTCGTGCTCGGCAGCCTGGGCCAAGTTCGCGGGCGGGAGATCGCCCGTTGGCTCGTCCGGTACGAGCGACCAATCCAGCTTGTGGTGGGCGTTCTCCTGATCGCGGTCGGGCTCTGGGATCTGTCGATCAACCTGCCGAACATCCTCGCCGCACGATGACTGGACGGGTGCCGGCCATCCTCGCCGCCGCGGTGCTGCTGGCGGCATGTTCCGATGCGCCAGGCGCCGACTCCGCCTCGCCAGCCCCGGCCGAGCCATCGGCGACGCCGCCCTGGCCAGCGGCTCCCGCAGCGCCGACCGGCCCACTCGAGCCGTCCGTGGCCAAGGGCATCGATCGGCTCGTCGGCAGCTTCGGCGAACGTGCGCTCGATCGCCAGGCGCTCGAGATCGCTGCCAGCACGGGCGACGCACGCATCGGCTGGCTGCTCTCGGACCTCCTGCGCTTCTCGCCACCCGGTACCTCCGCGGCGACGGCCATCGGCGATGGGTTGGCGACCCTCACCGGATACGACCCGCGCGGGGACGAGCGCTTCGGCCATGACGACTGGCTGGCGGTGACGAACCTGCTCATCGGCTGGGACCTGCCCGCGTATCCGGGGTATCGCGAGCACAAGGCCGCGATCTTCCTGCCGACCGAGCCGGCCTGGGAGCCCTTCTTCGCCGATGTCGACGCGGCCATCGACTGGCGCTGGCTGTCGTGGGGCGGGGTCTTCATCGACGACCGGGAGGTCGCGGATCAGCGCCCATGCTCTCACGGTTGCATCCCGGCCCTCGATGACCCAGTGCTCACCTCAGCTGCAGAAGGGGACTGGTACCACGACGATCGTCCAATCTTCGGCGTCGTCGTGGGCAGCGAGGCGGTGGCCTTTCCGAAGCACATCATGGAGGTCCACGAGATGGTCAACCTGACCGTCGGCGGGCGACGCATCGGTCTGCCCTACTGCACCCTCTGCGGTGCGGCGCAGGCCTACCTGACCGATGCGGTCCCGGCCGGCATCACCACCCCGGTGCTGCGGACCTCTGGCCTCCTGTCGCGTTCGAACAAGGTGATGTACGACCTCGTCACCGGATCTGCCTTCAACACCTTCACCGGCGAGGCGGTGTCGGGGCCGCTCCAGGATGTCGGGCTGGTTCTCGAGCCGGTGACGACGGTGGCGACGACCTGGGGCGAGTGGAAGGCGGTCCATCCTGAGACCCTCATCGTCGCCGAGGACGGCGGCATCGGCCGCCTGTATCCCAACGACCCCCTTGCCGGACGCGACGTTGATGGACCGATCTTCCCGGTCGGCCCCATCGACCCGCGCCTGCCGGCGCAGGCCGAGGTCGTGGGCGTCATCGTTCCGGACGGGTCGCCGATCGCGTTCCCGGTCGAGCAGGCGCGTTCCGAGCTCGACGTCGGCGGCATCGTGCGGGTCGGCGAGGTCGAGGCATTCCTCGATGGCGGGGGGATACGCGTCCGCGATGCCAGTGGCGAGGAGCTGCCGGCGCACGAGTCGTTCTGGTTCGCCTGGAGCCAGTTCCATCCCGACACCGCGGTCTGGACGCCGGTCGACCGTTGACCAGCTGCCTCACCGGGGAAGTTGCGTCGGCCGCTTCGCCCAGGGAGCCCAGGCCGCCTTCGCACTATCGTCACGAGGGCGGCGTACGCTGGCACCGATGAAACCTACGACCCGCGTCGGCCGGCCGTTCTGAGACAGGTGTTCGGATGAGCGGGGCAGCCGTGGTCGGGGACCAACCGCGCGTCATGCGGTTTCCACAGCGGATGACCGTGCTGGTGGTCGACGACGACCCCAAGATCCGGGAGCTCGTGCGCCTCTACCTCGTCCGCGACGGCTATCGAACCCTGGAGGCCGCCGACGGTGCAACGGCCCTGGAGGTCGCACGCTCGCATCGGTGCGATCTCGTCGTGCTCGACCTCATGCTCCCCGGGCTGGACGGCTTGGCCGTGTGCCGCCAGCTGCGCGAGGAAGCCGACACGCCGATCATCCTGCTCACCGCCCGCAGCGGCGATGCCGACAAGGTCGTCGGGCTGGACCTGGGCGCAGACGACTACGTCGTCAAGCCCTTCAGCCCGCGCGAGCTCATGGCGCGCGTTCGGGCCCAGCTGCGCCGCCGTGCAGACTCGGCCGACCAGCCGGCCCTCGTAGCGGACGGGCTGAGGGTTGATCCGGTCGCCATGCGCGCCGAGCATGAAGGCCGCGAGCTGGCGCTGACGGCGACCGAGTTCCGCCTGCTCTACGCGCTCATGGCACGACCGAGGCGGGTGTTCACGCGCGACGAGCTGATCGGCGCGGTCCATCGCGATGACGACCCCGGCATCGTCGATCGCACCATCGACGTCCACCTCGGGCGCCTGCGGCGGAAGCTGGGCGATCATGCCAGTCGTCCGTGGTTCATCGGCACCGTGCGCTCGGTCGGCTACCAGTTCCTGCAGCCGGTCACGCAAGCCGGAGATTGACCGATGAGCACGCTACGCGGCCGGCTGGTGCTGGCGATGATCATCACCTCACTGATCGTCGCGGGCGTGATCCTGGCCGCGGTGCGCTGGTTCAGCGCCGAGCAGGTCATGCACCTGCTCATGGAGGGCGTCGCCTCCGAGGCAGAGGCACGGGCGATGGTCGACGAGTACATCGGGCGGGTGGTCGCCATCGGTGCTCTTGCGGGCCTCGTACTGGGCGGCCTGACGGCCTGGTGGTTGGCGCGACGCGTCCTCCGCCCGCTCGCCCGACTGACCGATGCGACCGGCCGGGTGGCCGCCGGGGACCTTTCGGCCCGCATGCCCGAGCCAACCGACGCCGAGCTTGCCGCCCTGGCGCGGTCGTTCAACCGGATGACCGCCACGCTCGAGCGCTTCGAGGAGCTGCGCACGGCGCTGGTCGAGGACATCGCCCACGAGCTGAGGACCCCGCTCACCACGCTGCGCGGGTACACCGAGGCGCTGGCAGACGGAGTCGTGCAGCCGACGCCGGAGATGCTGCGCTCGGTCCACGAGGAAATCGAGCGGCTCTCGCGCCTCGTGGAGGAGCTGGATCGACTCGCGCGAGCACAGGCGCCGGCCCGGGCGCTGGCGCGGGCTGAGGTCGACCTCGGCGAGATCGTGCGCCGCTCGCTCGCCCTCGTCACCCCGGAGCTATCCGCCCGACGGATCGAGGTCCGAATCGAGGACGGCGGCCGCCGACAGCTACTGGCCGCAGATCCGGACGGGATCGGCCAGGTCGTCGCCAATCTGGTCCAGAACGCCGCGCGTTACACGACCGACGGCGGCGATATCGTCGTCCGCCTCGAGACCGACGGGGCCGCGGTACGCTGCACGGTTGCGAACAGCGGGCCAGAGATCCCCGCCGGCGAGCTGCCGCTCATCTGGGAGCGCTTCCACCGGGTCGACCGGTCGCGGGCGCGCTCCACGGGCGGCGCCGGCATCGGGTTGGCTATCGTGCGCCAGATCGTCGAGCAGCACGGCGGCGAGGTCGGCGCGCGGTCCGGCGACGGGCAAACCGAGATCTGGTTCCGCCTCCCGTCCACGGTCTGACGTGACGGTCACGCCAGATACCTGAGCCACAGGTAGACCGTGCTGATGAGCACGGTTCCCACCGTGACCGGCAGACCGTAGCGCAGAAAGGCGCCGAAGCTGATCGGGTGCCCTTCACGTTCGGCCATCGAGGCCAGGATCACGTTGGCGCTGGCGCCGATGATCGTCATGTTGCCCCCGAGGTCGGCGCCGATGGCCAGCGCCCACCACAGGACGTCGGACTCCTGCCCCGCGGAGAGCTCCTCGACGACCGGGATCATCGTGGCGGTGTACGGGATGTTGTCGATGACGCCGGAGAGGATCGTCGAGGCCCACAGCACGAGGATCGCGGTCGCGCCGAGCGCCCCTCCCGTGACCGCAACGATCGCGTCGGCGACAGCCTCGATCAACCCGATCTCGATGACGCCGGCAACGAGCATGAAGAGGCCGATGAAGAAGAAGAGCGTCGGCCACTCGACCTCGCGCAGAACCTCGTGCGGGTCCTCGCGCGCGACGATCATCAGCACGACCGCTCCGGTGAGCGCGACCGTCGCCGGCTCGAAGCCGATGATCCCGTGGACCAGGAAGCCGAGCAGCGTCCCGCCCATCACGATCAGCGAATAGCGCAGGAGGCGCGGCTCGGTGATCATCTCGCGCTCGTCGAGGGCGAGCAGAGTGTCGCGCAGCTCGGGATCGGTTTCGAGCTGTCCTCGGAAAAGCCAGCGCGCAGCCATCAGGTAGAGCACGAGCAGCACGGCGGACAGCGGCGCCATGTGGAGGAGGAACGCCGTGAAGTCGAGGTCTGCCGCGCTGCCGATGAGGATGTTGGGTGGGTCACCGATCAGCGTCGCCGCGCCGCCGATGTTGGCCGCCAGAATCTCGCTGACGATGAGCGGGAACGGACTCATCCCCAGGCGCGCTGCCAGGAAGAGGGTGATCGGTCCGACGAGCACGACCGTCGTCACGTTGTCGAGGAAGGCGCTGGCAACCGCGGTGATCACGCTCATCACGACGAGCACGCGGTAGCCGTCGCCGCCGGCGAAACGCGCAGCCCGAACCGCCAGCCAGCCGAAGGCGCCAGTCTTCCGGATGATGCCGGCGAGGATCATCATCCCGGCCAGCAGGAAGATGACGTTGAAGTCAATCGCTTCGAAGGCCTGCTCCTGGGTGATGACGCCGAGCAGCACCATCGCCACGCCGCCGGCCATGGCGGCCAGCGTCTTGTGGACCCGCTCGGTCGCGATGAACGCGTAGGTGACGACGAAGACCGCGAGGCCGATGACGACCTCGGGCGTCATCCGTTGGGCTCCGACTTCGGCTCGAGCAGGGCATCACGACCGCTCGCCCGGACCCACACCAGCAGCAGCTCGAGCTGGTCGACATAGCCCACGACCCGCCCGTCCCCGTCAGTGATCGGCAGCCCGTTGAGCTTCGCGTGATGCATGCGCTCGAACGCGTCGCGGACGGTCTCGTCGCGTTGCACAGAGACCGGCGGCAGCATGATGTCGCGCGCCGTGCGCGCGCGGATGTGCCCGGCGTACTTCAGGGCACCCTCGAGGTCGAGGATCTCGCCGAGGAACTCCTCCGGCACGATCTTGAGGAAGATGTCGTTGACCAGAACCCGGATCGGGATGACGCCCATGAGCCCACCGTCGCCATCGGTGACGGCGATCACGCGGCAGCCTGTGTTCTCGACCGCCGCCTCGGCGACCGTCCGGAGGCTGTCGTCGGCATGGACGACGACCGGTCCCATCCGCAGGACGGTGTCGGCCTCGGCGATCGACGTGGTCTGGGTGATCGATTCGGGTGTCCGTTCAGCCATCGGCGACTCCGTAGCGCAGGAGGCCGCGCACTTGCGCAGCCTCCACCGTGGCGCCAACGCTATGGGCTCGGCGCCTGAGCCCGTCCCGGCGATCGGGGCTCACTGAGTCTAGCCGGACGCCGCGCGCGCGGTCGGTATGATCTCGGCCATGCCGCCCAGCCGCCGATGACCGGCCTCGAGTTCACCCTGCTCATCGCGCTGGCGGTGGCTCTAGTGCTCGGGGCAATCGCCCATTGGCTCGGCGTGCCGCCGATGATCGGCTACATCGCCGCCGGGCTGGTCGTCGGGCCGGCGACTCCGGGGTTCATCGCCGAGCGCGAGGATGTCCTGGCCCTGGCAGACATCGGCGTCGCGCTGCTGATGTTCAGCATCGGCCTCCAGTTTAGCCTCGCAGAGGTGCGCAAGGTCGGCCCCCGGATCCTGGGCGGGACACCATTGCAGGTGGCGCTGACGATGTCGATCGGCACCGCGACCGGGCTTGCGCTTGGCTCGCCACTCATCGAGGCGCTCTTCATCGGCGGGGCGGTGTCCGTCTGCTCGACGGTGGTCCTGGTGAAGGTCGCTGGGGAGGATGCGCTGCAGACCACCTTGTACGGTCGGACCGCCCTCGGCGTCTCGATCGTCCAGGACCTGCTTACCGTGGTGCTCGTCGTCGTCCTGTCGGCCATCGGCGGGGGCGAGGAGGAGGGCATCGCCGGGCCGTTGGTCAGCGTCGCGGTGGCCATCGGCTTCGTGGCGCTCATGGTCGTGGCCGGGTCGCGCGTGCTGCCTCGCGTGCTGGGGCTGATCGCGGGCCTGCGGTCACGCGAGCTGTTCGTCATCGGGGTGGCGGTCGTCGCGGTCGGAACGGCCTTCGCGGCCAGTGCGCTCGGCGTGAGCGTGGCGCTCGGTGCCTTCGTCGCGGGCCTTGCGCTGGCCGACTCCGACCTGACCGACAGCGTCCTGGGCGAGATCGTCCCATTGCGCGAGCTGTTCAGCACGTTCTTCTTCGTGTCGATCGGGATCCTCCTCCAGCCCGCGGCGATCCTCGCCGCCTGGCCCGTGGTGGTCGCGCTGCTGCTGATCGTCACCCTCGGCAAGGCGGTGCCGATCGCGCTGCTCGCGCGCTTCGACGGGCAGCGTCCTTCATCGGCGCTGCGCGCAGGCGCGTTGATCGGTCAGAGCGGCGAGTTCAGCTTCGTGCTCGCCTCGACCGGCCTTGCGCTCGGCGCAGTGCGGCCGGACGCGTTCAGCCTGGCGATGGGCGCGGTCGTCATCTCGATCCTCACCGCCCAGCCGCTGCTCGCGGCCGCGAGCCGCATCGGCGACGCGCTCGAGGCGAGGGCAAAGCTGCCGCCCCTTCCGGGCGACGAGCCTGGCCGCGAGATGCGACGGCACGCGGTGATCCTCGGCTACGGGCGCGTCGGCCACTCCGTCGCCCGCGTGCTCGGTTCGCGTGGCTTCGCGTGGGTCGCGATCGAGGGGGACTTCCACGTCGCGCGCGAGGCACGCCAGGCCGGTGCACCGGTCATCTTTGGCGAGGCCGGGACGGCATCGGTCCTCGATAGCGCCGGTGTGGTGAACGCCCACGCCCTGGTGGTCGCCATCCCCGACGCCCTCGCGACGCGCCAGGCGGTCGCCTACGCGCGTGACCGGAACCCGCGCCTCGAGATCGTAGCGCGGGCCCATTCGGACACCGAGGAGACGGAGCTGCGCCGCCTCGGAGCGGCGCGCGTGGTCGTCGCCGAGCGCGAGCTGGGCAACCAGCTCATCCGACATGCCCTCCGCCGCTTCGGCGTGAGCGACCGCGAAGTCGCCGCCATCCTCGAGGCACGCCGACGAGCCTAGGCACCCCAGGCCTCGTCGATGCGCTCGACGAGCTCGTCAAGCGATTGGACGACCAGGTGCGCGACGCCTCGCGGATCCTCGTGCAGCAGGCCCCATGGTCCGCGCCGGATCCAGACGGCGCGCATGCCGGCGGCCGCGGACGGCAGCACGTCGTTGTCGACTCGATCGCCGACGTAGGCAACGTCACCCGCCGGAGGCGAGCCGAGCAGCTCGAGGGTGCGCGAGAAGAAGACCGGGTCTGGCTTGGCGACGCCCATCGCGTCGCTCATGCCCATCGCCTCGACGCCGACGCCGAGCGCGACCAGCTCGTCGTGGCGTCGCGCCGGCTGGTTGGCGGTGACAGCGACGCGGTAGCCGCGCCCTTTCAGACCCTCGATCGCGCGCAGCGCGTCGGGATACAGGTCCTCGCGACGCAGGGAGCCATAGCGCGCCTCGAAGTCCGGCCTGCTGTCCTGCCAGTCGGGCCGCTGGATGAGCTCGAAGAAGCGTCGCCAGTCGTCGGGCTTGTCGGCATTGGAGATGGAGCCTCCGAGGACGGCCATGAGCGTGAACTCAGGCAGGCCGAAGATCTCGGCCCAAGTCCGGAAGACGCGCGTCTCGTCGACCAGCGTCTCGCCGACGTCCAGCACGACCCATCGTCCGTCCTTCACCCCGCCGATGCTAGCGGGACCAATTCAGCGACCGGTGCGTGATCCGCCGAGCATCGAGCCGAGCAGGTCGTCGAGGCCCTGAGCCTGCGAGCGTGGGCCGGTCGCCTGCGCACCTCCACCGAGGAGCGAGCCGAGCAGGTCGTCGAACCCGAGGCCGCCGCCGGCATGCTGCTGCCTCCGGCCCAGCATGTTCATGACGATCGGCGCGAGCATGGCCAAGAGGGATCCGATGCTGCCCAGGTCGAGGCCGCTCTTGCTCGCGAGCGCCTGCTCCGCCTGCGGTCGGCGGTCGCCGAGCACGTGCTCAAGGATGCCGGTGCCGTCGGCCTGGCGGCCGCTGACATTCCCATCCAGGTAGTCGTCGAGCTGATCGAGGAGCGCACCGTTGTGATCCTGGGCTAGGGCGCGCTCCAGACCCGGAGCGGCCTGGGGGTCCTGTGCCTCGGCTCCCAGCGCGCCGAGCAGCATCGGCAGCGCCTCGTCGATGGCGGTTCTGGTTTGTGCCGGTTCCGAGCCGATCCGCTCGCTGATGCGCTGGACTCGCTCTTCGGAGAGCTGTTGGTTGATTCCCTCGATCAATTCCGTCGTGGCCATAGCCTCACCTCGCGTGGCGTGTGCACCACGTCATCGCAAGACCGGTGCCTCGTCTAGGCCTGCTTCACCCCGGCGACGAGGTTCTCGACCGACGGTTTCGCGTCACCGAACAGCATCTTCGTCTTCTCGTTGCTGAACAGCGGGTTGGGGATGCCCGCGAAGCCGGCGCCGCGGCCGCGCTTAAGGACGATGACGTTCTGAGCCTCGTCGACATTGAGGATCGGCATGCCGCTGATGGGCGAGCCCTCCTCGCGCGCGACCGGGTTGACGACGTCGTTGGCACCGATGATCAGCGCGACGTCGGCATCGGCGAAGTCGTCGTTGATCTCGTCCATCTCCTTGAGGCGGTCGTACGGCACGTTCGCCTCGGCCAGTAGCACGTTCATGTGCCCCGGCATCCGCCCGGCCACCGGGTGGATCGCGAACTGGACGTCGACGCCCTTGGCCAGCAGCAGGTCCATGAGCTCGCGTACCGGACCCTGCGCCTGGGCCACGGCCATCCCGTAGCCCGGGACGATGATCACGCGCTTGCCGTACGCCATCAGCACCGCGGCGTCCTCGGCGTTGATCTCCCGGAGCTGCTCCTCCCCTTCCTCCCCGGCCGCGACCGCGCCGCCGCCGGTGCCGAATCCGGCGAAGAGGACGTTCATGAGCGACCGGTTCATCGCCTTGGTCATGAGCTGGGTCAGGATGGCGCCCGATGCCCCGACCAGCGTGCCGGCGATGAGCAGCGCGTAGTTGTTCAGCACGAAGCCGGTGGCCGCCACTGCGATGCCGGTGTACGAGTTCAGCAGCGACACGACGACCGGCATGTCCGCTCCGCCGATCGGCATCACGAGCTGGACGCCGAGGATCAACGACAGCGCGACGAAGAGGAGGAAGAGCGGGACGCTCGGCTCGACGACGGCGAGGTAGACACCGATGCCGACCAGCGCCAGGAAGAGGGCGGCGGTCACGATCTGCGAGCCGGGATACTTCACCGGCCGTGCCGCGATGACGCCCTGGAGCTTGCCGAATGCCACGACTGACCCGGTCAGGCTGACCGAGCCGATGATTGCGCCCAGCAATGTTGCGATCACGAACGCCAGCGGCAGCAGCTCGCCGGGATGGAGCGCGGTGTCGCGCTGGAACTCAACGATCGCCACCAGCGCGGCGGCACCGCCACCGGCGCCGTTGAAGATCGCGACCATCTGCGGCATCGCGGTCATCGGGACACGTCGCGCGCCGAGGACGCCGGCGATCGATCCGATGGCGGCGCCGACCACGACGATCCACCAGTTGGCGAGCATCCCCTCTGTGGTGAAGAACGTCCAGCCGACTACGAGGGCCATGCCCGCCGCGCCGAGCAGGTTGCCGGTGCGGGCTGTGCGCGGGCTGGCGAGGAACTTCAGCGCCAGGATGAACGTGACGCTGGCGACCAGCCAGACGAGATAGGTCAGGAGGTCGAGGAGCTCCATCTAGCCGCGATCCCCGGGTCGCTTGCGGAACATCTCGAGCATCCGGTCGGTCACGACGAAGCCGCCGACGACGTTGATCGTGCCGAGGATGACGGCGAGGAACGCGAGCACGAGGGCGACCGGGCTGTCGGCCGTCGCGGCCACGAGCATCGCGCCGACGACGATGACGCCGTGGACCGCGTTGGCGCCGCTCATCAGCGGGGTGTGGAGCATCGTGGGCACCTTCGAGACGACCTCGTATCCGACGAACGCGGCGAGGACGAGGATGAAGACGGCCGTGACGAGCGCGAACGGATCGATTTCCATCGGTCTAGGCGTCCTTCGTGGGTTCTGGGGCCGGGGCGACTTCCATCCCGAGCGCTTTCGCGGTGGCCTCGTTCACGACCTTCCCGCCGTGCGTGATCGTCGCGCCCTTCGTGATCTCGTCGGCGAGGTCGAGGTCCAGCGACCCGTCCTTGACGAGGTGCTTGACGAGCGTCTGGATGTTCTTCGCGTACATCTGCGTCGCGCTGGCCGGCATCGTGGCCGGCAGGTTGGTGAGGCCGACGATCCGGACGCCGTGCCTGGTGACCTCCTTGCCGGCCTCGGTGCCCTCGACGTTCCCGCCCATCTCGGCGGCCATGTCGACGATGACGCTGCCCGGCTTCATGCTCTTCACCATCTCGTCGGTCACGAGCTTCGGCGCGGGGCGGCCGGGAATGAGAGCGGTCGTGATGATGAAGTCGGCCTCCCTGACACGCTCGGCAATGAGCTCGGCCTGGCGGCGCTTGTAGTCCTCGCTCATCTCGGTCGCGTAGCCGCCGGCGGTCTCGGCCTTGGCCTTCTCCTCCTCGGTCATCTCGACCTCGATGAAGGTGCCGCCGAGTGACTCGACCTGCTCCTTGACGACCGGGCGCACGTCGGTGGCCTCGACCACCGCGCCGAGGCGACGCGCTGTGCCGATCGCCATCAGGCCGGCGACGCCGGCGCCCATGATGATCCCGCGCGCCGGACGGATCGTGCCCGCCGCGGTGGTCAGCAGCGGGAAGAACTTCGGCAGCCGCTCGGCCGCAATGAGGACCGCCTTGTAGCCGCCGACCGTTGCCTGCGAGCTCAGCGTGTCCATCGACTGGGCGCGGGTGATGCGCGGGATGGCGTCCATGCTGATGGCCGTGACGCCGCGTTCGGCCAGCTTCGTGGCGAGCTCCGGCTTCGCGAGCGTGCCCAGGGTGCCGATGAGGACCGATCCCGAACGCAGCATCTCGACCTCCTCGTCCGAGGGACGGCCGACCCGGAGCACCATGTCCGCCTGGCTGTAGAGCGTCGCCGCGTCGGGAACGATCGTCGCGCCGGCCTCGCGGTAGGTCTCGTCGAGGCTGGCAGAAGCCTCGCCGGCGCCGGCCTGGACGAGCACTTCGTTTCCATCGCCGACCAGCTGGCCGGCGATCTGGGGCGTGAGCGCGACGCGCGTCTCCCCCTCCGCCGTCTCTCGTGGAACACCGATCTTCATGGAGGAAGCTCTCTTCGGAAAGGGCATGCATGCCGCGAACCGCCGCAGCTCCTTCGATGAGGGCGCGAGGCGGTTCGGAGCCCCGAGTGTAGCAGGGACCGATGCGAACCGCGGTCCGACCGACGATCGGCTACCGTGACCGAGGTGAGCAGTGGTGGTGATCCGCCTCTCGGCCCAGGCCTGGATCTGAACGGAGACCAAGGGTGAGCCTCGTTCTCGACGGACTCGGCAAGCGCTTCGGGGAGGTCGTCGCGCTCGACGGCGCCAGCTTCACCGTCGAGTCGGGCACCATCTTCGGTCTGCTCGGTGCCAACGGTGCGGGCAAGACGACCGCGATGCGGATCGTGCTCGACATCCTTCGCGCCGACGCAGGTCGGGTCACCTGGATGGGAACCGAGAACATTGTGCTGCCGCGCAGCACGTGGGGCTACCTGCCCGAGGAGCGCGGGCTGTACCCCAAGATGAAGGTCGGCGAGCAGCTGCGCTTCTTCTCGGCCCTCTACGGCGTGCCGGCCGAGCAGGCGCAAGCCGAGATCATCGACTGGCTCGAGCGCTTCCGAATCCCCGACTACCTCGAGCGCAAGGTCGAGGAGCTGTCGAAGGGCAACCAGCAGAAGATCCAGTTCATCGCCGCGATCCTCCACGACCCCGCGGTGCTGATCATGGACGAGCCGTTCTCCGGCCTCGACCCGGTCAACGTCCGGCTGCTGAAGGAGGCCTTCGGCGAGATGCGCGACCGAGGCAAGACCCTGATCTTCAGCACGCACCAGATGGAGACGGTCGAGGAGCTGTGCGAGTCGATCGCGATCATCGACCGCGGCCGCGTCATCGTCAGCGGGCCCGTGCGCGACGTGAAGCGCGCCATGGGTCGCCAGGTCGTGCGGCTGGCCATCGACGGCGATGGTCGCGGCGTGGACTGGCTCGACGAGCTGCCGGGCGTCGACATCACCGCCAAGCGCGAGGACTACGTCGAGCTCCGCGTGCCGGCCGATCGCGACCCCGAGACGATCCTCCGCGCGGCGCTCGATCGTGGCGACCGGGTCTCCCTCTTCGAGATCGCCGAGCCCAGCCTCGAAGAGATCTTCATCGAGCACGTCGGCCGCCGGGCGGTCGACGAAGAGGAAGAGCACCTCGCCACGACGCGGAAGGACGTAGCCGGATGACCGGCCTCTTCCCGAACGTCCTCCACGTCGCGCGGCGCGAGTACTTCGTCCGCGTGCGCGGCCGCGCCTTCGTGATCACCACCGCGCTCCTCGCCGTTCTGGTGATCGGCGTGATCTTCATCCCGACCATCCTGGCCGCGGTCGGTGTCGCCGACCCACCCACGGTCGCGGTTGTCGTCGAGGCCGACGATCTCGAGCCCGCGGCGGTGGTGGTGCCGGTCGAGCAGGCCCTCGCGACCCCGGATGCCGAGGCCGAGCAGCCCGAGGTCGTCCTCGAGGACGACGCCGAGGCGGCCGCGCAGGCCGTTCGCGACGGCGAGTTCGACGCCCTGCTCACGGTGACGCGCGGAAGCGACGGCGAGCTCGCGTACGAGTACCTCGGCAGCGCGAGCCCGACGAACGAGACGCGCATCGCGGTGACCCAGGCGGCACAGGGCATCACGATCGCCGACCGTCTGACCCGCGAAGGCGTTCCGCCGGAGCAGCAGGCGCAGCTCTTCCAGCCACCGTCGTTCGAGGCGGTGCCGATCGATCCGGACGACGCCCGCAACGAGGAAGACTTCGGCGGCGCCTTCATCCTGGCCTACGCGATCGTCATCCTGACCTTCATGGGCATCCTGACCTACGGCAACTGGGTGGCCCAGAGCGTGGCCGAGGAGAAGTCGGGCCGAGTCATGGAGCTGCTCATCACCGCCGCCACGCCGCGGCAGCTGCTCGTCGGCAAGGTGTTCGGCACCGGCGCCGCCGGCCTCACCCAGTACCTGGCGATCGCCATCGCGGCGGTCATCGGTTACCTCGTCAGCGGGCCAGTCTCCGAGGCCATGGGCACGAGCGGTCAGGCCCCGATCACCCTCCCCGACCTCGACCCGGCGCTGATCGTCTGGTTCGGAGCCTTCTTCCTCCTCGGCTTTCTTCTCTACGCCACTCTCTACGCGGCCGCCGGCTCGATGGTCAGCCGCGTCGAGGACGCGCAGCAGGCGGCCGGCCCGCTCATCTTCCTGGCCGTCGGCGGCTACCTCGCCGCCTTCGCCGGCCTCAATGAGCCCGATGCCCAGTGGGTCGTCGTGCTGTCGGTCATCCCCTTCTTCAGCCCGTACCTCATGCCGGCGCGCATGCTGCTGACGACGCCGAGCGCCGGCGAGGTCGCGCTGGCGCTCGTGCTGCTGGTCGTGACGGTGGCCGCGGCGCTCTGGATCGCCTCGCGCATCTACAGCGCCGGCGTGCTCCTCTACGGCCAGCGCGTCGGCCTGCGCAGCGTGTGGCGCGCGACCCGCGTCGCGCGATGAGCTCGCTGGTCGTCGCCGACGCGCGGCGCATCGAGCTCGCCCACGGCGACATCACCACCGAGCGCCTCGATGCGGTCGCCAACGCAGCCAACGAGGCGCTGCGCGGCGGTGGCGGCGTCGACGGCTCGATCCATCGGGCGGCGGGTCCCGGCCTGCTCGACGAGCTGCGCCGGCGCTATCCGGATGGCACGCCGACCGGCACGGCGGTGGCGACCGACGGCCATCACCTGCCGGCGCGCTGGGTGCTCCACGCGGTGGGGCCGATCTGGCGCGGCGGCGATCAGGGTGAGGAGGCGCTGCTCGATGGCGCGTATCGGTCCTGCCTGCGCCTGGCCGACGAGCTCGGCGCGCGGAGCGTCGGCTTCCCCGCGATCAGCATGGGCATCTACGGGTACCCCGCGGACGAGGGTGCGCGGGTCGCAGTGGGCGCCGTGGCCGAGCACCTGCACGGCGAGACCCGGATCGAGCTCGTGCGCTTCGTCCTCTTCAGCGACGAGACCTACGGCCACTTCGCCGACGCCATGGCAACGCTGTCCGCTTCCTGAATCCGGTCGATCGAACGTTCTTCATCGGCGACTCCTACCCGTGAAGCGGTACGGTTGCGGCGGTCCGCAGCCCCGGCCCGGCCCGCCGGGGGTGAAGCGTGAAGCGATCGTCCGGTGGTGCGAGCTCCGAGACGTCCGCGTCCATGATCAGCCCGGACGCGTACTCGCCGACGACCGGGGCGTGCTTGAAGCCATGTCCCGAGCCGCCGCCGACGATCCACGCGCCGTCGAAGGTCGGGTGGCGATCGATGATGAAGTGCGTGTCGGGCGTGAGCTCGTACTGGCAGACGCGGCCCTCGGCAACCGGCCGCTCGGCGAGGTCCGGCAGCCGGCGTCGCAGGTAGTCGCGTGACGCGGTGATCCGCTCGTCGGAGAGTCGGCGCTCCTGCGTGTCGGGATCGACGATCGGTCCCGCCCAGTCCGGCGCAACCTTGGCGCCACGCCCCTCGATCGAGGGCAGGCCGTAGAAGGCGGCGTCGTACTCGACCCAGGTCGGCAGGCTGCCGGCGTCGAAGCGCACGTCTCCCGGCGGCGTCGCGAAGTAGATGACCTCCTGCTGCGGGACGGCCAGCTCGAGCCACGGGATCGGTCCAAGCAGCTTCGGCAGCCAGGGACCGGCGGCGAAGACGACGGCGTCGGCCGGGGCCGGCTCGCCGTCGACCAGGACGGCACCCTCGGACAGCGTCGCCAGACCGATGCGAACCTCTCCGCCCTCCTCGTCCACCGCCCGAGCGGTGGCGGCCACCGCGCGCCGCGCCAGCAGCACCCCCGCCTCCGGCTCGTGGAGCGCCCAACCCAGGTCGTCGACCAGCAGTTGCGGATAACGCGCGCGCAGCGCATCGGTCTCCAGACGCTCGGCCGGGATGCCGAGGCCGGCCAGGGTGCGAAGCGAATCGGCCTCGAAGGCGTCCTCGAGGTGCGCGAGCCAGAGGACGCCGGTGTGCACGAAGAGCGATCGATCCAGCGACAGCCATTGCTCCAGTCCCCGGCGCTGCCAGACCGGGTAGTGCGAGTCCGCCCCGTGAGCGGATCGCGTGACCCGCGACTCGTCGCCGGAGCTGGCGAGCGAGTTGCCGGCGCCGTACTGGTCGACCAGCGTGACCGAAGCGCCTCGCCGCAGGAGCCAGCGTGCGGTCCAGGTGCCGAAGGCGCCGGCGCCGATGACGAGGACGTGCATCGGCGGATCGTACGCGCCCAGGAGGACGATGCGCTGGCTCGCTGCTGTCGGGCGGGCGCTAGCATCAGCACCATGGAGGCAGCCGGCTCCGACGCGGTCATCAGCACCCACTCGCTGACGAAACACTACGGCCAGGTGCGGGCGCTGAACGACCTGACCCTGGACGTCAAGCGCGGTGAGATCTTCGGCTTCCTCGGTCCGAACGGCGCCGGCAAGTCGACGGCCATTCGAACGCTGCTCGGCTTCCTGCATGCCACCCGTGGCACCGCCACCGTGCTCGGCCACGACATCGCCACGGGCTCCGTCGAGATCCGTCGGCACACCGGCTACCTGCCCGGCGGGATCGCGCTGTACGACTCGCTCTCCGGTGAGCAGTTGCTCGACTACCTGGTCGAGATGCAGGGGCTCGAGCCACGCCGCCGAGTCGAGCTGTGCGAGCGGCTGGAGCTGCCCGCATCGGTCCTGCGACGCAAGGTTCGTGACTACTCGCGCGGGATGCGTCAGAAGATCGGCGTCGTCCAGGCGCTCCAGCACGACCCCGAGCTGGCGATCCTCGACGAGCCCACCGAGGGCCTCGACCCGCTCATGCAGCTGGCCTTCTATCGGCTCCTCGATGACCTGCGGGCCGAGGGGAAGACGGTCTTCTTCAGCTCGCACGTGCTCTTCGAGGTCGAGCGGCTGTGCGACCGGGTGGCGATCATCCGCGCGGGCCACCTCATGGCCATCCACGACGTCGCCGAGCTGCTCGAGCGCCGCAAGCGGCGCGTGATGCTGCGCTGGCGCGGCGCCGCGCCCGACCCTGCGACCCTGCCCGGGCTCGCCGACGTAGAGGTCGACGGCAGCCGCATCACCGGCACCCTGTCGGGCGAGATCGCCGGATTCGTGCGTTCGATCGCGTCACCGAACCTCGAGGATCTGACCATCGAGCCGGCCAGCCTCGAAGAGGCCTTCCTGGAGTACTACGCGGACCACGAGGAGACCGAGGCCGTCGAGGAGCCCGAGGCGGCGGCACGATGAGCGTGCGCCTCTTCCGCCAGACGATCCACTGGCAGCGGGTGCGGCTGCTGGTCGTGCTGGTGGCCGCAATCGCGTGGGGCGCGGTCATCCCGATCATCTACAACGAGTTCAGCACCGTCATCCGCGACCTCGCCAACTCCGGTGCTTTCCCCGAAGAGATGATGAACATCGGCTCCGGCTCGCTCTTCACGCTGCCGGGGAGCATCACGCTCGGCCTTCAGCACCCGCTGGCGATCGCGATGATCGGCATCTTCGCCGTCGGCGCATCGTCGCTGGCGGTCGCCGGCGAGCGGGCGCGCGGCACGCTTGAAGTCCTCCTGGCCAGGCCGATCTCGCGCACGACCACCTACGCCAGCCTCCTCGTGGCACTCCTGCTGATCGTGCTCCTCGTGCTGACCGCCATCCTCGGCGGCATGGTGGCGAGCGCCACGGCGATCGGGCTCGTCGACGAGCTCGACCTCGGCCAGCTGCCCCTGGTCGTGCTCAACGGCTTCGGGCTGTGGGCCGCGTTCACGACGTTCGGCCTGGCGATGTCGGTCAGCTTCGACCGGCCCGGCCCGGCCATCGGCCTGACCCTGGCATGGCTGCTGATCCACTACTTCCTCGAAATCCTCGGCTCGCTGTGGACCGATGCGGCGTGGATCCAGGAATACTCGCTGCTCCACCACTTCGACCCGGGCGCGATCCTGTCCGGAGACCTGAACCCGATCGACCTGGTGATCGTGTTCACGGCGGCCGTGATCCCGATCGTGTACGCGCTGCTCGTCTTCCCGAAGCGCGACCTCGCCGCGCCGGCCTAGGAGATCGCAGCATCCGCCGTTGATGGAGTCTCCTCGCGAAGCGCATAGGCGACCGCGTCCTCGACGCTCATCGCCGCGCCGAGCGCGATGTCGTCCGCCAGCGCCGGATCGGCCCGGAGCTCTTCGGGATCGAATTCGAGGACGCCCCGGTTCCAGGGGTTGAGGGCGGTACCGCTCGTCTGCTCGAGCCGGCCGACGACGCCGGTGAGCCGCGCGGCGCGCTGGCGATCGCCGTCGCGGATCGCGAGGACCGCCATCGCATCGAGGACAAGGGTGTATCCCGACACATCGCCCGCCTCGCGGAACGTGCGCATCGCCTTCTCGAAGCGGCGACGCGCATCGTCGCGAGCTGTCCGGCTGCCGCCTGCCAACTGATCGTCCGTCAAGTCGGCCAGGCCGATGGTGTAGGAAGCCCAGCCGACCATGAACCGATCGCCGCTTGCCTCGAAGTGCGCGAGGGCGCTCGCCGCGTGGACGCGCGCTTCGGCGATCTGCATCGTGCCCCACAGGACGTTCGCGAGGGCCCACTCGCATCGCCCGATGCCGGCGTCGTCGCCGAGGTCGCGATAGATCTCGAGCGCCGTGCTGACGTGCCGCGTGGCATTGTCGGCCGTCTCGGGGTTGGTAAGGTCCAGGACCGAGTAGGTGAACGACATGCCATAGTGGGCCTCGGCCAGGCCCGGCCGATCGCTGAGCGCCGTGCGCGCCTCGATCTCGGCCGCATAATGCTCCTGCGCCCGGTCCGCGTCCGCCCGCCAGTATGCGAGGCCCGCGGCCGCGGAGAGCGCGTCGGCACGAGCCTCCGGATGGGCGGTGGCGTCGGGCAGCGCCAGAGCGGCCTCGACCCGCTCGAGGCCTTCGGCGAGGTGCCCGCGTCGCTGCCAGAAACGCCACAGGTCGTGAGACAGCAGCAGGGCTGTCTCGGTGTCGTGCTCCATCGACCAGTTCAGCGCGGCGCGCAGGTTGTCGTGCTCCAGATCCAGCCGGTCCAACGAAGCACCCGAGCCCGTCCCCATGACGTGGCCGGCGGCCTCGTGAGCGAGCTCGGCGAAGGCGCGTGCATGGCGCTCTCGCAACCCGTCCCACTGTGCACGCTCCTTCGCCTGCTCGATCGCGAATTCGCGGATTGTCTCGAGCATCGTGAACCTCGCCTCACCGCCGACTCCCTCCGCCTGGCGAACGAGGTTCTTCTCGATCAACGAGGTCAGCCCGTCGAGGGTATCGCCGCCGTGGCCGCTGCAGACACTCTCGATCTCGTCGAGTCCCGCACCGGCGACGAACACCGAGAGGCGGGCGAAGAGCTCGCGGTCTCCCTCCTCGAGCATGTCGTGGCTCCATGCGATCGCGTCCCGCAGGGTCTGCTGCCGAGCAGGAAGGTCGCGCGAGCCCGCCGACAGCAGCCCGAGCCGATCCCCGATCCGCCCGAGCATCGCCTGGGGTGTCAGGACCCGGATGCGTGCCGCCGCCAGCTCGATCGCCAACGGCAGACCGTCGAGGCGCACGCTGATCTCGGCCACCGCGGGGGCATTTTCGTTCGTGACCTGGAAGCCGGGCTTCACCGCCCGCGCGCGCTCGATGAACAGCGCGACTGCCTCGTACTGCGACAGCTGCGCCAGTGACGGGAGGTTGGCCGGGTCGGGCAGGTTCAGCGGCGGGACCGGATACTCCTGCTCCCCCGAGACCTGGAGCGCGCTTCGGCTGCTGGCCAGGACGGTCAGGTTCGGGCAGGCCGTCAGCAGCTGGTTGACCGATGCGCCGGCCCCAATCACCTGCTCGAAGTTGTCGAGCACGAGCAGCATGCGCTTGGCACCGATGTGGTCGATGAGGCGCTCGATCGCCGGGCGACCACCGCGATCCGGCAGGACGAGTGTCTGCGCGATCGTGGACGGCACGAGCTCGGGGTCGCTGATCGGTGCCAGCTCGACGAACCAGACGCCATCTGGATAGTGGAGCAGCGCACGGCCGGCGACCTCGAGGCTGAGGCGCGTCTTCCCGGTGCCGCCCGGTCCGGTGAGGCTCAGCAGGCGGTGATCCGCCAGCAGGGAGCCGATGGCGTCGATCTCCGCGTCGCGGCCGAGGAACGTCGTCAGTCGGGTTGGCAGGTTGTTCGGCGTAGCGTCGAGGGAGCCGATCGCGGGGAAGTCGTTCAGCAGCCCGCCGATGACGAGCTGCCAGAGGTGCTCGGGATGCTCGAGGTCCTTGAGCCGATGCTCCCCGAGGTCGCGCAGCTCGACGCCGTCGGGCAGGGCGTCCTGCACGAGCGAGCGGGTCGCGTCCGACAGCAGCGCCTGCCCGCCGTGAGCGACGCTCGCGATGCGGCTGGCCCGGTGGACGTGGAGGCCAACGTAGGTCTTCGCCGACAGGCTGGCCTCGCCGGTGTGGAGGCCGATGCGGACGCGCACCTCCTCGTCTTCCGGCCATGCCTCGGCCGCCAACGCCCGCTGAGCGTCGGCCGCCGCCGCGACCGCGGCCGGTGCCGTCGGGAAGGCGGCGAAGAACGAGTCGCCCTCGGTTCCGACCTCGTTGCCGCCGCTCGCCTCGAAGGCGGCTCGCAGCAGCTCGCGATGGCGTTCGAGGACGGCGGGCCATCGCTCTCCGCAGGTGCGAAGCAGGCGCGTCGACCCCTCGATGTCGCTGAAGAAGAACGTGACGGTGCCGGTGAGCAGCTCGGGCATCGGTGGGGAGTGTGCGGTGTGCGGGGTCGCGGGCGCAAGGTCTCGAGCCAACCTCGGCTAGGCTTCGAGCGGTGAGCTCCCTCCTCGCCCTCCTCCGTGATCGGCCGGTCCTGACCGCCGTCCTGGGAGCCCTGACGATCGCCTTCTCGGCGATCTTCGTGAGCCTCGCGGCCGTCTCGCCGGCCACGGCCGCGATCTTCCGCTGCGCCTACGCCCTGCCGCCGCTCCTCCTGCTGGCGTGGCTCGAGCGCCGCCGATTCGGCGGGCGCGCCGAGGGGCAGCGACGCCTGGCATGGATCGCGGGGATCTTCTTCGCCGTCGACCTCGTGCTGTGGCACCACGCCATCGAGGAGGTCGGCGCCGGGTTGGCCACCGTGCTCGGCAACACGCAGGTCGTGATCGTGCCGATCGCGGCCTGGCTGTTCCTCGGGGAGCGGCCGGGCGGCCGGGTGGCCGCATCGGTCCCGCTGGTCCTCATCGGTGTCGTGCTCATCAGCGGCGTCCTGGGCGACGAGGCGTTCGGGCGCAACCCGGCGCTCGGCGTGCTGTTCGGGATCGGGACCGGCATCGCGTACGCGGGCTTCCTCCTCGTGCAGCGCCGCGCAAACGCCGACCCGCGAAGACCCGCCGGACCGCTGTTCGACGCGACCCTGTCGGCCGCGATCGTCTCGCTGCTCATCGGCCTGCCGCTGGGCGAAGTCGACCTTGTGCCGACCTGGCCGGCCCACGGCTGGTTGATCCTGCTGGCGCTCAGCGTCCAGGTCGTCGGGTGGCTCCTGATCAGCATCAGCCTCCCACGACTGCCGGCGGCGGTCACGAGCGTCGTACTGACGATCCAGCCGGTCGGGTCCGTGCTGCTCGGGATCTGGATCCTGAACGAGGCGCCGAGTGAGCTCCAGCTGCTCGGGGTGCTGTTCATCATCGCCGGACTGCTGCTGACGACCTTGCGGGTCCGGTCGCCGGATGCGCGGCGTGCCCAGCCGGAGACCGGTTGAGCCCCTAGTCCGCCGCCACGCCGGTCCTTGACAGCGTCGGCGGCAGGGTCACCGTGAAGCGCGTCTCGCCCGGCGCGCTCTCGACCTCGATCCGCCCCCCGTGGCGAGCCACCACCCCGTACGAGATGTGGAGGCCCAGCCCGGTGCCCTTGCCGGGCTCCTTCGTGGTGTAGAACGGCTCGAAGAGGCGCGCGCGGACCTCGGGCGGGATCCCGGAGCCGCTATCGGCGATCGTGACCCGCACGCCGACGCCCTCCGCCGTCGCCTCGGCTTCGGCGCGGACCGTCAACGTGCCCCGGCCGTCCATTGCGTCGGCGGCGTTGTCGATGAGATTGGTCCACACCTGGTTCAGCTCGGAGCCATACGCCTCGATCGGCGGCAGGTCGTCGGCGATCTCGATGCGCACCTCGATGTCGCGCAGGCGGTGGCGCAGGATGACGAGCGTCTGCTCCAGGCCGATCCGGACGTCGACCCTCCCGACCGGCGCCTGGTCGAGGTAGGTGTAGCCCTTGACCGCCCCGACGATGTCGCTGATCCGGGTCAGCGCGATCTCCAGCTCCCCGAGCAGCTGGCGGACCGATGCATCCGCCGCCAGCCACGGAATGACTTCCGCGGGCTCCTCGCGCAGGCTCAGTGCCGTCCAACCCGCCTCGACGAGGGCGCTTGCCGCCTCGGCGCTTCCGGCGATGGCCTCGATCTCGCTCATCCGATCGGCCCGCTCCAGTGCCGTGCGAGGCTTCGGGGTGTCGGCAGGTGGGCGGGGCGGCGGGCTCGGCCGCGGCGAGGACTCGGCGGCGCTCACGGCCGCCTCGAGCGCGGCGATCGAGCGGAGCGCGGCGGCGGCCGGGTTGTTCAGCTCGTGCGCCAGGCCCGCCGACAGGGTCCCGAGCGCGGCCAACTTCTCGCGCTCTCGAAGGGTTGCCTCCATCGCCCTCAGCCGCGCGACGGCCGTTCGGATCACGGAAAGCGCGACGTCCGGCCCGGCGGCGAGCAGCTCGCGCATCGCGTCGACCGGGATGCGCAGCACCTCGGCCGCCCTGGTGGCCGCGACCGTCGCCACGCGCGTGCCGCCCTCGAGCGCCGCGATCTCGCCCTGCAACGATCCCGGACCGACGACGGCGACCGGGAGGCGGCTCTCGCCGGACTGGCGGGTCACCTCGAGCTCGCCGTCGAGCACGACGAACAACGCGTCGGCCGCGTCGCCCTGGCGGATGAGCACCTCGCCGGGCTGGAGGTCGACGATCTCGCCGCGCGCCACGAGCTCGCGCAGCGGCGTCTCGTCGACGTCGGCGAAGAGCGGCGTCTCCCGCAGGCGGGCGACGATCTCGTCGACGGGGAGGTGGGCGTGGGTCACAGCTGCGCGAGGTAGCGGTGGACGAGCGCGACGGCCATGGCGCCCTCGCCGACGGCGCTGGCGATCCGCTTCACCGAGTCGTGGCGGACGTCCCCGGCGGCAAACAGCCCGGGCAGGCTCGATTCGAGCAGAAACGGCTCGCGGTCGAGCGTCCAGCCGGGCACGCCGAGGCCAGTCAGGACGAACCCTCGCTCGTCGCGGGCCACCACGCCGTCGAGCCACGCGGTCCGCGGCTGCTGGCCGATGAAGATGAACATCGCGTCGACCGAGAGGTCGAGCTCGCCGTCCGGCGTCGCGAACGCCGCGCCCTCGAGGTGGGATTCTCCACGGAGCTCGGTCGGCTCGGTCCTCAGGTGGACCTCGACGACTTCGAGCTCGCCGATCTGCTCGACGAGGTAGGCGCTCATGCCCGCAGCGAGGTCCTCGCCGCGGATGATGAGGTGGACCTTGCGGGCGTACCGGGCAAGATGGACCGCCGCCTGGCCGGCCGAGTTTCCGGAGCCGATGACGGCCACCTCCCCGTCGCGGTACAGCAGCGCCTCGGTGGTGGCGGCCCCGTAGTAGACGCCCGCGCCGGCCAGCTCGGCCGCGCCGGGCACCTCCAGCTGGCGGTAGCTCACCCCGGTCGTCACCACCACGGCCTGGCAGGCCACCTCGTTGCCGTCGTCGAGCCCGACGTACCGATACGGATCCTCGCGACGCACCGCGGTCGCCTCCTGCGAGGAGAGGATCTCGGCACCCAGCCGCTTCGCCTGGGTCAGGGCTCGTCGCGCGAGGTCCCCACCACTCAGCCCGGATGGGAAGCCGAGGTAGTTCTCGATCCGGCTCGTCGTGCCGGCCTGCCCGCCGGGAGCCTCGCGCTCGACCATGAGCGTCTTCAGGCCCTCGCTCGCACCGTAGACGGCCGCGGCGAGGCCCGCGGGGCCACCGCCGACGATGACGAGGTCGTAGAACGGCAGCGCCGCGTGGGTGGACATCCCGGTGGCGTCGGCGAGGTCACGGTTCGAGGGATCGCGCAGGAGGCGGTCGTCGGGCAACCGGACGACCGGACGGGTCGGGTCAACAGGCTCCTCGAACGAGGCCGCCAGGCGGCGGCCGTCCTCATCGGTCTCCGGGTCGAGCCAGAGGTATGGCACCTGGTTGCGCGTCAGAAAGTCGCGGATCTCGTGGCCGCGCGGCGCCCATCGGCCGCTCAGCAGGAGCAGCCCCTCGAACCCCGGTCGGTAGCCGGCGACCCAGTCGGCGAGCAGGTCATCGAGGACCGGGTAGAGCTTGTCGTGGGGTGGATCCCAGGGCTTGAGGAGGTATTGGTCGAGGCGGATCTCGTTGATCGCGCGGATGGCGACGTCGGTATCGGCGTATGCCGTCAGCAGGACGCGCTTCGCCTCCGGCTGGAGGGGGATCGCCTCGGCGAGGAATTCGGTGCCGGTCATCGACGGCATGCGCTGGTCGACGAGGAGCAGCGCCACCGCATCGCCGCGCTGCGTCAGCTCGCGGACGACCTCGAGCGCATCCGCCCCGGAGCCGGCCCCGATGATCCGGTACTCGTCGGCGTAACGCGATCGCAGGTCACGCTCGACGGCCCGCAGGACGGGGGCGTCGTCGTCGACCGCGAGGATTGCCGGCTTGGCGACCATGCCGCGAGTGTACCGACGGCGAGACGCTACGCTGCAGGCATGTTGGCGCCGGGCACGTTGCTCCTGACCGGCAGTGGCCGCCTGGCGCCAGCGGGGATCTCGCCGTGGGCGATCCAGGTCCGCGATGGCCGGATCGCGTGGATCGGCTCTGCCGCGGACGCGCCGAACGACGACGTCCGCGTCGACCTCGGATCGGCACTCGTGACGCCTGGCCTGGTCGACAGCCACACCCACCCCGTCTTCGCCGGCGACCGATCCGACGAGGCCGCCGCACGCCTCGAAGGCGTCCCGTACTCGGGCGGCGGCATCCTGCGGACCGTCGAGGCCACCCGGGTGGCCGAGGAGGCCGAGCTCGAGACGCTGTGCGAGGCCCGCCTGCGCGCGGCTCTCGCCGCCGGAACGACCACTGTCGAGTGCAAGTCCGGCTACGGGCTGTCGCTCGACGAGGAGCTTCGCCACCTTCGCATCATCCGGCGCGTGGCCGATCGGCTGCCGGTGCGGGTGGTGGCGACCTTCCTCGGCGCCCATGCCGTGCCGGAGAAATCCGAGACGAGCGAATACGTCGCGTACGTCGCCGACGAGATGATCCCCGCCGTCGCAGCCGAAGGGCTGGCCGAATTCGTCGACGTCTTCGCCGATGCCGGCTTCTTCGACCTCGTCGCCACGGAGCGCATCGGCCGCGCGGCGAGCGCCTCCGGCCTCGGCCTGCGCCTGCATGCGGAGCAGCTGGAACGGACCGGCGCCGCCGAGCTGGGAGTGCGGCTCGGAGCGGCATCGGTCGATCACCTCGAGCAGCTCGACGATGCGGGAGTTGCGGTCATCGCCGCGTCGCAGACCGTGGCAACCCTGCTGCCGGCACCGGCGATCGTGCTGCGCGATCGGTTGCCCCCGGCTCAGGCGCTTCTCGACGGGGGCGCAACGGTCGCGCTAGCGAGCGACGCGAATGCCGGGACCTATGCCGGGTTCGGGACGATGCCGCTGATCATCGGCCTTGGCGCGACGCTGCTCGGGATGACGGCCGCCGAGGCGCTGCGAGCGGCCACCGCAGGCGGCGCAAAGGCGCTGCGACGCTCGGATGTGAGCATTCTCGAGATCGGTGCCGCTGCCGACCTGGTTGCCTGGGACGCCGAGCACGAGGGCGCCTTCGCCCTGCGCCTCGGCGCCGTCAGGCCAATTCGGGTCTGGATCTCCGGCGAGGAGATCGGTCTCTAGCTCTTGCTGAGCTGGGTCTTGAGGACCTCGAGCAGGCGCTCGGCGTGCCGGATGTCGTCCTGGGCGATCTCCTGGAACACCTGCTTCGCGTCGCCGGTGGCGTCGTCCTCGTACTTCGCGTACGTCTCGATCGCCTCGCACTTGCTCGTCAGCGTCTGGAGCAGGTCATAGAGCTGGTCGTCAATCGGCGACTGGATGTTGCTGGTCCGGTAGTGGTGTCCCGTCTGGGTCTGAACAGTCATGAGAAAACGTCCCCGCTTGTGCGTAGTTTCACCCGTCGACAACGCAGGCGGCGTGCCACCGGCGGGGCCCTATGATCCGTAGATGGACCGATACGACCTCGTCATCGTTGGCGCCGGCGCGGCCGGCGAGGCAGCCGCTCATTACGCCCGTTCACGCGACGCCTCGGTGGCGATCATCGACCGCGGCCTGTTCGGTGGCTCCTGCCCGTACTGGGCGTGCATGCCCTCCAAGGCGCTGCTCCACGCGGCGGCGGTGCATCACGGCGGCGGCGACTACCCGTGGTCGAAGGCGTCGGACTTCCGCGACTACATGATCAACCGCGAAGGGACCGACACGCCCGACGACTCGGGCCACACGAAGTCGCTCGAGGACGCCGGCGCGACCGTGATTCGCGGGTCGGCCTCGCTCGACGCCCCGGGCCGAGTTCGCGTCGCGGACCAGGTGCTCGAGGCCGACACCATCGTCCTGGCGGTCGGATCGGTCAGTCGCGTCCCGACCGACCTGCCGGGCCTGGCCGAGGCTCACCCGTGGACGAACGTCGAGGGCACATCGACGCGCGAGCTGCCCCGCTCGCTGGCGATCCTCGGCGCAGGCCCGACCGGCGTCGAGCTGGCGCAGCTCTACGCCCGCTACGACGTGCCGGTTACGCTCATCCACCCGCGCGACCGCGTGCACGACAAGGAGCACCGTCGCTCGTCCGAGGTTCTCGGCACGTCACTCGAGGCCGACGGCGTCACCCTGAAGCTCGGGTCGCGCGCGACGCGCGTACGAGCCGGCGATGGTAAGGACGGCGCCCACGTCATCGAGCTCGACGATGGCGCCGATTCGGTCGAGGGCCACGAGATCCTGCTCGCGATCGGCCGGGACTTCCCGCTCGACGGCCTAGGGCTCGGGTCGATAGGTGTCACGCCCGAGGACGGCCGTCTGAAGCCGGACGATCGCCTGCGCATTGCGGAGAACGTCTACGTCGCCGGCGACGTCGGGGGACCGGAGATGCACACGCATCTCGGTCACTACAACGGCGAAGCCGCGGTCCGGGTCGCGCTCGGCGACGACTATCGGCCATTCCTCGATGCGATCCCGCGCGCGACCTACACCGATCCGGAGACCGCATCGGTCGGGTTGCTGCTGGATGAGGCCCAGGAGCGCGGGATCGACGCCGCCGAGTACACCGTCGACATCGGCACGTCCTCGAAGGGCTACACAACCGAGTCGAAGGGCCACGTCACGATCGTTGTCGACCGCTCACGCCGCCGGCTGGCCGGGGCGTTCATGGCCGGCCTGGCGGTGTCGGAGACGATCCATGAGTGCGTGCTCGCCATGCGCGCCGACATCCCGCTCGAGGTCCTCGCGGACACGATCCACGCCTTCCCGACCGTTGCCCGCGACCTCGGCACTGCCTTCATCGACGCCGACCGCGACCTCGGCTGACGATACCGAGCGTGGTGGGCGACGCCCGTCAGGGACGCCGCGCACCGGTCTGTCAGCGCCGGTACTCCCCCTCCAGGACGCGGCGCCGTTGCAGCTCGAAGGTTGCGCCCGACGGGGCCGCGCTTCGACTCGCCGCGCCGGCGACCGACGGCTGCTCGGGTACGAAGAGCCAGGTTTCGAAGAAGTCATCGAGCTGCTCGCCCGAGATCCTCTCGGCCATCCTTATGAACTCGCGCGTCGTCACGAGCTGGCCGGCGTTCTTCGACGCCCAACGCTCGGCGAGCCGGAAGAAGGCCGGATCGCCGATCTCGAGGCGAAGCTCATGAAGCGTCATGGCGCCGCGGATGTACACCGCGAAGTCGAAGAGGCCATCGGGGCCGGGGTCGCCGATTGGCACCTGCCAGAACTCCGGCACGTCCGTGAAGACCGTGTACCAGAAGTCGAAGTTCTCCTGGACGGTACCGAGTCCCTCGCGCTCGGACCACAGCCACTCGGTGTAGGTGGCCCATCCCTCGTTGAGCCAGATGTGCTGCCAGCGCTGGATCGTGACGCTGTTCCCGACCCATTGGTGCGCGAGCTCGTGCACGACGACGAGGTCGGCGTTGATGGGATCGGTGAAGAAGCCCGTGGCATAGATCGGCCGGGTCTGGTTCTCGAGCGCGAATCCGAGAGGCGCGTCATCGATGATCCCGCCGGACTGCCCGAACGGATAGGGGCCGAAGTACCCTTCGAGGAACGTCGTGATCTCCGGCTGGCGGGCCAGGGCTCCCTGCGCGATCTCGCCCAGCGATGGCGGGGCGTCGTCCACGGTCGCCACCAGCCAGTCGTTCGGGTTCGGTTCGCTTCCCTCTGGAGCGCCGGGCACCGCCCAACCATCCGCGGGATCGGCATCGTCCTCGAACGAAGTTGAGCCGAGGTCCGACGGCGTGACGATCTCGTCGATGAAGACGCCGTTCAGCTGCACGACGTCGTCGCTCGCATACGTCAGCGAAATCTCCACCGACTCCCCCGCCCAGTCGGAGAGATCGATCGCCCATCCTTCCCAACCATCGCTCGACCCGGTCGCGGCATGCCACTCGCCCGGCGGATCGCCGACGCTGCCCTCGGGCAGGCACGGAGGCTCTTCCTCGCCAGGCTCCTCCACCGGCGTCTGGTAGTGGTTGAGGAACGGGTGCATGTCGAGCCAGACCGGGCATGTTGCCCCCGTGTCCGCCGCGGTGGCGCCGTTGAGGTCGGGCAGGGTCGTCCAGTCGTCAGCGTCCGGCGTCCGAGCCTCGACGAAGAAGAAGTCCCACCCTGGCTCGGTGTCGCGGTTGACCTGGAACGTCAGCGTCGCATCCTCCACGGATGGCACGTCTATGACGCGGGTCAGCCGCTTGTAGCTCAGGTCGGCGACCTGGCTGTACGCATATTGCGTCCCGTCGGTGGGAGTGATCCGGGGCAGGAGGTCCGGGTCGATGGCATCCCAATACCTGATCCCATCCGCCTGGTAGCTGTTGATCGCCAGCTCGCCGATGGCCATCCCGGCGAGATAGGTGGCCATCGGTGCGCGCGCGTCCCACTTCCAGGTCGTCCAGGCCCCGCGCGTCGAGGTGCCTTCCAGCCGACCGTTTGCGACGACCTCGAGGCCGCTCGGCACGCTCACTCGAAACGTGTACGAGGCCCGATCGACCGGATGATCGTTCGCCGGGAACCAGGTGTCCGCGACGTGAGGCTGCCCGACAACCAGGGCGCCGTCGTCGGTGTGGATGAAGCCCGAGCCGTCGGGCAGCGTCTGCGGGATGCCGGCATATCGGATCACCACGACGAACTCCGCGCCCTTGCGAATGCCGCGGGATGGGGTGACCCTCAGCTCGTCGCCCTCGTGCGCCAGCCTGGCAGATCGGCCGTCGACCCTGGCCGAGGCGACCTCGAGGGCGCCGTCGAGGTCCAGGTTGAATCGCGACAGATGCTGTGTGGCCCTGGCTGTGATGGTGGCACGTCCCTGCAGGACGTCCGTGGCCGGGTCATACCGGACAGCGAGCCGATAGTGCTCGACGTCATAGCCGCCGTTCCCATCGAGCGGGAAATACGGATCGCCGATACCGGGCGCGCCGGGCCTGAACGCGGGAGGAGCGGCACTCACCGGGCCGACGGCTATACCCACGATCACAACGACGCACAGGACCACGCTCAGCTTGCGGGACATCAGCACCCCTCTTGCTCAGCCCCGCTCGCTCCCAGTCCGGGCACGACGCGGCAGCGCCGCCATTATGTCCACTCGCTGACTACACGGCAATGATCTAATTCTCGGATTTTCTCGGCCCACAGGCGGCATTGTGCGTCGGGCGTACGATCCGGAGGTGAGCGACTTCATCGGTGAGACGACGGACCTCCTGCGGCGGACGCCGGACCTGTTGCGCGTCCTCCTGAAGGGCGTTCCGGAGGCCTGGACCGATACGGCCGATGTGCCCGACGACGGCTGGCGGCCGAAGGATGTCGTCGGGCACCTTATCACCGGCGAGCTGACCGACTGGATCGAGCGCACGCAGCGGATCCTCGAGCACGGCACGTCGATGCCCTTCGACCGATTCGACCGCTTTGCGCATGCCGATCGCGACACAGATGAAACCCTCGACGACCTGATCGAACACTTCGCGCGCCTGCGCGCCGAGAACCTGGCGCGCCTGGAGGTGCTGGCCACCGAGGAGGATCTCGACCGGCACGGCCTGCACCCGACACTGGGCGAGGTGACGCTACGCGAACTGCTCGCGACGTGGGCGGTCCACGACCTCGACCACGTCAGCCAGATCTTCGCCGGCATGGCCGGCTCGCACGACGCCGAGGTCGGCCCCTGGAAGGCGTACCTCGGCATCCTGCTGCGGCGGGAGGACCCCGCGGCTGTCGCCGGCTAGTCGACGTCGAGCCGCTCGGTGCGGATGAGCCTCAGGCCGAACAGCACCGCGAAGGCGGCTGCCACCAGGATCGCCGCGGCCGCGATCGACGCCTCGAGGGAGGACTGGAACTCCGCATAGACCGCCAACGGCAGGGTCTGCGTCACGCCGGAGACGTTGCCGGCGAACATGATCGTCGCGCCGAACTCGCCGAGCGCTCGCGCCCAGGCCAGGATCGCGCCGCCGGCCACAACCGGCGCCGCCAGCGGGAGGATGACCCGCCGGAACACCTGCAAATCGCCGCCGCCGTCGATGCGCGCCGCATCCTCGAGGTCGCGGTGGACGGTGCCGAAGGCTCCGCGCGCGGAGCGGACGTAGAGCGGGGCCGAGACAAACGTCTGCGCCAGCACGACCGCCGCCGTCGTGAACGCCACATCCAGGCCGAGCGAGCCAACGGGACCGCGCCGCCCCAGCAGCAGCAGCAGCGCCAGCCCCGCGACCGCCGGCGGCAGCACGATCGGCAGGTCGACGAGCGCCTCAACCACGCGCCGTCCGGCGAATCGACGACGGGCGAGCAGCCAGGCCAGCGGCGTCCCGAGAACGAGCGTCAGCCCGAGGCTGAGCGCGGTCGTGATCACGCTGAGCCGAAGTGCCGCCCCCACCGATTCGCCCAGTGCCGCGTCACCGGTCAACGCGCGGGCGACGAGCGCCACGACCGGCAGCGCCAGGAGCGACACGAGGAGGGCCGCAGCCACGACGACGGCGACGCGACCGATCACCTCAGCCTGCCGGACGGAAGCCGTGTGACTCGAGAATGCCCTGGGCGGCGTCACCCAGCAGCCAGGCGACAAAGTCCGCGGCGCCGGGCGCCGCATCGGCGACCGTCACGACGGCGTACTCGGCCAGCACGTTGGCCTCGGCCGGGACCTCGATGACCGTGACCGCATCGGTCGAGGCAGCGTCGGTCTCGTAGACGATCGCGGCATCGCCCTCCCCGACCTCGATCTTCGCCAGGACCGCTCGGACGTTGTCCTCGCGCGAGACGACGTTGGCGCCGTAGGCGCCGGCGAATCCCGCGGGCGCATCGGTCTGGGCCGCGAGGTTCGCGACGAGCTCGTCGGCGTACCGGGTGATCGGCACGTCCTCGCCGGCGGCGATGATCCGCAGCCCGGAGGTGGCCAGGTCGGTCCAGTCATCGACGCCGTCCGCGTCGGCCGGGGTGACGATCGTCAGCGCGTTGCGCACGAAGACCGCCGGGCCGCCATAAGTCAGTCCCTCGTCGACCAGGGCCTGGGCGTTGGCGAGGTCGGCGCTGGCGAAGACGTCCGCCGGGGCCCCTTCGCTGATCTGGGCGCGGAGCGCACTCGACGCGTCGAACGAGAGCACCAGCGCAACGCCGGTCGCATCGGCGTAGGCGTCCGCGAGATCCCCGAATGCGTCGCGCAGGGAAGCGGCCGCATAGACGGTCAGCTCGCCGGAGGTTCCGGCCTGGCAGCCGACGAGGGCAGCGGCGGCAAGCGCAGACAGCACGCGTTTCATCCGGGAACTTCCACGACGACGTTGGTCGCCTTGATCGCGCAGATCGCCTCGTCCCCGACCTTCAGGCCGAGATCGTCGACCGCCTCGGCCGTCATCAGGCTGACCAGCCGATGCGGACCGCACTGCACCTCGACCACTGCCGCAACGCGATCGCGCTCGATGCGGGTGACGACGCCACGGAACTGGTTGCGCGCCGACTGCGCAACGATCGGCTTCCGCCCAGCCGCCGAGCCGTGCGCTCGGCGTTCTCCGAGGAGGCGCGTGACCTCATCGAGTGGCACGAGGCGCTGCCCACCGCCGCTGCGCTCCACGCGCAAGCGGCCGGCCGACTCCCATCGGCGAAGAGTCTCGACCGAGACGTCGAGGAGCTCAGCCGCCTGGCCGATCCGGACCGCCGCCTGAGGCTTCATGTGCCAGAAGTCTAGATATTCCCGCACGATTGTCTAGAGATTGCTGGCGGCGGCATGGCCTACCGACGGTCGAACGGCGGGGGTAGGATGGCGCGCATGACCGCCACGCGGGAGCCACAGGCGGAGATGGGCGCATCGGTCCATGGCAGCGAGGCGCTACGCCTGGTCGGTGCCGACGTCGAGGTGCCGCTCGTCACCGGCGAGACGAGGCGGTACGTGAACCTCGATTACGCGGCGTCGGCGCCGGCGCTCCAGGCGGTCCACGATGCCGTCGAAGAGCTCCTGGGCTGGTACTCGAGCGTGCACCGCGGCGCGGGCTTCAAGTCCAGAGCCTCGACTGCCGCGTACGAGGGCGCCCGCGAGTCGATTCGCCGCTTCGTCAACGCCCGCGACGACCACGCAGTGATCATCACCCGCAACACGACCGACTCCATCAATCTGCTCGCCGGCACGCTCCCCGAAGGCACGCATGTCGTGGCCTTCGCCGGCGAGCACCACGCGAACCTCCTGCCGTGGAAGCGCATCGGTGTGAGCTACCTGCCGGTGCCGGACTCGCCCGCCGAAGCCCTCGAGAGCCTGGCGGCGACGCTCGAGGAGCTGCCGCACTGCGAGGACCCGCACCTGGTGGCCGTGACCGGCGCCAGCAACGTGACCGGCGAGATCTGGCCGGTGGCCGAGCTCGCACGCGTGGCACACGAGAACGGCGCGCGCCTGCTGGTCGACGCGGCACAGCTGGCGCCGCACGCGCCGATCGACATGAAGCGCGACGGGATCGACTTCCTCGCGCTGTCCGGGCACAAGCTGTACGCGCCGTACGGGGCGGGCGCGCTGATCGGCGAGCGAGACTGGCTCTCGTCCGGCGATCCGTTCCTGCGCGGTGGCGGGGCGGTGAAGCTCGTCACCATCGAGGACACCGTGTGGGCCGAGCTTCCCGACCGCCAGGAGGCCGGATCGCCGAACGTCGTCGGCGCGGTGGCCCTGGGGGTCGCCTGCGACACCCTGGCCGAGGCCGGCATGGACCGCGTCGCCGACGAGGAGCGCGAGCTGGCGGCGTACGCCCGCAAGCAACTCTCGACGGTCGATGGATTCCAGCACTACCGCGTCTGGCCCGAGGACCACCCGCGCACCGGGCTGCTCACGTTCAATCTCGCCGGCGTGCCTTACGACCTGCTCGCGGCGGTCCTCTCGGCCGAGCACGGCATCGGGATCCGCCACGGCTGCTTCTGCGCCCACCCGCTCATGGTTCGCCTGCTCAAGGTGGCCGATGACGAGGTCGACCGCCTGATGCACGAGACCCGCGCGGGGCACCACCAGCGACTGCCCGGTGCGGCGCGGATGAGCCTGGGCCTCGGATCGACGGCGGCGGACGTGGATGCCCTGACCGATGCGCTGCGCGCGATCGCGGCCGACGGGCCGCGATGGACCTACTCGGTCAACCCCGGCAGCAGCGAGTACGAGCCCGATCCCGACCCGCGGCCGCTCCCCTCGCTGCCGATGCGCCTCGTCGAGCATGCCCACGGCCACGGCGAGTCGGCCTGATCACGGCATGCGGCGCGTGCCGGGCAGCGTATGAACTGACGTGAGATTCCCGGCGGTCTCCACCGACTTCCGCAACCGGCTGGCCTTCTGGGCGCTGGCCGGACTGGCGCTGTTCGTCGCACACGACGCGATCTACCTCGTCCAGATCGGTCCTGGAGAGGCGCTGGCCGCCACCCTGCGCACCGCCGGACACGGGTACTGGGGTCTTGCCAGCCTCGTCCTGACCGCGGTCGCTCTCGTCGCCGGGGCCTCGATCTGCCTCCGGATGCGCCGCCTTCGACGACGCGCCTCCGGCCTCGGGGCGGCACGCCATTCCGGCGGAGCCTTCGCGCGGCGATTCGTCGTCGCCTGGCTCCGACTGGCGGCCGTGGTCGCGGTCGGCTTCGCGATCCAGGAGAACGTCGAGCACTCGATCATCCACGGGCACGCGCCCGGCGTTGGTGCGCTGCTCGGCCCGGAGTTCCCGCTCGCTTTGCCGGTCATTGGCCTGATCGGCGCGATCGCCGCGTCGGTCGCAGCGATCGTGACTCGCACACAGGAAGCGCTCGTCCTTGCCATCGAGGCGGCTCTGAGCCGGCCAACCCGTGCGCTGCTCGCTGGTCCGCGACCGCCCGCGCGGCTCGCGGCGGCCATCGGTTCGGTCCTCGCCCATCCGGGTGCCGGCCGCGCTCCTCCGACCCTGGTCGTCTCAGGCATCTGAACGAACCCAGAGCAGGGTCGCGCTCAGCGTCGCGACCCGGGAGGAATCATGATCAATCGCATCGGACGGGCTGCCGTCCTGTCGGTCGCGCTCGTCGCGCTCACGGCTGGGGGCGCCCTCGCTCACGAGGAGCGCACGGTCGGCGACCACACCTTCGTGGTCGGGTTCATGGACGAGCCGGTGTTCACCGGCCAGAAGAGCGGGCTCGAGTTCTCCGTCTCGCACGATGGCGAGGAGCCCGTGGAGGGCCTCGAGGAGACGCTCCAGGCGCAGGTCACCTTCGGGAGCGAGACGCGTGATCTCGAGATCAGCCCGGTCTTCGGCGAGCCCGGCTCCTATCGGTCGGTCTTCTTCCCGACCGCCGCCGGGCCGTACACGTTCCGGATCTTCGGCGAGGTCGAGGATGAGCCGTTCGACGAGTCGTTCACTTCGGGCCCCGAGACGTTCGGCGAGGTCGAGGAGCTCGCCGGAGGCCAGTTCCCGGTCCAGTTCCCATCGACCTCCCAGGTCGTGGCCGATGCGGAGTCCGGGGCCGCCGCCGCCACGCAGGCCACGATCGCGCTCGTGCTGGCGATCATCGGTCTATTGGCCGGCCTGGTCGCGCTGGGCCTGACGCTGGCGCGACGCGCGAGCTGATGCACGCACCCCGGTGGTGGCGCCTCGCCGGCGTCACCGCCGTACTGGCCCTGCTGGCGGGTCCGGCGCTGCCGGGCGCCGCTGGCGGCCGCGTGCTCGCCCATGCTCAGCTGGTGGCCAGCTCACCGGCTTCCGGCGCCGTTCTTCCCGAGCCGCCGGACGAGCTGCGCCTCGTGTTCAGCGAGCCGCTCGAGGAGCAGGTCACCTCGCTCGACTTGAAGGCTCTCGACGGGACCCCGATCCTCGAACGGACCGGCGAGGTCGACCCGGAGGATCCCCACGCGCTCGTGGTTGCCGGCCCGGAACTCGCCGACGGGATCTACTCGATCACCTGGCGCAGCCTCTCCGCGGCTGACGGTCATATCACCGAGGGGTTCCTCCACTTCGGCGTCGGTGAGGTCGAGGGCGACCTTCCGGGCGCATCGACCCACGAGGTGCATGGAGATGCGGATGTCATCGGCGTCGTTGGCCGCTGGCTGACGTATCTCGGGCTGTTGGCGGCCATCGGTCTGGCGGCCTTCCAACGGCTCGTCCTGCGCGAGGGCGCGATGCCGAGGCGCCTGGTCCAGCTGCTCGCGACCGGCCTGACCGTCGCGGCCGTCGCCACCCTTGTCTCTGCGCTGGCCGCGGGCGTGGCCTCCGGCGCGGGGCCGGCGTACCTGACCGACAGCCGCACCGGCCTGCTGCAGCTGGTGCGTGCCGCCGTCGCAGCGCTGGGCGCAGCGCTCCTGCTGTGGGGGCCACCGCGCTGGGCTCGGGCGACGGCGATCACCGCTGGCATGGTCGGGGTCGTCCTGCTCATCACCGCCGGACACGCGTCGGCGATCCCCGGCTTCGTGCCGATCCTGGCCGGCGTCGTCCACGTGGCGGCTGTCGGCATCTGGCTCGGCGGGGTGGCGGGGCTGCTCCTGCTGCTGCTGCGCCCGACGTGGATCTCCAGCGCCACACCGCTCCCAATGCGCACGGCCGTACCGCGGTTCTCGGCCCTCGCGCTCGTGTCGATCGGCCTCGTGGCGGTGACCGGCGCGTATTCGGCCTGGATCGAGACGGGCAGCATCCTCCCGATCGGCACCGAGTACGGGCGGACGCTGATCATGAAGTCGGCCCTGGCCCTCGGCGCGATCGGGCTGGGCGGGTTGAACTACCTCGACGGCGGGCGCATGCGGCGCTGGCTGGACGGCTTTCCGACGCGGCTCAAGGTGGAAGTCATGCTCGGTGCGGCCGTGCTGGTCATGAGCGCCGCGCTGGCCACGACGCCGCCCGTTGACGAGGCGGCCGGCGTTCCGATCGAGCCGATCCCCGACGCATTCGGCGAGATCGCGCCGGGCATGGGCATGCAGATCGTGGCAGGCCGACCGGGCGTGAACCGCATCGTCGTGAACACCTCGGGGGCGATGATCGCGGTCGACCGCATGGAGCTCGCTCTCGAGCGGCTCGACGACGGCAGCACGACCCGCGTGCCGCTCGTCCTCGAGGGGATGCAGGGGGTGGAAGTGCTGCCGGGCATGGAGCACGCCGCCCACGTGATCCCGAACCCGGACGGCACGATCGACTGGATCGCCGACGCCATCGTCCTGGGGGCCGACACCCGTTGGGACGCGAGCGTCCGCATCCTCACCGATGACGGCACCGAGCTCCAACGCCAGCGCTTCGCGTTCGCGCTCGACGAGACCGGCATCTCGGAGGGCCAGGTCGAGCCGCTTCTGACCTGGGGCGCGATCATCGCCCTGGCGCTCGGGGTCGGTGGCGCCGTCGGGCTTGGCCTCGGGCTTGGCGAGTTCACCCTGCCGCGCTGTGAGCGACTAGCGTCACGGGTGGCGTTGCTGGGCGGCGGGACGGTCGCCATCGGGCTCGGCCTGGCCATCGGTCTTCGCCAGTTGGTGGGCTGACGTACGATCGTCCACCCATGACCTCGCCGATGACCGTCCTCGACACGATGCAGCGACCGATGCGCGACCTGCGCATCAGCGTCACCGATCGGTGCAACTTCCGCTGCGGCTACTGCATGCCGCGCGAGGCGTTTGGGCCGGACCACGCTTTCCTGCCGCGCGCCGAGATCCTCGACTTCGACGAGATCGAGCGCGTCGTGCGGGCCGCGGTCTCGCTGGGGGTGCGCAAGGTCCGGCTCACCGGGGGCGAGCCACTCGTGCGGAAGGGGCTCGAGGGGCTGGTCGCGCGACTGGCGACGCTCGAGGGCATCGACGACCTGACGCTGACGACCAACGGGTCGCTGCTCGCGGCGTTGGCCCGCGAGCTTGCCGAGGCCGGCCTCCAGCGCGTCACCGTCAGCCTCGACTCGCTCGACGACGAGACCTTCGGCCGCATGAACGACGTCGGGTTCCCGGTCGCGCGCGTCCTCGACGGGATTGCGGCGGCCGAAGCGGCCGGCATGGGTCCGATCAAGCTCAACGCGGTCATCCGACGCGGGCTCAACGAGCACGCCATCCTCGACCTGGCCGACCACTTTCGCGGGACGGGGGTCACGGTTCGGTACATCGAGTACATGGACGTCGGGCACACGAACGGCTGGCGCCTCGAGGATGTCGTGCCGGCCGCGGAGATCGTGGACACCATCGGCGCGCGCTGGCCGCTTGAGCCGGTCGCGCCGGAGGAGCGCGGCGAGGTCGCGCGGCGCTATCGGTACCGCGATGGTGCCGGCGAGATCGGAGTCATCGCCAGCGTGACCCAGCCGTTTTGCGGCGACTGCACCCGAGTCCGCCTCTCGGCCGACGGTCAGCTGTACACCTGCCTCTTCGCCACCACCGGCCACGACGTGCGTGCGCTGCTGCGCTCCGGAACCGATGACGGCCACCTGACCGATGCGCTCCGCGCGATCTGGGCCGGCCGCGACGACCGCTACTCCGAGCTGCGCACCCTCGAGACGGTCGACCTGCCCAAGGTGGAGATGAGCTACATCGGCGGCTAGGAGTGGATAGGTCCTGGGCGATCACGAAGTCGGCCTCCGGATCGCCCATGGAGGACCGCCAGGATCTCGCCGACGATCGCCGTGGCAACCTGCTCGGCTCCGTCCGCTCCAAGGTCCAGACCGGCAGGCGCATGGATGACGGCCAGGTCGGCCTTCGACGGCGGCGCCGGAAGCTCGCCCAGGAGCCGCCCGGTGCGGTCGCGCGGGCCGAGGATTCCGAGGTAGGTGATCCCGCGGCCCAGGAAGCCGCCGACGAACGCGGCGTCATGAAGGTAGTCGTGGGTCATGACCACGACTGCGGTCCATTCGCCCGCGCCACTGGCCCCAGCCGCATCCGCCGGCTCGACGTCGAGGAGCCGGGCGCCGGGGAACCGATCCGGGCGCAGCCACGTGCGCCGCGGGTCGACGACGTCGACGCGCCAGCCCAGGCGAAGCGCAGCCGCGACCAGCGGCCCTGCGTCCGGCCCGGCCCCGCAGACGACGAGGTGCAGTGGCGGCAGGATCGGGTCGAGCACGGCCTCGCCGATGACCGTCGGGCGCCCGTGGGCCACGGCCAGCGCCGCCCGCTCGCCGAGCGCATCGGCCTCGGTCGCGGTCAGCCTTCGTCGTTCGCCGTCGAGCCCGGTCAGCAGGTAGGTCGGTCGGCCCTCGCGACGCGCGGCGGTGAGGGCCTCGAGCGTCTCAGCCGCCATCTCGGTCGGCTCGGCCAGCAGCTCGATCACCCCCCGGCAGCCGAGCCCCAGGCCCCACAGCTCATCGCCCTCGGCGGAGTGGTCGATCGTCACGAGCATCGGCGCATCGAGCGCCAGCGCCTCGCGCGCGAGCCGTGCCGCCTCCTCCTCGAGGCATCCGCCGCTGATGAGGCCGATCGGTGCACCCTCCTCCGGCACCAGCAACCGCGCTCCGGGTCGCCGGTACGACGAGCCCCGGACCGATACGACCGTCGCGAGCGCCAGCCGCTCCCCGCGCGCTCGCCGCTCGGCGGCCGCCTCCAGGATCGCGTCGACCTCACTCACGTTCCGCAGCCTACCAGCGCCCCGTACCATCGCCCCGGTGACCGACTTCCTCGACGATCTCCGCAGGCATGCGCCCGACCTTCGGCTGCTCAGGGACGAATCCGACCGCGAGTCGTATCGGCGCGACGAGACCGCCCATTTCGAGCCGGGGCTCCCGCTGGCGGTCGCGCTGCCCTCGACGACCGAGGAGGTCGCGGCGATCATGCGGCTCGCCACTGAGCACCGAGTCCCGGTCGTGCCGCGCGGAGCGGGCAGCGGGCTCTCCGGCGGCTCCGCGGGCGTGGAGGGGGCGCTGACCGTCGCACTCACCCGGATGAACCGCATCCTCGAGGTCGATCGCGACAACCTCGTCGCCGTCGTCCAGCCGGGCGTCATCAACGCCGACCTGAAGGCAGCGGTCGCGAATGACGGCCTCTTCTATGCGCCCGACCCCGCCAGCTACGAGTTCTGCTCGATCGGCGGCAACATCGGCACCAACGCCGGCGGGCTGTGCTGCGTGAAGTACGGCGTCACCCGTGATGCGGTGCTGGGCCTGGAGGTCGTTCTCGCCGATGGCCGCGTCATCCGTACCGGCGGACGCACCATCAAGGACGTCGCCGGCTACTCGCTCACCAACCTGTTCGTCGGCTCGCAGGGGACGCTCGGGATCGTGACCGAGGCAACACTGCGCCTCCGCCCCGCGCCGCCCCCGAAGCAGACGATGCTTGCCTTCTTCCCGACCGTCGAGTCCGCCGGCAACGCTGTCGCCAGCATGACCCGCGCCGGCGTCGAGCCCTGCACGCTGGAGCTCATGGACCGCGTGACGATCGCCGCGGTCGACGACTGGCACAACCTCGGCCTCGATCGGTCCGCCGCGGCCCTCCTCATGATCGAGTCGGACCGCCCCGGAGATGCCGCAGCCGCCGAGCTGATCGCCGCCGAGGCCTCCTGCACCGACGCCGGCTCCGCATCGGTGATCCGCGCGACCTCGCAGATGGAGGCCGATGGCCTGCGCCAAGTGCGGCGCCTGGCCTTCCGTGCGATGGAACGGTTGGGCGTGGCGCGCATGGAGGATGTGGGCGTGCCGCGCGCCAGGCTGCCCGAGCTGCTCGCCGCGATCGAACGCGTCGCGGCCGACCACGACGTCCGGTGCGGCACCTTCGGTCACGCCGGCGACGGCAACCTGCACCCGACCTTCGTCTGGGACCGCGGTGATGACGCCGCCGAGGCTCGCGCCCACGCCGCGTGCGAGGAGCTCTACCGAGCCGCCATCGCGCTCGGCGGGACCGTCACCGGGGAGCACGGGATCGGCGCGGCGCGGCGCGACTTCCTGTCCGAGCAGGTCGGCGCCGAGGCTGTCGATGTGATGCGCTCGATCAAGGCTGCCCTCGATCCGCTCGGCATCCTCAACCCCGGCAAGGTCGTCTGACCCTCAGCCCAGGCTGTAGCCCTCGAGATCGGCCTTCGGCTTTACGTCGGGCAGGCGCACCATCCGGAACGAGTTGAACAGCCCGTAGAGCCCGGCCAGGAGAGGGACGAGCAGCGCGACCTGGAGCGCGATCGGCCGTGCCTCGGTGTTGATGCGGATGATCTCGGCCTCGACCTCGGGCGTCTGCCCGACAATCGCCTCTTCGAGGCCCGTGTTCGTCATCAGCTGGGCATCCTCTTCGAGCGCGGTCGCGACGCGCTCCTGCTCGTCGGGTGAGAGGACCTCGCTCGATTCGGCCAGGTTCGTGAAGCTGAAGGCGAGCGTCGCCAGCATGATCGCGCCGGCCACGGCAAGGCCGAACGACAGCCCGAAGGATCCGCCCGCTGAGTTCACGCCGGCGGCCTCGCTGATCCGCTCCTCCTCGATCGGCCCGAGCGTGTAGTTGTTGAGCTGCGATACGAGCAGCCCGAGACCGGAGCCGGCGATCGCCAGTGGGATCGCCATCCACCATCCGGAGTCCGCCAGCGGTACGATCGGGATGAGCGCCGCCACGCCGACGACGAGCAGGACGAAGCCCGCTCGGATGATGTTGGCGGGCCGTCGGTTGCCCGCCCGCCTCCCCGCGATGACCGCGACGAAGAACATGCTGAGGGACAGTGGGGCGAGGGAGAGCCCGGCCTCGAGCGCGTTGTACTCGAGGACCATCTGCAGGAAGATCGGCAGGGCGATCATCATCCCGCCAAGCGCGATCTGCTGCATCATCTGTCCCTGGATCCCGATCCTGAAGATCTTCGATGCGAACAGGATCGGATCGAGCAGGACCGGCTTCCCGTCACGTTTGCGCCGCTGGAGCCAGTACACCAGTGCGCCGAGCGAAACGACACCGATGGCGATCAGCAGTGCGACACGCTCGCCGCCCTCCTGCCACACCAGCACGCCAAGCACGATGCCGCCCATGCCCAAGACCGAGAGCAGGGCGCCGCCGAGGTCGATGCCGCGCGAACCGGTGTATTTGACGTCCTTGATCATGCCCATTCCTGCCAGCACGACCGCGATGACGACGATCTCCAGGGCGAAGCCGACCCGCCAGTCCAGGAAGGTCGTGATGAATCCGCCCAGGAGCGGACCGATGGCGGCGGCGATGGCCGCTGCCGCGCCGACCAGTGCGTAGACCTGCCGCTGGGCCGCACCCTCAAAGTTGCCGTGGATGAGCGACTGCATTGAGGGCAGCAGCAGTGACGCGCCCAGCCCACCCAGGATCGCCCAGAAGATGATGACGGGCAGCAGGCTGTTCGCGAGGACCATCGCCCCGGCGCCAATGGCGTATGCGATCAGGCCGACCACGTAGGCCCGCTTCCGTCCGAAAAGATCGCCGATCTTGCTGCTGATCAGGATGAACGCGGCCGAGACCAGTGCCTCGAGCGCGATGGCGGACTGAACGCCGCTGACCGTCGTGCCGAGATCCTCGACGACCGCCGAGATCGACACGTTCATCAATGAGGTGTCGACGACGAGGACGAACATCGCCGCGGCCAGCAGCAGCCCGAGGCGCATGTTGGGGGCCGCCTCCTCCGGCGGAGCCGTGGTGGCTGCGGGCTCAGTCATGCGCGCAGTATGCCGCCCGCTCTTGCGCCCGCGAAGCGCAATCGAACAACCCCTCGGTCGCCGCCGTCGCTACTCCAGGCGATGCGCGTCGAGGAACTCGCGGAGCACTCGGTTGAATCGGTCAGGTTGCTCGAGGTTGATCATGTGCGACGACTCGAACTCCTCGAGCCGCGCGCCGGGAACCGACTCCGCGAGGTGACGCATCGCGTCGGAGGTGCCGGGCTCGTCGAGCGAGCCGAGCATGACGAGCAGCGGCGCGCGCAGCTCGCCCAACCGCTCGTTCGCCGGCGGGTCGAGGACGATCGGCTGGCCCTCCTCCTTCTCGGCGCGGTAGTTGGTCAGGATCCAGTCGTGGACCCTCGCGCGGATGGCGGGGTCGGCCCGTCCGCGCGGCTGGCCGGGACCGTCAACCCAGAAGTCGGCCTCCCAATCGGCGAGACGCTCCCAATCCTTCGCCGACTCGAGGCGATCCGCCTCCGCGAACGTCTCCTCGTCCGACCCGGCCGGCGACGCGAAGCCGCCGACCCCGCCCGCCGCGACGGTGAGCGAGTGCACTCGATCCGGATACTCGAGCGCGAAGTCGAGCGCGATCTGCCCGCCGCGTGACAGCCCGACGACGTTCGCGGACCGCTCTCCGAGGTGGTCGAGGACCGCCGCGATGTCCGCGCGGTTGGAGAACGACACGGCGTCGCTCTCCGTCTCGCCGAATCCGCGTGTGTCATGGCGGATGACGCGGTACGCGTCCTTCAGCGCCTCGACCTGGCCATCCCACATGCTCCGGTTGGCGACGCCGGCGTGAACCATCAGCACCGGCTCGCCGCTGCCGTCGACGTCGTACGCGATTCTTGCGCCGTTGGTCTCGACGAACTGCGTCACGGACCGATGATAAGCGCCCGGTTACGGGTGGCCGCCCTGCTCCAGCCGACGGCGGTCGACCGACTCGAGCTGGATCGTCGAGTGCTCGAAGTCGAAGTCATCGGTCAGGCATGCGCACAGCTCGTCAAGGACCGCGGGCGGATCGGCCGATGGCTCGATGACGACGTGCGCCGAGATGACATGCTTGCCCGAGGTGAGGGTCCAGGCGTGGAGGTCGTGGATGTCGATCACGCCCCTCGCATCGAGCAGGTGGCGGCGGACCTCGCCGACGTCGATGCCGCGCGGCGTCGCCTGGAGGAGCACGTCGAGCGCCTCGCGCAGCAGGCTCCAGGTCCGCGGGACGATCAGCACCGCGATGGCGATCGAGGCGATCGGGTCGATCGGCGTCCAGCCGGTGACGAGGATCACCGCGCCGGCCACGATCACGGCCACAGATCCGAACAGGTCGCCCATCACCTCGAGGTAGGCGCCACGCAGGTTCAGGCTGACCCTGGCGCCCGCGTGCAGCACGCGAAGGGCGACGAGGTTGACGAGCAGCCCGATCGCCGCAATGACAAGCATCGGTCCGGCAATCACCTCGCCGGGCTCGCCCAGGCGGCGGAGCGCCTCGACCAGGATGACCGCGGCCACAACGAGCAGGATCACCGCGTTGAGCACGGCGGCGAAGATCTCGACGCGGGCGTAGCCGAAGGACCGATCCGCCGTCGCCGGCCGCCGCGCGAACCAGATCGCCAGCAGCGCCAGCAGCAGGCCCGCTGCATCGGTGGCCATGTGGCCTGCATCGGCCCACAGCGCGAGGCTGTTGGTGAGCATCCCACCGACGACCTCGACGAGCCCGAAGGCGACGACCAGGCCCAGGACGAGGACCAGCGGTCGCGCGCTCGTGGCGTGCTGATGGGCCGTCACGATCGGAAGATCACGCCGGGATTGAGGATGCCGGCCGGGTCCCAGGCGCGCTTGATGGCGCGCATGGCCGATACCGCCGCCTCACCCCGGTCACGGACCAGCCAGTCCACCTTCGCCACGCCGATACCGTGCTCGGCGCTGACGCTGCCGCCGAGCTCGAGCACCAGCTCCAAGACGGCATCGTCGACGCGCTGGTCGTCGGGCAGTGGGCCAAGCACGTTGACATGGAGGTTGCCGTCGGCGATGTGCCCGTAGACGATCGTTCGGGCGGCTGGATCCACCGTACGAACCGCCTCGGGCGCTCGCTCCACGAGCTCGGCGTAGCGCGTCAACGGAACCGAGACATCGAGCTTGTGGGGCACGCCCTCGGCATTCATCGCCTCGGTATGGCGCTCGCGCAGCTGCCAGAGCCGCTGGCGACCTGCGGTGTCGGTTGCGACCACGGCGTCGGACGCTCCGAGCGCGTCGAGGGCCGCGGCGAGGTCATCGGTCGGATCCGCCTCGTCCGAGCCGGCCTCGACGAGCAGGTAGAACGGTTGCCGATCGAACGGCGTTGCGAGCGACGCGTGGCGCATCACGAGCTCCAGGCCGGCGTCGGTGAAGAGCTCGAGCGCCATGACCGATCCGAGCTCGCGGCGCAGGCGTCCTGCGGCGGCGACCGCATCGGCGGCGCTGTCGAGGCCGATGACGCCCACCGCCCGCCGAGCCAGGCGCGGCACGAGGCGCAGCCGCACCCGGGTGATGACCGCCAGCGTGCCTTCGGAGCCCGCGAGCAGGCCACCGATGTCGTAGCCGGTGTTGTCCTTCGGCATCCCTGGGAGACGCCGCAGGACCGTTCCGTCGGCGAGCACAGCCTCGAAGCCGCCGACCTGGCGGCGCATCGGCCCGTGGCGGAGGACGTTCACCCCGCCGGCGTTCGTCGCGACCATGCCGCCGATCGTCGCAGTGTCGCGCGCGCCGAAGTCGACGCCGATCTCCCAGCCGGCTGCGCGCGCCGCCGACTGTGTCGCGGCAAGGGTGGCGCCGGCGCCGACGGTCAGCTCGCCAGCGTCCGCATCAAGGTCCGTGATGGCGTCCAGCCGTCGGAGGCTGACCACCACCTCGCCGTCCCGCGGAACCGAGCCACCGACAAGCCCGGTGTTGCCGCCCTGTGGCACGACCCCGACGCCAGCATCGGTGCAGGTGCGGAGCACGGCGGCGACCTCGTCGGTCGAGCCGGGCCGGACGACCGCCATCGCAACCCCCGTCCAGCGGCGGGTCCAATCGGTCTCGTAGGAGGCCCGCAGGTCGGGATCGGTCAGGCAATGACGCTCGCCGACGATCTCGGCCAGCTGCGCGACGAGGCTCACCGGTCAGATGCTAGCGGCCCGACACCTGCCCGCCGCTCAGCGACCGTTATCGCGAACGAGCTGGCAAGATGGGACTGTTCCCTGTCTATCACGCGGGAATTCAGCCGCTCTGCGACCGGTTCGATGATCGAGCAGCCGTTCGTTCACGATAGGCGCCGCTCAGCGACCGGGCGCCGGACCACCCATGTACCCCTCGATGCCGTCGAGCAGCCGTTGGAGGCCGAACTCGAAGTCGTCCAGGATGAAGCGCACGTTGTAGTTGTCGGTGTCGGGCGGGACGTCGAATCCCCCGCCGGCCCCGAGGCGCGTCAGCGTTGGAAATCGCTCCGGCGTCATGACCTCGTTGAGGTACGCGTCGCGCTCGGTCCACCACTCGAGCTCGGTCTTGCCAGTGGCCGCTTCGGCACCCGCCGCTTCGGCGGCATCGCGGGCGGCGCCGCGGACGAACATCGAGATGGCATCCACGATGGCCACCGCGTCACGCGCCAGGATCCCGAGGTCGGCGACCGTTGACAACGCGCGGTCGTAGGCCTCCGCCTCGTTCGGACCGAGCACCGACCGGCCGGACGCGATCGAGAGCGTCCACGGGTGTCGCTCGTAGAAGGCCCACTGCTCGCGCGCGAGCGCCTCGAGCCGGGTCCGCAGACCGCTGCCGGCATCCACGGCCACCTCGTCGGCTCGCTGGCCGTAGACCGTATCGACCATCAGGTCGAGAAGCTCGCCCTTGCCGGGCACGTAGGTGTAGAGCGACATCGTGCCCATCTCGAGGCGCTCGGCGACGCGGCGCATCGAGAGCGCGTCGAGTCCCTCGGCGTCGGCGAGCTCGATCCCGGCTCGCACGACGGTCTCGAGGTCGAGCGCGGCCTTCGGCCCGCGCGTGGCCGGCAGGGATCGCCCCCACAGCAGATCCATGCTGCGTCGTGCGTCGCCGCGGCCGAGATACTCGGGCGCCATCGGCTTGAGGGTACCCTCTTGACAAACTCCGTATGCCGTACGGTATCATAGCCAGACAATACCGTACGCCGTACTAGGTTAGGAGCTATGAGCGAGCGCACGAACGTCCCAGCGGCCCCCGAAGGCTATGGGACCGTCAACCCCTTCATCATCGCCGACGATGCCGATGGGCTGATCGAGTTCCTCAAGAAGGTCTTCGGCGCAACGGAACGGCCGGAGGCACGAACGGCAGATGTCGATGGCCTGCTTCTCCATGCCGAGCTTGTCGTCGGAAGCACGACGATCATGTTCGCCGACCGCAAGTCTGACTGGCCGTTCACGCCAAGCCTGCTCCAGGTCTACGTCGACGATCTCGACACCACGCTCGAGAAGGCGCGCCTACTGAACGCCACTGTCGTGACGGAGCCCACCGAGTTCTTCGGCGACCTGTTCTCGCGATTCCGCGATCCGTGGAGCAACCTGTGGTGGGTCTACCACCACCGGCCACCGGCCCAGGACGAGGGCGCCGATCGCGCAGACTGGAGCGTCGATGGCTCGGAAGCCGACGGCGACGCCTGGGACCAGGCCTCTCCGGAGATGCAGTACATCCACGACACGCTCGTGACCGCCCTACCGGGCCTCGAGGATCCGCGCCTGTCGGGTGTCCGGCGATGAGCGCGGCCGGAACGACGGGCGTGGCGGTCCAGGCAAACGGCCTGGTGAAGCGCTTCGGCAAGACGGCGGCGCTCGATGGGATCGACCTCGAGGTCGGCAGCGGGTCCGTGATCGGGCTGCTTGGCCCGAACGGTGCCGGCAAGACCACGGCGGTGCGCATCCTCGCCACCCTGCTCCGGCCAGACGGCGGGCGGGCGGAGGTTGCCGGGTTCGATGTCGTGCGCCAGGCGGCCCAGGTGCGCCGGCGAATCGGCCTCGTTGGCCAGACCGCGGCCGTCGACGAGACCCTCAGCGGCAAGCAGAACCTGGTGATGTTCGGCCGCCTCTACCACCTCGGCCGCCGCCAGGCTCAGCAGCGGGCGGATGAGCTCCTCGAGCACTTCAGCCTCGCCGACACCGGCCGCAAGCCGGTGAAGCAGTACTCCGGCGGCATGCGTCGCCGGCTCGACCTCGCCGCCAGCCTCATCCTCGCGCCGTCCGTGCTCTTCGCGGACGAGCCGACCACCGGTCTCGACCCGCGCGGCCGCAACGAGGTTTGGGCCTCGATCCGGGCGCTCGTGCGCGACGGCACGACCGTCGTGCTCACGACCCAGTATCTCGACGAGGCCGACCAGCTGGCCGATCAGATCTGCGTGATCGACGCCGGTCGCGTGATCGCCGAGGGCAGCCCGGATCGGCTCAAGTCGCAGCTCGGCGGCGACCGGATCGACGTCGTCGTTCGCGATGCCGATCAGCTGGCAGCGGCCGCATCGATCGTTTCCCGCGCCGCTGGGGCCGAGGCCGACGTCGACCTGGACGCGCGGCGGGTGAGCGCGCCGATCCGCGACCGAACGTCGGTGATGACCGCGGTGATCGGCGGCCTCGGCGCGGCCGAAATCACGCCAGAGGACTTCGCCATCCGTCGTCCGACGCTCGACGAGGTCTTCATCCAGCTCACCGGCCACCGCACCGATGAATCCGAGCCGGCATCGGTCGGCATCGGCGCCGAGAAGGAGGCAGCGGCATGACCGCCGTCACAAAGTCCCCGCTCCCACCCACCCGCCTGGACGGCGTGCGCTGGGCGATCTCAGACACGCTCGTCATCATCGGACGCGGCATCCAGCACTGGATCCGCGAGCCGCTCGGCGTCGTCGCCGGCATGGCGTTCATGATCATGCTAGTCGTGCTCTACGGCTTCCTGTTCGGGGGCGCGATGAGCGTGCCTGGCGGCGGCAACTACCTCGAGTTCCTGATGCCCGGCATGTTCGTCATGACCATGGCCTTCGGCATCGGCGAGACGATGGCCTACATCGCGGCCGATGCAGAGCGCGGCGTCACCGATCGTTTCCGCTCGATGCCGATGGCGGCCTCGGCGGTCCTGCTCGGCCGGAGCATCACCGACATGATCTACGCCAGCGTCGGCCTGGCCGTGATGGTCGGTTGCGGGCTCGTGCTCGGCTGGCGCTGGCACGGCAGTCCGGCCGAGACGGCGGCGGCCATCGGCCTGCTCCTGCTGCTGCGATTCGCGATGCTGTGGGTCGGCATCTACCTCGGTCTGCTCGTACCGGGTCCGTCGGCGGTGAACTCGGTGTGGACGCTGCTCTTCCCGTTCACGATGGTGACGGTCGCCTTCGCCGCGTCCCAGACGATGCCGGCGTGGCTCGGTTTCGTCGCCGAGGCGAACCCGCTGTCGGCCACGATCTACGCCACCCGCGACCTGTTCGGCAACCCCGGCGGCGAGGGCACGTCGTTCGTGGCCCAGAACGCGGAGCTGCTGGCGGTCGCGTTCCCGGTGCTGATCGTTGCGATCTTCGCGCCGCTCGCGGTGCATCGATACCGCCGGCTCAGTCGCTAGGTCGTACGGTCGCCCGACAGATCGGGCAGGATTCCGCTGGAACGACGCTTGCGTGAGATGTCGCCCGACCCATCGGGCAGAAAACCGCAGGAAATCCGCTCGTTTGAGATTTGGCCCGATAGATCGGCCCCAACTACGCCAGCCCGAGCGTCGCGGTCAGCTCGATCGGGCGCAGCAGGTGCGCGCCATCCGCCGCGACCTTGTTCACCTCCGTGCTCACCGGCCACATCCGCAGCGATTCCTCCGCTGCCGGCGCCAGCATCGGCTCCAGCTCGTCCAGCGTCGCCGATGGATCCAGCCAGGCATCGAGCAGGTCGTGGTTGAGGATGACCGGCATCCGGTTGTGGATCGGCGCGAGGAGCTCGTTCGGACGGGTGGTGAGAATCGCGGCCGTGACACCGCGATCGCGGCTGCTGCTCCAGATGCCGGCCAGCGCCAGCATTTCGCCGGGGTCGGCCGGACCGATCGCGTACGGCTGGCGCGGACGCACGGCGCGATCCCACTCGTAGAAGGCGTCGGCCGGGATCACGCATCGCGTCGACCGCAGCGCCGGTCCAAAGGCGGGCGATGCGGCGGCCGTCTCGGCCCGGGCGTTGATCCACGAGCGCGGCGTGCCCTCGGCGGCCTTCTCGGTCCAGAATGGCTGAAAGCCCCAACGCGCGGCGGCAAGGCGGCGCTCGCCGTCGCGCTCGACGACCATCCGGATCGTCTCAGTGGGCGGGACGTTGTAGAGGCCGTCGGGCAGGTCGTCGTCGGGGTAGGCGCCGAAATAGTCGCTCACGTGCCGCGATGGCTCTCCCTGGCTGAATCGGCCGCACATCGATTCAGGACCAGCCCAGCCAGGCGATGATCTCGGCGGCGACTTGGGCGATCGGTCGATCGTTCGCGACCGCCAGGTCCTCGAGCCCGATGCCGATCTCGTCCGCCACCTGCTGCCGAGCGTGCTCGAGGTCGTCGCTGCGACCGCTGGTCGGGTCGGGGGCGAGCCGGCGTTCGATCTCCTCGATCGGAAGCGTCAATCGCACGACCCGCAGCGGCATGCCAAGCGTCTCCCGCAGGCTGTCGCGTTCGACGGCGCTGGTCAGCAAGCCGGCGAGGATGAAGCGCGTCAGCCCCGCCGCACGGTAATTGCCGATCATCGGCGCCAAGTTCGCGAGCATGAGCACATTGCCGGCATCGCCGTGCGCGTCTGGAATGTTCGCCCAGATCAGCCAATCGAGGTCGATTGCCGCGTACGGCACGTCCCGCGCCTCGAGCAGCTCGGCCATCTCGGCGGCCACGCTCGACTTGCCAGCGCCATACGCGCCGCAGATCAGAACCGCCTCAGGATGCGCCTCGGTCATCGGTCGAAGTATGCCCGTCCTTCGCCGCGCGCCAACGCGCCGCCGCCCGGAGATCGGCGACGAGGCCGTCGTACGTCTCGTCACGGACGTCGTCCGGCGCGCGGAGCACCGCCGAAGGATGGATCGTCGCCAGGGTGGCTCCGAGCTCCGACTGGACGACTTCGCCGTGCTGGCGCGTGACGCGGAAGTCGCGGCCGAGCAGCGCCTGCGCCGCCGTGGCTCCCAGGCACACGATCAGCTCTGGGTGGATCCGCGCGACCTCGGCATCGAGCCACGGCTTGCAGGCCTCGACCTCGGCTCGGTCGGGCTTGTCGTGGATGCGCTTCTTGCCCGTCCGGGCACGACGCCACTTGAAGTGCTTCACGACGTTCGTCACGTACACGCCGCTTCGGTCGATGCCCGCGTCCACGAGGGCGCGGTCGAGCAGCCGGCCGGCCGAGCCGACGAACGGCGTGCCCTCCAGGTCCTCGCTGTTGCCAGGCTGCTCGCCGACGACCAGCAGCCGCGCATCGGTCGGCCCGTCGCCGAAGACCGTCTGCGTGGCGCGCGCCCACAGATGGCAGGCGCGGCATCCGGTCGCCAGGTCCCGCAGCCTCGCGATCGAGCGAGCCCTGGCGACCGCGGCGTCTCGCTCCTCGCGGTCGAGCGCATCGGTCATGCACCAGCACCGAGCAGGACACGAGCCAGCCCGGCCCGTGCCTTGCATGCGATCGGGGCAGGAGGACATCCCATGACCGATGAGCGCGAGGGTGGGGCCTGGATCGGCCAGCACCCTGACGAGAACACCGAGAAGGTCCGCCGGCAGCTCGATGAGGGCGCCGAGCGCGTGGCCACCACCGACAACGAGTCGGGCGCTCGCCCAGACGACGAGGATTGGCCGTCCGGCCATCGCGAGGCCGACACGGCCGATGACGATGACGTCCGCGAAGCCGGCCAGAACCGCTGAGGAGGCAGACCGATGGAGCAGGAACGCGACGCGACGAAGGTGGACGAGCCGGCCGGTGAGCCGCCGGACAAGGACCTCGCCTACGATCCGGCCATGACCGATCCCGACGAGGCCAACGTCCCGCCTGCCTCGGACGCCGACCCGACCGAGGACGCTCCCGACGACCGCGGCTGAGGTCAGGACTCCTCGGTGATCCGGGTATAGGCCGCAGCGACGGCCAGGATGATCGCGCCGAACAGGATCTGGCGCGTCGCCTCGGGCATGCCGAGCACGTTCAGCAGCGTCGTCAGCACGGTGAGGATCAGCGCTCCGACGATCGTCCCGGCATAGCCACCGCGGCCGCCGAAGATCGACGTTCCGCCGATCACGACCGCGGCCACCGACGGAAGCAGGTAGGGATCGACGAGCCGCCCGGTGGCGCTTCCGATCACGCCGGCGTAGACCAGGCCCGCGACGCCGGCCAGGAGGCCGGAGATCAGGTACAGGATGACGAGCACGGCTCCCACCCGGACGCCGGCCAGCCGGGCCGCCATCTCGTTGTCCCCCACCGCATACAGCAGGCGTCCGTAGCCGAAGCGGCGGAGGCCGAACAGGATCAGGATTGCCAGCGGCACGAACAGCAACAGGCTGTTCGGCAGGAAGCCGAGGAGGGACTGGCCACCGAGCCAGGCGATCTCGGGTGGCACCCGGGACCCGCCCGCGATGTTCGCCCGCGAGTAGACGTTCACCGCGCCCGAGACGACCAGGCTCATGCTGATCGTCATGATCAGCGGGTGAACGCGGAAGATCCCGACGCCGATCCCGTTCACGATCCCGACCACCGCCGCCGGGATCAATGCGATGAGCGACGCCCCGAGCCAGCCGAAGTCCGGGACCAGCGTCACCATGACGTAGGCCGTCATCGACGCGACCACCGCCACGGACAGGTCGATCCCGCCGGTGAGCATCGTCAACGTCTGGCAGGCGGCGATGATCGCGAGCGGGATCGCAAATCGCAGCGTGCCGGACACCCAGCTCGCCGTGATGATCCCCGGCTGTGCGATCTGCAGGACCAGGACGAGCAGGCCGAGCAGGACGAACAGCGCGACGAGCGGTCGGTCCCGCATCCAGGCGCGCGCCGTCGCGAGCGTGGATCGATCCCCGGCGGTGGCGACGCTGGCAGTCATGTCGTCCGCCGCAGCGCCAGGTACGCGCCGAGCATGACCACCACCACCATGATCACGCCCTGGATCACCGTCGAGAAGGCAGGCTCGACGCCGAGGAACAGGAGGTCGGCACGAATCAGGCCGAGGATGAAGATGCCGAGGATCGGCCCGAGCAGGCCGCCGCGACCACCGGCCAGGCTGACCCCGCCCAGCACGATCGCCGCCACGGAGAGGAGCAGGTAGGGCCCCGGAACCGGCTGTCCGATCCCGGTGCTCGCGGTGAGCCCCAGGCCGCCAAGCGCGGCGAAGAGGCCGGCGAACCCGTACGAGATGACCTTCGTCCTTGTCACATTCACGCCGCTGCGGAACGCGGCCAGCTGGTTCGATCCGATGGCATACAGCGAGAGGCCGAGGCGCGAACGTCGCAACGGAATCCACACCAGGCCGACGATGGCCAGCAGGACCACAATGGCGCGCGGGACGAGGTCGATGACGAAGCCGCCATCGATGAGGTCGTCGAGCCACTGGACCGATCCGCCGCCCGGCGTGCCGAGCACGAGGAGCGCCGCGCCGGCCCAGACGAACAGCATGGAGAGCGTGACCACGATGTCGGGCACTCGGCTGATGACCACCAACGCTCCGTTCACCAGGCCGATGAGGATGCCGACGAGCAGGACGAACAGGACGATCGGCACGGACAGCTCCGGCGCATTCAGGAGCAGCACGGCCGACAGCACGTTCGTGAGCGCGATGACCGATCCGATCGACAGGTCGATGCCGCCGGAGATCACGACGATCGCCTGACCGGCCGCGGCGAAGGCCACCGGCAGAGAGGCGATGGCCAACGCCTCGAGCCCGTACCGCGGACGGAGGAACAGGGTGAAGATGAAGAGCGCGATGAAGACCACGGCCAGGCCGATCGTCCACGCATCGCCGCCCATGCCGCGCGCGAGGCGGTCACGCCAGGTCATCCGCTCGGGCCGCGGCTCCGCCACGACGACGGTTGGGCCGGTCGACTCCGTCACGCCACTGCACCCGCGGCAGCCGGCAGACCGTGTGCCGCGCGCAGGAGCGTCGGCTCGTCGGCACGATCGGCTGAGAGCTCTTCCACCACGCGCCCGCCGAAGACGACGATGGCGCGGTCGCAGACGTGCTGGATCTCCTCCAGCTCCGAGGTGAGGAGCAGAACCGCCGCGCCGGCACCCGCCAGCTCGCGCACCAGCTGATAGATCTCGCGCTTCGTGCCGATGTCGATCCCGCGCGTCGGGTCGTAGAAGAGAAACGTCCGCACGCCGGACTCGAGCCAGCGGGCGATCGTGACCTTCTGCTGGTTGCCCCCCGAGAGCCGGCGCGCCTCGGACTGCGCGCGGGTGTCGATCTGGAGCCGATCGATCGCCGAAGCGACCCGTCGCCTCTCGGCGCTTGCGTTCACCACGCCCCAGCGACGGGCGGGGGCGATGGCGGGCAGGCCGATGTTCTCCCGAACCGATCGCTGCATGAGGAGTGCCGATGAGCGATCCGCCGGGACGAGCACGATTCCCGCTCGGATCGCGTCCGACGGATGGCGCAGCTGCACTGGGGCACCGTCGACGGACAGGTCGCCGGCACCGGGGCGGTCCTGGCCGGACAGGATGTCGAAGAGCTCGTCCTGGCCCTGGCCTTCGAGCGCCACGATGCCGAGCACCTCGCCGGCGTGAAGGTCGAACGAGACGTCGTTGAGGTTGCGGGCCGCCCCGAGGGAGCGCGCTGACAGGCGCGGCACCGCGTCGCGAGCCGCAGCGGGCGAGGCCGTCGCCGGTGGTGCGATGGCGCCGGACTCGGCTGCCGGTCCGAGCATCAGCGTCACGATCTTCTCCTGGGCGCCGGAGCCTGGGCCGATGTCGACCACCCCGACCGTGCTCCCCTCGCGAAGGACCGTGGCTCGGTCGCACAGGCCGGCGACCTCGAGCATGCGGTGGGAGATGAAGATGACCGAGCGAGACGTCCCTCGGTGGCCGGAGACGACGTCGAGGACTCGGGCGGTGAGGTCGGCGGGCAGCGCGGCGGTCATCTCGTCGAGGAGCAGGACGTCGGGCTCGATGGCCAGCGCCCGGGCCAGGTCGATGATCCGCAGCGTCGCCAGCGGCAGGTCGCGCGCGTGTGTGCGCAGATCGAGCTTGGGAATGCCCAGATCCGAGATGCGCTCACGGAAGCGGTCGACGGGAGTCTCGGTGAGCGTCAGGTTCTCGGCGACGGTCAGGTCGGGGATGATTGAGGGCTCCTGGTACACCGACACCATGCCGGTGCGTCTCGCCTCCGCCGGCGAGTGGACGATGCGTTCCTGGCCTCGAAGGCGGATGGTGCCACCGTCCGGCTTCACGGCACCCGTCAGGACCTTGACCAGTGTGCTCTTGCCGGCCCCGTTTGCGCCCATCAGGGCGTGGATCTCCCCGGGGCGCACGGCGAGCGTCGCACCGCGCAGAGCGGTCACGGCGCCGTAGCGCTTCTCGACGCCGACGGCCTCGAGCAGGAGCTCCGTCATCGCCTCCGCTCCGGTTCGTGTTGGGGGTGCGGAGGCGCCGGCATCGGGCCGGCACCCCCGCGTTTCAGGTCAGGCTCCGGGCCCGTCGCAGGCGATGATGTCCTCCTTGGAGTAATCGGTCCACCCCTCGAGGGTGTACTGCAGCGGCCAGGTCTCGTTGATGTCGGGGTCGGCAGCCTCCTCGAGCTGCGCGATCCCCTCTTCGCTGTCGTTCGCCCAGATCTGGGGTTCGGTGAGCGTGACCTGCTCCGCAGGCTCCTCGCCATTGAGGATCTGCAGCGCCAGCGTGACGCCGGCACCGCCCACCGCCGCGGAGTTCGTGACCGCGGCCCCCTCGAGGCCCTCGACGTCGAGCAGTTGCTGGACGAATCCGGCGTTGTCCGCGCCGACGATCGGGACGAGCGCATCGGCCTCGACCATGAGGTCGACAATCACGTTATCGATGCCCGAGGTCCAGACGCCGTCGAAGTTATCGCCGGTCGCCAGGAAGTCGCTGAACTGCTGGGTGCCGGTCGCCTGGTCCCAGTTGGTATGGCTCTCGAAGACGACATTGATGTCCGGGTTCTCCTCCAGCGCTCGCTGGAAGCCCGCGTCGCGGTCGTCGTCCGCGGCCGCCCCTGCAATGCCACGCATGTAAACGACGTCGCCCGAGCCGCCGATCTTCTCGAACAGCCAGCTGGCGCCGAGGTAGGCGTACTCCTCCTGATCGTTGCTCAGAACGAAGGCGCTCTCCTCGGTCACCGCCTGGTCGACGGCGACAACCGTGATCCCAGCCTCGGTGGCCTCAGCGAGAGCTGCGTCAATGGCGGACCGGTCTGCCGGGTTCACGATGATCGCGTCGACGTCTTCGGCGATCAGGTTGCGGATGTCCTCGAGCTGTCCGGCCGCGTCGGTGTCGCGATGGCTGATGCTGAGCGAGTCGACCTCGCCTGAGACGAGCGCCTGCGCGTTGATCGAGCAGATCATCTCCTCCCGCCAGCCGTTGTTGGTCAGCGTGTTCGACACGCCGATCGTGTAGTTGCCGTCGCCGCCACCGTCTCCGCCGGTGCAGCCCGCGACGAGAATGGCGATGCCAAACGATGCGGTGATCGCCCGGCTCCTCCGGAATACGTTCATCGAGCCTTGACTCCTTCTCCCGTGCATCTTGCCGGCGCCATCATGGACCGCCGGTCTCATGGTTGGTGTGCGCTGAACTTGACCCGCGCCTCAGTCTGCGTGCTCGCTACCTCCTCGCTCGCGACCGCATCGCTCTGCGATCAATACCCGCTCCGATCGCCCGCCAGGGCCGCATTCGGGGCGGCGCCGGAGCGGCGGGATCGGTACTCGTCGAGAATCGGTTTCGTCTGCGTGGCGCCGATGCGGGTCACACCGAGCGACATCACCGCCAGGAGGTCGTCCAGCGTTCGTACGCCTCCGGCCGCCTTGACCTGCACGCGATCCGAGACAGTGCTGCGCATGAGCGCCAGGTCGGCATGGGTCGCCCCGCTGGGTGCAAAGCCGGTCGAGGTCTTCACGAACTCTGCGCCGGCAGCCTCGGCCAGGCGACAGCCTCGCACCTTCTCGTCATCGGTCAGGTAGGCGTTCTCGAGGATGACCTTGACGAGCGCGCCGGCCGCGTGAGCCACTTCGACCACCGCACCGATATCCGCGCCGACCCGCTCGTCGCGCCCGGACTTGAGCGCACCGATATCGATGACCATGTCGAGCTCCGCTGCGCCGGCGTCGAGCGCCTCGCGCGCCTCGAAGGCCTTTGTCGCCGTCGTCGCGCTGCCATGCGGGAAGCCGATGACCGTGCCGACCGCGACATCGGTCCCGGCCAGCAGCTCGGCGGCACGCAGAACATCGGTCGGACGAACGCAGACCGATGCGACCTCGTACTCCGCGGCCAGGCGGCAGCCATCGGCGATGAAGTCGTCGTCGAGCTCCGGACGCAGGAGGGAATGGTCGATCGTCTTCGCCAGCTGGCGCTCGGTCACGTCGTGGATCGTCAGGGTCAAGGCGGTCACTTGATATACGGCCGCAGCACGTCGCGGGCAAGGAGGAAGCCGCGCTTGACGAGCTCGTCGCTGCCCTCGAAGTCGCGGTCCTCATGCTCGATCGCGACGTCGCCGTCGTATCCGGCGCGCCACAGCGCGGAGAAGATGCGCGGCCAGTTCGCGTCGCCGAGCCCCGGCAGGCGCGGGATCTGCCAGCCGATCCCGGACGACAGCGTGCCCCGCTCGTAGAGACCGTCGCGGTCGACCATCACGTCTTTTGCCTGCACGTGGAGGATGTGCGGGCCGAACTCCTCGATGAAGCGCTCCTGGTCGATCATCAGCCACACGAGGTGCGACGGGTCGTAGTTGAGGCCGATGGTGCCGCCCCACTCGGCCAGGATCCGGCGCCAGACGTAGGGCGACCAGGCGATGTTGTGGCCGCCGGGCCACTCGTCGTCGCTGAAGATCATCGGGCAGTTCTCGATCGTGACCTTCACGCCGTGCGCATCGGCGTGGCTCACGATCTCCGGCCACACCCTCAGGACGTCCTCCCAGTTCGCGTCGACCGACTTCGACGCGTCGCCACCCATGAACGTGTTGAAGTACGGCACGCCCATCTTCGCGGCGGCCTCGATGACGAGCTTCATGTGGCCGATCGCAGCCTCGCTCACCTGGGGGTCGGGGTGCATCGGGTTCGGGTAGTAGCCGAGGCCCGAGATCGTCAGCCCCTTCGAGGCGACCTCGTCGACGACCTCCTTGGCCCGGGCCTCGGAGAGGTTCGCCACGTCGATGTGAGAGGTCCCTGCATATCGCCGCGCCTGGCCCTTGCTCTGCGGCCAGCATGCGATTTCGAGGCTCTCGAAGCCGTTGACGGCGGCCCAGTCGGCGACCTCGGAGAGCGGCGTGTCCGGGAAGGGGGCGGTCAGGAAGCCGAGCCTCATCGCGACTCCTCGCGGGCGGCGACCATCGGCCGGGCCTGTACGGTGCGGACGACATCGGTCCAGCGACCGTCGCGCGCGCTGGCCGCCACGGCGTCGTTGACGAGCATCTCGTCGTGGCCGTCCGCGAAGGTCGGATAGCCGGGCCGCTCGGACGGCCCACCGGCACCGACGTCGGCGTAGATCGCGCGGAAGAGCGCGCGGAACGTGTCGGCGAAGCCCTCGACGTGTCCGGCCGGCAGCGCGGCGGCGGCCTGCCCCGCCGGACCCATCAGCGCTGGGTTGCGAATGAGGATCTCGTTGGGCCGATCGCGGTGGCCGATCCACATCTGGTCCGGCTGCTCGGAGTCCCAGAACGCCGCCGACGACGAGCCGTCGACCTCGTACTGCAGCGAGTTCTTGCGCCCCGGGCTGAGCTGGCTGATCGCGACCGACCCGCGAGCGCCGCCCTCGAACCGGAGCAGGATGGTCGCGGTGTCCTCGGTCGCGATCTGCCGCTCGACGGTCTCGGCCGAGCGCTCGGTCGAGAACGTCTCGACCGGCCCCGATGGCTGTCTGCGAATGGGGATGAACGTCGCGAGGTCGGCCATGACCGATGTGATCCGCTGGCCGGTGACGAAGGTGAGCAGGTCGAGCCAATGCGAGCCGATGTCGCCCACGGCGCGGAGCGCGCCGCCGCGGTCCGGCTCCAGCCGCCAGTTCCAGTCGGTCTCGAGCAGCAGCCAGTCCTGGAAATAGCGGCCGGTGACGAGGCGGACATCTCCGAGCTCGCCGGAGGCGACGAGCTCGTGGGCGTGCTGGTTCAAGGGGTAGAAGCGGATGTTGAAGTTGACGGCGTTGACCTTCCCGCTCCGTGCCGTGCGCTCGGCGAGCTCGGCCGACTCGTCGGCGGTCATCGCCAGCGGCTTCTCGCACACGACGTGGCGACCGGCATCGAGGATCTCGAGCACCTGCGGATGGTGGAGGTGATTCGGCGAGGTGACGTGCACGATCTCGACGCGGTCGTCGGCGAGCAGCTCGGCGAGGCTCCCATAGCCTCGCGGAACCCCCAGCTGCCTGGCGCGCTGCGCGGCGCGATCCGGGCTGGAGCCGAGGATGCCGTGCACGGGAACGCCGAGGCGACGAAGGGCCTCGACATGAACGGTCCCGATGAAGCCGCTGCCGATGACGGCGGCGCCGATCTCAGACGGGGGCCTCACACCCACACGCGCCAGGGGAATTGCACGCCGTGATCGTACTTCTGCATGTCAAGTGCAAAAGTGGAGCCCGGACCGCTATGATCGCGGCGAGTGAACCTCGAGAGGACGACCGATGTCGGGGGCGAGGCGCTCGATGCGCTCGTCTCGATCCTCGACGAGATCCGGCAGGCGCGCTCGCGGTCCCGCGCCGAGCTCGTGGCGCGCACGGGCCTGAGCCGGGGCATCGTCGCCCAGCGGGTGGCCGAGCTGATCGAGCTGGGGCTCGTCGTCGACGACGAGATCGGTCCGAGCACCGGCGGCCGGCCACCGCGCCAGATGACGTTTCGCGCCGACGCCGGCCACGTCCTCGTCGCGGACCTGGGTGCCACGAGCATCGACGTCGCGATCACCGACCTCGACGGCCGCATCCTCGGCCACCGAGACGAACCGTCCGACATCGCCGCCGGACCGGAGGCGTGCCTCCAGCGCGTCGACGAGCTGTTCGAGGAGCTCACGACGGCGACACGGGACCTGCCCGGGCGCCTGTGGGGCATCGGCATCGGGATTCCCGGGCCGGTCGAGTTCCGCAGCGGCCGCCCAGTGTCGCCGCCGATCATGCCCGGCTGGGACGACTACCCAGTTCGCGAGCGCTTCGTCGCGCGCCACGCCGCGCCGGTGTGGGTCGACAACGACGTCAACCTCCTCGCCCTCGGGGAGTGGCGATCGGGCATCGCCGTCGGCCACGAAAACGTCATCGTCGTGAAGATCGGGACGGGCATCGGTGCCGGCATCATCTCGAACGGGCGAATCCATCGCGGCGCCCAGGGGAGCGCCGGCGACGTCGGCCATATCCAGGTCGTCGACGACACGAAGGTCGTCTGCCGGTGCGGCAACGTCGGCTGCCTCGAGGCGTTGGCCGGCGGCGCGGCGCTCGGCCGGGACGGTCAGGTCGCCGCGCAGGAGGGCCGCAGCGACCGCCTACGCACCGCACTCGACCAGCACGGCCGCGTGACGGCCGCGGATGTGGCGCGGGCGGCGTCCTTCGGCGACCCGGTGTCGGTGGCATTGCTCCAGTCGGCGGGCCGGCGCGTCGGCCTGATGCTGGCCAGCGTCGTGAACCTGTTCAACCCGTCGCTGGTCGTGGTCGGCGGCGGCGTGGCGCAGAGCGGCGACCAGCTGCTGGCCGCGATCCGCGAGACGGTCTACCGCCGATCGCTCCCGCTGGCAACGCGCGAGCTGTTGCTCCATCGCTCGTCACTCGGCGCGCTCGCGGGCGTCATCGGTGCCTCGTCGATGGTCGTCGAGCAGCTGTTCAGCCGCGAGGCACTGGCGCGCCTCGTTCGCCTCGGCGGACCGGACCAGGCGCTGGAGCGCGGGGCGACCGGAAGCTGACGAGTCAGTCGCCGGAGACGACGAGATCTGCGAAGTCGCCGGTATCGGGATCCTTGACGATCAGCTTCTGGCGTCCGTCGGGCATGAGCTCGCGCTTGATCACGACCTTGCCATCGACCATTTCCGGCTTCGCCCCGATCCGCGGCGTCTCGCCGCCGCGCCACTCGAAGAGCTCGACCGGCTCCCAGGCGCGGCTCTTCGCGGATCGGTAGCACGCGTCCATGACGGCGTTGACGACGTACCCGTCGTACAACGTCTCGCGGGGCTCGCGGCCCGCCTCGATGGCGTCGAACATGTCGGTGAACATGTCGATGAAGCCGAGCTCGCTGAGCTCGTCGCCCAGCGGAAAGAGCCAGCCGGCGTTCGTCTCCGCCTTCTCGGAGACGTAGCCCTCCGCGCCACCGGCCGTGAAGATCTCGAGCCCGGTGCGCAGGAAGTGGTTGATCCAGATCGTCCCCTCGGTGCCGGCGACCTCGTCACGCACGTCCATGCCGCCGCGGAACGTCCAGCTGACCTCGAACTGGCCGATCGCGCCGGACTCGAACCGGATGAGCGCGATGGCGTTGTCCTCGTCGGCGATCGGGTGCACCAGCGTATCGGTGTGGCACATGACCTCCACGGGCCGATTGCCCTTGCCGACGAAGCCGCGGATGACCTCGATGCAGTGGCAGCCGAGGTCGATGATCGCGCCGCCGCCGGTGAGGCGACCGTCCCAGAACCACGCCGAGTGCGGCCCGGGATGCGTCTCGCGCGAGCGAACCCAGGTGACGTCGCCCACCGCGCCGGCCTCGACCGCCGCCAGCGCCTTCAACGCCTTCGGCGTGTAGACCAGGTCCTCGAGGTAGCCGCCGAAGACCCCGCCGCCCTCGACGATCTCGAGGATTCGCCGCGCCTCCTCGGCGTTGCGGCCCAGCGGCTTCGTGACCAGCACCGCCTTTCCGGCCGCGATGGTCGCCTCGACGGCCTCGACGTGCAGGTGGTTCGGGATGCCGACCACGACCACATCGGTCTCCGGGTGCGTGACCGCCGCGACCATGTCGGTCGTGTGCTCGGGGATCTCCCAGCGCCGGCTGAAGGCACTGCCGCGCGCATCGGTCCGGGAGTAGACGACCCTGACGTGGTCGCGGCTGCGTTGCGCGTGGAGCGCGCCGGTATAGAAGTCACCGATCAGCCCCGTGCCGAGCATCGTGATCGCATGACCAGTCATCGGCGCCGATTCTAGGTGGCCGGCGCCGGTTTCGGCTGGCTGCGATACCATCGGCCCGATGGCGACCGATGGAGCAGCCGCGGTCCTCGACAGAAGTGTCCTCGTCTGCGACGGCCTCCGGAAGCGCTATCGCGAGCGAACGGCGGTGGACGGTGTCGGATTCCGCATCGGTCCATCCGAGACCTATGGCCTGCTGGGGCCGAACGGGGCCGGCAAGACGACCACGATCTCGATGGTCTGCGGCCTGCTTGAGCGTGACGGCGGCGACGTGCTCGTCTCCGGACGCCCGGTCGACATCGGCACGGCGGACGCAAAGCAGGCAATCGGGTACGTCCCGCAGGAGCTCGCGATTTACCCGGAGCTGACGGCGACCGAGAACCTGCGCTTCTTCGGCCAGCTGTACGGGATGGGCGGCGACGCCCTGAAGCAGCGGATCGGCGAGGTGCTCGAGATCATCGGCCTCGATGAGCGGGCCGGCGAGCGAACCGACCAGTTCTCCGGTGGCATGAAGCGGCGGCTGAACATCGGCATTGGCCTGCTCCATGCGCCGAAGCTGCTCGTCCTGGACGAGCCGACGGTCGGCGTCGACCCGCAGAGCCGGAACGCAATCCTATCGAGCGTGGAGGAGCTCGGCCGGCAGGGCATGGCCATCCTCTACACGACGCATTACATGGAGGAGGCGGAGCGCCTCTGCGACCGAGTCGGGATCATCGACGAGGGACGGATCATCGCCGAGGGCACGCGCCGCGAGCTCACGGCCATGGTCGGCCAGCGCGATCGAATCGAGCTCGCGGCCAGCGGCGAGCTGTCAGCGGCCGCCGATGCGGTACGGCCGATCGAGGGCGTCCAGGAGGCGAGCGTCCACGAGGGCGGCCTGAGCCTGATCGTCGTTGATGCCCGGCGCATCCTGCCGCGCATTCTCGAATCCGTCGCCGCAGCCGATGCCGGGGTCACGAGCGTCGAGATCGTGGAGCCGGACCTCGAGGCCGTCTTCCTCCATCTCACCGGCCGCGCCCTCCGCGACTGACGATGCGCGCCGCCTTCATCATCGCGGGCAAGGACCTGCGCGAGCGAGTCCGAGACCGCAGCGCGATCATCCTCGCGATCATCGCCCCGCTCGGGCTGGCGATCATCTTCAGCCTCCTGCTGCCGACTGGCGACGAGACGTTCAGCGCCGAGTACGCCTTCGTCGACCTCGATGGCAGCGCCACGTCGGCCGCCTTCCTGAGCGGCCCGCTCGCGGCGGTCGAGGATGCCGGGATCGCCGGAGTCGTAGCGGTCGCCGACGAGGACGCCGCCCGGGCCGCCATCGATGCCGGCGAGGCCGACGCGGCGGCGGTCATCCCGGCGCGCTTCGAGGTCGCGGTCCAGTCCGGGGCGGGCGCCGAGGTGGAGATCATCGGCGAGACGAACGCGGGACTGGCGACCGAGATCCTCCGCTCGCTGGCCGAGGGTTACACGGCCGAGCTCCAGGCGATCCGGCTCGCCGTGGGAACCGTGGTGGCCGGCCAGCCCTCGCCGCCGGACGAGGCCGCGGTCGAGGCGCTCGTCGAGCGGGCGATCGCCACGCGGGACCCGATCACGCTCACCGATGCCGAGACCGAGCTGCGTCGAGCGTCGCCCGAGACCTACTTCCCGGCCAGCATGGCGATCTTCTTCCTCTTCTTCACCGCTCAATTCGGCCCGCTGTCACTCCTCGCGGAGCGTCGCCAGGGCACGCTCCCGAGGCTCGTGGCCGCCCCGATTCCCCCGTGGTCGATCGTGGCCGGCAAGGCGATCGGCAGCTTCGTCCTCGGCGTCGTATCGCTGGCGGTCATCGTCGTCGCGTCGACCTTCCTGGTCGGTGCGGAATGGGGCAACCCGGTCGGTGTCGCCGCGCTCATCGTTGCCGCGGTGCTGTCGGCGATGGGCATTACGGCCCTGATCACCACGCTCGCCCGGACCGAGGAGCAGGCCGGCGGCTGGAACGCGATCGTGGCGGTCACGCTGGGGATCCTGGGCGGCGCATTCTTCAGCCTCTCCCAGGCGCCCGAGCTGCTCAGCCGCCTCAGCTTCCTTACGCCGCACGCGTGGTTCCTCCAGGGCCTCGACGAGCTGGCGGCGCCGAGCGCCACGCTCGCGGACCTGGCGATCCCGCTCGCCGCGCTGCTGACGATGGCGGTCGTCACGGGCGGCATCGGCCTCCTCCGCGCCGGCAGGCTGGTGGCGGCCCGGTGAGCCGGTGGAAGCCGCTGACGATCGCGCGCGCGAACCTCGTTCGCCTCCTCCGCGACCGCCTCGGCCTCTTCTTCATCGTCGTCCTGCCGCTCATCATCATCCTCGTCACCGGGCTCCAATTCGGCGGCGGCTTCGAGGCGCGGGTCGGCATCGCCACCGTGGACGGGGGCGCGCTCGCGGAGGAGCTGGTCGCGACGCTCGAGCGCGACTGGCAGGTGGAGCGCTACACCGATGCCGAGGTGCTTGCCACCGACGTGGGCGATGGCCGGATCGCCTTCGGAGTGGTGCTGCCGGACCGGTACACCGAACGCCTCGTGGCCGGGGAGCAGCTGGAGGTCGAGTATCACGCCGCCGCGAACGACACCGCCGTCGGGACCCGCACCGTCGTGGCCGCCGCGCTCGCCGAGCAGTCGGCGCTGACGCGGGCGGCAACCTTCGCGGCGGAGGAGGAGGGCACCACGATCGAGGCGGCTCTCCCCGCCGTCGAGAGCACCGCCGATGCGCTGCCCCCGATCGACGTCACCGTCCTGACCGTCGGCGAGTCGCTCTTCCCGCCCGAGCTGGGCGGGTTCACTCTCGGCGCCCAGGGCCAGCTCGTCCTCTTCATTTTCCTGACCTCGCTCACCGGCGCGGCGCAGCTCATCGTGTCGCGCCAGCTCGGGGTTTCCCGCCGGATGCTGTCGACCCCGACGCCGGTGCCGTCAATCCTGTTTGGCGAGGCGCTCGGCCGCTTCGGGGTCGCGATGTTCCAGGGCCTCTTCATCGTCGCCGCCACGGCGATCCTGTTCGGCGTCGTCTGGGGCAACCCAATCGGTGTCGCCGCGATCGTGATCGCGTTCTGCCTCCTCAGTGCCGGCGTCGCGATGCTCATCGGCGCGGTCAGCTCGAACGCCGAGCAGGCGAGCTCGATCGGGGTCTTCGCGGGTCTCGGCATCGCGGCGCTCGGTGGCTCGATGATCCCGCCCGAGATCTTTCCGCCCGTGATGGAGACGATCTCGTGGCTCATCCCCCACCGCTGGGCGATCGACGGACTCCGCGAGCTCGTCGCCGGCGGAGAGCTCGTGGATGTGCTCCTGCAGGTCGGCGTCCTCCTGGCGGCGGCCGCGGTGGTGCTCGCCCTCGCCACTTGGCGGCTGCGGGTGGCCCTCACGTCATAGGACCGACCTGTGACACGCAATGCAGGCGGGGACTGCTTCTCGAGCCACCAGTGCCGCTGTCGTCGGTCATATCGTTAGTGATATATCGGCTGACAGGCGCGACGCTCGTCGACGGGCTCCGCGACTTCACCGGTTAAAAGACATCGAGCGCGGAAAGGCCTAGCATCGGTCCATGGCCATCAACCTCGACACCGACCCGAAGCTCGCCGAATACGCCCATCCAGAGACGCTCGTCACGACAGAGTGGCTGGCGGAGCGCCTGGATCAACCGGGGCTGGTGGTGGTCGAGTCGGACGAGGACATCCTCCTCTACGAGACCGGGCACATCCCCGGCGCGGTGAAGGTCGACTGGCACACCGAGCTCAACGATCCGATCACGCGCGACTACGTCGATGCCGAGGGCTTCGCGCGCCTCATGCGCTCGAAGGGGATCGGCCGCGACTCGACGGTCGTCTTCTACGGCGACAAGTCCAACTGGTGGGCCGCGTACGCGCTGTGGGTCTTCAGCCTCTTCGGGCACCGTGACCTGCGCCTGCTCGACGGCGGCCGTGCCAAGTGGGAGGCGGAAGGCAGACCGATGACGACCGAGACGCCCACCCGCCCGGGCGCCGATTACCCGGTCGTCGAGCGTGACGACGCCCGCATCCGCGCCTTCCGCGACGACGTGCTCGCCCACCTCGGCAAGCCGCTCGTCGACGTGCGCTCGCCGGACGAGTACAGCGGCAAGCTGCTGCACATGGCGAACTATCCGCAGGAGGGCGCGCTGCGCGGCGGCCACATCCCCGGCGCGAAGAGCGTCCCGTGGGCGAAAGCGGCCAACGAGGACGGAACGTTCAAGACACGCGCCGAGCTCGAGGCGCTCTACGGGTCGGAGGTCGGCCTCTCGCCGAGCGACGACGTCGTGGTGTACTGCCGCATCGGCGAGCGCTCGAGCCACACGTGGTTTGCGCTGACCCATCTGCTCGGCTTCGAGAACGTCCGGAACTACGACGGCTCGTGGACGGAGTGGGGCAACAGCGTGCGGGTGCCGATCGAACGGGAGGAGGAGCCGGCTTCGTGACGATCGAGGTCCTGCCGCCGTCGCTGGCCGAGATCGTCGACCTGTTCGCGACCTCGCCGCCGCGCGACCGCCTGGAGCTGCTCCTGGAGTACTCGCAGCAGGTCCCGCCCCTTCCGCAGCGCCTGCGCGACCACCCCGAACGGCTGGAGCCCGTGCCGGAGTGCCAGTCGCCACTGTTCGTGGCCGCGGAAGTGAACGACGAGCACCGCGTCCGGATCCACGTCGACGTGCCACCAGAGGCGCCGACCACGCGCGGCTTCGCCGGGATCATGCACGCCGGTCTGGACGGCCTCTCGGCCGACGAGGTGCTGGCCGTGCCCCCCGACGTGACCGCGCGCCTGGCCCTCGCGGAGGTCGTCAGCCCGCTGCGGCTGCGCGGCGCGACGGCGCTCCTGGGCCGGATCCAGCGACAGGTCCGCGAGCAGGTCTAGGCCGAAGCTCCGCTCGATCGCGCGCTCAGGCGCCACAGCGCCGTGACGATCACGGCACCGATGATGGAGCCGATGATGCCGCTCGGCCGAATATCGAGGCCGTCTCCCGCCAGCAGGCTGAATAGGAGCCCTCCGACGAACGAGCCGACGAGCCCGGAGACGAGCGCGATTCCCCAATCGATCCGGCCTCCGGAGCGGCCGAGGATGAACTGCGCCCCCGCCCCGATGAGCATTCCGAAGAGGATCAGGCCGATGATCAGCATGCGCGGAGTATATGGTGCGCGTGATGCACACAACGGTGGCCCCCGTGAGACGGCCGCGCGCGATTGCCGTCGCTGCGATCGCGGTCCTGGTCGGCTGCGGGCTCCAGGATCCGTACCCCATCCCGGAGGGCCAGGCCTCAGCCGCGTTCACTCCGGCCGCCGTCGGGGAGCCGGTCACCGAAGTCGTCATGTTCATCGAGCCACGCCCCGGGCCTCGTGTCGTGCTCCTGTCGGCGGAGGCGATCGGCCAGCTCGACGGCGCGTCCGTTGAGTTCTACTCGTCGCCGGCCATCGTCGACGGCGAAGACTTCGTGATCGGCGAGCAGCTGAACGAGCTGGAAGGCACGATCATCGAGTCGGATCCCCGTGCGTCGGCCGATCTGCAGGACACGGTGGGCATCGTCGCTGAGGTGACTGCATCCGAGCCCGGACGCTTCGTTATCACAGCCGTGCGGCTCACATACCGTCTCAGCGGCACGGAGCGGGAGGGCGAGGGGACCGATATCGTCCTGACCGTCTGCGCCGACGATCCGGCACCCACCGACTGCGAGTAGGGGCGGCGACCGATCTCGGTCGAACGGTCGGCGCCGAATGAAGGAGGCGGCAGCCGCTTCTGAAGGAGAAGTGGCTGGGGAGGAAGGATTCGAACCTTCGGTCTCCTGATCCAGAGTCAGGCGCCTTACCGCTTGGCCACTCCCCAGTGAACGAGCCCTGATTCGTGCTCGGGCGGCTCCGGACGGAGATTGTATCCGGGATGCCACTCAGCGGCCAACGGCCGCTAGCCACGCAGGAAGCCGAGCACCTCGCGGTCGAAGACGGCCTGCTTCTCCCACATCGGGTTGTGACCGGCGCCAGGGATGACCACCAGCCGTGCGCCGGGCACGGTGGCCGCGATCTGCTCGCCGATCCGCGGGTTGCACACGTGATCGTGCTCACCCCAGACGACCAGGGTCGGCGCCGTGATGGCTGGCAGCTTGTGACGCCAGTCCTTGCGCAGGACCTCGGCGGTGGCCCTGGCCATGCGAACTGGGCCCGAGCGAGCAAGGTCGCGCAGGAGGATCGGGAGGATCGTCGGCGAGGTCCACGGCAAGGTCCGCAGGGGACCCGTGACTCGGTGCAGCCACCTTGGGTCGAGTGACAGGAACCCGGCGTCCACCAGCACGAGCCGATCGACGCGCTCGGGGTGGTCAGCTGCCAGGCCCCCGGCCACCAGGCCGCCCATGGAGTGGCCCATGACATGGGCACGCTCGATGCCCAGCTCGCCGAGGAGCGAGTCCACCTGGGCGGGGACCTCGTCGAGGATGAGCCGCGCGTCCGGATGGCTGGACCCGAATCCCGGAAGGTCGATGGCCGTGACCTGAAACGCGCCGGCGAGCGCGGGCAGGTTGCGCTTCCACCAGGCGCCCGAGCCGGCCAGGCCGTGGAGCAGAACGAGCGGCGGACCACTCATGCCGGCCTGCGAAGCCACGACCGGGCCGTGTTGGAGCCGGCTCACTGCGCTGCCGCCCACGCAGGCGCACTCAGCCCCCACTCGATTGGTTCGCCCACGACTATCCTTCGGCGGGCCTCAGGAAGACGCGCGCTCGGCCGGGGGCGGTCGGGTCGTCGACGATCGGCCGATCGGCCATCCAGCACCGGACGACGTTCGCCAGCTGCTCGGGGTGCGAGTAGTTGATCGCGTGCGCGGCGCCCTGGATGGTCACTGCCGTGACGTGGGGAAGCCCGACCGCTCTTCGCTTGACCCACCGTTCACTGACGAACGGGTCGCGACTGCCCAGCACGACGAGCGTCGGTAGCGTCAGCTTCGCGATCCGCTCGGTCGTCGGGTAGGCGAGCATCGATCGGATGAGGTTGAACACCGCGACCGGGCCATAGGCGAGATAGTCGGTGATGACGAACTTGCCCATGCCAGGCGGCTCCCGCAGCGTATCCACGATGAGCTGCGAGAGACCCTTGGGGAGCGGCTGGTTATAGAGCCCACCGGCGGGTGACACGAAGATGACCCGCTCGGCTCGGTCCGGGAAGTGGTCGATGAACTCGCCGATGATGGGGCAGCCGAGCGAATTGCCGAGCAGCGTCGCGCGCTCGACGCCGACCTTGTCCATGAAGCGCGCCAGGGCGTCGGCCAGCTGCGGGATGTCGAAGGGACGCGGCGGCCGTTCGCTGCGACCGAAGCCCGGCAGGTCGGGAACGTACGTCCGGAAGTCGGGCGCCAGCCGCCACGCGGTCGGCATGAGGTATCGGCCCGAGATGGCGAAGCCATGGACGTGGATGAGCGCCGGGGCGTCCGCGGGCGGCGGCGACTCGGCGTTCGTCCGATACAGCAGGCGCCGACCGTCGAGTTCGACCCAGGCGTCGCGGAGGCTGATGGGGTCACCGCTCACCGCGCGAGCCTAGCGGATCGGCGGGTGGAGGCGCGGTGCTTCGCGGTGGACTGGCGCGGCTCGCTTGCGCAGCCCGACGTCACGCCGCCACAGGGGATTCAGGCCCCGGCGTATTCCTCGGCGTGGTCGCTGCGGTCCGCCTCGAGCGTGCGCTGCCAGATCTCGAGCGTCTCGCCGACGGATCTGCCGTTCTCGTCGGCGGCGGCCTTGAGGTCCTCGTAGGTGATGTTCTTGGCACCCATCTCGAGGTGGGCGTCCATACATCCACAGGTCAGGCACATGTGCGTGGCTCCTTGCGTGCCTCCACCTTCAGCACGGAGCCTGCCAATCAGTCGTCCGGACCATCCACGTTGACGTGCTCCGGATCGCCGCCGGCGCGGATGACGAACGCCTCGAGATCGGCATCCGGGCCGGTCGTCTCACGGTGAACCGTCCCCGACGGAATGATGACGAAGTCGCCGGCGCGTGCCTCGATGCTCTCGGCTCCACCCGGTCCGAAGTGGAACGTCAGCGACCCACGGCTGACGTAGACGTAGGTGTCGTTGGCGGCATGGTGATGCCAGCCGCTGACGTCGCCCGCCTCGTTCCGGATCCAGCTGGCCCAGCGGCCGTCGCGCTCGAACGACTGGCGCCGCTCGAGGTCCGGCGTCGGCGGCCCCGGCATCGCCTCCTCGGGATGGGCGACGACCGGTCGGGATCTGCTCATGAAGTGACCTCCAAGAATCGAGTCTAGTCCGGTGTCGACGGACAGCGCCCTCGGCTGATCAGCGCGGGAAGGTGACCACGACGGTCGTGCCCTTCCCGGCCTCGCTCGTCAGGCCGATGCGCCCGCCGTGTGCCTCGACCAGGTTGCGCGCGATCGACAGGCCGAGGCCGCTGCCAGTCGAGCTGGATGACCGATAGAACCGGTCGAAGGCATGCTCGATCTCGTCGGGCTCCATCCCGCTGCCGGTGTCGCTGACGCGGATCGTCACCGCGTCGGTGGCCGCCGATGCGGCAAGCAGGACGCGACCGCCGGCTGGGGTGAACCGCAGGGCATTGGCGACGAGGTTGGCCATGACCTGACGGATCCGCGAGGGGTCGACTGAGATCGGCTCCAGGTCGGCGATCTCCAATTCCAGCCGGACCCCCGCCTCATCGGCCGCGGCGCGATGGCTGGCGACCACCTCGGTCATGATCGCAGGCAGGTCGGTCGGCTCACGATGCAGACGGAGGGCTCCCGCCTCCGAAAGCGAGAGCGTGCGCAGGTCGTCGATCAGGCGCGAGAGGACGCGCGTCTCCTCGAGGACCGGGCGCAGATGCGCCTCATCGGCCGGGTAGACGCCGTCCAGCACACCCTCCAGCGTGCCCTGCATCACGGTGAGCGGCGTGCGCAGCTCATGGCTGATGTCGGCCAGCAGCGTTCGCCGGGCCTCTTCGTTTGCGCCAAGCCGCGCGCTCATTGCATTGAAGGCCCGAGCCAGCGTCCGCACCTCCGACGGGCCGCGTTCCGGCACCTGCGTGCCGACTTCCCCTGCCTCGATCCGCCCGGCGCCCTCGATGAGGTCGGCGACCGGCGCACCCGTCCGCCGGACGAGCCGGAGCACGATCAGGACGATCAGGATGAACGCGACGAAGGGGGCGACGGCAGTGATCAGCAGCCCAAGGACTCCAGTGCCGAGCAGGCCGCCGACGAGCCACGCCACCAGCGCGACAAGGCTGCCGAGGAGCAGGATGAAGAGCAAGAACGCGCAGCCAAAGCGCCACATGAAGCGGTGGCGCATCCTTCGCCAGGGCGCGTCGTCGGTCGGCGGCCACGGCTCGTTCTCGGGCCACCACCGCGGGCGGCGGCCGTCAGGCGGTCCCCATCGCCGGCCGTGCCATCGGTCCGGGCGTTCGTCAGACATCGGCGAGCCGATAGCCGACGCCGTAGACGGTCAGCAGGTGCCGCGGCTGGTGCGGGTCTGACTCGATCTTGCGGCGGATGTTCCGCACGTGGGCGTCGATGGCCCGCTCGAACGAGTCGAACGCGACGCCGTGGATGGCATCCAGCAGCTGCGAGCGCGTGAAGACGCGGCCGGGCTGGCGAGCCATCGCGGCCAGCAAGGCGAACTCCGTGGCGGTCAGTTCGACCGCGCGGCCGTCGACCTCGAGGCGCATCCGCGGGATGTCGAGCGCGAGCGCCCCGGCGACCAGCCGGTCGACGGCCTCGGAGCGCTCACGGCGCCGGAGGACTGCGCGAACGCGGGCGACCAGCTCACGCGGGCTGAACGGCTTCGTGACGTAGTCGTCGGCGCCGAGCTCGAGGCCGATGACCTTGTCGGTCTCGTCGTCGCGCGCCGTGAGCATGATGATCGGCATGTCGCCGTCCTGGCGCAGCCGGCGGGCCACGTCGAGGCCGTCGAGCCGCGGCAGGCCGAGGTCGAGGACGACGAGGTCCGGGCGCTCGGTCCGAGCGCGCATCACGGCCTCCTGGCCCTCGCCGGCGGAGATGACGGCGAACCCGGCGGTCTCCAGGTAGTCGCGGACGAGCTGCGTGATCTTCGGCTCGTCGTCCACGACCAGGATGGTGGTCATCGGTGCGCGGATCGTACGCGACGGCGCGGCGAGGCTGGCTCTGCGAGCGGTGCCGTGGCCCAAGCGCCGATAGATCGGTCAGATCTCCGCACGAACAGCCGTTGTGCGTGATTTGGCCCCATATTTCGGGCTGCTATGCGCACAAGCGCGATTCCCGCGTGGTTTCGCCCGATATGTCGGCGGCCGAAGGGCCGCCGACGCGCCGGCCACCGATCGCGAGCCGCTATCCCGTCGAGGGCTCGGTGTCGCGCTTGTGGAGCTCGCGGTGATATTCGGCGATCCGCTCCTCGCGGCCACCGCCCCAGCCGCCGGGGCCACCGCGTCCGCCGCCGTTCCATCGGCCCCAGCCGAAGGCCGCGCGCACGAGGCCGAAGATGAGGAAGAGGAAGAGGATGGCGAACAGGAAGCCGAAGAACCCGAAGCCCGGGCCGCCGCCCCAGCCATAGCCGTAGTGCCCGGCGTAGGGCGGGATGACGACGGCCGGATCCTCGCCGGCCGCCTGGGCCGCAAGTGCCGCCTGTGTCAGGCCCTCGTTGACGCCGGCGTTGTAGATGCCGATGCCGATGCCGGCCAGCACCGCGACGAGCGCGATCGCGGCCAGCACCCGCAGGAATGGTCCGAACATGTGAATCCGTCTCCTTTCGAGCCGGGACGCCCTTCGCGGCGTCCGTATCGGTCTGTGCTCGAAGGTGACGGCCGATTGCGCGCAGATTGTGAAGGCGCGATGGACGACCGGCGGGTCAGCCCTCGGGAGCCGTGGTCGCAGGCGCGGGCCGTCGTCGCAGGACCTGCTGCACCGATCCGCGCATGTTCACGAGGCCGATCCCGGCGATGACCAGCGCGGTGCCCGCGATGAGGCGGGCATCGATCGGCTCGCTGAGCACGATGGCCCCGAGCACGAGCCCCCAGATCGGCAGCAGGTAGGCCACGAGCGACGTGCGCGTCGCACCCCAGCTGCGAAGCAGCCGGAAGAAGATGAGGTACGCCGCGCCCGAGCCGAGGAGGCCGAGCCAGATCACGGCGAAGATCGCGTTCGTCGTCAGCGTGCCCTCCCACGGGCGCTCGAGCACGATCGCCGGGATGGCGGTCATGACGAGGGCGAAGAGGACCTGGAAGAGCGCGGGGATCATCGGTCGCAGCCCCTGCACGTTGCGCCTTGCGTAGACGCCGCCGAGCGCATACGAGGCCGCAGCACCGATCAGGGCCAGCTGTGCCACCAGCTCGGTCCCCGCCAGGCTGGCCGGGTTGAAGCCGACCACCACGGCCACTCCGACGAGGCCGATGGCAATCCCGATGACCGCGTTGAGCGTGATCTTCTCGGTCGGCAGCAGGATCGCCGCGAAGGGGATGACGAAGAGCGGCACCGCGCCGGTGAGGACCGCGGCGAGGCTGGAGTCGACGCTCTGCTCGGCCCAGGTGATGAGCATGAACGGGAGCGCAACGCTGAAGAATCCCATCATCAGCAGGTGGCCGTACATGCGCGGCTCCCGCGGCAGCTGCTCGCGGGCGATTGCGACGACGGCGCCGAGCAGCAGCAGGCCGAAGAAGAGCCGCGCCGCCACCAGCGTGAATGGCTGGAGCCCCGCCTCCACCCCGATCTTGATGAAGAGGTAGCTGCTTCCCCAGAAGAAGCCGAGGAGGATGAACAGGAACCAGTCGAGGCGGGTCGCGGAACCGGGGGCCATTGAAGACATGGTGACGCTTTGAACGCCAAAGTGCCACCGGCCGTGAGATGCGGGTGGTCTCGGCCGAATGACGTAGTGCGTGGTCGGCATCGGTCAGGTGCGGTCGTGGAGTATCCGTTCGTAAGGCCGCAGGTAGCCGGAACGGTCACTCGCCGGGCAAGCCGCTTCCGCTTACCGTCAGCGCCGTTGGACTCATCCGTTGGCAGGTGACACGAGACCGATGCAGCAGTCGCATCCGCATCAGTGGCGCAGGTACGGCTTCGGCGGGCCGCCGGAGCCCTGGGAGCACGGTGCCATGCGCAACCTCGACCGGCTGGCGACGTCGTACTACGTCGACATTCTCGAGTCGCATCGGCTCATCCTGCAGATGGGCCCGGAGCCGGCGGTGCGCGCCCGCGTCGACGACCTGCTGGCCACCGCCACGCGCCACAAGCACGAGATCGACTACACGCTGCGCCATTGGGCCACGCCCATCGAGCGCGCGCGGGTCGAGGATCGGCTCGGCTCGCTTATGCGCGTCGGACTGCGACTGCGCGAGGTCCGCGAGGGCCCGTCGACCACGCCCGAACCGGAGCCGATGCGCGCCGCCTAGACCTGCGCCCGCCCACCGTGCCCGATGCATCGGGCAATTTCTCGCACGATGGCCCCTGATGCGAGATTCCGCCCGTTCGATCGGGCCGCAGGTCGAAGCACTCGCCGGACTGTCGGCGCTGACCGGCGCGCCCGTACACTCAGGGTATGCCGCGCATGCCGACACTCGCCGACGTCAACGACGCGCGGCGGCGTCTCAAGGGGATCGCCATCCACACGCCCCTGGAGCCGAGCGGCGAGCTCGCCCAGCAGACCGGCGCGGCCGAGGTTCGGCTCAAGCGCGAGGAGGTCCAGCCGACCGGCGCGTTCAAGACGCGTGGCGCGCACAACAAGGTGGCGCTCGTCGCCGAGGCGAGGCCCGAGGCGGCGCTGGTCACCGCCAGCAGCGGCAACCACGGGATTGCCGTCGCCACCGCCGCGGTCAGAAATGGGATGCGGCTGACGGTGCTGGTGGGCCGCAGCGTCTCCCCCGCCAAGCTGGAACGACTCCGCGCGCTGGAGTCGAACCGGGTGACCGTCGAGCTCACCGGCAACGACACCGATGACGCCGAGGTCGAGGCCCGCCGCCGCGACGACGCCGGGCACGCGATTTACATCCCGCCGTACAACGACCCCGAGGTGATCGCCGGCCAGGCGACGGTCGGCCTCGAGATCCTCGAGGACTGGCCGGAGGTCGAGGTCATCGTCGTGCCCATCGGGGGTGGCGGGCTCATCGCCGGCATGGGCCTGTGGGCCAAGGCGGTCAAGCCGAGGCTGCGGCTCATCGGTGTCCAGCCCTCGACGTCGCCACCGATGTTCGCCTTCTTCGAGACCGGCAAGGCCGAGCCGATGCCGATCGCGCCAACGCTGGCCGACGGCGTGGCCGGCAACATCGAGCGCGACAGCATCACCTGGAAGCTGTGCCGCCAGCTCGTCGACGAGGTGGTCGTCGTCGACGAGGAGGCCATCGCCGACGCAATGCGCTGGTCGCTCGAGGTGCCGCACGTCTTGCTCGAGGGCAGCGCCGCGCTCGGGATCGCTGCGCTTCAGACTGGGCAGGTCGAGGTCGCTGACGCCCGGGTGGCCGTGGTAACGACCGGGCGCAACGTCAGCGCCGAGACGCTGCGGACCGTGCTCGGGTGACGCCCGGCGAGGCTCGCGCCCGCTTCGAGGAGGCTCTCGTCGGGTACCTGGCCACCGTCGGGGCCGATGGCGCGCCGCACCTCGTGCCGATCACGTTCGCGCTCAATGGCGACACGATCTACACCGCGGTCGATGCCAAGCCGAAACGCAGCAGACCGCTGCACCGGTTCGAGAACGTCGCCGTCAACCCGCGTGTCTCGGTGCTGGTTGACATGTACGACGACGACTGGACTCGCCTGTGGTGGGCGCGGGCCGACGGCATTGCAAGCGTCGTCACCGATGGCGACGAGCTCGAGCGTGCGCTGTCGGCGCTTCGGACGCGCTATCCGCAGTACGCGACGGTGTCGCTAACCGCGCCGGCGATGGCCATCGCCGTCGATCGCTGGAGCGGGTGGTCGAGCGCCTTACGATCGACGTGACGCCGGCGAGCAATGGCGCCACGCGCCTCGTCTTCCGGCCGCAGGCGGAGGCCGAACCCACCGACTGAGGCTTACCGATGTGAGCCGGCCCATCCCAGCTCGTCGTCCTCCACCGCCTCGAGCGGCTCGAGGGCGGCGAGCTGCTCTTCCGCTCGCCCGAGCGCATCGCGCGCCTCCTCGGGCGAGATCGCTGCGAACGTCAGATCGTCGCCGCTTCGCAGCTGCGCCACCCGTCCGACGTCGGCGCGGATGACGCAGGCCGGAACGCGATAACCGCCGGTCACGGGGCGGGCGGCGAGCATGACGATCGGCCGGCCGTCGGGCGGCACCTGGATCGCGCCCAGCGGCAGCCCCATCGACGGGACCTCACCACCCTCCACGCGCGGACCGTCGAGTCGCATGCCGGTGCGGTCCGCCTCGACGGCGACCGTCCACTCCACCTCGAGCGCGGCGATGGTCTCGGGATTGGGACCCGGCAAAATCCGGATCGGGCCCTTCGTGGCCGAGCCGGTCCAGCGACCCGGGCGGCCATCCAACGCCCCGACCTCGAGCCGATCGCCCGCGCGCAACGCACGGCCGTCGAGTCCGCCGAAGCCGGTGCGCAGGTCGGTGGATCGCGAGCCGAGCACCGCGTCGACGATCAACCCGCCGCCGACCGCCAGGTAGCCGCGCGCGCCGTCGCCGGCACGGATCCGGACGGTCGCGCCGGGACGCAGTCGCCAGGCCTCGTGCCGGGGCAGCTCGATTCCGCCGGTCGACGCGCGCAGCCCGCCGGTGAGGGCCATCCACGCCGTCCGCTCCGTGGCGATCAACGCCTCTCCGATCGTGATCTCGAGCAGCGCAGCGTCGTCGCTGTTGCCCACGAGCCGGTTCGCGAGGCGCGCGCTCCACGGATCCGCCGCCCCGCCCACCGCGACACCCAGGTGACCCCAACCGGGACGGCCGAACGGGTCCTGTACCGAGGTCAGCGGCCCCGGCTCGATGATCTCGATCGTCACCAGTCGTCGGGCGCGCCGGAGCGCTCTTCCCAGGCCGCGGCGTCGATCGGCTCGAACCGCACGCGGTCGCCAGGCAGGAGGTAGGCGGGCGGGTCGCGGCGCGGGTCGAACAGCGTGACCGGCGTGCGCCCGATGACGCGCCAGCCGCCAGGCAGCGCTGCCGGGTAGATCCCGCTCATCGCGCCGGCTATTGCGACGGATCCGGCGAGCGTCCGGGTCCGAGGGGTCTCGAGGCGCGGAACGCGCAGGTCCGACGGCAGCTCGCCGAGGTAGGCGAAGCCCGGAGCGAAGCCGTCGAAGAGGACCCGCAGGTCCGCCCCGGCGTGGCGCGCGACAACCTCCGCGGCCGACAGGCCGGTCAGGGCGGCCACGTCCGGCAGGTCGGGCCCCATCTCGCCTCCGTAGACGACCGGTATCGCACGCGGGCGTCCCGTCACGAGCGGCGCCGCCGGCGTGTTCAGCCGCCGTTCGAGCTCACCGCGCACAGCGTCGACGTCGGCCGCCAGGGGGTCGAGCTCGACGAGCAGGCTCTCGAGTCCGGGCACAGAGGCCACGACGCCGGGGATCGCATCGTCACGGAGCGCGGCGGCCAGCGCCTGCGCCCGCTCCACCGAGTCGGTCTCGACGAGCAACGCCGCCTCGCCAAAGGGACGGATCACGCGGCGGACGGCGCGGCGACGGCCACTCCCGCAGCCTCGAGCGCCCGGCGGACGGCGGCAGCGATCTCGACCGCGCCGGGCGTGTCGCCGTGGCAGCAGATGCTCTCCGCGCGGAGCTGGACGGTCGAGCGATCGACGGCGGTCACCGATCCCGAGGTGATGGCGACCGCCTGGGCGGCGGCCTCACCGGCATCGGTCAGGAGCGAGCCGGCCTCGGAACGCGGCTGGAGCGTGCCGTCCGCCAGGTAGCGGCGGTCGGCAAACGCCTCGGGCACGAAGCGCAGGCCGGCGTCGGCGGCGGCTGACGCCATCGGCTCCGAGGAGGCCAGCCCGAAGAGGAGCAGCCCACGGCTGAAGCGGCCGACGGCCCGTGCAATGGCCGTGGCCAGCGCCGGGTCCACTGCGGCCCGGTTATAGAGCGCGCCGTGCGGCTTCACATGCTGCATCTCGACTCCGTGCGCCCGGCAGAACGCCTCGAGCGCGCCGACCTGGTAGCGGACGAGCGACTCGACCTCGTCGGGCTCGAAGGGCAACGGCCGGCGGCCGAAGCCTTGCAGGTCCGGGTAGCCCGGCTGTGCGCCGACCGCAACGCCCGCGCGCCGGCACAGCGCGACGGTCGCCTCCATGACCCGGAAGTCGCCGGCGTGGAAGCCGCACGCGAGGTTGGCGCTGGTCAGATGCGGGACCAGCCGCTCGTCGTCGCCGAGCGTCCAGCGCCCGAAGCTCTCGCCGAGGTCGGCGTTGAGGTCCATCGGGCCCATCGTACGGCTCCCTCTTGGCAACGGGCGTACGATCGGGACGTGACCGATACGACCGCCACCGAGCCGACAGCCGACGCGCCACCGCCGCGCAGCGACGAACCGAGCGTCCCGCCGGCGATCGGCCTCGGCGTCGCGCTGCTCCTGATCGGGATCGCGCTCTTCATCGGCCAGCTGTTCGACATCGGCATCGACGACGTCGGGTGGCCGGCGATCGTGATCGGCATCGGTGTCGTGATCCTCACCCTCGGCCTGTTCGTGAACCGCGAGCAGGGCATGGTCATCGGCGGCACGGTGGCGACAACGGTCGGACTCGTGCTCTTCTACCAGAACAGCACCGGCCACTGGGAGAGCTGGGCCTACGCGTGGGCCCTCGTCGGGCCGGCCGCCAGCGGGCTCGGCCTGCTGCTTTGGGGCGCGCGCACCGGGGACCCGACGGAGATCCGCAACGGGACCTGGGCGCTGCTCGGCGGGCTCGGCCTCTTCGCCATCGGCTTCCTCTTCTTCGAGGGCGTGATCGGCATCAGCGGCCGACAACTTCCGCTGCCGGAGTGGGTGCTGCCGGTCGCGGTCATCGCCATCGGCGTGGTGATCCTGGCGCGGGGCATCTTCGAGCGGCGGCAGCCCACAAGCGGCTGACCCGATCCCGCCCCCGACCTCGCGAAGCCCCTGCGGGGGCCGTATCCTTGAGCCGACATGCCCGAGACCGATCCGGCACAGACCACCACGGACCCGCTCGATGAGCTGAACCTGGTAAACGCCGGCTATGTCGCCGACCTCTACGAGCGATATCGCCAGGACCCGGGCAGCATCGACCCGGAGTGGCGTAGCCTGTTCGACGCGGGCACTGCCGGCTTCGAGCCCGTGCAGGCGCCGCCGGCGGAGAGCGCCAACGGCGACGAGCAGCCACCGCCGGCCGAGACCGCGCAGGCCGAGGCCGCGCCGGCCAAGGCTCCGGCGGCTGAGGCTCCTGCGGCTGAGGCTCCTGCGGCCGTGGCCGCGAGGGCGGAGGCTCCGGCGGCGCCATCGGTCCCGGACGGAGCGACTCCGATCAAGGGGCCGGCCGCGCGGTTGGCGCAGAACATGACGGCCAGCTTGGCCGTCCCGACCGCGACGAGCTTCCGCGAGCTCGACGTCGCGACGCTCGAGGCGCGCCGCAAGGAGCTCAACGACCAGATCGCCCCGCGCAAGGTGAGCTTCACCCACCTGATCGGCTGGGCGATCGTGCGGGCTGCAAACGAGCAGCGCTCGATGAGCCACTACTTCACCGATGCCGACGGCCAGCCCTTCCGCGTCGACCCCGGCGCCATCAACCTGGGACTGGCGGTCGACGTCGAGCGCCGCGATGGCAGCCGCACACTGGTCGTGCCGGTGATCAAGAACGCCGACGAGATGGACTTCGCCGGTTTCCACGCCCGCTACGAGGAGCTCGTCACCGCCGCGCGCGGCAGCAAGCTGAGCGTCGACGACCTGATGGGCGCGACGATCACCCTCACCAACCCGGGAACGCTCGGGACGGCGGCGAGCGTTCCGCGGCTGATGCCGAACCAGGGCACGATCGTCGCCACCGGCACGATCCGCGGGGTCGGCGGCGAGCGACGGATGACCATCACCTCGACGTACGACCACCGCATCATCCAGGGCGCCGAGTCAGGCCTCTTCCTGCGCCGCGTCGAAGGGCTGCTGAATGGCGAGGACGGCTTCTACACCGATGCCTTCGCCTCGCTCGGCGCGCGCGCCGCCGACGTGACCACGGACGAGCCGGTGCCGGCACCGGCGGAAGCGGCCGCCGCTCCTCCGCTCGCGGCCGCTGAGAGCGCGAGCCAGGACCAGCTCAAGGCGGTCGCCGCGGCGATGGCGTTGGTGAAGGCTTACCGCCACTTTGGGCACCTGGCCGCACGCCTCGACCCGCTCGGCTCGGAGCCACCCGGAGACCCGGCACTCGACCCCGCGCCCCTGGGCCTGACGCCGGACAACATGGCGCAGGTGCCCGCCGAACTGCTGCGCATCTACGTCCCGGGCCAGACCCTGGCCGAGGCACTGCCGCACCTGGTGGAGACCTACGCCGGCACGATCGCCTACGAGGTCGAGCACATCGCGTCGCACACGGAGCGCGTCTGGCTGCGCCGTGTCATCGAGTCCGGCGAGCATCGGCGGCCGATGGAGGCCGAGGATCGCGTCGCGCTGCTCGAGCGGCTGGTCAGCGTCGAGACCCTCGAGCGATTCCTGCACAAGGCCTACCTGGGCCAGAAACGCTTCAGCATCGAGGGCCTCGATGCGATGGTGCCGATGCTCGACGTCATCATCGGTGACGCCGCGGACCATGGGGCGCGCAAGGTCATGATCGGCATGGCCCACCGCGGACGTCTCAACGTGCTCGCCCATGTCGTCGGCGTCAGCTACGAGTCGATCCTCACCGAGTTCGAGGCCGGCCGCGCGGGCGTCGAGACGGCGACCGCGCCGAAGGGCGGCTCCGACGACGTGAAGTACCACCTCGGCGCCGAGGGCGGCTACCTGACCGACGACGACTCCGAGGTGCGCGTCGTGCTGTCGCCCAACCCCAGCCACCTCGAGGCGGTCGATCCGGTCATCGAGGGCCGCACGCGTGCCGAGCAATCGGACCGATCCTCATCCGTCGCGCGCCTCGACCACTCGACCACGCTCCCGATCCTCATCCACGGCGATGCCGCCTTCGCCGCCCAGGGCGTCGTGGCCGAGACGCTCAACCTCATGCGGCTGGACGGCTACTCCACCGGCGGGACGGTCCACCTGATCGCCAACAACCAGGTCGGCTTCACCACCGGCCCGCGCGAGGGCCGATCGACCGATTATTCCAGTGACCTGGCGAAGGGCTTCGACGTCCCCATCATCCACGTCAACGCCGACGACCCCGAGGCCTGCCTGGCCGCGGCACGCCTGGCGATGATGTACCGCGAGCGATTCGGCAACGACATCGTCATCGACCTCGTCGGTTATCGCCGCTATGGCCACAACGAGGGGGATGAGCCGGCCTACTCGCAGCCGGCGATGTACGCGGTGATCGCCGAGCACCCATCGGTCCGCGAGCAGTACCAGGCGCAGCTGGTCGAGTCGGGCGCGATCAGCGCCGACGATGCCGAGGCGCTGGTGAAGGAGGCGCAGCGCGACCTCGCCAAGCGGCAGGCATCGGTCCGCAAGGGAGCGGACGAGTCGCAGGGCGAGCTGGACCGTGGGTCGGAGGCGATCGCGCCCGAGGAGCCGGCCGAGCCGGAGACGGCGGTGGCGCTGGAGGAGCTGCGCTCGGCAAACGCCGGTCTGGGCACGCTGCCCGACGGATTCACCCTCCATCCGAAGCTGAAGCGCCAGCTCGAGCGGCGAGCGGTGGCGCTCGACGCCGACGAGCAGGCGGTGGACTGGGGCCACGCCGAGCTCCTCGCCTTCGCCACCTTGCTGCGGGAGAGCACGCCGATCCGCCTCACCGGCCAGGACACCGTGCGCGGCACGTTCAGCCAGCGTCATGCCGGGCTGTGGGACGCGAAGACCGGGGCGCGTCACGTTCCGCTCCAGCACATCCCCGGCTCACGCGCGTCGTTCGAGCTCCACAACTCCCCGTTGAGCGAGTACGCGTCGCTTGGCTTCGAGTACGGGTACGCGGTTACGGCCCGCGAGGCGCTGGTGCTTTGGGAGGCTCAGTACGGCGACTTCGTGAACGGGGCGGAAATCATCATCGACCAGTTTCTCGTCTCCGGGCTGGCCAAGTGGCGGCAGACCTCGCGGCTGACGCTCCTGTTGCCACACGGCTACGAGGGCTCGGGACCGGAGCACTCGTCGGCGCGGCTCGAGCGATTCCTGGCGCTCGGCGCTGAGGGCAACATCCGCGTCGTCTATCCGACCACACCGGCCCAGTACTTCCACCTGCTCCGTCGCCAGGCCCGCCACGCCGATGCGCGGCCGCTGGTGGTGATGACCCCGAAGTCGCTCCTGCGTCTGCCCGCCGCCGCGTCGCGGCCGTCGGAGCTCTCCTCGGGCGCGTTCCGCAGCGTCCTCGACGATCCGCGGTTCGCCGATCACCCGAAGGCAGCGGCGAAGGTGCGCCGGCTGCTCCTCTGCTCGGGAAAGATCTACTACGACCTCATCGGCTCCGACCTCTTCGCCGATGCCAAGGACGTGGCCGTCGTACGCGTGGAACGCCTCTACCCCTTCCCCGCCGAGGAGCTGCAGCCGATCCTCGACCGCTACTCGAAGATCGACTCCTTCGCCTGGGTCCAGGAGGAGCCGCGGAACATGGGGGCGCGCAAGTTCGTGCTCCCGCGCATCCGCCACCTCGTCCCGTATCACATCCCGCTCGGAGACATCTCGCGACCCGAGCGCTCGCGGCCTGCCGAGGGCTACCCGACCGCCCACTCGGTCGAGCAGGCGCGGATCGTGCGCGAGGGGCTCACCGGGCGCTGAGCCGCTGGATCGGAGCCTCCCGGCGACACCCATCCGCAACAGTCACCGAATATATCGGAAGTGATATAGGCGTTGACGGGCGCGCACCGCCGAGATCGGATGCGAGCTGATACGGACCGCGTTCCTATACTCGGCCGCGTGACCGAACCGCTCCTCGAACGCTACCGATCCCTCCTGGCGCGGGAAGGCGAGGCCTTCCCGATCACGCTGGGAGAGGGCGGGACGCCGCTGATCCCCGCGCGCCGCCTTGGGGCGGAGCTTGGCCTCGAGCGGCTTCACCTGAAGTTCGAGGGCACCAACCCGACCGGCTCGTTCAAGGATCGCGGGATGGTGCTGGCCGTCAACCGTGCGGTCGCGGCGGGTGCGCGGGCCGTCGTGTGCGCCTCGACCGGCAACACGTCGGCGTCGGCGGCGGCCTATGCGGCGGCGGCCGGATTGCCGTGCCACGTCATCCTGCCGGCCGGCAAGGTGGCACGCGGCAAGCTTGCGCAGGCCCTCGCGGCGGGTGCGCGCCTCACGATGGTCGACGGCAACTTCGACGCGGCCCTTGCCGCGGTCCGCCGCCTGGGCGAGGAAGGGCTGGCGGTGGTCGTCAACTCGATCAACCCCGACCGCCTCACCGGACAGCAGACGGCGGCGTGGGAGATCGTCGACGAGCTCGGACGCCCGCCCGACGCGCTGGCGCTGCCGGTCGGCAACGCGGGAAACATCACGGCCTACTGGCGCGGCTTCCGCCGACTCGGTGACAAGCCATTGCCGCGTATGCTCGGCTTCCAGGCCGACGGCGCCGCACCGATCGTGCGGGGGGAGCCGGTCGAAGCTCCTGAGACGGTGGCCACCGCCATCCGCATCGGGAACCCTGCCTCGTGGGAAGGAGCGGTGGCGGCCCGCGACGAGTCGGGCGGCCTCATCGAGACCGTCACGGACGAGGAGATCCTCGAGGCCCAGCGGCAGATCGTGCAGCTGGAGGGGGTGTTCTGCGAGCCGGCATCGGCAGCCGGCGTGGCGGGCGTGCGAAAGCTGGCGGCCGAGGGCCGCATCGGTCAGGGGGAAACGGTCGTCTGTGTCCTCACCGGACACGGGCTCAAGGATCCCGATGCGGTCCAGGCCGAGGAGGGTTCGCTGACCCCGATCCCGCCCGAGCTTGATGCCATCCGCGCTGCGATGGACCTCTAGAGATCAGTCGCGGCAGCCGGCGACGATGGCGTCGACGTACTCCTCGGGGGTGCTGCCCTTGCTGACGAAGCGGGCGGAGCCATTCAGGACATGGCGAGCTTCCGCATCCCCCCAGCCGGTCATCACGACCCGAATGGACGGCCAGGCCCGGCTCATGCCGCCGATCAGGGCCATGCCGGCGTCGACGTCGGGGAGCCGTGGGTCGACGAGCACGACGTCGGGGTGGACGCGCTCGATCTCCTCGAGCGCAGCGCGCACGTCGGCGGCGCGTCCGACGACGTCGACCTCCCCGGTCACCCCCAGGAGGTCGGCGAGGCTCTGCAGGACACGGCGATCCGCATCAACGATCACCACCCTCGGAGCCGAGGGTAGCTTCGGACGCGCGCTGGCCTGCATGGACTGGATGTTAAGTGTGATTGAACACGACGCCTACCGGCGGAAGGCGCAGCCCGAGCTACGTCATTCGGCCGAGGCGTCGGTGCCGAGCGAGACGAGCGCGTCGATCGTCGTGCCGCTGCCCGGGATGCTCTCGACGCGCAGCTCGCCGCCGACGAGGTCAACGCGCTGCCGCATGCCGATCAGCCCAAGGTGTCCGCGCGGCACCTCGGTGGGGTCGAAGCCGTCGCCGTCATCGGTGACGGTCAGCCGCAGGCGGTCGTCGGCCTCGGCCTCGATCCGAATCGTGGCGCACGAGGCATTCGCGTGCTTGACGACGTTGTGAATCGCCTCCTGGCCGATGCGGTATAGCGCTTCCTCGGTGGCCAGCGGGAGGCGCTCGACCGGCTCTGCGTCGACTACGATCGTCAGGCCAGTGCGGCGCTGGACGGCCGTCGCGTGGGTGCGAAGCGCCTGGATCAGGCCGTCGGACTCGAGGGACGACGGGCGCAGCTCGAAGATCAGGGTGCGCATCTCCGCAAGGGCGTCCTGCTGGAGCTCCCGAAGCTCGGCGACCTTGGTGGGCACAGCGTCGCGATCGGTCTCGAGCAGTAGCTCGAGCGTGCGCAGGGTGAGCCCCATGCTGAACAGCGCCTGGGTGACCGAGTCGTGGAGCTCGCGCGCGAGATGGCTGCGCTCCTGGCTGGCGGCCAGCTCGGCGGCCTGGGTGCGCAGGTCGCCCTCCAGGCGCTCCCGCTCGCTGATGTCGCGGACGGCGCCGTGGGCGCCGGCAAAGCGCCCGTCGACGGTCGAGCCGGTCATCGCCACCTCGGACTTGCTGATCCGGCCGTCGGCGAGCGGCAGATCCAGGCGGACGCGACGCTCGCGGCTCGGGTCCTCGCGCAGCGCCTCCCAGGCAGCGAGCGCATCGGACGTCGATCCCTCCCCGGCGAGGGTGGTGAAAGGCTTGCCCAGCAGCTCCTCCGGCTTCCAGCCGGTGCGCGACTCGAGCGAGTCGCTGAAGAACGTGAAGCGGCCCTCCGCGTCGACGCTCCACACGATGTCCGGCGAGTTGTCGACGAGGTGCCGGTAGCGGCGCTCCGACTCCTCGACCTCGGCGTAGAGGCGGGCGTTGGTGAGGGTGATCGCTGCCTGGTCGGCGAGGAGCTGGAGGAGCTCGGCATCGTCGGAGCCGAAGGCGCTTGCCTCCATGGACTGCACGGTGAGGGTGCCGAGAAGCCGATCGGTGCCGATCAGCGGTGCGGAGATCATCGATCGGATGGCCTGCGCCGCGATCCGCGCGTCGCCGTCGTCGTGCGGGAACTCGGTATCGGCGAGGTAGTCGCCGGTCCAGCGCACGCGGCGCTCGGCGGCGGCCATGCCGGCAATGCCCGAGCCGACCGGCACCTCGACGTCGTCGGGCGACGGCGGAACCGGCGCGGCGGCGATCGGTCGATCGAGGTGGTCCCCCTCCTCGGCGAGCAGGTTGATCTGGGCGCGATCGGCGTGGAGGAGGCGGGCCGCGTCCGCCACGGCCCGATCGAGCACGGTCTGCGGCTCGTGCAGCGCGGCGATCTGGGCCGCGATTTCGGACAGGGTGCGCTGGGCGTCGATGCGCTCGCGCAGCTGCTCGTAGAGGCGGGCGTTCGTGATCGCCACCGCGGCCTGTCCTGCAAAGAGCTGGACCAGCTCGAAGTCCGCATCGGTGAAGGCCACCTCGGCGCCGCCGACCCGGCTGATGTTCATCGCGCCGACCACCTCGTCGCCGGAGACGAGCGGGACGATGATGATCGCCTCGTCCTCCTCTTCGGTGCCCGGGATCTGGATCAGCCGAGCGTCGCTGAGCGCGTCGTTAATGAGCAGCGGCTCGCGGTGCTCGAGGCTCCACCAGGTTAGCCCCTGGCCGCGAGGGATCGGGAAGTCGAGGACCGCCTCGGCGTTCTGGTCACGTGCGTAGACGGGCCGCAGCATCGACCCTACGTCGTCGACGCGGTAGACGCCAAGGTTGTCGTACCAGACCACGCTCTTCAGGCCGTCGGCGATGATGTCGAGCACTCCTGCCGGCTCGAGCGTGGTCAGCAAGCTCCGGTTGATCTCGAGAAGCCGTCGCTGCGAGTCGGTCTGACGAGCCAGCGCCGCCGACTCCTGACCCAGCTGCTCGTAGAGGCGGGCGTTCGTGACCGCGATCGCGCCCTGGCTGGCGAGCACCTCGAGCAGCTCGGCATCGGCCTTGTCGAATGCATCACGGGCCTGCGAGTGGACGGTGAGCGAGCCGATGGCGCCCTCCTCGCCGATGAGCGGGGCGCTCATCACCGACCGAATGCCGTGCTGGCGGATATATCGGTCCGGTGCCTCGGCGTGGACGAAGGCGTGGTCGACGAGGTAGTCGCCGGTGAAGACGACCTTGCGCTGGCGGACCGCACGGCCCGATACCCCCTCCTCGGCAGTGACGGCCGCTTCGCCCGGCGCGCGCTCGATCGGCAGGTCGATGGCCGAGTGGCCAAAGGCCCAATGAAGCCCGCCACCCTCGACCACCAGCTCGATCCGTCCGCCGTCGGCGTCGAGCAGGCGCACCGCCTCGTCGAGCGTGCGCTGCAGCACGTCGCCGGGGTCATGGATGGCGGTGATGCGCGCGGCGATCGCGCCGAGGGTGCGCTGGGCCTCGACTCGATGCTCCAGCTCCTCGTACAGGCGCGCGTTGCCGAGCACGATGGCGGCCTGGCTGGCGAGGGCACCGAGCAGCTCAGACGCGCTCTCAGCGAAGGCGTCGGGGCGCGCCGAGTAGGCGCTGATGGCGCCGATCGGTCCGTCCTCGCCGACGAGCGGCGCGCTCATCTGCGAGCGGTAGCCGGTCCGGGTGATCCACTCGTCGGCGCGCGCGGTGTGCGGGAACGAAGTGTCGGTGAGGTAGTCGCCGGTCCACACCACGCGCCGGTCGGCGATGGCCATCCCGGCGACCCCCTGGCCGATGCTCACCGTCACCTCATCGGGCGGCGGCATGTCCGGGCTGGCGCCGAAGATGCTCCTGAAGTCCGCGAGCTCGTGCGTGCCGGCGCGGACCTGGTGGATGACGACGTGGTCGGCATGCAGCAGCCGCTTCGCCTCGTCGATCGTCCGCAGCAGGACCGCGGACGGGTCGCGCAGCGAGGTGATCGCCGCGGCGATCTCGCCCAGCGTGCGCTGTGCCTCGACCTGGTGCGCGAGCTGGTCGGCCGAGATCTCGGCCTCGGCGTTGAGCCTCGCGTTGGCCAGCACGATCGCAGCCTGGTCGGCCAGCAGGCGCAGCAGCTCGGCGGAGTCGGCGTCGAATGCCCCCGCTTCCTCGGAGTACACGCCGATGGCGCCGATGGCGCCTTCCGGACCGATCAGCGGCGCCGCGACGACGGCGCGCAGCCCGAGCTTCCTGGCGACCGCGTCGGAGGCGGCGTCGTGCGGGAATGACTCGTCGGTCAGGTAATCATCGGTCAGCGAGGCGCGTCGCTCGCGGACCGAACGGCCGGAGATCCCGTCGTCGACCTTGGTGTGGTCGTCCTTCATGAAGGGCACGAGCCGCCTGTGGATCAGCGAATGGCCGTCACCCCAGCGCAGCGTGCCGTCCTCGTCGGTCACGACCATGCCGATCTGCCCGCCATGGCCCTTGAGCAGCCGCACCGCCTCCTTGAGCGTCTGGATCAGCACGTCCGACGGGTCGCGGAGCGACGTCAGCTCGGCGGCCATCATGGACAGGGTGCGCTGCGCCTCGACGCGATCCGCCAGCTCGTCGGCGTGGCGGCGCAGATCCACCGTCAGCCGCGAGTTGGCAATGGCGATGGCGCCCTGGTCGGCGAGGCCCTGGAGCAGTGCGAGCTCATCGTCGGTGAACCGATGCGGGCGCTCGAAGGAGACCGCGAGCGTGCCGATCACCTCGCCCTCGGGACCTCGTAGCGGCGCAGATGCCATGCCGCGCAGCTCGAGGCGCTGGGCGACCTGCTGATCGCCCGGCTCGTGCGGGATCCGCGAGTCGACGATGTAGTCCTCGGTCGCGATCACCCGGTCCTGCCCGGCGGCGAGGCCGTTGATCCCGTCGTTGAGCGGGAACTCCAGCTCGGCAAGCCAATCCTCGGTCCACGCCGCATTGCCGCCCACGACAACGGTCGGGCGCAGGAAGCGGCCGCCCGACTCCATCAGCGTGAGGTGCGCGCCGTCCGACTCGATGAGCCGCTTCGCCGCATCGACCACCGACTGGAGCACCTCGTCCGGGTCGCGGATGACCGCGATCCGTGCTGCAATCTCACCGAGCGTGCGCTGGGCGTCGACCCGGCGCGCCAGCTCGGCCTTCGCGGCCTCGAGCCGCTCGATGAGCCGCTGGTTCGAGATCGCGACCGCCGCGTGGTCGGCGAGCGCCTGCAGGAGGGCAAGCTCGGACTCGTCGAAGGCGTCGGCCCGGCTCGAGTACGCGCCCAGCGCGCCGAGAACCTCGCCGTCGGCGAGCAGCGGAGCGGCCGCCATCGAGCGGATGTCGGTGGCGACCACGATACGATCCGCCACGTCGGAGTGCGCGATGCGTTGGTCGTTGCGATAGTCGCCGGTGACGACCAGCTCACCGCTGGCGGCGGCCTGACCGAAGATGCCGACGCCGATCGGGAGCGTCAGGTCGCGGATCAGCTGCTGAGCCTCGGCATTCCGGATCCCGGCGTCGACGGCGAATCGCATCATGCCGTTGTCGACGAGGTAGACCATGGCACCGTCGGCAACGAGCAGGCGAGCAGCCTCCTCGACGGCGTGCGAGAGCATGGCCAGGCGCACCGGCAGGGCCGGCTCGGTGGCGGCGGTCACCGGCGGCTGCTCGGCGTCGGGGCGTGCGGGAGCGCGGGTCATCGGCCCGAGAGGATACGCCATGCAGGCATCCGCCCCCATCGGCGCTGCAGAGGGCCTGGCTCTACGTCATTCGACCGATCCCGGCGTGCCGCGCATGCCGGGGTAGCCGTCGCCCTCCTGCCGGATTCACCGGACCGTGCGCCGCTGGCATCCTTGGGCCAGCTCAACCAACCCGATGCCACTCTGGCGGCGTCGACCATCAAACCCCTGGGAGGTTCTCCGGACATGACTTCGCTCTTCCACAGCAAGGCCTTCGGATTCGCCCTCAGCACGGCCATCGTCGGCCTGACCCTCGTCACCGCCAACATCCACCTTGGCCTGGGTGGCCTGATGTTCACGCTGAACGGTCTGGGATACCTCGGCCTCGCCGCGCTGTTCGTGATCGGCGCCGCCGCGCCGACGCCGATGATCCAGCGCTTCAGCTGGTTCCCGCGCATCGCGCTCATGGGCTACGCCGCCCTGACGATCGCCGGGTACCTGGTGGTTGGCCCGTACTTCACCCTCGGCTGGATCGCCAAGGGCGTCGAGGTGGCGCTGATCGTCCTCGTGGCGGTCGATATCTTCCGGGTCTACGGGAGCCCGAAGGGCTTCGTCAACGCGGCCCTCGAGTCGGTCGCCCCGGTCCTGCCGTCGCGGTTCCGCCCGACCGCCGCCTAGCTCCCCTTCCTTCCCACGCCCCGTCCGGTTCGCCGGGCGGGGCGTCTTCGTGTCTACGGACGCGCGTGACCTGGCCGCAGGTGTAGAAGCGTCGTCGGCACCTTGCCCGCCCCCAATCTCGAGGTGGTCGCCAACGCGCGCGACCGGATCCCCCGCGATCGTTGTGCAGTACGCGCATCCCGTCCTGGTCGAGCGCATCAGCGTTGCGTTCCAGCGGAACTAGCGGCGAAGTTCGCGGCGATATCGGCTCGATCGTGCTCGCAACGACCGCTCTGGGGCAACCTCCGGCCACCTTCGGCGGCCAAGTTGGCCGTTAGCTCCGTTCAGGCGCAACTCCCGGACGATCAGGGTTTGGGTGCGGTGCCGAAGGGCGCTGCCCGTGTAGCGAGCGTATCGGAGATGTAACGGCTGGATTCCCGTCGGGCGGGACGGTTGGCCAGGCGGGCGGCCCATCTGGGGCTCCAACCCTCCCGTGGCATGGGAGATCGGGCAGTCAGTGGCCGATTTGCCCGCAGGGCGGGAACGGCCAACGGTCAGACGAGCTTGTGCTCCACCGCGTAGAGGGCCGCCTGCGTGCGCGAGGCGAGCCCGAGCTTGCCGAGGATGTTCGACACATGGGTGCGCGCCGTGCGCTCGGTGATCCCGAGTTCGTAGGCGATCTCCTTGTTCGCCGCGCCCTTGGCCAGCTGCGAGAGGACCTCCTTCTCGCGGGCCGTCAGCGGCTCGACCGGCTCGGCGTCCTTGCGCTGGCGCATGCGCTGGGCGAGCAGGCGCGACACGGCCGGGTCCAGGTGAACCTCGCCGTTGTACGCGGCGCGGATGGCCTGGGCGACCTCCTCGGCCTCGGCGTCCTTGAGCAGGTAGCCCGAGGCGCCGGCCTCGAGGGCGGAGGTGACCTTCTCCTCCTCGATGAACGATGTCACGGCGACGATCTCGATCTCGGGGTGCTCCTGCTTGATCGCCGCGATCGCCTCGAGCCCGCCCATCTCGGGCATGAGCAGGTCCATGAGGATGACGTCGGGCACGAGCCGCTCGGCGGCGGCGACGCCCTCGCGTCCGTTCTCGGCCTCGCCCACGACGTCGAAGTCCTTCAACAGCTCCAGGAAGCCGCGCAGGCCGCGCCGAACGACGGCGTGGTCGTCAACCAGCAGGACCCGGATCGGTCCCTCTTCGTCAGTCACGATCGATTTCCCCTGCCCATTCTCGGAGGCCTGCAGCCCGTCCGATTCGTCCGGTCGAGCGCGGGAAGTATGCACCAGCGAGAAGACCCGCTCCGGCTCCGGGACGTCGCGGAGGCGCTGCGTTCCGAGATCGCGGAGGAGCGTGCCGGGCGGAAGCTCACCGACCAGCTCGTCGACGGTGCTGCCGGAGAGGAACGTCTCGCCACCGTTGGCGAGGGCCTGGAGCCGCGCGGCGCGGAACAGCGGGCGCCCGTAGTAGCGGTCCCCGCGCGCTTCGACGTCGCCGGTGACGACGGAGATGCGGATCCGCATGCGGCCGATGACGCCCCAGTCGTAGGCGAGGATGGCGCGCTGGAGCGCGTCGGCGGCGACGACGGCCTCAGTCGCATCGGTGAAGCAGGCGTACGCGCCGTCACCGATGCGCTCGAAGAGCTTGCCGCCATGTCGGGATGCAGCGAGCGAGACGAGCTCGTGGTAGCGCGAGAGCGCGACTCCGGCGTCGGCGCCGTGCCGCTCCATGAGCCGCGTGCTTCCCTCGACGTCGGCGAAGAGGAAGGTCAGGTGTCTGGTCTCGGGGGGAGCCTGCTCCACGTGCCAAGGATACCGGCCGATACGGAACGCGCCGCAGGGCGGAATGACGTAAGGACTCCGGGCACAAGGTCCCACGGTCCCCGGGACCGGCGGCCGTCGTCGCCCGGGCCCCTGGGGCGCACGATCGGCTCATCAACGACGAATGATTTCAGCAGAACGGAGGACCCCGATGCTGTCCCTCCTGATCCGATCGATCCGCCAGGCACTCACCGACGCGGACGTGTCCGCGAGCGAATGGCTCCCGCGGATCCGCAACTACCCCTACTGAGCCACGGAGGAGCAACGTCAATCATGAACTCGATCGCAGCCTTCCAGATGGTGCAGGCTCTCGACGAGGAGCGCCTCCGCCGGGCCGAGAAGCGACGCCTGGCAAGCCAGCTTCACGCCCCCACGACGCCGCTGGATGCGACGATCGCGTCGGGCAGCTGGCGCTCCATCCTTCGCTTCCCACGCTTCTCGGCGGCCGCATCCAAGAGCTGAGCCGCCCACCAGACCGATGACGCCCGGGCCACGCGGCCCGGGCGCTTTCGTGCGCCTCGCGAGGTCTATCCTCGCGACGTGACGCGACCGACGCTGACAGGCACGCCGGACGCGGTCCCGACCGTCGATTTCGCTGAGCTGGTCGAGGGGGGCGATCTGGAGCTCATCGACCGCTGGCTGAACCAGGCGGACGTCGTCGAGATCGCCGATGAGCTGTCACGCCTCCCGCGCGAGCAGCGGGCCGTGCCCTTCCGGCTCCTCCCCCGGGACCGAGCGCTCGAGGTGTTCGAGCTGCTCGACCCATCGCTCCAGCAGGAGCTGCTCGAGGGGATGCGCGAGGCGACGGTCCGGCAGTTGTTCGAGGATCTCGACCCCGACGACCGCGCGCGCCTCACCGAGGAGATGCCCGCCAAGGTCGCTCGGCGGCTGCTGGCCGGGCTGTCTCCCAACGAACGGCGCCTGACCGCGACCCTGCTCGGCTATCCGGAGGACTCGGCCGGCCGGCTCATGTCGCCGGAGGTCGCCAGCCTGCGGGCGGGCATGACCGCCGCGGAGGCGCTCGAGCGTGTGCGGCGCGTCGGCGAGAGCGCCGAGACGATCTACGCCCTGCCGGTGACCGATGACCACCGCCGCCTGGTCGGGATGCTCGGGCTGCGCGACCTCGTTCTCGCGCCACGGGACGCTCGCGTCGGCGACCTGATGGACACCGACGTATTCTCCGCCCGCGTCGATAGCGACCAGGAGGAGGTCGCGCGCCTCATCCGCGAGGCGGACCTGCTGGCCATCCCGATCGTCGACTCGGAGGATCGCCTGGTCGGCATCGTCACCGTCGACGACGCGATGGAGGTCCTCGAGGAGGAGGACACCGAGGACCTGGCCCGCGCCGGTGGCGCCGAACCGCTCGGCCGGCCGTACCTGTCGACCTCGATCCTGCAGCTCGGGCGGAGCCGCGTCGTGTGGCTCATCGTCTTCCTGGTCGCCGGCTTCGTCACCGTCAACGTGCTGGCCGCCTTCCGGCGATCGCTCGACGAGGTCGTGACACTGGCCTTCTTCGTCCCGCTCGTCATCGGCACGGCCGGCTCGACGGGCGCACAATCCGCGACGACGATCACCCGCGCCATCGCGGTCGGCGAAGTGCGGCTGGAGGACCTGGGCCGCGTCGCCCTGCGCGAGGCCAGCACGGGGATCGCCCTCGGCCTGGCGCTGGGCATCATCGCGTTCGGACCGATCGCGGTGCTGTGGGACCCTCCGCTGGCGGCCGTGGTCTCGGCGACGTTGGTCACCGTCTGCACGCTCGCGTCGTTGATCGGCTCGACGCTGCCGCTTGCCGCGAAGCGCGTCGGCGCGGATCCGGCCGTCATGAGCGTTCCCCTCATCACGGCTCTCGTCGACGCGTCGGGGCTCGTCGTGTACTTCCTGATCGCCCGGGCCGTCCTCGGGCTGTGACCGCCGGCGAACGGATTGCCTACTGAGCGAGCATTCGCTCTGTGGCACGTTCCGTGCTGGAGCGGCGCCAGACACGCGGCCGTAACGAGATGACTGCCCTCGAGCTGATCGACGTTGCCAACCAGGTCCTCTTCATCGGCCTCTTCGCGGCCGTCCTGTGGCGTGCCCTGAAGCAGCCGTCGCGCGCTGCCTGGGACACGGTCCTCCTGTTCGGCTCGATCGCGGCAGTCGTCGTCATCGCCTTCGTCGGCGAGCTGCTCGGGCTCGGCGAGCAACCGTGGCTCATCGGTCTCATCCTGTTGCTGCTGGCGGTGGCTCCCTACGCGATGCTTCGCCTGGTCGACGACTTCAGCCGCACGCCGCGCTGGATGCTGCTGGCCGGCGGCCCCGGACTGGCCATCATCGGCGTGCTCGGTTTCGTCATCTTCGGCGCCGCGCCGCAGCTCTACGAGATCATCGCGATCGCGTGGTTCCTCGGCGTGGGCGGCTACGCGGCACTCGCCTTCAGCCGCGCGGCGATCGCGAGCCGCGGGATCACGAATCGGCGGATGATGGCGGTCGCCATCGGGACGCTCCTCTTCATCGCGGCCATCGTCATCGCCCTGGCGGACGTGCTGGCCGGGACCGTCGACCTGGCAGGGCTGCCGCAGATCATCGCCCTCTTCGCGGCCATCGCGTACTTCCTCGGCTTCGCCCCGCCGACCTGGATTCGTCGCGCCTGGCGAGAGCCAGACCTGCGCAACTTCCTGGAGCGCTCGATCCACCTCCCAACGGTTACCGATGAGCGCCGCGCCGTGGTCGAGATCCAGAACGCGGCGGCAGGTGCATTCGGCGCCTCGGGCGCTTCGATCGGCCTGGCGGCCCCCGGGCGCCCGATCCTGCGCTACGTGAATCGAGAGGGCGAATGGATCGAGTACCCCGACGACGCATTCATCGCCGGGACCGCCTTCCGCCAGCAGCGCCGGGTGGTCGCGCTCGATGCTCCCGAGATCGATCCGGAGCACGCCGCCATCTACGAGCGCAACCTCGCCACGACGATCATCGCCGCGCCGATCACCACCGACGAGCGTCAGATCGGTGTCCTGTCGGTCTATGCCGATCGGGCGCCGATCTTCGTCGAAGACGACCTGTGGCTGCTCGAGCTGATGGCGGCGCACACGGCCCTGCTGCTCGAGGCCCGCACACACGCCACCGTCACGAATGACCTGCGCGCTCGGGAGGAGTCGGCGCGTCTGAAGGAGGAGTTCCTGTCGGCGGCCGCGCACGACCTGCGCACGCCGCTCACCGTGGTCCTCGGCCAGGCCGAACTGCTCGAGCGGCGGGTCACGCGCGACCCAACGGCGCCGCCCGATGCCGCCGGCATCTCGCGCATGGTTCGCGAGGCGCGCCGGCTCCGCGACCTCGTCACAGAGCTTCTCGACGCACAGCGGCTGGAGCAGGGGGCCGAGGTGATGGATCTCGAGGAGGTCGACCTGCGCACCGTCGTCGAGTCGGTCCGCCGTCGGTACCACGACCAGGGTATCGACCTCAAGGTCACCACCCCGGCCGAGGCGGTGGTCGGCACGATCGACGCGCCGCGCTTCGAGCAGGTGATCGACAACCTCGTCGAGAATGCCATCAAGTACAGCACGGGCGGAGTACTCCCCGAGGTCGTGCTGGCCGTCGACGGGGACTCTGCGCGGATCTCGGTCGCCGACCACGGTGTCGGCGTTCCGGAAGACGAGCGGGAGCGCATATTCGAGCGCTTCTACCGAGCGACGAACGTGCACGGGACGGCAGAGACTGGCATTGGCCTGGGCCTGTACATCTGCCGGCGCATCATCGAAGCGCACGACGGGCGCATCTGGGTCGAGCCCGGGCTCGAGGGCGGAAGCATCTTCTCGGTCTCGATCCCCGTCGCCGCGGCTGCCAGCGTCGACAGCCCGGAGCCATCACAGCTGCCGGCTCCGAGCTCCGGCCAAAGCACCGACGCGATGGAGGCCGCCGCCGATGCGTGAGGTGACCATCCTCGTCGTCGACGACGAGGCCGACATCCGCGCCACCGTGTCGGCGATGCTCGAGATCGAGGGCTACGACGTCGCCGAGGCCTCGAACGGGGCCGATGCGCTCCACGTGCTCGAGGAGCGGCGTCCCGACCTCATCCTGCTCGACATGCGCATGCCGGTCCTCGACGGCTGGGGCTTCGCCGCCGAGCTGCGGCGCCGCGGGCACCGCACCCCGATCGTGGTCATGACGGCCGCCCGCGACGCCGCACACTGGGCCGCCGAGATCGCTGCCGTCGCGTTCGTGGCGAAGCCGTTCGGATTCGAGGACCTGATGGCCGCCGTCGAGCAGGTCGCGCCGCCGGCGGCCTGATCTCGCGCTCAGGTCGCGAAGGCCGGCCCCTTGTCCCAGCCGTTCCCGCCGTAGTCGAGGAATCGCGTCGGGCGCAGCACGATCGGCTGCGAGTAGACCTCGGCGAAGCGCTGGGCCGTGAGGCCCGCCCGGTGCAGCAGCTCGCGGTACTTCGCGCCGAAGCCCTCGGGCATGATCTGCTCCGCGGGCTCGTCGGGCAGCTCCGCCGTCGCCTCGATGAGCTCGACATCGAACTCCGGACCCGGTGTGCCGACCGCCAGCATCACGCGCGGCTGGTCACGCAGGTTGTCGACTTTGCGCGCATGCGGCTTGCTGAAGGCGACGATCCGATCGCCGTCCCAGTGGAACCACACCGGCACCAGGTGCGGACGGCCATCGGTCTGGACCGAGCTGAGCCACACGACCGGGTCGTCGCGCAGCGCGGCCTCGATGGAGGGCCGGCAGCGCGCCGTCTGGTCGGCTTGGGCGGTGCGAGTCATGCGCGAAGTTTCGACGTCACCCGCGCTCGATCCCACCGATTGACGTCGCGGGGCACGATCCGACGTTGGAATGGCCTTCCGCGGGCAGGATGACGTAGTCGCGCTCCTATACTCCGCCACGATGCCGCCCGTCGCCAGCGTCGACGTTCCCGCCTCGAGCGCCAATCTCGGCAGTGGATTCGACTCGTTCGCGGTGGCCCTCTCGCTCAAGCTCCGCGCCGAGCTGTGGGCCGGCGACGAGGCCGGGATCGTGCTCAATGCCCGCGGCGAGGGAGTGCCGCGCGACGACGAGCCGGCCGGCGACAACCTCCTCATCCGCGCCTTCCGCGAGGGGCTGCGCGTCTCGTCCGCGCCCGGCGCCGCCGCCTGGCGCCTCGACGTGTCGAGCATGATCCCCTCGGCTCGCGGGCTCGGCTCGAGCGCCGCCGCGATCGTCGCCGGCGTGGTGCTCGGTGCCGCAGTCGGCCGCCGCACTATCGAGGCCGATGAGCTGCTCGCCCTTACGGCGCGCCTGGAGGGCCACCCCGACAACGTTGCCGCCGCCCTGTACGGCGGGTTCACGATCGCGCTACCGGAGACCGATGATCGTATTGCCCTCCGCCGCTTCCGCGTCCCGGAGGCCTGGATCCCGGTCGCCTTCATCCCACAGCGCGAGAGCCGCACGCACGAGATGCGGGCGGCACTGCCCCAGACGGTCCCGCATGCGGCCGCGGCGCGGCAGGCAGCGCGCAGCGCCCTGCTGGCGACCGCGATCATGACCTCCGACGCGGGCCTCCTCCGAGACGCCATGACCGATGAGCTCCATCAGCCCTATCGCCTCCCGCTTCTCCCTGGAAGCGCCCGGCTGATCGAGATCGCCTACGAGCGCGGCGCGGCCGGTGCCTGCCTCTCCGGGGCGGGGCCGACGGTGCTCGCCATCTGCGATTCGACACCATCGGCCCACGCGGTCGAGAAGGCCTGGAACGCGGCTGGCGTGCCCGGCATGGCCACGAGGCTTCGGTTCGATACGTCCGGGGCAAAGCTCGTCGCTGACTGACGGTTCGTGGTTTTCATGGTGCGGAGCTAGCGGCCAAGAGGGACCGCAGAGAGCCTGAAATCTGGTCGCTGCTTTCACCCTATGACCTGATCGGCCAATTGGGGGCCGAAACCTGGTCGTTGGTTTCGCGGGGTGAAATCGCCTCACGCGCCGCGCCGGTACCATGCTCGGGCCCATGAGCCTCGTGACCCTGTCCGGCGTGTCGAAGAGCCACGCGGCGCAGCACCTGTTCAGCGACGTCGGCCTGATGGTCAGCGCCGGGCGGCGCTTCGCGATCGTCGGGCCGAACGGCGCTGGCAAGACGACGCTGCTCGAGGTCATCACCGGCGACCAGTCCGCCGACAGCGGAACGATCACGAGAGCCCGGGACACCGTCATCGGCTACCTGCGCCAGGAAGTCGCCGAGAGCCGCGGGCGCACGGCGCTCGCCGAGGTGCTGGCCGGCGCCGGCGAGGTGAGCGGGATCGAGCGACGCATGCGCCACATCGAGCAGGAGCTCGAGGACGCGACCGATGACGACGAGCTCGCCGAGCTGATGGACGAGTATGGTCGGCTCCAGCACCGGTTCGAGGCGCTCGGTGGCTATGGCCTCGAGTCAGAAGCACGGCGCATCCTGGCCGGCCTCGGCTTCGCGGACGGCGACATGGAGCGCGACATCGGCACCTTCAGCGGCGGCTGGATGATGCGGGTGGCCCTCGCCCGCCTCCTGCTCCAGAACCCCGACGTGCTGCTCCTCGACGAGCCGACAAATCACCTCGACCTCGCGTCCGTCGAGTGGCTCACGCAGTTTCTGGCGCAGTATGCCGGGGCGATCGTGCTGGTCAGCCACGACCGTGACTTCATCAACGAGGTCGCCAACCGGGTCGTCGAGCTGCACGACGGACTCGCGACCGAATACGTCGGGGACTACGCCGACTTCGTCGAACAGCGCGACGAGCGAATCGCCTTTCTCCAGCGCCAGGCCCGCGTCCAGGGTCGCAAGGTCGCTCAGCTGGAACGCTTCATCGAGCGATTCCGCTACAAGAAGACGAAGGCGCGCCAGGTCCAGAGCCGGATCAAGCAGCTCGACAGGATGGAGCGGGTCGAGGTGCGCTCGACGAAGGTCAAGTCGGTGAAGTTCCGATTTCCCCAGCCGCAGCGCAGCGGGCGCGCCGTCATCACCCTCTCCGACGTCGCCAAGCGCTACGGCGAGACGGTCGTCTACGACGGCGACCTCGGGCTGACCCTGGAGCGCGGGCAGAGGGTGGCGCTCATCGGGCCGAACGGGGCCGGCAAATCGACGCTGCTGAAGATGCTGGCCGGCGTCCTGGAGCCGGATTCCGGCGCCAGGGAGCTGGGATCGAACGTGCGGGTCGCGTACTTCGCGCAGCACCAGATCGAGGCACTGAACCCGGCCAACACCGTGTTCACCGAGCTGAACGACGCGGCGCCGATGATGGCCACCTCGGAGGTGCGCAAGCTGCTCGGCGCCTTCCTGTTCACCGGGGACGCGGTCAACAAGAAGGTCGGCATCCTCTCAGGCGGCGAGCAGACACGCCTCGCGCTCGCCAAGCTGCTGGCCGATCCGGCCAACCTGCTTTGCCTCGACGAGCCGACGAACCACCTCGACATCCAGTCGCGCGACGTGCTCGAGGACGCGCTCAACGCTTTCGCCGGCACGATCGTGCTCATCACCCACGACCGTTACCTGATCCGCAGCGTCGCCAACGCCATCGTGGAGGTCGATGGCGGCCAGGCCACGCTGTACCCCGGCGACTTCGAGTACTACGCCGACAAGCGCGGTGTGGACATCGAGACCCGCGGGGCGGTCGAGGGCGCTCGGCCCACGCCGCGGGGCACGGTTGCCGCGTCCCCGAAGCTTCGCGATTCAGCGAAGGTGGCGGCCGCCCGCCGCCGGCAGGAAGCGGAGGCGCGGAACGCGCGCAGCGGTCGCACGCGGGAGCTGCGAGCCACGCTCGAGCGCACCAGGGCCGATGCGGAGGCCGCCCGCAACGAGGTCGCGGAGGCCGGAGAACGCCTGGCCGACCCGGCCACCTACGCCGACCCTGCGCTCGTCCGCGAGCTCGTCGCGCGGCACAACGCCGCCCTCGATCGCATTCCCGTCCTCGAGGCCGAAGAGGCGCGGCTGGCGGCCGCGATCGACGCCGCTGATGCGGCACTCGCGCGCTGACGCCGTGCCGAACGCGGCCGGCCTCTACTGGGTCGACTTCACGATCCGCGACGTCTTCGAGGCGCCGGGGTGACGGACGGACGGACTCAGCCGTCGGGAGGCGCGCTGGGTGCAGGGCTGATCGTCGTGGCCGCGGTGTGCTTCGGCACGCTAGGACCGATCACCCGCTTCGCGGACGAGGCTGGCGTCGACTCGCTGGCCCTCGTCGCCTGGCGAGCCGGCATCGGCGCGACCGCGACATTGCTGCTGCTGGCCGGACTGGCGGCCATCGCCGGCCGCCGTCCGCAGCGCCCCCGTGACATCCCCGCGCGGCAGCGATGGCTCGTCCTCGCCGGAGCGGGAGCGAACCTCGTCCTCAACCTCGCGATGTTCATCGCCTTCGTGCGGATCGAGATCGGTCTTTCACTGCTGCTGTTCTACCTCTTCCCGGCGTTCGTGGCGGTCGCATCGGTGCTGTGGTTCGACGAGCGGTTGGATCACGCGCGCTGGGCGGCGCTCGGCGTCTCGATGCTCGGCCTGGTCCTCACGCTGGCCGGCGCCGGCGGGCTGGGCAACCTCGACGCGCTGGGCATCGGTCTGTCGGTCATGGCCGCGTTCGCGCAGGCGTTCTACGTGATCGCAGCGCGTCACGGATTCCCCGACGTCGAGCCGATCGAGGCGGCCGCGTCCACGATGGGCCTGGCGGCGATCGGATACGTGGCGATCGCTGTCGTCACGGGGCAGGTGGCCGCGCTGAGCGCACCGCTGGCTTCGAGCGATGCACTGATCGCCGTCCTGCTGGCGGGCCTGGTCGGTGCGGCGATCCCGACACTGTGCTTCATCACCGGCATCCGCCTGCTCGGCGCTCCACGGGCCGCCATCCTGGCCACGCTCGAGCCGGTCGTCGGCGTCGCCCTGGCCGCGTGGCTGCTGAACGAGCAACCTTCGCCGCTCCAGCTGCTGGGCGGCGGGCTGATCCTGGTGGCCGCCGTGTTGCTCCAGGTCGGCGGCCGCGGCGCCGCCGAGCACGAGGCCGTCGCGGCATGACGCTGCGCGTGAGCTGGCCGCAGGCACTCGCCTGGCGAATGCAGCGTCAGCTGCTCGATCCGGTCGGCTCGCTGCGTGTCGACGGCGTCGTCCGCCGCCTCGGAGCCGTGCAGGCACAGGTCGCGTCGTCGGCCGAGCTCGCGATCCGCGTGCGGCGCAGGACGTCGCGGAAGAGCGAGGTCGCGCGAGCCCTCGCCAACGGGCGCCTCGTCAAGACCTGGGCCATGCGCGGCACGCTTCACCTGCTCACGCCTGACGAGGGCGGCGCCTTCCTGTCGCTGATGGCCGCCGGGCGCTCGTGGGAGCGACCGAGCTGGGTGAGGTACTTCGGCATGACGCCAGCCCAGATGGAGCGGCTGCGCGGCGTCGTCCGCGAGGCGATCGACGAGCGGCCGCTGACCCGCGAGGAGCTGATCGACGCGGTGGGCCGCAAGCGCGGCTTCAAGAGCGTCGCCGAGGGCCTGCGCTCCGGATGGGGCACGCTGCTCAAGCCGATCGCCTGGCAGGGCGATCTCGTCTTCGGGCCCAGCGTCGGAACGCGCGTCACCTTCACCACGCCGCAGGCGGCCAGCGCGCGCTGGGCCGGCCTCCCCGACCCGGACGAGGCGGCACCGACCGCGATCCGCGCCTACCTCGGCGTCTACGGGCCGGCCACCGTCGAGACCTTCTCGGACTGGGTCTCCGGCGGCTGGTTCAGCAAGAAGCGAATGCGCACGTGGTTCTCGGACCTCGCGCACGCAATCGTCGAGGTCGACGTCGACGGCGAACGCGCCTGGATCCTCGCCGAGCACGCCGACGAGCTGGCGGCTACCCGGCCGACCACTGCCGTCCGACTGCTCCCCGGCTTTGACCAGTACGTGCTCGGCCCGGGCACGAAGGACGGCCACATCACGCCGGCCGCGCGCCGCACCCGCGTGAGCCGCACCGCTGGCTGGATCTCGCCGGTCGTCGTTGCCGGCGGCGCCGTGTCCGGAACGTGGGAGCTCGATGGCAACACCGTTCGCATCGCCTGGTTCAAAGAGGCGGGTCGCGTGCCGCGCATGAAGCTCGACGGCGAGGTCGACCGACTCTCGGAGATCATCGGGTCCAAGCTGATCGCCGACGTGGTGACGGGGTAGGGATGACCGACTGGGCCTATCGGCCCATGAACGAGGCGTGCACCGCCTGAGCCGCCGACGCTGCCGATGCGACCGGCACCTCCGCCCACACCACGCGCAGGCCACCCTCGTCGAACGCGCCCTCGCCGTGGGCGGGGAGCGGCAGCAGCTCAGGCATGAGGACGGCCGGACCGACCAGGGAGATTCGCGCGACCCGCTCCTTGCGGTCGACCGCAAGCATTAGTACCCCTTCATCGGCGGCGGAGGACGGCCGCACCACGGTCTGCGGCCCGTCGTCGTCAAGCGCGCGGACAACGAGGCGGAGACGACCGCGCCGTGCGCGGCGCACGGCAACAGGATGGACGACCTCGGCGCCCATCTCGGCCAGCAGCTCGAGCTGGAGGGCGTCGACCTCGGGCAGGAAGCGCGCACCGGGCACGAGGTGAGGATCGGCCTCGAGCACGCCCCCGACGTCCTTGAACAGCTCGCAGCGCGAGGCGCGCAAGGCGACCGCCAGGGCGACGGCCGAGAGGTCCGTGCCACCTCGACCGAGCGTGGTCAGCTCTCCGTGGGTGCCGACCCCCTGGAACCCGGCGACGACCGGCACCAACCCCTCGGCCAGCGCCGCACGCAGCGGTCGCGAGAGCACTCGTCGCACCTCGGCGCCAAGGTGCGCGGCTGCGGTCCGGATGCCGGCCTCGGCGCCAGAGAACGAGCGAGCGCGGATGCCCCGGCCCTGAAGACCCAATGCGAAGAGCGCGGCCGACAGCGCCTCCCCGGTGGCAAGGGCGCGATCGGTCTCGCGGGCGACGCCCGAGTCCGAATCCTGCACGGGCTCGCCGAGCAAGCCGCTCGAATCGGGCAGGAGCACACGGGCGGCCCCGAGAATCGTATCGGTCACGCCCTCGAACGCGCTGACCACCACCACGGGGCGCAGGCCGGCGGTCCGCTGGCGTTCCACCACGGCGACCGCTTCCGCGATGTCCTCCGGCCGGCGCAGGACGGAGCCGCCGAACTTGTCGACCACCACCTCCGACTCGGCCGGTGACATGCCCAGCGCCCTTCAGGAAGAGGCCGCGACGAGATCGGTCACGTCACCCCGTGGCAGCGGACCGCCCGCGCCCACGATCTCCGGAACCTCGTCGAGCGACCGGATCACGCGGACATCGGTCGGCGCGGGCTCGTCGTCCGGGGTGATGGTGACGCCCTCGGTCCGGTCCAGCCACAGCGCGTCCATGCCGGCCGCCCACGCGCCACGGACGTCGGCGCGGTACGAGTCACCGACCATCACGGCCTCCGTGGCCCGGACGTCGACAGCATCCAGGGCGACGCGGAAGAAGGCCGGGTTGGGCTTCGCCAGGCCGACCGCGCCCGACGGGAGCACGAAGTCCAGGTATCGGTCCAGTTCGAGCCCGGTCAGGATCTCGCGCAGGTTCGAGCCCCAGTCGCTGACGATCCCGATGCGAAGCCCCATCGCGCGCACCGCGCGCAGCATCGGCTCGACATCGGGATAGAGCTCCCACGCTTCGGCGTGGAACTGGCTGGCGAGGAGCCGGTCGAGCACCTCTTCGCGCGCCTCGACCCCGAGGCGGCCGAGCACGAACCCGTGGAAGCGACGCCAGTAGTCGTCGATCCGGGAGTCATCGGTCCAGGTGTCGTTGCCCGGCCGGTGGTACTCGTCCCACCACCACTGGTCGCCCTCCTCCCAGACGGCGCGCATCTCGTCATCGGTGATCGCGCGGCCGTCGTCGGACAGCGCGTCGGTGAGGACCTCGGCCAGGCTCTGGCGCGGGGTGAGCAGTGTGAAGCCCGCGTCGAGGCACAGCAGCCGGTAGCTCATCCCGATGCACGGTAGCGCACTCGCCCATGAACCGATGAGGCGCCCGGCGGGCGCTGGTGGTCAGCCTCCGGTGACGATCACGATCCCGCTCATGTCAGACGGGTGGAACGAGCAGTCATACCGGTGCTCACCGGGCCCGGTGAACGTAAAGCTGACGCTCTCGCCTGGCGGCAGGTCCAGCACGTCACCACCGTCATCGAGCAGCCGCACGTTGTGCGTGAAGTTGTCGTTGTTCGTCCAGGTCACCGTCGTGCCGTCCGGGACCGTGATCGCGGCCGGCTCGAAGCGGTAGGAGGGCGGCAGGTTGACCTCGTTGGTCGCCACCGGCTCGACCTCCTCCTGCGGCGCGCACGCCGTGAGCAGCAGGCCTCCACCGATGAGCGCCGCGGCGATCCACTGCCGCCCTCGCGGCATCAGGCGCGACCCTCGCTGCCGCTGAGCGACGTGACGGTGCGACCGACGGTGGCCATGAAGACGAGGATGAAGGCCACCAGGTTGAGCACCTCGCTGATCGTGTGCGCGAAGAGGAAGACGGTCCAGTCGAGGTGGTAGGTCATGTAGCTGATCTCGGCCAGCGCAAACAGGCTGAACCCCCAGCCGAGCAGCGGGTTCCCGGCGCCGAAGCTGCGATATGCGAAGTAGGCGCCGATGGCGAAGGCGGTGATATGGATCAGCAGGAAGATCGGCGCCGGAATCTGGTTGACGAAATCACCGATGGGCATCGTGGTCGAGACCTCCATGGGTGGCCGCTCCCGGGCGGCGATGGCTGCGGACGCCGTGCGCGACGACGCCGAAGAGGACGAGGACCATGCCTGCGATGGCTGCCAGGTGGCCGATGTGCTCGCTCCCGAGGCCCTCGTGGCCGTGATGGCCGGAGGTGCCGATTTGGATCACGACGGCGAGGAGCGCGCCTGCGGCCATGAGCACCAGACCGATGAGGATCACGAGCGGCAGCTGCCGTGCCTTCCGCGGTCTATCGCAAGCATGCGCTAGTGATACATGACGGCTCGGCCGGGTGTCAACTGTATCGATAGCGTTCGCGTGTGATAGATTGCCGCCGATGGAGGACCAGCAGCGTCAGGGGGATCTCGCGGCACTCGGGCTGCTCGACGAGCCCATTCGCCGGCAGCTGTACGACTGGGTCGCCGCGCAGTCCGGCCCGGTCGGCCGCGAGGCCGCCGCGCGTGCCGTCGGCGTGTCACGCGCACTCGCGACCTTCCATCTCGACAAGCTCGCCGCCGCCGGCCTGCTCGACGCCTCCTACCGTCGGTTGACCGGCCGGGTCGGTCCCGGCGCCGGCCGTCCCGCGCGGGTCTACCGGCGGGCCGATCGCGAGCTGAGCGTCAGCCTGCCCGAACGGCGCTACGCGCGAGCGGCCGACCTCTTCGCGACCGCGCTCGAGATTGCCGGTGACGGCGGTCCGCCCCAGGCGTTGACGAGCGCTGCTCGCACGCTCGGGTCGGAGCTGGGGCGAACGACGCGGAGAGGCTCACCCCGGACCCGGCTGCTGAAGGCGCTCGCCACGGGCGGCTACGAGCCGAGCACCGAGCCCGACGGCGCCATCCGGCTGCGGAACTGCCCGTTCGATGCGCTGGTGGACGAGCACCGCATGCTCGTCTGCGGTACGAACGTGGCGATGGCCGGCGGCATCGTCGAGGGCGCCGGCGCCGTCGAGCTCGTCCCCGTCCTCGACCCTCAGCCCGGGTTCTGCTGCGTCACGTTCCGAGAGCGGCCCGCCTGACGGCCCTCACCGGGCCAGCCGTGCGCTTGCGCGATCGGCGCGATGCCGCTCGATCAGTCCGTCGGCCTCCATCGCGCTGAGGGCTGCCTCGACAGCGTCGCTGTCGTGGGTCCCGACGGGGCTGCCGACCCTTCCCCAGCTGGCGCCTCGCGCGTCCCGCAGCTGATCAAGGATCCGGCCGCGCAGCCAGCGGCTGGTCGATGTGAATGCGGGCTCCGGCATCGCCGGCCGTGGCTTGCGACGGCGGCCGCGGCTCGCGAGCGAGCGGCACCACGGGCTGACCGGGCATTCGGAGCATCTGGGAGCCGTCGGGCGGCAGACGGTCGCGCCCAGGTCCATCAGCGCGTGCGTCCAGTCCGCCGGCCGATCGGCCGGGACGATCGCGTCGGCGATCCGCTGGAGACCGACGCCCGTTGCCTTGGAGCCGATGAGCCGGCCGAGCACTCGCCGGACGTTCGTGTCCACCGGCCCGACGGCCTGCCCGAACGCGAGGGCCGCGACGGCGCGGGCAGTGTACGGACCGATGCCCGGCAACCGCTGCAGTGCGGCGACCTCGCGCGGGACGCGCCCGTGGTGCTGGCTGACGATCAACCTCGCCGCCCGTTGGAGGTTGAGCGCGCGACGGTTGTATCCGAGCCCGCGCCACGCACGCAGGACGTCGGCCGTCGCGGCGGTGGCGAGGCGCTCGACGGTCGGGAAGGTCGCCATGAAGGTCGACCAGTGCGCCGAGACGCGGGAGATCTGGGTCTGCTGCGCCATCACCTCCGACACGAGGATCGCGTATGGATCTCCGTCGCCGCGGAACGGCAGCGTGCGCCCGCGGGCGTCGTACCAGGCGAGGATCGCCTCCCGGGCGGCCATCGAGATGGCGGGGTCGTGCACCCGCCCACGATAGGCCCGGGGCGATTCCGGGCGCACATTCCTGCGCGGCTACAATCGGCCGGTGACCACGAAGCTCAAGCTCGGCGACCCGCTGCCTTCGGTCGGGCTGCGTGCCACCGACGGCTATCTGCTCAACCTGCGCAGCTTCGTGACGAAGCAGCCGGCTCTGCTGCTCTTCTTCGGCGCGCCGACCCTCGCCGGCGCCGCACGCCGCAGGGGCATGAAGGCGATCGAGGCGCTCGTCGCCGGGCACCGAAGGCTGCGCGAGGCCGGCATCGCGGTGGCCGGCATCAGCACCGATTCCGAGCAGCAGCAGGTTGAGTTTGCGAAGGCAAACGACCTGCCATTCCTGCTCCTCAGCGACGAGCGACGCTCCGCTGTCGAGCTGCTCGGCATCGATACCGGCGCCGACGGTGAGAACGTCAACGTCGCCAAGCCCATGGCGATCGCCGTCGACCGCGACGGGACGATCCGCGCCATCCTCGACCCGGTCGACCCCGACACGCTGATCGACGCAGCCATTCGGGCACTGTCCGAACCCATCCCGGCGGCCACCGAGGACGCCTCCGCTAGCTCCTAGAGCTGGACCGATGCGCGTCGTACGCCTCGACGCGCCCGGCGCTCCCCTGCGCATCGTCGACGTCCCGACTCCCGAGCCGACCGGCACCGAGGTTCGCATCCGCGTCGCCGGCTGCGGCGTGTGCCACACCGACCTCTACATCGTCGACGGCAGCCAGCCGCGGGTCGAGTTTCCTCTCATCCTTGGGCACGAGGTCGCCGGCTGGATCGACGCGGTTGGACCCGAGGCCGGAGCGGGTCTCGCAAATGGCGACGCGGTCCTCGTGTACGGCGGCTGGGGCTGCGGGGCGTGCCGCGAGTGCGCCTCCGGCAACGAGCAGCGCTGCCCGACCGGCCACTCCCCGGGCTTCCAGGCCGATGGCGGCTACGCGGAGTACATGCTGGTCCCGCACCCTCGACATCTGGTCCCACTGGGCTCGTTGGATCCCGTCGTGGCCGCACCATTGGCCGATGCCGGCCTGACCCCCTACCGAGCCGTCCGGCGGGCACAGCCGTGGCTGACCGCCGGAGCGCGGGTGCTGGTCATCGGCTGTGGCGGCCTCGGCCAGTTCGCGCTCCAGTATCTGCGAATCCTTCCCGACGCCGGTCGCGACCTGGTCGTCGGGGTCGCCGAACAGTCAGCGGCTCGGCTGGAGCGCGCGACCGAGCTCGGTGCGGACATCGCGCTTCTCGACCCCGACGCCGCCGCGCTCGGCGAACCCGCCGATGTCGTCCTCGACTTCGTCGGCAGCCACGAGACGCTTGCTCTCGCCGCACAGGTCGTCGCTCCGGACGGCCTGGTCATGCTCGTCGGCGAGGGAGGCGGCGAGACGAACTTCGGCTTCGAGCACCCCGCAGTCGAGGCGTGGTTGACGACCGCTGCCTGGGGATCGATCGACGAGCTCCGCGAAGTCGTGCGGTTGGCCGAGGATCAACGAGTCAGGTGGGCCGTGGAAACGATCGTGCTCGCGGAAGCCCAAGTTGCGCACGAGCGGCTCCGCATCGGCGCTGCCGTCGGCCGAATCGTATTGGTGCCGGGGCCAGCCCCGTCCGATTGAAGCGCCCCACCGCGGTGCCGCCGGACCGCGTTGCCCGGCGGCACACCCGACGGGTGCTTTGTCAGTCCTCGCTGGCGGCGCTGGCCCTCCGCCAGGGCGTCGCGCTCAGGGCAGGATCAAAGTGGACCGGAAGCTCGCGGTGTCGTAGGCGAACCACATGTCGTCGCCGGACTTGTTGCCGACGACCACCCGCAACTGCAGGAATCTGCCAGCCGCGATCGTGCGGTCAACGCCGGTGAACGTGACGGACTTCTCGACCCAGGTCTGCGACCCGCCCTGCCATTTCCCAGTCGGCCTCAACGACGCGGTGCCGATGACCGTCGAGCCGTCCATCAGGTAGGCAACGACGTGGCCACGCTTGTTGGTCTTGAAATCCTTCATCGCCGACCAGAACTCGAAGGTGACGTCACCATCGATCTCAACGTCTCGGCCGAACTGCTGGCTGCGCCAGTTCTGGAACTTCGTCCGGTCGTTCGTCGTCGCCGAGCCGCCCTTCTGGATCAGGCGCCCCGGACGCGAGTCGCGGTCTGTGTCGTAATTGAAGAGCGTCGTCGCCGTCGGGGTGTCCGCGTCCATCGGCAGCGGGTGCTGCATCCGCGTGTCGGCCGTGGGCGGGGTGGGCTTGTTGTGGAGGTACAGCGGACCCACCTGGAGATCGAGCCCGACCATGACGGGGTCATGATCGGACGTGCGGAACTCGTTGGCCTCGTACAGCGGGAAGACGTCCGACTCCTCCTCGAACGTCGCCTCGCCGGGCGCATCGTGGACGGCGTCGTTGTAGTCGAACAGTGGGATCTCGTCGGCGTTGATGTGCCACTCGGCGGCACCGGTCACCTGCGGGGTCAGCGTCGCGTTCGACATGCCGTGGTCGAGATAGCCCAGTTGGCCGTCGAACACGAAGCCGTATGCGCTCGGACCGCCGAACTCTGCGACCAGGTCGGTGAAGCCGGCGTCCTGGAGGGCGGCAATCGGGTCCTCCTTCGCGTACGAGTTCAGGTCGCCGATGATCAGCACGTCCTTGTCGCCGGATCCGGTCGGATCCGTGGCGAGCCAGTCGGCGAGGGCTTCCGCGGCCAACGTTCGCGTGCCGTTGCAGTTTCCCTGGCCGGTGGTCGTGTCGTCGTCACCGGCGCCGCAGCCCGAGCCCTTGCTCTTGAGGTGGTTCACGACGACCGTCAGCCGGGCGCCGGTGGCCACCTCCTCGAACGTCTGCGCGAGCGCCGGGCGGTTGCGCGTGTCGATGAAGCGCGGGTCGACCGTGCTGTCCAGGATCGCGAAGTCCCCGACCGGCTCGACGGCCGTGGTCTTGTAGATGAAGCCGACGCGGATGGCATCGGTGCCGATCACGCCCGTCTCGACATATGCATAGCCGGGAAGGCCCGCCACGATGTCGGCAAGCGGGTCGACACCCGGCGTGTTCTCCAGTTCCATCAGGCCGAAGATGTCCGCGTCCATCGTCGACAGGGCGGCCAGCAGCTTGTCCCGCTGAAGGGCGAGCTCCGCTGCGCTGTCCGCACCTCGGCAGTCGAGGTTTGCGCCGCCACCGCAGGGACCGTCAGTGCTGGACGAGGTGGTGTCGATCGTCAGGAAGTAGTTGAGGACGTTGAAGCCCGCGACCGTGAGGCTGCCGCCGACGCCGGGCGGGCCATCCGGGCGCGGGTTCTCCGACGTGAACGCGTAGCTGAACGCCTCTGTCACCGGTCGGATGCGCCAGGCGTCCGTCGCGGTCTGGCCGGCGAACGACCAGTGCAGGACCCCGGTGAGGTCCGTGATCGTGTCACCGCCCCGGACGAGGTTCCCGGTGCTGAGCCCGGGCACTGGGTGGTAGTAGGCGGTGTTGGGGGTGTCGACCGGACGGTTCTGCCGGTTGTCTGTGTCGTCGAGGATGACCGTCCGACGGGCGAGGTCGATCTCGTGATCGATCAGCCCGGCCGCCGACGGCTCGTTGACGGCCGTGAACGTGTGCGGCCGTCCGCCCTCGGAGAGGAGCAGCTGGCCGTAGCGGGCCAGCTCGAAGTACTCGCTGACCGAGAGCGTGTCGGCGTGTGTCACCAGCATGCCCTCGAACGCCTCGAAGTAGCTGTTGATGGCGGTCGTGGCCGCCGTGAGGTCGCCGTTCGGGACGCCCGGAACGGGCAGCTCGATGGATGCCGGCGTGGGAAGCGGATTGCCCGTGCTGAGCACCGTGACGCTCGCGGCGGTTGATGCGGTCAGCTGGCTCATCCCGAAGAAGTCGCTGGACGACCCCGTGACACGGACCGCGTCGCCGACGCCCACAGCGACCGGACAGGCGCTGCAGAAGACAAAGATGCCCTCGGAGGTCGCGGGGTCGGCGTCGGCATCCACGTCCTCCTCCTGGAGGAAGAAGCCGCGGAGCTGCCCGGAACCCTGCGTCTGGTAGTCCCCTACGACGATCGCCTCAACGGTGAAGGTGCCCGGAGCGGCGGTGTCGCCGCTGCCCTGGATGGCGTGGATCCGAGTCAGAGCGGCATCGTCGTTGACGATCGTGCCCTGGCCCTGGCTATCGCCGACGGTCGCCCCCGTGACGTTCGTGACGTTCACGAAGAAGGTCTCGTCGGGCTCGACGACGGCGTCGCCGTTGACCGTGACGTTGAACGTATAGGTGGAGTTGCCGGCCGAGATCGTCTGGCCGGTCAGGCTGTTCGCCACGTAATCGTTGTCTGCCGTTGTCGCCGAGTCGTCTGCCGTGGCGACGTCGAAGGTCACGCCGCCGACAGGCGCCGCCGCCGAAAGGCTGACGGTGAAGCTGAACGTCGTCGTTCCGGCGTCGCCCTCGGTCGCGGAGAAGTCATTGACCGATAGCGTGAGCTCGGAGGAAAAGGTCTGGCCCGGGTTGATCGCACCGGGGCTGTCGTCGAGCCCGGTCGACCAGGCGAAGTCCTCATACATGGTCCCGGTACCGGTGAGGCCGATGGACAGGCCGACCGCCTCGCTCCCGACCTCGGCGACTCCGATGTCCGTGCTCGTCATTCCATTCGCGGCACCCCCGACGGCGGCGAACGAGCCTTCGTAGCTCAGGAACTGAACGGCGACACTCGAGGCGTTGACGAGCGCGATCCCGTCGGGCGCGCCGTTCTGGATCCCGTTCGAGGCGTACGCGACGCTGACCGTCCCGAAGCCGTTCTGCTGGTTGGGGATCGTGCCAGTGAGCGCGTCGGTGTCGTAAGAGGCACCGCCGGTGCCGTTGTAGAGGACGATCGACCAGCCCGTAAGGTTCGTGCCCGCCGGTCCGGCGACCTCGATGAACTCGCCGGCGTCCGTTCCGGTGTTGTCGTAGTGGATCTCGTTGATGAAGACCGGCGTCGCCGCCAGCACCACCGATGCCGGGCCGACCAGCATGAGTCCGGAAAGGACGAACAGGGATCCGACGGCAGCGGCCGACGACCGTCGGGCATGGCGAGACGAGTGCACGGGGTGGTGACCTCCTCCTGGCGCACAAGGGCCTGTGCGATTCGGCCATGGTAGTCGCGGCAACCGCACCGCAACACCGCGCGGGAGGCCACGGTCACAGAATGGGTGGTGCATGTGAGCAACGCGTTGACGCGCGGTCAATCCGCGGTCCGCTAGCCGCCGAACAGCCGGCTGAGCAGGCTGCGCTTCTCCGGCTGCCGGACGTAGAAGGGCGCGGCGGTGGCGTCGTACTCCTCCCGGAGCGACGGCGCGCGCAGGTCGGTGACCGCGAGAGCTCGCCGCGAGCCGAGATGCTCGGTGGCGACGGCATGCAGGCGGTTGCGGACCGCGTCGAAGTCGCCGAGCACGGCATTGGGGACGAGCTGGATGCCGGCGGTCCAGGCGTCGCCGGCGCGCAGCAGCCATGCACGCTCGACCTGGTGCAGATCCTCAAGCGCGGCGCGCAGCGCGGACCCGAAAGGCTCCGGCACGTCGTCGGGGACGGCCAGTGCCGGCACACCGCCGACGGGGCGACGGGCGCGCATCGCATCCGGCCGGTTCGGGTCGATCCCCGCGGCGAGGAACGGCAGGACGCCGACCTCGATCGGGACCTCGGTCGGTGCGCCGGGGTCGACCACCACCCGCTCGTGTGCGGCCTCTGCGCGCTCGAAGAGCTCGCGTGCAGGCAAGCGGACGTGGTCGCTGCCCGGCGGCCCGAACCGTTCCAGCACCTCGGGCGAGGAGAACGCGGCGATGAAACGCTCGCCGGACTCGTCAACGCCGTGGCGGTACGCATCGGGCCCGACGCGCTCCGGGTCAGGGGCGACACCCGACGACGAGCGGATCGGCACGAGCAGCTCCGCATCGAGGAGGGCGTCGAGCCGTGGCGGATCCGAGCTCGGCGGAGGCTCCGTCATGCGGCGGTCAACGAAGCGAGCTTGGCCAGCGCCACATCGACGCGGGCGAGGGACCGGTCCCGGCCCAGGAGCTCCAGCGACGCGAACAGCGGCGGGGAGACCGTTCGCCCCGTCACCGCGACCCGTAACGGCGAGAAGAAGTCCCCTGCCTTCATTCCGCTCGCATCGGCGGCCTCGCGGAAGCGCTGCTCGAGCAGGTCGGCGCTGAAGTCGGCGTCGAGCACGTCCGAGAGCACCGAGCGGGCACCTGACAGCGCCCCGGCGGCATCGGCCGGCCCGCCCTTCTTGGGAGCCAGAAGCTCCGGTGCGTACCACGAGGCGACGACCTCGTCGGGTTCCCAGGCGAAGCCGAGCAATTCCACCACGTCGCCGAGCTTCACGAGGCGCTCCTTGACGAGGGGCACCATGCGCAGCAGGCCCTCATCGGCCACGGCGTCGGGAATCCAGGGGCGCAGGCGCAGCGCCAGCTGCTCATCGGTCAATGCGCGGATGTACACGCCGTTGAGGTGGTCGAGGCGGGCGCGGTCGAAGATGGCGCCGCCCTTGTGGACCTTCGACAGCTCGAACCGCCGGGCCAGCTCGTCGAGGCTGAAGATCTCCTCCTCGGTGCCGGGCGACCACCCGAGGAAGGCGATGAAGTTCACGAACGCCTCGGGCAGGTAGCCCTCCTCGCGGTAGGCGGTGATCGACGTCTGCGACTTGCGCTTGCTCATCTTCGATCGGTCGGCGTTGAGGATGAGCGGGATGTGCCCGAAGCGCGGCTCGCGATAGCCGAGGGCACGGATGAGGGCGATGTGCTTCGGCGTGTTCGAGAGGTGGTCCTCACCTCGGATGACGTGGGTGATCTCCATCGCCTCGTCGTCGACCACCACCACGAAGTGGTAGAGCGGCACGCCGTTGGCCCGCACGATGAGGAAGTCGCCGAGCAGCGCGTTGTCGAACTCCACGTCGCCGCGCACGAGGTCGTCGAAGCGGATGACCTCCGGCGGAACCTTCAGCCGGATCGCAGCCGATCGCCCCTCGCGTTCGAACTGCGCCCGGTCCGCATCGGTCAGGTTCAAACAGCGCCCGTTGTAGCGTGGCGGCTCCTTGTCTGCCTCCTGCTGACGGCGAACCGCCTCGAGCTCCTCGGGGGTGCACCAGCACCGGTACGCCGCACCGGACTCCAGCAGCCGCTCCGCCTCGCGCGCGTAGAGATCGAGACGCTGGCTCTGGCGATACGGGGCGTATGGACCGATGTCCTCGCCGCCGGCCACCTGCGGCCCCTCGTCCCAGGTGATGCCCAGCCAGTGCAGGTTGTCGATGATGTCGCGCTCGAAGTCCTCGGTGCTGCGCGCGACGTCGGTGTCCTCGATACGCAGGGCGTAGGTGCCGCCCGCGTGGCGCGCGGTCAAGTAGTTGTAGAGACTCGTGCGCGCGGTCCCGATGTGCAGCGGCCCGGTCGGGCTCGGCGCCATCCGCACCCGCATCGCGGTCTCCATGCGACCGATGCTAGCAGCGGCCCTCAATCTCGCAGCAGGTCCTCGACGACCGGGGCGATCGCATCGGTCCAGCGGCGGTACTGCTCGCCCGATGGGTGGAGGCCGTCACCGGCGACGAGTCCCGGTTCGTCGGCTGCCTCGAGGCTGATGGCGTACGGCTCCGAGACGAAGGCGATCCCGTGGTCCTCGCAGACGGCGTGGAGTGTCGTGTTGGCCCGCTCGATGGCCGCTGCCTGTTGCTCCGGGTCGCCAAACGCGGCGCCCTGCGGGGTCTTCGTGTAGTCCGGCGTCGCCACGCAGACGATCCGGTCCGGTGGCAGGCGCTCCAGCAGGGTCTCGACGATGCGGCGCACGTTCGCCGCGTACTGCTCCTCCGGCACTCCCTGCACGACGTCGTTGACGCCGATGAGGAGGGTCACGAGCTCGGGTTCGTGCCGGTCGAGCGCGGGTAGCTCGGTCGCGATGAGATCGCCGGAGGTAAAGCCGTTCACGCCGAGGTTGGCGACGAGGTCGAGGCCAGGGACCCGCTCGACGAGCTGGTTGGGCCAGCGTTCCGACTCGTCGACGGCGGTCCCGATCGTGTACGAGTCGCCAAGGGCCACGTAGCGCATGCCCGCGTCCTCCTCGACCTCCTCGGCTCCACCGTTGCAGCCAGCCACGGCCGTGACGACCAGCGCGCCACCGATGAGCGTTCCGCGGAGAGCCATGCGGCCGACTACCCTACACCGATGCTCCGCGCCGCAGCCGTGCTGCTGGTCCTGGCGGCCTGCGCGTCGCCGTCCCCATCGGCCACGTCGTCGGAGCCTGCGTCTGGAACCGTCGAGCCGCAGCCTTCCGCGAGTGTCTCGCCCGTGACGTCGACCGCTGCCGCCGCGACGTTATGGGAGGTGCTGGACGACGCGCCGTTCGCGCGGCTCGAGATGGCGGTCACCGCGCACGACGGGCGGATCTGGCTGGCCGGCGGCTACTCGCCGCTCGGCGAGGCGCTCACCGACGTCGAGATCTTCGATCCCGCAACGGCCGAGTGGTCCGAGGGCCCGTCGCTGCCGACCGGGGTCCATCACGCGGCGCTCGTGTCGGACGGTGAGCGGCTGGTGTTCATCGGCGGCTACATCGGTGCCGACTTCAGCCTGCCAACCGACATCGTGCTGGTGCTGACCGACGGAGCCGACGAGTGGGTCGCCGGGCCATCACTGCCCGCACCGCGTGCGGCCGGCGCCGCCGCGTTCGACGGCGCCCGCATCGTCTACGCCGGCGGCTTCTCGCCCGACGACATCCACTCCGACGTCTTCGGGCTGGTGGGCGACGCGTGGGAGCCGGTCGGGAACATGGCGAACGCGCGCGATCACCTCGCGGCGACGACGGACGGCGAGGGGACCGTCTGGCTGATGGGCGGCCGCGTCGGCGGACTCACCTCGAACCTCGCCAACGTCGAGACCGTCATCGGCGGCGAGATCGACCACGTCACCGAGCTTCCGACGCCACGCGGTGGCGTCGCCGCCTTCTACGCCGAGGCCCTCGGCGCCTGTCTGTCCGGCGGCGAGGCACCGGACCAGGCCTACACCGTCGTCGAGTGCGTCGGTGACGACGGCGCGATCACCTCGCTGCCGTCGCTCAACGAGCCGCACCACGGTCACGGCGCCGCGGTCGTGGACGGCGTCGTCTACGTCCTGCTCGGCGGACCGGAACCGACGCTGAGCGCCGGCTCGACGGTCGAGGCACTCACCCTCAGTCCGTGACGCACCGATGTTCCTGACCGGCACGATCCTCAACGTCGTCACCGTGCTGCTCGGCACGGTCATCGGCGTGCTCATCGGCAGCCGCATGCCGCCGCGGATCCAGGGCACCCTGACCGATGGGCTCGGCCTCTTCACGCTCGTGCTCGGCGTTGCCATGGGCCTGCGCGTCCTGACCGATCCGGCCGCGCTGCCCGGCGACGAGCTGGCAGTGCTTGCGGCGATCCTGGCCGGCGGCGCCATCGGTGAGCTGATGCGACTCCAGGACGGGCTGGAGGGACTTGGCGGCTGGTTCCAGCGGCGGCTGTCGCGCGAGGGCGAGCCGAGCCGGATCGCCGAGGCGTTCATTACCGCCTCGATCGTCTTCTGCGTCGGCCCGCTCACGATCCTCGGGTCGATCGAGAACGGCCTGACCGGGGACGTCCGCCTCCTGGCGGTGAAGTCGCTGCTCGACGGCGTTGCCAGCATTGCGTTCGCCGCCGCCCTCGGCTGGGGCGTGGCGCTGTCGGCGATCACCGTCTTCGTCGTGCAGGGCGCCATCGCCGGTGGTGCCTTCCTCCTGCGAGACGTGATGGACGAGCGCACGATCCTGGTCGTGAGCGCGGCCGGCGGCATCATCCTGCTTGGCGTCGGGCTGCGACTCCTCGACCTGCGACAGGTCCGCGTCGCCAGCTTCCTCCCGGCTCTGATCCTCGCGCCGCTCTTCCTCCGCCTGGCCGATGCGATCCGCAGCGCGCTGACCTGATCCGGCCGATAGATCAGGCGGATTCACAAGAGACGAAGGCTTGTGCGAGGCCATGCCCGACAGATCGGGCGTCGGTCTGCAGGAGGGCGAGTCGTCCGAGATTTGGCCCGATAGATCGGCGCCTACGTCAGGCGGAACACCGCACGAACATCCCCCGAACGACCGCCGCGCGGATCGACGATGGGCGGCGTGGCGTAGTCGACCAACGGCTCGGCGAGTGGATCGGTCACGAGGCCGAGCTGCCGGAGGACCGTGATGCTCGCGGCGTCGCCGGCCCGCCGCGCGAGGTTGCCGTCTTCGATCTTGGCCGCGATCCCCATCGGTCCATCTCCAAAAAGGGCGTTGGCGGGCAAGGCGCCCGGCGGCAGGGCCATGGCCTGCACGCCTTCAGCTCCGCCCTTGGAGACGATCCGCTTCGGGAAGGCGCGCATGAGCGCGGTGTCGATGCGACGCCGCTCCCCGGCGACGAGCTCTGGATGCTCCATCATCGCGTCGCGGATGCGGGTCAGCGCCGAGCGGAGCGGCGGATCGGCGACCGCCGACGGATCGGCGAGACGGGCGTAGGCGGTCGCCAGGCCGTGCAGGGGCATCCCGAAGCACACGACGCCGCAGCCGTCGGTGGCCGTGGCGATCTCCTCGATCGGCACGTCGGATAGCGCGGTGAGCGTCTCGAGCGCGAGGCGCTGGACCGGGTGGTCGGGATGCCAATACGTATCGAGCGGCCAGCCCGAGGCCTTCGCGAACAGCACCATTCCCGCGTGCTTGCCCGAGCAGTTGCCGCGCAGGGCTGTCGGCTTCTCGCCGTCGCGGAGCAGGCGCTGCGCGGTCTCGATGTCGTACGGAGCGTGGACCTGGTTCTGGAGGACGGCGCTCGTCAGGCCGCCACGTCGCAGGCTCTCCTGGACGAGGCGGACGTGGCGATCCTCGCCGGAGTGGCTGGCGGCCATGATCGCCAGCGCATCAGTCCCGAAGCCGTACTCGTCGAAGCGACCGGACGCGACGAACGGTGCCAGCTGGAAGGGCTTGGCGCTGGAGCGGGTGAAGGCGAACTGGTCGGGATCGCCGACCGATGCGACCGGCGACCCGTCAGGCGCGACGACCGCGACCGACCCACGATGGACCGATTCGACGCGGCCACCGCGCGTGACTTCGACCAACGCCGGCGGAACCGGGGCCGACCGACGCGGCGATCGGCCCGTGGCAGGCACCGCGGCCGGGATGCTCGGCGGTTACCCGCCGGTGCTCTGTCCGGCCGGCTGGCCCTCGCGCTGCTCGGCAGGCTGGGACTCCGGCTGGCGATCGCCCTTGCTGAAGATGCTGCCGCCACCGCCGCCGGCGTTGCCACCCGAGCGGGCCGGCTGCTGCTGGGCCGGTGTGGTGGCGGGCTGGGTCGGCCGTGCGCCGGGCTCGCGAGTCATCGTGACGCCGCCCTCCCAGTGCGCGCCTTCCTTCACCACCAGCACCTGCGTCTTGATGCTGCCCTTGACGCGACCGGTGGAGCCGATCTCGAAGCGGCCACCGCAGTCGACGTCGCCCTCGTAGTCGCCGTTGACGATCACGTTGTGGGCCTTGATGGCGCTACGGACGCGTGCCTGCGGGCTGATGATCAGCGTTCCCTGGCACTCGATCTCGCCCTGCGCCTCGCCCTCGATCCGCAGGTCGCGGTCACTGACGTACTTTCCGTTGAATCGCGCGTGCGGATCGATGACCGACTCGTTGCCGCGGTCCCCACCGCGCGGGAATTCGCTCGCTGGCTGTGCCACGTCCACCTCACTCGTCAGGCTATCCGGATACAGGTTCCCGACGACGTCCTCGCGCGAGAGGCTGTCCGGCTTGGTTTCTCGTTTCGATCCGAAGACCATGCGCTCCTACTCCTCAAGTACGGATCAGGCGACGGGCTGGGCACGGTCCGTGCGCAAGAACTGCGTTCAGGGACGGATAGCCTACCAGCACGACGCCATAGGAGGTAGGTCCGGGGTTGGGCCTCGCATTCCGCGTACCAGCCAGAATCACCTAGAATCGCCCGCGATGCCGGTCAAGGTCAGCCAACACCCGCTGGTCGCACACAAGCTCGCGATCCTGCGCGACCGGACGACCGAGCCCAAGCGGTTCCGCGAGCTTGTTCGTGAGCTGACCTGGCTGCTCGGCTACGAGGCAATGGCCGATCTCGCCACCCGCGAGCGGACGGTCGAGACGCCGCTCGAGCCCACGACCGGCGCCGAGGTCGAGCCACGAATCGGGCTCGTGCCCGTGCTCCGGGCCGGGCTGGGCATGGTCGACGCGATGCTGGAGCTGATCCCGACTGCCGAGGTGTGGCATATCGGCCTCTACCGCGACGAGCGAACACTGAAGCCGGTCGAGTACTACAACAAGCTGCCTGACGCGGCGACGGTCCAGCTCTGCCTGATCCTTGACCCGATGTTGGCCACTGGCGGCTCGGCGGCCGCCACCGTCGACATCCTCAAGGCCTGGGGCGCAGCGCGGATCAAGCAGCTGTCGCTGATCGGCGCGCCGGAGGGAGTCGCGACGCTGGAGGGCGCGCACCCGGACGTCGACATCCACCTCGCGGCACTCGACACGCACCTCAACGAGCGCGGGTACATCGTCCCGGGCCTCGGCGACGCTGGCGACCGCCAGTTCGGCACCTTCGCCGGCCCGGCTTCGGAGCCCGGCCACGGGCCGTCCGACGAGACCGCCGAGGTCGTCCGCCGCCTGCAGCGCGACCTGCGCGAGTGAGCCGGGCCCACGAGTGTTGGGGCTATTCGTAACTCCGCCAGTTACGAATACGTGGACCGCCGCGCCATGTCAGTGGCCGCCGCTCGACCGCATGCAAAAACGTCCCGAAGGAACCGCCGCCGGACCGTTGATGCAATCTCCGGTGCCGTTGGCTGCCCCTTCGGGACTACCAGAGCATGGGGCCGCTCGAAGAGCGCCGCAATCCCCCTTGTCCACGACCTTGCGGCCCGCGTGTGGAGTTATCCACATGTTGTCCCCAACGGTGGACATTTACGGGCCTTGATGCCGCGTTGATCCAACGGTCGTACGATCCCGCCATGCAACCGACCCACGGAGGCCCGACGCGCGTCCTCTTCGTATGCACCCACAACAGCGCCAGAAGCCAGATGGCGGAGGGCATGGTCCGCGCCTGGGGTGGCGACCGCTTCGAGGCCTTCAGCGCCGGCACCGAGGCGGCTCAGGTTCGACCCGAGGCGATCGAGGTCATGCGCGAGATCGGCATCGACATCGGCGGACACCGGAGCAAGACGATCCTGCCGTTCATCGGCGAGGCGTTCGGATGGGTCATCACGGTATGCGACGCGGCGAAGGAAGCCTGCCCCGTCATCCCCGGTGCAGGGCAGCAGGCGCACTGGAGCATCGCCGACCCGTCGGCGGTCGAGGGCAGCGAGGCGGAGCGCCTCGAGGCCTTCCGCGAGGCTCGCGACGTCATCCGCGACCGGGTCCGCATGTTCATGCTGGCCGCCGGACGCCAGGACCTGCCACAGCCGGCTCCGACCCGCATCGGCGGCTGAGCACGCCTCGGCTGCTACGCTCGCCGGGTGACCCGACCCGTCCCGGCTTGCCCCCGCTGCGCGACCGCCGACGAGCAGCCGCTGACCTGTGACCGATGCGGCTGGCGCTGGTACTCGAACCCGAAGCCTGCGGCCGCGGTGCTCCTCGAGCGCCGAGCCGATGGCGCGGGGGAGCCATCGGTCCTGCTCCTGAAGCGGGCGGTCGAGCCCGGATTCGGCGAGTGGGACCTGCCCGCGGGCTACCTCGACCCGGGTGAGTCGTTCGAGATGGCCGCGCGGCGCGAGACGCTCGAGGAGTCGGGCATCGACGTCGAGCTGGTGCAGCTGGCGGGCGTCTACCACTCGCCGCCCGCCAATGCGGTGACCGCCGTCTTCCGGGCGCAGGCCGTCGACGCGCGAGCATCGGTCCAGACCGATGCCGAGTCGAGCGACCACGCCTGGGTGGCGCGATCCGAGGTCCCTGACTGGCTGCCGCTCATGGCGTTCGCCTCGATGGCGAGCGCCCTCGCCGACTGGAGCGGCCGCACGGACTGACCTCGGCCCTGCGCTACACTCGATCGCGATCCACCACGACAGGAGACCGATGTCCGACTCCACCGTTCGCGTCGCCGTGACCGGTGGCGCCGGCCAGATCGGCTACGCGCTCCTCTTCCGGATCGCGGCGGGCCAGGCATTCGGCCCCGACACGAGAGTGGCGCTCCAGCTCCTGGAGTTGGAAGCGGCCCTCCCGGCTCTGGAGGGGGTGCGGCTGGAGCTCGAGGACTGCGCCTTCCCGCTGCTCGACGAGGTGGTGACGACCTCCGAGACCGATACCGCCTTTCGCGGCGCCAACTGGGCGCTGCTGGTGGGCGCGGTGCCCCGGAGGGAGGGAATGGAGCGCAAGGACCTGCTGAGCATCAACGGCGGCATCTTCACCGGCCAGGGCGCGGCCATCGCCCGCACCGCCGCCGACGACTGCCGGGTCCTGGTGGTCGGCAACCCGTGCAACACGAACGCGCTCATCGGCTCCACCGCGGCCGCCCGCGAGGGGATGCCGACCGACCGATGGTTCGCGATGACCATGCTCGACGAGAGCCGCGGCCGATCGCAGCTGGCGGCGAAGGCCGGCGTGCCGGTGCGCGAGGTCAAGGACGTCGCGATCTGGGGCAACCATTCCTCGACGCAGTTCCCCGACGCCTGGCACGCGACGATCGAGGAGCGCCCAGCGCCGGATGTCATCGACGACGAGGATTGGCTGCGCGGTGAGTTCATCGCCAACGTCCAGCAGCGCGGCGCCGCGATCATCAAGGCCCGCGGCCAGAGCTCGGCGGCCAGCGCCGCGAACGCGGTCATCGACACCGTCCGCAACGTCGCCCGTCCGACGGGCGAGCAGTTCAGCGCCGCCATCCCCGCGCCGGCACGTGGCGGCTATGACGTCCCGGAGGGTCTCGTCTTCGGCCTTCCGCTGCGCGCGACGGCGCCCGGAACCGTCGAGATCGTGCCGGGCATCGAGCACGGCGAATTCGCGCGAGAGAAGATCGCGACCACGACCAACGAGCTGCTCGAGGAGCGCGCCGCGGTCGAGGAGCTGCTGGCGTGACGACGGGCTCGCCGGCGCGCACGGAGGCGGCCAGCCTCCGCATCGGTGCGGAGGAGCTCGACCTCCCAATGGTCCGCGGCACCGAGGGCGACGACGCCGTCGACATCGGCAGGCTGCGAAGCGAAACCGGCCTCATCACGTTCGATCCGGGCTATGGCAACACCGGCGCCTGCACGAGCGCGATCACCTTCCTCGACGGCGAGGACGGAATTCTGCGCTACCGCGGCTACCCCATCGAGCAGCTGGCCGAGCAGTCGACCTTCCTGGAGGTCGCCTACCTGCTGATCTGGGGCGAGCTGCCGACGCGAGAGCAGCTGGATCGCTTCGTCTCCGAGGTGACGCACCACACCCTCATCCGCGAGGAGATGCGCCACTTCTTCGACTCCTTCCCGACCGACGCGCACCCGATGGCGGTGCTCGCGTCCGGCGTCGTCGGCATGAGCACCTTCTACCCCGACAGCCAGAACATCTTCGACGACGACGCGGTCGAGATCACGATCAACCGCCTCATCGCCAAGCTGCCGACCCTGGCAGCGTGGTCGTTCAAGAAGGCGATCGGCCAGCCGTACGTCTACCCGCGCAACGATCTCGGCTACTCGGCCAACCTTCTGCACATGATGTTCGCGGTGCCGACCGAGGAGTACGAGGTCGACCCGAAGGTGGCGGAGGCGCTGGATCTGCTGCTCATCCTCCATGCCGATCACGAGCAGAACGCCTCGACGTCCACGGTCCGGTTGGTCGGCAGCACGCACGCCAACCTGTACGCCTCCATCAGCGCCGGCATCAGCGCGCTGTGGGGCCCGCTCCACGGCGGAGCCAACGAGGCGGTCATCAACACCCTGGAGCGCATCGTCGTCGACGGCGGGAACGTCCAGAAGTGGGTCGATCGCGCCAAGGACCCGAACGACAGCTTCCGGCTCGCCGGCTTCGGGCATCGGGTCTACAAGAACTTCGACCCGCGCGCGGAGATCATCAAGAAGGCGGCGGATCGGGTGTTGAGCGCGACGGGCGCCGACGACGCGCTGTTCGAGGTCGCCCAGCGGCTCGAGGAAGTTGCTCTGCGCGACGAGTACTTCGTCAGCCGCAGGCTGTACCCGAACGTCGACTTCTACTCCGGGCTCATCTACCACGCCATCGGATTCCCGAAGAACATGTTCACCAACTGCTTCGCCATCGGCCGTCTGCCGGGCTGGATCGCACAATGGCGGGAGATGATGGCCGCCGAGGAGACGAAGATCGGTCGCCCGCGGCAGGTGTACATCGGCCCGCCGACGCGCGACTACACGCCGATCGAGCGGCGGTGATTCGGCTGCGCGTATTCGTAACCGCGCGGGTTACGAATTGAAGAACTCCGTGGGCGTTCGGATCGAGACCGATGCCGCCCTCACCCCGGACGAGGTCAATGCCGCCTACGCATGGGCCGAATGGCCGCAGCGCGAGCCGTGGCGGCTGGAGGCGATCTCCCGAAGCAGCACCTGGCTCGCTGCGCACGATTCGGACGGCTCGCTGATCGGGGTGGCGCGCCTGCTCGACGACGGCGGGCTGCACGCCAGCCTGTGGGACGTCATCGTCCGCCCCGACCGGCGACGGCAGGGAATCGGCACCGCCCTCGTGCGTTCCGCGCTGGACCGATGCGCGGAGCGACGGCTGGTTGCACTGGTCAGCACGCCCGACGCCGTGCCATTCTTCGCGACCATGGGCTTCCTCGCCGAGTCGCACGGCCACGTCGCGATGTACCTGCGTCCGCCAGGCGACGCAACGCACTCGCACTAGCCGATGCGTCTCACGATCCTCGGCAGATCTCCGGCCTCGCCGAATCCGGGCGAGGCCTGCGCCGGCTATCTCGTCGAGGGGGGCAGCGCCCGGGTGCTCGTCGACATCGGTCCTGGCGTGGTGGCGCAGCTCGTGCGCCGGCACCATCCCGACGAGCTCGACGCCGTGATCGTCAGCCACATGCACGCCGACCACATGCTCGACCTCGTGACCCTGCGCTATGTCTACCCCTGGCGCGAGCGGCCCGCCGACGAGCGTCTCCGGGTCTTCCTCCCGCCGGGCTCCGCCGACCAGGTGCTCGACCTCGCCAAGGGCGTCGGCAACGCGAAGCACTTCGAGGCCTGCTTCCGCCTCGCCGAGCACGACGGCACGTCGGCCGTCTCGTTCGACGGAATGACCCTGACGCCGGTTCCCACGCAGCACTACATCCCGTGCTGGGGGTTCCGCGTCGAGGCCGATGGCCGCCGCCTGGCGTACACCGCTGACACCGCTCCCTGCGGCGGCCTGACCGACCTCGCGGACCGTGCGGACCTGCTGCTCAGCGAGGCCACGCTTCGGTCGCTCGACGAGGACGCGGCCCCACCCGAGCCACGCGGGCACCTCACGCCGGCGGAGGCCGGCGAGGCGGCACGCGACGGTGGGTCGCGGCGGCTGATGCTCACCCACATGCCGGTGAACGGCGACGGGTCGTGGGCCCGCACCACCGCGTCCGACGCATTCGAGTCCGAGGTCGAGATCGCGGAGCCGGCTCAGACGTACGAGATCTGAAGGGTCACGAGTCGAGGCGGGCTCGCGCGATCCATCGGTCTGCCGCCCACGTGGCCAACGCCCAGACCTGCGCCAGGATGACCGCGCCGGCGGCGAGCGCGACTGCCCCGAGCAGCGCGCCGGCGCCCGGGATCGCTCCCTCCATCACGAGCGCCACGCCGAAGATGAAGACGAGCACCAGCCCGACCATGACCAGCGCGATCTTGGCCGCGGTGAGCATGAACCAGCCGAGCGAGTGGCCCTGTGCGCGACCGGCCAGCCACAGCACGCATGGTCCGGCGGCGCCGGCCAGCGCGGTGTAGATCCCGAATCCGCCGAAGAGCGCGTCGAGGCCCATGCGTTCGCCGCTCACGAACCAGACGAACAGCCACGCCCCCAGCAGCGTCGACAGCGCACCGACACCGATGAGCCACACCAGCAGCAGCGTCGCAGTGCCGCCCGATAGCCGCTCGATCAGCTCCCCCTGATCGGTCTCGACCACCTCGGTCGGGCCGTCCTCGCGCGGGTGCTCCTCGGTCACTGGGCCGATGAGGCGAATGCCTGCTCCAGGTCCCCCCGCAGGTCGTCGACGTTCTCGATCCCCACCGACAACCGCACGAGCGCCGGGGAAACCGCCAGCGGAGAATCGGCGACCGAGGCGTGCGTCATCGGTGCCGGCAGCTCGATCAACGACTCGACGGCACCCAGCGACTCGGCCAGCGTGAAGAGCCGGGTGGCGCCCACGAAACGACGCGCGCGCTCCTCGTCCCGCAGCTCGACCGAGAGCATGGCCCCTGGTAGACGCATCTGGCGCTCGACAAGGGCCGCCGCGGGATGGTCCGGCAGCCCGGGGTAGTGGACGGTCGCGGCCTCCTGGCGCTCGCACAGCCAGAGGGCCAGCACCAGCGCATTGGCCGATGCGCGCTCCATGCGGAGCGCGAGCGTGCGCAGGCCGCGCATCACGAGGAAGCAGTCGAATGGGCTCGGGACGGCGCCGGCCGCGTTCTGGTGGAACCGCAGCCGCTCCGCCAGGTCGTCAGAGCGTGTCGCGATCAGGCCGCCCACCACGTCGGAATGCCCGCCGAGGTACTTCGTCGCGGAGTGCAGCACGAGATCCGCTCCGAGCTCAAGCGGCCGCTGGAGGTACGGCGTGGCGAACGTGTTGTCGACGGCGGTGATCGCGCCGACGACCGCGGCGAGCCGAGCCACGGCGCTGATGTCGATGACCTTCATCAGCGGGTTCGACGGCGTCTCGATCCACACCAGTCTCGGCGGCTTCTCCGCATTGAAGGCGCCCGCAACGGCGTCGAGGTCGCGGAGGTCGATGGGATCGGTCTCGATGCCGTACCGGCGCCAGACCTTGTCGGCGAGCCGCCAGGTGCCGCCGTACACATCGTCGCTCATCAGCAGTCGGTCGCCAGGGTCGAGGAGATAGCCGATCGCCTGGGTCGCGGCCAGGCCGGAGGCGAATGCGAGCCCATGGGTCCCGCCTTCGAGGATCGCGATGGCGGTCTCGAGGGCCGCTCGCGTGGGGTTGCCGGACCGCCCGTACTCGAAGCCGCCACGCAGCCCGCCGACACCGTCCTGCTTGAAGGTCGTGCTCATCTGGATGGCGGGCACGACCGCGCCGGTCTCGGGGTCGGGCTCCGCGCCGGCATGGACGGCCAGGGTCTCGAATCGGTCGGTCATGTGCCCGGCATTCTGTCATGTCCCCGAGATGAGACGAGGCCCGCCGGCGGACCGGCGGGCCTCGTTGATCTGTCTTCGGTTGTTCGTTAGTCAGCCTACGGGCTGACGGACTCGATGATCACGTCGCTGCGTCCGACAAGCACGCCGCCATCGGTGCGGATCTCGACGTTCCCGTAGAGGACGCGATCCTCGCCGGGTTCGCCCAGGGCGGTGATATCGGCCGGGAAGACCCAGGTGGCTCCGGTCGCACGCAGCTCACTGGTGTCGTCGGTGTCGATGGTCCCCAATGGCGACGCCGTGGTGTACACGTCGATGTACTCGTACGTCGTCGTGCCCGCCGGAACGTCGAAGCCGTCGACGACGACGACCCACACGCCCGCCCGCAGAAGCGCCGGATTGACGGTCACCGACTCCTCGGAGTCTCCGTCCGCGCTCTGTCCGCGGAGCGTGCAGCCCGCCAGGGTGTCGGGGTTGTCCGTCGCATCCGCGCAGTCGTATACGAACAGGTCGAGGTCGGCCGCCGGATCGCTCGGGCTCCCGATCGTCGCCCGGAACGAGCTCACGCCACTGGGCAGTGTCACCGCCGTCTGCTGCACCTCCTCGTCGGCGATCGTCGGCGTATCGATCAGCGCGCTGCCGAGCGTGGTGTCGACCGCTCCGCCGGTGAACGCGGCCCACGGGTTCGTGGCCGTGAACTCGGCCTCGTTCGGCTCACCGATCGTCGTCGAGGCGATCACGAGCGGATCGGGCTCGATGGTCACCCCGAGGATCGTCGCCGTCAACGTGAACGGCGCATTGTCGGCGTCCGACGTCCGTCGTGCGTCGACAGTGACCTCCCATACGCCGGGCAGCGGGTCGATGACCGTCCGGCTCGTCACTGATTCACCGGTGGCGCACACGCCGGGGTTGTAGCAGTTCGAGACCGCGTTGGACTCGAAGGCAAGCCCCCACGGCGTCCAGCGCAGGAAGCGGATCTGGCCGGCTCCGGCCGCCGCTCCGCCACCCGTCATGTCGACCTTGAAGGCCGGCGCGCCCTCGGGCACGTTGAAGAAGTAGTGGAGCGTCTGGGCTCGATCGATGGTGGCCGACCTGGTCACCGAGAAGCTGTTTCCGGTGTTCAGCTGGTCCGCCGCGATGACGGTATTCATCGTCTGGTAATCGATGCCGACCGTCTTGGGATCGTCCAGTCGCAGGATCGCCGAGTGCGCGCCCACGGCGGCGGGGTTGACGGTCACCGGGAACGACACGCCTGCGCCCTTCGTCAGCGTGACGCTGGCCGCCGACGAGAAGGTGCCGTCGTTGCCGACCCAGCTCACGTTGTACGTCACGTTTGTCGGGCCCGTGGCGCGGTTGAACGTGTAGGTCCGCGTGTACGCGGTCCCGACGGCCACCCCCTCCCGGTCGTGGATTCCCTGGCCGACGTCAGGCGTGGCGAGGAAGTCCGAGAGCGCGGTGTTCACCGCCACCGAGCTGGTGATCGTCACCGTCTTGATCTTGCGACGGAGCAGTTCCCACGCCGCATCGATGTCCAGCAGCCCGACGCCCTGGTCGTACGCCTGGAAGCGCCTGCCGGTCTCGGGGTCGTCCTCGACGAGGAATCCGGCCGACGACATCAACGCCTGCCGGATCTGGTCTGGCTGCACCTGGAAACCGCTCTGCTCGGCTGCGCTCTCCAGGAGCGCGGCGAGACCGGCTGCCTGGGGCGCAGCCATCGAGGTGCCGTTCGCCAGGGTGTAGCCCGGCGGGAGCGGAGGAACGTGCTGGATGCCGGGGACCTGCTGCCAGAGCGGAGTCGTCGAGATGGCCGCACCCGGCGCCACGGCGTTGGGCTTGAACCCACCATCCTCGCGCGGCCCGCGCGAGCTGAAGTAGTGCAGGTTGTGCTGGTAGGGGGTGTTGACGCCATAGTCGGCGAACATCGTGTCGTCGGTCAGATACGCGCCCATGCCCACGACCGTTCCGCACAGTCCGGGATCGCCGGCCGTATTCAAGCCGGGCCCGCTGTTGCCGATGGACATGAACATCTGCACCTTGCGCTGCCTGATGAGACGGTCGTAGACCACGCAGCGAGTGTTGTTGCCGTCGTTGAGCGCCGGCAGGCCGCCGATGCTCATGTTGATGACGTCGACCTTCTGGTTGGCGACGTAGATCATCCCCTCGAGGAGCGCGTGATTCGTGCAGCCGGTGACGAAGAGGCACGCGCGCGAGGAGACGATCTTGGCCCCTGGGGCCGCGCCGCTCATCTCGCCCCCGAAGAGGGAGTGGCCGGCGGCGATGCCCGCCACGTGCGACCCATGGAAGGCCGACACGATGCCGATGTTGACGAACTTGTTCTTGCCGTCGGTCTGGACCACGAACGGCATCCGCTCGGCGATCGGCGTGGCGGGGTTGTCGGTGCCGAAGTAGCCGACGTCGAACTTCTTCTTGTAGTCGGTCATGGCCGGCTCATCGGCGAAGCTGCGGTTCTGGTTGGCGTCCACCCAGACCTGGTTGGAGCCGGTCTTCCAGAGGACGGCGAAGATCCCACTGCTGCCGGCCGGATTGCCGTCGCGGTTGACGTCGTTGCCGACCTCGCCTCCGAGCCTGGAGTCGCGCTCGTTGAAGAGGCCGATCCGGTAGGAGCCGGCAGCCGGGGCCGTGTAGGACACCGACTGGAACGTGAACGTCGCGCCATTCACCTGGGCCGACATGTTCACCCAGGTCGGGTCGGAGTCGGTCAGCGGATCGGTGCCCGTGACCCAGTCAATGATCTTGCGCTCACCGGTGCTGGTCGTAGTCAGACTGGGATGGTCGAGCGAGATGCCCGAGTCGACGATGCCGATCGTGACGCCCCGGCCGTCCCACTCGGGATGCGCATCCAGGAATGCGGCGACACCGGTGTCCTGGATTGGCATATACGGGTTCGCCCGCGGGGTCGTTGCGTCGGGCGGCGGCCGATTGACGGCGGCGGCTACTCCCTCCGGCTGCGGATCGGGGAGCGGCACGATCTCGTCGAGGTCGACGGCTCGGACGCTGGCCGCCGCGGCGATGCCCTTCACCTTGCCCGTCGGTACGTCCGCCCGGAGGTATCCGAGCTCGGCATCGCGATAGCGAACGGTCCCGCCGGCTGCCGCGATCGCGGCTTCTGCCTGCGCTGCGGCGCCGCCCCTGGCGGCCACCAGGATCGTGACCCTCTGGCGGCCTTCGACCTCCGCCTTCGCCAGGAGCTGCTCGTCGTGGAGACCCAGGCGCGGTTCGGTAGGCTTCTTCGCCAGCGCCGTCATCGGCACCATCGCCGTGAAGACGAGAACCACGATGAAGCCGAGCGCGAAGCCGCGCCCGGCGCGCCGGTGATGGGACATGGTCGGTGTCTCTCCCTCTCCGTCAGTGCTCGGTGGTTTCTCGGGCACACACGGGGTCCCAAGGCGCAGCTCGACGCGCCAGCGGGCACCACGAACCTCAACTGTAGCGAATGTCAACTCCCGATTGACTGTCCAGCCAGCGCGCTGGTGCGGCCCGGCAACCCTTTCCGGGAGCTGGCGGCTTGCGGCGGGTGGGATGATCGCGCTGATGCCCGAGCGCGCCGAACCCCGCTTCGCGACCGGCCTCCTCCTGCTGGCCGATATCAGCGGCTATACGTCGTTCCTCGAGCGCGTCGCCGAGGCGCATCCCGACATCGCGGCCGGCGTCGTGCCGGTTCCGCCGGCGTATGACTTCATGATCACCTTGCTCGACGTCGTCGGTGATGGCCTGCAGCCGACGTTCACGCCCGTCCAGACGGAGGGCGACGCGGTGTTCGCCGTGGCCGATGCCGACGCGGTGACGAAGCACGGTCACGAGGTGATCGGCACCATCACTTCGACCTATGCCTCGTACCACACGCGGATCGCGGAACAGCAGCGCATGCAATCTCACGAATGCAGTGCGTGCATCCTCCTCCCAACGCTCGAGCTGAAGTTCATCATTCACGCCGGTACCTTCGTCGTACAGCAGCTGCCGACCCGAACGCACCTGGCGGGACCGGCGGTGAACCTCGCGCACCGGCTGTTGAAGAACCGCGTGACAGACGAGACGGGCCTTCGCGGCTACGCACTGTTGACTGATCCGGCGCTCGACCTCCTCGGGCTGGATCCGTCGGAGGGCACGAGCCACTCCGAGACCTACGCCGATGCGGGCGCCGTCAGCGGCCGCGTCTTCGAGCTGACGAGGTCGGCAAACCCGACCACCGCCTGACCGCCGCGGAACTGGCGTCAGCCGGTCGCGCGCTCGGGATCCGTCGTCACGTCGCCAGCTGCCGTTCCGCTCGTCCGCCACAGCCGCATCGAGTCCATTGCGACGATCGCCGCCGCGAGCAGCAGGAGGAACCCGTTCACCGGGTGGAGCGCCGCCACCACCGGTGCCGAGTCACGCTGGATGACGAGGATGGTCTGCAGGAACAGCAGCGCCAGCAGCCCCACTCCGGCGAGCGCGCGCCACCGTCCGTAACCGGCGACGATTGCGGTCACGAGCAGGATGACCGGCAGGATCTCGAGGAGATGGCCGAAGTCACGATGCGTGGCGAACGAGCTTGCGTCGTCGAAGATGCCCATTCCGGCCAGGAAGACCTGCACGAGCAGCCCGACGACGAGCAGCCACGCGGCGACGAGGTGGATCAATGCGGCGATGCGCTGGGCCATGAACATCCTCCGTCAGGGATTGGGCCGCGTCAGCGCGTTCGCGGGAACCCGAGATCGACCGAGCTGGTGCGCGGGTCGGGCCAGCGGGCCGTGACGACCTTGCCGCGCGTGTAGAAGGCGATGCCCTCGGGCCCGTACATGTGCAGGTCGCCGAACAGCGACGCCTTCCAGCCGCCGAAGCTGTAGTAGGCGACCGGCACGGGGATCGGCACGTTGATGCCGACCATGCCGACGTTCACGTCGAACTGGTACTGGCGTGCTGCGCCGCCGTCGCGGGTGAAGATCGCGGTCCCGTTGCCGTACTGGTTGTCGTTCACGATCTCCAATGCCGACGGGTAGTCCGGGGCGCGTACGACCTCCAGCACCGGGCCGAAGATCTCGTTGCGGTAGCACTCCATCTCGGGGGTGACGTTGTCGAGCAGCGAGACGCCGAGGAAGAAGCCCTCCGACTCGTTGTAGAGGACATGCTGGCGACCATCCGCGCGAAGGGTGGCGCCCTGGGAGACCCCGCTTTCGAGGTAGGAGGCGACCTTGTCGCGGTGCTCTTTCGTGATGAGTGGGCCCATCTCCGAGCCCTCCTCGTTGCCCGGGCCGACCTGGATCTTCGGGAGGCGCCGCTCGATGGCATCGACGAGGGGATCGGCTACGTCGCCGACCGCCACGACGACGGAGATGGCCATGCAGCGCTCGCCGGCGGAGCCGTAGGCGGCGGAGACGGCGGCATCGGCCGCCATCTCGATGTCCGCGTCGGGCAGCACAATCATGTGGTTCTTGGCCCCACCCAGGGCCTGCACGCGCTTGCCGTTGGCCGTGCCGGTCTCGTAGATGTGGCGCGCGACCGGCGTCGAGCCGACGAAGCTGACGGCGGCGATGTCGGGGTGCTCGAGGATCCTGTCCACCGCCACACGGTCACCGTGGATGACGTTGAAGACGCCGTCTGGCAGCCCGGCCTCCTTCAGCAGCTCACCGAGATAGACCGATGCGGACGGGTCCTTCTCGGATGGCTTCAGGACGAAGGTGTTTCCGCAGGCGATGGCGTTCGCGAACATCCACATCGGCACCATGGCCGGGAAGTTGAAGGGCGTGATGCCGGCCACCACGCCGAGCGGCTGGCGGATCTGGTAGACATCGATGCCGCTGCTGACCTGCTCGCTGAAGCCGCCCTTGAGCAGGTGCGGGATGCCGGTCGCGAACTCGAGGTTCTCGAGGCCACGCGCGACCTCGCCAAGTGCATCGGTCCGGACCTTCCCGTGCTCGCGCGTCAGGTGCGCCGCGATCTCTTCGCGATGCTGCTCGACGAAGTTGCGGATGCGGAACAGGATCTCGGTGCGGCGGCTGATGCTCGTGGCCCGCCATGCCGGAAAGGCCGCCTTCGCGGTGGCGACCGCCGCGTCGACCTCCTCGACCGAGGCAAAGTCGACCTCGCGTGCGACCTTGCCGGTGGCCGGGTTGAAGACCGGGCCGCTGCGACCGCTCGCGCCCGCTACCCTGGCGCCGTCGATCCAGTGGTTGACGCGTTCCGTGCCTGCCGACTCTTGCTCGGACGCCGGCTGCGCAAGCTGTGTCATGGCGTTGGGATTTGCCTCCGTGTGAGGACCGCAACTCTACTCCGCGGTCCCCACCGCGTCAGCCCGGCCACCCGAGCCTAAAGATGGGTATGGCCCCTTCCCAACCTGGGCAGTGTGCCCGATGCGCCGCGCGTCGAGCTCCCCCGATCCTCGGGAACGAAAGGAGGAAGCGCATGGCACTTTTCATGGACATCCACAGCATCGAGGGCGGGGTTGGCGTCAAGGATGTGGCCCAGGCCCACATGGCCGACCTTCAGACCCAGGACACCTATGGCGTCCGCTATCTGCGGTACTGGGTTGACGAGGGGAGCGGCAAGATCTTCTGCCTGGTCGACGCACCGGACTCCGAGGCCGCCAACACCGTGCACCGCGAGGCGCACGGGCTCGTGGCCGACGAGATCTTCCCGGTGGTGGAGGGCGACTGATGAGACCGATGCGCGCGGCTGCACTGGCCGCAACCCTGCTCGTGGCGCTTGCCCTCCCGGCCGCCGTCGCGGCGCAGGCCGAAGAGGAGCTCGCGGCGGCACGCGCGGGAACCGAGGCATTCGTTGACGTCGCGGCCGCCGAGGCGGCCGGCTATGGGCTGCCGCCCGAGGGACCGCTGCACGAGTGCATCGCCAATCTCGACGGCCCCGGAGCGATGGGCCTGCACTACATCAACGGCGACCTGGTCGGTGACAGCGACCTCGATCCCGCCACGCCAGAGGCGCTCGTGTACGAGCCGACCGCCGACGGCGGGCTGGAGCTGGTGGCGGTCGAGTACGTTGTCTTCGCCGAGGCCTGGGACGAGGCCAACGACATGGCACCAATGCTGTTCGACGAGATGTTCATGCTCGTGGAGGAGCCAAACCGATACGAGCTGCCCGCCTTCTACGCGCTCCACGCGTGGATCTGGCGCGACAACGCAGACGGGACGTTCGCGAACTTCAACCCCGACGTCAGCTGCGCCGCAGCCATGCCGAACACGGCACTCACCAACGCGCCATCGATTCCACCGATCGCGATCGTCATGGCCGCCGCCCTGGCGTCCCTGGCCGCGGCGTCGGGGATCGGGCTGAGCGTCAGGCGCCGGTCCCGATAGCCCGACGACACTCCCTCTCGCCGAACGCCGGGTGCCTCGCATCCGGCGTTCGTGCACGCTCTGGTGCTCGGGTCGCGCGCGGCGTATCGTCACCGGGTGACCGCCGACGAGGTCCGCACCTGCGCCATCTGCGGAGATCCGATCGAGCCCGACCACGCCTGGATGACGTCGGACGACGGCCGCGTCGCCCACTCGGGGTGTGTCTATTCCGACGCCGACGTGGCCGGGCGCGACCGCTGGATGCCGCCCGACTGACCGACGCCCTCGGAGCGCGGCTTACACTCGGCTCGTGGAGCTCCTCGAGCGTGACCAACTGCTGCGCGAGCTGCGTGAAGCGGCGCAGGCGGCAGCGGCAGGTGGAGGTCGTGTCGTCGTCCTGGAGGGCGAGTCGGGGGTAGGCAAGACGTCGGCCCTGCGCGCCGGGGCTGGGAGGCCGGACTCCGGCGTTCGGGTGCTGTGGGGCGCCTGCGACGCTCTCGCCACCCCGCGGCCGCTGGGACCCCTCGTGGACATGGCCCGCCGCGGTGCCACCGCAACGGCTGAGCGCCTGGCCGCCGGCGCGCCGATCCACGACGTGTTCGATGCGTTCCTGTCCGATCTGGGCACGCCCACCGTGGCGGTCATGGAGGACCTGCACTGGGCGGACGAGGCGACGCTCGACCTGCTGCGCTTCGCTGGGCGGCGGATCGCCGGGACGCGGTCGCTCCTCCTCGGCTCGTTTCGAGATGACGAGGTTGGCGCCGATCACCCGCTCCGCGCAGTCCTCGGCGATTTGGCGACCAGCGGGATGGTCCGTCTGCGGCTCGAGCCGCTGTCGGTGGACGGCGTGGCGCAGCTGGCATCGGGCCACGCGGTCGATCCGACCGAGCTGCACCGGGCGACCGGCGGCAACCCGTTCTACGTGACCGAGGTGCTCGCGCAACCGGGGGCTGCCGTGCCGCCAAGCGTTCGCGATGCGGTGCTGACCCGCGTTCGGCGACTTCCGGCGGGCGCGCGCGACTTGCTGGAGGCTGTGTCGGTCGAGCCGGGCAGCATGGGTCGAGGTCTGCTGCGAGCCCTCGGCATCGAGGACCGGGCGGTCGACGACGCTCTGCGCGCAGCGGTTCTGATCGACGACGGGCGCGGCCTGCGGTTCCGCCACGAGCTTGCCCGCCTGGCCGTCGAGGCCAGCCTGCCGCCTGACCGCGCCCGCGAGCTCCATCGCGAAATGCTGGGAGCCCTCGAGGCCGATCCGGGTACCGATCCGGCAAGGCTGGCGCATCACGCCGCGGCGGTCGGTGATCGGGATGTGCAGCTGCATTGGTCACGAGCGGCGGCGGAGGCCGCGATGAGCGCCAGCGCGCATCGAGAGGCGGTGGAGCACTACGCCGATGCAGCCAAGCACCTCGATCTGCTGCCCCCCAGCGATGCGTCGTCTCTGCTGGCTGGGTACGCCGAGGCTCTCGTCGCCGTCGACCAGCCTGCCCGAGCTGTCGAGGCTTGGGAGCGCGCCACCGAGCTGCTCGAGCGTGGCGAGGACGAGGTTGCGCTCTGGTCTGGGCGCGCGCAGCTCGCGCGCGCCCTGTGGACCGCGGGCCGCTCGGCCGAGGCCTATGCACTCATCGACGCGACCGTCGCGGCATTGGAGACCGCGGAACTTGCGTCGGGTGACGGACGCGTCGCAGAAGCACTCGCGCTGGCCGCGTACCTCGCCATGCTTGCCCGCCGATCGTCGGACGCGGTGGCCCGGGCGCAGCGAGCCATCGACGTCGCCGCCTCCACCAATGCTCGTGCGGCGATCCCGCTGGCCTACAACGCGCTCGGCTCGGCACGGATCGTCGGCTTCGAGGACCTCGGAGGTGTCGACGACCTCGGGCGGTCGGGCAGCGTCGCCGAGGAGCTCGGCGACCGCCGCAGCGTCGTCGGTGCCCACTCGAACACTGGATCGGCGCTCGGCGAGATCCGCCGGTACGACGTCGGCGCCACCGCCCTGGAGCGGGCGATCGCGTATGCGGCCGCCCACGACTTCGACTATGCGGGGCGATACGCGCTGGCATGGCTGGGCCGCATCCGGTTCGAGCAGGGCCGTTGGGCCGAGGCGGAGGCCATCGCCGCGGACGCCATCGGCGACACGGCGTCCTCGCCCATCTCGCCGATGGTCGCGCTCGTCGTGCGCGGCCGCGTGCGAGCACGCCGGGGCCAGCCGGATGCGCGCGGCCCGCTCGAGGAGGCTTGGGCCATCGCTCAGCGCACGAACGACCTGCAACGGACCTGGCCGGCAATCGCGGGCATCGCCGAGGCGGCGTGGCTGGAAGATTGGTCTGCCGACGAGACGGAGAGGGTCGCCGGCCAGCTCGGCGCCGTGCTGGACGACGCGCGACGGCTCCGGCTGCCATGGGCGATCGGCGAGCTGGCGTTCTGGCTAGATCGGCTCGGACGCGGTCCGATCGACGCGACCGGCGCGGCCGCCCCGTTCGCGGCCACCCTTGCCGGCGATCACCACGCGGCGGCCGAGGCATGGGAGGCCATCGGCTGCCCGTACGAGCGGGCGTGGGCGCTCGCCGACACCGACGAGGAGCCGGCGCTGCGCGAGGCTCTCGACCGGCTGATCTCGCTCGGAGGCGAGCCGCTGGCGACGCGGGTCCGCCGCCGCCTGCGGTCGCTCGGCGCGACGGCCATCCCGCGAGGTCCCCGCGCCAGCACGGCACGGTCGCCGTCTGGCCTCACCGCACGTGAGGCGGAGGTGCTCGAGCTGCTCGCTCTCGGCCTCACCGACCGCGAAATCGCCGACCGACTCGTCGTCACGCCGAAGACGGCCAGCCACCACGTGTCGGCGATCCTGGCGAAGCTCGGTGTCCAGCGGCGCACCGCCGCGGCCACGGCGGCGCGAGCTCGCGGCCTGGCGATCGGTGAGGAGGAGGGCTAGCCGGGCTTCGGGATCTCCGAGCCGCGCAGCACGACGTCGGGGCTCGTTGTGCGCCAGTCGTAGTCGGCAACTCGCTCGTCGGCGCCGAGCAGGCCCCGCGAGCGGAGCCAATCGTCGTTGTAGAGCTTCCCGACGTAGTTCCGTCCCGAGTCGGGCAGCAGCACCACGAACAGCGCATCGGGATCGTCGAGCTGGCGCGCGACCTGGAGCGCGGCCCACAGCACGGTCCCCCCGGACTCGCCCACCAGGATTCCCTCCCGCGCCGTGGCGGCCCGGGCGGTGAGCATCGAGTCGCGGTCGCTGACGCGGACGACGACGTCGCAGATGCCGGCGTCGTAGGTCTCCGGCCAGAAGTCCTCACCGATCCCCTCGGTCAGGTAGGCATGTGGCGTGGCACCGGAGTAGATCGACCCGGCGGGATCGGCCCCGACGATGACCACCGACGGCTGCCGTTCCTTCAGGAACTTCCCCGCTCCGGAGATCGTGCCGCCGGTGCCGAGCGCGACCACGAAGTGCGTGACACGCCCCTCGGTTGCCTCCCAGATCTCCGGCCCGGTCGTCTCGTAGTGAGCCGTTGGATTCGCGGGGTTCGAGTACTGGTCCGGCTTCCACGCGCCCGGCATCTCGCGCGCGAGCCGGTCGGAGACCCTGTAGTACGAGCGCTCGTCGTCCGGGTCGACGTCGGTGGGGCAGACCACGATTTCGGCGCCGTAGGCACGCAGCAGGGCCCGCTTCTCCTCCGACTGCTTGTCGGCCATGACGAAGATGCAGCGATACCCCTTTACCGCGGCCGCCTGCGCCAGCCCAACGCCCGTGTTGCCCGACGTCGGCTCGATGATCACCCCGCCGGGCTGGAGCAGCCCGGCCCGCTCGGCAGCCTCGATCATCGGCAGCGCGATGCGGTCCTTGACCGAACCGCCCGGGTTCATGTGCTCGAGTTTTGCCACCAGTCGCGGCCGGACGTCGGCGCCCAGTCGATCGAGCGCAACGAGCGGCGTGTCACCCACGGCGGCGGTGACATCGGGCAGGATGCCCGGCGGGTCAGCCAGCGGAGGGCTCCGCCTGCGCCTGCGGCGCGGGCGCATCGGTCTGTGGCTCGTCCGCGGGCCTGATCATTGGTGAGCCCCATCCACGCCGGTGGCGAATGATCAGCCATGCGAGCGCAAGCACGAAGCCGATGATGCCCAGCCACATTGCCGTCGGCAGCCCGAGGATCGTCCAGTTGTTGACGCGATACGTCTCCAGCATGGTGCGGACGGCGCCGTACCACATGATGTACATGAGCACCGCATCTCCGGCGAAGAGGCGCGGGCCGAAGCGGCGGATGACGAACAGCAGGACGGCCATGCCGATGAGGTTGAGGATCGCCTCGTAGGCGAACAGCGGCACGAATGCGGTCGTCTCGACCGGATAGGCGAGCGCGTCCCAGCCCGTCTCGGCGCGGTGGAACTCGTCGATCTGGATGCCCCACGGCAGGCACGGCGGGAACTCGACGCCACACAGCGTGGTCGGCGGCCCGTACAGCTCCTGGTTCACGAAGTTGCCGAGGCGGCCGATCGCCTGGCCCAACAGGAGTGCCGGCGCGGCGATGTCCATCCAGCGCGCCGTGCTGAGCCCCCGCAAGCGGGTGTAGACGAAGACGCCGAGCGCCCCTCCCGCGATGCCGCCGGGAATCCCGAGGCCGCCGTTCCAGATCTGCGGGATCTCGACCGGGCTCGTGCTGTAGTGATCCCAGAGGTGGACGACGTGGTAGAGCCGAGCGCCGACGATCGCGAAGATCATCACCAGCAGGAGCATCGACCACGCGTGGTCGGGATCCTCGTTCAGCCAGCGCGCCACTCGCGTGGCGAGCAGCGTGCCGGCCAGCGCCGCGGCGGCGATGAAGATGCCGTACCAGTGGACCTGGAGCGGACCGATCTCGAAGGCGACGGGGTCGATCACCCGGCCGATTCTAGCGCCGATGCCGCCGGCTCCGGTTCGGCGGCATCCGGGAAGGTGTCGAGGTCGCGCAGGACGGGGAAGAGGCGCATCCAGACGCCGGTGACCACCAGCGTCGCCACGCCCCCGACGACGACCGCCGGCACCGTGCCCCACCACGACGCGGTCACGCCCGACTCAAACTCGCCGAGCTCGTTCGACGCACCGATGAAGACGCTGTTCACCGCGCTCACGCGGCCGCGGATCTCGTCGGGCGTCTCGAGCTGCACGAGGAGGTGTCGGATGTAGACGCTGACCATGTCACCGGCGCCCATGACCACGAGCGCGACGAGGCTGAGCGCCAGGCTCGTCGAGAGCCCGAAGACGATGGTCGCTACCCCGAACGCGGCGACGCCGCCGAACATCCAGCCGCCGACGCGCCGGCGGATCGGCCAGACCGCGACCGCTGCGCCGAGAGCCGCCGCGCCGACCGCCGGCGCCGCTCGCATGACGCCAAGCCCCGCCGGGCCGACGGCGAGAATCTCGCCGGCGTAGAACGGCAGCAGCGCCGTGGCGCCACCAAAGAGGACGGCGAACAGGTCGAGCGAGATCGAGCCGAGCACGATTGGGCGCGACCGGACGAAGTTCACGCCCGAGAGGAGCGTCGTCCACGAGACGGGCTCGCTCGCGCGGTCGTCACGCCCCCCACCGCGCAGCCCAGAGACGAGCACCACGCCGGCCAGCAGGAGGACGAGCGACAGGGCGTAGGCGACCTCGACGCCGAGCAGCACGAGCGCGCCGCCGATCGCCGGGCCGGCGATCGTGGCGATCTGCCACAGCGACGAGTTGACGGCCACCGCCCTCGGGAACAGCTCGATCGGCGCCAGGTTCGGCAGGAGCGCCTGTCCCGTCGGCTGCCCGAAGGCGCGCGCCACCCCGAAGACCGCCATCACCGCAAAGATCGGCGCGAGGTCGGTGACCCCTCCCAGCGTCAGCGCGAGCAGCGCCAGCGAGCACGCCGCCAGGAGGACGTAGGTGGCGAGCTGGATGCGGCGGCGGTCGTATCGGTCCGCGACGTGGCCGGCAGGCAGGATGAGCAGGATGAACGGCAGGAACTGTGACAGCGCCACGAGGCCGAGGTCGAACGGATCGCCGGTCGTCGTGAAGACCTGCCACCCGACGGCCACCGTCTGGACCTGGGTCGCAGTGGCGACGACGAAGCGGGCAACGAGGTAGCGGCGGATGTCGGGGTGGCGGAAGACCTCGCCGCGGTCATTCCGGTCGACGGTCGGCATCGAGGGCGGAGCGTAGCGGACCTGCCGATCCCGCATTCGTCCCGCAGTCCCGGCCGTGGATACTGTCGCCCACGATGACCGCGCCGCAGCATCCCGATCTCAAGCGCCCCCTTCCGCTCTGGCAGCTGGTGACGCTGTCGGTCTACTGGTTCGGGATCGTCATCATCTGGGGCGGGCTGAACAAGATCATCCTGCCGGCGATGATCGAGGACCAGCCCGGCGGGGCCGAGAACCTTGGCGTTCTCCTGGCAATCCTCGTTACCGTGGGCGTGATCGCACCGATCGCCATCCAGCCCACGGTCGGCATGATCAGCGACTACACGGTGACGCGCTGGGGCCGCCGCAAGCCGTACATCTTCGTCGGCGCGCTGCTCGACGTCGTCTTCCTCTTCGGGATCGCCACCTCGCAGACATACCTCGCGCTCGTCGCGTTCTACTTCCTGCTCCAGCTCAGCTCGAACTTTGCCCAGGGGCCGTTCCAGGGCTACGTGCCGGACCTCGTGCCGAAGCGACAGGTCGGCCTGGCGAGCGGGCTGATGGGGACGATGATCGTCCTCGGCACGATTGCCGGCGTCGGCATCGCGACCTTCGGGGTCAACAGCGGCAACCTGTTCCTCGCCACGCTGGCGCTCGGCGTAGTCGAGGTGGTCACGATGCTCATCCTCGTCTCCACCGTCCACGAGGGAACGGCGGCTCCACGACGCACGCAATCGTGGCTCGGCGTCGCTCGATCGGCTTGGGCGACCGACATCCTGCGCGAGTCGAGCGTGCTGTGGCTGCTCGTCGTGCGTCTCCTCTTCCTCGGTGCCTACGCCGCGACCTCGCTGGCGCTGCCGTACTTCCAGCGCGCGCACGGCATGAGTCGGGGCGACGCGGCCGACACGGTCTTCATCGGCACCGCCATCGTCGGCGTGATGACCGCCATCGCGGCGATCCCCGGCGCCCGGATCTCCGACCGCGTCGGGCGCAAACCGGTGATCTGGGCCGCGGCGGTGATCGCGGGGATCGGCCTGCTCGGCGTGGCGCTGGCGCCGACGCCGGAATTCGCGATCGCCTCGTTCGTCCCGTTCGGCATCGGGATGGGCGCCTTTCTGTCGGTCGACTGGGCGCTGATGACCGATGTCATTCCGAAGCACACCTCTGGGCGCTACATGGGCATCCTCAACGCGGGCACCGCGATGGCCGAGCCGGTGTTCCTCATCATCGCCGGCCCGTTGGCGCTCGACCTCCTGGGCCGCATGCTCGGCGAGCCGCTCGGCGCCCGCGCGACGATGATCGTGGCGGTCATCTTCCTCGTCGGCTCCGGCCTCGCGCTCCTGCGCGTCGACGCCCGTCGCCGTGAACTGGAGGAGCCGGCCGGCGGCACCGAGCCCGAGCCGGGCGTGGCCACGACCGCACCGACGAGCGCCTGATGGATACGGCCGGCGAGCGTGCGAAGCGCACCGGCCCGCGAGAGCTGAGCGTGGCGGTCACGCCGCGATATCGCTTCCTGTGGCTCCTGAACCGCACCGTCATGGGGCTCCTCTTCGACGTCCGCGTCACCGGCCTCGAGCACTGGCCCGCGCCGCCGTTCCAGCTCGTCGCGAACCACCACAACGGCTTCGACCCCATGCTCGTGCTCTCGGTCGCCCCGATCGAGCCGCGGATCACCTGGTTCGGCCCGCGCGAGGCGGACTTCAGCCGCGGCTTCAAAAACCGATTGCTGGCCTACTTCGGCGGGGTCATCCCCTACAACCCGGAGAAGACGACGCTCACCTCGGCGGTCCGCGCCGTTCGGCGCGTCTTCGAGGCCGATGGCGTCCTGGGCATCTTCGCCGAGGGCCGAATCGGCTTCTCCGAGAGCGACCTGCTGCCGTTCGAGGACGGCGCCGCCGCCTTCGCCGCCACCTCGGGCGTTCCGGTCGTGCCGTGCGCGATCGTCGGCAGCACCGACCTCTGGTTCCGCAGGCACATCGAGGTCCGCTTCGGCGAACCCATCGAGACCGATGCCGTCCGCGGACGCGAGGCCCGCGCCGCATTGGAGGCCCGCATTCGGGAGCGGATCCAGGGCCTGCTGCCGGACTCCGAGCCGCGGCTCCCGAGACGCCGGCCGCTCACCTTCTTGACCGACCTGCTCAACGGCGCGGAGGACGTCGCGCGACGCCGCAGCGGCGGGCGCTAGCATCGGCCTCGCATGCTCCCGTTCGTCTGGACCCTGTTCGTCGTGTTCGCCGTTGGCGGCTTCCTGATGATCGCGGCCTACTGGCTCGACGTGCAGGACCGGTCCGACCTCGACGCCCGCGGCAGGATCGCGTGGTCCGCGGCCGTGGTCGTCTTCCCGATCTCGATCCCGATCTACGCCTTCGCGGGGGGTCCGAACTGGCCGCTGTCGCTCCGCGTCGGGAGCCTCGTGCCGGGAGTCGCGCTCGTCCTCTTCGCCGGGTTCGTGGTCGGCGTCTTCACCTAGGACCGTTCACGGCGAAAGGCGATGACGCTCGCCGCGACGACGACGATGGCAGCCAGGGCGATGCCGATGATCGGAGCCGGAATCTCGCCAGGGGCCGCGGCTGGTTCCTCCGCGCTGGGGACCTCGGTGAGCAGCTCGGCGATCGCGGCCTCCGCCTCGAGATCGCCGCCGTCGAGACGCCGATTCTGCAGGCAGCCGTTCGTGGTGAGCGCGCCGACCTCGCTGTAGGCCAGGACCAGCCAGCGCTCGCCGTCGGCAAAGCTGATCCCGCAGTTCGCCCCGCTGTCGCGCCAGCTCTCGATCCCGATTCGCGAGCCATCCATGGGGTCGCGCGAGCGTTCCACCGTCCATGTCGTCAGCACCCGCTCGCCGATCTCGTCCTTGCCGGCCTCCGTCGTGCTCAGCGTCGAGCCGACGATCGCGACGTCAGCCGCGCGGATCGCGTCCGGGAGCGCGGTCATCGCGCAGCTGCAGGCGCTGACCGTCGCAAGGGGGACCGAGCTCAGCGTGAGCGCCATGCTCAGGGCGGCAAGCGCCCGAACGATTCGGAGCATGCGCCCGGGACGTCGGGGAAGCCGGCGAGGTTGCATCGGTCCGATGCCCCTATCATCGGCCAATGACGAGCCAGACCGATGCCGATCCCGCCGCGGCCCCCGCCGGCGCGATCGCCTACCTCCGCGAGCACGATGCCGAGCATCTCGCGCAGCTCGACGAGTTCCTCTCGATCCAGAGCGTCAGCGCGGATCCCGAACGTGCCGGCGAGGTCCGGCGCACCGCCCAGTGGATCGTCGACGAGCTGACGCGGCTGGGCATCGAGCGCGCCACCCTCCACGAGACGGCCCACCACCCGATCGTCACCGCGGAATGGATGAAGGCCGGGCCCGCCGCGCCGACGGTGGTCGTCTACTGCCATTACGACGTCCAGCCAACCGACCCGCTCGACGAGTGGATCCGCCCGCCGTTCGAGCCCCGCCACGAGGACGATCGGATCTACGCCCGCGGCGCGGGCGACGACAAGGGCCAGCTGTTCATGCACCTCAAGGCCGTCGAGGCCTGGATGGCCGCGGCGGGTCGTCTGCCGCTCAACCTGCGCTTCTTCTTCGAGGGCGACGAGGAGGTCGGTTCGGAGCCGGTCGAGGCGTTCATTGCCGAGCACGGCGACCTGCTGAAGGCCGACGTCTGCGTCGTGTCCGACGGCGACACGTTCGACGACGATGGCACGCCCGCCATCGGCTATGGCCTGCGCGGGATTGCCTACTGGGAGGTGCGCGTCCACGGCCCGCGCCAGGACGTGCACTCCGGCCAGTACGGCGGCGGGGTCGACAACCCGGTCAACGTGCTCGTCCGCATGCTCGCTTCCCTGACCGATGCGGACGGCCGCTTCACCGTCCCCGGCTTCTACGATCGCGTCCGCGACCTGACCGATGAGGAGCACGCCGCCTACGCCGCCCTGCCGTTCGACGAGCGCGCATGGCGGATAGAGACCGACGTCCCCGCCGCGATGGTCGGCGAGCCGGGATATACGCTCAAGGAGCGCCTCTCCGCGCGCCCGACCTTCGACATCAATGGCATCTGGGGCGGGTACACCGGCGAGGGCGCCAAGACGATCATCCCGGCCTGGGCCGCCGCGAAGTTCTCGACCCGCCTCGTTCCCGAGCAGGACTACCGCGAGATCGAGCGGTCTGTGCAGGCACACCTCGAGTCGATCGCCCCGCCCACCGTCAGTGTCGAGGTCCGGATCATCCACGGCGGTGCCCCGGTCATCACGCCGCTCGACCATCCGGGCATCGCGCCGGCCGCCCGCGCCCTCGAGGCCGGCTTCGGAAAGCCGCCGCTGTTCCAGCGCTCGGGCGGGTCGGTACCGGTTGTCGCCGCGCTCGACGCGCACCTCGGCCTCAAGACCCTGATGGTCGGCTTCGCCAACCCGACCGGCAACTTTCACGCTCCCAACGAGTGGATGAGCCTGCGCAATGTGCGTGACGGAATGGCGTCCATCGTCCACCTCTGGGCCGAGCTGGGCGCGATGCGCGCCGAGGACCTGCGCGGGTAGCCTCCGTCTCGTGCCACAGCACCCCCCGACCGATCCCGACGATCCGTGGCTGGCGCTCGGCGCCGCCTCGCGCCTCGTCGGCGTCGGGCCCGACACCCTGCGCCGGTGGGCCGACACCGGCAAGGTCCAGAGCTACCAGACTCCGGGCGGGCATCGACGCTTCCTGCGGTCCAGCCTCGAGTCGATGATCAACGCGCCGCGGAGGGCGCGGTACGGGGTCGAGCGTCTGCCGGACTCGACCCAGACCATGGCCGGCGAGCTCCATCGTCGAGTCTCGCGGACCGGGTACGCCGGCCAGCCCTGGCAGGCACGGCTATCGGTCGAGCAGCGTGACGACTTCCGGCGCTGGGGCCAGCGCACCTTCTCGCTGGTCGTGGAGTACGTGGCCGCCTCGAAGCGGGCGGAGCGGCGCCTGCTGCTCGAGGAGGCCGAGAAGATGGGGGCCCTCTACGGTGCGGAGGCGTCCAAGGCCGGGCTATCCCTTGCCGAGACGGTCGAGGCCTTCCTCTTCTTCCGCTCGCCGGTGCTCGACGCCATCGTCGGCCAGCTTCGTCGCCGATCCGCTGACGTGTCCGAGGTGACCGCCGCCTTCCACGAGGCCAACGCCGCGATCGACAGCGTTCTCTCCGCGCTCGTCAGCTCGCACCGCGAGTCCGTAGACGGCTAACGCCTCCGCGCCCGATCAATCGGGCAGGATCTCGCCCAACGCGCGCTCGTGCGGCATCTCGCCCGACCGATCGAGCAGGATCTGGCATGACGCCCGCTCGTGTTGGATTTCGCCCGATCTATCGGCGACGGGGTCACTCCACGCGATAGAGCTCGGTCGAGGTCGTATTGAGGCGCTCGCCGCCGTCATCGGTGCAGATCACGATGTCCTCGATGCGCGCACCCCAGGTGTCGCGCACGTAGATCCCTGGCTCGACGCTGAAGGCGTTGCCCGCCACCAGGGGCTCCGGGTTGGAGGCGACGATGTATGGCTCCTCGTGGGTTTCCATGCCGATGCCGTGGCCGGTCCGATGCAGGAACGCCTCGCCGTAGCCGGCCTCGGTAATGATGTCGCGCGCGACGGCATCGATCTCGGCGGCCGCGACGCCAGGGCGTACCGCCTCGCAGGCCGCGGCCTGCGCGTCGCGCAGGACGGCGAAGAGGCCCGCAAAGTCGGCAGGCGGCTCGCCGACGAACGCGGTCCGCGACGTGTCGCTGGCGTAGCCCGCCTTCGTCCCGCCGATGTCGAGGACGACCGCATCCCCGGCACTGATCGTGCGAGGCCCGGCCTCGTGATGCGGGCTGGCCGAGTTGGGTCCGGAGGCAACGATGGCGAAGCCCGCATCGTCGTGTCCCTCGCCGATGAGCAGCTCGCGGATGTGGCGGCTCACCTCAGCCTCGGTGCGCCCCGAGAGGCGCTCGCCGGTGATCGTGCCCATCGCCCGATCCGCCGCCGCCGCCGCGGATCGCAGCCGCTCGATCTCGTCGGCGTCCTTCACCCTTCGCAGCTCCCCCATCGTCGAGCCGGCCGGGACGAGCTCAGCGGGATCCAGGGCGGCGCGCAGCCGGAGCGCGAAGCGGGCCCACATCTGGTCCTGGACGGCCACGCGACGCGCGGGTCCCACGAGTGCCTGGACGGCGCGAATGGGGTCTTCGGTCTCGTCCCACGCCACAATCTCGACGTCATCGACGAGCGCGCCGAGTGCGTGATGCGCCAGCGGCTCCTCGAGCCGCGGCAGGACGAGCACTGGCTCGCCCTCGACCGGGACGATCAGGCAGGTCAGCCGCTCGAGCGCCGGAGCGGAGTACCCGAGCAGGTATGCGTAGTCAGGTGACGGGGTGATGAGCAGGGCATCGACCCCACCGTCCGCGGCCGCCGTCGCTGCCCGCCGCAGGCGTGCACGATGCGTCGATGCGGCGAACAGGCCCGCCGCCGGCGCTCCGGTGGTCATGCGGCAAGCCTACACCGATGGCCCATTGACCCGGTCCGGCCGCGTGCCAACATGGACCCTCAACGGCGTGTGACAATGTCATACGTGCCAACCTCCGGTAGAGGCAACGTGGTGGCAGCCAGGCGAGCACCAACACGCGCGTGGGTGGCGACGTCGATCGCCATCCTGCTCCTGGCCGGGCTGCTACCCGCACCCGCGGCCCTCGCCGCCGACCCGATCACCTCGGCGCGTCAGGAGCTGAGCCGTCGCGTGGGCGGCAGCCCCAACGACTTCCAGCTGGTCGGCGAGACCGCCGTCACGGCCGATCCCGGCGTGACGGCCGATCCCGGCGTCACGGCCGCGGCGGGTATGTCGGCGGCCAAGTTCATCGACTCGCGCACCGGCGCGATCCATAGCTCGTACCGGCGCTCCGATGGCACGACCGGATCGGTCGCGCTGCTGGACGACGCCCGAGCGGCGGCCCTGGCCGCCCTGCCCGTCCTGGAGCGCAAGGCCGATGCGCCCCTCGTCGCCGCCGTGCAAGCGCGGGCGCCTGCCAGGGTCCTGCGGGTGGCTGTCTGGGTGGACGTCGACGTCACCGCGGCCGAGGCCGCGGTGGAGCAGGCGCATTCGGAGGTCGAATGGCTGGCCGGCAGACCGATCCCGACGACGCTCGAGCAGGCCCGGTCCCTGCGCGCCGAGCTCTGGGAGGCGCGACGTGCCGTCTACGCGGCTGCGGCCGACGCCGTCGAGGCCGAAGTCACCGCCCTCGGTGGCACCGTCGCGTACGTCAGCACGTCCGCGCCGCTCGTGTTCGTCGACGTGCCCGCCGCCGGCGTGGCGGCGCTGGCCGAACGGCCGGAGGTCCTCAGCCTCGGCCTTGAGCAGGAGTGGCGAACGTTCATGTCCTCCGCCGGCACGACGGTCGGTGCGAACTGGACGACCGGCAGCGGCGACCAGGGCAACGGCGTGCGCGTGGCGGTGGTCGAGTACCACAACACCGCGAACACCGGCGACCTGGCGGGGCAGGTGGCCTCCCGCCGAAGCACCACCGGCAGGATCGCAACCCACATCCATCCGACGTGGGTGGCCGGCGCGATCGCCAGCCGCAGCTCGACCTGGCGCGGCGTGGCCCCGGGTGCGGACATCGTCAGCTCGAGCACCGGGGGCTACACGCCCGGGCTCTCGACGGATCGCGCAGTCATCGCTGCGGCGGACTGGGCCGTGTCGCCCAACGGCGGTGACGCGGACATCGTCAACGCCAGCTTCGGCCAGGACACCGCCACGGGAGCAGAGGAGGCGCGCCGCTACTTCGACTCCATCGGCTGGCAAGACGGAAGGCTGGTCGTGGCCGCCAGCGGGAACTTCGGCACTTTCGGCCACTGGAACGTCGTGTCGCCGGCGACCGGCTACAACGTTCTTGCCGTGGGCGGCGTCAATGACCGCAATTCAGGCGGCACCGGTGACGATGTGCTGTGGTTCGGCTCGAACGGCGCCAGCTACCGCGACCCCAATGGGACCGCGTGGAACCCGCACGGTGACTTCAACAAGCCGAACCTGTCGGCCCCCGCCGTGAGCGTCCGCACTGCCAACGGCACCATCGGCGACGGCACGAGTATCGCGAGCCCGATCGTGGCCGGCATCGCTGCGCAGCTGCTGGCTCGTGCGCCGAGCCTGGTGACGTGGCCGGAGGGGGCGCGCGCCGTCATCCTGGCCGGCGCGAACCGGCGGACGCCGATGCCGGGCGGTGGCGTCAGCGCCGATCACGAGGGGGTCGGGACCGCGTCGGCGCGGTGGTCGAACCGGGTCCTCGACAACGGCCCATGGGGCGGCTGGACGATCGGCTCGATGAGCGAAGGCCAGGTCGTGACCCGCAACATCCCGGTGGTGAAGGGTCAGAAGGTCCGGGTGGCGCTCGCGTGGAGCAGCCACACCGCGGGAGTCTCGAACCTCGGCAAGAGCGACATCCTGCGCTCGGATCTCGACCTGGTCGTGCGGCAGCCGAACGGCGCGACGACGGGGTCGTTCTCGTGGGACAACTCGTACGAGTCCGTCAGCGTCACCGCCTCGGGCACCGGCACGATGCGAGTCGAGGTTCGCCACGACCGCTTCGACGCCACATCTGAGCCCTATGGCCTGGCGTGGTCTCTGACCAGCCCGTACACCGATGTCGGCCCATCGAGCTTCTACGACGACATCCTGTTCATCGCCGGGCGCGGGATCACCACCGGCTGCGGCGCCAGCCGCTTCTGCCCCACCGACTCGGTGAGCCGGGGCCAGATGGCCACCTTCCTGTCCCGCGCCCTGGACCTCCCGCCGGCCGGCGCCGACCACTTCGACGACGACGAGAACAGCGCTCACGAGAGCAACATCAACCGCATCGCCGCCGCCGGCATCACCACCGGCTGCATCGGCGATAACTTCTGCCCAGATGGACTGGTCCGCCGCGGCCACATGGCGACCTTCCTGGCCCGCGCGCTGAACTTACCGGCCGCCGCGCGCGATTACTTCGACGACGACGAAGGCAGCGAGCACGAGGACAACATCAACCGCATCGCCGCCGCCGGCATCACGACCGGCTGCGGCGGCAACAACTTCTGCCCCGGGGGCCGGGTCACCCGCCAGCAGATGGCCGCATTCCTGCATCGCGCGTTGACACCCTGAGCGCCGAGCGCGAGCCCCTGCGCGACGGTGATGGCTCGATCGTCAGCGAGACCTCGCGCGCCGTGGCTGCCTCGATCGTCCACGCCCGCATCACCGGCTCGGCGTCGCCAAGGCTCGCGACGAGGTGGACCACCGGATAGCGTGCCTCGCGAACGTCGGTCCCCGATGGCACCGCTGAGGACCGCGGATGCGAGTGGAAGATCGCGACGAGGGCATCGCCGCCCTCCTCGAGCTGGTGGATGATGCGGACGAGGTCGAGCGGCTCGACGTCATACCGATACGGGCTCGCCAGCCGATTGCGGGCGGGATGGACGCTGGTGGCGTGACCGCGGACCGGATCACCGCCGAGCAACGCGCATGACTCGTTGGGCAGCTCCCCTGTCGCGTGCTCGAGCAGCTGCATGGCGAGCTCCGCCGGCAGGCGAAGGCCGGCCGCCTCAGGGCGTCGAGGCATCCCGCGACTGACCGATCGAGGTCGCTTCGGGCGCCCCACAAGCGGCGCAGGCAGGATCGCGCGTCGCTGTCAGCTCCTCGAATCGGGTCCCCAGCGCGTCGACCAGCAGCAGCCGCCCAACGAGCGGCTCGCCGGCGCCGAGGATCAGCTTGAGCGCCTCCGTTGCCTGGAGCATCCCAACCAGCCCTGGGACGACGCCAACGACACCCGCGACGTCGCAGTCCGGTGCCAGCTCCTCGGGTGGCTCGTCGGGATGGAGGCAGCGGTAGCACGGTCCGGAGAAGGGAACGATCGTCGTGACCTGGCCCTCCCAGCGGTAGACCGAGCCGTGCACCAGCGGCACGCGCTGGCGGACGGCCGCGTCGTTGATCGCGTAGCGGGCATCGAGGCGATCGGTGCCGTCGATCACGAGATCGTGGCCGGCTATCAGCCGGTCGGCGTTGTCCGGTGTCAGCCGTCCCGCATGGCGGAGCACCGTCGTCTCGGGGTTGATGCCGTGCAGCGCATCACTCGCCGAGTCGACCTTGGGCAGACCGATACGCTCGGTCGAGTGCAGCGGCTGCCGATGCAGGTTCGACTCCTCCACCACATCGTCGTCGACGAGACCGATGCGCCCCACCCCGGCCGCGGCCAGGTAGATCGCGGCAGCAGAGCCGAGCCCTCCGGCCCCGACGATGAGCACCCTCGCATTCGCGAGGCGCTGCTGACCTTCCGGACCGATCTCGGGCAGGCGCAGCTGGCGCGCGTATCGACGCGCCTGTGAGGGGGTGAGAACCTTCGCCGGCTCCTCCCACGCACCGCCGCGCTCCGGCCAGTCGGAGATCAGCGCCTTGAGGTTGACGACGTCGGTGTAGCCGTTGGAGACCAGGTACTGCGCCGCGCGCTCGGACCGAGCGCCGGAGCGGCAGTAGAGCAGGATCGGGGAAGATCGCTCGCGCAGGTCGGTCGCCATCCGCGTCGGCAGCTCGGCGAGCGGGATGTGCAGCGCGCCGGCGACGTGTCCGGCGTCCCACTCGAACGGCTCGCGCACGTCGACGACCGTGCTGCCCGCGTCGCGAAGCCGGATCCCCTCGTCGACGTCCACTTCTCGGAGGCTCACGGCGCCGATCCTCCGCTGCCTGCCTCGGCGAGCAGGTCGGCCTCGTCGGGCCAATTGGCGGCCGCCCCGGTGACGGCGCCCTGGAGGACCTTGTAGCCCAGCAGCGCGCACTTCAGGCGGGCCGGACCGATGGGCACCCCGAGCGCAGTGACCACCTCGCGCGGATCCATGACCCGCACCTCGTCCAGGCTCATCCCGCGCAGCTCATCGGTCATGATCGAGGCCGATGCCTGGCTGATCGCGCAGCCGCGACCGTCGAAGGCGACGTCGGCGATGCGCTTCCCCGCCGGCTCGAGCCGCAGCGTCATGCTCAGCTCGTCGCCGCACGTCGGGTTCGAGTCGGCAAAGTGGAGGTCGTGCGGATCGAGGACGCCGCGGTTGTGGGGTTCGCGGTAGTGCTCGAGGATGAAGTCCCGGTACAGGTTGTCCATCTCAGGCGGTGCCGAAGATGCGCTGCGCGGCGCGGATGGCATCGGTCAGGCGGTCGACGTCGTCGAGGTCGTTGTAGACGCTGAAGCTGGCTCGAGTGGTGGCCGGCACGTCGTAGCGCTGCATCACCGGCTGGGCGCAGTGGTGGCCGGCGCGAACGGCGATGCCGTGGCGATCGAGGATCTCGGCCAGGTCGTGCGGATGGATGCCGTCGACGACGAAGCTGATGACACCGGCATGGTCGTCGGCCGAGCCAGGGCCGAGCCTGCGCAGGCCGTCGATCTCGCCGAGCGCGCGCCAGGCGGAATCGAAGAGGACCCGCTCGTGCGCCCGCACATTGGCCATGCCGATGCGCTCCATGTAGTCGACGGCCACCCCCAGACCGATCGCCTCCGCGATAGCCGGCGTGCCGGCCTCGAACTTCCATGGCACTTCGTTCCACTCGGCGGTGTCGAGGGTCACGCGGGTGATCATGCTGCCGCCGGTCAGGAATGGAGGCATGGCGTCGAGGAGCTCGCGGCGGCCCCACAGCGCGCCGATCCCCGACGGGCCGAGCATCTTGTGGCCGGAGAGGGCCGCGAAATCGACCCCCAGCGCGGCGACGTCAACCGGCATGTGGGGCACGCTCTGCGCGGCGTCCAGGACGACGAGCGCGCCGGCGGAGTGGGCGCGCGCCACGATCTCGGCGACCGGGTTGATCGTGCCCAGCGAGTTGCTGACGTGGGACAGCGTCAGGAGCTTCGGTCCGCGTGCGAGGTGCCGATCGAGATCGTCGAGGTCGAGCCTGCCGTCGTCGGTGATCGCGACGTGGGCGAGCGTCGAGCCGGTCGCGGCGGCAAGCTGCTGCCACGGAACGAGGTTGGCGTGGTGCTCCATGCCGGTGCTGATGACGACGTCGCCCGGACCGACGTTCGCGTGGCCCCAGCTGTAGGCGACGAGGTTGAGCGCCTCGGTGGCATTGCGAACGAAGACGACCTCGCGGTCGCTCGGCGCGCCGATGAACCCCGCGAGGGCCTTGCGCGCGCCCTCGAAGCGGGCGTCGGCGTCGGCGCTCAGCTCGTAGATGCCGCGATGGACGTTGGCGTAGTGGTGGGCGTAGGCGTCGGCGATCGCGTCGATGACCGATCGCGGCTTCTGCGCGGAGGACGCGGAGTCGAGGTAGGAGAGCGGCTCGCCCGAGCGAGTCGGCCGCTCGAATACCGGGAAGTCGGCACGCAGCGCCGCCCCATCCAGGATCCGCGTGCCTGCCGGCTCGACGGCCATGTGGCGGGCTAGTGGGCCTCGACCGGCTCCGGCGCGGAAGCCTCGTCGCCGACGCCTGCCGGCAGGCCAACCTGATCGCGGACCCAGTCGTAGCCGTTGGCCTCGAGCTGGTGGCTCAGCTCCTCGCCGCCGCTCATCACGATCCGGCCGTCCAGCAGTACGTGCACGAACTGCGGCTTCACGTAGTTCAGCATCCGCTGGTAATGCGTGATCATCAGCACCCCCATCTCGGGCGAGATGGTGGCGTTGATGCCCTCGGCGACCGCGCGAAGCGCGTCGATGTCCAGCCCCGAATCGGTCTCGTCCAGGATGGCCATCGACGGGTTGAGGACCGCCATCTGGAGCATCTCGAGCCGCTTCTTCTCACCGCCCGAGAAGCCCTCGTTGACGTAGCGCGTGGCGAAGCCCGGGTCCATGCGGAGGAGCGCCATCTTCTCCTCCATCAGCTTGCGGAACTTCGCGAGCGGGATGCCTGTGTATTTGATCGAGGTCTCGCCGGTCTCGTCGGCCGGCTTCGGGTGGTGGATCGCGTTGTAGACGTTGCGCAGGAAGCTCGCGACGGTCACGCCGGGGATCGCGCTCGGATACTGGAAGGCCAGGAAGAGCCCCAGCCGGGCACGCTTGTCGGGTGACAGGCCGAGGGGGGTCGGGCCCTTCAGCAGATCGTGGCCTGCCCAGGAGATGCTCCCGGCGTCGACGACGTAGTCGGGGTGGCCCATCAGGGCGTAGGCCAGGCTCGTCTTGCCCGAGCCGTTCGGGCCCATGAGCGCATGCACCTCGCCCTGGCCGACGGTCAGGTCGACCCCCTTGAGGATCTTCTTGCCACCGATGCTCACCTCGAGCCCGGTGATGACGAGTTGATCGGTCATGCGGTTGGCGTTTCCTGCGTGCTGCGTTCGGAGGTCATGGCGATGCGCCGGCGGCGCACCTCGATCGGATACGGCGGACCGCCCGCGGAGGCGAGCACCTCGGCCAGGCTCGTTGCGCCCAGCGACAGCGACAGCGTCTCGTAGACGCGCTGGAAGACCTCGTGCACGCTGCAGGGCTGAGGCCGATCGCAATGCTCGAGGTCACCGACGCCCGCGCATGGCATCTCGAGGATCGGGCCCTCCAGGGCGCGGACCGCATCGGTCATCGCGATCTGTGCGGCCGGGCGCGCCAGGCGGTACCCGCCGGACTGCCCACGTGTCGCGGTCACCAGGCCGGCACGGCGCAGATCGCCGGCGAGCTGCTCGAGGTAGGCGTGCGGCAGCTTCTCGCGCTTGGCGATCTCCGCCAACGAGAGGCAGCGGTCCTCGCCCTCGCTGCGGGCCAGGGTGACGAGGATGCGGATGCCGTACTCGGTGCGGGTGCTGATCTTCATCGGTCGTCGAACCTCACGCGGACCTCGTCGCCGACGACCTCGGCCGGGTAGGCCCGGACCGGTCGAACCGGCGGAAGTGCGAGGACGCGGCCCGTGAAGAGGTCGAAGCGGCCGCCGTGGCGCGGGCACTCGACCGCGGTGTCGTCCAGCTCGCCCTCGCCGAGCGTGCCCCCGTCGTGGGTGCAGACGTTGTCGATGGCGCCCCACTCGCCGTCCTCGGTGTGGCCGACGCACAGCGACCGGCCGTCGAGCTCGACGACTCGGACGGTGCCCGGCTCGACGTCGGCGACGCGAGCGACGGTCTCGAACCCCGAGGCTTGTTCCAGTGCCGTCATGCCGCGTCCAGCTCCTCGGTGCCGATGCGGGTCGCGAGCGCCGCAAGCACGTGCTCTCGAATCGTCTCGTCGCCGATCTGCCGCACGACCTGCTCGAAGAAGCCGCGCACGATCATCCTCTCGGCCTGGACCGGGTCCAGCCCGCGCGACTGGGCATAGAACAGCTGCGTCGGGTCGATCGCGCCGGCCGTGGCGCCGTGGCCACAGCGGAGGATGTCGTTGGCCTTGATCTCGAGCACCGGGATCGGCTCGGCGCCTGCCTCCGGGCTGAGCAGTAGGTTGCGGCACTCCTGGTACGAGCTCGTCTGCTTCGTCCCGTGCTCGACACGCGTCACGCCGTAGAAGGCGGCGCGCGAGCGGTCGTAGAGCGCCGACAGGTACAGCAGGTCACTGGTCGTGTAGTCCGCGGCCAGCACCTGGTGCGCGTTGATGTCGATGTGCTGATCGCCGCCGGCGGCCAGCAGGCCGAGCAGCTTCGAGGTGCCACCCTTGCCCGCCATCGCCACATCGAGGCCGACCTTCGTCACCTTCGAGCCGATCTCAGCGTTGAGGGTCGTGACCTGCGCGTCCGGCCCGACGTCGACGCGCTGGGCGCCGATGTTCCAGGCCGCGCTCCCCAGCTGCTGGAGGTTGGCGTAGCGGACCGTCGACGCGCGGCCGGCGATGACCTCGACGATCCCGCCGTACCAGCCGGGCTCGCCTTCAGGCGAGATGGTCTGCTCGAGGAGCGTGACGCTGCTGTCCTCCTCGGTCACGACGAGGCTGACCGGCAGGTACGTGCCGCCGGCCTCGGGAAGCCTTGTGCGCGCGACGAGGGTGCCGTCGACGACGACGCCGCGCGGTACGTGGCAGAAGAGCCCGCCGGTCCATGCCGCCTGGGCGAGGGCCCAGTAGTGCGCGTGCGAGTCCGGGCCGTCCAGCTGCCCCAGGGCGCGGCGGACGAGCTCGGGATGCTCGCGGACGGCGTCGCGGAGGTCGGCGAGGACGACGCCGGCCTCGGCGGCGGCGGCCGGGAGGGAGACCTCGAGGCGGGGGACGTCCACCAGCAGACGGCCGGCGCGCGGCAGCGCGGCCAGGTCCGTCCGGCGCCACTCTTCCTCCTGGCCGGTCGGTGGCGGAGTGGCCTCCGCGCGCTCCCACCAGCGCGCGCGCGACGCGCGCAGCCACTCGGGCTCGCCGAGGTGCTCGCCGATACGCCCGATCGCGTCTGCGTCGAGTGCCTCCGCGGTAGCGGTCGTCATCGGCTCAGCCGACCGCGCCTTCCATCTGGAGCTGGATGAGGCGGTTCATCTCGACCGCGTACTCCATCGGCAGCTCCTTGACGATCGGCTCGATGAAGCCGTTCACGATCATCGCGCTCGCCTCCGCCTCGGACAGGCCGCGGCTCATGAGGTAGAAGAGCTGCTCGCTGCCGACCTTGGAGACCGTCGCCTCGTGACCGATGGTGACGTCCTCCTCGTCGATCTCCATGTACGGGTACGTGTCGGAGCGCGCCTCCTCGTCGAGGATGAGGGCGTCGCAGCGGACCGTCGACTTCGCCTTCTCGCAGCCGGGGTAGACCTTGATCAGGCCGCGGTAGCTGGTGCGGCCAGTGCCCTTGCTGATCGACTTCGAGGTGATGAGCGAGGTGGTGTTCGGCGCGGCATGGATGATCTTGCCGCCCGCGTCCTGGTGCTGACCATCGCCGGCGAAGGCGATGCTGAGCACCTCGCCGTGGGCGCGCTCGCCGAGCAGGTAGATGCTCGGGTACTTCATCGTCACCTTCGAGCCGAGGTTGCCGTCGACCCACTCCATCACCGAGTCCTCGTACGCGACCGCGCGCTTGGTGACGAGGTTGTAGACATTGTGGCTCCAGTTCTGGATCGTCGTGTAACGGACGCGGGCGCCCTTCTTGACGATGATCTCGACCACCGCGCTGTGCAGGCTGGCGGTCGTATACGTCGGCGCGGTGCAACCCTCGACGTAATGGACCGAGGAACCCTCGTCGGCGATGATCAGCGTCCGCTCGAACTGGCCCATGTTCTCGGTGTTGATCCGGAAGTAGGCCTGCAGCGGCAGCTCGACGTGGACGCCCTTCGGCACGTAGATGAAGCTCCCGCCGCTCCAGACGGCCGTGTTGAGTGCCGCGAGCTTGTTGTCGTTGGCCGGGATCACCGTGCCGAAGTACTCGCGGAAGATCTCGGGATGACTCTTGAGCGCCTCATCGGTCCCGAGGAAGATGACCCCCTGCTTCTCGAGGTCCTCGCGAATGTTGTGGTAGACGACCTCGGAGTCGTACTGGCCGCCGACCCCGGCGAGGTACTTCTTCTCCGCCTCGGGGATGCCGAGCTTGTCGTACGTGCGCCGGATGTAGTCGGGCACGTCATCCCAGGACTGCATCGCCTTGTCCGTCCCGGTGACGTAGTAGTAGATGTCCTGGAAGTCGATTCCGTCGAGGTCCGCGCCCCACTTCGGCATCGGTCGAGCCTCGAAGTGGCGGTACGCCTTCAGGCGCATCTTCGTCATCCACTCCGGCTCGCCCTTGATCCGGCTGATCTCGGCGACGATCTCGGAATTGATGCCCTTCGGGAACGTGGTCCGGGGCTGCTCGGGGTCGTTCCAGCCATACCGGTAGCCGCCGGGGACCTGGGTCAGCGCGGGATTCGGAAGGGCCATCGTTCCTCACTGGGGTTGCGGGCATGAATCCCGACCGATTTAGTCGGGGTTGCTCACATTGTCCTGCAGCACACGGGCTGGGTCAACCGAGGGTACTGGGTCGGTTCCCTATGCGGCGGCAGGTGGGCATGGCACGATCGACTTGCGTGCCCGCAGGATGACCAAGGAGGAGGATCCCATGGTATTCCTTCGGCGCAGACCATCGAGGGCGGCTGTCATCGGTGCCCTCATCGCGATGCTGATCGGCGCCATGCCGGTCGCGGCAGCCAAACCGACGCCGGGGTGCGATAACCGCACGAACAACACGTACGCCAAGCTTCTCGAATGCGTGACCTTGGAGGGCGTCCGAGAGCACCAGAACGCCTTCCAGCAGATCGCCGATGCGAACGGCGGAACTCGCCACGCCGGCGAGAGCGGGTATACGGCGAGCGCTCAATACGTCTACGACCGGCTCCGGCAAGCGGGCTGGACGGTCTCGCTCCACGAGTTCCCGTTCACCTACACCGCACCGCCTCGGCTCCAACAGCTCACGCCGACCGCTGCCACCTACGAGACGGGGGCTTTCACCGGGACGGGCTTCGGTGAAGTCTCGGCAGCCGTGACGCCGATCGACGTGAACTTCGTCACCCCGGCGACGGCAACCAGCGGATGCCAGGGTGACTTCACCGAGGCTGCGGTCGGCGCACCGATCGTGCCCGATCCGGCCGGTCCCGACGACTTCGCCGACTTCACCGGCGGAATCGCCCTCGTCCAGCGAGGTGCGTGCAGCTTTGCCCTGAAGGCCACCAACGCCATGGCGGCGGGGGCCGCGGCGCTCATCATCTTCAACCAAGGGAACGACCCCACGCGAGTGGACCTGATCGTCGGGACCCTCGCGCCGGTAGTGGCCACCATTCCGGTCGTCGGCGCCTCGTACGCCAACGGGCAGGCACTCGCGCAGGCCGGGTCGACGGCACTCGTCGACGTCGATCCTCCCGTGAGCCGGCCGCAGGTCAACGTGATCGCCGAACGGCAGGGCACGAACAACGCGAACGTCGTGATGGCGGGCGCCCACCTCGACTCGGTCCAGCGTGGCCCCGGGATCAATGACAACGGAAGCGGATCCGCCGCCCTCCTGGAGGTGGCCGAGCAGATCGGCAAGCACAAGCCGCAGAACACCCTGCGCTTCGCGTGGTGGGGCGCCGAGGAGTCCGGCCTCATCGGCTCAACGCGATACGTCGCCAGCTTGAGCCAGGCCGAAAAGGACCGGATCGCGCTCTACCTCAACTTCGACATGATCGGGTCGCCCAACTACATCTTCATGGCGTACGACGGCGACGAGTCCGGGTTCGCGGCCCCGCCGGGCGTGCCAATCCCTGCCGGGTCAATCCAGATCGAGGATCTGTTCGAGTCGTTCTACACGTTGCGCGGTGAACCGTACGACGATGCCCAGTTCAGTGGCAGGAGTGACTACCAAGCCTTCATCCTGAACGACATCCCGGCAGGCGGGCTCTTCACCGGGGCGGAGGTCCCGAAGACCGCCGCGCAGGCTGCGATCTGGGGCGGCACAGTCGGTGCGCAATACGACCCGTGCTACCACCTGGCCTGCGACACGTTCGCGAACGTGTCCCTGCATGCGCTGGACGTGAACAGCGACGCGGTCGCTTTCGCTGTCCTGACTTACGCCTACTCCACCGAATCGGTGAACGGGGTGCCCGGCGAGAAGGTCCCCGGCGGATTGACCATCCCACCACCTGCCGGTCCCGAGGGGACGGTCGGGAGCGGATCTGGCGCCGAGTACGCGCCCATCGACTGACGATGCGCGCTCGACGCGCACGTTGACATCCGCCGATGTCTCGGCCGGGGTTCCGACCCCGGCCGAGGCCTTCATGAGGCCACCCACCACCCCCAACAGCGGTGGATAGGCGCCGAAGGCCGTCTCCCGGACATCGAAGCGAGCCCGCCCGGTGTAGAGTCGCATCGTGACCGTGGCGGCGGGATCGGGGGTCGCGGCCGGGCCGGATCGAACCCGGCTGGCGCTGGCGCTGCTGCTCGGTGCCATCGTTTCGCTCTCGCTGGGCGTCTACGGTGCCGTCCACGATCCAACCGGCCGCAGCCTGGTCACGCTATTCTTCACGGCCACAATCAACCTCAAGGTCTGGCTCGCCACGGCCGCCGTCGCCCTCGCCGTCTTCCAGGTGCTCTCGGCAGCGAAATTCTATGGGCGCCTCGGCGCGCGACACGGGCCGCGCTGGCTGGGACGGGCCCATCGTGCCAGCGGCACGCTCGCCTTCCTGCTGACCATCCCGGTCGCCTACCACTGCCTATGGGCCCTCGGGTTCGACGCCGCGGTCGACGTGCGCGGCCTCGTCCATGGACTGCTCGGCTCCCTCTTCTTCGGCGCCCTGGCGGCCAAGGTGCTCCTGGTCCGTTCGCGCGGCCTGCCGGGCTGGACGCTGCCGATGGCCGGCGGCGTCGTGTTCACGAGCCTCGTCGGCGTCTGGCTGACCAGCTCGTTCTGGTTCTTCACCACCGTCGAATTCCCGGGCTTGTAGACGCGCGATGTCCCGAAGGGCCTACAACCGGCTGATCGGCATCATCCTCGGGCTGGGTGCCATGGCGTTCGCGCTGCTGCTGGCCGGCGTCGGATCGGGCTTCCTCACCCGCCCGCCGTCGCCCTGAGCCGGTCCAGCTCGCCCGCGGGTGGACGCCGCTCGACGAAGGCCCGCGCCTCCTCGACCGGAATCGCTCCGTTGACGATCGCGAGCTGGATCACGCGGCCTTCGGCAACGTAGGCGACGGCGAACCGATCGTCGATGCCCAGCGAGACGGTCTCGTCCCAGGTCGGTGCCCAGCCGACGACATCGATGAGGTCGCCGGCGACCTCGCTGAAGACCCACGGCGCCCGAGGCGGCGGCAACGGCTGGCCGAGCATGGACAGGGCGGCGCGCTCACCGCCCTCGCGGGCGGCGTGCCAGTGCTCGATCCGGCGGCCACCGATCCGCGCGACGTCACCCGCGGCCCAGACCGATGGGTGGCTCGTGCGGTGGTCGGCATCAGTCAGGATGCCGTCGTCGACGGCCAGCCCGGCGGCCTCTGCGAGCTCCGTTCGGGGCACGACACCGATGCCGACGATGCTGAAGGCATGATCGATGCGCTCGTCCCCGACCCAGGCAGCGTCGGCTGCGAGCCGCGTCACGGCGGCACCTGAGCGGACGATGACGCCCGCATCCGCGAGACGCGCTCGCGCCCATCGGTCGAGCTCGAGGCCTAGCGAGCCGGACCAGAGGCGATCCCCCATCTCGAGGATCGTGGGTCGAAGGCCAAGCGTGGCGAGTCCCGAGGCCACCTCGACGCCGATGAATCCGCCACCGACGACGGTCACGCGTACGCCCTCACCGGACTCGATCGCCATCCCGCGAAGGCGACGCGAGTCGGGCAGCGTGCGGAGGAGGAGCGCGGTGTCGCCGCCCTTGGCGGAGAGCTCGCGGGGCCGAGCGCCGGTCGCGATCAGGCAGCGCTCGAAGCTGATGGCGGCGCCGTCGTCGAGCGTGGCCTCGCGCGCATCGGTATCGAGGGCTGTGACGCGTCGCCCGGTGATGAGATTTACACCGCGGCGCTCGTACCAGCGCCCCTGCTCCGCCAGGACGAGCTCGTCGGGGAGGTCGTCGCGGAGTAGTTCCTTGCTCAGTGGCGGCCGGTTGTACGGCAGCGCGAGCTCCTCGCCGACGAGGAGGATGCGCCCCTCGAAACCCCCGCGTCGAAGTGTCCGCGCGCACCGAACCGACGCGACGCCGCCGCCGATGAGCAGCACGTCCGTGGCGGTCTTTGTCGGGGGTCCCACGACCGCATGCTAGCTGCGCACCTCGTCGTAGGCCGGATCTACGGAACTGTGATCTCCATCGTCCGCATGATCTCGTCGAGGACCGCCTTGTTGTCCTCGTAAGTGCCCGCTAGGTCGACGCTGGTCCGAGCGACGATCGTCTCTCCCTCGCTCTCGCACGCAGTGGCGGGCGTTAGCTCGATTTCGTACTGGTAGGTGCCGGGCGGATCGGTCTCCTCCGTGCCCTGGGCCAGCTCGACGACGGTCGCCTCCCGGCCATCCACCGTCACGACCCGCGTCTCGAGCACCGGGCTGATGTACGCAACGCATCCGCCGTCGAGGTACGTGATCGTCAGGGCGACGCCAACGGGCGCCGGATCGTCGCGCGTCGCCGTGGCCACGTCGAACGCCTCGGGCGCGAAGAACTGGCACGCGGCAAGCTCGCCGAGCTCCGGGTGGTCGTACACGTGACGTTCGTCCACCAACCGTCCGGCACGTCGACGCGGTAGACACCGGACGGATGCTCGCACCGATCCCCCTGCACGGCTTGAGCATCCGGCCCGGCCGGCGCACCGGCCCCGCTGTCGCGCGAGCCCGCCTCGAGCGGAAAGTCGGGCGGCAGGCCGAGAGCGGCCGCATCGGGCGGCAGATCGGAGTCCGGCGGCTGGATCGGCGCCGGATCGGTGAGGGGCGTGAAATCGGTGTGGTGCGAGGTGATGAATGGCGCATCCTCCACGGTCGGGGTTACGCCGACGAGCTCCGCCGACCACGTTCGCAATCCGCCGTCGGGAGCGATCCCCCATTCCGAGGTCGCCGTGCCGTCGCGGTAGGGGGCGGTCAGCACCCAGGTCGTTCCGCCGTCGGGGCCGCGCGTCACGGTCACGTCGCCACCGGCAGTGCCGACGAACGCATCCTCGACATTGATCTCGCGGTCGAGGATGCCGGTCGGGATCGTCACGACCGGAGGGGCGTCCTCGCGCGATCCTGCGACCCAGGCATCGGCATCGGCATCGGCCACATACGACTCGTCGCCGACGAAGACATGGATCGTCGTCGTGACGTTCTCTCCCCGGGCCGGTGGCTCGCCGTCCGGATCCAGCCACCAGCCGGTCTCCGCGACGTCGACATCCGTCCGCGTGACCACGACCTGGTCGCCGTTCGGTCGCCAGCTGAACCACGTTGCGCCACTAAGCTCGCCGAGGACCGACGACGTGCCCATGCCTTCGACGCCCGGCGCGTCACGAAGCACCTCGGTCGCGGACTCGAGCGCGGCGCGCAATTCCTCGACGCTGGCGGGCGACGGCTGCGCATCGGTCGACTCGGTCGGCCCGGGACCGACGTTCGGGTCCTGCCCGAGGATGAGCGCGATGGTAACCACGATGGCCACCGCACCGACCGCGACGGCGGCCGGGAGGAGTGCCGCGAACGGCGAGCGGCTCACCGGTGCGGTGTCCACCGCGGCCATGATCCGCGGGACGAGATCGGTCGGTGGGTGCGCCTGTCCGCGGAACCGCAGGTATTCGATCACTCGCTCGTCGCTCATGTCACCACCTCTGTCTCGACGTCGTGTCGCGGATCGTCGAGCTCACGACGCAGGACCGCGAGTCCGGCGCTCAGCCGCGACTTCGCCGTCCCGACGCGGATGCCGAGCATGTCGGCGGCCTCGGAGATCGAGAGGCCGATCGAGTAGTGCAGGGCGAGCACCGTTCGCTGATCGACGGACAGGTTTTCGAACGCCGGCTCGAGGATGGCCCGCGCTTCCGCCTCGGCGCGGAAGTCGGGCCGCGGGTCCATGACGCGCACCTCATCGCCGAGATCCAGCGCCGCACGAGGACGCCGGCCACGACTCCGCAGCCAGTTCCGCGATCGATTGACGCAGATCCGCCGCAGCCATGCGTCGAAGGCGCCGGCGTCTCGCAGCTTCGGGAGCTGCTGCCACGCCGAGACGAACGTCTCCTGGGTCACGTCGGCGGCATCGGCCACCCCGACGATCGCCGCGGCAAGACGGTACGTCTCGGTCGCATGCTTCTCGACGAGCATCTCGAACGCCTCTCGATCGCGGGCCTTGGCACGGCTGACGAGGTCCAGCGCTATTCCCTCCTTTGGCCTTCACACACTAGACACCAGCCTGCGCCAGGGTGTTCGGCCGCTCGCGCGGATCGGCTTCGATAGACTCCGCACCGCATGACCCTGCCCACTGACCTGCGCATGAGAGAGGCGGACCTGAGCGACATCCCCGCCATCGGCGCGATGCGCGCTGCGATCGGTTGGGCCGAGCACGAATGGGCGCTGAACGCCGTAGTCGGGCAGGCGCACGCGCGCTGCGTCATCGTGACCGATGCCGATGGGCGGATCGCCGGGGTCGGCTCCGGCATCGCATATGCTCCGATCGGCTTTGTCGGCAACATGATCGTCGCGGACCCGCATCGGCGCCGCGGGACCGGCACGGCCATCCTGGACGACGTCGCCGGCTGGCTGGCGCGGGCCGGCTGCACCCGCCTCGAGCTCAATGCGACCGATGATGGCCAGCACCTGTACGCCAACCACGGGTTCGCCAGTCGTGGCCAGAGCGCCGTCGCCCGAATTCCACGCTCGACGCCACTCGATGGCGATCACGCGGTGCGGACCCAACTCGCGACGCCGGCCGCCCTCGATCAAATCGCCGACTATGACCGCCCTCGCTTCGGCGGCGACCGGCGGCCGGTGCTCGCCCTCCTCATCGCCGACCCGTCGTGCCGAACCGCGATCGCTGAGCGCGACCGCACGCTGGTCGGGTACGCGGTCGTCCGTCTCGACGAACCCCGCCTCGGACCGATGGTCGCCGACGCGCCCGGCGTGGCCGCCTCACTTCTGCGATGGGCCTTCGAAGCGATCCCGATGGTCGACGAGATGCGCCTCAACCTGCCGCCGGACAACGACGTCGGAGCAGCCTGGCTCCGCGGCCTCGGAGTCAGCGCCGAGCCCTGGGAAGGACGCATGGCCCGCGGACCAGACGTCCCGCGCCGCGGGGGCACGATCTACCAGATGACGGTAGGTCCGCTGGGTTGACGACGACTCACGGCCTCGTCCTCCGCGCCCGCTCCGGCTTCTACACGATCGCCACCGAAGAGGGCGACCTCGTGGAGTCCCAGCTCCGCGGCCGCGTCAAGCGCGAGCGGCAGTCGTCGGACCTCGCCGTTATCGGCGACCGCGTGGAGCTCGAGCGCCAGCCGGACGGGACCGGCGCGATCGTCGCCGTCGAGCCGCGCGAGCGGCGCTTCAGCCGCCGCCAGCCCGGTCCGCGCGGCACGTGGCGCGAGGACGTAATGGTCGCCAACCCCGACCTCGTGGCCATCGTGTTCGCGTGCGACCGGCCCCCGCCGAATCCTCGGCTCATCGATCGGTTCCTCGTCGTCGCGGAGTACAACGAGGTGCCGCCGATCCTCGTCGCCAACAAGATCGACCTCGTCGGGACCGATGCAGCGCGCGAGCGGTTCGGCGGGTACGAGCGCATCGGTTACGACGTGGTCTACACCAGCGCCAGGGGCAAGATCGGCCTCGACGAGCTCCGCGCGCGGCTGGCTGGGCGGCTGTCCATCGTCACCGGCCCGTCCGGGGTCGGCAAGTCGACGCTGCTCAACTCGCTCCAGCCAGGGCTGCGGATCGAGACCGGCGAGGTCAGCGAGATCATGGAAGGCCGGGGGAAGCACACCACCCGCCACGCCGAGCTGCACCCGCTCGACGGGCCGGCGGGCGGCTACGTCGCCGACACTCCCGGCATCCGGGAGCTCGGCCTGTTCCAGATCCCGCAAAGTGAGCTCGCGTCTTGCTTCCCCGAGTTCCGCGAGCATCTCGGTCAGTGTGCATTCAACGACTGCACCCACCTGCACGAGCCACGCTGCGGCCTCCGGGCGGCCGTCGAGGCCGGCGCCATCTCGAAGGACCGCTACGACTCGTACCGGCGTCTTGCGACCGGCGACCAGGCCGCCTAGTCGCGGATCAGGTCGAGCGCGATCGCCAGCGTGGCATCGGCGAAGAGCGCGACCCGCTCGAGGTCGACGTTGTCGATGTCGTCGCAGGCAAGGTGGTAGCACGCATCGGCCGGCTCGCCGACGGCGCCCGAGGCCGAAGGCGCGGCCGCCCCTCCCCTCTCCGTCGCGCCCGCGAAGAGCCCGCCGGTCGGGATCCCCGCCTCGTTGAACGAGCCGTGGTCGCTTCCTCCGCCGAGGTCGGCCGGTTGAACGTCCTCGCCTCGATCGGTGAACCAGTCGACGAACGCCTGCGTGATCGCGGCGGACGCTTCTGCGGCTGTGACCTCGCTGTACACGAGGTTCGTGCCATTCGGTGAGCCGGTCATGTCGAGGTTGAGGTAGGCGACAAGCTCCTCCTCGAGATCCTCGACATACGCGCGCGAGCCGACGAGGCCCAGCTCCTCCCCGCCCCACAGGCCGATGCGCACGGCGGTCCCGTCCGGCACGCCGGCGTCGGCGACGCCGCGCGCGATCTCGAGCACCGAGGCCACCCCACTGCCGTTGTCGTTGATGCCGGGGCCCTCGAGCACCGAGTCGAGGTGCCCCCCGACCATGACCACGCTCGGGCCGTCGCCGAACTGCGCGATGACGTTGCGAAGCACGGCCGGCTCCCGCTCGGTCTCCACGCTCAGCTGCACCGGCTCGTCTCCCGCGCCCTCGAGCGCGCGGATGGCGTCGTCGGTCACCGACACGACGGGGATCTCGATGCCGGCCGGATCGATGAGCGTCGGGCGGAAGATCTCGCCGGGCCCGCGGCCGGGGTAGCCGACGAGGAGCGCCGCGGCGCCGGCCTCGACCGCGTTGATGGCCTGCTGACGCCGGAAGCAGCCGCTCTCCACGGTCAGCACGATCGCCCCCGGCACCACGCCTTCGAAGTCGCCGGCGGCGCAGCCGCTCTCGTCGAGGATCTCGACCCGGGCCGTCACCTCGCCGCTGGCCGAGTAGATGAGCGCCCGCAGCTCGTCCGGCCCGGTGAACGTCGACGCGCCGACCACGAGCTCGGTTCCGGGAAGCTCGGCGAAGCCAGTGAACTCGACGTCCGGCGTGTCGACGTCGAAGCCGAGCTCGACGAGCTCATCGACCGCCCAGTCGACCGACGCCTCGTAGCCGCTCGTCCCGGAGAAGCGGTTGCCGCCGTGCTCGTCGGCGATTGCCTGGAGGGCGGCGAGATGCTCGGCGATCCGCTCGCCGTCGGCGGCGAACGCGGGCAACGGCGCGACCGCTGGGCCGTCGGACACATCTGGCGAGAAGGTCGGGATCGGGCCCTCGGCCCCACAGGCGGCAAGGAGCGCTGAAAGGACGGCGGCAAAGAGCCAGCGACATCGGTCCATCTGCAGACCGATACTCCGCAAGACGCGCCTCGGTTCAGGCCACCCGACCGCGGGATGGACCCTGCGGGCGGCCCGGTTGTATCATCGCCGTCGCCGCGAGCGGGAGTAGCTCAGCTGGCAGAGCACAACCTTCCCAAGGTTGGGGTCGCGGGTTCGATCCCCGTCTCCCGCTCCATTTTCTTGCCCGCGGCGCCGCCCGTATCCTCTCTGGCATGACCGATGGATCACCGCCCATTGACCCGTGGCGATACACCGTCCGCGTCCCGGTCCGCCAGTCCGAGCTCGACCAGAACGGCCACGTCAACAACGCGGTCTACCTGAACTGGGCCGAGCAGGTGGCGATCGATCATGTCGAGGCGATGGGCTACGGTCGCGACTGGGCGCGGGAGCATGGCGGTGGCTGGGTCGTCCGAGAGCACCACGTCATCTACCACCGACCGGTGCTGTACGGCGAGGTCGTCCTCGTCACCACCCTGCCGCAGAAGCTGGCCGGCGTTCGCGGCACCCGTCGCACGGAGATCCATCGCGAGTCGGACGGCGTGCTGGTGACCGAGGCAATGACCGAGTGGATCTGGGTCCGCGCCGACGGCCGACCGGCGCGGGTGCCGGCCGAGCTGCTCGAGCGGTGGGCGCCTCGCTAGGAGTCGGTCGAGAGCGTCCCGAGCAGCACGATCCACACGACGAGCGCCACGATCAGGGAGATGAGCTCGGGACTCGGCATGCCCCCCTGACGTCGCGAAGCACCGATCGGATCCGTGTCGAAGCCGCGAGCCTTCGATCGTCGTGCTCTCGTAGACCCCACCCGTGAGGAGATTCTCATGAAGCAAGGCGACCTCACCCACTTCGAGATTCCTGCAGACGACCCCGATCGCGCCAAGGCCTTCTATTCCGGCCTCTTCGACTGGAGCTTCGGCGATCCGATCCCTGGCTTCGAGGGGTATCACCTGTTCACGACGCCGGTCGGGCAGGAGGGCATGGGCGGCGCCATCGGCAAACGCGGCGTGAGCGCACCGGAGAAGCTGCGCAGCTACGTCCAGGTCGACTCGGTCGACGCCACGCTCCGGAAGGTGACCGAGCTGGGCGGGTCGGTGGTCGAGCCGAGGGCCGAGGTCCCCGGCCAGGGATGGTACGGCGTCTTCCGCGACCCCGAGGGCAACGAGCTCGCGGTCTGGGAGTCCCTGCCCGGCAGCTGACCCCCGACGGCCGGCGGGCCGAGCGTCGGCGATGCGCGTATCCTTCGTGCCGATGACGGCTCGGGCCGCGCTCGCGCTGGCGCTCGTGCTCGCCGGCTGCAGCGCGACACCCTCCACCTCCGGTTCGCCAGGGACGAGCACGCCGGTCGCTGCGACGGTTCCCGCGTCCCCGTCTGCGGCGCCATCGAGCGCCGCGGCGTCTCCGTCGGCGACTTCCGAGCCGGAGCCGCTGGCGTGGACACGCCTCGACACATCGGGACCGGCTGCGCGCGAGGATCACACCTGGACCCTGGCCGGCGACGGCCGAACCGCGATCCTCTTCGGCGGCCGCGACGGGGCAACCGTCTTCGGCGACCTGTGGACGTACGACCTCGATGCCGACGCGTGGACCGAGCTCTCACCCGCTCCGGGGCCGGCCGCCCGCTTCGGCCATGAGGCCGCGTGGGTCGAGGACGTCGGCCTCGTCGTCTTCGCCGGCCAGGCAGGTGCCACCTTCTTCAACGATCTGTGGGCCTACGACCCCGGGGCCGACGCCTGGACCGAGCTCCCAGGCAGCGGAGACGTGCCGGTCTCGCGGTACGGGACCTGCGCCGCCATCGGCCCCGACGGCAGGCTCTGGATCAGCCACGGCTTCACCTCGGAGCAGGCCCGTTTCTCCGACACGCGCGCCTACGACTTCGACGCCAGCGCCTGGGCCGACGAAACGCCCGGCGGCACCCGCCCGGTCGAGCGCTGCCTCCACGGCTGCTGGTGGACCGATGACGGCGCCCTCGAGCTGTACGCCGGGCAGACGACCGGCACCCTGGCCCTCGGCGACCGCTGGTCCCTCGCCGATGGCGAGTGGTCGGAGATCGGTGGGACCCTACCGCCAGAGCGAAACCTCTATGCCCGAGCGCGGCTCGACGGGGCGACGCTCGTGTTCGGCGGACAGGCGCTGGACGGGTCGTACCAAGGCGACCTCTGGACGCTGCCCGATGCTGGAGGCGACGCCGTCGCGCTGGAGCCGGCCGGCGAGAGTCCACCGGGACGTGCGGGCGCCGAGATGGTGACCGATCCCGACGAGGGTCGGGTGCTGCTGTTCGGCGGGCGCGACGCGAACGGCGGCCTGGCCGACCTATGGGCCCTGGCGGGGGTAGGTGGGGGCGGCGGATGAGCGGCGAGGAACCGATGGCGCGCAACGTGCGGGGAGCCCGTGCGATGACGACGACCACGTTCGAGGACGTCGGCGCGCCGGCCTGGACGATCAGGCCGGAGCAACCGCTGGACCTCGACCAGATCCACGACCTCCATCGCGAAGCCTTCGGCCGGCGAGACGAGGCCGAGCTCGTCGATGCCATTCGCAGCGGACCCGACTTCATCCCCGAGCTGTCGCTCGTGGCCGCCGCGGCCGACGGGAGCATCCTCGGACACGTCCTCGTGAGCCGCATCGGCTTCGAGGAGGCGGCGTACGCGGTCCGTGGCGACGTCCTTTCGCTGGCGCCGCTCGCCGTCCTGCCGCCGTACACCGGGAGCGGCATCGCGTCGGCACTCATCGCCCAGGCGCTAGCCGAGGCCGACGAGCGCGATGAGCCATTCGTCTTCGTGCTCGGCTCGCCCGCGTTCTACGCGCGCTTCGGCTTCGTTGCGGCAGTCGACTTCGACATCGAGAGCCCCTACGGCGGAGCGGGTCGTGCCTTCCAGGTCCGGCCGAGGCGGGATGGCCCGACGCCGGTGGCGGGGACGGTGTTCTACCCGCGCATGTTCGAGCAGCTCGGACCGACTGACCGCTAGCTGCCGCCGCCGGGGCCGCTATTGTCACCGCCGTCGCCCCCACCGCCGCCGGGGCCGCTGTTGTCACCGCCACCGCCGCCGGGGCCACTGTTGTCGCCCCCGCCCGGGCCGCTGTTGTACGACTCCGAGGGCTCCGGCGTCTCGATCTCGCCGTCGTCGGTGGCCGACGGCACCGGCGTCGCCGGGCGAGGGCTGTCGCTTGGCGATGGGGATGGGGACGGGCTCGGCGAGGGCGACGGGCTGGGGGACAGGGTCGGCGACGGGCTCGGGCTGACGGTGACCGACGGGCTCGGCGTCGTGCCTGGCGAAACGGGTCCACGGATGAGATCGGCGATGTCGCCCACGACCAACGCCGCCACCACGGCCGCTGCCACCACGGCCGCCGCCGCGAAGCCGCGAGCCGGGGTTGCCCACGGCGCCATCGGGCCGGTGAAGCGGGCCCACCATCCGATCGCCGGAGCGGGAGCGGCATCGACCGCAGCATGGATGCGAGCCGCGAGGTCGACAGGCGGACCGGAGCGCTGGCCGGAGGCGAATGCCTGGAGCTGCTCGGCGATGGCGTCCAGCGCGGGGTCCCTTCGGTCGAGCTCGTCCGGCCCGTACGGGTGGCGGATCATCGCTCGAGCTCCGGTGCGAGCGCGGGCCGCAGGCGCTCGAGACCCCGACGCAGGTGGGTCTTCACGGTGTTGAGCGGACGGCCGGTCGTCTCCGCGATCTCGGCGAGCGACAGCTCACCGAAGAACCGCAGCGCGACCGTCTCGCGGTAGGGATCGGGCAGCGCCGCCACCGCGTCGCGGATCTCGCCCCGATGCTCCGCGGTCACGACGACCCGGGTCGGATCGGCGCTCGTGTCGGCCAGCATCGGCTCCCCTACCGCATCGAGATCGGTCGTCGGACGGCGCTGAGCCAGCCGCCGGAAGGCCTGGCGGGTCGCGATCCGCATGAGCCAGCCTCGGACCGATCCCTCGCCACGGAAGCCGCCGATCGAGCGGAAGGCCGCCAGGAATGCCTCCTGCGCGACGTCCTCGGCGTCATGCGGCCGGCCGAGAATGCGGAGGCAGGCGCGATAGATCATCGGTGTCTCCTGGTCGACCAGCACCCCGAAGGCGTGCCGGTCGCCCGCCCGCAGGGCAGCGACGAGGGCGTGGTCATCCACGCCCCCATCGTGCCACGCGGCGCTCGCCATCCCCTCGGCCAATGCGAAGCTCAGTGACCGCCGCCTGGGCCGGAGTTGTCGCCGCCGTCGTCGTCACCGTTGCCGGGGCCGGAGTTGTCGTCGTCGTCTTCACCGTTGCCGGGGCCGGAGTTGTCGTCGTCGTCTTCACCGTTGCCGGGGCCGGAGTTGTCGTCGTCCTCATCGTCGTCGTCCGTCGGACTCGGCTCGGCGATCGCGCTGGCGCTCGGCTCGGCGGTCGCGCTGGCGCTCGGCTCGACGGTCGCGGTCGCGCTGGCCTCGGCGGTCGCGCTGGCGCTCGGCTCGGCGGTCGCGCTGGAGCGCGCCTCGGGGCTCGCCGACGACGACGGCTCGGCGGACGAGCTCGGCTCTGGTGTCAGAGTGGCGGACAGCACGGTGCCACCAGCTGTCGCCTCGGCGGACGCGGATGCATCGGCCGTGTCACTGGCGGTTCCGCCGTTGGCCAGCACGACGCCCGCCATGATCAGCAGCCCGCCCACGGCCAGGGCGGCGCCGCGAAATGAAGTGCTGAGTTTCACGATGTTCGGCTCCTGATTGGTCTGAGTGGGTCATGGCGCACATGTGGTGCGCGTACTCAGATCGAGCCGATCGAGGGCCGAGAAGTTTCAGCCCCGAAGAGGAGCTAGGCGTGTTCCTCCTCGAGGGTCGCGCTGACGGCCAGCTCGACGTTGCCGGCCAGCGCCCGCGAGATCGGGCAGTTGTCCTTGGTCTGCTCGGCGGTGGCGTCGAAGTCGGCCGAGCTGATGCCGGGCACGGTGCCGACGACGTCCAGCTCGGAGCGCGTGACCGTCCAGGCATCGCCGACCTTGTCGAACGTCACCGTCGCCGAGACGTGGACGTGATCCGGCGGAGTCCCCGCTCGACGGAGGGCTCCGGAGAGGGCCATCGCGAAGCACGATGCGTGCGCCGCGGCGAGCAGCTCCTCCGGCGAGGTGCGGCCCTCGGGCGCCTCGGTGCGTGAAGCCCACGAGACGGGCAGATCGGCGAACGTCCCGCTCGAGCCCGCGGTGACCGTGCCGTCACCCTCGGCGAGCGTGCCGCTCCAGGTGAGGGTGGCCGTTCTGGTGGCAGCCATCGGCGTAACTCCTTCACGTAGACTCGGGCCAATGGGCAGCGTACCGGAACGCAGGCCGATCATCCGCGGCGAGCTTGTGTACCTGCGCGCTCCCGAGCGCAGCGACATCGGTGACTTCGTCCGCTGGTTCAACGACGCCGACGTGCTCCACAACTTGGCCATGAACGCGCCGATGAGCGCGGCGGCCGAGACGGTCTGGTTCGATCGCATGCTCGAACGCCAAGGCTCCACCGATTACCACTTCGTCATCTGCGTCCTCGCCGACGACCGGGCCATCGGGACCGCCGGGCTGCACGGCATCGACCACGTCAACGGCAACGCCGAGTTCGGCATCGCCATCGGCGAGAAGTCCGAATGGGACAAGGGCTACGGGACCGATGCGCTGCGCGCCATCTGCGACTTCGGGTTCGGAGAGCTCCGCCTAGAGCGCATCGGCCTGTTGGTCTACGAGGGCAATGCCAGGGGCCGGCACGCCTACGAGAACGCCGGCTTCAGGATGGAGGGGACGATGCGGCGCGCCCACTACGCCCACGGCCGCCACGAGGATGTCCACGTCATGAGCCTGCTGCGCGACGAGTGGCAGACGCGCGCGCCGCGCAGCGCCGACGGCGGCGAGTAGGATGCCCGCGTGTTCGAGCTGCGCCGTGACCCGGTCACCGGCTGGTGGTCGGCGATCGTCGCCGATCGGGCATTCCAGCGCGATGCGTTCGTCGTCGAGGCACAGCCAGTCGAGGGCACGCACTGCCGGCACTGTGACGAGGGTGGCGAGAACGACCCGCCACACCTTGTCCGACGCGTCGCACTGCGCTCCCAGGCGTTTCATCGCATCGACTCGACGAAGGCAACTGCGGCCCAGCTCAGCCTGAGCGAGGTCGAGCGCGCGACCGGGGCGTGGGAGATCCTCGTCGGTCCGCGCGACCACCACGAGCGACTGGCCGATGCCAGCCCGCAGCTGGCGGGGTCGCTGCTCCGCGCCGCCCGCGACGCGATGCGTGACCTCGGATCGCAGCCGAGGCCGAACGACGCCGAGGGGCGTCCGGAACCGCTGTACGTCCAGGTCGTCCAGAGCTACGGCATGCAGGCCGGGTCGCGCAGCTCACACCTCAACCTCGAGCTCTATGCGATCCCGCAGGTCCCGCACTGGGTGGCCGAGGAGATCGGCGGCGGTGCGCGGCAGATGATCAAGAACCGCCGCTGCGTGTGGTGCGCGCTGGCCGAGGCCGAGGAGGAGCGCGGCGAGCGGCTGATCCTGGCCGATCACCACGCCGTCGTCTTCTCGCCGGCCGCCAGCCGCTCGCCGTTCGAGATGATGGTCGTGCCCCGCCAGCACGGGTCGGACTTCACCGTCGTTGACGACGACGCCATCACCGATGCCGCTGCCACCATCCAGCGCACGCTCCACGCGCTGGACGCGCTGGGCGACCCACCATATAACCTCTTCCTGCACACCGCACCTGCCGGCGAGCGGCTCGACCAGACCTTCCACTGGCACTGGGAGGTACACCCCCGCCTGCGAGTGATCGCCGGGCTCGAGCGCGCCACCGCCCTGGCGGTGAACCCAGCGACGCCCGAGTACGCTGCCGAAATTCTGCGCGAGCAGGTGCATCGGTAACAGATGGGCGGCGCGGAGCGTCACAGGCCAGATTGCGGGGGCACGCGAATGCGGAGGACGTGGTGTTGTCGTTGGCCGTGCCCGACGGGCTTCCGTGGGATGCCACCGCAATGACCCGCCAGCCGTACGACGCCCGCGAGGCCGAGTTCGCGGCTATCTTCGAGGAGTTCTCGAGCCCGATCTACAACTACGTGCTGCGCATGGTCAACGATCACGACCGCGCCGCCGACATCACGCAGGACACCTTCATCAAGGCCTACCGCAAGCTCGACACTCTCAGCGAGACGACCTCCGTCCGATCGTGGCTGTACCGCATCGCCACGAACACCGCGATCGACGACATGCGCCGCCGTCGCAACGTGACCACCATGAGCGACGACCAACCCACCTTCGCGAACCGAGCCGATGCCCGCCCGGGCCCCGAGGCTCAGGTCATGGCCGCTACCCTCGACGAGCGGGTCCAGCGGGCGCTCATGAGCCTGCGCCCGAACCACCGCCAGTGCCTGTTGCTCAGTGACCTCGAGGACATGAGCGCGCAGCAGATCGGTGAGGTGATGGGGATGTCGTACGGTGCGGTGCGCACGCTCCTGTGCCGCGCCCGTGGTGAGATGCGGCGCGCCCTCGCGGCCGAGGGCTTCGCGCGATGACGATGAACCGCCACGAGCCCTTCGAGGAGCTCATCAGCGCCTCCCTTCACGGCGACCTGACCGCCGACGAGCGCCGGCGCCTCGACGCGCATCTCGACGCCTGCGACCACTGCCGCGGCACGCTCGCAGCCTTCGCAGAGGAACGTCGCATGATCGCCGGCCTGCGGCACGTCGCGCCGCCGCGCGACCTCGGTGCGCGGGTGCGTGCCGGCATCGAGCGCGCGAGCGTGCCGTGGTGGCGCAGACCGACCACGATCTTCGCTGCCGTGGGCGGCACCCTTGCCGCGGTCACGGGCGCGCTGCTCGCGCTCGTCGTGCTCAACGGCACGCCGTCCGATCCGCAGGTCGGCCAGTCGTCGCCCACGCCGACCGCTGAAGCCGCCTCGCCATCCGCAACGGCTGCACCCGGCGCGACTGCCACGTCGGCCCCAACGCTCCCGCCGCCGGAGGCTCCTGCGCCGGGCGGAACGCCCCCGCCGCCTCCGACGCCCGACCCCGATGCAACTCCGAACCCGATTGCCCAGTCGTCGCCTGAGCCGGACCTCTACGTCGCGATGACTGGGCCGGCCGACAACCAGGCGATCGCGGTGGTCGAGCCGGGAGTCACAGAGCCGGTCGTGGAGCCTGCCGATATACCGCTGGGACCCCCGATCGCCGCGGAGCTGTCGCCAGACGGCGGATGGTTGGCGTTGATCACCGAGCGGGGATTGAGCGGCACCAACGAGGTGCGCATGAGCCGGGTGGCGACGGCCATCCAGCCGGACGACCCGGACGCCACGCCCATCCCGGAGCCGGACATCGATATTGCCGACACCGTCATCCTGGGCGAGTCGGCCGCCGGGGCCCCGTTCCTCGAGCGGCTTGCGTGGGCCCCTGATGGCTCGGCGCTGGCCTATACCCTTGCCGACACGAACGGCGGCGGCACCGACGTCTGGATCTTCGACCGCGCCTCGGGAGAGTTCTGGCAGCTGACCGACACCGGTGACGCGTACGCCGGCAGCTGGGTGACAGAGGCCGCCGAAGACGAGGATGCGAAGCCCCTCCTGTGGGTCAGCCGCGCCGAGGACACGGTCGCGAGCTACCTCGTGTCGCCAACCACGGACGATGGCGAGCGAGCTGAGCTGATCGACCCTGCCGTCGACCCGATCGACACCGCCGAAGGTGTCTTTCAGCCGCTCGTCAGCCCGAACGGCGCGCTCGCCATCTTCTGGAGAGGCGTCATGACGAGATCCGGCGATGAATGGCTCTTCACGGAGAGTGGTTCCCCCGTGCTTGCCGAGCACCGCCTCGACGGGGCGGAGGATGGCCCGTTCCGCAATGATCGCGACCTGTTCAGCGACGTGACAATCGACCGCGATGCATTCACGTCGGCGGCCATCGCGTGGGGCCTCGACAGCGACTCGTATGCGGTTTGGAGCGCCGCGTGGGCCGGCCTCCCCCAGTCGTCCGAAGGCGAGGCACTCTATCCGGAGCCGGCAAGGGTCTACTTCGGCCATGCCAGCGATCCCCGCGGGCTGACCCGCATCCACGCCGTCGACCAAGCGGTCCTGCCCGCCGAAGGCTCGGTCGTCGACGTCAAGGTCTCGCCGACCGGCCGTCACCTGGTCGTCACCTTCAGGATGCCCACGCCAGGAGATCTTGCTGCGCCGACCGCACGGCTGCTGCTCATCACGCGGAATCCCGAAGGGGTGGCCGACGACTTCACCGAGCTCGCGGCCGATGACGGTATCTGGTACGGGCCTGCCGCCTTCGACGACTACGTCGAGATCCCCGACGACGGCTCCGGCGAGGAGCCCGCCGCCACGCCGAGCGAGTCCGGATCGCCGTAGCGCATCGGTTATCCTTCGCTCCAGCCCTTTAACGCGGTCCGGAGAGGCCGCCAAGGAGAGACCGATGAGCGAACGGCGCGTCCTCGACGCGGACGACCTGCGCCGAGCCCTGACCCGCATCGCGCACGAGATCGTCGAGCGGAACGGCGGAACCGACGACCTCGTGCTCGTCGGCATTCGCAGCCGCGGGGTGCCGCTTGCGCACAGGCTGGCAGGGCTGATCAAGGCCCACGAGTCGGTATCGGTCCCCGTCGGGTCACTCGACATCACCTTCTACCGCGACGACCTCACCAGGCTGGCGCACGCCCCGATCGTCAAGCGGTCGGACCTCGAGGTCGACGTGGGCGGACGTGTAGTCGTCCTCGTCGACGACGTGCTCTACACGGGGCGGACCATCAGGGCGGCGCTCGACGCGCTCACCGACCATGGGAGGCCACGGGCCGTCCGGCTTGCCAGCCTCGTCGACCGCGGGCACCGGGAGCTGCCGATCCGTCCCGACTTCGTCGGCAAGAACCTGCCGACCAGCATCGACGAGATCGTCCACGTCCGCCTTCGCGAGACCGATGACGCCGACGAGGTCGTCATCGACCGTCCGGAGCATGCCGCATGACAGTGGCCGTCGGTATCGGCGCCTGGTCCCGGCGGCACCTGCTCGACGTCGAGGGGCTCACGCGCGACGAGATCGAGCGCATCCTGGCACTGGCGGTCGAGATGCGCACGGCGCGCGCCGAGCGGCGGCATCGGTCCCTGCTCGAGGCCGAGGTGGTTGGCCTCGCCTTCTACGAGGCCTCGACCCGCACCCGGGTCAGCTTCGAGCTGGCGGCCAAGACGCTGGGCGCGACGACCGTGGACCTGTCGGTGGCCGGGAGCAGCGTCGTCAAGGGCGAGTCGCTCGTCGACACGCTGCGCACGCTCGAGCGGACCGGGGTGACGACGCTCGTCCTGCGCCACGGGTCGTCGGGGGCGGCGCACCTGGCGGCTCGCACCACCGGCCTGCGGGTCGTCAACGGCGGCGACGGCAGCCACGCGCATCCCACCCAGGCGCTGCTCGATGCCCTCACGCTGCGCGAGGCACTCGGGAGCCTCGAGGGCATGCTGCTGACGATCGTCGGCGACGTCGTCCACTCGCGCGTGGCCCGCTCGAACATTCATTGCCTCCTGAGGCTGGGCGCACGCGTGCGGGTCGCCGGCCCGCCGGCCTGGGTCGCCGGGTTCGAAGCCTGGCCCGGGGTCGAGGTCGCCACGAGGGTCGAGGACGGACTGCGCGGCGCCGATGCGATCATGGCCCTCCGCGCCCAGCTCGAGCGAGGAGCGTCGCTGCAGCCCGAGGTCACTGAATGGCGCCTGGACGAGGAGCGTATGCGTCTCGCCGATCCGGGGGCGGTGGTCACGCACCCCGGTCCCACCAACGAGGGCGTCGAGATCACCGCCGAACTCGCCAACGGTCCGCGCAGCCTCATCGGCCGGCAGGTCGAGAACGGCGTCCCGGTGCGGATGGCCGTGCTGGCGCTCGTCGCCGGAGCGGCATGAGCATCGGACTCCTGACCGACGCGACCGCCTCCTTCACCGTGGTCGGCGCCCGGGTCATCGACCCGTCGGACGGGACCGATGCAGTCCGGGACATTGCCGTTGTGGACGGGCGCATCTCCGCCGAGGCGGACCCGGCCGCCGAGCGGCTCGACGGCCGCGGGCTCGTGCTCGCGCCGGGCCTGTGTGACCTGCACACCCACCTTCGCGAGCCCGGCGGCGAGACCGCCGAAACGGTCGCCACCGGCACGCGCGCGGCGGCGCGCGGCGGTTTCACCACCGTCTGCGCGATGCCCAACACCGATCCGCCTCTCGACTCGCCTGCATCGGTGGCACGCGAGGCGGCAGATGGCAGCTGTCGGGTGCGTGTCGTCGGAGCGGCGACGGTCGGCCGAGCGGGAGCGAGGGCGGCGGACCTTGCCGGAATGGCCGATGCGGGCGCCATCGCCTTTTCGGACGACGGCGCTTGGGTTGCCGACCCGGCGGTCGCGCGCAGCGTCATGGTCATGTTGGCCGAGCTTGGTCTCCCGCTGATCGAACACGCCGAGGATCCCGAGCTGGCCGGGGACGGCGTCATGCGCGAGGGCCTCGTCGCGCTTCGTCTCGGGCTCGCCGGATGGCCGTCGAATGCCGAGCTGCGAGTCGTCGAGCGCGACATCGCGCTGGTCGAAGAGACCGGTGCCCGGCTCCACGTCACGCACCTATCGACGGCCGCTGGCCTGGCCGCTGTGCGGTCGGCAAAGGGCCGAGGTGTCGCGGTGACCTGCGACGTCACTCCGCACCACCTCGCCATGACCGATGCGTGGGTCGCCGGCACGCGGCGGTTCGCGTGGGAAGAGCTGGATGACACCCCGGAGCTCGCCTATGACGGCTCATGTCGGGTGAACCCGCCGTTCGGGTCGCGCGAGGACGCGCTCGAGCTGTTGGCCGGCCTTGCCGACGGTACCGTCGACGCGATCGCGACCGACCATGCGCCGCATCCGACCGATCGCAAGCTCGTGCCGTTCGCCGAGGCGGCGCCGGGCATGATCGGGCTCGAGACGGCGCTCTCGCTCGGGCTGGCCGCCGTCGGATCCGGCAGGCTGGACCTCGCGGTGCTGGTCGCGGCGCTGTCAACCCGGCCGGCCGGAATCATCGGTGAGACGCGGTCGCTGGCCGTTGGGGCGCCGGCCGACCTGGTGGTTTTCGACCCGGAGGCGTGGTGGCGCGTCGAGCCGGAGGCGTTGGCGTCGCAGTCGTCGAACACGCCGCTGGTCGGGATGGACCTGCCGGGCGTCGTGCGGATGACGGTCGCCGGCGGGCGTGTGACGTATCGGTCCTGAGCGAGACGCCTTCGACTTCGCGGCAGCACTGCATGCCAAGCAGCCCGTTGCTTACCGTCGGCTTACCAGCCGCCTGCCTGCCGCTCAACGACGGGTCGCCGGATATGGGACGATGCCGCCCGCCACCCCCCGTGCGTACAGGCGAGGCATGGCTTGTCGATTCGCTGCAACGAGGACCTGGACCCCAACGAGGGGCCCGGATTCGGCTGCTTCGTTACCCAGGCGATCCTGTTCGCGGTCATCCTGCTGCTCATCCCGGTCGGCCTCTTCACCTTCGGCTGGCCGGTGTGGGCGCTCGTTGCGCTGCTCGTGGTCGCCATGATCCTGCTGTTCTTCGTGAGCATGACGAGCGTCTTCCTTCTGCGCGTCTTCTTCGCCGACCGGCGACGCGGCCGCGGCCGGCAGACGGGCGTCGCCAAGCCGCAGACTCGCGTCATCAGCACCACTGACGAGAGCAAGACCGATGAGTGACCGGCGACCCACGAACCAGGCGGCCTCCCGGTCGGGCAAGGGAACGTGACATGCCGCTGATGGTGACGTTCTTCAACGTCCGCAGGGGCCGCGACCGCTTCTTCAAGTTCGGGATGAGGCGAATCATGCCTGGGCGGGCGCGAGAGGCCGAACGGACGTACGGAATCCGCTTCGTCGGCTGGTTCAATGTGACCGAGGGCTCGACGTGGGACAACGTCATCATTCTCGACCTGCCGAACTACGCCGTCCTCGATCAGTTGTATGCCGACCCATCGATGCGCGGGTTCGGCCACCGGGTCGCCGAGTCGGTGTTCGAGAAGAAGCACACAATTTTCCTGCGCGAGCGGATGGGGCCCGACTTCGTGTACAAGCCGTGAGCGACGCCGGCTCCCCGCGCATCGTTGCGCTGCGCGAGCTGGCCGCCGACGCCGAGCTCGAGCGTGGCGACTTCCTGTACGAGGCGACCGAGCAGCTCCGCCGCTTCCTCGACGCGAACCGCGAGCGGCTGCGCGAGATCGGTCCGATCAAGCTCGTCGACGACGAGCAGGACTACCTGCTCTACCACCCCGTCGACGAGACATGGACGACGCGCCTGACCTACCAGGACCCTGCCGACAACGAGTGGTACGACCAGGAGCAGATGGTCGACTCCATCCACGAGCTGGTCGAGCTCTATAACCCCGCGGACATCTTCGCCTGGCTCATCGAGTCCGCCCGCGACGCGCCGGCGCATCTCGTGCCCGCCGACGAGCTTGCCCGCGAGGAGGAGCTGGCCGACAAGGTCGACGACTGGCAGGCCGACCTCCCGCCGCCGCAGCAGGAGACGCTGGCGGCCCAGCGCCTCTGGCAGCTGGCCGATGCGTACCGCGGGCAGCTGTCATCGGCCCAGGCGCAGCACCTGCGCGAGTTCGCGAGCAACGCGGAGGAGGTCCTGCGCCGCACCGGGGACCTCGTGCTGCTCGAGGAACCCGAGGACATCCTCGTGCTGCGCGCCGACGGGCGTTTCGAGACCTCGCTCGACCTGTCGGACCATCCCGAGGACGTCGTGGCCTCGGCCGAGCCGCGCCGTCCCGGGTTGACGGTGACGGAAGCTCGAACGATTGCCGCCTTCTACGACCCTGCCGACGTCCTCCACTGGGTGACGGAGGCGCTCGCCGAACGCTATCCCGCGGTCGACTTCTCGGCCGTCTACGAATGACCGATGCGTCCCTCGCCGACGCATCGGTCGAGTCCCTGTTCGCCGATGCCGGCGCCCTGCTCGACGGCCACTTCCTCCTGAAGTCGGGGCGCCACGCCGGGCGCTACCTCGAGAAGTTCCTCGTCCTCCAGCACCCGCGCTTCGGGGTCGAGCTGTGCCGGCGGCTCGCGGAGGCACTCGCGCCACACGGCCCGACGCTCGTGGTGGGCCCGACGACCGGAGGCGTGCTGCTCTCGTTCGAGACGGCGCGCCAGCTCGGTGGCTCAACGCGGGCCGCGTTCGCGGAGCCCGTCCAGGGGGGCCGCGCGCTGCGCCGCGGGTGGGCGGTCGCGCCGGACGAGCGCGTCGCGATCGTTGACGACATCCTCACCACCGGAGCCTCGCTGCTCGAGACCATCAAGGCGGTTCGCGCCGCCGGCGTGGAGCCGGTGGCGGCCGCCGTGCTGGTCGACAGGTCCGCCGAGCCGGTCGAGCTGGGGTTCCCGCTCAATTCACTGGGCCGGATCGAGATTCCGTCATGGGAGGCGGACGCCTGCCCGCTGTGTGCCGAGGGCGCGCCACTCGTCAAGCCGGGGAGCAGCTGAGCCGCGGCGCCGAGGGCCTTCGCGGGCTGATCCGCGAGCATCGCCGGATCTATCACTAGCGACATACCCCCTGACGACGGCGGCGCTCGTCGCCAAGGCACCTTCCCGGAGGACGCGCAGTCAGCCCTTCGCGCCGCCGGTGAAGCTCCACGCGGCGAGGTGCAGCGACGGCACCACGTACGCGCCGAGGCCGAAGATCCCGCCTCCGACGAGGGTCTGGTCGGAGCCGATCCCGCGGACGGCGCCAGGCGCCAGCGCCTCGAGATAGGACTGCGTGAAGCGCAGGTTCGTCACCGGTCGGACGATCCGCCCGTCTTCGACGAGCCAAACGCCGTTGCGAGTGAGCCCGGTGACGACCATGGTGCGCGGGTCGAGGATGCGCGTGTACCAGAAGTCGGTGACGAGCAGGCCGCGCTCGACCGCACCCGCGAGCGCATCCGGAGTCACCGAGCCGGGCTCGAGGACGAGGTTGGCCGGCAGCGCGCCGAACGGGCCGGCGCCGCCGATTGCATTGCCGGTCGACTTGGCGCCGAGCGCTTTGGCCGTGCGACGGTCGTGGACGAGGCCGCTCGTCACCCCCGCCTTCACGAGCTCCAGCCGCCGCTTCGGCGTGCCCTCCGCGTCGAAGCCGATACCGACCGCCGAAGGGTCAGCGACGTCGTCGGCGAGGTTGACGGTCGAGTCGAACTGCGCCTCGCCGACGCGAGCGAACGAGCGACCCTCCTCGACGGCGCGGCCGTTGAAGCCGTAGATGGCGAGGAAGCCGAGGACGTTGACGACGCACGAGGGAGAGAGCACAACCTCGTAGTTGCCCGGCTCGAGGTCGGAGGCATCGGCTGCATCGCGGGCCAGGCGGGTGGCCTCGCTGCCGGCGGCCGCGCCGTCGAGATCGGCGAGCCGTGCCGACGCGGCGCGTGCGGCCCCATCCGAGCTGCCGGTGCGGGCGATGCCGTCGAGCTCGGCCGTCGTCGAGCGTCCGGTGGCGCGCTGGCCGGCCGAGTTCGCGAACGCGACCTCCGTGCCCTCGGTCGAGCAGAAGCCTGCGGTCTCGAGGCCTTCGGCGGTGCGGACGAACGCCGCGACCCGCTCGGCGCGGGCCGCCGGCTCGGCGGCAGCCGTCGCATCGTCCCAGTGGTCGATCGGCGGCACCTCGGCCAGCGGCGCAACGCCCGGCCAGCCTGGATCGACCGGCTGGAGCCCCGCGGCGTCGAGTGTGGAGCGGACGAGGCGCGCCAGCGCGTCGTCATCGGTCTGGTTGGCGGTCGCCTCGGCGACCCGTCCGTCGAGCGCCACGCGCAGGTGAACCTGGCGGGACGCATCGGTGACGTTTTGGTGGATGAAGCTGGTCGCGAAGCGAGTCAGCGACTCGGTGCCCGAGGTGACCGTGATCTCGGCCTCAGCATCGGTCCCGACGAGGTGCAGCACGCGCTCGCAGACCTCGAGGAGCGGCTCGGCGGTCATCCGCGCACGCCCACCCGCACGTCTCGGAATCGGCACGGAACCGCCGGATGGCCGGTGTGGCCGATCTGCCCAGGCTGGCCCTTGCCGCAGTTCGGCGTGCCCCAGAACGTCCACTCGGACTCGTTCCCGAGCATGTCGAGGCTCTGCCAGAAGCGCGGACCGATGCCGGTGTAGGTCGGGTTCTTGACCATCCGCCCGCGCTCGCCGCCCTTGATCTCCCAGCCGATCTCACAGCCGAACTGGAAGTTGAGGCGCTTGTCGTCGATCGACCACGATCGGTTGGTGTCCATCAGCAGGCCGTCGTCGGTGGCGGCGATCATCTCCTCCAGGCTCGACGAGCCGGGGAGGAGCCCGACGTTCGTCATCCGCACCATGGGCAGGCGGTTGTAGCCGTCGCCGCGCACCGCGCCCCCGGAGGAGTCCAGGCGGGCGAGCGCGGCGCTATCCCTGCCGGAGAGGACGCCGACCCAGATGCCGTCCTTGACGATGTCGACCGGGTGGGCGGGCGTGCCCTCGTCGTCGTAGCCGAAGCTGCCGAGGGCGCCGGGAAGGGTCGCGTCGGCGGTGACGTTCATGAGGTCGCTGCCGAATCGCAGACTCCCCAGCTGCTCGAGATCGAGCCACGAGGTCCCTGCGAAGGCGGCCTCCCAGCCGAGGATGCGGTCGAGCTCCACGGCGTGGCCGACCGACTCGTGGATCTGCAACGCCATCTGTTCCGAGCCGATGATCAGGTCGGTTGCATCGAGGCTCGGACACTGCGGGGCGGTCAGCAGCTGACGCGCCTCCTCCGCGACGCGTGGCGCGTTGGCCAGCAGGTCCAGCTCGCGCACGATCTCCCAGCCGCGCGTGCCGAACTGCCCGCGGATGCCCGGATAGCTGCGCCGCTGGGTCTCGGCCTCGCCGTTCACCGTCGCCTCTATCGCCGCGCCGCACTCGCGGATGCGCTGGTCGATGCGATGGCCCTCGGACGAAGTGAGCCACTTCGTCGTGTCCCACACGTCGTAGCTGGCCAGCGCGACATCGGCGCCGTGCTCCTTCATCGCCCTCGTGGCGCCGACCAGCAGATCCCCCTTCTCGGACAGGGGCACGCTCAGCGGATCCTCCTCGACCGGGTTCTCCCAGTGGTCGGTCCGCGCCTCGACCGGGGTCAGCTCGAGGTCGGCGCCCGGGACCGATGCGCTGGCGCGAGCGATCGCCGCCGCCTGCGCCCCAGCCCGCCTCGCGCTCTCGACGCTGAGGTCGGCAGTCGAGAAGAAGCCCCATCCCGAGCCAATGAGCGCCCGGACACCGAGCCCGACCGACCCCTCCTGGGTCAGCGCCTCGATCTCGCCGTTGCGCGCGTTCATCGACTCGTGGCGCCGGTCCATGACCCGCGCGTCGGCGTACCGGGCGCCGGCCCCCAGGGCGGCCTCGACGGCCGCATCGGCGTAGTCGAACATGGCGCGAAGGTTAGCGCCGCTAACCGATTCCGTCTCAGTCGGTGCGGCCGGGGCCGGCCGGGATCCCGCCGCCGGCGCGGTGCGCGGCCTCGGCCCGCTCGACCGGCTCCTCCCAGGACACCTCGGTGATTCGTGCCGGCGGCCACTCCCCGTCGGCGGGGACGATCCCCTCCTCGGTCTCCAGCGGGATGCCGATCGGGGCGACGAGATAGCGGCCGGCGAGCCGCCTGGCCTCGCGGTCGAGCGCGAAGCCGGCCTTCGCGCGATGGAAGGTGACCGTGACGTCGGCCTCGACAACCGGCGTCGAGCGCCCGCCGCCGGTGAGGTCGATCCGCGTGGGCGCGTCAACGGCGAGGACCGCGCAGGGCCGGCCGGCGGCCCGCGCGTGGGTCCGAGTCGCGTTGACGAGGTCGACCGCGGTCGCGATCGGCTCGCGCAGCGGGCCCGAGGCACCGGAGCCGAGCAGCGCGTCGACGAGCAGGGTCGCTTCGGCGATCCGCTCGCGCAGGCGGAGGAGCAGCTCCGGGGTTGGGGTCACGAAGAGCTCCAGCGAATCGCCGGCGGCCATCGTCTGGAGAACGTTCCAGTTGTGCGCGGTTGCCGCGCCGGTTGTGCGCGAGGCATCGGCCACGAGCAAGGCCAGGACGCGCTTGCCGCTGGCAGCGAGGCGGCGGGCGGCCACGAACCCATCTCCGCCGTTGTTCCCGGGCCCGCACAGCACGACGACCAGTGGCGGCCGCGCCAGCGGACCACCAGGTCCGGCCACGCCCTCGGCCAGCCGTTGCAGCTCGGCATGCGCCACCTCGGTCACCGCGGCGCCGGCCGACTCCATGAGGGCGTCCTCGCTGATGCCGAGGCGCTGGGCGGCCTCGTCGATGCGCGCCATCTCGTCGGCGCCGATGAGGACGGGAACGCCGCGGGCGCCTCCCGCGGCCGGATCGGTCACTTAGGGGCTACAGGCCGAGCAGGTAGGCGACGATCGAGTCGATCTCGTGCGGATCGAGCTGCTCGCCGAATGCCGGCATGCCCAGCCGGTCGATGCCCTCGGTCTCCGGCGTCGTGCCGTCGATCCACAGCGCGATCCAGTCGTCGGGATGCTCGGCCCCCAGGTCCTGGAGGTTCTCGCTCACCGGACCCTCCGCCACGTTGAGCAGGCTCGGGAAGTCGCCCGCCCCGCCGAGATCCTCGCCGTGGCACGTCGTGCAGGTCGGCGTCACCTCGCCGATGAGCGCCTCGCCGAGAGCCGGGTCGGCCCCGGCGCTTCCGGTGGGCGGCATCGGGGTCGAACCGGGAACGGCGAACGGCGGGTTCTCTCCGCCCAGGTTCGAGGCGAGGTACACGCCACCCACGAGAAAGACGAATACGGTGAGACCGATCGCCCACGGCGGCAACCCGCTCCCGCGCGACTCAATCGGCGTGTGGACGGTCATTGGTTCAATGCCCCGGCGCCGAAGCCGTCTGGCCGGGCAGGACGTACTCGACCGGCTCCGCGGTGGTGTAGAGCAGGAAGAGATTGGTGAGCATCGCCAGAGCGCCGAGCGCGACCAGGCCGAACGCGCCGAAGGCGACGGCGCGATACACGAAGAGGTCTGCTCGGACCTGGTCCGGCGGCGCCTGCGTGGCGAGCAGCGATCCCTCGGCCAGGCCGCCACCCATCAGCGCCAGCCCGGCGATCGCCGCGCCGCCGAAGGTCAGCCACAGCTGTGCGGCGGAGACCATCCCACCACCCCTCGCCCGCTTCAGCATGCGCGGCAGGGCGTGATCGGCCAGCGCGTAGGCGCCAAAGGTGAACGTCCCGAACGCCGACCAGATGAAGACGCCGGAGACCCAGTCAGTCGGGCCGAGGAACATCCGCACGTCGCGCAGGGCGCCGATCGCCTCGAGCAGGCTCGTGCCCAGCAGGAAGACGAGCGAGATAGCCGCCAGCGCACCGGCGCCCGTCCCGAACAGCACCGACCAGCGGCCCTGCATCGTCATCGCCAAGTTGCCGACCGCCAGCGCGGCCGGAACGAAGAGCGCCATCGTGGCCACTTCGCCGATCGTGGTGATGAAGACCGGCACGCTGACGTCGACGAGCACGGCCAGGGCGGATGCCGGCGCCAGCGCGAGCCAGGTGAGGAACGTCAGGAGCGCGACACCGCCGGAGGCGAGCGGCTGGAGGACGGCGCGCGGCACGACGTAGTGGAGCGTCGCATAGGCCATGCCCAGCAGCCACATCGTCACGGTCGCGCGCTGCACGAACGCCGAAGCGAGGCCCTCCAGGACGTCGTCGAGACCGATGATCCAGTCGAGGATGCCGATCAGCGCATTGACCGACAGCAGGCCGAGGAGCCCCAGGAGCGCGACACCGGCGAACCAGATGCTCACGTACGAGGTCCGAAGCGAGCTCAACACGGTCAGCGCCAGCGAAGCGGTCACCAGGAACGCGCCGGCCGCCAGGCCGCCGTCGAAGATCCAGTTCATCGCAGTCAGCGGAGCGTGCGGGCCGAGGTCGAAGACGTAGAGCGAGGCGATGCCGGCGAGGAGCGCCGAGTTGTAGGCCAACAGCCCAAGGAAGACGAGCGGCTCGAGCGCCAGGCGGCGCCCCGAGAGGCGCGGCGCCATGAAGCAGATGGCCGCGAAGCCGGCATTCGTGAGCCAGCCGTACACCGTGGCGTTGACGAAGGCGTAGTCGACGCGGCGCGCGTCGAGCTCGAAGGCGAGGTTGAAGATCCCCAGGCCGAACGAGATCTCGAACGGGACGAACAGGAGGCCGATGGCCAGCAGCCCCAGAGCGCCCGCCAGCGCCAGCCACAGCGCCGCGACCACGATGAAGCCGATCGCCGCGCTGTCGGGAGCACTCGGAATCAGGGTCCGACGCCGCCTGGGCGGCGTGTCGTACGGGCGCAGCTTCTTGGGGTTCACCCTGGGGTTCACCGTCATCGGGCGCGTCGACCCTCATTTACGGGATCGCTCGGGGGTGGAGCAGGCCGCCGCATTGTACCCAACACTCGAGAGCCAGGACCCCGCACCGTGGGCTCGCGGGCCTCGATGGCGCCCACGGGGCGTGCGGCCGGCCGATGCTAGACTGCCCGCCGTGGTTGACCCCTCAGCCCCCTCGGTCACTGATTCCCCTTCGCTGGCGGTGCTGAGGCGCATCAGCTCGGCCTTCCCACAAGCGGGCCAGCGCATCGAGCTGCTCGGCCTCGGCGGTGCGGCCCTGCTCCTCGCGGTGCTATCCATTCACCAGCTCGGGCAGTACAGCTTCTGGAGGGACGAGGTCGCCAGCGTCCTCTTCTCGTCGGCGCCGTTGTCGGAGCTGCTGACGATCGTCGGTCGCGACCGTGATGTGGCCGACGTCCCGTTCATGGCCACCTACATGGTCCTGCTGCACCTCTGGTTGCAGTTCGCCGAAACCGAGGCGCAGATCCGCTTCCTGTCCGTGCTGGCCGGCGTGGCGACGACGGTGCCGGTTTACTTCGTGGCCCGGCGGCTTGGGGGCTGGCCGGCGGGCATCCTGGCGGCGGCCGTCTTCGCCACGGCCCCGTATGTCATCGAGTGGAACCAGGAGGCTCGCGCCTACTCGCTGGCGATGCTCGCGTCCGCGACCCTGACACTGCTGCTGCTGCGGGCGATCGAGCGCCCGACGGTGCTGCGCTGGCTGCTCTATGGCGTCGTGGGTGCGGTCGGCCTGTACGTTCACTTCTTCGTCGGCTTCGTCCTCGCGGCCCACGCCGGATATGTCCTGATCACGCGGTCGTGGCCGCCGCTGCGGCCACTCGTGGCGGTTGTCGTACCGCTGGCCGTCGCGGCGCTGCCGATGCCGTACCTGATGCGCGAGTACGGATCGGCCTACGGCTGGATCCCCCCGCTGACGCAAAACGGGATCCGGAACACGCTTGCCGCGCTGGTCGGGGGGATCCCACTGCTCGTTGCCATGACGACGCTGGGCACAGTGGCGGTCGTGGCGCACCGGCGCGACCGGCGCATCTGGCTCATCCTGGCCGCCGCTCTCCTGCCGATCGTCGCGGCGATCCTCGTCTCCGTGTTCCGGCCGATGCTTCTTGGACGCTATCTCGTGGTGTCGCTCCCCTTCATCGCCATCCTCGCCGGCGTGGGCCTGTCCGCCGTTCGACCGGTCGTCGCGCGAGCGGCCGTCATCGGGGCACTGGGAGTCCTCATTGCCCTGGCAGTGCCGACTGCGTACAAGGACGACCATCAGCAGGACTGGCGGTCCGCCGGCGCCTGGATCGCAGGTGCCGCGCAGGCCGGCGACGAGGTCATCGTCACGCCATGGGGACAGCGGCCGCTCGGTTACTACCTGAGCCGAGCCGACACGGGCTCGGTGCCGGACACCACGGGGATCCGCGCGGCGCTCACAGGTGATCCGCCGGAGCGCCTCTGGCTGGTGATGACCAACCTCTCCAGTCGCGAACGCGGGGAGGTCCTCGACGAGCTCAGCGCCCGATTCGAGCCCGGAGAAGCGCGCGAATTCGGCGCGAGGGTGACGGTCGTGCTCATGACACCGAGGGAGTGAGGCTCCCGCGCACGGCGTCGGGCTGGACGGCGGTCCCGATCCACACGGCGCTCCTGGCTGCCTTTCCGGTGCTCTTCCTGTTCGCCGAGAACGCCGCCGATCAGCTCGTGCTCGACCCAATGTGGTCGCCGTTGGCGCTCTCGGTTGGCGGCGCGCTGGTCGCGCTCGTGGTCGCCGTGGCCCTCACCCGTGACCTCGTCCGGGCCGGGCTGCTCGCGAGCCTCCTGGTCGTCCTCTTCTTCTCCTTCGGTCACGTCTGGGTTCTGCTCGCCGACACGCTTCCGTCGCGCGCGGTGCTGGTCGCGGTGTACGGCCTCGTGGCCGCGGCGGGGATCTGGCTCATCTGGCGAGGCGGCGGGTGGACAGTGCCGCTCAGCCAGTTCGCGAACGCGGCCGCCGTCGCGCTGGTGCTGCTCAACATCGTGCGTATCGTCGACTTCACGACCGGCCCGGCGGCGGCGGGAGGCGAGGAGCCACCGTCCGACGTGGCGGTCCCGGTGGAGAGCGAGCATCCCCGCCCGGATGTCTACTTCATCGTGTTCGATCGCTACGCCAACAGCGAGACCCTCGACCGGATCTACGAATACGACAATGGGCCGTTCCTCCGCGCGCTCGAGGAGCGTGGTTTCGTCGTGGCCGAGGACAGCTGGTCGAGCTACTTCAAGACCGCGCCGTCGCTGCTCAGCACACTGAGCATGGAGTACCTGGACGGCGAGGTCTTCCGCGCGGAAGACGAAGATCCCCCCACGATGGCGCCGATCCATCGCCGGCTGCAGGGGCACCTGCCCGTTCCGACGACCTTCAAGGGGCTGGGCTACGAGTACGTCCACATCGGCAGCTGGTGGAACCCGACGTCGCGGAACGTCGACGCCGACTCGTCCGTGACCTACGAGTCGCACTCCGAGTTCGGCAACGCCCTCGCGAACACGACGGCGCTGTCACTGCTGCAACCGGAGGAGCCGGCCGACGACGATCGCGAGGCGCCGAACAGGCCCGACCTCGCGCGCAACCACACACTCTTCGAGTTCGAACGCCTCGAGCAGGCGATCCGCAGGCCAGGCCCGACCTTCGCCTTCGCGCACCTGCTGGTGCCCCATCCCCCGTACGTGTTCCGCGCGGACGGCAGCATGACGACGGTCGAGGCGCGGCGCACCGCCTCGCGGGAGCGGCTGTACCGGGATCAGCTGACGTGGACGAACGGTCGCATCCTGGACCTCGTCGACCAGGCCCTGGATGCTCCCGGCGAGGAGCCGGTGATCATCCTGCAGGCCGACGAGGGGCCCTACCCGTCGCGCTTTGCCCGCGACCCCGAGACGTTCGACTGGCTGGAGGAAGCGACGCCGGAGGAGATCCTCCAGAAGTATGGGATCCTCAACGCGATGCACCTGCCCGGGATCGATCCGGAAGCCGCTGGCGTCCATGACCGGATGAGCCCCGTCAACACGTTTCGCATCGTCTTCAACGAGTACTTCGGGGCCGATCTGCCGCCGCTCCCGGATCGGGTCTATCTCACGCCGGACTACGCTCGGATGTACGACTTCACCGAGTACGAGCGCCCTTGACACGGGGCGAGCCCGGATCAGAGATCCGGGCTCGTATCAAACCGAGTCGTGCTGGTTGCGGGGGACGGATTCGAACCGCCGACCTTCGGGTTATGAGCCCGACGAGCTACCACTGCTCCACCCCGCGGCCGCCCATGGTAGTGGCGGCCCCCGCTCCGGTCAAACCCGCGGACCGTCGAGCACCTCGACGTCCGATGGGCCGTGAACGAGGTGAGAAAGAGGCCTCAGCGACGCTTCAGGATCGAGCGCAGGACGAGCAGCGCCACGATCAGCACGAGCTGCCCGCCGAGGATGACGCGGGTCAGGTCGACCGCCGGCTGCCAGGTCGCGCCGCCGTCGCGAATGACGAACATGCCCGCTGGTCGTGCCATCAGGCCGAAGCCGCCACCGCCATTGCCCTCGGTGTCGTTGCCACCTCCCCCACCGCCGGCGACCTTGGCCACCGGCATGAAGATGGTCCCGTCACGCTCGATCGGCTCGCCGAACACGTGGCCCGGCTCCATCCCCTCGATGGTCCGCTGCATGATCTCCTGTAGGTTGGTCGTCATCGGTCCTGCTCCTGGCTGGGTGTCGGACGGATTATCCGCCAGCTCGGGTCCAGCCACTTCCCACGGGGCGGGCATGACGGCCAATGAGTCGCCGATTTCCCGCAGGAAAGGAGCCATGGCTACGCACGGGCTTCGGAGGGTGTGGCGTTCTCTCCGGTGGCCCGCAAGAAGGGACTGAGTGGCCGACACGCCCGTGGCGCGAGAATGCGCCCGGTCTCAGGTGGGCCGGTGCGCGCCCGGCTCCATGTCGACGGTCGCATGATGGATGCCGTGCAGGTCCATCAGCGCGAGGTAAGGGTCCGGGTCGAATGCCTCGGGACCGAGGACGCCCGCGCCGGACCAGGCGTTGGTCGCCAGCAGCTCCATCGCAATCGTCGGGTTGAAGCCTGTCTGCCAGCCGACGACCTGGAGGCCTGTCGTACGCCAGATCTCCTCCGCATCGGCCATCTGGTAGGCGAACGTCTCCCGTGGGTGCCTATCCTTGGCACCGATCGTCCACGTGCCGACCACCGCGCGGCCGCGGAACTTGTCGCCGAGGCTGATCGGGTCGGGGGTGATGGCGGCCAGGACGTCGCGCGGTGAGACCTCGACGCCCTTCACGTCGACGCGGTCGGTGCGGTCCATGCCGAGCGCGTGAATCGTCTTGAGCTTGTCGATGAAGTCGGCGCCCAGCGCGTACTTGAAGGTGACCTTCCCGGTCTCCACCCAGCGTGGAACGAGCAGGACTTCCTCGTGCTCGACGTTCACGCACTCGACCGGACCGATGCCCTCCGGGAACGGAAAGTCCTCCGGCGCACTGAACGGCTCGGTGGTGTGCCAGTCGCCGTTCTCCCAGACGATCGGCGGGTTCAGGCACTCCTCGATCGTCGTCCAGATGCTGAACACCGGGGCGAAGGCGTAGCCCGGGATCTCGAGGTCTCCACCGTCACGCACGTGGACCTCGTGCATGTCATCGACGTGGTGCTTGGCGGCGTGGGCGGCGAAGACGTCGGTCAGGCCGGGGTCCATGCCCATGCCTACCAGCGCCAGCTTGCCGCGCGCCTTCCAGGCGTCCTCCATCGCGAACTGCTCGTCGCCGAGCTTGAGGCCGGGAACCTCGAAGGGCCGATCCGGGTGCGGCTTCGACAGGCTCACGGCCATGTCCATGTAGTGGGTGTTCGCCTCGAGCGCGCCGGTGAAGATCGGCATGACGAACTGCGGGTCGACCGCGTTCATGACGAGGTCCGCGCGGTGCGCCTTCGCAGCCTCGGTCACGTTGCTCGCCTCACGGGCGTCGAGCCGGATGGCGGTGACGCGTTCGGGTTCGCCGATCGCGTCCGCCAGTCGACGGGCTCGGGCCTCGTCGTAGTCGGCGAGGACCATCGCCTCGCACCAGTCGGCCTTGGAGGAGATGCGGGCGATCGCTTCGCCCACGGTTCCGACGCCGATCAGCAGGACTCGCATGGCACCACCGAATGGGGACAATCTGGTGTAGCAGCCTCGCGAATCCGTGGCGTCCGGGCACTCACGCTGAGGGTTCGGTGGCGCACGCGATGATAGCAGCCAGCACGCGCGTCAGGCCGTCGGCGCCGCGGTTGGTCGACGCTTCGCGCCGGAAGCCTCGGGTCGCCACCACAGCCACAGCTCCGCGGCCACAGCGTGCATGCTGAACCCGAGCCAGAACGCCAGGCCGAATCCGTCGCGGACGTCGAGCAGACCGAAGCCCTCGAACAGGCCGATCCAGATCCGGATCGTCCCGACCGCAATCCCGACTGCGAATGCGCGGATCATCCAGCGTCGGTGGGTGCGCACGTCACCTCGCCGGATGGCCCGGTACGCGGTGACCAGGCAGAAGACGAACCAGGTGCCGAAGACGACGGACGCCGCCGACTGGATCAGCCCCCCGAACGCAAGGGCGGCGCCGAAGGCGACACCGAGCACCCCGGCCAGAAGTCCGGCGACGAGGGCGACGCGGCCGATGCGCCGATGCCACCGCAGGTGCCGATTCCGGAAGCCGCGCCACAGTTGGATGGGCGCGAGCGTGAGGTAGACGACTCCGGGAAGGATGTGGCCGTACGCGATCCATGGATAGCGCACGTATCGGTAATCGAACTCCCCCTCCGGGGGCAGCACACCGCTGATGATGCTCGGGAGGTCCGTCACCACCCGCAAGACCACGAAGACGAGGACCACAAGGAGCAGGAAGAGGGCGATCCCGAATGCGAGCCGCGGTCGCGCAAGCCAGTGCTCCACGCACCGAGTCTAGCCCGGTCGTCGCGCCGGCTTGAGCACGCCATCGAGGGTTCGGCTAGGCGTCCGCGACGGGCAGACGAGGAAGCAGCCGGCGCCGACACCGGAAACGCGCCTACCGGCGGCTTACCGGTCGATGTTCACCCCGCGGTATCGTGGCCCGATGGAATCGACCGCCGACTCATCAGTCCTGCGCCGCGGGACGACCGCCGACGCGCGCGCCTGCCACGACCTGCTGTGGACGTCGGCGACCGACCTCGGTCGCCGACACGGGACCGAGCTGGAGGGCAGCTCCGACGACTGGTGGAGCGGCATCGAGCCGGTCCACGGGTTCCTCGCCGAGCATGCCGCCGAGTGGTGGGTGGCGGAAGCGCCCGAGACGAGCGAGCCCATCGGCTACGCGCGGTCGATCGAGCGGGGCGGCCTCTTCGAGCTGACCGAGCTGTTCGTGCGACCCGGCCGCCAATCGAAAGGCATCGGACGGCAGCTCATCGAGCACGCGTTCCCGGTCGGTCGCGGCGACGTCCGCTCGATCATCGCCACCACCGATGTGCGGGCCACCGCCCGCTACTACGCCGCCGACACGATCGCCCGCTTCCCGTACTTCACTCTCACCGGAAGTGCGCGGTCGGATGCGCCGACCGGCGACCTCACCGCCGAGGCCATCGGCACCGACGCGGCCGACCTGGCCGCGGTCACCGAGATCGAGCGCGCCGTCCTCGACTTTCCGCGTGGGAGCGATGAGCTGCGCTGGCTGGCCGAGACGCGTCCCGGCCATGTATTCGCGCGCGATGGTGGCCCGATCGGCTTCGCATTCGTGGCGAAGGGGGCGGTGGGCCCGATCGCGGCGCTCGAGCCGAGGGACCTCCCCGCCATCCTTGGCCACGTCGAGAGGCTGGCCGTCGCGACGAGCTCCGACCGACTCGAGCTCGAGGTTCCCGGCGTCAACGAGGTCGCGATCCGCCACCTGCTCGGGCGCGGCTTCCACATCGATCCGTGGATCAACCTGTTGATGTCGAACCGGCCATTCGGCCGGTTCGATCGGTTCATCGGTTTCAGCCCGCCGATCTTCCTGTGACGGCAGCCGGCCAGGTGGCACTCTCGGCCGGAACCCGCGATAGCGCGTAGAGGCGCCAGCCGGCGGCGACTTGAAACGCGATCACCGCCAGGAATCCGATGACCGCGATCGGTGAGAGCGGGTCGATGAGCAGGACGACCGCCGAGGCAACGCCGACCAGGCCGAGCGCCACGCTCGTCCGGCCGATCACCGTGCCGAAGCCCGGTGCGCGCAGCATGGCCACCCCGAGGCCGATGACGCCGACCGGCAGGATCGCCAGACCTGTGACGAGCAGCATGGTCATGATCCCCTGGTTCACCTGCCATGCTGCCGCGAGCGCCGACTGATCCGCGCCGGGCGCGTGGTAGAGGTTGGCGATCGAGACGCTCGCCGCGTGCGGAAGTGCGCCTGCAGCGAGGATCCCGAGACCCACGATGCCGACGACGCTGCCGTAGGTCGCCGCCGCCGCACTCGTCTCGCGCAGCGCGCGGGCCAGCGCCAGGAACGGAGCGACCCACAGGAGGAGAACGGTCAGGTAGAGCGAGTTCTCGACCGTGCGACCGGCTCGGATGTCCGGGAAGGATGCAATCGAGGTGTCCGCGCCGACGACCACCCCGACGAAGATGAACACGAAGATGAAGAGCGCGCCACCGGCGATGCCGGCCAGCCCACTCCATCGGTATTGCTGAGTCATCAAGATGGGCCTCTGTGGTGATTCTTACACTGTAAGACTAGTCGTACGGTGTAAGATTGTCAAGACATGACATCGACGGCAGCCCAACGAGAACCGATGAGCCGCGCGCGGGTGCTGCGCGCGGCGATCGACTTCGCCGATGCGAACGGCATCGAGTCGCTCAGCATGCGCAAGCTCGCCCGTGAGCTCGGGGTCGAGGCGATGACGCTCTACTACTACGTCGCCAACAAGAACGATCTGCTCGAGGGGATGGCCGACCTGGTGGCGGAAGAGATCGAGCTGCCGCCCGGCGACGTCGACTGGCGGGAGGCGACCCGCAGGCGGGCGGCATCGGCCCATGCGGTGCTCGTGCGCCATCACTGGGCGAGTCCGTTGTGGATGCGCGTGCTGATCGGTCCTGCACGGATGCGCTACATGGACTCCGCCCTCGGCGTCTACCGCCGCGCCGGCCTCTCCCCGGCGAGCACGGAGCTCGCCTTCCATGCGGTCGAAAACCATATCGTCGGCTACGCGCTCCAGGAGGTGAACTTTCCGCTCGAGGCCGATGACCTCGCGGCCGCAGCACGGGGCTTCCTGGAGAAGCTTCCGGCCGATGACTATCCCCACCTTGCAGAGCACGTCCGCCAGCACCTGACTCATGAGGAGATCGAGAGCGGCTCGTTCGAGTTCGGGCTCGAGCAGCTCCTCGACGGCATCGAGCGGAAGCGCGCCGGCGTGCCAGAGCCCTAGCGGCCTACGATCCTCGGTCGGCTGTCATGCGCCCGTCTCCAGGAACGTGATGAGCCGCTCGTTGAAGTCTTCCGGGCGTTGCCAGAAGCCGAGGTGTGACGGGATCTCCCAGATCACGCCATGCGGCGCGTTGGCCGAGAGCCACGGTTGGGCCTCAGAAAGCCAGTCGCTCCAGAGCACGTTCGCGTGCGGAATTGCCCCGTCGATGCGGCGCACGACGTCTCGATCGTCGCACAGCATGGCGCTCACGATGAGCGAGGCCGCGGCAGGACGCGACGTCGCAACGTGCATCGCCTCCAGCCAGCGGCGCTCGGACGCGGACAGCGAACCGCCGGACATCCACTCCACGAGCTCGGCGGCGAACTGCTCCGAGGACGCGACCACCGGGCCGACCATCTCGTCGAGGAAGCTTTCGAGGTCCATCTCCGCCCACTCGCCCTCCTCGCCGCTGGCGAGTGGCTTTGGCGTCTGGTCGAGCGCAGTCATCGACGCGAAGCCATCGATCCCCGCCTCGCGGATGGCGGCGTAGCACGCGAGCGCCCCGTAGGACCAGCCGACCAGGTGGACGTCGGTGATCCCCAGCACATCGATCAGTGCGAGCAGATCGCGGCCCTGCTGCGGGTAGCTGTTGCCGCTTGAGGTCGCGGTGGAGCGGCCGTGACTGCGCGGATCGAAGGTGATGACGCGATACCTGGGCCCCAGCCCGGTGAGCTGGTGCTCGAACACCTCACCGGACATCGTGAAGCCCGGCACCAACACGACGGGTGTGCCCGAGCCACGTTCGGTGTACGCGATCTCGAGACCATCCGCCGCGGAGATGCGACTCCAGGTCATGGGGTCGATGGCACGTAAGCCGATTGCGCAGTCATGATGTGCCGAGGAGCTGTTGCAACCCCGGATTCTAGGCACAGAGTCGCGCGGCTCCTGAACCCCGGCCGGTGAGCTTGCCGACTCCCGGCCGATACACTGGATGACCGATCGGGCCGTTAGCTCAGCGGTTAGAGCAGGGGACTTTTAATCCTCGTGTCGTGGGTTCGAATCCCACACGGCCCACTCTGACACCCAAGGAGGAAGGATGGGACCGAAGAGATGGCCGTAGGCCTGTTCGCGGGTATCCCCGTGAACGACTTCAAGCTCGCGCTCGAGTGGTACAAGCGATTACTCGGCGCGGACCCAACCTTCTATCCCAACGACGTTGAGGCCGTGTGGCAATTAGCTGACGACCTTCACGTCTACATCATCCAAGATGCCAAGCGGGCCGGCGGCGCGGTCAGCATGGTCTGGGTTGATGATCCCGTTTCCGAGGTCGCGAAGATCGCCGAGCGGGGGTTGGAACCCGTCGACCTCGAGAAGCACGATCGAGTCTGGAAGTACGTCTTCCACGACGACGACGGGAATGAAACCGGAATTGGCGGAGAGATTGCCTCGGCTGAGTGAGCGTGGCGACGCCACGGAAGGCGGCAAGCCCCCGCGCTAATAGGCGGCGTGGTATCGCAGGGGGGTCGTCCCAGTTGCCCCAGGCGGAAGGATGGAGGAGGGCTCGAACTCGATGGAGCGTGACGACCCCGCCTACGAGGGCCAGCGTGAGTACACCCCGCTCTTCCTCAAGATCTACGACCCCCTGATCCTTGGCTTCTTCACGCCAGTCGTGTGGCGGTGCCCGACGACTCGCCTCGTGGAGGGGTACCGGCGGCACCTCGGCCACCGGCACCTCGACGTGGGTCCCGGTACCGGCTACTTCCTGGAGCGAGCCGGCATCCCTGACGGCAGCCCTGTCACGCTCCTCGACCCCAACCTGCACGTCCTCGACCATGCATCCCGGCGGTTGCGGCGCGTGGACGTCACGACCATTGAGGCCGACGTCTGCAAGCCCCTTCCCGTCCAAGGGCCGTTCGACTCCGCCGCGCTCAATGGCGTGCTGCATTGCCTGCCGGGACCGCTCCCGCGCAAGGCTGCTGCGGTCGCCAACGTGGCCGCCGTCCTCGCTCCGACGGGCGTCCTCTTCGGTGCATCGATCCTCGGGTCCGCCGGGCGACATACCTGGTTGGCGCGCAGGCTGCTCGAGGCCAACAACCGGCGGGGCACGTTCGACAACCTCGGCGACACCCAGGAGGGTCTCAGCGAGATTCTCGAGGCATCGTTCGAGCGGGTCGCGCTGGAGACTGCCGGCTCGATGGCGATCTTCGCGGCCACGAGCCCGCGCGCGAAGCCGTCGACTGGCGCGCCACGAGCAGCGGGGTGATCTCGGCCCGGCGCTCCGGACTCGCGGCGCCGCTGGCCTCCGGCATCGACAGGAGCCGCGCCCGAGGCATGGCTCAGTCCTCCTCCTCGCTTTCAAAGTCTGGCCAAGCCGCGATGTCGACGCCGTGGTTCTCGGGCGACGCGAGGGTCCACCAGTGAGGCACATGCGTGTCGTCGGCGAGCCGTCCGCCCGCTTCCAGCGCCGCCGCGACCCTCGCTTCCGCCTGATCCGCCGGCACGCTGACGTCGATGTGCGTCCGGCCACGCCCCGGTTTGGGTGGGTGGAGGCGTTGGAACGACACGTGCGGATTGCGGCGGTGCCGATCGACGACGTCCTCATTCGCTCCGAGGCTCCGATAGCCGAGGACGGCCGCCCAGAACGGACCGACGTCGCTGCCTGCATCCTGTGCCACGGCGATGCCCACGACCTGAACCTGGGAGGGGTCTGGCTCGGCGAGTAGCGTCCGAGCCTCGACCGAGATCCGGCGGGCCAGCTCTACATCACGCTCGCTCAGAGCGCCGTACTCTCCGGAAGCGGTCCGGACTGTCACTCCCTCCGGCCGCAGGTCCACATCGGGGAAGTGGCCCACGACCTCGGCCACCTCTGCGATCGCGGCAACAAGTCTGGCTCCTTCCGCGAACGACCGGACGCCAAAATAGGCATGCGCGCCCGAAAACAGCACCCGCCAGTCCTCCACTCCGACGGCGTCGTGGAAGGCCCGCGCAGTTGTTCGCTTCTCGCTCATGGGGCCAATGCTAGGCAGGAATGGCGTCGTGCGCGACCCAGATGCGAACGGGGACTCCTAAGCGACGTACCACGCCAGCGCGTCTTCCCAATCGCCCGTGTGTTGTAAGCGGGGCCGTTAGCCCACACGGCCCTCAGCCCGTTCTTGCCTGATCTCCGGCGCCGTCGGCAGGTCCCGGGCGCGCGCCGTTCCGGAGGACGCGATGGCGCCGTACCATCCGCCTGGGATCGGGGCTCGGTCAGGGCGCGCCGGCTGCGGTCTCCGCGTCGGCGGCCAGATGAGCCTCGAGGCGGGCGGTGTCCTCATCGGTCCAGGCCTCAGGTGGCGCGACGCGTGCGAACGCATCGACGTAGTCCACCCGATAATCGTGGCCGAATCCTGACGGCAGGCTGGAGGCGAAGGACAGGTCCGCGGCGGCCTGCACGGTCGAGACGATCGGGAACCAGCCGGTGCCGGGCGGAACCCCGTGGCCGCGAGGCTCGTCCATCCACTCCGGCGGCGACCACAGAGAGTCGAGCGACAGGTAGGCGACCGGGTCGGAGGGATGCTGCAGGTAGAGCACCTGTGACAGGCCCCAGTGCGCGTCGAGGTCCGTCCGGCTGCCGCCGGTGAGGAAGCGGACGGTCTCGCCACCCGCGTAGATCGGCTCCCATGCGGGGGAGTCCGGATCGCGCGCGTCGGTCAGCTGGCGGAGGATCGGGTTCCAGCCCAGGCTCCCGACGATGAGGGCCCCATCGGCCCGGCTCGCGAAGTTCGCCACCGACGCAGCAGCATCCGAGCCGACGAACGGCCTCTCGGCTCCGCCGGCCCCGAGACTGGCGCCAAAGACGATGAGCCGCGGCCGGTCCTGCTCGGCCAGTGCGGACCATCGCTCGCTAACCGCGTCGAAGAGGAGCGCGCCGGCTTCGACGGCTTTGCTGGTGTCGACGACGAGGCTGAAGAAGCTCGGCAGGTGCGAGTACTGGATGGCAACGATCGCCGTGTCGCCGGCATGCAGCTGCTCGAGAGCCCGAGCGGCGTCCGGATCCATCCAGCCCGACCCACCGGGCACCCACACGGCGATGACGCTTCGGTCGAACCCACCCGCGCGCTCCAGCTCGCGCACCGCGATGGCCACTCGCTCCTCAATCGTCTCAGCGGTCCGCACGCCGACGAAGACCCGGATCGGATCGCGAACCTCAGCATCGGGCCGGTGATACGCGTGGAGCTGGTCGCGGCTCGTGACGCCCGCGACGAAGTCGCGACCCCAGAGCCCCATCGTCTCCCACCCAACGAGCGATGGAGGGCTTCCCGACACCGTCGCGAGGGTCGGCTGATCGATGCCCGGGTTGGTCCCCTGGTCCAGTGCCTCGAAGATGACGTTCGCGGCCACGACGAACCCGCGCACCACCACCTGGCTGCCGACCAGGCCGATGAACGCCACGACGAGCAGGATCGTTGCCGGCAGCGCCAGCCTCGCGGGCAGGCGCCTGCGGATTTCGCGGTGTACGACACGAGGCCAGCCTGCGACCGACGTGCCGATCCCGATCAGGGCGGTACCCACGACGACCGAGAGGACGGCCATGGGCGGGCCTTCCCACCAGGCCAGATGCGACATGCCGACCAGATCGCGGGCCCCGTCCTGCCAGGTCGCCCAGGCGACAGCACCGCCGATGCCGACCACGAGGGCCGCCGCGGCGGCCGCGGCCGGCCGGGGGCGCCACAGTTGGGGCCCGCCACCCGGCCGACGGGCGGCGCGGCGGGCGGCTCGCTCGACTGTGGCGCCGATCGCGTAGCCAATGGCCAGGCAGACGCCGCTCGTCACGCCCTGGACGATCCAGCCGCGGGGAACGAGCGTTGGGGTCAGCGAGGCGAACCAGAATACGAGGCCAACTCCGAGGCCGATGGGGCCAGCGGAGCGAGCAACCGATGCCACGCTCACTCGGCAATCCCGTCCATCGCGCCGCAGCGTACCGCCTGCGACGCGCTGAGGGCGTGCGACCTACGGCGTTCCGGCCCCCGACGATGGTGCTAGTCAGTTCTCACGGGATGCGAGCGAACCACACGAGCGAGCCGAGCGCGGCCACAGCTGCGGTCACGAGCGCGGCAAGGGCAAGGCCGTCGGTGATCTCGCGCGGCTCCGTCCGCGTGCCGACGCCCTCACCGATGTCCTCGAACACGGACACGATCTCCTCGGCCGAGTCGGCCTCGAATACCTTGCCACCGGTGGTCTCGGCGATGTCGCGCAGCGCCTCGCGATCGACCGGGACAGGAACCGGTATGAAGTCGACCACCACCGAGCCATGGTCGGTGCCGAAGGCGACGGTGCTGACCTTGACGCCACGGCGCTCCGCCTCACGGGCAGCCGGGCCCTCAGGTCGCCCTGCCGTCGTGTCGCCGTCCGACATCAGCACGATCGACCCTGCCGCGTCCTGCGCATCGTCGGGCACGTCCGACTCGAGGACGTCCAGCGACGTGTAGATGGCTTCGCCGATCGCCGTTCCCTGGCCCAGTGACAGCCGGTCGATCGCGCGGTCGAGGACCATCTTCGATGTCGTCGGAGGGATGATGACCCGCGCCGTCTGGTCGAAGGCGACCAGGCTCACCCGGACACCCGCCGGGACGACCTCGATGAATCGATGCGCCGCCTCACGGGCGGCCACGATGCGGCTGGGCGAGACATCCGTCGCCTCCATCGAGATCGATGTGTCGAACGCGAGAACGACCGTCGGTTCGTTCGCGACCTCGGTCGCCAGGGCGGGGCGGGTCGCCGCGATGACGATCAGGGCCGTCGCGGTCAGATAGACGGCGGCGACGATGTGGCGCCGAAGGCCCGGGCGGCGCGGGGCCACCGCGTCGATCAGGTCCGGATCGGTGAAGCGGACCACGTAGGCGTGGCGTCGGCGCTGCCTGACGAGGTACAGCAAGGCAAGCACGAGCGGCACGAGGAGGAGCGCGAACCGCTCGGGCGCAAGGAACGTGAGATCCGGCGCGAACGGGATCATCGGGCAGCTCCGGTGATGTGATGGGCCGCCGCGTGCCGACCCAGTGCTCGGGCGCGACGGTGTCGGTACAGGCAGGCGGCGAGCGGACCGCTCCACTCCGTGTCCGTCCGGAGTCGCAGGTGCGTGGCGCCTGATCGCCGGATCGCAGACGACCTCGTGGCGCGTCGACGATCGGCTACCTCGGCCAGCCGGACGCGAAATCGCTCGTCGCTCGTGTCGATCGTCCGCTGGCGACCGGTCTCAGGATCCTCGATCACAAGCAGGCCGACATCAGGCAGCCGGAGCTCTCGCGGGTCGAGGACCTCGACGGCGATGATCTCGCTTCGACGTCCGAGCCGCGCCAGCGCCGGCCTCCAGGTGTCGATGGGAGCGATGAAGTCCGAGACCACGATCGCCAGTCCGCCTCGTCGGAGGACGTGTCGGAGGCCGTCGATGGCGCGACCGAGGTCGACCTGTCCGCCGAGCGGTGACCGTGCGACGCTGCCCACGAGGCCCGTCAGATGCCGTCGACCACCCCGGGCCGGCACGATGCGTGGCCCACCTGCGGTCGCTACGACCGCGCCGACCCGGTCGCCGCCGAGGACGGCAAGCGCAGACAGGGCCGACGCGACGTTGACGGCCAGATCGGCCTTCCGCCAGCCGACCGTCCCGAAATCGAGGCTGCCGGACCGGTCGACCAGGACGGCGACTTCGAGGTCGCGTTCCTGGGTTGCGTCACGGACGTGCGGTTCGCCGGTCCGGGCAAGGATCGACCAATCCATGCGGCGGACGTCGTCGCCCGGCTCGTATGGTCGTGCGTCTCCGGGCTCGACACCGTGGCCGAGCACCAGCGAGGGATGACGACCGTCTCGGCGGCCGAAGACCTTGTGGGTCACCGCAAGCTCGATGCGGCGGAGCCGTGCCGGCAGGTCGAGGCCGGCACCGGGTGCGGAAGTCACCTCGAGGCCGGCTGATCGCCCGGCAGGACAATCGGTGGCGTCCCCGCGGGGCCGGCGTAGGCCGGCGCCGCATGAGTCGGGGATGCCGCCGTTGCCGTGACGGCGGGCGGTACCGCGGATGGCGCGGGCACCGGCGGCCACCCGTTCGAACCGGGAGCGGGGACCGTCGTGAGGAGCTCGACGAGGACGTCGTCGATCGTGAAGCCCTCGGCCAGTGCCCGGTACGACAGCGCGAGGCGCGCATTGAGGATGTCGTACGCGACGTCGTAGACGTCCTGTGGCACGGCACGCTCACGGCCGCGCAGGAGCGCCATGGCCCGCGCGCTCCGGACGAGCCCCAGCGAGGCTCGCGGGCTCGCGCCGTACTCGAGGAGACCCACCAGCTTCGGCAAGTCGTGCGCCGCTGGGTCGCGGGTCGCGAGCACGAGGCGGATCGCGTAGTCGAGCGCTGCCTCGTCGACCGCGACTCGCTGGGCCGCGACCTGGAGGTCGACCACATCGGCAGCATCGAGCAGGCGGGCAGCCTGGGGTGGCTCGTCGGCCATCCGCGCCACGATCGCCCGTTCCTCGTTCGGGGTCGGGTAGTCGACCGGGATCCGCATGAGGAACCGGTCGCGCTGCGCCTCGGCGAGCGGATAGACGCCTTCCGACTCGACGGGGTTCTGGGTGGCCACGACCAGGAACGGCCGCGGCATCGCGAAGGTGCGACCTCCGACCGTGACCTGCCGCTCCGCCATCGCCTCGAGCAACGCCGACTGGACGCGCGCAGGGGCGCGGTTGATCTCGTCGACCAGGACGATGTTGGCCAGGATCGGCCCGGGTTCGACGTCGAACACCTCCGACGATGGCCTGAAGATCCGGGTTCCGACGATGTCGGACGGGATGAGGTCGGGTGTGAACTGGATGCGATTGAAGGAGCCGCCGAGGATCCGCGCCAGGGTCGTCAGCAGCATCGTCTTGCCGAGGCCGGGCGCCCCCTCGAGCAGGACGTGCCCATCTGCCAGCACGGCGACGAGGAGCCGTTCGACGACCCGATCCTGGCCGACGATGACCTGGCCCAGCTCGTGACGGACCTGGGCGAGGCGAGTGGTTGAGAGGTCGATGCTCATGGTCATGCTCCCTCGCCGTCGGTGCCGCCATCGGGGGCGGATGGATCCAACGTCCCGTCCGGGCTCAGCCCCCGGAGCAGCTCGTCCAGGAGCTGCAGCATCATGCGGTCGATCGCATCGGCGGTCGGGTCATCCGCACCGTCCGGCGCGGGTGTCGCGTCCGGGCTCGGTGTGGGATCCGGTGCCGGCTGGGGGGCCTGGGCGTCGGGGGCAAGCTCATCCAGGAACGCGTCGAGCAGCTGGCGGAGCAGCTGGTCGGCCATCTCCGAACCACCAGAGGGGTCGTCCGGCGCCTGCGATCCGCCAGGCCCGAGTCCGAACAGGTCGCGAAGACCGTCCAGCCCCTCAGGACCGAGGAACTGGTCGAACAGCCCTCCGAGCGGGTCCAGGCTGTCGGCGGGGTCGTTGTCCTCGGGCTTCCACGTTCCGTCCCTGACCTTGTCGAGGATCTGTGCGGCCTGGTCCACCGGCACGGCGAAGCCGATGCCGTCGCTGCCGCCCGAGGCGCTCGCGATGGCGGTGTTGATGCCGATGGCCCGACCCTCCCGGTCGATCAGCGGACCGCCGGAGTTGCCGGAGTTGATTGCAGCATCCGTCTGGATCAGGTCGTGCAGCTCGCCCATCGGAGTTGGGACCGTGCGGCCGAGCGCGCTCACGATGCCGGTGGTGACCGTCTGGCTCAGGCCGAACGGGCTCCCGATGGCGATCGTCATCTCGCCGACCTGCACATCGGCGAGGGCGCCGAGGGCCAGGGGCTTCAGATCGGCCGCGGCGCTCTCTTCGGCCCGGATGACGGCGGTGTCGATGGACTTGTCGACCGCGACCACGGTGCCCGAGATGCTGGTGCCGTCCTGGAGCGTGAGGGTGACCGCTTCCGATCGACCGACGACGTGCGAAGCGGTGAGGATGAGGCCGCCATCGGCCGCCACGAAGCCGGAGCCGACCGCGCCGCCCGCCTCGATCTGCACGACCGAGGGCAGAAGCCTCGAGGCCGTGTCGGCGAGCGGCTCATCGACCGGCGGAAGCACAGCCCCCGCCTTGTCCGGCCCGCCCGCGCCGGCGGCCGTAGCGGCCAGCAGCGCGCCGAGATTATTGCCGGTGGCGAGCACGCCGGTGCCGACGAGCACGATGGCGGCGACCAAGACGGCAGCGCCGACGATGAGCCGGCGGCTGGGCCGCCTCGGGGCTTCGGCGGCGGGCATCGGGGATGCGCCGGCACCGGCCGCGGCGGTCGCGAATGGTCGGGTGGTGGGCCAGACGAGGGGTGGTGTCGGCGGCAGGTCGCGCCAGCTGCGGTGCTGACGATCGTCGCCGGCGAAGGGGTCGTCCACGGGAGCGGGCCTCCGGATCGGTACGGTCGGATGCGGTCGGACCGATGCCGGTCCGGCCAATGATCAGAGAGGCTAGGAAAAGGCCGATAACGTGGGCGTTCGGACGGGATAAGCGCGACCTAAAGAGATTCGGTCAGGAGGCCGCGTCCACCGTCCACAGCGGGTCAGCCATCGCTCGGAGATCGGCCGCCGGGACCGCCTTCGGGTCCGCCGATCGGTCCGGAAGCCACACGACGAAGCTTGCGCCGTGCCCTGGGACCGAGGCCACGCTGACCGTGCCGCCATGTGCCTCGGCGATCTGGCGAACGAGGGCCAACCCGATCCCGCGCCCGTCGCCCTCGGCCGTCGGAGCGCCATCGCGCCAGGCGCGGCGGAAGACGAGGGCCTGGTCGTCAGGCGCGATCCCGCGTCCGACATCGCGAACTCCAAACCACAGCCATCCATCGTCACGTCCGGCGCGACAGTGGACCACCGAGCCGGTGGGTGCCACTCGGAGCGCGTTGGAAACGAGGTTCGCCTGCGCGCGCTTCAGCGCGGTCCGGTCCCCGTCGATCAGCAGACCGGACGGAGCGAGCCGGGACAGCTCGACGCCACGCGTCGAGGCCTCCGCGTCGTACTCCTGGGCGACCTCGGCCACCACCTCGGCGAGGTCGACGGACGTGCGTCGTTCGGGCTGGACACTCGTCCGGGCGAGCGCCATGAGCTCGTCGACGGTGGTCGACATCCGGTCGGCCGTCCGGCGAGCCACCTCGGCAGCGTGGCGCAGGCCCTCGGCGTCCTCGGGCTCCGAGAGCGCGACATCGAGGGTCGTCCGGATCACCGCCAGCGGGTTCCGCAGCTCGTGCGAGGCGTCCTCGACGAAGCGGCGCTGGGTCCGCACGCCCTCATCGAGCCGATCGAGCATCGCGTCGAATGTGTCGGCGAGATCGCGCATCTCGTCGGGTGGACCCCCCAGGCGGATCCGCCGCGAGAGGTCGGTCGCCTCGATCTCCCGCGCGACGCCGGCGATGGTGCCAACGGGCCGCAAGACTCGGCCCGCGACGGCCCAACCGATGGCCAGGCCGACCGGCACCAGCACGAGGAGCGCCGCGAGCGAGAGATTGCGAACGAGCTGGAGCGTCTGCTCTCGGACGGCCTGTTCCACTTGCAGGAGTGCATCGGTCCCGGAGTTGCCGCTCCCTTCGAGCTCGGCGAGGGTCATGCCGAGGATCCGCAGCAGCTCCCCTTCGAGGGTCGTCGGCAGCTCCTCTGGGATCGTGGCGGCCACCGTATCGAGGGCCAGGTTCATGCCCACCACGAGCACGCCAGCCGTCACGATCAGGGCCGTGGTCACCAGCATCGCGAGCCGGAAACGGACCGATCGAACGGACGCGGCGAAACGCCGGAGTGGCGACCGACTCATTCGACGCCCTCCGCGAGGCGATATCCCACTCCCACGACCGTCTCGATGGGCTGTCCGGAGCCCGCCTCGGCAAGCTTGCGGCGGAGGTTGCTGATCGTGACGCGGACCGTGTTCGTGAACGGGTCGGCGCGATCGTCCCAAACGTGCTCGAGCAGGCGCTCTGGTGTCAGGACCTCGCTCGGATGGAGCAGGAAGTATCGGAGGAGCGCGAACTCCTTGGGGGTCAGGTCGAGACGTTGGTCGTTGCGGTGGGCCTCGTGCCGCGCGGCGTCGAGCGCGAGGCTCCCCAGCCGGATCGTCGCCCCGCCGTTGATCGTCGGGCGACGGGCGAGGGCACGAACCCGTGCAGCGAGCTCCGCGAAGCTGAACGGCTTGACCAGGTAGTCGTCAGCCCCGTCGTCCAGTCCTCCCACTCGATCGTCGAGACCATCCCGGGCGGTCAGCATCAAGACGCGCGGTGGCGTGGCGCCCGGCGGGAGCAGCTCGCCGGCGCGAAGCTTGCGGCAGACCTCGCGACCGTCGCCGTCCGGTAGCCCGAGGTCCAGGCACACCACATCGTATGGAGTGTCCTCCAGGCGCTCGCGCGCCTCGGCGGCATTCGCGGCGGTGTCGATCGCATAGCCTTCGCGGCGCAACCCGGTGGCAAGAGCGGTGGCGAGGTCGAGCTCGTCCTCGACGATGAGCAGTCGCATGGCGGCCCCGCAGGATAGCGTGGACTCGCGAAGTCGTCTGGAACGGCCTCGCGGCCGACGACGCGAGGCGGCGCCCCACATGCCTCAACCCTACGTCACGCTCTAGCATCCGTCGCATGGAACAGGCACCGCCGATCCGGTTCGAGCTGCGCCGCGGCGCGGTCACGGCGCTGCCGCTGGCGGTCGCGGTCGGGCTGTTCGGAGTCTCGTTCGGCGTCCTCTCGGCGACCTCGGGTGGCTTCGGGGCGCTGCCGGCGGTGGTCATGAGCGCCACGACCTTCGCCGGCTCCGCGCAGTTCGCCGCGGCCTCGGTCATCTCCGCCGGCGGCGGGCCGGTGACGGCGATTGCGGCGGCGCTCCTGCTGAACGCGCGATACCTGCCGATCGGCGTGAGCGTCGCCCGCTTCCTCCCCGGCGGGCCGCTGCGGCGCTTCCTCGCCGCGCAGCTGGTTGTCGACGAGTCCTGGGCGATCGCCGCGGAGGGCGGCGGGCAGTTCGACGCGCACCGGCTGATCGGCGCCGGGGTGATGCTCTGGTTCGCCTGGGTGGCGGGCACGATCGTCGGCGTCGTGGGCGGCGAGGCACTGGGCGACCCCGCATCGCTCGGGCTCGACGCGGCCTTCCCGGCGCTCTTCCTGGCCCTGCTCGTCCCACAGCTCGACGGACGGCGCGCGGTTGCCGCAGCGCTGCTCGGCGGCGCGATCGCGCTCGTTCTCGTCCCGCTCACGCCGCCGGGCGTGCCGATCATCGCCGCCGGCGCCGCCGCGTTCATTGGCCTCGTACGACGATGAGCGAGGCGTGGGTCATCGTCCTTGCCGTCGGCCTCGGCACGATGGCGATCAAGGCGGCCGGCCCCGTGCTCCTTGGTGGACGCCCCCTGCCGACCCCGGTCCAGCGCGTCGTCGCGTTGCTGGCGCCGGCGCTCCTCGCGGCGCTAGTGGCGACCGCCGCCTTCGGGTCGGCCGATGGGCTCGTGATCGACGCCCGGGCAGCCGGCCTCGCGGTCGGCGCGGTGGCGATCGCCCTCCGGGCGCCGGTGCTCGCCGTCGTGATCGTCGCGGCCCTGGCGGCGGCGCTCGTTCGCCTGCTCTAGCCCGCCGGCTGTCTCCCGTTCCTGGCAGCGACCGGCACGGCATCGGTGTCCTCGCGCGGGACGAGGAACGCGGCGGCCAGCGCGGAGAGCGTCGCTCCCCCGATCCCGAGGACGATGATGGCGAGCTCGATCGAGCCCTCCGCCAGCAGCCCGCCGAGGGCAGCGCCGAACGGCACGCCGAGGTAGTTGAAGGCCATCGACACGGCGAACGCGCGGCCCATCCAGGCTGGATCGGTCCGCCGCTGGCGCACCGTGAAGAGCGCGATGTCCATCGGCCCGATGAGGACTCCGACGAGGAGCATCTCGAGGATGACCAGCGCCAGGCCGACCCAGACCGATGCCTGTCCCAGGGCGACGAGCAGGATCGCGATCGTCGGCACCAGCGCCACCATCGGCCACACCAGCAGCGCCCACTCGCGGCCCCGCGTGTCCATCCGCCCGAAGGCGAACGAGCTGATCACGCCGGTGACGCCCGATGCGGCGAAGACGAGCCCGACGACCGCGGGCTCGAGCTCGAAGCGCTGGAGGATGATCAGGGGCAGGACGATCGAGATCATCCCGTGGCAGAGGTTGCCGAACGTGATCGAGAAGCCGAGCCCGCGCAGGGTCCGGTTGTTCCAGGTGTAGCGCACGCCGGCCCAGGCGTCGGCCAGAACCCGCCTGGTGGTCTCGATCGTGCCGGCCGGGTCGGGGACGCCGACGAGGGCGGCGGCGGCGATGCCGAACGCGACGCCGATGACGAGGAGCGCGACGGGCCCACCCACGATGCCCACCAGCGCCGCGGCGATCGGCGGACCGACGATGCTGGCGATGACGTAGCCGTTCGAGTCGACCGCGTTGACTCGCTCCCACAGCGGCTCCGGCACCATCACCGGGAACAGCGAACGGAGCCCGACGTGGCCAAGGATCGAGGTCAGCGAGGAGACGATCGCGATGAGCACGAGCAGCGGCCCGGGCAGGACGTCGAGGACCGCCAGGACGGCAATCAGGGCCATCGCCGCCATCGCCACGACGTAGTCGAGGAGGACGAGCCGCAGACGCCCGTGGCGGTCGAGCAGGGCGCCGGCGATCGGCGCGATCAGGAGCCCGGGAAAGACGCTGGCGAACGTCACCAGGCCGGCGAACGGGGCCGATCCGTATCGGTCCAGCGTGAAGAGGACGAGCGCCACGCCGACCATCGACTGCGCGATGCGCGCGATCTGCATCGACAGCAGCACGCGCCCGAGGTTCGGGACCCGCAACAGCTCGCGGTAGGAGCGGTCCACCTCGGGCTTAGTCGAGGACCCGTCGGCGATGTTCAGCAGCAACCCCCGGACCCACACCCACAGCCCGGGCTCGCCATCTGCAGCTCGACGGGCTCGAAGGCTGGAGCCGGCGCCGCGTCGGCCGGCTTCACGGCTCGTGCGATGACGCTTTGCATGCCGTCGGTAACCTGGTGCGTCGGCGTGAGCGAGATGTCGACGAGGCCCGCAGTCTCGAGTCCGGCTCGGAACTCGGCGAAGGAGAGCGCACCGGCAATGCATCCGACGTACGAGCCTCGCTTCGCGCGCTCGGTGGGCGTCAGCTCGTCGTTTGCGACGATGTCGGTGATGCCGATGCGGCCTCCGGGCCGCAGCACGCGAGCGATCTCCGCGAACACCGAAGCCTTGTCGGCCGCCAGGTTGACGACGCAGTTGCTGATGACGACATCGATCGAATCGCTCGGCAGCGGGACGGCCTCGATGTAGCCCTTAAGGAACTCGACATTCGTCGCGCCCGCGTCGATGGCGTTTCGTCGCGCCAGCGAGAGCATCTCATCGGTCATGTCCAGCCCGAACGCGCGGCCGGTGGGCCCGACCCTTGCGGCGGAGAGCAGGACGTCGATGCCGCCACCAGACCCGAGGTCGAGTACGCGCTCGCCCTCGTGAAGATCGGCGACCACCGTCGGGTTGCCGCAGCCGAGGGAGGCAAGGACTGCCGCATCCGGCAGGTCCGCTCGCTCGAGTGCGCTGTACAGCCCAGCACCGATCCCCTCCTCGGGGCCGCAGCATGCCCCGCTTCCCGCAGCTGCGTGGCGCGCGGCGGACGCGTAACGCTCACGGACGATCTCATGCGTGTCGGTCATTGCGGCTCCTTCGTGGGATTTGTCAGACCACTGGGACGAGTCCGGACAACGTGGCGCCGATGTCAGACCACCTCCGCGCGAGGTCCGGGGCGAGTGAGTAGATGACGTTCGTGCCGCGTCGCTCGCTGGTGACCACGCCGGCGTCGCGCAGCACCTTGAGGTGATGGCTGATCGTCGGCTGGCTCACGTCGCAGCATTCGCTGAAGTCGCAGGCGCAGACGCACTGGGTTTCCGCCAGCTGACGCACGAACGAGAGCCGGACGGGATCGGCCAGGGCGGCGAGGAGGCGGACGTCGGGGTCGATGGGCTTCACCGTGACGCGAGTATATTGACCACCATCCATATTGACAACCATCAATATTATGGCCTTTGTGAAGGAGGTGAGGCCAATGTGCTGCGACCCAGGATGCTGCGACGGACCGTGCGACTGCACCGCTGCTGCTGACCTGACCTGACCGATGCGGGCCGGACCTTTACCCGGCCCGCACCTTCGCTTGACGGAGCGTTGATGCGCCCGGCGCAGGATCGGCGCATGGTGCTGCCCGGGCGCCCATCGAGTTCAGGTCGCGGTCGACTGCGAGTGCGGCACGACCGTCGAGGCCTGCGATGGCGACGAGTTGCTCGACGAGCTCCTCGAGCACATCGCCGCCGCCCATGAGTCGAGCATGGCGTGCGAGCCCGCGGCCCTGCTGACCGATTCGTACGACGCTTGAGCTTCGTCACTCTCGGCGCGGTCTCCCTGAAGGCCGGCGCGCTGCTGTACGGCTCTGGCTACGTCCTGGTCGCCTTCCCGCGCGGCGACCTCGTTGATCGCCTGGGCTGGCTCACCGATGCTCAGTTCATCGACGCGGTCGCGAGCGGCCAGGTCACTCCCGGGCCGCTGTTTACGACCGCGACCTTCGTCGGCTACGTGCTCGCAGGCGTGTCCGGCGCCGCAGTCGCAACCGTTGCCATCTTCCTGCCCGCGTTCGTGATCGTCGCGCTCGTCGGGCCATGGGTCGGACGGATCCGCGACCGGCCGATCACCGCGGCGCTGCTCGATGGCGTCAACGCGGCCGCGATCGGCTCATGGCGGCGGTGTCCGTCCAGCTCGGCGCGACCGCGATCCGCGATCCGCTGACGGGCGGCGATCGGCGCCGCCACCGGGATCCTGCTGATCGTCGGGCGCGTTCGATCGGTTCTGCTGGTGCTGGCCGGAGGAGCCGTTAGTCTGGCCGCGGCAGCGGCCGGCATCGGTCCTTAACACAGGCTTGACGGTGGGCTAAGGGTTCGTTAAACGGCGCCCTGCATCCTCGCTGCGTGCAACGAGTGTGCGGCCCACGTGTGCCCGCCGCTCCAGATTCCCCCACATCGGAGGATGGATTGAACGTGAACCGCAAGTGGTGGCGATCGCTGCTCGTCGTCAGCGTCGTATCGATGCTCGTGCTCGCGGCCTGCGGCGGCAGTGGCGAGAGCCCAGGCGAGGACGGCGGGGAAACGCAGGGCGAGGAGGTCACTGGCTCGCTCTTCGTCTCCGGGTCTTCGACAGTGGAGCCGATCTCACGCAGGAACGCGGAGAAATTCGCGGAGGCCCAGGGCGGGGTCGATATCTCGGTGGAGGGACCCGGGACGAGCGACGGCTTTGCGCTGTTCTGTGCCGGTGACAGCGACGTCCAGGATGCGTCCCGGGCAATCGACGAGGAGGAGATCGCAGCCTGTGAGGCGGCTGGCATCGAGTTCATCGAGCTCTACGTTGCCATCGACGGGCTCTCGGTCATCACCTCCGCGTTCAACGACCAGGTCGACTGCCTGAGCTTCACCGATATCTGGGCGCTGCTCGGTCCCGAGGCCGGTGGAAACGGAACCAACTGGTCCGACGCCGATGCACTCGCCGAGGAGACGCTCGAAGCGTCGGGTGGCACGACAGGCGAGCTCAACACGCCGTATCCGGACGCTCCCATCTCGATCACCGCACCAGGTGAAGAGTCCGGCACGTTCGATTCCTTCGTCGAGCTCGCCCTCGGACCGGTCGCCGATGCCCTCGGAATGGAGGAGTTCACCACGACGGCGAACTACCAATCCTCGGGCGACGACAACGCGATCATTCAGGGCATCGCCGGCTCCGAGAGTTCCCCGGAGACGCTGGGATGGGTCGGGTTCGCGTTCGTCGAGGAGAATCTCGACCTGGTGAGGCCGCTTGCCGTCGATGGCGGTGAGGGTTGCGTCGAGCCCACCGTCGATACGATCGCATCGGGTGAGTACCCGATCGCGCGACCGTTGTACATCTACGTGGACGCCGCAGCCGCCGATGAGAACCCCGCACTCGCGGCCTTCGTCGACTTCTATCTGTCGGACGAGGGTCGTGCGTCGGTCTCGGAGGTCGGCTACGTCGACATCCCGGATGAGGATTGGCAGGCGACCGTTGAGCGGTGGGAGAGCCGCACCACCGGCAGCGAAGCCGGCGGTTAGCAGCGATCGAGGCGAGGAGACCGGGTGAGTGTCGCTCACCCGGTCTCGGCTTCTCATCCTTCGCATTGACCTCTAGAGTGTGAACTCGATGGCCTCAACTGCCTCCGGGCACCAGCTGAGCGTCGCCGACCTCCGCGGGACTCGCGGACGTCGAATCAAGGAAGGCGCCATGCGCCTTCTTTTCCTCAGCGCGGCGACGCTGTCGGTGGTCATCACCGCACTCATCATCCTGGCCATCATCGGCGAAGCTTGGAACTTCATAAGCCAGGTGGACCTGCCGGCCTTGTGGTCCGGCGGGTGGTTCCCACGACGTGGAATGTTCGACGTTCCCACGATCCTCGCGGGGACGTTCGTGATCGCAGGAATCGGCATGATCGTCGCGGTCCCGCTCGGGCTGGGTGCGGCGATCTATCTCGCGGAGTATGCGAGCCCCCGGACGCGCGGTTGGCTCAAGCCAATCCTGGAGATCCTGGCGTCGGTCCCGAGCATCGTGCTCGGGTACTTCGCCCTGCAGTGGATCAGCCCGAACGTCATCCAGAACGTCTGTGTGGGCGGCAGTTCCAACTTCAACATGGGAGCCGCCGGCATCGCCGTCGGGATCCTGGTGACGCCGCTCATCGCGTCCATCGCCGAGGACGCCATGTATGCGGTACCTGGTTCGCTCCGCGAGGCATCCTACGGTCTGGGTGCCAGAAAGCGGACAACCAGCCTGCGCATCGTGATTCCGGCGGCGATCTCGGGGATCGTTGCAGCGCTGATCCTCGGATTCAGCCGCGCCATCGGCGAGACGATGATCGTCGCGATCGCGGCAGGAGGCACTGGCGGGTCCCAGTTCAGCCTCAACCCGTGCGGACAGGGACAGACGATGACCGCCGCGATGACGGCGCTCGCGACCGGCTCGGATCAGGTGCGTGGCTCCGACCTGGCATATCCAAGCCTGTTCTTCATCGGCCTGCTTCTCTTCGCATTCACGCTCACGCTCAACCTGATCAGCGAGCGCGTCGTGCGAGGCGTGAGGTTGAAGTACTGATGGCTGACATCGCGGCGACAAGCGGGGTTTCCGCCGAGATCACCCGCGAGCGGATCAGCGGTCGGCGCGTCGATGTCGGCGGACGTATCTTCGAGGCTTTCCTGCTGTTGGCGTTGCTCGCCTCACTGGCCATCCTGCTGACCCTGCTCGTCGACGTCTTCACCCGCGGCATTGGTGTGTTCCTCGACCGGGGCCTCGAATTCGTCATCGCACCGCTGTCGAGCGAGGCCGACCAGGCCGGCATCGGTCAGGGGCTGTTCGGGTCCCTGGTGCTCATGATGATCGTGGCGTCGACGGCGTTTCCCATCGGGATCGGGGCGGCGGTCTACCTCGAGGAGTACGCCCATGACAACAGGGTCACGAGGATCATCACGGCGAACATCCGCAACCTGGCCGGCGTCCCTTCCATCGTCTACGGACTGCTCGGGCTTGCGGTGTTCGTGGTCGCGCTGCGCGAGCTGACCGGACCCGACACGCAGGGGCGAAGCATCATCTCGGGCGGCCTGACGCTGGCCATTGTCGTTCTCCCCATCGTCATCATCACCACATCAGAAGCCCTGCGTGCCGTCCCGGCCGGTATTCGTGAAGCGGCGTATGGCGTAGGCGCGACCCGCTGGCAGACCGTGCGCAGTCATGTGATCCCGTATGCGGCGCCCGGAATCCTGACCGGCACGATCCTGTCGATGGCGAGAGCGTTCGGCGAGACGGCACCACTCATAATGGTCGGAGGCGCGGTGAGCTTCCTCGCGACCAGCGATCGCGGAGTCGTCGAGACACTTCAGGGGAAGTACACGACCCTGCCGACATCCATCTACCAATGGGTCCAGGAGCCGCAGCGCGCATTCATCGAACTGAGCGCGGCTGGGATCATCGCGCTGCTCGTGACGATCCTGCTCGTGAACGGCCTCGCGATTATCCTCAGAAACCGATACGCGCGAAGGTGGTAGCCAATTGACCGTGAAGGACCAGACGACCGCGCCAGCAGAAGCTGAGCAGGCCACCGACGGAGGCCCGACAATACGGGTCATGGCAACCCAAGCCCTCGACGAGTCCGAGCAGATCGCCCCGGGACCTGCCGGCGACTCCGCCCCTCTCACGTTCGCCGATGGGGAGGTCGTCTTCGAGCTCGATGGGCTCTCCTGCTTCTACGGCTCCTTCCGCGCCGTGCGCGACATCAGCCTGCAGGTGCCGAAGAACAAGATCACGGCGCTGATCGGTCCGTCCGGCTGCGGCAAGAGCACGCTGCTGCGGTCGTTCAACCGCATGAACGATCTCGTCGACGGGGCGCACATCACCGGATCCATTCGCTACCACGGCGTCGACCTCTACGCAGATGGTGTCGACCCGGTCGAGGTGCGACGGCGAATCGGCATGGTCTTCCAGAAGCCGAACCCATTCCCGAAGAGCATCTACGACAACGTCGCCTTCGGACCGCGGGTTGCTGGATTCAAGGGCAGCATGGACGACCTCGTCGAGCGGTCTCTCCGCCGCGCCGCGATCTGGGAAGAGGTGAAGGACAAGCTCAAGGAGCCTGGGACCGCCCTTTCGGGAGGGCAGCAGCAGCGGCTCTGCATCGCGCGGGCGATCGCCATCGAGCCGGACGTGATCCTCATGGACGAGCCGTGCTCGGCCCTCGACCCGATCGCAACGCTGAAGATCGAGGAGCTCATGCGCGAGCTCAAGGAGAACTACACGATCGTCATCGTCACCCACAACATGCAGCAGGCCGCACGGGCCAGCGACTACACAGCGTTCCTCACGATGGGCGACGATCGTGCAGGGTACCTGGTCGAGTTGGCGGCGACCCAGCAGCTCTTCACGAGCCCGGCGAACCGGCTCACGGAGGACTACATCACCGGCCGGTTCGGCTGAGGGGCAAGGAGCGGTTCAATGGATCGGGCACTCGAGACCGAAGAGCAGGCAGGCGCCGGCACCGACGCCGACGTCGATCAGGAGCACCAGGGTCCGCGGGCGGCCTTCGATCGGCAGCTCGACCAGGTCAAGGACGACGTCCTGCGCCTCGGCGCACGCGTGGAGCAGGCGCTCGAGCGAGCCGGGCGTGCGCTCGTCGAGCGCGACGCGGAGCTGGCCGACAAGGTGCGCTGGGAGGACGCCGAAGTTAACGAGCTCCAGCGTCAGATCAACGCCGAGATCGCCTCGGTGATAGCCACGCAGGCGCCGGTCGCCCGCGACATCCGCGAGCTCCTCGCGCTGTACCACGCGGCCGCCGAGCTCGAGCGAATGGGTGACTACGCGGTCAACATCGCGAAGCTCGCCCAGCAGTTGGCTTCCGAACCGGAGATCCCGATCCTGCGCCAGATCCCGCGCATGGAGCAGCTCTGCCGCGAGCAGCTGCGCGCGGCGATGCGGGCACTCGTCGACATCAGCGAGAACGAGGCACGCGAGCTGGCGCTCGGCGACGACGAGCTCGACCACCTCTACAACAGCGTCTACGAGGACGCGGTGCAGCTGACCACGGTCGCGCCCGAGCGGGCTCGCCAGGCGATCCACATGCTCTTTGTGGCCCACCATCTCGAGCGGCTCGGCGACCGGGTCACGAACATCGGAGAGGACGTGGTCTACCTGGCGACCGGGCAGATCGAGGACCTGAACAACTAAGGACGGGGCCGAAGACCGATGCGACGCCGCCTCCTGCTGGTCGAGGACGATCCGACCCTGCGCCAGGCGCTGACCTTCAATCTCGCGCGCGAGGGATACGAGGTCTCGACCGCAGCCGATGGCGAAGCCGCACTCGAGGCGGCGCGCAGCGAGCGCCTCGACCTCGTTCTCCTCGACGTGATGCTGCCCGGCATGAGCGGGGTCGAGGTCCTCCGCGTGCTGCGCCGAGAGGGGGTCACGACTCCGGTCATCATCCTGTCGGCCAAGGGCGATGAGATCGACCGCGTGGTCGGCCTCAAGATCGGCGCCGACGACTACGTCGCCAAGCCCTTCAGCCGGCCGGAGCTGCTGGCGCGCATCGAGGCTGTCCTTCGGCGTCACCGGCGCGAGGCCGAAGAGCCCGAGCGTCGAGAGCGCCTGAGCTTCGACCACGTCGCCATCGACGTCGCGCGACGCGAGGTGAAGGTCGACGACGATCCGATCCATCTCACCACCAAGGAGTTCGACCTGCTCGCCCATATGGCCGCATCGCCGGGACGGATCTTCACGCGCGACCAACTGCTCGCGCGGATCTGGGGCTACGACTATGTCGGCGACGGCCGCACGGTCGACGTCCACGTCAGCTGGCTACGCGGAAAGCTGCGCGGCCCTGACGGCCACAACTACTTCCGCACAGTGCGTGGCGTGGGCTACGCATTCACGCCCAGACCGGCGTGATCGACCCGATCGCGGCCGCGGCCTTCGAGTCGCTCCTGCTGCGGCGCGGCGGGGACTTGCTGATCCTCGTCGACGACATCCTTCGGATCGAGCGCGCCGGCCCCGAGGCCGCGCTGCTCGCCGAGCGGCCGCAGGGGTCGCTTGCCGGGATGAGCCTGATTGCCGCGTTCGGCTCGGCGCCGCTCGACGCCCTGTCGCGGCAGGCAATCACGAGCGGCGAGGCGACCAGCGGTGAGGCCGACCTTGGCCACCTCGGCTCGCGTCACTTCGCCGTCGACGCAGTGCCGCTGCTTGCCGGCGGCCTCGTGCTCTTCCTGCACGACATCACCGCGCTGCGCCGGATGGAGCGGGTCCGACGCGACTTCGTGGCCAACCTCGGCCACGAGCTGCGCACCCCGCTGACCTCGATCAAGCTGCTGGCCGAGACGCTGACCTCCGGAGCGATCGACGACCCGGCCACCACCCGCGACTTCGCCACGCAGATCGAGCGCGAGGTCGACCACCTGGCCCAGCTCGTCGACGAACTGCTCGACCTGTCGATGATCGAGTCTGGCGCGACGACCTTGTCGATCGAGGCGCTCGACCCCGAGACGGTGGTGGCCGCTTGCGTCGAACGCATCACGCCGGTCGCCGAGCACCGCGAGGTGACCGTTCACCGCTTCACGCAGCGCGCGACGCCGGAGGTGCGCGCCCTCGGCGATCCCGGACGGCTGAGCCAGGCGCTGCTGAACCTCGCGCACAACGCCGTCAAGTACAGCCGCCACGGCGGAGAGATCCGGATCGGCTGGGAGGCGACTGACGATCGTGTGCGCTTCATCGTGGGCGATGACGGCATCGGGATCCCGGAGGCGCACCAGGCGCGGATCTTCGAGCGCTTCTACAAAGTCGATCGCTCACGGGCGCGGGACACCGATGCCGAGCAGCTCGGAGGAAGCGCCGGGCTCGGCCTGGCGATCGTGCGCCACATCGCGGAGGCGCACCGCGGCACGGTCGGCGTCAACTCCGAGGAGGGGATCGGTTCGACCTTCTGGATCGACGTCCCGCGCGCGGGCGACTAGCGCGGGCTAGGCACCGTTGCCGGTGCAGGCCGGCGGCCGTGGCGGCTCCAGGTAGTCGGCCGCGACGAGCCGCCCCTGTGCGTCGATGGTGAGCGCCCACGTGGCGCCCTTCCGAGACTGCACCGGCCGCGAGATGAGGTAGTTGTCGGCGGTCGCCAGACGGTCGATCAGGTCAGGGATCACCTCGCCCTGGCCGCACGCCACCGCGTCGTGCTCGGCGTCTCCCAGGCGCCGGAGCAGTGCCACCGCCTCCCCCTCGCGACCCGGGTAGCCGACCTGCGAGAGGAGCGGCTCGGCCTGGACCTCGAGGCCGAGGGCGTCGGCCAGCGGACGGACGGAGGCGGTGCAGCGAAGGATGTCCGCGGACAGGATCGAGCCGACCTCGTACCGAGACAGCAGGCGGACGAGCTCGTCCGCCTGCTCGATCCCGCAAGCGTCGAGCGGGCGATCCCGGTCGTCGCCGGTCCAGGTCGAGCCATTGCCGGCATGGCCGTGTCTCACGAGCAGCACGGTCCGCGTCGGCGCCGCGCCGCGCGCGAACCGCTCGAGCACCTCGCGATCCGTCTCGCGGGTGAGCTGGTCGGCGGCCTCGGCGAGGGAGAGCCAGCGCAGCTCGTCGACCTCGCGGGTGGCGGAGAAGAAGCCAGCTTCGGCCTGCATCGCCCACCAGCGCACCACCTTCTGACGCATGCCGGAGGAGCCGTCGCTCTTGACATAGCGCGTCTCCCCGAGGCCGCGGCCGACGCGGACGTGGAACCCGGTTTCCTCGAGGACCTCGCGCACCGCGCCCTCGAGGTCGGACTCGCGGGCCGAGACCTTGCCCTTGGGCAGGCTCCAGTCGTCGTAGCGCGGCCGATGGATGATGGCGACCTCCACTCCCGACTCGCCGTCGACGCCGTCGACCCGCCGCCACACCACGCCACCGGCGGCGCGGATGGCAGGGCCGATCACATCGCCCACTTCCGCCAGCGGCGGCGTCGGACCTCCGGCCACTCCTCGAGGAAGGCGCTGCGCGAGCGGTCGGCCCGTGACCGCAGGCGCTCGACGAGACGGCCGGCCTCGAAGGCGTATCGCGCGCCTGCGCCACGTGCCGCCAGGGTGTCTCGGATGAGTGCCTCGGCCACGGCCGCATCCTGCACGTCGCCGAGCAGGTCCTGGAGCCCAGCCAGCCGCTCCCCGAGGCGCGCGGCGTCGCCGGCGGCCTTGCCTGGCAGCGATCGAGCGGCGAGCTCCGCGGCGTAGCGCGCGCGCTTGACGGAGATCCGCGTGCGATGGAATTCCTCGTTCGCGGTGTCGGCGTCGAGATCGTCCGCTCGGCGCTGGAGCCGATCCCAGGCACCGAGCACGAGCGGACCCAGCGCATCGGCCGCCGGTGCATCCGCCGGTCCGGCGGGCGGATTCTGCGTGGCGGCGACCAGATCGTTGAGCAGCGCGACGTACTCCGGGCCGTCGAGCGCTTCCATCAGTCGCTCGCGCGCCGCGGCGCGCTTGCGATCGAGCGTTTCGACCAGCGGCGCCAGCACGGTGGTCGAGCCATCCAGCTCGGCGCGGAGGCGCATCGACATGACGTCGGCATCGCGGGCGTCGGCCGCCGCATCGGCGATGGCTCGCAGCCGCGGCTCGATCTCCTCGCGCCAGTGGGGATCCACCGCGTCGCCGAGCGTTCGGAGGTCGCTGCGCAGCCGGCGCATCGCCACCCGCACCTGGTGGACACCCTCCGGCGCCCCGAGTCGGGCCTGGGGATCGTGGCGAACGATGCGCGCCAGCGCGTCCGCGATGCTGGCTGCGACGACATCGGCGAGTCGCCCGTCCTCGGGAACCGATCTCGGACCGATCTCCGACGGTGCCGTGGCTCGAGAGCCGAGGGCGCGCACGACCTTGGGGATCGGCTCCGACTCGGTGGCGCCGGCGGTCCGGAGCTGATCGCCGATGGCCTGCACATCGACGCCGTCGGTGAGTGCCTCGACCTCGAGCTCCCGGAACCGCGAGACGACGCGGCGGCCCTCGATGACGGAGACCTCGTCATCGGCGACCTCCGCGATCGGCACCTCGTCGGCGATGAGTTGGATGCGCCGCCGCCGCGTGCGCAGGGTGGCGACCGCCATGAGCGGCTCGCCGCGGGCGTACGCGGTCACCAGCGACCGCACCTCGGGCGGCGGCTCGCGGCGAACTGCCTCGAAGTTGAGCTCGTCGCGCTCGAGCTCTGCCCCACGTGAGGCGACCGGCAGCTTCAACGTCCAGCGCGGAGTCTCAGCCTCGCCGGTTCGATAGCGCAGCGTGACACCGCTGCGCGCCATCCGCAGGTCGGCGGTGTCGTAGTACGTCGCCCGCAGCTGCTGGTCCGGCAGTGGCGCGACGTCCAGCGGATTGCCGTCGAGCACCACGGCCGGCATCGTGAACCGGCCGGGGAGAGTGAGCTTGATCTCTCGCTCGGTCACCGGTCGATGATGGCACGGCCGGCCCGAGCCATCAGGGTCGCCTGCAGGCGTGGCGCACCGGGGTCGGACGGCAGTCGCGTCCAGGCGCCGTCAGGCCCGAGCTCCCAGGCGGTTCCGTCGGCGAGGGCCAGCTCGAGGATCGCGCGCAACCGGGCTCGATACGACGGATCGCCGACGCGCACGAGCACCTCGACGCGGCGGTCGAGATTGCGATGCATCATGTCGGCGCTCCCGATCCAGATCTCCTCGGCATCGGCCTCTCCGAAGCGATAGATGCGGGAGTGCTCGAGGAAGCGGCCGAGGATGCTCCGCACCCGGATACGCTCGCTGAGGTCCTTTACCCCCGGGCGCAGTCCGCAGATGCCTCGCACGATCAGGTCGATCGGCACGCCGGCCCGCGACGCGGCGTACAGCGCGTCGATGATCACCTCGTCGACGAGGCTGTTGAGCTTCATGACGATCCGAGCCGGCTTGCCGGCGGCAGCAAGATCGGCCTGGTCGGCGATCAGCTCGAGCATCCGCTGACGGAGGTCGAGCGGCGCCACCAGGATCGACTCGTACGCGGTGCGCCGCGAGTAGCCGGTCAGCAGGTTGAAGAGGTGGCTGACGTCGGCGGCGAGCGCCGGGTCCGCGGTGAGCAGGCCAACGTCCTCGTACAGCCGCGCGGTGGTCGGGTGGTAGTTGCCGGTTCCGACGTGGACGTAGCGTCGGATGCCGTCGGGCTCGTTGCGCACTACCAGCGCCAGCTTGCAGTGCGTCTTGAGGCCGATGAGCCCGTACACGACGTGGCATCCGGCCTGCTCGAGCATGCGAGCCCAGGCGATGTTTGCCTGCTCGTCGAAGCGGGCCTTGATCTCGACCAGCACGACGACCTGCTTGCCGTCGGCGGCAGCGGCGATGAGGGCGTCGACGATCGGGCTTTCGCCCGATGTGCGGTACAGCGTCTGCTTGATCGCGAGCACGTTGGGATCGGCGGCCGCCTGCTCCACGAAGGCCTGAACCGTGCCGGCGAACGAGTCGTATGGGTGGTGGACGAGGATGTCGCGTCGGTCCAGCGTGGAGAAGATGTCCGGGTCGCCTTCCTGGTCGCGCACGATGTCCAATGGCGGGGCCGGCAGGTACGGCGTGTACTTGAGCTCCGGCCGGTCGAGCTTGACGAACGTCCAGAGGTCCGCGAGGCCGAGCGGCCCCCCGAGGCGGTGGACGTGGGGATCGGGCAGCTGGAGCTCTCGGGTCAGCAGGTCGACGAGGTGGGCTGGCATGCGCCGATCGACCTCGAGGCGCACCGCCGGGCTGAATCGCCGCTTCCGAAGCTCGGCCTCCATCGCGCGCAGCAGATCGTCGGCCGCGTCATCGTCGAGCTCGAGATCGCTGGAGCGGGTGACCCGGAACGGGTAATGCGCCAGGATCTCCATTCCCGGAAAGAGCAGCTCGAGGTTGGCGGCGATGACGTACTCGAGCGGCACGAAGGTCGAGGCGTCGTCGGTCGGCAGGAAGCGTGGGAGGAGGGGCGGGACCTTGACTCTCGCGAACCTCGAACGCCGGTCGGATGGGTCCCGCAGCCAGACGGCGAGGTTCAGCGAGAGGTTGCTGATGTACGGGAACGGGTGACCGGGGTCGACGGCCAGCGGCGTGAGGACGGGAAAGACGCGCTCGACGAAGTGGGCGGTGAGGGTCGTCTTCGCCGCATCGCCGACCTGCCGCCAGCGCTGGACCCGGATGCCCGCGCGCGCGAGCCGGGGCTTGAGGTCCCGCGTAAAGAGCTTGGCATGCCGCACGGCGAGGACCGATGTGCGTTCGGCCACCTGCTCGAGCTGCGTCCCCGGATCCAGGCCGTCGATCGACAGCAGTCCCGGTGCAGCGAGCTGTTGGCGCCGCAGGGTCGCGACGCGCACCTGGTAGAACTCGTCGAGATTGCTCGCGAAGATCGCCGCGTACTTCACCCGCTCGAGGAGCGGGGCGTCAACCTCCTCGGCCAGCGCGAGAACGCGTTCGTTGAAGTCGAGCGCGGAGAGCTCGCGGTTGATGAACCGTCCTTCGGGCAGGCTCGGTTCGAGTTCGTGCTCGAGCGATCGTGCGGTCGTGGCCATGCAGGCCCTCAGCATAGGCGTCGAATGATAACGACCGATCAAGCGCACCCTGGGGAGGGTGCGCCAGACGCTTGATCGTGCAACCATACGTGCCGTGAGCACCCATCTGCGTCGCGACGATCCCCGCATCGGTGCCTGGCGCGCCTTCCTCCGCGCGCACGCGCAGGTCGTCCGCCGCCTCGAGCGAGAGCTCGCCAAGGAGCAAGGCATGGCGCTCACCGACTACGACGTCCTCGTTCAGCTGGCCGGGGCCGATCAGCGCCGGCTGCGGATGAGCGAGCTGGCCGATCGACTGCTCCTGTCGCGCTCGGGCGTCACGCGGCTCGTCGACCGGCTGGTTGCCGATGGCCTCGTCGAGCGCGTCTCCTGCGATGACGACCGCCGCGGCCAATGGGCCGCCCTGTCCGATGCCGGCGTCCGGCGTCTGCGCGCCGCCGCGCCGACCCACCTGCGCGGCGTCAGCGAGCACTTCCTCGATCGCCTCACGCCCGACGAGCTGGCGAGCCTGGAGCGCATGCTCGACTCGATCGGCGAGCGCTAGCCGGTCAGGAAGCGCGCGACGTCGGCCTCGACAAGGTCCGGGCGCTCGGCGCCGAGTCGATCGTCACGTAGGCCTCGCGTGGACCCGCCGGAGCGGCGGTCACGGCCGCGATCCAGCATCCTCGGCCTCGGAGCGCAGGCCGCGCACCATCTCGGCGCGTGGGTCGTCGGGCGCCAGCTCGAGGAACGCGTCGAACGCCTCGACCGCGCGCTCTGGGTCGCCCTCCCCGGTCAGCGCGATGATCCCGTCGAGGAACGCGACCTCGACCGGATTCGCGGTCTCGAGCGCCTCATAGGACTCGAAGGCTAGGCGCGCGTTCACGACGTCGCCCGCTCGCAGGTAGGCACCGATGAGGCGCTCGTAGGCGTCGGCGCGGTCCGGCTCGATCGCGATCAGCACCTGCAGCGCGGCCGCCGCGCGCGCGAGGTCGTCGCCGGTCGAGCCGGCGAGGTAGGCGTCGGCGAGGTCGGACAGCGTCTCAGCGCTCTCGGGTTCAGCCGACAGCTCGTCCAGCAGCCGCTCGATGCGGTCCTGGCGCGACGTCTCGGCCGCCTCCGCGGCCGCCAGGCCCTCGTTGACATCCGTGGAGTTGGCGATGCCGGCGGCGGGCAGCAGCGATCCGGCGACCAGAGCGACACCGAGGATGCCGGCGGCGGCGATCGCGTGCCGTGCGCCGCTGCGGCGTGGCTCAGCCGTCGTCGCGGACGTGCTCGCGTCGAGCTCGGCGGCGGTGTCGGCGGCGTGCGCCTCGGCCTCGGCAATCTGCTCCGCGTACCCGCGCTCGTCGAGCGAGCCGGCACGCCGGTCTGCCTCGACGTCCCGCAGCGCCTCGAGCGCGACGCGATGGCGGACCGCGGCGGCATCGCGCTCGGGGTCGACCGCGACGGAGGTGGCGGGGCGTCGCAGCGGCCAGAGCACGACGGCGCCGGCGACGAGCAGGACGGCCAACAGGAGGACCGGCTCAGGCATCGAGCGCCTCCGCCTCGTCGTGGAGGCGACGCCGCGTGGCCGCGTCGACCGTGGCGGCCGCGGCGGCAGCCGGGCGGCGCCGCACCAGCCAGGTCACGAGGGCAGCCACGCCGAGGGCGAGCGCCACGAAGGGCAGGATCCACGCGATCGCCGACACCGGCGCGAGCAGGATCCACTCGCCGTAACGGTCGACGAAGTGGGCGCGGACCTCGGCATCGGCGGCGCCGGACTCGACCAGCTCGTCGATCTGGCGGCGGATCTCGCGCGCCGAGGCGGTCTGCGAGTCGGCCACCGAGAGGCCCTGGCAGTCGGGGCAGCGCAGCTCGGCGGCGAGCGCTTCGGTCCGGTCGGCGTCCGTGGCTTCCGCGGGAGCCAGCCACAGCAGCGCGAGGATGGAGACGAGCGCGAGCAGCGCGCCGAGGGCGACGGCGGGCAGGCGCCTGCTCATCGGTCCAGCCCGATCGCGGCCAGCCGCTCGCCCATGAGCTCGCCGGTGAGCGGGCCGAACTGCTTGGCGCGCACGATTCCGTCGGCGTCGACGAAGAAGCTCTCCGGCGGCCCGGTCACGCCGTAGTCGATCGCCACGCGTCCTTCGTCGTCGACCACGTGCGGATAGCCGGTCGCGCCGTAGCGGGCCAGGAAGTCTCGCGCGTCCTCGGGACGATCCTGGTAGAGCACGCCGACCATTGCCAGGTCGTCGCCCAGGTCCTCCTGCGTGCCCGCCAGCACGGAGTGCTCGTCGACGCACGGGCCGCACCAGCTGGCCCAGAAGTTCACGACGTACGGCCGGCCCGCGAGATCGGTCGAGCTCAGCGTCTCACCGTCGAGCGTGGTCAGCGTCCAATCGGGCGCGGGGCGGCCGATCTGCGGTGCGGCGTGTTCGTACGGGTCGAGGTCGAAGCCGCTCAGCAGGAGCCAGCCGATCGGCAGGACGACGAGCGGGACGAGCAGCCATCGCAGCCAGCCGGGCAGGCGCATCAGCCAGGGCCCTCCGCAGGGACGACGCTCGCCGGTCGGCGTTCCTGGACCGTGACCGGCCGCGTCCGTCGCTCGGGCCAGATGGCGAAGGCGGCGCCGAGCCCCACCACCGCCCCGCCGATCCAGATCCAGACGACCAGCGGGTTGACGAACAGGTGAAGGGTCACCGCACCGCTCGCCGAGTCGGAGGCGAGCAGCGTCACGTACAGGTCCTCGGCCAGCGACGTTCGCACCGCGGGCGTGGCGATCGCCGTCGGCGAGCTCGGGTAGTCGCGCAGCGCTGTGTGGAGCATGCCGGCCTGCGGGCCGCCGTAGGTCACCTCGGCGCGCGTCTCCACGACGCGCGCGTCGTTGGCCAGCGGCTCGACCACCAGCCGATCGTGGGTGACGGTATAGGGACCGATCGTCGCCGACTCACCAGGCTCGAGCGTCACCGTGCGATCCACGGCGAGCCCTGACGAGACGGCGACGGCCACCGCCATCACGAGGATCCCGAGGTGGACGGTGTAGCCGCCGTACCTGCGCCGGTTGCGGGTTGCCAGACGCCAGGCCGCGGTCGGCGTCGCCTCGCCACGAGAGCGCGAGCGGGATCGGGCCCCGCGGATCATCTCGTCGACGAGGATCCCTCCGACGAAGACCGCGAGAGCAAGCGTCCCAAGCGGGACCGGATCGCGGATGCCGAGGACGAGGCCCAACGAGGCAACGGCCACCGCAACGAGCAGGGGCACGGTGAATCGCTGGCGCAGGGTGGCCCACGAGGCCGTGCCCCACGGCAGAGCGGGGCCGACGCCCATGAGGAAGAGGAGCGCGATGAAGATCGGTGCCGTAACGCGGGTGAACCACGGCGGACCCACGCTGATCGTCGCCCCGCTGGTGCTCGCCACGAGCAGCGGCAGCAGCGTGCCGAACAGGACCGCGAAGGTGAGTACCAGGAAGAGGACGTTGTTGAAGAGGAAGGCCGACTCGCGACTCACGAGGCGCGACGGCCGGCCGCCACCGACGAGCTGCGGCAGCCGCCAGGCCAGAAGGCCGAGCCCCACGGTCAGCGCGATCACGATCCCGGCCAGGAACCACGGTCCGATCGCCGACTGCGTGAAGGAGTGCACGCTGGCAACGATGCCCGAACGGGTGAGGAACGTTCCAAGCAGAGTGAGCAGGAACGTCGCGATCACGAGCGCCACGGTCCAGATCCGCAGGCCGCCACGGCGCTCGGCGACCATCGCCGAGTGGACGAAGGCGGTGGCGGTCAGCCACGGCAGCAGCGCCGCGTTCTCGACCGGGTCCCAGCCCCAGTAGCCGCCCCAGCCGAGCACCTCGTAGCTCCACCACGCACCGGCCACGATGCCCAGCGTCAGGAACGTCCACGGCACGAGCGTCCAGCGCCGCACGATCCGCAGCCACTCCTCGTCGAGCCGGTTCGTGATCAGGGCCGCCACCCCGAACGCGAACGGCACGGCCATGCCGGTGTAGCCCAGGTACAGCAGCGGCGGGTGGAGCGCCATGAACGGGTGGTTCTGGAGGAGTGCGTTCGGGCCGATCCCCTCGACCGCCGCCGGCGCCGTTCGCAGGAATGGGTTGCCTGGCCCGGTCATGACCGCGAAGAAGAAGAGGTTGACCGATGCAAGCGTCGCCCCCACCCACGGCATCAGCGCCCGATGACGATCGCGGTGACGCCACAGCACGAGCGACGCCCAGCCCGTGGCGAGCAGCGACCAGAAGAGGATCGAGCCCTCCAGCGCAGCCCACAGGCTGATGGCGCTGATGAGCGGCGGCGTGGTCGTGGCGTTGTTCTCGGCCACGTAGAGCACGCTGAAGTCGTGACCCAGCAGGCTCGTCACCATGGCGGCGCAGCCGATGGCGGCGGCCACGAAGGAGCCGATGACCGCGCGGCGCCCGCTCATCGCCAGCCGGGTGTCGCCGCCGCGCCCGGCGAGGACGAACGCGATCGCGGCGTAGGCGCTGAGGGCGAGGCCGCTCACGACCGCGACATGGCCGATCGTCGGGATCACGGCTCGTCGTCGCCGGGGTCGAAGGCGCGGTCCGAGGGCTCGGTGCCGGGCTCCGGCGCCTCGTAGTTCTCGTCGTGCTTCACGATGACCCGGGTCGCCTCGAAGATGCCGTCCTCGCCCAGCGCGCCCTCGACGACCGCGCCACTCCCCTCTCGGAAGGAGCGCGTTGGCGCGAGGGTCGAGTGGACGGTGATCTCGGCCTCGGCATCGGCCAGCACGAACGTCAGGTCCGTGGGCGGGCCTGAGATGCTGCCGGCCTTGACCTGCCCGCCGAGGCGGATCGTGTCGCCGGTTGCCTCCTGACCGAGCGCGAGGACCTCGGACGGGGTGCGATAGTAGACCAATGCGCTGCCGATACTCGAGAACGCAAGGTATGCGACGGCGGCCAACACGATGGCGACGAGGACGAGGATTCCCCACGGCCGCCGCCGCGGCGGCAGAACCGGCTCGACGGGAGGGGCGACGGTCATCGCGCCTCGTCGTCGCGGTCTCGCGCCGCCCGGAGCCGTCGCCAGAGGGCGACCGTGTAGAGGGCCATTCCACCGAGGATCACGGCGTAGGCGGCGATGACGTAGCCGACATCGGTCATCCGCGCGCGACCTCCACCCGCCGTGCCGCGACGAGGTGCTCCATGCGCGCCGCCTCCTCGCGGGCGGCCTCGGCCCGGGCCAGCTGGTAGCGGCGGATCATCAGGTAGCTCCACGCCAGGGTGAACGAGCCGACCATCAACAGCAGCGTGCCGACGAACGCCATCGGTGCCGCCGGGTTGAGGACGCGGTCCGGAGAGCCGATCGTGGCGGTCTGGTGCAGGCCGCGCCACCACTCGACGCTGAAATGGACGATCGGGATGTCGAGCGCGGCGATGATGCCGACGATCGCAGCGCGCGTCGCCCGGCGCTCGGGGTCATCGCTCAGGCGGCGGAGCAGCAGGTAGCCTACGTAGAGCGCCAGCAGCAGCGCCGTCGTCGTGAGCCGCGGGTCCTCCCACTGCCACATGACGCCCCACACCGGCTGGCCCCACATCATCCCGCCCCAGATCGCGAAGGCGGTGAACATGACGCCGATCTCGGCGCCGGAGAGGGCAACGGCGTCGAAGCGAAGGTCACGCTTCCAGAGCCAGCCGATGCCGGCCAGCGCGGTGACGCCGAACGAGAGGTACGCCAGCCAGGCCGACGCAACATGCGGGTACATGATCCGCTGGGCGTCGCCCTGGTTCACGTCCGGCGGCACGACGAACAGCGCCACGAAGGTCGCGGCGGAGACCGCCACCAACGCGGCCGCACCAAGGGCGCGCGTCTTCATCCGTCCTCCAGGAGGAAGCCGTAGGTCGCGGCCCCCGCGGCGATCATGACGATGTCGAATGCCAGGAGCAGGCCGATCCATGCGCCGAGCTCGCCGAACGGGTCGCCGGCCAGCGCGGCGCTCGTCGCCTTGACCGCCGCGAGCAGGAGTGGCGCGAGCACCGGCAGCATCAGCAGCGGCAGCATGACCTCGCGAGCCCGCAGGCGGACGGTGAGCCCGGCGTAGAAGGTGCCGACCGCCGCGACGCCGGCCGCACCGAGCACGACGGTCGCCATGAGGGGCAACGGTGCGCTTGCCACATCGACCGCGAAGAGGATGCCGACGGCAACGAGGAGGACGAGACCGAGGACGAGCATCACCGCGAAGCCGCCGAGCGCCTTCCCGGCGTACAGCGCGCGACGGTCCACCGGATACGCGGCGAGCTGCTCGAGCGCGCCGTCATCGGTCTCGAGCTGGTGGAGGCGTCCGACCGCGAGGATGCCGGCGAAGACCACCGCCAGCCACAGCAGGCCGGGCGCGGCGGCCGCGAGCCGCGCCGCATCCGGACCGAGGGCGAAGCCGAACAGCAGGAGGACGACTGCGGCGAAGAACAGCGTGCTCACGATCGCGTGCCGCCCGCGCAGCTCCGCCAGCGCGTCCTTGCGCACGACTGCCATCGCCACCCGGGAGCCGCGTCGCAGCCCGCTCATCGGACCGCCACCGCCGGCCTCGGTTCAGTGCTTGGCAGCGGAGGCGTCCAGGTCACGCCCTCGCCGTTGACGCCGGCGACGAGTCCACGGTCGAGGACGACGCGCCCATCGACCCAGCGCGCGAGGCGGTCGACGCTGTGCGACGCCACGAGGACGCTGACCCCGGCCTGGCGCCACGCGTCGAGCAGCTGCTCGACGAGCTCGAATCCCTGCGCGTCGAGGGCGGCGGTCGGCTCGTCAAGCAGCACCAGCGAGGCCTGGCCGAGCAGGATCCGGCCGAGGGCCAGCCGGCGGCGCATGCCGGCCGAGAACGTTCCCACGCGGTCATCGGCGCGCGCGGCCAGGCCGACATCGGTCAGGACTTGGGCGACCCGAGCGGAGGAGTCCGGCGTGTCGAGCATCGTCGCCGCGAAGGACAGGTTCTCGCGCGCGGTGAGGTCGTCGTACAGCGCCGTCGCGTGGGAGAGGTAGGCGACGCGCTCGCGAACGAGGTCGGTGTCACGCCCCACGTCGAGGCCGTCGACCTCCGCGCTGCCGTAGGAGGGCCGGATGGCGGTGGCCAGCAGCCGCAGGAGGGTGGTCTTGCCCGCGCCGTTCGGTCCGAGCAGCGCGACGCATGCGCCAGCGCGGATCCGCAGCGAGACACCCGCCAATGCCGGGCTGCCGGCGAAGAGGCGGGCGAGGTCCGTCGTGACGACCGCCGGAGGGCGTTCATCGAATGCCCCCAAGGAGCGGGGCGACACGTAGATCGTGGTCTGCGGCATGCTCGACTTGGCAGGGCGAAGCGTGGCCTTCCGCACTATGCGGGCCTGACCGATGAGCGTCAAATGCGCGTCGGCGCCCGTAACCCGCGGCGTAGAAGAGCCTGGACGGCCTCGAGAGGACGCACCCCGAATGACACGACGCCGATTCGGCCTGCTCATGGCACCGCTCGTGCTCTCCATCGTAACGATGGGCTGCGCGACGACGGAGGCACCGGGCGCGTCCGCGGAAGAAACGCCGGGAACGACGGCGACCGCGACCGACGAGCCGACGGCCGCCGCGACCGCCGGGCCGACCGAGTCGGAGGGAGCGGAGGCCGAGGAGGAGCGCGTGACGATCGGCATCTCGGACTTCGAACCCGCAACGCTGACGATCTCGGCGGGGACCGAGGTCGTCTTCGAGAACGAGGCGCCCTTCGACCATACGGTGACGGAGGGGACGGGCGGCCAGGCAGTCGACGACCCGATCGTCGACACGCAGGTCGCCGCCGGCGATGAGGTCCGCATCTCCTTCGATGAGCCGGGGACCTACGACATCACGTGCGAAATTCACCCGTCGATGCAGATGACGATCAACGTAGAGGACTGACCGATGCAACGACCGCGACGCACCACCCTGGCGACCCTGCTGGTGACCATGACGATCCTGCTCGCCGCTTGCGGCGGGGGGACGGAGAGCACTCCGACCGCGGAAGGCGGCGGAGACGGCGCCACCGGCGAGACGGTTTCGCTGGCCGGCGGGCAGTTCAGCCCAACGACCCTCACGATCGCCGCCGGCACGACTGTCACCTTCACCGACACGGCCAACCACACCGTCACCGAGGGGACAGACGGCGTCGCGGTTGACGATCCGATCGTGGACGAGCAGGGAGGCGCCGACATCCCGGTGACCTTCGACGAGCCGGGCACGTACAACATCACCTGCACGATCCACCCGGTGATGAACATGACGATCACCGTCGAGGGCTGAGCCGGCGCGCGGTTGATGCCCCACGGGGGCGGTGCTAGGGTTCGCGTCCTGATGGATGCCGGACTCTCGCCCGCCGCCCCGACACCGCACCGCTCGCGCGCCGCGAGGCGCGCGGAGGCGCTTCGCGCCGAGTCCGCCGCCACCGCGGCGCTCAACGTGCTCGGCCAGAAGTGGGTGCTGCGCATCATCCGCGCCCTGGGGGACCGCACCCAGCGCTTCTGCGAGCTGCAGGACGCGCTCGGCGGCGCGAACTCCGCCACCCTCTCCCAGCGGCTGAAGCTGCTCGAGGACGAGGACCTCATCGAGCGGCGCGCGATCAGCGCGGTGCCACCGTGGGTCGAGTACTCGCTCACGCCGAAGGGCAGCGAGCTGCGCACGGCGATCTCGGGCATCGACCGCTGGGCCGATCGCTGGGCCGCTCCGACACAGTGAGCCACCCGGTCGCGGAGGAGCGTCCGGTCGCGCACGGAGATGCCCTCAACGGGCTGCGCGCAGCGATCGCCGACGCCCCCAGCCCCGACGCCGCGGCCCAGCGCGTGGTCGAGCTGCTCCACGACCGCTTCCCGCACTACGACTGGGTGGGGATCTATTGGGTGGACGGGATCGACCTTGTGCTCGGTCCCTGGATTGGGCCGGAGCCGACCGAGCACACCCGCATCCCGATCGGGACCGGCGTGTGCGGCGCGGCCGCCGCGACGGGCCGGACCGAGATCGTCCCCGATGTCGACGCCGATCCGCGCTACCTGGCCTGCTTCGCCACGACGCGCAGCGAGATCGTCGTGCCGATCTTCGAGGGCGGCGAGGTCACGGGCGAGATCGACGTCGACGGTTCCGACCTCGACGCCTTCGACGAGATGGACGCCCGCTTCCTCGAGGAAGTCGCCGCGCTGGTCGCTCCACTGCGACCTCGCTCGTAACCGGGCCCGTACCGCATCGGTGAGATGGCCGCCACCGATCCCGGTCCCTTCGAGCGCGTCTACGACCAGCACGTGGTCGGGATCTATCGGTTCGTGTACGCCCGCGTCGGCAACCATCCCGATGCCGAGGACCTGACCGCGCAGGTCTTCGTGCGTGCCGTCGAGCAGCTCGACACCGCCCGCGACCCGGGCCAGATCGCCGCCTGGCTCTACCGCGTCGCGCACAACGCCACGGCCGACTACTGGCGTGCCTTCTATCGCCTGCCGCTCGTCGGGACGGACCACGTCGCTCCCGGCTGGGAGCCGGCTGAACCATCCGCTGCCCCGGTCGACACCGACGAGCGGGCGACCGACCGCGTCCAGGCGCTGTTGCGGCGCCTCCCCGAACACTACCGCCGCGTGCTCGAGCTGCGCTTCCTCCAGCGCCTCAGCGTCGCCGAGACCGCGCGCGCCATGGGCATCAGCAACGGCAACGCGCGTGTGCTCCAGTACCGCGCCCTGCGCCGCGCCGCCCTCCTCGAGGAGCCGGCCGATGGCTGACCGCGAAGTCCCCGAGAACCGCGACCGGGACGCCGCCGAGCGCTTCGACGGCTACCTCGACGCGCTGCTCGGCGATGAGCGGCCGTCGCCCGAGGCGGTCGGGGACCGCGACGAGGCCGAGATGGCTCGGATGGCGGCCGAGCTCGCCGCGACCGGGCGGCCTGGCGCGGAGTCCGCGCCGGATCCGGCGTTCGTCGAGCAGCTCCGGCGCCGCATGCGCGAGTCCGATGCCGGCATCGACGCCATCCGCCTGCCGCCGCCGGTGCGTGAGCAGCCGGCGGCCGCCGACGGCATCGCTCGCTGGCGGCTCTCGCGACGCCAGCTGCTGCAGGCGGGCCTCGGCGCCGCCGCCGGAATGGCCGCCGGCGTGATCGGCGTCTCGCTCGCGAGCGACGCGCAGCGATCCCGGACGCTCGGCGGCGGCGACCAGCTCGTCCCGGGCGAAGGTTTCTGGATCGAGGTCGCCCGGCTCGCCGAGGTGCCGCCAGGAAGCGCAGTCCGCTTCAGCACCGCTGCGTTCGACGGCTTCGTCGTCAACGATGCGGGTGCGGTGCGGGCGCTGTCATCGGTCTGCACCCACATGGGCTGCACGCTCCACTTCCGGCCCGACTGGCAGGACCTGCGCTGCCCCTGCCATGGCGCGAGCTTCGGGCTCGACGGCCGGCTGGCGAACGGTCGCCGCGCGTGGCGGTCCGACGGCCCCTACCCGGGCGACGCGCAGGCCTACCAGATCGAGCTGCCGGATCTCGTGCGGCCCGAGGTCAAGGTGGAGAACGGCGTGATCAAGGTCTGGACCGCGCAGGCCTAGACGAAGAGGATCTCGAACAGCAGCTGGACGACGCCGGGGAGCGCCAGGATCAGGAGCACGATGGCGATCACGATCCCGGCATAGAGGAACAGCGACAGGTCCGGCGGCTCCGCACGCTCCGGCGGCGGGGTCAGGCGCTTCGGCAGGTGCGACGGGCGCCGCGGGCGCTGATGCTCGTACTTGCGCCGCTCCGACAGGTCCGGAAGCTTGATCGACGGTGTCGGCATGGCTACTCGTAGACCTCGGGGTTGATCGGATTCGGCAGCCGCTCCCCGCGCAGTCCCGCGAGCAGGTTCGCGGCGGCGATCGCCGCCATCTTGCCGCGGGTCACGCGCGACGCCGAGGCGATGTGCGGCACGACGACGCAGTTCGGCAGCGCCACGAGCGGGTGGTCGGCGGGCAGCGGCTCCGGCTCGGTGACGTCGAGCCCGGCGGCGAAGATCTCCCCGCCTCGCAGCGCGCGCTCGAGTGCCGCCGGGTCGACGACCGGTCCGCGCGACGTGTTGACGAGCACGGCGGTCGGCTTCATCGCGCGCAGCGCTGCGTCGTCGATCAGGTGGTTGGTCTCGTCGGAGAGGTTGACGTGCAGGGTGACGAAGTCGGACTCGCGCAGCAGCTCGTCCATCTCGACCCGCCGCGCGCCGAGCTCGGCCTCCTCGTCGGGCGTGGCCGGATTGACGTCGTGGTAGATGACGCGCATCCCGAAGCCGCGGCCCCGGCGCGCCATCTCACGGCCGATGCGCCCGAACCCGACGATCCCGAGCGTGGCGCCATGGACGTCGACGCCCATGAGCAGCATTGGTCCCCAGGTCTTCCATCGGCCCTCGCGGACGTAGTCGACGCTCTCCGGAATCCGCCGGGCGGCGGCCATCAGCAGTGTGAAGGCGAGGTCGGCGGTCGTCTCGGTCAGCACGCCGGGCGTGTTCCCAGCCGGGATCCCGCGGCGGGTGCAGGCGGAGACGTCGATGTTGTCGAAGCCGACGGCGAAGTTGCTCACCACCTTCAGCTGCGGCCCTGCCGCGTCCAGCAGCTCGTCGTCGACCGGGTCGGTGAGCAGCGTCAGCAGGCCGTCCTTGCCCACGGCGCGGCGGAGCAGCTCGTCACGGGGCGGTGGCAGCTCATCGGTCCACAGCTCGACGTCGCAGGCCTCCCGGACCGGGTCGAGGCCCTCGTCGGGGATGAGGCGAGTGACGAGGACGCGGGGCCTGGCTCCCGTCACGGCTTGCATCTGATGTCGTCAACCGGAGAAGGAAGCACCGATTCGGCCCCGAGGCTTGCACGTGGCGCACCGAACCCGGGCGAGTCCCGCCATAGCCACCGCGTCACAGGCTGCCGACCTCCAGTTGGCGGCATCGGGTGCAAAATCGAGATGCAGCCCGTCACGACGCGGCGCCGACCAGCTCCCCGGTCCGCTCCAGCTTGGCCAGCGACTCGCCCATGCGATCGAGCGCCGCGGCCAGGTTCTCGCGCGAGTTCGCGTAGCTGAAGCGCAGGTGCCCCTCGCCATGCGCGCCGAACGCGGTGCCGGACAGGCCGCACACGCCGGCGTCGTAGAGCAGGTGGTCGGCGATCTCGTTGCTCGTCCGGCCGAACGAACCGACGTTCGGGAACGTGTAGAACGCCCCATGCGGCATCACGCACGTCACGCCGGGGATCGCATTCAGCCCGTCGACCATAAGCTGGCGGCGCGCGATGAACTCGGCGCGCATCGCATCGGCAGAGTCTTGCGGCCCCGTCAGCGCCTCGATGGCGCCGAACTGGGCGAAGGCGTTCGTGCACGACACGCTGTTGATGACGAGGCGGCTGAAGGCGGTGCTGAGCCACGCGGGCACGATGCCGTAGCCGAGGCGCCAGCCAGTCATCGCGAAGGTCTTGGAGAACCCGTCGAGCGTGATCGTGCGCTCCGCCATGCCTGGCAGCGTCGCGATGCTCAGCGGCTCGCCGGAGTACTGGAGGCGGCCGTAGATCTCATCGGCCAGGACGACGAGGTCGTGCTCGACGGCCAGCTCCGCCAGGCGGCGGATGTCCGCATCGGTCAGGATCGAGCCGGTCGGGTTGTGGGGCGAGTTCGTGATCAGCAGCTTCGTGCGCGGCGTGATCAGGCTCGCGACCTCGTCCACGTCCATCCGGAAGTCATCGGCCTCGCGCAGCGGTGCGGCGACGGCGGTGCCACCGACGTAGCGGGCCATCGATTCGTAGATCGGGAAGCCCGGGTTCGGGTAGATGACCTCGTCGCCGTCCTCGATGAGGGCGAGCAGCGCGTAGAACATGATCGGCTTGGCGCCGGGAGTGACGACCACCTGATCGGGCGTCGTCTCGATTCCCTTCCAGCGCTTCACATCCGCCGCGATCGCCTCTCGCAGCGGCGCGATGCCAGTGGCCGCGGTGTAGTGCGTCGCCGCCTCGTCGAGGAGGGCTTCGGCCGCCCGCTGCGAGACGTTGCGCGGGGTGTCGAAGTCCGGCTCGCCCATCTCCAGATGGATGACGTGGCGGCCGGTGGCCTCCAGCGCGCGGGCGCGGGCCGCCGCCTCGAAGGCGGTCTCGGTCCCGATGCGCTCCATGCGGCTCGCGAGTCTCACGGTGCGACCTCAGCTAGCGGCCCGATCGGGCTCGGGAAGGCCCCCTAGTTTACCGATGCGCTGCGTCGTGTCTCACCGGGCCATCCCGTGTTGCTTGACGGATGGGCGGGCCGATGCTCCCATTGCCAGCACGCCCGCGCCGCTTGCTATACTTTCCAGAGCGAATTCAGACACCGATGCGCCCTTCGGGGCGCCAACAGGAGAGACCAAGCGCCATGACGATGTCCGAGACGCCTCGCGACCCGATCCCGATGACCGGGCCCGCCCCGACGGGTGGGCTGCTCGTATCGGTCACCGAGGCCGCCGCGAAGAAGGTGCTCGAGCTCAGGGAGCGCGAGGGCAAGACCGATGCGAACCTCCGCGTCTTCGTGAAGGCCGGCGGCTGCTCGGGCTTCAGCTACGGCCTCGCGTTCGACGATCGCGTCAATGAGGGCGACCGCCTCGAGCAGCATGCCGGGGTGGGGATCGTCATCGACCAGTTCAGCCAGCAGCACGTCGACGGCGCCGAGATCGATTACGTCGACTCTCTCATGGGCTCCGGCTTCGCGATCAACAACCCGAACGCCGTCAGCAGCTGCGCCTGCGGCTCCTCGTTCAACACCGATGGCTCACCTGCCAAGGCCGGCGGTTGCGCCCACTGACCTGACCCTCCGCCGCGTCGCAAGCCCCGGCAGCGCGCCGGGGCTTCTTCGTGCATCGGGCGCGCGGGTCGCGCTGCTGGCGCTGCTGGCGCTGCTCGCGCTGCTCGCGATTCCCGCCCCACGGGCGTATCGGCGAATCAGTGTCCGAAATCCCATCCCACTGCAGGCCTGGCCGACGTGGGGCCTCGCTCACGTGCCGAATCGCCCGCCGCGCGGGATTCCTGGCCAATGAGTGGCCGATACGCCCGCCCCGCGGGATTTCGGCGGGCGCTTGACGTGCAGCTGTCGATACGCCCGCACCACGGGATCCGGCCGTGACCGCACCGGGTAATATGCTCCCGTGAGTAGCACGTTTGGCCCGGAGCCGACACGCGCCGAGGCGCTGCGGCGGTCGTTCGCACAGGCGTGGGGCGAGATCGGTGCAGCCTGGGGCGTGGCGCCGTCGACCGCCACCGTCCAGGGCTACCTGCTCGTCTCTGACGGACCACTCTCCGAGCCGGAGGTGCGCCGAGCGCTGGGCATGAGCCACCGCGCCGCCAGCCTCGCGCTGGCCCAGTGCGAGGAATGGGGCCTGATCGAGAAGGCCGAGCTGCCTCGCCGCTCCGGCCAGCGAGGGCCGGCGGCGACCGCCTGGAACGTCGTGGACGATCACTGGGAGTGGTTCCGCCGCGTCGCGATGGCGCGCAAAGAGCGCGAGACCGATCCGGTCCTGCCGGTCATCGAGCGCTGCGTCACCGAGGCGCACGGCCTGGCGGCGAAGGAGTCCGATCCCGAGCTCGCACGGCTGGGGGACCGCTTCGCCTCGCTTCTCGACTTCGTCGAGCGCTTCGACCGCGGGGTCGAGATCTTCGTCCGCGGCGACGCGCGGGCCATCGAGGGCATCTTCGCCGCGCTCGCCCAGCTCGACGACGCGACCGTGGATCGCCTGTGGGCGCTCGTCGGCGAGCTCGGACCAGAGGACACCGTGCGCGCCGCCGAGTCGCTCGCGACGCTCTCTCCCGCGGCCGCACGACGCCTGATCAGCCTGGCCGACCAGCCGGTCCTGCGAAAGCTCGTCGGCCTCGCCTGAGGCCCGCTACTCCCCGGAGCCGTCGTCCTCGAACACCGATGCGCCCGCGGTGACGCCCGCGGTGGCGCCGCCACCCAGCGCCGCCGGCAGGGGTCGCGGGACGGCGACCGGCCGGATGTGCCGCTCGACAATCTCGCGCGTTCCAGCGATCCCGAGCTCGTCGAAGAGGAGCCCGAACTTCGTGCGCAGGTTGTCGCCGATCTGCGCGGCGCTCTCCTCGGGCAGTGTCCACAGCTGGCGCTTGAAGGGGCCGATCGCCTTCTTGCGCGTCTTATAGAGGAACTGCTCCTCCGTCTCGCCGGGCTTGCGCTCGTCGGCGCAGTTCCCGACGCACCAGTCCAGCATCTCGGCCCGCAGGTCGTCGGGCAGGCCGCCGCCGTCGTAGATGATGTTCTGGAACCCCGTCGCCAGGTGGATCTCGGCCGTGCCGCTGGCAGGGAACTGGTTGAACGCCGACTCGGGCAGGGTCGAGGCGCCGTGCTGGACGCAGCCGGCCATGCCGTACTCGTCGCGCGCCACCGTGCTCAGCCTTCCGAGGGTCTCGAAGTCGATGCTCACCTCGGCGACGCTGCCGTCGGGCAGCACGACCCCGCCATGGCTCGTCCCGGTCTGGACGCTGACCTTGCTGACCGGCTCGATGCCCTCGCCGAGCAGGGCGAGGTAGCCGTCCAGGTAGGCGCGCAGCTCCTCCTCGGTCGAGTTCGACTTCCCGACCTCGCCGATCTCGCCGCCGAGACTGATCGTCACGCCGTCGGGCTGCAGCGAGCGGACCAGTCGCGTGAGCTCGGCGGTGTTCTCGGCGTTGACGCGCTGCTGCTCTGCGACCGTCGACTGCGAGAGGTCCACCAACGTCGAGGAGTCGATGTCGACGTTCAGGAACCCGGCCGCGACCGCTTCGCGGGTCAGGTCGCGCAGCCCTTCGAGCTCGGCCGGGGCGTCGGACGCCCACTTCGTGGCGTTGAACTGGAAATGGTCCCCCTGGAGAAAGACCGGCGTGCGCCAGCCGCTCGCGCAGGGCGGCGGCCAAGATGACGACGGTGTACTCGGCCGGTCTCTGGTCGGTGTAGGCCATCTCGCTCTTGGCGATCTCGAAGATCACGGCGCCCGCGTCGCGCTCGAGGGCCGCGGCAAAGGCCTGGCGGGCGGTCAGGTAGGCGGCCGCACGGACGTTGATCGCCGGCACGGTGAAGCCCGTGGCGGGAACCTCGCCTCGGCCGCGGGCGCGATAGAGGTCGTGGATCGATGCCGAGCCGCAGCCCAGGGCCTGCGACGCGCTCCAGATGACCCAGCGTGCCGCGTCGCGCAGGGCGGCGTCCTCGTTGAACACGGCCTCGAAGACGAGGTCGTCCATCAGCGGGCCGCTCAGGGCCGCCTCGTCGTGGACGGTCAACCCGCCCGGGCCGATGTCTGCGACACCGGCCAATCGCGCGCGCAGGTCCGTATCGGTCGCGATGCTCACGAGCTCATCCTAGCGAAGCGCCGAAACGAGCGTAAATGCCAGGAGTGGCGCGACGAGCAGGCCGAGCGCAGCGGCCAGGAGGTACCAGTCGCGGGCGGCGCGCGCATCGGCGAGTCTGCGAGCGCGCAGGCCGCCGGTCCACCAGCGCACGGCGCTCAGGCCGACGACGTAGATCGTGGCGGCCAGCGCCACGACGGCGACGGCGAAGGGCCGGACGTCGTCGCAGTCGCCGAAGGCCAGGGGCCCGCCGGGCGGGCACTCCGCGGAGAGCTCGAGACCGATGAGGAACGCGGCGGCACCGAGGACGAGCGCCGACCAGGCGAGGTGCGCGAGGAGCGAGCGGCTCAGCGGATGGCCGGATTGCCGGCGCGACTCAGCCGGGCGGCCTCCTCGGCATCGCGACGCGTGATGCGCCGGTACTCGAAGTACAGGTAGACGCAGGCCGCCGCACCGAGCCCGGCGACGATCGTTCCGAACGCGACCGACACGAGGGGGATGCGCACCGGCCAGAACGAGCCGCCGGCCAGGTTGAAGGCGAGCAGCGGGATGAGGAGCAGGACGACCATCAGGTAGTTGAGCCCGACGAAGATGCGGATCGCCGACCAGCCGATGCCGCGGCGGCCGCGCGCGGCCTGCACGCCGATCGCCAGGATGACGATCAGCGCGAAGTTGCCGCCGGCAACGCCGTTGGCGATCAGGAAGCCGAGCTCGTCGCTGAGCCGCAGGAACGGCAGCTCGACGGTGATGAGGTAGTAGACGTAGTTGGGCACATACGTCATCAGGAAGTAGATGAACAGGAACAGCGGCACGCCCTTCAGCACGGCAACCAGCCACGTCTCGTGGCCGTACAGGAACCAGCTCATGAAGTCGTCCGCGGAGGACAGCAGCCGGTTGATGCCGCCGCGCGGCCGGTAGACGGGATACGTGCCGGTACTCATCGAGTCGTGCGCCTCACTCGCCGGTCTGAGCCAGCAGGAAGGTGATCAGGGCTTGCATCTGGCTCTCGTTGATCTGCTCTTCGCTGTGCGGCGGCATGCCGGTCGGCTCGCCGCCGTTGTAATTCCCAGCCGAGTCGCGGATCCACTGCTCCAGGAAGAGGCGCGGGTCCTCCTCGAAGTCCGCGATCATCTGATCGGTGTCCGACGGGGTTGGGAAGTCGCCACCGAAGTCGGTGATGACGCCGGAGCCGATGGTCGAGATGTCCGGGCCTGCGCTGCTGCCGGTGAGGTCCGGGCCGTGGCAGCCGGCGCACCCGGCTGAGCTGAAGACGCCCTGCCCCGCCTCGACGGTGTCCTCGACCTCCTCCGGCGCCTCCGCGGCCGCCTCCTCTGCCCAGCGCTCGACGAGGGTCACCACCGCCTCGATCTGCTGCTCGTTCAACGGACCGCCGACGTCGGAGCTCCACGCGGGCATCGGCGAGTTCACGTTGCCCGACACGACGACGCCGCCGTAGCTGACGACGAGGCGCACGTACTCGGGGTTGACGCGCAGCTTCTCGGCCAGGCTGGCAGTGCGCAGCGACGGTGCGGACCGCCCGTCGGGGTCGTTCGGGATCTCACCGCCCTCACCGTCCGCGCCGTGGCAGCGGGCACAGCCCGCGGCGGCCGGCTCGGTCTCGTCGTCGCTGAAAATGACCTCGCCGAAGTGCGCCAGCTCCTCCTCGTGCTCGGCGGCCAGTGATTCGCGGCGGGCATTGTCGGTGAACCAATAGATCAGCGTGAAGGCACTGAGCAGCAGGGTGATCAGGACGCCGATGCTCTTCAGGCGCATCGGCTAGCCCGAGCAGGTGCCGGCGATGTCGCCCGTCCCGCGCTCGTCGAAGGTGACGCTGCCCGGCGGGGGTCCGGAAACGACCTCGGCGGTATTGACGACGTAGGCGCCGTTGGCGACGCTGATCGGGAAGTGGTCCATGCCGCGCGGCGCCGGGCCGTCGCGCTTCTCGCCGAGGATCGAGTACTTCGACCCGTGGCAGAGGCACTCGAACCAGAAGCTCACGTCGCACAGCTGCGGCACCTGGCACCCGAGGTGCGGGCACTTGCGCCACAGCGCAATGACCGATCGGTCAGGCAGCGGCAGCTCCTCGTCGACATCGGCGCCCGGATCGCTGATCGGCTCCGGTGGCGGTCCCTGGGATTCGACGCGCGCCTTGGCGGCCGGCACGTTGATGAAGAAGAGGTTGGCCTGGTTGTAGATGAACGGCAGGCCCTCCGCCCACGATGGGTTCAGCGAGGTCATGTCCTCGGCCGTGCCGAGCGTGATCTCCCCGCCAAGGCCCTCCTGGATGTTCGGCCACAGGAACCACAGCGACGCGCCGAGGAACTCGAGCGACAGGACGCCGACGCCGATGCCGAGCATGCGTCGCATGAAGCCGCGTCGGGTGATCTCGCCAACCGGCGGCCCGGGGACGTCGCCGTACGGCTGCTGCAGGCTCATAGGTTGAAGAAGAGCCCCTCCCACGGCCAGACCCAGTTCCAGCCCGGTCCGCGGAAGAAGGAGCCGATGAAGGTCGTCAGCAGCCCGCCGATCATCAGGCACAGGAAGAAGACCCACATGAGCTTGCGGTCGCGCGCGGCCTTGTACGGCGAGCGATCGATGTACGGAATCGCGGCCAGGCCGAGCAGGTAGAACGTCGGCACCACCACGCCGGCGACGGTGGCGTTGAAGTAGCTGAGGATCTCCTGCAGGCCGAGGAAGTACCACGGCGCCTTGGCGACGTGCGGCGTGACGGCCGGATTGGCCATCTCCTCGAGGGGCGCGCGGATGAACACAGAGGTAATGACCAGCAGGACGAGGAGCAGCGTCGACATCACGAATTCGGCGCGGAGGAGGTGCGGCCAGGTCAGGACGGTCTCGTCGGGGCGCTTGTCGACGCGGACCATCGACTCCTGCTTGACGTAGGCGAGCAGACGGAAGCGCTCGGTGCCCGGGACGCCGGGCGGGCCGGGCAGCTTCGGCCCGGTGGTCGGCGCCACGATCGGTGCCCGATCGGGTGCCTGGGTCGGCGCGTTCTTGTCGGCGGTGCGGTTCGGCCGCTTCTCGATCGTCATCGGTCCATTCCCAAGGCTACACCGGGCCGCTGATGCCGCCGTCCTTCCGGATTCGCCAGAAGTGGACGATCAGGAAGATGGCGGTGATGAGCGGGAAGGCGATCACGTGCATCACGTAGAAGCGCAGCAGCGTGTCGCCGCCGACCTGGATGCCGCCGAGCAGGAAGAAGCCGGTCTCGGGCCCGAGGATCGGCGCGTACTGCGCCATCTGCGTGCCGACCGTGATGGCCCAGAACGCGATCTGGTCCCACGGCAGCAGGTAGCCGGTGAAGCTCAGCCACAGCGTGCAGAACAGGAGCACCACGCCGACCACCCAGTTGAACTCGCGCGGCGGCTTGTAGGCGCCGTGATAGAACACGCGGATCATGTGCAGGAAGACGGTCAGCACCATCAGGTGCGCCGCCCAACGATGCATGTTGCGCGTGAAGCTGCCGAACGCGACCGCTGACTCGATGGACTGGATGTCCTGGTAGGCGTCGCTGATGGAGGGCACGTAGAAGAACATCAGGTACAGGCCGGTGATGGTGAGCGCCAGGAAGAGGAAGAAGCTGATCCCGCCCAGGCAGAACGTGTACGTGTACCGCACGGCGTGGCGCTTCACCCGCACCGGGTGCAGGTGCAGGAAGACGTTGTTCATCACCGCCAGCGCGCGCGTGCGGCTGGTCGAGGGGTACGGCTGGCGGAAGAGGCTGCGCCAGACCCCCGACTCGGTGACGGCGCGAACGATCGGGTTGCGCTCGCCGTTGCTCATCGGTCGACCGCCATGCCGGCCTGCTGGCCGACCTGCCCGAGGACGTTGTCCTTGTAGCTCTCCAAGAGCACCTTCCCGTCAGGCGTGAACCGCTCGAGCTCGAGCCGGTCCATGGTGATGCAGTTGGTGGGACACCGCTCGACGCAGAGGTTGCACCGGATGCAGCGCTCCTCGTCGATGATCATGGCGATTCCGCGCGGCCACGCCTGGAAGAAGTCCTGCTCCGGGTCGTCGCCGCCGACCTGCGCCTTGTCGACCATGTAGATCACGCCCTCTGGGCAGACGTCGGCGCAGAGCCCGCACAGGATACAGCGGGGCCCGTCGATGTTGATGTTGTGGTTGCACTGCAGGCAGCGCGTCCCCTCCGCGATCGCGCCGCGCGTGTCGTAGCCGACCTCGACGAGGCTGGTGAAGTCGCGGCGCAGCTCGGGCGGCGCCATCGGGATCTCCTGGCGCCTGGTGGCCTCGTAGAAGCGCGGCATGTCATGGTCGAGGCTCTGGGTGATGACCGCGCGGTTGATGACCGGCAGCTCCTCGAGCTCCTCGCCACGCACGCCGGCCAGCCAGCGGTCGACGGCGCGCGCGGCTCGCCGCCCGAGGCCCGCCGCCTCGATGATCGTGGCCGGGCCGGTCACGAAGTCGCCGACCGCGAACACGCCGTCGACGCTCGTGCCGAACGTGTCGGCGTTGATGACGACGTTGCCGCGGTTGAAGTCGAACGCCAGCTCGTTCATCGGCCGCCCGTCGACGTCCTTCGGGGTCGAGCCGTTCAGCGGCTCGGTTCGCCAGGACGAGAGCGACCCGCCCTCGACGACGCTGCGCGTGTCGACGACGCCGATGTGGCGGTTCAGCTTCGCGCCGAACTCGCCGAGGACGTTGTTGTCCGACGCCTGGCTCGTGCACGGGATGACCATGTCGCATGGCACGGTGAACTCGCTGCCGGGGATCGGCTCGGCGGTGCGTCGACCGCCCGCGTCCGGCGGCCCGAGGCGCGTGCGCTGGAAGACCATCCCGGTGACGTGGCCGTCCGGACCGGCGGTGACCTCGACCGGCGAGGCGAAGTACTCGAACTTCACGCCCTCGAAGCGGGTCTCGTGCTGCTCCTCCTCGTCGACCACCATCTCCTCCGGCCCGCGGCGGTAGAGGATCGTGGACGACTTGGCGCCGAGCCTGAGCGCGGTGCGCGACGAGTCCATGGCGGTGTAGCCGCCTCCGATGATGACGACGTGCTCGCCGACCCACTGTGGCTGGCCGAGGTTCGCGCGCTTGAGGAAGTCGACGCCGTAGATGACGCCGTCGAGCTCCTCGCCCGGCACGTTCATGGCGACCGGGTACATGCAGCCGGTGGCGACGACGACCGAGTCGTGGCGCTCGCGCAGCTGCTCGAGCGTGACGTCGCGGCCGACCTCGACGTTGTAGTGGAACTGCACGCCGTGCTTGGCGACCCAGTTCACGTCGAGCTCGATGACGTCTCGGGGCAGCCGGAAGGCCGGGACGCCGATGAGGGTCGTGCCGCCGCCCGAGGGGAGGGCGTCGTAGAGGTGGACCTCGTGACCCCAGCCCCCGAGCTCCTTGGCAGCGGCGAGGCCGGCGGGCCCGGCACCGATGACGGCCACGCTGCGGCCGGTCGGCGGCGCGACGACGACGTTGTCGGGCATGTTGTTGCCGTAATGCCAGTCGACCAGGAAGCGCTTCATCGCACGGATGGCGAGCGGCTTGTCGATGTCCGCGCGGCGGCATGCCTTCTCGCAGGGGGCTGAGCACACGTAGCCACAGATGGCCGCGACCGGGTTCGGATCGCGGGCGAGGATGTAGCCTTCCTCGAACCGCCCCTCCGCGGCCAGCATCAGGTAGCCGCGGCAGTTCGTGTTGACCGGGCAGCCTTCCTGGCACTCGATATTGCACTGAAGCCAGTCGACGCCGACCTCGGCGGTCTGGAACCTCAGTGGAATCGCGGTATCGCTGATCACGTCGTCGCTCTCTCCGGGCGGCGTTAGACCATCAGGCTGACAGGAGCGGCGAGACCGATGCTACCCGGTCGGTCGTGCGTGCTGCAAGGCGACGCACCGGTCAGTTCGTGAAGTGGGTGGCCATGACGCGGCGCACGAGCGGGGCGGCGTCGGAGCCGCCGGTGCCCAGCGGGATGTACGGCAGCACGGTGGCGACGCTGATCGTCGGATCGCCGGCCGGGGCGTAGGCCGGGAACCAGGCGTGCGGATCGGCGGTCCCCGACTCCGCGGTTCCCGACTTGCCGGCCACCGGGATCCCGAAGCCGGCGAACGCCGCCGTGCCGGTGCCATACGGCAGGGTGACGACGGCCTGGAGCGTATCGGTCACGAACGCGAGGTCGGCGGCGTCGACCGGGATGTCGTTGGCCACCTCGGGCTCGACCTCCTCGACGACCGTCCCGTCCCGGAGCGTGGCCGTCGTGACGATCCGCGGCGTCCACAGCGTCCCGCCGTTTCCGATGGCGGCGAATGCGTTCGCCAGCTGGAGGGGCGTGCCGAGAAAGGCTCCCTGGCCGATCGCCAGCTGCACCTGCTCGAATCCCGAGTAACCGCCGCGCCCGTTCTCGCGCAGCCATTCGTCGTCGGGCACGATCCCGCTCTCCTCGATCACGTAGCCGATCCCGGTGGGCGCCCCGAAGCCGAAGCCCTTGAGGAGGTCGGTGAACGCGGTCTCGTCGGCCTGGTAGACCTCGAAGGCGAGCGGCATGTAGGTCGTGTTGCAGCTGAACGCCATCGACTCGGCCAGCCCCACCGAGCCGGGCAGCGAGTGGTTCATGTAGTTGCGGAACGTGAAGTCGCCGTATTGCCAGGTGGGCGGGCAGGGCCGGGTGCTGGCCGGCGTGACCACCCCGGTCTGGAGGGCGACGGCCAGCGTGAACGGCTTGAACGACGAGCCCGCCGGGTACGCGGCGAGCACGGCCTTGTTGAAGATCTGGCCCTGACTCGCCGGCGTGAGCGCCACCCCGCCGAGCGTCGCGCCGGTCGTCATCGAATTCGGGTTGAAGGGCGGTTGGCTGGCGAGCGCCCACACGTCGCCACTCTTCGGATCCACGACGGCGGTCGCGCCCTGCGGGTATGCCGCCAGGGCGTCCTGCGCGGCGAGCTGGACCGCTGGGCGGATCGTGATCGCCACGTCGGCGCCGGGCACCATCTCGGTCTCGTGCAGGACGGATGGCTCACCTTCGGCCGGCACCGCCACGAGCGACCAGCCGGGTGTCCCCCGCAGCAGCGCCTCCGCACCGACCTCGAGCCCCGACCGACCGATGATGTCGCCGTTCCGATACCCGGCGTCCTCCAGCGTCTCGAGGTCCTCCGCAGTCACCTCGCTGACATAGCCGATGGCCTGGCCGGCGAGCGCCTCCTGGGGGTAGACCCGCTGGCCGTCGAGATTGCGAGCCCAGACCGTCCCGTCCTCGCCGAGGATGCGGCCGCGCCGGCCGAGCTCCCGGTCCAGCCGCAGCGTGCCGTCCGGGCCGAGCTCGGGGAAGAGCACCTCAGGGGACCAGCGCACGAGCCAGCCATCAGGCCCGTGGACGAGGGTCAGCGCCCGCTCGAGGTCGAGGTCACCGAACCGCTCGGAGACGACCGCCAGCTCCACCGGCACCGAGAGCGCCGGGACGGGGCCCTCGAGCGGGAGCTCCGGGTCGAAGGGCGGAGGGGTCGGCGACGGCGTGGCCGAGGGGTCGACGGTTGCGGATGGGTCCGGCGTCGGTTCGGGCCGCGGCGTCGGCGCGGGGAATGCGTCCGGACGCGGCTCGGCGGGCAGACCGATCGTCTCGGGGACGCCCAACGTCGCTCCCAGATCCGCGACGTCGGCCATCTCGGCAAAGGCGGCGTGCAGGTCGCTGAACGACTCGAGGGGATAGCGCTCGTGCAGGCCCGGGTCGAGCGACGCGTGCATCGCGGCGTAGTCGCCGGCCGCCCAGGCGGCGACGAATTCGTCGACGACCGCCGCGGCGGCATCGGGTCCGGCGGTTGGGAAGGTGGTCGGTCGCGGCGTCGGCTCGGGCGTCGACGTGGCGCTGCAGGCGCCAAGCAACAGGATCAGCCCGGCCGCGATCGGGCGGCGACCCCCTCGACCCGTCATCGGGCCAGCGTCACGCGGCGGAAGCCCTCGGCCGCCCGATAGCCGGCACGCTCGCCGAGCTCCTCGCTCCGACGCCTGACCCAGCGCTCGATGTCGTCGAGCGACCGGAACTGGCTGGCATGGCGGCCGAGTGCGGCGATCTTGGCCTCGAGCGTGTCGCCGATGTCGACGAGCTGGTTCGCCTCGTTCGTGCTCCACAGGAACAGCTCGGCGACCTTCCACGGTGCGAGGCCGGCCTCGATGTGCTCGCGGAAGTTCAGCGGGTCGCGCGCCGTCGGGAAGACGGCGTCGATCGCCGCCTGCCCCACCGCGCGATGGTCGGGGTGGTTCACCCACTCGTTGTTGACGAACAGCACGGTCGGGTCGTGGGTCATGACCACCTCCGGCCGGAGCTCGCGGATCGCGCGGGTGATCCGTTCGCGCAGCTCGAGCGTCGGGAGCACCTGCCCGTCGGGCTCGTCGAGGAACTCCACGCCGTCGACGCCGATCTCGGCCGCCGCGGCACGCTGCTCGCGCTCGCGGAGCGCCGCAAGCTCGTCAGGGACGGTGCTCGGATCGTCGCTGCCCTTGTCGCCACGCGTCGCAAGCAAGTAGCGGACGCTCGTGCCCTCGGCGACCCAGCGCGCAACGGTGCCGGCGGCGCCGAACTCGATGTCGTCGGGATGCGCGGCGACGACGAGCACCCGCTCGGGTGTCGGGAGGCGGTCAGCGGGCATCGGTCAGCCGAGCGCCGCCTGCGGAGCGTGTGCCGCGGCGCGCAGCTGCACGAGGCGATCCCGTGACCCATCGAGCGTCCGTGCCGCCCATCCGATGACGTCGTCGTCGTGGGTGAAGAGGATGATCTGGCGCTCCGCGCTCAGCTCGTGAAGGACGCCGAGCAGCTGCTGCTTGCGCTCGCTATCGGCCTGGACGGTGACCTCGTCGAGCAGCAGCGGCGCCGTCTCGCCAGTCGTGGCCAGCTGCTGCGCCATCGCCACCCGCAGGAGCAGGTAGATCTGCTCCCGGGTTCCCTCGGAGAGCAGCAGGGCCGATCGCCACCGACCGCTCTTCGCCTCCTTGACCCTGACTGAGAGGTCGGCCGGGTCGACCGACGCGTCGACATACGCACCGCCACTCACCCGCGGCAGCCAGCGGGTGATGGCCGCGGCCAGGATCGGCGCCAGGTCGCGATGCACGCGCTCCTCGGCGCCGCGCAGCAGACGGTTCGTCTCAACGAGCACCTCCAGCAGGCTGACGACCCGCGCCCGCTCCATGCTCGCATCCGCGACTGCCTCCTCGGCCTCGGCGACGTCGGGCAGGTCGCGCTGCATCTCGGCCAGCGCTCCACGCTGCGTGCTCGCGTCCTCGCGCGAGCGGTCCAGCTCCTCTCGCTCGATCTCGAGGAGCGACCCCAGGTCGTCGCGCTGCGCCATGCCGCCGAGCCCACCGGCGTCGACCTTGGCTGCCAGCGTGGCGGCGCGCGCCGCAGCGGCCTGCGCATCGGCCTGGAGCAGCTTGACCGGAAGCCCGTCGAGCAGCGTCTGCAGCTCGTGCCACTCACGGCGAGCCTCGTCATCGCGCTCCGCCTCCGCGCCCCGCGCATGCCGCCATGCGGCGAGCGCCTCGGCGACGTCGTCCGGTGCGCCGTTCGGCGCCAGCCCGACCTCGGCAGCGACACTGCGCAGGGTGTGCTCGGCACGCGCTACGGAGCGCTCGGTTTCGGCGGCCGCGGCCTCCGCCTCGCGCCGCGTGCCAAGCGCTCGCTCGAACGCGACGCGGTCGCCCGCCCGGCGGGCCTGCTCGGCGCGCTGCCGGCACGCATCCTCGTAGGAAGCCATCGCCTCGTGGAGATCGGCGTCATCGGTATCGAAGCGGCGCGCCCGGAGCGCGTCCTCAAGCGCTGCCTCGGCCCGGGCTCGGCGGTCATCCCCCTCGGATCGCCGCGCGTCCCAAGCGGCGACCTCGCGAGCGGCTCGCGTCGCCGCCGCGATGGCGTCGGCACGTCGCTCGAGCTCGCCGGCATCGGACGATAGGCCGGCGGCCCGAGCCGCCTCCGCAGCCGCATCGCGCTCGGCCCTTGCAGCGTCCCGGGCCAGCGCGATCGGTGCATGCGCGGCCCGCGCGCGCTCGAGGCGGTCCCGGCCGCCAGGTACGCGCCGGCCCACCAACGCCCAGGCGCCCAGGCCGACGCCCAGCAGGCCGAGGGCCGCGCCGACCAGCGGCTGGCCGGCCACGACCGCAGCGATCGCCGCCACGGCTGCCACGACGGCACCGACGATCCATCCCACCCCACGGCGGGAGGCGCCGGACGCGAGCTCCTGCTCCGCGGCGCGAAGCTCTGCATTGAGCTGCGGCTGCGGATCGGGGTCCGGCGTCCGGAGGCGGCGCGCCAAAGCGCGAAGCTCGTCCTCTCCTGGACCGCCGAGCGACTCAGGAGCCGCGGGCCGCGGGCCGAGCAACCCGAGCGCATCTTCGGCGCGGTCGAGGGTCCGACGCGCGTCGACCACCGAGACGTGCACCTCGAGATCGCCCTCCGGCGGCACGGGCAGCGCTGCGAGCTCGCGCTCGAGCTCGCCCGCGCTCGTGCCGGTCAGCGGCTCGGGCCGTGGCCGGCCCAGCCAGGCATCGAGGGCACCGGCGACGGCATCGGCGCGCGCGTCACGGGCGGCGAGGCCGGCCGGCTCGGTAGGGTGACGTGATGCGAGCTCCGCGGCACGGTCTGCGCGGCGGGTGAGCTCGGCCGCGGCGCGGCCCGCGAGTGCGGCCTCGATCGTCGCCACCCGGTGCGCCTGCGTCGCGGCCGCCCGCTCCGCTGCCTCCGCGCTGAGGCTCGCGTCGAGGAAGGCCTCGTGGCGCGCCTGCGCCTCGGCCAGCGCGGCCTGGCTCGCCTCCTCCCGCTCCTTGGCCGCGCGGAGGGGTCCACGGGCGCCCTGGCGATCGACGCCAACGCGAACGCGCCGGAACTCGTCGAGCTTCTCGCGGGCCTCGGCGGCCGTCGCATCGGTCCCGCGCGTGGCGGCGGCACGCTGCATGTGCTCCTGGAGCGAGGCGGCGGTCTCGCGGCCGGCGATCGCCGCGATCTGGGCCTGGCCAACGCAGATCGTGGCGGCGAAGGCCTCGCGATCGAGCCCGAGCCAGCGCGAGGCGTCAGGCGTGCCGTCCATGATCTCGTCGGAGACGTCGCGGCCAAGGATGACGTCGGTCGCCCGGCAGGCGACCTTCCCGGCGAGGTCCTGGCTGATCTCGATCGTGCGGCCGTCGTCGAGCGCGAGGCGCACCTCGACCTCCCAGCGACCGTCGCCGTCCCACGGCCTGTGGCGCTCCTCGAACAGTGCCTCGACCTTGGTCCCCGCGCCGCGCCCGCGCCGCACTCCGCCGATCCCGGCACGGATGGCGGCATGCCAGCTCGACTTGCCGGCCTCGTTCGGGCCGCTCACGATGGTGAGTCCCGGAGCCAGCTCGAGCGACTCGCCGCTGAACGGTCCGAAGGCGTGCGCGGTGACGCGGTCGATGCGCACGGCTATGCCACCTCCAGGTCGCCGCGCCCCTCGAGCGCGCGCAGGCCGGTGAGGATGACCCGCCGCCGCAGCTCCGGGTCGGCGATCTCCTCGATCGCCGAGCGGACGAACTGCCCGCGAACCGTCGACTCTGCGCCGATCCCTGCGAGGTCGTAGCCGATCCGCAGGCCGCCTCCGCGCACGACGAGCCCCTCGAGGTGCTCGCCGATGCGCTCGAGCTCGCGCGGTTCCAGCTGCACCGAGGGTGCGAGCTCGCCGGAGAGCGTGACGCGCACGCAGCCGGCAAGCGGCCCAACGCGCTCGCGCACGATCGCGGCGACCTCGTCCGAGTGGGTCGCGCCGTCGACGTTGACCTCGAGGTCGTGGACCTCGCTGACCGACACGTCGCGCCGCTCGCGGGTGACCGTGCCGTCGTCTCCGACGGTGGCGATCACCGCGCCGCGCTCGCCGGTCTCGCCGAAGTCGAGCGGATCGGGGTTGCCCGGGTACGTGTGGCGCTCGGCGTCGCGCGGCACGTGGTAGTGACCGAGGAACGCGTGCGCGAGGCCGGTCGCGGGCAGCTCGGCGGCGTCGAACGGGGCGTGGGGCGCCTTGCCCGACTCCTGCCACGCGAGGGTGGCGCGCTCCGAGGCGTGCGCAAGCGCGACGCTGACTCCGCCCCGGTCGACCCGGAAGCCGGCAAAGAGGTCGTCGGTGTTGGCCGGGGCGCGGTGCGCAGCTCCCCACAGGGTCAGGCCCTCGGCGAGCTCGGTGGGCCGCAGCTCAGCCTCGGTGAAGACGTGCACGTTCGGCGACCACTCGACGAGCGCGTACGGGCTCCGCGCCGAGAGCCAGTCGTGGTTTCCCGGCGCTAGGAAGACGCGCCGATCGGTGCGCCCGAACGTGCTGCGCAGGAACTCGACGGTGTCCGGGCCGATGCGGTCCTGCTCGAACAGGTCGCCCGCGCAGAGGATGGCGTCGACGGCCTCCGTCTCTGCAAGGGCCACGATCCGGGTGAGCGTTTCGCGCCGGTTGCGGCGGCGCAGACGGGCGGTCTCGGGCGGCGCCCAGGCGAACGGTGCGTCGAGGTGAAGATCCGCGAAATGGAGCAGCTTCATGGAATTCGCGTCAGGGTAGCCGACCGGACGCACCGGAAAGCCGCCCAATGCGGACACGCGGGGTGCCGGGCGAAGGAAGCGGGTGGTGTCGTGACACGGCCCGCCAAGCGTATCCGACGAGCGTGACAGCTCATCGGTCGCGAGGCGGGCCGGATCGGTCCGTCTCAGGCGCCGAGCCGGCCGCTTCCCCCCATGCCGATCAGGGGATCGGGCCGGCCGGCGTCAGGCGCTGGTCAGACGGCGCGTCGCCCGCTGAGTAGCTGGAAGACGAGCACGATCGCTGCAATCACCAGCAGCAGCCAGATGAGGCCGCCACCGATGTTGCCGATCAGGCCCAACAGCCACAGAACCAGCAGGATGGCGATGATCGTCCAGAGCATCGTTCTCTCCTCAATCGGTTCCAGTCCCTCCCTGCGACGCCTTACGGCACCGCGCATGCACTACGTGGCACGATGCGTGCCAGCGGAGGCGAACGAGCGGTCGCTCGCCAAGGGTCAGGGAATGGGATCGAGGAGCGTGACGAGCCCGAGGACGCCGAGGAGAACGAGCAGCATCACGATGGCGACGAGGAGGCTGGCCAGGACCAAGCCCGCCCCCTCCTTCACGCGGCGAGCGCCTCCATCAGCTGGTCGACGTGCTCGGCCGGCTTGACCTGGGCCAGGACGTGCTCGATCCTCCCGTCCGGACCGACGACGAACGTGCTTCGCTCGTTGCCGTGGTACGTCCGGTCGTAGTTCGACTTCTCGACCCATACACCGTAGCGGTCGGCGAGGCCGTGACCCTCGTCGGCCAAGAGGCCGTAGGGCAGCGCGTACTTCTCGCGGAAGTTCGCGTGGCTCTTCACGCTGTCGGGCGAGACGCCAAAGAGCTGCACGCCGGTATCGGTCACCCGGGACCAGCTGTCACGCAGGCCGCAGGCCTGGGCGGTGCACCCGGCGGTGTCGTCCTTCGGATAGAAGTAGAGGACGTAGCGCGAGCCGGCGAGCGACTCGCTGGAAACGACGCTGCCGTCATCGGCAGTCAGGCTGAAGTCGGGTGCCGGGTCACCGGCGGCCAATCGGGTCACGAGCGAAAGTCTAGCGTCGCGCCCGGATCGCCGGTCATCTCCTCGATCGCCACGAGCACCGGCGGCAGCTCGCGCGGCTCCATGCCCGCCACCAACGCATCGGCGAACGCACCGATGCGGTCGTCCCCGGCCTCTGCCAGGTCATGCCCGGCCCCAGCCACGAGCTGCAGGACGGGCTCGTTGCCCGCCTCCGAGAGGACCGCGGCGAGCAGCCTCGACTCGTCCGGATCGGCCCATGCGTCCTGCAAGCCGTGCGCGATGACGACGTGGCGGTGCAGCATCGTCGCCAGCGCCATGGCCGGCGTGTGGATCGCCTGCTCCCAGCCGGCGAGCGACAGCCGGACCGATGCGCGCGCGACGCGCAGCTCCATCTCGGCCTCCCGCCGCACCGCCCGCTCGATGAGCTCCTCGGCGGCTTCGTCGAGGGCGGCCACGACCGGGTGCTCGCGGTCCCTGCCCGTGCGCTGCCGCTGCGCGACCCCACGCCGCAGGACGTCGCGGAAGGAGCGGGCCGGTGGACCGACGAGGCCGACGGCGCCGATGACCGGGTCGCCGATCGCCACGCTGATCGCGATCACCGCGCCCTCGCCGTGGCCCACGATCGCGGTCCGCCGCAGGTCGAGCTCGCGCCGCGAGCGCATCGCCCCGATCGCGTCCCGCGCGTCGTCGATGCGAGTGAACAGGTTGGAGGCAGCCCAGTCGCCATCGGACTCGCCACAGCCGCGCGGATCGTAGCGAAGGCTGGCCACGCCGCGGGCGCCGAGGGCATCGGCCAGGCGCTCGAAGAGGCCGGGCGGTTCCAGCGTGTCGCGTTGCGCGAACCAGCCGGGGTGGCCGGCGGCGTCCCATCCGCCGCCTCGGTCACGCGGCAGCCAGCTCGGGACGAGCAGCGCCCACGGCAGGCGACCATCGGCCTCGCCATCGGGCAGCGTCAAGGTCGCCGCCAGCCCGATATCGCCGGCGCGAACGCGAATGTCCCCGGAGCGTGGCATCGCCCGATGGTACGCTCGGCGCCGGCATGACCCAAGCCGAGCCGGTCCTCGCTCCGCCGCCGCAGCCGGTCCCGTTCGTCCCCGACCCTCGCGCCGCGCTCCCGGCCGCCGCCGAGGTCGTGGTGGTCGGCGGGGGCATGCTCGGCGCATCGGCCGCGTACCACCTGGCGCGGGCGGGGATGCGGCCGCTCGTCATCGAGGCCAACACGCCGGCGTGGGGCGCATCGGGACGAAGCGCCGGCATGGCCCTGGCCGGCCTGGGCGGGCACTTTCCACGGGTCACGAAGCTCGTGCAGGAGGCCGGCGGCCGATCGATCCTCGACTACACGATGCGTTCGCTCGACATGCTCGAGGCGTGGGACGCCGAGCTTCCGGGCGGGATCGAGTGGGACCGATTCGGGTCGCTCGACCTCGCGACCGATGAGGCTGAGGAGAAGCTGATCCGCCACATGGCCTGGCTGCAGGCCGGCGAGGGTCTCGAGGTGCGCATCGTGACCGGCGCCGAGCTCGACGATCTGGCGCCCGGCCTCGCGCCGGGGAGGGTTCGCGCCGCGAAGTGGACGCCGCAGGACGCCAAGCTCAACCCGTTCCGCCTCTGCCACGCGTTGCTCGACGCGGTCCGCGCCGCCGGCGGGACCGTCGTGACAGGCGTGCGCGTCGAGCGGCTCCTGGCGACGAGCGGCCGGGTGAGCGGCCTGGCGACGTCACACGGCGAGGTCTCGACGGGCGCCGTCCTCCTTGCCGCGAATGCGTGGACGCCCGCACTGGCGCCGCACCTCGCGGCCAACCTGACGCCGATCCGCGAGACGGTCTGCGTGACCGAGATGCTGCCATTCAGCATCGGCCGGCCCGGCTTCGAGACGAACCGGTGCAACGAGTACTGGCGCCAGATGCGGACCGGGGAGGTCGTGATCGGTGGGTTTGCCGTCAGCGACGAAGGGATGGGCATCGGTTCGTACTCGATGCGCGTGCGCCCCGGCGTCCCGCCGCGGATGGCCGGGCTCATCGCCGCACTCCATCCTCGCCTGGCAGATGCCCAAATCCACCGGTGCTGGGCTGGGCTGCTCGACTTCGCCTCGCTCGAGATGCCGATGGCGGGACCCCTTCCCGCCGAGGACGGCACGCCGCTGCCGGGCGCCTACGTCGGCGCCGGCCTGACGGGCCACGGGCATCCGTACGCGCCGGTCCTCGGCATGCTCCTCGCCGAGCTCATCGCCCGCGGGAGCGCGCAGACGCTATCGCTCGGGCCGTTCGACCCGATGCGCTACGTCGGCGTCGCCCACCCGCCGACCTGGCTCCGCCCGTTCCAGGGCGCCGACACGATCCCGCGCTGACCGCGGGTCAGCCCAGGAGCGGCCGCCAGGTACCGATGGCGAGGCTCGTCGCGATCGCCACACCGCTGAGCGCGACCGCGCCGCCAATCCACGCCACGTCGCCGGCCATCATCCGCTGCGGTCGCGCGATCGTGCGGCAATCGCGGGCACCGAAGCCGCGGGCCTCCATCGCGATGGCCATGCGTGACGCGCGCCTGATCGCTGCAACGAGCAGCGCCATCAACCGTCCACCCAGAACGCGCACCGCGGCAGCCGGCGATCGCCCGGCCTCGACGCCGCGGGCGCGCCGCGCCAGGCCGATCGTCCGCCACTCGCGGGCAAGCAGCGGGACGAGCCGCAGCGCCGCGAGCACCCCGATCGCGAAGCGCGGCGAGACGTGGGCCTGCTGGATGAGCGCATCGGCCACCTCCGTCGGGTCGGACGTGGCGGTTGCCAGGATGCCGGCCAGGAAGATGGCGACGAGGCGCAGCGCCAGCCCGAGACCGTTCGTCAGCGTCTGCGCGCCGATCTCGAGCGGGCCGAGCACCAGGACGATCGGCCCCAGCTGCTCGGCGGCGAAGAGCACGTTGAAGGCCCCGACAGCGACCGCCAGCAGAGCGATGAGCCAGCCCCGAGCGAGGAGCACCCCGGCCGGCAGCCCGGACACGGTCGTGAGGGCCATGAGCGTGACGAGGATGATCGCGGCGGTCACCGCGTCGAGCGAGACGAAGAGCGTGACGAGGAGCACGAGCCCGGCGAGAAGCTTCGCGACCGGGTTCACACGCTGCAGCGGCGCGCGGGCGGCGTCGCTCACGACGGCGCTTCCAGGCGGAGCGTGCGATCGGCGAGCGCGTGCTCGAAGGCGCGGTCGTGGGTCGCGACGCAGATGCCGCGCCCATCGTCGCGCAGCGCCGACAGCAGATCGACGAGCTCGGCCCACGTGCGCCGGTCCTGGCCGAAGGTCGGCTCGTCGAGGACGAGCAGGCGCGGCGCCGTCGCGAGGGCCGTCGCCACGGACAGCCGCCGCTGCTCGCCGCCGGACAGGGTGAAGGGGTTGGCCTCCGCGAGGTGGCCAAGCCGGAGCCGCTCGAGGAGCTCGCCGGCTCGGGCGGCCGCCTCGCCCACGGCAAGGCCGGCGCGCCGCGGCCCGAGGAGGAGCTCCTCACGCACCGATCCGGTCAGGAACTGGTGCTCCGGATCCTGGAACACCGTGCCGACATGTGCGGCGAGCTCCCGCGCCGGCCAGCGCGCGATCGCCTCGTGTCCGCGACCCGCCGCCAGCGCCTCACCGGCCACGACCGATCCCCGCGACGGCGGGAGCAGCCCTGCCAGGAGGAGCGCGAGCGTCGACTTCCCGCTGCCGGTCGGCCCGACCAGCGCAACGACCTCGGACGAACGGAGCGAAGCACTCGTCGCCGCCAGCGCATCGCGCGTCTCCCCGTCATACCGGTGTGTCGCTTCCTCGGCGATCACGAGCGTCTCGGACGGCGGCGGCTCCCCGCGCCGGGCGGCGGCCGGTGGCTGGTCGGGAATCCACACCCCGGCCTCGGCCAGGCGCGACCCGTGGTCGGCGAAGACCGCGCGCGGACGCCCATCCGCGACCACGCCGCCGCCCGCCTCGAGGACGACGACCCGGTCGACGAGCGGCAGCGACTCCCCGACGCGGTGCTCGACGAGGATCAGTGTCGCCCCGAGACGCTCGACCGCCCTGGCGACGACAGAACGAACCGCAGCGGCCGCGTCGGGGTCGAGGTTGGCGGTCGGCTCGTCGAGCATGAGCAGGCCCGGACTCAGCGCGAGCGTCGCAGCGAGCGCCAGCCGCTGCTGCTCGCCTCCCGACAGCGCGTGGGTCGGCCGGTCGCGGTCATAGGGGAAGTCGACCGCGGCGAGCGCGGCATCGACGCGGGGCCAGATGGCGTCGGGCGTGACGCATCGGTTCTCGAGCCCGAAGGCCACCTCGTCACCCGCGCGCGCCATGACGATCTGGGCCTCGGGATCCTGAAAGAGGAGCCCGGTCCGGTCGCGCGTCTCCCTCGGCGAGCGTCCGTCGACCAGCAGCGATCCGGTGGTCTCGACGGAGGCGGGGTCGAGGAGTCCGGCCAGTGCCGCGAGCAGGGTCGACTTGCCAGCCCCCGACGGGCCGAGCAGAAGGATGCGCTCGCCCGCCTCGATGTCGAGGTCGACGCCCCGCAGGGCCCAGGCGATGCGCCCGGGATGGCGGAGCCCCCAGCCGCGAGCCTCGACCCGGGCTGGCGCGGTCCGACCGGTCACGAGGCCCGCCGCCTGCCGGCGTCGGTCAGACCGGGCGCTGCTCGCGACCCACCGCGAACTCGCTGAGGACCCCGGTCCTCACCAGCGCGCGGACGAGCAGCCATGCGCCGATGCCGGCGACCAGCGCGCCGCTGGCGACCGATGCGATGGCGTACACGAGCCACACGTCCGCACCGGCGTCACGGTAGTAGATCGGCACGTCGTGGATGGTCGCCGCGAGCCCGGCGAGCGCGCCCGAGACCATCGCGAATGGCAGGGTCCAGCGCCGATACAGCCCAAGCGCAAAGCCCAGCTCGGCGCCGGCCCCCTGGACAAGGCCCGAGACGAGCGCATCCGCGCCGTAGACCGATCCGAGCACGACGGACACCGCCGCGGCGACGAAGCCGCCGAAGAACGCCGCGCCCGGGCGCCTGACGATGAGCCCGACGAGCACCGCAGGCAGCAGCCACAGTCCGTTGAGGATCGCCTGGGCCGGCGGCAGGAACGCGAAGACGGGCGTGGTCGCAATGGCCAGCGCGTTCCAGGCCAGGAACGCGACCCCGAAGGCCACGGCGACGGCCGCGGCGACGAGGATGTCGACGGTGCGCCAGCCGCGTGTGCGGTCGGGCGAGGAGGTGATGGTCATCCATGGTCTCCCGTTGATGCAGTTTCGACGACGAGGAGGACCCCGTCGCTGAGCCGGACGGATGCGCCCGCGGCATCGACGACGTTCGACAGTCCGCGCGACCCGCCCATCGGCAGTGCCGCCCCGTCCAGCGGCCAGCGCAGCCCCGCGGTGGTGACCCCGTCCGCGTCACCGCCGATCGGCAGCAGCGTGACGAGGTCACCCGGGACGCCTCGCAGGGCCATCTCGTGCCCGCCTGGGGCGGCGCGGATGGTCGTCGCTCCGACGACGGCCCGTAGCTCGACGCCGCTGTACGCCGGATCGGCGAGCAGCAGCAGATTCGCCAGCTCGTGGTCGAGTCGGGGGCCGCCGGTTGCGCCGAGCAGGTCGACTCGGTCGGCCCCCTCCGCGAGTGCGGCGCGCACCGCCAGCTCGGTGTCAGAGGCATCCTTGTCGACCGGATGGCGGTCGATCCGCGTGCCGGCGGCCTCGAGCCGTTCGACGAGCGCCGGGTCGGCGGAGTCGAGGTCGCCGACGAGCCGGTCGGGACGGCGCCCGAGACGGTCGAGGGCGTTGGCGCCGCCGTCCGCGGCGATCACAAGATCCGCTCCGTCGAGCCACGTCTCGTCTCCCGGCGCGAGGATGCCGGAGGCGACGACCACGATCCGCATCGGTCCTCCAATCGCTCTGCTTCCGCGAGAACGACGAACGGCGCACCACGGACGGTCACGATGACCGTGCCTGAGGCGCGCCGCGGTGGGCTGCATCGACTTCCTTCGCCGGCATGACCCGGATCAGGTTCGAGGGTCTGCGACGTCCGACGTCGCACTCTCAGCGCGGTGGCGCTCCCCTGTCGTCTCTCGGATTGTGCAGCCAGCGTAGCACGCCACCTAAGATCGGGCGATGCACCCCAATATGAGCCGCGTCGTCGAGGCGGCCGCCCGAGAGGGCCTGGCGATCGACGTCCGACGCTTCCCCGAAGGCACGCGAACGGCGGCCGATGCTGCCCGCGCCGTCGGCTGCGAGGTCGCCCAGATCGTCAAGTCGCTCGTGTTCATGGCCGACGACCGCGCGGTCATCGCCCTCGTCTCGGGCGCCAACCGCGTCGACCTCGACAAGCTGACGGCGGCGACTGGCACGCGCAGCGCCCGACGTGCGGATGGCGACGAGGCTCGTGCCGCGACCGGCTACGCCATCGGTGGGGTGCCTCCGTTCGGCCACGCGTCCGGCACCACGGTCCTCGTCGACCGCGACCTCGTGGGCCACGAGGTGGTATGGGCCGCCGCCGGCCTACCGGACGCGGTCTTCGAGGTCAGCCCGGCGGCGCTCGTCCGCGCCAGTGGGGGCAGGGTCGTCGACCTGGCCGCGTCGCCGGCCGGCTGACGGTGTCGCTGCTGGTCGCCTTCGGGACCCTCGCAGCCGCGGGCGCCGCCATCGGCCTGGCCTCGTGGGTCGCGCTGCGAGTGGCTGGGGCGCAGCCGGCGCTGGCCAGGCGGTTGGCCGGACCGCGCGAGGTCCGCGTCGGGCAGCTGCTCGACGCCGTCGACGTCCCGGAGCGCCCGGTCCGCGTCGCGGGCCGGATCCGCTGCCGCGACCCGCTCGGGACCGACCACGGGGAGCGGCTGGTGGCCTTCCACCGCGACGTCGATGTGATGGCCGGCGGCCGCTGGCGCAGCGTCGAGCGCCTCAGAGAGACCCGCTCCTTCGAGCTGTGGGACCACGACGGCTCGCTCACCGTCGACCCGGCCGCAGCCACCGAGCCGCTCGTCGTCATCCCGAAGGTCTGGCGCGGCGATCCGGCGGAGCTCGAGGAGCCGCACCGCTCCGCCGTCGCCCGGCTCGTCGAACGGCACGGCACGGCGACGAACGCGCGATCGGTCATCCGCACCATCGACGTCACCGATCGGCTGCTCGTCGTGGCGCGAGCCGTCCGCGTCGACGACGGCCGGGTCCGGCTCGAGCCGCCGGCGGGCGGCTTCGTCATCAGCGCCCTGGCGCTCCCCGACGCGATGCGCCTGCTCGGCGGACCCCGTCGACGCCTGGCCGCCCTCTCCGTCGTCGGGCTCGGCTTCGGTCTCGCGCTCGCCGTCATCGGCCTCATCGGAGCGATCGCCGCGGCCGTCCTCTAGGCCGATGTCAGGGGCCGACCGGTACCAACGGGGCATCGCGCACGGCACATCCCGTTTCTAGCATCGGGTCCACGGTTCTTACCAGAAGCTCCATTCGCCCTTTGAATCCGGCCTGGTGAGCCCGGGGGGAGAGGACGGTCCATGACGCGCGACGACGCCCCCGCGCTTCTCACGGTCGCCCAGGCAGCGACCCTGCTCGGCGTTCACCCGAACACGATCCGCACCTGGACCGATGCCGGCCGGCTGACCGCCTATCGCATCAACTCGCGCGGTGACCGACGCTTCCGGCGCGGCGACGTCGAGCGGCTGCTCGTCGCAGACCGCGCCGTCGACGAGTCGCCCACTCAGGCCGACCAGCGCCTCGAGCCCAGCGGCGAGCTCGCCGTGTTCGGTCGCATCGCTGCTGGCCTCGCAGCCTCTCCGACCACGGCGTCGGTGGCCCGAGCCGTCGTCGAGGCATTGCGCACCGAGCTGGGCGTGGAGCGCGCAGCGGTCTATGTCGGCGAGTCCGAGCCGTTCGGGCTCACCGCCCATGCCGGTTTCGACGGGCCTCCGCCCGCTAATCGCGGGACCGACGCGAGCGATCGCGAGGAGCCCATCCCGCTGAAGACGCGCCGCGGGCCGGTCGGGCTGCTCGTCATCGATGCCCCGTCGGCGGAGGCGATGTCCCCGACGTTCCGCCGCTCGCTGGCCGCGACGGTGGCCACGACCCTTGCGAGCACGCGGCTGCTCGGGCAGGCCCGTCGCGAGCTCCAGCGAGCGCGAGCGCTGCGATCGGTCACCAAGGAGCTGACTGGCAACCTCGACATGGCCGCCGTGCTGGGCGAGGTCGTCGACCTCACGCGCTCGCTCTTCGAGGCCGACAAGGCCGGGCTGTGGCTGGTGACGCGGGGCGCCGAGCACCCATTCAGCGTGGCCGCGCACCACGGACTCAGCGAGGACTTCCTGGCGCGCGTGGAGGCGCTGACCCTCGACGCTGACACCGTCGGCATCCGGACCCTGCGCGACCGCCGGCCCTTTGCGATGAGCCTGGATGCCGCAGAGGCCGTCGGCCTGTTGAAGGCTGGCTACGAGGCGGAGGGCATCCGCACCGTGTGCCTCGTCCCGCTCATCGGTGGGGACGAGCCACTTGGCCTGCTCGGCCTCTATCACCGTACCGAGCGGACCTGGCCGGAAGAGGAGGTGGCGCTGGTGCAGGCCTTCGCCGACCAGGCGGCGGTCGCGATCCAGAACGCGCGTCTGTATCGGTCCGTGGCCTCGCAGGCGGCCCGGATGCGCTCGATCCAGGACCTGTCGGCGCGCCTCAATCGCCTGACCGATGTGCTGGCCATCGCCGAGGCGATCGTCGCCGAAGCCGCCCCGCTGGCCGACTTCCACGACATTCGCATCTATCGCGTCGACTGGGAGCGCAACCTCTGTGAGCCGATCGCGTTCACCCGCGAGATGCTCGACGGCAACCCGGACGACGCGGTCGAGCTCCTGCGCGTCCAGGTCGGCGAGGGCTTCACCGGCTGGGTCGCGGAGCACGGTGAGCCGCTGCTCATCAACGACGCCCTGGACGACGACCGGGGCAAGACGATCGACGGGACCGAGGACATCCCCGAATCGATGCTGGTCGTCCCGATGCTCTACGAGGGGCGCGCGCTCGGCGTCATCGTCCTGAGCCAGCTCGGCTTCAACCGCTTCACCGACGACGACCTCCAGACGATGTCGATCTTCGCCGGGTACGCCGCGCAGGCGATGGCCAACGCCACCAGCTACGAGCAGCTGGTCGACCAGTCCAGCGAGCTCGCACGACGTGCGGACTCCCAGCGCCGCCTGCTCCGGATCAACGAGCGCCTCCTCTCAGCGCTCGACCATGCTGACGTCCTCGCGACGATCGCCGACGGGCTGCGGGACGTTGTCGCCTACGACAACCTGTCGGTCTACCGGACCGATCCGGTCGCGCGGGTCATGGCGCCGGTGCTGACCCGCGAGACCCACGCCGACGAGGTGAGCCGGTACCTCATCCCCTTCGGGCGCGGCCTCATGGGCTGGGCCGTCGAGCACTCCCAGCCGATCCTGGCCAACGAAGCCCTCAGCGACCCGCGAGCGCTCCAGATCCCCGGTACACCTCCCGATCCCGAGGCCGTGGTCGTGGTGCCCCTCATCGCCGATGGCGAGGTCCTCGGCGCTCTCAACGTCTCGCGGATCGGTGGCCCCGAGGTCTACTTCAGCGAGAGCGACTTCGAGCTCATCCAGCTGTTCGCCGGACAGGCGTCGATCGCCCTGCGCAACGCCGATGCGCACCACGCGGTCAGCCAGCGCGCCGAGACGGATGCCCTCACAGGGCTCGCCAACCACGGCGCCTTCCAGCGCGACCTCGGGCGCTTCGTGGAGGAGTCGGACGGCCGTCGACGCCTGGCGGTGCTGATGATGGACCTCGATTACTTCAAGGCCTACAACGACCGCCACGGGCACCCCGCCGGTGACGCGCTCCTCCACCGCGCCGCCACCGCGATCTACGGCGCGGCCCGCAGCGACGACCGCGTCTACCGATACGGCGGCGACGAGTTCGCGTTGATCCTGCCGCACACCGGAGTCGCCGAGGCGGTGCGGGTCGCCGGCCGCATCCGGCGCGCCGTCGCCGCCATCACCGTCGAGGATCCGACCCCGGTCACGATCACGGTCGGCGTCGCCGGGCTACCGGGGGACGCCACCGACCGCGCGGGCCTCATCGCGGCCGCCGACACCGCGCTCTACTACGGCAAACGCGCCGGCGAGGACCGCGTCGTGCGCGCCGACCGGCTCACCGCCGATGTCGGCGACCTGCGCGGCACGCTCGAGGAGCTCGCCGCCGCCGCCCTGCGCGACGGCGACGACGAGCACGCCGTCGAGCACCTCGTCGAGCGCGCCACGCAGCTGGCCGCACCGCAGCACGACGGCAAGGACTCCCTGCGCGACGCGCTGCTGACGATCGCGCGCTCCTTCGACGGCCGCGGCGCGGCGGCACGCGGCCACGCTGATCGCGTCGGCCGCCTCGCGGCGGCACTGGCCGACCGGCTCGGCGTCGGCGGTGAGGAGCGGGCCAGCATCGAGCTCGCCGGTCGGCTTCACCTGCTCGATGCGCACGGCGTTGCCGAGCTGGCGCCCATCCCGTCGCTGCGCGAGGTGGCCTCCCTCATCGAGGGCTACCGGCGCCTGGCATCGGGCGGCCGTCGCGGGCGCCGGGTCGCGATCGGGGGACATGTCGTCGGCGCGGCGAACGACTACGACGAGCTGATCTCCGGCGGCACCGGCTCGCGAGTCGGTCGCGCAGAGGCGATGGCGATGCTCCGCGCATCGCCGGCCGCCTACCGCCGCGACGTGCTCGAAGCGCTCGCCTCGGTCGTCGAGGAGCGCGGCGACGCCGGCCGCCGACGGCGTCGCTCGGACGCGCAGACCAAGGAGGAGCGCGGCGCGGCCTGAGCGGTATCATTCCGCCGCCGATGACGATCTCCCGCCTCGCTTCGCTGCGCCCGGCTGGGGCGGCGGGCCTGGCCCTCGCAGCCGCCGTAGCCGTCGCGGGCTGCTCCACGGGGGATGCCACGCCGGCCCCAACTCCCTCGCTGACGGCGGAACCGACCGCGACCCTGACCCCGGCCCCGACTCCGACGCTCAGCCCGAGCCCGGCCCCGACGCCGCGCTTCACGAACCAGCCCGACTCCCAGCTCGCCGCGCTCATTCCCGCCGAGGCCGCCGGCGCAATCGTGATCGTGGCCCCGGTCGACGAGTTCGCCCTGACCCCCGGCGACGTGGCGGTCGCGTTCGGCGAGATCGGCAACCGGTTCAGCTCGCTCGTCCTGGCCTACGTGGAGGAGCCGCGCACGACGCTGTACGCGATGCGCGTCGACGGCCCCGACGTATCGACCGAGGACCTCGAGCCGCACCTCGCGACCGCCGGGCGCTACGTCGGCATCGCCGGACTCGATCCAGAGCCGTGGGAGTCGGATGTGGTCGGTGGCAATCAGGTCTGGGTCCGGCCTGAGGACAACGCCACGGCCGCCGGCACGCACATCTACACGTGGTCGAGTGGCGACGTCGTGTTCCTGCTCATCGGCGTGAACGAGAGAGTGAACCGCGCCATCATCGGGCAGCTGCCCGGCGAGCCGGCTCCGACCCCAAGACCGGATCCGTCGCGGTCGCCCTCGCCCGAGCCGTCCGGTACGCCCGACGCCTGACGTCCCGAGTCCGTCATCGCGGTCAGCGCCCCTCGGGTGATATATCAATAACGATATAACCGGTGACAGCGACGGCATGCAGTCCGAACATCGATGTCGAGCCCGAGGCGTGCACGCGCATCGGTCTATCATCGGCCCCGTGCTGGACGACAGCGATCGCTGGTCAGGCTGGGGTGACGGCGGCGACGACCGGATCGGGCGCAAGCGCGACCGGCTGGCGCGGCTGCTGAGCGTCGTCTCGATCCTCTACTCGAAGGGCGGGACCGAATCCGGAGTATCGGTCAGCGAGATCGCCCGCCTGACCGGGATGACGACGCGCACCGTGTACCGCGACATCAACGCCCTCGACGAGGAGCTCGGAGTCCCGGTCTACCAGGCCGGCCGCGGACACTATGGGATCGATCGCAAGTTCTTCCTGCCACCGCTGCGCCTCTCGGTGCCCGAGGCGATCGTCCTCTTCCTCGCGTCACGGCTCATCGCGCGCTGGAGCGACCAGTACGACGCGGCCGTCGTCAGCTCCTTCACGAAACTCGCCGATGCGCTGCCCCAGCCGATCGCGCGCCACGTGACCGCCACGATGCTTGCAGTCGGCGCCCACGACCCGAACGAGCCGTTCACGCGCAGCTTCAGCGCCGTCGCGCGCGGCTGGGCCGAGGGACGGGTCGTCGAGATTCTGTACGACCCGGGCACCGGCGACCAGAAGCGCACCCGGGTGCACCCCTACTTCTTCGAGCCCGATGCCGCCCTGCGCAGCGTCTACCTCATCGGCTACGACGAGCCGGCCAAGGCCATGCGCACGTACAAGGTCGAGCGCATCCGATCCGCCACCCTGACGCAGGACCGATACGAGATCCCCGCCGACTTCGATCCCGATGCGTGGCTCGCCAACTCGTGGGGGATCTGGTCGTCCGACTCGACGCCGCCGGTCCGCGTTCGCCTGCGCTTCGAGTCCTCGGTCGCGCATCGCGTGCGCGAGGCGGTCTGGCACCGATCGCAGGAGCTCACCGAGCTGCCGCGCGGTCGCCTCGAGCTGGCTGTGACCGTCGCGGGGATCTTCGAGATCCAACCGTGGATCATGTCGTGGGGCGGCGCCGTCGAGGTGCTCGAGCCCGAGGCGCTGCGCAAGGCGATTGCGAGCTCGGTGCGCCAGGCTGCCGAGCGCTATGCGGGCTGAGGTCGAGGCCAAGTTCGTCGCCCAAGGGATGCTCGACGGCCGATGAGCGGGGCGCTGGCCTGGGCTCGTCGAAGGACGCTCGTCGAGTGGCTGTGCCTGGCGGCCGGGTTGGCAGTGTTCGGCTACCTCGGCTGGGACGGAGCGCTGTGGGACGCGCGCTATCAGCTGCTGCTCCACCTGCTTGCCATCGGTGCGATCGGTGGGCTGGCGATCATCGCGATGCGGGGCGGCGACCTGCCCCACACGCCGGTCGACCTGCCGTTGCTGGCCGTCCTCGTGGCCTTCGGCGTCGCGACGGTCTCGGCCATGAACCCGGGCATGAGCTTGCGGGCGCTGGCCGCCATCGTCGCCTACGCGGCAATGCTGCCGGTCGCCCTCGTCTCCGTTCGCCACCGTCCGTCGTGGGTCGGCGTGGTCACCGCTGTGCCCGTCCTGCTCCTGTCCGTCCCGACGCTGGCGGCCATGCTCGTGAGGCGCGCCGAGTGGGTGCTCGTCGGGGCACCGGGCCTGCCGCCGATCCGGCTCCCGGGTGAGGGCACGCCGTTCGGCTCGGTGGCCGTCCCGCCGTTCGTCATCTGGCCGGCCTGGGCGCTGGCCGGGCTCATCGAATCACCCCGCTGGAGGCGCGTCGTCCAGACCAGCCTCGTGGTCGTGGGCGTGCCGCTGACCGTGCTCTCCGGATCGCGCTCGGCGTGGCTGGCGATGGGCGTCACGATCGTGGCGGCCGGCGTGCCGTGGGCCTGGGGCCGACGCCATCGGCTGATGCCGTCCGGCAGACCGAACGCGCGCAGCATCGGGCTCGGGCTGGTGGCGCTCGCCGGCATTGCGGCGGTCGTCGTGCTCGTCGTGCCACGCCTGACGGCGGTGACGTCGCTCATCTATCGCGTCAGCCTGTGGCGCGACACGCTGGCCGCCTGGAGCACCGACCCGGTCCTCGGCATCGGCCCGGGCTTCATGCCGTACGCGCGCCAGGCGGCCGCGCCGGACTTCACGTTCCCGGTCCGCCAGCCGCACTCCCACAATCTGCCGCTGGGCGTGCTCGGTGACGCCGGACTCGTCGGTCTCGCGGCCGCGGTCGTGCTCGTCGTCGTCATCGCCTGGTTCGCCGGCCCGTGGCGGGCCCGAACGCGCACCGGCCGAACCGCCGGATTCCTGCTGCTGGGGCTCCTGGTCGCGGGCCTGTTCGAGGACCTCACCTTCGTCCCAGCCTTCAACCTGCTGGCGATCACCCTCCTGGCCGTTTCCCTGACCGATGCCGGCGTCGTCGAGTGGCGACCGCTGCGCCGCCGGCTCGCGCTGCTGCCCGCCGCGGCCGCGGCCGTCGTCCTGCTGGCCGGCATGGTCGTGGCCGACGCGGGCGCGATCGTCTACCGCGCGGGGAACGATGCCGCCGCGGACGGCGAGTGGGAGCCCGCCGCCGCGATGCTGCGGCAATCCGTGCAGATCGACCCGTGGCACCCCGCCGGACCGAAGGCCCTCGCCGTCGTGGCGGAGCGAGCGGGCCTCGTTGACGTCGCCCGGGACGCGGCCGAGGCCGCGGTCGAGCACAACCCCGGCGATGCGCCGTCGTGGGTCAACCGGGCGGTCCTGTGCGCCGAGGAGGGGGACGCCGCGTGCCAGGAGGACGCCACCGGGCGTGCCGTGGCGACCGCCGCCTTCCTCGAGGCCGAGCTCCTGAACGCCGCGCTCAGCTACGAGTCGCTCCTCATGCCGGCGGCCGCGGACGATGCGTATCGTCGCTCGCTCCTCAGCCAACAGCTCACGGCCTTCGCGCGCGACTGGCCGCGCGACATTGCCATCGGTGACGCGACCCTCGAGGACGACTTCGGCGCGCAGTTCGAGTTCAACCGCCTTCTCGCGTGGTGGGCGATGGACGAGCCGATCGAGGCCGCCTCGATCGCCGACCCGGCGACGCGCGCGCTGGCCCATGCCATGCGCGACGAGCGCGCCGATGCCGAGGAGTGGCTGCAGCGCGCCATCGATGCGGCGCCTGACCGCATCACGACGTGGGACGTCGCGATCGTCGTGCGCGACCACTGGGGCCTGCCGGTCGACGAGGAGATCGCGATCGCCGAGGTCGTGCGTGGCCGCCCGTTCCCCGATCGCAATGCCCCGGTCCGCATTCCCGGCCAGATCTTCGACATCGGGTCGTTCCGGACCTACCCATCCGACGGTTTCGTCAGTGGCGCTCAGCGCCTCGGCACGACCCCACCTTTCCCTTGGATCCTCGCGCGGACCCTGCCCTAGCTACGCTCCTCGAGCGGCAGGCGCTGAATGAGCGCGAGCCGCGGGCGCTCTGTCCGCACCGCCGGCGCGATCGGGAGGCGCAGCCAGCCCTCGCCGGCCGCGCCGAATCGGTACCGGGCGTCGAGCCGTCGGGCCGAGATGCCGGCGAGCCCGAACCGGGCGAGTGCCTCGGCGAGCAGCGTGCCCTCGCCGCGCAGGGCATGCGATACCACGCAGCGATCGCCGTCGCGCAGGATCTCGGCCAGGTGCGCGCGCCGGGTCGCGAACTGCCGCGCGTGCCACGGCGCGCCACCGCTCCACAGCAGGTCGCACGCGACGAACCCGGGTCGCCCGGCGCCGCCCTCGCCGGCCAGTCGCCGCCGCAGCAGGTCGGTGTCGAGCCAGCCGCCCTCGTCGAGCGCGAGGAGCCAGCCATCGAGGACGACGGCGTCCTCGGTGAGGCGTTCGGGGAGCTCGTCGCCGAGCTCGGCGAACGCGGTGAGGGCGTCGGCCATCCCCTCCACCTGGAGGCGGACGAGCCGGCCGGCATCGATCCAGGCCAGCGCGCGGACGCCAGGCCACCACGGCTCGAACAGGTAGGCGGGGTCGTCGAACGGCTCGGCGCCGGCGGACGGCTGCATCGGTACCAGCCGCGCCGGCAGGTCCTGGCCGGCCTCGGTCGGAATGGGGAGGTCGAGCTGCTCTCCGGGCACGACCCGCGGGTCAGGCGGTCTTGCGGCGCCGCTGACGCGGGGCCTCCGCCTCGTCCTCGGCCGCGGCCTTCTTGGCGCGCGACGACTTCGCCTTCGTGGGCTTCGCCTTCGCCGCCGGCTGGTCGGCCTCCGCCTTGCGATCCTGACGTGCCGCGGCGACCGATGCCTCGAGCGCGGCCATGAGGTCGGTGATGTTCGTCGGCTCGGCGCGCGCCGCCGGCTCCGGCTTCTCGCCCCCGACCTTCTTTTCGATGACCGCCATCAGCGCCTCGCGGTAGTCATCGGCGAAGTTGGCCGGGTCGAACTCGCCGGTCATGCTCGCCACGAGCTGCTCGGCCATCTTCTTCTCGGAGGCCTTGATGTCGATCTCGTCCTCGGGAAGGGTCAGCTCCTCCAGGGCGCGGACCTCGTCGGGCCAGTGCAGCGTGGTCAGCAGCAACGTCTTGCTGAACGGGTTGAGGGCGGCGAGCTGCTCGCGGTCCTTGAGCACGATCTTGCAGATCGCGCTCTTCTCCTGCTCGGCGAGGACCGACTTGAGCAGGTAGAAGGCCTTGACGCCGACCTGCTCCGGCTCGAGGTAGTAGGCCTGCTTGACGAACTGGGCGCCGCTGTCGCGCGAGGCCGGCACGAACGTCTCGATCTCGATGGCGCGCACCGTCTTGAGCGGTACCGAGTCGATATCCTCGTCGGTGACGACGACGTACTTGCCCTTGCTCCACTCGTAGCCGCGCACCGTCTCAGAGCGCGGAATGACCTCGTCATGGTGCGGGCAGTACACCTTCATCTGGATCCGGTTGAGGCAGGATGCATGAAGGAGGTTGAAGCCGATGCCGCCGGTCTCGGTCGCCAGGTAGAGCTTGACCGGGATGGTGACCAGCCCGAACTGGATCGCCCCCCGCCACATCGATCGCGCCATGTGCGTGCGGTGCTCCCGTGATGAGGATGCTCGCCGTCCCGCGCCCCTCGCGGCCCGGTTGCGGAAAGGAAGGGTACACCGGCGCTCCAAGTACCCCACCGGTAACCGTCGGTACTACGCGGATGGGCCATAGACCGACGCTGGCGCGACGGCGACACTTGGCGCCGATGAACGACGAAACCACCGCGCCCCGCGCCTACGTCCTCGAGGACGATCCCGACATCGCCGCACTCGAAGCCGATCTGCTTCGCGAGATGGGCTTCAGCGTCGTGACCTGCACGCGCATCGTCGAGCTCGGCGACCTCATGGATGTCGCACTCCCGCACCTCATGGTGGTCGACGTCATGCTCCCCGATGGCGACGGTGGTGACATCACCGAGCTCCTGCGCACGGCGTGGCCGGGCATTCCCGCCATCTTCGTCTCGGCGGCCAATCGCGAGCGCCTGGCCGAGCTGGCGCCGATCGGTCCGGTCGTCGCCAAGCCATTCGACCTCGACGCGTTCCGAAATGCCGTCGAGGAGGCGCTGGCGGGGGCACGCGAGCTGCGCACCGCGTCGTGATCCCGGCGGCGCTAGCCGTTGGCGCGCCGTTCGCCCGGGCCGAGCACGGCCACGACCGCCGCGTGATCGCGGCCGGCATCATCGACCAGGTGGTACCGATGCTCGACACGCGCGACCGCCGACAACGTCGCGCTCACGGGGCAGTATCTCGTCGCCGACAGCTCGATCGCCCGTCGCAGCGCCTCGGGCTCGACCGCGCCACGCACGCGGTGCTCGATGCGAACCGCGGTGAAGACGCGCGGATGCTCCTCGGCCCGGTCACCGTCGATCTCGATCTCATACGCCGCCGCCGACTGACGCTTCTTGCGCAGGATGCTCGCGACGTCCATTGCCGTGCATCCGGCGAGCGATGCCAGCAGGGCGTCGATCGGCGTCGGACCGCCGGCGTCGTCCGTCGCCAACGTGAACGACCCGCCGCCGTCAGCGCGGGCCGCGAGGCCATCCGTTTGGAGGTCGACGCTCGCGAGGATGTGATTCGACATGGGACGAGCCTAGCCCAGCGGAGGCGCGACCGATGCGCGTGATCCGGCCGAAGGCCCTCTCGGCGACGGCTCGCCGACGGCCCATGCTTCTCGCCGCCTCGATGGTCGTGACCGGCGTGCTGGCGATGGAACTGACGCTCGTCGCGTCGACCACGACGTCCGGCGCCGCGATCGGCGCGGGCACCGCGGCCTTGGCGCTCGGTATCGGCGCGGCGTGGCTCGTTCGCATCCTGCGGCCGAACCGGTCGCGGCAGCTCACCGGGCCGATGACCACCCTCCTCGGCGAGACCTTCGACGACAACTATGCCCTGATCGTCGCGCCGCGCCTCGCCATCCGGGACGCCGGGCGGCTCGACGGGATCCTCGTCGGCCCGGCCGGCGTCCGCGTGCTCACCGTCCGCGACTGGGTGGGGCGCTACCGAGTTCAGGGCCGGATCTGGGAGTTCGACACCCAGGGCCGCAAGGGCTGGATCCGCTGCCGGACGAATCCGAGCTGGGACGCGAACTCGATGTGCGACGGCGTCGCGCGCTGGGCTCGCGACGTCGGCCTTCCCGACATGCCGATCCGCCCGGCTGTGGTCTTCCCCCGCCGTCATTCGCAGATCGTGCTCGAGGAGCCCGAGGACGAGATCGTGACCGCCGACAACGCCCCATGGTGGGCGAACTCGATCGGCCGCGTCCGACGCATGGACGCGTCCGAGGTCGCACGTCTCGTCGAGGCGGTGCTCGATGCGGCCGAGCCGGCAGCGGCGGCCGGCGAAGCCAAGCTGGCGGACCGAAGGTCCTAGCCGTCAGGCTCCGGGGTATCGCCGAGCCAGCGCTCGGCAGTCCGCTCGTCGAGGACGTCGGCCAGCAGCTGGTCGTAGTTGCCTTCGTCGGCGACCAACAGGACGTGCCCGAGGTCGCGGCGCACCGCCGCCACCGGCGCCACCCGCGCGAGCTCGGGGTACGCGGCCGATGACATCGAGACGCCGGTCATCGCGATGAAGCGAATATTGCCGGAGGACAGCCCGTCCACCGGATGGCTGCCCCTCGCGACGTAGACGGTCCCGGTCAGTCGCAGCGGAGGAAGCGCCAGGTGCGCCAACAGCGGGCGCTTTGGGATACGCATCTCACTCTGCGACTCGTTGCTGCCGAGGTCCTGGGCCACCATGACGAGGATCTCGTCGACGGCCACCATCGCCGTCGGAGTCGCGGACGCGGGGCCGGGATCGCCGTGCTCGGAAAAGGTCGCGCGTTGTACGACGAGGTACGCGCCGGTCAGCTGGTTGAGGATCTCCGTGACGCGCGTGAAGCGCGTCTCGAGCACGCCCGAGACGCGGTACGCCGATGTGTACACGTCGACCGAGACGATGGCGGGTGCCACGAAGCCACCCATGTCGCCGGAAGCCCCGGACTCGAACGCGCTCATCGGCTGCGGACCCTCCAGATCTGCTCCGCCTGCCAATGTCGTGCCCACCCGGGGTCGACGAGCTCGGGGAGCGGCTGCTCAGCCATCGGTGCATCCTACCGCCCGGCCTCGCCTTCCCGCCCGACGGGACTAACGGCTCTCGATTGCCCGCGTTTGCCGTGGTGTGAGAAGCACGGCCATCAATCCTCGTTCCCGGCCGGCAGTCCGTCTCGCCACGCGGGAACCCGGAGAATGAGTGGCCGATACTCCCGTTCCACGGCAAGGCCACTCACAGCCCAGCCTCGCCCACCGCGGCAATGCGCTCGGTCTCGCCGCGCGCGCCGGTGGCGAGGAGGATGCGGCCCGTGGCCTGCTCCCCGAAGAGCGCCTCCACCGTCGCCATCGTGTCGATGTCTGCCGGCGTCTTGTCGTCGCGGATCCGCACGATCCGCGGGAACCGCATCGCAAACCCGGACCGGTGACGCCCCGAGCGCATGATTCGGTCGAAGGCGATCTCGACGACGATCTCCGGCACGACGGTCCGGTATCGGCCGTGGTCCTGGAGCGTGATCGCCTTGAAGTGCTCGGTCATCGTCGCGATCTCCGCATCGGTCAGGCCGGTGTAGGCCTTGCCGATCGTCAGCAGCCGCGCGCCGGGCTCATCGGTCTCGCGCACCGCGAAGGTGTAGTCGGAGAGGACGCCGCGGCGCTTGCCGTGGCCCCACTCGACGCCGACGACGACGCAGTCGAGGGTGGCGAGCGCCTTCTTCAGCTTCAGCCACCCGAGCCCGCGACGCCCGGGCTGGTAGGTCGAGCCAGGGTCCTTGACCATGAGGCCCTCGTTGTGGCGCTCGCGGGCATCGTCGAAGTGGCGGTCGACCTCGACGGCCGAGCGAGCGGTGGCGAGGTGCGAGAGGAGCATCCGCTCCGCGGTCCGTTCCGGCAGGGCGAGCGCGTCGAGGGCGGCTCGCCGCTCGCGAAGCGGCTCCTCCAGCAGGTCACGACCGGCGTGGTGCAGCAGGTCGAAGGCGACGAGCACGACCGGCACCTCGGCCAGCAGCTCCTTCGACGGCTTCACCCGTCCCAGCCGGGTCTGGAGCGACGCGAAGTCCAGGACCGATCCCTCCCGCCACGGCACGAGCTCGCCATCGATGACGAGCGGCGCCTCGTCCGCCAGCGCCGCCGCGGCCTCCACGACCTCGGGGAACGATCGGGTCACGTCGTTGAGGTCGCGGCTGAAGAGGCGCGGCCGGCCGCCGGCCTCGAGGTGCAACTGGGCCCGGATGCCGTCGTACTTGTCCTCGATCCAGGCCTCCTCGCCCACCCTCCGCACGACCTCGTCGGCGTCGGCCACCGGCGAGGCGAGCATGAAGCGGATCGGCCGCCCAATGTGCAGCGTGGCCTCCGCCTGGCGACCCTCGCGGGCCAGCACGGCTGTCTCGCCGATCTCCCCGGTGAGCATATGCGCGCGCCGCACCGCATCGGGGTCGGCGTCGAACGCGGCGGCGATCGCCTCCTCCAGCAGCCCTTCCCGCAGACCGATGCGGGTCTCGCGCGACGCGATGCGGCCGATGAAGCGTGCCTCCTCGGTCGTCGCGCGCCGGTAAAGGTCGGTCATCAGACCCACGCGCTCCGGCGCCGATCCCGCGCCGGCGATCGCGTCGAACCCGTTCGCGACGTCGGCGACCGTCAGCCGCGCGCCACTGCCCTCGGTGACGAGGTCCGCGGCAGCATCGCCGAAGTCGGAATGACGCAGGTAGGCGGCGCGCAGCGCCTCCTCGCCCGCGCCGCTCGCCGCGGCCAGCGCGGCTCCCTGCTGGACCCAGCCGAGGCCGAGCTTCGCGGTGGGATCGATGAGCGGCCGGCCGGCGAAGAAGACGGCGGCGGCGGGCAGGTCGCCGAGCGGCAGCCCGCGGAGGTAGGCGGCCAGGAGCTCGCGCTTCGCGTTCTTGCTGCGAGTCGCGCCGACGGCGGCGGCGGTCTCGGCGAGCGAGGCGAAAGGCGTCGAGCGCGGGGGCATCGGTCCAGTCTAGGCAGCCCCATCAGCGAGGCGTACGATCCGGCAATGGTCTTTCCCTGGCAGCGGCACAACGTCCCGGCCGAGCTCGCCGATCGCGTCCCACCCGGGCAGGTGCTGACCGACAAGTTCCCCGTTCTCCACTTCGGCCGGGTTCCCACGTACCCCGACCTGTCGGGCTGGGACTTCCGCGTGTGGGGCGAGACCGCCGAACCGTTCACGCTGAAGTGGGCCGAGTTCCGCAACCTGCCGATTGCCGAGCAGACGCTCGATATTCATTGCGTCACCCGCTGGTCGAAGCTCGACACGCGCTGGGAGGGCGTCGCCTTCACCCACATCGCCGAGGTCGCGCAGCCGACCGCCGCCGCACGCTTCGTGACCTTCCATGCCGAGGGCGGCTACACCTCGAACGTCCCGATCGAGACGGCCATGCGCCCCGAGTGCCTGCTGGCGTGGTCATACGACGGGCAGCCGCTCGAGGCCGAGCACGGCTATCCGCTTCGGGCGATCGTCCACGGGCCGTACTTCTGGAAGAGCGCGAAATGGCTGCGCGGGGTGGAGTTCAGCGTCGAGGATCGGCCCGGGTTCTGGGAGCGCAACGGCTACCACAACGAGGCCGATCCCTGGAAGGAGCAGCGCTACTCGGAGTTCTGAAGGTTGCCGTTCTCGTCAATGCTCTTGGCGCGCGCGATGAGCTCGGCGACCCGTCGGCCCCCCTTGCGGCCGATCTCGCGGAAATGCTCGTTCGAGTAGCGCTCGCTGACCGTACGGCCGCCCTTCGCACCGATCTCCTGGAAGAACTCGGCACCATAACGGGCGCGGGTGGTCTTGCCCCCCTTGCGGCCGGCCTCGCGGACGCTCATGTTGCCCTCGTCGGGCGATCCGTAGTGCTCGGCACTCCGCCGGTCCGGCATGGGGCGCCTCCTGCTGTTGCGTGTCGCCGCTATCGCGGCACCAAGCGACCAAGCAAGTTGCATACCGGCCGACGGCTAGAATGGCGCGCCGTGCATCCGCTCCTCCGCAACGTCATCATCGGAGTCGTCGGCCTGATCATCGCCGGCGCTCTCGCCGCCCTGGCCCTGGTCGGGCGGGACGCCGACCTCTCGGTCCTTGCGCTCCTAGCCGCCGCGATCCTCAGCGCCCTGATCGGCCTCTTCCTCTACAGCCAGGGCTGGATCTGGGGCAGCCGCATGGCGCGACGCCGGCAGGGCGGGCAGTCGGTCCTCGTCGCCATCGGCGGCGGGCTCATGGCGCTGGTGGCAGCGATCGCGCTCGCCGGGCTGCTGATCCTGGTCCTGCTGTTCTACCTCGGCTGAGCGCCGTTCGCTGGTAGCATTCGATCCAGACCCGATCGGCTACGCCCCCATCGTCTAGAGGCCTAGGACGCCACCCTTTCAAGGTGGAGATCAGGGGTTCGAATCCCCTTGGGGGCACCAACTTTCGGCGAGAGCCGTCGCCGCGTACCCCGGCTCTATCGGCTCCTAGATGTGGTTGATCTCCACCCGATCCCCGCAGTTCGGGCAGAACAGCAGCAGCAGCTTCGGGTCCTCAGGAGTCGGACGCCAGGAGTAGACGAAGTCCTCGGTGAGCTGCTCGCCGCAGCGCGGGCACTCGTAGCCCAACTCGAGCCACTGGTCGCGCGGGACGTTCTGGCGACCCACCGCTATCCCCGATCCGGTGGCGGGGGCGGCTCCCAGCCCGGCTTCGGTCCGGCGGCTGGCGCCGAGTCGGATGAGGCCGCGTCGGCGGCAATGATCGCGGCCCGCGCTGCCTCGGCCTGCTCGGATGGCGCGATGAGCGGGTACGACATCGCGTCGTAGCCGGGCCAGCGGCCGACATCGCCGTCACGGATCATGATCTGGACCTTCATGAATGCGCCGGTGACGTCGCGGACGGATCGGTCGAGCACCTGGAGGTCCCGTCCTGTGACCTCCTTCAGCGCCGCCGGGAGCGACTCGACCAGGTACGCCGGATTCGGGTCGGCGGCGAGGGCGATCTCCAGCGCCGCGATCACCTGTTCGTCGGGCAGGTCGCGCGGCAAAGGGCGGCTGATGTAGGTCATCCGGGGGTCGCGGCTGGGCCCGCGGAGGGTTCGTACCAGGGACTTCAGCATCGGCGGCGCGATTGTACCGTCAGGCTCCGACGAGGGCCGTGAAACGACGGTTGGGTATACTTGCGTCCCCAGTGACGACCCCGAGCGCGGCATCGCCGCGGCAATCCGAGTGCGCCAGCGTCACGCTCTCCTGAGACCACGAACGAAGGAGTCACGCCATCACCGCGCGCGTCCGTAAGGCCGTCCTGCCCGCCGCGGGGTTCGGCACCCGCTTCCTCCCGGCCACCAAGGCCATCCCCAAGGAGGTCATGCCGCTCGTCGACCGGCCGATCATCCAGTACGCCGCCGAGGAGGCGGTCGCGTCTGGCATCGAGCAGATCATCATCGTCATCGCCACCGGGCGCAGCGCGATCGAGGACCACTTCGACTCCAACCCGTCGCTCGAGCGATGGCTCGAGGAGCGCGGCGACATCGAGATGCTGCGCACGATCCGGCGCATCAGCGAGATCGGCACCGTCGCGTTCGTCCACCAGCGTGAGCAGCTCGGCCTGGGGCACGCCGTGCTCGTGGCCAAGGATCTCGTCGGCGACGAGCCCTTCGCCGTCTTGCTGAGCGACGACGTCATGCTGAACCGTGGGGGCATGCCGGTCACGCGCCAGCTCATCGACGCGTACAACACCCACCGCGGCTCGGTCATCGCCGTCCAGCGCGTGCCCCGCGAGGAGGTGACCCGCTACGGGATCCTCGAGCCGCTGCACGAGGAGGGGCGCGTGGTCGAGATCCGCGACCTCGTCGAGAAGCCGGCCGTCTCCGATGCACCCTCCGACCTGGCGGTGCTCGGCCGCTACGTGCTGACCCCAAAGATTTTCGACGTCCTCGAGCAGACCAGCACCGGCGCGGGCGGCGAGATCCAGCTGACCGATGCGATCCGCGGCCTGATCCGGGAGCAACCCGTCTTCGGCTACCAGTTCGAGGGCACCCGGCACGACGCCGGCACCCGGATTGGCTGGATCAAGGCCAATATCGCGGTGGCGCTCGAATCGGAGGATGCGGACGAGGTTCGCGCGTACATCCGCGGACTCGACCTGCGAGACTGACCGATCGTGGAGATGCTCGGCAGGCTGATCAGCGGCCGATACCGACTCATCGCTCCGCTCGGCGAAGGCGGCATGGCCACGATCTGGCGTGCGCTCGACGAGCAGCTCGACCGCGAGGTGGCAGTCAAGCTCCTGCGGCCGCAGTTCAGCTCAGACCCCGGGTTCGCGGCGCGCTTCAAGCAGGAGGCGCGTGCCGCCGGCGGCCTCTCGCACCCGAACATCGTTGGCGTCTACGACTACGGCACCGATGGCGCCGACGGCGACCAGTACATCGTCATGGAGCTGGTCGCCGGCCGCGACCTGTCGACGATCCTGCGTGAGCGGGGGTCCCTCTCCCTCGACGACTCGGTACGCATCGCCATCGGTGTCGCCAGCGCCCTCGAGGTCGCGCACCGCAAGGGAATCGTCCACCGCGACGTGAAGCCCGGGAACATCCTCATCACCGAAGGCGGCGACGTGAAGGTGACCGACTTCGGCATCGCCCGCGCGGTGAGCGAGGCGTCGATGACCGTGACCGGGACGACGCTCGGATCGGTCCACTATTTCAGCCCCGAGCAGGCGCGGGGTGACGAGGTCACCGGCGCCTCCGATGTTTACTCGCTCGGGATCGTGCTGTACGAGATGCTCACCGCGCGCCGCCCGTTCGAGGCCGATACCGCCGCCGCGGTCGCCCTCAAGCGCCTCAACGAGGATGCGCCGTCGCCGACCGCGATCGGAAAGCCACAGCCCCCGGGCCTCGAGGCAATCGTCATGCGCGCCCTCGAGCGTGAGCCGGCGGAACGATTCCCCGACGCGGGCGCCATGGCCGAGGCCCTTCGCGCCTGGCGCCGCGACCCGGGAGCGATCCCGGCAGGGGCCGGTGCCGCGGCGGGCGCGGTCGCGGCCGCCACTCCGTCCGCCGGCGAGCCGACCGTCTACGTCCCGCCCCGCGTCACCACGCCGGCCGACCGGGCGCCGGTGCTCCCACCTCCATCTCGCGCCGCTGCCCAGGACGAGGGTCAGCCATGGTGGATGTGGTTGCTTGCGCTGCTCGGCGTGCTCCTGCTCGGGGCGATCGGCTTCCTCGGCTTCCAGCTGCTGGGCAACCCATCACCCTCGTCGAGCCCAACGGTCGCGGTGATCGTGCCCCCGTGCGAGGACGTGGGGCTGTCGAGACTGCGATCGCAGGCGGACGAGATGGACCTGACCTTGGCCGAGGAGCAGGAGGCGTCCGAGGACGTCGATGAGGGGCGGGTCATCCGCTGCGAGCCGGCGAGCGGCGAGCGGATCGAGCAGGGCTCGACGCTCGTCGCGTTCGTCTCGACCGGGCCGGGCGAGGTCGCCGTCCCGCGGTTGCGCGGGCAGACCGAGCAGCAGGCGCGGGAGACGCTGGCCGAGTTCGACCTCCGGGTCGGATCAGTCGACCGGGAGCCGGATCCGTCGATCCCCGAGGGATCGGTCATCCGCAGCAACCCGGCCGAGGGCGTCGACATCGAGGCCGGGTCGCAGGTCGACCTCGTGCTCAGCAGCGGGCCGACGCCGTCACCCACCCCGACGCCGACACCGACCCCGACTCCCACCCCGACCCCGACTCCCACCCCGACCCCGGTACCGACGCCGACGCCAACGGCCGCGCCGTAGACATCTGGGCCACTTCCGCCCGGCATGGGCGGTGCTAGCATGGCCGGCAGTTGAACCCACGCGTGGAGGCAGAACTGCCGAAGATGGCAACCGTCGCCCCGATCACGGTCGATGAGTCGACCTTCGAATCGGAGGTACTGAACGCCGAGAAGCCAGTCCTGGTCGACTTCTGGGCAGCATGGTGCGGCCCCTGCCGCCTCGTCTCACCGGTGGTCGAGAGCATCGGTGACAAGCACGCCGAGAAGATCGGTGTCGCCAAGGTCAACACCGACGAGAACCAGCAGCTGGCGATGCGCTACAGCATCTTCAGCATCCCGACCCTCATCCTCTTCGAGAACGGCCGCGAGGCCGCCCGCCTGGTCGGCTACATGCCCCAGGAGGTCATGGAGGAGCGGCTCAGCCAGTTCCTCGGCTGAACCCACGGACCGAAGCTCCGCCGCCAACGGGCGTTGCGCGTGCAACCACCCGCTACACTCGCGGCGTGGGAAGGCTGCCCGAGCACGCATGATCATCAAGACCGAGCGCCGTGGCGGCGCCGAGCGCCGCCAGGCCGAGGACCCGTTCGCACCCGATCGTCGAGGCGGCGACCGCCGCACGATGTGCTGGGAGGTCGAGAACTGCGACCTCACGATCCGCTACCGATGCCCAGCATTCATCCTCCGCCGCCCGTGTTGGGAGCTCTGGGCGGTGGAGGGCATCGGTCCGGCCCGTGCCTGCTGCTACAACGACAAGGAGTGCGAGCCCGGGCGCTGCATCATCGCCGAGAAGCGCTACGCCGGCGCCCCGGAGCCGATGGCGGTCCACATCGGCAGGCGCGGCGTCCCGCTGGGGTACACGAAGCCGCGCCGCCACCACTGCCCCCACTTCTACCTGACCCACGGACCGAAGGGCCGCGTCCCGATCCAGGCACCGCAACTCATGAAGACGCTCATGAAGCAGGAGGGCACCGTGGCCCGCTGCGAGCTGCGCGGCGGCGTGCACCTCGACTCGGGGTACGTCAACGACCTGTGCCTGACCGGGCAGTTCAACGACTGCGTCTTCTACGAGGACGCTTCGGACTGACCGCTTGACCCTCACCTACCGGGAGGCGGTCGCGGCGCTGACCGAGCGCGGGCGCTTCGGGATCAGCCTCGGGCTCGAACGGATCGAGCGGCTCATGGGGGAGGTCGGCCACCCCGAGCGGGGACTGCGCGGCGCATTGGTAGGGGGCACCAATGGCAAGGGTTCGGTTGTGGCGATGACGCAGTCCGTGCTGAGCGCCGCCGGCCTGAAGGTCGGCAGCATGCCGAAGCCCCACCTCGTCAGCTACCGCGAACGGATCGCGATCGACGGGAAGCCGCTGGCCAGGAGCGCGTTCGCGGCGGCCGTCGAGCGGGTGCTCCCGATCATCGACCGTGTCGCGGCCGATGGGAGTGGGCCACCGACCGAGTTCGAGGCCCTCACGGCAGCGGCCATCACCGAGCTCGCGCGCCAAGGGGTCGACGTCGCCATCGTCGAGGTCGGGCTCGGCGGCAGGCTCGACGCGACGAACGTCCTCAACCTCGGTGTGGCCGCCATCACGAACGTCCAGCACGACCACGAGGCGATCCTCGGGTCGACCCTCACCGCGATCGGCGGCGAGAAGGCACCGATCATCAAGGCCGGCAACGTAGCGGTGACCGGTGCCACCGGTCTCGGGCTGCGCCCGGTTCTCGACCGCTGCGCCGCCCTCGGCGTCCCGCTGCTGCGCGCCGGGCGGCGCCAGCCGTACCGGGCGACCCTGCGCGAGACCGGCTGGGAGGGCATCGTCGTCGACGCGCGCGCGCCGTCGCGACGCCTTGACGGGCTCCGGGTCGGGCTGCTCGGCCGGCACCAGGCGCAGAACGCGGCGGTGACGCTGGGCGTGATCGACGCGCTGGCCGAGCGCTGGCGGATCGAGATCGACGAGGCGACGCTCCGCCGCGGCATGGCGAACGCACGCTGGCCTGGGCGGCTCGAGGTACTGGACGGCTCGTCGCTCGGGCTGCCGCGCGTGCTGCTCGACGGCGCCCACAACCCCGCAGGGGCCGCGGCCCTGGCACGCGCGCTCGATGACCTGGGAGTCCGGCGACCGACGATCGTGTTCGGCGCGATGCGCACGAAGCGGGTGAGCCCGGTGCTGCGCCAGCTCGCCCCGCTGGACCCACGCTTCGTGTTCACCCGCGTCGACGATGCCGGCGCGCACGATCCGCGGACGCTTGCCCGCACCTGGCGCCGGCTGTCGGGCAGGGGGTCGCGGACCGCGCCCAGCCCGGCCAGGGCCCTCGCGATGGCCGATGGCGACCCGGTCGTCGTGGCCGGTTCCCTCTATCTCGTCGGCGCCATACGCGGCATGCTGACCGGAACCGCCGAGGACACGTGATGGAATTGCCACTGACCTGGGGCGAGCGAACCTACCTGATGGGCATCGTCAACGTGACGCCCGACTCGTTCTCCGGCGACGGGCTGGCGCCGCCAAATCGCGGCATCGACGAAGTCGTCGCCACTGCGGTCGAGCGGGCCGAGGCCATGGTCGCAGCCGGTGCCGAGATCATCGACGTCGGCGCCGAGTCGACCCGACCGCGCAGCGCCTACGGCGACCGCGAGCCGGTCGACGCCGGAACGGAGGCCGCGCTCGCCATTCCTGTGGTCCAGGCCGTCACCGCCGCCATCGGGGACCGGGCCATCATCAGCATCGACACGACCAAGGGCACGGTGGCACGCGCGGCACTGGCCGCCGGTGCGCGGATGGTGAATGACGTGTGGGGCGCCGCCCACGACGCGGGCACCGCTGTGGCGGCGGCCGAGGCCGACGCCCAGCTCGTGCTCATGCACAACCAGGAGGAGCCCGGCTATGCGGTCGGCGTCTTCGAGACCGTCGCCGGCTGGCTGCGGATGGCGGTCGAGGCCGCCGTCGAGCGCGGCGTCGCCCGCGAGCGGATCATCGTCGACCCCGGCATCGGCTTCGGAAAGGGGACCGAGGAGAACCTCGAGCTGCTCCATCGCCTGGCGGAGCTGAAGGCGGCGCTGGACGGCATGCCAGTGCTGGTCGGAACGAGCCGCAAGCGCTTCCTCGGCGAGCTGCTCGACGGCGCGGCGCCCAAGGACCGAGTCGAGGGCACGGCCGCGACCGTGGCGCTCGCCATCGGCGCCGGAGCCGACATCGTGCGCGTTCACGACGTGGCGCACATCGCCCGCACCCGACGCGTGGCCGACGCGATCGTCCGCCGGTGACCGATTATCCCGATCGCCTGACCCTGCGCGGCATGCGATTCCACGCGCGCCACGGCGTCCTACCGCACGAGAAAGGCGAGCCGCAGCCGTTCGAGGTCGACGTCATCCTCCATGCCGACCTGGCACGAGCGGCCGAGACCGATGCGCTCGGCGACACCGTCGACTACTCGGCCCTGCACGAGCTCGTCGGTGCGGTCGTCACCGGGCCCAGCTTCGACCTCATCGAGGGCCTGGCCGGCGCGATCGCGCGGGCCGTGCTGGCCGCGACCGACGCGAGGCTCGTCGACGCCGTCGAGATCCGCGTGCGCAAGCCGGAGGCGCCGCTCGAGGGGGAGATGGACACGGTCGAGGCGGCGCTCGTGAGGCGCCGCCCCGCTTAGTCGCCGTGCCGCGGATCAGCGCTGGTCCGGCAGCTCTCCCAGCGTCAGGTCGAACTCGCTCGTCGAGGAGTCGCGCAGGACGCGCAGCGTGATCGTGTCGCCAGGCGAGAACGGGACGATCAGCATCGACAGGTCCGCGCCGGGGCCGATCTCTTCCCCATCGATCGCGACGATGATGTCGCCCTCCCGCAGTCCGGCAGACTCGGCGGGGCTGCCGGAGACGACCGCCGACTCCCCGCTCTCGGTGGCGATCAGCGCGCCGTACTCGACCGGCAGGCCCTCGGACTCGGCCAGCGCCGGGTTGATCGGGACGTAGTAGATGCCGATCCACGGTCGGGCGATCTCCCCGCCGTCGACGGCCTGCTGCATGATCGGCTTGGCGACGTCGATCGGGATCGAGAAGCCGATGCCCTGGGCGTCGGTGCTGACCGCGGTGTTGACCCCGATCACCTGGCCGCCGCTGTTGACGAGCGGCCCGCCCGAGTTGCCGGGGTTGATGGCGGCATCCGTCTGGATGAGATTCCTGAGCTGCTCGCTGCTCGTCTGGGAGGCGTCGGTGGCGCGGATCTCGCGACCAAGTCCCGAGACGACGCCGGTGGTGACCGTGTTCTCGTAGTTGCCAAGCGGGTTACCGATGGCGATCGCCAGCTGGCCTGGCTCGAGATCGGCCGAAGTGCCGATCGGCGCTGCGGGCAGGCCGCTGGCGTCGATCGTCACGATCGCCAAGTCCGTGAGCGTGTCGATGCCATAGACGGTGCCCTCGAACTGGCGCCCGTCGTTGAGGATGATGCTGAGGCTCTCCGCCCCCTCGACGACGTGGCGGTTGGTGAGGATGAATCCGTCATCGTCGTAGATGAAGCCGGACCCCGAGCCGCCCTCGCCGCCGCCGAGGATGCCGCCGGTCGTGCGCAGGATGGTGACCACCGCCGGAGCGACCTGGTCTGCCGCGGTGATGACAGCGCTCGACTCGTTGATGGTGACGTCGCTGACGGTGTTGGCGTCGGTACTCTCGCCGCCGGTCACGACGCCGGACGGGCCGTCATCGAGCAGGGTCGCGACGCCGAGGGCGGAGAGGGCGCCGGAGAGGATCCCGGCAACGACGGCGATGGCGACGATCGGTGCCGCTCCGAGGCCACGCCGCTCGAGGACCGGTGGCGGTGGCTGCGGCGGGCGGGTCGACCAGGCCGGCGCCGCCTGCCAGGGGGTCTGCGCCGGATCGCTGTGCACTTCAGGCCCGTATCGCTGGACCTCCACCGGCTGCGTCCGGTCGGGATCGTCGGGCTGGTTCGGATCGGTCTTCATCGGTCGCTGCTTCGCTTCTGCTACGAGTTCCCGGACGCCGGGCGGGCAACGGTCAGCCTACGGTGCCCGGATTGCGGGCAGCCTGTCCGCCGCGTGAAGTTTCGTTGACCTTCTCGATCGGCGCCTCGCGGGTCTCTCCCGTGTCGGCGGCCTGCCGCGGCAGGATGATCCTCACCTGTGTGCCCTTGCCGACCTCGCTGGCGAGCTCGATCTGGCCGTCGTGCATCTCCACGATCGAGCGCACGATTGCGAGCCCCAGGCCGCTGCCCGACGCGCGCGCCTCGCCGGTGTTCGTGCCGCGGTAGAAGCGCTCGAAGATGTGCGGCATCTCGTCGGCCGGGATGCCGGCGCCGGTATCGGTCACCGCGATGAGCACATCGGACGGGCGCTCCTCCAGCCGGACCGAGACGGCCCCGCCACGAGGCGTGAACTTGATGGCGTTGCCGATGAGATTCGTCATCAGCTGCACGATCCGTTCGCGGTCGAAGCGCAGCTCGACCGGCTCCGCGGGTACGGTCGACTCCAGCGCCACCCCGCGCTCGACCGCCGCCTCGCTGAGCGCCTGGACGACCGCCTGCACCGGATCGCGCAGGTCGCCGGTGCGCATGTCGAGCGGATAGATTCCGGCGTCGATCCGCGACAGGTCGAGCAGGTTCGTGCTGAGCCAATCGAGCCGCTGGATCTGGTCGAGCGACCGGTCGAGAAACTCCCGCCGCGTCGCCTCGTCGACCTCGCCGTCACGCTGGAGCTCGGTGTACATGCGGAGCGCGGCGATCGGGGTTCGCAGCTCGTGGCTGACATCGGCGACGAACTCGCGGAGCCGATCCCGGTCGGCCTCGAGCATGCGGAGCGTGCCAGACAGCCGGTCGGCCATGACGTTGAACTGCTGGCCAAGCTCGTCGATCTCGAGAACGCCGGACGGTGCGGCTCGCTCGTCGAGCTGCCCCTGCGCCACGCGGGCCGAGACGCGACGGAGCCGGGCGATCGGCACCGTCAGGCTGCGGGCCGCGACGATGCCGGTCACCAGCGATGCCCCCAACGCCAGGAGCCCGGCGCCGATCAGCGCGCTGCGGATCTGCTCGAGCGTCGCGGCCCGCGTCGAGTACAGGTCGCTGACGGTGACCATATACCTGACGCGCTCGCCATTCGGAAGCTCGAGCACGACGTGCCGGGAAGCGGGCTCGATCTCGGTGTCGCGCTGCAGGCCCTCCGACTCGAGCTCTGCGGTGTTGGGGGGCGACTCGCGCGCCACCGCCGCGCCGAGATCGTTGGTGATCGTGACGGTCGCGTTGAAGTTTCGCGCGCCCAGCGCCGCCACGTCCGGAGCGATGCGGGCGTCTCGCAGCTCGCGCACCGCGGCCGTCGCCTCCGTCGATGGGTCGCTGCCGATGCGTGTCACTGTCTCCTGCAACGAGAATCCGGTGGAGGCGGCGGCCGTGTCGATCCGCTGCCGTGTCTGCTCGGCGAGGAAGTCGGGCAGGATCTGCTGGATGGCGATGCCCGAGGTGATGAGCCCGACGAGCGCCACGATCGCCAAGGCCAGGACGAGACGGACGTTCAGCCGGCCGACGAGTGCCGGCAGGCCGCGCGGGTCGAAGCTGGACCAGTCGGGCGTCGATCGCGACGACGAGGGTGGGTCAGTCTTCGGCGAAGGCATATCCGACGCCCCTCACCGTCCGGATGTAGCGAGGCTGCGAAGGGTCCGGCTCGACCTTGTCGCGGATGTGGCTGATGTGGACGTTGATGGTTCGCTCGTCCTGCTCGAGGGCGTCGTCGTAGTCGCGCACGAGCTCGAGCAGCTGCCCGCGGGTGAAGACGCGGCCGGGTCGCGACGCGAGGTGTCGCAGGAGGTCGAACTCCGTGGTGGTCAGACCGATGCGCTCGCCGCCACGCGTCACGCGCCGCCGCTCGAGGTCGATGACGAGATCGCCGCGGCGAAGGGTGCGCCCCGTCTGCGTATCGGCCAGCTCACCGTATGCGCGACGCAGCAGCGCCTTGATGCGGCTCACGAGCTCGCGGACGCTGAACGGTTTGACGAGATAGTCGTCGGCGCCCATCTCGAGGCCGACGACCTTGTCGACCTCGTCGGCACGTGCCGTAAGGAAGAGGACCGGCGCCCGCGTGTCTCGCCGGAGCTGGCGGAGCACCTCGAAACCGTCGATCCCTGGCAGGCGCACGTCGAGGACCACGAGGTCGGGTGCGGCATCGGCGAAGTTCGCGATCGCGTCCTCGCCGGTCGCCTGCACACTCACCGTGTAGCCCTCGCGCTCGAGAGCCACCTGGACGCCGCGGGCCACGGCGGGCTCGTCCTCGACGATCATGATCGTGCCGGCCACGCGCGAAGTATAGGAATCCGCCGGTGTCGGGCCCATATCGCTTCCCTGAAGATCCGTTCACCGACAGGGCATTTCACCCAGCGAAAGTATCGGCCAAGTAGGGGCGAAACGAAGGCCCTCGATCGCCGCGGATTGCACCCGACGACCGGATCGACCACGAACGCCAGCCTCGATGGTCATTGCCTTCACCCGGGGAAAACGCCGCGATCAGTCCGCCAGCGCAGCCTCGAGCACCGGGTCGCCACCTGCCAGGAAGTCCTCGGAGCTCGCCGGGATCGGGATGTCCGGCTCGATCGTCAGTCGACGATCGTCGGGCGCCGCGAACTCCCAGTAGCGGGTGCTGACGCCGACCTGCATCGGCACCGGCAGCGAGTCCAGCCGCACGAAGTTCACGTCGTCCCAGAAGTTCAGGCCGCCGGCCATCGGCTCACCGATGAAGACCGCATCGGTGCTCTGCTCGATCTCGGTCGACAGGTTCGACGCCGCCGAGAACGTGACGCGATCGATGAGGACTCGCAGCTCGCCGGGTTGATCGGCCGCGAATTCCTGCACGAGGTCGATGAGGGGTCCGTAGGTCGTGTTGTCGCCCCCGGGGTTCTGCCGCAGGTCGAGCACGAGGCGCCCGACCGATCAGCTCTCGACCAGCTCGCGTGCGTCGTCCACCGAGGGCGCGACGACGTTGCGGTAGCGGATGTAGAGCACCCCGTCGCCCATCGCCTCGATCGTCAGTGGCTCGGGATCGGTCAGATAGCGCGACCGGTCGCTGGCCGGGAGCTGGTGCATCGCGCGTTCGCCGAGGAACGCCTGGTACGCGTCGAACGGGATCGGCTCGATGTTCTCGACGATCTCGAGGCCATGGTGGTCGATCGTCAGCTCGACCGGACCGTCACCGATGACCCCGAGCCCGCGCAGCACCTCGGTGCGCGGCAGGAAGATCGGCCTGAAGGTGGGCACCGTGGCCGGCCCGTCGCGAGGGACGAGCGGCTCGATCGCCGCAAGAACCTCGTCGATCGGGGTGCCGGCGATGGCCGTGATCGTGCCGCCCACCAACCCCTGGTGCGGCGGCGCGGCGGCGGTGATCGTGACGCCCTCGTCGAACTCGTAGACGGTCAGCGGCAACGCGGGAGGCTCGCTGCCAGGCTGCGGCACCGCGAACTGGTGGCCGTCGCGTCCCTCCCGGCTCAACAGCGCCACGACGCGCATCAGCTCGACGACGGCCTCCTCCGGCGTGAAGTCCGGGATCGCTGCCTCGTAGGCGTCGAGCGCCGCCACGAAGTCCTCTCGGGAAATCGAGTGCCACGCGTTGGGGTGCACGGAGTCGAGCGCCGAGAGCAGCTGGTCCAGGTCACGGGCGACGCGATCAGGAGCGGGCGTCTCCGAAGGCGCTGTCGACGCGGTCGCATCCGTCTCGCCTGCGCTGGCGGACGGACCGGAGCCGCCACAGCCCGCCAGCACGAGCAGCAGCAGAAGGGCGGAAGATCGAAGGACCACTCTGCAGTGATACGCGACCCGTTCCGAATCCGTTGAGTGGCCCGGTTGCCGCTCGGCCGCTCGGCGGGTACGATGCCGGCTCGCAGTGCGCACTCGACCCATTCGGTGCTGCCCGCTCGTCATCCTGACGCCACCTGAGGAACGCGACACACTCATGGACCTGGAGCTGACCCTCGACGCGCGCGAGGCCCACGGCAAGGCCAACAAGCGGCTGCGCCGCGCGGGCCTCGTGCCGGGCGTCGTCTTCGGCAAGGGCGAGGAGTCCACGCCGGTCCAGATCGACGCGAAGGTCTTCGAGACCCTCTACCGCCAGGCCGGCCGCACCTCGGTCGTGAACATGCACCTGCCGGGCAAGAGCGGCAGCACGAGCGGCATCATCAAGAGCGTCCAGCGCAACCCGCTCAGCGGCAGGGCCATCCACGTCGACTTCTTCCTCGTCAACCTCACGCAGGAGATGGAGATCGACGTCCCCCTCGTGTTCACCGGCGAGGCGCCGGCAGTCGAGGAGACCGGCGGCACGCTGCTCCACAACCTCTCGAGCCTGCACGTCAAGGCGCTGCCGAACGACATCCCGCAACAGGTCGTCGTCGACGTCTCGGTCCTGCACAGCCTCGACGTCGCGATCCACGTCCGTGACCTCAGCTTCAACCGCGACCTCGTCCACGTCCTGACCGATGGCGACACGCTCGTCGCCACTGTCGTCCCGCCGCGGATCGAGGAGGAGCCCGAGCCGGTCCTCACCGAGGAGGAGCTCGAGGCGGCTGCATTGGCAGAGGCGGAGGGTGCCGAAGGTGCCGAAGGCGAAGGTGCACCCGCCGAAGGCGGCGAAGCTGCCCGGGCCGAGGGCGAGCGCGAGGCGTCGCCAGAGTCCTGACCGAGGTTCTCGCCTAACGCTCAATGGGTCGAGCGTTAGACAGCGCCGCGCTCCCAGTTCTGACAATCGCCTCTCCTGGTCGCACTAGCGAGCAGAAGCGACGTTCGACGCCGATCTCCACGCTCGAGAGGGTGCCGACTCGCCCGCTGCGGCCGGCTAGCGCGAATGGGTCGAGCGTTTGACGAGACGCGCGCAACGCCAACCACCCACGACCGCTCAGTCGCCGATGAGCTCCTGCACCTCGGCGCGGATCGCCTCGACGTCCGGGATCAGGATGTAACCGCGGCCGTCGCCGATGTCTCCCTCTGAGATGATTAGGGGCGGCTGGATGACGAGCTCCGAGACCTCGCCTTCGGCGGCGCGCCGGCCGAGCTCCATGAGCGTGAACAGCTCGTCGAGGGGCAGATCGGTCTCGAGCGAGTCGAGGCCGTCAAGGAGGTCCGTGAGGTCAAGCTCCGTGTCCGGATCGACGAGGCGATCGACGAGCTCCACGATCACCTCCTGCTGGCGGCCCATCCGCCCGTAGTCCTGGTCGACCCGCGTGCGCACGTAGCCGAGCGCCTCCCCCGAGTCGAGGGTCTGGGTGCCCGGCTCGAGGTCGAGGTTGACGATCGGGTCCACCAGCGGCTCCTCGAGCGTCACCTCGACCCCATCGACGGCCTCGACCAGGGCGGCGAAGTCGTCCATGTCGAGCACGACGTGGCCGTCGATCTCCAGGTCGTACAGCGTCTCCATCGCGCCGACCAGCGCATCGATCCCCTGCTCGGCATAGAGGCCGTTGATCTTGCGCGGGTGGATCGTGCCGTCCGGGAGTGGCACATCGACGGTGTCGCGCGGCAGCGACACGAGCGTCAGCTCCGACTGGTCGGCCGAGAGGCTGACGAGCATGAGCGCATCGGTGTTCGAGGGCTCGGCGGCACCCTCGCGCTGCTCGTTGAGGTCGACGCCGACGTACAGGACGTTCCAGGGTCGGTCCATGAGCTCTGCCGACAACGTCGGCGAGGGGGTCGGCTCCGGACTGGCCGACGGGGTGACGACCGGGGTGGCGGCCGGCTCTTCGGGGGAGCACGACGCGAGCAGGAGACCGATAACGGCGGCCGTCACAAGGACGACAGTGCCGAGGTTGAGTACAGGGGATCGTTGCATGAGGGCATTATCGGGTGAGATGACCGATGCCTCGCGCCCGATCACCGTCGCCGACTACGAGCCGCTCGCCCGGGAGCGGACCGATCCCGCCGCCTGGGACTACCAGGCCGGGGGCGCCGGCGACGAGGTCTCATTGACGGAGAACCGAGCGTCGTGGAACCGGATCCGCCTCCGACCCCGCGTGATGGTCAACGTCGCCGACCGCGACCTGTCGACCACCGCGTTCGGCGTGGAGTTGGCCAATCCCATCGTCGTGGCGCCCACTGCCGACCACTCGCTCTCGCATCCCGATGCCGAGCGCGCCACGGCTCGCGGCACCGCGGACGGCGGCGGGCTGTTCACGTTGTCGACGATCTCATCGGTCTCGATGGAGGACGTCGCCGCGGCCGCGCCGGGCGCGCCGCGCTGGTTCCAGCTGTACGTGCCGGCGGACCGAGCCGAGTGCAGAACGCTCGTCGAGCGCGCCGCCGCCGCCGGCTACTCCGCGGTCGCGGTGACCGTCGATCTGCCGCTGCCCGGCAACCGCGAGCGCGACCTGCGCAGCGGCTTCGAGATCGACCTCGGCGTGCACCTGCCAGCGGAGCAGCCCGTCGACCCCGAGACAGGCATCGTCGTCCTGCCGACCTTCGATTGGGAAGAGCTCGCCTGGCTGCGCTCGGTGTGCCCGATCCCGCTCGTGGTGAAGGGCGTCCTGCGAGCCGACGACGCGCTCCGCGCGATTGACGCCGGTTGCGATGGCGTGTGGGTCAGCAACCACGGGGGCCGGCAGCTCGATACGTCGGTGGCCGGCGCCGACGCGCTCCCGGAGATCGCGGATGCGGTCGGAGATCGGGCGCTGCTCGTCGTCGACGGTGGCGTGCGCCGCGGCGTGGACGTGCTCAAGGGGCTGGCCCTCGGCGCCGACCTCGTCGCCATCGGTCGACCTGCCCTGTGGGGCCTCGCCGTGGACGGCGACGATGGCGTCCAGCACATCATCGAGATCCTGCGCGACGAGCTCAGCCTGGCCATGGCGCTCTCCGGCTGCCGCGCCATCGGCGACATCGGTCGCGACCTGCTGGCGTGATCGCCGCCATCGGGAGGCGCATCTCCGTCGTCACGAGCTATGCGCTGAGCCATTTCGGGCGCCGAACACCGCGCCTCTGGGTCTTCGGCAACCAGCGCGGCTTCCGGGACAACCCGCGGTACCTGGCCGAGCACGTCGTCAACGACCATCAGGAACTCGAAGCCTGGTGGATCGCGCGCACCGCCGCGGAGGCATCGGCAGCCCGGAGCGCGGGCCTGCGCGTTGCGATGCACGGCGCTGCGGATGCCCGCGTCCAGCGCCGGGCGGGCGCGGCCTTCGTCTCGAACGGGTTTGCGGACCTGGAGCCGGCCCATCTCGGCGGCGCGTACATCGTGGACCTGAGGCACGGCCAGGGAACGAAGAAGATCCTGCTTGCCATGCCGGATCCGCGACTGAGCGCAGGCTCCCCGATCGTGCGCGGCGTCGCGCGGCTGCGTCGTCTCTACATCCGTCGTCGACTGGCCCAGATCGACATGATCATCGCGCCGGGGCAGCTGGAGCGGGACCGCTACGTCACGGCGTTCGGCGGCTCACCAGAGCGGATCAGGGTCCTCGGCAGCCCTCGATTCGACGTGATCCTCGGCGGCGAGGCGTACGAGCGGGTGGTTGGCGGTGACCTGCGCCAACAGATCGGCGTCGATGAGCGCGACAGAGTGATCCTCTGGTTGCCGACATGGCGCGAAGGCGGCGACGCCTGGGTTCCGGCCCTCGATCCGGCCGTGCTCGACCGGGGCCTCGAGGGCACGTCGGGCCTCCTTCTCGTCAAGCCACATCCGTACAGCAAGCCCCCCGCGTTCGCCGACAGGCTGCCGCGCCACGCCCGCGTGCGCCTCCTCACCGATGACGACGTCGACGTGAACTGCCTCCTCCGCATCACCGACGTGCTGGTGACGGACTATTCGAGCGCGGTCTTCGACTACGCCCTCCTCGAGCGGCCGATCCAGTTCTTCATTCCCGACATGAACGAGTACCGTGGCGGCGAGGGTCTCCAACCCGAGTTCGAGGCATTGCTCCGGGAGCATGCGCACCGAGATTGGTCATCAGTGCTCGCTGCCGTCGCCGACTCGCTGCGCGGGTCCGCTGAACCGACCGTCGCTCGCCGGATCAGGAAGGAGAGCAGGAACGCCGACTCGCCAGGGAGCAACGAGCGCATCGTGCAGGCCGTGTTGCATGCGCTCGGCATCCCATCCCGCGGCTAATATCGAGACGAGATTCGGCACCGCCTCGCAGCGTGCCGCGGCGCACCGGAGGCCGCCGCCTCCGCGCGAGCGGACGAGTGGCGCCGACACCGCAAACACCCGGAGGGACCCATGAGCTACGGCATGATCGTCTTGGCCGGAGGCATTGGCGAGAGGATGGGTCGTCCCGTTCCCAAGCAGTTCCTCCTCCTCGGGGGAAAGCCGCTGCTCATCCACGTCCTGGAGAAGGTTCGCGGGCTCGACGAGATCGAGCGAGTTGTCATCACCTGCCCCGAGAAGCACCTCGAGGCGACGGCCGAGCTCCTGGCGAATCATCGGTTCGGGTCAAGGTTCGAGTGCATCGTCGGCGGTGAGACGCGTCAGGAGTCCGTGTACATCGGCCTTCGCGCGCTCGAGGGCGTCGACTCGGTGATCCTGCACGAGGCCGTGCGACCGCTGGCGACGGCCAGGGAGTTCCGGGACCTGCTCACGACGCCCGACGAGAACGCCATCTACGGGACGTCCATCCCGTTCACCGTGCTCAAGGGCCATGACTACGTCGAGGAGCTCTTGGAGCGCAGGGAGCTGGTGAACGTCCAGCTCCCACAGAAATTCAACCGTGGGGCACTTCTGGAGGCGCACGAGGCGGCCCGTCGGGAGGGACGCGAGTTCACCGAGGACGCCAGCCTCCTGTTCCATTACACCGGCCAGCCCGTCCGGATCCTGGCTGGCTCGACGATGAACATCAAGGTCACGCATCCGGTCGACATCGTCACCTCGGAGGCGATCTATGCCGACCTCCTGGGGCGCGGCAGCTGACGATGGGCCGGACCTGCGTGATCACGGGAGCGAGCCAGGGGATCGGCCGGGCCACCGCGGTGCGCCTCAGCCGTGAGCCCGACATCGAGAACCTCGTGCTCATCGCCCGTAATCTCGAGGGCCTGGAAGCGACGAAAGCCGAGATGGAGGCGGGCAGGTCCATCAAGCTCGTGCCGTTCGACCTCGCGGAGCTCGAGCGGATCCCCGGGCTGGTGCGGGAGATCCATGACGAGTTCGGCAGCATCGATGCGCTCCTGAACATCGCCGGCTACGCCGAGCCGCGCTCGCTTCTCGACACGACCGCGAAGAACCTCATCAACACGTTCTCGACCAACGTCTTCGCGATGCTGCTGCTGACCCGCGAGGTCGTCTCGTTCATGCAGGGCCGGCCCGCCAAGATCCTCAACGTCGCCTCGACCGCCGGCACCACCGCGCGTCCCGGATGGGTCGCGTACGCGTCCTCGAAGGCTGCGGTGGTTTCACTCTCCCAGACGCTCTCCGAGGAGCTGGCGGGAACGGGGATCAAGATCTACACCATCTCGCCCGGGCGAACGGCAACGGAGCTCCGTCGGAAGCTGGCGCCGGAGGAGGACCCCGACACGATCATGCAGCCGTCCACCGTGGCGGACGTGATCGCGTTCCTCCTCAGTGACGCAGAGAGGACGCTCGACGGTCAGAACATCACCGTACGGGAGTCGTTCGGACAGCCACGCTGACCGATCCCCGCGGCGCTTGCGTGCCGAGCCTCATACGCAATTGGGTGATGCCTCGCCGGCGGCCGGAGCGCTACTCTGCCCGCGATGCGCATCCGTCGTCCTCGTCTCGCGGTCCTCGCCCTCGCGTTCGTCCTCGTGGGCCTCACCGCGTGCGGCACGATTCGCAACGCTGCCTGCGACCTCCTCGAATTCGGCGTCGAGATCCAGGCTGATCTGGACGAGCTGCTCGCACTCGACTCCGCGCTCGTTGCCCAGGCGGGCACAGCTGAGAACGCTGCCGCCCTCGAGGCGATCGACAACCTCGAGGCCACGGGCGCCGAAGGCCAGACCGCGCTCGACGAGGCGTCCGAGGACGATGTCGGGCCGGCCATCCGCGCGGCGTTCCAGGTGGCCCTCGACGCGACGGAGATCGCGGCGACGAACCTGCGCGCCGCCGTCGAATCGGGTGATCCCGCGACCGTGACCGACGCGATGGGTGACGTGCAGGTCGCCGCGGACGCCATCGACACCTTCCTGACCACGATCGAGGGCATCGCGCGTGACTGCCCCGGTGCCGGCTTAGGCCCATCCGGATCTGCGGCTGCTTCCCTGAGCGCGTCGGCATCGGCGTCTCCTACCGCGGTGGCAACGGCATCACCCTCGCCGACGGCGGAGCCAACGGCGTCGCCATCTCCATCTCCGTCTCCCACGCCATCGCCGTCACCGTCGCCGTCGCCGACACCGAGCCCGACGCCCAGCCCCACCCCGTCGCCGACCCCCACGCCATCACCGACCGCCACGCCATCGCCGTCCCCGACGCCCAGCCCGACGCCCTCACCGACCGCCACGGCGACGCTGTCGCCATCACCATCACCGACGGCGAGCCCATCGCCGACAGCATCGCCCTCTCCATCGGCCACACCGAGCCCGTCACCCGAGCCGTCGCCATCGCCGAGCGCCGAGCCCGGTGACCAGGGACCGGGACCGCTGCCATGGCTGGTCGGGCTCGTCCTCCTCGCGGTGGCCGCAGGTGGGATCGCGGTCTGGTACCAGACGCAGAGAGAGCCGGCCGATGAGCTCGGCGCGACCGAAGGGGGCCTGCCGCCTGAGGATCTGCCGCCCGACGATGCGCCTCCGCCTCCGGGCGCGCCTCCGACGGAACCCCCGCCCACCGAGCCCCCACCGACGGAGCCGACACAGCCTGCTCCACCGCCACGGTCCGAGCCGACGGGCGGGGAGACGTCAACGGAACCAGACTCGCCGTCGAGGTGACGGCGTGATCACGCAGCAGCCGCTCGACCGCGTCCCGATCGTCGTGCTCCTCTTGGCCTTCGCGCTGCTGAGCCTGGCTGCCTACGAGATCGGTTTCCGCAGCGGTAGCTGGTTCAAGGAGCGGAACCCCGATGCGCCAGAGGGCCCCACCGGCGTGATCGTGGGCGCCATCCTCGGGCTGATGGCCTTCCTGCTGGCGATCACGATGGGAATCGCATCGGACCGATTCGACACGCGCCGAAGCCTCGTACTGCAGGAAGCGAACGCCCTGGGAACGGCATACCTGCGAGCCGGCTACCTTTCGGAGCCCGCGTCGTCCGACTCCCAAGCGCTCCTGCGCGAGTACGTCCCGCTTCGCGTCGCAACGTCCGACGTGGCCGAGGTCAATGCGAACATCGCGCGATCGTTGGAGGTCCAGGGCGACCTTTGGGCGATCACAGAGGAAACCGCCCGTGCCGAGGGCTCGGACGTGGTCGCGCTCTACGTGGAGTCGGTGAACGAGATCATCGACCTGCACACGACTCGATTCGTCGCGGGCGTCTACGCCCGCGTCCCGCCGACGATCCTGTGGCTGCTCGTGGGCGGCGTCCTTCTCAGCCTCGGGCTCGTCGGGTACAACGCCGGGATCGACAGGCGGCGGAGCCCGGTCATCGTCGCCGTGCTCGTCCTGTCGCTCGGCGCCGTCCTCTGGCTCGTCATCGACCTCGACCGTCCCCAGGACGGCCTGATCAACATCAGCCAGCAGCCGCTCATCGACCTGCAGGAGAGGCTCGAGTCAAACCCGTGAGCGTGCCCACGTCGATCAGTCGGTGAGCCCGGTCGACAGGAAGTAGGGCGGCGCGCACGTGCCGACGTCGCGAGTTTCTGGTGGCGGCCGTCCGTCCTCGTAGTACCCGCCGCCCATCCGCACGCGCTCGCCCATGCCGACATCTCGGAAGCCATCGTGGATGATCGGCTCGCCGCCCGCGATGCTCAGCCGATACCCCGGCGGCCAGACCACGGCGAAGGAGCCGCCTTCCGTCGTTCGGATGCACCCTCCACGTCTTGCAGCAGGCCGACGTACTCCGCATCCGGACCGCCGAACATCGCGTGACGAGGAAAGGGGTACCCATCCGGCACGGGCCAGCCGCCGTAGACGAGCCAGGCGACAGACAGCGCAACGGCTGCGGCCACCACGGCGAGCGCGAGCACGAGGCGACGAGCGAGCGTCATCGGCGAACTAGACCGGCAAGACGAGTCGCGGTCAAGCCCACTCCCGGCGATTCTGAGTGAGTGGAGCCGAAGGTGGGATTCGAACCCACGACCGTCGGTTTACGAAACCGATGCTCTACCCCTGAGCTACTTCGGCCCGGCGCGCGAGGGGCGATTCTAACGCATCCGGGTGCGAGGGCCGCTCGACCTCGTCGAGGCCGCGCATGAGGCGATAGCGACCTCAATACCGCCTCAATATCGAATGTTTCAGTATTGACTGAAGCATCCGATACAGCGCAGACTGGACGGCGTGAAGGTCACGGACGAGGACAGCTTCATCGAGGAGGCCGCCAGGGTCTTCGGCGCCGGCATGCCGCCCATGGCCGGACGGATGTGGGCCTACCTCGCCATCTGCGAGCCACCTGAACAGACGGCGGCGATGATCGCCGACCGGCTGCACGCCAGCCGCGGCTCGGTGAGCGGGATGGCCCGCCTACTGGAGCAGATCGGCCTCATCCGCCGCCGCACCCGGCCGGGCGATCGGCGCGAGTACTTCGACATTCCGCCCGATGCGCTGCATCGGCTGATGGAGGTCGCCGTCGTCCGTCTTCGGCAGAACCGCGAGATGGCCGAGGCGGGACTCGCCCTGATCGGCGACCGGCCACCGGAGTCGCAGGCCAGGCTGCGCGACATTCGCGACCTGTACGCGTTCTTCGAGCGCGAATGGCCGGCCATTCTCGCCCGGATGGACGAAACCGGGACCCAGACCAGGACCGATGCCGCCGCCGAGCGCATCGGTAATCGAAAGGAAGTGACCGCGTGAACGCGGTGATCGAGACTCAGCAGCTGACCAAGTCCTACGGCCGGCACCGGGGCATCGTCGACGTCGACCTGACCGTGAACGAGGGCGAGGCCTTCGGCTTCCTCGGCCCCAACGGCGCGGGCAAGACGACGACGATCCGCACCCTCCTGGACCACATCCGCCCGACGAGCGGTCGGGCGACGATCTTCGGCATCGACACGACCACCGATCCGGTCGCCATCCATCGGCGCCTCGGCTACCTGCCCGGCGAGTTCGCCCTCTACGACAAGCTGACCGGCGGGCAGACGATCGATTACTTCGCGAACCTGCGAGGCAACGTCGATCTCGCCTACCAGGCGGAGCTCATCGATCGGCTCGAGGTCGATCCGCGCCGGAAGTTCAAGGAGTACTCCAAGGGCAACAAGCAGAAGGTCGGGCTGGTGGTGGCGCTCCAACATCGGCCTGACCTGCTCATGCTCGACGAGCCGACGTCGGGCCTCGACCCCCTGATCCAGCGGGAGTTCTTCAGCGTCATCCGCGAGGCGAAGGAGGAGGGGCGGACGATCTTCATGTCCAGCCACATCCTCTCCGAGGTCGAGCGCACCTGCGACCGGGTCGCGATCATCCGCGACGGCCGGCTGACCCGGATCGACCGCGTCGACGCCCTGCGCGACATGGCCCACCACCAGGTCGAGCTGCGCTTCACCGGTCCGGCGCCGCGCGCCGAGTTCGAGGGCCTGCCCGGCGTCAGCGAGGTCGTCGCCGAGGACGGAGTCCTGCGCATGCGCGTCAGCGGACCGATCACGCCGGTGGTCAAGGCCGCCGCGCGGTACGAGCTGCTCGACTTCGTCAGCCGCGAGCCGACGCTCGAGGAGACGTTCCTGGCCGAGTACAGCAGCGAGGCGAAGGCGGCAGTCCGATGACCGTCGAGGCACGTGCGCTCCCAACGCGGCTGAGCATCCCGCTTCGCCGGCGCCTCTTCGGGCTGGGCAGCATCTTCGGCAAGACCCTGCGCGACTCGCGGCGCGCGATCCTCATCGTCAGCGGCTTCCTGGCGGTGCTGGTCCTCGTCAGCGGCGCCTTCGTGTCGTCGACCTGGGGCACCCCCGAGACGCGCGCCGAGGGCGTGGCGTTGACGACGGTGCTGCCCGCGATCTTCACCGGCCTGTACGGCGGCAGCGCGATCAACGCCGACACGCTCGGCGGATTCACGAACTGGCGGTACGGGCTGATCTTCTTCCTGCTGCCCGGCGTCTGGTCGCTGATGGCCCTCTCGGGCACGCTCGTGTCCGAGATGCGCCGCGGCTCCATGGAGTTCGTGGCCGGCTCACCGATCGCCCGCCGCCGCATCGCGCTCGAGAAGCTGACCGGGCACCTCGCGGCAATGACGCTCGCCATGCTCATCGTGGCGTTCTTCCTCTGGCTGATCGGAGTGGCCTTCGCCACCCTCCCCGGTGACGAGATCCCGGCGGACGCGGCCCTCGGCTATGCCCTGGCCATGGGCCTCTCCGCTCTGACGGCCGGAACCGTCGCGCTCGCCCTGGCGCCCTTCGTCGGGCGTGGCGGGGCGGCCGGCATCGCCGCGGTCGTCTTGGTTGGCAGCTGGCTCGTCTACGGCTATCGCGAGTCGGTCGCGGCCTTCGAGGCGATCTCCTGGCTGTCGTGGTTCTCGTGGACGGCCAGCCATCGCCCGATCGCGGGGATCACCGACTGGGCGTCGCTCGTGCCGCTGGCGGGGATCATTGTGGTCGCCACGGCCATCGGCCTCGTCGCGTTCGAGCGACGCGACCTCGGCGATATCGGTGCCCTGCGCCTGCCGTCTCGGCCGCGGTGGCTCCTCGGCCTGTCCGGGCCGCTCACCCGGGCCCTCGGGGAGCGGCTCAACGCCGCGATCGCCTGGGGGCTCGGCGTTGGCGTCTACGCTTTCATCATCGCGGTGTCGGCGGAGGACCTCGCGCGGGTCATCGCGGAAACACCGACCTTGGAGGAGGTCATGCGCCTGGCGTTCCCCAACGCCGACCTGACCGAGCCTGGGTTCGCCCTCCAGGTGCTCTTCGTGCAGCTCGGCACGATCTTCGCTGGGTTCGCCGCCGCCGGGCTGGTCGGCGGGTGGGCTTCCGACGAGTCGGAGGGCCGGATGGAGATGCTGCTCACCGCTCCGGTCGGCCGCTTCCGCTGGATGCTGGGGGCCGGATTCGGGACGTACCTGGCCATCGCGGTGGTGGCGCTGATCGTCGGCATCGTGACCGCCCTCGCGATCGCGGGGACCGGCGGCGACGTCCTGACGCCGCTCGCCGGCATCTCGGTGATCGCCCTGTACGGCACTGCCGTGGCCGGCATCGGTCTGGCAGCGGGTGGGCTGATCAAGCCGTCATTCGCCGCGCCAACGGTGATCGTCGTCGTGGTCGGCATGTTGCTGATCGACATCCTGGCGCCGATCCTCGAGCTGCCCGAGTGGGTCACGAACCTGTCGCTGGCCCACCACTACGGGGAGCCGATGATCGGCAGCTGGGACCCGGTCGGGATCCTCGCCTCGCTGGGACTCGCGATCGGCGGTCTAGTGATCGGCGCCTGGGGCTTCAGCCGGAGGGATCTGCGCGGGTAGCCGGCTTCTCCGGCGGCATCCAGCCGTGGATGAGCTCGTCGTGGTAGCGCGGCGGCCCGTGCGCGGCTGATCCTTTTGGCACCGGAGCCATCGGTGCCTTGCCCTTGATGGCGAGGGGGTAGTAGGCGCAGACATCGGTGAGGGGGCAGAGGCCGCAGATCGGTCGCGGGGCCCGGCAGGTGTCGCGTCCGTGGCGGATCGTCTCGACGTGGAACGGATACATCTCGTCGGGCTCGAGCACCTCCTCGAGGAGGTCGTGCGCCTTCGGCAGTGGCGTGCGCGGCGGCAGCATCCCGAGCCGGGTGGTCACGCGGTGGACGTGGGTGTCGACCGGCATCTGCGGCCGCCCGAAGCCGAACAGGAGGATGATCGCCGCGGTCTTGCGGCCGATCCCGGGCAGGACGGTCAGCCACGCGCGCGCCTCGTCCAGCGGCCACGTCCCGAGGAAGCTCAGGTCCCAGGTCCCGTTCGTCGCGGCGTGGACTTCGGCGAGGACGTGCTGGATGCGCCGGGACTTCGTCGGCGCCAACCCGCCCGGGCGGATCACGTCCTCGAGCTCGTCGGTCGGCGCGGCCAGCACCCTGTCCCAGTCGGCATAGCGCGCGCGGAGCGCGGTGAAGGCGCGAAACGAGTTCGTGTCGGCGGTGTTCTGGCTGAGGATCGTCAGCACCAGCTCGCTGACGGTGTCGACGCGCGGACCCGCCCAGGTCGGGTGGTCGTACCGATCACCGAGGCGCTCGAGCACCACGTCCGCAAGCTTCCTGCGCTTCCGCCGATCGGCCGCCCGCTTCTGCGGGCTCAGGCCCTTCGCCATGGACCGATGCGCCCTACGGGCGCGCCAGCTCCAGGCCGATGCCGACCGTGCGCGCCAGCCTCGCGGCGGCGGCCTCCAGCAGGCGCTCTGTGTCGGCCATCGCGGTGGGGAGGTCGGTCGGTCGGTCGATGATCGGCTGCACGACGCTGATCGCCGTCGCCGCGTCCAGCGCCTCCGCACGCGGGCCGAGGGCGCCACACAGCAGCACGACCGGCGTGTTGCGCGGGCGGGCGAGGGTGGCCACGCCCATTGCAGTCTTGCCCTGCAGCGTCTGCTCGTCGGCGCGCCCCTCGCCGGTGATGACGAGGTCGGCCTCCTCGAGCGCGGCGGCCAGGCCGACGAGCTCCGCGACCACCTCGACACCGGGCCGCAGGACGGCACCGGTGAAGCCGAGCAGCCCGGCGGTCGTTCCACCGGCGGCCCCGGCGCCGGGCAGGTCGGCCACGAGCCGGCCGGTGGCAGCCTCGATGCCGCGGCCGAACGCCGCGAGCGCAGTGTCGAGCTCGTCGACCGCCCCGGGGTCGGCGCCCTTCTGCGGTCCGTACGTCGCCGCCGCCCCGCGTCTGCCGGTGAGGGTGTTGGTGACGTCGGATGCAACCGTGAGCTTTGCGTGCGCCAGCCTCGAGTCGAGGCCGCTGGGGTCGATCCGCTCGAGGCCGGCCAGCGCCGCGCCGCCGTCGGGAAGGTCGCCACCGTCTCGCCCCAGAAATCGGACGCCGAGCGCTCGCAGCAGGCCGCTGCCCCCGTCGGTCGTCGCGGACCCACCGAGGCCGATCGTGATCCGTTCCACGCCCGCGTCGAGCGCGGCTCGGAGCAGCTCACCGGTGCCGCGGGTCGAGGCGCGGCGCGCGCTGTCGGGCGTGCGTTCCTCGGGCGTCAGCCGCGCCAGGCCGGAGGCGGCGGCCATTTCGACGAACGCGCCGTGCCCCGCGTCGAGGAGCAGCCAGTCGGCCTCGATCGGCCGCCCTAGGGCGTCGGTGGTCGCGACGGTCCGTTGCTCGGCGGCCCCGCCGAGCGCATCGGCGACGGCGGCCAATGTGCCCTCGCCGCCGTCGGCCATCGGGAGACGCATGACATCGTCGCCGCTGCGGACGCTCGACCAACCCCGACCGATGGCGGAGGCCACCGCGACGGAGTCGAGGGCACCGCCGAAGGAGTCGGGCGCGACGAGGACACGCAGGGATCGGTCTGGCATGGCCCGTCCGATGATACGGGCCTGGGTGTACCCCGGCGGTGGGACCGCACCGCCGGGGGTGGTTCGGTCAGACCGCTCGGGCGGGCTCCCCGGCGGGCTCGCCGCCCGCGCGGCCACCCATGCGGCGAGCGACGACGATCAGGGCCAGTGCCACCAACAGCATCGCTGCGATCGAGCCGGTGGCCGGCAACCACGCGGCCGCAGCCGACGGGCCGACGGCGAACGCCGACGCCGGCGGCGTCTCGAACTCGCTGTGGAGGATGCGCAGCTGCCAGTCGCCCGCCCTCGGGAAGGTCACGGTCGTGACCCATTCGCCGGCTCCGGCGCTCGTGGCCATCACGCTGATGCGCTCATCGGTCCCGGGCAGCCAGGCGGTTAGCTCGACGCTGCCGTGGTCGACCGGGGTGATGCCATGCTGGAGCAGCAGCAGGCGCAGCTCACGCTCCTCGCCGGCGGTCGGCGGCGTGTCCGCGCCGTCGACGATCGAGGTCTCGGCGTAATTGCCGGCGGCCACCGCGCCGGCCGTCACCGCCGCGAGCGCGGCCAGCACCGCCAGCGAGAGCGTCGTTCGGATGAGTCGTCGCATGGGTCCATGCTCCTCGAGCGCTGTGTTCCCACCGATACCCCGCCGGGCCTTCGGTGGTTCCCGCCTACGGCTCGATCGTCTCCGCGATGCTCAGGGTCTCGGCGAAGCCGAGGCCGGACTCGATGCGGTAGAGCGTCCCGTCCCGCTCCCAGACGAGCGTGTCGCCGACGAGGCGCGTGGCCTCGGCGCGGGCCTCGCCATCCGGGCCAAGGTAGCGGAGGAGGTGCGGCGGCCCCTCGATCCAGTAGCCGGTCGCGCCGTCGACGGTGACCGCGGTCACGCCCGCGCCGACCTCGACGACGAGCTTCTCGACCTGGGCGCGGTCGAGCGCGCCCTCCATGCCCTGCACGAGCAGGCCAATGCCGGTGCCGTCCAGCTCCGGCAAGTCGTCGGAGGCGGCGTAGACGAGCGACACGATCTGGTCGTCGCCGTTCACGTACGCCTCGTCCGGCGGGCCGAGTGCTCCGGGTGCCAGGTGAGAGACCTCGTCGACCGCCACGGCGGCGCCGAGCGCCAGCCGCGTACCGAGAGGGTCGGCGGGAACCGAGGCGGTCGGCAGGCTCGGCACGAGCGTCAGCCGCAGGCCCGGCACCAGGATCACGAGCGCGGCCACCGCCGTCGCCAGCACCAGCAGACCGATGAGCGCCAGCGCCAGCGCGCGCGGCAGCGGGGCGAACCAGCCCCGGCGTTCCGGCTGAGCTAGCCGATCGGCGACGGCGCGGCGGATGCCGGGCGTGGGCGGGAAGTCGACCGCGCCGGCGAGGTCGACGAGCGCTGCATCGAGCCGGTCAGTCATCGAGCCACTCCTCCCGGCCGCCGATGGCCTCGGCCAGGCGCCGTCGCGCCCGGAACAGCCGCGACTTCACGGTCCCCCGTGCCACGCCCGCCAGCGTCGCGATCTCCGCCTCGGGCAGCTCCAGGAAGTACCGCGCGCCGATGACGAGCCGGTCGTCGGGAGCCAGGGCGTCGACCGCGGCGAGCAGGGTCCGACGGCGCTCGTCGCGAAGCAGATCGGCCTCGGGTGACGGGGCAGACACGGCAACAGGCGCCTGCGCCTGCGCGCGGAGCCGAAGGCCGAGCTGGCGGCCGGTCGAGCGACGCCGGTTGCGTGCCGTGTTGCCGACGATCCGCAGCAGCCACGGCCGGAACGGCGAGCCCTCCCGGAACCGATCGAGCGCGCGGTATGCCTTCACGAATGCCTCCTGCGCCGCATCCTCGGCCTCTGCCGCGTCGCCGGTGACGAGATAGGCGGTCCGAAACGCGACTTGGGCGAACGCGTCCACCAGCGCGCCGAACGCAGCATCGTCGCCGCGGCGCGCACGCGAGACGAGCTCCGCCTCTGCCGGTGGACGGTCCTCCACGCCCTGACTACCCCGCACCGAGCTCAGCGGTTCCGTGCCGAATCAGTCGCTGAGCGGCCGTTGTCGCGATGGGAGGAGCCACGAGCGGTCCACGCGGCCGGTGTGAGCCAGGTTTCCGCCGCTGAGCGGCGCCAATCACGATCGATGGAGCGGTTCGGCGCCCGTCACTCGCGTTAACAACCGATGTGCGGCGGACCCCAGCGAGACGCCGCCACACGACACCACGACGGTCGGAATCGGGCCGTCATCGGTCCTTCAACGAGCGCCGCCGCTCCACGTACGCCCGAATCGAGACCATCGGTGGGCGAATCTCGTCACCGATCTCGCGGACCTCGAGGTTGAAGTGGTCCTTGCCGGTGTTGATGAGCTTCATCCCGCGGCCGACCTCGGTGAGCAGCTCGAGCCGATGCCGCTCCTCGAGCTTGCGGATGGCGCCCTGGAGGATGACGTACGCCATCTGCGACAGGTTGGGCAGCGGCTGGTTGCGGTGGATGCGCCGCTCGAGGTCGACCTGGCCGAGCGCCGCGAGGCCGGCGTGGTCGAGGATGTCGATGAGCAGGCCGATCTCGACGGCGTAGCCGGTGAAGAACGGCAGCTGCTCGAGCAGGGCGCGGCGCCCCGCGTACTCGCCCGACAGTGGCTGGATCATCCCGGAAAGCTCGGGGAAGAAGAGGTTGATCAGCGGTCGCGCCATGAGCTCGGTGACGCGGCCGCCGCCCTCGGCCTGGAGCTTGTCGCCGCTGCGGATCGGCCGCTGGTAGAAGCCCTTGACGTACTGGAGCTGGGGCTCGGCGAGCAGCGGCCCGAGGAGGCCGTAGACGAAGCGCGGTTGGATATTGCTGATGTCGGTGTCGACCCACGCCACGATGTCGCCGTCGAGGACGTGGAGGCTCTTCCATAGCGCCTCACCCTTGCCCACGAACGAGCCGAGCTCCGGAAGGATGTCCGCGTGGCGGTGGACGGGCACGCCCAGGTCGCTGGCGATCTCGGCGGTGCGGTCGGTGCTGCTCGAGTCGATGACGACCATCTGGTCGATGAGCGGCACGCGGTCGACCAGCGCGGCCTTCACGCGCTTGATGACGGTGCCAATCGTCTTCTCTTCGTTGAGTGCCGGCAGCCCGAGGCTGATCGTCAGGTTGTGGCGCTCCTTGAGCGCAATGAGCTTGCGGATGTCGGCGAACTCGTGGGCGTGGAAGCTGTTCTCGGCGAACCACTTGTCGACCACGACCGGGAGGGAGCGTGTGCGCTCGACGAAGGCATCGGCGTGGGCCAGCGTGCCCTCGGAGGCGCGGAGCTCGTCGAAGGTGGCCAGGCCGAGCGACTGCTTGGTCTTGACCACGATGACCGTCGGCTTGGCCTTGTTCGCGACGGTCTCGGCAAGGGTGCCGAACAGGTAGCGCCCGTCCGGGCTGGCGTTCGTCGGCTGCGCCGACGCGCCCATCACCACCAGGTCGTGGTTGGCAGCCTCCTTGACGATCGCCTGGCGCACGCCGGTCGCCTCGAGAATCATGCCCGACGCGCGGCGCGTTCCGGCGTGCTCCCGGACGAAGGCGTCGACCGCCGCCTGCTCGCGCTCGACGGCTCGCGCGCCGATGCCCTTCGGCACAACGTGGAGCACCACGACCTTCGCGGTGAAGCGCTTCGCGAGGTCGCGGCTGATCCGCATCGCCAGCTCGGCGTGCGGGCCGCCACGGACCGGCACGAGGATCGATCGCACCTGGCCGAGGCTGCGCTGCTTGACGACGGCAATGTCGCACGGCGACTCGCGCACGACCGCGTCGATGGTGGGCGAGAAGACCGCCCGAGGCAGCACCCGCTCGCCGGCAAGGACCATTTCGGTGGCCTCCGCCTCGGCCCGCGCGGCCTGCGACGGCGTCGGCGGACCGCCCCAGCCGAAGATGACCAGGTCGCTGCTCTCCTCCCCGACTGCCTCGATCACCCCATCAGCTGCATGGCGACCGATGCGGACCAGCGTCCGCAGCTCGACTCCCTCCTCGTCGCCGAAATCGAGCACGCGCTGGAGAAGCCGGCGCGAGGTCCGCGCCTGGTTTGCGCCCTCCGAGAGGCTGACCCCCTCGGGCACCTCGACGATGCCGAGGGCGGTGATCTCGGTCGGCCGGCCGTTGGCCACGCCGGCACCGATGCGGACGAGGTCGCGCGCCGTCCGCGGGTTCGCGAGCGGCAGGAGGATGCGATACGGAGTCCGGCGCCGGGCCGCCGCCATCAGCTCCCGGCTCCGTCGGCTCGGGCCGACCGCCACCGCGCGACGAGGTAGGGCTTGAGCTCCTCGAACTGGCGGGCCTGGTCGTCGATGACCCGCTCCGCCTGGTCGGTCGTCAGCTCGAGCGTGTCACTGATGAAGCCCGCCGTGCGCCCGAAATAGAGCGGGGTGAGGCCGGCCAGCAGCCGTTCGCGATCCGCACCCGGCTGGTTGAACGCCACGAGGCTGTCGTAGAGGCAGTGGATCCACAGGTCGGCGCTGAAGCGGAAGTCGGCCGGGTCGTCGCCGAGCTCGAGGTTGTTGACTCGCTCGAGCTGTTCGGGCGCGAGCATGTCGGTCCAGACCTCTTGCTGCGCCAGCCTGGCCTGCTCGAGGTTGTCGATGAGCTTGGCGTGGTTGACCTTGATCTCCTCGGGCGCGACGACCCGCTCGAAGCCGTACTCCGGGATCGGGTGCGAGCCCTTCACGCGGAGCCATCGGTCCTCGTAATGGCCGGCCAGCTTGAACAGTGTGCCGACGACCTGCCGGAACATCGGCCCCAGGTCGGACGCGGGGTCCTTGGCGTCGTGGATCTTCGCGCCGAGCCGAGCCTGGCACACCGCGAAACCCTCATTGATGGCCGAGTGCGTCATCCAGATGTCGATCCCGAAGCGCGCGGAGAGGTCGTCGAACGTGTCGAGCTCGAGGTACCGCGCCACGAGGTCCCCGGAGACCGCGAAGTCACCGCCGATCGGCTGGCGGATGCGCGTCCCGTACAGCGCGCGGGTCAGCGGATAGCTGATGTTGTTCGTGATCGTGCCGTCGTACTTGTAGCGCGCGTACATCGGCGCAACGAAGTCGTAGCCGCCCTTCAGGATCGGTCCGGCAAGAAGCTCGACCCACTCCGGCACGATCGAGCGCAGGTCGGAGTCGACCATGACCATGGCCTTGACCTTGAGCTCGCGGGCCACCTCGAATAGAGCGCGCACGGCGGTACCCTTGCCACTCGTGCCCTGGTAGGTGACGCTGATGCGCTGGAGCTTGTGCTTCGGGCTGACCAGGATCACCTTCTCGAGGTAGTCGGGGCTCTCGGTGCTGACCGCGACGCGCGGCGTGTTGTCCGGCGAGCCACCGTCGCTGTTGACCAGGATCGGCTTGAGCTCGGGGAAGTACTGGACCATCCCCGCGGTCGTGGCGCGCACGACGTAGCCGATGGTCTCGGCGTTGCCGAAGGATGGGATGCCGACCATGAGGTCGGCGTTGCCGACGCGCCTGACCTCGGCCAGCCCATCGGCATCCAGCGCCGATGGCGTTCCTGCGGCAGGGTTGGCGGTCAGGGCGGAGCCTCCTCGAACGTGCGTCGGCCGGTGGCGGCTCGGACCCCGATGGTAGCACCGCTCTGGCCATGGTCTGAGGCGCCGATAGGGTGCCTTGGCCGCGACGCCCTCGCCTCAGTCGCCTCCGGCCCAGTCGGACGGTGCCTCCCAGTACGGCTCGCCGATCGGGTCGTCTGGCGCCGGGAGGATGAGCGTGACCGGCAAACGCCCCGCCCGCCCCGCGGCATCGGAGCTGGTGAGCAACCGGGCGCCATTGACCGCAACGTCCCAGGTCCCGCCCGGAACGGCAAGCTCGACCGCGCGCTCCTCGAGCGGCTCGAGCCGGTGGGCAGGCCCGTGCGGCGCGCCGCTCGCATCGACGACCTGGACGACCATGACCTGGTCGCTGTCGTTGCGGGCGTCGACCGTGATCTCGGCGCCGAACATCGCGCACCCAGCCGACGCCACCGCGAGAGACGCCGCGATGGCCATCGCTCCAGAGATGCCCCTGAGCGGAACTAACGGAGAAGTTGACTCGACCCGGGTCTGCAACATGGCTGGAAGTTACCCCTGACCGCAAAGGCTCGCCAAGCCAGCGCCTCAGGGTGGCCGCTAGTTCCGCTGGGCGGCAACCGGGCGGAAGCGCGCGCGGCTCAGCCCGGGCCGTACAGGTCCAGCTCGCCGACCTCGACCTTGGCGCCGACCTCGGCGCGGATCGCCTCCCAGGCATCGAGGTCCCACTCCCCGACGAAGGTGATCGCGGTTCCCTCGCGCCCGGCGCGCCCAGTGCGCCCGATGCGATGGACGTACGTGTCGGCGTCCTCGGGAATGTCGAAGGAGAGCACGTATGGCAGGTCGGTGATGTCGAGGCCACGGCTGGCGACGTTGGTGGCGATGAGGAACTGGATCTTGCCGGCGCGGAAGGCGGCCAGGGTGCGATCGCGCTCTCGCTGTGACAGCCCGCCATGGAGCGCAGCGACGTTCTTGCCGCGTCGCTTGAGCGTCGCGGCCAATCGGTCCACCCCGATCTGGGTGTGGCGGAACGTGAGGAGGCGGTCGAAGCCGTAGTGCTCGTTCAGCTCGACGAGGGCGGCGACCTTGTCCTGCTCGGCGACGAAGTAGACGAGCTGGCGAACGGTCTCGACGGTCCGCAGGTCGGGACGGACGGTGACGTGCGCCGGATTCGGCTTCATGAACCGATCGCAGATGCGCAGGATGGCGTACGGCATCGTCGCGCTGAACAGCGCCGTCTGGCGGCTGCGCGGAGATCGCGAGAGGATCGTCTCGACGTCGACGATGAAGCCCATGTCGAGCATCCGATCGGCCTCGTCGAGGATGACGGTGTTGACGCGGTCGAGCAGCAGCTCGCGACGCCGGATGAGGTCGAGCACCCGTCCCGGCGTGCCGACGACCACCTGCGTGCCGCGCTTGAGCGCCTCGATCTGGCGATCCATGCTCGATCCGCCGTAAATCGCCACGCTGCGCACGCCGCGGAAGCGGCCGATGCGCTCGATCTCCTCGGTGACCTGCACGCACAGTTCGCGGGTCGGCGTCAGCACCAGCGCCTGGACGTAGCGCCCCGACGGGTCGACCTTCTCGACGATGGGAATGCCGAAGGCCGCGGTCTTGCCGGTGCCGGTCTGGGCCTGACCGATGAGGTCCTCGCCGCGCCGCAGCGGCGGGATGGACCGTGCCTGCACCTCGGTCGGGGTCACGAAGCCCAACGACTCGATCGCGCGGGCGATCGTCGCCGGCACCTCGATGTCACCGAACCGATAGCCGCTGGCGGCGGCGAGGACGGCGGCCTCGAGCTCGGACGGCGCCTCGGCCTCCGCGTCGGTCGCAACCTCGATGGCGACGGGATCGCTCGGCCTGGCCGCGCGACGGCGGCGCGGGCGGGCGCGCTGGGTATGGGTATCGGGCAAACGGGACTCCTGAGGCTCGGGGCGCGCTCGAACGGCGCTGCCTGCGGTGGCGCGCCACGATCGTACCACGCAACGACCGTGAAGCCTTGACGGGCCCGGGTCGCCAGATGATACTGAGTCTCGTTATGGTCCCCTTGGCCGCCGTGCTCATCTCGTTCAGCGCATTCGCCTCCGCCCTCTTCGGCGGAATGCTGGCGATGCGCGCGATCGGCCACGTCGGGTTGATCATCGCGTTCGGCGCAGGCATCCGCATCGGTGCCGCCTTCTTCGACCTGATCCCCGAGAGCGTCGAGTACGTCGGGTCGCTGAACCAGGCGATGATCTTCACCGCCCTCGGCTTTCTCGCCTTCTACGCAATCGAGAAGCTGACCGCCCTCCACGTTGGCCATGAGACCGCGACCGAGCTCGACCACGGCGACGCCGAGCACCACCACATCGGGCTGATCGGCGCGATCGGTATGAGCCTGCACAGCTTCCTCGACGGCGTGGCGCTCGCAGCCGGCCTCACCGTCGGCGGCGGGCTGGGCCTGGTGATCGCGGTCGTCGTGGTGGTCCACCGCTTCAGCGACGGCATCGGCATCGTCAGTCTCCTGCTGGCCAGCCGTACGCCGCGCGACGAGATCTTTCGGTGGGTGGCGCTCGTGGCGCTGGCGCCGGTGGCGGGGGTGGTCATCGGTCTACTGCTGCCGATCCCCGACCTCGTCCTCGGCGCGATGCTGGCGGTCTTCGCCGGCTTCTTCCTCTACATCGGTGCCGCCGAGCTGCTTCCGGAGGCCCACCGCAGCGACCGGTCGCGCTGGGTGGTCGCAGCCACGCTGGCCGGCGTCCTTGCCATCTACGGCTTCTCGATGTTCGCGGCGGCGGTGGGAGAACGGTGACCGGCCAGTCGACCGCCGACCGCCTGCGCGAGGCCGGCGAGCGCGTCACGCGCCAGCGCCTCGCCGTCGCCGACGCGTTGACCGCCGCCGGGCGCCAGCTGTCCGCCCAGGAACTGTATCGGCGGCTGCACCGGCGTGACCCCAGCATCGGCCGCGCCACCGTCTTCCGCACCCTCGAGGCACTCGTCGTCGCGGGCGTCGCCCGGAGGCTCGAGCTCGACGGGCACGTCTACGGGTATGTTGCCTGCCGGCCCGAGCACCATCACCACCTCGCCTGTGACCGATGCGGGGGCGTCGAGGAGATCGACGAGGCTTACATCCGGCCGGTCTCGGAGCGGATCGTCGCCAACCTCGGGTTCCGGATCGACGACGCGCGGGTCGACTTCTACGGGATCTGCGCGAGCTGCGCCCGGCAGGGCTAGCCGGCGGTGGCCGCGACCTGCTTGCGCTCGCTCAGCGAACTGAGGCCGCCGGCGTCGCGGTCGGCGTATCCGTTGGGGTGCTTCTCGCGCCAGGCCCACGCGTCGGCCAGCATGTGCTCCAGCGTCGAGTGGGTGGGGTGCCAGCCGAGCTCGCGGCGCGCCCGTCGCGATGACGCCACCAGCACGGGTGGGTCGCCGACCCGCCGCTTGACGGCCCGCGCCGGCACCGGGCGCCCGGTGACGCGCCGTGCAGCCTCGACGACCTCGCGGACGCTGAAGCCGGCGGCCGATCCGAGGTTGTAGACCTCGAGCGAGGGGTCGCCTTCGCCGGTGGCCTCGAGCGCGAGGAGGTGACCGTCGGCCAGGTCGCGGACGTGGATGAAGTCGCGGATGCAGGTGCCGTCGGGTGTCGGGTAGTCCTGCCCGTAGATCTGGACATGCGTCGCCTTGCCGGCCGCCACGCGCAGGATCAGCGGCATGAGGTGCGTCTCGGGGTCGTGGTCCTCGCCATTGCGCTCCGTCGCCCCGGCGACATTGAAGTAGCGCAGGCTGATGGCGCGCAGGTCGTGGGCGGCACAGAACCAGCGCATCGCACCCTCGAAGGCGAGCTTCGTCTCGCCATAGGGGTTGATCGGCTGCGTGCGATCGGCCTCGGCGATCGGAACCCGACGCGGCTCGCCGTACACCGCCGCCGTCGAGCTGTACACGATGCGGGTGACGCCGGCATCGCGCATCGCCTCGAGGAGCGATACGCCGTGGGCGACGTTCGTGCGGTAGTAGGCGCCCGGGTTCTCCATTGACTCGCCCACGAGCGAGCGCGCGGCGCAGTGGAGGACCGCGTCGACCCCGTCGGACAGCACGTGGCGCAGCTGCATGCGATCGGCGAGGTCGCCCATGACCAGCGTCGCGCCGTCCGGCACGGCGGACGCGTGGCCGCTCGCCATGTTGTCGTAGACGACGACCTCGTGCCCACGCTCGACGAAGCGCTCGACGCTCGTGGAGCCGACGTAGCCGGCACCGCCAACCGCGAGAATCTTCAATCCACAGCCCTCCGTATCTCTAGCGTGCCAGCGCGGCCGCGGGCTCGGCGGTCACGGTGCGGGCCAGCCCCGGCGTCAACTGGGAGGAGACGCGCGTCGCACCCGCGGCGACCGCTTCGGTGAGTTGCTCGATCGTGCGGAACCGACCACTGGCCTTGACGCCGATCCGCGGGCCGACGCTGTCACGCAGCACGCGGGTGCGAGCGACGGTCGCGCCGGCGCTGTCGGAGCCGGCTCCGGTGACGACGTAGTCGGCACCGGCGCGTTCGGCCAGGTGGCAGGCGCGGCGGACCAGATCCTCGGCCAGGGGATCGGCGCCGACGATGACCCCGGCCGCGGCGAGCGCCGAGTGCGCCATGTCGACGACCGCCAGCATGTCGTTGAAGACGGTCTCGTCGTCGCCGGACACCAGCGCTCCGCTGTTGAGCACGAAGTCGATCTGGGTGGCGCCCTGCTCCAGGGCCTTCGAGGCCTCGAAGGCCTTGACGCTGAGCAGCTGCCCGCCGTGCGGGAAGCCGACGACCGTGCCGAGCGCGACCCGCGATCGCCCCAGCGATCGCTTCGCGGACTTCACCAGCCACGGGTTCACCGTCAGGGCGGCGAGCTCATGCTCGGTCGCTAGCCCGACCGCAGCGGCGAGATCGGTCACGGACGCGTTCGGCTGCGTCAGCCGGTGCTCGACCCGGAGCGGGCGTCGGCCGGTCAAGGTCATCGGAGCGGGCTTCCTCCGACTGGGCTCGGCAGTAGATGAGGACGATCCAGACATGGTCCGGACGGCCGATTGTAGCAGCGTGCTCTGCGGCAACGGCCAATCCCGCCGGTCCGTGCCTTCAGACGGTGCGTGACGTCACCGCCGACGCGCATGAGCGAGCAGGATGTCGCGTCGGTTCTGGCTCGGATCGTCGAGGACGATCTCGGTGAGACGGTCGAGGATGGCGCCGATCTCGGGTCCCGGCTTCATGCCCAGCTCATGCTGCAGGTCATGGCCGTCGATCGCCAACCGACGCTCGACAAGCAGGCCGGGCTCGGCACTGACCTGCTCGGCGATGCGGGCCTCGAGCTCGTCCTGGTTGGCGTCGCCGGCCGGCCCGACGCCGGAGGCCGCGTTGTCGGCCCTCCGCAGCGCGAACAGCAGATCGCGGTCGACGCCCGCGAGGCGGCGCACGAACCGGCGCACTGCGGCATCGGTCCATGCGGAGTCGTACTCGAACATGTGGTGGCGGATTGCGCCGACGACGCGCTCCATCTGAGCCCGTGGCACCCGCAGGCGGTACAGGGCCTCGGTCGCCATGTCGGCCGAGACCCGCTCGTGACCGAAGAAGTGGCCGTCGCGCAGGGTCGGGGCCTTGCCGACGTCGTGAAGGAGCGCGGCGAGTCGCAGGACGGGCGGGTCGGTCAGAGCAGCCGCGTCGACGGCCCGCAGCGAGTGGTCGAGGGCGTCGCCGGGGACGGCCTTGGCCTGCGGGATGTCCCGGAGCGCGTCGAGCTCGGGGAGGACGACCACGAGGAGCCCGAGCCGCTCGAGCAGGCCGATGGCGCGCGACGGGACTGGATCGCCGGCGAGGATGCGCATGAGCTCGTCGCGGACGCGCTCGGCCGAGACCGAGGAGACCGTCGGCGCGAGGTCGCGGATCGCCGCCTCCGTGCCGGGGTCGATCGCCAGGTCGAGGCGCCCGGCGAATCGCGCGGCGCGGATGAGGCGCAGGGCGTCCTCGGCGAATCGCTCGAGCGGATCGCCGACGGCGCGAAGCAGCCGCGCGTCCAGGTCGGCCCGCCCGCCGTGCGGATCGACGAGGGCGCCGCGTCCAGCATCGAGGTCGATCGGCAGCCAGGCCATCGCGTTAATCGTGAAGTCCCGCCGCCCAAGATCCTCGGTCAGCGAGACGCCGAAACGCACCTCATCGGGCCGGCGGCGGTCGCGATACGCCCCCTCGGCGCGGTACGAGGTCATCTCCACCTGCGGATCGGCGCCGATGGTGACGGTCCCGAATCGGTTCTCCCAGGTCGCGCCGTCGAAGAGGGCGACCACCTCCTCCGGGCGCGCGGCCGTCGCCGCGTCCCACTCGCCCCGATGCGCGAGGCCCAGGAGCCGGTCTCGCACGACCCCGCCGACGAGCGCGACCTCGTGACCGGCATCGGTCAGTGTGCGGAGCACGTGGATCACGCGATCGGGGAGGCTCTCGTAGACCAGCTCGGTGGGCATGACGCGCATACTAGGACTGCGCCGCGGGGCGGCGACCGATGTCGATCGGCCTTGATCCCGATCGTCGTTGAAGGCAGGAGCGGCCACATGCGCCGCTGCACGCTTCCGGAGGTACCGACCATGCGCTACGCGTTCCTCATCGTCGACCCCGAGACCGCCCATCCATCCCCCGAGCCGCCCCCGCCCGATGTTGCGGCGCAGGTCATGAAGGAGTACTCCGAGTACACCCAGATGCTGCGAGACCGCGGCATCTACTTCGGCGGCGAGGCGCTCCAGCCGAACCCGACCGCCACGACCGTGCGCGTCGAGGACGGCAAGACGATCATCACCGACGGCCCCTTCATCGAGGCCAAGGAGGCGCTCGGCGGCTTCTACCTGATCGAGGCGCGCGACCTCGACGAGGCGCTCGAGCTCGCCGCCGCATGCCCGGGCGCGAAGCGGGGCGGCGCCATCGAGGTGCGACCAATCTGGGAGTTCGACAACCCCGAGGTGGCCGAGTCGATGGCCGTCGGCGAGGGCGCGGCCCAGCCGGCCTAGGCGGTCTGCGCCTCCTGAGCGGGCGGCCTCGGCCGGAGCGGCTCGAGGAAGAGGAACGTGCGCCAGCCGTCGTTTCGCTCATCGGCAAGGTAGCTGCCGAACAGGTAGCGAAGGTCGGCGCGTGGCGCCCGCGGCTCGCGAAGCAGGCTCATGCGGGCCTCGGTGACCGTCTTGCCGCCCTTGCGATGGTTGCAGGGACGGCAGGCGGCGACGAGGTTCTCCCACTCGTGGCGGCCGCCACGGTGCTTTGGCGTGACGTGGTCGATCGTCAGGTCGCGGCTGACCTTGCCACAGTACTGGCAGGTGTGACGGTCGCGGCTGAACACCTCGCGCCGGCTCAGCTTCACTCGCGGCTGCGGCCGCTTTACGTGGTGCTGGAGGCGGATGACCGATGGCGCCGGGATCTCGATCGTCGGCGTATGGATCATCTGGTGGTTCTTCGCGAGCAGCTCGGCCTTCGATGCGCCGAGCAGCCGGAAGGCACGCCTGATGTCGCAGACGTTGAGCGGCTCGTAGTTCTGGTTGAGGACCAGGACCGGTGCGTTGATCATCATTCGTGCGCTTCCTGCGCCGGATCATACCAACGTCCACGCCGCCTGCCCGCGCGGTGGCCCGACACCGCGGCGATCGGGGAGGCGCACGCAAGGTGCGGGATCGCACGGTGATCCCTACCGGGCCCCGGCGCAGAGGGACGTCTACTCGGCCTCGGCGGCGACCTCGAAGGTGAGTGACGCGTCGCCCTCGAGCACGAGCCGGCCCTCGCTGTCGATCGTGTAGCCGCTCACCGACTCCATCGCGACGAGGAAGGCCTGCTCCTGCTCGCTCGCGGCCGGGTCGACGCAGGCCATGCGAGTCGTGGCCAGTGGGCCGAAGCTGAGCTCGGATCCGTCGATCGTGATCTCGCCATTGAACGTGTTGCAGCCGGTCGAGCCGGTGACGCTGCCCTCGTCGGTGAAGGTGATGCTCGGCGGCGTCTCCCCGACGGGCTCGGCGCCGTCGAGGTCGACGAGCGTCCACGAGGTCCCCGGCAGCTCCGTCGTCGCCTGGCGACTCGTGATCGCGCACCCGGCCACGGCCAGCAGCGCGAGCAGGGCGATCGAGCGCTTCATCGGTACAGGATAGCCAGCGCGCCAACCAGATTGGCCTACGGACCGATGACGCCGCTTCAATCGGTCGTGAAGCCAACCGGCATGGCCCGGCATCCGAGGAAGAGCCGATTCCGGGCGGAACGGCGGTCGCTAGGCCAATTGGATTGGCATCGGCAAACGGGGCGCCAATGGGCGTCCGAGCGTGCCGAGAGTAGAATGCGGCCTCGAATGACGACCATCGAACGATCCACGTGGGCCACCAAGGTCGGGCTCGCCCGCATGCTCGCGGGCGGCGTGATCATGGACGTCGTGACCGCCGATCAGGCACGCATCGCCGAGGACGCGGGCGCGGTCGCGGTCATGGCGCTCGAGCGCGTGCCGAGCGACATCCGTAAGTTCGGCGGCGTGGCGCGCATGAGCGATCCGAAGCTGATCACCGAGATCAAGGAGGCGGTCAGCATCCCGGTCATGGCCAAGTGCCGCATCGGTCACTTCGCCGAGGCCCAGATCCTGGAGAGCCTCGAGGTCGACTACATCGACGAGTCCGAGGTCCTCACCCCCGCGGACGAGGAGCATCACATCGACAAGCACCAGTTCAGGGTGCCGTTCGTGTGCGGCTGCCGCGACCTCGGTGAGGCGCTGCGGCGGATCGGTGAGGGCGCGGCGTTGATTCGCACGAAAGGGGAGGCCGGCACCGGCGACATCGTCGAGGCCGTGCGTCACATGCGCGCCGTCCAGAAGGGCATCCGCCAGCTGCAGTCGATGCGCGAGGACGAGCTGTTCGCGGCGGCCAAGGAGCTGCGCGCGCCGTACGACGTCGTGAAGCAGACCGCCGAGCTCGGCGCGCTGCCGGTCCCGAACTTCAGCGCCGGCGGGGTGGCGACCCCGGCAGACGCGAGCCTCATGCGCCAGCTGGGCGCCGAGGCCGTCTTCGTGGGCAGCGGAATCTTCAAGAGCGAGAGCCCCGAGCGCTACGCCGCGGCGATCGTCAAGGCCGCGACGCACTACGACAACCCGGAAATCCTGGCCGAGGTGAGCACCGGCCTGGGTGAGCCGATGCGAGGCACCTCGTTGGGCGAGATCCCGCCGGAGGAGCGGCTCGCCATCCGCGGCTGGTAGACGGACCGATGAGTGCCGATCGCGTGCCGAGGATCGGCGTGCTGGCGCTGCAGGGCGCGGTGCGCGAGCACGTGGCCGCTATCCGCGACGTCGGTGCCGAGCCGATCGAGGTTCGCCTGCCGCGCGACCTCGTCGACCTCGATGCGCTCATCCTGCCCGGCGGCGAGTCGACGACGATGCGCCGCCTCATCGATGCTTACGGGCTGCGCGACCCAATCGGTGCGCTCAGCGCGGCCGGAGCGCCAGTGCTGGGCACCTGCGCCGGCATGATCCTGCTCGCCGATCGCCTGACCGATGGCGATGCTCCGTACTTCGGTCTCCTCGATATCGAGCTGCGGCGCAACGGCTACGGCCGCCAGCTCGACAGCTTCGAGGCCGATCTCGACGTTCCTGAGCTCGGCGACGAGCCGCTCCACGGCGTCTTCATCCGCGCGCCGCTGGTGACCGACGTCGGCCCCGAGGCCGAGGTGCTGGCGCGCGATCCCGATGGGAATCCCGTCGCCGTACGCCAGGGGCGCGTGCTGGCCACCGCATTCCATCCGGAGCTGACCGGTGACCGGCGGCTGCATCGGCTCCTGCTGCAGATGATCTCGGGAGGCGTGAGACGCCCGGCGTGATCGAGGTCGAGCGGACGATCCGTAGTGCGCGCCTGACCGATCGCCAGGCGCTGGCCGACCTGTCGCGCCGCGTCCATTCCGCCCGCGACGCCCATCGCCGCAGCCTCGGCGTGCCCGCGCCGAGCACCGATGCGCACCGCATCAGCCTTTCGACGCTCATCCCGTCCTGGCTGCCGCTGCGCGCGCCATCGGTCCATCTCGTGGCCGAGGTCGGCGGCGAGCTGGTCGGGTCGTGCCGAGCGATCGAGGAGCCGCATCGCGACGACTGGGTGATCACCGAGCTCGATGCCGCCGAGGGACCGATGGCCGCCGAGATCCGCTTCGACCTGCTCCGCGCGCTCGTCGAGGAAGGAGCCACCCACGACGTCGCCCGCTTCCACACTGCCTGCGCCGACGTCCGCGACAACCTCGAGCTGTTCGGGCAGGCCGGCTTCATGGCCTACGCGCAGGAGGAGATCTGGTACCGCCCGCCGGAGCAGCAGCGGGGCCCGCGCTCGTGGTTCCGGTCGATCACCCGCCGCGACGGGAAGAGCGCGCCGCGGGCGGAGGGCAGCGACGAGACGCTCGACCTGCAGGCTGCCGGAGCGCCCGACGCGTGGCACCTGTTCGACCTGTGGACCCACGCGACGCCGCCGGCGATCGCGCGGCTCGAGGGGTACAGCGCCGGCGACTGGGAGGCGGTCGGCCACGAGGCGATCGTGCCGCGCTCGGCGCTCAACCCGGTCCTCCACTTCACCGAGGTCAACGCCTGGCTCCAGCCGACCGAGCAGCGCGCCGGCGGCTTCGCCCAGTACGGGGCGTGCCGCGGTGGGCCGCACTACCTTCGCTTCCTCGTCCGCGACGGCGTCGACGGCCGGCGCTTCCTGCGCGCCGCCCTCGTGAAGACCGGGCGCGACGCGATCGCTGCGGGCATCCTGTCGCCGGTGCGAACATACGAGTCGGCGGGCATGCGCGCCGCGGAGGCCACCGGCTTCGAGCCGATCGGAAAGGTCACGATGCTGGTCCGCGAGGTGCGAGCGCAGGTTCGCCAGCCGGCGATGGTGCCGGTCCGGAGTTGAGCGAGCCAGGGAGAGGCAAGGAGCGACACGTGGAACGCCGCGAGACGACCGACGATCTCGACGCCCTCATGGCGGCGCTGCCGCCCGAGATCGTGGAGCGCCTGAGCGCCGTCGCCAACCGCACCGACCTGCTCGAGGTGGTGATGGACCTCGGTCGACATCCCGAGGCGCGGTTCACGACCGGCGAGGAGGACCTCCTCGACCGCGAGGTGACCGATGCGGACATCGGCTACGTCATCGACCACATCGGCGTCTTCGGCGACGACAATCGGGCCGGGATCGAGCGCACCCTTCACCGGATCAGCGCCATCCGCAACCGCTCCGGCAAAGTGGTAGGCCTGACCTGCCGCATCGGCCGCGCGGTGTTCGGCACCATCGACATCATCCGCGACATCGTCGAGGGCGGTCAGTCGGTCCTCCTCCTCGGCCGGCCGGGCGTCGGCAAAACGACGATGTTGCGCGAGGTCGCGCGCGTTCTGGCCGACGACCTCGGCAAGCGGGTGGTCGTCGTCGACACCTCGAACGAGATCGCGGGTGACGGCGACATCCCGCACCCGGGGATCGGCGACGCGCGGCGGATGCAGGTGCGCACGCCGACCGAGCAGCACGCGGTGATGATCGAGGCGGTCGAGAACCACATGCCCGAGGTGATCGTCATCGACGAGATCGGGACCGAGCTCGAGGCCGGTGCGGCACGCACGATCGCCGAGCGCGGCGTCCAGCTCGTCGGCACCGCCCACGGCAACACGCTCGACAACCTGATGTTGAACCCGACCCTATCGGACCTCGTCGGCGGCATCCAGCCGGTGACCCTCGGGGACGAGGAGGCGCGGCGGCGCGGGACGCAGAAGACGGTGCTCGAGCGCAAGGCGCCGCCGACCTTCGACGTGCTCGTCGAGATCGTCGAGCGCAACAACGTGATCGTCCACCGCAGCGTGGCCGAGACCGTCGACGCGATCCTGCGCGGGCACATGGTCCCGCCGGAGTCGCGCTCGCGCGACGGGGCCGGCCACGTGCGGGCCACGACGAAGTACGACTACCGCATCAGCGAGACCGCGGGCGGCACGCCGGCCTTCGCTCCCCTCGAGCCCGCGGGCGGGTTCGGTTCGTTCGGCCGCAGCGGCCGCGGCAGCGCCGGCGCGCGATACGAGCGCGGCCTGCGTCCCCTGCCTGGTGGAGCGGGAGCCCGCGGCGCGCGGACCCTCCCGGGCGAGCGCATCGCGGGGGAACCAGCCGCCGAGGAGCGCAACCCTCGCCACGAGCTTGAGCAGGCGCTGTCGGGGATGGACGAGCGCGCCACGGTCGAGCGGCCGATCGGTGCCCAGCGCCCGCCCTCGGAGCGGGCTCGCCAGCAGCGGCCGATGAGCGTCTTCGCGTTCGGCGTCAGCCGCAAGCGCCTCGAGCAGGCGGTGCGCGAGCTGGGCGTGCCGGTCAACGTGGCCCGCGACCTCGACGAGGCCGATGCCGTCGTCACCCTGCGCAACTACTACAAGCGCAAGCCGGCCGCCCTCCGCGACGCGGAGTCGAACGGCGTGCCGATCTACGTGCTGAAGACGAACACGACACTGCAGATGGAGAACATGCTGGCCTCGCTCTTCGACCTCGAGGCCGATCCACAGGAGGCCGCGCTGCGCGAGACGGCCGAGGCGATCGGCCTGGTGCAGGCCTCTGGTCGCCCGGTCGAGCTGACGCCGCAGAACGCCTACGTCCGCCGGCTGCAGCATCAGATGGCGGAGCGCAACGCGCTGATGTCGCGGTCGCGCGGGTCGGAGCCGAACCGACGCGTCGAGCTGATCCCCGAGGACGGCGGACGCTGGCAATGAGCGGGCGCGTCGGGCGGGTCGTCGTCCTCGTCATCCTCGCGCTCGTGGCGCTCGCGCTCGTCGCGACCAGCGTGATTCCGCCGGCGTGAGCCGCGGTCGGTTCATCACCCTGGAGGGACCCGAAGGGAGCGGCAAGACCACCGCGGCGCGGCACCTGGCCGCGTGGTTGCTCGATCGCGGGGTCGCGACGGTGCTGACGCAGGAGCCGGGAGGCACGCCCCTCGGTGAGGAGGTGCGGCGGATCGTGCTCCACATGCGCGGGATGAGCGACGACCTCGACCCGCGCGCCGACGCGCTGCTCTACGCCGCCGGGCGCGCCCAGCACGTCGCGCGGGTCATCCGCCCGGCGCTCGAGCGTGGCGAGTGGGTGGTCTGCGCGCGCTTCGTCGACTCGTCGATGGCTTACCAGGGCGCCGGCTACGGCAACGACCCCGGCGAGCTGCGCCGCCTCCAGGACTTCGCCACCGGCGGCCTGCGACCGGACCTGACGATCCTGCTCGACGCGCCGGTGGACGTGGGCCTGGAGCGGACGCGCCGGCGCAAGGAGTGGAACCGCTTCGAGGACACCGAGGAGGTTGCGTTCTTCGAGCGGGTGCGGTCGGCGTACCTGCGGATGGCGGAGGAGGAGCCGGGTCGCTTCCGGATCGTCGACGGCGCCGGGTCGGTTGACGCTTCGGACGAGGCCATCCGCGGGGTCGTGGCCGAGGCACTCGGCCTCGAGCGTGGGTGATCCGCCACTCAGCGACCGCTAACGCGAACGAGGTCTCGATGCGCTATTTGCTGCGCTGCAATCGCGTCGCTCAGGGCCGAAAACCGTGAACGTGAGGGCCGCCGTTCGCGATAGGCGTCGCTCGGCGACGAGCCGGGAGCAACACTCTCGGGACGCGCTCGATGGCACGCGCTGAGGACCGAGCCGAGGGGCGCCGCGCGGGTGGCCCTCGGTCGCTCCCCTGCGCCATACTGAGCGAGTTCCGTCGCCGTGCCCGCCGTGAAGGAGTGAGCCCGCCCGATGAAGCTCGTGACCGCCATCGTTCACAACGAGGATGCCGCCGCGCTGGTGGACGCGCTGCTCGAAAAGGAGTACCGCGCGACTCGGGTCAACTCGTCGGGAGGGTTTCTCAAGCAGGGTAACGCCACCATCCTCGTCGGCGTCGAGGACAACCAGGTCGACGCCGTGCTCGAGCTCATCAGCGCGAACTGCCACTCGCGCAAGCAGTTCGTGAACCCGATGCCGCCGATCATGGAGCCGGGCGAGTTCTACATGCCCTACCCGGTCGAGGTGGAGGTCGGCGGAGCCACCGTCTTCGTGCTGCCCGTGGAGCGTTTCGAGCGGCTGTAGTGAACGCGGCGACGCCGCCCTGGCTCACCACCCTCGAGACCGATGCGCCCGACGTCGTCGCGTGCTGGCGCGCGCTCGATAATTCGTTCTCCGGCCTGAGGGCGCTGCGCCGTGAGCTCCGCGACCGGGTTCACGAAGGCGGCACGCCGCGGATCCTCGCCCAGCAGGAGGTCGTCGGCGACGCGCTCGAGGCGGTCCTTCGCGCCATGCCGGAGCGGCTGCTGCGCGCGCCGGGAGGGGAGGAGGACTGGAACGTGGCCCAGGCCTTCGCGCACACGACCGCCGCGCGGCGCTTCCTGGGGACCTGGGCGGCACTCGATGGCGGGGGCGTGGAGTGGCCGAAGGAGCGCGCTCCGGTGGTCACGCCCTCCATTCCCGGTCGACCGGATGCGACCCGCGACGAGCTGCTGACGCTGCTCGACAAGTCGCGGCGCGCGATCCGCGAGGCCGCGGCCCGGATCGACGGCCACGAACGCCAGCGCTGCGGCATGGATCACCCGCTCATCGGCCATCTGCGCTGCGGCGACTGGCTCCTCTTCCTCGGCATCCACGACTGCATGCACCTCGAGCAGCTGCATCGCCTGCTCGAGACCGATGCCGCCGCCGGGACCGTGGATGCCTGAACGGCCCGCGCCGCTGGTGCTGGTGGCCACGCCGGACACCGGCCAGCCGTTTGGTTCGCATGCCGCCGTGGCGGCCGAGGGTCAGCGGTTGCTGGCGGCGGAACTGTCGCATCGGCTCGGCCGCCTCGGCGCGGCGGTGGCCGAGCTCCCGTTCGAGGCACCCACCGACGGCGCGTTTGCGTGGGGACCCTGGTTCGTGGCCGGGGCGCGTCGGGCGCTCGACGGCGCGAAAGTGGACGCCATCGGCTACGCCGGCGCGGGTGCTCTGGCGCTGCTCGACGACGCCGGCCTTGACGCGCTGCTCTCGCCCACTCCGGGCGAGGTCGTCGCGAACAACCGCTTCAGCGCCGATGCGTTCGTCGTCGCCGGCGATCTGGATCGGGCGTTGGCCGCACTGGAGGGCAGCGAGAGCGACAACGCGGCACCGCGAGCGCTCAACGACGCCGGGTGGGAGTGGCGGGAGCTTGCCGGCGCTGACTGGCCCCGCTTCGACGTCGACACCACCCTCGACCTCGCCTTGCTGCGCCTGGCGACGCGCCTGGACGGAACGCGTGCGCTGGATGGCGCCCTGAGCGGTTTCCTCGAGATGGCGCGCCTGCCCGGCGACCGACCGCTGGAGGTGCCGCACCTGAATCCCCTCGGGGCGGTGATCCGCGACCGGTCCGTCGAGCTGGTCGTCGCCGGCCGCGTCCCGACAACGTCGTGGCAGATGCTCGAGACCGAGACCGCCTGCCGCGTCCGCTGCTTCGTCGAGGAGCGCGGCATGCGCTCGGCGCGCGGCTCGGGCGCGGCGCCGCGTTCGATCCTGGCGACGCTGATGGCGCGCTCCTCGCCGGCCGAGCTCGTCGCTGAGCTGGCGCAGACTGGGGGACGCGGTCGTGCTCGACACGCGGGTGCTGATGGCCTCCGTCGCCGGTTCCGCCGACGCGAACGCCTGGCCGCCGGAGGAGGAGCGCTTCGCCTCCGACTTCGGGGACGCCTCGCGCGTCGCGACCCCTTGGCTGCGTGAGCTGGTCGAGGCGGCGAAGGGCGCATCGGTCCCGTTCCTGTTCGGGGGGCACGCGCTGGTCAGTGACGGGCTGCGGCTGATCGTGGCGGCCGCCTGGCAGGGCCGATGACGGAAGTTCCCATTCGCGGTTGCATCGGCCAGGAGGCGTATCGGCTGCTCAAATGGCCGAATGCACCCATTAGGAGGCAGTGTGAGACGCTCAATGGCCGCCAGGCACTCATCAGGATGCAATCCAACAGGTCAGCGGCTGATAGGCCTCCTCAATGCGACACCCCGCCCACATCCCCGCACGGCAAGCGCGAGCCACGCTCAGGGGGTCGGCTGCTAGACTGTATTCGAGGCGAGAGCGCCTCGCCTCGAACAAGACTGAACCAAACCGCGGGCCGGCGTGGCCCGCATGGATACCGCGCGTGGTACCGGAGTGGAAATGGATCACACCGGACTGCTCTACGTCATCGGCTTCGGGTTCGCGGCGACGACCTTCGTCTTCGGCACGATCCTGTTCAGCTGGCTGATCACCCATCGGCGGCGACGGCCCCAGAAGGGCCTGCCGTACGAGTCGGGCGTGGACACCATCGGTGACACGTGGAGCCGCTTCGGGCTGGCCTTCTACCTCTACGCCCTGCTGTTCGTGGCCTTCGACGTCGAGATCATCTTCGTCTACCTGTGGGCCATCACGGTGCGAGAGCTGGAGTTCCAGGGGATCGTGCTCATCGGCATCTTCCTTGCGATCCTCATGTTCGGCGAGTTCTACGCGTGGAAGAAGGGTGACCTGCGATGGCAGTAGACCGACCGACCGACCCCACCCCCACCACCACCGAGCTGGCACGGACCGATATCGGCGACGGCTCGATCATCATCCCGGACGCCGGAGCGGACGACGCGCTGCTCCGCGAGTTCGGCATGGAGGAGCACCCACAGGGTGGCTTCCACGGCCTCCTCGAGGTGATCCCAACCAAGGCGGACTACGTCCTCGACCTCATCCGCGCGAACTCGCTGTGGCCGCTGCTCAGCGGCCTGAGCTGCTGCGCGATCGAGATGATGTCGACCGCTACCAGCGTGAACGACATCGACCGATTCGGGATGTTTCCATTCCGCGCCTCGCCGCGCCAGGCGGACGTGCTGATCGTCGCCGGGACGCTGACGACGAAGATGGCAGGCCCGCTCGTCCGGCTGTGGGAGCAGATGCCCGAGCCGAAGTGGTGCGTCGCGATGGGCACGTGCACGACGTCCGGCGGCCGCTTCAAGCGCTCCTACTCGGTCGTCCAGGGCGTCGACCGCGTCATGCCGGTCGACGTCTACGTCCCGGGCTGCCCGCCGCGCCCGGAGGGCCTCATCTACGGGATGCTGAAGCTCCACGAGCTGGTCAAGGAGCGCCGCGGACAGTGGCCCACGTACGTCGATCGCGGCCCGCAGCGGATGCGCTGGGAAGGAGACGTCCGCTGACCGCTCCCGCCGCGGCCGGCGCGCTCGTTCGCACGCTGAACGAGCGGCTCGGCTCCGACCTGCGCGACCTCTGGACCGACGAGGACGCCGTCGAGTTCAGCATCGACGGCGCACGCAACATCGAGGTCCTGACGACGCTGCGCGACGATCCGGACCTCGCGTTCTTCATGCTCGCCGACGAGGCGGCGGTCGACTACGGCGTCGACGCGCACTTCGAGGTCGTCTACCACCTGTTCAGCTGGAAGCATCCGGCGTGGCTGCGCGTCCGCGCCCGCGTGGATCGCGCCGACCCGCGGATCCGGACGATCACCCACATGTGGGAAGGCGCGATGTTCCACGAGCGCGAGATGTACGACATGATGGGCATCGTCTTCGAGGGCAATCGCGACCTGCGACGGATCTACATGTCGCCCGACTATCGGTCCTTCCCCCAGCGCAGGGACTTCGTCCTGCCCGACGACGCCGCCGACTCGTCGGCGCATGGCGTGAACCCGCTCGAGCGCCCGGAGACGTGGGATCTCAACCGATTCCGCGCCACCCCCGCGGCCTCCGCTCCCGCCGCCCAGCGCTCCACCACCGTCGAGGCCGGCACCACCGACGCCGACGAGAGCCGCCCGCGATGACGAAGACCGACCCCGAGGTCCGCATCCCGGACCCCATCGACCTCGACCGCGCCGAAGAGGACCGCCTGCGCGCCGTCGCCGGCCTGCAGCCGCTCCACCGCGAGCCGGCGGAGTACGCCGGGTTCGAGCAGGTCGGCATCCCGGACCGCCCCCCGCAGACCGAGCGCGAGCGCGAGGTGTACACGCTCGGCGAGGGCGAGATGCTCATCAACATGGGTCCGCAGCACCCCTCGACCCACGGCGTCATGCGTCTGGTCGTCAAGGTACGCGGCGAGGTCATCGTCGACATCGACCCGGTGCTCGGCTACCTGCACCGTGGCATCGAGAAGCTGTGCGAGAACGCCACGTATACGACGGTCCTGACCTACGTCGACCCGATGGACTACCTGGCGACGATGCACAACGAGCATGCGCCGGCGATCGCGTTCGAGAAGCTGTACGGCGTGAAGGCTCCTCCGCGGGCCGAGTACATCCGCGCGCTCGTCGTCGAGCTCAACCGGATCTTCAGCCACAGCCTGATGATGGGCTTCCTTGCGCTCGACATGGGCGGCCTGACGCCGATCCTGTACAGCTTCATCAACCGCGACGAGATCGTCGAGATGCTGTCGGCGATCAGCGGTCAGCGAATGCTCTTCAACTTCTTCCGCGTGGGCGGCGTGAACTTCGACACGAACGACGAGTTTCTCAGCCGGCTCGGGACGTGGCGCGGGCACGTGCTGAAGAACATCGAGATGAACGAGTGGATGATCACGGAGAACGAGATCTTCACCGCGCGGACGAAGGGCATGGGCACGCTGACCGGCGACGAGGCGATCAGCCTCGGCGTGACGGGGCCGAACCTGCGCGCCTCGGGCGTGCCGTTCGACGTGCGCAAGGCCCACCCGTACTCGATCTATCCCGAGCTCGAGTTCGACATCATCACCCAGACGAGCGGCGACTCGTACGCGCGCTACCTCCAGCGCATCGCCGAGATCAAGCAGAGCATTCACCTCATCGACCAGATCGTCGACAAGATGCCGCACGGCCCGGTGCAGGCCCAGGTGCCGGGCATCATCCGGCCGAAGCCCGGGCGCGCGTACGCGGCGATCGAGTCTCCCCGCGGCCTCTACAGCGTCTACGCGATCAGCGACGGCGGCCCGAACCCGTATCGGTTCCGCATGCGCGACCCCAGCTTCATCAGCCTCCAGGCGATGCCGAAGCTCATGCCCGGCCGGCTGGTGGCCGACACGATGGCCGTCATGGCCAGCCTCGACCCGGTCATGGGCGGGGTGGACAAGTAGCCGATGGACTGGGAACTGCTACTCGGCCTCGGCCGCTTCGTACTGGCGACGACGCTGATCCTGCTGCTCACCGTGCCGACCGCCTTCGTCATCATCCAGATGGAGATGAAGATCATCGCTCAGCTGGCGCTGCGCTTCGGGCCGAATCGGATCGGCCCGCGCGGGATGTTCCAGAGCACGATTCACGGCTTCAAGGTGCTGGCCAAGGAGGACACCGTCCCCGACCAGGCCGACCGCGGTACCTTCACCCTCGCCCCGTGGATGGTCTACATGGCCGCCGCGATGAGCATGATCGTCATGCCCTTCGCCCCCGGCGCCATCGCCGCGGACTTCAACATCGGCATCGTCTACTTCTTCGCCGTCCTCGGCCTCTCGGTCGTTGGCCTGCTCGTGGCCGGCTGGGCGAGCTACAACAAGTACTCGCTGCTCGGCGGGCTGCGCAGCGCGGCCCAGATGGTCAGCTACGAGATCCCGCTCACGCTGTCCATCGTCGGGGCAGTCGTGCTGGCCGGGACGCTCAGCTTCAGCGAGTTGATCGCCTGGCAGCTGGACCACGGCTGGCTGCTGTGGTGGCAGCCGGTCGGCCTGGCGATCTTCTACGTCGCCAGCCTGGCGGAGATCAACCGCACCCCGTTCGACATGGTCGAGGCCGACTCCGAGCTGGTGGCGGGGCCGTTCACCGAGTACTCCGGCATGCGCTTCGGGTTCTTCTTCTTCGCGGAGTACGTGGCCCTGTTCATCATGAGCGGCATCCTCATCACGCTCTTCTTCGGCGGCTGGCTGGCGCCATGGCCGCTCCCCGCACAGCTGGGCGGCTTCGTCGGCACGCTCTACGGCATCTTCTGGTTCTTCCTCAAGACCTACATCTTCGTGGCGATTGCCGTCTGGCTGCGCGGCACGCTGCCCCGCGTCCGCGTCGACCAGCTGATGGGCGTGGCCTGGAAGGTGCTGTTGCCGCTCGCCCTCGTCAACCTGTTCGTGACGGCGATCATCGTCGTCGCCTTCGACATTCAGGGGGTCTGACCGATGGCTTTTCCCGGCGTCGGCATCGCCAAGGGCATGGTCACGACCTTCCGCAACTTCTTCGCGCCCAAGGTCACCCAGCAGTACCCGGAAGAGCGCCCACCGATCCCCGACCGCTGGCGCGGCCGCCTGGACCTCATCTACGACCCGTTCGGCGAGCACAAGTGTGAGGTCTGCTTCCAGTGCGCGCAGGTCTGCCCGGTCGAGGCGATCGACATGAGCGGCTTCGACTCGCAGGGCAATCGGATCCGCTACGGGATGCCGGAGATCTACGACGAGCGCAAGGACGCCAACGCCTACCGCCGCGCCGGCCAACCCGCCAGACCGATGCGCAACCCGGCACGCTGGGACGAGACGATCGACACGCCCTGGGTGGACGAGACGATCGATGCCTTCGGCGGCCGGCCGGAGGCCCTCGTCGCGATCTTCCGCGCCATCGAGGACCGATACGGCTACCTGCCCGAGCGCGCGCTGCGCCGCGTCAGCGACCGGATGAGCATTCATTGGGCGCAGGTCTTCGGCGCCGCCGGCCTCGGCGGCTTCCGGTTGCTCCCGGCCGCCGGCCACGTCGTCACGATCTGCGACTGCGCCGCGTGCCGCTTCTCCGGCGGCCAGGGGGTGCGCGCCGCCATCGAGGAGGAGCTTGGCATCCGCGCCGGCGAGGAGACGCCCGACGGGGAGTGGAGCCTTGAGCTTGCGACCGACGTCGGGGCCGGCGCGATCAGCCCGGCCATCCGCGTCGACACGCTGGTCTTCGGACCGGTCGACGCCGCCAAGGCACGTCATATCGTCAGCGAGCGACAGGCGGCCGCTGCCCGAGCAACCGCGAGCGCCCGCAGCTGATGGCCGGCGCGATCTCGCCCCAGATCCGGATCCTCGGCGCCGGCGAGCGTCGGGTGTTGACCGACATCGGCCGCGTCGATCCGGGCAGCCTCGCCAGCTACAGCGAGCACGGCGGCTACGGCGGCCTGAGGCGCGCCATCACGCACCTCTCGCCGGAGGACGTGATCGACGAGATCGAGGCGGCCGGCCTGCGCGGCCGCGGCGGCTCCGGCTTCCCGACCGCCGAGAAGTGGCGCGTCGCGCGCGCCACCGCCGCCGACCGCAAGATCGTGGTCGCCAACCTCATGGGCGCCGACCCCAGCTCCCTCGGCGATCGCGCGCTCGCCGAGGGCAATCCGCATCTCGTCGTCGAAGGGCTGCTGATCGCTGCGTACGCGGTCGGCGCGAGCGAGGCGATCGTGGCCGTGCGGCGCGACTGGACCGACGCCATCGAGCGCCTTCGACACGCCGTGACCGAGGCGACCGATGCGCATCTCGCCGGCTATCTCGTGCTCGGCACCGATACCAGCGTCCAGCTCAGCGTGTGGGAGGGCTCCGGCGCCTACGTGGCCGGCGAGGAGACCGCCCTGCTCCACGCGCTGGCCGGGGACCGTGGCATGCCGGCAATCCGTCCGCCGTACCCGGCCACGACCGGCCTGTGGGACGCGCCGACGGTCGTGCAGAACGCCGAGACCCTGGCCCACGTCGCCTGGATCGGCTCCCACTCTCCGGAGGCGTTCGCCACCGTCGGCAGCGACGCCAGCAAGGGCACGAAGATCGTGACGATCATGGGCCGGGTCATGGAGCCGGGACTGCTCGAGGTCCCGCTCGGCACCAGCCTGCTCGACCTCATCGGCATGGCCGGTGGGGCCACCGGGTCGACGAAGGCGGTCTTCGTCGGCGGACCCGGCGGCGGCGCCATCGACGTCGGACAGCTGACCCTGGCGTACGACTACGAGCCACTCGAGAAGGCCGGCGCCATCATCGGTTCCGGATCGGTCCTCATCACCGATACCGCCACCTGCATGGTCGACTCGGCGCGGTTCTTCGTCGACTTCAGCGCGCGCGAGGCCTGCGGCAAGGCGGTGCCGTGCCGGATCGGCACGAAGCGGTTGGTCGAGGGCCTCGACCGCATCCTGACCGCCACGCCACGGCCGAACGACTTCATCATGTTGCGCGAGTTGTCGCGCAAGATGAGCGACACGGCCCTCTGCAAGCTCGAGCGCCTGGCGCCGAACCCGATCCTCACCACCCTTGAGCGCTTCCCCGACGAGTACCGCGCGCACGCGGAGCGCGGAGAGTGCCTGGCCGGCGCCTGCCGCGTCGTCGAGGTCCCGCCGCTCCTTGAGCCGCTGCCCGGCCTCGAGCCGGCGGGGCTAGAGTAGGAACCGATGAGCTTCGGCACGACAAACGGCCACGCGGCAGGCAACGGCAGCGGGACCGGCACCGGCGACGGTCGGATCACCGACTACACGCCGCTGTGGCCGATGGTGCCCGGCACGCGGAAGGTCAGTGTCACGATCAACGGGCAGCAGGTCGAGGCCGAGGAGGGGCAGACCATCCTCCAGGCCTGCCGGGTGCTCGGGATCGAGATCCCCACGCTGTGCTACGAACCGAAGCTGGCGCCGTACGGCGCGTGCCGGATCTGCGCAGTCGAGGTCGAGGGCAGCGATGACACGCCGATCTCGTGCGGCACCCAGATCGCCGACGGGATGGTCATCACCACCCACTCCGACCGGGTCATCGAGAACCGGCGCATGGTCCTCGAGCTCATCTTCAGCGACCACGACGCCTACTGCCTGCCGCCGTGCCAGTTCAAGTGCCCGACGCGCGTCGACATCCCCGGCTACCTCAAGCAGAACACCCTTGGCAACTGGGAGGAGGCGACGCGTATCCTCAAGCGCTCGCTGCCGTTCCCTGCCATCCTCGGCCGCGTCTGCCCCGCACCGTGCGAGGATCACTGCCGGCGCGAGGAGGTCGACACCGCCATCGCCATCCGCGACTCGCATCGGTACTGCGCCGACCGCGTCCTGGAGGTCGATGCCCCCGCCCCGATCCCGTGGCCGAAGGAACCCGACACCGGGCGCAGGGTCGCCATCATCGGCGCCGGCCCCGGCGGCATGGCCGCTGCGTACTACCTGCAGCTGCGCGGGCACCACTGCGACGTGCTGGAGGCGGAGCCCGAGCAGGGCGGGATGCTTCGGTACGGGATCCCCGAGTATCGGCTGCCGAACAGATGGATGGACCGCGAGCTCAACCACGTCTGGGAGCTCGGCGCGACCTTCAAGCCGAACATGCGCCTCGGGCGGGACTTCCACCTGGCGGACGTGCTGCCCGATTACGACGCCGTCTATATCTCAACCGGCTGCTATCGCTCGAACGAACTAGGGATCCCTGGTGAGGATGCGCACGGCGTCGTTAACGCGCTGGAGAACCTCTACAACTCGACGCGTGGTGTGCTGATCCCTCGCTTGAAGGGTGCGCGCGTGGTCGTGATCGGCGGCGGGTTCACCGCCATCGACTGCACGCGGACGAGCGTCCGCCAGGGCTCGGCCGAGGTCACCATCGTGTATCGCCGTGACCTGAAGGACATGCCGTCGCAGGACGAGGTGCACGAGGCGATCGAGGAAGGCGCGCGGGTCATCTTCCAGGCCGCGCCGACGAGGATCGTCACGGACGAGAACAACACGGTGACCGGGGTCGAGTTCCAGCGCATGAAGCTCGGCACGCCGGACGAAAAGGGCCGCCGCCGGCCGGAGCCGATGGAGGGCACGGAGTTCATCATCGAGTGCGACACGGTGCTCGCCGCCATCGGTCAGGGCCCGGATCTGAGCTGGATCGAGTCCGAGCCGGAGGAGATCCGCTCGCAGCTCGTCGTCTCGCGCCGCGGGACGCTCGAGTCCGAGGAGCACATCTTCCGGACCGATCTGCCCAAGGTCTTCGCGTCGGGCGACGTGCGGACGGGCTCGACCACGGTCGTCGAGGCCATCGGTGAGGGTCGCCGCGCCTCGTACGCGATGGACTACTGGCTGCGCGGCCACGACCTCGACGACCCGCAGGTGCGGCGTATCGTCACCGAGCCGCAGCCGAACTTCCTCACGATCGTCCCCTTCACCGATGATGTGAAGGAGCCCCAGGCGGTGATGGGCAAGCTCGGCCCCGAAGAGCGGCGCGGCAACTTCGACGAGTACGAGTTCGGCTACACCGGCGACCAGGCCATGGCCGAGGCATCACGCTGCCTGCAGTGCACGTGCGAGGCGATCGGCCATTGTGACCTGCGCGAGGCCGCGATCGAGTACGAGACGACGCTGAACATGGCGATCGACGAGCGCTCGATCCAGGACAACCCGTACGTCGGCCTCAACCACGGCTACGGCCGCGACGAGACCCACTCGTTCATCCTGCGCGACTATTCACGCTGCATCGACTGCGGCCGATGCGCCCAGGTCTGCAAGGACATCGTCGGCGCCGGCTGCTACGACTTCATCGGCAAGGGCTTCGACTCGCTCGTCACCACCGCCGACTTCGTTTCCCTGAACGAGACCCCGTGCGTCTCCTGCGGCCGCTGCGCCGAGACCTGCCCGGTCGGCGCACTCATGCCGCGCCCGCGCATCCTCGAGACCTACCAGCTCGACGTGTCGCGCTGCATCTTCTGCGGCATCTGCGCAGACGCCTGCCCGTACGACGCCCTGCGCTGCGGCCCAGAGTTCGAGTTCAGCGAGTACCAGCGAGATCTGCCGATGCTCGACATCCTCGAGATGTCCGACCGGGAGCGACCCACCCGCTGAGGCGGCTACGCTAGAATCGGGCGCGGCCCCCGGGCGGGCCAAGGTGCGCTCGAATTCGAAGGGAGCCCTCGACCCTGGACATCTCCAGCGTCCTCTTCTTCCTGCTCGCCATCGGTGTCGTGGGAGCCGGACTCGCCGTCGTCACGCTGCGCAACATCATCCACTCGGCCGTGGCGATGATGGTCTGTTTCGGGTCCCTCGCCGGCATGTACGCGCTGCTCGGCGCGCCGATCGTGGCGGCCGCGCAGGTGCTCATCTACCTCGGCGCGATCAGCGTGCTGATCCTCTTCGCGATCATGCTCACCCAGGCCGGTGACGCGAACCTGCCGGCACCGTTCCATCGGCAGGTGCCGATCGCGGTGGTCATCTCGCTGGCCCTCATCGGCCTCGTCGGCTGGGCCGTCATCCAGACCGATTGGCCCGCCGCCGCCGAGGCCGCCGCCGCCGCGGTCGAGGACATCGCCAACGCCATCTTCACCGAGTTCGCGCTGCCGTTCGAGATCATCAGCCTGCTGCTGCTGGTGGCGATCATCGGTGCCATCTACCTGGCCCGCCGGCCGGAAGAAGACGAGCGGGCGAACTGACCGATGGGCCTCGAGGGCTACCTGATCGTCTCGACGCTGCTCTTCGCGATCGGCGCGTTCGGCTTCATGGCGCGACGCAACGCGATCCTCATGCTCATCAGCATCGAGCTGATGTTCAACGCGGTGAACCTGAGCCTGGTGGCCTTCAACGCGTTCCTGCCGCCGGCCTCCAACGCCGGCGCGGTCTTCGCGCTGATGATCATGGCCGTCGCCGCCGCCGAGGTGACCGTCGGCCTGGCGCTCGTCATCGCGATCATCCGCACCCGCCAGACCGCCGAGGTCGACCAGTACGCCGACCTGAAGGAATAGAGGCCGAATGTCCATCGACCTCCTGATCGCCCTCATCCCCGCGCTGCCCTTGATCGGGTTCCTCTTCGCCATCCTCGTCGGCCCGCGTCTCGACCGCGTCCCCGTCCACGGCCATGGCCATCAAGACCACGACGACCACCACGAGACCGATGACGCCCACGGCCACGGCCCGGTGGACGACTCAAGCTTCCGCGAGATCCCGACCGAGGAGGAGCAGCAGGCCACGAGCCCGCATGCCGGCCATGCGGACGACCTCGCCAACGCCGAGGGAGCCGCCGGGGTCATCCCGCCCGACCTGAACGACGGGCTCGGCCAGGCCGGGCACGTCACGCCGGGCGCGGAGCGGCCGCGCTATCGGTCCTGGATCATCCCGACCGGGCTCGTCGGACTGATGTGGATCATCTCGATGATCGTCTTCGCCAACGTCATCTTCGGCGAGAACGAGTACGAGGTCACTGTCTACGAGTGGATCGTGTCGGGCGACTTCCGGGTCGAGGTGAGCTTCCTCGTCGACGCCCTGACCGCGATGCTGCTGCTCGTCGTCAGCACGGTCGGGTTCCTCGTCCACGTCTACTCGATCGGCTACATGGACGGCGACCGGGGCTTCTGGCGCTTCTTCGCCTACCTGAACCTGTTCATGTTCAGCATGCTGCTGCTGATCCTGGGCGACAACTTCCTGATGCTGTACGTCGGCTGGGAGGCGGTCGGCCTGTGCAGCTATCTGCTCATCGGCTTCTGGTACAAGAAGCCCTCGGCGGCCGGCGCAGCCAAGAAGGCGTTCGTCGTCAACCGCATCGGCGACCTCGGGTTCGGCCTCGGGATCATGATGATCTGGGTCAACCTCGGGACATTGAGCTTCCGCGAGGTCTTCGAGCGGATCGGCACACTGGACGAGGGCACGGTCACGATCATCGCCCTCCTCCTGTTCGCCGGCGCCGTCGGCAAGTCCGCCCAGTTCCCGTTGCACGTCTGGCTGCCCGACGCGATGGAGGGCCCGACCCCGGTGTCGGCGCTCATCCACGCCGCGACGATGGTCAACGCCGGCGTCTACATGGTCGCCCGCGCCAACCCGATCTTCGCCGAGGCGCCGACCGCGATGCTGGTGGTCGCCACGATCGGGACCTTCACCGCCAGTCCTCGCCGCGGCCATCGCGCTGACGCAGAACGACATCAAGAAGGTCCTCGCCTACTCGACGGTCAGCCAGCTGGCGTACATGTTCATGGCCCTCGGCGTCGGGGCCTTCGCATCGGCGATCTTCCACCTCGTCAGCCACGGCTTCTTCAAGGGGTTGCTGTTCATGGGCTCCGGCTCGGTCATCCACGGCGCCGGCGGCGAGCAGGACATGCGCTTCATGGGCAACCTGCGCGTGCCGATGCGCTGGACGTACGTGACGATGGTGATCGGCTCGCTGGCCCTCGCCGGCATCCCGATCCTCGCCGGCTTCTTCAGCAAGGACGAGATCCTGGCCGAGACGTTCAACCGCGGCTACCTCGTCTTCTACGTCGTCGGCGTGATCGTGGCGCTGATGACCGCCTTCTACACGTTCCGCATGATCTTCATGACGTTCTGGGGCGAGTGGCGCGGGCCACGCGAGGTCTGGAAGCACGTCCACGAGAGCGCGCCGACGATGGTCGCGCCGCTCGCGATCCTTGCCGTCCCGACGATCTTCGTCGGCCTCCTCCTCGGCATCCCGCCCGAGAGCGGGCTCATCCACACCTGGCTCCACGAGGTGTTCCTGGTCGCCGAGGAGGCGCACGCCGGCGTCCTGCCCGGGTCGATCGCCGACAGCGGCCACCCCGAGTTCCAGCTGCTCGGCAGCGGCGGGGTGCTCCTCACCACCGGCGCGCTCGTGGCCGTGGCCGGCATCTGGCTGGCGTATCGGTTCTACGTGCGCGAACCGAGCCTGCCCCAGCGCTTCGTCGAGCGCTTCCCACTCGGCCTCGGCCCGGGGATGTACCGCGCCAGCGTGAACAAGTACTACATCGACGACATCTACCAGCTCGTCTTCGCCCGCGGCGGCGTGATCGTGGCGAACGCACTGTGGTGGTTCGACGCGAAGGTCATCGACGGGATCGTCAACGGCACCGGCTGGCTGGCGAGCCGCATCGGCGGCGCACTGCGCAAGGTCCAGACCGGCCGCGTCGAGAACTACGGGCTCGGGATCGCGGCCGGGTTGGCGATCGTCCTGCTCGTCTACGCGACGGTGGTGCGGTGACCGACTTCCCCCTCCTGACGGCCATCGTCTTCGTGCCGGCGCTCGGCGCGCTGCTGCTACTGTTCATCCCGGGCAGCGCCCACACCGCCATCCGCTGGATCGCGCTCCTGGCCTCGCTTGCCACCCTCGTGCTCAGCCTGGTATTGCTCGGCTACGACCCGAGCGGCGCGGAGTTCCAGTTCCGCGAGGACCTGCCGTGGATCGAGTTCTTCGGCATGCGCTACACGCTCGGGGTCGATGGCATCAGCGTGGTGCTCGTCATCCTGACGACGCTGCTGAGCGTGGTGGCGATCGTCTACAGCTGGGAGCCGATCCAGACCAGGGTGAAGGCCTACTACGCGGTGATGCTGCTGCTGATGGTCGGCATGATCGGCGTCTTCGTGAGCCTCGACCTGTTCCTCTTCTACGTCTTCTGGGAAGTCAGCCTCTTCCCGATGTACTTCCTCATCGGCATCTGGGGCGGCCCAGCTCGCATCTACGCCACGGTGAAGTTCGTCATCTACACCCTGGTCGGGTCGCTGCTCATGCTCGTCGCCATCCTGGCCGTGGCGATCGCGCACGCATCGGCCGGTAACCCGTTCACGTTCAGCTACGAGGCCCTGAGAGGCTTCGCTTACACCGACACGCTCCAGGCCCTCGCCTTCATCGCGTTCTTCCTGGCCTTCGCCATCAAGGTGCCGATGTGGCCGCTCCACACGTGGCTGCCCGACGCCCACGTCGAGGCGCCAACGGCCGGATCGATCATCCTCGCCGGGGTGCTGCTCAAGCTCGGCGGCTACGGGTTCCTCCGCTACAACCTGCCGCTGCTGCCGGACGCGTCGGCGTCATTCGCACCGATCATCATCGGCCTGGCGCTGGTGGCCATCATCTACGGCGCGCTGGTGGCCATGGTGCAGCCGGACATGAAGAAGCTCGTCGCCTACTCGAGCGTCAGCCACATGGGCTTCGTGATGCTCGGCGCGTTCGTCTTCAACGTGCAGGGTCTGCAGGGCGCGATCTTCCAGATGATCAGCCATGGCATCACCACCGGCGCGCTGTTCCTCCTGGTCGGGATCATCTACGAGCAGACGCACGACCGCGAGATCGCGCACATGGGCGGGCTCAACGCGCGGCTGCCGGCCTACGCCGCGATGTTCGGGCTGTTCACCTTCGCCTCGATCGGGCTGCCGGGTTTGAGCGGGTTCATCGGTGAGTTTCTCGTCGTCTTGGGCGCCTTCGCGTACAACGGCTGGGTGGCGGCGATCGCGATGATCGTCGTCATCCTCAGTGCGGTCTACATGCTCTGGATGTTCCAGCGTGCCTTCTTCGCCGTGCCGTCGGACTGGATGCGCCGCTTCTGGCCGTCGCTGCGCGACATGAGCCGCGGCGAGTGGGTGTCGCTCTCGCCGCTGGTCGTGCTCGTCGTGCTCCTCGGGGTCTATCCGGGGCCGGTGCTCGAGATGATCGAGGTGCCGGTCGACCGCATCGTCGAGGCCGTCAACGGCGCGGGCCTCACGAGCTTCTTCGGGCCGCTGTGGTGAGGGGTGGCTGACCGATGGAGCTGATCGAGGGCCTCGGCCCGCTGCTGCCGGAGCTGGTGCTCACGGTCCTGCTGCTCGTCGTCATCACCGTCGACCTCTTCCTGCCGCGCGGCAGCAAGTGGCTGCTGACGCCGCTGACCGTGTTCGGGCTGCTCGTCGCGGGGGCCGCCCTCTTCCTCGTGTGGGGCACGAACGAGACGATTTACGAGGGCTACTACGTCGTCGACGACCTCTCGATCTTCATCAAGGGCGCGACGATCGTGACCGGCATCCTGTCCGCCCTCTTCGCGCCGGCGTACCTGGTCGTGCGACGCATCCCGCTCGGCGAGTTCCACACGATCCTCATCAGCGCGCTGATCGGCATGTGCGTGCTGGCCTCGAGCAGCGACCTCATCACTCTGTTCCTGGGCCTCGAGCTGATGACGATGCCGTCGTACCTGCTGACCGGCCTCCACAAGACAGATCGGTACAGCAACGAGGGTGGGCTGAAGTACTTCCTGCTCGGCAGCTTCGCGAGCGCGATCCTCCTGTTCGGGACGGCGTGGACGTACGGGCTGACCGGCACGACCAGCATCGACGGCATCGCGGCGGCGGTGGAGGGGCAGATGAACGCCGGGATGCTCGTGGCCATCGGCTTTCTGACCGTCGGCGCCACCTTCAAGATCGCCGCGGTCCCGTTCCACTACTGGACGCCGGACGCCTACCAGGGCGCGCCGACGCCGATCACCGGGTTCCTGTCGGTGGGGCCGAAGATCGGCGCGTTCGCGTTGCTCATCCGCATCTTCGCCGAGGCGCTCGCCCCGTTGAGCGCGGATTGGCTGCCGATCTTCCTGGTGCTCACCGTGCTGACGATGACGGTGGGCAATATCGTGGCCCTGACCCAGACGAACGTGAAGCGGATGCTCGCCTACTCGAGCATCGCGCACACCGGCTACATCATGGCCGGGCTGGCGGCGTACGCGGCTGCCCCCGATGACGAGACCGCGGCGCAGGGCATCCAATCGGTCCTCTTCTACCTCTTCGGCTACGCGGTCATGAATATCGCAGCCTTCGCCGTGGTGGCGATGCTCCAACGTGACACGACCCGCTTCGGCGGCCTCAACTCATTCGCCGGCCTCGCCTCGCGGGCGCCTTGGCGCGCCGGCGCGATGGCGGTGCTCATGCTGAGCCTGACCGGCATCCCCCCGACGGTCGGCTTCTTCGCCAAGCTGTACGTCCTGCTGGCCACCGTCGACTCCGGCCTCGTCTGGCTGGCCGTCGTGATCGTGCTCAACGCCGCGCTGGCCGCGTTCTACTACCTCCGCGTCATCGTCTACATGTACATGCGCGACCCCGAGCCGGAGCCCGCGCCCCTCGACAACTCGCCCTTCGGCGCGGTGGCCCTGGCCGTCTCCGTGGCCGGCGTGGTCGCGCTCGGGATCTTCCCGGACGCGATCCTGCGCCTGCTCGAGGTCTCCGCGGCCAGCCTCTTCTAGCGGCATGGCCTCAGCCGATGCGGAAGCCCTGGCCGATGCGGACCTCGGCGCCGCCGCGTCCAAGCTGCTCGGCGACCGCCGCCTGATCATCGCCACCAACCGCGGGCCGGTTTCGTTCGCCAGCGGCGCGGACGGCTCGCTGCGGCCCCGTCGCGGGTCGGGCGGCCTCGTCACCGCGCTCGGCCAGGTCGGGCGCCACGTCCCGGTCACCTGGGTCGCCGCGGCGATGAGCGACGGCGACCGACGAGCGGCAGCCGACCCGCGCCTCGTGCGCGCCGCCGAGGGCGACGGCGACGAGCGGGTGCGGCTGCGCTTCGTGGCGGCCGAGCGCAGCGTCTACGAGCAGGCCTACAACGTCATCGCCAACCCGTTCCTCTGGTTCCTCCAGCACCAGATGTGGAACCTGCCCGAGCGGCCGGTCATCGACGCCAGCACCCTGCGCGCCTGGGAGCGCGGGTACGTGGCCATGAACGAGGCGTTCGCATCCGCGATCGTGGCCCAGGCCCGCGGCGACCGCCGGCCCCGGATCATGCTCCACGACTACCACCTCTACTGCGCCGCAGAGCCGATCCGCCGCCTGCGGCCGCGCGCGATCATCAGCCACTTCACGCACATCCCGATGCCGCCGTCGTCGATCTGGCAGGCGGTCGCGCCACCGATCCGCGAGGGCATAGCCATCGGGCTGCTCGCCAACGACGTCGTCGGCTTCCAGACCGATCGCTACGCCCACAACTTCATGCGCATGGTCGAGTCGTTCGTGCCCGATGCGAGGGTCGATTACGCTGCGTCGGAGGTGCGTCGCCGCCGGCGCACGACTCGCGTGCGGGTGTACCCGATCAGCATCGACGTCGAAGCCACGCGCCGCATCGCCGGCTCACGCGCGGCGCGGCGACGAGCGGACCAGCTGCTGGGCGGCATGCGCGAGCAGGTCATCGTGCGCGTCGATCGCCTCGAGCCATCGAAGAACATCCTGCGTGGCTTCCTCGCGTACGAGGCGCTCCTCCAGCGCCAGGCGCGGCTCCGCGGGCGGATCAGCTTCCTCTGCTTCCTCGTCCCGTCGCGCACCGGCCTGCGCGAGTACGGGCAGTACGGCCGCCAGGTCCAGAACGCGGTGGACCGGATCAACGCCCGGTTCGGCCGTGCCGGTTGGCGTCCGATCCAGCTGTTCTACGAGAACGACTACGTCCAGGCGCTCGCCGGGCTCTCGATCGCCGACGTCGTGCTCGTCAACCCGCTCGTCGACGGCATGAACCTCGTCGCCAAGGAGGCCGCCATCGTCTCCGAGCGCGATGCCGTCCTCGTCCTGTCGGAGACCGCCGGAGCCTTCGACCAGATGGCCGATGGCGCCCTGCCCGTCGCTCCAGCCGACGTCGCCGGCACCGCTGATGCCCTTGCCGCGGGGCTCACCATGCCGGTCGAGGAGCGTCGCCGGCGCCTCGCCATCCTGCGCCGCGGCGTCGAGCGCGAGGACATCACCTGGTGGCTGCGCCGCCAGCTCGAGGACCTCGCCGAGCTGACCGGCTGAAGTCTCGCGCCGGATCGTCCGCTCCTCGCACTCCACCAGATCCGTCAGGCGCCGGCGAGCCGAGCCAGCAGCTCGGCGGCCTCGACGGGCGTCGCGAGCACGACGTCGGCCGCGGCCGTGACCTCGGGAAGCACTTCGTGATCGGCGCCACCGACGGCGACGATGGCGGCACGGAGCCGGCCCTCGGCACGCAGCGCCGCGACGGCGGAGAACATGTCAACGTCGGTCGTGTCGTCGCCCATCACGACCACGCCGCGCAGCCCGAAGCGCTCGACGATCTCGCGCGCGGCCGTCCCCTTGTCCCCGAGCCCCCGCGCGCGGATCTCGACGATCATCCGCCCGTGCCCGATCCTCAGGCCGAGCGGCTCGAGATCACCGAGTGCTCCCAGGATCGCCGAGCGCGCCGCCGATGGATCGGGCGCCTGGCGGTAGTGCACCGAGGCCGAGACGCCCTTGTGATCGGTCACCACGCCGGGCAGCGAAGGGACGCGGGCCAGCGCCTCCTCGAGGGCGCGGCCGATGGCCTCCGCGCCGGGCGCGGATGAGGGTTCCGACTGCCCGGGTTCGAGCCACTCGGTGCCGTGGTTGCCCGCGATCAGCAGATCGGGCACCCCGACGAGGCGTTGAGCTTCGAGCGGCATCCGGCCGGTGATGATCGCGACCACCGCCAGGCGATCGGCCAGAGCCGCCAGCGCGCCATCGGCCCCGTCGACCAGCCCGGCCATGAACGGGTCGTGGACGATCGGCGCCAGCGTGCCGTCGAAATCGGTCAGCAGACCTGCCGGCTCGGCCGCCAGAGCGTCGTGCGCCAGCGCCAATGCGCGCGTCAGCGATGCATCGGTCTGGCGGCTAGACTCCGGCACTGTGAAGCGACTCTCCTCGTGGGCGCTCCCGATCATCCTGGGGGTGACGGGGGTGGCGCTCATTATCATCGGGTCGCTCGACCTCGGCGCCGAGCCCACCCCGAGCCTGCCGGACATCCCGACCCCAACCCCGGTTGCGCAAGCCTCGCCGACCCAGACGCCGAGTGAGTCCGCCAGCACGCCGGCCAGCCCGACCGCCGAGCCGACCGCCACCCCGCTCCCGGATGACGTGGTCGCCATCCAGCTCCAGATCGAGTCGGTCGGCATCAACGTCCTCGTCGAGCAGTCCACCAGCTCAGCAACCGACGGCTTTCCGCCCTCGGACGCGGCCTACATCCTCAGCGGCGGCAACCAGCCGGGACGCAACACGAACTCGTACATCTTCGCCCACGCGGTGAATCACCTCTTCAAGCCGCTCTGGAACGTCCAGATCGGGGCGAAGGTGCTGATCCGGATGTCGGACGATTCCGTGCTCGAGTACCGGGTGACCGAGGTGCGACCGAACGTCGCGTGCCCGGACCCGGACGCGACGACGAACAATCCGGATGACTTCGGCGTCACGCCGCCGCCGGCACTCCAGATCCATGACGACTGCTCGGAGGGCGGGGTCTGGACCGCCCCGACCGAGTACGAGCGCATCACGATGCAGACCTCGCAAGGCTACAACCGCAACTGGGGCGAGCTCGTCGTCATCGCGGAGCCGGTGGAGGGCTAGATCGGCGGCGCGTCCTCGGGCAGCGACCCTCGACCGCGAACGAAGAAGGCTGGCAGCAACGTCACCACCGCAACGGCCAGCGCGATCCCGAACACGAGCTCCAACACGCCGGCCGCCTCGCCCTGCGACCACCGCTCGAGCAGCGCCACCAGTGCCAGCGACGCGTTCGGATCGACGCCGACGAACTCCGGCCGCCCGAGCTCGCGGACCAGGGCGTCGCGGCGCGCCGGATCGTCGATGAGCGCCGACAGCTCGTCGATCCGGTTCTGGCCGATCGAGGTCAGCAGGGCCAATCCGACCGCCATGCCGATCGTCCGCGTCACCTGGAGCAGCGCGCTGGCCACGCCGTAGGCGCCTGCACCGGCCGCCTCCACCGCCGCAGTCGCGCGCGGCGAGACGGTCAGCCCGAAGCCGACGCCGAAGATCGCGAGGTCGATGACGAGCCGGTCGATCTCGGTCTCGACGCCCCAGCCCATCGCCCGCCACAGGCCGACGGCGCTCGTCGCGACCCCGAGGACCGTCACGACCCGCTCGCCGATGAAGCCCGACACGATCCCGCCGACCAGCGCGCCCACCGCGATCGCCAGCGTCAGGGCGGTCAATGCCGTCGCCGATTGCGCATCGGTCCCGAACAGGACACGGTTGACGAACACCGGCCCGCCGATCACCGCGGTCGCCAGCGTGTAGCCGGTCAGCAGGCTGACGAGATTGGCGGACGAGAATGCCCGATCGGCGAAGAGGCGCAGGTCGATGAGCGGCCAGCGCGTTCGCAGCTGGTGCCAGACGAAGATGGCTCCGGCGGCGGCCGCGAGCAGGAGTCCGCCGACGGCGAGCGGGTGGGTCCAGCCCACCTCGCCCGACACGGTGATTGCACCGATGCCGGCCACGAGCGCCACGGTCAGCAGCACCGCGCCCGCGAGATCCAGCCGACCGCTGGCCCGCGGCGTCTCCACGCCACCGGCGAAGACGTAGATGAGCAGGAGCGTGATGATCCCGATCGGCACGTTGAGCAGGAAGATCCACTGCCACGGCGCGATCTCGAGGCCGCGGATCGGCAGCGAGAAGTTCAGGAGCACCCAGGCCCCGTAGGCCGGGCCGATCGCCATGCCGACGTAGGTGGCCGCGCCCTCCACGCCGAGCGCGATACCCCGCGCACGCCCGCTGAAGAGGTGGCTGGCCAGCGCCATCGACAGCGGCACGAGCGCGCCGCCGCCAAAGCCCTGGACGACGCGCGCGACGATCAGCCAGGTGAGGCCGTCCTCCGGGCCCGCCATCCGCGACAGCCCGGCTCCCGCAGAGCCGATCACGAACAGCAGCAGCGCCACGACGTACAGGCGCAGCGCTCCCCACAGGTCGGCGCCGCGCCCGGCGAGGGGCATCGCCACGATGTAGGCGAGCAGGTAGGCGTTGACGATCCAGCTCACCCGTCCGAGGTCTGCCCACCCTCCGAAGTCGGCCACGATCGAGGGCAGAGCGATGGCCACGACCATCAGCTCGGCGCCGCCGAGCAGCACTCCGAGACTGGCGAACGCGAGCGCCGCCCACGCAGCGACCGGATGGATCCTCACAGGTCGGTGCGCTCGAGGGCCACGCGGCACGCGGCGAGGACGGCCGCGGCCAGCACCAGGCCGATGCCCGCCGCGCGCAGCGCCTCCTCCACGACCGGCTCGGCTTCGGCGGCGCGGGCCAGCGCCACCAAGGCCCCACCCGGTAGCCACGCCGACGAGCTGGGCAAAAGGATCACGAGGGCAGTGGCGACGGCACAGAGGGCGATCGTGACGATCATCGCGCCGCGTGGCCGCAGCAGCGCGCCCGCCAGGAGGCCGACGGCCAGCGCCAGGCCGTCGGTGGCGGCGACGCCGGCGATCGCGGCGACGTACTCGGTCGCGTCGATCGCGACCGATCCGGGCGGGATCGAGAGCCAGCCGAGGAGGGCTCCGGCGGCCAGCCCGCCCACGGCGACGAGCAGCAGCGCTCCGTACCAGCCGAAGAGGTACGTAGCCCGCGCCACCGAGCGCGTGACCAGCCAGCCGGTGCGCCCGGAGAGACGCTCCACCGCGAGCGACCACGCGGCCACCGCGGCGGCGACGGCGATCGCGAGGCCGAGCCCGGCCGCCAGCCGCGTCATCACCCCGGGCGGTGCGGGCAGGAGGCCGGCGACCACTCCCGCACCGGCCGACACGAACAGCAAGATCAGCAGGCGGAACGTCATGAACAGCTCGCGAGTGGCGAGCCGCGCGACGGTGACCGCCTGGCTCACCGGGCCGCCGCTGGTGCCCGCTCCGTCGGACGCGCGGCCTCGCCGGCGGATCGCGCGTCGGCGAGCGCGAGGATGCCGCGCATCGACAGCGGCTGACCGGCGCCCTCGAGGTCGCGCAGCGATGCCAGCAGCGCCACCCGGCCGTCGCGGAGGAGGGCGACGTGGGTGGCGAGGCCCTCCTCGCTCGCGGGGTACTGGCTGGCAAGCACCACCGTCCGGCGCTGCCCGGGCAGGCGCAGAAGCCTGGCCCGCTCGTCGGCCTCGAGGGCGCGCAGCGGCTCGTCGAGAAGCAGCACCTCGGGGTCGGCGATGAGCGCGGCGGCGAGGCCGGTGCGCTGAAGCAGGGGCTGGCCGCCAGATCTGACCGGCCGATCCACGAGGTCCGCCGGGATCCGCACCCAGGCAAGGCCGCGCTCGACGCGGCGAGCGGCCTCGGGCGCGGGGAGGGCGAGCAGCCGCGCGGCGAGCTGGAGCGCCTCGCGCGGCGTCATCCAGGCGTGGATTCCGGGCTCGGGGCCGAGGTACGCGACCCGTCTGCCCCAGCCGTCGGCGGTCGAATCGTGCAGGCCGGCGATCTCGATCCGGCCGCGCTGCGGTCGCGACAGCCCGGCCAGGATCCGCACGAGCATCGAGGCTGACGCCTCGGGCTGGCCGACAAGCAGCAGCCGCATCCCGACCGGGACTGAGAGGCTACATCGGTCGAGCAGCCGGCCGCGCGCCAGATCCGTGCAGGTGATCGCGGACGGGTTCAGGGCGCGGAGCGCGGGCGCTCCCCAGAGGGCGTCGGGCGTCGAGCTGGTCACCGTCGGCCGATCCTAATCGCAGCGGGCACGCTTGACACGGGCGGGCGCATCGGCAATCATAAGCGCTCGTACATATAAAGCCGCATTTGATAAAGAAGCACTCGGTGATCCACCCATCCGCGGAGACCCCGGCCGAGCACGACCTGCGCCGTCTCCGAACCCTCTATCGCGCCCTCGGCGACGAGACGCGCCTTCGCATGATCGGCCTGCTGGCCGAGGTCGGGCCGATGCCCGTCAACAAGCTCTCCGCCGAGGTCGGGATGTCGCAGCCGCTGATCAGCTGGCACCTGCGCATCCTGCGCCTGGCGGGGATCGTCGACACCCAGCGGCAGGGACGCACCGTCATCTGCCGGCTGCGCACCGATGCCTTCGAGGAGCTGCACGACGCCGAAGCCCGCCTGATCGGCGGTACGACCGGCATCGCAAGCACGGGCGACGCGCGGGGGAGCATGGCCGATGTCCGCTAGCGGCCAGCACGCGCCACCCATGCGGAGCGGCGGATCGGTCATCCCGTCGTGGGTGAAGCAGGGTGGCCGCGCCATCCTGGCGCCCCTGATCCAGCTGGCGATCGCGCTCCACCTGACCCCCAACGCGATCACCGTCATTGGCCTCGCCACCACCATCGTGGCCGCCACCCTTGTCGCCTTCGATGTGCTCCTCGTCGGCGCGGCGATCCTGGCCTTCGGATCCCTGCTCGACGCGGTCGACGGGGGCCTCGCCAGGGCGCAGGGCTCCAGCACGCCATTCGGTGCGTTTTTCGACTCGACGCTCGATCGGTCGGGCGAGGCGATCGTCTTCATCGGCGTCGGGGCGTGGCTGCTCCGCACCCAGCCCGAGCCGCTGCTGCCGATGCTGGCGCTCATGGTCGCCATGGGCGGCTCGCTCCTCGTCAGCTATGCCCACGCGCGCGCTCAGGGCATCGGCCTGGCGGCCGACGTCGGCCTCGCGCCGCGCACCGAGCGCCTCATCCTCGTCATCGCGGGCGTGGCGCTCGCAGGCTTCGGCTTGACCATCGGTCTCATCGGCGTCCTCGTCATCCTCGCCGCCCTGACGGTGGCGACCGTCATCCAGCGCATCTACCACGTCTGGCGCCTCAGCCAAACCCCCGCATCCATCAGCAAGGAGAATTGAGCATCGTGGCTCGCAACAACGGCAAGGCCGCCAGCAACGGCCTTCGGAGCAGCGACGGCAAGGTGCGCGTCGCCATCGTGGGCGTCGGCAACTGCGCCAGCAGCCTCGTCCAGGGCCGCTACTACTACGCCGACGCGAAGGACGGCGACTTCGTCCCCGGGCTCATGCACGTCAACCTCGGCGGCTACCACGTCCGCGACATCGAGTTCGTCGCCGCTTTCGACGTCGACAAGAACAAGGTCGGCAAGGACCTGTCGGAGGCGATCTACGTCGAGCCGAACAACACGTACCGCTTCGCGGACGTCCCGCACCTCGGGGTCAACGTCGACCGCGGCATGACCCACGACGGGCTCGGCAAGTACCTCTCCGAGATCATCACCAAGGCGCCCGGCCCGACGGCCGACATCGTCGGCATTCTCAAGGAGCGCAAGGTCGACGTCATGGTCAGTTACCTGCCGGTCGGCAGCGAGCTGGCGACGAAGTGGTACGCGGAGCAGGCACTCCAGGCCGGCGTCGCGTTCGTCAACGCCATCCCGGTCTTCATCGGCCGCGAGCCCTACTGGCAGCGGCGGTTCGCGGAGGCCGGGCTACCGATCATCGGCGACGACATCAAGTCACAGGTCGGCGCGACGATCACGCACCGCGTCCTGACGCGCCTGTTCATGGACCGCGGCGTCCGGATCGACCGCACCTATCAGCTGAACTTCGGCGGCAACACCGACTTCCTGAACATGCTCGAGCGCGAGCGACTCGAGTCCAAGAAGATCTCGAAGACGAATGCCGTGACCAGCATGATCGATTACGAGATCGACGAGACCGATGTCCACGTCGGGCCGTCGGACTACGTGCCGTGGCTGAAGGACCGCAAGTGGTGCCACATCCGCATGGAGGGCACGACCTTCGGCGACGTGCCGTTGAACCTCGAGCTCAAGCTCGAGGTGTGGGACTCGCCGAACAGCGCGGGCGTCATCACCGATGCGGTGCGCTGCGCCAAGCTCGGTCTCGACCGCGGCCTGGCCGGCACGCTCGTGGCTCCGAGCGCCTACTTCATGAAGTCGCCGCCGAACCAGATCCACGACGACATCGCCTACAACCGCGTCGAGGCCTTCATCCGCGGCGAGGACAACGAGACCCTCGTCGGCACCGAGAAGACAAAGGCGCGCAAGATGAAGAAGGCGCCCGAGCACACCGCCGGGAAGGCACGCGCCGCTGCCGCCGAGGTGGCCTAGGATTCGGCGCATGCCGTCGGTCGAGCCGCCAACTACTCGCGCACGGAGTCGATGAGCGCGTTGGAACGCGTCGATTCCGCCATGTCGACCCCGCCCACTCCACCGAGGAGTGAGAAGGCGGGTTCGTCGGCGTTGGACGCCAAACGTACGGCGAGTGGACGGCAGAGCCCGACGTCGCCGGAGCGCAAGCGCGAGCAGCTGACGTTCTGGCTGTACCGCGGCGGCGAACGGCTCATCGGCGCCCTGCCGCGGGGCCTGTCAATGCCGGCGGCGGCCGCCGTCGGCAACCTGGCTTACGACCTGGCTGGGCCGAAGCAGCGCCTCATCGCGGAGAACCTGTCGCGGCCGATGCGCCTCCCGCCCGACCACCCGCGGGTTCGCAAGGCGGCGCGGCGCGCATTCCGAAACTACGCGAAGTACCTCGTCGACATGATGCGGATCGGCGAGCTCACCGAGGGTGAGGCGCGCCGCCTGGTGAGCATCGAGAACGTCGAGATCCTCACCGAGGCGCGCGCCGAAGGCAGGGGCGTACTGCTGTGCACCGCGCACATCGGTGGCATGGACATCATCGGGGCGGCGCTGAAAAGCGCCGGCGAGGCGCTGTACGTGGTCGCGGACGACACGACCTACGGCCGCCTCTACGAGCACCTCGCCGAGGCCCGCGCCCGACAGCACATCTTCGTGATCGGCTGGCGAAACCTGCGCGGCATGTTCAAGGTCCTGCGCGACAACAAGAACCTCGTCCTCTTCAGCGACGGGGGCTACCGCCGCGGCGACGTCCCGGTCGAGCTGTGCGGAGAGCCGACCACGCTGCCGATCGGTCCGGCCACACTGTCCGCCAAGACCGGCGCCCCGATGGTCACGGTCGCCTGCCGGCGCACCGATGACGACCGCTTCGTGGCGCGAGGCCTCCCGCTCATCCACTGCGCCAGCACCGACCCGGTCGAGATCCAGCGCGCCACGCAGGCCCTCGCCGACGAGCTGTCCTCCGTCATCGAGGAGGACCCCGGGCAGTGGTACATGTTCCGTCCGGTCTGGCCACAGACCGAGGCGGACCGCAGGCACGTCTCAGAGGCCCTGGCGGCCGCCCGACGCGGCGAGGACTGGACGAAGATCGGATCCTGATGCTGCGCCTGGCCCTCGAGGTCGCCGACCGGATCGTCGCCGCCCTCCCGGCACGCGCGGCCTATGCCCTCGCCGACTTCGGCGGCGACGTGTGGTACCGCTTCTCGCCCGCGCGGCGGCGCCTGGTGGCCGCCAACCTGGTACGCGTGTGCGCGGCGACCGGGCGCCCGACGCGCGGGCCCGCGCTGGCGACGCTGGTGCGCTCGGCATTTCGCAACCACGCCCGCTACTACGTCGAGATGCTCCGCGCCCCCCACTACCCGATCGAGCGCATCGACGAGCACGTGGAGGTTCCCGACTGGAGCCGCTTCGGGCCGCTGATGGACGACGGACCGGCGATGCTCCTGAGCAGCCACCTCGGCAACTTCGAGCCCTTCGGCACGTTCGTGGCCGCCCACGGCCTGCGGCCGCTCTCGCCGATCGAGGAGATCGAGCCGCGAGCCCTTTACGAGTTCCTCGCCGCCCGTCGCGGCGCGAGCCACGTCGACCTCGTGCCGCTCGGTGAGGCGGGGCGGGCGATGGTGAAGCGCCTCCGCGCCGGCGGGCTGGTCGGGATCATCGCCGACCGCGACCTCGCCGGCGACGGACAACCGGTGACGATGTTCGGGCACCCGACGACGCTGTCGCCGGGGCCGGCCGCGCTGGCGGTCGGGCACCGAGCCAACCTCGTCGTCGGGCGCTGCCTGCGCATCGGACCGGATCGGTTCCGCGCCGAAGGGCGCGTCATCGAGGTGCCGAGCAGCGGTGACCGGCGCGCCGACACCGCGGCCCTCGTCGAGCGCATCGCGGCGTGCTTCGAGCAGGACATCGGCAGCGCACCCGAGCAGTGGTGGGGCGCCTTCCAGCCCTTCTGGCCGGACCTGCGCGCGTGACCCGCAACGGCGGCATGTTCGGGAAGGCCGACATGCACCTGCATACGCTGTACTCCGACGGGACCGCATCGGTCCAGGCCATGCTGGACCATGTCGAGCAGGCCACCGATCTCGACCTGGTCGCGATCACCGATCACGAGCGCGTCGACGGCGCGCAGCGCGCGGCCCAGATCGTCGCCGCGGGCGACTACTCGTTCGAGCTCGTCGTCGGCGAGGAGATCACCACCCGTCGTGGACACGTGGTGGCGCTCTTCGTCAGCGAGCGGATCCCGGCGCTTCGGCCCCTGGCCGAGACGCTCGAGCGCATCCACGACCAGGGCGGGATCGCGATCGCGCCGCACGCGATGGCGCCGCTCACCCCGTCGCTCGGCCGCGCCTCGTTGCTGCGGAGCCACGACGCCGTCGATCCGCGCCACCGGCTCGACGCGATCGAGCTGATGAACCCCTCGACCGCCGGTCGCGCGCGCCGGGTCGCGCGGCGGCGGCTCAACGACGACGTGCTGCGGCTCCCCGCGGTCGGGGACTCCGACGCCCACGTCCTCGAGGGCATCGGGACGGCATGGACCTGGTTTCCCGGCTCGACCGCTGGCGACTATCGCGCGGCGATCGCCGCGGCGACTACCCGCCCCGACGGCGAGTACTGGTCGCACCTCCACAACGTCGATGTCTATCGGAGGCAGCTACAGGCCAAGGCACGTCACCTGCGGCATACTCTGCGGCCTAGCGGAGAATGGCGGTGACATCGGTCCTGGAGCCCGCGACCCCGGCGGCTGTGGCGGCCGCGGAGCCCGCGCGGCAGCCCCTCAAGATCGGGATCGTCAGCCCGTACGGCTACCCGCACCCGGGTGGTGTGAACGAGCATGTGCGCTTCACCTACGAAGCGATGCGCCGCATGGGCCACGACGTGTGGATCATCACGTCGAAGTACGGCCGCGAGCGCGAGAGCGAGGGCCACATCATTCGCCTCGGCACGGGCTGGGCGGCGCCGGCGAACGGATCGGTCGGACGCGTCACGCTCGGCCTGCGGTTCAAGCGCCAGGTGCGCGAGGTGCTCGACGCACAACGATTCGACGTCCTTCACTTCCACGAGCCACTCGTGCCGTTCCTGTCGCCGACGATGCTCGACGCGTCGGAGACGGTGAACATCGGCACGTTCCACGCCTTCGGCGGCTTCAGCCCGTCGTACTGGATCGGGTCGAAGTTCGCGGGGCGCCTGGCCGACAAGCTCGACGGGCGCATCGCGGTGTCGGGCGCGGCGCGTCACTTCATCAGCCGCTACTTTCCGGGCGAGTATCAGATCATCCCGAACGGGGTCGACCTGGAGCGCTTTCAGGCCGCCGAGCCATACGAAGAGCTGCGCGACGGCACGCTGAACATCCTCTTCGTCGGTCGCCTCGAGGAGCGAAAGGGCCTCACTCACCTGCTCCAGGCCTACCACCGGCTGCGGAAGCGCAGGGTGGACGCGCGCCTGCTCGTGGTCGGGGATGGGCCGAAGCGGCGCGAGTACAAGCGCTTCGTCGGCCTGCGCGGCATCCGCGACGTCGAATTCCTCGGCCGCGTCAGCGATGACGAGAAAGTCCGCTACTTCGCCTCGGCCGACATCTACTGCGCGCCGAACACCGGGCAGGAGTCGTTCGGGATCGTGCTGCTCGAGGCGATGGCCGCGGGCGTGCCGATCGTCGCCTCGGACATCCACGGCTTCAAGAACGTCATGCAGCGCAACGTCCAGGGGCTGCTGGTGGAGCCGAAGAGCGCGCGGGCTCTCGCCGCCGCGCTGTACGCCCTGTCACGCAATGCCGACCTCCGCCACGAGATGGGCGACGCGGGGCGCGCTCGGGCGCCGGAGTTCAGCTGGGACCGCGTGACGGAGCGGATCGTCGACTTCTACTACGAGACCCGCGAGCGCGTCCTGGCGACGCACGGCTGACTACAGACGCCGTCTGCGTTGACTCCCAGCGGAACTATCAGCGAACTTCACGCCACATCAGGGCTCCAGGTGCAGTTACAGCGGCTTGCGCCAGGCCGTGAAGGTGCGCTCCGGGACAAACCCGAGTGACCGATACAGGTCCGTGGCGCCTGTCGGCGAATCGGTGTCGACGCCGAGCGATGCCGATGTGAACCCGGCCTCGCGCGACCCAACGAGCGAGGACGCGAGCAGCGCCCGAGCCAGGCCGCGGCGACGCCAGGGCCGGCGAACCGAGACCATGTCCACGTACACGCGTGGCCGCCCGAAGCGCTCATTCTCCTCGACCGGCACCGTGGTGACGATCGCGCCGGCCACCTGGTCGCCGTCCCAGCCGATGCGCCAGAAGCGCGGGTTGCCGTGATGCGGATTGGCGTCGAAGCGGACCCAGTCTTCGTGCGTCCACTCCTGTTCGCCCCAGTGGTCGCGGAACGCCTCGGCCGATGCGTCCCAGATCGTGCGGTACTGGTCGCGCGTCACCGGGCGCAGCTCGACGCCGTCGGGCATCGGTGGGGCGACGATGCCGTCCAGCGTGCGCGCCACCATGTCGTAGAAGAAGCGCGCTGCGGTGTAGCCGTCGCCGCGCAGGAGGGCAACGCAGCCGGCATCGGCGTCGATGCTCTCCGACGCGAGCCACTTCGGCTTCACATCGGGGTGCTCGGCCGCGATTTCCCCCAGGCGCTCCTCCCCGAGCCGGTGCAACACCGCGCCGATCCCGCGGCGGCGCCACGACGGATGGACGAAGCCGAAGTTCTCGTACGAGCGGCCGCCCTCGACGAGCTCCTGCCAGAAGACCCGGGCGTAGGCCACGACCTCGCCGTCGACCTCCGCCAGGAGGATGTCGCGGTCCGGGTCGCAGTTGACGAGGGTCGCATACGTGCGCCGCATGTCGTCCAGGGTCTCGACCTCCTCGACGCCATCGGCCTCGTGCGCCGCCGTGTACACCAGGAGCATCGCCGGGAGGTCCTCCTCCCCGCGGTAGCCGCGAATCGCGAGGCCCGGAAGCGTGGACAGCGTGGCCGTCACGACGACACCTCCTCGAGCGGACGTCGCCACGCCGTCGACCGCTCGGTGACGGCGAAGCCGACCGACTCGTAGAGGCCGAGCGCGCCTGACGGGTTGTCGGCGTCGACGCCGAGGATGGCATCGGTCATCCCGCGTTCGCGCAGGAGATGGAAGGAGCGGACGATCAGGTTGCGCGCGAGGCCGCGGCGGCGCCACGGCCGGCGCGTGAAGACGCTGTCGAGCCACCCGCGCCGCAGGCCGAGCGCCTCGTTCTCCTCGGGATAGATCGCGTTCAGCACCCCGCCCGCGATCTCGTCGCCGTCCCTCGCAACGAGGAACATCGTCGGGTCGAACTCCGGCGAGTCGCGCCAGCGGCGGAAGTTCGCCTCCGAGTCGTCGTGCCCGCCCCAATGGTCGCGGAACGCCTCGTGATCCGCGACCCACAGCTGCCACGCCTGATCGGCGGTCACCGGCTGCAGCGCGAGGCCGTCCGGCAGCGGCTCGATCGCGGGGAGCTCGCCGGCGATCGATCGCTCCATGTCGAAGAACCACCGAGCCGGCTCGTAGCCGAAGCGCTCCATCAGCGCGGTCCCGCCCGCGTTGCGCTCGTCCACCCACGCGCCGAGCATCCGCGGTCGATCATCGGTGGAGATCGCCAGCGCGCGGGCCGCGGCGATCCGGTCGGCGAGCAGCAGGCTGCCGATCCCGCGACGGGCGAACGCCGGGTCGACCGCGCCGCCGCTGCGGTACTCGCGGAGCCCATCGGTCGTGTCGACCCACTCGGACTGGGAAAAGCCCACGACCCGCCCGCCGAGCTCGGCGATCCGCACGTCACGCAGCGGATCGAACTTCTCGTTCGGATGGCGCCACCAGGCGACGTACTCGTCGACGCTCACGCGTCCGCGGGTGCCCACGGCGGCCCACTCGGCGTTCTGGATGCGGACGACGTCGGGGATGTCGGCCTCGCCGGCGTAGGCACGCAGGACGAGGCCCGGGATCTCCGCCGCCGGAGCGGTGCCCTCAAACGTCACGTGCGGGGTCTTCATCGGTCTATCCAACTCTCTTGAGCTTGCCGGTGCGCTTCGCGTAGCGCTCGGCGATCCCGAAGACGTAGACGCCCAGCGGGATGAGCACGACGCCCATGATCAGCAGCGGCCACACGTTGTGGAGCAGCTCCGTCACCGGCTGGCCGTGGATCAACCCACCGCGGATGCCCTCCAGCACGTACGTGCCCGGCGAGAACTGGCCGACGAACTGCATCCACTCGGGAAGGATGTCGGAGGTGTAGTACACGCCGCTGAACAGCAGGATGACCGACTGGATGACGAACACCATCTGGTCGCCGCGCTCGACATAGAGCAGCGGCAGGATGGCCGCCATCATCCCCACGCCGACGAAGCTGATCGAACCGAGCGCCAGGAAGATCCCGGCCGTCAGCCAGTTGCCGCCGGTGAACTCGACGTCGAAGAACAGCAGCATCACGACGAGGATGATCACCATCTGGATCACCGCGTACGCCACGGCGAAGAAGGTCGAGCCGATCAGCTGGGTGTAGCGCCGCACCGGCGCCATGAACGTGTACTCGAGCGTCCCCTCCCAGCGCTCCCAGGTGACCGTCTCGCCGATGAAGCCGAAGACGATCGAGAGGAAGTTCCAGAAGATGGCGCCGATGATGAGCGTCTGGAGCAGGACCGCGTTGTTCTCGGCTACGCCGATGAAGGCCACCGCCAGGGCGGCCGCCAGCGAGTAGACGAGCCAGGCGATCTCCCAGCCCCAGTAGCGCTTGGTCAGGTTGAAGTTGCGCTCGACGAAGGCAAAGCTCGCCTTCAGCTCGCGCGTCGCGATCGTCATCGGTTCGTTCTCATTGAGGATTGTCGGGTTTAGCCGATGGACCGGCCCCGGCCCTAGCGGGCTCGGGCCGGTCGCATCGTCGGCTCGGCGGCGATCCATGCGCCCAGGCGCACGAGACCCCGACCGACCCACCGCCGCACGGTATTGCGCGACTTGTGCTCGCTCACCAGGAGGTTCGTGCGGCGCACGCGCTCGTGCCGCACGTCCACGAGGGCGTGGACGGCGCGCAGGTCAGCGTTCATCAGCATCGAAATCACCTCCTTTCCCTTCGCTACTCATCGTCTTCCGACGACGATTCCTCATCGATATCGTCGTCCAAACTCTTGCCAGTGAATGTCATGAACACCGACTCGAGCGTCGGCTCTTTTCCGTAGTCCCGCGCCACCATCTCGGTCAGCTCGGCCGGCGTTCCCTCGGCCATCAGTCGGCCGTCGTTGATGAGCGCGATCCGATCGCACAGCCGCTCGGCCTCGGCGAGGTCGTGCGTCGTGAGCAGGATCGTGGCGTCGTGCGTGTCACGGACCTCCTCGATGAAGGTCTGCACGTCGAGCTTCGAGCGCGGGTCCAGCCCGGTGGTCGGCTCGTCGAGGAGGAGCACGATCGGGCTGGTGAGCAGCGCCCGCGCGATCGCAACCTTCTGCTGCATGCCTCGGCTCATCTGCTCGACCGGCCGGCCGAGCCGCTTCTCGCCGATGCCGAGTCGCGCCAGGATGCTGATCGCCTCGGCGCGGGCCGCCTTCCCGTCCATCCCGTAGAGCCGGGCCGCGTAGGCCAGGTTCTCGTGGGGCGACAGCTTCTTGAAGAAGGCCGCATCGACGCTCACCCGGTTGATCAGGCGCTTCACCGCCATCTCGTCCTTCGTCACGTCGTGCCCGAACACTTCGATCCGGCCCCGATCGATGGTCAGCAGCGTGCTGACAAGCCGAATGAGCGTGCTCTTCCCCGAGCCGTTCGCGCCGAGCACGCCGTAGATCTCGCCCTTGCGGATCGACATGCTCACGTCGTTCACGGCCATGACCGCCTTCTTCTTGCGGCCGACCACGAATCGCTTCGTGGCGTGGTCGATGAAGAGCGCGGGCAGCTCGTCCGGCGGCGGCGGGCCGACGCGCCGAGCTCGCTCGGGCGTCGGAACCGAGGCCGGCGCCTGCTCAGCGGATGGCATCGGTATCGTCTTCGGTTCGGTCGTCATGACCTCGGTCATCGTCTCGTTTCCTGCTGAGGGGCATCAAAAAACCGTGGTGCCGATCCGGCCCACGGTTGTGGTTTCTGCCTCGGCGGCCCTGCCGCCTTGCTTCTACCTCGACCAGGGCGCAGATCTCCCGTCGACAGCGCTGCTGGTAGGCGCGCTCCCGTGCGTCATGAAGTGCAGATGCTCAAGATGCATTGCCGTCAGATCGCTCCTCGTTGCCTGGTGACTTGGTGGCCGGACACCGCCGGGCAGCGTCGGCTGCGGAGGTGGTGCCGCCGGAGTCTACGACCGCCCTCGGAACGGTGTCAAGGAATCTACGTCGTTTGTCCTACGAGGCCGCATCGGCGCCGGCGGTGGACGAACGGGCACCCCCGCGGGTACCGTGGCCGGACCGAGTAGGAGGCCTCCACCGTGAGGATCAACACCGGCCTCATCTTCTGGGGGGTGGCGCTCATCACCGCCGGCGTCGTCGCGCTCGCCGTCCAGGCGGGAGCCATCGCCGCCGAGAGCGCGCAGGAAGTGTGGCGCTTCTGGCCGGTGATCATCATCGTCATCGGCCTGGCGGTCATCGCCGCGCGGACGCAGTTCGCGGTCATCGCCACCGTCGTCGCCGGGCTCGTCGTGGGCGGCATGGCCGGCACGCTCGTGGCCGGATTCCCCGATGGATTCAGCTTCGGCTGCGAGGGTGACGCCGGAGAGACGCTGACCGAAGGTGGCTCGTTTGGGGCCGATGCGCAGGTCGACCTCATCCTGAACTGCGGCGAGCTCAACGTGACGACCGCGGCTGGGAGCGACTGGACCGTCGAAGCGCGACACGGCGAGGATGCGCCGCAGATCGCGTCCGATGCCTCCAGCCTGCGCGTCGAGTCACCCGACAACGTCGCTTTCCTCGGTTTCAACGACGACGATCAGGCCTGGGACGTGACCCTGCCGACGGATCCGACCCTCGATCTGTCGGTGGACGCCAACGCCGCATCGAGCACCCTCGCGCTCGACGACGCGACCCTCGGCAGCCTCGGGGTCGACGCGAATGCTGGCGAGGTCGACATCCGCCTGCCGGGCGCATCGGTCGGCGAGCTGTCGGTGGAGGCCAACGCCGGCTCGATCTCCATCGAGGTCGACGATCGAACGGCGCTCACCGGGTCGGTCGAGATGAACGCCGGCTCGCTCGACCTGTGCGTGCCGGAGGGCATCGGCCTGGCGATCACGATGACCGACGACAACGTCACCTTCAGCCACAACCTCGACGATCTCGGGCTGACCCGCCAGGGCGACGTCTGGCGCAGCGGCACCGGTGACGCGATCACGCTCTCGATCGAGGGCAACGCGGCCAGCTTCACCCTGAATCCCGAGGAGGGATGCGCGTGAACCGCCGGCTGTACCGATCCCGCACCGATACCGTCATCGGCGGCGTCGCGGCTGGCCTGGCCAACTACCTCAACGCCGATCCCGCGCTCATCCGGATCGCTTGGGCCATCCTCGTCGTGGTGACCGGTGGTGCGGCACTGATCGTCTACATCGTCTGCTGGATCGTCGTCCCGGAGGAGCCCGAGGTGGCCGTGGAGCCTGAGACCGATCCGGTGACCGGCGAGGTCGTCACGCCGGCGGCCGAGCCGTCGCAGACGGCGGCGAGGAGCTCGAGTGGCACGGCGGGTGTGGTCTTCGGCATCGGTCTGGTGGTGGTCGGAGTGTGGTTCCTGCTGCGCGACGCCCTGCCGGACATCGACTGGGCCCTGATCTGGCCTCTCGTGCTGGTCGGCATCGGCGCCCTCATCCTCGTCACCTCGATGCGACGCCGCGCGGGCTGACCTCAGCCGCCCTCGACCATCGGCTCGCCGCTCGGATCGCGCGGCTCCCGCCGGCCATCCAGCAGCGACCGGCCCGCGATCGCGAACGTCGCGGCGACCCCGGCGACAAGGAAGCCGAGCAACAGCTTCATCGTGCTGAGATTGAACAGCTCGTCGCGATCGCCCTGCGGTGGATCGGGGAACTGGAAGTTGAAGTTCCACGGTGGCAGGGCGCGGGCCGCGTTTGCGTACCAATCCGGCATCGGGAGGGCGGAGCCGAGCGGGAAGATGAGGATGCCCACGACCGCGGCCAGCGCGAGGTACCCGATCGCGAGCTCGCGCCACGCCGGCCGCCGCAGGAGCTCGTCGACGAGATAGGCGACGGCGATCATCGCGAAGATCACCGCCGTCAGGTAGTGGTAGGCGAACGTGGCGCGTTCGATGCGAATCCACGGGACGAGCTGGAAGGCGAAGGCGCCGACGATCAGCACCAGGGCCAGCGAGCGACGCTTCCAGGCGAGCACCCCGCAGGCGGCGAGCGCGGGGATGCCCGCCCAGAAGAGGATCGGGTTGCCGCCGTTGAAGATGAGCGCGACCTGGCGGCCGTCGAAGTTGCTGACGTGGAACCACGTCGGCTTCAGCGCCAGCGGCCAGCTCCACCACGGTGAGGCGCTGTCGTGGCCGGCCGTCAGGTTGAAGTGATAGCCGAACATCTGGGCGTGCAGCTCGTCGATCGACCAGCTGTAGCCCGGTCCGCCGGCGATCGCCCAGTCATGACCCAGCTGGAGGTATGGCACGTACGTCAGCCCGTACACGACCAGCGGCACGATCACCAGGCACGCGCCGGCCCACGACCAGGCGAACCCTCCCATCTCCCCGGGACGGAACCACCGGGCGTCCGACGCGGGCTCACGCAGTGACCGATATGCGCGCCACCCGATCAGCGTGACCGCGACACCGACCATGATCCACACCGGCCACTCCGCCTCGGCTCCGCGTGCCAGGAGACCGAATAGATACTCGACCGCGCTCCCCGGGTCACGGCCGTCCACCGACGGGTAGGCGAACGCGAAGGCCAGGCCGACGCCGGTGACCACCAGCGCGGTCGCCGCGAGCGCGCCGATGCTCTCGCCGACGTCGAGCCGGATCGGACGGACCCAGGTGATCGCCAGGGCCAGCGCCAGCAGCGCGAGCATGACGACGAGGAACGGCCACGGCCCGCCGACGCCGCCGAGGACGAGCGCGAGTGCGACGAGCGCCACCAGCAGCAGCCGGCCGAGGTCGGAGCGAGCCAGCACCAGCGCGAGCAGGCCGGCGAGCGCGTAGAAGCCGACCCACTTGCTGGCGGCCGCCAGACCGATGAGCACGCCGACGAGCGGCAGGGCCCACCAGGCGCTGCGCCCCCATCGACCCGACCACACCTGCCAGAACACGGTGTAGGCCGCGACGATGAAGGTCGCCACGAAGATGTCGTTCATGCTGATCCGGCTCATCGCGTAGCTCATCGGGTCGAGCGCGACGAACGCGGCGGCCAGCACGGCGATCCGGCGGCGGCTGAACATCGTCGCCGCCAGCAGGTAGACGAGGCCGGCGAGCAACGCGCCGAAGATCACGCCGGCCAGGCGCCAGGCGAACGCGTTACTGCCCGCGTCGATGACCGCCACGCTCCCGCCTCCGGACTCGCCGGCGGTGCTCACCAGCAGCCGGCCGTGGTCGTCGCCCTGCGCGGTGGTGGCGCCGTCGAAGGCCATCGCCAGCGGCGGGCCTTCCAGCGGCGTCACGTCGAAGGCGGCCATCCCGATCGAGCCGTCGCCGCGGACCTCCATGTGCGGCTCGATCGGCCAGACCAGATGATCGCCCGCCTCCGTCGTCCCGGCCACGTACACGAGGTTCGAGGCGGGCTGCGTTCCGATGAGCACCGGAGCGCCGGGGAGCGGCACGAGGCCGAGGAGGCACGGGTCGCCGGAGCAGCGGCCGTTGCTTCCGTCGGCGTCGACGACGGCGATGCCTCCGCTGGTGGCAGCGTGCTCCTCGGTGGCGGCCAGCGGCCCGGTCAGCGCGAGCAGCTGCTGGTCATCGCCATTGCCGCGCACGACGAGCGGTCCGACGAGCGTGACATCCACCCCGAGCGGTCCCGCGTCGCTCGGCTCGAGGGTCGCCGCGTCGAAGAAGGCGATCTCGCCCGTCGCCGGGCGGCTGGCGACGACCGAGTCCGAATCGCCCTCTTCCTCGCCGGGGCGGGACCCACGGCCGTCGCCCTCGCCCTCTTCCACGGCGTCGCCGTCGCCTTCCACGGCGCGGACGTAGCCGACCCCGCCGAAGGCGCCCTCGATCGGACCGCGCACCGCGTCGGTCTCCGCATCGACGATCGCGATGCCGCCGGTCCCGCGGAGCAGGATCGGATCGGCGGATTCGGAGGGCACCACGATCTCGTCAACGGTCTCGAGGCCGGACTCGATCGGGGGCCCGGCGGGCGGCGCGCGGCCGTCGGGTGAGGCGAGCAGGCCGGCGAGCTCGTAGGTCTCGACGGTCCCTGAGTCGGCACGGCCGACGAGGAGGCGCGGCCCGTCGGGGTCGTGTGCCAGCGTCGCGATCGGTCCATCCGCAGCCCAGCGGGCCATTTCGTCGCCGGTCTCGGCGTCGGCGGCGACGATCGTCGTGCTCCCGTCCGAGGTGAAGGCGATCGAGCGCCCATAGCGGTTGGCCGCGCGCTCGGGTGCGACCGTCAGCGCCGGCGCGGGCGCGTCGAGCTCGGCGCTGCCGGCGACCTTGTTCGGGTCGGCCAGGACGATCCCACCGGCGATGAGGTACTTCGCCAGCATCGGGTGAGTCCACTCGTACACGTCGCGATCCCAGTCGTTCTGCCACGCGCTCAGGAACTCGGTGGCGGAGCGCGCGTGATACGCCTCGTCGAAGTGCTGCGAGCGCGGCAGGTCCAGGCGCCAGAGACGGAACACGAGCGCGAACGCGACCAGCCCGAGCAGAATGAGCGCATCGCGCCGATCGAGCCGGCGCAGCGGCTCCTTGAAGTATGCGTCGGCCGGGTTCGGCGACAGCAGCGGTGGTCCTGTAGCGCCTACCGCAGCCCGTCTGGGCGCGCGACTGGAGACGGCCGGTGGTGGTTCGGGGACCGCGGCGGCGTCGTGAGCGCTCAATCGGCGTGGCGACAGCGCGAGCCGGGTGGCGAGCCAGACGACGACGGCAAGAATCCCGGTGGTCACCAGGCCGAGCAGCCAGATGCCGGCATCGGTGAAGAGGGTGCTCTCGAGAAACGCGTCCTGCACCATCGGCAGCCCGCCGAGGCCGGGGTTCTGCACCCGATCGGTGACGAACGACCAGTCCTCGCTATAGAGCCAGTACACGTTCGCGAAGAAGACGACCGAGATGGCGCCGTACAGCCACGGCCAGATCCGCCCCGAGAAGATCAGCAGCGCCCCGAGGGCGAGTGCAGGGAAGAGGTAGCGCTCATGGACGCGGGTCGGGAGTGCGAAGAAGGCGACCGACAGCACGAGCGCCGCCATGACCACCCCGCGCAGGTCGTCGCGACGGGCGACCTGCCAGAGCGCGACCAACGCCGCGGCGACGAAGAGCAGGGTCCCGACCTGCTGCCAGGTCAGCGACAGCCCGCCGACGACGAGGCCGACGACCGTATCGTCGCCGCGATGCAGCGTGTCGCCGAGGCCGGTCCAGGGGTTGCGCCACAGGTTGAAGGCGTTGATCGAGAACCCGGTGTACGTGTTCGCCGCCTCGCACAGCTTGCCGACAATGCTCGTCGAGGGGTCTCCGGCGGGGAGGAAGCCCAGGCAGCCTTGTGCCCCGCTGTCGGCGGTGGCCGGCGCCCACAGCGTCATCCGGAACGGGATGAGCAGCAGCGCGAGGGTCGCGACTCCAGCCGCCAGCGAGGTGACGACCCGCGGCCCGGTGCGCTGCCCGTCGTGCTCTGGGTCGGACGATCGCCCGAAGAGGTGGCGCTTGACGCCGACGACGGCGACGACCGGGATGAGGAACGCGAACTGGAACTTGATGAGCATCGCGATCACGGCGCCTGCGGCCGCGGCTTCGGTCCAGCCGCGGGCGAGGAAGTAGATCGTGCCCAGCAGCGCGAGGGTGCCGACCGCGTCGATCTGGCCCCACACAGCCGAGTCGAAGACCGTGCCCGGGTTGAAGAGGTAGATCGCCGCCGCCGCCAGCCCGGCGCGCTCGGCGCTGATCCGGAAGCTCATGCGTTCGATCAGCTCGTCCCCCCAGCGCCGGACCATCGCGAACAGGAGCCAGGCGATGCCGACGTCGGCCAGGATCCCCGGGATCTTCACCAGGGCGCCCGTGGCGTTGACGCCGGCGATGGGCATGAGCGCCGCCCCGATCTCCCCGAGCACCCAGAGGACGTAGAGGTAGCCGGGCGGATAATCGCTGAAGTAGCCGGGCTCGTAGAACTCGGCTGGTCCGATGCTTGCTAGGCGCTGGCCCCAGGCATTGAAGGCGCCGAGGTCGTTGGCAAGGCCGCTGAGCGGCATGTAGGCGGCGGCGATGAAGACACGCAGGACAAGGCCGAGGACGAGGATCGTGGTGAGGATCGTGCCGGCGTCGAGCTGCCGCAGTGAGTCGAGGATCCCCACGCCCCGTCGGCCGACGGGGTCGCGGGTCATCAGGTGCGGCGCCCCCGTGGAGCGCGCCGTGTGGTGTCGCACGCCAAGGTGGCGGTGAGTATACATCGAGGCCCGGACGGTCCCGGAACGGCCCGAGTTGCGTCACGGGCGTGGGTTCCGTACAGCCGCAACGCGGTTTCCTTCGTCGCCGCGACGGTCGCCGTCGTCGCGCTGGCGGTCTACCTCCGCACGATGCTGCCGTCGACCTTCTTCTGGGATACCGGCGAGGCGCAGACCGTGCCGGCCACGCTCTCGATCTTCCATCCGACCGGGTTCCCGGTGTACGCCATGCTCGGCTGGCTGTGGAGCCAGCTGCCCATCGGCGAAATCGCGTGGCGGATGAACCTCCTGTCGGGCGTGTGCGTGGCGGTGACGAGCGGGCTGGTCGTGCTCATCGCGGGCCACCTTATCGAGGAGACGAACCGGCCGCTACGGGCAGGCGCGGCGGGCATCGCAGGGCTCGCCTTCGCCTTCGCCGCCGAGCCGTGGGAGAACGCCACCCGCGCCGATGTGCACGCGCTCAACGTCCTCTTCGTCGCCCTCGTCGTGTGGCTGCTTCTCACGTGGGCCGCCGCGCACCGCTCCGGCTCGCCGCGGGCTGGCCGATGGCTCGTCGCCGCCGCGCTCGCGTTCGGGCTCGGCATCGGTGCTCATCCGCTCGTCGGCCTCACCGCCTTCGGCGTGGCCGCCTGGCTGCTGTACGTCGATGTCCGCATCTGGCGCCGATGGCGGCTGGTGGCGGCGTGCGCGGCGATGATCGCGATCGGCATCGGCAGCTATGCGTACATCTACGTCCGAGCGGTGGCGGACCCGGAGCCTCCGCTGTTCTACGCCCATCCCGACAACTGGGAGCGCTTCCGCTACCTCGTCTTCGCCGAGCAGTTCCGCGACCTGTTCACCGACTTCGGCTCGCCGCTCGCCGACTTCTGGCAGAAGTTCCGCCTCACCGAGATGATCCTGGCGGCGCAGTTCCCAGTCATCGGCTGGCTGCTCGTGGCCGGAGGCGCGGCGGTCCTGGCCGTGCGCAGGCTCGAGGTGCTCGCGTTCTTCGGGCTGATCGTCGTCGCCACCGTGCTGTACAGCATGAACTTCCGAGACGGGGACATCGACCGCTATTACCTGCCGACCATCATGGTCGCGGCGCCGCTCATCGGCGTGGCCGTCGCATTCATCGGCACGACGGTGGCCAGGGCTGTTGCCGAGATCAGCCGCCGCTTCGAGGTGAAGCGGGTCGCGCGGCGGCGGCTGGCGACCGGGGCGGCGGCGATGGTCGTGATCCTGGCGGCGCTCCTGCCGAGCGCGGCGCTCGTGAGCGGCTACCGATCACACGACCAGAGCGGGAACCGAGCGGCCGATCAGTGGGTCGCATCGGTCCATGCGCAGCTCCCGCCGAACGCCGTCCTCATCAGCTGGTGGAGCTACAGCACGCCCCTGTGGTACCACCGCTGGATCCTCGGGGAGCGGCCGGACGTGACGATCATCGACGAGCGGAACATCCTCGACGACGGGTACCGTACGATGCGCAACGCCATCCTCGCCCACATCGGCAGGCGGCCGGTCTTCGTCGTTCCGCCGACCTGGGAGTACCAGCGCATCGTCGACGAGTTCAACACCACGAGTGTGGCGATCTACCCAGGGTATTCCGAGATTCTCCAGATCGAGGGCCTTCGCCAGTGACCGATCCCGAGCGCCCGCACCTCACTTTCTTCTTCCCTGCCTACAACGAGGAGGAGAACGTGGCCGAAACGGTCCAGCGGGCGCTCGCGGAGGTCGGTCCGCTGGTCGACGGTTCGCTCGAGGTCCTCATCGTCGACGACGGCTCCACCGATCGCACGCCCGAGCTGGCCGATGCGCTGGCTGCGGGCGATCCGCGCGTCCGCGTCCACCACCAGGCCAATCGTGGCTACGGCGGCGCGCTGCGGGCCGGCTTCGAGAACGCGTCGGGGGCGCTGGTCTGCTTCAGCGACGGCGACCTTCAGTTCGACCTGGGCGACATGTCGCGCCTCCTCACCCGGCTCGACGATGCTCGCAAGCCGGTCGACGTGGTGATCGGGTACCGGCTGAAACGTCGCGACCCGCCACACCGCATCTTCATCGCCAAGACATACAACGCGATCGTGTCGACGCTCTTCGGGCTCCGCGTCCGCGACATCGACTGCGCGATGAAGGTCTTCCGGCGAGAGGTCTTCGACGGGCTGCCCCTGACGACGGACTCGCCGTTCCTCTCGGCCGAGCTGTTGATCAAGCTCCGCGCACGCGGTGAGCGGATCGCCCAGGTCGGCGTGACGCACTACCCGCGGGCCGCCGGGACGAACACCGGCGCCTCGTTCGGGAAGATCCTCCGAACGTTCCGCGACATCGGGAAGCTGCGCTTGGCGCTCTGGACGCGGCGCGGCGAGGTGCTCGGGACACCGCGAACTCGCTAGCGTCGCGTCGCCGTTCCGTCGACCGTACGCCTACGACTCCTCGGGAGAGGTCGTTCCGCCCTCGGGCGGCTGGCCGAGGTCGATGTCGAGCGAATTCACAAATTCTCGGAAGACGGCAAGGCGCTCCTCGTCGATCGGCTCGCCCTCCTCGGTGGCATCCGGCTCGACGCCGGCCTCGTCGAGGACGCGCTCGTCCGCGTAGATCGGCGATCCGGTGCGGACGGCCACCGCGATGGCGTCCGACGTGCGCGAATCGATCTCCGTCTCGTCGCCGGTTGCGTTCTCGACATACATGCGCGCGTGGAACGTGCCCTCGACGACGTGGGTAACGACGACGCGGCTGATCGTCGAGCCCAGCGCCGAAACGACGGCGACCATCAGGTCGTGGGTGAGCGGGCGCTCGGCGGAGATCCCCTGCAGGCGCATGGCGATCGCGTTCGCCTCGGACGGACCGATCCAGATCGGAAGGTATCGATCCCGCTCCGACTCCTTGAGGATGACGACGTGCTGGCTCGAGAGCATGTGGACGCGCACGCTCTCGACGACCATCTCGACCAGTCTGACCCGGCCGAACGGACCTTCAGCCATGGACCGATTCTAGCGCCGGCTATTCCAGGATGACGCGGACGACGCCTTCGGCGGTGAGGATGTGGGCGGCCGGCGGGCCATCCGCCACGGAGGTCACGTGGAGCGCGCGGACGTCGGCCAAGAGGCCCGCATCGGCGCCGTCGGAGGGTGCCAGCCACTGGCGCACGAAGGAGCCATCGGCGCGCTGGAAGGCGATGATCCGCGCGTTGGCGGCGTCGTAGACGTAGAGGAACTCACGGTCGCCGACCGTCGCGCCGTCGAGGAGTCGATAGTCGAGGGTTCGCCGGACCGATGCGTCCGGGGGTGGATCCAGCGAATACTCGGACTGGTCGCGCGGTGTCCCGAAGTCGACGCGCGTCACGGTGTTCGTGTGGAGCAGCCATGCGTTGACGTCAATGCGCAGGTCGCGGGCGTCGGCTGGGCGCAAATCGGGCTCGTCGGTCAGGACGCGCTCTGGCCGGTCGGGGTAACTCACGGGAATGACGGCTGGCGGAGACCAGCGCAGGAGCTCGCCGGTTCGGCTGTCGACGGCGTAGAGATTGAAGATCTCGAGTGGGGGCCGATGCTGGAGCGCACCGATGAGCGCCGTGCGCCTGCCGATCCTGTCCGCGCCGTTGAGCGCCATCCGGCGAGGGATCCGCTCGGCGAGGTCGATGCGCCAGGCGACCCGGTCGCGATCGATGACGACAACGTCGGTTGCGGCCGTGGCGATGAGCCACGGGTCGCCGGGCACCTCGCCGGATTCCAGCGCCTGGCCCGCGCGATAGACGACCGCGCTCGACCCGTCCGCGGGGTCGATGCGGATGATCCGGCCGCGACCCGACTCGCGGACCCACAGCGAGCCGTCGCTCGCCGCGACCATGTCGGCCGGGTCGATCTCCTCGAAGCTGTCCGCCAGGTCGGCGACGAGCGTGGCCTCCTCGATGCGGGCGACCCGGTGCAGCGCGTCGAGCCGGCGCTCGACCCTTCCCCGGAGCGGTGCCAGCTCGTCCGCTGCGACCCCGACGCGCGCGGCGCGCTCGATCGCGGCATGGGCGTCGGCAAGCAGGTTGGCCGCACGCTCCGGGTTGCGATCGACGAGGTCGGCACCCTCGACCCGCTCCTCGACCTCGCGCACCGCCGCAGCGGCTTCGCGGATGGCCGCGCGGGCCGTGGCGGCTCGCGGGATCGCGTCGGTCGGGTGCGCCGTGGGCAATCCCGCGACGGTCGCCCCCATCGCCATCAATCCGGCCACGAGGGCCATGCCGGCCATCCCCAGCCGCCGCCGCCGGCCCTGCTCGCGCTCGGCGGTTCGCGGGATGCTGCGCGGGTACGCCGGCCGCCGGCGCGGGACGAACGCGAGGGTCCACGACAGGAGCGTCAGGAGCGCTCTGCCGGTCGCCGCTCGCACGCCCTCGGCTGCGCCGCCGGCCGACTGGAGGCCGCGGCCGATCGCGTCGGCCAGGGGCACCGGGCTCTGGTCTGGTAGGCCGGCGAACGGCTCGGCCGGGCGCACCGGCTCGAGCTGATGGACGGTCTCGGTCGCGCCGAGCTCCGCGATCTCGATGGCCAGCACGCCGTCCGAGCCGCTCCCGCCGCGGATGGCGAAGACCTGCTGGAGGTGCTCGACTGCAGCCGCCGGCCGCATCCGGGCGAGGGCCGTGCGCAGCTCGTCGACGCCGATGGTATGCGCGAAGTGGCGGCTGACCAGGGCGATCCGGTCGCCGGCAGCAAGCGCGCCGTGCCAGGTGTACGGCTCAATCTCGATCGCCTCGCCGAGCGTCCCTGCCACGCGCCGGCGGCGGATGCGCGGGTCCTCCTCGCTGACGGCGGGCGGCGGCGGGACCTCGTACATCCGCTCGTCGCGGACCACGACCGCGCTCGCCGGCCCGACCTTGGCGACGTGCACCTCCCGCCCGCGCACGACCGCGGCCACGATGCTGACCCCGGCACGGCGAGGGATCCCCAGCCGCCGGCGCTGGTGGTAGAGGCGCCGGTTCGCGGACGACAGGGCCTTGGCCAGGGCAACGAGCACCCCGGCGGAAAGGTCGTAGTAGTAGTCGCGCTGGATCGCGTCGAGCGTCTCGCGCGTGGCCGCAGCCAGGGTGGGGCTGCCGCCGGTGAGCTGGGCTAGCAGGAAGAGACTGCCCTTCGTGCGCGCCTGGGCGCCGACCGCCGGCTCGTGGAAGGCGACCACGTCGTGTGCGTCGGGCGGCCGCTCGTCGGCGGACGGCAGCCCGATCCTTGTCGCGAAGCGGTTGCTCATGTCGCTGGGCCCGGGTACGCGCGGTGGTGCCTGGTGGCAACCGATTATAGGAACGGCCTAGGCGATTCCGTGACCCACCGATACGGCCAGTCGGCGCAACTCAATGGTCGCCCCCGGCCTGCCGCGCATGCGATTGTTCACCGACCACACCAGGCCCTCCGCACGGAGGGTGAGCTCCTGCGCGAGCATCGGATCCGACGCCTCGACGTGCGCCGTGCCTCCGGTCACACGGGAGATGCGGCTGGTCAGGGGACCGCGCTCCAGACGCGCATCGGCCATGACTTCGCTCCACGCCAGCCGAACCTGGGCCAGCGCCAGTTGCTCGGCGGCGCCCGGGCCCATGCAATCGGCCAGCGCGCGCTGGACGGCGGCTCCGGCCTCCTCGCGCTTGCTCACGGCGCTTCCCGCAGAAGGCGCCCGTCGGCGATGCGCCAGACCGATGCGTCCTGCATGCGGGCCGCATCGAGCGTCCGCGGGTCGGCGGTGGTGACGATGACCTGGCCACGGCCGGCAAGGAGATGGCTGAGGCGCGTGGCGCGGTCGGGGTCGAGCTCGCTGAAGACGTCGTCGAGGAGGACGATCGGTCGCGGGCCGTCGACGCCCAGGATGTCGGTCTCCGCCAGCTTGAGCGAGAGAATGATCGTCCGCTGCTGGCCGCGGCTGGCGTGCGTGGCCACGTCCCGGCCGCCGAGCTCCGCGCGCAGGTCGTCGCGCTGCGGCCCCACCAGGCTCACCCCGTTCCACGCCTCGCGTTGGCGGACGTCGGCGATGCGCCGGCGATGCGCAACCACCAGCTCGTCGGCGTCCGGGATCCGGTCCGATGGGTCTGCCCGCTCCGGCCAGGCCTCCTTGAGGCCGTCGACGTAGGCGAGCGTCACCGATGCGCCGCGCTCGCCCGGGGCGGCGACGGCGTCGTGCAGCGGGCCGATCCGCTCCCCGACCTCGCGCACGACCTCCAGCCGCGCCCGCATGACCCGCGCACCGACCTGCGCCAGCTGCTCGTCCCAGAACCCCAGCGTGTCCAGCGACGCCTCCTCGGAGCGGATGGCGCGCAGCAGCGCGTTGCGCTGGGCGAGGATGCGGGCGGCCTCGACCAGGTCGAGGGCGGCTCGACGGTCGCGTTGCGCGACGATGCCATCCAGGAAGCGGCGTCGGTCCGCCGGCGAGCCGACCAGCAGGAGCATCTCCTCCGGCCGGAAGAGCACGGCGCGCGCGGTCTCCGACACGGACGACGAACGCCGCGCGACTCCGTTCACGGTCAGCCGCTTGCGGACGCCTGCGAGTGGCATCGCGCCGGGCAGGACGAGCTCGATGGTGGCGCCAGCGGCCGCGGTGCCGCCGGCCAGCTCGATGACCACGCGGGCGAATCTCGCGCCATGACGCACGAGCTCCGCGTCGACCGTCGCGCGATGCGAACGGCCGGTGATCGTGGCGTGGATTGCCTCGAGCAGGTTCGTCTTGCCGGCACCGTTCGGCGCGGCGACCACGGTGAGGCCCGGATCGGGCTCGAGCTCCGCCGACGGATACGAGCGGAAGTCGGTGAGAGCCAGCCGCGACAGCCCCATCGGTTGCCGGCTCGGGGTTTGGCGCGGCGCGGCGCGCTGCGCCATGGCCGGAGTCGTCCTAGGAAGCCGTGCGCACCGGCATGATGACGTGGACGTAGTCGTCCTTGCCGATGCCGCGGATGACGCCCGGCGCCAGGGGTCCGGAGAGCTCGAGGGCCGCCTCCTCGGCGCCCAGGGCGCTGAGGACGTCGATGAGGTATCGCGCGTTGAAGGCGATCGCCGTCGGCGAGCCCTCGATGGCGGCCTCGACGGTGTCGGCGTTGTCGCCGACGTCGGCAGCGTGGGCGGTGATCGCGACGCCGTCGCCGTTGCCGTTCTCGCCACCGAGCTCGATCTTCACGATGTTCGCCGAGTCCCGGGCGAAGATGCTCGCCCGGCGCGTGCCGGCCAGGAAGGCGTCGCGATCGATGACCGCGCGCGAGGAGTGCGAGGTCGGGATGACCGGCTCGTAGTTCGGGAACTGACCCTCGATGAGGCGGCTGACGAGGTCGGTGCCCTCGACGTGGAAGAGCACCTGGCTCTTGTTCGGGGTCACCGTGATCTCGATCGGCGCTTCCGCGTCGGGCAGGATCCGCATCAGCTCGGCGTACGAGCGTCCGGGCACGACGATGACCACCTCCGGCGACACCGGCTTGTCGAGCCTCACCGTGCGGACAGCGATCCGGTAGTTGTCCGCCGCGGCCAGGGTCATCGTGTCGCCGTTGAGCCGGGTCAGGACGCCGGTCAGGATCGGCCGGCTCTCGTCGGAGGCGGCCGCGAAGACGACCTCGCCGAGCGCTTCGCGCAGGACCCGGGCGTCGATCGTCGTCGCCGGGGCCTCACCGATCGCGGCCACCACCGGGAACTCGTCGGCCTCGATGCCCTTGATGCTCGAGCGGTTGTTGCCGCACGTCAGCTTCAGGGTGCGGTCCTTGGCCGACAGGACGAGGTCGATGCGCTGGTTCGGCAGCGACGCAACGAGGTCGGTGAGGAGGCGCGCCGGGACGGTGATCTCACCCTCCTCGGCGACCTTGCCCGGCACCCAGGAGTTGATCCCGATCTCGAGATTGGTGGCGGTGAGCTTGAGCCCCGAGCTCTCGGTCTTCAGCAGCACGTTGGCGAGCACCGGCAGCGTCGCTCGACTGCTGACCGCGCGGCTCACGGTCTGCAGCCCGCGCGCCAGGTTCTCCTGCATCACCGAGACGTTCATGCCCACCTCACGATATCCACGGAGGGTTCGGTGCCTCCATCGGTACTGTCTTAAGAATACTCACCCGTCGTCGTCCCTAGTAGGCGTGTGGACGGTGTGGACCGAACCGCTGCGGCCCCTCTCGGCGGAGCGTGCGCGACCCCGGCGGATAATCGCCGAATTGCGGTGGAGATCGACCACCGGCTTGGGTATGCGCGGCGGACGAGTGGCCCGCATCGGTGGACGAAGCCTACCGGGTGGCTCGGGGAGTGGTGAGGATTGTCCACACAGGGCCAAAGATATCCACCAGATCGGGGCACTTTTCCACCGAAACCTGCCGAAACCGGGGGTGGCCTGGCCGCGGGTCACTCGGAGTAGATCATCTCCCGCACCGCGCTGATCTCTCGCCGCATCTCGTCGTTCTCGCTGAGCTCGCGGGCGATCTTGTCGCACGCGTGCAGCACGGTCGAGTGATCGCGCCCTCCGAGCTCGGCACCGATGCGCAGCAGGCTGATGTCGGTCTCCTCGCGGATGAGGAACATGGCGATCTGGCGCGGCACGACGATGGCCCGGTCGCGCTTCGACGACCGCAGCTGGTCGAGGTTGACGCCGTAGTAGTCGGCAACCGCGCGCACGATCCGCTGCGGCGTGATCGACTTCTTGCGCGGGTTGTACATGACGTTGCTGAGCACCGCAGAGGCGAGCTCGATGTTGACCGGCATGCCGCTCATCGACGCGTAGGCGACGACCCGGTTGAGGGCGCCCTCGAGCTCGCGGACGTTGCTGACGACCTTGCGCGCGATGAACTCGATGACCTCGGACGGAATGAGGTGCAGCTGATCCTCCGCCTTCGAGCGCAGGATCGCGATGCGCGTCTCCAGGTCCGGCGGGGTCAGATCGGCGATGAGGCCCCACTCGAAGCGACTGCGCAGCCGCTCCTCGAGGGTGGTGATCGCCTTCGGCGGCCGGTCGGACGACAGGACGACCTGCTTGCCGGCCTCGTGGATCGCGTTGAACGTATGGAAGAACTCTTCCTGGGTCCGCTCGCGCTCCGCGATGAACTGGATGTCGTCGATGAGCAGGACGTCGATGCGCCGATATCGGCCCCGGAAGTCCTCCATCTTCTGCTCGCGGATCGAGTTGATGAAGTCGTTCGTGAACTTCTCGCTCGTCGCATACAGGATCCGCTTGCGCGGGAACTTCGCGGCCACCGCATTTCCGATGGCGTGCATGAGATGCGTCTTGCCAAGGCCCACCCCGCCGTAGAGGAAGAGGGGGTTGTAAGCGTGTCCGGGGCGCTCGGCGACGCTGAGCGCGGCGGCGTGCGCCAGGCGATTGGCGGAGCCGACGATGAAGTTCGTGAACGTGTAGCGGGTGTTGAGGTTGATCGCGTTGCCGCCGGCGGAGAGGGGCGGCATGGCGACCTGCGCCTCCTCGTCGACTTGCTCGGGGATCGGGCCCGAGGCATCGGCGACGACGAACTCGACCTGGACCGATCCACCCACGACCCGTGCCAGGGTCTGGCTGATCAGCGGCCGATATCGATTGTCGAGCCAGTCACGTGCGAAGCCGTTCGGTGCCGAGATCCGGTAGCGGTTGTCGTCGATCTCGACGAGGTGTGTGTCCTTGAGCCAGGTCTCGAAGTTTGCCGGTGAGAGGGAGACCTGCAGCTCGCCGAGGGCGGCGCGCCACACCTGCTTCGCTTCCATCAATCGATGTTCTCCGGGGCCGATCCGGGCCGATCTGCGGGCTGCCACGAGGGCGGAATGAGTGCATCCACCGGGCCAGATCGAAGCCTCGTCGGGGTAGTCTGGGCCGGGGGTCGGGCCACTATAGCAGCGGCCCTTTCGGCCGGGCAATGGATCGGCGCCGAATGCCGTCAGACATCGCGTTTCCGGTCGTCCGTCGCGCCGAGCCATGCCCCTTGTCCGGTTTGACCCACCCAGGGAGCGCCGGTAGAATCGGGCATCAGAGCGAGACGGCCCCGAACCACGGAACGCAGAGGCTGGCGGAACGCCAGCCGTTCGTGTGTGATGGGCTCGAAACGCGAACGCTGAACGAGGAACCGGCACGCATCGATGAAGAGGACGTATCAGCCCAAGAAGCGCGCGCGCAAGCGCGAGCATGGCTTCATGGCCCGCATGGCTTCGAAGGGCGGTCGGCGCGTGCTCGCTCGTCGTCGGGCCAAGGGGCGCAAGCGGCTCTCGGCCTGACCGCCGACACCGGGGCTCGAAGACGTGCCCGTGCTGCCGATGCTCCGGCGCCGCGCGGACTTCGAGGCCATCGGACGCCACGGCCAGGCCCGCGCGACGCCACAGCTCGTCCTCCGCTGGATGCGGACCGATCGAGCGGAGTCGCGGATCGGGCTATCGACGCCCCGTTCGCTCGGCGGCGCGGTTCAGCGCAATCGGGTTCGTCGCCGGCTGAGGGAGCTGGTCAGAGCGCGGCTGGAGCGGATCGGTCCCGGATGGGACCTCCTCCTCATCGCCAGGCCGGCCGCCGGCGAGGCGAGTCACGCCGAACTCGGAGCAGCGATCGACGCGCTCCTGGATCGGTCGGAGATCGGAAGATGAAGATCATCGGGCTGGGATTGATCATCGCGTACCAGCGGCTGACGGCCTGGATGCCGCCGAGCTGCCGGTACTCGCCGACCTGCTCCGCCTACACGTACCAGTCCATCGAGCGCTACGGGCTGCTCAAGGGGTCGTGGATGGGCGCGAAGCGCATCGGCCGGTGCAACCCGTTCCACCCCGGCGGCTACGACCCGGTCCGATGAGCGAGAAGCGAGAACCGAGAACTTGACACCCGTCATCGCCCAGGGCTTCCTGGGGATCGAGTCCTTCAATCCGCCGTGGGATGTCTTCTTCCTCCCGCTCCTCAACCTGCTGATCGGGCTCTACCAGCTGCCGTTCGTCGACTTCGCGATCGCGATCATCCTCTTCACGATCATCATCCGCACCGTCCTGGCGCCGCTCTTCATCCGTCAGATCGGCTCGCAGAAAGAGATGCAGCGCATGCAGCCCCTCGTCCGGGAGGTGCAGCGCAAGCACAAGGGGAACCGCCAGAAGGTCTACGAGGAGACGCAGGCTCTCTACCGCGAGCACGGCGTCAACCCCGCTGCCGGGTGCCTCCCCGTCCTGCTCCAGTTGCCGATCCTCTTCGCGCTGTACCAGGCGCTCATCCGCGCGTCCGGCGTGGTCACCGGATTCACCGTGAACCAGGACAACCAGGCGGCGTTCGACACGCTCCAGGCCGAGGGGCTCATCGAGGCCGGCTCCAGCGCCGGCGAGTACTTCGTCCAGGTCTCGGGGCAGTGCAACCTCCCCGAGTTCAGTCAGCTCCCGCAGTTCCTGCCGCTGAACTGCCAGCTGATCACCCCGATCAAGCTCGACGAGTCGGTGGTCACGACAATCCCATGGTTGCTCGACCTCAACCTGGCCGCGGTCGACAATGTCTTCGCGATCTCGCTCTTCGGCGGGTTCGCGCTCTCCGCGCTGGCCGTCATCGCCGCAGTCCTGCAATTCGTGCAGGTGAAGATGACGAGCCCACTGCCGAATCCGGAGGATCCCACCTCCTCGATGACGAGCACGATGACCTACACATTCCCGTTGCTCACCATCTTCTGGGGCGGCATCTTCCCGAGCGGCCTGATCCTGTACTGGATCGTGTACACCGCGTACCTGGTGATCCAGCAGTACCTCATCATGGGCTGGGGCAACCTGTTCCCGCTCTTCGGCTGGCAGCCCTCGTGGGCGCCCTCGCCGGAGACCGGCATCACGCCTGCGACGCGTCCGAAGAAGGTCACCTCGACCGATGCGCCGGTGTCCGAAGGCAACCCCAACCCCAAACCCAGCGCCCCCGCGTCGGGTGGCAGCCGCAATAACCCGCGGCCCGCGAACCGACGACCGGGGAGTGCCAAGCGACGAGGCAGAAGGCGATGACATTCCGCGAATTCACTGGCAAGAACGTCGAAGAGGCGATCCGCACGGCCATGAAGGAGTTCAGCGCCGAGCTGGGCGACCTCGACATCGAGATTCTCTCGCAGGGCAGCCGAGGCATCCTCGGCGTCGGCGGCGAGGAGGCGCGCATTCTGGCCGCGCCGAAATCGGCGGTGGCCGCGGCCGAGACGATCCGCACCGAGGCCAAGGCTCCGCCCCCATCCGAACCCGAAGTTGAGCCCGAGCCCGACGCGCCCTCGGTTGAGGCCCTCGAAGCCGGAACCCCCGCCGAGGCCGATCCCGGCGAGGCGCCGATCGAGGCCGATGCCGGCGACGACCAGGTCGCCGAGCTGGCCCGTGCCGATGCCCGCCGCCCACGCGGCGGCCGCGGCCGTGGTGGCCGGGGCCGCGGTGGACGCGAGCACGCCATCCGCGAACCACGGCCCGACCGCCCACCGCGGGAGCCGCGGTCTGATCGGCCGTCGCGCGAGCCCGCGCCGTTCGTGTCGGGCAAGGCCGCGGAGGAGCTCAGCGACGAGGAGCGCTCGACGCTCGACACGTCGCAGACCGTGCTCACCGAGATGATCGCGCTCATGGGTCTCGATGCGACCGTCGAGATCACGCGCGGCGGCGACACCGCGCGCCTCAACGTCAAGGGGGAGGACCTCGGTGCACTGATCGGCCGCCGCGGCGAGAAGCTCGCGAGCCTGCAGCACATCGTCAACCTCATCGTCGGCCGCCGCGAGGGCCAGCACCACCGCATCGCGATCGACGTCGAGAACTACCGTGGCCGCCGGGAGGAGCAGCTGCGCGACGTCGCCGACCGCGCCGCCAAGCGCGTCATCCAGTCCGGCAAGATCATCCAGCTCGAGGCGATGCCCGCCATCGAGCGCCGCGTCGTCCACATGGCGCTGCTCGAGAACCCCAGGGTGCGCACCCAGAGCGTCGGGGTCGAGCCGAACCGACGGATCGTCGTCCTGCCCGCCAGCCAGGTCCGCGAGTAGGCGGGAGCACGGGGTGACGGCCGTGACGGTCGTCGCCTGTGCCGTCGGCCGGGTCGATGCCGGAGGCCCGTGGATCGGCTTCGCGCCGACCCTCGACGACGGCTATGCCCTCGTGGTCGGGACCGATGACCGCGCCGCCGCAGCCGCCCCCGCCGCTCGCGACGACCTGATCGCGCTCGCGATCGCGTACTTCGCCGACGAGCTGCCGGAGCCGCCCGAGGCGCTGGCGGCCACCCACGGCGACCTGGGGGCGCTCGTGCGCCACGTCGCCGCCGGCGAGACGGATGCCGAGCTCGGGCGCCGCCTCACCGAGGCGGTCGACGCGGTGGACGACGGGCTGGCGGCCGACGTAGTGGTGGGCCGGCTCAGCCGATGCCTGACGCGCGACGAGGAGCCGGTGGTACGGCTGCGGCGCCGGGCGGCCGAGCTCCTCGCCGAGCCCTAGCGGTCAGGTGTCCCGCGGTCGATAGTCGTCCGGGTTGTATTCCGTCGCCGCGGGCTCCGGCTCAGACGCCGCCGCGGGCTCCGTCGTCGCCGGCGGTGCTGCCGCTGGGGCCGCGGCAACCGGAGCCTCTGCGCTGGGGGGCGTCGTTTGTGGCGTCGCGGCCGCCGAGCTGCTGCCGATCTGGAACTTCCCTCCCTCGGCCTGGAACGCGGTCCACCCCGTCCAGGCCATCGTGATGCCGGCGAGGATCGCCGCCAGGAACAGCACGTCGGCGAAGCCGAAGGCCACAAAGATGAAGCCCAGGGTGGTGAGCAGGGCAAGCACCATGATGACGCCGGCGAGGCCGCCGAGCACGACCATGAGGCTTCCCTTCGACCCCGGCAGCTTCACCGCGGGGGCGATCTGCGGCTGGAGAACGACGAACAGCATGCCGACCGCCGCGAGGATCGCCAGCCACGTGATGGCGTAGGTGGCGTAGGTGGTCGCGGCGACAAGACCGGTGATCACGAGGACCGCCGAGGCGAGCGCCGCGGTCTTGTCGTTCTGGTTGAGCTTTGAGAAGTCCATTCGAGTCCCACACCCTCCATACATGGGCACGCCCCCTGCCGCGAGCGACCCTAGCACAGGCGAGCGAGCGAAACGCCCGCGCCACGCTATCGGTGACGAGGGCGCATCGAGTGAGAAATGGTGGAGATGGGGGAGAATCGAACTCCCCGTCCAGAACACGTTCCCCGGGAACTTCCTACAGGCATTTCCGGCCAACTTGCGGCTTCGCGTCACGGACCCCCGACCGGCGGGGTGCCTCGCTTGCTATCCGGTGGTGCCTCTCGGCTCTTTGGCGCCGCTCACCGGAGTCGGCGACGCCGCACCTCCCCGAATGACATCTTCGCCGTCCGGGGAGGTGGGACGGCGTCGATGCTCACTGCTGTTTAGGCAGCGAGGGCGTAACTGTCGTTGCCAGTTACAGGCGTGCTCGCTTTTTACGAGGCCTGCGAGCAACCTCGGCCTGCGATTCCCGGCTCACGGGCCCTGTCGAAACCTGACATCCCCACGAACCGATTGGACGATCGATTCTACCAGACCGACGCGCGGATGTGAACAGGTGTTCTATTGCGCCCGTCCAGGTTCTCACCGGGCGGGCGTATCGGCCAATGAATGGCCGAATTCCCGCGGAGAGGGAGGTCTGGCCGGGACTGGCGCCACATTCGGTGGCGATCAGTCCCGCCTGACGAGAAATCGGACACTCAGTTGCCGATGTGCCCGCGGGGCGGGAACGCGGGTCAAAGCTTGATCCGGCCGGCCGTCTTCTGCTCGCGCTCGAGCTCGCGGCGCATGTCGCGCTCGGCGATCGTGCGGCGCTTGTCGTGGGCCTTCTTGCCGCGCGCGACCCCGATCTCGAGCTTCGCGTTGCCGCCGCGGATGTAGAGGCGTAGCGGGACGACGGTGAGGCCCTTGGCCGACTGTAGCCCGAGCAGCTCGGCGATCTGGTCACGGTGGAGGAGGAGCTTGCGCGTGCGCTGCGGCGCGTGGTTGTTGCGGTTGCCCAGGGCGTACTCGGCAATGTGCGCCCCGATCAGCCAGGCCTCGCCGCGTTCGATGCGGACGTAGGCCTCGGCGATGTTCACCTTGTGCTCGCGGACGCTCTTGATCTCGGTGCCGGTCAGCACGAGGCCCGCCTCGAGGGTGTCCTCGATGGCGTAGTCGTGGCGCGCGCGCCGGTTGATGGCGATCGTCTCGTCGGGCATCGGTCAAGGGGGTGAGAAGAGTGGGGCGGACAATGGAAAGAGCCGGCCGTTTCGGCCGGCTCTCGCCTGCGCTACACCACGCGAAGCTGTGTTATCGCACCGCCTCGGTGGTGGCGTGCGTGGAACTACTCACCTGCACACCACCTCCTTTCGTTGCCGGCGATCCTAGCAGATCGGCCTTGGCGCCACAATGCCGACGACCGCCGGGAGGCTCGGCGCGAACGACGAGGGCGATGGCGCAACGGCGCCGCTCTCCCCGTCGGCCACCGGCTGGTCTTCCAGGAAGGCCAGCGCGGCGTCGAGGATGGGGTCTTCCTCCGGCGGCGTCTCGGACCCGCGGGCGGCGTCGATGTCGGGCTGGATGCCGTCCGGCGCCACGCTGTTGTGCTTTGGCGTGAACCAGCGGCTGATCGTGATCCGCACGCCGCCATCGTTCTCGAGCCGGCCCCAGACCTGGACCGTGTTCTTGCCGAAGGACGGCTCGCCGATCAGCGTTGCGCGGCCACGCTCCTGGAGGGCGGCGGCGACGATCTCCGAGGCCGACGCCGAGCCGCCGTTGATGAGGACGACCATCGGCAGGTCCGGATCGGTGGCGATCCCGTCCCCGGTCGACTCGTAACGGCGGACGTCGTCGTCGGCAGACTCCTGCGTGAAGATGAGGCCGTCGTCCAGGAACTGGCTGGCGATCTGCTGCGCCGCATCGATGTAGCCCCCCGGGTTGTCGCGCAGGTCGAAGACGATCTGATCCGCACCGGCGTCGATGAGCTCGCCGAGGCCCGCGGCGAACTGCTCGCTGGCCGGTGCGCTGAAGCCATTCAGCGCGATGTAGCCGATGTGGTCGTCGATCATCCGCGTCTCGACCTCCTGGAGGACGATCTCGGCGCGGGTGATGGTCAGGTCGAATGCCTCGCCGCCGTCGCGCTGGATGGTGAGGGTGACCTCGGTGCCCGGCTCGCCTCGGATCTTCGTGACCTGGTCGTTGACGGTCGAGCCCTCGACGCTCTCGCCGTCGACAGCGAGCACGTGGTCGCCGGACTGCAGCCCGGCCCGCTCGGCCGGCGTGTCATCGAGCGGTGCGACCACCACGAGGCGGCAGATGTCGTTGAACGATGTGCAGGAAGCCAGGTCGGCCGGATCCTCCGTGTTCGACATCGCCATCTCGGCACCGATGCCGCCGAAGCTGCCGGACAGGTCTCCGAGCGCCTGCTGGTACTGCTCGGGCGGCATGTAGCCCGAGTACGGATCCTCGACGCCGTACTGGAACATGCCGCGGATGGCACCCTCGGCCAGCTTGTCGGGGTCGAGATCGTCGACGTATTCGTCCTGGATCCGGTCATATGCCTCGCAGAACGCGGCGAACGCCTCGTCGGGTGCGGCGCAGCCGGAGGACGAGGTGCCGCCTCCGGCGAGGTAGCCGCCGACGAAGAGGACGGCACCGACGACGGCGGCCAGTGCGAGGGAGATGACCCAGGGCACAGGCCCCGCGCCGGAGGGCCTCTCCGGGGGCGGAGCGGGGTTCAGATCGGTCATGTGTGAAGCCCAAGTCTACCGAACGACCATTCGCGGCACGTTTCGGGCCGATTACGGATTCGACACACGCCTCAGGCGATGGACGACAGGTTGGAGCGCACGCTGATCCACGATCCCAGCGCGCCGACTCCGAGGCCGACCGCGAAGAGCAGCACCGAGATCGTCGCCAGGAACTGGGCGCTCACCGCCGTCGGCATCTGGAACATCGTCACCATCACCGGCTGGATCGGGTCCCACACGGCGGTGACGAGGATCACCGTGACGAGCGCGCCGATGAGCCCACAGAGGATTCCCTCGAGGATGAACGGCCAGCGGATGAAGCTGTCCGAGGCGCCGACAAGGCGCATGATCTCGATCTCGTTGGCGCGGCTGTAGACCGCGATCCGGATCGTGTTGATAATCATGAACAGCACGGTGAGCGCCACGAGCCCGACGATGACGATGCCGACGGTGCGAATGACGTTGATGATGCCGAGCAGCGTCTCGTACTCGGTCTGCTTCGTGATGATGCGCTCGATGTGCTCGCGGCCGTCGAGCGCGTTCACCACGCTGCTCGAGGCATTCGGATCGGAGAGGTTGATCTCGAGGCTGGAGAAGAGCGCGATGTTCGCGCCGCCGGTGTCGAGTTCCTGGCCGGTCTCGGCGTAGGCCTCGCGCAGGCGTTCCATCGCGTCCGACGGCGACACGTATTCGACCGTTGCCACCCCCGGCATCGCCAGGATCTCGTCGGTCAGCTCGAGGCGCTCCGAGAAGGACGTCCCGTCCGCGAGGCGTGCCGTGACCGCCACCTTGCTCTCGATGAAGGCCAGCCCGGCGTTGAGGCCGCTGATGACGATGAAGAGGGCCGCCAGCAGAACGAGCATCAGCACGACGGTCGCGGTGGCCGCCAGGCTCATCATCGCGTTGCGCCAGAAGCCCTGCCAGGCGCGGACGATCGTGAAGCCGATGAAGCGCAGGAATGCCACCGGTCAGTACTCGCGCTCGTAGGCCGCGGCAGCCTCGTCGCGCACGAGGTGCCCGTTCTCGAGTGCGAGCACGCGGCGGCGCATGGCGTTGACGATCTCCTGATTGTGGGTGGCCATCAGCACCGTCGTGCCGAGCTGGTTGATCTGGATCAGCAGCTGGATGATGCCCCAGCTCGTCACCGGGTCGAGGTTGCCGGTCGGCTCGTCGGCGATGAGGATCGCCGGGTCGTGGACCAGCGCACGAGCGATCGCGGTGCGCTGCTGCTCCCCGCCGGAGAGCTGGGTCGGCAGGTGGTGAGCGTGGTCCTGGAGCCCGACCAGGTTGAGGAGCTGCGGGACGCGCTGCCGAACTTCGGCGCCGGGGGCCCCCGTCACGTCGAGGGCGAAGGCGACGTTCTCCCACACGGTCTTCGTCGGCAGGAGCCGGAAGTCCTGGAAGACGATCCCGATGCGCCGGCGCAGGCCGGGCACCTGGCCGCGGCGCATCCGCAGCAGGTCGCGGCCGGCGACGCTGACGAGCCCCTGCGTGGGCAGCTGCTCGCGGATGAGGAGCCGGATGAAGGTGCTTTTGCCGGCGCCGGAGGGGCCGACGAGGAAGACGAAGTCGCCGCTGGGGATCGAGACGCTGACCTCGGCGAGGGCGACCTTCCCGTTCGGGTAGGTCATGCCCACGTCCACCATGCTGATGACCGGTGCATCGGCGTCTTCAGAACGGGCTCGGTGGCGCAGGAGGGATGTCATCGGTCCGGACCGATGGTACCCGCGCGCGGTGCTAGCCTGCTCCGCCTGTGAGCAGCATCGTCGACACCCTCGCGCCGCGGCGCCTGGGAACTGGCTTCCGATGGCTGCTCGCCTCTTCGTGGATCAGCAACCTCGGCGACGGCATCGCGCTCGCCGCCGGCCCGCTGCTCGTCGCGTCGCAGACCGACGATGCGTTGCTCGTCGCGCTTGCGGCGCTGCTCCAATGGCTCCCGCAGCTGCTCTTCGCCCTCTACGCCGGGGCGCTCTCGGACCGCCTCGACCGGCGGACGATCGTCGTCACCGTCGACCTGCTGCGTGCCGCCATTCTTGCGATCGTCGTTGCGACGATCGTGACCGGGACGGTGTCGATCGCGGTCGTCCTCCTCGCCATCTTCGTGCTCTCGACGGCCGAGGTCTTCGCCGACAACGCGTCGCAGACGCTGCTCCCGATGCTCGTGCGGCGCGACGACCTCGCGATCGGCAACGCGAGGATCCAGGCCGGTCTCGTCACCCTCAACCAGCTCGTCGGCCCGCCCCTTGGCGCGGCGCTCTTCGCGCTCGGCACGGCCCTACCCTTCATCGGCCAGGCAGTGCTCGTCGCGATGGGCGCGGTGCTCGTGAGCCGCATCGCGCTGCCGCGGGTGTCCCGCGAGGCGGCGGTCGCGAGAGCCGTGCGCCACGAGATCGCCGAGGGCTTCCGGTGGGTGCGGCACCATGCCGCGGTCCGGACGCTGGTGCTGACGATCTTCATCTTCAACATCACGTTCGGCGCCGCGTGGTCGGTCCTCGTCCTTTACGCGATGCAGCGACTCGGGCTGGGCGAGGTCGGCTTCGGGCTGCTGACGACCGTCTCGGCGCTGGGCGGCCTGCTCGGGACGCTCGCCTACGGGTGGATCACGCGGCGCGTGAGCCTCGGCAACATCATGCGCATCGGCCTGATCATCGAGACGCTCACCCACCTCGGCCTGGCCCTCACGACGAACGCCGCGGTCGCGATGGTCATCTTCTTCGCCTCCGGCGCGCATGGCTTGGTCTGGGCCACGACGTCAGTGACCGTCCGTCAGCGCGCCGTCCCGGTCGAGCTCCAGGGTCGCGTCGGGAGCGTGAACACCGTCGGGGTCTATGGCGGGCTTGTCATCGGTTCCGCGATCGGCGGCCTGCTCGCGCAACAATTCGGGGTGACGGCGCCATTCTGGTTCGCCTTCGCAGGCTCGGCGCTCTTCCTCGTCGCCATCTGGCGCGAGCTGGTGCACATCGCGCACGCCGACGAGGCACCGGTACCCGATCCCGCAGCCGCCTGAGGGGGTGCGGCGGCCATGCGTTGCCGCGAGCGAGCGACTATGCGGCTTCCTCGGGCCCGCGTCCGTTGCCGACCCGCCAGCGAAGGTAGCCCTCGATGAACGCGTCGAGGTCGCCGTCGAGAACGGCGGTCGGATTCGCGGTCTCGACCCCGGTGCGCAGGTCCTTGACCATCGTGTACGGCTGAAGCACGTAGCTGCGGATCTGGTTCCCCCAGCCGGCCTCGACGTGCTCACCCCGCAGACGCGCCATCTCGGCCTCGCGCTCCTCCTCCTGGCGCTCGACGAGCTTCGCGCGGAGGACGGCCATCGCCCGATCCCGGTTCTGGTGCTGGCTGCGCTCGCTCTGCACCGCGACGACGATGCCGGTCGGCAGGTGCGTGATGCGCACGGCGCTATCGGTCTTGTTCACGTGCTGGCCGCCGGCGCCGGAGGCGCGGTACGTGTCGATCCGAAGGTCCTGCTCGTCGACCTCGACGGCGGCGTCCTCGGGCACCTCGGGCAGCACCTCGACGAGTGCGAAGCTGGTGTGGCGGCGCTTCTGGGCGTCGAAGGGGCTGAGCCGCACGAGCCGATGAACGCCCCGCTCGCTCCGCAGCCGCCCGTAGGCCCAGCGACCGTCGACGGCGAAGCTCACCGACTTCAGGCCGGCGCCCTCGCCCTCGGTGGCCTCGAGGATCTCGGTCCTGTAGTTGCTCCCCAGCGCCCAGCGCAGGTACATGCGCAGGAGCATCTCGGCCCAGTCCTGGCTCTCGGTTCCGCCGGCACCGGCATAGACCGATACGATCGCTGAGCGCTCATCGAACGGCTCCGACAGGAGGAGCTGCTGCTCCATCCGGCCCCAGTCGGCCTGGAGCGTGGCGAGATCGCGCTCGAGATCCGGCCTGAGCGCCTCGGCGCCCTCGGCATCCTCGGCGGCCGCGAGCTCGGCCATGTCGCCAAGGGCGTCGGCGCGCTGCTCGAGGTCGCGCCACGCACCGATCCCGGATCGCAGCTCCTCGGCGCGGCGCATGATCGCCTGCGCCCCGGTCGGATCGGCCCAGAGGTTGGGGTCGGCGGAGCGCTCCGTCAGCTCGGCGAGCTCGGCCTCGTCGCGAGCGAGGTCAAAGGCGCACCGCGGTGTCGCGCACGAGCCCGGCCAGCCGGCGGGCCTCGTCCCTAATTGCGTCCAAGGGCCGCGACCATCGGGAGCTCGGCCATCTCGGCCAGCCGATTCTGCTTCGTGCGAATCTTCGCCGGGTTGACGCACGGGCAGTACGACTGGCGCGGGCAGACGCCGCAGTTGCCGTCGCAGTTCAGGGTGGCCGCGTAGCTGCAGCGCATGCAGTCACGCTCGCACATGATGAGGTCTTCGTAGGGCTCTTCGGGGTCTCGGAAGCGGGTGACCGGTGGGAGGTGGGCCGCCGTGCTCATCGGGAGCGGGACGGGAGTCCTCGTAGGTGCGGTCAATTGCTTCAACGAATCCCTCCAGGTAGCTGCCGAGCTCGCGGGCCTCACCGAGCCGCGCGTCGTTGTTCCGCACATCCTAGCGGGCTGACCTCAGAAGGCAACCGTGACCTGTGGGCGACCTGTGGATATCGTTTGTGCGAACTGAACAGAGCCCGGGCGCCCGCCCTCGTCCACGTGTGGCCGCTAGGTCGGGTTAGCGGCTCTCGGACTCCACCGATACATCGTGGACAAGTGGTAGTGGCGGCGGAAGCGGCCCAGAATCCCGACGGCGCACCCAACCCCAACCGACCGTTCAGATGCCGATGCGGGTCATGGTTGGGCGGCGCAGCCGGTCCCGCCCGCCTGCGGGCGGGCTGGGCGGAGCCGCCTCTCAGCGCCCCTCCATCGGTATGTGACCGATCACCCCCCGTGACACTTCTTGTACTTCTTGCCCGAGCCGCACCAGCAGGGCTCGTTGCGGCCGAGCTTCGGCCCGGTCCGCGCCGGCTCCAGCGCGCCGCCGCCGTTGCCCTGTCCGTTGCCGGCGCCGCCAGCCGCCTGAACCGGCTGTGTGCCCTCGACGGCGGCGCGACCCTCGGTGACGTTGCGGGCCACGGGCCGCGGCTGGGCCGGCTGCTGCTGCAGCGAGACCCGGAAGATCGTGTGAGTCACGTCGTGGCGGATCGTCGACTTGAGCTCGTCGAACATCCGGTACGCCTCGATCTTGAACTCGTTGAGCGGCTCGCGCTGCGAGTAGGCCCGCAAGCCGATGCCGCGGCGCATGTCGTCGATCGCGGTGAGGTGATCGACCCATTGCGAGTCGATGACGCGCAGGAGCACGAGCCGCTCGAGGATGCCGATCTGCGGGTCGCCGGTCTCGCTGCGCTTGCGCTCGTAGCGCTCCCGGATGAGATCGGTCAGCCGCTCCGTCAAGGTGCCCTGGTCGCGCGCATCGGTGAGGATGGCGAGGTCCGCGTCGGTCAGTGACGGGACCATCATCGCCAGCTGGGCACGCAGTCCGTCGAGGTTCCACTCCTCGGGGTGGTCGCCGGCGGTGTGGTCGGCGACGAGCGTGACGACTTCGTCGTCGACCATCGCCTCGATCGTCGGGCCGAGGTTCTCCGAGCGCAGGATACGGTCGCGCTCGCGATAGATCGTCTCGCGCTGGCGGTTGATCACGTCGTCGTACTGCACGACGTGCTTGCGCATGTCGAAGTTGTAGCCCTCGACGCGCGTCTGGGCGCCCTCGATCGTCCGGCTCACCATCTTCGACTCCAGGGCGACGTCATCGGTGAAGCCGAGGGTCCGCATCAGACCCTGGACGCGGTCCGAAGCGAAACGCTTCATCAGGTCGTCCTCGAGGGACAGGTAGAAGCGCGACGAGCCCGGGTCGCCCTGCCGGCCGGTGCGGCCGCGGAGCTGGTTATCGATGCGCCGTGCCTCGTGGCGCTCGGTGCCGACGATGTGGAGGCCGCCGGCCGCCAGCACGCGCTCCTTCTCCTCGGCGGTGGTGCGCTCCGCCTCGGCCAGGGCGGCCTCGTACTCCTCCTTCGAGGCTTCGAGGACGTTCGTGCCCTTCTTGTGCAGCAGCTCGGCCGCCAGGACCTCGGGGTTTCCCCCGAGCAGGATGTCCGTCCCGCGGCCGGCCATGTTCGTGGCGATCGTGACCGCCCCTGCGCGCCCGGCCTGCGCGACGATCTCGGCCTCCTTCTCGTGGAACTTGGCGTTGAGCACGTTGTGCTTGATCCCGGCGCGCTTCAGCATGCCGCCGAGCATCTCGGAGACCTCGACGCTGATCGTGCCGACCAGCACCGGGCGCCCCTTCTCGTGCTCCTCGGTGATCTCGTCGAGGACGGCGTTCCACTTGCCGGATTGCTTGGCGTAGACGAGGTCGGCGTAGTCGGCGCGGATCATGTCGCGGTGCGTCGGGATGACGACGACCTCGAGGCCGTAGATCTTGTGGAACTCCTCCGCCTCGGTCTCGGCCGTACCGGTCATGCCGGCGAGCTTGTCGTACATGCGGAAGTAGTTCTGGAAGGTGACGGTGGCCAGCGTCCGCTGCTCGTTGCGGATGTTGACTCCTTCCTTGGCCTCCACCGCCTGGTGCAGGCCCTCCGACCAGCGCCGGCCGGGCATGAGGCGCCCGGTGAACTCGTCGACGATGATCACCTCGCCGTCCTTGACGACGTAGTCACGGTCCCGCTGGTAGAGCACTTGCGCCTTCAGCGCCTGCTCGAGGTGGCGGGCGAGGCTGAAGTCGCCCTCGAACATGTTGTCGACGCCGAGCCAGCCCTCCATCTTGTCGGTGCCGGACTCGGTGATCGCCACCTGCTTGAACTTCTCGTCTACGACGTAGTCCTCCTCGGCGCTGAGCCGCGGGACCAACCGTGCGAACTGGACGTACTTGTCGGCCGACTCCTCGGCATTGCCGCTGATGATCAGCGGGGTGCGCGCCTCGTCGATGAGGATGTTGTCGACCTCGTCGACGATCGCGTAGAAGTGCCCGCGCTGCACGCGGTTGGCGAGGTCGACGACGAGGTTGTCGCGCAGGAAGTCGAATCCGAGCTCGTTGTTCGTTCCGTAGGTGACATCGGCGGCGTACGCCTCGCGCCGTGCGACCGGCCGCAGGTCGCGGAGCCGCTCATCGGTGGCGGGGTAGTCGGGGTCGAACAGGAAGGCCCCGTCGTGCTGGATCGACCCGACGCTCATCCCGAGCCGATGGAACACCGCACCGATCCACTGCGCGTCGCGCTTGGCGAGGTAGTCGTTGACCGTGACGACGTGCACGCCGCGCCCGACGAGCGCGTTGAGGTAGGCGCCCAGCGGGCCGACGAATGTCTTGCCCTCGCCGGTGCGCTGCTCGGCGATCGCGCCTCGGTGGAGCACGATCCCGCCCATCAGCTGGACGTCGTAGTGGCGTTTGCCGAGGGCCCGCACCATCGCCTCGCGGACCGCGGCGAATGCCTCGGGCAGGAGCTCCTCCAGCGCATCGTTGATCCGTTGCAGCTCGGACTCGCGCTGCTGCTTCAGCTCGTCGGCGATGCGGGCGGCATCGGCGCCGGTCAGCGCCGACTCGGCGGCGTCCGCCTCCGCGTCGTGCTCCCGCAGCTCGATGGGGACGAGGATGTCGCCGACGCGCTCGCGGAGGCGCTCGCGGAGCAGGTCGGTGCGTACGCGCAGCTCGTCGTCGGAGAGGGCCTGGATCTCCGGCTCGAGCGCGTTGACCCGCTCGACGAGCGGCTCGAGTGCTCGGACCTCCCGCTCGTTGGAGTCCCCCAGGCGGTTCAGGAACTTGAACATCGGGCCTGCGAGTATAGACCGATGGCGGCGCAGGCCCTCCGGCGGTCTCCCGGGCGAGCCGTACAATCGGCCGGCCATGGAGGTCGCGGCCGGCGTGCACCAGATCAGGATGCTTGGGGCGGACTCGTTCGTCGTCGCCGAGGAGCGCCTCACTCTCATCGACGCCGGCATGGTCGGATCGCGCAGGACCATCGAGCGGCACCTCCGCCGGATCGGTCGAACGCTCGCCGAGCTCGAGCGGATCGTGTGCACCCATGGCCACCCAGACCACATCGGCGGCGTCGACGAGCTGGTCCGTGACCGCGACGACGTCGAGGTGCTCATCCACCCCGCCGACCTCGCCGGGCTCCAGCTGCCGCTGCGCGAGGCGCTCGGCCGCTCTTCGGAGGGTGGCGGGCGCAGAGGCCGTCTGATCCAGTACCTGACCCGGGCGCCGGCGAACTGCATTCCGATCGAGGACGGCACGCTGCTGCCGCTGCTCGGCGGACTTCGGGTGGTCCACACCCCTGGCCACACGCCCGGAAGCATCTGCCTCTACGCCGAACGGCTTCGGCTTCTCTTCACCGGCGATGTGCTGCAGGTCATCCGTGGGCGCCTGACGTTCGCCAGCTGGTTCTTCAGCCACGACCACGCCGGGGCGAGGGCATCGGTCGAGCGGCTGGCCGAGCTGGAGGTCGACACGATCGCCTTTTCCCACTATCCACCCTGGACCGATAACGCCACCGGCGCGCTCCGCGAGCTCGCCGCGGCCGCGGCGAGCTGACCGCAGTTCGTCCGCAGTGGCGCACGCGGAGGATGCGCACATGGACACGGCCAACGACCTGTTCAGGCAGTCGGTCGAACGCTTCGGATCCCAGCCGGCGCTGATCATCAAGCCCGGCTTCCGGACGCGCGTCTGGCGCTATGCGCATCTCGGGCAGCAGGTGCCGAGGATGGCCCGCGTGCTGACCGATGCGGGCGCGACGCGAGGCGACCGGGTCTTGATCTGGGCCGTCAACCGACCGGAGTGGGGGCTCGGGTTCCTGGCCGCGGCGCATGCGGGCCTGGTCGGCGTGCCGCTCGACGTGAGGAGCATCGACGACTTCGCGACCAAGGTCGTCAAGCAGACCGAGCCGCGCCTCGTGCTCGCTTCGCGCCAGACCGAGGAGCCGGCGCGCCGGCTCGGCCTGCCGGTGATCCTGATCGAGTCGCTCCCCGACCTTGCCCGCGGCACCGAGCCGTTGCCGGCGGTGGACGTCGCGCCCGACGACCTGCTCCTCGTCATGTTCACCTCGGGCACGACCGGAGACCCCAAGGGCGTCATGCTGACCCACCGCAACGTCATCTCCAACGCGCGCGCCCTGGTGGATGTCTTTCCCTTCGGCCCGAACGAGCGGCTCCTCTCCGTCCTGCCGCTCTCGCACATGTTCGGCCTGACCTGCGACTTCCTCGCTCCGCTGGCGGCCGGCAAGACGGTCGTCTACCCGGTCAGCCGCCAGCCGGCGGTCCTGGTGAAGACGTTCCGCGAGTTCAGGATCACGATGCTGCTCGTCGTCCCGCAGGGGCTGCGGCTGCTGGCGAACGCTATCGAGCGCAAGGTCGACGCCACCGGCAAGCGCTCCCAGTTCGAGCGCCTCCAGGCGGTCGCGCAGCGGCTCCCGCGCTTCGCGCGGCGCATCCTCTTCCGCCCCGTCCTGTCGCAGTTCGGCGGGCGGCTGCGGACCTTCGCCGTCGGCGCATCGGCCCTCGACCCTGGGCTCGCGACCTTCTGGTCGAACATGGGGGTCACCGCCGTCCAGGGCTATGGCGCGACGGAGATGAGCCCGGCGATCAGCTTCACTCGTCCTCAGCGCAACCGGATCGGGACGGTCGGCGAGTCGGTCCCCGGAGTCGAAGTGCGGATCGCCGAGGACGGCGAAGTGCTCGCGCGCGGCCCCAACCGCTTCATCGGCTACTGGCAGAACCCCGAGGCGACCGCGGCCGCGATCGACGCCGACGGCTGGTATCACACCGGCGACCTGGGCGAGCTCAGCGAAGACGGCTTTCTGACCCTGCGCGGTCGCAAGAAGGACATGATCGCGCTGCCTGATGGCCAGAAGGTGTACCCCGACGACGTGGAGGCGGTCCTGCTCAGGGACGGCCGGATCCGGGACTCCGCGGTGGTCGGGCTCGACGGCGATGGGAGCGGAGTGCGGGTCCATGCCGTGCTGCTTGCCGACGATGCGTCGGTCGCCGAGGCGGTTGTCCGCGACGCGAACGCGAGCTTGGCCGGGCACCAGCAGATCCGCGGCTGGAGCGTGTGGCCTGACGAGGACTTTCCGCGCACGGCATCGATGAAGGTGAAGAAACGCCTGGTGCTCGAGACCCTCGAGCGCCGCGACGGTGGGGCACCGGCGACCACCGTGCGCCCGTCGGCCGCTGGCACGCAGCCGCGACCCGCTGCGGGCGTAGTGGCGACCGTGGCAGAGCTCGTGGCACAGGTGGCCGAGGTGCCGACGGCACAGGTCGCTCCGGACTCGCGCCTGGAGACTGATCTCGGTCTCGACTCGCTCGGCCGCATCGAGCTGCTGAGCGTGATCGAGGAGGAGATTGGCGCATTCGTCGACGATGGCCAGTTGGACCCGGACGCGACCGTCGCCGACCTCGAAGGGCTCGTCGATGGCGCTCGCGAGGCCCGCCACGACGAAGGCACGTTCGGCTGGCCGCTCAATCCGATGGTTCGGGCGATCGGCATTGGGCTACAGGAGCTGCTGCTGTTGCCGGTGGTGGCGCTCGCCTATCGCGTGCGGGTCCGCGGGGAGCATCACCTGGAAGGGCTCGCGGGGCCGGTGATCTTCGTCCCGAACCACCACCTCCACACCGACAACATGATCATCCTCACCCACCTGCCGCTCGTCTGGCGCTGGCGGCTCTCGGTCGCCGCCGCGGCCGACGACATCTTCGGCAATCCGCTGAAGGGCCTCGGGGCGGCAGTCATCGGCAACGCGTTCCCGCTGGCCCGGGAGGGGGCGGTGCGCCGCTCGTTGGAGCTGCTCGGGGCCCGCCTGGACCGCAACTTCAGCATCCTGATCTATCCCGAGGGCGAGCTGACGGTCGGCGGTCCGCTCAAGCGCTTCAAGGCCGGCGTGGGACTGGTGGCGGTCGAGGGGGCCACCCCGGTGGTGCCGATGAAGGTGCAGATCAACCGCCTGTCGTGGGTCGATCGCCGCGGTCCGGGCACGTCGCCGCGCGGTGACGTGGAGGTCGTCTTCGGTGAGCCGATCGTCTTTTCGGCTGACACCGACCACCACGCCGCCACAACCCGGCTGGAGGAGGCGGTCGCGGCGCTCTAGGCGGCGTCCACCATCGGCTTCACCTCTCCGATCCAGCGCTCGAGCGTCTCGTCATCGAACGGCGCGGCCAGCTCGGCCAGGAACGTGTCGAAGCCCAGCTCGCGGCGCTCGATCATCCGCTCGGCGACCTGGTCCGGCGTGCCGACCCAGAAGGTGTCGTCGTCCTCGACGTCGCTCATCGGCGTGCGGTTGTGCGCCATCTGCGACTCCCACAGACGGCGGGCGTCGGCCTCCGTGCCGCGGATGATCGGCTTGCAGCCTGCGGTGAAGGCGATCTCGGCGGGGTCGCGGCCGACGGCGTCGCAGTGCTCGCGGAGGACCTCGACCTTGCGCGTCAGCTTCTCGACGCTGCCCATCGCGTTCCACTGGTCGGCGTACTTGGCGACGCTGCGCAGGGTCTTCTTCTCTCCCGACCCACCGATCATGATCGGCAGGTGATCCTGCAGCGGCCGGGGCTGGAGGACGAGCTCGTTGAACCGATACCGGCCCCCGGCCGGCGACGTGACCGTCCCGCCGTCGAGCAGCGCGCGCATCGAGGCGACCGCCTCGTCCATCCAGGTCAGGCGCTCGCCGTAGCCCGATCCGAAGTCGATGCCGTGGGCGGTGTGCTCCGGCTCCATCCACGCGCCGCCGATGCCGAGGATCGCCCGCCCGCCGCTGATGTGGTCGATGGTCGAGACGGTCTTGGCGACGAGCCCCGGATTGCGAAATGTGTTGGCGCCGACCAGGAGGCCGATGCGGGCGTTCGACGTGACCTTGGCCCACGCCGCCAGCGTCGTGTAGCCCTCGAAGATCGGCTGGAGCGGGTCGCCGAAGATCGCGTACAGGTGGTCCCACGTCCACAGCGACTCGTAGCCGAGCTCGTCGATGCGGACGGCCGCCCGCTCGAAGGATGGCCAGTCTGTGGCCTGGCTCCAGAGCAGGATCCCGAGTCGGACGTCGCCCACGTCAGCGGCGGGCGCTCAGCGGAAAGGGCTCCGGCTCCGGGGCCTCCTCATCGGGCTCGTCCTCGGCCGACTCGTCCCAGAAGGTCATCTCCTCCACCATCCGCACCTCGGATGCGAACAGCGCCCCGACGCTCTCGCCGCGGTGGATGCGCTTGATGGCCTCGCCGAACAGCGGCGCGACCGACAGCACGGTGATGCGCGGGTCGTCCGCCTCCGGCGGAAGCGGGATCGTATCGGTCACGATCACCTCGGTCAGCGCGCTGCCGGCGATCCGCTCGAGCGCCGATCCGCTGAAGAGGCCGTGTGTCGCGCACGAGTAGATCTCTCTGGCGCCGGCGTCCTGCAGCGCGGTCACCGTCTCGATCAGGGAGCCGGCCGTGTCGATCTCGTCGTCGATGATCACCGCGGTGCGGCCGCGGACGTCACCGATGATGTTCTTGACCTCGGTCTTGTCGACGTTGCCGAGGCGTCGCTTCTCGACGATCGCCAGCGGCGCCGACAGCAGCTCGGCGAAGTTGCGGGCCTTCTTCGCGAAGCCGAGCTCGGACACGACGACGATGTCGTCGAGCTGCTTGGCCTTCATGTGGGCGCAGATGAGGTTGACGGCGGTCAGCTCGTCGACCGGGATGCTGAAGAAGCCCTGGATCTGGCCCTGGTGGAGGTCCATCGTGAGGACCCGATCGGCGCCTGCCACGGTGAGCATGTCGGCGACCAGGCGCGCCGTGATCGGCACGCGTGGCTGGTCCTTCTTGTCCGATCGGCCGTAGCTGTAGTACGGGATCACCGCGGTGATCCGACCGGCGGATGCGCGCTTGAAGGCGTCGATCATGATCAGCAGCTCCATGATCGACTGGTTCACCGGTCGGCAGGTGGGCTGGACCAGGAAAACGTCCTGCTCGCGTACGTTCTCGAGCACGCGCACGAACGTGTTCTCATTGGCGAACTGAAAGACCTCGACCGCTCCGAGGCTCGTCTTCAGGTACCGGCAGATGCGCTCGGCAAGGGGGCGGTTGGCGTTGCCGGCGTAGATGCTGAACTCGTCGGCGTACACGGCGTCGTCTCCTGCGGCGCTTGGGTCAGGCCCGGAGATTCTACCGGACCCGTGGCAGGAAACCACCGAACGCGACGCCGCCGACTCGGCGGGGGGCAAGGCCGGCGCTCAGCGATGCCTATCGCGAGCGATAGGTCGGGCATGTCGCCTCGGTTCATGCAACGAGCCGCTCAGCGGCGGCAATCGGTCACGAGGGACCGGCTTGTCGTCCTGATGGCGCCGTGCTTCGCGATCACCGCCGCTCAGTGGCGGAACCTCGAGCGACCTACTCCGCTTCGGACAGTTCCTCCGGTGGGCGGTTGTCGACGAAGACGGTCATCGAGACGATCCGATCGCCGTCGGTCGGCTTCATGACGGTCACGCCGCGGGAGGCACGCCGATAGCGGTTGATGCCGCCGACCTCGGTGCGCAGGATCGTGCCGAGCTCGGTGATGAGCATGAGCTCTTCGTCCTCGCGCCCGACCAGGCGGATGGCGGCAACGTCGCCGGTGTCCGTGCTCAGCGAGTTGGCGATGACGCCGCCGGTGGCGCGGTGCTTGATCGGGAAGTCGGAGACATCGGTCCGCTTGCCGAAGCCCTGCTCGGTGACGACGAGCAGCTGCTCGGCCAGGTGCTCGACCACCTCCATGCCGATCACCTCGTCGTCGCCCTTGAGCCTGATGGCGGTCATGCCCTGCGTGTCGCGGCCCATCGGCCTGACCTCCGCCTCGCGGAAGCGGGCGGCCTGCCCCTTCCTGGTGGCCACGATGATGTCGTTCTGGCCGTCCGACAGGCCCACCCACTGGAGCTCGTCGCCGTCGAGCAGGTTGATGGCGATCAGGCCGTTCGCGCGGATCTTGGCGTACTCGGCCAGCGAGGTCTTCTTGATCTTTCCCTGCCGCGTGGCCATGACGAGATAGTGGTCGGGCTCGAACTGCGGAAGGCTGATGATCGCGCTGACGTACTCGCGTTGCTCGACCTGCACGCCCGGCAGGTTGATGATCGGCAGGCCCTTCGCCTGGCGGGAGGCATCGGGAAGCGTGTGCACCTTCGTGATGAAGACTCGCCCGCGGTTCGTGAAGAAGAGGATGTTGTCGTGGGTGTTCGCCACGACCAGGTGGCGGACGGCATCCTCCTCGCGCGTCAGCATCGCGAGCTTGCCGCGGCCGCCGCGGCGCTGAGACCGGAAGGTGCCGATCGGCTGGCGCTTGATGTAGCCGCGCTGGCTGAGGGTGACGACGACGTCCTCGCTGGCCACGAGGTCCTCGGCGGTCAGCTCGCGGTTCACATCGGCCTCGATGCGGGTCTTGCGATCGTCGCCGTGACGCTTCTCGAGGTCGACCAGCTCGTCCTTGATGACCTGGAGGATCTTGCGCGGGTTGGCGAGCAGGTCCTCGAGCTCGCTGATCAGCTGGATGATCGCCTTGTACTCGTCCTCGATCTTCTTGCGCTCGAGGGCGGCGAGCCGTCGCAGCTGCATCTCGAGGATGGCGTTGGCCTGGACCTCGGTCAGCTTGAAGCGCCGGATGAGGGCCTGACGGGCGGCGTCGACGTCGGCGGCTGCGCGAATCGTCGCGATCACTTCGTCGAGGTTGTCGAGCGCGATCTTCAGGCCCTCGAGGATGTGGGCCCGTTCCTGCGCTCGGGCGAGATCGAACTCCGTACGACGGCGGACGACGTCGCGCCGGTAGGTGATGTAGTGCTCGAGCATTCGCTTGAGGCCGAGCGTCTGCGGCTGGCCGTCGACGAGGGCGAGCATGTTGGCGCTGAAGCTCGTCTGCAGGGCCGTGTGCTTGAAGAGTTGCTGCATGACGGTATGCGGCGAGCCGTCGCGCTTGACCTCGACGACGATCCGCATCCCATCCCTGTCGCTCTCGTCGCGAATGTCGCCGACGTCGGTGATCTTCTTCGCGCCAACGAGGTCCGCCATCTTCTCGATGAGGCTCGACTTGTTGACCTGGTACGGCAGCTCCGTGATCACGACCCCCATGCGCCCGGCGCGGATCTCCTCGAAGGCGACCTGGGCGCGCATGATCACGCGGCCGCGGCCGGTGGCGTACAGGTGGCGGATGGCGTCGACCCGCTCGCGCTCGCCGGTGAGCGCGTTGCGCTGGTCCTCGAAGCGGAAGATCGTGCCGCCGGTCGGGAAGTCGGGGCCATGCACGATCTCGGCGAGGTCGTCGACCGTCAGGTCCGGGTTGTCGATGAGCGCGCGGATCGCCTGCGAGACCTCACCGAGGTTGTGGGGCGGGATGTTCGTCGCCATGCCGACCGCGATGCCCGACGAGCCGTTGACGAGGAGGTTCGGCAGCTTCGACGGCAGGACCGTCGGCTGCCGCAGCCGTCCGTCGTAGTTGTCGACGAAGTCGACCGTCTCCTTCTCGATGTCGGCGAGCATCTCGTCGGTGATCGCCGCCATCCGCGCCTCGGTGTAGCGCATGGCGGCCGGGGGATCGCCGTCGATCGAGCCGAAGTTGCCCTGCCCGTCGACGAGCGGGTACCGAAGGCTGAAGTCCTGGGCCATCCGCACGAGGGTCTCGTAGAGAGCCAGGTCGCCGTGAGGGTGGTACTTGGCCATCGCCTCGCCCACGACGCCGGCGCACTTGCGATAGGCCGCAGTCGAGCGCAGCCCCATCTCGTGCATCGTGTACAGGATTCGCCGATGGACCGGCTTCAGGCCGTCGCGCACGTCCGGCAGCGCCCGCGCCACGATCACGCTCATGGCGTAATCGATGTACGAGGTGCGCATCTCGTCCTCGATGGCGACCGGCCTGACGTTGCCGATGCGGTTCATCTCCATCGGTCTACCTCTGTTGCTCGGGGTGCTTCTGCGCCGGAGGCATCATCTAGGCGTATCTGGAAGAGCGACGTCACTGTCACGGAATATGTCGTTAGTGATATATCTGGTGACAGTTTCAAGTTCCACGGTCGACATGTGCCTTGATGGCGCCCTTGGCGCAAATGTCGCATCTGTCGCCTCACTCCCCCCCGACCCCCGGCGCAGCGCCGTAGCGCTCGCGCAGCTCGGCCTTCTTGGAAGGCGTCGCCCCCAGGTAGCGTCCAGTGCCCTCGGCGACGACGCGCCCATCGGCGCCGCGGACTTCGCCGTGGACCTCGTAGATCCGCCGCCGCCGCCCGGTCACCGATCCCGACGCTTCGAGCCGCTCCCCCGGCAGGGCCGGCGAGCGAAAGCGGACCGTCATCTCGGCGGTCACCGCCCACGAGTCGTAGCTCGAGGGGGCCCAGGCCATCACCTCGTCGAGTAGCGTGGCGATGATCCCGCCGTGGAGCTTGTCGCTCCAGCCGACGTAGTCCTCGCCGCCGACCCATTCGGTCCGGGCCGTGCCCTCGCCGAGCTCGATGCGCAGGCGCATCCCGATCGGGTTGTCTCGTCCGCAGGCGAAGCAGTGGTGATCGGCGAAGGCGTAGCGGCGCCCGGCATCGTCGACGAGCGTCTCGCTGCTCCCGAGGGTCACCAGCGGTCGTCTCCGTCGTCGTCGTCGCCGTAGGCGTCGGGGGACCAGTCATCGTCGTTGGACCGACGCAGGCACTGATCGGCGATGGCCAGCGCGTACGCGTGGCTGACCGCATACGAGTCGCGCAGCATGTTGACCGCCTCGCGTCGCTCGCCAACGCCGTTGGCCTCGAGCAGCTCGCACCATTCGTCCAGGCTGCGGCCCGTCTTCTGCGCGACCTGCCGGATATCGGCTGCGTGTCGTGATGGCATCGGTGACTGCCTTCCTCGTGGTCGTTCCGACTCAGATATCCAGGTTGCGGACCTTGCGGGCCTCGCCGCGGATGAAGTCTCGACGTGGCTCGACCTTCTCCCCCATGAGCGTGGTGAACATGAGGTCCGCCTCCTCCGCGTGGCCGATGCCGACCTGGAGGAGCGTCCGCGTATCCGGGTTCATCGTGGTCTCCCACAGCTGGTCGGCGTTCATCTCGCCGAGCCCCTTGAAGCGCTGGACCGTGACGTTCTTCGTCTTGCCGTCGCGCGTCAGCTCCTTCACGGCTAGATCCCGCTCCTTCTCACTGGAGGCGTAGCGCGTCACCTTGCCGGTGCTGACGCGATACAGCGGCGGCTGGCAGATGTAGAGGTATCCGTTGTCGATGATCTCGGGCATGTGCCGGTAGAAGAAGGTGAGGAGCAGCGTGCTGATGTGAGCGCCGTCGACATCGGCGTCGGAGAGCAGGCAGATGCGGTGGTAGCGCAGCTTGCTGAGGTCGAACGTCTCGCCGATCCCGGCACCGAGCGCAATCACCAGCGGCCGAATCTTGTCGCTCGACAGCACGCGATCCAGGCGAGCCTTCTCGACGTTGAGCATTTTCCCGAACATCGGCAGGATGGCCTGGAAGCGCCGATCGCGGCCCTGCTTTGCCGATCCGCCCGCGGAGTCGCCCTCGACGATGTAGAGCTCCGAGCGCGCGGGGTCGCGCTCCTGGCAGTCGGCCAGCTTGCCCGGCAGGGCCATCCCCTCGAGCGCGCCCTTGCGGATGACGAGGTCGCGCGCCTTGCGCGCCGCCTCGCGGGCCCGCGCGGCGGTGACGCACTTCTCGATGATGCGGCGGCCGTCGGCCGGATTCTCCTCGAGGTGCTGCACGATTCCCTCGGCGACGACGTTCTGCACGATGCCCTTGATGTCGGCGTTGCCGAGCTTCGCCTTCGTCTGGCCCTCGAACTGGGGATCGGTGAGCTTCACGCTGATCACCGCGGTGAGGCCCTCGCGGACGTCGTCGCCCGACAGGTTGGCCTCCTTCTCGGCCAGCGTGCCCGATTTGCGCGACCAGGTGTTCAGCGAGGTCGTCAGCGCGGCACGGAAGCCGGCGACGTGCGTGCCGCCGTCGACGGTGTGGATGTTGTTTGCGAACGGCAGGACGGTTTCCGCGAAGCCGTCGTTGTACTGGAGCGCGACCTCGACGTTCGTCGAGTCGACCATGCGCTCGACGTAGATTGGGCGCATGTTGAGCACGTCGCGACGGCGGTTCAGGTGCCGGACGAAGCTCGTCACGCCACCCTGGAAGAAGAAGTTCTTCTCGGTGACGGACCGTTCGTCTCGCAGGCGGATCCAGAGGCCCTTGTTCAGGTACGCCGACTCACGCAGGCGTGTGCTGATCGTCTCCCAGCTGAAGTCGAGCTCCTCGAAGATCTCCGGGTCGGGATGGAAGAATGTGCGCGTCCCATGGAGGCGCTTCCAGCTCGGGTCGAGCTCTTTGTTCGCCTCGGCGGGGCCGCCGGACTGCTTGACGGCCGACTTCGGCACGCCGCGCACGAACTCCTGGACGTGGCGCTTCCCGTCGCGCAGGACCTCGACGCGCATTTCGGAGCTCAGCGCGTTGACCACGCTCACACCGACGCCGTGCAGGCCGCCGGAGACCTTGTACCCGCCGCCGCCGAACTTTCCGCCCGCGTGGAGGACGGTCATGATCACCTCGAGGGCGCTCTTCCCGGTGCTGTGGCGGTCGACCGGGATGCCGCGGCCGTCGTCGACGACCTCGAGGCGGCCATCGGAGTGGATCGTCACGTCGATGCGCGTGGCCTGGTTGGCCATCGCCTCGTCGATGCTGTTGTCGACGACTTCCCAGACGAGCTGGTGGAGGCCGCGGGCGTCGGTCGAGCCGATGTACATGCCCGGGCGCTTGCGCACGGCGGTCAGGCCCTCGAGGACCTGGATGTTGGCAGCCGTGTAGCTGGGGGCGCTCTTCGAGCGCGTCTTCGGGGCGCGTTGGACGGTCATGACTGCGGGGCAACCTCGCGATCGGGATGGACCGATGCCGCCGGGTCGGCGGGCGGCGCTCCCGCGCCGCGCGTGATGATCGAGTACAGCCGGTCGAGCTCCTCGTCCGAGTAGAAGTCGATCACGAGGCGCCCGCCACGCCGGGTTCGCACGATGCCGACCTTGGTCGCCAGCACGCCTCGGAGCTGTGCTTCGAGATCCTGGAGGTCAGGGCCGAGCGGCTGGCGCTCGGGCACGACCGGCTCCTCGGACCGCTTGCGGCGCACGAGCTCCTCGGTCTGACGCACCGAGAGCCGACGCTCGAGCACGATGCCGAGCACGGCACGCTGAAGCTCCGGAATCGTGATGGCGGCGAGCGCGCGCCCGTGGCCCTCGCTGATCCTGCCATCGGTGATTGCCTGGCGCGTCTCGGGGGCGAGGTCGAGCAGCCGCAGCGAGTTGCTGACGGCAACGCGGCTCTTGCCGACCTGGCGGGCGACCGCCTCGTGGGTGAGCCCGAAGCGATCGATGAGCTCGCGATACGCGAGCGCGGTCTCGATCGCGTTGAGATCGGTGCGCTGGAGGTTCTCGATGAGCGCGAGCTCGAGCGAATCGGTCCCCTCGGAGGCGTCGCGCACGATCGCGGGGATCGTGTCGAGGCCGGCGAGGCGCGCGGCACGCAGCCGCCGCTCACCGGCGATGAGCTGGTAGCTGCCGTCCGCGAGGTTGCGCACGATGACCGGCTGGAGCACGCCGTGGACGGCGATCGATGCGGCGAGCTCACCAAGGAGCGCCTCGTCGAAGTCTGCGCGCGGCTGGTTCGGGCTGCGCTCGATGCGATCCAGCGCGAGCTCGAGTACGACCGTCTCGTCCGGCCCGCCCGGGATGAGCGCATCGAGCCCGCGACCGAGCCCGAAGGTGCGTGGGCCGCGCGCCGGCAGGCTAGCCACGCGCGGTCACCTCGCCGGCGAGCTGGGCGTAGGCGTGCGCGCCGCGCGAGCCGGGGTCGTAGAGCGCGATCGGCAGTCCGTGGCTCGGGGCCTCGGACAGCCGAACCGAACGCGGCACGACCGTGTCGTACACCGTGCCGTTCATGTGGCGGCGCACCTCGGAGGCGACCTGCGCCGAGAGGTTCGTGCGTGCGTCGTACATCGTGAGCAGCACGCCGTCGATCTCGAGGCGCGGATTGAGTCCCTCACGGACGCGTCGAATCGTGTTCACCAGCTGGCTCAGGCCCTCCAGGGCGTAGTACTCCGTCTGAATCGGGATCAGCACCCCGTCCGCCGCGGTCAGTGCGTTCACCGTCAGCAGGCCGAGCGAGGGCGGACAGTCGATCAGGATCCGATCGAAGCGCCCATTCATCTCGGACAGGCTGGCGGCCAGGCGCCGCTCGCGTGCCGTAACACCCACCAACTCGACCTCCGCGCCCGACAGCGATGGGCTCGATGGCACCAGCTCCAGGCCCTCGACCGCGGTCTGCTGCACGAGATCGGTCATCGGCACTCGATCCACGAGCGCCTCGTACGAGGATCGCTGGACGGAACGCCGGTCGACGCCGAGGCCGCTCGTGGCGTTGCCTTGCGGGTCGAGATCGATGACGAGAGTTCGCGTACCGGAGAGGGCGAGATAGGCCGCCAGGTTGATCACCGTGGTCGTCTTCCCGACGCCGCCCTTCTGGTTTGTGCAGGCCGTGACCCGGACCACGAGCGCTCCGCTGCGAGTTCAGTTGGGGTGCCCCAATTCTACCAGTTTCGGCGCTTACTCGCCGCTTATCGACGGCTTACCGCAGCTGCATCGGTGTCGAGTTATCCACACCGACGTTTCACGTGCTACATCCGAATGTCCGGCCGAGGGGATGCCTCCCGACCGTATACTCGCCTCACGGCACGATGCCACAACCGACTGTCTCGGGGGCGTCACCATCTCGTACCTCAGCCCGCTGCTCGCGATCATCGTGGGGATCGTCCACGCGGCGCTTGCGCCGGTCATCGTCGTCGGCGGCGTGAAGCCCAACCTCGTGCTCGTCGCCGTTGTGCTCGTGACGCTGCTGTTCGGTCTGTTGCCGGGCATCACCTGGGCCTTCACCGCGGGGGTGACCGCGAATCTGCTCGTCGGCGATCCCCTCGGCTCGATCCCGCTGGCGATGCTGCTGGTGGCCGTCCTGGTCGCCGCGGGCGCGCGGGTGCTTGGTCGTGTGGGCTGGGTCTACCCGATCGCGGCAACCTTCGCCGGCTCGATCGTGGCGGACCTCGTTGCACTGGGCATCTCTCAGCTCGTCGCCGATGCCGCCGCCACCGCGATCCCGGTCGACCTGATCCTCGCCGCCGCCACGCTCAACGCGGCGATCGCCGGCCTGCTCCTGTACCCCGTTCGTCTCGTCGCCGCTCGCTACGTCGCGGACGAGGCGCCGGCCTGGTGAGCCGATGGCCGATCTGAACGAAGGCCGGCTCGACCTCCAGCGCTCGCATCCGCGCTTCATCGCCTTCGGGGTCGCGGCGATCGTGCTCATCACCGCGCTCGGCGTGCGCCTCTTCCAGCTCCAGGTCATGCAGGGCGAGGACTACGCGCAACGGGCCGCCGCAGATCGCACCATCGAGGTGCCGCTGCCCGCCCCACGCGGTCTCATCTTCGATCGAGACGGGCGGCCGCTGGCGGTCAACACCCCCTCGTGGACCGTGAAGGTGCGGCCGGCCGACCTGCCGGAGGAATCCGCCACCCGGATTCTGCGGCGCGTCGCTCGGATCACCGGCGCCGAGGCATCGCTCCTGCGCCGGCGGCTGGTGGCATTCCAGGGATCACCGTTCGACCTCGTGCCGATCGAGCACGGAGTCACGCGCCGGGCCGCGCTCATCCTGGGCGAGGAGTCCGGCAGGTTGCCCGGGATCGTGGTCGAGGTCGAGCCGACCCGCCGATACCTCGACGACAGGAGGGACGAGAAGGGCCAGCTCATGGCGCACGTCGTGGGGTACACCGGCCCGGTCAATCGCGAGGAGCTCGAGCGACTCGAGTCCGATGGCTACCTGCGCGACGACGTCATCGGCAGGGGAGGCGTGGAAGCCTCGTTCGAGGAGGAGCTGCGCGGCGAGTATGGGACGCAGCTCGTCGAGCGCGACGCATCCGGGAGGCTTCTCGACGTCATCGAGACGGTTCGCGAGCCGGTGCCGGGGACGAACCTGATGCTCACGATCGACGGGCCGATCCAGCGGCTGGCGACGAAGGCCCTCACCTGGGGCATGCGCGCGGCGAACGTCAGCCAGGGCGTCACCGTCGTCATGAATCCGCAGACCGGCGAGATCCTGGCCATGGTGTCGCTGCCGTCCTATGACAACAACAAGTTCGCCGCGGGCATCAGCGTCGACGACTTCAACGTCTACCTGGCCGATCCGGCGCGGCCGCTGCGCAACCACGCCATCAGCGACATCTACCCGCCGGGGTCGACCTATAAGCTCGTGACCGCCATCGCCGCCATGGAAGAGGGCGTCACGACCGCGACGCGCGTGTGGCCGACGTACGGCTGCTACCAGATTCCCGGAGCGCCCCGGGGCGAGTGCCTATACGACTGGAACCGCCAGGGCTTCGGGCCGCTCGCGATGGTCGATGCGTTCGCCAAGAGCTCCGACACATTCTTCTACCAAATGGCCATCCAGACCGGCGTCGATCCGCTTGCCGAGTGGGGCAACGACCTCGGGTTCGGCGAGCTCTCGGGGATCCGCCTGCCTGGCGAGGAGGAGGGCATCATCGCCAGCACCGAGTGGGCCCGAGCCCAGGGTCGGGCCGGCGTCTTCACCGGCGAGTTGGCGCAGGCCGGCATCGGCCAGAACGTCATCGCCGTCACCCCGCTCCAGATCCTCAACGCGTATGCGGCGGTCGCCAACGGCGGACGCCTCATGCAGCCGATGATCGTACGCGGCGAGACCGATGACGACGGCGAGCTCATCCGCGAGTACGACCCGCAGGTCATCCGCGAGCTGGGGGCGGACTCGGCGACGTTGCAAACGATGCGGATCGGAGCGCGCGAGGTCATCACCTCGGGCCACGCGTACAACATCCGCGACCTCGACCTGCCGGGTGCGCTGTCGGGCAAGACCGGCACGGCCGAGTTCGGCGAGCTGACCGACGAGGGCACGCTGCCGTTCCACTCGTGGTTCGTGGCCTACCTGCCCAGCGCTGCCGGCGCCACGGACGCCGAGCTCGCGATCGTCTCGTTCAACTACTCCGCGGTAGTTCCTGGCAACGTCTCGGCCGAGGTCGTGAAGTACTTCCTCCAGCTCTACTACGGCCTGGACGAGGACCTGCGCCTCGATCCCAACGACTTCAGCCTCGTGACGGCGAACTGACCGATGAGTGCCGCAACTGCAACGTTTGTTGAGACGTTCAAGGCGCGCAGCTGGCGCTACTTCGATGTTCAGCTGCTTCTCTACACGCTCCTGCTCATTGCCGTCGGCGTCGTCATGGGCTACTCGGCCGGCTTCAACGACCCGGCTCCGGCGGCCGGCATGTCTCAGACGGTCAAGACGCTGATCTGGGCCTCCATCGGCCTCACCCTCTTCTTCGTTGCCGCCAGCGTCGACTATCACTGGCTCCGGACGCTGGCGCTTCCGATCTACCTCATCGTCCTCGGGCTGTTGACGCTGACGATGCTCATCGGGACGAACCTGTTCGGCGCGCAGATGTCCGTCACCGTGGCCGGGCTCGACTTCCAGTTCAGCGAAGTCGGAAAGGTCCTGATGATCGTCGTGCTGGCGGCGTACCTCGCCGGGCGGCGCGAGCGAACCAGTCGCCTCTCCACGATCCTCGTGGCGGGCGCGATCATGGCCGTGCCGACGTTCCTTGTTTTCCGCCAGCCCGATCTCGGCACGGCCCTCGTCTTCGTCGGGATCCTCGTCGGCATGCTGTTCATGAGCGGCGCGAGCCTGGGTTGGATGGGCCTCATGGCGGCGGGCGTCATCGCAGCGGCACCGGTGGCGGTGAGCATGCTGCAGGAGTACCAGCGCACGCGGCTGTTCTGCTTCCTCGACCCCTATGCCGATGCGCAGGGCGCCTGCTACCAGCTCGTTCAGGCGCTGAACGCCGTCGGCTCGGGCGGCTGGCTGGGGCGTGGCCTCACCGTCGGCGGGGAGGACCAGCGCGGATACATCCCGGTGCAGTCGACAGACTTCATCTTCACGGTCGTCGCCGAGGACCTCGGCTTCGTCGGCGGGATCGTGCTGCTCGTGCTGTTCGGCCTGCTGGTGTGGCGGATCCTGCTCATCGGATGGCAATCGCGCGATACGTTCGGGATGCTGATCTCGGCCGGCCTGGCGTCGATGATCCTCTTCCAGCTGCTCGTCAACGTCGGGATGGTCGTCGGCATCATGCCGGTCACCGGCATCCCGCTGCCGTTCGTCACCTATGGCGGGTCGAGCCTGATCAGCCTGCTGTTCGGGCTTGGGATCCTCCAGTCGATCCGGATGCGCAGCAACAAGCCGGACCTGTAGCCACGGCTTGTGCCGATGAAGGGCGTGGGGAGGCTCGTCCGCCTAGCCTGCCGGACGGAACCGGCAGGACCGGCTGCCGAGCCCAACCTCGACCTACACGGCACCAGGCGTTCAGGTTGGGTTGTCACGCTTCGATCCACCTGACCCGATGTCACCCGTCCAGCCCGGCATCTGACAGCGTCGCGACCTCCGCGAGCAGCGTGTCCATCTCCACGGAGAACACGCGTCGCTGCCAGAACACCACATCGGAGTACGGATGGTCGTGAAGCTGGCCATTTGGCATGTCGGAAGCCTACCCGGGGTAGTCGCGATTAAGCGCCGCCCTATGCGATTGCCTCCGCCTCGGGTGGTGGCGCCTCGGCGGGCGGTGGCGGCTCCTCGGGCTCGGTTGGACGAGGCTTGGCGCCATGCATGGCGAGCTCTCGCGCGTTGGCCGGCGGCTGACCGCCGAATCGGTGGAACCCGTAACGGTACAGGTCGCGGCCGGCGGCGACCGTCGGGGCGGCGAGAATGACGCCTCCGATGCCGAACAGCGCGCCACCGACGACGAGGGCCAGGATCATCACCGCCGGGTGCAGGTCGACCGCGTCGCCCATGACCTTCGGCACGAGGATGTGGTTCTCCAGCTGCTGGATGACGGTGTAGAGCACCGCCGCCGCGATCGCCGCGACCGGGGAAATCGTCAGGCCGATGAGGATGGCCGGGATGGCAGCGATGATCGGGCCGATGATCGGGACCCACTCCAGGACGCCGGCGATGAGTGCCAGAACGAGCGTGAACTGCCCGAACTCGGTGAACCCGATGAGGGTCAGGATCGTGAGTCCGATCGCGGTGGCCAGGAAGATCGATGCGCCGAGCAGGAGTTGGCCTCGGACCCAGCGGCCTCCCACCCGTCCGAGCATTGCCAGCACGTTCTCGGTGTCCGCTCGCCACGACGGGGGCATCGCCGAGGCGACCGCTCGCGAGAAGCTCTCGCGATCCTTGAGGACGTAGAAGAGCCAGACCGGGACGACGACGAGGCCGAACAGGAACGTCGCCGCGCGAAGGACCGCGTTGATGGTCGGCGCGAGGAGGCCCGCCATGAAGTCGGCGAGCGCCTGGCCCGACGCGGCAAGCTGCTCCTCGAGTGCCTCGCGGATGTCGGGCGGCAGCGGCAGGCTTTCGTACCACTCGACGAGAGCTCGCTCGACATCGCCGATGGCCGCACCGAGCTCGGGCAGCTGCTGGACGAACTCGCGGGCCTGCGCGGTGATCGGCGGCAGGACGAAGGCGAGGACCGCCCAGATCACGGCAACGGCGCCCGCGTACGAGACGACTACGCCGGCCCAACGCGGCACGCCGCGGCGCGCCAGTGCGGTGACCCCCGGGTCGAGCACGAAGGCCAGCGCGAGCCCGATGAAGAAGGCGGGCAGCGCTCCGCGCGCCTGCCACAGCAGCAGCAGGACGACGACGATCATGAAGAGCGCGAAGATCGCCTGACGGTGACGCCGCACGGACGCGACCAGCTCGGTCATGGCGTGCATCGTACCCGCCGCTCTGGCCGTCGAGTGCCGCGGCCGGTACGATGAGCGGCCCATGAGCACACGACCGCCCGACGGCGCGCCGCGCCAGCGCTGGCAGCTCCTCTTCAGCCGCACCGAGCCCGCGCTCCGGATGCGCCAGGCCCAGCTCGTCAGCGAGCTCGAGCGCGTCTTCACGGAGGCCAACCTGCCCTTGTCGTACACCGGGGCGCAGAAGCCGCGTCCGCGCATCAAGCTCGCAGCGAACCTGCCGGTTGGGATCGAGCTGCGCGGCGAGGTCGTCGAGGCCTACTTCGACGAGCTCGTGCCGCTGGAGCGGATCGAGTCCGCGGCCCAGCTATTCCCAGAGGGGATCGAGCTGCGCGACGCCAAGGAGGTGTGGCACGGGTTCCCGTCCGCCGCCTCGCAGCTCCGCGGCGCGGAATACGAGGTGGCCGTGGCCGGCGATGAAGGCCTGACCTCCGATGCGCTTCGCGGCGCCGTGGTCCGGCTACTCAACGCGAAGAAGCTCGAGGGCATGCGCCGCCGCGGCGAGAGCGAACGGCGAAGCGACGCCGGAGAGCGCGACCTGCGCCCGTTGATCGAGGACGTGGAAGTCGTCGAGGTCGACGAGAAGGCGCATACCGCCACGCTCCGCACCGCGCTCCAGCTCGATGCCAACGGCGCCGGCCGACCGGAGGACGTCGTGAACGCGCTGGACCTCCCGCTCCGCGTGGTCCGGGCCGTCCGAACGCGCCTCCTCTTCGTTGACACTCCCCCGATCGCTCGGTAGACTTCGGCGTCCCGCGGGCTGAGCACACGGCCCGGTTCGGTGTGCGCCGGTATCGAGCCGCGCGCGACGTCGATGAGACCTCAGGAGACCACCATGTACGCCGTCGTGATCACCGGCGGAAAGCAATATCGCGTCGAGGCCGGCACCGAGCTCACGATCGAGCGGCTGGCGGCGGACGCAGGCTCGTCGGTCACGTTCGACCGCGTCCTGTTCGTCGGTGATGGCGACACTGTCACGGTCGGCACGCCCACCGTCGACGGCGCGACCGTGAGCGGCACCGTTCTCGGCGAGACACTTGGCCCGAAGCTGCGCATCTTCAAGTTCAAGCAGAAGGTCAAGTACCGCCGCACGACCGGCCATCGGCAGCACTTCACCCGCGTCCGGATCGACCAGATCTCCCCGTCCGGGAAAACGGTGAAGGCCGAGACGGCCGAGAAGGTCGAGAAGCCCGCTCGGGCGACGGCGGCCAAGACCGACACGGCCGAAGCGCCTGCGGCGAAGGCCGATGACACCGCGGCCGAGGCCCCGAAGCCGAAGCGCACGCGCAAGCCGGCTGCCGCCAAGGCAGGGACGGCGAAGGCCGATGACACCGCGACCAAGGCCCCGAAGCCGAAGCGCACGCGCAAGCCGGTCGCCCCGAAGGCGAAGGCCGAGGCCAAGCCGGAGACCGAGGAGTAACCGATGGCACACAAGAAGGCCGGCTCGTCCAGCAAGAATGGGCGCGACAGCGCCGGCAAGCGCCTTGGCGTGAAGCGCGGCGATGGCCAGTTCGTCCTCTCCGGGACGATCATCGTTCGCCAGCGCGGCAGCACCTTCCACCCCGGCGAGAACGTCGGGATGGGCAGGGACTACACGCTCTTCGCCACCAGCGACGGCCAGGTGCGATTCACCCACGAAACCAAGTCACGCAAGCGCGTCAGCATCGAGCCGGGCCGCGTCCCGGCCTGACGCACGGAGCACCCATCCCATGAAGGCCGAAGTCCACCCCACCTACCACCAGGCGAACGCCCGCTGCGTCGGCTGCGGCAACACGTTCACCGTCGGCTCGACCGCCGAGGCGATCCAGGTCGAGGTCTGCAACAAGTGCCACCCCTTCTTCACCGGCACGCAGAACATCGTCGACACCGCCGGCCAGGTCGAGCGCTTCCAGAAGCGCCTCGAGCGCTCTCTGCGCTGATCCCGCACGTGCGCCGGCGCCTGACCGGGTGGCCGGCGCATCTCGCTCGCCACCTCCTCTTCCTCATCCCCGAGCTGCTGATGGCGGCCGGCCCGCTGGTCGTCGCGATGAGCACCGACGCGTCGGGCAAGCGTCGGTTCAAGATGCCCGACTTCTTCTACGGCGGGCAGGCCCTAATCGAGGGCGTGATGATGCGCGGCCGCACGACGGTCGCAATGAGCGTGCGACCGCCGTCGGGCGAGATCGTCACGATGTCGGAGCCGCTCCCCGCGGCGCTCTCGGCCGATCGGAAGCTGATCAAGATCCCGTTCCTCCGCGGGATGTTCCTGCTCTACGAGACCCTCGTCATCGGGACCCGGATGCTCATGCGATCGGCGTCGCTGGCGGCGGAAGGCGAGGACGTCGAGCTCGGCAAGGGCATGATCGCGATGACGATGGTCATCAGCATCGGCTTCGCCATCGGTCTGTTCTTCCTCCTGCCGCTGTTCCTGTCGACATTCGCCGAGGACGCGACGAACAACGACTTCGCGGCGAACGCCGTGGAGGGCCTGATCCGGCTGGTGATCTTCATCGGCTATATCGCTCTCATCGGCCTGATGAACGACATCCGTCGTGTCTTCGCCTACCACGGTGCCGAGCACAAGGCCATCAGCGCCTACGAGGCCGATAAGCCCCTGACGCCCGACGAGGTCGACGCCTTCGGCACCGCGCATACCCGATGCGGGACGACCTTCCTGCTCATCGTCGTCGTCATCAGCATCTTCTTCTTCAGCCTCATTCCGCGGGCCGGGGTGCCACTGCCGCTGCTGTTCCTGTCGAGGATCGTGCTCGTGCCGTTCATCGCCGCCTTCGCCTACGAGCTCGTCCGCTTCGGCGCGCGGCACTACGGGAACCCGGTCGTGCGGGCGCTCTACACGCCGGGGCTGTGGCTCCAGTCGCTGACGACCCGTCCGCCGGACCGATCGATGCTCGAGGTCAGCATCGCGTCGCTCGAGTCGTGCCTGGCCTCCGATCGCGAGGCGGCCGTCGCGGCAAAGGCATGATCGACCGGCTCGCCCAGCTCGAGGCGCGCTACGAGGAGATCGGCCGGCTGCTCGCCACCACCGAGGTGGCCTCGGACCCATCTCAGCTCGCCGACCTCGGCCGGGAGATGGCCCGCCTGGAGCCGATCGTCGCCGGGCTGCGCTCGTGGCGCGGCGTCCAGACGCAGCTCGAGCAGGCGCGCGGCATGGGCGACGATCCCGACGAGGAGATGCGCGCGATGGCGCGCGAGGAGGTCGATCGGCTGGCGGCCGAGTCCGAGCGGCTCGAGTCCGAGCTCCGGCTGCAGCTCGTGCCACGCGACCCGAACGACGAACGCGACGTCATCGTCGAGGTCCGCGCCGGCACCGGCGGGGAGGAGGCGTCGCTGTTCGCCGCCGACCTCTACCGCATGTACGCCCGCTACGCAGATCGACGCAAATGGAAGGTCGAGATCATGTCGACCTCGGAGTCGGAGGCCGGTGGTTACAAGGAGATCATCGCCGAGGTGCGCGGCGACGGGGCCTACTCACGCCTGAAGTTCGAGTCCGGGGTGCATCGCGTCCAGCGGGTGCCCACCACCGAAGCGCAGGGGCGGATCCACACCTCGACCGCGACGGTCTCGGTGCTGCCGGAGGCGGACGAGGTAGAGGTCCAGATCGACGATAAGGACCTGCGGGTCGACGTCTATCGGTCCAGCGGTCCCGGCGGCCAGAGCGTGAACACCACCGACTCGGCCGTGCGCATCACGCACCTGCCAACCGGCCTCGTCGTCGCGATCCAGGACGAGAAGAGCCAGCACAAGAACCGGGCGAAGGCTCTGAGCGTGCTTCGCGCGCGGCTCCTCGAGGCCGAGCAGGGGCGCCAGGCCGCGGAGCGCGGCGAGGAGCGACGGTCGCAAGTCGGCTCCGGCGAACGCTCGGAGAAGATTCGCACCTACAACTTCCCCGACGACCGGGTCACCGATCACCGCGCGGGCGTCACCGTTCACGACCTGCCCGGGTTGCTGGAAGGCGACCTCGACCGCGTGATCGAGCCGCTGCTCGAGGCCGACCAGGCGCGCCGGCTCGGCGAGCTCGGCGACGGATGATCGATACATCGAACACGGTCGGCGAAGCGCTGAGCTCCGCCATGGACCGATTGAGGCTCGCGGGATCGGACATCGCCACGCCTCGACGCCGAGGTGCTGCTGGCGCAGGTGAGCGGCCGTGACCGGAGCTGGCTGCTGGCGCATCCGGAGGCTGCGTTATCGGAGGCCGACGCCTTCGAGGCGGCAATCGCGCGCAGGGAAACGGGCGAACCGGTCGCCTACATCCGCGGTTTCAAGGAGTGGCGATCGCTCCGCATCCGCACCGATGCTCGCGCGCTCATCCCACGCCCCGAGACGGAGCTCGTCGTCGAGGCCGCGGCGGCGGAGATCCGAGCGCGGGGAGCGCAGGCCGTGGTATGGGACCTCGCGACCGGCTCGGGCGCGATCGCCCTGGCGCTCGCGCTCGACTTCCCCGATGCGCTGGCCGACGGCCGGCTCCGGCTCATCGCCAGCGACGCCTCTCCCGCCGCCCTCGAGCTGGCGGCCGAGAATCTCGAGGCCCACGGCGTGTCCGAGGCCGTGGAGCTCGTCGAGGCCGACCTGCTGGCGCCGGCCGGCGAGCGGCTGCCGCGACCCGACGTCGTCACCGCCAACCTGCCCTACGTCTCGAGCGCCGAGGTCGACGAGCGACGTGGATCGCTCGGGTTCGAGCCGCGCATCGCGCTCGACGGCGGCCCCGACGGGCTCGACCTCCTGCGTCGGTTCCTCGCCGACGCGCCCTTGCACGCGGCGCCGGGAGCGACGCTCGTCCTCGAGCTCGGCGTGGACCAGGTCGCCGCCATCACCCACCTGGCGCCGGTCGGCGCATCGGTCTCGCTCGTGCGAGACCTCGCCGGACTGGACCGGGTCGTGCGGATCGAGCTGCCGGCGTGACCGACCGGCTGCCGCCGACCCCCGAGGGAATTGAGCGCGCCGCGGAGATGCTGCGCGATGGCGGGGTCGTCGCCTTCCCGACCGACACGGTGTACGGCGTCGGAGTGGCCGCGTCGAGGCCCGAGCGGCTCGACGCGCTCTTCGCCCTGAAGCGGCGTCCGCCCGACCGACGCATCCCGATGCTGGTCATCGGCGTCGACCAGGCGATCGAAATGGGCGCCACCGTCGACGCTCGTGCGAACGCGCTTGCCGACCGGTTCTGGCCGGGCGCGCTGACGATCGTCCTCCCGCTCGGGGACGAAACCCAGGCGTTCCGGGCGCCCGACCACGACGTGGCGCTTGCGCTCATCGGTGCCGCTGGCCCGCTGCTGGCGACGAGCGCGAACATCTCCGATCAGCCCGACACGCTCGGTGCGGACGAGGTGCTCATCGCCTTCGCCACCCAGCAGGACGAGCTGGCGGCGGTGGTCGACGGCGGGCCGGTGCCCGGGCGGCGTGGCCTCGACGGTGATCGACATATCGGTGACGCCGGCGCGCGTGCTGCGCGAGGGGCCGATCGGCCGCGACCTTCTCGGAGAGGTTGTCGAGCTGGCGCCCTGACGCCTACTCGAGAATGTTGTAGCGGTCGATGACCCAGAGCCAGGTGCCGTCCGGCTGACGCCGGGCGACCTCGGCGGTGATGGCGCCGTCGGTGAGTCGCGTGGAGGTCAACGCCAGGTCGCCGCTTACGAATGCCGGCCGCTGCTCGCCAAGGACGTATTCCCGCTGGCCCGCCAGCATCCGCTCGAGTGCGTCGCGGATCTCCCCGATGCCGGTGGCGGTCCGGTTTCCGGCGTCGGAGACCAGCACCGCGTCTGGTTCGTAGAGAGCGACGAGGCCATCAAGGTCACGGGCGTTGGCGCGGGCGATGAAGAATCGCTCCAAGTCGTTAGGATCGGTCGCGGAGTCGCGCTCGGTTGGCGTCACGGCCCCATCATCGCATCGGGTTGAAGGGTCGCCGTCACGAGCGCGCCGATTACACTCACGCCCACGATGCGCGTCGCAATCGGCTCCGACCACGCCGGCTTCCACCTCAAGGGCGACCTCTGCACGCTCCTGGACGAGCTGCGCGTCGAATACCGTGACTTCGGGACGTTTGACACGCAGCCGATGGACTATCCCGACGTGATCGCGCCGGTCGCACGCGCCGTGGCGCGGGGCGACTACGAGCGCGGGATCGTGCTCGGCGGGAGCGGCACCGGCGAGGCGATCGTCGCCAACAAGGTCCGTGGCATTCGGTGCGTCGAGGCGACCGACCCGGTGACCGCGCGGCTCGGCCGCGAGCATAACGACGCGAACGTGCTCTCGATGGGGGCGCGGATCATCGGCACCGAGGTCGCCCGTGCCTGCGTGCGGGCCTTCCTCGAGGGCGAGTTCGCCGGCGGGCGGCATGTGCCGCGGGTCGAGAAGATCGCCCGCATCGAGGCCGAGGAGGCGCGCGGCTGACGCTGGCGCTGGAACGCGGCGACCGGGCGCTGCTCGACGGCGTGCGCGGGGAGGGCGCGGCCTTCGCCATGCGCCTTGTCGTGCGAGCGGCGGAGGAGACCGGCGCTGACCGGCTCATCGACATCACCGCGGCCCACGTGGACTCGTGCCTCTACCACGGCGAGGCGTCGCTCGACTTCGCGAACCGTCTCGTCGACGGCGGCGCGCACGTGTCGGTAGCCACCACGCTCAACGTCGGCGCGGTCGACCTGCTGCATCCCGAGCTCAACCGCGGCGACCCGGCGGCGGTCGATCGAGGGCGTCTGCTCATGGACCGATACCGCGCGCTGGGCGCGCGGCCGACGTTCACCTGCGCCCCGTACCAGCTCGCCGACTCGCGCCCCGGGCCTGGCGAGCAGGTTGCCTGGGGCGAGTCCAACGCGATCGCCTTCTGCAACTCGGTGCTCGGGGCGCGAACGAATCGTTACGGCGACTTCCTCGACATCGCGGCCGCGATCGCCGGGCGCGTCCCGGACGCCGGCCTGCACCGCACCGATGCGCGCCGCGCCACCCTTGTACTCCGCCTCGCCGACGACGTGCCGGAACGGCTGCGCGCCTCCGACGCGCTGGCGCCGGTACTCGGGATCGTGCTCGGCCGGCGGGCCGGATCGGCAGTCGCCGCGATCGACGGGCTGCCGCCCGGACAGCCCGAGGACCGACTGAAGGCGATCGCCGCGGCCGCGGCCTCGTCCGGATCGGTCGCGATGTTCCACGTGGTCGGCTCCACGCCCGAGGCGCCGACGCTCGAGGTCGCCACCCAGGGCCACCCCGCGCCGGTCGAGGAGGTGACGGTGGCCGAGCTGCGTGCGGCCCGCGACGGGCTGACGAGCTCCCCCGATGACGCGCTCGCAGCCGTGTCGTTGGGCACCCCGCACGCCTCGCTGGAGGAGCTCGAGCGCTACGCGACGCTGCTCGGCGCGCGGCGCGTCGCGCTGGAATGCCTGGTGTCGACAGGCCGCGACATCCTGGCCGCGGCCGAGGAGCGCGGGATCGCCGCGAGGCTGCGGGACGCTGGCGTCGAGCTGCTGGTCGACACGTGCAGCTACATCGCGCCGGTGCTGTGGCATGCCGGCGGCCCGGTGATGACCGACTCGGGCAAATGGGCCTATTACGCCCCCGGCAACATCGGTGCGCAGGTCGTCTTCGGCTCGACCGAGGAGTGCATCGTCTCCGCGCGTGGCCGGCCGCGTCGTTCGCGACGACGCGCTCTGGGGTGACCGATGAGCGTCGCCGGTCAAGCCCTCGTCCTCACCGACGGCCTCAGCCTGTGGGGCGGGATGGATCCGGCGACGGGCGAGCTCATCGACGTCCACCACCCGCAGCGCGGTGCCAACCTCGCCGGCCGGATCCTCGTCATGCCGAGCGGCCGCGGATCGAGCTCGAGCGCGTCCGTTCTGGCGGAGGCCGTCCGGGCCGGCACCGCCCCGAAGGCCATCCTCCTCGGCGAACCCGACCTCATCCTGGCCATCGGCTCGGCGGTGGCCGAGGAGCTCTACGGCACGACCGTGCCCGTCCTCGTGCTCACACGCGAGGAGCTCGCTGCGATCCGAGATGGCGTCGAGGTCCGCATCGGTCAGAAGGGCTTGACCATCATCAGGTAGAGGATCACCAGGAAGCCGCCGAGTCCCGCGATCGCGACCGGGACGGGGTTCCACGCGTCGAGCTGGCGGCGCAGCTCGGCTGGGTCCTCAATCGGTGTCGGCGCGTCCTTCTTCACGGGCTGGGCCGGCATCCCCGCCGCGACGCGAATCGGGTTGAGCCTGAAAGCGACCAGCGGCGTCATGGCCAGCCCGATCCCGAGGAACAGGACGAGAGAGATCCAGATCCACAGCTGCCCCCACCAGCCGCCCATGAAGCCGGCGATGATTCCGGTCACGAGGCCAAGCAAGATCACGACGACGGTCGGGATGCCGAGCGAGAACCGAGACAAGTCCAGGAGCGCCCGCACCCGCGCCGGCTCAACCTCGCGCTTCAGCATGAACGCGACGGCCATCGAGGTGCCATGGGCGATGAAGAATAGGAGCACGGTTGCGGCGTGGACGAAGACGACCAAGGGGTAGAGCTCCATCGGGTCCTCCGTGAGGTGGCTCGGTCCTCCCAAGTATCGGCTCACGGGTCGCCGCGCGGCTACACTTGCACGCGATGGATGCGTGGGCGCCACTCGATACCGTCGACCCCGAGATCGCGCAGGTCGTGCGCGACGAGGAGGCGCGTACTCGAGCCCACCTGGAGCTGATCGCCAGCGAGAACTATCCGTCGCTCGCGGTGCTGCAGGCGATGGGATCGGTCCTGACCGGCAAGTACGCCGAGGGCTACCCCGGACGCCGCTACTACGGCGGCTGCGAGGTGGTCGACGTGGCGGAGAACCTGGCCCGCGACCGGGCGAAAGAGCTGTTCGGCGCGGAGCATGTCAACGTCCAGCCGCACGCCGGCGCTCAGGCCAACATGGCCGTCTATCACGCCCTGCTGCAGCGCGGCGATACCGTCCTCGGCCTCAGCCTCGACCAGGGTGGGCATCTGACGCATGGCTCGCCCGTCAATTTCTCGGGCCAGTACTACGAGTTCGTCGCCTACCACGTCGACCGCGAGACGCACCTCATCGACATGGACGAGGTGCGAGCTCTGGCGCGCGAGCACCGGCCCCGGATGATCGTCACCGGCGCCACGGCCTACCCGCGCATCTGGGACTTCGCCGCCTTTCGTGAGATCGCCGACGAGGTCGGCGCGCTGCTGGTCACCGACATGGCCCACTTCGCGGGCCTCGTGGCGGCCGGCGTCCATCCGTCGCCGGTCCCGCACTCGGACGTCGTGACGACGACCACGCACAAGACCCTGCGCGGGCCGCGCGGCGGGATGATCCTGAGCCGTGAGGAGCACGCCAAGGCGATCGACAAGTCCGTCTTCCCCGGCATCCAGGGCGGTCCGCTCATGCACGTGATCGCCGCCAAGGCGGTCGCCTTCCGCGAGGCGATGACCGATGCGTTCCGCGCCGACCAGCGGGCAACCGTCGACAACGCCCGGGTGCTTGCCTCGTCGCTGGCCGATGCCGGTGCCTCGATCATCAGCGGCGGCACCGACAACCACCTGATGTTGGTCGACGTGCGTCCGCTCGGCGTGAACGGCAAGGAGGCCGATGCGGCCCTCGGCGAGGTCCGCATCACGGTCAACAAGAACACGATCCCCTACGACCCCGAGAAGCCGATGATCGGCTCCGGCATCCGCGTCGGGACGCCGGCGGTCACCTCGCGCGGCATGCGCGAGGCCGAGATGCGGGAGATCGCCACGCTCATCGTCGAGGGGATCGCCGCGCGCGGCGACGCGGAGGCGCAGGACGAGATCCGCCGTCGAGTGGCGACGATCACCGACCGCTTCCCGGTGCCCGGGCTGCCGGGGACCCGCGTCGCGGCCGACGTTCCGGCCTAGATCCTCAGCGGGCGGAGGCCCAGGGAAGCGCGCGCGGCGCGCTGGCCACTGCATACGAGAGCTCGCCGCGGGCGTATCGGTCCAGGAGCTCGAGCTCTTCGCGATAGACCCGCCGCAGCAACCGAGGAGCGACGAGGCGCTCGACGCGGCCGGCGAACCCGTCGGCGTACCAGCGGGTGTGGATCCGGACGCGCGTGCGGCCATTCGGCTCGGGGTCGACCGTGAACGTCGTGAGCATCCGGCGCGATGCGTCCGACTCGATGAGCATCCGCCCAGGCTGCGGCTCGCCGACGCGCACGCGGTAGGCGGAGGTGCGCCCGCCGAGCGTCAACGTGAACGAGTGGACCGTGCCGGCTCCGACGCCGCCGGTCTCGATCTCGAAGTCGCAGAACTGCGGTGGCAGGAAGTTCGGATGGTGCTGCCGGAAGTCGCGAATGACGTGGTAGACGTGCGCCGCTGGCGCATCGATGGTCCGTTCGGCCGCGGCGGAGATCTGCATGATGCGAGGCTCGCAGGCGCCGGTGCGTGCCGCATCGGCTTGGAGACGCCTGGCGCCTACGTCCTTCGACCGACCCCTGGTTCGCGCCTGAAAAGGGCCTCGGCTATACTCGCGGCGTCCGACCGCTGTGAGTCGAACTCGAATGGCACAACTGACGCCGATGGGGCTCGTCAAGATCCTGGGCCAGGTGACCGCGATCATGGTGATCCCCATCTTGGCGGGCGTGGTCGCCGGGCTGGTCCTCGACAGGAACCTGGACACCTCACCGCTCCTCGTGCTGTGTGGACTTGCGGGCGGAACCCTGATCGCAGCCATCGGAATCTGGCTCCTCATCCGCACCGGCGTGCGCAAGGGCTACACCCGGGGGAAGCAAGTCGATGGAACCTGAAGGCAGTGCCGACGACGACTCGCACCCAGAACCCGGGGCGAAGCCACCCCCGCCGAACTGGGGAATCGTCTTCGACCTCGGGCTGCGACTGGGGATCTCGGTCGGCGTTGGCCTGGGAGTGGGCCTGCTGCTGGACAACTGGCTCGGGACGCGCCCGATTTTCACACTGATCGGGATGGTGGTGGGGATCGGAGCAGCGATGTACACGATCTGGGACGTCGCACGCGATGCAATGAGGAGATAGATGGCGAAGGAAGGTCCGTGATCCCAACCTCCGCTTCATGGCGGCTTTCAGGCGTGATCGTACTGATCATCGCCCTGCTGGCCGTCGCGGCCGCGGCCGTGATCCAGGGCTCGCAGGAGAGCGGCGAAAGCCTCATCCACGTCTCGATCAGCGCCGAACCGCTTTTCGATGTCTTCGGCTTCGAGGTCACGAACAGCATGGTCGGCGCCGTGCTGGCCTCTCTCATCCTTCTGGCCGGCGCGTGGTACATCACGCGGCGTGCGACACTCGTGCCTGAGCCGCTCCAGAGCGTCCTCGAACTGCCAGTGGAGTATCTCGCGAACATCACATCCGGCTCGACGAGCCGCTGGCGCGGCTACGTTGGCCTGGTCATCGGGCTGTTCCTCATGATCCTCGTCGCAAACTGGCTCGGACTGCTCCCCGGGGTCGGCACCATCGGCGTGGTGCACGTCGAGGAGGGGCACGAGACGCTTGTCCCGTTCGTGCGCCCGGCTGGCGCGGACCTCAACTTCACGCTAGGGCTCGCGATCATCACGTTCGTGACCTTCGTCTGGTGGGCGATCCGCATCAACGGACTGAAAGGCTATCTTCTGGAACTCGTCGGCGAGCCGCGCTACATGGCGCCGCTCATGTTCCCGATTCACCTCATCAGCGAACTGAGCCGGCTCGTGAGCCTGTCGATGCGACTCTTCGGCAACGTCTTCGCGGGTGAGGTGCTGCTTGCGACGATGCTGGCCCTCACCACGGCGGCGGTGTTCGTTCTGCCGCTCGCGTTCTTCGTGCCGGCGATCTTCTTGGGGCTCGAGCTGATCTTTGGAGCCGTGCAAGCCCTGGTCTTCGCCCTGCTCACGATGACGTACATCACGATGGGGATTGCCGAGCACGAAGGCGAGCATCCCGAAGGAGCCGCCGAGCACGACGATCGCACATCCGCTCGTCCCGACCATTCAACTTCGGCATCCGCACCCGCGTAGTCCGAACGACCTTCAACCACACGAGGAGGACCTCACCTTGGATTCGAATCTCGCCGCCGGCCTCGCCATGATCGGCGCCATCGGGCCGGGAATCGGCCTTGGCATCGGCTTCAGCAAGGCCATGGAAGCCTTGGGCCGGAACCCTGAGGCGTCCGGCACGATCTTCGTGCCGTACATCCTGGGTCTGGCGCTGACCGAGGCCATCGGCATCTACTGCCTGGTCGTCGCGCTGATCCTCATCTTCGCCGGCTAGCTGAGCTGACGTGCAGTTCTTCGAGGCGTTTGGCGTCGACTGGGGCGCGCTGTTCTTCCAGATCGTCAACTTCCTCCTGCTTCTCTATTTGCTGAACCGGTTCCTGTTCAAGCGTGTCTTCGCGCTGCTCGAAGAGCGCCAGACCAAGATTGACAAGGGGCTGGAGGATGCCGAGGTGGCCGCCCGCGACCGCGAGCTCGCCCGTGCAGAGCGCGAGGCGGCGGTGGCCGAGGCGCGCAAGGAGGCGGCGACTCTGATCGCGAGCGCGAACAAGATCGCCACCGATACGCGCGACGAGATCCTGGCCGAGGCCCGGTCCGACGCCGAAAAGGTCACGGAGCGGGCGCGCGAAGAGATCACCGCCGAGAAGGAGAAGGCGATGGCCGAGCTTCGCGCCCAAGTCGCCGACCTGGCGCTCGAGGCAGCCGGCAAGCTCGTGCGCTCCGACATGAACGCAACCACCCAGCGCCGCCTGGTCGAGGAGTTCCTGGCGGAGACGTCGAGCGCGAAGGCGCGCGAGAACTAGCCGATGGCGCGACGCGACACCGCGGCCCGGCGCTACGCGGAGGCGGCCTTCGACATCGGCCGCGCCGACCGCACGCTGGACGCGTGGGAGCTGGACCTCGTGAAGCTGCGCGACGCGCTGGCGGTGGACGAGCTCCGGACCCTCGTCGAGCACCCGGCTGTCGCCTACGGCGAGAAGGAGCGCGTCGTCCGCCGAGTCGTGGGCGACGTCCTGCCGGAGGCGCTGAACCTCGTACTGCTGATGGTGCGCCGCGGCCGGCCGCGGGCGATCGGTCGTATGGTCGATCACTTCCGCGAGCTGCTTCGCCGAGACCGCGGCATCTCGCTGGCCGAGGTCCGCACGGCGCTTCCGCTCGAGGAATCGCAGCGCGTCGCGGTCATGGATCGGCTCCACGAGCTGACTGGGGACGAGATCGAGATCAACGAGGTGGTCGACGAGTCACTGATCGGCGGGATCACCGTCCGCATCGGCGACCGGCTCTACGACGCAAGCGTACGCAACCGCCTGGAGCGGCTGCGGGCGCGCCTGACCGCCGCCTAGGCGACCGAGAAGAAAGACCGAGGAACAGACACCGATGGCGATCAGATCCGACGAGATCACGTCGATCATCCGCAGCGAGATCAAGGGCTTCGACGCCGGCGCAGACGTTTCGGGCGTGGGCACCATCGTCGAGGTGGGCGACGGCATCGCGCAGGTCTACGGACTGTCCGGCGCCCTGGCGCAGGAGCTGCTCGACTTTGGCAACGGGATCATGGGCATGGCCTTCAACCTCGAGGAGGAGACGGTCGGCGCTCTCATCCTGGGCGACTACACCTCCCTCAAGGAGGGCGACCAGGTCAAGACCACCGGTCGGATCGTCGAGGTGCCGGTCGGCGACGCCCTCATTGGCCGCGTCGTGAACCCGCTTGGCGAGCCGATCGATGGCAAGGGCGCGATCGAGACGACCGCCACCCGGCCGATCGAGCGGATCGCCCCCGGTGTCATCGTGCGCCAGCCGGTTGACACGCCGGTCCAGACCGGCATCAAGGCCATTGACTCGATGATCCCGATCGGCCGCGGCCAGCGCGAGCTGATCATCGGTGACCGCCAGACCGGCAAGACCGCCATCGCGGTCGACACGATCATCAACCAGAAGGGGCAGGACCTCATCTGCATCTACGTCGCCATCGGCCAGAAGCAGTCGACGGTTGCCCAGGTGGTGGCCCAGCTCGAAGAGGCCGGAGCGATGGAGCACACCATCGTGGTCTCTGCCGGCGCCTCGGATCCCGCGCCGCTCCAGTTCCTGGCGCCGTACGCCGGCGTGGCGATGGGCGAGGAGTTCCTCGAGACAGGCCGCGACGCGCTGTGCGTGTACGACGACCTGTCCAAGCACGCCTGGTCGTACCGCCAGGTCTCGCTGCTCATGCGCCGGCCGCCCGGCCGCGAGGCCTATCCCGGCGACATCTTCTACGCCCACTCGCGCCTGCTCGAGCGCGCCGCGCGGCTGAATGAGGAGAACGGCGGCGGGTCGCTGACGGCCCTGCCGATCATCGAGACGCAGGCGGGAGACGTGTCGGCCTACATCCCGACCAACGTGATCAGCATCACCGACGGCCAGATATTCCTCCAGACCGACCTCTTCAACCAGGGCCAGCGCCCGGCCGTGAACGCCGGCATCAGCGTCTCGCGCGTGGGCGGCAACGCGCAGATCAAGGCCATGCGCCAGGTGGCCGGCAAGCTGCGCCTCGATCTTGCCCAGTACCGCGAGCTCGCCGCCTTCGCGCAGTTCGCCTCCGACCTCGACAAGGCGACCCGCGACCAGCTCACCCGCGGCCGCGCGCTGACCGAGGTGCTCAAGCAGCCCCAGTTCCAACCGCTCCCGGTCGAGAAGCAGGTGGCCATCATCTGGGCCGCCACGAACGGCCACCTCGATGACGTGCCGCCCGAGAAGATCGGCGAGTTCGAGAGCGGCTTCTATCGATTCCTCGAGTCGACGTTCGAGAAGCTCCTGCCCGCGATCGCCAAGGAGAAGGCCCTGTCCGACGAGCTGAGTGCCGAGCTCGAGAAGGCCGTGGTCGACTACAAGCGCCAGTCCGGCTACGGCGACGCCGGTGACGGTGCGGCTGACGCGAAGGCCGAGGCTAGGGCCGGGGAGCCGGCCGAGGCGGAAGAGTCGCCCGGCGATGCGGAAGTGTCCGACGAGCCGACGGCCGTGGCGGCCACACCGACGGCCAAGGCGACGAAGTCCACCGCGAAGCCGAAGACGACGCGGAAGCGCGCGCCGCGCAAGAAGCCCGCGAAGGATACGACCAGCTAGATGCCGAGCCTCAAGGACATTCGCGGCCGGATCGGATCGGTCCGGAACATCGCCCAGATCACGCGGGCGATGGAGATGGTCGCCGCGTCACGCATGAAGCGCGCGCAGGACGCCATCCTCGCCGCGCGCCCTTATTCGGACGAGCTGCGCGCGGCGCTGAGCCGCGTGGCAGCCGTGGTCGGTGAGGAGATCGATCCGCTCCTCGCCCGTCGCCCCGTGCGTCGCGTGGCGCTCATCATGATCACCACCGACCGCGGGCTGGCGGGCTCGCTGAACGCAAACGCGATCCGCGCATCGCTGCGCTGGACGCAGGAGCGCCTCACCTCGGGCGGCGCCGACGGTCACGCCGAGGTCGAGGCAATCACTGTCGGCCGGAAGGGTCGGGACGGACTGCGGCGCGCGGGAATCCCGATCGCGGCCCACTTCTCGCAGCTCGGCGACCGCCCGGCCTTCACCGATGTCACGCCGATCGCGCGGATCGTGACCGAAGACTTCCTCGCCGAGAAGTACGACGAGATCCACGTCGCCTACAGCACGTTCATCACGACGCTCACCCAACGGCCGGAGATCACGCAGCTCCTGCCGATCACGAGCCCCGAGCAGGCGGAGGGCCATGCCGCGTCGAACGACGAGTACCTCTTCGAGCCCTCGCCGGAGGCGGTTCTGCGCCGCCTCCTGCCGCACTTCGTGGCAGTCGACCTCTACCGCGCGGTTCTCGAGAACCAGGCCTCCGAGCAGAGCGCGCGAATGATCGCCATGCGCAACTCGACCGACAATGCCAACGAGCTCATTGACGACCTCGTCCTCGTCTACAACAAGACGCGGCAGGCCACCATCACCCGCGAGATGATCGAGATCGCCTCCGGGGCCGAAGCCCTGGGCGGCTGAGAGGAGAACGGACAGCACGATGGCGACAGGAAAGGTGATCCAGATCACGGGGCCCGTGATCGACGTCGAGTTCCCGCCGGGCGAGCTGCCGGCGATCTACAACGCGCTTGAGATCGCGCGTCCGAAGACGGACGGCGACGGCAAGGCCGCCGACGGCGACGGATCGCTGGTGGTTGAGGTCCAGCAGCACCTCGGCAACAACTGGGTGCGCGCCGTCGCCATGTCTTCGACCGATGGGCTGGCGCGCGGCCTTGACGTCGTCGACACCGGCGCCGCGATCAGCGTCCCGGTCGGCGAGGTGACGCTCGGGCGCGTCTTCGACGTGCTCGGCCACCCGATCGACGGGAAGGGCGCGGTGAAGGCCTCGTCCACGCTGCCGATCCACCGGGAGCCACCAGCCTTCGACCAGATGGAGACCGAGGCCCAGATCTTCGAGACGGGCATCAAGGTCATCGACCTGATTGCGCCGTTCAAGCGCGGCGGGAAGGTCGGTGTCTTCGGCGGCGCCGGCGTCGGGAAGACGGTCATCATCCAGGAGCTGATCCGCAACATCGCCGCCGAGCACGGCGGTTACTCGGTCTTCGCCGGCGTCGGCGAGCGCTCGCGCGAGGGGAACGACCTCCTCGGTGAGATGACCGAGTCGGGCGTCATCGACAAGACCGTCATGGTCTTCGGCCAGATGAACGAGCCGCCGGGCGCCCGCCAGCGCGTCGGCCTCACCGCGCTGACGATGGCGGAGTACTTCCGCGACGAGGAGGGCCGCGACATCCTCCTCTTCATCGACAACATCTTCCGCTTCACCCAGGCGGGATCGGAGGTGTCTGCGCTCCTCGGTCGGATGCCATCGGCGGTGGGCTATCAGCCGACGCTCGCCACGGAGATGGGCGACCTCCAGGAGCGGATCACCTCGACGAAGAAGGGCTCGATCACCTCGCTCCAGGCGATCTTCGTCCCGGCCGACGACTACACCGACCCCGCGCCAGCCACGACGTTCGGCCACCTCGACTCGACGATCCGCCTCGAGCGCTCGATCGTCGAGCTCGGGATCTACCCGGCGGTGGACCCGCTGACGTCGACCTCGACGGTCCTCGACCCGCGCGTCGTCGGCCAGGAACACTTCGACGTCGCTCGCGAGGTCCAGCGCACGCTCCAGCGGTACAAGGACCTCCAGGACATCATCGCCATCCTCGGCATGGACGAGCTCTCCGAGGACGACAAGGTGACCGTCACCCGCGCGCGCCGGCTCCAGCGGTTCATGAGCCAGCCGATGTTCGTCGCGGAGCAGTTCACCGGCCGACCCGGGAAGTACACAACGCTGGCCGAGACGGTGAGCGGCTTCCGGGAGATCCTCGACGGCAAGCACGACGCGCTGCCGGAGCAGGCCTTCTACCTGGCCGGGACGATCGAGGACGTTGTCAAGAACGCGGAGTCGATGGGCTGACCGATGCCACTCAAGCTCGAGATCGTCTCGCCCGAGCGCCGCGTCTTCGACGACGAGGTCGACATGGTCATCGTGCCCGGCCGCAACGGCCAGCTCGGCATCCTGCCCCACCACACGCCTCTCATCAGCTCGCTCGGCGTCGGTGAGCTGCGCATCAAGAAGGGCGGCACGGAGGAGTCGCTGCTCATCAGTGGCGGCTTCGTCGAGGTGCGGCCCGACAAGGTCGTGATCATGGCCGACCTGGCCGAGCACTCCGACGAGATCGACGAGGCCAAGGCCGTCGCGGCGCGCAAGCAGGCGCAGGCCGAGCTCGAGTCGTCGCACGACCCGGTCGATGTCGCCCGTGTGCGCGCCGCCCTCCAGACCGCCCTCATGCGCGAGCGCATCGCCACCCGCCGCCGATCGCGCGGGTAGTCCGGCGACGCGCTTGTCTAGCCGCCCTGCGCTAACGTCCGCCTGAGGTCGCCAAACATCCGGACGCGCCCGTCAGTCGGGCCCGGTCACCATGCGACGCACTCGATCCGTGACATCAACGAACTCGTAGATCTGGCTCTGCGCCGGCCATACGTAGTTTCGGTCCGGCAGGAGCTCGTACTCGGTCCCGAAGTAGTGGTTGAGGATCACGCGGAACTCGTTGACCAGGCTGATCGACGAGTACAAACCCGCCTCCTCGGCCCGGTCTCCTGGGAGGCCGGGCATGAAGAACGCCAACAGGATGCCGAATTTCTCGTGCAGCTCCTCGTCTGTGGCCTCATCGGTCCAGCTGAAGCCCGACCCTTCGTCCTCGAAGCGCTTCGGCCACGGTCCCTCCTCGGACTGGATGACGATGATGGGTGGATGCTCGGGATCGGCGGCCAGCAACGCATCGACGAGGCTCAGAACAGAGGCGTTCGCGAATTCCGCGTTGTTCGCATAATTCTCCTCCCTCGTGCGTTCGAGTTCGACGTCCTTCGGTACGAAGCGGCCGTCGGGCTCGAAGATGTACGGCTTGTGCGGCACCGCGATGTGGGCATGGACGAACTTGGGGCTGCCAAGGCGGATGGTGTCGTGCAGGCTCTCCCATTGGAAGTGTGTGCGCAGCCAATACCGCTGACGAGTGTCAGACGGCGCAACACCGCCCAGCATCTCTGCGGCCTGGAGCAGGGTCGTCTCGCCGAGGATCCCGCCGAACTCGTCCTGCTCGTCGTCCAAGACGTAGTTGACGTCGGCCTCGTCGTGCGAAGCCACGTAGTCCCAATGAGATCCGGAGTAAATGAAGCGATAGCCGAGGGGCCGCAGAAATTCCAGGATGCCGAAGGAGCCCTTCATGTCACGGTACAGCGGGCCCCAGTCGTCCGTGGCCGCGGCGCGCTCGAGGAGTTCATCCCCATCGAGGTACTCCATGTTCCGCGCGGCCACCAGATTCGAAACGGTCTTGAGGTAGTTCGCCGTCGCAGCCTCGGCGATGTAAAGGCCGCGCTTGCGGAGCTGTTCCAGGAACGGCGAGATGTCGTGGTCGTAGTAATCGCGCACGACATCGTCGGAGCCGTAGCGATCGAGGATGATCCAATAGATGTCGGGCCGCGACTCCGCGCTGACGGTGCCAACGTCGCCAGCCTCGGCCTCTCGAGCCGCCAGTGCGACATCGCCAAGGACGGAGAGCTGGAATCTGGCGATGGCCAAGCCATTGCTCACGACCAGGACGGCGACGATGAGGTTGAGGACCGGCGTTGCGGCGTGGAGGCGATTTGTGCCAAGTGCGCGAACACCAAGGATCCCGACGACCAGCAGCACGCACCATGCGGCTAGCAGCGCCGCCTGCCCGCCTGGCAGGCTCGCGGCGACCGCGTTCCACGCGATCCCGTACGTGAAGAACAGGACGAGCAGCACGAGGGTCAGCCCGCCGGCGCGCTCCCAGTCGCCGAAGGCAAGCCGCAGCACGAGCAACACGACGCCGGTCGCCGCCAGGGCAACGAGCGCGGGCACGAGCATGGACTCGAGCGGCACCATCTCTCGCAGGTTGAGGGCGTACAGCGCAAGGACGGGAAACACCGCCGCCAGGAAGGGGAAGACGACCACGCCGGCAGCGCGCCGAAGGGCGCTTGACATTCAGTTCATCCTACCGCCCCGCCCCTGCGGTAGCATCCATCCATGGAGGACGAACGGCCGATGACGCCGGAGGAAGCGGAGCGCGCGCACTTGCGTGGCCCCGAGGGCGCGCCGGACGCCGGCCATCGGAGGATGCAGGAGCTGCGCAAGGTCGGGCGCGAGTATCCGTTCATCTGCCCGGTCGACTTCAAGCCGCACAGGGGCTCGCCTCCCGGGCAGGACCCGAACCTCAATCCGACCTTCGTCGCGACCCATCGAGAGGACGACGGCGCCCATTACCTGGGCTGACCGATGCTGACCTGCGATCAATGCGGCACGCGCATGCCCCAGCTGCCGGTGAGGATCGAGGTCGTCCGCGAGACCGGGCCGATCGGCCTCCCGACCTCGCCGGCGCATGGCGAGACCGTGAACTTCACCCGGCCCTATCGGTTCTGCTCGTCCGACCACCTCTACGCCTGGGCTCGCGAGGGCCGGATGATGATCTGCAACCGGCAGCCGACGCCGTTCGAGGCGGGGATGCAGCCGTACCTGCCCTCGCGCCACATGGGCGGCCGGCTCGGGCTGTGCGACGGGCACCACACCGGCGCGCACGAGTGGAAGGAAGCCTTCCCCGGGTAACTTCGGGCACTCGAGCGGCGTCAGCGCAACCAATGCAACCTCCATCGGTAGACTGCATCGGTCCATGCAGAAGTTCGTGATCACCGGCGGACGCCCGCTGTCCGGGACGGTCCGCATCGCCGGCGCGAAGAACGGCGTGCTCAAGATGATGGCCGCCGCCGCCCTCACCGATCAGCCGGTCAGCCTGCGCAACGTCCCGAAGATCAGCGACGTGACGATCCTGCGCGAGGTGATGACCGACATCGGATTCGACGTGAAGCGCTCGAACGGCGACGGGCTCGAGCTGCGGGCGGTCGAGGCCACCTGGCCGTTCGTGCCGCACGAGGCGGCCGCGAAGATGCGCGCGTCATTCATCCTCCTGGGACCGATGCTGGCGCGATTCGGCCACGTCATCCTCCCGAACCCCGGCGGCGATCGGATCGGCCGCCGGCCGGTCAACTACCACGTCATGGCGATGGAGGCGATGGGCGCGACCATCACCTATCGCAACGGCTACTACTACGCGGCCGCGCCATCGGGCGGGCTCACGGCTGCGCGGATCGAGTTCCCGATCGTGAGCGTGATGGGCACCGAGAACGCGATCATGGCCGCCACGCTCGCGCGCGGGACGACGGTGATCGACAACGCGGCGCTGGAGCCGGAGGTCGACGACCTGATCGCGATGCTGTGCGGCATGCGCGCGAACATCGAGCGCACCGCCAAGCGTCGCATCGAGGTCGAGGGCGTTGCGTCGCTGGGCGGCGTCGAGCACCGCGTCCTCGGCGACCGGCTCGAGGCCGAGACGTTCGCGATCGCCGCCGCCATCACCCGCGGATCCGTGACGCTGGTGGGGATCGATCCGGCGCACATCGGCTCCTTCCTCGAGGCCGGCGAACGGATGGGGGTCTCCTTCGAGACCGATGCAGGCGCGCTGCGCGTCACACCGTCCGACGCGCCGCTGCGCGCCGTCGACGTCCGTACCGATCCGTATCCCGGGTTCGCGACCGACTTCCAGGCGCCGTTCTCCGTGCTCATGACGCAGGCGCAGGGCACCTCGCACATCCACGAGACGATCTTCGAGGACCGCCTCGACTACACGCGCGAGCTGGTGCGGATGGGCGCCGACATCGAGCTGGTGGACGAGCGCCATGCCCGGATCACCGGCCCGACGCCGCTCCACGCCGCCGAGGTCGAGATCGCCGACCTGCGCGCCGGCGCGACCCTCGTGTTGGCCGCCCTTACGGCGTCGGGAACGTCCGTCATCTCGGGGATCGAGCACGTCGACCGCGGCTACGAGCAGATCGAGGCCAAGCTCGTCGCGCTCGGCGCGCAGATCAACCGGATCGAGGCGTAGGCGCAGGCTGAGGTTGGCACCGTGGGCACCAGTATGTCGACCTCGCGAGCTTGCCCTGGCGACGCGTCTGGATGAGCGTGCCACAGCGTCGGCAGGGGCGCCCGGCCCGACCGTAGACCCACAGCTCGCGGCCACGACCACCCACCCCTGTCGTGACCCGCGCGCCACCATGCACGTTCGCCTGGAGCAGTCGTCGCGCCGTCTCGAGCGCGCCTCGCAGATCGTCGTCGGTGAACGTGCCAACCGCCGCCCACGGATCGAGCCGCTCGATGAACGCGACCTCGCTCTTGATCACGTTGCCGATGCCGGCCACCGCGTGCTGGTCGATCACGGCATTCCCGAGCTCGTCGGCATCGCGTGCGCGGAGCCCTCGGATCGCCTCATCAATGTCGAATTCCTCGCTCAGCAGGTCCGGGCCGAGCTGCGTCAGCGGGCGCGATCGCCGGCGATCCGCTTCGGTCATGAGCTCGACGACCGGCGTGTCGAACGCAACCGCCACCGACCGATCCGTCTCGAGGATCGCGCTCGCTCGGTTCGATGGACGCCGCCATGGCTCGCCGGGGCGGTAGCGGTGCCAGGATCCGGTCATGCGGAGGTGACTGCGAAGCGTCAGGCCATTACTGAAGCCGATGAGCAGGTGCTTGCCGCGCGGTTCGACGCTCGTCACCTCGGACCCGATGAGCCGCGACAGGTCCGGCACGCGCCGGAGCCCGGGTCCAGCCTGCGCGTGCGCCGCCGTGATGCGGCGTCCGACCAGCGCTTCGCGGAGAACGTCCGCGGTCCTGTAGATCGTGTCGCCTTCGGGCAAGGTCAGACTCTAGCCTGTTGTCCCGAAAGCCTCGCGGCACGAGGGACTTCCGTTCCGGTCGGGGACGCGGCCGGCGTCGGTATACTCGCCGCACGTCGCACGGACGCACCACCCAAGCCTGCAGAACGGACCGATAGCTCGCGCATGAAGATCGGCATCGACCTCGGCACCGCCAACATCCTGGTGTACGTGAAGGGCAAGGGCGTGGTGCTCAACGAGCCGAGCGTCGTCGCGATCCGTGAGGACGACAACAAGCTCGTGGCGGTCGGCGAGGAAGCGCGCGAGATGATCGGGCGCACCCCGGGCAACGTGCGGGCCATCCGGCCGATGCGCGACGGGGTGATCGCCGACTACCTCATCACCGAGGCGATGCTGCGCTACGTCATCGACAAGGTCGGGCATCGATTCCGGCTGTTCAAGCCGGAGGTGATGATCAGCGTCCCCTCGGGCGTGACAAGCGTCGAGAAGCGGGCCGTCCGCGACGCCGCGCTGAAGGCCGGGGCGAAGGACGCCTTCCTCATCGAGGAGCCGCTGGCGGCGGCGATCGGCTCGAACGTCCCGATCGCGGGGCCGTCCGGCAACCTCATCATCGACATCGGTGGCGGGACGAGCGAGATCGCCGTGATCGCCCTCGGCGGCATCGTCGTCAGCGATTCCCTGAGAGTCGGTGGCAACCGCTTCGACGAGAGCATCGCGAACTACATCCGTCGCAAGTACAACCTCATGATCGGCGACCGCACCGCCGAGGCGGTGAAGATCGAGATCGGCTCGGCACTGCCGCTCGACGAGCCGCTGCGGATGGAGGTCAAGGGCCGCGACATGATCGCAGGCCTGCCGCGCACGATCCCGATCACGAGCACGGAGATCACCGAGGCCATCGAGCAGCCGCTCCAGGCGATCATCACCGCCGTTCGCAACGTCCTCGAACAGACGCCGCCGGAGCTGAGCAGCGACATCATCGACAAGGGGATGGTGATGACCGGCGGCGGCGCCCTCCTCAGAAACCTCGACAAGCTCCTGACCCAGGTCACCGGAATCCCGTGCCACGTCGCGGAAAACGCGCTCAACTCAGTCGCGGTCGGCACCGGGATGGCGCTCGAACAGTTCGGGAGCTACCGCAAGAGCCTGGTCAGCCACGCATGAGGCTGCCGATGTGACGATCGCCGCCTCGGCGACCGAGCTCCGCGCGCGCCTGATCGACGAGCGAGCGACCACCGGAAAGCCACCCGCAACAAAGGCCTTCGCCGACTTCCACATCCACACCCGGTTCAGCCGTGACTCGCTGCTCACCGAGGAGCGGTTCATCGAGAAGGCCGTCGAGCGCGGGCTCACGCACGTCGCAATCACGAACCACAACAACGTCGAAGGCGCGATCGCGGTGCGCGACAAGGTTGCCGAGCTGGGCCTGACGGACACGCTGACCGTCATTCTCGGCGAGGAGGTCTCGACCGCGGATGGCGAGGTGGTCGGCCTCTTCCTCACCAAGACGATCCCGCGCGGACTGAGCGCGAACGAGACCGCGGACGAGATTCATCAGGCAGGGTGGTCTCGTCAGCATCCCGCACCCGTTCGACCCGTTCCGCAAGTCGCACATCACCGAAGGCCCGCTGCGCAACCTCGCCGAGGTGCGCAAGATCGACATGGTCGAGATCTTCAACTGCCGGGTCACGCTCCAGCGCCACAACCTCGAAGCCGCCGAGTTCGCCAAGCGCTACGGCATCCCGGGCATCGCGGCGTCGGACTCCCACTCGGCGATGGAGGTGGCGATGGCCTTCAACGCCATGCCGCCGTTCGAGACCGCCGACGAGCTGCGGGCATCGCTTCTCGACAACGACTGGCACGCGAGTCGCTCGTCGGTCCTCATCCATCTCACGACTCGCTGGGCGGTGTGGAAGAACATGTTCGACGCGTGGCGCGGCAAGCGGACCGCGGCCGGTCCGATCCTCGGTCCCGAGCCGCCGGAGGAGGTGCGCCGCGAGCCCGTCCAGCGGCCGGGCCCCACGGAGCTGCCGCCGAAGGAGAAGGCGGACGAATGACCGATGACGAGCACCGCCCGCCGCGGCACCCGACCTCCGGCACACACTCGCACGAAGGCGGCGCGCTCTACGAGGCGGGCGAGTTCCTCGATGCCCCGGCCGACGAGCAGATCCCGGAGCGCGAGGTCAGCCTCGCCCGGCGCGTCCTCAACTGGCGGACGATCGGATCGGTCATCTTCGCCATCGTCCTGCTGGTGTTGGCATTCAGGACACTGGGCGTCAATCTGCAGGCCACCTGGGGGCTCATCCTCCAGGCCAACGTCGGCTACCTGGCGCTCGCGTTCGTCGCCTACTACCTGACCTTCCCGGTTCGCACGTTCCGCTGGCGCTACATCCTCGCGAAGGTGGGCACGCGGGTCCGCTTCGTCGACGCGCTCGAGATCCTCTACCTGTCGTGGTTCGTGAACTGCCTCGTGCCGGCCAAGCTCGGCGACCTGTATCGCGCTTACCTGCTGAAGGCGAACAACGGAGCATCGGCATCGAAGACGGTCGGCACGATCTTCATCGAGCGCATCGCCGACATCATCGTCATCTTCGGCCTCGCCCTCGCCGCCGGGTACTGGAGCTTCCGCGGCCGATCGATGCCCGGCATCGACGTCATCTTCATCATCGGCTTCGTGGTGGCGCTGATCCTCGTCACCTCGGTCATCGCCCTGCGACTCTGGGGCCGTCGCGTCTCGCGGTGGCTGCCGCTCCGACTGGCCGACCTGTGGGAACGGTTCCACGAGGGCAGCACCGGGGCGCTGACGGCCTCCGCCCTGCCGGTCATCGGCGTCTCGACCGTCGTGATCTGGCTTCTGGAGGGCGCGCGCCTCTACTTCGTCATCCGCGCGCTCGACCTGCCCGACGTCGGCCTCGGCATCAGCGCCTCGATCTTCGTCGCGCTGACCGCGGCGCTGCTGACCGCCATCCCGCTCACACCCGCAGGGATCGGCTTCGTCGAGGCCGGCATTGCCTTCGCCCTCGCGATCTACGGCGTGAGCGGCGACCAGGGGGCGGCGGTCGCCCTCACCGACCGAGCGATCAGCATCCTCACCGTCATCGTCATCGGCGGGATCCTCTACTTCTTCAGCGGCAAGGTTCGACGCGCGCACGGGCTGGGGGCGGAGGCCGTTCCATCGGGCTAGCGAGCGCTGGTCCATCTGCGGAGGCCCCAGCGGCCTGACCCACGCCCCTGGGTACCTTCCTCCTATTGAGGCGGCACGCTTCCCTGGCGGACGATGCGGTTGCTCGGACGCACCACTGCCGCACCAGCGACAGTAACGTCCGGCGCACAAAGGTTGCAGATGACGCTGCAGACGCCGAGATCCTTCAACGCCTGGCTTCGCAGCCAGCTGAAGGAAAAGAAGATGAGCCAGCGACAGCTGGCGCTCCAGTCCGGGGTGGATCACTCGACCATCAGCCGGCTGATCAAGGGCGACCGCATGCCGTCGCTTGGCACCGCCACGAAGCTGGCGCGCGGCCTCCGCGAGATTGCCGAGGAGTCCGATGGACCGGCCTACTTCGCCTCCCTCAACTCGCGCGCCGTCCTGCCCACCACTCGCGTCGAGTACGCGCTGCGCGGCGACGACACCCTCACCGAGGCGGATGTCCGCGAGCTCATGCAGGCCTACATCAGTGTCCGCCAGCGCCGCATCCGCAGCGAGGGCAACGGCTCGAACGGGTACGCCTAGGCCCCCAGGCCTCGTCGGGGTTGGATGCCACTCCTGAGTTCGGCTTCCGATCCGCAGGTGCGCCGGTGCACCGCCCCATCTCGACAGGACTCCACCAGACCGGATTCGCACGCCCCGCGGGCGCGTGACGAAAGTACTGGGCACCCCGTACGTTCGGCGAAGCGAACAACGCTTGTCTCTGCCGAAACGAATTGGGGAAGACGAAATGAGCTGGTTGACCTCCCACCGTCGCCACGCGGTCCGGACGACCCTGGCGGCGATCGCCGCGGCGGTCGTGGCCGCCGCAGTTTCCGTCAGCGCAGTCGCGGCTTGGGCCGCACCGCAGCTTGCCTCGTTGTGTGCGTCCGACGCCAGCCACTTTGCCTGGCGCCTCTCGCTGAGCCAGGAGCCGGACTACCTCATCCAGTTCAGCTGGAACGCCGACTTCAGCGGCCACTGGACGGTTAACTTCGGTAGCAAGGGCTTCCACGAGTTCGAGACCAATCGCGCGGGCACCACGCTTCACGCGCGTTGGCAGAACGACAAGTCCAAGAAGGCGAGCGCCGCGGCGAACGGGAGCCTCTGCGTGCAGGCCTCCACGCCAACACCGACCCCGACCCCGACGCCAACACCAACCCCGACACCGACAGCGAGCACGCCGTCGTCGCCATCGACGCCGCCGGCTGCGACCCCCTCTCCGCGTGGGACGGTCGGCGGGGGCAATCCGACTCCAGCCCCGATGCTGCCGGACACCGCGGCCGGCGCGGACCTCCGGAACGTGGGGCTCGGGCTGATCCTGCCGGCAATCGTGTTCCTCGCGTCATTGCTGACGGTGATGCTCACGGCGGTACGTCGCCGCTGAGTCAGGCCGAGGCATGTGATCGGCTGCCGGTCTGCCCGGAAAGACGGGCGGCGGAGGGAGCACCGGCAGCCGATCTCGTTCGTTCACGACTCCGGGAGCTACCCGCGTCGAGCGCCGATTCGTCCGGAACGCCTTCGGCGGAAGCAGCGGCAGCTCGTCGGCGCCGCCCCACAGCAGCCGCGCCCGGCGCATGTTGACGGCGTCCCAGCCCTCGTCCGCGCCGGGCGTCTCCATGATGAACGTCGCTCGAGACAGCCGCGGATCCCGCAGGAACGCGCCGAGCCCCGCCGGACCGATGCGTCCCGCGCCGACGTGCTCGTGCCGGTCCGCCCGCGAACCGAGCGCCGAGCGCGAGTCGTTGAGATGCACGAGCGCCAGCCGGTCCAGGCCGATGAGCTCCTCGAAGCGATCCACCACCGCGCGAGCGCCATCGGCCGTCGAGATGTCGTAGCCGGCGCCCCACAGGTGGGCGGTGTCGAGGCAGCAACCGAGCCGATCCGCGCTGGCGCCGACGTCCTCGAAGATCTGCGCCAGCTCCTCCACGGACGAGCCGAGCATGTCGCCGCCGCCGGACGGGTTCTCGAGGACCAGTTGGACCCCTTCGGGCGACGACGCCAGCACGCTCTGGACGTTCTCGACGATCCTCGCCAGCCCGGCCGCGCGACCGACCCCGCGGTGCGAGCCGATGTGCGTGTTCACGATCGTCGCGCCGTACGACGGCGCTCGCTGCATCTCGGTGATCAAGCCGGCGCGCGACTGCGACGCGAACGGCTCGGCCGAGCCCGCGAGGTTGATGAGGTACGACGCGTGGACGGCGATCGTGCCCAGCCCTTCGCGCGCGCCGTAGTCGACGAACTCGGGCGCCTCGAGCGGCGGCTCCGGCCGGCGGCGCCACGCCGTCGGGTTGTCGCTGAAGATCTGGAGCGCTCGTGCGCCGATCTGCCGCGACCGTCGGGCCGCCCGCAGCAGGCCGTGCTTCACGCCGAGGTGCATGCCGACCGCCGGCGCATCCGCCGGCCAGGTCAGGCGCCGCCGCGGTTCCGGCCGTGCTACGGTGCGGGCCATGGTCGAGCCGCGCGACGAGGCACGCGAGAGCGGCGACGAGCAGGCCGATGGTGACCTTCCGACGCTGGCCCTCTTCGTCTACTTCGTGGCGCTGATCGTGCTCGTCGCCGGTCTGCTCGTCCTGCCGGCGCTCTACTGACGCCGCCGCGGCGGCTCAGCGCGACCCTCCGTTAGCCCGTCGATCGATCACCGGCTGGATGAGGCCATAGTTGCCATCGGCCCGGCGGTAGAGGACGGCGACCTGCTCGGTCTCCGCGTCGAGGAAGACGAAGAAGGCGTGCCCGAGCTCCTCCATCTGAGTGATGGCGTCCTCCTCGAACATCGGCAGCATGTCGAAGCGCTTCGTCTTCACGACCTGCGGGCCGGTCGCGTCCGGCTCGACCGTTCCGAGCGCCTCCCGCGACAGGACCGATTCGATCTCGTGGCCGTGCCGCTTCCGCACGCTGCCCGGCCGTTCCTTGGTCCGCACGACCTGGCGCTCGAGCTTGTCGATCACGACGTCGAGGGCGGCGATCGGCGTTGCGCCCGAGGCCGTCGAGCGCAGGACGTCGCCGTTGTTGCGAAGGGTGACCTCGGCCACCTGGGCGCTGTCGGTGGCGTGCGAGGCATGGCCGATGAGCTCGACATCGGCCTCCGCCGCTTCATGGGTGATGCGGTCGAGGCGGCGGAGCTTGCGCTCGATCTCACCCCGGAGCTGGTCGTCCAGCTCGATGTTGCGGGCCTTCAGGTTCGTCTTCACGAGCCCGTGTCTCCCGGCGGCTGGTGGCTCCCTACGGTACCACCGGGCCGCCCCTTGGCGAGGAATGCCTAGCGGATCAGCGTGATCCCCAGCGCCAGCGGGTCGCCACGACCGATCGGCACATCGGTCTCCTCGACCGGTCCGGGACTCGTCACCTTGCTGACGAACCAGCCCTTCAGGCAGCCCGTTGCCCCGTTGCCGCCGGCGAACGGGTTGCCGGGCAGCTCGTTGCACTCACGGTCATTGCCTTGGACGAACGCCCCGTCCAGCTTGAACCCGACCCAATACGGGACGTGATAGTTGACGAGTTCGCCACCGCCCGACCAGTCACCCTCGGGACAGACGGGATCGTCGTCCGCCGGCTGCGATCGGCACGTGTTGTCGTGGATCGGGATGTAGACGACGAGGTCCTCGGTCTCGGGAATCCCCGGCAGCGTGCCGGTGAAGGCCTCCAGCTCGCTCTCGCAGCAGTTGGGATTGCCCGGGCTCGTGTCCAGCCACGCCGGGATGTCGATGAAGGTGTTGCAGGGATTCGTGATGTGGTTGCGGAGGTTGCCGCAGCCGAAATCGAGCCAGCCGACGGCGCCCGGCCCCTTCTTGCAGAGAGGCGCGATCGAGAGGTTGCTGGCATCGAGGGTCGCGCCCTCGGGAAGGATCGTCCACTCATCGAGGCCGACGATCCGTGTGTTCGTCCCGTCGCAGGTGTCGATCGTTCGCGGGAACGTCACCGGCAGCACCGCGCAGCCATCCGCTGCCGGGCAGATCCCAGCGAGCGTTCCGACGACCGCAGTCGCCTCTGCGGTCGCGGTTATCGTGCCGAAGCCGATGGCGCGCACCAGGAAGGTCTCGTAGTCCTCGGACGCCGTCGCCTTCACGCCCTGGCTGCCCGCCGGGATGGGCGTGGCTGCATTACAGGCCGGGACCACGACGGACGGCGACAGCAGCCGGCCCTCGTGGTCCGTGTACTCGGCTCGTTCCAGCGAGATGTCGTGTGCGTCTGCCGCCGCCTCGACCGCGCAGCCAACGTCGCCGCCGTCCGTCGTGGCCGCGGGGTCAGCCAGGTATCCCTGGATCACCGCCGTCCCGGCCATCGCCACGCCGTCCGCGGCGTTCTGCGTCTTCCGCTGTTGGCCCCAGGCGTATCCCCCGTCGACGATCAGCCCGACCATCGCGATCACTACCAGCAGGCCGGCCGCGACGATCACGAGGATCTGGCCGCGCGGGGGCGTGCCGCGTGGCGTCGCAAGCGCTATTCGTTCACGGATGGTGGTCACGGTCAATCTCCAAGCGGGCACGGCGACTTTGTGGGCTCCTGGCAGTCGTGGTGGACGGGAAATCGGCTCTCGCCGCTGAGCGAGATCGGGCCGACGATGGCCGACAAGAGTGGAACGGCGGCGTCGTAGGTGTGCTCGAGGCGGACGACCGCAACGCACCCGACGATTTGCGGGGTAGCGAGGTTGGCATCGCACGATCCGGCCGCATCCGGCGTGGCGGCGTCGCGGTAGTCGACCTGGACGTCAGTCCGCTCGAGAGCCAGCGAGACGGCGCCGGCGATTGCCGCATCCTCGATGTGGACGAGGGTCTGGTCGACCACCGCCTGTCGCGCGGCCTCGCGAGAGGCGTTGTTGAGCGTGCTGTACGCGAAGACCGCCCGCCCGAAGTCGAAGATGCCGACGAGGATGATGATGAACAGTGGCAGCACGAGCGCGAACTCGACCAGCGACTGTCCCCGTCGGTCGCCGCGCGTCATTGTCGATTGACCCTGATGTAGTTCTTCTTCTCAATGGTGTCGGTGCCAGCCGCGTTCGTCACCGTGAGGCTGACGTCGTACTGCGTATTGCCCCCTTGGCCGGCATGGGTGAACACCTGGGTCGGATCCTCGAGGTTGCTCGAGCCATTCTCGAAGTCCCAGCTCCACGTGAGAATCGGGCACCCCTCGGATTCAGACTCGTCGGTGAACTGGACGGTAATCGACGTCGCTCCGGTCGTTGGCGTGCCGGTGAAGTTGGCTTCCGGCCGCTCGCATGAAGGTGGCGGGGGCCCGGCGGCGGCAGCGATGGTCATGCTTCCAGTGGTGCACTCGAGTTGCGTGTTGGCGGGCACGCTTTGGGTCGCGACGGTGAAGTTGCCGCTCCCGTTCTCGATCAGGTTCGTGGGTTGGAAGCTCGCGTCATCCCAGAGCGCCCGGGCGGTGTTCCGGCTCTGGCCGACGGTGCCGGGGACGGTGCAGGTCGGTGGCGGGGGCGGCGCCGGTGGTGGCGGCAGAGCGGTTTGAATCGTGTGATGGACCGGGAACGTGGCCGAGCCGCCAAGGTCGACCGTCCCGACGATGCTCGTGCCGATAGGCGTGAGGAGCTCGAACGCGCAATCCAGCGCGACCTCGACTGGCTCCCCGGTGTCGTAAGACCCGTCGCCATCGGCGTCGGTGAAGTCAGGCTCCGGAACGCCACTCAGCGTGCAGTTGAGGTTCTGCAGGTCATTCTCGACGAGCGCTTCGTAGCGGGCCTGACGCGCGGGATCGCTGGGAGTCTCCCAGGCATCGGCATTCGCAGCGGCGTACGCCGCGCCGACTCGAGCGGCATTGTTGATCGAAACCCACCCGTAGAACACGCGCCCGAAGTCGAGCGCCATCGCGAAGAGCACGATCAACAGCGGCAAGACGAGTGCGAACTCGGTGAGCGCCTGTCCACGCCGTGGACGTACCCGCAGATGCGGGATTCCGATTGGGCGTCTTGGCTGGATCACGGTTGGGTGATGCTCCCCCCGGACGAAAGTACCGCCACACCCTAGTACGCGGACCTTGCAGTCCACCTTACAACGGTGCCCGAACGCAGCGCCTATTCGCTCACAACCCATCCTCAGCGCAGCCCACCATTAACCCTGACAGCGTCCGCGGGGACGAGGACCCACGTGCGACATCGGGGCCGGATGAGCGCCTGCGCGTCCTTCGTCCAGAAGCCGCCAGTAAGCGGCTGGTAAGCAACGGTTCGCCAGGATGGACCGATGGCGGCGCTGCTGGACTTGCTCCTACCGCCTGCCTGCGCCTCATGCGGTCGGACAGGATCGCTCCTGTGCCGTGCCTGCCTCTCCGCCTTCGAATCACCCTCGCGGCCCGAGGATCGGTTCGTGGCGCCGGACGCGGGGATCGTGATCGGTGATGCGTTGCTGGTCGGGATGGCGGCGTTCGCGCACACAGGGACGCTGCGTCGAGCCCTGGCGAGCCTGAAGTACGGCGGCGCATCGCGGCTCGCGCCGATCATCGCGCGCGCCGCCGCGCCCGCGCTGGTCCGCCTCATCGAGGTCAGCGGACCAGCGACGCTTGTGCCGGTGCCGGTCCACCGCGAGCGCCTGCGCGAGCGCGGCTACAACCAGGCCGACCTCCTCGCCACAGCGCTTTCGGCGCGGAGCAACGTGCCCCGCGCTCTATTGCTCGAGCGAGCTCGTCCCACCACCAAGCAGCATCGGCTGAATCGAGCGGAGCGCCTGGCCAATCTCCGGGGTGCCTTTCAGCCGACGGCGTCGCCGCCTCCGGAGGTCATCCTTGTGGACGACATCATCACGACGACCGCCACCTTGGAAGCATGCGCGGCCGTGCTCTGCGCGGCAGGAGCCCGTTCGGTGTTCGGCTTCGCGATCGCTCGGGAGGTCTAGCCGACCCGTCGCCGATCGGTCACCGCTCTACCCGGTCGCACATCTCCACACCGCGCTCCGCCACCTTGCCCGCGCCAGGCTCCAGGCAATCGCGCTCCTTGAGCCAGCCCGCGATCCAAGCATGACTAGTACGAAAGTACTGGGTGGGTACCCCCCATCGAGTGTCCAGGTGCAAGGTGACCTGCAAGGTCGGGGCGGGACGATGGCCGAGAAACACATCCACGCAGGTCTCCGCTCTACATGGTCATCAGATATGTTCGACGTCTGAAGCGTCGGCACTTCGCGCACGGCCGCGGCCAAAGCTTCGTCGAATTCGCGCTCACGCTGCCGATCCTTCTGCTGTTGGTGCTGGGAAGCATCGATCTGGGCCGTGCCTATTTCTCTGCAATCTCTCTCGAGAATGCAGTGAAGGAGGGGGCCTTCTACGGCTCCCGAAATCCGGAGTGCGCGAGCGACACGGGCGGCGACTGCACCGACCCCGCCAACGTCCGGGCCAGGGTCGAGGCCGAGCTCGACGGCGTGGCGGTCACAAGCTTCGTGGTCAAGTGCTTCGGGGCTGGAACCACAGTGTTCACCGGACCCGGGAAGGCGCTGGCCGACTGCGAGGACGGGGACCTGTACTGGGTCCGCACCGAGACACCCTTTGCGCTGGTCACCCCCCTGATCAGCAACCTTGTGGGTTCGACGCTCACGCTCGGTTCGACGTCGACCGCCACCGTGATCACCTCGTTCGAGCCGCTTGGGAGTTCACCCGTCCCGATCCCGACGACTCAACCGAGCGGCAGCCCGCCACCGGGCATCTGCAGGGTTCCCGACTTCACGGCAGGGCCGACGAGGATCCGGGATGCGGACGAGGTCTGGGCCGACATCGCCGGCTTCTCAGCCGCAAACCTGACCACCAACGGATCGAATAATCAGAACATCGTCTGGCAGAGCGTGCCTCCCGCGACTCAAGGGTCCTGCACGACGCAGACGATCACGGTGTCGAGCACGCCGATGGCGACGCCGACGCCCACCCCCACGCCTACGCCGACGCCCGCTCCGACGCCCACCCCGGCGCCATCCGCGAGTCCGGCTCCGACACCGTCGGCGACGCCGGGCGGCACGCCGACCCCGACGCCAGTGGCCCAGTGCACGGTGCCCAACTTGATCAACGACAAGGTCACCGTCGCGCAGGGCGAGTGGTCAGCAGCCGGCTTCTCGGCCGCGCGCTTCTCGGCTCTTCGCCCGCCAAACAACGACTACACGGTCAGGAGCCAGTCGATCGCCAATGGCTCGGTGCGGCCGTGCCTCACAACGACGATCACGGTAGATAACTGATGTACCGACCCAAGCGTGGGAGCCGGCGCGGTCAGGCCTTGGTCGAGTTCGCACTTGTCATTCCGATCTTCTTCCTTCTCGTGTTCGGCCTCATCGATCTGGGTCGCGCGGTGTTCGTCTACAACTCGCTGGCAGAAGGTGCCCGCGAAGGCGCCCGGTACGGCGCCGTCCAGGCGCGGGCATTCGACGACGACACGCGCCAGGTGATCGAGGACCACGTGGTCGACCTGCTGGTTGGTGTGCCGAACCCTGTTGTCACGGCCTCGTGCACGCCGCAGGGAGCGTTCGGCTGCACCGTCAACGACATCCTCGTGGTCGAGGCGGAGGCGGACCTCGCGATGATCACACCACTCATCGGCCAAATGATCGGCACGCTCCATCTCGAGGCTCGGTCCGAAGTCCTGGTGAACAACTGATGGCAGCGCTGACAGCGGGTCTTGGCCCGCGCGACACGTCGAAAGGGATTCTTCCAATGGTTTTCAATGCATTCCGCCGTGACGACGAGCGGGGCCAGATTCTGGTCATGGTGGCCGGCGGCCTGATCACGCTTATCCTCTTTGCGGGCCTCGTGATTGATACGGGCATCGGCTTCCGCGAGCGTCGAACCCTCCAGAACTACTCCGACCTGTCGGCGATGGCGGGGACGAAGGTGATTGCCGACCACTACCTCGATGGGGGCCGATCCGGGGCTCAGGTCCACGCCGCCATCGAGGCGAGCCTGGTTGCCAACGGCTGCGTCGCGGCCGATGGCTGCACGTGGACCGGCACGTATGTGCAGCCGGGTGATGATGCCGGCGAGGAGATCGACCTCGGTCCGGTCACCGCGGGCGGTGCGCTCCCGGTCGGTGCGCAGGGAGTGCGCGTCCAGACGGAGAGTGCGCCCAACACCGTCTTCATGCGGGTCGTCGGGATCCCCGAGATCGACGTGTCGACGGTCGCGACGGCCATGACGTCGGGAATCCTGAACGAGGCTCCTGAAGGCATCCTCCTGCCGATCGCTGCGTTCGACTCCGATTACGAGCCCGGGACGGAATATGAGCTCACCGAGGGTGAGGAGGGCCCCGGCAACTTCGGCTGGCTGACCTGGCGCGGACAGAACAACGCGCCGACGCTGGCGCAGAGCATCTGCTATCCCGATAACCCCGCCATGGTCTTCCCCGAGTGGATCCAGGGCGCCCCCGGCAACATGAATGCATCAGCCGTCCGGGGTTGCCTGGACCAGTGGCTGGGCGAGACCGTGCTGATCCCAATCTGGCGTCAGACAAATGACGCCGGCGGGTCGAACCTGAACTACGAGATCGTCACGCTTGCGGCCTTCACGCTGACGAGCTACGACCAGCACGCCTCGAAGGTCAATGGACACTTCGTCGAGTTCTATGCCCTGCCGAGCGTGCCGGCCGGCTACGGATCCCCGCCGTGCAACGTGTCCGATCCGAGCTGCCTGACCCGAACGAACTTTATCGGGCTGACCCGGTAGGGTCGATCGCGCGATACGATGCCGGGGTCGTGTAGTCGGCCTCGGCATCGGCCAGTCCGGCCGGGAGCGTGACGGCGCCGCCCGCCCGCGAACCTGCACGGCGCCTTCGAGGTGAACGCCGGCGGCTCCTGGCCAGGGTGATCGTGGTCGACGACATCATCACCGCCACCGCCACGCTGGAGGCGTGCGCATCCGTGCTGGTCGAGGCAGGAGCGAAGGAGGTCTACGGCTTCGCCGTGGCGCGCGAGGTCTAGTCGTTCGCCCAGCTGGGAATATTTGGCTATCGGCACCCAGTACTGGATGGCTAGCCTCCGCGGAGGCCGGCAAGGTTGTCCGCAAGGTGACCGCGATACGGTCGGGTCATGTCGATCGCAGGAAAGCGCGTATTCGCGCGCCGAGCCCGAGCCGTCACTTCCAGCCGGCGTCGGTCCGAGCGGGGCTCTGACGGCCGCGGCCAGTCGCTTGTCGAATTCTCGCTTGTCCTGCCGATCTTCATTCTGATCGTCATCGGGCTCATCGAGTTCGCCTTCGCCTTCCACGGGCTCCTGTCGATCAACTTTGCGAGCCGAGATGCCGCACTCCTCGCCGCTGAGGCGTCGAGCGACTCCGGGGCCGACTGCATCATCCTGAGCAGCATCGATGAGGACGTGGACGCTCCCGCGAAAGAGGCGCAGATCGAAGAGGTTCGGATCTACTGGGCCACCGACACCGGCGGCGTCATGCCGGGCAACCCGGTCAACGTCTACCAGCGCGTCGGTTCGACCACCTGCTCGCTGCCCGATGGCGTCACCCTGACCGTTCCCTACTCTCTCGTCGGCGCAGCCGGCTATCCCGAGGATCAGCGATGCGACGTCCTCGCGGGATGCGGGGGAGCTCATGACACCGTCGACACGATCGGGGTGCGGATCACCTATTCGCACGTCTGGGTGACTCCGCTCGCGAGCATCGTCTCGCTGGGTGGGACCGGCTTCGAATTCACGCACTCCACGGCGATGCGCATGGAGCCATCGCTGTGATCCGCCTCCGACGTCGCCAGCGCCACGAGCCTCGCGGCCAGGCGCTGGTCGAGCTCACCCTGATCCTCACAGTGCTTCTGATGCTGACGCTCGGGACGATCGAGTTCGGCTTCGCCTTCGACCATCACCTCACGCTCGAGTACGCCACGCGTGAGGGAGCGCGAACCGGTGCAGCACTCACGAATGGCGATGGGGACGCGGCGGTCTGCGCGACGATCGACGCCCAGATCGTCGCCGCCGTCCAGCGAGTCATCCAGAGCCCTGGCTCCGACGTGGATGCGGCTGACGTGCCCGAGATCCGGATCTACCGCGCCGGCGCGGACGGACAGGAGCTGGGTGCCGCCAACCGATGGACGTACTCGGCTGGCGCCGGTCCGATGGTCGACGGCACGCGACTCGACTACATAGAAGCGGCGACCCCGTGGGCGCCATGCAGCCGGGTGAGCGGACCGGTTCCCGACTCGGTCGGGGTCAGCGTCGTCTACACGTATGAATTCAGGACGCCCCTGCGCGTGTTCCTCGGGTTTGCGACCGTGAGGATGAGCGACCAAACGATCATGCCCCTCGCTCCAACGGACTACTGAGGATGGAACCCGTGACCCCCCAGGCATCACCCGCACCGACGACCGACCGCAGCGACTCGAGCGATTCGAGGTCGCGTGGCCAGGTCCTGGTCATCTTCGCGTTCCTGCTCACGATCCTCGTCGGCTTCTCGGCGATGGTCATCGACATCTCATGGATCTGGGCGAACGAGCTCCGGGTCCAACGCGCTGCGGACGCCGCGGCCCTGGCCGGCGTCGTCCATCTCCCTGGGCAGGTCAACCAGGCCAGGGGAGATGCCTTCGACGAGGCGCGCAAGAACGGGTACCGCAACGGATTCGGTGGCGTGGTCGTGATCCCGTCGCAGGACGCGGGCAACCCGCGGCGCATGGTGGTCAGCATCTCGGCACCCGTCGACACGTTCTTCATGGGCCTGTTCGGGTTCGACCAGTTGACGGTCAGCCGCCAGGCCAAGGCAGACTTCGTCCTGCCAGTTCCGATGGGCAGCCCGTTGAACTACTACGGCGTCGGAGACTTCCGCAGCGTCGTTGCCGGCACACCAACCAACACCGGGCATCGTGCCCCGACGGGGACGACGGCCCCCAATGGCTGGACCACGCCGAACGGCGCCCTGGTCGACGGCGGGTCGACCCACGCGAACAACGCCACCGGCGCCCAGCAGGGCTACGGCAACTTCGGATACTCGATCCCGGCTGGGTCGACCATCAGCGGCATCGAGGTCCGGGTCGATGCGCGCTCGACCGACGGGACCGGCTGCGCGATCGGCGTGGCCCTCTCGTGGAACAATGGCGGAACCTGGACGACGCAGAAGACACAGAGCCTGACGGCGAGCTTCGCGACCTCGTTCCTCGGCAACGCCACGGATACATGGGGGCGCACGTGGTCGGCCACCGAGTTCGCGAACGGCAGCTTCGCGGTTCGGGTCGCCGACGTGGATCCCGGGTCGGCCTGCACGGACTCGGCACGCACCGACCTCGACTTCCTCACGGTGATCGTGCATTACACCGGCCCGGCCACGACGCAGGGTCGCCAGGTCCTGGCCCCGGACAACACGCCGCTCTGCGCCGCCGCAAACTGCTCCCAGGGCTTCTGGGGCGCGATCGAGGGCCAGGGCAGCAACCGTTCGACCGGCGACGCGTACGCAACCGGTTACAACCCGAACCCAACGCTCAACGCCGACTACGAGCCGGAGGGGTACGACTACTCGATCGAGCTGCCATCCGGCGGGTCGGTGCACATCTACGACCCGACGTTCTGCGCAACGTCGGACGGGCCGGGAGGCGGCCATTTCGGAACCGGTGACCACTGGCTTGGCGCGGCGACCCCGGTCTCCACGTACTTCAGGCTGTGGAACACCAACGGCACGCCGATCCGAGGCGACGACACCCTGGTCACCAGCTCCGGATCGCTCTTCGTGAACGAGTACCAGGCGGACCTGATCACCGGCTCGAACTTCAGCGACGGTGGAGAGCCGACCAACCCCACCAACTGCGGCGAAGGGGTCATCACGAACAATGGTGTGGGGGGCTACTACCACAATCGCTGGTGGCAGATGGCGAGCAGCCTCGGAGCGGGCGACTATCGGCTCCAGGTGACGACCACCGATCCCGCGGCTCCTGGCGCCAACTGGGACGAGACGTTCGAGAACATGTGGTCCATCTACGTCGAGGGTGGGACCGAACCGCGAATCTACGGCTCGGGCCGGATGGTCTCGTACGCGAACATCGAGGCGGGCCAGCAGACGTTCTACCTCGCCCAGATCGATCGGCAGCAGGGCGCCGGCAAGACGGTCGAGATCCGGCTGTTCGACCCCGGCGATGTGGGCCAGAAGGCGTGGATGCAGCTTCTCAGCCCGGACGGCAACTCGTACGACCCGGTGACCTTCAGCTACACCGCGGACAACGGCCGATCCGGAAACAACGTGACGTGCATCCAGACCTTCGCCGGCAGCGGCCCCGCCGCGCCGGCCGGGTGCACGAACCTCACCAGCGGTGGCAGCCTCTACCAGAACTCGTGGATCACGATCAACGTGCCACTCGATGCCGATTACGGCGTCTCGGGCCTCACGCCGTCTGGCGAGACGGAGTCGGGGTGGTGGAAGGTTCGCTACACGGTCAACAGCGGCAACGACACCACGACCTGGGAGGTCAGCATCCGGGGGAACCCCGTCCGGCTCGTCGTCCCCTAGGGCGCGAGGTCGCGCAGGAGAAGCTGATCGCCGACCTCCGTCCCGCTCACCCGGGCGGCGCCGGCGGGCAGCTCCAGGCAATCTCGGGCTCCACGCGCCCACCAGACGACCCGCCACGGCCGCAGGTCCGCGACGACCTTGGTCACGCGGAGCTCTCGATCGACGAAGATTGCGTCGATCGGGAACCGCATGAAGAACATGTGGATCGATGGCGCTCGCTCGATCCACAGGCCATCGCCATCGGGCAACCCACCACGACCCATGAGACCGATGGTGCGGTCGCGCGCGTTGCGCGCGATGCGGACTCGCTCGGCGACGACCGTGTCGCGCGTCACGTTCTCGATCCGTACCGTCTCGCTCATCTCCCGAAAGCCTAACGTGGTCAGGGTGGCTCACGGTCGGCAGGCTCGGCGGGCAACGTCACGATCGCGGTCGTGCCGTCCCCGAGCCTGCTCTCGGCTGAAACGTCGCCTCCCATCGTGCGCATGAGCCCTCTGGCGGCGTAGAGACCGATGCCGCTCCCATCCGGGGCGAGCCTGCGCGCCTCCTCGGCGCGATAGAACTGATCGAAGGCGCGCTCGAGCGTCGTGGCGGCCATGCCCATGCCACGGTCGTGAACCTCGATGCGGAGTCGACCCGACGCGCCGACGACCCGGACGTCGATTGGCGTGCCGGGCGGACTGTACTTGACCGCGTTGTCGAGAAGGGCCCACAGCACCTGCTCGATCCGGTCCGGGTCGCCGACAGCGAGGTGCGGTGGCCCCTCGACGGTGAGCGCGAAGGGCCGATCCGTCCGTAGGGCGGACCAGGTCCGATCGATGAGCGGCCGGATCGCGAAGACTTCCTGCACCGGGACGACCGCGCCGGCCTCAAGGCGGGAGGCGACGAGCAGCTGGCTCACCATGCGCCGCAGCCGCTCCGCTTGGTGGGCCATGGACTCGAGGTCGGCACGCGCCCCGTCCGGAACGCCGGGATCGGCCTGGAGCTCGACGGCGAGCGCGCCGATGCTGGTGAGCGGAGTCTGGAGATCGTGTGTCACCCCACGGAGGAAATCTGCCTGGAGGGATGCCATCCGGTTCAGCTCGTCGGCCTGGCTTCGCACCCGGGCATAGAGGAGCGAGTGCTCCAGCGCCGCGCCCGCATGCTGTCCCACCAGCGAGAGCAGGTCGAGCTCGGCACGGGTTGGGTGCGGACGGCCCTCCCACGGCGCGTACAGGATCGCTCGAATCCCTGACTCCGCGGCGACGTCGACGACCGCGAACGCGCCCCAAGGTCCCTCGATCCGACGCGCCGGTGATTCGGGAGACGTCGTCGATGCCCAGCGCTCGAGGTCGCCGACCTGTTCCACGGTCGTCCCCTCGTCGGAGTCGTGATAGACGCCGGCGGGCAGCAGCTCCGGCCGCTCGGAGTCCAGGACCGCGCAGCGCCACGTGGCGTCGCGCATGACCGTGCGCACCGAGCTGACAATCGCCGTCGCGACGCGCCGTGGGTCTTCGTCGATGGGCACCGCGCGCGATTCACGCGCCAGCGCCCCGACCTGGTGGTTGCGCTCCTCCAGCGAGGAGGCAAGCGCTCCATAGGCAGCGTCGCCGGCGCCGTCGTCCGCCGGGCCATGGCGCGCGAGCGCGACGAGCGAGCGGACGTCTTCGCCGAGAGCTCGCGCGTACAGAATTGCCAGGACGGCGGCCCACACGATCGCGGCGCCGGCCACGGTGAGCGCGACGAGATCAGGGTCGGCATTGGCGAGGATGGAATCGGTCAGGAGCACAGCTCCGAGCAGGAGGAGCAGTGGCGGCAGGACAGCCAACAGCAGGGCCAGGAAGACGCGAAGCCAGAGACCGGAGCCAGGCACCCGCGCTGATCAGCTGCGCGTCGTGGTGGCCGCCCGGCCAGAGCTCAGGCGATAGCCGACGCCGCGCTCGGTGAGGAGGTGACGCGGGCGGTCCGGATCGGCTTCCAGCTTGCGCCGCAGGCGGCGGACGGTGACCCACAGGTAGGATGGATCGGCCCCGTCCGCATTGGTCCAGACGCGATCAAGGAGCTCGTCGGTGCGGACCACCCGGTCCAGAGCCGAGCCGAGGACGGCGAGCAGCCTCGTCTCGGTCGGCGTCAGCTGATGGCTCGCGGATGGCGTCGTCAGCCGTCGGGCCGCCAGGTCGACCTCGACGTCGCCTCCGTCCAGCGAGAGCGTCGGGCTTCCCACGGAAGCCCTCCGCAGGACACGCTGGATCCGCGCCACGAGCTCGTCGGGATCGAACGGTTTGGTGACATAGTCTTCCGCGTAGAGCTCGAGGGCGCTGACCTTGGCCTCAGCCGCGTCCACTGCCGAGAGGATGATGATCGGCAGGTCGGCGATCAGCTTCACCCGCCGTGCCAGCTCGAAGCCATCCATCCCGGGCATCATCAGATCGACGACGACGAGCGCTGGCCAGCCAGCCTCGAGTTGCTTGAGGGCGTCCGCGCCCGAAGTCGCGGTCAGAACGTCGAAGCCGGCGCGCCCGACACGGCGCGAGAGGACGGAGAGCAGGGTGCGATCGTCGTCGACGAGCAGCACGGCCGGGCGAACCGGCGAAAGCATCCCTAGATGCCCACGCCGCCCATGACGGTCACGATGGCCGGACCGAGGATGACGATGAAGATCGTCGGGAAGATGCATCCGACCATTGGGAAGAGCATCTTCACCGGCGCCTTTGCCGCGGCTTCCTCTGCCCGCTGCCGACGCTGGATGCGCAGCTGATTCGACTGGATCTGAAGGACCTTGGCGATCGGCACGCCGAGCTGCTCGGCCTGGATGATGGCGCCGATGAAGTTGCTCACGGGCTGCGAGTCGGCCCGCGTGGCGACATCTCGCAGCGCATCACGCCGGGCGCGGCCCATGCGCACCTCTGCCAGGGCCTGGCGGTACTCGTCGATCAGCGGCCCCTCCATCTTCTCGACGACCTTGGCGAGCGCAGCGTCGAAGCCGAGACCCGCCTCGACCGAGATGGTCAGCAGGTCGAGGGCATCCGGCAGCTGGAGCATCATCGCGGTGCTGCGAGCCCGCATTCTTCGACCGAGCCAGAACTCCGGCGCGAGGTATCCGACTGCCCCGCCGACCAGCATGACCAACAGGGCCACGACGAAGATGCCGGTCAGCAGAAGCCCAAGCACGAAGCCGAGGATCGCGAAGCCGATGAGGCTCAGAAGCTTCACGCCGACCCAGTCGGCGCCTCGCAGGCCGCCGGGGTAGCCCGCCTTCTCGAGCTTCGCGTCGATCCCCGCGATGACGCCGCCCTCCTGCTGGCGACGCCCCACGCGAGCCATCCGCTGGATGAGCGGGCGCATGACGCGCTCGTAGAAGGGCTGCTCCAGCTCGAGCTGCTCGAGGGACCGAGGCTGGACCACGAGCTGGCTGAGTCGGGCCTGGACGGCGTCCTCCGTCGGGCGCGCGGCGATCCCGTAGGTGATGAGAAGGACCGCGCCCGCAGCCATGAGGGCGATGAGGATCTCGGGGGTGATCATTGCATCAGACCTTGATATCGACGATACGACGGATGAACAGGTAGCCGATTCCCATGCTGATCAGCCCTACGATGAAGAAGACGATGCCCAGCGGCAGGCCAAACAGCTCAGGCGGCTTCTCGAGCATGACGCTGATATAGCTCGGGCTGATGATGAACAGGATCGCCGCCAGGCCGACTGGCAGGAGCGTGATCACGTACCCGCTGTAGCGCTGCATCGCGGTCAGCGTCTGGATCTCGCCGTAGATCCGCATCCGCTCACGAATGGTGTGGGCGATCGCGTCGAGCACGGTGGCCAGGTTGCCGCCGACTTGGCTCTGGATCTGGATGGCGGTCACCATCAACTCCAGGTCCTCGGATGCGACGCGCCGGACGAGGTTGTTCAGTGCCGGCTGTAGGGCAACCCCCAGCTGCATCTCGCGCACGACGCGCTCGAACTCCTCGCTGATCGGAGGGCGGGCCTCGCGCGTCACGAGCTCGATGCCCTGCAGGAACGAGGATCCGGCGCGCAGCGAGTTGGCGAGGAGCGTGATCGTGTCCGGCAGCTGCTCGTTGAAGAGACGCAGCCGGCGCTTCTGTCGCCGAGTGAGGAAGAGCCTTGGCGCCCACAGTCCGAGAAGGAAGATCACAACCAGCGCGACGGGGTTCTGCAGGCCAGGGAAGAAGAAGCCGAACGCCGTCGCCAGGATCACGAAGAAGACGGGAGTCAGGCCCCAAATGATGAGGAATTCAGCGGGGCGCATCTTCAGGTCGGCGCGTGCCAGGTCGACGGCGAGCCGCGTCGTGAAGTCCTGCTTCTCGATGACGCGTGACAGGCCGGCGACCACCGCCGACTCCGATGACCCGTCCGGGCCCTCGCCGCCATCGTCTCCCTTGCCCGATGCGTACCGCTCGAGGCGCGCGGACACGCCGCCGCCGCCGCCGGTCATGGCGATGCCGACCGCGATCAGCACGATGGCGGCCGCCGCGATGGCTGCGATGAGAATCGGCGCGATGCCCACGAGATCGGGTCCTTTCGTGTCTAGAACGGCGAGCCGAAGATGTTCGGCGGCAGGTGGACGCCCATCGTCTCGAAGCGCTCGACGAAGTGCGGTCGGATGCCGGTCGGCTTGAGCCGGCCCTGGATCCGGCCCTCGGTCACGCCGGTCTGCTCGAAGACGAAGACGTCCTGCATGACGATGACGTCGCCTTCCATGCCCTGCACCTCGGTGATGTTCACGATCTTACGTGTCCCATCCTTGAGGCGGTTCTGGTGCACGATGAGGTCGACCGCCGAGCTGATCTGCTCGCGGATGGCGCGCAGCGGCAGGTCCATCCCGGCCATCAGCACCATCGTCTCGAGGCGGCTCAGCATGTCGCGGGGGGTGTTCGCGTGGCCTGTGGACATCGACCCGTCGTGGCCGGTATTCATGGCCTGGAGCATGTCGAGCGCTTCCGCCGAACGGCACTCGCCGACGACGATCCGGTCAGGGCGCATGCGCAGCGCGTTGCGCACGAGCTCGCGGATCGGGACGGCGCCCTTGCCCTCGATGTTCGAGGGGCGTGCCTCGAGGGTGACCACGTGCTCCTGGCGAAGCTGGAGCTCTGCCGCGTCCTCGATGGTCACGATGCGCTCGTCGTCCGGAATGAACGACGACAGGATGTTGAGCATCGTCGTCTTGCCGGAGCCGGTGCCGCCGGAGACGAAGACGTTGAGGCGGGCCTTCACGCAGGCCTCGAGGAACTCGAACATCTCCGGGGTGGAGGTGCCGAATCGCACGAGGTCGTCGACCGTGTACGGCGTCGCCGAGAACTTCCGGATCGTGATGACCGGCCCGACCAGGCTCAGCGGCGGGATGATCGCGTTCACGCGCGAGCCATCGGCCAGGCGCGCGTCCACCATCGGGCTCGACTCGTCGACGCGACGGCCGATCGGGGCGATGATCCGCTGGATGATCTTCATCACGTGCTCGTCGTTCTGGAACGTCACGTTGGTGAGCTCCAGCTTGCCCTCGCGCTCGATGTAGACCTGCTGCGGCCCATTGACCATCACCTCGGTGAGGGTCTCGTCGCGCAGGAGCGGCTCGAGCGGCCCGAGGCCCAGGATCTCGTCGGTGATCTGCTCGAGCATCCGCACTCGCTCGGCGCGGGTGAGGGCCAGGCCTTCCTCGTCGGCGATCTTCCCGAAGAGCTCCTCGATCTGGCGCCGGACCTCGATCTGGTTGGCAAGGTCGAGCTTCGGGTCCAGCTCGTTGATGAGCCGGTTCTGGACGCGGAACTTCGCTTCACGGAACGACTCGCGCGCCGGCATCGCGCTCGAGAAGCGCGAGGCCACCCCGGCCGCAGCTGGCGCCGGGGGAGCGGGGGGCGGCGGGGTCCCGGCAACAGGCGGAGCCGGCGGCTGTTCCGCGCCTCCCTCGGGAGTCGGGGTCGGCACGGCCGGCACGGCCGGCACGGCCTGGCCCTCGGCGGCGGGTCGAGCCCTCTCGATACGCTTCAACAGTGACATCGGCAGCGTCCTTCCAGCTAGCGGCGTGCGAAGAGTCCGCGCTTGGCGGTCTTATCGGTCTTGATGGTGGTGGCTCCTGCCCCCGCGAGGGTGCGCGCGAGCGCGAGGATGTCGCGCGACAACGGCGACTCGGGGTGCGAAATGACAAAGGGTACGCCCCGATTGACGGCGAGGACGGCGAGGCGGCCGTCGGACACGATCGAGCCGTCGATCGGGCGGCGAATCGAGGCTTCCACGTCACCGATGCGGATGCCCTGGGAGGCATCCGAGCGGTTGATGACCAGCCGGACCTTCGAGCGCTCGTAGTCGAGCTGGTCGGCGACCTCGAGGAAGAGTCGTACGTTCTTGATCGTCGTGATCTCCAGGGCCGCGACCACGAGGATCTGATCCGCGCCATCGAGCACCCCGAGGGAGTGGTCGTTGAGGCCTGACGGCAGGTCGACGATGACCCAGTCGTTCGACTGGCGCAGCAGGTCGATCATCTTGCGGAGGTACGCCGGCGTCACTAGGTCCGCGCCCTCCGGCGAGGGGGGTGCGAGCAAGACCCGGATGCCGGCGGAATGGTCGATCAAGACCGACTCGACGATGTCTCGATCTGGCTCACCGCCCTCCACAGCGTCGAGCATCGACCGGTTCTTCGGGTTCAGGTTGAGGAGCACGCCAACATCACCGAATTGGAGGTTGGCGTCCACCAGCGCCACCCGCTGGTCAGTCTCACGGCGCAAGGCCAGCGCCAGGTTCGTCGCCAGCGTCGTGCGACCGGCCCCGCCCTTCGGAGAGAAGACGGCGATGACCTGGTGCTCCTCGACTTCGTCCCCGACCGGCGGCGCTGACGCCGCCTCGCGCGTCGCCTGCATCTGCTCGCGGCGCACGAGCTCCCGCTCGTGGACCCGCTTGATCGAGGTGGCGAACTCGTCGCTGCTGAACGGCTTGGCCAGGAACTCACGGGCGCCGGCCAGCATGGCCCGCTTGAGCTGCTCGGCCTCGCCGTGCACGCTCATCATGATCACCGGGCTGTTCGGCAGCCGTTGCGAGATGATCTCCGCAGCGGCGATGCCGTCCATGCCCGGCATGTTGATGTCCATCACGATGACGTCGGGGCGCAGCTCCATCGCGAGCTGGATCGCCTCCTCACCTGAGGAGGCGGTCCCGGCCACGTCGATCTCGCGCTCCAGCCCCAGGAGGCGCGACAGGTGGTCGCGCGTCTCGGGAATGTCGTCGACGATGAGGACTTTGATCATCAGTCGGTCTCCGATCGCTGGCGTGGCGGTCGCGCCAGCCTACGGAGCGCCCTCCTCGGTCAGCGACTGGATGATGTCGGGGATGCGCAGGCCGTAGGCTTCGACGAGCTGGTCGAGCGTGATGCCAAGCGTCTCCTCGACCTCGTCGTCCTCCGCGTGTCGAACGACGGCCGTGAGCGAGCCGACCTCGGTCAGGTCGTTCTGGGCGAACTTGATGACCTCGGCGTCCTCGTCTGTGCCGGCGAAGACGATGATCACGCTGTCGAGTGCGGCCTGCTCGGGCTGCTGCTCGTCAGGGACTCCGTCTCCGTCCGAGTCGACGGGTTCCGGTGCAATCGCGCGCGTTCCGCTCACGTAGAGCACTCGCTTGTCCTGGAGGACCGCCTTGACCGTGCGCTGGTTCTCCAGGCCCGTGACGGCCTCGAAGCGCGGCGGCGCATTCGCGTCGGTGTTGGCCGCGGAGTCGGCCGTCTCCTGCAGAACGCTGATCTGCTGCGAGACGACGATATCGATACTGTCACCGGCCGTAACCAGGAAGTCCAGACCCGTCGCGCGGTCCACCTGGAAGGCGACCGCCTTCTCACCCGGGTTCAGCATGGCGGAAAGATCGATGCTGCCAACGCCGCCGAGTCCGATGGCTTCGGCGCTCACCTGCGACCCGACGGGGATCGCGAACAACGCGGGCTGGCCGGAGACCTGGCTGGGGGTCGATAGCCCCGTCCCGCTCACGGCGGCCGGATCCACCTGCTCCACCTGGACCTTTGCCGGCGTGACTTCCTCGCCGATGTCGATGTCCTCGGTTGCGACCAGGACGGGGACGGTCGTCAGCTCCTCGGTGCCGTCTTCGGGCTGCTGGTTGAGCAGGATGACGATCGCGACGAACGCGAGGACGGCGAGAAGGACGCCGACGAGGATGACGAGGCGATTCGATCGCTTCACGAAAGTTCACCTTTAGCTCGGGTGGATGAGAACAAGGATGAGTGCCAGCAGTGCACGCGTTGTGACTGCGGTCAACAGTCTACTCAGACCTTACATGAGCCTTGCAGTGGACTTGTGGGCTACCGACGGGCTGGTACTGCCGGCTGATCGGCGAATGGTTGGAGGGCGCAAAGAAGCGCCCCGGACGGATGTCCGGGGCGCTTCAGGTTTCGGCTTGTGGCTAGTTGCCGCTGAGCTGCGTTGCCACGTTGCTGAAGATCTGCGAAACGATCGGGCCCAGGAAGAGCAGGGCGACGATCACGATGATCGCGATGAGGGCGAGGAGCAGACCGTACTCGACGAGCGTCTGGCCTTCCTCATCGTCGCTGTGGAAGCGCGAGAGAAGAGTGCTGATGAAGTGCTTGATCATGTGCGTGCGGGAACCTCCTTTCCAAGAAGATTAGCAGCGGCAGCGTAGGGTGCGTCGATGCGATGCTCCATGGGTCATTGGTCCCAAGCCGCTCGGCGGCGGGCCGTACCTTGGCGTACGGCCCGCGCGTTGTCAATAGACACCACCCTGGACGGGAAAACGGAAAGCCGCCCCGTCGTTCGAGGCGGCTTTCCGGCACCGGAGGAGGAGACCCGGGGACCGATCTGCTGAGGACCGGTCTCCGTGGATGAAGGCCACCCCGGATACCCGCGGCGACTTGTCCGGAGTCTGCGGCGCCTACTGCGGATCACCAATGAGACTCCCGTACTCCGCGTCGGCGGGACTTCCGCCGCCCACGAGAAGGGCCGTCCACATCAGGTGGACGGCCCTCGAGCCGGCTGCGTGAAGGTGGATCAATCCTCGGGGATCTTGATCCAGCCCTGGCGCATGGCGTAGACGACTGCCTGCGTTCGGTCGTTGACCGACAGCTTGCGCAGGATCGAGCTCATGTGGTTCTTGACCGTCTGCTCGCTGATGGACAGCGCGTAGGCGACCTGCTTGTTCGTCATGCCCTGGGCGATGTTGTCCAGGATCTCGACTTCGCGAGGCGAGAGCGGCGCGAAGATCGGCTGCGCCTCGGCGCCGTAGACGGCGAGCTCGCGGAACTCCTTGAGGACGCGCGAGGCCACTGCCGGCTTGGCGAAGACCTTGTCGTTGATCAGGTACTCGCCGGAGCGGACGCGACGGATGATGGCAATCAGATCGGTTGGGTCGATGTCCTTGAGCACATACGCCGCGGCGCCGGCCTTGATGGCGTCGAACAGCTGATCCTCGTCATCGTTCGAGGCGAGGACGATGACCCCGGTGTGCGGAAGCTCTCGCTTCAGTCGCTGGGTGGTCTCGATGCCGTTGGGGGCCGGGAGGCCGAGGTCCATCAGGACCACGTCCGGCGTCAGCTCCTCGACGGTGGCCAGCGCCTCGCGGCCGCTGCCGGCCTCGCCCACAACCTCGATGTCGTTCTCGAGCTCCAGGATCTGGCGCACGCCACGCCGGAACAGCGTGTGGCCATCGACGATGACGATGCGCGTCTTTCCGGCGCGACGATCGCCGCCCTTGCGGCGCTCCTCCACCTTGACCTCGGTGTCGACCATGGGGATCTCCTCCTCCTTACCGTGCATCAGTGCCCTGCTCCGGCAGCCGCAGCAGGATCCGCGTGCCTTCGCCCTGGCGTGACTCGATGTGCAGCTGCGCCCCCATCAGCTCAGCGCGCTCGCGCATGAACTGCAGCCCGAAGTTCTGGCCGGCACGCGACGCGACCCGCATCAGGTCGAACCCACGGCCGTTGTCGGCGATCACGAGGGCGTTTCCCTCGAGACCGATGGATACGCGGCTCGCCGCCGCGTGCTTGCGAACGTTCTGAAGTGCCTCCTGCACGATGCGCAGGACCGATGTGCGCGCGGCCGGGTTGAGCCGCTCCTCGAGACCCTCGACTGCCACGTCGACGGCGATCCCGTGGTGACGCTCGAGCTGGGCAGCGCGGTCGCCGATGGCCGTCGCCAGCCCAACGTCCGCCATCGGTGGGCGCAGGTCGCTGATCAGCGAGCGGGTCTCGTCGAGGCCGTTGCGCAGCATGTCGCGCAGGAACGCCAGCTCGGCATGCTCGGCCGGATCGTGGGGCTCGAGGATGCGGTCGAGATGCTCGACCTGGAAGATCGCGTTGGTCAGCACCTGGGCGGGTCCGTCGTGAATGTCCTCGGCCATGCGCTGTCGCTCGCCTTCCTGGGCCTGCACGATGCGCAGGGTCAGCGCGGCCGGTGAGTCGTCGCCCATCGGCTCCGGCTCGTCGACCGTCTGGTCGGGCGATTCGAGGTAGCCCCACAGCATGTCCAGCTGCCGCGCCACGACGTCCATCCGCTTGAGGCGGGCCTGGAAGGCGGCCAGCTCCCGGCCGCGCTGCTCGTACTCGGCGCGGAGCGCATCGGTCCCGACCGGACGCAATGCGTCACCTCGGCGGTCCAGCCGCGCGCGAAGCTGCATCCACTCCTCGAGGTCCCGGCGGTATTGCTCGCGGAACTGCTCGACAAGCTCGTGCAATCGCCGTGAGTCATCGCGGAGGCTCTCCGTGGCCTGCTCGCCGATGCGGTCGAAGCGCGCGCCGGTCGTTCCGGTCGCGGGATCGTGCGCCATGGTTCCCCTTGAGTACGGGGTCCGGAGTAGGACCGGACCAGGCGACCATCCTGTCGGCGCGCTGTGCATACGGGCAACAGTACTTTGGGCACCAGAAGTACTACCCGCGTTTCGCGGCGCCCGCCTGGTCAGGAATGCCCAGGAGCCAGCCGCTCAATCTGCGACACGGAAGACCCGCACGTCGTCGCCCTCGAACGCCGGCTCGGCCGGGAGGAAGCTCGGGTGCTCCCCCTGGCTGTCCGTGCCCGCGGCGCCGTCCCACATGTTGAGCGGATCGGTCTCGCCCGGACCCGGCCGCAGGACGACGACCCAGTCCACGCCGTAGGCGTCGACCACCTGCTCGATCACTGCAAACGGGTCGAACGGTGCGGCGAGGCCGGCGAGCTCCGTCAGCGGATGGACGCTGGCGGGGTCGCTCGCCATGAACACGTCGTCCGGCCCGGCGTTCGCGCGCAGGAAGGCGGCGGCCTGCTCGTCGCGAACCCGGGAGTGGTCCCACTGCGCGAACAACGTCGCGGAGCTGAGCAGGGACAACGCGACCGCCCCGACCAGGCCCGCGACCGCGATGAACCGGTGCGTCGCCGGGCGCCGCAGGAAGCGCCACCAGCGTCCTGCCGCCGTGGAAGCCGGTCCGACGGCGGCCGCCGCGATCGCGAAGGCCCACGGCAGCCATGCCGGGGCAGAGTGGTAGAAGGCGCCCTTCGGCGCATGGAACGTGAAGAAGAACCCCATGGCGAAGAACATGACGGCGAAGTAGACGAGGAACGGAGCGAGCTCCGCACGCCGTCGGAACAGCCAGATGCCCGCGACGAAGAAGATGAAGAAGATCCCGCCCAGGAGCAGGCCGGTCCGGCCCACGAGCTCTACCCAGCTGTACAGCTTCGAGCCGATGATGTTGGCCCAACCCCAGTCGAGGTAGGTGGCCAGGCTCACCTCGTGGCCGATGGAGAACTGCTCGTTGTAGTCGCGGATCCACAACGTGTGTCCGCCCGCCGACGGCAGCGGCGTCCCGAACACCGCGAGGTTGCGCGCCAGCCACGGTGCCAGCACCGCCAGGAAGGCCGCGGCGGAGGCCACGCCCCAGCCATAAGGTGCGCCGCCCACCACCCCCGGATTCCACGGCGTCCAACCCCGGCGGACGAGCCAGGCGGTGGCGACGCCGAACGTCAGCAGCGCCCCGTCGATGCGTGACAGCGTCGCGAGCCCGGCGAATGCCCCCGCCGCGACGAGCCACGGACCGGGCCGTGGCGCCCGGACTGCCCGCATCGAGCAGTACAACGAGGCGGCCCCGGTCGCGCCGAAGACGGCGAAGTTGTCGGTGGTCGGATACATGAGGAGGAGCGGTCCGGCGCCGATCGCCAAGGCCGCGGCGAGCAGACCGGCGCCGCGTGACCCGAACAGCTCCACCGTGACGAGATAGGTCAGCGGGACGAGCAGCGCAGAGAGGACGGCGAGCGGCACCGTACCGGCGACGTACGACGGCCCGAAGACCGCCATCGAGGCGGCCGCGACGATCGAGCTGAGCGGCATCCAGTGCGCGTTGCTCGGGACCGGCAGGACGGCCGGATCGGGAATGACGCTGCCGACCTCGATGAAGCTCCACAGTACCGGCGTCGTGAAGCCGTACCCCTCGGCCAGGCGCTGGGCGACGAGCGAGTAGTAGGCAGGATCGGTGAACGGAGGCCACGGGACGATGGCGACGGCCACGGCGCGCGCGATCAACGCGACGATGAAGAGGACGAGCAGGTCACGTCCGCGGGAGGACATCGCGGCGCAGTCTACCGGCCGGCATCGGTCCGTCCTCCGACCCGGATGTACCAGCCGGTGCCCACGAATCGGCTGCTAGGGTTGCGCCGATGAACGCGCGCTGGGCCGTCCTCGTCGCCTTCTACCTCATCCTCGGACTGCTCGGCGCGTGGTACCTCGCTGGTACGACCGCCATCGGAGCGGACCTGGCCACCTACCAGCGCGCCGGCGAGGCGCTCTGGACGAGCGGTGACCCGTACGCGGCCAATGCCGACCTGCCCGAGGACTACCTCTATCGGTACCCGCCGCTGTTGGCGATCGTGATCCCGATCCTCGGCTGGCCGCCGCTCTGGTTCACGCTCATGGGCATCGCCACCATCGTGCCGATGGTGGTGGCGTACCGCGTCTCGGGCCCCGCGGGCCTCCTGCCGGTCGCCCTGCTCGTGGGCGCGTGGGGCCAGCAGCTTCTGAACGGCAACGTCCAGGCCGTCGTCGTCGCCCTCCTCGCGATCGTGCCGCTGACCAGGGGCGCGGGTGCAATCGGCCTGGCGCTGGCGACGATGCTCAAGCTTCACCCGGCGCTGGCGGTCGTCTGGTACGCCGGTCGCGGCGAGTGGCGCCTGTTGGGCTGGTACGCCGCGGCGATGGCCGTGCTGACGCTCATCCAGCTGCCCTGGTTGCCGGAGATGATCGACTTCTACCTGTCCGACCCCGTCGCCACCGAGACGATCCCGGGAATGTCCCTGCTTGCCCTGGGGGTTGCGCCATGGATCCTCGGCACGGTCGCGGTGGGCATTGCCGCCCTCTGGTTCGCGCGCGGCCGCTACGGATGGCTCCTGGCGACGATCCTCCAGCTCGTGGCGCTGCCGCGCGTGCTTCTCGTCAACCTGGCCCTGCTGCTTGCGGCGCCGCTGCCGCGCGACGGCTCTGGGCGGTTGTCCCGGAGGGCTCGATAACCGGCATGTTTTCGGGGGACTCCGTCGGGGTCATCGGTTATGTCGTTAGTGATATATCCGCTGAGGGCGGCGCAGACCGCTGCGGGCCGATCATCGGCTGATCGGGCTCCGGCGCTCGCCAGACGACTGCTGCCAGCCCCGTCAACCAGATCGGAATGAGCGGGAATACGACCAGCAGCCACGGGAACGGTGCCAACCAGCGCGGTCGCGTCCGTAACGTCGGCTCCGCGGCGACGAGGGTGCCCGACAGGTAGTGGATGAAGGCGTACGGGCTCATCAGGATCCCGCTGATGATGCTGAGGCCATAGCCGCGCGCGCCGCCGAGCATCGCGCCGGCCACCAGGACAGCCAGGCCGATGACGACGCCAACGACCACGCCGGGCGGCCCGAGCAGCGCTGAGAACCCGATGTTGGCGGTGAACGTCCGCTCGAGCGGCTCGCGCAGCGTTCCGATGAACGCGATCCAGGGGTCGACCCCGAAGATCAGCAGACCGATGAGGACGCCCGCCGCCATCGTTGCCAGCGCGGCCAGGAAGTCGCGAGGCCGCCTGATCGCGAGGTACACGAGCACCGGAATGAGGTGCGGTTTCGGCATGAGCACGGTGAGAAGCCCGAGCGCAATCCCGCCTCGAACGTCCTGCCATCGCGCCACCGCCAGGAAGACGAAGAGCGTGAGCGTGCTGACATTGCCGATGACGAGATCGTGGACGATCGGCGGGAAGGCGATGACCAGGAGGATCACGAGCCAGCGGCGATCGGCCTCCCATGGTCGAGCGAACCAGGCGGCCGTCGCGGCGAGGACCACAAGCTTGAGTGCGAGCCAGGCGACGGGTGCGACGTCGGCATCGACGAGCAGGAGCGGCGCGAAGAAGAGAGCGCCGATCGGCGTGTAGCGGAATGTGTACGTCTCCGACCAGTCGTACAGGCGTCGCCGGCGCGTTGAGGGCCCGATCAGCCGCCTGCTGGTAGCAGCAGGTGAAGTCGAAGGCGAAATCGGTCTGGGTGCCGATCCAGATGATCGTCAGATCGGCGAGGGCGAAGGCGGCAGCCGCGAGGATGATGAGGTGGCTGCCCCGGATCTGCACGCGGGTCAGCCTACCGGGGTGCGCATAGGCCCATCGGTGTCTTCACGCGTGGGATCGCGTCCGTAGACTGCGCGGGACATGTCATCGCCTCACCCGGCCCGCGCCGTGCCGCGCTGGATGCCGAGCCCGCTCGCGCTCTTCGTGATCACCCTCGGTGTCCTGCTCTTCTCGGCGTTTCTGGCCAAGGGACCATGGGACTCCGACTTCTACTGGCACGTCGCCACCGGCGAGCTCATCGCGAACGGCCAGTTCCCGCGGACCGATCCGTTCTCGTTCACCTGGCTCGGCATGCCGTGGACCCTTCACGAGTGGCTTGGGGAGCTGATCCTGTACGGGTTGGTCGACGGGCTCGGGTACATGGCCGCGGTGCTCGTCTATGCCCTGGTGACCCCCATCGCGATGGCGATCCTCGCGTTCGCGCTCCACCGGTACGGGTTGCGCACCACCGCCGTCGCGATCGCGGTGTCGATGTCGGCGCTCGTCGTCGTCGCGTACGCGACGATCCGCCCGCAGGCGGTGTCCTGGATCCTGTTCGCAGTCCTGATCGGCGGGCTCATCCACCTGCGGGTGGATCGGAAGCGGTGGGTGCTTGCCGTCGTGCCGTTGTTCATCGTGTGGGCCAACCTCCACGGCCTCTGGGCCGTCGGCCTGGTGGTGCTGGTCGCGTACGTCGGCATGACACTGGTCGGCATGACGCCGATGTCCGCCGGGGGAAAGGCCTGGGCTCTGGCGATCGTGCCGCTGGCTGCGCTCGGCGCCCTCTTCACGCCGGCTGGTCCATCGCTCCTGCTGTACCCCTTCCGCTACATCGACTCGGGCGACTGGGGGATGGCGAACATCACCGAGTGGCAGTCGCCCGACTTCCACGATCCGGCACACATCCCGTTCTTCGTGTTCATGGCGGGCATCGCCTTCTTCGGCCGCTGGCGCGTGCCGTGGTGGATGAGCATCCTCGCCTTCATGGGCATCGCGATGACGCTGCTGTCGCTCCGCAACGCCCCGATCGCCGCCCTCATCGGCGCCCCCGCGCTCGCGGTCGGCCTCGACAACGCGCTGGCCGACTGGCGCGGCACGCCTCGGGTGCGGTCGGCCCGGCTGGCCGCGCAGCGGCGGATCATCGAGATCGGCGTGGCGGCCGCCATCGCCGTCGCGGGAGTGATCATCTTCGTCCCACCGGACCCTGCGGCCCGCGTCGACGCGTCCATCGAGCGCGAGCTCCCCGTCCAGGGCGTCGAGATTCTCCTCGAGCGCGTCCCGGAGGGGCGGATCCTCGCCGAATACGGCTGGGGCGGCTACGTCATCGGGCAGATGTCCCACCTCGGCGCCCTCGTCGGCGTCGACGGACGCAACGACATGTATGACGACTCGATCCTCGAGATGTACGGACGGGTCCAGGACGCCGATCCGGGCTGGGCGGCCACCGTCGACGAGTGGGAGGTCGATGCGCTGCTCTTCCCGCCGTACCGGGCGATCACCAAGGGGCCGGCGGAGGACGCCGGCTGGTGCGAGGTCTTCCGCGACGAGAACGAGGTCCTCTACCTGAGGAGTTGCGACTAGGCCTCCGCCGGCGCCGGAGTGCTCGCGGGCCGTTCGCGGGCGCGTCCGATCGTGCGCCACCACATGCTGCCCAGCACGATCGGCAGGATCGCGACGAGGATCGAGAGCCCTGACGACCACGTGACGGGCAGGGCCACGAATGCGGCGACCGGCACGATCCACCGCCACCCGAACCATCCGCCGGCAATCACGGCCACTCCAGCGATGATCGTCCGCAGCCAGAGCGGCCCTGGCACGACGCCGATCTGACCGGGCACCGGGACTTCGGACGATCGGACGAGGAGCTCGAACCAATCGCAGCCACGCCCCGGGCGCGAGGATGAACGAGATCCCCACGATCGCCCCCGTCACGCCGGCGGCGATGGCCAGCGAGCGCCACGCTCGCGCTCCGGCGAACCAGAGGACGCCGACCCCGGGCGTCAGCTTGGTCAGGATCGGGAACGCCCACGTCCCCGAGTGCCGGAACCCGAGCACGATTGCGAGGCCGATCAGGAGGTGGATGTTTCCGGTCGTGATCTCGTCGCGAACCGGCGAAAGGGGAGCGAACAGGAGGATCGCAGCCAGGATCGGTCCGGTCATCCAGATCAGTGCCGCGAGATTGAGCGCCGAGAACGCCGCCGCGAATACCGGCCAGGGAAGCAGCGTCGCCGGCCAGATGAGCTGCGCGAAAGCCGGCGTGTAGAGGTATGTCCCGGCCCGCCCCACGAGGCTCTCGCCATAGGGGTCGGACAGCTCCACGGACCAGTAGGCGCGGGCATCGTAGAAGTAGTCGCCCTGGATGAGCGTCACCCACACCCAGGCGATGGCGACGATGCTGATGACCGTCAACGCATCCCGAACGAACCGCCACCTCGTCTCGCGGGTCACTGGTCCAGCACCGATGCGTCGACGGGTGGGATCTGACCTCCGTCGGGCGGCGGGATCGCGCGGCCGTACTCGGTGCCGAGGTAGGCATCGAACAGCAGCCGGAGGATGTCGGCCGGCGAGATGTCGTCAGGGAAGACGTCTGCAAGTTCGGGGGTCAGCGCGGCGAACAGCGTGCCGGTCCGCTCGAGGAGGCGCGCCGGATCGGCATCACCCGGCTGCGTGACGTTCCAGTTCACGGCGGACGCGGATCCGTGATCCGCGATGAGGACGACGACCGGAGGGACCGAAGATGCGGCCACGATGGCGTCGATCGCGTCCAGGACTCGTCCGTTCAGGTAGGGCAGCTGAGCGCGATAGCGCTCGATGAACTCGTCCGGATCCTCGCCGCGCTCCATCGGCGAGTCGGCGTAGAACGAGTCCGAGATGGGGACCTCGACCGGGGCTCCGTCCTCGCCCAACACCACCGGCTGGTGCGGCGCCGGGACGTGAGCGAAGGTGAAGGCCGGCGGTCGGCCCGGCGTCTCCGCGATATCGGCAAGCACGTCCAGGTTGTACTCGATTCGATCTCGCTGCTGGCCCGACGCGAAGTCCGGGGCCAGGGCGGCCACGATGGCCCCGGCAAAGGTCGAGGTGATCAGGCTCGTCTCGAACTCGTTGAGCTGTCCGCCATCGATGTAGACGTCCGCCCGTCGTGGTGCGACCTCCTCGAAGCCGGATCCGACGCCGACCGCGGTGTACCCATGCTCACGCGCGACGTCGAAGGCGACGCTGTTCGCGACGGTCGTCCGAAGCGTCGGCTGCCGCGGCGCTCGTCCCTCGATCACGTCGAGCATGGCCGGAATCTGCTCGACATACGCGAGGTTGAGCGCCGAAGGAACACTCACGTGCGTCCACAGGTAGTCCGAGCGGCTCGCGGAAGCAACCTCGAACCCGCGGTCAGTGAGCGCATCCAGGAACGGCTCATTGTCCAGGGCGAAGGCGTATTGGAGGACGTCGGATCTCGGGTACCCGTCCAGGAGGATCACGTAGATGTCGGGGCGTTCGGGCTCGCCCGTCTCACCGCGTGGCCAATCGGCGAGGCCGGACCCCTGGTCGAGATCGTCGATCGTCGCAGCGAACCGACCGGTCACCAGTCCCAGGAGCACCGCAGCCACGAGCAGGAGCGACGAGGCTCGATTGAGGACGATCGTCAGGGACTCCCGGTCGAGTGTCGGACGCGACCGTCGGACCAGTCTGATGGTAATGACGACGGCGGCCACGACGACGAGTGCCCAGACGATAACCAGCGGTCCCATCCGTTCCGCCAGCTCAACCACCGCGGCGATCAGCTGCTTGCTCCAGACGACACCAAGGGACGCGGTGGCGATGATCGCACCGGCCTGGATCGAACGCAGAGGGAGCGAGGCGACCGCCGTAATCGCGGCGGCGACGACCAGCGCCACCACCAGGGAGCGAACGGCGGCGAACGGGCTCACCGCAGCGTCCAGCCACGCGGTGAGGACGATCAGCGCGGCAAAGGCGAGCGGATGCCAGGGCAGGCGCCGGGTCATCGTGCTCCGCAGCTCAGTGTCTGGCGACGGTGTCCTCGTCCGCCCTGGGCGGACGGCGGAATCGCTGGACGACTCGGCCGACCTGCGCGCGGAAGAAGAAGGGAACCGCCAGCAGTGCGGCCAGCATGGCCTGGATCAGCATGCTGCCGGCCCCCGGATCGATGTAGAGCAGGATCATTGCGGGGGCATTCTTGCATCGAGCGACGATGACGCCACCGGACTTGTGGGGTGAGACTCATGGGCCATCCGCCCGGGGCTCGATGACGAAGACGCCGGGCCGCACCTCCGTCATGCCGGCCGCCAGCTCCTCGCAGCACCCCGGGCTGAGGACGTAGTAGTTGGCATCGGGCAGGCAGTCGAATTCGCGGCAATTGATGTACGCCTCCGCCTCCAGCCCTCGGTAGCCACCGGCGATCCACTCTGTTCCCTGCCAGGTCGTGACGCTCTCCCTTTCGCTCAATGCCGGGAACCAGTCGACGACGCCGCCGTCGACCGGGTAACCGATCTCGGCGAACGTCGCCTCGGCGTCCGTCTCCGAGCCGGCCCAGGCCATGACCTCCTGCTCATCCGCGCTGAGAGGCTGCGGCGGCCCCGAGAAGACGACACCGGTGACAGCGACCGCCGCCGCGACGCCGAGCAGTGCGACCGATCGCATCCTCGTCGGATGCTCGAGAGCGGCGTCCACGGCGAGCCCGGCCATGACCGCCAGCGGGATGACGGCCCAGCGGTCAATGACCGCCCCACCGACCGCTGTGGTCGCCAGCCAGGCAAGGAGGTCCCACCGCCGTCGGCGCACCGCGACCACCACGCCCACTGCTCCGATCACGAAGGCGAGGTTGGGCGGGTTCAGCGTCGCGGCCAGCAGCGTGAACACGTTGTTGCCGAGGTCGATGGCTCGGGAACCGCCGAGGCCCAGGAGAGCGTCGAGGCCATGGCGGGCGACCATCGGTCCGAACCAGGCGGCCCCGATGGCGAGCGCGATGACCGGAGCCAGCAGCATCCGCCGGTCGGCACCGCGGGTGGCCCACAGGGCGACCGCGCCGAGGCCGCCGTAGAACGCGGCGATCGGGTGGGTAAGGATGACCAGCCCGGCAAAGAGCCCCGCGCGGCCGACGTGCCCTCGCACCACCGCCCACATGGTGAGCATCGCCAGGATGACGCCGGGGCTTCGGGTGACGCCGCCGCCGGCGACCAGCCCGAACCAGGCCGAAACGCGTGAGGCCATAGGCAATCACCGCCACGAGCGCCGCGCGTTCGTTGGTCAGCGCGCGTGCCAGGAGCCACAGCGCGGGCAGCGTGCCGATGGCGAAGACGCCGGCAGGATCGGAACCACTCCAGGCCGCCGCCGAGCATCGCGGTGAGGTAGAGCCCGACGGGCGGGTACATCCACGGGATGTCTCCGGCATTGAAGGTCGTGAAGTCGGGTGGGACGAACCCGTTGTCGCGAAGGTCCAGCACCATCACCGAGAAGAGGCCACCGTCGCCGAGGGGAAAGTCGGCGAGTAATGGCGCGAGCCTGACCCAAAGCGCGACCGCCAGGGCAAGCGCAACCAGACCGCTGGTCCAAGGCGCGAGGCCAGACCGTTGGTCGGGAGTGCTCGGCACGCCGGCAACCCTACACTGCCGGCGGCTACCGCTGGATCTCGTCCCGATCGATGTCCAAACCATCCGACATCGGCTCGACCGGCCCGTAGCTCGTGCCAAGGTATGCGTCGCGGAGCAGCCTCATCACGTCGACCGGCGTGATGTCATCCGGAAACAGCCCGGGGTGCCCGGGAGTGGAGGCTGCGAAGAGATTCGAGGTGCGCTCGTCCGTATCCCCCTCGTCTGCGCGATCCGGGTCAACCCCCACTCCGCTGCCGTGATCTGACATCACGATGATGACCGCTGAACGGCCCGCGGCCTCGGCGGCCGCCTCCAGACCATCGAGGGTCTGGAGCACCAGCCGGTTGAGGTGGACGAGCTGGTCCACGTACTCATCCACGAACTCGTCGCGAGTGAGGTCGTGCTCCATGAGAGTGTCCCCGTAAAACTGATCAAGGATTGAAGGATTGACCTGCGAGCCCTCGGCGTCCCAAACCACGGGATGGTGTGGACTGATGATGTGGCCTAGTACCAGCCTTGGAGGGCCGGGCTCGGCCGCGAGTTGGGGGACCGCATGAAGGCTGTCGAGACTGCGCTGCCGGTGCTGCTCCGCTCCGAACGCGGGCAAAACCGCATCAACGAGATCTCCCACGTAGGTACCGATCAGAAGGTTCAACTCGAAGTCGTTCAACCGTCCCTGATCGATCAGCACGTCGGCGTCGCGCATGGCGTAGCGCTCCATCGGGTTGACGGTCGCGATCACGCTGTAGCCGGCTTCGCGGAAGTCGTCGTAGGTCGAGTTGTCGTTGAGCACCTGGCGCGCGAGGGGATGCACCGGCGTGGATGGAGATTCACGTGACTCCTGCAGGGCAGGGATCCGCTCAACGAAGTCACCGTGGAGCATCGACATCATCGTGAGGTACGTCCACAGGTAGTTCGACCTGCTGTCTTGTGCGACATCGAGACCGCGCTGCTCGAGTGCATCAAGAAACGGCGTATTGTCGAAGCCGAACACACGATCGAGCGCGCTGCGGCTCGGATACCCGTCCAGCAAGAGGAGGTAAACGTCAGGTTCCTGCTGCTGCCCTCCCGACTGTTGACCCTGTGATCCAGAGGTCGGCGTCCATGTCGATCCCTGGCCGAGATCGGTCATGACCATCGCGACGCGGCCGCTCGAAACCGCACTGACGATTGCCACTCCTACGAGAGCCACCGAGAAGATGTTCAAGGTCCGATTCACTGTGCCAAGCGACCACCGAGCGCCGGCACGACGGGCGATCCGGATACCTAGCAGGATTGCCAGGACGATCGCGCCCAGCCACAACGCCGCTAGCGGTGCGCCCAGCATCTGAGGGGCGGTCGCCACCGTCCGGATGACGACCTTCGAGATGGCTGCGAGGACGATCACACTGGTGACCAGGGCTCCTCGTCCTGCATCACGCAGCGCGAGGGAGAGGCCAACCTGGAGCAGTCCAATGGCCGCGATGACGATGAGCAGTGCTCGGATCGCAGCGAGAGGGCTCACCGCGGCCTCGACCCAGTAGAGGCTGACGTAAGCGACCCCGAACGCGACGGGATGCCAGGGGATGCCGGACACCGGCATTGCCCACCTACGTCTCATGGTCGTGTCGGCGTGCGAGGGGAATGCATGCCGCCAGAACCGCGAGCGTCGAGGGCCAGATGTTGGGCATGGCGAGCGCGACAGCGACGGGCAACAACCACGCTCGACTGGTCAGGGCCGCGCCGGCGGCGACGATGCCTGCCAGTGCCAGGCGATAGACGAGTGGAATCGGAACGACCTGCACACCCGAGCTCGCACCTGCGCTGGAGGCCAGCAGCTCGATCCACTCACGCCAGAGTTCGGGAGCGAGCAGGAATGATCCCGCGACGATGAGCGCGGTGCCGCCGAGCGCGATCGCCAGCAATCGCCACTCGCGCCGGAAGCCGAACCACAGGACGCCGATGCCCGGCGTTACCTTGGTGAGGAACATGAATGCCCACGAGATCGGATACCGAAAGCCGATGACGATGGCGGTGGCCATGAAGACATGAATGTTTCCCCTCAGGATGTCGTCAAGGACCGGCGGGAACGCGAGCAGGTATGGGACCCGCATCCAGAAGAGAGCGCCGATACTGGCCGCGGTCCACGACACCGCCCACACGGGCCAGGGAAGAAGGGTGAGTGGCCAGGTCAGCTGTGCGAACGCCGGCGAGTAGACGTAGGCACCGTTGGTCAGCCACGGGATGTCGTACAAGCCACCTTCCCAGGCGTTCCAATAGCCGTAGCTGTCACCCATGGGACCGGCCACGTCGGTGACTGGTGGCGCGTACGGCGCCACGCCTGTCCACACGAGCACGACGTACGTGAGCCCGGAACGGTCAGCGCATGGCCGACGATCCGCAGGCGGGCGTCGGTCCAGAAGCCGGCGAGTGCTTGCGTGCGCATGGGTACTAGCCCATCACTCCGCGCGATCCATGTGGAGGATCCTGACCCAATCGGATTCCCAGCGTTCGTACTCGAGCGGCGCCACGTCCTCCCCGAGCCTGGCGAGGATTCGCCGCAGGACATTCACGGGAGACTCGTTATCCGGGAACAGCTCCTCCCCATTGGGCGTGCGGGCGGCGAGCAGGATCCTGTACTGCTCATCCAGGTCCTCGAGCGAGTAGCGGATTCCGTGGTCCGACATGAGGACGATGATCGATCCGGGGTCCGCCTCGATGATCCGAGGCAGGGTCGCCAGCACCAGTCGATTCAACTCCTGCAGGTGGACCTCCATCGCTGCGCCGAATTCGGCGATGTCCTCGTCACGCTCCCCGATGGTCGTGCTCCACAGCGAGCAGAGCGTCGGCAGGCACGCGGGTTAAGGTGGCCGCTCGAGACCCGGCGGATGGAGGACGAACGGCGTGTGCGGACTATGGACGTGGTTGTAGACGAGCTGAGGCTGGTCTCCGGAGCCCTGCGCCATCTCCCCCGTCAACGTGAGCGATCGATGGATGACCTCCACCTGCTGCCACAGGAGGAATTCGAGCACGGGCTCGCGAAAGATCTGCGCCCACGGTGAGAGGCTGATCAGCTGGGCCTCCACTTCGGTCAAGCCGCCCACGTCAGCGACCTCGTCTGCCGACGTGAGGCTCGTCGACGTGAACGGCGTGGGGACGGTTCGGATCACGTAGCCGCGACCCGAAACGCATCCAGGATGCTCGCGCCCTCGATCAGCCCTGAGGCCCAACGCACTTGCTGGGGTGCCTCATCAGGGACGCTCCCCTCGACGAGCAGCCGGTCGATGTACGCGCCGTTGAACATGCTGGCGAGCGTGAGCCAGGTTTTGTTGTAGTTGGCGCGAGCCTGATCCGAGACGGTGAAGCCGAGACTCTCGAGCTCGTCGAGGAAGGAACCGATATCGACCCCGAACGTTTCGCGGAGCGTATCGGCGCGGGGGAAGGCGTCCAGCATGATCACGTACACGTTGGGTCCGCCTGTGCCATCCGACGCGTAGGTCGGTGGATTCCACTCCGGCCGTCCGGACGATGTGGCGGTGATGAAATTCCAGCTCGCGACCGCGACGAGGGCGATGCTGAAGATCGCCGTCGCCCGAACGATGAACCGCGGCACGGCCCAGCTCGGCGCCGCGCGCCCGCTCCGGCGGCGAATGACGAGGACGAGGAGCCACCACAGTCCGAACGTCACCATGCCGAGACCAGCAAGTGGCTGCCGGATGGTGAAGAGCATGAAGCCGCTTGCGAAGATCGTCGCCAGCGTCCAGCTCCTGGTGACGAGGCGGTAGATCCCGACAAGCGCCAATGCGATGAGCCCTCCGATGACCAAGGGCCGGAGTGCTGCCTGGGGACTCGCTGCGACGGCCGTGGCGACGCTCAGGACCCCCGCCCAGGTGAACATGACCGGCTGGATCATTGCGAGGATGCGCTCGACCCATATCGATCCGCCGGTGATGCGCGTGGAGCTCGGGAGCCTCATCGTTCCGGTCGCGTCCTGCTGTACACACCCGGTCCCACCGCCTCCAGCGCACCGGCAATCTCGGGGAGCAATCGGGCCGCAGGACGTAGAGATCAGCCTCGGGCAGGCACCCCGGCGACCTGCAGCCCACGTCGCCGATGCCTCGTCCCACCTGTCTCCATCGGCCACCCATTCGGTGCCCTGCGCGGTCGTCGCATTCCTTCGCCCAGCGAGTGCCGGGAACCACTCGACGACCGCGCCGGACGCGGGATACCCGATGACCGCAACGGTCGTCCCCGGCGGCGTCTCGTCTCGCACCCACTGCATCGTCGCGCGCTCGTCTGGCGTCAGGGTGTGCTCGGGTCGGGCGAGCAGCACCCCGACGATCGCGATGGCCACGGCGACTCCGGCGAGTGCCGATGCCGGGCGACGCGGCAGCCGCTCAAGTCCGATGTCGATGGCATTCCCGGCCAGGATGGCCAGCGGAATGATCGTCCACCGCCCGGACTTGCCGACACCGAGGGCGGTCACGGCCAACCAAGCCAGCAGATCCCAGCGGCGACGCTGCCACGCCAGCACGGCGCCGACCAGGCCGAGGATGCCGGCCAGGTTCGGTGGATAGAGAACCACCCGGGACAGCAGCACCAGCGAACCGATCGGGTCCAGCCCACCACGCGAGCCGAGCCCGCTAACAAGTGGCTCGACGCCGTGCCGAATCGTCATCGGGACGAACCAGGCCGCGCCGATGGCGAGCGCGATGAACGGCGCGAAGAGCATCGAGCGCGGTGCGCCACGCGTCACCCACAGCGCGGCCGCTCCGGTTGCGGTGTAGGCCACGGCCAGCGGGTGCGTGAGCAGCACTGCGCCGCCGAGCAATCCCGCCGGCACGGCGCGTCGTTCAACCACCGCCCATAGGGTGAGCAGCGCCAACGCCACGCCCGGCGCCCGCGCGACCCCTCCGCCGGCGGTCAGCCCAACGTAGGCGACGTCGGCAAGGCCGTAGGCGACGGTCGCCAGCACCGCCGCTCGGCTCCCGACCAGCGAGCGGGCCAGCAGCCACAGAGCCGGCAACGTGGCGACCGCGAAGATGGCAGGCAGAATCCGGAGCCAATCCAGCCCTCCGCCGACAGCCGCGACGAGATACAACCCGAGAGGCGGGTACATCCACGGAATCGCCCCGCCATTGAAGCTCGTGGTGTCGGGTGGTGCGAAGGACGCCGCTCTCAGCTCGTTCGCCATCACCCAGAAGAGTCCGCCCTCGCCGATCGGGAAGTCCGAGACCAGAGGGCTCAGGCGCAGCACGACCGCAACGGCGAGCGCCACCAGGACGCCGATCCCGACGCTCAACTGAACCGCGTTTCGTTCGGTCAACGTCGGCCCGGCCAGGTGCCCGATGAGCCGTTCCGGCAATCGCCGGGTCATCGCGACTCCCGTGCCAGCTCGATCGGCGTCAGTTCGAGCGGGGTGGTCCAGGGTGAGCCCCAGGCCTGGTACGGGAGCGGCGCGAGATCCATCCCGAAATAGGATGCGAAGAGCCTGCGAAGGACGTTCACCGGGGACTCGTCATCGGCCAGCACGGCCTCCCGGCCGGGCGTGCGAGCCGCCAGGAAGATGCGGTACTGCTCCGGGATGTCGTCCAGGGAGTATCGGAGGCCGTGGTCGGACATCAGGATGACCACGGCCTCGGGATCGTCGCGAACGATCCCCGCGACGGTATCGACGATGAGTGCGTTGAGCTCGTCCAGCTGGACCTGCAGCCCGGCACGATAGGTCGCCAGGTCCGTCTCCGTTTCCTCGATGGTGGCATTCCAGAGGGCGCATCCGCCCGGGATGCAGGGCGGCAGGGCCGGGCGAGGCGCGTCGTCGTCATGCAGCACGAACGGCGTGTGGGGATTCTGGATGTGTGCCAACAGGAACTGCGGTCGCTCCGCGCCGTCCGCCGCGGTCTCGGCCGTGGCCCCCATGTCGTCCCTGATGCCCTGCTCCTGGGCATCTGCAAGGAAGCCTCGCACCGTATCGGGGATGGCCAGCGCCCATGGCGAGAAGTTGATCAGGTGCCCCTCGAACTCGGTGATGTGACCCTGATCGATGTAGTCGTCGGCGGAGGTCAATGCCGTCGATCGGAATGGCTGGGGGATCGCCCGAATCATGTAGCCGCGGTCCCTCAGGACCTCGACCATGCCGGCGTTGTTGATCATCGCCTGCAGCCAGCGAATCTGGCCCGTGGCGGAGTCCGGCACCCCTCGCCCGCCCATCAGCGACTCGACGTAGACGCCGTTCAGGACCGAAGCAAGCGTGGACCATGTCTTGTTGTAGTTGGCGCGCGCGCCCTCCGCGACATCGAAGCCCAGATCGTTGAGGTCCGCATGGAATGCCTGGCTGTCGATCTCGAACGAATCGCGCAGGGTGTCCGAGCGGGGATAGCCGTCGAGCACGATGAGGTAGATGTTGGGGCCACCGACCCCCGTGACCGGTTGGGCTGCCGGTTCGAACTGGGGTGCGGCGTGGAAGGTGGCGATCCAAGCGCTCGTGCCCATCACGGCGACATAGGCGATGCTCAGGATTCCGCTCGCACGTCCGAAGAAGTTGAGCGTCGACATCCGGAGCGGGGGTCTCGCGGTGACTCGACGCAGGAACGAGAGGAGGATCCACCACGCACAGACGGCAAGGATGACGAGCGCGAACGTGGCGACGCGGAACGTGAACAGCATCAGAAAGCCGCTCAGCATCGCCGCCCAGGTCCAGTTGCGGGAGATCATCGCCAGGAGCACCAGGGTCACAGCCGCGACGACGAGCGTGACGACGATCGGACGGATCAGCGTATCCGGGGTCGTCGGCAGCGCCACGTACCGCGAGAAGAGCGCTCCGAGGGCGAAGAGGAACGGCTGAGCCAGGATGATGGCGGGCGTCGCGTTCGGGCGCTGCACTCAGTCGTTCCCCAGGGCGGCCAGCTGCTGCGCGGCCACCGCGCTGCTCTGCCCGATATTGAAGATCGATTCGGACCGCGCGGCGAGCACCGTCTCGCGGACGCTCTCAGCGTCGCGGATCATCTCGTGCACTACCTGCGGCACATCGCTGAGCTGTGAAGCGGCAACGACCCGACCAAGCGTCGACCGGATCCGGCTCTCGAAGGAATCCGTCGCCAGGTCCGTCCAGCTCGCGTTCATGATCTTCGGCGGCGTATCGACATACACCACCGGTTTCAGGAGGGCCATCGCGTATTCGATCGCTGCCCCAGACCAGTCGGAGATCATCAGGTCGGAGCGGAGCCACGACTGCGATGCCGCCATGTCCTCCTCCAACGCGAAGAGAGGAGCGTCGGCAAACGAGCGCTTCAGCTCGGCGACGAGCTCGGGCAGCCGCCGAGAGGTCATCGGATGCAGGCGGAGGACCGTCCGCATCCCGGCTCGCAGCAGGATCGCGATGAGCTCGCGGCCGAGCGGTTGCTCGATGAGCGAGCTCTCGCCCCAGGTGGGAGCGATCAGCACCTCGATTGGACCGGACTCGCGGGGCGTCGGTCGCAAGCCCGCCACCTCGGCCATCACCGTGTCGAGCTTGGCGCTGCCATGCTCGATCAGCCGCTTCGGCGGCAGTCCGTACACCTCCTCGGACTTCCGAATCTCGGCGACGTGGTGCGGGCCGGCGCAGAGGATCGTCTCGAAGTTGTCGAAGGCACCCTTGCGGTAGGACGTGTGGGTGCTGTTCAGGGAGTGGAACGCGTAGATGTAGTGGACTGGATGAACGGACCGCTTCAGCCACAGGTTGCCCAGATCGGGGAGGGTCATCACGAAGCTGCGACAGTCGATGCGCGCGAAGAGGACGGTGCGAGCGGTCCCGGAGCCGATGTCGAAGCTCCGCAGTCGCGGGTGGTCGATGCGCAGGCCCGGGTCGCCCTCGTCCGATGTCAGGTAGCTGATGTTCCGGTCGTGGTCTGCCAGGAGGGCCTCGATGATGGGCCCGAGGTGTGGCCAGTCCCCGCGCCCCTCGGAGTAGAAGACAAGGTCGCGAAATGACGCCTCCTGGCTCTCGAACGCCTTGACTGCCTTGCGGTCGCTCAGGATCGAAAGTCCGGGGAATCTCACGTGCCGGCGACCTCGGCGAGCCACGTCGCGGTCCCATTGAGGATGTGCTGGAGGTCGGAGGCCGTCGCCGGGCGGACGTTGTTGTCGGATCGTCCCGGCGTGAGCATCTCGGGGGCGAACCGGAGCAGCTCGGCAGGGTCAGGGATCCACGACCGCAACAGCGCAGGAACCTCGAGATCGCGGTACAGCGCCAGGACGAAGGGGGCAACCGCCTCGGCATCGGTCAGACCAACAAGGCTCGCGACGCGGGCAAGCCGACCGTCATCGGTGGCTGCATTGAAAGACAGCACGCCTGGCAGGGCCAGACCGCAGGCGAGACCATGGGGCACGCCCAGGTGCGCCGTGATCGGATACGAGATCGAGTGCGCGAGTCCCGTTCGGGTCACGCTGATGGCGAGGCCTGAGGATAAGGCTGCCACCGCCATCGCTGTCCGGGCCGCCAGTGACGATGGATCGTCGCGAAGGATGCGAAGTGCGTCCGGGACGGCGATCAAGCCACGCTCGGCGATCGCCGTCGTGATTGGGGTCGCGTACCGGTTGCAGATCGCCTCGAAACACTGGCTGTAGGCATCCAGGCCGGTGCTCAGCGTGACGTTCCACGGCAGCGACAACGTCAGCTCGGGATCCACGAGCGCGACCGAAGGGTGCAGTATCGGCGTGCCGACCGAGTGTTTCCGCTTCGCGTTTCCATCCCAGACGGTCGCAAACGGGGTCACCTCGCTCCCGGTGCCGGCCGTGGTCGGGATCGCCACCATCGGAAGCGGGGACGCTGCGTCCCATGGTTTGCTCGAGACCAGCCAATCTCTGATCGTCAGGTCCGGTGCGGCCAGCCCGAGGCTGAGGACCTTGGCGACGTCAATGGCACTCCCACCGCCCAGGCCGACGATCCAGTCGATCTGCTCGTCGCGGAAGAGGTCGATGGCGTGGTCGATGTCCGAGATCGTCGGGTTGGAGCGCACAGCGTCGTGGATCAGCACGTCGCGGCCGATGCCGTCGGCAACGCGCGTCGACAGCCCGCGCTGTGTCGCGCCGCGGGTCGTCACGATCAACGTGCGGCCTGAGACGATCGTGGGAAGCTCGTCCACCCGCCCCGCACCGACGATGAGGCGGACCGGATTGAACGACGTCCAGGACTCAGGAAGCACCAAGCTCCCTCATCAGGGCGGCCCTGTTGCTCGCCGGCGACGACGTCGGCCGTCCGGCGGTCGTCGTCGGGTCGCTCTGCACTCGAGCCTCCAGGAACGTCGGGCCTGGTTGCGACAGGTGCTCTGCGAGAACCGCGGCCAGCTCATCGGCTGTCGAGGCGACGGCGCAGGCGCGGTAGCCACAGGCGCGAGCCACTCCCGCGAGATCCACGGCCGCGGCTGCGGTCGGCTGTCCACCGACGGAGTCGTGTGCTCCATTGTTGAGCACGACGTGGTGCAGGTTGGCCGGAGCCTGAGTCGCGATGATCGCGAGATTCCCCATGTGCATCAGGACGGCACCGTCGCCGTCGAGGCAGAGCACGGGTCTCTTCGGGTGTCGCTTCGCAATCCCCAGTGCGATCTGGGAGGCATGACCCATGGAGCCGACGGTGAGGAAGTCGCGCGAATGGGTCTGACCGCGCCGCTCCCGAGCGTCGAAGAGCTCGCGTGAGGTGAACCCCGTGGTGGAGACGACCACCGCGTCAGGCGTGGCATGCGAGACGACCGTCTCGATGGCCGCGGTCCGGCTCAGTGGCCGGGGAGCGCGAGCCGACGCGACCGGCCGATACGTCGCAAAAGTGCCCTTGCGGATGAGCAGCGCGTGCGGCCGAGGGTCGGACCGCATCGCGCTCATGTGTGCCGCAATCGTTGCGTCGATGTCCTCGGCGTCCGGCCCGATCACCTCGTGCGGAACCTCGATCGCCTCCAGCAGGCGCTCCTGGATCCGTCCCTGGGTGACGTGCTGAGGCTCATCCGCGACGCCCGGCTCGCCGCGCCAGCCGATGAGCAGCAGCATCGGGATGGCGTACACCGCGGGGTCGGCCAGCGAAAGCAGCGGGTTCACCGCGTTGCCGGTCCCCGAATTCTGGAGGTAGACCACCGCCGGCTGCCCGGTCGCGAGGTGGTATCCCGCCGCGAGGGCCACGGCAGCCCCCTCGTTCGCCGTGATCACGTGGTCTTCGGCGGGGACCTCATCGGTGATGAAGGCGCAGAGATCCTTCAGCAGCGAGTCCGGGACTCCGGTGAAGAACGAGAGCCCGTTTTGACGTAGAGCGTCGTGGAAGGCGGCCGGCTCGATCACGAGCCGTCCGGGATGAGATGGAGGATCTCGCTGATCGGCATCAGCTCCGCGTCCGCCTCGAGCGAGCGGCCGTGCTTCAGGATCGACTCCGCGGTTCGGACCATGGCCGGATAGGCGCCGCGAAGCAGCTGGTTGGCGTAGATCACGACGTTGACGCCGGCCGCCTCGAGCTCGCGCTCATGGATCGCGTTGTAGGTCGTCGGCACGACGACCAGCGGCAGTCGCTTCGGAAGCGCGTTGTAACGCTCGCAGAACTCGAGGATCTCGGCCGGCTCCTTCTGGCTGCTGTGGATCATGATCCCGTCGGCGCCGGCCGCGACGTAGGCCTCGGCACGCTCGACGGCATCGTCCATTCCCGCTCCCAGGATCAGGCTCTCGATCCGGGCGATGATCATGAACTCATCGGTCACCTGCGCCCGCTTGCCGGTCGCGATCCGATGGGAGAACGACTCGATCGAGTCCTGCACCTGGGCCGCTTCGGTCCCGAACAGGGAGTTCTTCTTCAGCCCGAGCTTGTCCTCGATGATCACGGCGGAGACACCGAGCCGCTCGAGCGTCTTCACGGTGAAGACGAAGTGCTCCGGCTTTCCGCCCGTGTCGCCGTCGTAGACGATCGGCTTCGTAGTGACCTCGACGATCTCGCTCACGGTCTGGACTCGGGAGGTCAGGTCGACCGCCTCGATGTCGGGCTTCCCCTTGGCGGTCGAGTCGGTGAGGCTGCTCAGCCACATCCCGTCGAACTCTCGCGGACCGTCATCGGTCTGGACGCTCGTTCGCTCGACGATCAGCCCGGTCAGGCCGCTGTGGGCTTCCATCAGCCGAACCAGCGGCCTCACCTCGAGGAGACGGCGCAAGCGCTGCATCCGAATCGCCGGCGTGATGCCGATCTCGCGGAGCGACTGGTTCAGCGCGGTCGACGAGATGCCCTCGGTGTAGGCCACCTCGACCAGCTCTCCGCCCCACTCGGCGAGCACCTCGATCACACGCTCGCGGGTCCGTGCCTGGACCCCGGTCTTCCAATCGTCGCCGTGAACGACGAAGTCCGGTCGGTAGGCGCGCAGATTCGGCTCGTAGTCGAGCGTTTCCTGCGGAACGACGCGGCTGACTCCCTGGATGTTCTCGATCACCGTGCGTCGCTGCTCGTAGGTCATGTACGGCAGCCGCTTGTAGCTCGCGATCGCCGCGTCCGTCAGCAGGCCGATCGTGACCTCGCCCAGCTCGCGAGCCCTGGCGATGATGTTCAGGTGCCCGGGGTGCACGAGGTCGGCGCTCATGCCCACGTAGACCGTCGGGTTGGTCGTCACGAGTGACAGGTCCGAAGTTCGTCTAGGAGCTGTTGAAGCGGGCCTTCAGCGCACCCCGCAACCGCGGATTGCACTCCGCGAGTGTCACATCGCGGGCAACCCGCGGTGAAAGGGTAAGCGGCCTGCCTAACGGTCGGCGCCGCTCGAATCGTCCGATGTGTTTGGGCGCTCGCCGCGAATCCGTGCAAGCCCCCGAGCAATCTGAGATCGGAGGATGAACGGGAGCGCGACCGCGGCGGCGATGATCGTTTGAATGATCATCCCTCCCGCGGCCGGATCCAGGTATCCGAGAACCATTGAGGAAGCCTCCTGACTGGAGTCGATAATGCCGGCGCAGTGTGACCGAAACTCCGTTCGAGAACAACCGGTCCGCGAATCGAAGCCACGCGAGTATCGCGCAGTGTTGGAGATCCGCGAATGGTCCGGACGGGCTACGGAAAGACGGTACCCGGGAGACCACTCGCCAGGAGGGCCGCACGGGTAGGCTTCGCGCCATGCCAGTCCGAACAGCAGTCCTCGGCGCCGGCGCCCTCGGGCTGACCGTCGCGCTGCGCCTGGCGCAGCGCGGCGACGCCGTCACGGTCATCGAGCGCGAGCCGCTGCCGGGCGGGCTCGCCGCCGGCTTCGAGATCCAGCCGGGCATGTGGCTCGAGAAGTTCTATCACCACCTCTTCCGCTCGGATCGGCGGGCCGTCGCGATGATCGAGGAGCTCGGCCTCGGCGATCGGCTCGAATGGAAATCACCGGTAACCGCGACGCTGCACGAGGGCCGCCTCCACCAGCTCGACTCGCCCGCCTCGCTCATGCGGTTCTCACCGTTGCCGGTGGCCGATCGAATCCGGATGGGCGCCGCACTGGCGACCCTCAAGGCGATGCCGAACCCGCGCCTGCTCGAGGGTCGGACCGCCGCCAGCTGGCTGCGCCGCTGGATGGGCCGCCGACCCGTACGAGGTCGTCTGGGAGCCGCTGCTGCGCGGCAAGTTCGGCGAGGCCGCGCCGGAGATCGCGATGCCCTGGTTCTGGGCCCGCGTCCACGACCGGACCCAGCAGCTCGGCTACCTGCGCGGCGGCTTCCAGCAGCTCTACTTCGGCCTCTCCGATGCCATCCGGCACGCCGGCGGCGAGACCCGCTACGGCACCGCGGTCACATCGGTCACGACCGATGGCGATGCGCTCCTCGTCGAGACCGATGCCGGCGCCGAGCGCTTCGACCGCGTCGTCTCGACGCTCGCCACTCGGCTGACCGCGCGGCTCGTGCCGGAGCTGCCGCAGGCGTGGCGCGATCGCCACGAGTGGGGGCGGGCCTACGGCGCCCACTGCGTGGTGCTCGCCCTCGATCGGCCGCTGACATCGGCCTACTGGCTGAACATGAACGATCCGGGCTATCCGTTCATGGCCCTCGTCGAGCACACGAACTACGCGTCCGCCGACGACTACGGCGGCCGCCACCTCGTCTACCTCGGCAACTACCGGCCGATGGACGACCCGCTGATGACCGCCTCGCGCGACGCGGTCCTCGACGAGTTCCTGCCGCACCTGGCACGGCTGAACCCGGACTTCGACCGTTCGTGGCTGACCGATGCCTGGGCCTTCGCCGCCCCCTTCGCCCAGCCGATCGTGACCGTCGACTACCGCGATCACATCCCGCCGTTCGCGACACCGATCCCGAACCTGTGGGTCGCGTCGATGTTCCAGGTCTATCCGCACGACCGCGGGCAGAACTACTCGATCGCCCTCGCGGAGCGACTCGTGGAGCGGATCAGCTGAGAGAACGCCGCCGCCGGCGGGTGCCGGCGGCGCGGTCGATCAGTGCGGGTGGTCTTGCTCTTCGTCGGCGGTGTGAACGTGGTCGCTGTGATGCTCGGTCGGCGAGGCCGGCGCAGCGTCGGTCGTCGTCACCGATCCGGCGGACGCCTCCGCCGGCGCTGCGGCATCGCGTGCCTTCGCGCGCTGGAGATAGAACCAGGCGAAGGCGAGCACAGCGAAGAAGAGAAGGAAGATGACCAGAACCTGTGGCATCGTCGTTGGCACCTCGGGCGGATGAGTGCGATGAGACCCGCATGATGGGTGAGGGTGCACCGCCCCGACATGGCCCATCCGCGCCATCAGGCTCCCCGGACTCTTGCCGTGTGGTTCGAGCGTGCCCGGGCCACCGTGGTCGGCCGGCGAGAAAGTGGTGCATGGACGCCACGTAGCCTTTCCTGGCTATTCGCGGGGTAGTACCGTTGGCCCATCGCGTGCACTGCGAGGCGGTCGTGCTCACAACTCGGATCATCCTCTTCGGGATCGTGCTGGCGCAGCTCACCGACGCGCTGACCTTCACGATTGGCGTGAGCCGCTTCGGCATCGGCCTCGAGAGCAACGGGCTGGCTGCCTTGCTGTACCGGACCGCCGGCCTCGACGGCGTGCTCCTGGTGAAGGGCATGGTCCTGCTGGTCACGATCGGCCTGCTCGTGGCCACCGCAACGCGCTTCCCGCGACTGCTCGTGTGGGGAGGCGCCGCCGCCACGAGCCTCGGCCTGCTCGGCTTCGCGACGAACACCGCCTCGATCATCATCCTCGGCTGAGGCGTGGGTCCCCGGCCTCGGGGCTGAGTGAGGGCTCGCCAGGCGACGCCACTCTCGACTCCTCGTGTCGATCACGATCTCGCATAGACTGGTGCGAAATCAGCGCCAGCAGCAGCGAGACGTTCCATCCATGGTGATCACCTCACAGCTCATCGGCTATCCCCGCATCGGTCCCAACCGCGAGCTCAAGTGGGCGCTCGAAAAGGCATGGTCCGGCCGACTCGAGGCCGATGCGTTCGCCGCGCGGATTGCCGAGCTCCGCCGGCAGCACCTCGACGAGCAGCGCGACGCCATCGGCTCCGCGGTGGACGACTACTTCCTCTATGACGAGGTGCTCGAGACCGCGATGATGCTGGGCATCGTCCCGGAGGGAGTCGGCGATCCGGCCGGCGATGCCTTCGGAGTCCTGACGGCGCTCGCCCGCGGCACTCCGGAGCGCGAGGCGTGGGAGATGACCAAGTGGTTTGACACCAACTACCACTACGTCGTCCCCGAGATCGCCGCAACGGTCGGTGAGCTGCGGCCGCTTCCGTGGCGTGAGCCCATCGGCGAGGACGGCACGACATGGGCGATCCTGGGCCCGTACAGCCTGGTCAAGCTCAGCAAGCTCGCAGACGGGCTCGATCCGGTGGAGGTCGCGCGATCCGTGGGCGCCGCGCTGTGGAGGTGGGTGCGATCGGCGTCGGCCGCCGACCCCAGCCTTCCGACTGCAGCTCGACGAGCCCAGCCTGGGCATGGTCCTGACCGATGCGGACCGCGCGATCCGTGATGCCGCCTACGGCACGGACGCAGCCGACCTCGGCCTGGCGGCCGCACCGCTCGTCACGATCCAGTTCGGCCGCGCGTCGAGCGAGACGGTCGAGACGCTCGGGCGGAAGGGCTTCGCGGTGCAGGTCGATCTCGACCAGGCGCGCTCGCTCCAGGGAACGCCGGCATGGGGTGCTCAGCCCGAGCATGTCGTGGCCGTCATGGACGGGCGCAGCGTCTGGCCCGATTCGTTCCAGCGGGCGCACGACGCGCTCGCCGGCATCGACGACGGAAAGCCGATCCGTCTCGTGCCTACCACGAGCTTCCTCCTCCTGCCGGTGACGGTCGAGGGCGAGGACCTGCCGCCCGGATTCCAGTTCGCACGCGAGAAGACGCGAGCGCTGGCGCAGTGGTCCACGGCGATGGCAGGCGGATCGGTGCCATCGGCAACGGAGCCGCCGTCGGCGACGTGGGCGGAGGTGGGCGATCTGACCGCCCGCGAACCGCGTGCCGATCGACGAAGCGCCCAGGGCGATCTCGATCTTCCGGCGTTCCCCACCACCACGACCGGCTCACTGCCGCAGACCACGGAGGTGCGGCAGCTGCGGGTGCGCCTCGGCAAGCGCGAGCTGGAGCGCAGCGACTACGACGCGGAGATGGCGCGCCTCATCACCGACTCGGTCGCATGGCAGGAGCGGAAGGGCCTCGACGTCCTCGTTCACGGCGAGTTCGAGCGGACCGACATGGTCGAATACTTCGCCGAGCAGATGGACGGCTTCCACACGACGCGCAACGGCTGGGTCCTGTCGTACGGGAGCCGATGCGTCCGCGCGCCCATCCTTGCGGCGCCGCCGGCGATTCGCGAACCGATGACCGTCGAGGAGTGGCAAATCGCGCAGGCGGCGACCAACAGACCCGTGAAGGGGATGCTCACCGGACCGGTCACGATCGTGAACTGGAGCTTCCGCCCGCCCGGCGTTCCCGACGATCGGCTGTTCTGGGCCGTCGCCCAGCCCATCGCCGAGGAGGTCCGCAACCTCGTCGACGCAGGAGCCCGCATCATCCAGGTCGACGAGCCCGCCGTTCGCGAGCGCTGGCCGCTCCCGACCGAGGACGCGCCGCATCTGCGCGAGATCTACAGCCGGGGCGTTCGGGCGGCGCTCAACCACGTCTTCAACCAGCCGGCCCATGTCCAGATGCACACGCACATGTGCTACGGAGACTTCGGCGACATCGTGCCGCTGTGGTCGGACGCGGGCGTGGACGTCGCGTCGATCGAGTTCAGCCGCTCGAAGGACGACTCCTACATCCGCCAGTTCTACGGGCTCTTCTCAGATGGGCATCTCCAGATCGGTCCGGGCGTCTTCGACGTCCATTCGCCCCATACGCCGGGGTCGGCGGTGATGTCCGAGCGGCTGCACCACTTCCGCGAGTTCATGGACACGGGCGACCTGTGGGTGAACCCGGATTGCGGCCTCAAGACCAGGCGCTGGGAGGAGATCGAGCGCCAGCTCAGCGACATGGTCTCGGCCGCGCGCGAGATGCGGAACGGTGGGTAGCGGAGCCGAGCACGAGCACCCACACGCGGTGGGCAACGGGGAAGCCCGCCCGCTGAAGCTCTCGAAGCCGCGCGACTGGGTCGAGATGGTCGAGGTCAACCCCCCACAGCTGCCGAACATGACCCACCTCGAGCTCCATGGCCGATGGAAAGACGTCCTCATCACCGACAACCCGTTCAAGCAGGTCAGGGTCTCGCCGTACGCGTTCGCGGCCCGCATCACCCACGACGTCCCCGAGGTTCGTCCGACGGTGGTCTGCTCGACCCGCGACCGGAACATCCTCGCCATCGAGTCGGAGGTGCGCGGCGCGATCGCCAACGGCGTCCAGTCGTTCCTGGTGGTGCAGGGCGACATGCTTCCGGAGGTCGAGCACTGGAGCAACAGCTACGAGATCGTCGAGTACCTGCGCGCGCTCCAGGAGTCGGTCGCGCCGATCGAGTTCGAGGTCGGGATGAGCACCCGCTCGCGCCGATGGATGTTCCGCCGCCGCGTCGAGGTCGGCGGGCAGTTCTTCACGACGGGGCCGGTCATGGATCCGTCATCCGTGCCGGATGTCGCCGCCCGGCTGGAGCGGTTGCCTGACGACCCGCCGGTCTATCTCGAGATCACCCCACCCATGAGCGAGCGATGGGTGAAACGACTGGAGTCCGTCGGCGCGTTGCCCGTGTCGGATGCGCTGCGCGAGCGGCTGCACGGCCTGCCCGACGACGAGGCACGCGCCGTCGGCTGGGCCACGGCCAAGGAGGCGGCTCGCTGCGCGCGTGAGTCCGGCTTCGCCGGGATCGTGCTCATGGGGCTGCGCTTCGACACGGTCGTCGGCGAGGCGTATGACGTCTGGCACGCCGACTGACTTCGTGACGGGGGCCCCGAACGCCACGTCGGCCGTGTCCGGCTAGCATCGGCCATGTGAGACAGCCCGATCACGAAAGCGCGATCGCCGGCGCGGCCTACACGCGCCATCGGCGCATCCATCGGTCTCGAAGTCATCCGCGCCCGCGCGTCCTCCAGCTGCTGGCGACCGGCGGCAGCGGCGGCGCCCAAGAGAGCTACACCGGCCTGCTGCTCGGCCTCGACCGATCCCGCTACGAGGTCCGCGCGCTCTCCCTCTCGGCCGGCTCGGCCGTTCAGCGGCTCCGTTCGCTGGGCGTCCCGGTGGAGGTTCTCGACGAGACCGATGACGAGCTGGCCATCCGCGAGCTCGCCGCCTGGTTGCGCCGCGAGGAGATCGACCTCGTGCACGCGCACATGTTCCGCGCCGAGGTCATCGGCACGCGGGCGGCGGTCGCGGCCGGCACCGGGGTGATCGTGGCCACCGTCCACTCGTCACGCGTCCGCTCCCCCGAGGACGTGCGGCTGCTGGCGTCGCTCACCCCGTCGATGGATCGGCTGATCGTCCCGTCGGACGCGATCGCGCGCAAGGTCCGCGCCGAGGGCCGGGATGGCGCCCGCTTCGCCGTCGTCCCGAACGGGATCGACCTGTCGCGCTTCACCGGACCGGTCCGGCCGTGCGCGCTGCGCGGCGAGTTCATCTCGCCGTCCGCCCCGCTGCTCGGTGTGGTCGCCCGGCTCGAGCCGGAGAAGGGGCACCGGTTCCTCATCGACGCGATGCCGGCGGTCCTGCGCGCGGCACCGGAGACCTGGCTGGCGGTCATTGGCGAGGGCTCCGAGGCCGGTGCGCTCCGCTCCCAGGCCGCGTCGTTGGGAGTCGCGGTCGCCAGGAAGATCGTCTTCACCGGCCGTCGCGACGACGTCTCGGCCTTGACCGCGGATCTCACGATCGCCGTCCTGCCGTCGCTGCGCGAGGCGCAGGGCATCTCGCTCCTCGAGGCGATGGCTCGCCGCGTGCCGGTCGTCGCCAGCGACGTCGGCGGCATACCCGAGGTGGTGACCGATGGCGTCGACGGGCTCCTCGTCCCACCCGGCGACCCGCCCGCGCTCGCCAACGCGATCGTCGATCTGCTGCGCGACCCGGATCTCCGTCGCCGCCTGGGTGAGGCCGGACGCCGGACCGTGGCCGATCGGTTCAGCATCGACGCCCAGGTGCGCCGAATCCAGGAGGTCTACGACGAGGAGCTTGCCCGCGCGGGCGTGCTGCTCAACGGCGACCGAGGCTCGACGGCCACGCCCGAGGAGCGTGGCGCGCTCGAGCTTCCGCCGCTCTAGCAGTCGCGGGCGAGCGCTGAGCTTCTGCGGTCGGTGACCAAACTGTCATCGGATATATCACTACTGCTATATCTCATGACAGCGGCAATGTGCCGCCGAAACAGGCATGGGTCCCGCGACGCCACTGTCAGTCCCTGGCGCTGCGGTCCCCGATGCGCAGGATGGCCATGATCAGCAGGTAGATGAGCAACCAGCCGATGAGCGCCACGAGTGCGGCGATGTCGAAGGTTGCGTCGCCCGACACGACCTGGTCGAACTGGAAGATGCCGCGGAAGGGCGCGACGAACGGCTCGGTCACCGAGTAGACGAAGTCGACGATGTCGTTGCCCGGGTTGGCGACCAGCAGGAGCAACACGATCCGCACGATGAGCAGGACGAACAGGATCCCGAACAGGAGCGACACGATCCGCCGCGCGTAGTAGAGCGCACCAGGCCCCGTCGACACGTACCCGGTGCCGGTGTCGGAGACGTTCACGTTGGTCGCCGCGGCTGGCGGTGGCGTGTAGGCCGCGGGTGGCGGTGACGTGGAGGCCGCGGGTGGCGGTGGCGTGTAGGCCGCGGGTGGCGGTGGCGTGGACGCCGCGGGTGGCGGTGGCGTGTAGGCCGCGGGTGGCGGTGCCTGCTGCTCGACGACGTCCGTGTCGTCTGCGGGCGGCGGCGGGTTCGTCGGATCGTTCGGGTTCCGGTCGTAGGTCATCGTCGGTTCACCTCCCGTGCCCCCGGTTGCACGCTCCGTGCCACGTGCTTGCTCAGTCGGCGCGCAAGCCATAGTGGCCGATGAGTGGCACGAACACCACCGGTTCGAGCTCCGAGCTGCGCAGGTCTCGCCGTTGCGCTCGACGAGTGTCAGCAGCTGGTGCTCTCGACCGCCCACGGGCATCACCAGCCTGCCTCCGTCGGGGTGGATCTGTTCCAGGAGCGGCTGCGGAACCGATGGGCCGCCCGCCGTGACCAGGATGGACCGATACGGCGCGCCCGCCGGCCAGCCCTCGGTGCCGTCGCCGACCACGACCTTCACGCTCTCGTAGCCGGCCCCCTCGAGCCTGCGTTGCGCGTCACTCGCGAGGGCCTCGTGCCGCTCGATGCTCGTCACGTCGGCGCCCAGCTCGGCGAGGATCGCGGCCTGGTAGCCCGAGCCGGTGCCGACCTCGAGCGTCGGCGCGCCCCGCCACCCGTCGCGTGGCCGTCCCAGCTGGGTCATGCGCGCGACGACGTACGGCTGGCTGATCGTCTGCCCCGATCCGACGGGCATGGCGTGGTCGCCGTAGGGCTCCTCGCCCTCAACGAAGGCATGGCGCGGGACGGCGCGGAACGCCTCGAGGATCTCGGGATCGTTGATGCCACGCGCCTCGAGCTGCTCGGCGACCATCCGCGCCCGATCGCGCGACGGATCAGGTGGTCCGGAAGGGGCGCGCCAGTGCCGGCGCCGCCGCGGGAGCCGCGGCCAGCGCATCGGTCGGTGGTCGGTTGGGCGCCGGGTCTAGACGCCCGCTTCGCTGGCGGCCGTCGACGACGTCGCTCGGGTTTTACCGCCGTTTCCGCGCGTCGACCGCTTCGGGGCTGCGCCGCCCTCGTCGGTATCGGTCGCCTCTGCGGTTGCGGCAGCAGGCTTCGGCGGTGGGCTCGAGGCGCCTGTGCCGAGGCTGGCGGCGTCGAGGACGTCGTTCAGAAGGCTGTCCGCCTTCTCGCGCAGCAGGCGCCGGGTCTCTTCGCCGCTGCGAGGCGCCAGCAGGACGCCGACGGCCAGCCCGACGAAGAAGAAGCGGATCGCGATCCGAACGCGGCTGAACATGGCGATAGCGTCCCTTCGTGCGTGATGCTCATTCCGGGGAAGGGCAAGAAGGATACCACCGGGCTGCTTCGGTCCCACCTGCCCTCATCGCCGCCGATATATCGGGCTGAATCCCGCGTGACGCGCCCAGGATCGAGATCTCGCCTGATCTATCGGGCAGTCGTCTGAATGAGCGAGCTTCATCACGGATTTCGCCTCATCTATCGGCCCTTCGGATGCCTGAGCCAGCACAGCCCGTCAGATCCCAGCGGTTCACCGGACCGGATCGCTGCGAGTACGCCTCGCGAGCCGACTGGCATGACCGTGCGGATGAGGGGAATGTGTTGACTCATCGCGACCCGGTTCCGCTCAGCTTCGGCGATCACGATGACAAGTCGGACCTGCAGCCCGGTCTGCTCGGCCAGCCATGCCCGCTTGATCGATGCGCGACGGTACTGGGCTTGCCAGTCGAGCATGAGACGTTCGATTTCGACGGCCAGAACCTCGGATGGACCCCAGAAAACCAAGTCGATGGCCTCGCCGCGCTCGCCCGCACGTTCCTCGAGGCTGACGCGCCAGACCGGGCTGGCGATCGATCGCAACCGCTCAGCCATGCCGAGCTGACCACTGTCGCGCAAGCTCGGCCCGTGACCCGGGAAGGCTTGGCAGACCAGATCGAGGCCGATCGTGTCCGTGGCAGCCGCAATCGTGGCTAGCGTGACCGATGGGGACCCAGCCTCGAGCCGATCCCACGTCGAGCGCGCCAGGCCCGCGCGGCGCGCCGCCTCGTCGCGGCTGAAGCCTGCGATCCCGCGAGCCACTCGGATGCTCTGGCCGAGCTTGAATCCTTGCGCGATCGCCCTCTCACGTCCTCGCTTCCGACGCGCCATGGCCGGGATTGTGGCTGCCGAACCCTTACTAGCTGCTTATCGAGAGAGCCGGTGGTCGGATCCCGCTGGCCGCCCATAGATCGGGCAGATCTCGACGCGAACGACGCTTATGCGGGGAATCAACCGATGGAGCGGGCAGAACTCGGCACGAGCGAATCTCAGGCGAGATGTAGCCCGATCTATCGGCGGCGAGAGGGTCGTCAGGTCGTGGTGGCCGGCTCCCGGGCGAGCCAGCCGGGCTCCGGCTCCCCGAACTTGCCGACGAGGTAATCGCGCGAGGACTCGACGGCGCGGCGCGGAGCGTCGAGGTCGGCGAGAAGCTTGAAGTCATCCTTCACGACTCTCCCGTCCACCAGCACGGTCCGCACGTTCGAGATGTCCGCGGCGCACACGACGGCCCCCACGGGGTCGATGATCGGGGCCACGTTCACGGCCGAGCCGTCGATGACCACGATGTCGGCCTTCTTGCCCGGCGTGAGCGAGCCGGTCCGATCGCCGACGCCCGCGACGATCGCGCCTTCCAACGTCGCCCAGCGCAGCACCTGGCGCGAGTCGATGAGGTCGGGCGTCGGCGTGTTGCCGTCGAGGTCCTCGTCCCACGCAACCGAGTGCCGCCGTGCCCGCTCCGACCCGAAGATGGCGTGCATCTGCGTGAACTGGTCCGAGGACGCAGTCGTGGCGACGTCCGAGGACAGCCCGACCGGAATGCCGAGATTCGAGGCCGTCTGTGCCGGCGCCCAGCCGTGGCCCATCTGCAGCTCGATCTGCGGAGCCAGCGAAACATTCCCGCCGGAGTCCTGCACCAGCTGCCACTCATCGGGCAGGAGGTGCGACGAGTGGATATACGTCGTGTTCGGGTACAGCAGGTCCATCTCCTGGAGCTTGCGGAGCTGCATCTTCGTGTAGCCGAATCGGTCCATCGCCACGTGGACCGTGATGTTGATGCCGAGCTCCTTGGCCAGCTCCCACTCGAAGCGGACGACGTCCTCCTTGCAGAAGTTCGTGCCACGCGTGGCGAGCGCCATCGTGATCAACCCGGAGTCATCGGAGAGGTACTGCGAGCGCACCCTGCGCGCCTCGTCGCCGTTGATGCGCTCGACCGAGCCGCCGTAGTCAGGTCCGAACCACCAGTCCTGGATCGACGTGTTCGGGAAGCCGAAGGCAAAGACCGATCGGATCCCGCTCTCGCGCAGCCCGCGCACGGCCTCGTCGGCGTGATCGGGCGTGTTCATGATGTGCGACCAGTCCACGAGTGTGGTGATGCCCGCGTTCAGGCACTCCAGCGAGCCCCAGAGATTCCGGCGTAGACGTCATCGGCCCGGTAGTTCGGCGCGAACTTGTCGAGGATGGCGCCGAAGTACGCGCCCAGCGTGTAGTCAGGTGCCGATGTTCGAATGGACGTCTCCCAGGTATGGCGATGGGTGTCGACGAACCCGGGGATGACGATGTCGCCGTCGGCCTCGATCACTCGCGCGCCTTCGGCGCTCAGGCTCTTGCCCACCTCTGCGATGCGATCGCCCTCGACGAGGACGTCGGCCCCGGCCATCTCGCCGAGCGAGTCGTCCTGGGTGAGCACGATTCCGCCGCGGATGAGGGTACGTTCAGTCACAGGTTCGGTCTCCTTCATTGCACCGATGATTGCCCGCTACCGTTGGATTCACGTCGTCGCCCCCTCCGTCACCCGCTCGCGCAGGTGGACCGCCACGGCCGATGCGTCACGTCCGCCACCGAGCCGCGCGGATGCCTCCTCGAGGATCTCGCTGGTTCATCCGCGCCTGGGACACCGAGACGCCGAGGCGGTCCGCGAGGTCGATGATCAGTCGCAGGTCCTTGAGCGCCAGGTCGATCGAGAACGCAACGGGGATCGAGTCCGGCGTGACGAAAGCGTCGCGCTTGTAGCCGACGAACGGCGCGCCGGCGGCAGACCCCACGAAGACGTCGTAGGCGACGTCGCGGTCGATCCCAGCGCGCTCGGCGAGGACGAGCGCCTCGCCCAGGCTGTTGTTGATCGCGAAGATCAGGGCGTTGACCGCCAGCTTCAGCGCGGCGCCGGAGCCGAGTGGCCCGACGTGGGTGATCCCTCGCGACACCAGGTCGAGCGCCGGTCGCGCTCGCTCGAGGTCATCGGACGTGCCGCCGGCCATGATCGTCAGCTGGCCCGATTCGGCCAGCACCGTGCTTCCGGACACTGGAGCGTCGAGGATGCCGGAGCCGCGCTCGCGCACCGCGGCCTCGAAGGGCGCCAGCGTGTCCGGCGGGACGGTGCTCATGTCGACGAGCACCCCACCGTCGTGCGCGCCCGCCACCAGCCCGTCGGGCCCTTCCCAGGTCGCGCGCACCGCGTCGCCGTCGGCGAGCATCGTGATCGCGACGTCCGCCTCAGCCGCCGCCTCGGTCGCTGAGCCTGCTACCGATGCGCCGAGCTCGTCCGCCAGCGCCCGCGCCCGGTCCGGCGTCCGGTTGTAGAGCGTCAGGTCCGCTCCACCGCGGGCGATGGCACGTGCCATCGCCGATCCCATCCGGCCGGTGCCGACGACGGCGACCTTCATCGCGTCGCCTCGAGCGTCGTGGCGATCGTCGAGGCGATGCGCTCCGCGGACGGCATCTGCGCGTCCTCGAGGATCGGGTTCGCGGCGAGCGGGATGTGCGGCGTCGTGATCCGCACCACCGGCCCGTCGAGCGAGTAGATAGCCTCCTCGGCGACGATCGAGACGACCTCGGCACCCCAGCCGCACAGCCGCGGGTTCTCCTCGACGGTGAACAGCCGCGTCGTCTTGCCCACCGACGCGAGGACGGTGGAGACGTCGAGCGGCACGAGCGTTCGCAGGTCGATCACCTCGACCGAGATCCCATCGGCCGCGAGCGTCTCGGCGGCAGCCAGTGCGCGCGGCACCATTGCGGCGAGCGCGACGACGGTCGCATCGGTCCCTTCGCGGACCACCTTCGCCTGCCCGAGCGGCTGAAGAAGCTCGCCGTCGGGGACGTCGGCCTTGTCGGCGAAGAGGGCCTTGTGCTCGCACACGATGACCGGGTCGGGGTCGCGGATCGCCGCGGCCATCAACCCCACCATGTCGGCCGGCGTCGACGGAGCCACGACTTTCAGGCCCGGCACGGCCATCGCCCAGTTCTCGATCGACTGCGAATGCTGCGCGCCGAACCGCAGCCCGCCGCCGTTGGCCGTGCGGATCACGAGCGGCAGGGCGACCTGTCCATCGGTCATGTAACGGGTCTTGGCGACCTGGTTGGCGATCATGTCCCAGGCAACGCCGAAGAAGTCGCTGAACATCAGCTCGGCCACCGGGCGCAGTCCGGTCATCGCGGCGCCCATGGCCGCACCGATGATCGCCTGCTCGCTGATCGGCGTGTCGCGCACCCGATCGGGCCCGAACTGCGCGAGCAGGCCTTCGGTGGTCTTGAACACACCACCGGCCGCGGCGATGTCCTCGCCGAGCATGACGACCGACGGGTCGCGCTCCATCTCCTGCGCGATCCCGCGCGCCACTGCCTGTCGATACGTCAGCTCCGCCATTCGGAGCCTCCATCTGCCCAGAGCTGCGTCGTCGCCACCGAGGGATCTGGATCGGGCGCCTCGCGCGCGACCCTCTCGGCGGCGTCGACCTCGGCGCGGACCTCTCTCTCCAGGGCGTCGAGGTCGGCCTCCGGGACGCCGGCCTCCAGCAGGCGGGACCGATGCGCTGGAAGGGGATCCCGCGCCAGCCAGGCCTTGACTTCCTCCTCCGGCCGATAGGTTCCCGGGTCGGCGCGCGAGTGGCCGCCGTGGCGGTACGTCACGGCCTCGACTAGGGACGGACCATCGCCGGCGCGCGCCCGCTCGATCGTGGCGGCCGCCATCGCATGGACCGCCTCGACGTCGTTGCCGTCGACGACCAGCGGCTCGAGGCCATACGCCGAGGCCCGGTCGGCCGCGGGGCGCTCGACCGCGGTGACCGAGCCGATCGGCGTGTACTCCATGTACTGGTTGTTCTCACACACGAAGACGACCGGCGCCTTCCACACGACGGCCATGTTCAGCGCCTCGTGGAACGAGCCGATGTTCGTCGTCCCGTCGCCGAAGAAGCAGACCGCCACCTGTCCGCTCCCGCGGTACTGCGACGACCACGCCGCCCCCACGGCGATCGGCAGGTGCGCGCCGACGATCGCGTACGAACCCATCACGCCGTGCTCGACCGAGGTGAGGTGCATCGAGCCGCCCTTGCCGCCCATCAGCGCGCCCTGCTTGCCGACGAGCTCGAGGAGCACGGGCTCCATCGGGACGCCGCGGGCGAGCGTGTGGTTGTGGCCGCGGTAGGTGCAGAAGGTCCAGTCGTCGTCGCGCATCGCGGCGGCGAAGCCGGCGGCCACCGCCTCCTGCCCGATCCCGAGGTGCGTCGTCCCGCGCACCAGCCCGGCCAGGAAGAGCTCGTGGGTGCGCTGCTCGAAGAGGCGGCAGGCGAGCATCGTGCGGTACATCCACAGACGCCGCCCGCGGTCGAGGTCGTCGGGCGCCGCGGCGCCCACATCGGTCATATCAGTACGCATTCGCCACGAAGAGCTCCTGCGACGGGAAGCGGGTGATCACCTGCGGCTCGCCGGCGGTGATGACGACCTCCTCCTCGATCCGCGCCGCGGAATAGCCGTCCTTGGCCGGGCAGTAGGTCTCCAGCGCGATGACCATCCCCTCCTTCAGCTCGATCGGATTCGAGAGCGAGTTGAGGCGGCTGATGATCGGCCGCTCGTGGAGGAAGAGGCCGACGCCGTGGCCGAACTGGAGCCCGAAGCACTCCATCTCCGAGTCGAACCCGAACTCCTGTGCCTTCGGCCAGACCGATGCGACCCTGTCGGTCGTCACGCCCGGCTTCATCAGCTCGATGCTCTTGTCGATCCACTCCCGCGCCCGCTTGTACGCGTCGCGTTGCGCGTCGGATGCATGCCCGACGACGAAGGTGCGGTAGTAGCAGGTCTTGTACCCGGTGAAGGTCTGGATGATGTCGAAGAAGGCCTGGTCACCAGGACGGATGAGCCGGTCGCTGAAGACGTGCGGGTGCGGCGAGCAGCGCTCGCCGGAGACGGCGTTGATGTTGTCGACGTGCTCGCTGCCCATGTCGAACAGCGCCTTCGTGACCTCGGCGACGAGCTGGCTCTCGCGGATGCCCGGCTTCAGCCGCTCTGCGATGAGCTGGTACGCGCCATCGACCATTGCGCAGGCGATATTCAGCAGCATGATCTCGTCGGCCGACTTGACCTCCCGAGCGTCGAGCATCGTCTGCTGGCCGTCCTTGACGGTGACCTTCTGGGCCTCCAGGGCGGCGAGCATCGGCGGCTCGACGATGTCGACGCCGACCGGCATGCCGGCCACGCCCTCGGCGCGCAGGATCTCGGCGATCTCCTTCGCCGCGCCGTCGAAGAGGCCGGCCTCCGGCGCCACGGCTCCGCGCAGACCGATCATCCCGCCACGGATGTTCTCCGGAGGCAGCCACGGGCAGTACAGCCGGTGGTGCTTCGCTGCCGATCCGAAGTCCCACAGGTGCGGCTCGCCGCCGCGCGTGAGGAGCGCGAAGCGCGTCATCTTGTCGCGCGCCCACTCCCCGATGTGGGTGGACGTGACGTAGCGGATGTTGTTGAAGTCGAACAGCAGGAGCGCGCCGAGATCGGAGGTCTCGAGGGCCTGGCGGGCGCGTGCGAATCGGTAGGTGCGGAGCCGCTCGGTGTTGACCCGCTCCTCCCAGTCGACGTTCATCAGGCCCGGTGAGGCGATCGGTCTGGACATGCGCGGCGTCCCTCGTGGCGTCCGGCTGGAGTTTCAATGGTAGTGCACGCGTCCAGAGGCTCAGCCTCCCAGGGTTGCCGACGACGGTGCTCCGATGTTCAATGTGGCTGGACGATCCGCACCGAGGGCAGGCCCGCATGGCGTACCACGTCGCCGCCGTCGACTGGTCCTTCACCGACCGTCCGTTCCCAGATTCGCGGACGATGCGGGAGCTCTCGCGCTCGGTCGTCGTCGGCCCCGAACAGGGCGCCGTCCACACAGAACTGGCGGTCGGTGCGCTCGCTCCTGGAGGGTGGCTCCAGCGCCACTTCCACTCGTTCGAGGAGTCGTTGTACGTGCTTGCCGGCGAGCCGCTGCTCGAGATCGACGGGCATGTCCATCGGCTTGCGCAGGGCGACTACGCGCTCATACCGGTCGGGACCTGGCACGCGCTCGCCAACGCCGGGTCTGACCACACCCGCTACCTGTCGGTCAACACCCCCCTGCGCCTGCCGCCGGACGCCGGTCGCCGCGACACCTTCTTCTCAGCCGTTCCGTTCGACCTCGACGCCTTCGCGGACCGGGCTCAGCGCCCGCCGTTCGGTGATCCTCGCCTCAAGCTCGTCGGGCATTACGACGGCACACCGCCCCAGGCTGAAGCGCTGGCCCTGACCGATCCGGCCCGTGGCCGAACGCCCGCCGGGCGCGATACCGCCCTGACCGTCTACAGCGGCATCAGTGTCAAGATGCTCGTGGATCGCGTCTTCGGCGCCGAGCTGCTCACGGTCTTCACCGTCGACTACGAGCCGGGCGGATCGGCCCAGGTGCACGACCACCCATTCGAGGAGACCTACTTCTTCCTGGAGGGAGAGATCGAGGCCGAGCTCGACGGTCGGCAGCACACGATTCGCGCGGGAGACGTGGTCTTCTCGGGCGTCGGCAGCACCCACGGGTTCTTCAACACCGGCAGCGGCCGGGTCCGATGGATCGAGACCCAGGCGCCGCAGCCGCCCGAGCGGCATTCGTATCGGTGGGTCGACCATTGGAAGCGCTTCGAGGAAGGAGTCGATTGAGCATGGCAGCCGACGGGTGCGTCGTCGTCATCGGCGGCAACCGGGGGATTGGGCGCCAGGTCGCGAAGCATTACGCCGACGCCGGCGCGAAGGTCGTCATCAGCGCGACCGATGCGGATCGCGCCGGGTCCGCGGCGAGCGAGATCGGCGGCGACACCTCCGGCATCGGCCTTGACCTCGCGAAGCCCGAGACGATCCGCGACGCGCTGGCGGCTGTCGGCCCGGTGCGCTTTCTCGTGGCGGTGGCCATCGACCGCGACGACAACCGGATCAGCGACTACAGCATCGAACGGGCGATCCACCTCGTCACGCTCAAGCTCGTCGGCTATGCCGAGGTCGTCGCATCGCTGCGGGATCGGCTGGGCGACGAGAGCGCCATCGTCCTCTTTGGGGGACTCGCCAAGGAGCGGCCGTATCCGGGCTCGACCACCGTGTCGACGGTCAACGGTGGCATCGTCGGCCTTACCCGCACCCTCGTGTGGGAGCTCGCGCCGATCCGGGTCAACGCCATCCACCCAGGCATCGTCGAGGACAGTCCGTTCTGGGCCGGAAAGGACCTCAGTGCGTTCCTGGCGCGGACGCCGACCAAGCGGCTGAACCGGATGGCGGACGTCGTCGATGCCGTGCGATTCCTCCTCGAGAACCCCGCCGCCAACGGGATCGACCTGCGCGTGGATGGCGGCTGGATGACGACGTGAGCTCCCTCGAGGGGACCGATGCCGGCCGCGGGCCGCGGCCGGACCACCCCGACATTGGAGAGCAGCTTCGTGCGCGCCGCAACGAGCGCGGCCTCAGCCTGCGCGACCTCGCCGACCGACTGGGATGCTCCCCGAGCCTCATCAGCCAGATCGAACGTGGCCTCGCCAACCCATCGGTCTCGACCCTGTACGCCATGGTCGCCGAGCTCGACGTCTCGCTTGATGAGCTTCTCTTCAACGAGCGGCGGCTCGCGGCGCCCCGGGCGTCGGCCGCCGATCCGATCCAGCGCGGTAGCGAGCGCCACCGCATCCGCCTTGCGTCCGGGGTGCTGTGGGAGCGGCTGACGACCGTTTCGGAGCCCGGGGTTGAGTTCCTGTACGTCATCTACGAGGTTGGCGGCGCCTCATCACCGGCCGACGCCTTCCAGCGCCACGCCGGCCACGAGTGGGGCTACGTCCTGTCGGGCACGCTCCAGGTCACGATCGGCTTCCGCGAGTACCTGCTCGAGCCCGGAGACGCCATCTCGCTCGACTCGACGACGCCGCACCGGCTCGCCAACGCCGGCGACGTCCCGGTGCACGCCGTCTGGTTCGTCCTCGGGCGCGACTCCAACGAGCCTCGCGGGGCGCGGACCGGGGAGGCCGATAGATCGGGCAAGACTTGACACGAACGGCGCTCGTGCGAGGTGCAGCCCGACGGATGAGGCAAGGATCGACAAGAGCGGCCGAAGTGTGAGAGGTCGCCCGATTGATCGGCCCCGGCCTCAGTGTTCCCGGCGACCCGCTTTGAGCGCCCTGATCGTCTCCTCGACCCGCTTCGTCCGCGTCTCGGGTCGCTTCGCTCCATCGACCCAGACCACGAAGGCCTTGCGGTAAAACGTCGCGAGCGACTCGAAGAAGCGCCGCGCGCGCGGCTCCGCCTGCAGCGCATCGGCCAGGTCGGCGGCGATCGTATCGAGCTGCGGTCCTTCCGGATGGAGGCTGACCCGGACCGATGCGCCAGGTCCGACCCGTGGGTCGCGGCACCATGCAGGGCCCAACGTCAGGGTGGGCTCGCCGTCGGCGGGCGTCACTACCGCACGCATCGGGTACGACCCGATGGTGCCGGCGAGGTAGTAGCGATCCCGCTCGCCCCATACCTCGGCCGGGTCGAACGGCAGGGCGATCGCGATCCCGCCGCGCGGGCGCGCCCGTGCGCTGGCGGTAAACGTCATCGTTCGCATCGGCGGCCAGGCTATTCCTCGAGGCCGTATTCCTTGATCTTGGCGTACAGCAGGCGCCGATAGATTCCAAGCTCCTCCGCCGCCTTCGTGCGGTTGCCTCCTGCGCGCTCCAGCGCCTCCTTGATCAGCTGGCGCTCGAGATCGGCGACACGGTCTTTCAGCGTGCCTGCACCATTGCTGTTCTCGGCTGTCGCGGCGACGTCCGCTTCGTCCTCCTCGAGTGCCTGGCGACGGTCGTCGAGCTCGGCGGTCTCCTTGTCGAGCTTCGTCCGGCGCGCGGCCATGCTCTTGGGCGAGACCTCCGACTGGCGATTGCCATCGAACGGCAGGTGTTCGACGGTGATCGGGTTACCGCGGGCCAGCACGACTGCGCGCTCGACCGCGTTCTCGAGCTCGCGAACGTTTCCTGGCCAGTCGTAGTCGACGAGGCGGGTCAGCGCCTCCTCGGTGATGGCCGTCGGGATGGCTCCGGGCTCGTATCGGTATTTCACGAGGAAGTGCTCGACCAGCTGCGGGATGTCCTCCTTGCGGTCGCGCAGCGGCGGCATGTGGATGTGGATCACATTGAGCCGGTAGTAGAGGTCCTCGCGGAAGCGGTTCCTGTCGACCTCCGCCGCCAGGTCGCGGTTCGTGGCGGTGATCACGCGGATGTCGATCTTGATCGGCAAGTTGGAGCCGATCCGCTCGAACTCGCGCTCCTGGAGGATGCGCAGCAGCTTCGTCTGGGTCGCCATCGTCATCTCGCCGATCTCGTCGAGGAAGATCGTGCCCTTGTTGGCGGTCTCGAAGCGGCCTTTGCGCATCGTCATCGCGCCGGTGAACGAGCCCTTCTCGTGGCCGAACAGCTCGGTCTCGAGCAGCGTTTCCGGCAGCGCCGCGCAGCTGACCTTCACGAGCGGGTGAGGGTTGCGCTTGCTGGACCGATGCAGCGCCTCCGCCACCAGCTCCTTGCCGGTGCCGGACTCGCCGGTGATGAGGACGGTCGCGTCCGACCCGGCCACCTTGCCGATGAGCTTGAACACTTCCAGCATCGGCTTCGAGCTGCCGACGATGCGCTCGCGATCGGCTGCGCTCTTGCCCAGCTCGAGCCGCAGTGCCGAGACCTCGTTGCTCATGTCGGCGTGCTCGAAGACCCGCTTCAGGGTGGCGAGCAGGTCGTCCATCTCGAACGGCTTCGTGACGTAGTCGTACGCCCCGTGCTCCATGGCCTTGATGGCCGATGAGCTGCCGCCGTAGGCGGTCATCACGATGACCTCGAGGTCCGGATGCTCGCGCTTCAGCTGCCGCAGGACGGCGAGACCGTCCTGGTCGGGGAGCTTGACGTCCATCATCACGAGGTCGGGCATGCCCTTGCCCACCGCCTCGATGGCCTCGGCGCCCGTCGTCGCGTGACGCGACTTGTAGCCGGCATCCTTCAGGAGGTCGGTCAGGAGATTGCGGATCTCCGCCTCGTCGTCGACGACGAGGATCGAACGAGCAGGGTCTGCCAATCAGGTTCCTCCGTCAGGCTCGAGCGTTGTGGCGACTCGGGTTCCCCCGCCCCGGAGGGCGGCCATGAGTATACGGACCGTTCGGATTCCGTACAAACCCCTCTCTCTCGTCATCGTGAGCCGGCCGACGGCCTGCGGTTGTCCGCCCGCGAATCTGAGTGGCCGCGAACCGAGAACCGCGGACTTCTCCCGATGCGATTGGGATGGACGAACGCGAGCCTCGTCGCATGCAACGGCCGGATGCGGCGACCCAGCTCGCAACCGCCCAGCCCAGCGAGAGGAGCCATCTCATGTCCACCGCAACAGCCACAGTTCGGCCGACGGCAAGCCCGCGCATCGCGTGGCTGCCGGTCGCCCTCGTCTTCGTCGTCGGCACGACCATCGGCGCCGTCGCGTCCGCGTCGGTGATCGCACTGGCTCCCGGAGACTCGGGCGATTCCGCCGCTCAAGAAGCGGTCGCGCCGACAACGCAGCTGACGCGCCTGCTCGGCAACATGGATGCGGCCGCCCAGCGAGGTGACATCCGACTGTTCGTCGAGTTCCGCCAGGACCTCGTCCAGCTCATCGGTGCCGCCGGCGTCGCGCATTTCGAGGCACTGCGCGGGGTCGAGCCCCCGACCTTCGATTGGTCCGATAACTCGGGCGGGATCTGATCGCGCGGCGGGATCGACGTCGCGGCCGAATGACCGAGTCGGTCGGAGCCGACTCCCCCCAAGCCGGCCGCCCGCTCGGGCGGCCGCGGAGGTACGCATTCATGATCAACGCGAAGCGGATCGCACTTGCATTGGTGGCGGTCCTCGCCGCTGCCGTTACGGGATGCCACGCGCTCGTCGGCCAGAACGCTGCCGGGCCGGATCCCACCGACTCGACGTCCCCACAGCCGGCGTCTCCGTCGCCTTCCACGCCGCTCTTCGACGATCAGCCAGAGGGCGACGAGGTGGCCGCCGGGTCCTATGTGATCACCGAGGTCCAACCGTTCCGAATCACCATAACCATTCCCGACGGGTGGCAGAAGGTTCGCGTCCCCGGCCTAGTCTGGGGAGACGGGGCGGTGCTCGGCTTCTGGAATGTCGACCGCTTGTACGTCGATCCATGCGCGCGCGAACTCGGCTTGCGCGACCCGACCTTCGGCCCGACCGCGGGTGACCTTGCCGCGGCGCTGGACGACGTCCCCGGGCTGGAGGCGACGACTCCGGAAGACGTGGCCGTGGACGGGTTCAGTGGAAGCCGGGTGGAGCTCACCGCCGGAGGGCCGTGGGACTCCTGCACCGGTGGAGAGGCAGTCCTGTGGCCGATCGGCGGCTCCGACGCCAAGCCACCGCCCGGACCTGACGTTCGCGAGACCCTCTGGATCCTGGACGTCAACGGCGATCGGCTGGTGATCACGGCCGGGGCGGCCCCGGATGCCCCGTCCGAAGTGCTCGATGAGCTGGAAGCGATTTTCGACTCCATCCAGATCGAGGCGCCGTAGCAAACGATCGCGGAGCCATGCACGCCGCGCTCGCGCCATGGCCGAGCCGCTGGGACCGATTCCTAGAATGGCAGCCATGGCGCGGGTATCCAGCCCGACCTTCGTCGGCCGGCGCACCGAGCTCGAGACGATGACTGCCGCCGTCATCGCCTCGTCGGGTGCCGCGCCGGCGCTTGTCCTGGTGGTCGGGGAGGCCGGCGTCGGCAAGACGCGGCTGGTGACCGAGGTCGGCCAGCAGGCGGAGTCGGCCGGCGCGCTCGTGATCACGGGCGGCTGCGTCCCACTTGGCGCCGGGACCGTCCCGTTCGCGCCGATCCGCGAGGCGATGCGGGACCTTGCCAGTCGGCGATCGGAGCGGGACCTGGATCTGCTGCTCGGGACGGCACGCGAGGAGCTCGCATCCCTGGTCCCGGCCGTCGGCGGGTCTGGCTCGTCCAGTCAGGCAGGCTCCGGCCAGCAGCAAGGTCGAATCCACGAATTGATCCTGGGCCTCCTCGAGCGGCTCGCAGAGGAGCGACCGATGGTCCTCGTGCTCGAGGACCTGCACTGGGCGGACCGGTCGACGCTTGGTTTGCTCTCGTTCCTGATCCGAAACGCGCGCGCACCTGCGCTGCGATTGGTCGGCACGCTCCGCAGCGACGAGGTCGACCGGCGGCATCCGCTGCATGCCTTCCTGGCCGAAGCTGGGCGGAGCGGCCGCGTGGCACGAGTCGACCTGCGTCGCTTCGACCGCAGCGAAACGGCGGAGTTGGTGCGGGCGATCCTTGGGACCGATCCGCCCGCTGCGCTGACGGATAGCGTGTTTCGGCGCTCGGGAGGCAATGCGTTCTTCGCTGAGGAGCTTCTCGCTGCCGAGGCTCCCGCCTCCGACCTTCCCGGCACGCTGCGCGAGGTCCTGCTGACCCGCGTCGAGCACCTGCCGGATGGGACGCAGCGGATCCTGCGAACGGTCGCGGCTGCTGGGCGCAGTGTTTCGGGATCGCGACTCGCGGACGTGACCGGCGTCCCGATGGATCGGCTCACCGCGGCCCTGCGCGATGCGATCACCCAGCATGTGCTCGTGGCGCAGACCGGCGACCAGGGCGAGGACCGGTACCAGTTCCGACATGCGCTCGTGCAGGAGGCCGTCGAGCACGAGCTGTTGCCAACTGAGCGCACGCGCCTCCATGCCGCCTTCGCCACGAGCCTCGCCGAGCATCCGGCCAGCCCGGCCGACCCCGGAGCCGACGCCGAGCTGGCCTATCACTGGCTCGCGGCCGGGGACCTGCCGCGGGCGTTCGCTGCATCGATCGCGGCGGCCGAGGCAGCCGAGCGGGGCTATGCCTTCGCGGAAGCGCAGGCCCATCTCGAGCGAGCCATCGACCTCTGGGCTCAAGTCCCCGCGAGCACGACGACCGGCATCGACCGCATCGCCCTGATGGAGCGAGCAGCCGCCGCCGCCGCGGCCACTCAGGCGTACACGTCGGCGGTGACGCTGATCCTGTCGGCGATCGATGCTTCGGCAGACGACCCGATCCGCACCGGTGCTCTCCACGAGCGGCTCGGCCGCTACTCGCTCCTTGCCGCGGATACCACGCAGGCCGATGCCGCCTATCGCGAGGCGGTCCGGCTGGTGCCCGCGGATCCACCGACCGCGGAAAGGGCGCGAGTAGTCGCCGGCCTGGCACAGTACCTTTCGGGCTCCAGCAACGCCGAAGCGATCGCTCTATGCACTGAGGCCATCGATGTCGCGCGCGCCGTCGGCTCCGTCGAGATCGAGGCGAACGCGTACGTCACGCGGGCGGCAGCTGGCGTCGGTATCGGCGCACTCGACCAGGCCCTCGAAGATGCAATACACGGACATGAGCTAGCCAACCAGACCGCGGGTTCTGTCGAGATCCCTCGATCCCTGAAGTACGTTGCCGAGGTGCACGACCTGGCCGGACGCACTGACCTGGCGGTCGAGGCCGCCGGCCGTGCCTTCGACGAGGCCGATCGCCTCGGCTTCGCACGCTCCGAAGGCATCAGTGTCCTCTCGGTACTCGCCAGCGTTCTCTTCGACGCCGGTCGGTGGGACGAGGCCGACCAAGTCCTGCGTCGAATGGAGCGGATCGGCGTGGCCGGCTGGCACGCCATCAACTTCCACCTCATGCGCGCGATCATGAACATGACGAGGGGCGAGCTCGATGGCGCAGCCTCGGATGTTGCCGCTGTTGACCGCCTGGTCGAGGGCGACGTCGAGGGAGAGTTCGCCACGGGGATCATCGGCATCAAAGCGCAGCTGGCGGTGTTTCGTGGTGAGCCCGCCAGTGTGCGAATCATGGTGGATGAAGCGTTGGGCGCGCTCGCGGAGCGCGACCAGTGGGCAAGCTCGCTAGTGTGGATTCACTATTGGGCGATCCGAGCGGAGGCAGACGTCGCTGCCCGCGCTCGTCGCCGACGCCGCGAGCGCGAGGTCCGAGAGGCGGCTGACAGCGCCGCGCGCCATCTCGGCCAGCTCCAGTCAGTCGTCGAGGGCCTTCCGCCGGGACACTGGGAGGGACGTCACCTCGGCGCATGGGTCGCGCTGGCCCAAGCCGAGCACGATCGCGTCCTTGGCCGTGACGAGCCCTCCGCGTGGTCCGATGCCGCGGATGCGTGGGCGGCAGGCAGCTCCGCGGAGCCCCTCGAGGGATACGCTCGTTGGCGGGCAGCATCCGGCCTCCTGGCAGCGCGCGGTGCGGAGGCGCGGGCGGCCGCGAAACGGCAGCTGATCCGCGCGCTCGAGATCGCCACCGCCCTGCACGCCGCCCCGCTTCGCGCCGACATCGAGCGGGTCGCAGCGCGCGCGCACCTTTCGCTGACCGGTGCAACGCAGGCGCGCGCAGGAACGAAGGACGCACTCGACCTCACGCCGCGCGAGCTGGAAGTGCTCGAGCTCGTCGCAGCCGGTCAATCCAATCGCGAGATCGGTGAGGCGCTGTTCATCACGGAGAAGACCGCCGGCGCCCACGTCTCGAATGTCCTCGGCAAGCTCGGGGTCTCGCGTCGCACGGAGGCGGTCGCCGTTGCGCGCGAGCGCGGCCTGCTCGGCGGTTAGGGCGCCGGAGTGGGCGATGGCGAGGCGGATGCGCTGGCCTCCGCCGACCCCGACGGCTCCAGCGAAGAGGACTCGGTCGGTTCGGACGACGGCGTAGCTGGCAACGAAGGGATCGGCAGCGGCGTCGGCTCCGGGGTGAAGCGCGACGGGATCTCGAAGGCGCTGAGCACGATGATCGCCAGGAAGATGGCGATGACGGTGATGACCCACGGCCGGGCGAGCCGGTCGTCGCGCGTCGGCAACGCGCCGCGATAGCCGGGCTGGTCGCGCTTGGGATCGTTCGTCGATGTCATCGGTCTCTCGTTCGATCAGTCAGCTGTGCCAGGGCCGCGGAAGCTCGCGCTCCTGCAACCTGCAGTCGTTGCTCGGCCTCGGTCACCCGGCGGCGTGCCGCCTCGACCTCCGCGCGACCTCCAGCCACCGAGCGCACCGCGCTGACGGCGAGGGTCCAGGTCAGGAGCGCCAGCGAGCCGATCACCGCCACGGCGAGGGCGACGACCGCGAGGTCGAGGATCAGTCCCACGGCGCGCGAAGGGTAGCAGATCGCCCGCGGATCAGCGGGCGTTGCGCATCGAGGGGATGAGGATGCCGACGGCGCCTGCCGCCGCGCAGATCGCGCCGCTGACGACGAACACCGACGCCGGACCGATGACCCCGCTGAGGTAGCCGGAGAGGCCCATCGATGCGGCGATCGAGCCGAACACGAGCGACTGCCGGCTCGCCACCACCCGGCCCATCAGCCGTTGCGGAGTGAGCTCCTGGAACTGGGTAATGGTCGGGATGATGAAGACCATGTTGAAGCCGCCGCCAAGGAAGAAGGCCACCATTGCAACGATTGGATCGGTGACCAGCCCTGTCAGGACGAGCGCCAGGCCGAAGCCAATGAAACCCACGATCACCATCGGTCCTTTCGGGAAGCGGTCGCCGATGGCGCCGAGGACAATGCCGGCCGACACGCTGCCGACGGCCAGGGCCGTCAGCAGCAGCGCGTACATCGACTCGAAGCTCAGTGCGCCGCGGTCAACGACGGTCTGGGCGTATAGCAGGCTGGCGACGATCGTCGCGCCCACGCCAATCTGCGCGACCGTCGAGATCAATGTGTTCGCCAGCAGCACCGGCTGGCGCCACAGGAATGTGAAGCCCTCCGCCATCTCGCGCCAGACCGCACCGATCGAGATGCGCTCCGCCACCTCCGACACCTGGCGCGGAAGGATCATTGCCCATAACAGCACCGCAGACACGATGTACGTGCCTGCGTCGAGGACGAAGGCCGCTCCAAGGACCGATGACAGCGCGGTGACGATGAGACCGGCGATCGGGAAACCGATGAGGTCGGCCGCGGTCTCGGGCACCGACATCGCAGAGTTGGCCGCCACCAGGTCGCGATCGCCGACGACTGCGGGGATGACCGCCGTCTTGGCCGGCCGGAACAGGAGGGTCACCGTGGCGATCGCGAAGGCGATCGCGTAGACAAGGCCGATGTGGATCTCGAATGCCACGGGCACGGCCAGCACGAGGGCGGCGCGGACGAGGTCACACGCGATCATCGTGCGGCGGCGGTCCCATCGATCGACGAGGACGCCTGCGAGCGGGCCGAAGAAGACGCTTGGGACCGCGGTCATCGCGAACACGATGCCGACCTCGAGGGCGGTGCCGCGGCTGGCGACGAGCGCGCCGAGCGCGATGACGTGAATCCGATCGCCGATGAGCGAGATCAGCTGCCCGGTCCACAGCAGGCTGAAGTTCCGGTTCGCGAACAGGCGCAGGTACGGCGACTGGCGTCGCATGCCTGCCGCCTCGGCACCGGCCTCCGATACCTCGGCCGGAATCTGGCCCCCGGCCGCATAGGGCGCGCCGGCGGTCCCGGGCGTGGCAGTCGCGGGGCGCAGGACGGTCGTCGCGCCGAGCGCAAGTGCGCCGCGCGACGGTGCGTCGACTCGGGTCATGGAGTAGACGATGGCCCAGAAGATCCCGAGCGCCAGCAGCACGTCGCCGACGCTGACCACGTCGCGGATGATCGGGATCGGAAGCGGGATCACGTCGCCGAAGAGCCCGCCGCGGGCGACGAAGTCGGCGACCGTCTCAGCTCGGAGGAGGAAGTGGAAGGGGTCGTTGGCGATGACGGACTCGTCGAAGCCAGCTGCGAAGAAGGCGGCCGCCCAGATCGGCATCTGGCCGGCGTTGACGAGGACGGCGGCCATGTTGGCGCCGATGCCGACCGCGGCGATCTGCAGCCCCGGCACGCGCCAATTCCCCCATAGCCAGACGAAGATGAGGCCGTAGGCGGCGATGAAGGCCCAGCCGACCGGGATGTCGGCGGCGATGCCGGTCTCGCGGCTCAGTCCGGCCAGGAGGCGCAGGAGGAGCGCGCCGATGAGGAGCCACGCCCAGCGCAGTTTTAGGTCGGCCAGCCGCGGGATGCGTCCCCCGAGCAGGGCGCCCACGATGAGCGCGAGGAGGATGGCGCTAAGAAACATCGTCCGAGGCCAGGGCAGGGCGCGGCTGCTCCGGCGACGGGGGCACGTCTCGTGGGAGGGGCGGGTGGAGCATGGTGGGCAGCTCGTCGGGGCGGTCGGGCGGTCGATCGAGGACGGACCGATCCAGGCCGACCAGAATCGGGACGATCTCGGGGTCGAACTGTATGCCGCTGAAGCGCTCGAGCTGGTCGACGGCCTGCTCGTGGGTCAACGGGACCTTGCGGTAAGGGCGTGAGGAAGTCATCGCCTCGTACGCATCGGCGATCGTGAGGATGCGCGCGCCGCGCGGGATGTCGAGCGCTTCACGGCCGTCCGGATAGCCGGAGCCGTTTATCCACTCGTGGTGGGCCCGGATCAGCGGCGCCTCGCTGGCGAGCTGGCTCGCCGGCGCCACGATCTCCGCGCCGATGGTTGGGTGCTGGTTCATGAGAATCCGCTCGCTCTTATCGAGCGGCCCCTCCTTGAGCAGCACATTGTCGCGAATGCCGATCTTGCCGATGTCGTGCAGCAGCCCTGCCCACTTGATGCGCTCGATCTCGTTCTCGGGCATCCGCATGACGCGGCACATCGCCTCCGCAATGTGACTTACCCGACTGGAGTGATTGCGGGTGTATGGATCGCGCGCGTCGACCGCCTTCGAGAGGGCCTCGATCGTCTGCTCGAAGAGCTGCCGTGTCTCTACGTACCGCGCATACGACAACCTCGTGGTAAACAGCGGGACCGCGAACAGGGTTGTTGCCCACCACCCGATACCGTTCGGAAGCAGAAAGGTCTGCGCCATCAGCCATGCGAGCGGGACCAGGCCAACGACACTGATTGCTACAGAGCCGACATCAGACGCCCAGATCGTTCGAAGGGGCGCTCCCGTACGCGCACTCACTGCGAGCAGAGTTAACGACCAGTTGACCAACAAGAAGACCATACCCGCGACGAGAGCCGCCACGAATGAGTGCGCGCTGAAGAACGAAAAGCTCGCTCCCGAGAGGACCTCGGCCGTCGCTGAAAACGCGAGTCCGGCGGCGACACCAGAAATCGCTAGTTCGGCATGATTGAACAACGTCCCGTACCACGGAACGTGGCCTTTGGCCTCGCGTAGGTCGAGCGTGCCAAAGACACCAACCGCCGCGCCCGCTAGCGGGCCGCCCAGAATCGCCGCACCGATGATTGGCGCTGCTCCAACGGAGACGATCGAGCCGCGTGGAAGCTGGACCGGCAACGCGCTCGCCGCTAACGCCAGCGCCGTCCAGTATGCGACCCCGGCGACTCCCTCGATTTCTGGTCGAAGGGGGAATAGTGCGATAGCCGCCGCAATTCCGAGAACTGCGACGGCTACGGTTGCGAGGATGAGGCGCTGAACTGGGGGGGTCACGACTTCACGTGCGTGTGAAGCCGTGAGTCTAGCATCGCGCCTCTACCAACCTCGGACGCCAGCTCCCCCGGCAAGTGCCAAGGCGACAATGGATCCGAAACTGATCAGCGGCGCGAGCCATCGTCGGATCGCTGCCCGCATGCTGAACCTCACTGGGCTGGGCTTACCAGCCCTTGTAGGCTTCTCGAGACATCAGAAGGTGCCCTCTTCCGATTACGATGTGATCAACCGACACACTCCGGTGACGGAACGGTCGGTTGCACTACTTGCTCCCCATCAGCCTAAGTGCCCAAGTTCAGCCGATGGATCTGCGCGTCCTGCCCGAGTACCAAAGTACTGCAGACGGCTAGTACTCTAGGCTATGTCGTCGAAAAGTCAAGCGGCAAGCGCTGGCGACGGGGCTGCAGTCAAGGGCCGTTTGACTCGCCAGAGATCAGCGCGCTCGTTGCATGCTTGAGTTCATGCGAGGGCTGTTCATCAAGTTCGCGCTCATACTTGGTGGCGAACTCGGTCAGGAACGTCCGCGCTGCTACTCTCCGTCCGGATCGCGCTAACGCATCTGCCATCGCGACGACCGCCCGCTCGTCCCACGGATCCAGCATGAGCAGCGCGGACGCCGCCTGGACGCTGACTTCCAACTCAAACTGGCCCGGAGCGGCCGTAGCCATTGGAAGCAGCAAGTCCCGCACCTCGCTGTGCACTCGGACCTGGTGAGTCGACGTCCACTCCTCGTAGACGAGGTCAGCGAGGAATTCACCGCGGATCAAGGAAACCGCGCGCCTAGCCGCGATTTGCCGCTGATCCCAGTCAGCTCCGTCCAACCGTAAGGGCAGTCGTCGAAGCTCGGCTAGGTCCGTGTGGACCAGTTCCACATTCAACGAAATCTGCTCGGACGTGCTTGTCACATATTCTGGGCTGTCGCCGGCACGGTAATCAGGATCGATGAATCGGCGTAGCTGAAACACCGTCTGATTCAGATTGTTGACTGCGGCGTCGGCGTCCGCCGAGGGCCAAAGGATCTCGACACATACGTCCCTGCTGAGATCTGAGTGAGCTCTCGCTGCGAGCAAAGCTAGCAGCATGCGGACGCGCTTCTTGTCGATCGCGATTGGCCGGCCATTCCAGTCGCCCCGATGCAGACTCATCCTGCCAAAGGTGCGCAGGAATAGGCGTGACGCCTGAGTGGTGCGTAGCCGACGCCGAAGTTCTGCGACGTCGTGGCCGTCGACTCTTCTGAGAGCGTTGACGGTGGATTTGTTCGCTAGATGCGAGAGCGACTCGAGCAGTTGTTCGCGATCCCGACCATGCGCGACTTGAAGGGTCTGGACAAGTGCCTCGCGCCAGCCCTCCGGATCAAGGGCTCCGAGGCGACACAGTGTTTCAGCGCCGCCATCCACGTGCAGCGCAGTCGAGGCGAATGTCGCGTATTGACGCAGCCACCATCGGAGGCCGGCTCCAACGCCTAGCTGCAGGCATTCTTGGACGGCGTACCACGCTCGGTCGATGTTACGCGTGCGCCCGTGATCGAAGGCGAGAAGGCCGATCTTCAGCATTCCCGTGAGGTAGGTCAGTCGAGCGCCGCGTTTTTCCTCGAACGCGAGACTGTTGATGGCCTCTCGACAATTCCCGCTGCAGGTCCCGGCGGCGTGGGCGGACAGGGCATTCGCAACCGTGATCTCAGCGCGATATCGTGAGTCTCGTTTTCCGTCCGCCATTCGCTGAGTCGCCTGGACCAGCTTCTCAGGTGCTGCCCCTCCGAGGTAGAGCGCATCCATGTGTTGCGTGGCGAGGACAGATTCCACCGATCCCAACGCGGCTCGATCCTTGAGCGATCCAGCGAGGACCGCGATGGCCTCGCCGAAATTTCCATCCGCCATCAGGACAGCTGCCAAACCACCGGTGGCGTCTGCATTCGATCGGGTCCACGGACGGGTCCTGCGAAGTGCCTCGGTCGCGACGGCCCTGGCCCTTGCGAAGTGGCCGCCCATCACTAAAGCCTTCACCAGCTCGGAGTTGTCCGCGAACGGGCTCGTCGGCGCGTCGCTCCAGAAGTCTGCGGCCCGGGCAAGGCTCACGATGGCGTCTTCGACCATCCCCATTCGCAGCTGCACCTCGCCGGCGTTGTGATGGGCGATGGCGGCGATGTGTTCGAGATCCCTTGCCGCCGCCTCTGCGGCAATACGCTCGCACTCCGCCACGACAGCATCGGCTGACTCTGCCATCCAGGTCCTTGTGACCGCTACGTTTCCTTCGAGTCTCAGGCGTGTGGCGAAAGCGTCTTGTGGGACGAGGTCGATTCCCGCTTCGGCGACCTCCAACCCCAGCTCAACCTCGCCTGAGTGGGTCAACACCGTGCTTAGCTTGAGACATGCGAGCGCCTGCATTCGGCGATCGCCTTTGCGCGTGAAGTAGTCGCGGGCTCGCGATAGAGCCTCGGCAGCGCGATCCCACTCGCCATGGAACCCGCATGCTTCGCCATACAGCAGGCTGAGCCTGGCGTTCTGCCTGATCAGCTCGGGCGGGAGCTGTTGTAGCCATTCGTCGACCCGACCGAGGCCACCGTGGGCGACGACATCCTCGCCGTGCTTCGCGATGAGTCGGGCAGCCTGGCGTTGGAGGCCGGCGCGAAGGTAGTGATGGATCGCCTCGGGCCATTGCTCGGTGGTCTCGAAGTAGGACGCGGCGTGGATGTGGAGACCGATGACCTCCGACTCCGAGCGCTCGTTGATCAGGCGGCGCTCAAGGAACTCGCGAAAGAGATGGTGGTATCGATAGCGCTGCTCGTCGAGGCGATGCGTGAACAGGCCGCGATGCTCGAGATCGGTCAGCTCGCGGCGGCCGTCGTGGACGCCGGCGAGACGCTCGGCGACCTCGGGGGTGATCTGCTGGAGGATCGAGGTCGTCAGCAGGAAGTTGCGTGTCTCCTCGGGCTGTTGGTCGAGCACCTCTTCGGCAAGGAACTCGAAGAGGGCGCTATCGGACGTGGCCGTGATGGAGCGGATGAAGTCACGCCGCTCGTCCGGCGACGTGCGCTCGCGGAGCGAGACTTCGACGAGCTGGAGCGATGCCGCCCAGCCCTCGGTGCGCTGCTCGAGCTCGGATAGCTCGGACGGATCGAGCGGATCGTTGTAGACGTCCCGGAAGAGCTCGCCGATCTCCGACTCGGTGAAGCGAAGCGCATCGGTCTTGAGCTCGGCGTAGCCGCCGTGAGTCTTGAAGCGGGCAAACTGGAGCCGCGGCTTGACGCGGGAGGCGAAGACGAACCGGCACGTCGGCGGCGCGTCGCGCAGGATCTGGTTCCAGAGGCCGCGCACCTCGGTGACCGCGTTGACGTACTGCCAGTCGTCGATGATGAACGTGCACGGCTCGGTCAATCGCTGGTGCATCTCCGCCAGCAGGTACGCCGCCACGCCCGGCCTCGAGGATCCCGGGCCGGCCATCTGCTGGAGCATCGAGTGCGCACGACGACCGAAGCCTTCATGACGCTTGGCGATCGCTTCGATCAGGTAGCTGATGTGGAAGGTCCAGTCCCGATCGTTGCGGTCGAGCTTGTACCAGTAGCAGGGAAATGGGGCCTCTCGCTCCCACTGCCAAAGGAGTGTCGTCTTGCCGTATCCGGCATCGGCGGCGACCACCACGGCGCGGCAGTTCGCGGCCTCGCTCATCCACTCGACCAGCCGCGCCCGGCGCAGGAGTGGCGTCGCGTAGTGCGGTGACGCCACCTTGTTCAGGATCAGCGGATAGGCATGCTGGATCTCCGACAATCGACGGTCTCCCGGTGCATGAGACGCCGATGCCGCCGCCTGCCAGCGGCGGGCGTCTCGCTGGGCGCACTCTAGCGCCGGCCGATTATCAGCCGATTACCAGCCGATTGGAAGGTCGGGTGCCGGGATCGGCTAGAGTCTGCCCAGCGTGCGCGCCTTCATCGGCCTGGGGGGCAACCTGGGCGAACCCGCCGCCGCCTTCCGCGCGGCGGTGGCCGAGCTTCGCGCCATCGGCCAGGTCGTCCGTGTCTCCTCGCTGTACGACAGCGCCCCGCGCAATTCCTTCAGCCAGCCGCACTTCCTGAACGCCGCACTCGAGCTCGAGACCGATCTGTCGCCAATCGACCTGCTCGCCGAGCTCAAGCGCCTGGAGCAGGCGCTGGGCCGCGATCTCGAGGCGCCACGCTGGAGCCCGCGGGCGATCGACCTCGACATCCTGTCCTTCGACGGCCAGTGCGTGACCGATCCGGAGCACGACATCATCGTGCCGCACCCTCGCTTCCACGAGCGCCGCTTCGCCCTCGAGCCGGTGGCCGAGCTGGATCCCGGCCTGCTGCCGTGGCGGAACTGCTCCGACCTGCGCGTCGACGTGTCCGTTGCCGACCTGCTGGCCACCGTCGCCAATCAGGAGGTCATGCGGGTCGGCGGCCCGGACTGGGCCGACCCGATCCCCGGAAGTCTCAGCTAGCCGTCGCGACTACCCCATGCGGATTGCTGGCCGCTCACTTGCGGGTCTGAACGATGCCGTAATGAGAGTGATCACCGATGGCATCATCCACCTCGACCCGGACGGCCCTTGGACCCCTGGTCGTCTCGAGCACCAACCCCCGCTACTTCGAGGTCCGCGACGGCGACGAGCGCCACGCCGTGTACCTGACCGGCGCGCACGTCAACAACAACTTCCACGATGGCATGGGCCCTGGCGCGGCATGCCCGGACGAGCCGGATCGGTTCGACTTCGACGCCTACCTCGGTTGGCTGACCGATCACGGCCACAACTTCATCCGCCTCTGGCGCTGGGAGCACTTCAAGTCACAGGTCGGTGGCGGCGCCGTCCACGCCTGCATGTCGCCGCAGCCCTGGCCTCGGACCGGCCCTGGGACGGCGACGGACGGCAAGCCGAAGTTCGACCTGTCTGACCTTCGATGACGAGCACTTCGGCAGGCTGCGCGAGCGTGTCGAGGCCGCGAACAGGGCCGGCATCTACGTCGACGTCATGCTGTTCGAGGGCTTCGGCCTGCACCTCACCCCGCCGCCCGACAACGTCGAAGGCCACCCGTTCCACACCTAGGAACAATGTGAACGGCATCGGCATCGGTGGGATCGTCGACTACATGGTCCTGCCGCTCGACCCGGCGGTCCAGGCGTTGCAGGAAGCCTACATCCACAAGGTCATCGACACCGTCCACGACCTGCCCAACGTGCTGTACGAGGTCGCCAACGAGGCCTCCGGCGAGAACGCCGACGAGATCCGCATGCCCGACGGGACCGCGATCCCGGTGCCGATCGGCGACACGACCGAGTGGCAGTACTGGGTGATCGAGACCGTCAAGCGCCACGAGGAGTCGAGTGGCTACGACCGCCACCCGGTCGGCATGACGATGCAGTTCCCGGTGCCGGATCAGACGAAGGTCAACGAGCCGCTCTTCGCGAGCCCGGCCGACTGGATCTCACCCGGCTTCGACGACCCGATGGATCCGAACGCCGACTTCAGCCTCGGCCCGCCGCCGGGCCGCTGGCTCATCGACCCGCCTCCGGCGGACGGCCGCAAGGTCGTGATCAGCGACACGGATCACTACTCGCCGATGACGGCCGACCCGCTGTGGGCCTGGAAGTCATTCCTGCGCGGCCACAACCCGATCCTCTACGACCTGGGCATCATCTTCGGCGTGGATCCGCCGGATCCATCGGCGGGGGTGCCGTCCTACGAGTCTCTTGAGCCGGCGCGGCTGGCGATCGGTGACACGCGACGCCTGGCCGATCGAATCGGCCTGGTCGACATGATTCCGGCAGGCGAGCTTGCGTCCAGTGGCTACGCGCTGGCCAATCCGGGGATGGAGTACGTCGTCCTCTGGCCGGCTGGCATCGTCGGCGAGCTGACCCTCCAGCTGCCGCCGGGCACCTTCGCCGTCGAGTGGTTCAGCCTGGAGACTCGCGAGTGGGCCGATGGCGAGCCGGTGACGGTCGAGTCGCAGTCGGCCACCGCGCTCGACCCGCCGCAGCCGTCCGGCAGCAGCGTCCTGTACCTGAAGCGAACGGGCGCCTGACCAGGTCTGCCCACGCACCAGAACGGGGCGGCCGATGCGCCTCTGTCCCGAGGGTCACGCCGGTCGCCCCTATTCGTCCCGTCGACCGCCCGGAGGCGGACAACGAAACAGCGCCGACGGAGGAACTCCCGCGTCCCGCTCAGGTGCCTGGTCCGGTGAAGAGTCCCGCGCTCGATCCCGTGCTGACCCCCGCGCCTGGAACGTTGCCGCTGCCAGGTCGAGTAGCCGGTCGAGTGTCGAGTCGAGTGCTCCCTCCAGTGTCAGGTCCGGTGACGATCCGGGTGGCACCTCCGTGGGCGCCGTGATCAAGGTAGGGCCACGGACCGGTGCCCGACCAGCCCCTTTATCCACGAATTCACGTCGACGCGACGCGTTCGTCCACCGGCCGTCCACAAGGGCTGGGTCCGCGCGTTGCTCGATGGCGTGCCTGACACGGCGGCGGCAAGGGCCTTGAGTTGTCAAGCGCTCGTGTGTATCGCGCTAGCCGCCTGCGACACGCGGGGTAGATCCACTCACGCTCAGCACCGGGGATAGGACCGGCCAGAGAGTCGCTAACGCGACGGATGTGAGCGGTTGACACTTGGCGGTCAGGGGACTGTCAACCGCTGCCCCCATGAGCGTATGACGAACCCGCCCGGGGGGACGACCCTACAGGCGAACCTTGGGTGGGTTGCCCGGGTCCCACATGTGGACCGTGTCGATGAACCGCACCAACCCGCCCTGGTAGCTCATCATCAGCGAGTGGGTGCGCGCGCCGCCGCCGAAGAAGCGGACGCCGCGCAGCAGTTCGCCATCGGTCACCCCAGTCGCGCAGAAGACGAGGTTCTGGCCCGACGCGAGCTCGTCGGTGGTATAGACGCGATCGGTGTCGTCGACGTCCACGCCCATCGTCCGCGCGCGCTCCTTCTCCTCGTCCGAGCGCCAGCGGAAGCGGGCCTGGATCTCCCCGCCCAGGCACTTCAATGCGGCTGCGGAGAGCACGCCCTCCGGTGCGCCACCGATGCCCATCACGGCATGGACGCCGGTGCCGGACACGGCGACCGAGATCGCGGCGGTGAGATCGCCGTCGCCAATGAGCTTGATGCGGGCGCCGGCCGCGCGGACCTCGGCGATGAGCCGCTCGTGGCGTGGCCGGTCGAGGATGACGACGGTGATGTCCCAGACCTTGCGGCCGAGGTGCTCGGCGATCGTGTTGAGCGTCGTCTCGACCGGGTCGGTGATCGACACATGCCCGGTGACCATCGGTCCGACGATGAGCTTCTCCAGGTAGGTGTCGGGCGCGTGCATGAGGCCGCCGGGCTCGGCCGCCGCCAGGACGGCGGTCGCATTGGCGGATCCGGTGGCGACGAGGTTCGTGCCCTCCAGCGGGTCGACCGCGATGTCGACCGACATCGCGGCCTCGGGATTGCCGACCTGCTCACCGATGTAGAGCATCGGCGCCTGGTCGCGCTCGCCCTCGCCGATGACGATCGTGCCCGACAGCTCCGCGTCATCCATCGCCTTGCGCATGGCCTTGACGGCGGCGGCATCGGCGCCGTCGCGGTCACCCTTGCCCATGAGGCGGGAGGCGGCGATCGCACCGGCCTCGGTGGCGCGCAGCGCCTCGGCGATGATCAGCTTGTCGATGCGGGTCGAGGCCGGCATCGGTCTAGTGCTTGAAGTGACGGCGGCCCGTGAAGACCATCGCCATGTGATGCCGATCGGCGACTTCGATGGCCATCTCGTCGCGGATGGACCCACCAGGCTGGATGATGGCGGTCACGCCGGCCTGGGCCGCGATCTGGATGCCGTCCGGGAACGGGAAGTAGGCATCCGACGCCATGACCGATAGCGGCGCGCGCTCGCCGGCCTTGCGCAGCGCCACCTCGACGCTCACCACCCGTGACGGCTGGCCCGCACCCATGCCGACCATGGCGTGCTTCTTGGCGAGCACGACCGCGTTCGACTTCACGTGGCGCACGGCGCGCCAGGCGAAGAGCAGGTCGGTCAGCTCTTCGAGCGTCGGGCGGCGCTGGGTGACCGGCTGCAGCTTGTCGCGGTCCTCCTCCATCTCGTCGAAAGTCTGGACCAGCAGTCCGCCACCGATGCGCTTGAAGTCGAAGCGTCCGATGCCGAGCTCGTCGACCTCCGAATCCGCGGGCGGGACCTCGACGATCTCGAAGCCGCGCTTCGTCCGCAGGATCTCGAGCGCCTCCGGCGTGTAGCCGGGCGCGACGATCGCCTCGAAAAAACCCGGGCGGATCGCCCGCGCCGTTGGTTCGTCGATCGTTCGGTTGACGCCGATGACGCCGCCGTAGGCGGAGACGCTGTCGCCCTCGAGCGCCAGGCGAAACGCCTCGGCCAGGTCGACGACGCTGGCCAGTCCACAGGGGTTGCCGTGCTTGACGATGGCGACAGCCGGCGTCTTGAAGTCGTTGGAAATGCTCCACGCCGCGTCGAGGTCGAGCAGGTTGTTGAAGCTGAGGTCCTTCCCGGCGATCTGGTGCGCGGCGCTGATGCTCCCGCCGGCGTGGGCGGGATCGGTGTAGAAGGCGCCGAGCTGGTGCGGGTTCTCGCCGTAGCGCAGGTCCGCCTTCTTCTCGACGACCATCGTGAGGCGGGTCGGGAAGACGTTGCCGGCTTCGGCGTTCAGGTAGCTCGCGATCTGCGCGTCGTAAGACGCGGTGACGGCGAAGGCCTCGGCCGCGAGCTTCTGGCGGGTCTCCGGGCTGACGCTGCCGAGTGTCTTGATGTCGCGCAGGACCGATGCGTACTGCGTGGGACTCGAGACCGCGGCCACGCCCGGAAAGTTCTTCGCCGCGGCACGCAGGAGCGCCACACCGCCGATGTCCATCTGCTCGAGCGCCTGGTCCAGCGTCGTGGCCGGCTCGCGAACCGTTTGCGCGAACGGGTAGAGGTTCACGACCACGAGGTCGATCTGCTCGATGCCCTGCTCCGCGAGCTGTGCGAGGTGGTCGGGCTGGTCGCGACGGGCGAGGAGCCCGGCGAAGATCTTCGGGTGGAGGGTCTTGACCCGCCCGCCGAGGATCTCGTTCGTCTCGGTGAGCTCGCTGACGGGCCGGATGTCAGCGAGGCCCGCATCGGTCAGGTGGGCGCGGGTCCCGTCGGTGGCGAAGATCTCGGCCCCGGCATCGGTCAGGCCGCGGGCAAGCTCGACGATGCCTTCACGGTCACTGACGGAGAGAAGGGCGCGCAATCGACATCCCCTGCGTTGGATTGGGCGGTGGTGCGTCGGGCCACCGATTATAGGGGGGACCGGCCCGTCGGAAGCGGGACGAAGGTCGGACGGCGGCAGTTGCGATCGGTGCAATGAACAGCCGGGAGGGCCGGTCCCTGCGGACCGGCCCTCATGTGGGTGTGTGGGTCGCGCGTCGGTCAGTTGATGCGGGTGATCTGGAACTGGGTCGTCAGGTTGACGGGGGTGTACGGGTTGTGGGAGCCCAGATAGGCTTCGAGGACCACCAGGTCGTCATCTCCCGTCACCCGGTTCGTGCCATCGCGAAGGATTGGGAAGTCGTCTCCTCCTGAGGCCAGGAAGTTGTTCACCACCACCCGGTACGTCTGCGACGGAACGATCGCGACGTTGTTCAGCTTGATCGTGGCCGGGTCGACGCGGTTGCCCGCGGGACCCGTTCCATTCCAGGTGTAGGTGAAGCCGGTCGACGGCAGCAGGACGGTCAGCTGGCTGCGCAAGGCACCCGTCGCCGAGACCGTGAACTGCTGCTCGAGCATCGTCTCGATTTGGGCGCCGGTCAGGTCCATCGTGGTGACGATGTTGCTGAACGGCTGGACCGAGAATGCCTCGCCGTGCGTCACCGGGCCTGCATCGAGGTTGGCCCGGATGCCGCCGGGGTTCATGAACGCGACCACCGCATTGTCGCCGGCAGCCAGCTGCGCGTCAGCGATGAGCCGGCCGAGCGTTGACTCGAGGCCCGGCGTGCGGACGTTGCGGTCCATCGCCGCGGTCACATTACCGACGACGACGTTGGCGATCGGCGCGGCGAAAACGTTGTACTCGGCGATGAGGGCCGTCATGTCGGCGGCCTTGGCCACACCCTGGGTCACGATACGGTTGTTCACCGTGATCGAGCCCGGCACGAAGTCACCGGTGGCCTTGCTGAGAGTAGCGTCGATGTCGGTGACGAGCCGGCCCTGCGAGGCGGCCCCGGTCACGACCTTGCCGTCGATCAAGCAGTTGACCGCCCAGTTCGTGTGGCCACTGACGACGATGTCGATCTCGTCATCGAAGTTTGGCACGATCTCCGGGATCGCCCCGGTGGCGCCGTCGCACCGGTTGATGGCGTCCACGTTGCCCGCGCCGTTCCCGGACGCCGGCACGTTGCCGCCCTCGTGGAGGAGGACCACGATGGCCTCGATACCCTGCGCCTTGAGCAGCGGAACGAGCGCGTTCACCGAGGCCGCCTCGTCCAGGAACTGGATGTCGGCGATGCCGTCGGGGGACACGATGAGGTCCGTGCCCTCGAGGGTCATGCCGATGAAGGCGACCTTGTAGCCACCTCGGAAGTTGTGGACCGCGTACGGCGGGAAGATCGTCTCGCCCGTGTCGCGGTACTTGACGTTCGCCGCCAGGAACGGGAAGTCGGACCCCTTGTAGTTGTCGCCGTCCCCGCAGCCGTCCTCAGGATGGCAGCCGTCGGGGCGTGCCGGCGTGTAGCGGAAGCCGGGCTCGTTGCCGTACCGCATCCGGAGCAGCTCCTGCGTGCCCTCGTCGAACTCGTGGTTGCCGACGCCGTTGTAGTCGAGGTCCATCATGTTGAAGGCCTCGATGGTCGGCTCGTCGTGGAAGAGGGCCGAGAGCAGCGGCGTGGCGCCGATGAGGTCGCCGGCTGAGACGAAGACGGTGTTGTTCGGGTTGGTCGCCCGCAGGTTGCGCACGTGGGTCGCCAGGTACTCAACACCGCCGGCCGGGATGCAGTTCGGCGTGCCGCCTGGGGTACACGTCTGTGGAGGGTTCGGCGGCACCGGAAGCGGGCCCTGGAGGGAACCGATCCGGCCACCGGAGCTCGCGAGCGGGTTCACCACCTCCAGCTGGCCGTGGAAGTCGTTGAGACCGAGGATCTGGATATCGGTGGTCTTCGGTGGCTTCGGCGGGCCCTTGGCGACGACCGAAGTGGCGGCCATCGCGAGCAGCAGCGCCATCGATATGCCGATGGCGGAGGCACGACGCAGCCGACGGAAATGCAACACGGACGAGTCTCCTCTTGGGGCAATTGAGACGGGCGGCTCGGAGCGGGGCCCTGAGGGGTTCGATCCTACCGCCAGCAGATGGCGACTCGCCACTCTGGCGCCGTCAGCGCTTGGAATCGTGGTGCGCGGGTGCACCGCCGTAGGCCGCCGTCACCAGCGCATCGGCTCTTCGAGCCGTCCACAGCGCGATGATACGGAGGCCCTGCTAGACTCCCGCCCCGATGGAAGTCCTCACCGATCCGTTCACGCCGGCGAGCTTCCCCGACCTCTTCACCTGGATGTGGGTCGCGGGACTCGTGATCGCGATGGGGGCAATCGTCGTTTACACGATGGCGCAGCGCCGATACCGCCGCTACCCCGAGATTCTTGCCCTCCACGAGTGGGTCTTCTGGCCGATCGTCGTCGGCTGGGGCGTCATTCCGCTGCTCACCGTGATCGGGGTTCCGCTCATCCTCCAGCTGGCGATCGTGCTGCCGGCGATTGGCGTCGCCGCGTATGCCGCGTTCATCCGCTTCCCGCCACGGATCGCGGCCGCCAACGACGAGATCCGCCGCCGCCGCTTCGTCCCGCCACCGCGCCGCAGCGACAAGGAGCGCGGCAAGCCGACGCCGGCCGGGCGACGTCGCCGGCACCGCTAGGGGCCCTAGGACTCGTCCTCCTCGACGGCTTCGGCCGGCTCCAGGTCGGTTGGCACGTCGAGCGGCAGCTCGGTGCTGAGGCGCTCGAGGGCAGCGGTGTCGGTCAGCTCGAGACCGAGGGGCGTGACCGAGACGTAGCCGCGCTCCATGGCCCAGAGGTCGGTGCCCGGCTCGGTCTTCTCGATTGGGAATACGGCGAACCAGAAGTGAGTGCGGCCCATCGGGTCCTCGTCGGGCACGACGCGCCCGTCGTAGTGACGGACGGCCTGGCGCGTCCAGGCCATCCCGCGTGGGTTGACCGGCAGGTTGACGTTCAGGAGCCGCGCCGACGTGAGCGGGATGAGCGCGCGGAGCACGCGCTCGACGTGCGGCTCGAGCGCCGCGAAGTCCGGCTCCTCGCCCCCGGGCGCCGTCGAGGGCGTGCTGAGCGCGATCCCCCGCAGCCCGAACAGCGTCGCCTGCTTGGCCGCGGCCAGCGTCCCCGAGTGCCAGAGGCCGTTGCCGAGGTTCGTCCCGATGTTGATCCCCGAGAGCACAACGTCGACTTCAGACCAATGATGGATGCCCAGCGCGACGCAGTCGGCCGGCGTGCCGTTGACGCGCCATGCCTCGACGCCTTCGGGGAACGTTGACCGCCGGTAGCTGAGTGGCCGCGACGCAGTGATCGCATGGCTGGCGGACGATTGCTCGACGTCGGGCGCGACCACCCGGACCTCGCCGAATCGGCTCGCGACTCGGGCCAGGGCGGCGATGCCGGGGCTGTGGATGCCGTCGTCGTTGGCGACCAGGATGCGCATCGGTTCGGTGCCTTGGCCCTCCAATTGCGTTGTGCGCCGCGCATGAGGATCGCGCTCGTCCACAATCCGACCGCCGGTGACGGCCAGGACATCGACGAGGTCGTCAAGCTCCTGACCGATGCCGGTCACGAGGTGCGTCATCGGTCGAGCAAGGGCGACTGGGAGAAGCTTCTGCAAGATCCGGGCGACCTCGTCGTAGCGGCCGGCGGTGATGGCACCGTGCGCATGGTCGCGCTGGCCGCCGCGGATCGTGAGCTGCCGTTCGCCGCACTTCCGATCGGCACGGCCAACAACATCGCGAAGACGCTCGGTCTGGTCGGCGACGCCAGGGAGCTCGTGCGTTCATGGGGCGATACGGACGGCGTGTCGATCGACATCGGCGAGGTGGAGGCGACAGCGGGGTCACGGCGCTTCGTGGAGGGCGTCGGCGGCGGCTGGATCGCCGCCCTCATGGCGCGCGCCGGTGAGGTCGAGGACGGGTTTCGCCTGCTGGGCCGGGAGACGGATCGGGCGATGCACATGCTTTCGGATCTGCTGCGGGACGCGCAACCGGCCGAGTGGCGGATCGTCGCCGACGGGACGGATCACTCGGGCGACTTCCTCGGCGTCGAGATCCTCAACATCCGGTTCGTCGGCCCGAACGTGCCGCTCGCGCCCGAGGCCGACCCGTCCGACGGCCTGCTCGACGCCGTGCTCGTGAGCGATGCTGATCGCGACGGCATCCTCGACTACCTCGACCAGCGCCTCAACCTTGCGAGCGGTGTCATGCCGCCGCTGCGAACGGTGCGCGCACGCGAGGTGCGCCTGCAGGTTCCGGCCGGGATCGGGCTACACGTCGATGACCGCGAGTGGCCCGATGTCCGAGATCCCGACGACCCGGTCGACCTCGACGTGCGCTGCCTTCCCGGAGCGGTGAGGATGCTGGCCGCGCCGCCCTCAGTGGACGGTTGAGGGTGATGCTCCGGGCGCCTCGGTGGGTTGGAGCGCGGCCGGCTCGGCAGGCTCGACCGAGCCGTTGAAGGTCAGCTCGCCATCGGGCGAGACGTCGACCTTCACCGTCGCACCATCGGCGAACTCCCCGGCCAGGATGCGTCGCGCCAGCGGGTTCTCGAGCCGGCGCTGGATCGCTCGACGCAGCGGCCGCGCACCGTAGACCGGGTCATAACCCTCCCGCACGAGCAACGCGAGCGCGGCATCGGTCACCTCGAGGGTGGTTCCGCGCTCGGCGAGGCGGCGCTCGACGCCGTTCACGAGCAGGCCGACGATCTGGCGCAGCTGCGACTCGTCGAGTGGCCGGAAGACGATGACCTCGTCGACGCGGTTGAGGAACTCGGGCCGGAAGTGCTCGCGCAGTTGCAGCCGGACGCGCTCGGCGGCGCCCTCGAACGCATCGGGCCCGGCCTCGGCGGCCTCGATCAGCGTCGTCGAGCCGATGTTGCTGGTCATGATGATCACCGTGTTCTTGAAGTCCACGGTGCGGCCCTGCGAGTCGGTGAGGCGGCCGTCGTCGAGCAGCTGGAGGAGGATGTTGAAGACGTCGGGATGCGCCTTCTCGACCTCGTCGAAGAGCACGACCTGGTACGGCTTGCGCCGGACCGCCTCGCTCAGCTGCCCGCCCTCGTCGTATCCGACGTAGCCCGGCGGTGCGCCGATCAACCGCGAGACGCTGAACTTTTCCATGTACTCGCTCATGTCGATCCGGACCAGCGAACTCTCGTCGTCGAAGAGGAACTCGGCGAGGGCGCGGGCCAGCTCCGTCTTGCCGACGCCGGTGGGGCCAAGGAAGATGAACGAGCCGATCGGCCGCTTCGGATCCTTGAGCCCGGCTCGCGCACGACGGATCGCGTCGGAGACGGCGCGAACCGCCTCGTCCTGGCCGATGAGCCGCGCGTGCAGCCGCTCCTCCATGTGCAGCAGCTTTTCGGTCTCGCCCTCCAGCAGGCGGCTGACCGGGATGCCGGTCCAGCGAGCAACGACGGCAGCGATGTCGTCCGCGTCGACCTCCTCCTTGAGTAGCACCGATCCTGACGACTTCAGCTGGCGCAGCTGCTCCTCCTGCTCGGCCAGCTGCTGCTCGAGCTCGCGGGCGCGCCCGTAGCGCAGCTCCGCGGCGCGGGCGTAGTCGGCCGCGCGCTCGGCGGCCTCGATCTCCGGTCCCAGGCGCTCCATCTCCTCGCGGGTGGCGCGGATGGCCTGCACGATCTCCTTCTCGCGCTCCCACTGCGACTTCATCGCGTCGCCGCGCTCGCGGAGGTCGGCCAGCTCGCGCTCGAGTGCGGTGAGTCGTGCCTTCGAGGCGTCGTCCTTCTCCTTGCGCAGCGCCTCGCGCTCGATCTCGAGCTGCATCCGCCGCCGCTCGATCTCGTCGAGCTCGGCCGGCATCGAGTCCATCTCCATCCGCAGCCGGCTGCCCGCTTCGTCGACCAGGTCGATGGCCTTGTCCGGCAGGAAGCGCTCCGTGATGTAGCGGTTGCTCAGCACCGCGGCCGCGACAAGCGCCGAGTCGGTGATGCGCACGCCGTGGTGGACCTCGTATCGCTCTCGCAGCCCGCGGAGGATGCTGATCGTGTCCTCGACGCTGGGCTGGTCGATGACGATCGGCTGGAATCGCCGCTCGAGCGCGGCGTCCTTCTCGATGTGCTTGCGATACTCGTCGAGGGTGGTGGCGCCGATGCAATGCAGCTCGCCACGCGCGAGCATCGGCTTCAGGAGGTTGCTGGCGTCCATGGCGCCCTCGCTGGCGCCGGCGCCGACGACGGTATGCAGCTCGTCGATGAACAGGATGATGCTGCCGTCCGAGTCGGTGACCTCCTTGAGCACCGCCTTCAGCCGTTCCTCGAACTCGCCGCGGTACTTGGCGCCGGCGATGAGCGCACCGAGGTCGAGCGCCACGACCCGCCGGTTCCTGAGCCCGTCGGGGACGTCACCGCGCACGATGCGCTGCGCAAGACCCTCGACGATCGCCGTCTTGCCGACGCCGGGCTCGCCGATGAGCACCGGGTTGTTCTTCGTCCGCCGGCTGAGCACCTGGATGACGCGCCGGATCTCCTCGTCGCGCCCGATGACCGGGTCGAGGGTGCCCTTCGCCGCCTCGGCGGTCAGGTCACGCCCGTACTTTGCCAGGGCCTCGTAGGTCGCCTCGGGATTCTCGCTCGTCACGCGCTGGCTCCCTCTGATGGCGGTTAGAGCCTCCAGGACCGAAGCGGGCTCGACGCCCGCCTCGCTCAGGACGCGGGCCGCGGTGCTGTCCCCGGCCTCGATGGTGGCAATCAGGAGATGCTCGGTGGAAACGTACTCGTCACGCATCCGCTCCGCCACCGCGTGCGCATCGGTGAGAACGCGCCGAGCCTCGTTCGAGAGCTGGAGCTGCTGTGCGGTACCGGAGACCTTCGGCAGCTTCGCCAGCTCCTCCCGCAGCGCCTGCGCAACGCTCGCCGGCGCAATGCCGATCCGGTTGAAGACGGCCGGCACGACGCCATCGGGCTGCTCGGCCAGGACGAGGAGAAGGTGCGCTGCCTCGAGCTGGGAGTGGCCCTCGGACTCGGCGAGCTGCTGCGCCGAGACGATCGCCTCCGTCGCGCGCTGGGTGAATCGATCGGTCCGCATCCGACTACACCTCGCGCGGATTCGGCTGGGAATCCTTCATCAGTACGCGCTCGAAGTCCGCCCGGGCGTCGTCGTCTAGCTTCGGGAGCACGACGCGAGTCGTCACGGTCAGGTCGCCCTTCTGCGACGAGCCCCGCTTCGGCAGGCCGCGGCCCTTGACCGTGATCTCCTGGCCGTTCTGCGTGTTCGGCCGGATCCGCAGCTTCACGTTGCCCGTTGGCGTCGGCACCGGGACCTCCGCCCCGAGGATCGCCTCCGCCAGGGTCAGCGGCAGCTCGGCGCGCAGGTTGGTGCCCTCGCGCTGGAAGCGTGGATCGGGCTTGACCTTGACGCTGATGACGAGGTCGCCGCCGTCGACGGCGCCGCTGAGCTTGACCTTCGACCCGTCGGTGACGCCCGCCGGGATCTTCACGTGCAGTCGCCGTCCGTTGACATTCACGAGCCGCTCGGTGCCCGTCGCCACCTCTGCGAGGGTCACCTCGGCTGTGGCCTGGGCGGCCGGGATCGAGCGCGTCCGGGTGGTGGTCGTCGATCGACCACCGCGAAGGTCGTTGAGGTCGACGTACTCGAAGCCGCCGGCAGATGCGCCGCCGGTCGTGTTGCCGAACGGGCTCCCGGCCCCGCTGCCGAAGAACTGCTCGAAGAAGTCACTGAAGCCGCCCATGTCGTCCGGCCGAACGGTGCGATACGTCCAGCGCGTGCCGCCCGGCGCTCCGCCGAAGCCGGCCCAGTCGGTCGCCTCGCCCGAGCCGAAGCCGGCCTGCTGGTAGGCCTGCCAGTTCGCGCCCAGCTCGTCGTACTGCTTCCGCTTCTCTGGCTCGGAGAGGACCGCGTGCGCCTCGTTGGCGTCCTTGAAGCGCTTCTCGGCGGCGGGGTCCTTATTCGTGTCGGGATGGAGCTCGCGGGCCAGCTTGCGATAGGCCTTCTTGATCTCGGCCTGGGAGGCCGTCTTCGGAACGCCGAGGACCGCGTAGTAGTCCTTGTACTCCATCGGTCAGGCCGTCCGCCCTGCGTGGTGATCGACAGATCGAACGTTCTTCACCGCAATGCGGTCGCGCGCTGCGACTGTTCGGCACATCGGACACCGATGCGCGTGAGGGCGCGCGCGGGCGCCCCCTCGTGTGGCGGGGCGTTCGATCGAGCGGGCAAACGCAGCGCGCCGGAGCCTTCCGGGCACATCCGGTCGATGGATCGAACGCCCTACGAGGTGACCACTGCTCCGCAACCGGGCACCGCCTCAGGCCGGCTGTCCCGCCGGCGGCTGGTCGCCCGGAGTCTTGCCGTCGCCGGTCGCGGCGATCGGCGGCTCCTCTGCCGGCTTGCGCGGCCGTCGCGGCCGGCGTCCAACCCGCGCCTGGCGCTCGTCGCGCTCGGCCTTGATGCGTGCGGCCGGCCGGGGCGCGTCGATGAGCGCCTCGGCCAGCACCTGGTCCATGTTCTCGACCGGCACGATCCGGAGCTCGTTGCGCACCTCCTCGGGCACGTCCACGAGGTCCTTCTCGTTCCGCTTCGGGATGAGGACTGTCTTCACACCGGCCAGGTGTGCGGCCAGCAGCTTCGACTTCAGGCCGCCGATCGGCAGGACCCGGCCGCGAAGCGTGATCTCGCCCGTCATGGCCAGGTCGCGGCGCGCCGGTCTGCTGGTAAGCAGGCTGGCCATGGCGGTTGCCATCGTCACGCCGGCACTCGGCCCGTCCTTGGGCGTCGCGCCCGCAGGGACGTGGATGTGGACCGTCGTCTTCTCGAAGGCGGTCGGGTCGATCCCGAGCTCCTTCGTCCGCGCCCGGATGTAGCTCATCCCGGCGCGCGCCGACTCCTTCATCACGTCGCCGAGCTGGCCGGTCAGGAGGAAGTCGTCCTTGCCGTCCATCTTCGTGGCCTCGACCTGGACGATGTCGCCGCCCGCGTCGCTGACGACGAGGCCGGTCACCATGCCGATCTGGTCCTCGGCCTCGAGCTCGCCGTAGTCGAACCGCGCCGGCCCGAGGTACTCCTCGAGGTCTTCGGGCTTCACGACGACCTTCGTCTTCGCGTCCATCGCCACGCGCCGCGCGACCTTGCGCGACACGTTGGCGATCTCGCGCTCGAGGTTCCGGACGCCCGCCTCGCGGGTGAACGCCTGGATGAGTCGAACGAGTCCGCCCTCTTCGAACACGAGGTTGTCATCGGTCAGGCCATGCGCCTCCAGCTGCTTCGGCACGAGGAAGCGTTCCGCGATGCGGACGCGTTCCAGCTGGGTGTAGCCGGGCAGCTGGATCACCTCCATCCGGTCGCGCAGCGCCGGCGGGATGGTGTCGAGCATGTTGGCGGTGGCGATGAAGAGCACCTTCGACAGGTCGAACGGCACCTCAAGGTAGTTGTCCTGGAAGGTGTTGTTCTGCTCCGGATCGAGCACCTCCAGCAGCGCCGATGACGGATCGCCGCGGAAGTCCATGCCGACCTTGTCGATCTCGTCGAGCATGAACACCGGGTTCGCCGAACCGGCGGTCTTGATGTTCTGGATGACGCGACCGGGGAGCGCGCCGATGTACGTGCGCCGGTGGCCGCGGATCTCCGCCTCGTCGTGGATGCCGCCCAGGCTCATGCGCACGAACTTGCGCCCCATGGCGCGGGCGATGCTCTTGCCGAGCGAGGTCTTGCCGACGCCGGGCGGTCCGACGAAGAGGAGGATCGGCGAGCGAATCTTCTCGGCCAGCTTGCGCACGGCCATGTACTCGACGATGCGCTCCTTCGGCTTCTCGAGGCCCCAGTGGTCCTCGTGCAGGACCTTCTCGGCCTCGTCGAGGTCGAGGTTGTCATCGGTCTCGACGCCCCAGGGCAGGCTCACGAGCCAGTCGACGTAGGTGCGGATGACGCCCTGCTCCGGGCTCGCGCTCGGAATGCGGGAGAGTCGGTCGACCTCCTTGAGGGCCTTCTCCTTGACCTCGTCGGGCATCGCCGACTGCTCGACCTTCTCGCGCAGCTCGGTCGCTTCGGCGACCGCCGGATCGTCCTCGCCCAGCTCCTTCTGGATCGCCTTCATCTGCTCGCGCAGGATGTACTCGCGCTGGGTCTTGTCCATCTCGGACTTGACCTCGGACTGGATGCGCCCCTTGAGCTCGAGCACCTCGATCTGCTTGGCAAGGAAGGCCGATGCGAGCCGCAGCCGATCGGCGATGTCGATCGTCTCGAGCAGCTCCTGGCGCTGCTCCGTCGTCATCTCCGGGCTGTAGGCGGTCATGTCCGCCAGCAGGCCGCCGTCGACGATGTTGCGCGCCGCCACCGCCACCTCGGGCGGGACCGATGCGCCGCTGTTGACGTACTGCTCGATCTGCCCGTGGATCGACGCCATCAGCGCCTCGATCTCGAGGGTCTTGTCGGCCTCGTCGTCGATGACCTCGACCCGCGCTTCGAGGTGCGGATCGGTCTGGACCAGGTCGAGCAGCCGGATGCGGCGCTGGCCCTGGACGATAGCGCGGATGGTGCCGTCCTGGAGGCGGATGACCTGCGCGATCTTCGCCAGGGTGCCGATCGTGTAGAGCTCGTCAGCCGAGCCGATCTCGTCCTGCTCGCTCGAGCGCTGGGTGACGAGCGCAACCGGCTGCGAGGCGCGGACGGCGCGGTCGAGGGCCTTCACGCTCCGATCGCGCCCGACCTGGAGGGGCACGATCATCTCGGGGAAGATCACCGTGTCGCGCAACGCGACCAGCGGCAGCACCTGCACGCGGTCGAGTGGCGCGCCGTTCTCCTCCTCGGCCGGGTCCTGCTCGGTCGCGTCGATCTCGGGAATGTCCTTGTTCTGGTCTCGGTTCTCAGTTGCCACGTCGGGTTGCTCCTTCGGCGAGCGCGGGCTCGTCGGACACATCGTCGGCGAATCGCTCGACATCGTCCTCATCGAACAGGTCGTAGACCCGGATCTTTCCGAGCGCCTCGAGCTGAAGGATGACCCGCACGCCGGCAAGGTTGACTCGCTGACGGCGGGTGAGGAAACGGATGATACGAACACGCTTGATATCGGCCTCGCTGTAGAGGCGCAGGTTGTTGCGTCGCTGCGGATGGACGAGTCCCTCCTCCTCGTAGATCCGCAGGGTGCGGGGATGGCAGCTCGCCAGCTCAGCGGCGATGCTGATGATGTAGCGGGGGCGGGTGAGCTCGTCGCGGCGCGGCGCGTCCACGGCGGGCGCGATGCGTCGGGATCGGTCCATGGGGAGACCATAAACCCTGACAATACTGCTGTCAAGGGTCATGACAATGTGACGATCTACCGCGGTTGCCGAGCTGCGGGGCTCGTGCCGCACGGCAGTGATATGCCCGGCCTACTCTCCGATGAGGAGGTTGCGGAGCTCCGCCTCGTCGCCGGCGTTCGTGACCGCCAGCAGCTTGTCGCCGGGGCGCAGCTTCGTGTCGGAGCGCGGCGACTGCGGCCGGTCGTCCCGGATGAGCACGGCGATCGTGCTTCCCTCAGGCAGCGACAGGTCGCGGAGCTCGCGACCGATGACGGGGGAGTCGGCGTCGAGCTGCGCCTCGACGATCTGCACGTCGCCGCCCTCGAGCTCTGCGAGGTGCAGCAGATCGTGGATCGGGATCTCGTGCTCGATGACGCCGAGGATCGACCTGGTCGGGCTCACCGTGTCGTCGATCGAGAGCTGGCGGAAGAGCTTCTCGTTCTTCGGGTCGTTGACGCGCGCGATGGAGCGCGGGACGTTGAAACGCATCTTTGCGACCTGGCTGGCGGCCAGGTTGACGGCGTCGTCTCCGGTGACGGCGGCGACGACGTCCGCGCGGCCCATCCCGGCCTCGGCCTGATACCGGCCCTCGCAACCGTCGTTGGCGATCACGATGCTCCCGAGCTCGTCGGCGATCTGCCGGGCGCGGGCCGGGTCTTCCTCGATGACGACCACCTCGTGGCCGGCTGCCAGGAGCTCCTTGGTGAGGTAGTAGCCGACGTTGCCGCCGCCGATGACCACGACGTACATGGGCTAGAAGCCTCCCTCGCGGCCGTCGCCGGGCTGGACGACAGTCGCCTCGGCGGGCGGCGTGCCCTCCCCGGCCTCGACGGCGGCGCGTGCCTCCTCGGCGGCGAGCGAGCCCGGCGGTGGCGCGCCACGCAGCGGCTGGGCGATCGGTGCCTCGACGAACCCGTTCGTCGCCTCGGCACCCTCGGTCGCGGCGGTGACGAGCGCGTCCCCGAGGATGATCGTGCGGCAGATCGTCTCGAGGCCGAGTGCCCGGTACGCCTCACCACGCAACGGGTCGTTGATCTTGGCGATCACGCGCGGGACGCCGAACGTGTGCTTCGCCAGCTGGGCGGCCAGCGCGTTGCGGTTGTCGCCTTCGGTGAGCGTCATGACGATGTCGGCCTGCTCGGCACCCGCGGAGCGCATCGTGTCCTCGTCGGTCCCGTTGCCGCGGACCGTCTCGCCGCCGAAGCTCGTCGGCAGGCGCCCGAAGGCGCGCGCGCTGATGTCGATGACGGTGACGGTCTCGCCGCGCTGGTCGAGCTCGGCAGCGACCCGTGCGCCCACGCGGCCGCAGCCAACGATGATGACCCTCATGGTGTGTGTGCCAGCTCCTTCGTCTCGGCGCGCAGGCACCATACCGGCGCGGTCGAGTTGCGCATGACGTACGGGACGGTGCGTCCCGCGTCCCATTGTCCTCCGAATCGCTTCTTGTAGCGAAGCCCCATCACGATGAGGTCGGCGGCGAGCTCCTGCGCGTCGTCGACGATGGCCGGTCCGGCGGCGCGCGCCTGGACCGTGCTGGACCGGGCGGGAACGCCGGCCGCGGCCAGCAGCGACTCTGCGCCGGCGAGGATCCCCTCGGCACGGGTCATGGCCGCAGTGTCCTCGGCGTCGAGATTGCGGTCGAACGGGATCTCGATCACGTGCAGCAGCGCGACCTCCACCCCCTCCCGCCCGCCGAGCAGCAGCGCGGCGACCTTGAGGGCCGGGTGGTCGACGGCCTCGTCGCCGACGAGCGGGACGAGGATGCGGGCGTACTGGAACGGAACCTGGCGCTTGTCGGAGCGCCGAAAGAACGTCATGCCGGCTCGTATCCTACGGCGCCCCGTGGTTTGTCGCGTGCGCGCGGTGACAGCGCGCGCCGCGGATCAGCGGCCGTAGCCGAGCCGCTCCGTGAGACGCATCGGCAGCCCGGCCTCGCGCATGAGGCGCTGCGTGCGATCAATGTCATAGGCGATGCGCCGGAACTCGAACGCGTCGTCCCCGGGTGACCCGTTCAGCTGGAGGACCGCGTAGGCGGCATCGCGCAGGCCGTCGCGCGGCTGGCCGACGCTGCCGGGGTTGAGCATCGCCCGCTCCGACCCGAGGCGCGCTCCTGACCCGGGCAGGCCGATCGTCGCGTCGATCCCACCGTCGATGGCGCGGAAGACCACCGGCACGTGGGTATGGCCGAAGAGGCACAGCCGCGTCTCATAGTGACCGAGGTTCGCCGAGGCGATGGCGGGATCGGTGATGTACTCCCAGATCGGGTCGCGCGGCGATCCATGGACCGCGGTCAGCTCGCCATCGGCGCGAACCTCCGGCAGCGAGGCGATGTAGGACCGCGCGTTCGCGTCAAGGACGTCGGCCGTCCACTCGATGGCCGCGCGCGCATCGGGGTTGAAGTAGGCCACGTCGACCGTGCCGATGGCCGCGCCGTCGTGGTTGCCCATCACACTGCGCGCACCCATGGCCTGGAGCGTCGCGATCACCTCGTTCGGCTGCGGGCCGTAGCCGACCGTGTCGCCGAGCACCCAGACCTCGTCAACGGGGGGAAGGTCGGCGGCCACCGCCTCGAGGGCAGGCAGGTTGGCATGGATGTCCGACAGGACGGCGATGCGCATGCGGGTCCCGAGTCTAGCCGATGCCCCTCGGGCCGGGCGGCTCGCTACCCGAGCGGACGGCGCCCCGGCTCGCCGGCCCGGCGCGGGTAGCGCTCCGGCGTCGGCCGGTCCTTCGCGATCACGACGAAGCGGTGATCTCCCAGCACGGCGAATCCCGACCGATGGACCGATGGCACGCGCCCGCCACAGGCGGCCGCCGCCACGCGCCCGGCATCCAGCTCGTCGCCGGCGATCGGTCCCTTCCAGGCGACGAGCGTGCCCCCGAGCGCGAGCAGAGGCAGCGCGTACTCGGCGAGCACCGGCAGCGCGGCGCACGCGCGCGCGGTCACGACGTCATGGCTCTCGCGATGCGCCGGATCGCGGCCGAGGATCTCGGCGCGCTCCGCGACGACCTCGACATTGGCGATGCCGAGCGACGCGACGAAGCCGCGCAGGACGTCGGCCTTCTTGCGCATCGAGTCGACGAGCACCCAGCGCCGGTCCGGCCGCGCCAGGGCCAGCACAAGCCCCGGCACCCCGCCCCCCGAGCCGAGGTCGAGACACCGATCGGAGCGCGGCAGGGCATCAAGCTGTTGAAGCGCCGAGAGGGCGTCAAGCAGGTGGAGGCGCGCGATTGGCTCCGGCTCAACGACCCGGGTCAGGTTGAGGCGGCGGTTGGCGTCGAGGAGGAGCACAACGTATCGCTCGACGGCATCGGCGAAGCCGGCGGGCAATGCCAGGTCCGAGCCAAGGAGGAGGCGCTCCAGCTCCAGGCGCGCGGCGCGCGCATCGGCCTGTGGGGCATCGGTCTGGGGCAAGAGAAATGCTCCTTCGAGCGACCTTTCGGTCTTCCCGGCGAATGATCGGCGTCGCGGCCGGCTCTCGCATCGGCCCCGAGTCATCCACGGTTACCGTACTCGGTCGCTCGCAGAAGCAGGACCGCCAGTCTGGCAGTGCGCGGATGTGGATGACAACCCGACTTATCCACGATTTGCGCACCGGTTCACGACCTGTGGATAACTCGCCCCGATATACTCGAGGAGATGACGCCCAGAGCGGTTCGGACGACTACGATCGAGGTCAGGTGGCGGAGCAGCTGACCTCCGGTTCGCCACCCCGCTTCGCGCACGAGAGCGAGGCGGAGCTGGCGAGGATCCTGGACTACTACGGTGTCGCGTGGCGATACGAACCCGACGTCTTCCCCATCTCCTGGAACGCCGACGGCGCGGTCATCGAGTCGTTCGCGCCAGATTTCTTCCTGCCGGAGATCGACCTCTACATCGAGCTGACGACGCTCAAGCAGTCGCTGGTGCGCAAGAAGAACCGCAAGCTGCGCCACCTGCGGCAGCTCTACCCGGAGATCCGCGTGAAGCTGTTCTACGCGCGTGACTTCCGGGCGCTCATGGTGAAGTACGGCCGGACCGGGTTCCTGGCCGATCTGATCAGCGCCAATGGCAATGGCGCCGTGAAGGCACCTTCCGCGGTCAGCGATGAGGTCGCCGGCGCGACGACGGTCCCGTGAGCCTGCACGACGACGTCGAGGAGATCCTCCTCGACTCGGAAACCGTCGCCAACCGGGTGGCGGAGCTGGCCGCGCAGCTGAGCGTCGACTACGCCGGGCGCGACCCCGTCCTCGTCAGCGTCCTCAAGGGCGCGCTTGTCTTCCTCGCCGATCTCATGCGCGCGATGGACCTGTCGACGAGCATCGACCTGATGGAGGTCTCGTCGTACGGGGCAGCCACCGAGTCGTCCGGACAGGTGCGCATCCTCAAGGACCTCTCGAAGCCGATCGAGGGCCGCGACGTCATCATCGTCGAGGACATCATCGACACCGGCCTCACCCTGAACTACCTCCTGCGCTACCTGTGGGAGCGCAACCCCGCCTCGATCCGGGTCTGCTGCCTGCTCGACAAGCCCGCGCGACGGCTCGCCGAGATCCCGATCGACTACGTCGGCTTCACGATCCCGGACCGCTTCGTCATCGGCTACGGCCTCGACTACGACGAGCGATACCGCAACCTGCCCTACATCGGCGTGCTGAAGCCATCGGTCTACGGCGGCTCGCCACCCGAGGGCTGAGCCGATGGACGGCGGTTCGCGCCGGTACCGCCTGCTGATCCTCCTCGGGGCGCTGGCGATGATCGCCTCGGGCTTCCTGCCCTGGTGGCAGTCGGGTGGCGACACCGTGTCGGGCGTGGTCGTCCCGGCGCAGCGGGGGATCGGCCTCGAGGGTCCCGGCGTGATCATCTACGGCGCCGCGATTGCCACGCTCATCGTCCTCGACATCGGCTACATGCGCGGCCGATGGGGGTTCTTCCTCGACTCGCCGTGGGTGTACCTCGTCCTCGGCGCGGTCGGCGCGGTGGCACTGGCCTATCGTGCCTGGGAGCTGTGGTCGGTGAGCTACGTGCCCGTTCCGCAGCAGTCGCCCGGCCTGGCGCTCGCCGCCATCGGTGTCGCCCTCGTGCTCTACGGCGCGGGGTCGGGGGTGGGGGCGCCCAGGCGGTATTAGTCGCAGGTGGTCATTCGCCGGGGCAAGGCACCGGTTCGCGTGCCGCCACCTCGTCCCCGAATCGCCCGAGGAAATACTCGGCCTGGCATTCGCCGACGAGTCCGAGGACGGATCGGCCCAGACGCACGCCCTCGAGGTCTTCGGGGTCGAACGTGTGGATGCCTGGGCCGTCCGCCAGCACCGCCTCGACCCACGCGGTACACGCCGACTCGTCGCCGATGCCGGCGCACTCGACCGTTATCCCGCTACTGGTTGTCACCGTCGCCGATGGTCGGAGGAGGAGCACCGCCACGACCAGGGTCACCACCAGCGCGAGGACCGCGCCGATGGCGAGCGAGGCGCGGGAACGGCTCACGGCTGGCGGATCCAGATGCCGCTCTCGAGGTCGGTCGCGCGCTCGCCGTCACCGCAGGTGTCCACGATCTTCACGAAGCGTAGGTCCATGTCGTCGTCGCCCTCCCCGTGGGCGTGATACGCGCCGCGCGAGTCCGGGCATGCGGGGTCGCCGTCGACCACGATCGTCCACCCGCCGCTGCCCTCCCACGTTCCCGACCAGCGGCCGTCGATGCGGTACGTACCCCCATCGATCGACAGGGTGAGCGGCGGCAGATCGCCGGCGGAGCGGACGTACGTGCCGTCCTCCCACGCCTGGTTGCTCGGCCCGCTGACGGTGAGGACTGCCGAGCGGCCGCCCACCGCTGCGCCGGCCACGACGAGCCCCGCGATGGCGATCGGAACCATGGCGCCGCGGCCGATCCCCGCCGCCATCACCGCGGCGACCAGCATGACCACCGCGAGGATCAGCCCCACCGCCGTGAGGAGGCCAGGCCGCAGGTCGATGCTGGTGGTGAAGCCGTCCCAGCTCAACGGGACGAGCGAGGAGGCAACGAGCGCCACGACGGCCACCGCCCCGGCGACGAGAAGCCAGCGCGGCAGTACGCCCGGTCGCGCCAGGATGACGAGGGCGGCAACCGCGGTGGCGGCGGCGACGATCGCGGCGATGCTTAGCACCGGGATGGCGACCGAGCGCCACGCGCTCAACAGGATCTCGGAGTGGCGGAACCCCTCGCCGCGGACCTCGCGGTCGTGGACGATCCAGCCGCTGACGAAGGACAGCGCGAAGATCGCCACCCCGGCGATCACGACCGCCAGGAGCGCGCGACGGTCGGTCACGGTGCGCCGGCGGGCGGCAGGATCAGCGGGGAGACGAGGATCCAGCCCGCGACGACGAGCACCACGAGGGCGATCAGGATCGCGATCGGCCGCAGGTCTGGACGGTAGTCCGAAGGGCCTCGCCGGCCGCCGCCGGGGTCGGCTCCCACCCTAGATCTCCCCGAGGTACGCCTGGCGGACCTGTGGGTCCGCGGCGAGGTTCGCCGCGGTGTCCTCGAGGAGGATCCTTCCGGTCTGGATGACGTAGCCGCGGTGAGCCGTGTTGAGTGCCATCTGGGCATTCTGCTCGACGAGGAGGACGGTCGTCTCCTGGGCGTTGATCTCGAGGATGATCTGGAAGATCTGCTCGGTCAGGATCGGTGAGAGGCCCATCGAGGGCTCGTCGAGGAGCAGGATCTTCGGGTGCGCCATCAGCGCCCGGCCGATCGCGAGCATCTGCTGCTCGCCGCCGGACATCGTGCCGGCCTTTTGGCCGCGCCGTTCACGGAGTCGTGGGAAGAGGTCGTAGACGCGCGTCACGTCGTCGTCGATGCGCTCGCCGCGCCGGCTGAAGGCGCCCATCTGCAGGTTCTCGTACACGGTCATACGGCTGAACACCTTGCGGCCCTCGGGCGAGTGCGCGACCCCCAGCGTCACGATCTCGTGCGCGGGGAGCTCGTGGATCGGCCGCCCCTCGAGCCGAACCTCGCCGGTGCGCGGCTTATGGGTGCCGCTGATGGCTCGCAGGGTCGTGCTCTTACCGGCGCCATTCGAGCCGATGAGGGTCACGATCTCGCCGCGGTCGACGCGAATCGACACGCCCTTGAGCGCCTCGATATTGCCGTAGAAGACGTGGATGTCGTCCAGCTCCAGCAGCGCGTTCTTGCTCGCAGGCTTCTCCTGGACCGCAGTGGCCTCCGTCGCGGTCACGCGTGCGTCGCCTGCTTGCCGAGGTAGGCCTCGATGACCATCGGGTTGGCGCGGATCTCCTCGGGCGTGCCCTCGGCAAGCAGCTCACCGTGATCGAGCACGGTGATGCGCTCGCTGATGCCCATGACGACCTTCATGTCGTGCTCGATGAGGAGCACGGTAAGGTCCAGCTCGTCGCGGAGCCGCCTGATCAGCGCGGTCATCTGGGCGGTCTCGCCGGGGTTCATGCCGGCGGTCGGCTCGTCGAGGAGCAGGAGCTTGGGGTCACCCGCGAGGGCTCGAGCCAGCTCGAGGCGCCGCTGGTCGCCGTACGGCAGGTTGCGGGCGGCATCGTGGTAGTAGCGGCGCCGCAGGCCCACCAGCGCCGAGGAGCTCGCGCGCCCGGAGCCTCGACGGAGAGCTCCTCGGCCCGCGTCTGCGGGAGCCTCAGCAGCGAGGCCCACCACCTGGCCTTCATCCGCGTGTGCCGCCCGACCATCACGTTGTCAAGGGAGCTCATCGCGCTGAAGAGGCGGATGTTCTGGAAGGTGCGACCGATGCCGAGCTCGGCGATGTCGTGCGGCTCCAGGCCGACGATCGAGGTGCCCTCGAAGCTGATCTCGCCCGAGGTTGGCTCGAGCATCCCGGTCAGCTGGTTGAAGAAGGTCGTCTTGCCGGCTCCGTTCGGGCCGATGAGCGACACGATCGATCCGCGCGGGACACGGAAGTCGACGTCGCGGTTGGCGAGCAGGCCGCCGAAGCGCATCGTCACCTTGTCGGCGACGAGGATGTTGCCGTCGGTCGTCGCGCCCGCATCGGGCGCCATCTCGACGACGATGTCGGTCGAATCCGGCATCGTCATCAGATCGTGGCCGCCGGGCGCGGCAGGTCTTCGCTGGCGAAGAGCTCGTCTTCGTCCTCGCCATGCAGCTCTGCCTTGCGCGTGCGGCTCGGCAGGAGGCCTTCGGGACGGAGCAGCATCATCGCCACCAGCACCGCGCCGTAGATGAGGAGCCGGTACTCGCTGAATTCGCGCAGGAACTCCGGTAGTCCCACGAGCACGAGGGCGCCGATGATGACGCCCCAGATGTTGCCCATGCCGCCGAGGATGATGAGGGCAAGTGCGTTGATGCTCACCAGGATGCTGAAGCTGTCGGGATAGATGACGCCGATCTTGGCGGCGAAGAAGGCACCGGCGAGGCAGCCGAACGCCGCGCCGAGGCCGAACGCGAGCAGCTTGTAGTACGTGGTGTTGACGCCCGTCGCCTCCGCCACGGACTCGTCCTCGCGCATCGCGTTCCACGCGCGCCCGACGCGCGACGAGGCGAGGCTGGCGGCCGCGATGGCGGCGAGGATGCAGAAGAAGAGGATCGGGTAGTAGATGACCTGCGGGTCCCGGGTGAACGGCAGCGGCGGCGGGATCGAGAGGATGCCCTGCGCACCGCCGGTGACCGGCTGCGCCCATGACGACTTGAAGATCTCGCGGGCGATCTCGCCGAAGCCCAGCGTCACGATTGCGAGGTAGTCGCCCCGCAGCCGGAGCACCGGTGCGCCGACGAAGAGGCCAACGACCGCCGCCACGAGGATGACGATCGGCAGCGCGGCCCAGAACGAGAGCTCCGGCGAGATGGCCGGTGATGCCGGCGAGGTCAGCATCGCCGTCGCATACGCGCCGACGGCGTAGAAGGCAACGTACCCGAGGTCGAGCAGGCCGGCGAAGCCGACGACGATGTTCAACCCGAGGCCGAGCAGCACGTAGATACCGATGGTCCCGAGGATCTCGGACACGCGCCGCCCGACGATCTGCGGCAGGACCAGCAGCAGGATCGCGAGACCGATGTAGAGGCCGATCTTGATGAGCCGGCGCCGATCGGCCGGGACCTGTTCGTAGCGCGCGCGGGCCGCCGGGCCGCGCCTCGACCACAGATAGATGCTCCCCACCAGCACCGCCAGGACGACGAAGAAGCCTCCGACCGTAAGCCCGCCGCCCTCGTACAGGAACTCCGCGACAACCTCGAGGCCGAGGTTCTCGAGGGTAGGTGCCAGGAACGGCTCCATCATGCCGACGATCAGCGTGACCGCCAGGCCGATGGCGATAGACCGCGCCAGCGGCCCCGGCAGCACCTGGAGCGAGGCGCCTCCGAGCCCAGCCAGGGCCGCGCCACCGATGAGGATCAGCGAGCCGACGACGGGTCCCTGGCCGAACTGGAGCGTCTCGGCAAGCGCCGGCCCGGCGTTCACGAGGATCCACGAGAGGTCGACGGTCTGGATCACGATCGCAAGCAGCGCCACCAGCGCGCCGGCTACTGCGCCCGCCAGCGCGCCGAGGGCGAGGCTCTGGCCGGACGTCGGGAAGAGCTGCTTCCTCGCGTTCGGCGATCCTGATGCCCAGCCCGAGAGCATGGCGATCAGATATGGCAGCAGGGTGCCCAGCGACAGGAGCTCGCCGATCGCCGGCACCGACTGGAGTGCCCCGACGAGGCCGACGAGGCTGACGTGGATGCCCGCCGCACCGCCGAAGGCGCCGTAGACAAGAGCGCGCCGCACGAGCTCGTACATCAGGTGTTCTCCTTGCGGCCAAGGAGGCCCCATGGGCGGAAGATCAGCACGATGACGAGGACCGTAAAGGCGATGACGTCCTGCAGCTGGTTCGGCGACGGGATGCCGTAGCCACTCAGGAAGAGGTTCGGTCCGACCTGCTCCAACACGCCGAGGATCAGCCCGCCGAGCGCTGCGCCGACGATGTTGCCGATGCCGCCGAGCACGGCCGCGGTGAAGGCCTTGATGCCCGGCAGGAAGCCCATGAAGAAGTGGACCTGGTTGAACATCAGCGTGTACAGGATGCCGGCCGCACCGGCCAGCAGCCCGCCGATGGCGAAGGTCGTCACGATGATGCGATCGACGTTGATCCCCATCATCGCGGCGACGTCCTTATCCTCGCTGACGGCCCGCATCGCGCGCCCGGTCCGGGTGCGGTTGATGAAGAAGTAGAGCCCGATCATGAGCGCGATGGCCGCCCCAATGACCACGAGGCGCGTGATCGTGATCGTGATCGGTCCGATCGTCACCGACCCGGCGAAGAGGTTGAAGTTGGGAAATGCGCGAACGCCGGAGCCATAGAAGCCACGGGCGGTGTACTGCAGGACGAGCGATGCGCCGATGGCGGTGATGAGCGGTACGAGCCGTGGCGCTCCCCGTAGCGGGCGGTACGCGATCCGCTCCAGCATGACCGCCACGAGCATGCTGACGAGCATCGAGGTGAGCAGCACGAGGCCGAAGGCCAGCCACGGCGCGGTGTCCATCATGCCCGCCTCATTGAGGGCCACCGCGGCGAAGAACGAGGTGAACGTCCCCCACATGAAGACCTCGCCGTGGGCGAAGTTGATCATGAAGAGGATGCCGTAGACGAGCGTGTAGCCCATCGCAATCAGCGCGTAGACGCTGCCCAGCGCGATGCCCGCCTGGACGAGGTTCTGCCACGTCTCGGCGCTGAACTGGCCGCTTCGCAGGGTCAGGAACGTGCCGATGACGGCGAGGAGGATCAGCCCCCCGCCGAAGAGCAGCAGGAAGACGTTGACGAAGCTGAACCGGAATCGGCTGCCGAACATGGGCGGCTTCGTTCCTCCGTCCGGAGTGTGAGGTGCGGGTGGGCCGATCGGCCCACCCGCACAGTCGGTTACCTAGCCGAGGGGTTCGGCTATTCCTCTGGCCAGATGCGCTCCCACTCGAGCCCGTCGTCACCCTCGACGACCTGGCTGACGCTGATCTGCGCGTCGGCGCAATCGCCGGTCTCGTTGCAGGTCAGCGTTCCCGTGATGCCCTCGTACCCTGAGGTCGCGAAGAATGCATCGCGGAGCGCGGTGCGCGGGATGAACGTCGTCCCGCCATCGGTGAACGCCACCGACTCGATCGCGTCGGCGATCATGTTGTAGGCGTCGAACGCGTGGGCGTGGAAGACGCTAATCGGCTCCTCCTCGCCACTCACCTCCGTGTAGGCTGGCAGGAACTCGTCGGTGTAAAAGTCGCCGCCGAACGCCAGGTCCGGACCCGAGTTGTAGTGGCCGAGCGCGTCGTCGCCGGTCGCCTCGAGCCAGTCGGGGTTGAAGTAGCCGTCGGCGCCGCCGTGGACCGTGTTCTCCAGGCCTGCGGTGTCCTTGACCTGCTGCGCGATCAGCGCGCCCTCGGCCGTGAAGATCGGGGTGTACAGGAACTCGGGCGAGCCCGAGGCGATGTTGCCGAGCACGCCGGAGAAGTCGGTGTCACCGACGGTGATCGCCTCCTCGGCCGTGATCTCGCCACCGCACTGCTCCTCGAACGAGCGGGCGAAGACGTTCGCCAGCTGATCGGCGTACGGCGACCCGTCGTCGATCGTCGCTGCCGACGTGAGCTGGAGCTCCTCGCACACGAACTGCGCCATGGCCGCGCCCTGGATCTCGTCGTTGTGCGCGGTTCGGGCGTAGAACGGCTGGTGAGTCTCTTCAGCCGTCAGCGACGGAGCCGTGTTCGACGAGGACACCATGAGGATGCCCTCGGCCGACGTGATCTCGGCGGCGGGCTGGCCGGCGCTGGAGCAGCTCGTGCCAATCACGGCCGCGACGCCCTCGGAGACCAGCGCTGTGGCGGCCGCCGTGCCGCCCTCGGCAGCGCAGCCGTCGTCCTGGTGGTTGAACTCGACTTCGTGGCCGGCGATCTCGGGCCGCACCGTGCGCGCCACTTCCGCGCCGTACTGGCTGTCGAGGCCCAGCGTCTCATTGGCGCCCGTGATGACGAGCGCGGTGCCGATCAAGATCGGCTCGCCCTCGGCCACTTCAAAGCAGCCGAACTCGTCGGCGTCACAGTCAGCGGCTCCGCCGCCTCCCGTGGTGGGCGCTGCCGAGCCATCCGGCTCCTCCGTCTCGTCGCCACCGCCCTCGGGCGAGCATGCGGCGAGCGCGAGGAGCAGAACGACCAAGATGGCGCTCCATCGCATGTGCTTCTGCATCCGATTGAATCCTCCACTGGTGTGCTCGGGAACGGCGCGCTGGCACGGGCCCGGCGTATCAAAGGTGCGCGGCATCATAGCGGCGCCCGGTAAGGCGACGCAATAGATTGCAACGCGTGTGAACCGATACGGCGTTGGCGCCCGGCAGGTTCAACCGCGATCCGTGCTATCCTGCGGAGGGTCGTCCAGCAGCGCCCGCTGCGAGTCGCACGCCCGCATACCCCGCTGGGGGCCTTCGTGGAGGTTCACGTCCGCAGCGCCCGACCGACCGATCTCGACGCCGCCGTTCGCATCGTTGCGCACAACGGCGCCGATCCGGGAGCCGGGCCCCAGGACGCCGACTTCCTGCGCAACCTGCTCTACGTCCCGTCCGCGACGGTCGTCGTCGCTGAGACCGGACGTCGGGTGGTCGGCGTGGGAGTCCTGAGCATCCGGCCCTCCGTGCGATCGGGTCCCTTCGTCGGCGTGATCGACGAGCTGGAACTCGCGGGAAGCGAGCTGGACGCCGCCGAGCGGCGGCATGCCGGCGATGCAATCGTCGAGCACCTCGCCACCTCGGCACAACATAAAGGCTGCACCCGGGTGGAAGTACCCGAGCCGCTGGCAACCGCAGAACCGTCGCGTTGGAAGCGACTGGGGTTCGCGAGCCGCGGCCGCACGCTCGGCCGTCAGATCGGCTGAGCCTCCGCCCGCGTCGGCCATATCAAACACCACAGGAGAAGAGCTCAACCGTGAGCAAGAACGTGGCGATGTTCGTTGACGTCGCCAACCTTTACTACGCGGCGCGAGGCCAGGATGTCGACGTCGATTACGTCGCCCTCCTCAAGCACGCGACCAAGGGGCGCGACCTCATTCGCGCCTACGCCTATACCGGGCTCGACCCGGAAAACGAAAATCAGCGCAAGTTCATCGACTTCCTGGCCAAGAACGGCTACAAGCCGGTGGTCAAGGACATCCGCAAGTTCGGCGATGGACGCATGAAGGCCAACCTCGACATCGAGCTGGTCGTCGACCTGTTCCGCCTCGCCGACCGGATGGACATCGCGGTCGTCGTGTCCGGCGACGGTGACTTCGCACCGGCCATCCGCGCGCTCCAGGACAAGGGAGTGCGCGCCGAGGTGATCAGCTTCAAGCCCAACACCTCGTCCGACCTCATCGCCGTGGCCGATGAGTTCATGGACATCATGAAGGTCGCCTCCATCAGCCGGAAGGAGGCCCGAACCGCCCGCGACACGGGCATGAGCGCCCCCGAGATGCCGGCCAAGGAGGTCACGCCCGAGTTCGGCTTCCGCGAGGCTTCGCCCTCGGTCGCCGCCGCGGCGCTCGCCGCGATCAAGACCGGCCCCACCGGCACGACAGGCAACGGGCGTCGCACCCGCGGCGGCACGAGCCGGCGCGGTTCTGCGCCAGCCGAGGAGCCGCCCGGCGAGAAGGTCCCGGCCGCAACAGTGGTCGAGGCCGAGTCGACCGAGGAGGGCCGCCGCCGCCGCCGCCGTCGCGGGGGCCGCGGCCGCGGCCGATCGCGACGCGAGGAGGCGACGACGACGGTCGAGGCCGGCTCGGAGGGCGCGGTCGCCTGGGAGGAGTTCGACGACCTCAGCCAGCTCGACGGGCTCGAGGCCGATCGCGAGTACAGCTTCGAGGAGGCCGACGCTGCCACCCTCGCCGAGCTCGGGATCGATCCGGCGCAGGTCGCTCCCGTCGAGGCGGAGGCTCCGGCCGAGACCGATGAGAAGCCGAAGCGGCGAGCACGCTCGACGACGAAGGCCGCCGCCGGCGACGAGCCGAAGCCGAAGACACAGTCGCGCCGCTCGACGGCCAAGCCCGCCGGCGAGGCGGAGACACCGGCCGAGACCGAGGAGAAGCCGAAGCGGCGCACGCGCTCGACGAAGGCTGCTGCCGGCGGCGACGAGCCGAAGCCGAAGGCACGTTCGCGCCGCTCGACGGCCAAGCCCGCCGCCGCCGAGCCGGCCGACGCGGAGGGCGCCTCGACCGCATCCGCCTCGGAGGCCGGCGAGCCGCAGGGGATCTGGGGCCGCTTCCGCTCCGCGCGCCCGTCACGCCCGACCTCCACCAGCTGACGGACTTCGGACGAAGCAAGGAGAGCCGGCCCGATGGGCCGGCTCTTTGCGTTGGGTCAGGGAGCTTCAGGCGTTCGACTCGCGGTCCACGTTGTCGAAGGCCTCGTTGATCGCCTCGGCCGTCTCCACCGAGGCCTCCTCGGCGGCATCGCCGGTGGCGGAGCCCGCCTCGGCCGCCCCCTCTTGGACGGAGGTCGCGGCGTCGTCGATCGCGGCCTCGACCGAGGGATCGCCGGAAAGGACATCGCCCGCGCCGTTCGTGTCGCGCTCGAAGATCGGCACCCACTCGTCTCGGGCCTTGGTCGCCAGCTCCTCGGCGCGCGTGCCGAGCTCGTCGCGCATCTCGCTCCCGCGCTTCGGCGCCGTCAACAGTGCAACGATCGCGCCGGCCGCGGCACCGAGCAGCAATCCGAGGAAGAACGCTCCCCAGTGCCGCTTCTCCTGCTTGATGCCGAGACGGACGGCGGTGTCGTCGATGACGGCCTGCGTCGCTGGAATCGCGGCGCCGGCGGCCCCGATGGCGACGGTGCGCTGCTTCCAGAGGTCCTTCACTGCCGGCCGCACGGTCCGCTTCCACGTCCGATCCGACCACTTCGAGGCGTCGCTGACCGCGCGCAGGATGGCCTTGCGGGCGTCGCGTCGCATCGGTCGCGACTCCCGCCAGGCCTCGTTGGCGAACGTGCCGACCTCGTCAGCGACGTCCTGCCCGCGCTTTGCAAGCTCCTGGGTGAGCTTCGCGTCGGCCAAGCGGTCGACGAGCGTTCGGATGTTCTCGGCAATGTCGTCGGCCGTTCGCGCCGTTCCGGTCGGCATGGGTTCCTCCTCTGGGTTCGGCCCGGCTCGGGGTGCACGAAGTATGCCATCGCTCGCCGAAAACGCCCAATGACCGCAGGGTCGCCGATCCGGGACGAAACCTATACTTCCGACCGATGATCGACACGGCCGAGGCGGGCTTCCTTAGCGTCGGGCAGCCCGCCGCCCGGCGGCTGGCCCTGCGCTCCGGGCGCGGGGGACGACCGGGTGGCACGCTCCTCGTCCACGGCCCGCGCGGCTCGGGCAAGACCGAATTCGTCGACGACCTGCTCGCCCTCTCCTTTTGCGCCGAGGCCGATGCCGCGCGTCGCCCATGCAACGCCTGCCGCGGCTGCCGTGACGCGCGCGCACGCGTCCATCCCGACCTGCTGGTCGGGTCGCCCGACGCGTGGCGCGAGTCGCGTTCGACGGGAGAGAGCATCGTGGCCGTCGCGCGGCGCTGGCTGCTCGAGGCCGCGGGCGCCCCGATCGCCGGCGAGCGCCGCGTCGTCCTCATCGAGCACGCGGACCAGGCCAACGAGCAGACCCAGAATGCGCTGCTCAAGGCGCTCGAGGAGCCGACCGGCCGGCACACCTTCGTCCTCGTCGCCGACGAGGTCGCGCGGCTGCTGCCGACGATCCGCTCGCGCTGCCAGGCGCTGCGGATCGGGCCGGTGGCTCACGACGAGCTGGTGCGGCACCTCATGGATCACCGGCTCCTGCCCGCCGATCAGGCCGAGACGCTCGCGTCGCTGTCGAATGGGTTGAGCGGCCTCGCCGTGCGCTACGCCGATCGCCGCGACGTGCTCGACTGGCGGCGGCGCGTGCAGGCCGAGCTGCTCACGCTGCTCGAGCGCGGCCGCGCCGATCGGTTCGGCGCCGTCGCCGACCTTCTCGACGAGGCGGCGCGTCTGGAAGCGCCACCGTCCGCGGCGCCGATCGAGGGAGAGCCGGACGCGAAGGTCCCGCCCTCCGCGCAGCGCGGGGCGGCGATGCTCGTGACCGAGGTCTGGCTGGCGCTCGCCCGCGACCTCCTCCTCGCGGCCGCCGGCCGGCCGATGCTCGCGCCGAGTGGTGAGCTGGCGCCAGAGATCGGGCGGCTCGGCGTCCGCATCGGTACCGCGCCGATGGCCGCCATGGTGCGGCTGCTCGAGCGAACGCACGACGGGCTGCGAGAGAACGGCTCGCCGAGGCTGGCGCTCGAGGTCGCCATGCTGGCCTGGCCCCAGGAGGACGGGTGAGGGGTGAGCGGCTGACCGCCCGCATCACCGGCCGCGTCCAGGGGGTCGGCTTCCGGTGGTGGGTGCGACGCCACGCCGATGGCCTGGGCCTGACCGGCTGGGTGATGAACGACCACGACGAGCGCGCGGTCGAGCTCGTCGCCGAGGGTGCCGTCGAAGCGCTCGACGAGCTCGAGCGGCTCATCCGGCAGGGACCGCCCGGTGCGGTGGTCGAGGCGGTGGAGCGGAGCCGCGAGCCGGCCAGCGGGCAGTACGACGGGTTCGGGATCGTTCGGCCGTGAGCTGGCGCGCGATCGGCTGCGGCACGTTGGCTGCGGGGGTCTTCGTGCTGGTGGGACTCATCGCCATCTGGCGCGCCGGGCCGCCGCCCGGCTGCCCGCCCACGCTCGAGTACACCGACGGCGCGTTTCAGCCGGTCGGATCGCCGGGCGACACCCCCGACCTCGAGGGCGTCGACGCCTCGCTCGAGCCGGGCTTCCGGACGACGGTCGGCTTCTCCTCGTGGACGGTATGGGTCGATCCCGCCGATGCGCCGACGGCCAGCTCCGCACCGCTGCCCGATCTCATGGTCCTGGAATGCGGCGACGGCACGTTCCAGGCCTACCGCCGGGGCGCGGGGTGATGCGCCGGCCGATCTCGCTCCTCGTCAACCCGATCGCCGGGGGCAGACCGGGCTCCGGCCCAGCTCTCGACGACGACCCGGAGCGGCTGCGCCCGGATGCGCTGGCGTCGGCCCTGCGTGACCGCGGCCTCGAGGTCAAGGTGCACGAGCTCGCCGAAGGCGACGATGCCGGCACCCTGGCGCGCTCCTCGGCGGACGCTGGCGACGATGTGGTCGTCGGCGGCGGTGACGGCACCGTCTCGGCGGTGGCCGCCGCATTGCTCGGGCATCCGGACGCGACCCTCGGCATCCTGGCGCTCGGCAGCTTCAACAACATCGCGCGCGGCTTCGGGGTCCCCGACACCCTGGATCGCGCCGTCAAGGTCATTGCCGACGGCCGATCCGGTGCCGTCGACTGTGGCTGGGCCGTGGGAAAGGGCGACGAAGGCACGCCGTTCTTCGAGGCGGCCGGCGTCGGCCTCGACGCGATCGGGTTCATCGCGGTCGAGCTCGCCGGGCAGCGCGGGTGGTGGCGTGCGATGCGCGCCGTCTGGCGCGGCCTGCGCATGCGCCGCACGCCGATGCGGGTCACGATCGACGGAACTGCGTACCGGACCGGCTCGCCCGCTGTGACCGTCAGCAACGGGCCGTACCACGGGCCTGGCTTCGCCGTCTCGGCCGACGCCGACCCGAGCGACGGCCTTCTCGATGTGGCCGTGTTCCACGGCATGAGCCGATGGGAGGTACTGGCCCACTTCGGTTCGGTCGCCCGCCGACGTCCCCGCCGTGAGCCGCGCGTTGCGGGCTACCGCGCGAAGCAGGTCAAGATCGAGGGCACCCGACGGGCGCTCCCGGCCCACGCCGACGGCGTCAGCATCGGCACCACGCCGGTCACGTTCGAGGTCCGCCCGGGCGCGCTGCGTCTCTTCCGTACCTAGAGGTTCAGCGTCGGCCTGAAGAGGCGGTCGTGGGTTGCGAGGGCGAACCGATCGGTCATGCCGGCGACGTAGTCCGCCGCCTGCTGCTCGGCCGATGCCCGATCGCGCCGGAACGAGTCGGGGATCTCGTCGGGATGCTCCAGGTGCCAGCGCATCAGGTCGCTGATGATCGTGACCGCCTGCTGCTGCTGGCGAAGCAGCTCGGGCTCGTAGTAGACGCGCTCGAACATGAAGTCGCGAAGCTCGTTCATCACGGCCAGCGTTGCCTCGTCCATCCGTAGGGCGCCGGCGCGCAGGCTCTCGTCGATGACCGCGCCGATCATCGCGCCCACCCACTCACGCCCGGGCTGTCCGAAGCGCTCGATCACCGCCGGCGGGAAGGCGTCGGGCCGAAGCACCCCCGCGCGAAGCGCGTCGAGGGCGTCGTGCGCGAGGTAGGCGATCCGATCGGCGAAGCGGACGCAGAACGCCTCCGGCGTCGACGGCGGCGGCTGGATCTTCCAGGAGTGCGCACGGATCCCGTCCTGCACCTCCCACGTCAGGTTCGCGTCTTCCAGCACCTCCCAGATGCGGACGCTCTGCGCCGCGTGGTGCCAGCCGTCGGGCGGAAAGAACGGCGAGAGCGCGTCCTCGCCGGTGTGCCCGAACGGCGAGTGCCCGACGTCGTGCCCGAGGGCGATCGCCTCCGCCAGCGGCTCGTTCAGGTTGAGCGCCGCGGCCAGCGAGCGTGCCACCTGGGTGACCTGCATCGTGTGCGTCAGGCGCGTCACGAAGTGGTCCCCTTCAGGGTTGAGGAAGACCTGGGTCTTGTGCTTCAGCCGGCGGAACGCCTTGGAGTGGATGATCCGATCGCGGTCGCGCTCGAAGGCGGTGCGGAACTCGTCCGGCTCCTCCGGCCTCTCCCGCCCTCGGCTCGCCGTCGACCGCGTCGCGGTCGGGCTGAGGCGCCCCTCATCGGCCTCACGCGCGACGCGGTCGCGGCGCCGCATTCCTCCTGCGGCGCCCATCTCCTGCATGGACCGATGATGCCATTGGGTAGGCTTGCACGGTGGACGAGCAGTTCCTTGACCAGGTCCCATGATCGGTGGGTGGCTTGCCCGCTCGCGGACAATACGGTCGCTCGGATGATGACGGTGGTGTGGACGTGGCCGATGTCGACGACAGGCTGATCAGCGGCGAGAAGGTCGCCCTCAGCACCTCGAAGCACTGGTTCGCCCTCGTGGCGGACTCGAAGTGGGCGATCCTGATGATCGTCGCCGCTCTCGTCGCGGCCTGGCTCCAGTCGGACTCGACAACCGGCGTCGGGGGCTTCTTCAATCGATCTCTCGGCCTGATCCAGCAGGCGCTGTGGCTGGGGGCCATCGCCTGGATCGTCTACAACTTCATCGCCTGGCGAACGGCCGAATACCACGTGACGAATCGGCGCGTCCTCGGTCGGGAAGGCCTGATCCGCCAGAGGACGACCGACACCCTGCTGACCTCGATCGCGGACGTGAAGACTGTCATCCCGGCGATCGGTCGCATGCTCGGCTACGGCAACATCCGCATCGTCACTGCGTCCGGCGAGGCCGGCGTCGACAATCTCACCTCGATCCGAAGCGTCGACGCCTTCCAGCGGGAAATTCTCGAACAGAAGACCGGAGCGGCAGCGAGCACTCGGTCCGCCGATGCGCCTCCGGTCGCCGCTCGAGCGGCGCCCACAGGCTCGTCATCGGCGGAAGTCACGGCAACGCTCGGCGACCTGGCGAAGCTCCGCGACGCCGGGGCGATCACCGCCGAGGAGTTCGAGGCGAAGAAGGCAGAGCTGCTCGCCCGCATCTGACGACCGTGGGAGTGATGAGTCGGCCGACAAATTTCGGCGCGCGGAGCAGGTCATCGTGAGAGGATGCCGTCCAGTGAAGCCGCAGCGCGGCAGCTACGTCGATGAAGGCCGCTGACGGGCCGCCACATCCAAATTCAGCGTGGGAGAAATCGTCGCATGAAGAATCCACCGATCCTCATCTCAGTCATCGGCTTCTTCGCCGTGCTGGCGGGGCTCGCCTGGCTCGTCCTGGGGCTCCGGATCCTCGGGTTCGATTGGTTCACACTGCTCGGCGACGTCGGCGACTTCGAGCAGTCCGGCCTCTGGGGCTGGCTCGCAATCCTCGCCGGAGTTCTGTGGATCTCTGCGGGGGCTGGTCTCTGGTCGCTGCAGCCATGGGCGAGGACGTTCGCGATGTTCGTCGCGGGGTTCGCCCTGTTCGAGGCATTTCTCTATTTCCTGGAGTATCCCGGGTCCGGGCTCGGGCTCGGCATGTCGATCCTGCCACTCGTCATCCTGCTCTACCTGAACAGCGGGGAAGTCAAGGCGGCGTTCGGCGAGGAGCCGCCGACGCAGGTCTGAGCCGATCGACCGATCCTGCTCACGTCGAGACATGAACGCCGCGGTTCAAGGAGGCGTTGGCGCGCCCGACAGGATTCGAACCTGCGACCTTCGGCTCCGGAGGCCGACGCTCTATCCACTGAGCTACAGGCGCGTGAGAGACACCGATGATAGACGAAGGCCCCCGCCGAAGCGGGGGCCTTCATTGCTGCCGGATTCGCTAATCGCAAGGGCATCTTTCACGCACGGTTTCCCGTACTACCCTAACCCTAACCTACCCATGGCCTTGCGACCAGTAGTGAATCGCTGTGCGAACAGCACCGTCAGAATAGATCACCTGTTCCGTTTCGACAAGACTTCCGCAGGTTTAGTTTCCTTTACATTGCAAAGCGGTTTCGCCCGTTCCGAGCGTTTCATTCTCCTGACGGAGCCGGCTCCGACGTCCCGGAGATGACGATTGAGTTGATCGTGACGAGCTCCAGCGGAACGCCGACGGACGGATCGCTGACGGGGACCTCGGCGATCGCGTCGACGACATCGGTCCCGGAAGTGACCTGGCCGAAGATCGTATAGAGCCGATCGAGACTTCCGGCGAGATCGACGAGCGAGATGAAGAACTGGCTGTCGTTCGTCTGCGTGTCGTTCGCCATCGCCACCGAGTACTGAACGTAGTCCAGGTCATCCGCCGGCGGCTCGATCTCGAACCCGTACCCGGCGCCGCCGCTCCCAAGCTCTCGAAAGTCGCCGGATTGGCCCTTCGTGCCGGGGTCGCCGGCCTGGATCACGAACCCGGCCAGGATGCGGTGGAACCAGATGCCGTCGTAGAAGCCACACCGCGCGAGGGCCACGAAATTGGCCGAGGCGATCGGTGCCTGCTCCCCGTAGAGCTCGAAGGCGAACTCGCCTTCGACGGCCCCGCTGACGGCGACCGTGGCCAGCGCCGCATCCTCGAGCGTGGCCTGGGCGGAGACGGCTGTCGGCGGCTCGGTCGGGCACGCCGGTCGTGGCGACGGCGTGGGCTCCGCGCCGCAGGCGGCCAGGACCAGGACCAGCGACGCGGCCAGTCCGATTCCCGCGCGGCGCGCGTTCAACGGCCGTTCGTCTCGAAGAGGCGACGCGCATACGAGACCGGCATCGTCCCGCCGTACAGCAGCGTGTCGTGGAACCGGCGCAGGTCGAAGTCGGCGCCCTCCTGCGCCTGCACATCGGCTTTGAGCTTCTCGATCATGTGGCGCCCGAACAGGTACGACAGCTGGTAGGTCGGTGTCGAGGTGTAGCGCTTCACCTCCGCCACCGCGGCGGGCCGCTCGAATCCGGTCTCGGCGACGAGCCGCTCGACCGCCTCGTCGAAGCCGATGAGCCCGCGATGGAGCTGCACGTCGAGGATGATCCGGGTTGCGCGCCAGATCGCATCGGTGTGGACGATGTACCAGCCCTTCGGGCTGTCGTCGAAGCCGGCCTCCTTCATCATCCGCTCGCAATAGAAGGCCCAGCCCTCGGCGAACTCGGGCGCGCCCGAGAAGAGCCGGACGAGGCTCGGGTTGGTGACCGCCGCGGACAGCTGAAGGTGGTGGCCGGGGTACGCCTCGTGGACGCTGGTGTTGCTGATCGAGGCGCGGTTGTGCTCGCGCATCATCTCCGGCGAGCTCGGCGGGGTGACGATATAGGTGCCGACCGGCGTCGGGTCGAATTTCGCCGGGGAGTAGTAGGCCGCGAAGGGGATGAGGTGCCGGATGAAGGACGGCGTCTCGATGACGTTCAGGTGGTCCTCCTCCGGCGGCGTGGCGAGCCCGCGATCCACGACGAAGGCCCGTGAGCGAGCCATCGTGGCGCGGTACTCCTCCAGGGCCTCGGCGAAGGTGGGGGCGTGGTCGTCCTTGACCGCGTCGGCGACCTGCTGGGCCGATGCCCCAGGCTCGATCTCGTTACCCAACGCATCGCGCGCGGCCTTCTCCGTGACCAGCAGCTCCTCTCCGACGGCGAGGATCTCGTCGCCATCTGCCTCGAGCTCCCGCAGCCGAACCATCTCCTCGAAGCGCTCGCGCCCTGCCGTCCAGCCCGCGCTCGCCCGCGGCAGGACGTCGTCGCGCAGCCACGCGGCGTGCTCCTCGAGCGCGGCCTTGGTCGCGTCGGAGGCCGATGCGAGGCGGTCGGCCAGGCGCTCGTCGGCTGCCTCGGCACGTGCGGCGGCCACGATCGTGTCGAGGAAGGACGGCAGGTGCTCGGTGGACTCGAGGTCGATCTCGGTCCACAGCCGCACCGGATCGGTCACCCGATCATGGGTCTCCGCAAGGTAGGTCGGGGCCTTCTCGAGCCGCGACACGATGCTCTCGAGGCGCTCGGCGAGCGGCGCGAAGTCGCGGGTGAAAAGCGGGAAGAGCGACTCCCCGATGTGTTCGGCGCCTCCCGACGAGCCGGCCCATGGCCGGTACTCCGTGGCCCAGTACAGTGCGAGACGCGCCTGGTGGATGGCGAGGTCACGGTCGAGGCCGCGCTCGCGGCCAAGCTCGGCGGGGTCGATGGCTGAGAGCTCGTCGATCGCGCGGCGGTGGAAGGCGACGTGCTCATCGACGGCGTCGCGGCCGCCGGGGGCGAGGTCGCCGTCGTGGTCGTGCAGGCCGAGGAAGGTGGCCATCTCGGGGCTCAGGGCGAGCTGGTCACGGAACCAGCGGTCGATGGTGCGGTCGAACCGGGTCTCGACCTCGGTGGGAGCAAGGGTCACGGTCAGTTACCTCGCGGATGGCGCGGCCGTCGGTCCACCGACGGCTGCGATCGGGATGACTGGGCGGGACGGAGGCGCGTCAGCCGGCGGGCGCCAGCACGCGCTCGAGGAAGCCTAGCACCCAGTCCGGGTACGCCTCCGGACAGCGATCGAGGCTGTTGGCGTGGCCGGCTCGCTCGCAGACGTGGAGCTCGGCCGACGACGTGGCCTCCACCGCGGCGGCAAGCAGATCGGTCGCATCGTTCTCGCCGATCGTGTCGTCCCTGCCGCCGCTGATGAGCAGCACCGGCCGGCCGTTCAACCGGGTGATCGCCTGCACCGCGTCGGCGCTGCTGACATCCTCGCCGGTGCGCATCAGCGTCCCGAGCAGGATCGCCCAGCTGCCGGGCAACGAGAGCGGGTAGCCCTCCCCCTCGAGCCGCGCCTGGGCGGCGTTGGCCATCGTCGCGTGGGTCGCCTCTACGATGACCGCGTCGATGCGCTCGTCGTCGCCGACCTCGTTGAGCGTGGCGGCGGCGCCCATCGAGACGCCGAACAGCGCGATTCGATCCGGATCCTTCTCAGACTCGAGCCAGTCGACTACCGCCCTCACGTCATCGGCCTCGCGGACGCCCTGGGTGGTGGCCGTCGGCTCACTCTGCCCGTGGTTGCGAAGGTCGACGATCACGAGGTTGTAGGCCTCATGCAGGATCGCCGCGCGGTCCAGCATGGCGCTCTTGTTGCTGCCCCAGCCGTGGACCATGACCACGGTCGGGCCGGTCGGGCCGCTTCCCGAGGCGGACGGGATGTACCAACCGGCCAGTCGTGCGCCGTCGGCCGAGGTCAGTGCATCCCCGGCCGCGGCGTCTTGGGCGGCGCAGCGCTGCGGGTCCGCCTCGGCCCGGAGGGCGCGATCGGTCCGCTTCGGGTAGTTGATCGCCTCGTAGGTCCAGCCGAAGGCAGCCGGAGTACGGCAATCGGTCGAGTCGTTGGGGGCATCGGTGAGCTGGCGCGAGCCCTCGTACCCGACGTAGCCGAAGTAGGCGGTGAGGACGACCAGCAGCACGGCGAAGGCAAAGCTGACCCGCTGCAAGATACGAGTCCGGCGCTCGGTCCGCGGATCCGGCGGCAGCGTGAACGACATCCGGCGCGAGTGTATAGGTGGCGGTGGAGCCGCTTCGGCCTTCCGCGTACAATCCGTCGCCGATGACCAGTCAACGACCGATCCGCGCCGCCTCCGTCGCGGTCGTCCGGCGCCGCGGCACGCATGCGCTGGCTCCCGAGCACCTCGGGGAGGCTACCGCCGCCGCCACCCTGGCGGTCATGGTCGGTGGCGTGGCGCTCGTCATCACCGGGATCGGGATCATCGCGCTGGCCCTGACGATCGGCGTGCGCTTCGGCGGCGATCCGCCGCCGGACGTCGCCTCGTACGGAGTGGTCCCGCTGATCGGCGGCATCGGCGCCGTCCTCCTCGGCGGTGGCCTGACCGCGGGTGGCCTCGCGGTGATCGCGAATGCGCGAGGGGCGCGGCTGATCACCGGCATCCTGTCGGCGCTTGCGGCCGCGCTGGCGGCGCTCGGCACCGTGCTGGTCATGGTCAACCCGCCGGCCGACACCGTGCTGGCGATCGCGCTGACGATCGTGACGCTCGTATTCGGGATCGCCGCCGGGCTGCTGCTCCGCCCCCACCGCTAGGGCCGATGGCCCGCACCGCGCTGCTGGCCGCGACGATCGTCTGGCTCGTGGCCGGCGTCGTCGGGATCGGGATCGGCCTGCTCGGGTCGACCGGCCTTCAGCGCCTCCTCCCGCCGCTGGCCGTCGACCTCGCCGCGCTCGGCGGAGCCGTCGTGGCGGTTGCGGTGGGAGTCCTGGCGGTGGGTGTCGCGCACGCGGTCGTCGTCCTCGGCATGCGGGCCGGGCGCGCCGCCGCGCGGAGCGCCGCGCTCCTGATCTCGGCCACGCTGTCGGCGCTGCTGCTGGCGCTGGCGGCCGCATCGGCCACCAGCGCGGTGACGGTCCCTGACCATGCCCCGTCGTTCCTCGCCGCATGCGCCGCCGCGCTGGTCGGGGCTGCCGTCTACGGCCTCGTAACCTTGCTGCTCGTGGCCGAAGTGAGGGCCAGCCGCGCCCCCTGAATCGGTGGGGGATGTCTGCTATGCTCCGCCCCCGTCGCCGATCCTGCGGGGCCCGTGGTGTAGCGGCCTAACATGCCAGCCTGTCACGCTGGAGATCGCCGGTTCGAATCCGGTCGGGCCCGCCACCGTCCCAACCGACGCCCCCGATCGCCCGAGCCGTCAGGCTATCAGCGAGGAGCGCCATGAAGTTCCGCACGACCATCGCGCAGAGCGGCAAGACCGCGACCGGGATCGTCGTGCCCGAGGCCGTGATGGAGGCGCTCGGCGCCGGGCGCCGGCCACCGGTGCGGGTGACCATCGGCGGCTATACCTATCGGTCCACCGTGGCCACCGTCGACGGCTCCCCGATGGTCGGGCTGAGCGCTGAGAACCGAGCCGGGGCGGGAGTGGCCGGTGGCGACGAGGTCGAGGTCGACCTGGTGCTCGACACCGAGAAGCGTGAGGTCGTCGTCCCCGCGGAGCTTGCCGACGCGCTCGATGCGGAGCCGCGGGCGCGCGCCACGTTCGACGCCCTGTCGAACAGCAACAAGTCGTGGCACGTGCTCCAGGTGACGGGCGCGAAGACCGACGAGACCCGTCAGCGCCGGATCGCGAAGTCGATCGAAGCGCTCCGTGAGGGCCGGCCCCGCTAGTCGCTCACGGTCCTTCGCCCGCCTCGGCTCGCTGGACCGCCTCCTTCGTCGCCTCGCGGCTGGCGGCCTCCTTCTGCGCCTGCTCGCGTGAGCGGAAGTGCTTCGTGATCGCATCGCACGCTTCATCGATATCGCTGGTGATCGTCAAAAGGTCGAGGTCCTCCGGGCTGACCTTCTCCTCGTAGAGCGGCTTGTCGCGGATCCACTGCATCATCCCCTCCCAGTAGTCCTTGCCGTAGAGCACCACCGGGAAGTGCTCGACCTTGCCGGTCTGGATGAGGGTCAAGGCCTCGAACAGCTCGTCGAGGGTCCCGAAGCCACCGGGGAAGATCACGAAGCCCTCGGCATACTTCACGAACATCATCTTGCGGACGAAGAAGTAGCGGAACTCCATGCCGAGGTCGACGTACTCGTTCAGCCCTTGCTCGAACGGGAGCTCGATGTTGCAGCCGATGGAGAGGCCGCCGGCCTCCTTCGCCCCACGGTTGGCCGCCTCCATCACGCCGGGACCGCCGCCGGTGATGATCGCGAAGCCCTGCTCGACGAGGGCTGCCGCCAGGCGCCTGGCGGCACCGTAGTAGCGATTCCGCCGGCCCACGCGGGCCGAACCGAAGATGCTCACCGCCGGGCCGATGTCCGCGAGCGCGTCGAAGCCCTCGACGAACTCGCCCATGATCCGCAGCGTGCGCCAGGTGTCGGTGTCCTGGAAGTCGTCCGCCGGTCCGCGCGAGCGGAGGAGCTTCTGATCCTCGGTACCCCCGGCTGCGGCATGCGGCTTGCCGCGCACGACAACCGCGCCTCGGCGGCGTTCCGGCTCCTTCTTCCTGCGTGGCACTGGTACCTCTCTCGCTCGACACCACTAGGCCCTGATGCTACGGTGGCCGCTCGCCGGCACGTCTCATGCTTCGCACGAGCCTTGCCGGCCGGACCACGTAACGGGATGAATTCTATTGCTGGACATGCTGCGGCGAGTCGCCGCACTGACCGCCCTGAGGGTCGCGGGCCCTGCGCGCCGCCAGCTCCGTGAGCGTCGAAACACATGATCATGATTCGACGCGTCGTCCTGCTGTCCTTCATCGCTGTCTCCGGGATCGCCCTTCTGTCACCGCTCTCCGCGCGCTCCGCGGCTCAGCTCCCCGACGCCCCCAGCGACCAGCTGCTCGCCCGCCAGCCCGCATCACGGGACGATGCGCCGCGCGGTGGCGTCCTGACCGCTCGGGGAACGACTGTCCAGGCCGCGGCGGCGACCGGCGCGGAGGCCCTGGTCCCACGCCGGTCCGACGCGCCGGCGACCGTCACGATGGAGGCGACGCTCGTCGTGATCCCGACCGCACCGCTCCCCGCGGCCCCCGCACAACCCGCCGCGACGTACAGCGGCAACAGCGTCTGGGACGACCTGGCAAGGTGCGAGTCGAGCGGCAACTGGGCGATCAACACGGGCAACGGCTACTACGGCGGCCTCCAGTTCTCGGTTGGCACGTGGAATGGCTACGGGGGTGCCGAGTTCGCCGAATACCCGCACCAGGCGACGCGCCAGGAGCAGATCACCGTGGCCGAGCGCCTGCGAGCGGCGCGCGGCTATCAGCCGTGGCCGGCGTGCCGCGCCAAGCTCGGGTTGCCCTAGCAACCACTTGCTCGGTCGGAAGAGCCGGCCGCTGGAGTAGCATCGGTCGATGCTCCAACCGCTCGGGGTGGGACACGTGGTGCTGAAGGTCCGCGACCTCGATCGGTCTCTCGCGTTCTACCGTGACCTGCTCGGCTTCCGGGTGGCCAGCGAGATGAGCAACGTGATGATCTTCCTGACCGCGACGGGCAAGAACCACCACGACCTCGCCCTCCTCCGCGTCGGCGACTCAGCGCCGTCGCCGATCCCGACCGCCGTCGGCCTCTACCACGTGGCGATCCAGCTCGCCGATTGGGATGCCGTGAAGCGCGCCCACGAGGTCCTCTCCGAGCGCGGGCTCCTGCGCGGGTCGGCCGACCACGGCGTGAGCCGCAGCCTCTACACCGCCGATCCCGACGGCAACGAGATCGAGCTCTACTGCGATGCCCCGCGCGACGAGTGGGAGGGTCGGGTCGACAGCGTGATGACGGTGAGGCCGCTCGCCCTCGATTGAGCGTCCCGAGAGCGCCGGTCGGCACGTCGCTTGCGTCCACCCGTGAGCATGCCGTTCCTCCCGTTCGTGCTGCTCCTGGCGTGGCAGGCCGTCAGCCGATCGGCCTCGTTCGCGCTCGGCTGGGCGACCGCGCTCTACTTCGGCCAGGTCCCCGGCCGCCAGGGACGAATCCTGGCGGTGGTCAGCCTCCTCGGCCTGGCGTGGCTCATCGTCGTCGTCGGATTCGCGCTCCCCATCCTCGGCGGTGCCGCGCTGGAAGCGGCCGGCGTGATCGAGGAGAACTTCGACGTCGAGCCGCTGCACTACCTCGGGCTCGTCGCGGCCGTCGTGCTGATGCCGCCCGGTCGTGGCCGCGTCGGTCGTGTACGGCGGGTTCCACGAGCAGCGCGACGCTCGTACGTGGATGCGGCTCGTCCCGGTCTCGTACCCGGCGACCTTCATGCTCGGCCTCTCCGTGCTCCAGATGGTGCTGTTCACGCCGATCCTGCTGTTCCAGCGCTGGCGCCAGAAGCGCAAGCTCGTGCAGGTCCCGCTCGTCATGCGCGACGACACCGATGACGACGACCTGCTCGAGGCCGTCGAAACGGCGCTGAAGGCCGCGGGCATCGACGCCTACCAGCATCGAGGAAGCGACCGGCCCGAAGAGCTGGCCGATGCGGACCGGTGCCTTCGCCGCGCGCCATCTCCTCGGCGCGGTCGTGCGCGGCGAGCCGATCCGCGTCGTGAGCGGCGACGTCGAGGTCCTCGCGTACGCGACGAACATTGCGATCAACGGGCCCGGAGAGCGCGCCCACGAGGTCCGCGCCGCCGTCGAGCGCGAGGTCGCATTCTGCAACGCCTACCTGACCTGGAACGACGTGGCCCAGGAGCTGGAGGACGAGCTGATCACCGCCGGCGGCAAGGCCAATGGCGACCTCGATCGGCTCCGCCGCCGGCTCGACGGCATCCAGGCCCGCATCGACCGGGCCAGCCTGAACGCGGAGGAGTGGAACGTCCTCTATCGGCTCCGGCTGCAGGTCGAGGACCGGGTGGAGCGGAGGCAGGCCGCCCACTGACACACGCGCCGTAGCATGGGCCGGTGGTTTGGCTTCGACGCATCGGCATCGGGCTGCTGGTGCTCGCCGTCGTCGCCGTGGCCTGGGAGCCGACGCGCGTCGGCATCCAGACCGCCGTCCTCCTCCCCAACCTGCTCGACGCCGGCCCGAAGCCGCTGCCGCTCTTCAGCGAGGACCCGCAGCGGACGCGCGGTCGAGTACCGGCCCGGAACCGATGGCGGCGACCCCGAGCTCGCCGAGCTGTGGCTGCCGTCGTGGGCCTCGGCCGACGAGCGCGCCGGCGCGATGCTCCTCGTCCTTGGCGTCAACAACGTCGGGCGCAACCATCCGGTCGTGGCACGCGTGGCCGATGCTCTGGCACGGACCGGAGTGGCGGTGCTCGTGCCCGACTCACGCCTCCTGCTGGAGGGGCGCCTGGAGGCGGGCGAGGTCGACGGGGTCGTGCGCGCCTTCCAGCTCCTCGCCGCGCGGCCGGAGGTCGATCCCGAGCGCGTCGGGATCGTTGGCTTCAGCGTCGGCGGCTCGCTCGCCCTGCTCGCCGCCGCGGACCCGCGCATCGCCGACGAGGTCCGCTGGGTGAACGCGTTCGGCGCCTTCGCCGATGCGGCGACGTACCTCGCCGCCGTCTCGGCCCACGCCCACCGCGGGGACGACGGTGAGGAGGTGCCGTGGACGCCGTCACCGCTGGCGCGCGAGATCTACCTGCGCTTCATGCTCGACCAGGTGCCCGCCGCGGCCGACCGCGAAGCACTCGACGACAGCCTCGGGGACGCCGTCCTCGGCGCCGCGCGGCCACCGCCCGACCCCGAGCTGCGCGCCTCGCTCGAGAGCGACGTCGGGCGCACGATCCATGACCTGCTCACCGCCCGCTCGCTGGCCGATGCGGAGCGCGCGATCGACGACCTCCCGGCGCCCAGCCGGGCGTTCATCGATGCCATCTCACCCGCGCGCCACACCGGTGAACTCCGCGCGGCGATGCACCTCATGCACGAGACGGAGGACCACCACGTGCCGTTCGTCGAGTCGCGGGCACTCGCATCGGTCCTCGGAGAGACCGGCCTGCTGCGCTCGCACACCGAGTTCCGCCTCTTCGACCACGTCCAGCCCGACGACGTCAACTTCGTGGCCGCGGCACCCGAGCTCGTGAAGCTGCTGCTCCACGTCCGGACGCTCCTGGAGGAGACGCTCTAGGGCGTGGTGGCCGTGAAGATCGCGAGCGAGCCGAAGACGAGCAGGACGCCGATCGCCACGATCACGAGCCGCGCGATCCACGGATTCGACCGGCGCGGCATCGGCTGGTAGGGCCGGCCGCGCTTGCGCTGAGATCGGCTCAAGCGGCACTCCACGTGCGCCTGAAGAGGAACGGCGTCGTCAGCGCTTCCCGGCTCGAGACCGACCGCAGCTGCTTGCGGGTCCGCTTCAGCAGTTTGCCGTGGTACGTGCCGTCGCCGTACGGCTCGAGCAGGCGCGCGACGTCCCACTCCCGCACGCCGGCCACCGCCGACTCGGGCAGCCATCGGTCGAGGATGGCCTTGGCCTCGTCGATCGCCACGAAGCGCCGCGAGCGCCCGGCGTTATCGAGGGTGACGAGCGCATTCTCGAAGCTCGCGTCGAGGTCCTCGACGAGCGTCGTCAGCCGCTCCATCGTCCCGGGCATTCGCTCCGGCTTGAACAGCCCGGTCAGCAGGGTGCGGCGCTCGACGTCATCCAGCCCTTCCAGCAGCAACCGCAGCGCCGGGATGCCGCTCTCGGGATCGGCGGCGGGCACGTCGTAGTCGAAGAGGCGAACCATCATCGGTCGCGAATGCTAGACCGATGCTGGATGCGCCGTATGCAACACCTCGTGCTCCCATTCGTCTGTTGGCCGAGACGCCGCCGCGCCCACTCGTCATCGCGCTCGTTGCTTGCTGGTGGTCGGGACGTCCGGGGCGGACCGAGAGCGGGGCTACAATCGAGGGCATGACGCGTTGGCTGGCGCGCATCGGTCCATTCGTCGCACGTGAGGCCTCGATCGCATGCTCCTCGACGGCAAGAAGCTGCTCATCACCGGCGTCCTGACCGACGACAGCATCGCCTTCTCCGTGGCGCGGGTGGCGCTCGAGAGCGGCGCCGAGGTCCTGCTGACGAACGTCGGCAAGGGCGTGCGGCTGACCGAGAAAGTGGCGAGCAAGCTGCCGACCACGCCCGACGTCATGCAGATGGACGTCAACAGTCCTGACGACGTCAGCGCGATCTCCGATGAACTGGCGCGGCGGTGGGGCCGCGTCGACGGCGTGCTTCACGGGATCGCCTTCGCCCCGCAGGACGCGCTCGGCGGCAACTTCATGACCGCGCCGTGGGAGAGCGTGGCGCTCGCGCTCCAGACTTCGGCCTATTCGCTCAAGGCGCTCACCGCCGGTCTGCTCGAGCCGCTGAAAGTCGCCGGGGCCGATGGCGGCGCATCGGTCGTGAGCCTGACCTTCGACGGGCGCTTCGCCTGGCCGATCTATGACTGGATGGGCGTCGCCAAGGCCGGTCTCGAAGCGACCACCCGCTACCTGGCCCGCGACCTCGGCCGCCATGGCGTGCGCGTGAACACGGTCTCTGCCGGACCGATCCGCACGATGGCCGGCAAGAGCATCCCTGGCTTCGATGCCATCGCGGGGAGCTGGGCCGAGCGCGCCCCGCTCGAGTGGTCACTGACCGACGCCACACCGGTCGGCAAGATGTGCTGCTTCCTCATGAGCGACTGGGCCTCGATGACGACCGGCGAGATGATCCACGTCGACGGGGGCTATCACGCCATGGGCGCCGGCATCCAGTGACCGATCCGGCGCGGAGCGTCGGGCACCACTTCGACGCCTGGGCCCCGTCCTACGACGCCCAGATCCGGGAGATGGTCCCGCGCTACGAGGAGATCCACGACACGATCCTCGCGCTCCTCGCGCTGAAGCCGCCCGAGCGATTCCTGGACCTGGGGTCGGGCACCGGGTACACGCTGCGCCGCGTGCTGGAGGTCTTTCCCTCCGCGCGCGCCATCGGTCTGGACGTCTCGAACGAGATGCTCGACCGCGCCCGCCAGCGTCTCGTCGGCCTCGAGACCCAGGTCGACCTGCGGCTGAGCGACATCGCCCGGCCCGAGCTGGACGCCACCTACGACGCGATCGTCAGCATCCTCGCCGTCCACCATCTCCATCCGGACGAGAAGCGCCACCTGTTCAGCCGCATCTGGGAGCACATCGAGCCGGGCGGGATCTTCATCCTGGCCGACTACTTCCGCCCCGCGATGAACCGCCTGAGCGAGCTCTACGACCTGCCCGAGGAGCCGGACCCCCACGAGGTCGAGCACGACCATCCCGACACCGCTGCCGAGCATCTGACGTGGCTCACGGCGGCCGGGTTCGCGGCGGTCGACGTCGTGTGGAAGTACGACGACGTCGGCGTGCTCGTGGCGTGGCGCGAGGAGCGCTAGGCGCGCGCCTCCAGGTCGAGCAGCAGCCGCTTCGCCTCGAGACCCCCGCCATACCCGCCGAGGCCGCCGCCTGCGGCCACCACCCGGTGGCACGGCACGATCACCGCCAGTCGGTTCGAGCCGTTCGCCCGCCCGATGGCGCGGTACGCGCCGCCGGCGTCGACCCGTTCGGCGAGCTCGCGGTAGCTGATCGTCTCGCCGTACGGGATGCGGCGCAGCTCGGCCCAGACCCGCTCCTGGAACCCGCTGCCCGGCATGTCGATCGGCAGGTCGAAGTCGTCGCGCGTGCCGGCGAAGTACTCGTGCAGCTGCGCCTCCACCCGATCGAGGAGCGGCGCGTCGCCGTAGCCAGTCGGGCCGATCCGTCGCCGGACGGACGCCAGCTGCGCCGCCATCATCGGCCGGTCGCTGAAGTCGCACAGCACGACGGCGTGATCGGTCACGCCGATCGTCATGCGCCCGACGGGCGTCTCGGCGTCACGCAGCGTGACCGGCGTCGACGACTCCGGCTGGCAGCGCAGGCAGGCGCGATAGCCGGCGGCCCGAGCCGCGGAGGCATCGGCAAGGTACTCGACGTTGCGTGGCAGTGGCTTGCGGACGCGGCACGACGGTCGGCAGAAGATGCCGGTCGTGCGTACGGCGGCCACGAACCGGCCGTCCCAAGCGGGGTCGGAGGCGTAGAAGGCCCGTTCCATCTCGTTCGTCATGCCGATGAAACGCCGCCGGTCGCCCGTCTGTGAGTCCGAGTCAGGCGTTGCCGGCTTGCTGGCGCAGCATGAGGTTGACAGTGAACGGGCTGCTGCCGAGGACCCGATCTCCGGCGCGCACCTCGATCCGGTGGCGTCCGATCTCCTCGATGCGCATTCCCTTCAGCTCGGCAACGATGTTCGCGCTGGTGGCCGAGGGCGGCACCTCGATTCGAAGGCGCGGCGCCTGCTGGAGCGACGGCTTGCCGCTCGGGGAAATGACCTGGATCGTGAGCTCGTGCGGTCCCGGAGAGGCCTCGAGGATAGCGACGATGAAGCATCGGCCATGCGCCGCCGGCAGGCGTGCGACGTTGATCTGGCTGAAGACGCCGACGGCGCTGATCTTCCCGTCCTGAGCGGTGAGCGCGTAGTCGCACAGCAGCAGGGTGTGCAGCTCGACGTCGGCCATGGCGTCAGTCTACGGGGTGCCGAAGGCCAGACCGATGCCCAGCTCGGCCAGCTCGACCAACGGAAGCCCGTCGAGGTCCGCGCGCCGCACCCAGGCGCAGGCGTCCGATGAGCCGCCCACCTCGACGCGCAGCTCGCCACCGATGACGCGGACGCGATAGACGATCCGGATGGCGTGGAAGTCGGTGGGCATGCCGTCGGAGGGGAGGACGAAGTGCCCGGCCCACGAGTCAACGTCCGCGAGGTCGATGATCTCGCCGGTCAGCCCGGTCTCCTCGGTGAGCTCTCGCAGCGCGGCGTCGCGGGGATGCTCGCCGAAGTCGACGCCTCCGCCGGGAAGCGTCCACATCCCGTCGGACTCCGCGGTCGCGCCCGGCGCGATGCGGCTCAGGAGGATCGCGTCGCCATCGGTGCAGAGCGCGTAGGCCGCGACGCGGGTCATGCGCCGCGGCTGGTCGGTCACTCGGCGGCGTAGGTATCGGCGCCGAGGAGATGGATGCTGACGTACGGCTCGTCGCCGATGACGGCCGAGTCGTGCCCCGGGCCGATCTCGAACAGGTCGCCGGGACCGATCTCGAAGACGCGGCCATCGTCCATCTCGATCCGGTTGCGCCCGGAGACGACGAGACCGATGTGGGCCACCCCGCAGCTGCGCCTGCCCTGCGCCGCACCGACGTGCTCCGACCAGCGCCAGCCCGGCTCGTACTCGGCGCGGCCGACGCTCATGCCACCGATCTGCACGAGGTCGAACCGGCCCAGCGGGAACTCGCGGTGCTCGTCGGCGTCGTCGAAGCGACGAACGATGGCGGCTGACTCGGGCATCGGTGCTCAGTCTCCCTTGGCGTCGTCTGTGTAGAGGTCGGGGTCGAGGAGCCAGGCGATCTCGCCGCCGCCGGGCTCCGGGATGCCGTAGAACTCGAGGCAGGCCAAGCCGCCCTTGCGCATCCGGACCGACGCGGCGCCGCTCAGCTCGCCGACAGCGGCGGACAGGTCGGGCTCGTGACCGACGAACATCACTCGCCGCGCGTCCGGGTGGGCGGACATCGCGCGCGCCATTTCGCCCCACGACGCGCCGGGACGGAGCCGGTCATCGGTGACCGGGTTGCCGCCGACCGCCGCGCAGAACAGCTCGGCGGTCTGGAGCGCTCGCGCCAGCGGGCTCGAGAGGACGACGTCCGGACGAAGGTTGAGCCGGGCCCAGAACGGCGCGGCGGAGCGCAGGGCCGCGACGCCGGCATCGGTCAGCTCACGCGCGTCGTCATTCTTCGCCCGCGGGGACCCAGCCTTGCCGTGCCGCAGGAAGTAGAGGATCACGCGACCGTCGGGCGCTCGTCTGCATCGCCGCCGCGCGACCCGCGGTGACCGGCCGCGACGCCGCGGGTGTGGCCGGTCCGCTGGACGAGCACGCGTCCGGCGCTCGTGGAGCCCGACTTCGGGAACGTGACCGAGAGCACGCCGTTGCCGTAGGACACGTTGGCGCGCTTCGCGTCGACCGCGCACGGCAGCTCGATCGTCCGCTCGTACGGCCCATACGACCACTCGCGCAGCAGGTACCGAATGCGTTCCTGCCCCTCGCCGTGCATGCGGGAACGGACGGTCAGCCGCCCATCGTCGAGCACGTCGATGCTGATGTCCTCGGGAGCCACACCCGGCATCGGGGCGACCACCATCAGCTCGCGGTCATTCTCGAAGAGGTTGATTGGGACGGCGGTCGGATCGGTCATGTCGGCTCCTCCTGCAAGGCCGATGCTACCCCTCCCGTGTCGCTCGCTCTAGAGTGGCGACATGGACCGATCGACGACGAGCCCCGACGAGCACATCGCGTCACTGCCCGATGGCGTGCGAGAGGACATCGCGTCGCTGGACGCGCGCATCATCGAGGTCATGGCCGGGCACGAGCGGGTCCTGTGGGAGGGGAAATTCTGGGGCGGCACGCAGCAGCGGATCATCGGGTACGGCTCGTATCGCTACAAGGGTCGCAGCGGCGCCGAGGGCGAGTGGTTCGTCATCGGGCTGGCCGCACAGAAGAACTACCTCAGCCTCTACGTCAGCGGCGCCGAGGATGGCACGTCCCTCGCCAAGACCTACGCGCCGCGGCTCGGCAAGGTCAAGGCGGGCAGCGCGAACCTCCAGTTCAAGCGCGCCGCCGACATCGACCTCGACGTGCTGCGCGAGATGGTGGCTCGGGCCCGGGACATGATGGTCGGATCCGCCTGAGCCCCGACGTCTTGTCAGATGCGCACCCCGTGCGCATCGCGGCGGCTCTGCCACCGGCGAACTGACACCCCCACGCTCGCCGCGCGCACCACGCGAGCATCTGTCAGGTCACAGCGTCGTGACCGCACAACGTGCGCGCCAGGTGAGCATCTGTCATGTCCGGCGCCACGGATCGGCCCGCGTCAGTCCGGGAAGGCCTCCGGGCCGCGCTCGGAGAGCTCCTTCGCGTGCTCGCCCGCATCCTGGGGCGGGATCCACGAGTACGGGTAGCGGTCGTCCTCCATCTCCGAGGCCTGCCGGGTGAGATGCAGCGGATGGAACGTATCGATCATCACCGCCAGCTCCTCCGTCGCCTCCTTGCCGATCGACGCCTCGACCGACCCCGGATGAGGCCCGTGCGGGATCCCAGCGGGATGGATTGTGAAGGAGCTGATGTCGACTCCGCGGCGCGACATGAAGTTGCCGGCGACGTAGTAGATGACTTCGTCGCTGTTGATGTTCGAGTGGTTGTACGGCGCCGGAATGGCGAGCGGGTGGTAGTCGAACTTGCGCGGCACGAAGCTGCAGATCACGTAGTTGCGCGGCTGGAAGGTGAGGTGCACCGGCGGCGGCTGGTGGACGCGCCCGGTGATCGGCTCGAAGTCGCCGATATTGAAGGCGAACGGCCAGAGGTGCCCGTCCCAGCCGACGAGGTCGAACGGGTGATGCTTGTAGTGGTAGGCGGTGATCCGTCCCCGGGTCTTGACCTCGATGACGAAGTCGCCCGACTCCAGGCTCGCGGCCATCTCGCCCGGCGGCCGGATGTCGCGCTCGCAGTACGGGGAGTGCTCGAGCAGCTGCCCGAAGTCGTTGCGGTAGCGCTTTGGCGGCACGATCGCCGACGGCGACTCGACCCACAGCATGCGCTGGTCTCCGGATGACGGCCGCAGCCGGTACGTCGTGCCGATGGGCAGGACGAGGTAGTCACCCGGGCCGTAGTCGATCGGTCCGAAGATCGTATCCAGGGTGCCCGTTCCGGTGTGGACGAAGAACATCTCGTCCGCCTCGCCGTTGCGGTAGTACCGCTCCATCGGTTCGGCCGGCAGCACGACGCCGAAGGTGACGTCTCCGTTGTAGAAGAGCGGCACTCGCCCGGTGATCCCGTCCCCGCTCGGGGCCAGGTCCTTCGTGTTGACCAGCCGATGCCGATGCGCTCCCGACGCCTCGTCCGTCGACTGCTCCAGGCGCACGTCGCGCACCTTCTCCATTTCGTGCGTCTGGGTCGGCGGGGTGTGGTGGTAGAGGAGGCTGGCCCGCCCGCTGAAGCCCTCGATGCCGAACAGCTCCTCCGCGTACAGGCCGCCGTCCGGCTTGCGGAACTGGGTGTGGCGCTTGTGCGGGACCTCGCCGCGCTGGAGGTAGAACATCGGGTGCATTATGGCCCGCGTGGTGATCGATCCGAAGACCGAGCGAGGTGCGCGCGCCGACGAGCGTCTTCGCACCGAAGCGGTTGCGTGGCTCATCACCGTCGCGGAGGATGGGACGCCCGTGCCGACGCCCGTTTGGTTCTGGTGGGACGGCGCGTCGATCCTGGTCTACTCGCAGCGCGACAAGCCGAAGCTGCGCCACATCGCTGCCAACCCCCGGGTGGCCGTGGCCCTCCGCACGGATGAGCTGGGCGACGAGATCACCGTTGTCACCGGTCAGGCGGTCGCCGATCAGTCGCTTCCATCGGCCGACCAGCTGCCGAGCTACGTCGACAAGTACGGTGCGCTCATCGCGCGCCTTGGAGCCGCCCCGGCATCGTTCGCCGCCGAGTACTCGGTGCCGCTCCGGATCACGCCGACGAAGCTCCGCCAGTGGAGGGCCGCGGCGGGCTGAGGCTCACCGGTTTCGGCGAGCCGGCTCCGAGTGGCCGCTCGCTTGCATTCACTCTCGATGTGAAGCTCAAGAGACTCCTCATTCACATCACGTCGGGGCTCTGGTTCGTCCCCGTGCTGTGCGTCCTGGTCGGTGCGCTGCTCTCATTCGGGACGATCGCACTCGACCGCCAATCCAACTACGCGGCAATCCCGAGCGACCTCGTCGGTGGCCCCGCGTCGGCGACGGCCATCCTTCAGACGATTGCGACCTCCATGGTGAGCCTCACCGCACTGGTGCTGACGATCACGATGGTGGTCGTGCAGCTAGCCATGGGTCAGTTCTCACCGCGCATCGTCCAGCGGATCCTGCAGGACAAGCCGAGCCAGTTCGCGATCGGCCTGTTCGTCGCGACGTTCGTGCACGCCATCCTTGCGCTGCGCGAGGTTACGAACAATGGGGACGGGACCGGCCACGTACCTGGGATCGCCGTGATCACGGCGTTCGTGCTGGTCATGGCGAGCATCGCGGTGCTCGTCATCTACGTGCACCACATTGGGCAGTCGCTGCGCGTCTCGGCGCTGATCGAGCTTGTCGGCAAGGACACCAGAAGCCTGCTGGACCGAATCTATCCCAGTGAGGAGCCGGTGCTGGAGAACGCATCTGAATCCCCGACACTGATCCACGCCAGGCAATCGGGCGTCATCGTCAAGATTGGATACGAGGAGCTGGTCGAGGAGGCGGCCCGCGCCGGTTGCTCGTTGGAGCTGATGCCCAGTCTCGGCGCGTTCGTCCCCGCCCAGGCGCCGCTGTTCCGCGTCCACGGTGATCCTGCCCACCTGGATGAAGACCGGCTGCACGATGCCCTGATCGTGAAGCTGGAGCCGACCCTGGACGAGGACGTTGCCTACGGCATCCGCATGCTGGTCGACATTGCCGAACGTTCGCTGTCCGACTCCCCGTTCCAGGACCCCACGACCGCGGTGCAAGCGATCGATCGGTTGCATGACATCCTTCGGCAGCTGGTCCGTCGACCGTTCCCCGATGGTCTCCATCGCGACGAATCCGGATCGGTGCGGCTGACAGTCCCGACGATGAGCTGGGATGCATACGTCCACCTCGCGTTCGACGAGATCCGAATCGCGGGCGCCGGCTCACCGCAGGTCGCTCGGCGGCTGATGGCGGCGCTCGTCGACCTCCGAACGATCGCACCGGCGCCACGGGTCGAGATCATCGACCAGCAGCTGGACCTGCTCACCGACGCAGTGCGTGCGGTCATGCGTGACGCGCGCGATGCGCGAATGGCCCTGCAAGGGGATCCGGAGGGAGTCGGGGTGGCGGCCGCCCGCAGCTGACTCCCAGGCCCAGCGGGATGGCGGTCGTCAAACATCGGCATCAACGCGCAGAATGGCTGGGACTGGACGTCCGCCTGGAAGCTGGAGCGCTGGACCGATGCCGATCACCCGTCTCAACCACGCCGTCCTCTTCGTCCGCGACGCCGATGCGGCTGCCGAGTTCTATCGGTCCGCCTTCGGGTTCGAAGAGTTGAGTCGCATGGAGGGGATGCGTGCGGTCTTCATGCGGTCGCCGTCTGGTGGCAATCACCACGACCTCGGGCTGTTCGAGGTCGGTCCGGCCGCGCAGCGGCCGCAGCGCGGCTCGGTCGGGCTCTACCACCTGGCGTGGGAGATCGACACGATCGAGGGCCTGGCCGAGATGGCCTCGCGGCTGGTGGAGCTCGGTGCGCTGAGCGGTTCGTCCGACCACGGCGTCAGCAAGTCCCTGTATGGGCAGGACCCCGACGGCAACGAGTTCGAGGTGATGTGGCAGGTGCCGCGCGACGCCTGGGGCGAGTACGCCGACCAGGCGACCGTCATGCCGCTCGACCTCGAGGCGGAGGTCCGCCGCTGGGGGAGCGGCGTGACGGTCCAGTAGGTCAATTGAGGGCGGCCTCCCGTTCGGTCATGCGCTCGCGTCCTTCGCGTCAGCGGAACCGTGGGTCGTTCGGCTGCCACTCTGAGCGTGGACCGGGGGTGTTTTCGAGGCGCCCTCGTTCGCTAACGCGACGGAGACGAGCGGTTGACAGAACGCGGCGTCAGGACTGGTCTAGCCGCTCGCGGGGTGAGCGGATGTCACGACCTACTGGGCGAGCCGAGCGAGTCGAGCTGGTCGGCATGCTCCTCGAGGTGTTTGGCGATGAACGTCTCGAAGATCTGTTGAACGGTCATCTCGCCCCGCGTCGGGTGCATGCCTCGACGCCGCCATGCCTCCGGCGGGAGCGAGCGGGCGGCGTCGGTGACGTCGCCGAGCGAGGTTCGGACCTGCTCCAGCAGGGCGTGAGGGTCGGTATGGCGGTCTCGCTCGATGGCTTCGACGCGGCCCGCATCGGTCTTCACCCGGCCAAACGGAACCGGTTCGTTGGTGGGCAGGGCGACGACGCGATGAGCCTGCGCCAGCCAGTAGGCCGGGAATTCGGCGAGGTGAGCCCACACCTGGCCGGCCTCCCAACGCTCCTCGCCGCCCGGATCGGGCTCGGTGAGGCCGGGCGGCAGGGGTGCGGCGGCGTGCTCGGCCAGGCGCCGCTCGGCATCGGCCAGTCGCGAGATGAGCGTGTCGACGGTGGCGATCATGCCGATGGTCGCTGCACGACCGGTGCCGTCAGCTCGCCGAGCCGCTCGATCGCCAGCGTCACCGTGTCGCCCGGCTCGAGGTAGCGGCCGAGGTTCGTATCCCGGATCTCGAGCAGGCATCCCGTCCCGACGGTGCCTGAGCCGAGCAGGTCGCCGGGCCGCAGCCGGACGTCAGCAGACGCGCGCTCGGCCATCTCGCCGAACGAGAAGTGGGCGGACGACCACGTCCCCCGAGAGAGCTCGGTGCCGTTGACCATGGCGGTCATGGCCAGGTCGTAGCCCTTCCCGCTGCGCGCCTCGGCGAGCTCGTCGGGGGTGACCAGCCACGGACCGATCGAGGAGGCGAAGTCCTTGCCCTTCGCAGGGCCGAGCCGGACGGTCGTCTCGTCGCGCTGCAGGTCCCGAGCGCTCCAGTCGTTGAGGATCGTGTAGCCGCCGATCGCCTCCTCGCCGCGCGCCGCGTCCAGGTTGCTCACCGGCGTGTCGATCAGCGCGGCAACCTCCAGCTCGTAGTCCAGCTCACTGCTCCCTCGTGGCGCCCACACCGGATCGCCGGGACCGCGCATCTCCGACGTGTTGCTGAAGTAGAAGATCGGCAGGCGATACCACGCCTCGGGGATCTCCATGTCGCGACGCTTCCACATCGTGCCGACGTGCTGCTCGAAGGCGTAGAAGTCGCGGAGGGTCGGCGGCGCCAGGATGGGCGGGCCGAACCGCAGGACCGATGCGACCATCGGCTCGTCGACCTCGGCCTCCAGCAGGTCGCCCAGGGCGTCGACCCGGAAGCCGTTGGCGAGATGAGCGTCGAGCGTCGTGACCGGCTGACGGAATAGCGCGCTGTTGTGCGCTCGCGCCTGATCGCGTGACACGAGCGCGCGCCGGGCGACCTCGAGGTCGAGCCAGTGCGCGCCACTGGCGTCGGCCGCCGCCGCAAGACGCCACGGCGCCCCGGCGGGCGCGGCGTGCTCGCGGACGTGGGCGATCTTCATCGGTCCAGAAGTCTACGGGGCGCGTCCGCGTTGCCGTGGCGCTATCGTTCGCAGCCGATGTCGACCCCCCTGATCGCGTCCGACGATCACCTTGCGCACGACGGCCTCGTCGAGCTGGTCGCCGGGCAGCAAGTGCCGTGCTACGAGTCGCCGGAGCGCGCCACGGCCATCCGCGCAGCACTGCTCGCCTCCGGCAACTACGCGCTCGAGGCGCCAACCGAGCACGGGCCGGACCCGATCGCGGCGGTGCACACGCTCGAGCTGATCGACCTCGTCGAGCATGCCTGGACCGATGCGGTCGCCGCCGGCAGGGATCCCTCGCGGCCGCTGTTGCCGGACACGTTCCTCCTTGGGGCCTACGCGGCGGGGATGTCGCTCGAGCGGTTGCCAGTGGGCCGCCACGACCGGCTCGGCGCGTTCTGCTTCGACACCGCCACGCCGATCGTCGCCGGCACCGCCGCTGCGGCGCGTGCCGCTGTCGACATCGCGCTCACCGCTCTCGACCGCGTGCTGGCGGGCGAGCCGCTCGCCTACGGGCTGTGCCGGCCGCCGGGCCACCATGCCGGGCGCAACCTCATCGGTGGCTACTGCTTCTTCAACAACGCGGCGATCGTCGCCGAGTCGGTGCTTACGCGCGGTGCGGAGCGCGTCGCGATCCTCGACGTCGACTTCCACCACGGCAACGGCACGCAGCAGATCTTCTGGGAGCGGGGCGACGTCCTCTACGTCAGCCTCCACGGCGATCCGGCCGGGATCTACCCGTACTTCAGCGGCCATGCCGTCGAGCGCGGCGCCGGGGCCGGCGAGGGCACGACGCTCAACCTGCCGCTCCCGCCCGGGACGGACGGTGACGCATACTTCGCGACGCTGGACGAAGCGCTCGAGGCGATCAGCGCGTTCGAGCCCGATGCGCCGCTCGTGCTCTCGCTCGGCTTCGACACGTATCACGCCGACCCGATCTGCAACCTCGCGCTTCAGACCGATGACTACAACCGCATCGGCTCGGCGATTCGGTCGCTTGCGATGCCGGTCGTCGCCATCCAGGAGGGCGGTTACGCGATCGAGGCCCTGGGCGCGAACGCTGTGGCATTCCTGGGCGCAGTCGCCGGCGACCGATGGCGGCGACCCTCGACAAAGCCTCGGTAATCCCTTCGGAGCCACTGGGAGTGGATTCCTCCAACAGTTGACAGACCCTGTACGTCACGTGGTATCTTGGCCGCGTGACCTATACAAACCATGGACAGCCGGCCCGAGTCGCCAGCGACCCCACGCTACCGATCGGGAGCTGGATCCGCGACTCCGGCCAGCTCGACGATCATCCGCCACAGCCGACGGCGGTCCGCGGCGCTGACGCGCGTCATCGGCACACGGTCGAACGGCCGCGATCGTCGGTCGTGGACAAAGGCGCCGCTGAACCGACTGACGCCCTTGGACGTGGCAAGCCAGACGAGCGTGTCGATTCCCTCCTCGAGATCTCGCAGGATCGGCGCCATCACTTCGCGGAACCCGGGAAGCGACGCCGAGAGTCCGGGCGTATCGGCCCAGCCTGGGTGCATCGCGGTGAACGTGATGCTGCCGCTGTCGTGCAGGCGTCGCGCCCACTCGCGGGTGAGCATCACCTGCGCTCGCTTGCCCCGCGCGTAGGCACGCGGGCCAGAGTACGGCCGCGACTCCCAGCCGAGGTCGTCCAGCGCCAGCGACTGCGTGTACATGCCCCCCGAGCTGACGGCGATGACCCGCGCGGCCGACGCCGCTCGCAGGCGGGGCAGCAGGGATGCGACGAAGGCGAACGGGCCGACGACCAGCACGGCGAGCGTCGCCTCGATGCCGTCAGCGGTGACCGTGCGCTCCGGAAACATCGCCCCGGCGTTGTCGACGAGGACGTCGATGTGATCCTCGCTACCGGCGATGATTTCGGCCGCGGCCCTCACCGAGGCAAGCGACGCCATGTCCGCCACGACGATCGGGAATCGGTCCTCGTCATGGCGAGCCAGGAGCGACGCGCGGACCTCGGCCAGGCGCTCCTCGCTGCGACCGACGAGGACGACGCGCGCGCCCAGATTCGCCAGCTCCTCGGTTGCCTGACGACCGAGGCCCGACGTCGGCCCGGTGACGACCACGGTCCTCCCGACCAGCGCGTGAGGTGCCGGGTGCTTCCAGCCGTACAGCTTTCGACGCGCCCGAATCCCGAGGCTCGAGAAGCTCCCGATCACCGTCACCTCGACCAGGTCGTCCAGCACATCACGCACACGGCCATCTTGACCGCTATCGACCGGAGGCACGCGTGACCCGTCTGAACGAGCGCATCCAGACCTCGCTCGCCATCGAGGACGCCTTCGCGTACCTCGCGGACTTCGCCAACGCCGCGGAATGGGATCCGGGGGTCGCCACCTCCGAGCGCATCGGCCTGGGCGAGGTAGGGGAGGGTGCGCGCTATCGCCTGGGCGTCCGCCGCGGCGATCGGATCCTGCCGATGGAGTACCGCATCGTCGACTTCCAGCGGCCCAACCGGGTCGTTCTCGTCGGAAGGGGGTCGGGAGTCGAGGCAACCGACGAGATCCGCTTCGAGCCGAACGGCGATGGCACGATCGTCGACTACAGCGCCGACATTCGGCTCACCGGCCTCTTGAGCCTGGCGCAGCCCTTCCTGGGTGGCACCTTCCGCAAGATCGCCGAAGACGCCTCGGACGGCATCGCGCGCACGCTCGCAGAGCGTGCCGCATCAGTTCAGGGCCGCCCTTCGTGAAGGCCGCCATCATCGGCTCCGGCATCAGCGGTCTAACCGCTGCGCTCGCTTTGCACCAGAGTGGACACGAGATCCGCCTGTTCACCGGCGAGTTTGCGGCTGGCGGCCACGTCAAGACCGTCGAGGTCGAAACCGCCGCCGGACCGATCAGGATCGACACCGGGTTCATCGTCTATAACGAGCGGACCTATCCCCGATTCGTTGGGTTGCTGAACGAGCTTGGTGTCGAGACGCAGCCGAGCGACATGTCGCTTGGCGCATCGTGCCGCAGGTGCGACCTCGCGTGGAGCACTCGGGGCCTGCGCGGGTACTTCGCTCCGCCCACCTCGATCGTCCGCCCAGCCCACTGGGGGATGCTGAACGATCTGCTGCGTTTCTACCGCGACGCGCGCGAGCGACTTGACACATCCGCGGCGCCGATGGGCACAACGACGCTGGGGGCTTTCCTCGACGATCAGGGCTATGGCATCGCGTTCCGTCAGCACTTCATCGTTCCGCTCACCTCTGCCGTGTGGTCGACCGCCGCGAACCGCATACTCGACTTTCCGGTCGACTACCTGCTGCGCTTCCTGGACCATCACGGTCTCATCGGCTACGGCAATGCGCTCCAGTGGCGCACGGTCAGCGGAGGCTCGATGCGGTACGTCGAGCGTCTCCTCGCGCGCCTTCCCGCCGGCAGCGTTCTCGCGGGCGACCCGGTCGTTGATGTGGCGCGTGCAGCAGCGGCCACGACCGTCCGCACCGTGTCAGGGCGCAGCGAGCCGTTCGACGCCGTGGTTCTGGCGACGCATGCCGAGGAGGCGCTCGAGCTGCTCCACGACGCCGACGGGCGCGAACGGACGGCCTTGGGCGGCTTCGACTACACGACCAATGACGTCGTGCTGCACACCGACCGGCGGCTCTTGCCGCGGCGGCCCGCCGCCCGCGCGTCGTGGAACGTGGACCAGTCGGACTGCCGCTCTGCGAGCGATCGGCTCACGATGACGTACCACATGAACCGCCTCCAGTCGCTCGACGGACCAGTCGAGTACTGCACCTCGGTCAATCCGGACCGCGATTGGCTCGACCCTGCGACGGTGATCGCCGAGCGGACCATGCGTCATCCGCTCTACACGTTCCGGACCCTCGGGGCGCAGGCGGCGCTTGCCGCAATCCAGGGATGGCGCCGTACCTGGTATGCGGGAGCGCACCTCGGGTATGGCTTCCACGAGGACGGCTGCCGGTCGGGCTTCGCCGCCGCCGAGATGATCGACGCGGTGGGCGTGGAGATCGCGGCGTGAGGTCGCACCTGCTCGAAGGCGTCGTGCGTCATCGGCGCATCCGTCCGATCTCGTACGAGCTGGCCCACGACGTCTTCTACGTCGCGCTCGACCTGGACGAGCTCGACGAGGTGCCACGCCGCGTCCGGATCATCGCGCGCAATCGGCCGAACCTGTTCAGCTTCCGCGATGCCGATCACCTGCACCCACCAGCCGAGGATCTGCGCGCATCGGTCATCGAGCACCTGCGCCGCTCCGGGACCGATCCGGTCGGTTGGCGCGTCACGCTGGTCACGAACCTGCGCGTGCTCGGATACGTGTTCAACCCAGCCAGCTTCTACCTGTGCCGCGACACGGAAGGCGTTCTCCAGGTGGTGATCGTGGAGGTCCACAACACCCACCACGAGCGACATCTGTACACCCTGCGGCCCCAGGCGACTGGAGCATCCACGTTCGTCGCCTCGATGGACAAGGCCTTTTACGTGTCCCCGTTCATCGACCCCGTCGGCTCTTACACGGTGCGAGTCCGCGACGAGCCCGGTCGCCTGCGCATCACGATCAACGAGTCACAGGACGACCAACTCCAGCTGCACGCCAGCCTCGACCTCCGACGCCGTCGCTTGAGCTCGCGGTCCGCAGCGCGCATGCTCCTGCGGTACCCGCTGATCACGTACGGAACGATTGGGATGATCCATCTCCACGCGATGCGCCTCTGGAGGCGGGGAGCACGCTTTTATCGCCATCGCGAGGCTGCATCGTGACGGCGCCGCCGCTGGCCCGGATGCGCGGAGTCGCCGAGCCGATCCTGACCAGGGTCGCCGCGCGGCTGCTGGTTGCCGCCGCCTCGCGCATCAGCATCGGCCGGTTGGACGTGACGTTGCCTGACGGCACGCGACGGAGCTTCGGGGAAGCGGCTGCGGCCGAGCGCGGCGAGGTCAGCGTGCATGACCCCGAGGCACTGGCACGCATGCTCATGGCCGGCGAGACCGGGGCCGGCGAAGCCTACGTCGACGGGTTGTGGTCGTCCCCGGACGTGACCAGCGTGATCGCCATCGCCGCCCGCAACCGCGATGCGCTGCGCCTCTCGACCGGGTGGCTCCGCGCGCCCGACCAGCTGCGCCGGACCATTGGTCACCGCCTGCGCCGCAACACCCCCCGGAACGCGCGGCGGAACATCGCTGCGCACTACGACCTCGGCAACGACTTCTATCGGCTCTGGCTGGACGAGTCGCTCACCTATTCGAGCGCGGTCTTCGCGACGCCTGACCAGTCCCTGGCCGAGGCGCAGCGCAACAAGTACCGGCTGATCGCCGAGGGCGCCGGACTCGAGCCGGACGACCACGTCCTCGAGATCGGGACGGGCTGGGGCGGGTTCGCGCTCTTCGCCGCCGGAGAGCTCGGTTGCCGCGTCACCTCGATCACGATTTCTCGCGAGCAGCACGACCTCGCCCGCGAGCGAGTCCGTGCCGCCGGGCTCGAAGGGCGGATCGACATCCAGCTGCGCGACTACCGCGACGTGACGGGCATCTACGACGCGATCGTCTCGATCGAGATGCTCGAGGCCGTGGGGGCCGAGTACTTCACGAAGTTCTTCCGGACGTGCAGCGCGGCGCTCAAGCCCGGCGGACGGATGAGCCTGCAGACGATCACCGTCCCCGACGTCGGCTATCGGCGCCAGGTCAGCGGCGCGAACTGGATCCAGACCTACATCTTCCCGGGCGGTCTGCTGCCATCACTGGCGACGATCGAGCACTCCCTGCACACCACCGGTTTCGTGATCACCGGCGTCCGCGACATCGCCGAGCACTACGTCCGGACGCTGCGAGCATGGCGAACCGCCTTCCTCGCGCACCGTGAATCGGTGCTCGAACAGGGCTTCGACGAGCGCTTCATCCGCATGTGGGAGTACTACCTCGCCATCAGCGAGGCCGGCTTCGCCACCGGGGTGACGCAGGACGTGCAGATGGTGCTCGAGAAGCGGCTCCCCTCCACTCTTTGAGGCTCACTCGCCGGCGGCTTGCCATACTCGCACCGATGTCGAACCGAGGCCGCCGTCACGCCGGCAGTGCCGAGACGAGCTGGGAGCGCGTCGCGACGTGGTACGACGGCTGGGTCGGCGATCGTGGCTCGGCGTACCACCGAGAGCTCGCCATTCCGGCAGTGATGGACCTCCTCCAGCCGCGACCCGGTGATTCGATCCTCGACGTCGGTGGCGGGCAGGGCGTGCTCGCGCCGTACCTCATCGACGCCGGCGCGCGGGTCACGGTCGTCGACGCCTCGGCGAAGCTCATCGCCGCGGCGAAGCGGCGCCACGGCCGGCTGCGCGAGGCGCGGTTCCTCGTCGGCGATGCACGGCGCCTGCCGTCGATGGCCGGCCTGGAGCCAGCCGCCCACGATGCTGCGACCTACCTCCTCTCGATCCAGGACATGGATCCGCTCATGGACGTCCTGGCATCGGTCGACTGGGCGCTCAAGCCGGTCTCGCGGGTGGTGCTGCTCATGACGCATCCGGCCTTTCGCCAGCCGCGCCACTCGGGCTGGGGCACCGACGAGGGGCGAAAGCTGACCTATCGGCGCATCGACGCCTACCTGGGCGAGATGGCGGTCCCGATGAAGTCGCTCGGAGGCGGCCAGCCGACGCGCTCGTTTCATCGGCCGATCAGCGCGTACGTCAATGCCTTGGGCGACGCCGGCTTCGCGACCGATGCGATGCTCGAGGTCCCCGACCTGCCGCCCGATCGCCGTCCCGGCAAGGCCGCGCGGGGCGACGCACGCGCCGCAGCGGAGATCCCGATTTTCCTGGGGCTGCGGGCCGTGCGCGGGTAACGCGCTCCGTTCCTGCCTGTGCGCATGCCAGCAGGCGCGCCGGATTCGGGGGAGAATGCGCCGGCCGCCCTCCCAAGTCGCAGGAAGACCATGACCGCCACCCCCACGCCACGTCGATCGCCGCTCGTCAGCGCCGCCGCGCTCATCGGCGTGCTTCTCCTGTTCGGAGCCATCACCTTCATCGTCGGCCTGGCCATCGGCGGCTCCGGCGGACCATTCGCCCAGGCCGATGCCTCCGCCAGCCCGCAGCCCACGGTGGTCGTGCCGTCCGACGCCGCGACGCCCGGGCCTACGCCGGTGCGCGAGACGATCACGTGCGCCGAACCGAGCGAGGCGTTCGCCGTCCTGTGCGACGCGTACGCACAGATCCGCAGCAGCTACGTCGACGAGATCTCCGACGAGCAGCTCGTCGACGGTGCCGTGCGCGGGATGGTCGAGTACGGGCTCGAGGACCCGTACTCCGGCTACCTGCCGCCGGAGCAGTACGGCGAGGCGCTCGAGGACCTGTCCGGGGAGTTCAGCGGCATCGGCGCCGAGGTCGGCATGGAGAACCTCGTCGCCCCCGAGGATCTCGAGTCGTGCACGGTCGTGACCGAGACATGCGCGATGGTGATCGTCGCGCCGCTCGAGGGTTCGCCGGCCGAGGCGGCCGGGCTCCAGCCCGGCGACCAGATCCTCGCGATCGACGGCCAGTCGACGGTCGGCGAGTCGGTGAGCTCTCTGGTCTACGTCGTCCGGGGCGAGGCCGGAAGCGACGTGACGCTCACGATCCGCCGCGACGACGAGGAGATGGACATCACGGTCACCCGTGCCGTCATCGACCTCCAGGAGGTCCGCTCCGAGCTGCTCGACGATGGCGTCGGCTACGTGCGGTTGACGACCTTCACCGCCCGGGCGACCGACATGGTCCGCGAGGCGATCTCTTCGCTCCTCGACCAGGGTGCCACCCGCTTCGTCCTTGACCTGCGCGGCAACCCGGGCGGCTACATCGACGCGGCGCGCGGGATCGCATCCCAGTTCATCCCGACCAACGAGCTGCTGTTCACTGTCGAGTCCGGCGAGGAGGTTCAGGAGTGGCGGGCAGCCGACGGCCTCCTTCAGTCTCCCGACGTCCCGGTCGTCGTGCTGATCGACGGCGGATCCGCCTCAGCCTCGGAGATCGTCGCGGCCGCCATCCAGGAGCATGATCGCGCGAGCCTCGTCGGCGAGGCGACCTTCGGCAAGAACACGGTCCAGATCTGGAACGAGCTGCCGAATGGCGGCGGACTGCGCCTCACGACGGACCGATGGTTCACGCCCGAGCACAACTCGGTCGCGCCCGATGGCGTGCAGCCCGACGTCGAGGTCGCCGGTCCCCAGGATCCGGCGGCCGAGGAGGACCCGCAGCTGGATCGGGCTTTGGAGCTGCTCGGGGAGTAGCCCTCTCGGACTCCGCGCCTCCGCCGCTCAGCGGCGGAAACCGTGACCGAGCCGGCCGCGGTTCTCCGCGCACGGCTCACACTCGCGATGACCGCCGCTCAGCGACCGATACCGTGACCGAGGCGGTTGTGGCCACCCTGCTGAGCGGCGTGCGCTCCTGTAACCCGCCGCTCAACGACGGACAAGCGGTGGACTTCAGCCTGCGAGGATCCGCACGTACAGCTCCGGATCCACGTTGCCGCCGCTGATGACGATGACCCGCGCGTCGTCGCCGTCACGGCGAGGAGCAGCGTCCGCAAGGTGCGCGGCCATCGCGACCGCGCCGGAGGGTTCGACCACAAGGCGGGCGCGGCGGGCGAGCTGACGCATCGCATCGGCCATGCCCTCTTCGGTGGCGGTCACGATCTCGTCCATGAAGCGCCGCAGGTGCTCGAACGGGAGAGGGCCGAGCGAGTTCGTCCGGAGGCCGTCGGCCATTGTCCGGCCCGTCTGTTCCGCGGTCCAGGTCACGAGCTCGTCGCGCTCGAGCGACTCCTTCGCGTCGGCAGCCAGCTCCGGCTCGACGCCGATGATCCGCGCGTCCGGCGCCAGCGCCCGGACGGCGGTCGACACACCGGCCGATAGTCCGCCGCCCGAGGTCGGGATCAGGACGCTGGTCACACCTGGCAGATCCTCGACGATCTCGAGGCCGCACGTCCCCTGGCCGGCGATGATCGCCGGGTCGTCGTAGGGCTCGACCATGACGAGGCCGCGCTCCTTGACGAGCCGCAGCGCGAGGACGTGTCGCTCCTCGGAGTCCATGCCGGTAAACTGAATTTCGGCGCCGTCGCGCTCAACGCCCTCGATCTTCACGCGTGGCGCGTCGCGGGGCATGCAGATGACGGCATGGGTGCCGAGCAATCGCGCCGCGCGGGCGACCGCCTGGGCGTGGTTGCCGGAGGAGTACGTGACGACCCCGCGGGCACGTTCCACATCGGTCAGCGAGGCGATCTTGTTGTACGCGCCGCGCATCTTGAAGGCACCGACGGGCTGGAGCGACTCCGGCTTCAGCCAGGTCGCGTCATCCCATCGCAGCAGCGGCGTGCGGGTTGCCACGCCCCGAATGCGCCCGGCCGCCTCGCGGATCTCGTCGATCGAGACGATGTGGGGCTCTGCGGCTGTCCGCATCGGTCAGTAGGCCCGCGCCCAGGTCGCGATGTCGACCCCCGGCTTGCCGCAATGGATGCACGGAGCGCCGGGGTCCGCGGGCTCGAAGGGCAGGAAGCGGATGGACGCCTTCGTCTTCGCGCTGACCTCCGCCTCGCAGGCAGCGTCGCCGCACCAGGCGCCGACCCAGAACCCACCGGCCTCGTCGACGCCGCGCGCGAACTCGTCGAAGGAGCTGATCTGGTGGGTGTTCGCCACGCGGAAGGCGACCGCATCGGCGAACAGGTCGCGCTGAATGGCCGCGAGGCGATCCGCCATGCCCGACGCGATCTCGCCCATGGCGACCTCCTCCTTCGTGCCGTCGAGGCGCGAGACGAGGACCGCGTGCCCGGCGGCGACGTCCCGCGGGCCGAGCTCGATCCGCACCGGCACGCCCTTGACCTCCCACTCGGCGAACTTGTAGCCGGGCCGGTGCTGGACGCGGTCGTCGAGGCGGACGCGAATGCTGGCCGCGGCGAGCTCCGCGCGCAGCGGCTCGGCGACGGCAAGGACGGCGGCGCGCTCCTCCTCGGTGCGATGGATCGGCACGATGACGACCTGGACGGGCGCGACGGCGGGCGGCAGGCGCAGGCCGGCGTCGTCGCCGTGGGCCATGATCGTGGCTCCGACCATGCGGGTTGTGAAGCCCCACGACGTTCCCCAGGCGTGCTCGAGCTCGCCATCGGCGTTGAGGAAGGTCACGTCGTAGGCGCGGCCGAAGTTCTGGCCCAGGAAGTGGCTTGTGCCGCATTGGAGGGCCTTCGCGTCGCGCATGAGGCCCTCGATGCAGTAGGTCTCATCGGCTCCGGGGAAGCGCTCGGCCGGGGTCTTTCGCCCGGTGTGGACCGGGATGGCGAGCACGTCCTCGGCGACCTGGCGGTAGACGTCGAGCATGCGCAGCGCCTCCTCGGTGGCGTCGGCCGAGGTGGCGTGGGCGGTGTGACCCTCTTGCCAGAGGAACTCGCTCGTACGCAGGAAGAGGCGGGTGCGCATCTCCCAGCGCAGGACGTTGTTCCATTGGTTGTAGAGCAGGGGGAGGTCGCGGTAGCTCTGGATCCAGCGCTTGTAGGTGTTCCAGATCAACGCCTCGCTGGTGGGCCGGATGGCGAGCGGCTCCTCCAGCTTCTCGCCGCCGCCGTGGGTGACGACCGCAACCTGGGGCGCAAAGCCCTCGACGTGATCGGCCTCGCGCTCGAGCAGGCTCATCGGGATCAGCAGCGGAAAGTACACGTTCTCGTGGCCGGTCGCCTTGATCCGGTCGTCGAGCGCGCGCTGCATGTGCTCCCAGATGGCATAGCCGTGGGGCTTGATGATCATCGAGCCCTTGGCCGGACCGTGCTCGGCCATCTCGGCGCGCTTCACGACCTCGACGTACCAGCCGGGGAAATCGTCCTGCTGCGTCGGCAGCCTGTCGGTGCTCATCGGAGCACCGAATGCTAGCCGATGGCGCGCCTCAGGCCGCGCTCGGCTGCCCGCCCGGGAACGATCGCACGTTGCGGCGCCGGCGCGCGGGCGCTCGCCGCCCCTCCGGCTCCCAGGCCAGGGGTGAAGCCAGGCCTTCGACGCCCGCCTCGATCTCGGCTGAGGTCATCGGCTTTGCGAAGAAGTAACCCTGGCCGAAGCTGCACCCGAGCGATCGCATCCGTTCCGCCTGCTCCTTCGTCTCGATTCCCTCGGCCACGGTGGCGATGTCCAGCGACTCGCCGATGGCCACGATCGCCCCGGCCAGCGCCGCCGAGCGCGAGTCGTCGTCGGCGACCTGGATGAACTCGCTGGCGATCTTCAGCGCGTCAACCGGGAACTGGCGCAGGTGGCTGAGCGAGAAGTACCCGGTGCCGAAGTCGTCGATCACGACTCGCACACCGCGCGCCCGCAGCGCCTCGAGCGTGCTGACCGTCAGGGTCGTGGCTTTGATCAGCGCGGTCTCGGTAATCTCGAGGATGAGCCGCGACGGCTCCAGGCCGGCCCAGGCGAGTGCCTCCTCCACCCCGCCCACGAACCCGGGCTGCTGGAGCTCTCGCGCCGAGACATTGACACAGACGAAGAGTCCATGACCGATGACCCCCTCGGCCTGCCATGCCACGGCGCGCTCGCACGCCTCGCGCATGACCCAGCGGCCGATGGGCAGGATCGAGCCGTTCTCCTCCGCGATCTCGATGAACTCACCGGGCACGACCATTCCGCGATCCGGATGCTGCCAGCGCACGAGCGCCTCGAGACCGGACACGCGGCCCGACTCGAGCGACACGATCGGCTGGTAGACGAGGCGCAGCTGGCCGAGGTTGACGGCACTCTGGAGATCAGTTCCGAGCTCGTGGCGGGCGCGCATCGAGGCGTGCATGCCGGGGTCGAACACGGCGAAGCCGGACTTGCCGTTGGCCTTCGCCATGTACATCGCCACATCCGCGTTGCGCACGAGCTCCTGCGCATCGGCGCCGGCGTCGCTGGCACTGGCGATGCCGATGCTGGCGCTGACCGTGATGGTGTGGTCGCCGATGACGTACGGCACGCGCAGGTCGCGCACGAGCCGCTCCGCCATCGCACGCGAGTTGCCCAGGTCGGGCTCGTCCCCGGTAAGGATCGCGAACTCGTCGCCCCCGAGGCGGGCCACCAGGTCGCCGTGTCGCACGAGTCCGGTGATGCGGTCGGTGACCGCGATGAGGAGCGCATCGCCGGCGGCGTGGCCGAGCGTGTCGTTGATGACCTTGAAGTCGTCGAGGTCGATGAAGAGGATCGCCGAGATGCGGTCGGCTCGATTCGGATCAACCGATGCCAGCGTTCGTTCCAGGCTGTGCTGGAACATACGGCGATTGGCGGCACCGGTCAACGAGTCTCGCTCGGCCAGGTCCTGCACGTGGCGCAGCAGTGCCGCATTGCGCAGGTTGAGTGCGGCCACGGCAGAGAACTGCCCCATCACCGATGCGACCCGGCGCTCGATCCCGAAGACGCTTCGCGACCTGTGCTCGACGACGATGGCGCCCACGGGGCGCCCGTCAGCGATCATCGGCGAGACGAGCAGGTTGTCGGCATCCGGCAGAAGCGCGGAGAGGAACGGATTCCCGACGGGCCCCAGCCGCTTGACGAGCACGAGCTCGCGGCGCTCCCATGCCTTGGCGACGATGGCGTCGGCCGGACCGGGAGCCGCCGATGAATCAGCCGCGCCGCGGGCGGCGAGGACCACGACATTGCCCTCGACCGCTCCCAGCACCACCCCTCGCTCGAATCCGAAGCGCGCCGCCAGTCCGTCGAGCACGATGCGGGCCTGAAGGATCGGATCGGAGGCGTCATCGAGACGCGCACCGACGTCGACCAGTGCCTGCAGATCGGCCCGTCGCTGGCGCAGCTCGCGTTCGTTCATGGCCGAGAAGATCGAGGTCGCCAGGGCGAACACCCAGAACGACGTCACGTTGAGCACGGGCATCCGGTCGAAGTCGATGGCACTCCCCGGGATGACGTCGACGGGCGGGACGAGCATCGCCGCCTGCGCGTAGAGCACGACGAAGAGCAGCAGGGAGTGCCACAGCGCCACCTTGAGACCGGTGCGGTACGACGCGAGCAGCGACACCGCCACGAGGTGGAGGTAGATGAGGAAGCGCAGCGGGCTTTGCGTCGCTCCGGTGATGTACATCGCATATGCCAGGAACACGCCGTCAACGAGGAGGGCCAGGCTCATGACCATGAACCCGCCACGCATTCGGCGACGGACCACCTCCGAGGCCGCCGCGACGGCGACGTAGGCAGCGCTCACCGCGAGCAGCGTGGCGAACGGCATCCCGAGCGCCTCGGGGCGAATCGCGGCCCAGGCGATCGTGACCGCCACCATGGCGAGCCGCAGGATGAGCAGATAGCCCATCCGGTCGCTGAGCGCGGTGTAGTCGTCGTAGCGCTGGTGCTTGCTGATCACAGCTGTTCCTCAGGTTCGAAGCGGATGAGCGCATCGGTCATGCGCTCGGGGGCCGCCCGCAGCTTCGGATCGCGCCGGTCCACCTGGTCCTGGGCGACAAGGAAGACGAGAACGGCGATCGCGAGCGCGAGGGGGAAGGTGAACTCGGTGGCAACGGCCAGCGCCGCCTCCGGACGGAGGATCAGCCCGACGTTGCTGATGGCGCCGGTCACGACGCTGCCGAGCAGATCAAGTGGCCCCAGCGCCGGAGGGTTTGGAGCCGGCCGGTCGGAGGCAGCACCGACCGGATCCGGCTGAGGAGTCGGCGCCGGAGCAAAGCCCGGAGCCGGGCCTGGTCCCGAAGCGCCATCCGTCTCGGACAAGGCGGACTGGTCGGGAGGCCGAGGACCAGGCCGGGCGATAGCGTTCGGCAGCTCATCTTCGGGCTCTGCGCCGTCGCTCTCGGGTTTGGAGCCGGGCGTCGGCTCGATAACCGCGCCGGACGGAGGAGGCGCCGTCGGCAGGGGATTCGGCGTCGGCTGGAGCTCCGGTCCGGACGTGGGTGTCGGAGTCGGCGTCGGTGTCGGCGTCGGGGTCGGCGTCGGTGTCGGTGTCGGGGTCGGCGTCTGGGTCGGGGTCGGGGTCGGCGTCGGCGTCGGGGTCGGGGTCGGAGTGGGCGTCGGTGTCGGCGTCGGGGTCGGAGTCGGAGTCGGAGTGGGCGTCGGGGTCGGGGTCGGAGTGGGCGTCGGGGTCGGCGTGGGCGTCGGGGTCGGGGTCGGAGTCGGCGTGGGCGTCGGGGTCGGAGTCGGAGTCGGCGTGGGCGTCGGGGTCGGAGTCGGAGTCGGAGTGGCGGTCGGAGTCGGAGTGGGCGTCGGGGTCGGAGTCGGAGTGGCGGTCGGAGTCGGAGTGGGCGTCGGGGTCGGAGTGGCGGTCGGAGTCGGAGTGGGCGTCGGGGTCGGAGTGGCGGTCGGAGTCGGAGTGGGCGTCGGGGTCGGAGTGGCGGTCGGAGTCGGAGTGGGCGTCGGGGTCGGAGTCGGAGTGGCGGTCGGAGTCGGAGTCGGAGTGGGCGTCGGGGTCGGGGTCGGAGTCGGAGTGGGGGTCGGAGTCGGCGTCGGACCGCCATTCATGACGATGCGATGGATGACGTCGATGTGGTCGTCCCAGTCGGTGTTCGCCCAGTCCGACCAGCACTCGCCGGCCGTGCCGCCGGTGAGCGCGCAGATGGTGTCGACTCCCGCCTCGTCGGCCTCGTAGCCGACCGAGCACATGCCCAACGCGTTGGTGTGGCAGCTGCGGTCGGGGCTGCTGCCAGGGTCGTCGTTGGGGCTTGTGGGGTGGAAGAACCAGCGAACGTGGACGCCGGACACCGGGGCGCCGTCATCGTCGCGCACGTTCGCGGCCAGGATGACGGTGGTGCCGTAAGCGACGAACTGGACGTCCGGCTCGACGTTGACGATCGGTCCGTTGGCCATTAGCGGGCCCGCATGCGCGAGGGGAACCGCGCCCGCGAAGACCATCGCCACGCCCAGAACGACAAGCTGGCGCATGCGCGATCGGCGTCGGTGGCGCGCGGACGCCCGGGTCTCACTCCCCGGAACTCTGCCGTCAGCTTCCACCAATGTCCTCCCGACGCGCGGGACTGGGACGCCAGGTCGGCGCAACGGGAAGCATTGGCGCGCGTTTCCATCCGGACGAGGGGCGTGATCGTCACGGGCAGTACCGCCTCGATCCGACGACTGCGATCGCCCGGGCCGGGTTTTGCGACGTGTGCGGTTAGGGCCAGTACCCCGCAGGACCGTCGTCCAGGTCGTGGCGGTGGGTCAGGGGCCGTCGGCCGCGGTCAGATGCGGTGCGGAGACCACCGCAGCATCGGGCTAGAGGTTGCCGCGACGGGCCTGCTCGATCTCGATCGCCTCGAACAGCGCCTTGAAGTTACCGACGCCGAAGCCGCGCGAGCCGTGGCGCTCGATGATCTCGAAGAAGAACGTGGGCCGATCCTGCACCGGGCGGGTGAAGATCTGGAGCAGGTAGCCCTCCTCGTCGCGATCGGCCTCGATGCCGAGCTCCTCAAGGGTATCGATGGGCACGCCGACATCGCCGACGCGATCGGGCAGCGACTCGTAATAGGCGTGTGGCATGCCGAGGAACTCGACGCCGCGCTCGCGGAGAACGCGGACGGTGCCGACGATGTCCTCGGTTCGCAGCGCGATGTGCTGTGTGCCGGCATCGAGGTAGTAGTCGAGGAACTCCTGGATCTGGCTCTTCTTCTTGCCGGCCGCCGGCTCGTTGATCGGGAATTTGATCCGGCCGTTCCCGTTCTGCATCACCTTGCTCATCAGCGCCGAGTAGTCGGTGTGGATGACCTTGTCGTCGTAGTGAATGAGCTGCGCGAAGCCGAGCACGTCCTTGTAAAAGTCGACGAACCGGTTCATGTCGCCGAGCCCGACGTTGCCGACGCAATGGTCGACCTCGAGCAGGCTCTGGCCGCTCGCCGCCGTCGCCGGGTTCGTGATGCGGTGGTAGCCGGGGGCGAAGGCGCCGTGATAGTCGGAGCGGTCGACGAACGAGTGGACGACCTCGCCGTAGGTGCGGATGGCGCTCTGGCGGAGGACGCCCTTCTTACCCTCGAGCGTCGTCGGCTCCGTGGCCGATTGTGCGCCCCGCTTCGTCGTCTCCTCCCAAGCCGACGCCACGTCGTCGACCGCGAAGGCGATGTCCCTCACCCCGTCGCCGTGCTTCGCCACGTGCTCGGCGATCTCGCCGTCGGGCGAGATCGGTGCGGTGAACACGAACCGGATGTCGTTCTGGACCATCACGAAGCTGGACCGATCGCGCACACCCGTTTCGAGCCCCGCGTAGGCCACCGGCGTGAAGCCCCACAGCGCGCGGTAGTAGTGCGCTGCCTGTTTCGCGTTGCCGACCCAGAACTCGACGTGGTCGATGCCCTTCAGGGGCAGGAAGTCCTGCGCCTCGGCGGCCGCGTTCGGGTTGATGATTGCGCCAGCCTGGTTGGCGGCGCCTCGTGGGAGCGTGTCGGTCATGGCCCTCGAGTCTACCGCAGGACCGATGCCGGTCTAGCTCGCCGTGCCTGCCTCCAGCGCCACGCCGATCATCCGGTCGATGGCCGTGTCGAGCTCGTCGAGAGGGAGATACGACTCCTCGCTCGTCACGTCGTCACCAAGGACGTCGCTGACGGTGAGCGCGCACGCCGCCTGGATGCCGGCGCGGGCCGCGAGGAAGAGCAGCGCAGAGGCCTCCATCTCGAAGGCGAGGACGCCTCGGTCGCGCCAACGCTGGGCGTAGTCGTCATCGGTGTTGTAGAAGACGTCGACCGATGCGACGAGTCCCGTCCTGGCCTTCCCGCCGGCCGCGGCCGCGGCATCCACCAGCGCGCGGGTCAGCGCGAAGTCGGCGGCCGGCGCGTAGGGCTCGCCGTTGAGGTAGGTGGCCGTGGCGCCGTCGACCGGACAGGCCGCCGTCGCGATCACGAGGTCGCCGGTCTTCAAGCCCGTCGCGATTCCGCCGCAGGTTCCGACCCGAATGAGGCGCTTCGCACCGAGACGCAGGAGCTCCTCGACGACAATGCTCAGGCTCGGCGTTCCCATGCCGCTGGTCTGGACGCTGACCGGGGTCCCGTGGTACGTCCCGGTGAAGCCGAGCAGGCCGCGATGCTCATTCACCTGGCGGGCGCTGCCCTCGTCGAATCGCTCGCTGATCCGTCGTGCGCGGTTCGGATCGCCGGGGAGGAGCACGAGGGGCGCGTAGTCGCCCTCCTCGGCACGGAGGTGGATCTGTGGCATCCGCCTAGCCTACAGAATGGTGCGTCACGTGCATGGTGATGCGACTATGGGCAAGGCGGACATGGCGGCGGAAACCGACAAGGCAGACACGGCGTCGCAGTCGACAGCTCGGGAAACGTCCGCGAGAGAGACTGCCCGCGACCTCGTGCGAGCCGCGGCCGGCGGGCTGCTGATCGGGCTGCCCCTCCTTTTCACCCTCGAGGTATGGGCCCACTCGTTCCTGCTGCCATCGTGGAAGATCGCCGCACTGCTCGCGGTGGCATTCGTCGTCGTGGTCGGCTACAGCGCCGTGAGCGGCTTCCGCCGCGATCGCAGCTGGCCCCAGCTGCTCGTCGACTCACTCGAGACGATGGGGATCGCAGCGGTCGTGGCCATGACGGCGCTGCTGCTTCTCGGCCGCATCGATCTCGACACCGGGCTGCGCGATGCCGTCGGCAAGGTCGCGCTCGAGATGATTCCAGTGGCGTTCGGCGTGAGCCTGGCATCGACCCAGCTTGCTTCGCCGGACGACGACCCCGCTGAGGCCGACGAGCAGGGCAGCTCGGTTGCCGATGACGCCGGCATCGGCGTGTTCGGCCGACTCTTCATCGGCGCCGGTGGCGCTCTCCTGTTCGCGCTCAACATCGCTCCCACGGAGGAGCCGGTGCTGCTTGGGGTCGAGGCGGAGTGGTGGCTCGTCCTGCTCGTGGTCCCTGCCTCGCTGGCGATGACCTTCGCGATCGTCTTCCTCGCCGACTTCCGCGGGGGACGCACGCTGGAGATCGGGGACAGCCCACTCGATCGTCCGCTGACTGAGACGGTCGCCGCCTACGCGATCAGCCTGCTCGTCAGCCTGATGCTGCTCTGGGCGTTCGGACGAACTGAAGGCGTGTCGGCATCAGCCATCGTGGGTCAAACCGTGATGCTCGCCATCGTGGCATCGTTCGGTGCGGCGGCCGGCCGGCTTCTCGTCGGGAATAGGACCGGCGGGCAGCCGGCAGCCGAGGCGTCCTAGCCATGCGGCAGAACTGGTTGGAGTGGCTCGTCCTCGCCATCAGCGCCGCGGTCGTCATCGGCATCGTCGGGTTCCTGGTGATCGACGGTCTGACCAACGAGGGCCGCCCTCCCTCTCCGCGGGTCGAGCTGCTGATCGAAGAGGGCTACGAGGTACCCGGCGGATGGGTCATGCCCGCAACCGTGACGAACGACGGCGATGATGCAGCCGTGGCGTTGATGCTCCGTGCGACCGCGACGGTGGATGGAACCGAAGAGGAGAGCGAGGTCTCCGTCGACTATCTGCCTCCTGGCACTCACGTGGACGTTTCCTTCGGCCTCAGCGGCGAGCCCGAAGGCGAGGTGACGGTCCAGACCGTCGGTTTCCGGCTGCCGTGACGCCGTCGGCCAGCCAATGGGCCGATGAGCTCGGCTTCGCGACCGACCTCGCCCGTCAGGCCGGCGCGATCCTGCTCACCAGCTATGAGCGGGTCGAGACGATCGACTACAAGAGCAAGCGCGACGTCGTGACCGATGCGGACTACGCCTCGGAGCGGCTGGTCATCGATGCCATCAAGGGGCGCTATCCGGACGACGCCATCCTCGCCGAGGAGTCCGGCGAGCATGCGGGCGTGCTGCGCGATGACGGGTCGGGCAACGGGCGGACGTGGGTCATCGACCCGCTGGACGGCACCGTCAACTACGCGAACGGGATCCCGTTCTACTGCGTGAGCATCGGTCTGGTGGTCGATGACCGTCCGAGCGTGGGGGTCATCCTCGATCCGGCCCGGGACGACCTGTACACCGCCACCATCGACGGTCCCGCGTGCCTGGACGGCGAAGCGGTGGCCGCTTCGACGAAGCAGGAGCTCAGTGACTACGTCGTCAGCCTGGCCGTGATCGGTCGCGGCGGGCTGTCGAGGGAGCGACGGATCGCGCCCCAGATCCGCATCCACCGCCGCATGGGTAGCGCCGCGCTGGCGCTCGCGTACGTCGCCAATGGCCGATTCGACGCCTTCGTCCAGAACGGCGGGCTCTCCCCATGGGACGTGGCCGCGGCCGGGCTGATCGCCGAGCGGGCGGGCGCGGTCGTCACCGATCTCCGTGGCGGCCCGTGGTGGAACCCGATCATCAGCGGGCCGCGCGCGAACGTCGTCGCCGCTCCGGCCGCGCAGCATGGCGCGCTGCTGGAGGTCCTGCGCACGCTGAAGACGACCGTCCAGACGCGCCGCTAGCGTCCGCTACGCGTCCAGGACGTGGGCCAGCATCCCCAGCGTGAGGGCCGTGGCGCCCCACACGACCACCCCGCCGTACCGATACGCGCCGGCGCGCAACGTGAGGCCGCGCACCACGATCTCCTCGACGCCGGCGACATCGGGGTCCCAGAGCCCCGCCAGCGGCAGCTCGACGATGGCCGTGACCTCAGCGTCGTGCGGCACGAGCGCCGGCCGCGCCGCCAGCGTTCCCACGAACGGGAGCAGCTCGAAGTTGCTGACCGGAATCCAGACCGGGTCGAGGGTACCGACGATCCGTACGTCGTCCGGAGGCAGTCCGACTTCCTCCCACGCCTCGCGCAGGGCGGCGGCTTCCGGGCCGGCATCGGTGGCATCGACGGAGCCGCCGGGCAGCGAGACCTCGCCGGCATGGGCGCGCAGGTCGCCGTGGCGGACCGTCAGCGGCACGACGAGGTTGCCATCGGCATCGGGGTAGATCGCCAGGAGGGTGGCCGCTGCGCGGGCGGGCGGGAAATCGCTCCGCTCGAATCGGCGTCGGCTGACCTGGCCGTCAAGGGTGCGCGGGAGGAGCCGTTCGTCCAGGGGAATCGGCCGCGGCGCACGGTCCAGCGCACGGGCCAGCGCGTCCTCCCAACCGGGCTCCTCGCGTAGTATTCGAACCATGACCCAGGCGAACCTCAATCGCGACAGCCGGGTGCGCGAGACGCTCTATCGGACCAAGCTGCTCGTGAATCGCACGCCGCATTTCAGCAAGGCGACGCGCAAAGAGGCAAATCGGGCCCTCGACACCCTCGAGCGCCAGCTCGGCTTGAACCAGGTCAACGCGCCGGAATCGGCGCGCGCGATCGAGCTCCTGAACCGCGCCCACTCGTCGCTGACGTTCGGCCTCCTTCGCGACGAGGACTTCACCGATCGCTTCGGACCCGCGCTGCGCCGCCTGGGTTTGCGCAGCATCGTCGACCGGCTCGACGAGGTGCCCAGCTCAGTCATGGCCCTGGCCATCGCGGGACCGATTGACGGCCGGGTGCATCGCGACGACCTTCCGAGTGGAGAACGCGTGAATGCGAGCGGCGGACTACTACCGCCGCCACCGGGCTACGGAAACCTCCCCACCGCGGCACTGTCGCCGCTCGCGCCATCGGGCAATGGATCGGCCACCCTCGAGGCAAGAAGGAGTCAGGACGTGAAGGGCTCTGGCGTCGCCACGGCCGTGGCCATCCTCGTCTTCATCGCGGTGATCGGGATCGCCGTCACCGGCGGGATCTTCGACGGCTTCAGCATCTGGGACGTGGGCATCATCGGGCTCGCCGTTGTCGGCATCCTGGTGGCGCTCGGCGCCTGGATCTGGGCGATCGCCCGTCGCTGACGGCCGAGCCGGGCCGGGCGCGCAGCGCCGCCACCAGATCCACGTCGGTCGGCGTCGAGCCGACCCCGAGGCGGTCGCCCACCACCGCCGCCCGGGGCGGCTCCAGGTACGTGGACGCCAATCCCTCCCACTCGCCGCGGGCGAAGACCGTCGCCGGGCTCCCGTCCAGGATCACCCGCCCGGCGCGCATGACCACCACCCGCTCGAATGCCTCCGCCACGAAGCGCATGTCGTGGCTGATCGCGATGACCGTCCGGCCCGCGGCAGTCACCGATTCCACGATCTCCCGCACCCGCTCCACCCCGGGCGCGTCCTGCCCGGTCGTCGGCTCGTCTAGCACGAGCACCGGCGTCTCCATGGCCAGGACCGATGCCAGCGCCAGCAGCTTGCGGCGCGCCCCTCCGAGGTCGTACGGGTTCGTCGCCTCCTCCCCGTCGAGTCCCGTGGCGTGCAGCGCCTTTGCCACCGCCGCGTGCCGGGCGCTGTCGCGCAGGCCGACGTTTCGGGCCCCGAACTCGACCTCGCTGCGGACCGAGCCGGCGAAGATCTGGCGGTCCGGGTCCTGGAACACGAGCCCGACGCGCGCCGCCAGCTGCGCGACCGTCAGGCCGGCGGCGTCGGTGCCGTCCAGCCGCACGGTGCCGGCGGTCGGCCTCAGCAGGCCGTTGAGGTGGCGAACGAGCGTGGTCTTGCCGCTGCCGTTCTGGCCGATGAGCGCCAGGCGCTCCCCCCGGGCGATGCGCAGGTCGACCCCGTCGAGCGCCTGCACCGATCCCTCGGCGTAGACGTGGACGAGGCCGTCGACCGCGATCTCAACCATCGGCGAGTGCCGCCGCCACCAGCGGGCCGTCGATCCCGGCCGCCCCGATTGCCCGGCGCAGCCGGACCGACGAAGGCTCCGCCACGCCGAGCACCGGCAGCCGCTCGTCGCCGAGCACCGACGCGGCGGATCCGGTCAGCGCCACCCGGCCGCCGTCGAGCACGAGCATGCGTGAGGCCACCGCGGCCAGCAGATCGGTCTTCTGCTCGGTCACCAGGATCGAGGCGCCGTCGGCCGCCAGTCGGGAGATCGCGTCGGCCACCAGCCGCGTGCCGGCCGGGTCGAGCTGCGCGGTCGGCTCGTCGAGGACGAGGTGCGCCGGCCGCATCGCCAGAAGCCCGGCAATCGCGACGAGCTGCTGCTGCCCGCCCGACAGGCGGCGCGGGTCTCGTTCGGCAAGGCCGTCGATCCGCATTGCGGTGAGGGCGTCCCAGGTCCGGGCGACGACCTGTTCGCGCGGCAGCGCGAGGTTCATCGGTCCGAAGGCAACCTCCTCGAAAACGCTCTCGGCGACCTGTGACAGCTGCGTCACCGGGTTCTGGAAGCCGATGGCGATGCGCTGGCTCAGCCGATGCATCGGCCAGTCGTCGACGGCCTCGCCGTCGATCGTGATGCTGCCGCGGATGCGGCCGCCGATCGTGCGCGGGGCAAGTCCGCTGGCGACGAGGCACAGGGTCGTCTTGCCCGACTCGGAGCGGCCCGAGACGCCGAGCACTTCGCCATCACGCAGCTCGAGGTCGACGTCGAGGAGCGCCGGCCGCGTCTCCCCGGCGTAGCGGTAGCCGACTCCCGTCAGCTGGATGCTCACGGCAGCCAGCCGGTGACGCGGGTGACGATGAGGACAGCCACCCCGGCGACGAGGGCCCAGCGAACGATCGCCTGCGCGACCGAGTCGGCCGGGGACCAGAGCAGCGTCCGGCGACCGGGACGGCCGAAGCCGCGTGCCTCGAGAGCCATCGCGCGCTCCTCGACCTCGGCGATCGAGCCGAGGATCACCGGCCCGACGACCGGCACGATCCCGCGGATGCGTCGCCACACGGATCCCTCCGTGTCGAGCCCTCGCGCGCGCTGCGCGGCGGTGATCTGGCCGGCGCGGTCGACCATGGCCGGCACGGTCTGGACCGATGCATTCGCGACGAATCCGATGCGCGGGCTGACCCCGCGGCGCTCGAGGTCGATGACGAGATCGGACGGCCGCGTCGTCAGGTAGAAGAGCGTGACCGCGCCGCTGATCGCCAGGATGCGCGCGAGGATCTCGAGCGCGAAGGCGAGGCCCTCGGCGGTGGCGGCGATCGGACCGATGGTGAAGAGCACCGTCGTGCCGCCCGGGAAGAAGAAGACGTTGACGAGCAGGGCCGAGAGGGCGATCGGCAGCGACAGCAGCAGCGTCAGGCGCAGCAACTGACCCACCACGCCGGCGAGGAACGCCGGCCCGATCACGGCAACCAGCACGAGGACGGCCGGCCCGAGCAGCCCGCCGAGAACGACCGCCGCGACGGCGGTCACGGTCGCCAGTGTCGCCTTGGTCAGCGGGTTGAGCCGATGGACCGCGCTCGGCCCGGGGGACCCCAGGAAGTCCGGGACGCCCCGCTCCGCCGCGGGAGTGACGGATGCCGCGTCGGTCAGGCGGGCGCTCCCCGCCACTCACCCTCCTCCGCCGCGGGCTGATCGGCCTCCTCCATCAGCTGGTCGCCCTGCGGGAAGCGCGCCTTCATGCGTCGCGCCATCGCGCTGACGATGAGATAGACGACGAAGAACGTGGTGATCTTGTCGATCGGGTCGCTGATCAGTCCCTGGCCGAGCGTCGCGGCACCGATGTCGGCACCGCCCTGCCGGAAGGCCGCCACGAGGAAGTCGGTGCCGGAGCCCGTGACGCCGCCGAAGACTCCGGCCGCGATCGGGGCGCTGATCAGGGCGGCCACGATCCCGGTCGCCATCCCGACGACGACGACGTAGGTCGCGGTCAGGTCGCGGCGCAGGATGAGCAGTGCGAACAGGCCGATGACCGTGCCGATCACGAGGGCCAGCGCGACCCAGCCGAGAATCACGAAGATCGTGTTGTCCGAGGTCGGCGTCACGCTCGTCGGGCCGAGCGCGGCGGTGTAGCCGAGGTACCCGACGTAGGCCAGAAGACCGATGACGGCCGTGGTGATCGCGCCGCCGACGAGGAGCTCGCCCACGGGCCGTCCAACGCGCGGACGGAGCAGCCCCTGCCCGCCGGCGATGCCGGCCATCAGCCCGATGACCGCGGCCACGACCGCGAAGGCCGCGGCGGGCGGGTACTGGAACGGTGGGGGAATCACATACGCCCACAGCACGTTGGCGAGGAATCCGGTCGCGGCGCCCGCCAGCGGCCCGGCGAGGACCCCGACGAGGATCGTGCCGATCGAGTCGAGGTAGATCGGGATCTTCAGCGCGCTGGCCACGGTCTGGCCGAGGATGATGTTCAGGGCAATCGCGATCGGCATGAGGATGAGCGTGCGCGTCGTGAACTGGGTGCTCAGGGATGCGTTCGCCCCGGTCTGGATGCGCTCGACGACGAGGTAGACGGCGATCGCGCCAAGCAGCGCGACCCCGAGGATCAGCGCGAGCACATCCGCCACGGCCTGGTAGGCGAACGTGATCGCGTCTGCCTCGCCGCTGTCCGGGATCCCGCCGGCGAGGACCACGCCGACGGCGACGAAGACGAGGAACGCGACGAGAGCAGCGGTCCAGCGAACGGCCATGTGATGAACCCTCCTCCAGGTGCGATTCAGCTGTAGGGGACGCTGACCGCGCGGATGAGGCGTGCGATCAGTTCGGCCTTCATCCCATCGGGGTCGATGGCGACGGCGACCTGTGCTTGTGGGCGGCTCGCCTCCTCGGACCGATACAGGCTGCCGGCAAGGTACGGGTCGGCGCTCGTGTCGCAGGCCAGCCGCTCCGTCACGGTCTCGGTCACGAGATCGGGTCGCAGCAGCGAGGCGATGAGCACGACCGGGTCGTGCAGGTAGGCCCCGTCGATGCCATCGGCCTGGCCATGGAATCCGACGTAGAAGCGAACCGCGTCGCGGACGATGCTTGTCAGGTGGGTATCCGGAAGGGCGTTGAGGTCCTCCATCGTGAAGACCAGGTCCTGGGTGGCGTCGAGCGGGAAGATCCGGTGGATCGCCCCGGCGCGCAGACAGATCTCGGTCGCCTCGGGATCGACGCAGGCGTTCCACTCGCCGGTCTCCGTCGTATTCCCGCGCTCCTCGAGCGTGCCGCCCATCCAGATCACCTCCCGGGTCGAGCCCGCCAGATCGGTGCCGTGCTGGACCGCGGCCGCCAGGTTCGTCAACGGCCCGAGCGCGATGATCGACATCTCGCCAGGGTGGCGGCTCACGTGCGCGCCGATGTACCGGCTGGCGGGAATGGCCGTGTACTCGGTCGTGCCGAGGGCGCGGTCCTCCCCGCGCAGCTCGACGTAGCCGGTGCCGGTCGGGCCGTGGGTGTCGGGTGCGGTGCGCAGCCGGCGCTGGAGCGGACGGGCAGCGCCGATGCTCACCGGCACGTCGCCGCGGCCGACCATGCGCAGCACCTTTCCAGTGTTGCGCGCGACGTGGTGGATCTCGACGTTGCCGGCAACGCACGTCACGCCACGCAGGCTGATCTCGGGGCTGGTGGCCGCGATGAGCAGGGCGACCATGTCGTCGATCCCGGTGTCGACGTCCAGGATCAGCGGGCGGGGCGCGGCCTCGGCGTCCATCGGCCGCCTATGGTAAACGCCAGCCGCCGGCCTGGCCGACCTTTGTGCTCAGCGGGCGACCGAGCGTCTCGCTGACGTAACGGGCCGCCACGAGCAGCCGGTCCAGGTCGACCCCGTGGGAGATCCCTTCGCGGCCGAGCAGGTAGACGAGGTCCTCGGTCGCGAGGTTGCCGGCCGCACCTGGCGCGTATGGGCAGCCGCCGGTCCCGCCGGTCGACGCATCGAAGCAGGGGATGCCGAGCTCGAGCGCCGCGCTCACGTTGGCGAGGGCCGTGCCGCGCGTGTCGTGGAAGTGCATCGCCAGGCGGTCGATTGCGATCCCCGCCTCGGTGAGCGCGCCGACGACCCGGCGCACGTCGGCCGGAACGGCAACGCCGATCGTGTCACCGATGCTGAGCTCGTCGACGCCGAGGTCGAGGAGGCGCTGGGCAACGTCCACGACCGCGCCCTCGTCGACCGTCCCCTGGTAGGGGCAGCCGAAGGCGGTGCTCACGTAGCCCCGGGTCCACCAGCCGCGCTCGCGGGCGCGTGCCACGACCGGCCCGAATGCGTCGATTGACTCCGCGATCGTCATGTTGATGTTGTGCGCGGTGAAGGACTCCGAGGCGGCGGTGAAGACGCAGATCGCCTCGGCGCCGGCGGCTGCGGCCCGGTCCAACCCGCGCTCGTTCGGGACGAGCACCGGGTAGCGGACGCCCGGCCGCCGGTCGAGACGCGCCATCAGATCGTCGGCATCGGCCAGCTGCGGGATGGCGCGCGACGCGACGAAGCTGGTGGCCTCGATTTCGCGCAGGCCGGCATCGGCCAACAGGTCGATGAAGCGCAGCTTCGCGTCGGTGGGGATCGGAGACGCCTCGTTCTGGAGCCCGTCGCGCGGCCCGACCTCGTAGATGCGAACGTCGGTCATTGGCGCTCAGTATGCCGATCGCCCGCGACGATCTCGGCGACGACCGCCCCGCGCTCGACCTGGTCGCCCTCGCGCACGGTCATGCGCTCGACGACGCCCTCACTCGGCGATGCGACGGCGTGCTCCATCTTCATCGCCTCGATGACGACCACCGGCTCCCCAGCACGGACCGATTGCCCTACGAGGGCCCGGACGGCGATCACGCGGCCAGGCATCGGCGCGGTCAGGACCGATGTGCTCTCGTCGCTGGCCGCGGCGTGCGCGACGGCCGACTCGACCGTCGGCGGCTCGGCGAGGCGGAACTCGAAACTCTGCCCGTCGACGTCGACGTGGACGCTGGCCCCGTCGCGGACTGCGGCGACGTCCCGCTCCCCGGCAGAGAACGCCACGGCACGCTCCTCGTCACCGTGCCGCATGCGGCGCACCGCCGGGGCGTTGAGGCGCCAGCCGTCGGTCCACGGATCGGTCGAGCCGGTCGCCGCGAGGCTCGCTGCAGCCCGCCAGTGGGCATCGCCGATCGCCGGCGGTCCGGGCAGCTCGAGGCCGGCAATCGTATCGGTCCGGACCTCGCCTTCGCGGATCTCGGGCCGGTCGAGCAGCCAGCGCAGGAAGCGCAGGTTCGTCCGGGCCCCGAGCACGGTCGTGTCGTCGAGCGCGGCACGCAGCCGGTCGAGCGCCTCGCCGCGCGTCGCGCCATGGGCAATGAGCTTGGCCAGCATCGGGTCGTAGCGGTCACTGACGACGTCGCCCTGCGCCATTCCGGTGTCGATCCGCACGCCGTCGGGCCAGCGCACGAGCGCCATCCGTCCGGTGGCGGGGAGGAAGCCGGATTCGGGGTCCTCGGCGTAGAGGCGGGCCTCGATGGCGTGGCCGTCGACCGCCGGCGGCTGCCCGAGACCGAGATCGGCGAGCGTCGCGCCGGCGGCGACGGCCAGCTGGTCGGCAACGAGATCGCGGCCGGTGACTGCCTCGGTGACAGGGTGCTCGACCTGGAGCCGGGTGTTCATCTCGAGGAAGAAGAACTCGCCGTCATCGGTCAGGAGCATCTCGACCGTGCCGGCGCTGACGTAGCCGGCCGCGGCCGCCACCGCCAGCGCGGCCGTTCCCATCCGCTCGCGAAGGTCCGGCGTGACCGATGGGGCCGGCGACTCCTCGACGATCTTCTGGTTGCGCCGCTGCGCCGAGCAGTCGCGCTCGCCGAGATGGATGCCGCGCCCGGCCGCGTCGAAGAGGACCTGCACTTCGACGTGGCGCGAGCCCTCGAGAAAGCGCTCGAGGATGAGCCGATCGTCGCCGAAGGACCGATGCGCCTCGCGGCGCGCGCCGGCCAGCGCCTCGCCCAGGTCGGCCGGGTCGCGGACGACTCGCATGCCCTTACCGCCGCCACCCGCCGACGGCTTCACGAGGAGCGGGTAGCCGATGCGCTCACCCTCGGCGGCGAGCGTGGCGTCCTGCTGCTTTGGGCCGTCGTAGCCGGGGACGGTCGGGACGCCGTTGGCGGCCGCGCGGCTGCGGGCCTCGGCCTTGTCGCCCATGGCGGCGATCGCGTCGGCGGGAGGTCCGACCCAGCGCAGCCCGGCCGCAGCCACCGCGCGGGCGAAGTCGGGATTCTCGGCGAGGAAGCCGTACCCGGGGTGGATGGCATCGGCGCCGGCTCGTTGCGCGACCGCGACGATCGCGGCGCCGTCCAGGTAGCCCGGGACCGCGTGGGACTCGTCGATGCCGGCCGGCGGACGGTCGTCTGGGGCGTGGATGCCGACGACGCGCATGCCGAGCCGATGGGCCGTTCGCGCCACCCGCACGGCGATCTCACCGCGATTCGCGACGAGCAGCGTCCGGATCGGTACGGGCGCCGGCACACTCGCAGCGCCCTCGGCAACCGCAGACAGCGACGAACGCGACACGCGGACCCGCGATCCGACGCGCGTCGCCGGCAGGCGGCCATCTGCGATCCAGCGCTGGACGGTCCTGACGGTCACGCCCAGCTCGTCGGCAACCTGCCGCGGCGTCAGCTCATCGGGCATGTCGCGATTGTCGCAGGGCGATCAGTATCGGACGTGGATCGTGCGCGCCGGGCCGTCGATCCGCATCGTCCCTCCGTAGGGCACGACCCATTGCGGGTCGGTGTGGCCGATATCGACGTCGAAGACCGCCACCGCATGCGGGGCGTATCGGTCCAGCGCGCGCAGGATCGCCTCGCGCTGCTCGGTCGCATAGGCGGCACGCGCGTCGTCGCCGGCCGGCCGGCCGAAGTGCCAGGCCTTCGGGCGTCCGACCACGACGGCCGGGAATCCCCCGAGCAGTCCGCGCTCGCCCATGTTGCGCAGCATCCGGAAGACCTCGGTGGCCGATGGCATCTCCTCGCTCGTCTCGAGCAGCAGGATGCAGCCGGCGTAGTCATCGGCGGGACGGATCCAGCGGCCGGCCGCCAGGTTCCAATGCAGCACCTCCAGGTTGCCGCCCCAGGTCGGCCCGTCGACCACTCGCTCGGATCGGTGCCACCACCAGCCGGCGCTCGGTCGCTGCGGCGGCGCGTGCGTCAGCGCGGCAGGCGTATCCCAGCCGATCGGCTCCTCGCTGAAGCTCTCGACCTGTGTGAGCTGTACCTCGTCGGAGGTGAACAGCGCTGCGCGCAGAGAGGTGATCGATATCGGGTGCGTCGCGCCGCCGCGGCCCAGATGCACCATCGTCGAGCCGCCGTGGAAGCTGGCGATGCCGAGGTTCCAAAGCCAATTCAGCATGTTCGTGTTGTCGCTGAAGCCGAAGAACGGCTTCGGGTTCGCGCGGAAGGCATCGGGGTCGAGGTGCGGGAGGACGGTCAGCTGATCGTCGCCGCCGATCGAGGCCATCACAGCGCCGATGGCAGGATCGCGGAAGGCGGACATGAGGTCAGCCGCGCGCTCCGCGGGCGGGGCCCCGAGGCGGCGGGTGGTCGGGTATTCGACCGGCTCCACGCCGATGTCGTCTCGAAGCCGCCGCATCGCCAGCTCGTGGACGGCCGGAAACGCGCCCGGCCCGGCCCAGGAGGGCGAGACCACCGCGACGCGCGCGCCGGGGTCGGGCTTGGGCGGAACGTTGAGGCTCGGGCGGGCCACCGTCTCACGCGCTCCAGTCGGGCGGGCGCTTGTCGAGGAAGGCGCCGAGCCCCTCCTGGCCCTCAGCCGAGGTCCTCTGCTGAGCGATGTGGCGGATCGTGTGCTGGCGTGCCTCCTCTGGGTTGAGCGCGCGCAGCTCGCGGACGAGTGCCTTGGCCGCACGGGCCGCGGTCGGCCCGGCCGATCGCAGCTCGCCGAGCAGCTCCTCGACTCTGACGTCGAGCGCGCCCTCGTCGTCGACGACCTCGTGCACGAGACCGATCCGCAGCGCCCGCTCGGCGTCGAAGCGTTGCCCGGTGGCGAACAGGGCACGGGCGTGAGACTCGCCGATCTTCGCCAGCACGAACGGGCTGATGACGGCCGGGATGATGCCGAGCTTCGTCTCGGTGAAGCCGAAGGTCGTGTCAATGGTCGCCACCACGATGTCGGCGGTGGCGCACAGGCCCATCCCGCCCCCGATTGCCGCGCCCTGGACGCCCGCGATGATCGGCGCCGGGCAGCGGTCGACGGCGGCGAGCATCGCGTGGAGCCCGGCCGCGTCGCGCTCGTTGTCCTCGACGCTCATCCCGGCCGCGGACCTCATCCAGTCGACGTCGGCGCCGGCACAGAACACGGAGCCCGTCCCCGCCAGCACGACACCACGCAGCGCCTCCGGCCCTTCACGCGAGAGCGTCTCGAACGTCGCGCGCAGCTCGCCGATCAGCTCGGCGTTGAAGGCGTTGCGCGCGTCCGGGCGGTTGAGCGTGACCCGCGCAAACGGCCCGTCGCGCTCGAGGCGCAGGCCGCTCATCGAGCCGCACGACCGCGGCGGTGGAACGGCTCGGCGACGGCGCGGACCTGGGTCAGCAGAGGTTCCTCCAGCCACACCACGTCGGTACCTTCGGGCACGTCGACCGTCGCCCTTGCTCCGGGTTCGCCGACGAGGCCCAGCAGGAGCCGGCGGTCGCCACCGCCGGAGTCGGTCTCGACGAGGTACGCGGCATCGACGGACGTCGGTCCGAGCTCGTCGGCGAGACGACGCTCGAGGTCGCGCGTGTCGGTCCCAGGCGGTCGGACGCGGATCGAAGAGCGGGTCGTGGCCTCGAACAGCGGCTCGTCGCTGCCGGGGACCCGGCCCTCGGCGAGCGCTGCGAGCTCATCGGTGTCGAAGCGGTATGGCACCGGTCCCGCCGGATCCATGATCGCCGGCATGCCCGCCACCGCGAGGTTGGCGATCGCGATCCGCGCGGGCACTGGGAGGTTGCCGCTGCCCGAGGGCGCCCAGGCGGCAAGCGCCGCGAAGGAGCCGAAGACGACGCCGACCGTCTCGCCGCCGGCCTCGCGGGCCAGCATCACGCTGATCTCGACCTGCTCGTCGTCGTTGACCGCCGACTCGAGGGCCGCCTTCGCCTCGTCGCCGTGCTCGGGCGGCACCGGCAGCAGGAGCGTGCCGCTCATCAGCGTGCGATAGAAGGCATGGAGCGGGCCGCGCTCTCCTCGCTCCTCGGCCGCGCGGGCGGCGAGCATCGCGTCGAACAGGTTGGCCGCGCTCTCCTCGAGGGAGCCGGACGGAACCGACCGATCGTGCGAACCGGGCGCGGGTCGATCTGCGGGTTGCATCGGTCGCGTGAGCCTAGCGGATACGCGAGGATCGCCGATGCATCGGTGCCGGCGCGGCTACATCCGGTAGAGGCTGAACCCCGGCTCCGGGATCAGCGCGTTGAGCGCCGCGCTGATGCCGAGTGCGAGCACGCGACGAGTGTCGATCGGGTCGATCACGCCGTCGTCCCACAGCCGCGCGGTCGAGTGGTAGGGCGAGCCCTCGAGCTCGTACTTCTCGAGGATCGGGGCCTCGAAGGCGTCGCGGTCCGCATCGGTCTCGAAGCCGCCTCGGACGGTCGACAGGACGCGCGCCGCCTGGGCTCCGCCCATGACGCTGATCCGCGCGTTCGGCCACATCCAGAGCTGACGGGGACCGTACGCGCGCCCCGCCATGCCGTAGTTCCCGGCGCCGAACGAGCCGCCGATGACGACGGTGAACTTTGGCACGTTCGTCGTGCTCACCGCGGTGACGAGCTTCGCGCCGTCGCGGGCGATGCCGCCCGCCTCGTACTCGCGGCCAACCATGAAGCCGGTGATGTTCTGCAGGAACACGAGCGGGATCCGGCGTTGCGATGCCAGCTCGACGAAGTGCGCTCCCTTCAGCGCCGACTGGCTGAACAGGATGCCGTTGTTGGCCAGGATGCCGACCGGGTAGCCCATGATGCGCGCGAAGCCGGTGACGAGCGTCTCGCCGTAGCGCGCCTTGAACTCGTGGAAGTCGCTGCCGTCGACGATGCGCGCGATCACCTCGCGGACGTCGTAGGACTGGCGCGCGTCGGCGGGGATGACGCCATAGAGCCCGTCCGGCGCGACCGATGGCTCGCATGGCTCGCCGGTCTCCCACGGCGGCTCCGGCTTGCGCCGGGCCAGGTTGCGCACGATCTGGCGGCCGATCGCGAGCGCGTGGTCGTCGTCGAGGGCGTAGTGGTCGGCCACGCCGGAGAGGGTGGTGTGGACGTCGGCCCCGCCGAGCTCCTCTGCGCTGACTTCCTCGCCAGTTGCCGCCTTCACGAGCGGCGGCCCGCCGAGGAAGATCGTGCCCGTGCCCCTGACGATGACGGTCTCGTCGCTCATCGCCGGCACGTACGCGCCGCCGGCGGTGCAGGAGCCCATCACCAGCGCGACCTGCGGGATCCTGCGCGCCGACAGCTGCGCCTGGTTGTAGAAGATGCGGCCGAAGTGGTCGCGGTCGGGAAAGACCTCGTCCTGCAGCGGCAGGAACGCGCCACCAGAGTCCACGAGGTAGAGGCAGGGCAGCCCGTTCTCGAGCGCGATCTCCTGCGCGCGCAGGTGCTTCTTCACCGTCATCGGGTAGTACGTGCCGCCCTTGACCGTCGCGTCGTTGGCGACGATCACGCACTCGACGCCCTCCACCCGACCGATGCCGGTCACGATCCCGGCGCTCGGCGCCTCGCCGTCGTAGAGGCCGTTCGCCGCCAGCGCGTTGAGCTCGAGGAAGGAGCTGCCGGGGTCGAGGAGCCGATCGATCCGCTCGCGCACCGGCAGCTTGCCGCGCTCCCGGTGGCGGGCGATGGAGCGCTCGTCGCCGCCGGCTCCATTGAGCGTCAGCGCATCGGTCCGTGCGCGCAGGTCGGCGACAAGGGCCTGCATCGCGCGCTCGTTGGCGCGGAACGCGTCGGAGGCTGGGTCGAGCGAACTGCGGAGCACGGCCACGCGGGGATTATCGCCGCGGTGAAGGAGTGCCGATGGATCGGCCGGGCGTCAGGCCAGCGTGACGAGCGGGACGATGTTCGAGACGTGCGCGGCGTTGACGATGACGACGCTGACGACGTGCTCGAACGGCGGTTCGCCGGTGTGCAGGAGATAGGCATCGGTCAGCGGCAGGAAGCTGGCGGCGCGCAGGAGGTGCGGGCCGACCTCGACGCCGGGCTGGAGGTGGATATTGCCGGTGACGCTGAACGGGCCGGCCACGAGCGCTGCGCGGCGCAGGCGCTTGTGGAGGCGCAGCTGACGGCTGGCGCGCCACTCGGGCGGCATGGCCAGGATGACGCGCGCGGTCGGCAGGCTCTCCCACTCGCCGTTCTCACCACCGGCGGGCGTGTCGCCGGGCACCTCCGTTTCGTCGAGCGGGCCGGGACTCGGGCGCCACAGGCGCAGCTCGTCGCGGGAGGCAAGGAGATCCGTCACGCGTTGTCCGTGGGGCGCGAGCCAGCCGACGATCCGCGACTCGGCGGTGTACAGCTCGATCGGCGCCAGGTCCGGCGCGGCGGCGACGGCCACCGACCCCTGGGTCGCCGTAGGCCCGGGACTCCGGCGCCAGTTCCAGAACGTCAACGTCTGCCTCCGTGTCGAACGAGGCCGCGTGGCTTGCGTGCGCGACCCGGACACAACCGTACGCGGCAGCCGCCTCTCGACCAACTGGTCCGATAGTCCCAGCGTGGGCCCAGTGCGCCGCCGCACCGGTCCCGCTTCGCTCCGGTACCCTTCGCCGCGTGATCGACATCGAGCTCTTCGAGCGCATCGAGATGCGCGTTGGGCGGATCGTGGGGGTCGAGCCGTTTCCCGCGGCTCGCAAGCCGTCGTACCGACTGCGGATCGACTTCGGCCTCGAGGTCGGCGAGCGCGTCAGCGCGGCACAGCTGACCGCAACCTATCCCGACCGCGAGGCGCTCGTCGGGCGCCAGGTGGTGGCTGTCCTCAACTTCCCACGCCGGCGGATCGCCGGCTTCGCGAGCGAGGTGCTCGTGCTCGGCGCGATGGGCGACGACGGCCAGGTGTACCTCCTGCGACCGGACCCGCCGTCGCCGGACGGCCTCCGCATCGGCTGAAGCGAGGTTGCCCGGCACGCCGATGCCGCTGATACTCGTCCCCGAATGACCCAGCCCATCGCCACCCCGCTGGTCGGGTCCGCCCCGGACGGGATGCCCGAGCCGACGCTCGCGCCGCCGCAGATCGCGCGCGCCGGCGACCCGTTCGCCGCACTGCGCGTCGTGCACTTCGTCTCGCGCCTGCGACGCAACGAGACCCTCCAGCTGCGCGACGTCGTGAACGCCCTCAATGCCGAGTTCCTCGACTGGTACTTCAATGAGCGCGTGGTGCTCGCCGAGCTCGTCCAGCTCCAAGCCAACTGGGGCATCAGCTTCCATGGCGACGACCGGATCGTGCTCGACCGCAACGAGCGCGGCCACACGCTGCTGATCATCGACTCGACGAAGATGAGCTCGTTCCTCGTCAACGAGGCCCGCCGCCTGGCCGATGCCTGCACCGAGGAGCTTCGCCGCTTCACCCTCGGTGATGGAGTGTCGCCCGACAACTAGCCGTCAGTCGTGATCGTCGTGGCCCGCGCCCAGCGCCGCCAGGGCGGCGGCATGCCGCTTCTCGAGCTCTCGCAAGTCCGCCTCGCTGATGATCAGCGCCCGACCCATCCGCAGGACCGCCTCGGTCTCGTCGCGCACGAGGGCACAGTCCGCGTCGTCGCGGATATGCGGGCCGAAGGCAGCCACTGCCTCGAGCAGGCGGTTGAGGACCATCGGGCTCGAGCCGCCGTAATGGCGGATGCGGCTGAAGATCGTGTGCGCGATCCCGCCAAACGTCGGGACCTGGGCGACGACGCGCAGACGACCGTCGGCGTCGTGCCGGTAACGAGGCGGGAACTCCGTCGTCGCCATCCGCGCGAGCGCGGCGCCCAGCCAGTCGACCGCCGACATCGCCGTGAAGGGGTCGTTGATCGCCGGCGACAGCGCGCGCAGGGCCACCTCGACGAGCTGCCGGACGCTGAACTCGATGTCATCCTCGGCCGTCCGAACGTCTCCGATGATGAGCGTCGAGCGAAGGTCCGCGGTCACCGCCTCGTCAACTCGCTCGGTTGGCTGCGCCACGATCAGCGGGTTGCCCTGCACGACGAAGAGGCCGGGGCGGGTGGTCAGGCGAACGCACAGGTCGTGCCGTCGGGCGACCTCGAGGAGCGCCGCATCGTCGACGACCTGGACGTACCCGCTCCGGGTCGCAGCCAGCACCGTGCCGACGTCCGGGTCCGGAATCTCGTCAGCAGCCGGAGCCCGACCAGCGGCGCCGAGGCCGGGCTTGCGGAGGTGGTCGATGCCTGCATCGAGGTCGTGGGCGACCGTCGACACCACGTTCGGCGCCTGGATCGTCACGGCAACGTGGTGAAAGAAGTAGACGAGGACCGCGACGCTGAGCAGGGTGATGCCGATCGCGATCGTCATCGCCACCTGCGGCACGAAGGCTCCGCCGGCCTCGTCCGGTCCCCGAATCGTCCGCAGCACGAGGACGCAGTAGGTGAACGTGCCGATGAACGTCCCAAGCGTCGCCTGGCTCGTGATGTCGCGCATGAACAGGCCCAGCAGGCGCGGCCCGAACTGCGTCGAGGCGAGCACGAGCGCGACGATCGTGATCGAGAATCCGACCCCGGCCACCGTCACCATCGAGCCGGCGATCGTCGACAGCAGGGCGCGGGCGCCGTCCGCGCCGCCTGTGTAGACCCACGGCGGCAGCGAAGTGCGAGCGAGCGCCGCGTCGAGCCAGAGCGCAAACGCTGCGAGCAGCACCGATCCGATGACCATGAGGCCGGGCACGAACCAGAACGTGGCCCGCAGCGCCGCCCAGCGATGGGCGTACCGCGTCCTCATCGGTCGCCGGGCGCTGTCATGCGCGGAGGGTAGCGCGGGTCAGACCCGGTCGGAGTCTCCCGCCTGACCGATGCCGGCGCCGAGCAGCTCGGTCGCAGCCGGCCGAACGTCGCCCTCGGCCACCGGCAGGGGCACCCGCCGCGGCTTCGGGCGGAAGGGGCTCGTGTCGGGCACGACGGGGCCATCGGTCTCTTCGAGGGAGCCGGACCGATAGGCGTCCCACACGGCCATGACCGTATCGCGATGCGGCTTGATGCGGCAGTGCTCGTCGCGGTTGCCCATCTCGTCGCAGTAGCCGAGCGGCACGCACTTCGGGACGAGGAAGCTTCCGAAGAACGGGCTGACCCGGAAGATCTCGTGCCGAATCTGCTTGAAGAGCTGGCGGATTTCCCACTGCGCCATCGTGCAGAGGCGGAGCCCGCTCATGTGGATGAGCTGGCGCAGGTTGACCGTCATGATCAGGTTCGTCTGCATCGCGTTCGGGAAGATGAAGCGCGCGTCCTCGGCGGGCACCTCCGCCTGGAGCAGTTGGCCATAGAGCTCGAGGTTGTCGTCGATCGCGCGCTGGAAGCGGCCGGCGAGGTCGTCGGGCAGGTCGCCGCCGGCGATGCTCTCGGGAACGGTGTAGTTGTCGCGCTTCTTGAACGACACGTAGCGCTGCGACTGCTGGTCGAAGGCGGTGCCGGCCCGATGGCGGACGAGCTGGTGCGACAGCGTGCGAGTCACGCCGCTGATTGCGAAGGTGAAGTTCACGTGCTCGATCGTCGAGCCGTGGCCGGACTCCATCACCTTTCGGACGAGGCTTTGCTGCTTCTCGTCGGCCACCTCGCGGCTGACCGCCTTGTCCCAGATCCTGTCGGGCACGAGCTCGGAGTAGCAGGTGCGGCAGGCGGTGTAGATGATCGGGAGGTAGAACTCCTCGACGATCTCGCGGGTGGGAAAGATGAGCTTGGCGGAGAGGTCGGAGGAATTCGACGGCATGAGCGCCTCAACGGTGCCAGCGCCCGGCTGGCATGGCTACGGGGTTGTCCACGGAAGTTGTCCACACATTGTATGACAGAGTGGATAACCCGAACAGCCAGCAACCCCCGAATCCACGCTCGTCAGGACCGATCAGCTGGCGCCGATGTCATACGCCGCAGACCTCACTCCGCCGCGCGATCCGTTTCGGGATCCTCCCAGGCATCGCGCTCCTCGATGCGCGCCAAGCCGTGCATCCGGTCGAGCGCGATGCGATTGCCCCCCGCGCCGCGCGCGCTGTCGAGCGCCTCCTGCACGCGCGCGAGCACACCGTCGATGTCGAGATCCTCGCCGGGGCGCATCGTCGCCACGCCGATGCTGACCGTCACCTTCAGCTCCGAGTCGCCGACCCGCACCGGCCGGAGCCCGAGCCGGATGCGCATGGCATCGGCAAAGGTCGCGGCGCCGGCGTCGTCGGTGTGGGGCAGGGTGGCGAGGAATCCGTCGCTGCCGGCGCGCCCGAGCGCATCGGCCTCGCGCACTCGCAGGCGCATGCGCAGCGCGACCTCGCGCAGGACCGCGTCGCCGCCCGCGATGCCGTAGGCGTCGTTGATCTCGCCGAAGCGGTCGACGTCGAGGAGCACCACCGCGAGCGGGTGACGGTACCGGCGCGCCTGGGCGACCTCGATCCGCAGCCGCTCGAGGATCGCGCCGCGGCTTGCGACGCCGGTCAGCGGGTCGACCGTCGCCGAGCGCTCGAGCTCGCCACGCTGGAGGTCGATCGTCCGCCTCGCCCGAAGCAGCTCCTCGATCGTCGTGCGCAGCTCGTTGCCGAGGCGCTCGACTTCGGGGGTGGCGCCGGCGTCGCGGACGACGGTGACGACGCCCCGACCGGACCGACGCATCGCCACCTCCAGCCCGCCGACCCCGCCGCGCGAGACGGTGGTGCGATCGCCCGAGGGCAGGTCGGTGACCGAAACGCCGAGCAGGTCGTCAATCCTCGTCCCTGCCGATGCCGTGTCGAGCCCGAGCAGGGTGGCCGCGGCGGCGTTCCAGTCGCGCAGCCGCAGATGACCGTCGAACCCGAGGATCGCATCGTTCAGCTGTTCCGCGAGCTCCGGCAGCCGGTCCTCGGCCTCTGCGGGCCGCCGGCGCCAGCGCGGCGGCCAGGGCCAGCAGCTGAGCGGACGTCAGCGCCGCCAGGCCGATGAGCCCCTCGATCGAACCATCGCGGTCCGCCAGCAAGCCAACCGCACCTGCCGCGAGCAGCGCCGCGGTGGCCGATCGAAGGCCCGTGCGAAGCACGGCGGCACCGAGGGCCACGACGAGCGCCGCGAACAGCAGGACCGGAGCGAGCGGGGCCAGCAGGTCGGCCGTCGCGGGAACGACCGTCAAAAGCGCGACCGCCTCGGCGACCGCCATCACCGCCACCGCCGATCCGATCAGACGCGCCGGACCCCCGGGGATCACTCGCGTTCCGGCGACGGAAGCGGCGGCCAGCATCGCGGCCGAGGCGAGGACCGGTGCCGCCAGCGAGCCGCTGCCGATGAGCGTCACCACCGCGCCGCCGGCCAGCGTGGCCGACGCCCCCGACTCGAGGAGGCTGGCGACCGAGCCGTACCGGAGCGCGCTCACGAGCGCCGCCAGCGCCGCGAGCGCGGCGACCAACCCGAGCGCAGCCGTGGAGCCAGCCGGCAGCCACGGCAGCGCCGAATCGGCGAGCTGAACCGGCTCGAGACCACGGACGGCCAGCGCCAGGCCGGCCGGAACGGCCGCCACGGCGAGCGCGAAGAGGACGTTCAACGCGCGTGCGCGATCCACGGTTGGAGTGTGCCTGCGCGCACCGCCCGCGGCCATGGTACGAACGCCTCGTTCGGCTACGCTGGCCCGCGTGACCGATCGACCGCGCGCGGTCATGTCGCGCGCCGAATTCCTCGTGGCCACCGACGAGCTCATCGGGACCGGCGAGGAGCTCCTGGCTGAGCCGGAATGGGATCGGTTCCGGGCGTGGCTGCTCGGGTCGGATCGACTGCTCGAGCGCGTCTGGGGCCGGATGGACCGATATCACCTGGCCTGGCTGAACGTCGGGCGCGACAGCGCGCCACCGGGTTCGCCGCTCGACGATGTGGGGACGCGCCGGTTCGTCACCGAGGTGGCGAGCGCGAAGCTCGCCGTCCTGCGTACGATGAGGACCTCCGTCGAACGGCAGGGCTCGACATTCCTGTCCGACGACCCGCAGCCCGACGCCACCAAGGAGGACCGGTGAGCTACGAGATCGCCCCCGGCGGCTTGGCCGCGATCCTCGCCCATCCCGACGACGAGAGCGTCGGCTGCGCGGGTGCCCTGGCGCTGGCGCACGCGGGCGGCAGGACGACCCGCCTGCTCGTCGCCACCCGCGGCGAGGCAGGCACGCCCGACGGCGAGCCGGACCCCGCCTTCGGCGGCGTCCGCGAGGCAGAGCTCATCGGCGCGGCGAAGGCGATCGGCCTCGACGAGGTCTCGATCCTCGATGGCTATGCCGATGGCGCCGTCGCCGACGAGTCCTTCGAGCGCCTGGTGACCGAGATCGCCGAATGGCTCGCCGACCGCCGTCCGGCCGCGGTCATCACCTTTGGCCCTCACGGCGTGACCGGCCACCCGGACCACATCGTCGTCGGCAATGCCACGCGCTGGGCGGTCGAGCGCCTTTCCGACGCGGGGCAGGCTCCGAACTCGGTCTACGTGATTTCGCCCATCTTCGATCCCGGCGGAAACAAGTTCGACCTCTCCCCGGAGGAGCAGGCCGCCACGCATCGCATCGACATCACCGACGTCGCCGACCACAAGCTGGCCGCCCTCGAGTGCCACACCAGCCAGACCGATCTCGCCGAGGTGATCGCCGCCCTGCGCGCCGCGATCGAGTCGGACGAGCGCATCGACGAGGGCTACCAGCGGGTGCGCCCACTCGTCCCGCAGCCGCACCCCGTTTTCGACGGGCGTCTGCTCTGACTCCCCGCGCTCGACGCGGGGGTCGACGACGCCGTGGGGGATGGGCGTCGGGTGGCCCTCGGAGACTCCCCCGCGCGTGAGGGGTACACTGGTTGCGATGGCAATTGATTCCGATCTCGCCAAGGTGGACGAGGTCATGACTGCGCTCTACGACATCCACGATCCGGAGATCGGGATGAGCATCGTCGACCTCGATCTCATCAAGGCCGTGGAGCTCGGCAATGATGGCGAACCGACCGAGATCAAGATGGTGCTCACCACCCCGTTCTGCCCGTGGGCCGGCGAGCTGATCCAGACCGTGAAGACCAAGACCGAGGAGGTCGTCGGGCCGCCCGTCAAGGTGACCCTGCTGGCCGAGCGTTGGGAGCCGCCGCCCGGGCTGTTCTAGGATCGGCGAACTCGCGCCGCATTTGACGGCGAACGGTCAGTCTCTATCGCATCTCCCGCGAACCGTCACGAGATATATCACTACTGATATATTCCATGACTACGCGCCAGCCTGTGCACGCGGAGCTCCCTCCATGACCTGCGGACCGTAGCCGCTACCATCGAACCGATGCGCATCTACACCCGCAAGGGCGACACCGGCACGACCGGGCTGCTGTTCGGCGGCGAGCGGGTCAGCAAGGCCGACCTGCGAACCGATGCCTACGGCACGACCGATGAGGCCGTCTCCGCGCTGGGCCTGGCGCGGGCGTCGATCGGCTCTGCCACCGACCGCACCGAGGCGCGCCTCTCCGAGCTGATCCTCCGCCTCCAGCGCGAGCTCTTCGTCATCGGCGCCGAGCTGGCGACCCACACCGATCGCCGCGACCGGCTGACCGACGGCGTCTCACGCGTGACCGCCGAGATGGTCGCTGCCCTCGAGGGGGAGATCGACTCGCTCGAGGAGCTCGTCGAGCAGCCGACCGAGTTCGTGGTGCCGGGGGAAACGACGACCGGCGCGGCCCTGGACCTGGCGCGCACCACGGTTCGGCGCGCGGAGCGTCGGGCCGTTGCGCTTTCCCAGGCCGGCGAGCTGCCCGACTCGCAGGTGCTGGCCTACCTGAACCGCCTGGCCGACCTGCTCTTCGTCGCGGCCCGCGCCGCCGATGGGGGATTTCGCCCCGTCCGCGACTGAGATGGTCGGGCGGCTGAGCCGACGATCTTAGGCAGCCCTTACTCCTGAGTCAGGGCAATCCGAACCGCGGAATCCACAGAATCGTGCCTGTGGAATCCGGAGCGATCACGGGTAGAATCGGCGGGATCGGTGGCGCGGACTGGCCGTGGCCACGATTCTCACGAACGCCGAGGACCGACGAACGATGACGCTCACCGCCACCCGCTCGCAGATGTTCATCGACGGCGACTGGGCCGATGCCGCCTCCGGCGAGACGGTGGCGGTGATCAACCCGGCCACCGAGGAGGAGATCGCCCGGGTCCCGAAGGGCGACGCATCCGACGTCGATCGCGCGGTTGCCGCGGCGCGCGCCGCCTTCGAGACTTGGTCGCAGTCGACGCCGCAGGATCGGTCCAAGGCGCTCTACGCCTTCGCCGATGCGATCGAGTCCGATGCCGAGACGCTGTCCGGCCTCGAGCAGGCCAACGTCGGCAAGCCGAAGGGCACGGCCGACTTCGACGTCGAATTCACTGTCGACAACGTCCGCTTCTTCGCCGGCGCCGCGCGGGTCGTCGAGGGCAAGGCCGCGGGTGAGTACGTCAACACCCACACCTCGATGATCCGGCGCGAGGCCGCCGGTGTGGTTGGGCAGGTGGCGCCCTGGAACTACCCGCTGATGATGGCGATCTGGAAGCTGTGCCCGGCGATCGCCGCCGGCTGCACCGTGGTGCTCAAGCCCGCCTCGATGACGCCGCTGTCGGCGCTGCGCATCGCCGAGCTGGCGGCCGACATCTTCCCAAAGGGCGTCCTGAACGTCGTGACCGGCCCGGGCGCGGTGGTCGGGGATCGGCTCATCCGCCACCCCGGCGTCGATATGGTCTCGCTGACCGGTGACACCGCCACCGGGAAGGAGATCGCGGCAGCCGCGGCGCAGACGGTGAAGCGCGTCCACCTCGAGCTCGGCGGCAAGGCGCCGGTCCTTGTCTTCGACGACGCCGACATGGACGCCCTGGCCGAGACGATCAAGATGGCCGGCTACTTCAACTCCGGCCAGGACTGCACGGCTGCCACGCGGCTCATCGTGATGGGCGACGGCTACGATCGCGCCCTGTCGGCGCTGGTCACCGCCGTCGAGTCGATCAAGGTCGGCGACCCCGCGTCCGACCCTGAGCTCGACATGGGACCGATGGTCAGCAAGGCCCACCAGGAGCGCGTCGCCGGCTTCGTCGACCGCGCCCGCGGCTACGGCGCCGAGATCGCCGCCGGCGGCGAGACGTTCGGCGACCGCGGCTACTTCTATCGGCCCTCGGTCGTGACCGGCGTTACGCAGGACGCCGAGATCGTCCAGTCCGAGGTCTTCGGCCCGGTCGTCACGGTCCAGCGCTTCGCCGACGAGGAGGAGGGAATCAGCTGGGCCAACGGCGTGCCCTACGGGCTGGCGGCATCGGTCTGGACGAAGGACGTGAAGCGCGCGTTGCGTGCGGCCAAGGCGCTGCGCTTCGGCACGGTCTGGATCAACGACCACCTCACGATCGTGTCCGAGATGCCCCACGGCGGCTTCGGCCAGTCCGGCTACGGCAAGGACATGAGCAGCTACTCGATCGAGGACTACACGATCGTCAAGCACGTGATGGCGAAGATCGCCGACTGACTTCGTGGGCGAAGTTCCCGTCGGGCGGGTATATCGGCCACCGATCGGCCCGAAATTGCGCGGGACGGGAGCTCAGGCCAGGCAGTCGCCATCGGGCCTGGCTATTCGTGCCGCGGGGCGGGAAGTCGGGCACTGAGTGGCCGTTGTGCCCGTCCCACGGACGGCGATTGGGTGTGTCGATTCCTACCGTGAGAAGGGGCCCCGCCGCCTGCGCGGAGCCCTCAGGCAGCTGGGTGACAAAATCAGTCGCCCGCCTCTCTCCCCGGAGGCGAGCGACCGTGCGGCGACGCTACGACGCAGGTCCCAGTCAGCACAAGTACCCTCGAAGCGGCGCACATGCAGTCAGGTTTGGACCGGTGTGGTCCGAGTGGGTCATTCGTACCAGACAGCGTTGACCGGGCGCACCGGGGTCCCGACGGACCGATGCGGACGGGGCTGCCAAGGCCGCGCTCGGCGGCCTGCTACGATCGCCGCGATGAGCGAGACGCCCGCCCCGCAAGCTCCCGCGGCGCCCGATCCGCTGCCGGGGGGTCGCACCGAGCCGCTCGACCCGGCCGAGGCCGATCGTCTCTTCCGGCGCGGCATCGCGCTCTTCAATGGCGTGCGCTACTGGCATGCCCACGAGGCATGGGAGACGTTGTGGCGCGCCGCGCCGGACCAGGAGCGCGACTTCTACCAGGGCCTGATCCAGGTCGCCGCCGGACTGCTGCACCTCCAGCGTCGCAACATGCGCGGTGCGCGCAACAAGCTCACGGAAGGCCTCGAGAAGCTGCGCCCGTACGAGCCCGCTCACCAGGGCGTCTTCGTCAACGAGCTCATCGGTGAGGCCCGGCGGATCCTCGACGACCTGGAGGGCGGCTTCCTGCCGTACCTGATCCCGCCGATCATCCGCTTGACCGACGCCGAGAGCCCCGACTTCAGCCGATGAGCGAGGAGCGCATCGAGCGCGACTCGATGGGAGAGGTGCGCGTGCCTGCCGACGCGAGGTGGGGAGCCCAGACCCAGCGTGCCGTCGAGAACTTCCCGATCTCCGGGCTTCGGCTCGAGCGCGCGCAGATCGAGGCATTGGCCCGGATCAAGGCAGCGGTTGCATCGGTCAAGCGCGATCTCGGTCTGCAGGAGGCCGAGCTGGCCGACGCCATCGTCGCGGCCGCGGAGGAAGTCGCGCGCGGCGACCACGACGCGCAGTTCCCGATCGACGTCTTCCAGACCGGCTCGGGCACCAGCAGCAACATGAACGTGAACGAGGTGCTCGCCAGCCTCGCCGGTGAGCGACTCGGTCGGCCGGTCCACCCGAACGACGATGTCAACCACCCGATGTCGTCGAACGACCTCTTCCCGGCTTCCATCCATGTCGCCGCCACTGCCGGCGCGCTAGGAGACCTCGTGCCCTCGCTCGAGCACCTCGCGGCCGTCCTCCAGGCAAAGGCCGATGAGTTCGCCGACGTCGTGAAGGCCGGGCGCACACACCTCATGGACGCCACTCCGATCACCCTTGGGCAGGAGTTCGGCGGGTATGCCGCCCAGGTGCGGATGGGGGTCGAGCGGCTGCATGCCACCCTGCCGCGCGTCGCCGAGCTGCCGCTGGGCGGGACCGCCGTCGGGACGGGCATCAACGCACCGCCGGGGTTCGGCGGGCGGGTCATCGCCGAGGTCGCCGCGACTACCGGGCTGCCGCTGACCGAGGCCCGCGACCACTTCGAGGCGCAGGGTGCCCGCGACGCGCTCGTCGAGCTGTCGGGCCAGCTGCGCACGATCGCGGTCAGCCTCACGAAGGTCGCCAACGACCTGCGCTGGATGGGCTCCGGTCCGCGCGCCGGACTGGGCGAGATCAACCTTCCCGACCTCCAGCCGGGCAGCAGCATCATGCCGGGCAAGGTAAACCCGGTGATCCCCGAGGCAACCCTCATGGTGTGTGCGCAGGTCGTCGGCAACGACGCGGCGATCGCCTGGGCGGGCGCGTCGGGGAGCTTCGAGCTCAACGTCATGCTGCCGCTCATCGGCCGCAACCTGCTCGAGTCGATCCGGCTGCTGTCATCGGTCACCCTTCTGCTCGCGGACCGATGCGTGAGCGGCATCACCGCCAACGTCGAGCGGCTGCGCGAGTACGCCGAGGGCTCCCCGGCCATCGTCACGCCATTGAACCGACACCTCGGCTACGAAGAGGCGGCGAGCATCGCGAAGCAGGCTCTCGCCGAGCGCCGATCGATCCGCGACGTGGTCGTCGAGCGCGGCCACGTGCGCGACGGGCGCCTCACCGAGGCGCAGCTCGACGAGGCACTCGACGTCACGCGCATGACGCGTCCGTGACGACCTAGCGAAGCGAGCGGACGGGCGGCAGGAACGCGTACCGGATCTCGGCGTGGCCATCCGCCGTCTCGCCCTCGGCGTAAAGCCAGACGAGCAGGTCCCATGCAATGTGCGGGCGGAGCACATTCGCCCCCTCGGCGGCGGTGTAGCGCTCGATAACCCGCGGCCGGTTCTCGAGCAGATCGTAGACGACGAACTGGAAGGAGTCCGCCGCCGACCAGGCCACGAAACGGCTTCCGGCCGATGGGGTATCGACGTAGTCGACCGGGGCGGTATCGAGCCGCCTCGGCCCCGGGCCGCCGAGGTCATGGCGCCACAGCAGGCCCCAGTTGAACATGCTGAAGCCGGGATCTGCCTCCTTCCAGATCACGGTGTTCTCGACGAGGATCGGCATCGTGGCGAGGTCCGAATGGTCGAGGCGCACGGGCTCCGCCTCGGGAGCTCCGAGGTCCAGGAGATAGACGTGTCGCTGGTCGGTAGAGCGATCGGGCGAGTAGACGACCTCGCTGAACGCGAGGCGTGCCCCGTGCAAGGACGGGAACCACAGCTCCCGCTCTGCCGCGCGTCGCTCGAGAAGCAGCACCGGTTCCCAGCCTGGAGCGCGCGCCAACAGCATCTGCGAGATGGGGCCGTCGGGGCCCATGTCGAACGCGGTCCAGACGATCGTCTGCTCCTGGACGCTGAAGCTCGGGACCAGGCTCGAGACCTCGTCGTTTCCGGGGTGGGTGTCGAGCAGGATGGCCTCCTCTTCGTGGCGTGGGATCAGCCACAGGTCCCATGCCCGCGAGCCGTCGAGCGGGATATCGACGAACGCGAACAGGCCGAGGTCCCCGGCGAGCTTCACGATCGAGTGGTCGCGGGCCGGGTTGCGCCACAGCAGCTCCGGCGGCTTGTCCGCCCCGGCCTCGACGCGCCACAGGTCCGGCGCGGCGTTCGATGCCGCGTCCTCGGCCAGGCCCGACGAGAACAGGATTGACCTGCCGTCGCTGGCGAACTCGAGGATCGTGTCGGTGAGCTCGGGATCGAGCCGCCCGACCTCGATCTCATCGGCGAGGCTCGGTGTGCCAGTCGGGGTCGGGCTCGCTTGCGTCGTGGGGCTGGGCACCTCAGACGGCGGCGGATGCGTCGGACTGGCCGGAGTCGGGGTGGCGAGCGCGCAGCCCACCACCCCGAAGACGCTCACCACGACCAGCAGAGCCGGCCAGCGTCCGGTGGTCCTCACCACACGAATCGCCCGGTGTGGTCCACGATCATGCCGGCGACGTGCCGCATGGGATCCCAGAAGCGGCCGGTCGATCCGCCCTCGTCCTCCGAGGAATCGGTGTAGTAGATCTTGGCGAAGTTCGTCCCGTCGTAGAGGCCCTTCCAGCCGTATGCCGCGATCCAGTGGCCCGGCGAATTGACCGGATTCGGCCAACTGCTGAGATGGAAGCGGCCATCGCGCTCGTGCGGCAGGACGGGGATCGCCATGGCCATCCTGCTGCCAGAGACGTTGGCGCGGACGTAGGCGTGGAGCTGATCGCCGAACTTCCCATCACCGTCGAGGTCCGTGAGATTGGTGACGACCCAGTCCCAGTCGGCCGGGCGACGGGGCGCGCGTGCGGTCGCGAGCTCGAGCCCGTCTTCCATCGTGTGGGCGCTGGTGCCGCCGTTCGCATCGGTCTGCATCCAGCCGGCGATCTTGGCCTGCGGGTACTTGTTGGCGTTGAGGGCGACCGCCCACGTGTAGTTGGCGATGACCTGGCCGACGGCCGGTCCGCAGTAGTGCCCGCGGGTCTGGTCCCGTGCCGATATCGCCAGGAAGTCGGAGGGAACGTCGCAGTCGGCATTGGTCGCGGGATCGCTGATGGCGCCGAGGTCGTGACGCTTGGAGGTGGCATCGCTCCGCGGCGTGGCTTCCGGCGCGGCGCACTCGAGGGTCACACGGCCGAACGTCCTCGCCGCGGATGAAGCGAGGTATGCCATGGCGGCGGCGACCTTGCGGTCCGACGCGGCCTGCTCCGCCGGCGTGAGCGGTAGCTCCCTGGTGGTGGGCGGGCGCTCGGCGGGCGGCGCCGGGCGCGTGGGCCTCGCGGCCGAAACCGGCACGACGCCGGCGGTGAGGATCAGCACGGCACCGAGCATTGCCAGCGCGATCCGTCTCGAGAACATCGGGGCAGCCTCCTGTTCTTCGGAGGCGAGCCGGCGATCGGTTGTCGGGCGACCATCTTGACGGCCAGTATCTTTGCGGCCGCTTACCAACCGCTTACCGGCGTCCGCGGACGCAGCACGGACCGACGCCGGCCCGTTTCCGGACCGGCGTCGGCGTCGAGCCGTCATGACGGGGTGCCACTACTTCAGCCCCGTATTCGTTGGTTTACAGGAACCCGCCACGACGGTTCTTCAATTGTGGGCTGATCATGCCGAACCGATGCCGGCGTGCCCAAGGGGCGAATGTCCCGCCGCCTCCGGGAATCCGCACTGGCGCGCTCGATGCCGAACCTTTACGCTCGCTCCGCCCACTGAACACCCCTCCGGAGAGTGATCCGTCGTGACGAAGACCTTCAACAACCTGATCGGCGCCGACTGGAAGCCTGCCGGATCGGGTGCCACCTTCACCAGCGTGAGCCCGGCGAACCACGACGACGTGGTCGGCGAGTTTGCGGCGTCCGGCCCGGCCGACGTCGAGGCTGCCGTCGCGGCGGCCACGCGCCGCCTTTCCGGCCTGGAGCGCGATGCCGGCGCCAAAGCGTGGCGAGATCCTGTTCCGCATCGCGCGGCTCCTCGCCGAGCACAAAGAGGAGCTCAGCCGGCTCATGACGCGGGAGATGGGCAAGGTCCTGCCCGAGGCCCGCGGCGATGTACAGGAGGCGATCGACGTCGCCTACTACATGGCCGGCGAGGGACGGCGGCTGTTCGGCCAGACGGTGCCGTCGGAGATGCCCGACAAGTTCGCGATGGCCATCCGCAGGCCGATCGGCGTGGCCGGAATCATCACGCCGTGGAACTTCCCGGTCGCGATCCCGGCGTGGAAGCTGTTCCCGGCGCTGATCTGCGGAAACACCGCCGTCATCAAGCCCGCCTCCGACACGCCGGCGTGCCTCGTCCGCTTCGTCGAGCTCCTCCTCGAGGGCGGCCTCCCCGACGGCGTCGTCAACGTCGTCACCGGTTCGGGCGGAGAGGTCGGCAACACGCTCGTCGACCATCCCGACGTGCGGGTCATCAGCTTCACCGGCCACACCGATACCGGGGTCGAGATCAGCACCCGAGCGGCGAAGACGCTGAAGCGGGTCAGCCTCGAGCTGGGCGGCAAGAACCCGATCGTGGTCTGGGAGGATGCAGACCTCGATCTCGCCCTCGACAGCGTCGTGTGGTCCGCCTTCGGCACCTCGGGCCAGCGCTGCACGGCGGCGTCGCGATTGGTGGTGCATCGGTCCATTCACGACGACTTCGTCCATCGGCTCCGGCAGCGGGTGGCGAAGCTGGTTCTCGGGGACGGTCTCGACGAACAGACCGATGTCGGCCCAGTGATCAACGAGACAGCGGTCGAACGGATTGCGAGCTATGCCGCCATCGGCCGCGACGAGGCGGACCTGGTCATCGGCGGCGAGCCCGCGCGCGAGGGCGACCTGGCAAAGGGCTCCTTCTTCGAGCCGACGATCTTCGCCGAGGTGAAGGCCGACGCGCGGATCGCGCAGGAGGAGATCTTCGGTCCGGTCACCTCCGTCATCCCGGTCGACTCCTGGGACGAGGCGGTGCGCGTGGTCAACGGCGTGAAGTACGGCCTGTCGAGCTCGCTGTTCACGAACGACATCGGCCTCGCCTTTCGATCCATCCGCGACTTCGACACCGGCCTGGGATACGTGAACCACGGCACGATCGGCGCGGAGGCGCACCTTCCCTTCGGCGGCACGAAGGCCACCGGCAACGGCCACCGCGAGGTCGGCCAGGCGGCGCTCGACTTCTTCAGCGAGTGGAAGAGCGTCTACATCGACTACTCCGGGAAGCTGCAGCGCGCGCAGATCGACATGACCTTCATCGACGAGGGCTGAGGCGGCCGGGGGCCGATTCTCGTGGGGCGGGCGTAACGGCCACTCAATCGCCGAATTCCCGCCTCGCGGGCGTCCAAGCCAGCGCGAGCCGCGCCTGATTGGCCAGGGATGCCGTCCGGCGGCAGACTCGGCCGATCATTGGCTGTTAGTCCCACCCGGCGGGATTACGCCGCAGCTCCCACGCTTGTCACTCCATCGGTGCGGTGGCAGCATGCCCCCGCGATGCAGCTTCCGGTCTTTCCGCTCCACACGGTGCTCTTCCCGCACCTGCCGCTCCCGCTGCACATCTTCGAGGAGCGCTACCGGGCGATGGCCACCGACCTGATGGTGGACGGGTCGCCGTATGCCGGCCGGTTCGTGGTGAGCATGATCACGGGGGGCTCCGAGGTCGGCGCAGACGCTGCCATCCACGACATCGGCACGATCTGCGAGGTACGCACCGCGGAACAATTCGCCGATGGACGCTGGATGCTCGTTGGGGTCGGCGTGGCCCGCGCGCGAATCGCCCCCGTGGAGAGCGCGAGCATGGCGTACCGGCTCGTCGAGGTCACCGAGCTCGCTGATCCGACGGGTGACGGTGCGGTCGCGCTCATGCCACCTGCGCAGGAGGCGCTCGACGCCTACCTCGCGACGGTGAAACGTTTCGTGGTGCGAGCGGCGTCTGTTGGCCGCACCGAACCGCAGGAGCCTACCGACGTGGCCGCATCGCTCGATCGCATGCTCAAGCCAATCCAACTGCCGGACGACCCGGTCGCCGCGAGCTACGCGATCGGCGGTCTCCTCCAGATCGAGCTGTCACGCAAGCAGCACCTGCTCGAGATCCCCGACGCGGCCAGCCGCCTCCGTGCCGAGCTCCACCTCCTCCAGCGCGAGGCACGCCTCCTGGACGACGGCGCCATGCCCCCGGTGCAACCGTCGGACATCGGCTACCACCCCAACTGAGAGCGATGCGCCCCGCTCGTCTCCCGAGCGTCCTTGCGCTGCTGCTCGCCGTCTCTGCGTGCGCGAGCCCGGCCGCCACCCCTGGATCGACGCCGACGATCGGCCTCCCCGGCGGCGGGACGTTATCGCCGGCCCCGTCAGGGCCCGCCGACCCGAGCGTCGCTCCGTCGTCGAACCCCGACCCGTCGCCCTCGCCGGTGGACGGCACGACGTACACGGTGGCGCCCGGCGACTCGCTGTCGGGGATCGCCCGTGCCTACGGCACCACGACCGCGCAGCTCCAGGCCTGGAACGGCGAGGCGTATCCGTCGCTCGTGACGAACCCGGGCGCGATCGAGCCCGGCTGGGTCCTGATCGTGAGTGGCGATCCGGGCGTCACGCCGCTGCCGACCCCGACGACACGGCCGCCAACGCGCTCAGGCTGCGCGGCCAACAACCGGGTCGCGGGCGGATCGGCGCAGACCTTCAGGACGATCCCCGGGGCGGGCGCGGGAGTCGCGCTCACCTTCGACATGGGCGGACGCATGGACCCGGCTGTCGACATCATGAACTTCCTCGTCGAGCAGGAGGTGTGCGCCACGATCTTCGCGACGGGCGTCATGAGCCAGACCGACAAGGGCCAACAGGTGATGGCCATCATCAGGGGCAACCCGCAACTGTTCGAGATCGCCAACCACACGATGTACCACTGCGACCTCGCCCGTGGCGGCGGCGGCTCACCCACGACCGCGCCGTGCGTCGGGTCATTCGACGCCAACCGCATCCGCAAGGAGATGACCGATGCCGAGGCGATCCTGCGAGACGGCACCGGCCAGAGTCCGGTGCCGTACTGGCGCCCACCGTATGGATCGGTCAACCAGGCGGTCATCGACGCGGCCGCCTTGGCCGGCTACACGAAGACATTCCTGTGGGACATCGACACCGTCGACTGGAAGCCGATCAGCCAGGGCGGGCCGACCGCCGCGCAGATCGCGGCCAAGGTCGTCGGCAACTCGGTCAACGGATCGAACGTGCTGTTCCACCTGGGCGGCTACGAGACCCTCGCCGCACTCCGGCTCATCGTGCCTGGCCTGCGTGACCGTGGCTTCACGCTCACCAGCCTCTCCGACCTGCTGAACTAGCCGATCGGGATTGCGGCTCCGGTCAAGGGCCGCGAGGCCGGCGAGCAGAGGTAGACGATCAGGTTGCCGAGCTCGCGAGGTTCGACCCACGCGTCGCGCTTGGCTTCCGGCATCGACGTCCGATTCCCCTCCGTGTCGATCGTGCCCGGCAGGACGCAGTTCACGCGCACGCCCGCGGACTTGAGCCCGGCGGCCAGCGACAGCGACCACGTCGCGACGGCCGCCTTGGCCGCGGCATACGGCCCGGCATTGCGACCGGGCTTGAGCGCGGTCTGCGCGCCGATCGTGACGATCGCCCCGGCCTCCGACTGCCGCAGCTCGGGCAGCGCGGCCAGGACCGATTCGACCGTCGGTCGCAGGCTCATCGCGATCTGCTTCTCGAAGTCGGCCCAGCTCAGCTCCTCGAGCTTCGCGCTGGAATAGCCGCCCGCGACGCAGACGAGCGCATCGAGGCCGCCGAGCGCGGCGACGGCGTCGGCGACCATGCGCTGCGCGGCCTCGGCGTCGGCGAGGTCGGCGCGGACCCAGCTCACGCCGGGCGTCTCGTCAGGCGGTTCCCGTCGGGAGACGGCGGCCACCTGCCAGCCCGCGTCGAGGAAGGCGGCGAGCACCCCGCCGCCGGCGCCGCCGGAGGCGCCGGTGATCAGGACGCGGCCGGCACCGGCCATTGGGAGCTCGGTCAGCCGCCGGTCTCGGCCGGGCCGCGCGCCGGGCGCTTCGCGGCGGAGAGCGACTCGCCGAAAATCCGAATCGCCGTGTCGACGGACTCGGCGTCGACGATCAGCGGCGGGCTGAAGCGCAGCGAGGACTCGCCGCACTCGAGGGTCAACAGCCCGCGCTGGAAGGCGGCCTCCTGGACGGCCTCCGCCTCGCCGTGGCTGGTGAACTCGACGCCAAGCATGAGCCCGGCGCCGCGGATGTCGACGACCGCATCGGTCTTGGCGGCGACTTCCTCCAGGCCGGCGCGCAGTCGATCGCCCATGGCGCGGGCGGTGGCCAGGCCCTCCGACTCGATGACGTCGATCGTGGCAAGCGCCGCGGCCGCGCAGACCGGGTTACCGGCGAACGTCGAGCCGTGGGCGCCCGACGGCCAGGTCCACAGCGACTCCCGCCCGATGAAGGCGCCGATCGGCATGCCCGAGGCGATGCCCTTGGCGACGGTGACGACGTCCGGCTCGACGCCGGCGTCCTCGATCGCCCACCAGCGACCGGTGCGGCCCATGCCCGACTGGATCTCGTCGGCGACCAGGACGATGCCGTGCTCGTCGCACAGCTCCCGGAGGCCGCGGAGGAAGGTTGGCGGAGCGGGGAAGTAGCCGCCCTCGCCCTGGATCGGCTCGACGACGATCGCCGCCACGTCCTTCGGCGAGATCTGGCGGCCGAAGATCGTGTGCTTCAGGTACAGCAGCTCGGCGGAGCCATCGCCGCCGGACTGTTCGCGCCAGGCGCGGACGCGCGGGAAGGGGGCGTGGTGGACCATCGGCAGCAGGGGGCCGAAGCCGGCGCGCTGCTTGATCTTCGAGTTCGTGAGCGACAGCGACCCCATCGTGCGGCCGTGGAAGCCGCCCTCGAAGGCGATGATTCCGGGCCGATGCGTGTGGTACCTGGCCAGCTTGATCGCGCCCTCGACCGCCTCGGTGCCCGAGTTGGTGAGGAAGACGCGCGCCTTCTCCGTGAACGGAGCGATCGCCGCCAGGCGCTCCATGAGCTCGAGGTAGCGCGGCTCATAGAAGTCGGTCGCGGCGATGTGGATGAGCCGGTCCGCCTGCTCCTTGATCGCCGCGGTCACCCTCGGATGCGCGTGGCCGGTCGAGCAGACGGCGATGCCGGCGGCGAAGTCCAGGAAGCGGTTGCCGTCGACATCGGTCACGACCACTCCAGAGCCTGATTCAGCGACGAGCGGATACGCTCGGGTCAGCGAAGGGCTGGCGACGGCCTTGTCGCGGGCGATGATCGCGCGGGCCTTCGGCCCGGGCAGCTCGGTGATGATGTGCGGCGCGATTGGCTCCGGGGCAGCCGCAGCCGAGGACGTGGCTTCCATGGTGGTCATGAGGTGGTGCACTCCGTGAACGGAGCGGCGCGTCCTGCCCGCGCACCTTGGCTAGACCGAGGCATCCTAACAGGGGAACCGTGCCCGTCCAGTCCGGGGCCGTTGCCGATTTCACCCGGTGGAGCTAACGAACAAGTTCGCTTCTGAATCGGCCTCTAGTTCGCCGTTCCAGTCACCCGGTGCAACCAGCAGCCAATGATCCGCCCCTTCTTGGCCGTTACCTTCGCCCGGTGAAACCGCGCTGCTCCGATGCCGTCGAACCCCAACGGTCCATCCCTCCTAGGTGCGTGAGCTGGATTTGATCGCTTCACCGATGAGGCCCGGTCCTCCGTAGATCATCCCGGTCCAGAGCTCAACGAGGTCGGCACCAGCTCCGATGGCAGCCCGAGCCGCTCCCCCGGAGTCGATGCCACCCGACGCCACGATTGTCAGCCGGTCCCCGGCGATGCGCCGCGCCTCGCTCGTCGCGGCGCGGGTGCGCGGGCGGAGCGGCGCTCCCGAGAGCCCGCCATCCTCGCCCGCCTGGCGGGACCGCTGACCGATCCGCACCGTCGTGGTGTTGCTGAGGATCACGCCGTCCGCGGCTCCGGGAAGCGCCCGGAGGATGTCGGCACGCCGGTTGTGCGTGAGGTCCGGCGACAGCTTGACGACCAGCGGCACCGACGGAGCCGCCTCGCGGACGAGAGCGATGAGCTCGAGCAGCCGCTGCGGGTCCTCGAGGTCGCGGAGGCCGGGCGTGTTCGGGCTGCTGACGTTGATTGCCAGGTAGTCCGCCACGGAACCGACCACGCGGGCGGCGGTCGGATAGTCGTCGATCCCGCCGTCGCGGTTGCGGCCGATGTTGACGCCGATGACGAAGCCATCCGGCAGGCGAGGGCGCGCCGCGAAAATGCGCGCCGCGAGGGCATCGGCCCCGGCGTTGTTGAAGCCCATGCGGTTGACGAGCGCCGCGTCCTTCGGCAGCCGAAAGAGGCGCGGCCTCGGGTTGCCGGCCTGCGGCCGGGGGGTGACCGTCCCGAGCTCCACGAAGCCGAAGCCGAGCGCCGCCCAGCCCGCGATGGCGACCCCGTCCTTGTCGAATCCTGCTCCGAGCCCGACCCGGTTGCGGAAGCGCAGGCCCATCAGCTCGACGGGAGCGCTGGCGGGGTTGCCAGCCCCGGAGGCCATCGGTGCCAGCATGCGACCGGGAGAGGACCCGAGAAGGCTCAGCGTGAAGTGATGGATCCGTTCCGCATCGGTCAGGAAGAGGAGCGGGCGTGCGGCGCGATAGGCCGCGAGGCGCCAGCTCGGCATCGGTCAGTCAGTCGTCGTGAGCGCGAGGGAAGGCCATCTCCTCGGGATAGACCGGCGGCAGCGGCTCGGACTCCGGGTCACCGTTGCCGTTGGCGCCGGGTGCGGGCCGCGACGGGTCCGGGTTCATGAATTCGTGCCAGACCTCGGTGCCGGCGCCGGGCGGGACGTCGAGCTCCTTGATCGCGACGATCCCCTCGAAGCGGATCGAGCCGGGCCGGCCGTCATCGGTCTCGAACTCGTCCTCGTACTCGGGCGCCATCTCGACCGCCCGGCCCAGGGCCGCCTCCTCGTCGTCGCCGTCGACGAGCACGACCCGGTCCTCGACCATCGTCGCCGACTCGGGCTCGCCCGCCAGATACGCGTAGCGCAGCTGGACCGCGAACCAGCCGGAGGGCAGGACCTCGACGTCGTCCGGGATCGTCGGGCGGGTCGTCATCGATCGGCCCTCCTCAGCTTCCGACGACGGTCTGCGACTGCTCGCGCAGGAACTGCTGGACGTAGTACGGGCCGAGGCCGCCCTTGCCGGACGAGCCCGATCCCTTCCAGCCCCCGAAGCTCTGGATGCCCGGCCAGGCGCCGGTCGTGGCGCCCGCGCGGCGGTTCACGTACACGACGCCGGCCTGGATCGTGTCGAGGAAGCGCTGCACCTCGGCCTGGTCGCGGCTGAAGATGCCGGCTGTCAGCCCGTATTCAGTGTCATTGGCTTCTGACAGCGCTTCGTCAAGCGAGTCCACCTCGCCGACGACGAGGAACGGCACGAACAGCTCGTCGCGGAAGAGCCGATGGTCCAGCGGCAGGCCGGTCACGACGGTCGGGGTCGGGAAGTAGCCGCGGCTGTCGTCGGTCTCGCCGCCGATCTCGACCGTGCCGCCATCGGCGCGCGCGTCGGACACCGCCTGCGTGAACTTCGCGAGCGACCGCTCGTTGATGACCGGGCCCATGAACGTGCCGCGTTCGGTCGGGTCGCCGACGCGGAGCTCTCGAGCCTTCTCGACGAGCCGATCGACGAACTCCCGAGCGACGGGCTTCTCGACGTAGACCCGCGAGTTGGCGCTGCACTTCTGGCCGTCGAAGCCGAATGCGGAGCGCATGACGCCCTCGGCGGCCTCGTCGAGGTCCGCGTTGCGGGTCACGATCGCGGGGTTCTTGCCGCCCATCTCGGTGATGATCGGTCGCGGGTAGTCCTTCGTGAAGGACCGATACAGCCGCATCCCGACCTCGTAGCTGCCGGTGAAGACGAGGCCGTCGATGCCCGGGTTCTCCTCCAGCTCGGCGCCGACCGTCTCGCCAGGCCCGGTGACGAGATTGAAGACCCCGTCCGGCAGGCCGGCGTCGCGCAGCGCCTCGCCGAACTTCCAGCCCAGGAGCGGCGCATCCGAGCTTGGCTTGAGGACGACCGTGTTGCCGGCGATCATCGCGCCTCCGGCAGGCCCGCCGGCGAGCGCCATCGGGAAGTTGAAGGGGCTGATGACGCCGAAGACGCCGTACGGGCGCAGGACCGATCGTGTCTTCTCGGCCGAAGACAGCGAGCCGAGGGGCTTGACGAAGCCGTCGGCCTTCTCGAACTCGTCGCTGTAGTAGCGCAGGAGGTCGGCGGTCTCCTCGACGTCGCCGAGCGCCTCGAGCCGGTTCTTGCCGACCTCGAGGGCCATGAGCGCGGCGTAGTCGAACTGGCGCTCGCTGATCAGCTCGGCGGCGCGGCGCAGGATGGCGAGCCGCTCGCGCCACGGCGTGTCGCGCCAGGCGGGGTGGGCGGCGCGGGCCGCGTCGATGGCGTCACGAACGTCCTGGCGAGAGCCCCTCGGGAAGCGGGCGACCACGACGTCGCGATCGATCGGCGAGCGGTCCTCGAACGTCTCGCTGCCGAGGCGCTCCTCGGCAGCGATGATCATCGGATAGGTCTTGCCGAGTTCGGCCCGGGCTCGCTCGAGGGCGGCGTCGAAGGCCGACTGCAGCTCCTCGTTGTCGGCGGAGAGCGTGGCATAGGTGATCTTCATGCGCGGCGTGGTGGCCATCGGTGCGTCGTACGCCTCCTGCGCTGCGGAGTGGACTCGCGGGCCGTGCCGGCCCGGCAGCGGACGTCTCGAGCGGGCGCACATTATCGCACCCGCAGAAACGCCGAAGGCCAGGCTCCGGGGGGAGAAGAGCCTGGCCTTCGGACCCATCGATGATATCCGCGCCGAACAGCGTCCGCAAGGCTGTTTCTGCACGGATTCCGTCAGCGGCGGTGGAGCGTGTCACTGATTCTCAGCCCGCGGCCGCCATTGGCCCGCGGTGGAAGAGGCCGAGGTTCAGCCGCAGCGAGGCGCGGTGCGGCGCCATGAGGTACGCGCGACCGCGGTCGCCGTAGAGGCGCGGCAGGAGGTCGTGGGCGAGCTCAGTGTCGCTGAGGTCGACGCGGGCGTGGACGACCTTGATCTTGAACCCGTTGCGCAGCCACCAGCCGGTCCTGCGCTGCGTTGCCTCGACCGACGCGGCGACGACCTCGGGCTCGAGCAGCTGGGCAACGTCGTCGCGGCCGTAGTAGCCGATGGCGACGAGGCGCCCGCCGGGCCGCAGCACGCGCAGCGCCTCGTCGATGGCGGGCAGCGACGAGTCGTCGGGGCTGATGCCGGCCGTGAGGACGACGTCGACCGCCCCGTCGCGCAGCGGCAGCGAGGTCGGGCCGCCCTCCACGATCCTGATGTTCGGCTGGTGCGCCTCGGCGGCGCGCCGCCGAGCCTCGGCCGAGAAGGTCCGGATCGGTCTCGATGCCGTAGGTCCGTCCGGTGCGGCGCGCCAGCAGCATCGGGTAGTGCCCGATCCCGGTGCCGACGTCGGCGATCCGCTTGCCGCTGAGCGGGATGATCCGCTCGAGCGCGCCGAGGACCTTGCGCTCGGGGTCGATCGCCGCCTCCACGCGGGCATGAAGGAGGGGGTCGGCATCGGTCCACGGCGGCAGGATGGCGGGCATCAGGGCACCCGGACCCGGAGCTCGATCGGCTCGCCGTCAGGGTCGGTGAGGATGGCGTTGTCGCTCAGCACCTGGAGGTCGAAGGCGACCGGGCCGTCAGCGCGGCGCACGACGTCCACCGGGATCGTCAGTGTCGCGCCGGCAAACAAGGGCCCCCAGCCGAGCGAGATCGTCCCGGCCGGCTCACCTTCCTCCCCCGGCCCGAGCACCCACTTCGTCCACTCCTGGACGAGGGGCGGGCCGCCCTCCGCGATGCGCTGCTCCGATGGCTCGAAGGGCCGCAGGTGGAGCGTGCGGCTCAGTCTGCGCGGCCAGCGCAGGACGAGCTCCTCGACCATCTCGTCGGACTGGCTGGTGACGGTGATGACGATCCGGCCGCCATCGGCGCTGACCTGCGGATCGACGCTCACCGCGACGACGCGATCATCGGTCTCGTCGGGAAGGTCCAGGCTGAGCGCCGGCTGCGGCGTGGCGGTCGCGGTCGGCTCGGCGGTGGCGCTGGGCGCCTCGGTGCGCGACGGCGACGGGCTCGGCTCGGCGGTCGGTGAGGCGAACGGCGATGGCGTGGGCGCGAGGATGCAGCCGCTGAGAAAGAGCAGCGCCGGGCCGATGATCAGCGCCGCGGGCCATCGCCTCATGCCTCGCTCGCCGAGAGCTCGGGGAGGCGATTGCGGATGGCGTACGCCGCCGCCTGCGACCGGCTCTCCAGCGCCAGCTTGGCGAGGATATTGGAGACGTAGTTCCGGACGGTCTTCTCCGCCAGCCCCATGCGCTCGGCGATCTGGCGGTTCGATGCCCCGTCGGCGATGTGCGCCAGCACGCGACGCTCCTGCTCGGTGAGGTCGGCGAAGGCGCCGGCCTCCTCCAGCCGGCCCGCGTTGCGGATGCGCTCGAGGACGGGCCGGGTGACCGCCGGGTCGAGCAGCGAGCCACCCGAGGCCACGGTGCGAACCGCGTCGACCAGCTCGCGTGAGCCGATGCGCTTCAGCACGTAGCCCGAGGCGCCGGCATCGATGGCGTCGAAGAGGGCGTCGGCATCGGCGTGGCTGGTGAGCATGATCACCGGCGTGCCCGGACGGGCGGCGGTGATGGCCCGGCAGGCGTCGACCCCCGAGCCGCCGGGCATGCGGATGTCCATGACGACCACGTCGGGCCGATGCACCTCGGCAAGCCGGACCGCCTCGTCGCCGGTTGCCGCCTGGGCCACGACCTCGAAGCCCTCCTGCGCGGCGAGCACGGCGGCAAGGCCGATGCGGACCACCTCGTGGTCGTCGGCGATGAGAATGCGGATGGTCGCCGCGGGGGCGACGGTCTGGTTCGAATCGGTCATGCGCTTCAGGTCGGCCGCCGCGTGGTGGCCACCGGCATCGTAAGCGAGAGGCGCGTGCCGCGTGCGGGTGCGCTCTCGATGTCGAGCGTCGCATCGAGCAGCTCGGCGCGCCGCCGGATGTTGTCGAGGCCCTGGGCGCGACCGCGCCGCCCGCGAGGCGGCGAGGCGACCGTGTCGAAGCCCGCGCCGTCGTCTCGGATCTCGAGCGTGAACCGGCGCTGGGTGCAGGCCATGCGAACGCTCACGTGCTGCGCGTGCGCGTGGCGCAGGATGTTGCTGAAGGCCTCGGTCACGAGGTGGTGCAGCTGTTCCGCCTGGTCGGGGCGCAGGCGCGGGCGGAAGAGGCCGTCGCTGGAGACGTCGAGCTTCACGAGCGTGTGCGCCTGGAGCTCGTCCGCCACCGCGAGCACGATGGCCTCCGCGTCTCGCGCCTCGAGCTCGCCGGAGCGAAGCGCGAAGATCGTGCTGCGGATGTCGTTGGTGATCCGGTTCAGCTCGCCCATCACCGTCGCGATCCGCTCTCGCGCCGGCGCTCCGTCCCCATCGCCGTCGATCTCGGCCGATGCCTGCTCGAGGTGCAGCCCGGCGGCGTAGATCGATTGGATGATCCCGTCGTGCAGGTCGCGGCCGATGCGCTCGCGCTCGCGGAGCAGGAGCTCGCGGCGGCGGGCATCGGCGAGGGCGCGATCGGTCTCCTGCTCGAACAGCTCGAGGCTGACGATGACCGCGATGGCGATGGCCAGGCCGGTGATCGAGACGAAGACCTCGATCGGGATGCCCAGTGTCGCGAGCACGACCTGGTCGTTGAGCACCGACGCCAGCGGGAACGGCGCCTCCATCGGAACCAGCCCGCCGACGACCGCGAAGACGACGAAGGCGACCGATGCGGCCGACAGCGCGGTGGCCACGCCGCGACCGGCCATCGGCGCGAGGAGCCGCGTCGTGCGGCGCAGCGCCAGCGCCACGAGCAGCGACGCCGGCAGCGCGATCATGTAGCGCGCCACGACGTCGCCCACCGCCAGCGGCGCTCCCACTCCCTCCAGGGCGTCCCCGATCTGCGGCGAGGGCAGCCACGGCCCGACATCGGGGACGAACCCGGCGGCAACGGTTGTCGACAGTGCGGCGGTCGCGATCGCCCACAGGATCAGCGTCGCGCCGGGCAGGAGCCGCAGCAGTGGCTGGCCGCGGAAGGTCGGCAGCGAGTGGTCGCGATCCCGCGTGGCGATCATCAGCTCGACGCCGAACTGGAAGAGGAACGCGAAGCTGAGCGGCTTCATCAGCAGCTGGAGCACGAGCAGCGACTCGACGACGGGCTCGGGCAGCCAGCCGGCCTGGATCGGAACGAACAGGTAGCCCCAGATCATCAGCCCGTGGAGCAGGCCGAAGGCCGCGAGCCAGCCGAGCGGGCGGGCCAGTGGCAGCTGGGATCGCTGCCGGCTCTGAAGCGCCACGGCCAGGCCCATCACGAAGAAGACCTGCCCGTAGACCGACAGGACGATGATGCGGTTCGTCTCGAACAGCTCGGCGAGCCAATCCACAGGTCAGATGGTAGGGGCGTGACCGACCCGCGGCGTGAACGTCCACGGCCCGCAATCCGCCCCAATGGGTCGAAGACGCGGTTTTGCCGCGGGGCGGGCGTATCGGCGAGGGAGTGGCCGGATTCCCATCGCGCGTGGGAATTGGCGAGGCTCGGGCCGCCGCTCTGTGGCCGATGCTGCCGTCCCGCGGGATTTCGGGCAGTGACTGGCCGCTACGCCCGTGAGGTGGGAAACGCTGCCAGCGCAGCGCGGCGCCGCGGGCCTGCTCCGCTAGCATCGGACCGTGAGCACCGAGCGCAACACCGATGAGGAACGGCAGGCCCGGATGCCACTGGCGGTGCGCCTCTGGTTCACCTGGGCGTTCACCCTGCTGGTGATCACCGGGCTGCTGCTGGGTCGGATCGTCGAGTTCATCGACTTCAGCGAGCGCGCCCCGTTCAGCCTGCTGGGGATCTTCATGATGGTCGAGCTCGCGGCGGTGCTGTTCGGGATCACGGTGGCGCTCCAGCGCAAGCGGATCGGGCATCGCTTCGCCATCGGCATCGCGCTGCTGCCGGTGCCGATCCTTGCCGGCCTCCCGCCGATCCTTTTCGAGATGCCGCCGGTCGCCGCGAACGGGTGGTACACGCTGACGGTGCCGATCGGCCTGATCATCAGCGCCGGGCTGCTCATCGGCCTGCTCCGTCCGTCGGCCCGGGCGTACTTCAGCGAGCCCTGACCTCCGTATACTCGGCCGCGTGCGGCTCGTCACGTACTCCCAAGCTGGTTCCGGGTCCCGGCTCGGCGTCGAGACGCAGACGGGGACGATCCACGACCTGACCGCGACGCTCGGGGTGGGTGACGTCGGTGAGATGCTCGCGCGTGGGATCACCGCCGGCGACGTCGAGGACCTGCGCGTGCGGGCGCAGACCTACGAGCCCGGTGAGGTCGCGATCCAGGCGCCGATCCGACGGCCCGGCAAGATCATCTGCGTGGGCCTCAACTACCACGACCACTGCCGCGAGCAGGACGTCGAGCCCCCTGCCTACCCGATGATGTTCAGCAAGTTTGCGAACGCCGTCACGTCTCCCGGAGCACCGGTCACGCGTCCGGCCGCGACCGAGCAGCTCGACCTCGAGTGCGAGCTTGCGGTGGTGATCGGGCGGCGGGCGTCGCGCATCGGGCCCGCGGAGGCGTCGGAGGTCGTCTTCGGCTACACGATCCTCAACGACGTCACGATGCGCGACCTCCAGCGCGAGGACCGCCAGTGGCTACGCGCCAAGGGCAGCGACGGCTTCGCGCCGATAGGCCCGGCGGTCGTCACCCCAGACGAGCTCGGCCACCCCGGCTCGCTGGCGATTGGCTCGTCGGTGAACGGCGAGACCTGGCAGGACTCGACCACGGCCGAGATGATCTTCGACGTCTTCACCCTCGTGGCGTTTGCGTCGCGAACGATCACGTTGGAACCGGGCGACGTCATCGCCACCGGCACGCCCGCGGGCGTCGGCCACTACCACCAGCCGCCTCGCTACCTGACCGATGGTGACGTCATGCGCTGCGAGATCGCGGGGATCGGCGCGATCGAGAACCGGGTCGTGGACGAGCTGCCGCGCATCGAGGACCATGCCGCGGCCGCAGGGCTCGGCTCGGTCGCGGCTCCGGCCCGGTGAGCGCGACGATCGCGGTCGGCACGATGCGGGCGTTGGCCAAGGTCCGCCCCGGGCCGGGTGCCGAGCTCGTCGAGCGGCCGGCGCCGACAGCCGGGCCGGGGGAGGTGCTCCTGCGGGTCGACGCGGCCAGCATCTGCGGCACGGACCTGCACCTCTTCAACTGGGACGACTGGGCGGCCGAGAACCTCGACCCGCCCCGCGTGCTCGGGCACGAGCTGGCGGGGACGGTGATCGGGATCGGTCAGGGCGTCACCCGCGTGAAGGAGGGCGATCTCGTCGGGGTGGAGAGCCATCTGTTCGACTGGACCTGCTCGCAGTGCCGGCGAGGCGACATGCATCTGTGCCGCAACCTGCGCGTGATCGGCGTCCACACCGATGGCGGCTTCGCCGAGCGCGTCGTCATCCCCGAAGCGAACGCCATCGAGTCGAACGGCCTGGATCCTGCCGTCGTCGCGTTGCAGGAGCCGATGGGCAACGCCGTCCACGCCGCATTCGTCGAACCGATCGAGGGCAGGACTGTCCTCGTCACCGGTTGCGGACCGATCGGGCTGTGCGCGGTCGGGATCGCCAAGGCCGCCGGCGCCTCGCTGGTGATCGCCACGGACACGGAGCCGTTCCGCCTGGAGCTTGCCGCGACGATGGGCGCCGACCTCGCCCTCGACGCGGCCGACCCGGACTCGGAGGTCCGGATCATGGATACCACCGGCGGCGACGGCGTCGAGGTCGTCCTCGAGATGAGCGGAGCACCGGCGGCCCTCGATCAAGGGCTGCGCATCATCACGCGCGGCGGGCGGATCAGCCTGCTCGGGATCTTCGGTGAGCCGCCGACGGTTGACCTTTCGGAGCGCGTGATCATGCAGGGGCTGCGCCTGCAGGGCATCTACGGCCGCCGGATCTACGACACCTGGGAGCGGACGCAATCGCTGCTGCGCTCCGGGTCGCTCGACGTCACGCCGATCATCACCCATCGGATGGATCTCTCGGAATGGGAGCGGGCATTCGGGCTCGTCGCCTCGCGCAATGCCGGAAAGGTCGTCCTGGTCCCGTAGCGGATCGCGCCCCGGTGGGGTTCTGCCTCACGGGACTCGCGGCCACTCAGTGGCCGTTCCTGCGTCCGGCGGGGACGTGCGGCCGCCCAGGTGGACGCGCCGCCTGTCCAGCGATCCAGACCGACGGGAAATCCCGCACTGAGAGGCCAATACGCCCGCCCCCTGCAAAGGGACGCGGCGGCCCGGGCGCCGCCTGCGCACCTATACTCGAAGCATGACCGATGCGCCGACGCGTGCCCGCGCGCGCAACCCGCTCGCCTTCCTTGACGCCGAGATCGAAGAGCTGAAGGCGAAGGGCCTCTACCGGCGCCTGCGCGTGGTCGAAAGCGAGCAGAAGAGCCGCTGCGTGATCGACGGGCGCGAGGTCATCACCCTCAGCAGCAACAATTACCTGGGCCTCAACACGCATCCGAAGCTGAAGGCGGCGGCCCTCGACGCGGTCGAGCGCTTCGGCGCCGGGTCCGGCGCGGTGCGGACGATCGCCGGCACCATGTCCCTCCACGAGGAGCTCGAGTCGCGCCTGGCGACGTTCAAGCACACCGATGCCGTCCTCACCTTCCAGTCGGGCTTCACCGCCAACACCGGCGTCATCCCGATCCTGGCGCCCGAGGGCGCGACGATCGTGTCCGACGCCCTCAACCACGCCAGCATCATCGACGGCATCCGGCTCACGAAGGCCGAGCGCAGGATCTTCCCGCACGGCGACATCGACGCCCTGCGCAGCGCCCTTGGCGAGGTGCGCGCGGCCGATGCGGATCGGTCCGTCCTCGTCATCACGGACGGCGTCTTCAGCATGGACGGCGACATCGCGAAGCTGCCCGAGATCGTCGAGGCAGCCGAGGAGGCCGATGCGGTCGTCATGGTCGACGACGCCCACGCCTCCGGCGTGCTGGGTCGCAACGGGCGGGGAACGGTCGACCACTTCGACCTCCACGGGCGCGTGCACGTGCAGGTCGGGACGCTGTCGAAGGCGATCGGCGTGCTCGGCGGCTACGTCGCCGGCTCGGCGAGCCTGCGAACGATTCTCGAGCACCGGGCGCGGCCGTTCCTCTTCTCGACCTCCCATCCGCCGGCAGTCGCGGCGGCGTGCCTGGCGGCGATCGACGTGCTGGAGACCGAGCCGGAGCTCATCGATCGGCTCTGGGAGAATGCCCGCCACTTCAAGGCCGGGCTCTCGCGGCTCGGCTTCGACACCGGGCAGTCGGGGACGCCGATCACCCCGGTCATCGTCGGCGCCGGCGCGCTGGCGCATCGGTTCAGCGACCGGCTCTTCGAGGAGGGCGTCTTCGCCATGGGCATCGGCTACCCGACGGTCCCCGAGGAGAAGAGCCGAGTTCGCACGATCGTCACCGCCGAGCACTCGCGCGAGGAGCTCGATACGTGCCTCGAGGCCTTCGAGCGAGTCGGGCGCGAGCTGGCCATCCGATAGTCCACCCGTGGTACCTTTGGTGCCGCCTGCTCCCCATCCGCTCATGAGCTGCCACCGATGCCGGACCGCCTGCTGAGCGCGACCATTCATTCCACGCTGGCCGAGGGCGCCGCGCCGCGTCCGGGGGTTACGTCGACGCTGCCAGAGACGGCGACGATCGACGAGCTCGCGCTGGCCGCGACCGGCGGTGACACGGAGGCGATCGGCCGGCTGTACGACGCCCTCGTGGCACCGATCCATCGCTACGTCGCGCTGCGCATCCGGCGTCGCGAGGACGCCGAGGATGTGACCCATCTCGTGTTCGAGCGGATCGTCGCCGGGCTGCCGAAGTACCGGCACGACGGAAAGCCGTTCACGGCATGGGCCTTCCGGATCGCGCGCAACGCGGTCATCGACCACCAGCGCCGCGTGCGGCCGACAGAGCCGTTGAGCGCGGTCGCGGAGCCATCTGCGGGAAACGGGCTGGACGACGTCACCGTCCGTGGCGAGGAGGTGCGCGAACTGCGCGCCGCAATCCGTCGCCTCACGACCGATCAGCAGGAAGCGCTCGTCCTTCGGTATGCCGCCGGCCTCTCGGCGGAGGAGGCCGCGCGCGTCATGGGCCGGCGGGCCGGCACGATTCGAGGGTTGACGTTCCGGGCCATCGAATCGCTTCGGCGCAAGCTCGAGGAACCGGCGAGGACGTGAGGTAGGGTCGCCCGAACCCGTGTGGGCCGATGGGCCTCTGCATACGACGAGGCCCCCGGTCGGAACCGGGGGCCTCGTGTCAATGACGAACGAACGGAGCCTGGCTTAGCGCCGGCGCCGCACCTCCGCCAGCGTAGCCACGCCGGCAACGCTCAGGAGGCCAAGAACGATGAGAGAGAACAGCGGGGCCGTGCTCTGGCTCGCGGGCAGCTCGACCGCCGTATCCGGGATGGGGTTCCCGCCGAGGGTGCCCTCGCCCGGGTCCGGGTTGCCACCGGCCGTGCCGTCGCCGTCGCCGTCGCCGTCGCCGTCGCCGTCGCCGTCGCCGTCGCCGTCGCCGTCGCCGTCGCCGTCGCCATCACCGCCGTCGACGGGCCGGTTGTAGAAGACCGCATCCGGGCTGTCGCACAGGCCCGAACCGTCGTCATCGACCTCGACCATCTGCTCGGGCTCGATGATCTCGAAGCCTTCGGGCGCCTGGATCTCGCGAACCAGCCACTCCGAGTCGTGAGGCAGGCCGAGGATGCAGATCTGCCCGTTCTCATCCGTCGTGTAGGTGCCGATCCCCACGATCTCGAAGACCGCACCCGGCAGACGAGTCTCGGTGCCCTCGATGAACTTGAGGATGTTGAGGCCGGCATCGTCGTCGCCGTCGCCGTCGCCGTCGCCGTCGCCGTCGCCGTCGCCGTCGCCGTCGCCGTCACCGTCACCGTCGCCGTCACCGTCACCGTCACCGTCGCCGTCGCCGCCGGTCTGGCACTCGACCTTGAAGACCTTGGACTTGGCCTTCTCGTCATCGAGGTTCGGTCCGGTGCCGCCGGTGTCCTTCCCGTACAGGGTCGCCTTGTAGTGACCATCTGCAAGGGTGAGGCTTCCGCCTTCGCTGTTGATGTACTCGGTCTCGTCGTAACCCGCGCCATCGGTCGGGCCGAACGAAAGCGTCAGCGCGGCCGGGGCATCGGTCTGGCCCTGGCCGTCGATGACGATGAACCCGTCCTGACCGACGTCGAATCCAAAGCCCTCGAAGTTGAACTCGCAGACTTTCGGATCGTTCGACTCGGTGCCACTCGGCGTCCCAGCCTCGTGGACCTTCAACGTTCCGTTGTTTCCGTTCTGGGCCGCGACCGGGTTGATGAGGAACAGTGCGAGGAAAAAGGCCAAACTGATGGCGGCGGCCAAGATGGCGGCCATCGTCCGGCTTTTCCGTGGGTCCGTGGCAGCTACGAACATAAGTGAGAACCCCTTTTGACTCTGTGTGGATGAGGACGTGAGATGCAGGATAAGTACAAATGTACTAGGACCGCCAGTGGGTGTGTCTTCGCCCGCCAGTGACGTGCGGTCGCTTGCGGTGAGGTCTGGCACAGTACATCGGTCTTCCCCGTTGCCTGCAGACAACGGAGTTTGGAGCCTTACCCTGCTGTGAGGCCCCGGACTCTGCTCCTAGGACTTGCCGCCGTTGCCGCCGTCGCCGCCGTGGGGATCGGTGCCGCACTGCTGGCGGGTCCATGGAATCGGCCGGAACTGACCGACGATGCCTTCGTCGACGCGGTCGGCGCCGTCCTCTCAGCGGACGTGAGCGAGCTGAGCCTCCCGGCCGACCTGGCCGAGGGCTCCCGCGGCGTTGCGTATGTGGCCCTGCGTGCCGGCGGAGTGCGCCTGGCGGAGGTGTGGCAGGTCGGCGCCGACGCCGACGAGGCCTATGCGCGAGCGCTCATCGAGGCGCGCGATGCCGTCGGGTCGGACGAGCGCATGGATATCGACGTGGTCGAGTCGGTCATCAGCGGACCTCCCGAGGAGGTGGGGATCGATGGCCTCACGAATCTCGACCGCGGAGTTGCCGGGTTGTCGGTCGTGCTCACAGACGGTCGAGAGCTCGTCGCCGGACCGACGGAGATGCTGGCGGACAATACGAGCTTCGAGCGTGTCCTCGAGCTGTTCGTCGAGGGCGGCGCAGCCAGCCAGGAGGAGATCGACGCCGCGCGGGTCGGCCTCTTTGGTGCGAAGCAGTTCCTCGTCGATCTCGAGGCCGATGCGCTGATCCGCATGGACCGCGGCAACGAGCTCGTTCCGGCGGCCGCCATCAGCCACGAGACGGCCGTCAGCCTCACGGACGGGATGTCGGCCTGGCTGGTCGAGCAGCTCGCCGACGACGGTCGGATGGTCTACGAGTACTTCCCCAGCCGTGGCGACGAGTCCGAATCGAACAACATGATCCGCCAGTGGATGGCGACGATCGCGCTGATCCGCGTGGCCGGCCGGACCGAGGACGCCCAGCTCTACGACCGCATCGCCGACAACATCGACTACAACCTCGCCATCTCGTACAGCACCGATGGCGACCTTGGCCTCATCGCCGACCCCGACGGCGACGTGAAGCTCGGCGCCGTCGCGCTGGCCGCCCTCGCCATCAGCCAGCATCCCGACCGCGATCGCTGGGCGACCCAGGAAGCGGCCCTGCGTCGCATGGTCGACCACCTCTGGCAGGCCGATGGGTTATTCGTGACGTTCTACGTCCCGGCGGGCCGCAACGACAACCAGAACTTCTACCCGGGCGAAGCGCTGCTGCTGTGGGCGGCCACCCTCGACGACGACACCGATGCCGACCTGCTCGATCGGTTCATGCGCAGCTTCGAGCACTACCGCGCCTGGCACCGGGAGCAGCCGAACCCGGCTTTCGTCCCGTGGCACTCGATGGCGTACGAGACGGTCTGGCGGCTCACCGGCGACGACGACCTGCGCGACTTCGTGTTCGAGATGAACGACTGGCTGATCGCAACGATGCAGCAGTGGGAGTCCGCACCGTCCGAGGATGTCGCCGGACGCTTCTACAGCGCCGAGCATCCGGAGTACGGTCCGCCGCACGCCTCATCGGATGGCGTCTACCTCGAGGGTCTCATCGCGGCCTACCGACTGGCGGTGGCGGTGGACGACGCCGAGCGTGCCGAGGCGTACAGAACGGCGATCGCGCGCGGGCTCCGGCACCTCGTGCAGCTCCAGTTCGCCGACGCGGTCGACATGTACTACGTCTCACAGCGGGACCGGGTGGCCGGCGGGCTGCGCACGACCGTCTATGACAACCGCATCCGCGTCGACAACGTTCAGCACGGCCTGCTCGCGGTGCTGAATGCGCTGGACACGTTCGACCCGGAGGACTTCCGGATCGCGGAGTGAACCGCTCAGCCGGTTCGGCCACGGGCTTCCAGGACGACGACCTGGGTCTCGTCGGGCAGGGAGCTGACCGTGACCTGGGCCTTTGGCTGGCGGATCGGCTCGGCAGCCATCTCGTGGAGGAACTTCTCCGGGCCCTGGAGGTCCTTCGAGGCGCCGTCGACCCCGTAGTGCATCGGGATCACGATCTTCGGACCGATCTGCGAGACGACCTCCGCCGCCTCGGTCGGGGTCAGCGTCGTCTCACCGCCCACGGGCACGAGCAGGACGTCGACCGGGCCGAGCTCGGTGACCTGCTCATCGGTCAGCAGGTGGCCGAGGTCGCCGAGGTGGCAGATGTGGACACCGTCGATCTCGACGGCGAAGACCATGTTCTCGCCTCGCGATCCCCCGCCCTCGCCGTCGTGGAAGGTGCGGATGCCGATCACCAGCAGGTCGCTGAACTCGTACTCGCCCGGACGGGTCAGGGTCAGCCCAGCGCTGATCGAGCGCGTGTAGGTGTGGTCGGGATGGGCGTGGCTGATCGTCAGGAGGTCGACGTCGTGCTTGCCGGCCACGAACCCTGTCGACGGCGGGCAGGGGTCGGTGATGACGGTCGCGTCGCGGCCCTTCAGTCGGAAGCAGGCGCGGCCGTACCAGGTGATCTCCATCGGTCTGGCCATGGTAGCCGGATAGCACGAGCCCCGGTGCCCGCCCAATGACACCGGGGCTCGAAGGAGGGAGGGTGGAGGCAGAAACCCGAGGTGGATCTCTATCTCGCGTCGACGAGGCTACGGGGCACGCCTAAACCCCCGGCTTGGCGCACCTTAAGAAACCTGAACGTTCGCTGGCCCCTCGCAAATGGCGTGGCAGAATGCGCCCGCAGTGTCCACCGCGCAGCGCATCGCCGCCATCGTCATCGCCGTCCTCGTCCTGGCGGGGATCATCGTGCTGGGCTTCAACTTCGGCAGTGAGCGGACGGCGGCCGAACCGAGCGGGACGCCATCGGTCAGCGCCGTCGCTTCGCCGTCGCCGAGTGGCGCGCAGACCGAGGAGCCCTCTCCGGCGGACGAGGACGAAGTGCTCGCCGCGCTCGAGGAAATCGAGGAGCAGGTGATCGCGATCCGCGGACTGCCGGCAGCCGACATCGGGGCCCCGGACCTGCTCACGCGCGACGAGGTCCGCGAGGAGCTGCTGGCCGCGTTCGACGAGGACTACCCGCAGGAGGAGCGCGACGAGGACAACGCCTCGCTGCGCGCGCTGGGCTTGCTCACGGCCGACCAGGACGTCGCCGAGCTCCAGCTCCAGCTGCTCGGTGACCAGGTGCTCGGCTTCTACGACCACGACGAGCAGCGCATGGTGGTCGTGACCGATGAGGGCCTCAACGCGCTGGCCAAGTTCACATACGCCCACGAGTACGCGCACGCGCTGCAGGACGCGGCCTTCGGCATCGACTCGCTCGAGCGCGACGCCGAGGGGCAGGACGACCGTGGGCTGGCGCGCACCGCGCTCGTCGAAGGCGACGCGTCGGTCGTGATGCTCGCCTGGGCCCTGCAGCACCTGACGCCCCAGGATCTGCTGGAGATCACGAGCAACCCACCGCCCGACACGACCGGCATCCCCTCGTGGTTGGTCGAATACCTGGTGGTCTTCCCCTACGAGGAGGGCCTCCTGTGGGCGGGCGCGCTCAGCGGCGACCCGACGGCGCCAGACTTCGGTGCCATCGATGCCGCCTTCGAGGACCCACCGGACTCGACCGAGCAGATCATCGACATCGACAAGTGGGATCCGCGCGAGGACCCGATCCCCGTCGAGGGGCCCGACCTGGCGGCGGCACTCGGCGAGGACTGGACAGAGGTCGACGATACGCCGATCGGCCAGGCCTTCCTGCGCATGATCCTCGAGTACCACGGCATCGAGCTCGAGCAGGCGCGCACCGCAAGCGCGGGCTGGGGCGGCGATCGCGCGGTCACCGTCACCGGTCCCGCCGACGGCTTCGCGGTCGCCTGGCGCCTGGCCTGGGACACGCCGCAGGACGCCGACGAGTTCGTCGAGGCCTACAACGCGGTCATCCCGCGCCTCGGCTTCCCGGCCTCGGTCAGCGAGCTCGACGGCGGCGACGTGCTCGTCGCCCACGGCAGCAGCCAGGAGATCCTGCGCCGCGCGATCGCCGCCGCCGACGGCTGAAGTCGCTGCCTACATCGAGTCCGGGGCGGTGATCCCGAGCAGCCCGAGCGTGTTGGCCAGGACCGATCGCGTCGCGTCCACCAGCGCCAGTCGCGCGGCCGACAGGTCGGCGTCCTCGCTGAGCACCTTGCAGTCGCGGTAGAAGGCGCTGAAGGCGCTCGCCAGCTCATAGGCGTAGCGCGGCACCTCGTGCGTCTCGCGGCGGTCGGCCGCGGTGCCGACCGCATCGGGCTGGTCGAGGAGGTGGCGGGTGAGGGCCAGCTCGGACGGGTGCACCAGCAGCTCTCCGGCGCGCTCGTCGCTCGGGGCGGCGCCGACCTCGGAGGCGTGGCGCAGGATCGACGACGCCCGGGCATGCGCATACTGCACGTAGTAGACGGGGTTCTCGTGGCTCTGGCGCTTGGCGAGCTCGAGGTCGAAGTCGATGCCGCTCGTGAACGCGCGAGAGGCGAAGAACCAGCGAACCGGGTCGGCGCCGACCTCGGCCATCAGGTCGTCGAGCGACACGAACTCGCCGGAGCGCTTGCTCATGCTGACCGCCTCACCCTCGCGGACGAAGCGGACCCAGGAATAGAGCAGGATGCGGACGGCCTCCGGATCGTGGCCAAGCGCCTCGGCCGCATGGAGCAGCCGCGCCACCGCGCCGTGATGGTTCTCGCCCCACACGTAGACGAGCTCATCGAAGCCACGGCTGAACTTCTCGCTGACATAGCCGATGTCCGCGGCGAAGTAGGTCGGCCCTCCGTTGGACCGATAGATCACGCGGTCACGGTCGTCGCCGAAGGCGGTCGAGCGGAACCAGGTCGCGCCCTCGGACTCGTAGACGTAGCCGGCCTCGCGCAGGCGCTCGACACCGCGGGCCACCCAGCCATCGTCGTGGATCGAGCTCTCCGTCGTCCACACATCGAAGTGGACGCCAAGTTCCTCGAGGCTGGCCTCGATTCCGCGCCGCTGGACCTCGGATGCCCACCGTCCGTAGATCCAGTCGGCCTCGTCCGGCCCGGCGGCCGCAGCCTCGCCCACCACTTCCTCCGGGACCGATGCGGCCATCTCCTTCACGTAGTCGCCGCGATACCCGTCCTCGGGGAGCGGCGTCCCCGCCCGCAGCGCGCGGACCGATCCGCCGAGCGCCTTCACCTGGCCGCCGAAGTCGTTGAAGTAGTACTCGCGCGTCACGTCGTGGCCGGCCGCCTCGAGGACGCGGCAGAGGACGTCGCCGACGAAGGCGCCGCGCGCGTTGCCGATGTGGAGCGGACCGGTGGGGTTGGCGCTCACGAACTCGACGTCGATGCGCTTCGGCTCGGTCGCCGTTCCGCGGCCGTACGCCGGGCCGGCCACGCGGATCGGACCGACCTGCGCCGCGACCCAGGCCGGATCGAGGCGGAAGTTCAAAAAGCCCGGCGCGGCGACCATGACCTCAGCGACGGACGGCGGCGGCTCGAAGTGCTCGAGCAGCGACTTGGCGATGCTGAGTGGAGCGGCTCGCGCGACGGGAGCGAGCTGCATGGCCGCGTTGCTGGCCCAGTCACCGTGTCCCGGGTTGGCGGGCCGCTCGAGGCCGATCGGCGGGAGGGGAGCGTCGTGGGGGATCGCCAGGGCGCCGGACGCGGCCGCGCGGTCTCGCGCATCGGCGATCGCTCGAGAGATCTCGGACCGAAGGCTCATGGGCCTCGGAGTCTAGCGCCCGGGCCCCCGAGCGCCGATCAGGGCTGAGCGGCTCGGTCGGCGGTCGTCGCCCGAGGCGGCGGTGCCTGTCCGGCGCCCGGATCGGCCGCCACGGCTCCCCCGAAGGCCAGCGACACGATCATCCAGGCGGCGGCCAGCGCGATGAGGATCCGATTCGGTCGCCCTGTCGGCGCGGTGCCTGCCTTCATGGTCGCCGTCTTGACGTTCCGCACGCGGTTCACATTGCAAGCCGGCTGCCACCGTCGGGGCCGCCACGCACCGGTTCGTCATCGGTCTCGCGCAAGGCGCAGCTCGAGCGCCTGATCGGCGCCGAAGTCGACGAGACCGAGCGCGTCGGCGGCAACCTCGAGGAGGGCGCCCGTTGGCGCCAGGCCGATGAGCTCGCAGTGCTCGATGTCGGTGCCGGCCTCACGCGCCAGCCGTCGCACCTCGCGCACGACGGCCGAGATGCCGGTCCGCTCCCAGTCGATAAGGTTGGTGCTCACCTGCGCCATCGGCCGGCTGCCGGGATTGTCGAGGAGCACGCCCATGGCCTGGACGGCCGGCATGCCGCCCGAGCTCTCTCGGATCGCCGTGGCGATCTTGATCGCGACGGCCAGCTCGTCGGTCCGCAGGTTGATGTTGAAGGCGATGAGCGGCTTGCGGGCGCCGACCGCGACCGCGCCGCCTCTCGGATGGACGCGAGCGGGGCCGTAGTCCGGCGCGCGCGCTGGCAGCGAGCCGATCTCGTCGCGGATGCCCTCGTACTGGCCGCGGCGGACGTCCGCGAGCCGTCGGCGATCGGCGCGGATGGCCGCCGCACCGTAGAGATACACGGGCAGGTCGAAGCGCATCGCGATCTGCTCGCCGAACCGGCGCGCCAAGTCCACGCACTCCTCGAGGCGGGTCGAGCCGAGCGGCACGAAGGGGATCACGTCGACGGCGCCGATCCGGGGATGGGCTCCGGTGTGCTGCTCCATGTCGATGAGCTCGAGCGCGCGGCCGACGCCCGCGGTCGCGGCGCGCACCACCGGTTCCGCGCTGCCGGCGAAGGTGACGACGCTGCGGTTGTGGGTGGGATCGAGGGAATGGTCGAGGACCGTGACGCCGTCGATCTGTCCGATGGCGTGCACGATCTCCTCGACCACCTCTGGTCGGCGTCCCTCGCTGAAGTTGGGGACGCATTCGATCAAGCCCGGCACCTGACCGATCCTAGCGGGCTGGTACGCTCGCCGCATGACCGGCACCCTCTACCTCGTCGCCGTGCCGATCGGGAACTCCGACGACCTGAGCCCGCGAGCTCGAGAGACGCTTCGGGCCGCTAGCGTCGTCGCGGCCGAGGACACCCGCCACTTCGCGACCCTTGCTCGCCACCACGGCCTCCGACCGCGGGCCGTCAGCTACCACGATCATAACGAGGCGGTTCGAACGGCCGAGCTGCTCGGACGCCTCAGCGCCGGCGACGATGTCGCGCTCGTGACCGACGCCGGCACGCCGCTCATCAGCGACCCCGGCTACCGCCTCGTCCGCGCGGCGATCGACGCGGGGATCGGTGTGACCAGCGTCCCGGGCGCGTCCGCCGTCACGACCGCCCTGTCGGCGTCGGGCCTGCCGCCGCACCCGTTCCGTTTCATCGGTTTCCTGCCGCGGGCGGCCGCCGCGCGCCGGGCGGCATTGGAGGCGGTCGCGAGCGATCCGGCGACCCTCGTCGCCTTCGAAGCGCCGCGCCGCCTGACCGGTGCGCTGCGCGACGCACTCTCCACCCTCGGCGACCGGCCCGCCTGCCTCGCACGGAGCTTGACCAAGCCACAGGAGCGTTACCAGCGTGGGACGCTGTCGCAGATTGTCTCCGAGCTCGAAGCCGAGGGCGAGATTCGTGGCGAGTCCACGATCGTCATCGGCGGCGCGACCGAAGCGCCGGCACCCAGCGCCGAAGCCGAGGCGGACGCGCGCCTGCTCCTGGATGGCGGAGCCCCGGCGCGTGCGATCCAGGCGTTGCTGGTCGAGCGGCGTGGCCTCTCCCGGCGCTCGGCGTACGACCTGCTGCTCCGCCTGCGACGCGAATGACCGAGCCGATCGTCGACCGCGTGCTCCGCTCCGCACGCTACCGCGACGTCGACCGGGTCCTGCTCGACCGGCTGGCCGCCGAGGAGCTGCCGAAGGCGCGGAACGCGGATGACGCGGTGAAGCGCGTGAAGCGCCGGCTGCATCAGGCCGTCGGCGCGTATCGGGGGGCGCGGGCGACGGACGCCCTGGCTGCGGTCCGCACGGCCTGGGGCGGTGACGTCACGGACCCGGGGTTCCGAGCCGCTTGCGCCGAGGCGCTGCGGACCCATGCCTCGACCGCCGAGCGGCTGCGGTACCTCGAGCGCTTCTTCGCGCCGATCTGGGAGCTGACCGGGGGCCCACCCCGGGCCCTGCTCGACCTCGGTTGCGGGCTCGGGCCGCTGGCTCTGCCATGGATGGGGCTGCCGCGCACCGCGACATACCACGCCTCAGACGTCGATCGTCGATCGCTCGAGGTGGCCGGCGAGTTCCTCGAGCTGGTCGGCCAGCCGCACGCGATCCACGCCGGCGACCTCGTCGCCGACGGCCCACCCCAAGTCCACGCCGATGTCGCCCTGCTCCTCAAGCTCGTCCCGCTGCTCGATCGGCAGGATCCGTCTGCGGCGACGCGCGTGCTGCACGCGCTGGATGCGCGGTACGCGGTCATCACCTTCCCGTCGCGATCCCTCGGCGGTGGCCGGCGCGGAATGGCGGCCACGTATCGGCGACGCCTCGACGACCTGGCCGCGGAAACGCGGGTCAGCGACGCGCGTGAGGCATCGGTCCCGAACGAGCTTGTGTTCGTGCTCAGCCTGCATGGGTGAGCCACTCGTCACCGGCCGCGGCACCCTGGCCGTGCCGAGCTTCCTGCCGGACGCGACCCGCGCCGGCGTGCGCGGGGTGAGCAGCGAGGACCTGCGGACCGTCGGCGTCGAGGGGGTCGTCGTGAACGCCTTCCACCTGCTGCGGCGGCCCGGCGCGCGGGTGGTGCAGGCGGCCGGAGGCATCCATCGGTTCATGGATTGGGATCGGCCGGTCATCAGCGACTCGGGCGGCTTCCAGGTCTGGAGCCTCATTCGCCAGGACCCGAACCGTGGAGTCATCCGCGACAACGAGGTCATCTTCCGCGAGCCGGCGACCGGCGAGAAGTGGAACCTGACCCCAGAGCGGATCGTGAACCTCCAGCTCCAGCTCGGCAGCGACGTGGTCGTCTGCCTCGACGACTGCACCGATGCGGAAGCCCCCGAAGCCGAGCAGGAACGCAGTGTCGAGCGGACCGTGCGCTGGGCGCGGCGCTGCCGGGACGAGCTCGACCGCCAGGTCGCGCAGCGGGGCGGCGTGGCCCCGAGGATCTTCGCCGTGGTCCAGGGCGGCGGGGTCGAGTCGCTGCGGCGGCACTGCGCGACCGCGCTGGCCGAGATCGGCTTCGACGGCTACGGCTTCGGCGGCTGGCCGCTCGCCGCCGATGGCACGCTGCTCGACGAGCCGATGCGCTGGGTCGCTGACTCGCTGCCGGCCGAGGCGCCCAAGCACGCGCTCGGGGTGGGCCGGCCGGACCACGTGGTCAACGCCTTCGCCATCGGCTACTCGGTGTTCGACTGCGCGCTGCCGACCCGCGACGCGCGCCACGGTCGCCTGTACGCGTTCCGCGATGGCTGGGCCGCGCGCCGGCCCGCGCCGGGTGACGACTTCTTCCGCGCGGTGCGCATTCACGACGCGCCGTACCGGGTCGCGCACGGACCGATCGAGGACGGCTGCGACTGCCCGGTCTGCAGACGCCACTCGGCGGCCTACCTGCACCACCTGTTCAAGGTCGGAGATACCTCCGCCGAGCGGCTGGCCACGCTCCACAACCTGCGGTTCTACGTTCGCCTCTTCGAGCGCCTCCGCACCTAGCGGTCAGGCGTGGGCGGCAGCCTGGGCGGCGTCCTCACGACCGAGCGTGTCCGGGTTCATGCTGCGGGCGCGGGCGAGGCGCTCGGTGAGCAGCTGGAGCGCGATCGCCGATGCCAGCAACGACCCCGCGAGCGCGGGCACGCGGCCGGTATGTGGTAGCTCGATCCGGCCCGCGGGTGTCTCGTCGGGGTCGAGCTCGCCGGCGATCTCGTCGCCGATGATCGCGGCCGCCGGCACGGACAGCGCCTTCGCCGCGGCGAGGAGCCTGTGCGCGCGGGCGAGGACCGCCGGCGATCCATCGGTCAGGACGACGACCAAGCCGGTCCAGCGGGTGACGGCCGCGAGGTGGCCGTGGAGCACGGTCTCGAGCTCGAACGCCGTCGCAGCGAGCCGCGGACCCTCGCTGATCTTGAGCGCCAGCTCGCGAGCGCTGATCGCGTCCGGCCCTGCCCCGGCCGCGACGATGCGATCGGTCGCGACCAGGGCCGCCGCGATCTCGGCAGCGCCGTGGGCATCCTGGCTGACGTCGAGGAGCGCGCGAATGGCCGCCGCGTCGAGGCGCGTTCGTCGCAGCTTCGCCGCCAGCGCCATCCCCGTGACCAGTGGCGCCAAGTATCCGACGGTGTGGCACCAGCTCTGGTCCTGCTCCTCGGTGGTGATGACGAGGTCCGCCAGCGCCGCGCCGGGCGATCCGGCGCCGACGGTGATCAGCGCGGTCGTGGCGCCGGCGGCCTGTGCGGCACGCATGGCCTCGAGGGTCGCGTGCGTGCCGCCCTCGTGCGAGACGGCCAGCAGCAAGCCGTTGGCGAGCGGCTTTCGCAACGTCTCGAGGGCCTGCGCCGCTCGGACCTCGTGACCGGCGGGGAGGTTCAGCGCCTCGCTGACGAGCATCGCGATGCCCATCGCCGCGTGCTCACTGGTTCCACATCCGGTCGTCTGGATGGGACGGCCGGAGTCGACGGCCTCGCGAATCTCGGCTGCAACTCGATCGAGTGTTGCGTCCTTCGCGAGGCGTCGGACGAGGCGCTCGGCGACCGCGGGCTCGGCGGCGATCATCTCGCTCATCACATACGGCGGACGCGAACGGAACGGCGGCATGCTCGACCCCACCCACGGATCCGGGGCGCCGGGCAGCGGCTGGTGTGGTGAGCGCGGCATCGGCGGTGTCAGAACGGCTTGAGGACCATGAGCGCCACGATGATCGCCAGGGCTCCAAGCTCGGCGATGTGCGCAGCACGCAGGGTCGGATCGGCGAACGAGGCACGAAGCTCCGGGGTGACCTCGCCGGCCGCGCGAGCCCCATCGAGGGCGACGGCGAAGCGCCGGCCCCTCGGCAGGAAGACCGTCGGAACGAGCAGAAAGAGCCCGAGGGAGAGGACGAGCGCCGCGAGCATCCACCCCGTCGTGAGGCCCAGCCAGGGATAGCTCTGCGCCCACGCGGTCAGGAGGCCAGCCGCGAGAACCAGGAACGAGCTGACGCGCACGATCATCTCGAATGGCTCCGACGCCTCCAGCAGCGCCTGGGTGCGCTCGAGCCGCTCGCTGCGCTGCGCGGCCGCGAGCAGCAGCCAGCGTCCGACGATGCCGGTGACGAGGGCCATCGCCAGCGCGACGTGCGTCAGCTTGAGGAGACCGGCGACGTCCATCGACTCAGCCGTCGGTGTGCATCGGGATGCGCACCCCGCGTTCGTCGGCGACGTCGAGCGCGCGCTCGTAGCCCGCGTCGGCGTGGCGCAGGACGCCCATGCCCGGGTCGCTGGTCAGCACGCGCTCCAGGCGGGCGGCAGCCTCGGGCGTGCCGTCGGCTACGACGACCATCCCGGCGTGGAGGCTGTAGCCGATGCCGACGCCTCCGCCGTGGTGGAAGCTCACCCACGTCGCGCCCGCAGCCGTGTTGACGAGGGCGTTGAGGATCGGCCAGTCGGCGATCGCGTCGGAGCCGTCGCGCATCGCCTCGGTCTCGCGGTTCGGGCTGGCCACCGAGCCGGCGTCGAGGTGGTCGCGGCCGATGACGATCGGCGCGGCGACCTCGCCCGTGGCGACGAGCTCGTTGATGGCCAGGCCGGCGCGCGCCCGGTCGCCGTAGCCGAGCCAGCAGATCCGTGCGGGCAGGCCCTGGACCGGGACCTTCTCGGCGGCGAGCCGCAGCCAGCGCTGGAGTCCTTCGTCGTCGGGGAAGAGCTCCGCCAGCGCGCGGTCGATGCGCGCGATGTCCGCCACCTCGCCAGACAGCGCCGCGACCCGGAACGGGCCTTTGCCCTCGCAGAACAGCGGACGGATGAAGGCGGGCACAAAACCGGGGAAGTCGAAGGCGTTCTCGACGCCCGCCTCGCGGGCGAAGGCACGGATGTTGTTGCCATAGTCGAACGTCACGGAACCGCTCCGCTGGAAGGCGAGCATCGCGCGCACGTGCTCAGCCATCGAGGCCTTGGCGCGCCGGACGTAGTCGTCGGGGTCGCTCGCGCGCAGGGCGAGCGCATCGGTCAGGGAGAGGCCGGCTGGAACGTAGCCGCTGAGCGGGTCGTGTGCGCTGGTCTGGTCGGTGACGAGGTCGGGGCGCCAAGCGCGGCGGACCAATTCCGGCAGGACGTCAGCGGCATTGGCGACGAGCGCCACCGACTGACCGATGCGGTCCTGCCGCCACCGGTCGACCGTCGTCACGGCGTCGTCGAGGTCACCGGTGAGCTCGTCGACGTAGCCGGCCTCCAGACGGCGGCGTGCCCTCGCCTCGTCCACCTCGACGACGAGCGCGGCGCCGCCATTCATCGTGACCGCCAGCGGCTGGGCGCCGCCCATGCCGCCCAGGCCGGCGGTGATCGTCGCCGTCCCGGCGAGGCTGCCGCCGAAGTGCTGGCGCGCGGCCTCGGCGAACGTCTCGTACGTGCCCTGGATGATTCCCTGGGTCGCGATGTAGATCCATGAGCCGGCGGTCATCTGGCCGTACATCGTGAGGCCCTTGCGTTCCAGCTCCCGGAACTGCTCCCAGGTCGCCCAGTGCGGCACGAGGTTCGCGTTCGCGATCAGCACCCGCGGACTGTCGCGCGTCGTACGGAAGACGCCGACCGGCTTGCCGGACTGGATGAGCAGCGTCTCGTCGTTCTCCAGGCGTTGGAGTTCGGCGACGATCGCGTCGAAGGCCTCCCAGGAGCGCGCCGCCCGGCCGGTCCCGCCGTAGACGACCAGGTTGTCCGGATCCTCGGCCACCTCAGGGTCGAGGTTGTTCATGAGCATCCGGAGGGCGGCTTCCTGCTGCCATCCCTTGCAGGAGAGCTCGGAGCCTCGCGAGGCGCGGACGGTGCGCGGACCGCTGCGGGGCTGGACGGCCGTCATGCGCCGATGATACGGCGAGCTGTCGTCAGGGAGCCTCGTTGAACCAGAACGTGGCCCGTGATGAGGCGTGGCCGACGAGGATCAGCGTGTCGCCCTCGACAAAGGCGGCGTTGACCTGAGATCCGCGCATGCCCGCTCCCTCGAAGGAGAAGGCGGGGAACGGCAGCACCTCCCAGCTCCGACCATCACGCGAGATGCTCTGGCTGCCGTAGGTCTCGATGCGACCCTCGCTGCAGATCGCGTATCCTGCGGCGGCGTTCGCGATGAGCCACGGTCCGGCCGAGTGGAGGTCCGCGACCAGGTCAGAGCACCCGTCAGCGAACTCGGTGTCTGGCGGGACCGGGTACAGCGGAATGCTCCCGGCCTCCGACCACTCCAGCCCGTTTGCCGAGGACCACACCGGCGCCTCCGTGGGTCGCGTCTCGGAGGCGGGCGTCCCGCCGATGGAAACCCAGTCGCCGCCGCGGTCCGCGATCGGCCCTCCAGGTGCGGCCGTGGCGTCGATCCAGGTCCGGCCATCCGACGAGGCCATTGTGAAGGGCGCGAAGGCCTCGCCGCGAGACCCGGTGGCCGCGAACCCGTCGTCCCCGGCTCCGATGTCGAAGAACTGCTCGCCAGTCGCCGCGGCGCGAACCATCTCCCAGCTACGACCGTCGGCGGACAGCCACAGGCCTGAATCGGCCTCGCGAAAGATGTCCGGTGCGATGCTGATCAGCGCGAGGTAGCCGCGAGCGCCGTGGGCCAGCCGCTCGACCCGCCAGTAGCCGGTCAGGCCGATCGAGGTCTCGCTCCAGTCGCGTCCATCCGCTGACTCCCAGGCCATCGGTGTCGCGTCCTCGCTGGCCTCATGCAGCGTGCCGAGCACGATCAACGTCCCGTCATCGGCCTGATACACGTGGCTCAGGCCAGCATCGGCGAACGTGCGCTCCGGCGTGACGTCCTCCCACGATCGCCCGTCGACTGAATGCCAGACCCGCCCTTCCTGGGGCACCGGCCCAGAGTGCGGCATGTCCACGGCGCCGTACCACGTGCCCACGGCGATGAACCCGTCCGAGGTCCGCGCGGCGGACTCCGCGCGTTCGATCGTGCCTTCGGCGCCGAAGGCTGCGGCTTCCTGCCATCCGGTGACTGGCTCGGCCGTTGGTGATGGGGTCGACTCGGGCGACGGGGACGAGGCGGCGGCAGTCGGCTCGGCAGTGGGCGATGCGGGCGCGACCGTGGGACTCGATCCGGTCTCGGCGGTGGGATCGGGATCCGGTCGGAGGAAGAAAACGGCCAGGAGGATCGCCACGATCGCGGCGAGAACGCCGACGCCGATCAGGGCCGGCCGCGGTGGCCCGGAGCGAGGCGGCCTCGCGTCGCCCGCGGAGTCTGCCCCCTGAGCAGCTGGTCGTGGGGTCGTGTCCATCTCGTCCTCGCTGGTCCCAGGACGTCACCCGATGGGTGAAGCCGGGCTCCTCACCGTGTCGATGCCGACCATGACGCGCCCGCCGCAGTTGATGTCACTCGAGGACCGCCGAGAAGAAGAAGGCGAGGGCGAATCCGAGGAGCGTGGCCAGCCCGACGCCCTTTCCGCCGGTCTCGTAGGCCTCGGGAAACATCGTGTCGGCCAGCATGGTCAGGATCGCGCCGGCGGCGAAGGCCTTCGCCAGTCCTCGGGGCTCGCCAGCCATCGAGCCGATGAGGACGAAGCCGATGGCCGCGGCGACGCCCGATGCGATGGCCACGCCGGACCACAGGCCGAGGATCCATCGGATCGAGTGCCCGCCCGCACGCATGTCTCGAGCACCCGCGAGGCCTTCGGGCAGGTTCGACAGCAGCACGGCGACGAGGAACGAGACCGATACGCCCGCACCACCGATCAGGGACGCGCCGAGCACGAACGACTCGGGCAGGCCGTCGAGCAGGGCGCCCAGGGCGATGGCCAGGCCGGCCGCTCCCGCCTTGCCGGCACCCGACTCGATGAGGACGTCGCCGATGAAGAAGGTCAGCCCGCCGGCAGCGAGACCGATGGCCGTAAGGACGGCCCCGCCCTCTGCAAAGGCCTCCTCGGTGAGGTCGAATGCCAGGGCGGAGACGAGCGCGCCCGCGCCGAAGCCCATGATCAGCGCGACGATCCGCCGCGGGATCGGCAGCCAGATGCCGAGGGCCGCGCCGAGCACGAGCGACGACCCGGCCAGCAGTCCCCAGAACCCGGCCTCCAGCATCGGTCAGTCCTCGCCGAACGGGTTCGGTCGTTTCGGGCCTTCGGGGGGCAGACGGAAGAGGTCGTCGGGATCGCCCTTCGGCGGCAGCGGCAGCGGCCAATCGTCACCCTCATCCGGCGTCGAAGCGCGCAGGAGGTCGGACCAGGCGTCCGCATCGGTCTCACCCGTCAGCTCCCGCCGGTACACGGGGAATCGCTCGTCGCCGGCGACCCGCTCGAAGCCGGAGGCCTCGTACACCGATGCCGGCCCGGGCGAGGGCAGCCACCCATCGTCTACCAACTCTGGGTACGCCTCCACGGCGATGATGCCGCGCCGGTCGAGCTCGTCGCAGACGCCGTTCAGCAGCTCGACCGCGGCTGGCTCGCGACTCTCGGTCCCCGCCACGACCTGGAGGCAGGTGATGACCCACGGCGCCGGCGAGTCAGGCAGCTGGGGATAGCGGTCGCGAATCGTCTGGGCGCGCGGGTACGCGCTCAGCGGGCCGAATTGCGCGTAGCCGATCGCGGTCCGGGCGACGGCATCGGTGCGATAGGCGAGCATCCCGTACGAGCCGGCCAGGTCGCGAGCGCCCATCAGCCGCTGCCGCTTGAGACTCGCCCGCGTAGTCGTATCTGCGGCATCCGCGGCCGGTGCCTCCCGGCCGCCGTCGAGCCGCTCCCAGTAGTCGCAGGTCTGGCAACGAGCGCCGGGCTGTGCGGGGTTGGGGATGTCGTCGAAGCTGTCCTCGTCGAGCAGGACGAGCTCGAAGTCAGGCATGTGCCCGCTGGGTCGCGCCGTTGGCGAGCAGCTCGCCGGAGTGGACGAGCTCCCAGGCGGCGGCGATGTCGGGCGACGGCGATCGGTCGGTGTCCAGGTGAGTCACGCGGGCGCGAAGGGCAGCATGGGCGGCTGCCACGCCGCCACCCGGCCGCAGCGGCGCCCGGAAGTCGATGCCCTGCGCGGCGCACAGCGCCTCGATCGCAATCACGTGCTCCGCGTGCTGGACGGCCGCTCGCAGGTGGAGCGCCGAGGTGGCACCCATGCTGACGTGGTCCTCCTGGTTCGCGCTGGTCGGGATGCTGTCGACCGACGACGGATGCGCCAGCGTCTGGAGCTCGTTGACGAGAGCGGCCGCACTGTAATGCGCGATCATCAGCCCGCTCTCGATGCCCGGCTGCTCGGCAAGGAAGGGCGGCAGGCCGGCCGACAGGTGCGCGTCGACGAGCCGTGCGGTGCGGCGCTCGGAGATCGACCCGAGCTCGGCGACCGCCATCGTCGCGTAGTCGAGCGCCAGCGCCAGGGGCTCGCCGTGGAAGTTGCCGCCGCTGATCACCTCGCCCGATGGGAAGACGAGCGGGTTGTCGGTGGCGGCGTTGAGCTCGATACGGAGGACCCGCTCGAGCTCGGCGAGCGCGTCACGCGCCGCGCCGTGCACCTGCGGCATGCAGCGGAGGCTGTAGGCGTCCTGCACGCGGTGCTCGGTGTCGGCTCGGTGCGATGCCCAGATCTCGCTGTCGGCCAGCAGCTCCCGGAGGTGCCGGGCCGATGCGACCTGCCCAGGATGCGGCCTGGCGCCGACCAGCGCCTCGGCGAATGCGGCGCCGGTGCCGAGCATGGCCTCGAGGCTCATCGCCCCGACGACGTCGGCGGTCAGCGCCAGCCGCAGCGCGTCGTGATGGGCGAGCGCGCCGAGGCCGGCCATCAGCTGCGTCCCATTCAGCAGCGCCAGCCCCTCCTTGGCCTGGAGCTCGATCGGCTCGAGCCCGGCGCGCGCCAGCGCCTCACCCCCTGGACCGGGCCCCGCGCCGTCGACGGTGGCCTCGCCCTCGCCGATGAGCACGAGTGCGATGTGCGCCAGCGGAGCGAGGTCGCCGGATGCTCCCAGGCTGCCGCGCGAAGGCACGACCGGGTGGATCGCGGCGTTCAGCATCGCCGTCAGCAGCTCGACAACCTCGACGCGAACCCCGGACAGCCCGACCGCCAGGGCGTTGGCGCGCAGGAGGAGCATCGCCCGCACGACCTCGTCGGGCAGCGGATCGCCGACGCCGGCGGCGTGCGATCGGACGAGATTGCGCTGAAGGGTGGCCGTCTGGCCAGGATCGACGCGCGTGTCGGCCAGGTCGCCGAACCCGGTGGTGACGCCGTAGACGGTCGCACCGTCGGCCACCAGTCGCTCGATCACGGCGCGTGACGCCCGCATCCGGTCCGCTGCCCCGGGGTCGAGTGCGATGGCCCGCCGGCCCCGCGCGACCTCGATGACGTTGTCGATGGTGAGGTCCCGGCCGGTCAACGGAAGGGGCGGCATCGGTCCATACTACGTTCCGTGCGACGGCTGCCGGACCTCATGAGCCGCCTCGTCGTTCACGACGAGGCCGCACATCGGCTGGGCGGAGCCGTCCCCAGCCCGGCCGCGGCGTTCCTCCTGTCGATGATCGCGCTGCCCGCGCTGTTCTGGCTGATCATGCTCAAGCGCACCGTCACCGGCGGCTCCACCGTGCCCGAGGAGTGGCTGATGCGGACCGTCGTCGTGCCTGTCCACGTATGGGTCGAAGCCAACATCCCGATCCTCGACACCCTCATCATCGGCATCAGCGCGCTCGGCAGCGGCTGGTTCGTCGCGCTCGCCTTCGCCGCGCTCGGTCTGCTGGCCCTCTCGCGAGGACGTCGCGACCTCGCGTTCCTCCTTGCCCTCGGCACGCTGTGCTTCCCGATGGAATGGGCGCTGAAGTACTTCACCTCGGCCGAGGCGATCAGCCTGCCGACGCTCGTCAACGCCCTCTTCGACCTCAACGAGATCGGCCTCGACGACATCGCCGACTTTCCGGCGGGCCACGCACTGCGCGCCACCGTCCTCTATGGGCTGACGGCGTTCTGCGTCGCCCGCCTGGCGCACGACTTCCGCCAGGGCGTGAGCGCGTACGCCGCGGCGGTCGTCCTCATCGGTGCCATCAGCGCGACTCGCATCTACCTCGGCGCGCACTACCCGATCGACGTGCTCGGCGGCTGGATCGCCGGCGCCGCACTGCTGTCGATCCTCGTCGCCGTCCATGTTCTCCGCGTCGACGAGCGCGCGCATGAGCGCGAGCTCGCCCGGATGGAGTCCGGTCCCAGGCGTGTGGCGGTGCCGCGTCGCGTGGCTCCGCCCGCGGCCGCTCCGAACCAGGGCGCGCCGAACGAGCCGGTCGAGGGCTGATCGCTGCTCGACTTCATCGACCGCGAGGTCATCCCGTTCGTCCTCTCGATGTACGACGCGGTCGGCTACGTCGGTGTGGCCGTCGCTGTGGCGCTCGAGACGATCGTGGCGCCGATTCCTTCCGAGGTGATCCTGCCGATGGCCGGCTGGAAGGTCAGCCAGTCGGCGACGGACCCATCGGTCGTCGAGCCGCTCACCGGCCTACCCTGGAACTTCCTGCTGACCGTCGCGTTCGCCACCCTCGGCAGCCTGATCGGCGCGCTGGTCGGCTACGCCATCGGCCTCTGGGGTGGCCGACCCCTGCTGGACCGATACGGACGCTACGTCGGGATCGGTGCCGACGACCTGAATCGGGCGGACCGTTGGTTCGAGCGCTGGGGCTCGTGGGCCGTCTTCCTCGGCCGGATGGTGCCGCTCGTGCGCACGTTCGTCAGCTATCCCGCCGGCATCGCCCGCATGCCGATCGGCCGCTTCGTCCTCTTCAGCACGCTCGGCTCGCTGCCCTGGAACGCGGCGCTCATCGGCGCCGGGTTCGTGGTCGGCGAGAACTACCAGCAGATCGAGGCGGCCATCAAGCCGTACGAGTACCTGATCTACGCCGTCGTCATCGGCCTCGTGGTCCTGCTGATCATGCGCTGGCAGCTCGGAAAGGGCCGTCGCTCCGGTGGTCCCGCGTCGGAAGTCTGAGCCGATCTGTCGCCCGAACCCGGCCTGGCTGGGTCGTCCGGCGGGATTTCGACGACCCGGCGGCCGGTCACACCTGCAGTTGACCTCGATAGGCGCAACTGCCACGATCGGCCCAATCGAACCATCCATCGTCTTCGGGGCGGGGTGAAAGTCCCCACCGGCGGTCGGCTCGCTGAACGGCGAGCCAGCCCGCGAACCGCATCGATCCAGCTACCGATGCGGCCGACCTGACCTCCGGCGCTCGCCGGGGCAGACAGGGCCGACGGTGACAGTCCGGAAGGGAGAAGACGAGCGCGCTCCGCGAGCGCCCGGCGTCGCTGCGACGCTGGCCATCGCGTGGGTCGCGGTCCGATGCCCCGTGCGCGATGGCCCACCACGTCACGGAGCCACGATGTCACGGAACCCCACCGGACTCGGCATCTCACTCGCCGGTGTCGACGCGCGCTTCGCGACGGCGGGCGGTGCGATCGATGCGCTCGCCCGGCTGGACCTGGAGGTCACGGCTGGCTCGTTCACCGTGGTGATCGGCCCGAACGGCTGTGGCAAGAGCACGCTGCTGCGGGTCGTCGCCGGGCTCAAGACACCGGATGCGGGCGCCGTTGCGGTGGGCGGCGCCCAGCCGAAAGCCGGCGACGGGCGGGTCGGCCTTGCCTTCCAGCAGCCGCGCCTCGTGCCGTGGCGTTCGGTGCTCGACAACGCGGCGCTGCCGATGGAGCTGGCGGGCGTCGAGCCGGACGAGCGTCGGGCTCGGACCATCGACGTGCTCGAGCGGGTCGGGCTCACGAAGGTTGCGCGGCTGAAGCCGCGCGAGCTGTCCGGCGGCCTGGCCCAGCGCGTGGGCCTGGCACGGGCGCTCGTCGTCGACCCGCCAGTGCTTCTGCTCGACGAACCGTTCAGCGCGCTCGATGCCCTGACTCGGGAGACATTCGACGCCGAGCTCCAGCGCCTCTGGCTCGAGCGGCCGCGGACCGTCATCCTTGTCACGCACAGCGTCGCCGAGGCGGTCGCCCTCGCCGATCGGGTCGTAATCATGACTCCGCGTCCAGGGCGGGTCGCGCGGATCGTCGAGGTGGACCTCCCACGTCCGCGACCGGTGGCGTTGCCCGGCGACCCGCACGCCGCGGAGCTGGCGGCCGAGGTGCGCGAGGCGCTCGCATCGGTCCATGCCCTCGAGCTACGGCCATGGGCCGAGGCGCCGGAGGTGGCATGAAGCGCATCGGTTCCGCGCTGCTGAGCCTCGCGGTCTTCCTCGCGATCTGGAAGGTGGTCACGGTCGTCGGGGATCTTCCCGAGTACATCCTGCCCGCGCCGGAGGTCGTCGCGGAGCGTGCCGCTCGAGCGATCGAGTCGGGCGTGCTCTGGCCGCACGTCGGCGTCACTCTCGTCGAGATCGTGCTCGGCTTCGTCATCGGTGCGATCGTCGCCATCGGGGTCGGCATCGCGCTGGCCAAGAGCCTTGCCATCGAGCGCGCGCTGTCGCCCTACATCGTCGCCGCACAGGCGATCCCGATCCTGGCACTCGCGCCGCTGCTGGACATCTGGTTCGGCGGCGGGCTGTCGGCGCGGGTGGTGGTGTGCGCGCTCATCGTCTTCTTTCCGATCACGATCGCCACGATGGTCGGCATCCGCGCGACCGATCCGCTCCTCGCCGAGATGCTCCGCAGCCTCGGCGCCACTCCGGCCCAGCGCACTCGCCTGCTCGAGATCCCCTCGGCATTGCCGGTCATCTTCGGGGGGCTGCGGGTCGGCGTGACCCTGGCGGTCATCGGTGCGGTCGTGGCCGAGTGGGCCTCCGCCGGCGACACCGGCGTCGGCGTGCTCATCAACATCGCCAACCAGGGGCTCTTCGACACCCCGCTCATGTTCGTCGCCCTCACCGTGCTGGCGATCATCGGCCTCGTCTTCTACGGCGGGGTGGTGATCGTCGAGCGGCGGCTCGTCAGCCAATGAAAGGACTACCGATGCGCCCGACCCGCGCCCTCGTCTTCATGCTCGCCTTTGTCCTCGCGGCCTGCGCTGGTTCCCGATCGACCGGCGACGCATCCGCCGGAGAGCCGATGCGGGCCGTGACCCTGCTGCTCGGCTTCCGGCCGGACGTGCAGTTCGCGCCGTTCTACGTCGCCCAGCAGGAGGGCTTCTATGCCGATGCCGGCCTGGAAGTGACGATCGAGCATCGCCAGGCGCCGGACGTTCAGCGCCTGGTGGCCGACGGCCAGGCCGAGTTCGGCGTGGCCGATGCGACCGACGTGATGATCGCGCGCACCTCTGGCATCCCGATTCGCTATGTCTCGACGCTGTACCAGTCGTTTCCGGTGGCTCTGATCGGCGAGGACGGGACGGTCCCGGCCGATCCGGCCGAGCTGGCGGGCCTGCGGGTTGGGACGCCGGGCCAGTTCGGCTCATCGTGGCACGCGCTGCTGGCGCTGCTCGACGCCGGCGGGTTGACCGCCGACGACATCAATGTGCGCGAGTACCCGCAGTTCAACCAGGTCGACGGGCTCTCGAACGGCGACGTCGACCTCATCACCGGCTTCCGCAACAACGAACCGCTCCAGCTCCAGGGTCGCGGCATGAGCGTCGACCTGCTGACGGTCGATGAGGTGGCCCCGCTGCCGGGGCCCGGGATGATCGTCGGCGACGAGCTGCTCGCATCGGACCGCGAGCTCGTCCAGGCCTTCGTCGAGGCGACCGCTGCGGCACAGGCGGCGGTGATCTCCGATCCCGATCTTGGCTTCGCGGCCGCCGAGGCGGCCGTGCCGGAGATCGCCGAGAACCCGGACGTCGCCCGATCCGTCCTCGAGGCGACGGTCGAGCTGTGGGAAGGCGACGGGTTTGCCGGCGGCGCGATCGACGAGGAGCTATGGACGACCGGCTACGCGATCATGGAGAACCTCGGCTTCATCGACGGATCGGTCCCGCTCTCCGAGATGATCGTCACCGACCTAGCCGGCGGCTGACGCCCTCCGCTCGCCGGCCTCGACGAGCTGGCGCAGCACCATCATCGGCGTCACCGGACCGATGCCACCCGGCACCGGGGTGATCGCCTTGGCCAGCGGAGCGACCTCGTCGAAGGCGACGTCGCCGACGATGCCGTCGGGCGTGGCGTTGATGCCGCAGTCGACGACGATCGCGCCGGGCGGGACCATCGGCCCGCGGATGAGTCCGGGCACGCCGGCGGCTGCGACGAGCAGGTCGGCGCGCTGCGTCTCCGCGACGAGGTCGCGGGTGGCGGTGTGGCAGACGACGACCGTGGCGTCGCGCGCCAGCAGCAGCGAGAACACCGGGCGGCCGACCACGGCGGAGCGACCCACGATCACGGCGCGAAGGCCGGCCACCGGGACCTCGTACTCCTCGATGATGGCGATGACTGCCAGCGCGGTCGCGGGAACGAACGCGGGCTCGCCGCGCGCCAACCTTCCGGCACTCGTCGGCGTGGCGCCATCGACGTCCTTCTCCGGGTCGATGTGCTCGACCAGCTGGCGTCCCGCCGCGACGTCCTCGAACGGCTGCGCGACGACGATGCCGGCGACGCGCGGATCGTCGTTCAGCCGCTCGATGGCCGGGACGAGGGAGTCGCCGTCGACGATGGCCTCGGTGTCGACGCCGACGCTCTTTGCCGCGCGCTCGAGGCTGGCCGCGTACAGCGAGGCGGAGCCGTGGTGGCCGTCGCTCAGGATGGCGAGCACCGGCGGATGGCCGTGGCCGACGGTCGCGGCCAGCCGCTCGACCCGCTCCCGCAGCTCGGTCCGCAGGTGGCTCGCCAGCGCCCGCCCGTCGAGCAGCCGCGCCGTCATCCGATGGCGCCCTCGACCCGCTCGCGGATCACGCGTTCGCGTGCGTCGAGGCCGTCGAGCAGACGCGCGACCTCGTCGGCGGCCTCCAGGCGCAGAGGGTCGTCGGCGTCCAGCGCGGGCAGGTTGATCCGGACATTGAGCACGGCGCCGTGCAAAGCGGCCGATGCCAGCAGCGCGCCGACCCCGACGTCGCTGATCGCGTTGCGGCTGCCGATCGGCGCGAGCCGCTCCCCGAGCGAGAGGACCTGCTCGGCGAGCCGCGCGGTCTGCAGCGGGGCGCGCGTTGCCTCGCGGGTCGCGGCCGCGATCTGCACCGCGCGCGCCTCGCGCTCGAGGTCGGTGTCGCGGGGCAGCCGCCGTGCGCGGATGACGCCGTCGTAGGCGATCGAGTCGAGCTCGACGAGGTTGAGGAGCTCGGACTGGCAGCCTGCCGCGGCGACGGCGATCTCGGTCAGCTCAATCTCGTGGCCGGCGGCTGCGGGCCGGCCCGCGGTGAGGGCCACGACCATGCGCATCAGGCTGGCACTCATCGCGCCCGCGAGGGCGGCCGCGCTACCGCCGCCGGGGATCGGATCGTCGGTGGCCATGCGCTCGATGAGCTCGCGCGCGGGCAGGTCGTTGAGGCGCTCCGCGTTCATCCGTGGTTCTCCGGGTAGGGCGCCGCCACTCCATGCACGGAAACGGCCCAGGCTTGGCGGCGGCCGGGCCGAATTGTAGGCTGCGACGGGATCCTGGGCGGTCAGGCCGCGGGCTCGAGGGCCTCGAGGAACCAGCGGTGCCCGTCGTAGGCGATCGCGGCGCGTCCGCCGTCTTCCGTGCGGACCACCATCGTCAGCCGCGGCCCGCGGCCCGCCGGGTACGCGGCGCGCTCGTCGCGGACCGTGTCGAGGTCGACGACGTGGAGGTGACGGCCGCCGACGCTGACTTCGGAGGGCCGGTTCGCGGCGCGGTCCCAGCGGACGCGAGCCTGGGTCGGGGGTACCTGGACGAGTGCCATGTCGTGTGCTCCCAGATTGCTGACGTTCCTGCTCGGGCACTCGAACAGGTGTTCGGTTCTGGAGGCGATCATATCGAACGGATGTTCGACTCGTCAAGCCCCTTCCTCGTCGCCGCTGGATGGCGCTTCGGGCCGCTCGCCGAAGTCGAAGCGGCGATGCGGCGCCTCGCGAAGCAAGCGCGCGCGGGTGATCGCGCGCTCTCCGAACCGGCCGCGGACTGCGTCGATCGACTTCGTCAGGCGGTCGGTGCGGTCCGGCGCGTCGAACAGTGTCAGCTGCTGGGCCTCGGACAGGTTGATGGCGGTGAGGCCGATCAGCCGCACCCCGCGACCGGCGACGAGGGTCTTGAGCAGGAGGGCGAGCGTGGCGTCGTAGAGGACCCTCGCCTCGCGCGTCTGGCGAGGCAACGGCGCCTGCCGGGTGAGCGTCTCGAATCCCTCGTACCGCAGCTTGAGCTGGAGCGATCCGGCCGCCAAGTCGTGGCGACGCAGACGGCGGGCGACCGACTCGGCAAGGTCGAGCAGCGTCGCCTCGAGGCGTCCGACATCTGCCGAGTCGGTGTCGAAGGTGTGCTCGTGGCCGACGCTCTTCGGCGAGTGGGTCACTTCCACCCGGCCGCGGTCGATCCCGCGGGCACGCGCCGACAGGTCGTCACCGAACCGTCCGAAGCGACGGTGGAGGGTTCCCGACGGTGCCGCCGCCAGCTGCCCGATCGTCACGACCCCGTACTCGGCGAGCGCCGCCTGGGCCTGTGGCCCGACCCCCCAGAGCCGACGGATCGGGAGCGGGGCAAGGAAGGCGGCCTCCTCACCCGGCGGGACGACGACGAGCGCATCGGGCTTGCGTAGGTCCGACGCGACCTTGGCGCACAGCTTGTTCGTCGCCACGCCGACCGACACGACCAGGCCCACCTCATCGAGCACGCGGCGCTTGATCTGGCGCGCGATCGTCTCGCCGTCGCCGAAGACGGCGGTGCTGGCGGTGACGTCGAGGAAGGCCTCGTCTAGGCTGATCGGCTCCACCAACGGGGTGTACTCGGCGAAGATCGCCATGACCTCGTCGCTCAGCTCGCGGTAGCGGTCCGGCCGGCCGGGCACGAAAACCCCGTCGGGGCAGCGGCGCGCGGCCGTCCGAAGCGGCATCGCGGAGAAGACGCCGAAGGCGCGAGCCTCGTACGATGCGGCGCTGACGACGCCACGGTCGCCCGGTCGCCCACCGACGATGACCGGCTTACCGCGCAGCGACGGATCGTCGAGCTGCTCGACGCTGGCGTAGAACGCGTCGAGGTCGGCGTGAATGATCGAGCGCGGCGCCATCGGCCTGGCGCGCAAACCCGACTAGGGCAGTGTCTAGGCGAGGCGGCGGATGACGCCGACGACCTTGCCCTGGATCTGGACCTCGCTGGCGTAGATCGGCTCCATCTCCGCGTTCGCCGGCTGGAGGCGGATCCGATCCTCCTCGCGGAAGAAGCGCTTGAGGGTGACGCCGTTGTCCTCCAGCAGGGCGACGACGATGTCGCCGTCGCGGGCGGTGGCCTGCGGCTGGACGATGACAAAGTCACCGTCGTCGATGAGCGCGTCGATCATGCTCTTGCCGCGCACGCGCAGGACATAAGAGTCCTCGCGCGCGTCCATCGAGGCCGGCACCGCCAGGGTCTCGGCCGAGTCCTCGTAGGCCTCGATCGGCTGGCCGGCGGCGATCTCGCCCATCACCGGCAGGGTCAGCGTCTCGCGCTCGACGGGCATTCGGAACGGGGTGACCTTGGCGCCCTCATCCGGCTGGCTCGGCGCGGGCTCGCTCGGCACCGGCTGCGGGCGGGTGGTCAGGCGCAGCGCGCGGGAATGCTTGCCACCGCGCTCCAACAGGCCGTCGCGCTCGAGGGCGATGAGGTGGTGATGGACCGCACTCGTCGAGGCGAGGCCGACGGCGTCGGCGATCTCGCGCACCGAGGGCGGATACCCATGCTCCTCGACCGTACGCGCGATGAAGTCAACGATCCGCTGGCGACGTTCCATGTCATGCCTGGTCATCGCCGACCACCCTAGCAGAACGGATGTTCTAATGTCAAACCGATCCGGCGTCTACTGCTATCATCCCGCCCCATCACCGAAGTCAGGGCCGGAGGCCTCGCGGTTGAAGCTGTCATCCTCGGCGCGCTACCTGCGGTTGGCGCGAATCGTCGTCACGCTGCCGACCTACGCCCGTCTCGTGTGGGGCATCATGCGCGACCCTCGCACGCCCATCGGCCTCAAGGGCATGCTGGCCGCAGCGCTCGCCTACGTCGTCGTCCCGGTCGACCTGATCCCGGACGCGATCCCGATCCTCGGCCATGCCGACGACCTGACGGTCCTGCTGCTCGTCCTCGACCTGTTCCTCCAGAACGCCCCGGCCGAAGTGCGAGCCGAGCACGCGGCGCGGGCACGAAACGGCACCGCCGACCTCGACCGCGACCTTGCCCGGCTGCACGTCCTGCTCGGGGACCGATACGAACGCATTCGCGACAACCTGCCCGAGCTGCTGAACCGATACGGACGCATGCGCGACCCCGAGGAGCTGAAGCGCGCCCTGGCAGCGTGGCGGATGCGGCGGGTGCGGGCCACGACACCGAAGGAGCTCGAATGAAGGTCATCCTCAAGCGGGACGTGAAGGGCCTCGGTCGCGAGGGCGACCTCAAGGAGGTCAAGGACGGCTACGCCCGCAACCATCTCCTGCCCACCGGCGCGGCGGCTCTCGCCGACAAGGGCGCACTCGCCAATTGGGAGCGGCACAAGGATCAGCGCGAGGAACGAGACCGCTCCGCCCGCGCCGGCGCCGAGGCGACCGCCGAGAAGCTCCGCGAGCTGCACCTCGAGATCCCGGTCAAGGCCGGCGAGCGCGGCCGGCTCTTCGGCGCGGTGACGTCCCACCAGATCGCCGATGCCATCGCCAAAAACGGCATCGAGCTCGACCGCCATGCGCTCCACCTCCGCGAGCCGATCAAGGCCCTCGGCGACTACCGGATCGACGTGCGGGTGATGCAGGGCGTCGAGGCCGTCGTCGCGGTCAGCGTGGTGCCGGCCGAGTCATAGGCCACTGCTCCGGGATGCCACACGCTCAGCGACTGTTGTCATGAACTACCGCCCGTCGAGATGGGTCGCGCGCATGAACCATGCCGCTCAGCGACCAGAAGCCGGCACGAGCGACGGTTTGTTCGCGATAGCGGTCGCTGAGCGACCGATTGTCGAGCGGTACGCGCAAGATGCCTGACGTGGAGCCTCGCGAGGCCGCGCGGCTGTGGGCGGAGGCCTGGAAGGACGGATGGGAGGCGCTCGACCAAGAGCCGATCATGGCCCGCTACGCCTCCGGTGCCGTCCACTTCACCGAGCCCTTCCGTGAGCCCAGCGGCGATGCCGGCGATGTCCGCGCCTACGTCGAGCAAGTTCTGCGGGAGGAGGAGGATCCGCGCGTCTGGATGGCCGAGCCGATCGTCGACGGCGACCGCGCGGCCATCAGCTGGTGGGCAAGCCTCCGCGAGGAGGGCGTCGATGCGACGCTCGCCGGCACCTCGGTCCTGCGCTTCGACGCCGACGGCCTGGTCGTCGAGCAATGGGACGCGTGGAACCAGCTCGACGAGCGCCGCGAGCCGCACCCGAGGGGCCCGTTCGCGAAGCGCGACACCTGAGCTGTCCCATCGGTCGGCGGTAATCGGGCGGTAAGCCGCCGATAGGTACCCTGAGATGGCGTTTCGCACATCCGGACGCGAGATGTGCACACCGGTGTGGACAGGGTTCGTTGATAAGTCCATTGAGCCCGCTCGGGCCTACGCGCAGCATGGGCCTGCGCCCGGTCCCCGACGATCCTCACCAACGCGGATCGGCCGGGCGCTCTGCCTGCCCATCACCGGAGTCTGCCTTGCCATGCCCGCCAGCAGCCTCAACCGCAACCGATAGCCGCGACGACCGATGAGCATCGACAAGCTGGCGCCGCAATCCGTCGAGGCAGAGCAGAGCGTTCTCGGCTCGATTCTCATCGACGCCGACGCGATCCTGCGCGTTGGAGACTTCCTGAAGCCCGGCGACTTCTACCGCGCCCAGCATGGGGAGATCTACCAGGCGATGCTGGCCCTCCACGGCCAGCGCGAGCCGATCGACCTCGTCACCCTCGGCGACGAGCTGGGCCGGCGCGACCGGCTCGAGGAGGTCGGCGGACCGGCGTACCTCACCAGCCTCATGAACTCGGTGCCGACGGCGGTCCACGCCGAGCACTACGGGCGGATCGTCGAGCGCAAGGCGGTGCTGCGCAACCTCATCGGCGCGGCGGGCAAGATCGCGGCCGTCGGCTACGAAGAGGCCAATGACGCCGAGGTCGCGATCGATCGGGCCGAATCGATCCTCTTCGAGATCAGCCAGCGTCGGACCGATGGTGGCTTCGAGTCGCTGTCGACGCTGCTCGGCCAGGCGTACGACCGCCTCGAGTACCTCCATGAGCACCGCGGCCAGATTCTCGGCGTGCCGACCGGGCTCTCGGCGCTCGACGCGCTGCTCGGCGGCCTGCAGCCATCGGACCTCATCATCCTCGCAGCGCGGCCGTCGGTGGGAAAGACGTCGATGGCGCTCAACATCGGGCAGCACGCAGCCGTCCGCGAGGAGAAGAAGGTTGCCATCTTCAGCCTCGAGATGAGCCGTGAGCAGCTCGCGCTGCGCCTCCTCTCCGCCGAGACCGGCATCAACCCGCGCCCGCTCCAGACCGGGTTCGTGGACGAGACGGACTGGTCGAAGATCGCGACCGTCATGAACGACATGGCCACGGCGCCGATGTGGATCGACGACTCGGCGGCACTTTCGGTGATGGAGCTGCGCACGAAGGCGCGGCGCCTCGAGGCCGAGCAGCACGGGCTCGACCTCATCATCGTCGACTATCTCCAGCTCATGCAGTCGTCGACGCCGAGCAGGGACAACAACCGGGTCCAGGAGGTGTCCGACATCAGTCGCGGCCTGAAGGCCCTCGCCCGCGAGCTGAAGGTGCCGGTGCTCGCCCTCAGCCAGCTGTCGCGCAACGTCGAGCAGCGCGGATCGGCAGAGCCGCGGCTCTCAGACTTGAGAGAGTCAGGTTCCCTCGAACAGGACTCGGACGTCGTCGTCTTCCTGTATCGCGATGGCGAGCAAAACGCGGAGGCGGAAGTCGAGCTCGTCAAAGCCAAAGTGGCCAAGCACCGCAACGGCCCGATCGGCGAGGTGCCGCTCCAGTTCCGCAAGGCGAACACGCGCTTCTACACCGTCGCTGCCCGCGAGGAGATCGCCGCGTACTGACCAAGGCCTCGCTCGCTGGAGGGCTTGAAAACCGGGTGTACACTCCGACGCTAGTAACGACCGGTCCATAGCGTCTGATCTGAGTCCCCTCGATCCAGTGCCCAATCGCACGCAGATCGCGGCCCGCTCGCAGACCGCGAACGTCCAATTTGGGACCGGGCGTGCGAGACAGGAGGCTCTGGGAAAGGTGTACGCCGACAAGACCATCCGCTGTCGCGACTGCGGGATGGACTTCGTCTTCTCTGCCGGTGAGCAGGAGTTCTACGCCAGCAAGGGTCTGGTGAACGAGCCCCAGCGCTGCCAGAGCTGTCGCGCCATCGCCAAGCAGAACCGCGCGCTGGGCATCGGCTCCGGTGGCGGGAATGGCGGACAGCGCGAGATGCACGCGGCAGTGTGCGCGGAGTGCGGTGGGCAGGCGCTCGTGCCGTTCCTGCCGCGCAATGACCGCCCCGTCTACTGCAGCAACTGCTTCGACAAGGTGCGCGCCCGGGCCTGATCTCTGCGCGGCCACACCGATGAAGGCGCCGCTTCGGCGGCGCCTCTCGCATGCCCGACGGCGTAGCATTGCCACGTCCCACCCCGCAGCCGAGGTCGTCGTCGCCGCGCCATGTCCGTCACCGCCGTCGTCGGCGCGCAATGGGGAGACGAGGGAAAGGGCCGAGTCGTTGACTTCCTGGCGGCCGATGCGGACCTGGTCATCCGCTACGGCGGCGGCAACAACGCCGGCCACACGGTGGTCAACCCGCACGGGCACTTCAAGCTGCACCTGATCCCATCGGGGATCTTCTCGCCCGGCACGCGCAACCTGCTCGGCAATGGGGTGGTGATCAACCCGCCGGCGCTGGTGACCGAGCTCGACGGTCTGGACGCGGCCGGCATCGGCTACGACAACCTGCTGATCAGCGATCGCGCTCACCTGGTCATGCCGTACCACGTGCTGCTCGACCGCCTCGAGGAGCGCGAGCGCGGCGCCGGCAAGCTCGGCACGACCTCGCGCGGCATCGGCCCCGCGTACGTCGACAAGGTCGCGCGCCGCGGGATCCGGGTCATCGACCTGATGGAGCCTTCGGCGTTCCGTGAGCGGCTCGATGCGGCGCTGCCGCGCATCAACCGGATCGTGGCCGGCTACCCCGGCGGCGACCCGGAGCTCGATGCGCTCGTCGCCGAAGCCACCGACCCCGAGCGCATTGCCGAGGCCTACCTGGGGGCCGGCGAGCGGCTGAGGAAGCACGTCGTCGATGGCCTGGCGGTCGTCGACGAGGCGCTGGAACGCGGCGACCGCATCCTGCTCGAGGGGCAGCTCGGCACGATGCGCGACATCGACTGGGGCACCTATCCATTCGTCACCAGCTCCAGCCCGATCCCCGGCGGGGCAAGCCTCGGGGCCGGGATGCCGGCGGTGCGCATCGATCGGGTGCTCGGCGTCGCGAAGGCGTACATCACCGCCGTCGGGGGCGGGCCGCTGCCGACCGAGCTCGACGCCGCCGAGGGCGACGAGCTGCGCGAGCGCGGCGCCGAGTACGGCACCTCCACCGGCCGCCCACGCCGCTGCGGGTGGTACGACGCGGTCGCCGTGCGTTTCAGCGTGCGGCTGGCCGGCTACTCGAGCATCGCGCTGACGAAGCTCGACGTCCTCGACGGCTACCCGAGCATTCGGCTGGCTCGCGCCTACCGCGACCCGGCCGATGGGCGCGAGTGGACGACGGTGCCGGCGTCGACATCGGTCTATCGAGCGGCTGGAGCCGGTGTACGAGGAGCTGCCGGGCTGGCAGACCGATACGACCGCGTGCCGCTCCTGGGGCGAGCTGCCTGCGCCGGCCCGTGCCTACGTCGAGCGGCTCGAGGAGCTGGCGGGCGTGCCGATCAGCCACGTCAGCGTCGGTCCCGAACGCGACCAGATGATCGTGAGGAGCGACCGATGAAGCTCGGGGTGATCGTTCCGCAGGGCTGGACCGGGGAGTACGACGGCTGGGAGCCGGAGCGCGCCTGGGCCCGGACGGTGGCGGTGGCGCAGGCAGGCGGAGCGGCTCGGGTTCGAGTCGATCTGGCTGTTCGACCACTTCCACACCGTGCCGCGGCCGACCGACGAGATCACCTTCGAGTCGTTCACGTCGCTGTCGGCGCTGGCGGCGCTGACCGAGCGGGTGCGGCTCGGGCACATCGTCATCTGCAACGGCTTCCGCAACCCGGCGCTGACCGCGAAGATGGCCGCGACCCTCGACACGATCAGCGGCGGTCGCTTCGAGCTCGGCATCGGCGCCGGCTGGAAGCGCGAGGAGTGGCTCGCCTACGGCTACGGCTTTCCCGAGACCACGGAGCGGCTGGCCATGCTCCACGACGCACTGGAGGTCATCGGCCGCATGCTCGAGCCGGGTCGCACGACCCACGCAAGCTACGAGGGCCGCCACCACCGCGTGGCCGGCGCGCGCAACATGCCGAAGCCGGTCCAGCACAACGGGATGCCGATCATGGTCGGCGGCAACGGCCCGAACGTGACGTGGCGCCTTGCGGCCCGCTACGCCGACGAGCTCAACCTCGACGGCATGTCGCCGGACGAGGTGCGCGACGCGCTGCCGACGATCCGTGCGCGCTGCGAGGAGATCGACCGCGATCCCGACTCGCTCGCCGTCTCCGTCCACATCTGGTCCGGGACCGATGCCTGGCGCGCCGGCGGTGCCGCCCGGCAGGAGCTGCTGCGCGCGTACGCCGACCTCGGCGTGAGCCGGGTCGATGGGCCTGCTCAAGGCCTCGACAGACGAGGACTCCGCCCTCGAATCGCTTGCCGAGGACGCGCGCGCCGCCGGCATCGAGCTCGGCTAGCCTCAACCGGCGCGTGGCTCTTGGCCGATCGCCCGGCGCAGGCTCGCGACGGCATCGGTGAGTCGAGGCGGCAGCTCGATCGCTCCGGTGGCCGCCGCGACCCGGGCCGCCTCGTCGCCGCCAGCAGCGAGGACGATTCCTGGACGCGCCTCGCGGAGCGCGGCGAGGACCGCGCTGGCGCGGCCGCACGTCAGATCGCGTCGGCACGCCGATCACCGCTGCGCGGCGCAGAGCGACCGCTCGCCGCCGCGACCCAGCTCTCCACCGGCAGGTCGGGGCCGAGGTAGAGGACCGGCAGACCGGCGCGCCGAGCCGCGATCGCGAACGCGAGGGCGCCGAGCTCATGGCGAGTCTTCGGGCCGAGCCCGACGAGCACGGGGCGCTCGCCATCGACGCTGCCGGCAGCCTCGAACGCCATGGCCATCCGCCGCAGGATGGCGTGGCTTGCGGCATGCTCCCCCGCGACGGAGACCTCGCCGCGCTCCCACGCGTCGCCGATCGCGCGGAGCGCCGGCATGAGCACCCGGTCTGCCGCGACCTCGAAGCGTGCCGAGCCGAAGGTCTCGTCCAGCGCGGCCTCCAGGTCCGAGACGTCGATGTTCCGCGCCGCGTCGAGGATGCGAGTCACGAGCGCGCCGGCAGCCGTCCCCTCGATCACCGCCCTCTCGGAGGTGACGCGCTCCTGCGTGCCGGTTGCCGCCGGCACGACCGGATGCGCCAACGCCTCGAGCTCGACGTCAGAACTCAAGCGGACGCGCTCTGCGGCCTGCTGCGCCGACCAGCCGTCCGCGATCAGCTGGCGCATGGCACGCAGCCGATCGATGGCGAGGTCGTCGTAGAGGCGATAACCCGACGCCGTGCGCGTCGGCGCGACGACGCCGTATCGACGCTCCCACGCCCTGAGCAGCGGGATGCCCACCCCGCTGCGGACCGACGCCTCCTTGATTGTGTACATGCTTCGTGCATGGTACTTCCTATGCAAACCCTTGACAAGAGCTCGCGAAAGGTCTATACAGACACTGTACAAACGGCTCGCGGCGCTCGTCGCGGGAATCACTTGACAAGGAGAACAGACTCATGCCCCGCACCATTCAGCGTGCCCTCAGCGTGCTCGGGGGCCTCGGCCTCGTCGCCATCATGGCGATGCCGGTCGCCGCACAGAACGAGGCCTTCGTTCGCGTCGTGCACGCCTCGCCCGACGCACCGAACGTCGACGTCTGGGTCGACGGCGAGACCGTCCTGACCGACGTGCCGTTCACGGCGGTCAGCGACTACCTGGCACTGCCGGCCGGCACCTACAACGTGCAGGTCACGGCCACCGGGAGCACCGATCCGGTCATCGATGCCGACCTGACGCTCGAGGCCGGCACCTCGTACACGGTCGCCGCCACGGGCTTGCTGGCCGACATCACGGCGACGGTCCTGACCGACGACCGCATGCCGGCCGACGGCCAGGCGAAGCTTCGCGTCTTCCACGCGTCGCCGAGCGCGCCGGCCGAGGTTGACGTCGCCGTCACCGATGGACCGATCCTCGTCGAGGCCCTGGCGTACCCGGAGGCGACGGGCTATCTGACCGTCGACGCCGGCACGTACCCGCTCGAGATCCGCGCCGCCGGTTCGCCGGACGCGGCCCTCAGCCTCGAGGCCACCCTCGAGGCCGGCCAGAACTACACGGCCATCGCCATGGACGATCCCGAGGGCGAGGCTGGGGTCCAGGTCATCATCGCCACCGAGGCGATGGCCGAGGTGCCGAACACGGCCATGGGGCAGCCGACGACGCTAGTGGCGCTCATCGGCCTGGCGCTCGTAGGCCTGGCTTTCGTCGCGGCGCTGCCGCTGGCGACCCGTCGCGTCCGCAGCTGAGCCGGCATGCTCCGTTCGCCGGGGGAGCCTCGTGCCTCCCCCGGCGTCTTCGTGCCTGAGGGGGAACGTGCATGCGCCGCTCGATCGCATGGCTGCGACGCGACCTGCGACTGACCGATAACCGCGTCTTTGCCGCGGCGACGGAACCGCGCCCGGTTGGCGGCGGCATCATTCCTCGTCAACGATCTTGGCGTCGACTGGCGCCGGGGGCGAATCGGTCTCCATGGAGCTGCTAATCGACGGTGATCTGTCGCAGAACAGCGGGAACTGGCTGTGGGTTGCCGGGGTCGGCACGGACGCCGCGCCGTACTTCCGCATCCTGAATCCCACGCGCCAGGCGCAGCGCTTCGATCCCGACGGCGCGTACATTCGACGCTGGGTCCCGGAGCTCGGGGACCTGCCGAACGAGCAAGTGCTCGAGCCCTGGAAGGCGCCGACTCCACCGCGCGAATATCCGCCACCAATCGTCGACCATGGCGACGCCCGACAGCGCGCGCTGGCTCGGTACCGCGATGCCGAGAAGGGCGGCAGCGGGCGGGGAAATGGAGGCACCTGACATGTCGCGACCGCCATCCATCGTCACTCCCGGACCGAATCAGGAGTCGGTCTGGGACTATCCGCGACCGCCTCGCGTCGCGCCAGACGGACGCCGCGTTCGCGTCGAGGTGGCAGGGGTCATCGTCGCCGAGTCGGCACGGGCCGTTCGCGTGCTCGAAACTGCCGGCGCACCGTGCTGGTACCTGCCGACGGGCGACGTTCGCATGGATCTTCTGCGTCCCGCAGCCGGCACGACGGTCTGCGAGTGGAAGGGCGTCGCGAGCTTTCTCGACGTCGTCGTCGGTGACCGTGAGGCCCGGCGGGCGGCATGGACCTACCGCGACCCGAAGCCCGGCTACGAGGTGCTGCGAGACCGCATCGCCTTCTTCGCGGGCCGCGTCGACGCCGCCTGGGTGGACGACGAGCGCGTCACGGAGCAGCCAGGCCAGTTCTATGGCGGCTGGATCACGTCCGAGATCGTCGGTCCGTTCAAGGGCGAGCCGGGGACCGCGGGGTGGTGACTCAGGCTACGGTCTGGAACTCGTCGAAGCGCAGCTCTCGATCGCTCGCCGGCGCCAGGTAGGTCGTCAGCGCCTCCTCCAGCGGCGTCAGCCTCCTGGGCATGCGGTCGAGGAGGGGACCGATGTCGACGGTCGCCGGCTGATTGATGAAGTCGACCGCGTCCGGGGTGAGGGGCGGTGCCGGCAGCAGCGTCAGGGGCAGCGAGCCGAGCTTGAGGAGCAGCGCCGGGCCTGGGAGGATGGGCCGCCGCAATCCGGCGACTCGCAGCGCCACGGCGATGACCTCGCGCATCGTCAGCGTGTCGGGTCCGCCGAGCTCGAGGACCTGGTTCTCGGCGGCGGGATCGGTCAGCGCGTCGGCCACCAGTGCGGCGGCGTCACCGACCCAGGCCGGGGCGAGGAGCTGGTTGCCGAAGCTCGTCATCGGGACCGCCGGCAGGCGGCGCGCGAAGCCGACGAAGCGGTTGAGCGATACGTCGCGCGCGCCGAACAGCCACGTCGGCCGCACGATCGTCCAGGTCATGCCGCTCCCACGGATCGCTTCCTCGGCGCGCCACTTCGCGCGGAACCAATGCCGTTCCGCGTCCGGCGCCGCGCCGGCTCCGGAGAGGTAGACGACGCGCCCGACGCCCGCCGCGCGCGCAGCCTCGACTAGGTGCTCGGTGCCGCCGGCATCGACCTCGAGGAACGTCTGATGACGGGCAGGCGACTCCATCGGCGAATTGCGAAAGGCGAGCGCGATGACAAGCGCGTCCGCCCCTCGGAGCCCATCGGCAAGGCCCTCGCGCGTCCGAGCGTCGGCATGACGGATCTCGATGTCGCCCGGCAGCGGGCCGCGCGCCTCCTCGCCGGTGTGCGAGAGGACCACGACTCGGTCGCCGCGGCGGCGCAGCTCCGCCGCGATGGCCCCGCCCAAGAAGCCAGTGCCGCCGGCAACCGCCACCGTCCGTCCGGTCCCCGGCCCCGGGTCGGCCAGAGCCTGGCGAATCGCCCAGGAGCGATACAGGAAGATCCCGGCAAGCTCGTTGCGGATGACGAACCGGTTGAGCACATCGCCGGCAACGCCGACAGGCACCTCGTAGGTGACGTCGTCGCGCACCCGCGTTCCGCCGTCGATCGCCTCGAAGCGGTGCACGTGCTCCCACGATCGATACGGACCGCTCAGCTGCACGTCGCGGAAGCCGTTGGGCGGGTCGAACTCGGTGATGCGCGTCAGCCAGCGCACGGGGATCCCGAACAGCGGCCGGATGCGGTAGCCGATCTCGAGCCCGGCGCGCATCGGTGCGTCATCGGTCAGGTACTCGAACCCCAGTCCTCGCGGGGTGATGCGGTGGAGGTTGCGTGGGCTCGCGAAGAAGGCGAAGACCTCGTCGATCGGCCGGGGGATGACGAGCTCCGCGCTGAGCCGATGGATGCTCATAGGTGCGGTTCTCTGTTCGGTTTGATCTGCCTGGAATCGTAGAAGGTGTGTTCATCCTTCGTCAAACCTCGGTCTCGTGCGCGCGCGATCGCCTGCGGCCGGGCCGCGGTCGCCTATACTTCGCCAAAGCCGCCCCGCGACACGCCGTGAACCCGATCCGCGCCGTCACCGCGACCAAGCCCGACCACCGCCCGCGCCGCCTTGTCGCGCGGGTCTCTCGTTCTCGGGGAGCCACGCGATGATCGAGCAGCCAGCGATCGCCACCGAGTCGCGCCTGCGTCGCGCCTACGGCTTCGAGGAGGTCGCGCTCGTGCCGGGCGCGGTGACCGCCGACCCGGCAGAGGTCGATCTCGCCACCGACCTCGGCGGCTTCCGGCTCGAGATCCCGTTCCTGGCCGCGGCCATGGACGCCGTCGCCGATGCCGACTTCGCGGTGCGACTCGCGCGCCTCGGCGGGATCGCCTTCGTGAATCTCGAGGGCCTCTACACCCGCTACGAGGACGCGTCGCCGATCATCGAGCGCGTCGCCGATGCCGAGGATGGCCGGGCCGCCGCGCACATCCTGGCCGAGGCATACGAGCGGCCGATCCGAGACGAGCTGATCACCGCGCTCATCACCCGCATCAAGGCACAGGGCGCCATCGCCGGCGTGGCGACGACGCCGGCGTCAGCCTGGCACCACGCCGAGCTCGCGGCCGATGCCGGAGCGGATCTCTTCCTCGTCCAGTCGCAGGTCAGCTCTGCGCGGCACATCAGCACGTCCACGCGCGTGCTCTCCCTGGCCGATCTCACCGGCGGGCTGAAGCTGCCGGTCCTCGTCGGCAACACCGTGAGCGGCGAGGCCGCTTACCAGCTCATGCACCAGGGCGCTGCCGGCATCTTCGTCGGCGTCGGGCCCGGTGCGGCGTGCACGACCCGCGAGGTCCTCGGGATCGGTGTGCCACAGGTGAGCGCGACCCTCGAGGTCGCCGCGGCCCGCGATCGATACGAGCGCGAGACTGAGCGCTACGTGCCGGTCGTCACGGATGGCGGCATGAAGACCGGTGGCGACATCGCCAAGGCCATCGCGTCAGGCGCCGATGCGGTCATGCTCGGCTCGCCGTTCGCCGGTGCCCTCGAGGCGCCGGGACGCGGCTACAACTGGGGGATGGCCGCGCCGTCGCCGACCCTGCCGCGCGGGACGCGGATCAAGATCGGCGAGCGACTGTCGCTCGAGCAGATCCTCTTCGGGCCGGCGGAGACGACCCACGGCACCCAGAACCTCGTCGGGGCGCTGCGCGCCTCGATGGCCGCGCTCGGCGCGCGGACGATCCGCGAGATGCACGACGTCGAGATGGTCATCGCGCCGTCGATCGCCACCGAGGGCAAATCCTGGCAGCTCGCCGGGCGCGAATAGCGAGCTAGCCGCACCGATGGCCCACCCTCTCGAGGGCGAGCGAGTCTTCCTTCGGCCCATCGAGAGTTCCGACGCGGAGCTCATCCACCGGTGGCGATCCGACGCCGAAGTGGCGGCGCTCGCGGGTATCGCGATGCCAGTCAGCCTTGCGCAGGTCGAGAAGCGTACCGAGCGACTCGCCGAGACGATGGGCGACGAGCGGTACGACTTCATCATCTGCCTCCTCGCCGACGAGCGGCCGATCGGTGCGGCCATGCTCTTCGACCTGGATTTGCTGAACGGCAGCGCCGAGCTCGGAATCTTCATCGGGGAGAAGGCGGAGTGGGGCAACGGCTATGGCACCGATGCCGTCAACGCCCTGGTCGACTTCGGATTCGGCTCGCTGCGTCTCGAACGGATCTGGCTGAACGTGTGGACCGAGAACGATCGCGCCCGCCGTGCGTACGAGAAGGCGGGATTCGTCCGCGAGGGGACGCTTCGCCATGATCGGTACGAGGGCGGCCGATACACCGACGGCCACGTCATGTCGATCCTCCACGACGAATGGCAGAGCCGCCGCTCCTGACCGAGCGCGCGCTGAACCGCGCGCTCCTCGCGCGGCAGATGCTGCTCGAGCGCGCTTCCCTCAGCGTTCCGGAGGCGCTCTCGCGGCTCGCCGGCATCCAGAACCAGTACGCACCGAACGCATACGTCCGCCTCTGGTCGTGCCTTGCGGCCTTCGATCGCGAGGATCTGACCCGCGCCTACGAGGACGCGACCGTCGTTCAGGGCACATTGATGCGCGGGACGATCCACGCGGTCGCGCGCGACGACTACCGGCTCTTCCTCGGTGCGGTTGCGCGCACGCAGCGGGAGTGGGCCGGGCGGGCGACCAGGGCTCCGGCGAACCTGCAGCGCTCGGGGACGCTGACGCGCGTCCGAGCCGCCCTGGCCGGCGGACCGATGAAGCGCCCGGGATTGATCGCGCTGCTGCGCGATGAGCATCAGGCGATCCGCTACTCGATTGACACCGACCTCGCGATCCTGCGCGTTCCGCCGTCGGGCACCTGGGAGCGGCGCCGGGCCGACCTGTGCGCACTCGCCGATGCCGTCATCGGTCCGGGAGACGTGCCAGAGACGGTTGCCCTGCCTGCGCTCATCCGCCGGTACCTCGCCGCCTTCGGTCCGGCGTCGGTGGCCGATGTCGCCTCGTACGTCGGAATGAAGGCGACGCCGATCAAGACCCTCGTGCCGACGCTGGACCTGCGGCACTTCCGTGGGGAGGACGGCAGCGACCTGCTGGACGTCGAGGACGGCCTTCTGCCGGACGCCGACACGCCGGCCCCCGTGCGCTTCCTCCCCACCTGGGACGCGATCCTGCTCGTCCATGCCCGCCGGACGCAGGTGCTGCCGGAAGCGTATCGGCCCCTCGTGTTCCACACCAAGATGCCGCCGTCGTATCCGACATTCCTCGTCAACGGCCAGGTGGCCGGTACCTGGCGACACGAGGACGGCGAAATTCGCCTCTCATCATTCCGGCGTCTGAGGCCCGCCGAACGGGCAGCGCTCGAGGACGAGGCGCATCGACTCGCCAGGTTCCATGGCTGAGTCCCGGCGTACGATGAACCGATGAACCGATCCGACGTCCAGGACTGGCTGGACCGCTACGTCAAGGCCTGGCGCTCGAACGACCGCGCCGTCATCGAGTCGCTCTTCACCGACGACGCCGTCTACGGCTACCGGCCGTGGGACAGCGACGAGCACACCGTTCGCGGCAGCAGCGCGATCGCCGACAGCTGGCTCGAGGAGCCGGACCCGCCGGACGGCTGGGATGCCAGGTACGAGGCGTTCGCGGTGGAAGATGACCGCGCCGTCGCGCTCGGCTGGAGCCGGTACTCCGCGACCGGCGACGAGCCAGAGCGCACCTATCACAACGCCTACGTGCTCGAGTTCGCGCCCGACGGCCGCTGCCGGGCATTCCACGAGTTCTACATGCTCCAAGACGGCGCGTGACCTCACCCTGGCGCGAGGTTGGCGACCGCGTCTGGGTCCGTCGCTACGAGTCGCTGGACCAGACGATCGGCGCGATCGGCGGCGAGGCCGGCCTTGCCGTCGTCGACACGCGCGCCAACCACCGCCTGGCCGATGAGCTGCGCGACGACCTCCGGCAGCTGCCCGGCGAGGTCGCGGCGGTCGTGAACACCCATGGGCACTGGGACCACGTCTTCGGCAACGCCCGGTTCGCGACGCTGCCGATCTGGGGCCACGTCCGCTGCGTCGACTTCCTCGCCGCCACCGGCGAGGCCGCCCGCGCCAAGCTGATCGAGTCGCACGCCGACGACGCGGCCGCGTTCCGCGAGGTCGTGCTGACGCCGCCGACGGAGGTCTTCGAGACGTCCGCGACGCTCGAGCTGGGCGATCGTCAGGTCGATCTTCGGTACCTCGGCCGCGGGCACACCGACAACGACGTGGTCGTGCTGGTGCCGGACGCATCGGTCATGTTCGCCGGCGATCTGCTCGAGAACGCGCCGGCGCCCGGCTTCGGCGACAGCTTCCCGCTCGACTGGGCCGAGACGGGCCGTGCGCTGCTCGAGCTCGTCGACGGCACCGTCGTGCCGGGTCACGGCGCGCCGTTCGAGCGGTCCTTCGTAGAGCGCCAGGTCGCCGAGCTGGCGGCGTTGGCGGAGCTCGGCCGCGACGCGGTCAGCGGAGCGATCGGCCTCGACGAGGCGATCCGCCGCTCGCCGTTCCCGGCGGACGCCACCGGCGATGCGCTGGACCGCGCCCGGCTCGAGCTGGAGTGAGTAAACTTCCTCACCATACTGAGTAAAAGCACTCGGTGGAGTGAGTACGTGAAGCTGCCGAAGGTCTACCGACGGCCGGTCTACGACGAGATCCTCGAGCGCGCCCACGAGCCCCGCCGGTTCCTGCAGGTGCTGGCCGGTCCGCGACAGGTGGGCAAGACGACGCTGGCGCGCCAGGCAATGGACGCCATCGGCATTCCGGGGCACTTCGCGTCCGCGGACGCGCCAGACCCCGAGGACATCGGCTGGATCTACACGCAGTGGGCGATCGGCCGCCAGGCGGCGGCCAACGGCGGGCGCGCCGGCGGGCTGCTCGTGCTCGACGAGGTCCAGAAGATCCGCGACTGGTCCGACGTCGTGAAGCAGCTGTGGGACGAGGACTCGGCGGCCGGGACGCCGCTGCGGGTCATGCTCCTCGGCTCCGCGCCGCTGCTGGTGCGCCAGGGCCTCTCCGACTCGCTGGCGGGCCGCTTCGAGATCATCCGCGTCACGCACTGGACGTTCGGCGAGATGCGCGATGCCTTCGGCTGGGACCTCGACACGTATCTCTTCTACGGCGGCTATCCGGGAGCGGCGCCGCTCATCAAGAGCCATGACCGATGGGAGGAGTACATCCTCGACGCGATCGTCGAAACGAACCTGTCGCGCGACATCCTGATGCTCAACCGGGTCGAGAAGCCGGCGCTGCTGCGACAGCTCTTCCGGCTGGCATGCACGTACTCCGGGCAGGTGCTGAGCTACACGAAGATGCTCGGCACGCTGACCGATGCGGGCAACACTGTCACCCTGGCCCACTACCTCGAGCTGCTCGGCGGCGCCGGGATGGTGACGGGGGTGGGGAAGTACTCGGGGTCGGCGGTTCGGCGACGTGCCTCGTCCCCCAAGCTGCTGGCGCTGAACACCGCGCTCATGACCGCCGCCTCGCGGACGACTCTCAAGCGCGCGAAGGCCGATCCCGAGGCGTGGGGACGGCTCGTCGAGACGGCGGTCGGGGCGCACGTGTGGGCCCACGCCGATCCGGACGAGCTCGGCTGGTGGCGAGAGGGCAACAACGAGGTCGACTGGGTTGTTCGTCCCGGCAAGCTCCTGCGCTCGCGGGACGCGCCGATGGCGATCGAGGTCAAGACCGGCCACCCGCGGGGCTCGCGCGGCACGGTCGCATTCACGCACACGCACCGGGGAGCACGATCGCTGATCGTGGGCGCCGGCGGGATCCCGGTCGAGGAGTTCCTGGGCGCCCATCCCCGCGAGTGGCTGGACGCGTAGAGCTGGCGTGCCCGACCGTTTCGGAGCGCCAGCGCAGCTGTCACCGGTTATGACGTTAGTGATATATCCGATGACACGGCGCCACCCGCCCGCATGAACCTCGACGACGGATTTCGCCAGGCGGGCGGCCTCATCCGAGCGGCCAGATGACCTCGGTCTTGGCCTCGTCCATCGGCACCTCGCCGGGATCGTCGACGTACGACTCCCACGGACCGGGTCCCTCGTCGCGCCCCTGGGCGTGGATCCAGTCGTGGAGGGCATCGTAGGTGCCCGACAGCTTGTCGTACGAGCCGCGATGGATGGTGATCGCCACCTGCCCGCCCGGCAGCTCGCCAGCGAACAGCTCGCCCGGGTCCGCCTCCTCGGGTGAGCGAAGGGTCGAAGCCGGCGCGCTGACCGGGATGCCGATCTCGACGTCGACCTGGTCGGGGCCGAACTGGTGGTAGCGGCCGAACGGCGGCCCTGCGGGCTCGACCCCGAGGTCGGCGAGGCGATGGGCAATGTTTGGCAGGTGCTCGTCGAAGAGGGCGGCGAGGTCCATCGACTCCATCGGTTGCGTGACGCGGACGGAGGCGGTCGGGTGCGGGGTGAGCTCGCGGATCTCGGCATCGATCATCGGTGGCGACCTCATACACTGGGTGTCGACACTATCTTCGCCGATAGGGAGCGGCATTGACCGAGCGCGACGAGCCATCGCCATCAGGGCGAGGACGGACGGTCCACGGCGAGGCAGCCAACGCCGGCCATCGGGTCCTCGCTCCAGACGACGCCGAGGTCGAGGCCTACCTCGAGCAGGCCCTCCATGCGCCTCCGCCGCAGCGCGTCGAGACCGAGGCGCCCGAACAGCCCGAGACGGTCGCGGTGCTCGACTTCGGCAGCCAGTTCGCGCAGCTCATCGCGCGCCGCGTGCGCGAGCTGAATGTCTACTCCGAGCTCCTGCCGCACGACACGCCGATGGTCGAGCTCGAGCGCCGCGGCGTCAGAGCCGTGATCCTGTCGGGCGGGCCGGCATCGGTCTACGACGAGAACGCGCCGAAGGCCGACCCGTCGCTCTGGTCCGGGCGCATCCCGGTGCTCGGCATCTGCTACGGGCTCCAGCTCATGGCCCACGAGCTCGGCGGCGAGGTCGTGCCTTCGCAGAAGCGCGAGTACGGGCCCGCCACCGTCAGCCTGACCGATGCCGACGGGCTGTTCGCCGGCATCGATCGCGAGCAGCCGGTGTGGATGAGCCACGGCGACTCGATCGTGCGCCCGCCCGAGGGCTTCCGAGCCACGGCCCAGACCGATTCGTCTCCCTACGCCGGCCTGGCCGATCCGGGCCGCAACCTGTACGGCATCCAGTTCCACCCCGAGGTCGTGCACACGCCGATCGGTCGCGAGGTGCTGCGAAACTTCGTGGTCGGCATCGCCGGCATGCGCCAGTCCTGGACGCCGGCCGGCCTGGTCGAGACGACGGTCGCCGAGATCCGGGAGCGGGTCGGGGACGGCCACGTCATCTGCGCCCTCTCCGGCGGCGTGGACAGCGCAGTGGCGGCGACGCTCGTGCATCGGGCCATCGGCGACCAGCTGACCTGCATCTACGTCGACCACGGCCTGATGCGCAAGCGGGAGTCGGAGCTCCTGCGGGTCACCTTCGAGCGGGACCTCGGCATGAAGCTGGTGATGGTCGATGCTAGGGATCGGTTCCTGGCGCGCCTCGCCGGCGTGGAGGATCCGGAGGAGAAGCGGCGGATCATCGGTGACGAGTTCATCAGGGTCTTCGAGGAGGAGGCCGCCAGGCTCGGGCAGATCGACTTCCTGACGCAGGGGACGCTGTACCCCGACGTCATCGAGTCGACGACCGCCGAGACGAAGACCGCGCAGAAGATCAAGACCCACCACAACGTCGGCGGTTTGCCGCCGGACCTGCGCTTCCGGCTCATCGAGCCACTGCGCTACCTGTTCAAGGACGAGGTGCGCAAGGTCGGCAATGAGCTGGGCCTGCCGGAGGCGATGGTCCAGCGCCAGCCGTTCCCCGGTCCGGGGCTCGCGATCCGGATCATCGGCGAGGTGACCGCCGAGCGGCTCGACACGCTGCGCGAGGCCGATTGGATCGTCATCGACGAGATCAAGGCGGCCGGGCTGTATCGGTCCCTATGGCAGTCGTTCGCGATCCTCACCCCGGTGCGCAGCGTTGGCGTGATGGGCGACGGGCGGACGTACGCGAACGTCGTGGCCGTGCGGGCGGTGACAAGCGACGACGGCATGACCGCCGACTGGGCGCGGCTGCCGTACGAGGTGCTCGCCAAGATCTCCTCGCGGATCGTCAACGAGGTGCCGGGCGTCAACCGCGTCGTCTATGACGTCAGCTCGAAACCGCCCGCCACGATCGAGTGGGAGTGAGTCACGGCGCCAGCCGATAGATGGTATTCACACTGCTCCCGGTCGCCCACACCGATCCGAACGCGACGGTCACGTCTCCGGTGCTGGTTGGTCCGCTCATCGTCTCGACGACCTCGTCCGTGGCCGGGTCGATGCGCGTGAGGAAGATGCCCGGTGCCCGCACCCAGACCGCGTCGTCAGTTGCCCACAGGCCGCCGAGGTTCTCCGATGCGGCGCCCGTCGCGATCTCGGCAAGCACGGATCCGTCGGTCGGGTCGATGCGGACGACGGTTGGCTCGTCGGGAGCCACCTCCTCGGCGCCGAACAGGGTGACCCACAGGCTATCCGGACCGATGACCACGGTCTGCGGCCGGCTGAGGGCGGTGGCGTACTCGGTGACTTCCTCGGTCACCGGGTCGACCCGCAGGATCATCCCGTCCTGGGGAGCCGTGAGCCAGACGGCGTCGAAGCCGTAGGCCAAGGTCGCGGCTCCATGGCCAAGCGGGATGGCCGTCGCGGACATCGCGACGGGGTCGATGCGGACGAGCACGTTCGGGGCGCCCCCATCGGCGCCGATCGCCCAGACCGAGCCATCGCCGAACGCGAGCCGGCTCTTCACCGTTCCTGTTTCGAAGGCCACCTCGCCGACGATCGCGTTCGTCGCTGGGTCGATGCGCACCGCCCCATCGTCGACGCATGCCCAGAGCGCGTCCTCACTGACCGTGAATCCCTGGCAGCCCCTGCCGGGGATCGGAACCGTGGCGATGATCTCGTTCGTCGCCGGGTCGAGCCGCAGGAGCGAGGGCTCCTCGCTGTCGGCAGCCAGAAGCCAGATCGATCCGAACCCCTCGAGCGGCCAGTCGGGCTCGCCGGCGACGTCCTCGATGGCGACCTCGGCTCGGTCTTCGATCGAGTCGCCGGCCGCGGAAGCGCTCGGGCTCGCGCTCGGAGACGCCGCGGCTGTGGCCGCTGTCGGCGTCGTCGGCTGCGGGGCGGATGCCGTGCCGGCGGTGGATGAGCATGCGGCGACGGCCATGGCGGAGGCGAGCGCCAAGCATGTCGTGGCGGGTGCGCGCGTCGGAACTGATGACATCGTGACCTCCAGGTGGAAAGCGTTGCGGCCGATCGTCAGCGCTGCGGCGGCGCGAACGCATCGGTGTCATCCCTGCAGGTTGCGAGGGATATCCCGGTAGGCAGGCCCCGGAGCGCTGTGCAACGATGCGGCCCATGACGCAGGCTCGGGCTTCTGGCGCATTGGCCGCCTGGCCGGCGGTCATCGCCACCGGCACATTCGTGTTGGTGACCCACTACGTCGGGGTCGCCGCCGGCGCACCGCTGGAGTTCCTCGTCATCGATACGACGCTGGCGCTGCTCTTCCTCGTCGCGGGCGCCGTCGCCTGGCAGCGACGGCCGACCAGCAACACGGGACCGATCCTCGTGCTCTCGGCGGCGCTCTGGAGCCTCGGCAGCTACGGGCCGACGTTCATCGAGCCGGTCTGGGTCCTCGGCTTCGCATTCGAGGGCTACTACGACGTCGCCCTGGCGTCGCTGGCCCTGACCTTCCCCGCGGTCGCGCTGGGCGGAGCGGGCAGGATCGTGATGGCCGTGCTCGCCTCCGCATTCGCCATCCGGAGCGCCGGGCGACTGCTCCTCCAGGATCCGCCGCGGACACGCCCCGATCTCTTTCCGGATGGACCGACCAATCCGCTCGCGATCCTCGAGAGCCGCAGCGCATTCGAGGCGGTCGAGGTCACGACCAGCGCCGTCATCCTGGTCGCGGTGATCGTCGTCGCCGTGCTGTCCGTTCGGCGGCTCGCCGCGAGCCAGTCGCTGACTCGCGCCGTCATCGGTCCCGTCATGCTGGCATCGGTCGTCGCGATGGGATTCGCCGGGGTGGAGGCGGCCGACAACGCGTGGTCGCTCGCATTCGGCAGCTCGATGCTGACGATCCCCGAGTCGGTCCGCGGGTTCACCGATTGGATCGTCCCCGCCGGACGCGCCGTCGTGCCGTTGGCATTCCTGGTCGGAACGCTGCGCCTCCGTTCGAGCTTCGGCCCTTTGCCGGCGATCGCGGCACAGCTTGAGCGCGGGGAAGCGCCAGAGGATGTCGATGCGGCGCTCGCGGCCTACATCGAGAACCGCGAGCTCGCCGATCTGCTGACCACCCAGCTCGCCGAGCTGCGGGCGTCGAGGACTCGGCTGGTGACGGCCGGCGACGCCGAGCGCCGGCGGATCGAGCGCGCGTTGCACGACGGCGCCCAGCAGCACCTGACCGGCATCGCGATTCGGCTCGAGGAGGCCCGGCAGACGCCGGGAATCGGGCCGGAGGGCCTCGTCCGCAAGCTCGACGACACGGTCGCGGAGCTGCGCGACGCAATCAACGAGCTCCGCGAGCTGGCGCGCGGCATCCACCCCGCGATCCTCACCGAGGCGGGGTTGGAGCCCGCGCTGGCGACGCTGGCGCGCCGCTCGCCCGTGCCGGTCGACCTGCGCGTTGAGCTCGATGGGCACGTCCCGCAGCCGACCGAGGTCACCGCCTACTACGTCGTCGCAGAGGGGTTGACGAACGTCGCCCGCAGCGCGCGAGCGACGCGCGCCGAGGTGACCGTCGAGCGGCGGGATGACGGGCTGGCCGTCGGCGTGCGCGACGATGGCATCGGTGGGGCCGATCCGGCGGCCGGATCCGGGATCGCGGGCCTGCGTGATCGCGTGCGCGCCCTGAACGGCCGGTTCCGCCTCGACAGCCCGCCCGGGCGCGGGACCGAGATCGACGTCTGGCTGCCGTGCGAGTGATCGTTGCCGACGACTCCGCGGTCATCCGCGAGGGAGTTGTCCGCATCCTCGGCGCCGGCGGCGCCGATGTCGTTGCCCAGGCGCGCACGGCGGACGAGCTGCTGACGCTGGTCGACGAGCACGTGCCCGATCTCGCGATCGTCGACATCCGCATGCCGCCGTCGGACACGGCCGGCCTCCGCGCCGCGGTTCGCATCCGCGACGGCTATCGGGGGAGGGTTGGCGTGCTCGTCCTTTCGCAGTTCCTCGAGCCGGAGTACGCGATGCAGCTGCTTGCCGACGGCTCAGGTGGCATCGGCTACCTGCTCAAGGACCGGGTTGCGGCGGCCAACGAGCTGATCGACGCCGCCCGCCGCGTCGCGGCCGGCGGCTCGGCGATCGACCCGGCGGTGGTCGACGAGATCGTCCGCGGGCGCATGACGCAGCAGCGCCTCGCCGTCCTGACGCCGCGGGAGCGCGAGGTCCTCTCCCTGCTTGCCGAGGGCCGATCCAACCGCTCGATCGCCGATCGGCTCGCCCTCGCGGTCAAGACCGTCGAGGCCCAGGTCGCGACGATCTTCTCGAAGCTCGGCCTCGAGGAGCACCCCGACGACAACCGCCGGGTGCTTGCGGTCCTCGCTTATCTCGATGGTCGGGTTGAGCGATGACCGGCGAGTGCGGCAGCGTCATTCGTCGGGCCTTCGGCGATCGTCCGTTGAACCGGCCGGATCGTCCGCGCGGGGACGGATCACGGCGCGCAGGCTGGTCTGCACGATCTGGCTGGCGGGCTGGATGATGACGGGCTCGATGATCTCGTCCCGCACCCGGCGAACGGTCTGGACCACGATGTCGCCGAACGCGATCGACGCGCCCAGCGCCAGTCCGGTCGCCACCGCGGTCACCAGCAGCAGGATGCCCGCGATCGCGTTCGAGGAGAGCATGCCCTCGACGATCAGGAGACCCGGGAGCAGTGGCAGCGATGCGGGGACGACCCAGAGCACGACCGGCGCGTCCCGGCGCCGGGCAAGCAGCCGGCCTCCCACACCGACCGCCAGTCCGGCGAGGGCGGTGGCGAACAGTCCGCCGACACCGAGGGGGAAGACGAAGAGATAGACCGCCCACCCGACGGCGCCGAGCGCGCTGGCCGTCAACAGCGCAAATCGCGGCTCTCCCAGGCGGACCGCCCATGCACCGCAGGCGACCGCCGCGGCGGCGACCTGCACGGCCGCCTGGCGGGCGTCACCGTCCGGGATCCCGACCGCCAGCACGACGCCGAACTGGTTGGCCACGCCGATGCCGACGGCGGTGCCGGCGGCGACCGCCGCGCCGAGCAGCAGCGCGTTCGCCAGCCGTGCCGAACCGCTGATCGTCGACTGGTCGATGAGGTCGCGCATCCCGGCCACCAGCGCCGCGCCGGGCAGGAAGCGGAGGAGGCTCCCGGTCAGGACCAGCGCCGGGTTGATCGGTGCGTCGATGGCAAGCGTCAGCGCCACCAGCAGCGACGAGACGAGCGGCCCGATCAGGCTTCGGAAGAACGGTGGGAGGCCCGACCCATCCAGCCGGACGACGATCGGCTGGACGACCGCGCTGATGATCAGCGTCGCGAGCGCGTCGATGGCGGATCCGCCGAAGAGCACCGTCGATGCCGCCGCCGAGACCGCCTGGGCCAGGCTGGTCAAGGGCTCTGGCCAGGCCGTCTGGAGCGCGCCGATCCTCTCGATCTCGGCATCGGCTCCGGCCAGATCGAGCGTCCCCATTCGCAGTTCGCTCACCAGGCCGGCCGCGGCCGTCAGCCGTCGGTAGTCGCTCACCTGCTCCGGGGCAAGGAGCATCGCCGTCACCGGTTGCGCGGCCGGCGGCGGGAAGTAGGAGAGGGAGATCGTGCCGAACGACACCCCCGCCGTCGTCCGCGGCAGCCCGAGGCTTTCGGCCGCCGATCGCATCGCGCGCTCGACGTCGTCGGTGGGCGAGCCGGCGCCGACCATGATCGCGCCGAGCTTGAGGACCACCTCGACGGCGCGGACGCCATCGGCCGAATCGTTCGCCATCACCTGCGTACGTTGCCACCACGGGGACCGGCCGGTCCGTCCATCGCGACTAGCATGGTTCGGTGCGGATCGTTTCGCTTCTGCCGTCGGCGACCGAGATCGTGTATGCCCTTGGCCTCGACGACCAGCTGCACGGCGTGACCGATGAGTGCGACTCGCCGCCCGCGGCGCGCGATAAGCGGGTCGTCGTCCGCTCGCGCCAACCGGCCGGGATGACGCCAGGCGACATCGACGCCTGGGTGCGAGCCGAGGCTCCGAATGGTGGGCTGTATCGCCTCGACGACGCGGCGATCGCCGAGATCTCGCCCGAGCTGCTGCTGACCCAGGACCTGTGCCGGGTGTGCGCGGTGCCGACCGGCGACGTTGACGCCGCACTGGCGCGCATCGGCTGCGCGGCAGACGTCGTCACGCTCGAGCCGCAGCGCCTGGACGAGGTGATCGCCTCGGTCGCCGACGTGGCCGATGCGGCCGGCGAGCCCGAACGGGGTCGCGAGCTCGTCGCCGTCCTTCACGGCCGGCTCAATGCCGTGCGCGAGGCGATCGGCGGCCGCGCTGCGGTACCGACACTCGTGCTCGAGTGGCTTGACCCGCCGTACACCGCCGGCCACTGGGTTCCCGACGTCATCGCCGCCTCGGGTGGTGAGCCGCTGCTTGGCGACCCGGGTGGGCGCTCGCGCGCCTCGACCTGGGACGTGGTGCTGCGCACCGATCCCCAGGTGGTCGTCCTGGCGCCCTGCGGCATGCCGTCGGCCGGCGCCGTGGCGCAGGCAGACGACCTCGTGCCGGCCGCGCTGCTCGCTCGCCGGGTCGTTGCCGTCGATCTCGCCCGACCCGGCCCGCGGCTCGTGGACTGCGTCGAGGCGCTTGCCGCCGCCCTCCACCCCGATGCAGGGCTGCCGGACCGACCGGACGTCCTCCTCCGTCGCTGACCCTCCGAACGCGTCGGAGCCTGGGAGGCGCTAGCATCCGGGACGTGCAAAGAGCCTTGCGAGCGACCGCGGCCGGCGCGACCCTTCTGGCGGCCGGATCCGCGTGCACGGTCGCCGTGGTCGAAACGCCCGACCCGGCGGCAATCTCGAGTGGCGAGCCGGTCGCCATCGGGGCCGAGGCGACGGGGCCGGTCACCGAGCTCGGAAGCCGCCGGGACTTCGACCCGAGCTGGCGGTACGTGATCTACGAGTCCGCCGAGGGATGGTGCACGGAGCTCCAGATGGTCGAGTTCAACTCCACCGGCTGCGGCACGGACCTCCTTCCCCCCGAGGGAGAGCATATCGGCGCAGCGGGCGCCCAGGAACCGCTCGAGAGCGGCGTCACTCCCGTCGATGGCGTCGTCAGTGACGAGATCTTCACGGTCTGGATCATCGACGAGCAGCGCGGGCGGGTCCCTGCGACGCTGATGCCGCTGGAGGAGGCCGGCCTCACCGGGCAGGCATTCCTCGGCTTCACGCCGGCAGAGTGGACGCCGACCCACATCCAGGCCCTCGCCATGAGTGGCGAGATCCTCGAAACGCACGAGCTGCCCTGATGTCGGGCTGGTTCGACAAGCTGCTCGAGGAGCTCCAGCGCCGGCAGGCGGAGGAGGATGCCCGGCGCGAGGGGCGTCCGACGGAGCGCAATGTCACGCCCATCGAGGAGGGGCGGCGCGTCTCGCGGCGGCGCGGCGGCAACGGCAAGGACGACGGGAGCGGAAACGGTCAGGGCGGTGGCCCGCCGGTCGCACGCCCGATCTTCGGCAGCGACGTCCCGTGGCGCCGCTGGGTCCTGATCGCCGGCGGCTTCATCCTGCTGTTCGTCGTGCTCGGCATCCTGGGCGGCGCCGTCACGCTGATCACCGACATCATGTGGTACGACGCGCTCGGGCGGCGCGACGTCCTCCAGACTCGGCTGTGGGGGCAGATCGCGCTCTTCGGGATCGGCTTCGCCGCGATGCTCGTGCCGGTGCTCATCAGTGTCTGGCTGGCGCGCCGCATCGCGCCGCAGGCGCCGGTGCGCCGGCTGGGAGGGATGGAGATTCCGGACCTCTCGCGGCTCATCGGCCTGGCGCTGGTGGCCATCACGGTGCTGCTGGCGCTCGGCAGCGGGGCCGCCTGGAGCGGCTCCTGGGAGACGATCCTCCTCTTCATCAACGGCGAGCCGTGGGGCGCCGCTGACCCGACGCTCGGTCGCGACATCGGCTTCTACGTCTTCGACCTGCCGTTCTGGCGCTTCCTGCTTGGCTGGGCCTCGACGACGCTGATCATCGTCGGCCTGTTGACCCTGGGCGCGTACGCGGCCCGGGCGCTGCACTGGCAGTTCCACCTCTCGGCGCCGGTGCGAGCCCACCTGTCGGTCATCGGCGCGCTCCTGCTCGCCGTCATCGCCGCGGGCTACCAGCTCGACATCGCCGAGCTCGCGTACTCGACGAACGGCTGGAACGGGAACGTGCAGGCCGCGCTGTACACCGACATGAACGCCCGCGTGCCGGCCTTCGTCATCCTCACCGTGGTCGCCCTCGTCGCCGCCGGCCTGCTGGTGCTCAACACCTGGTTCCGCACGCTCTGGCTGCTCGGGCTGGCCGGCGGTGCGTGGCTGGTGCTGTCGATCGTGGTTGGCGGGTTGTACCCGTCGTTCGTGCAGACCGTGCAGGTCAACCCGAACGAGGAGAACGTCGAGCGGCCGTACCTCACCAACCACCTGATCTCGACGCGCGCCGCCTACGACCTCGAAGCCATCGAGACGCGCCGCTTCACCGGCGAGCAGGAGCTGACCCGCGAGGTGTTCGGCACCGATGCGGCAACGATCGACAACCTGCGCCTGTGGGACTACCGCCCGCTGCTCACGACGTTCGGGCAGGAGCAGATCCTGCGCTTCTACTACGACTTCCTCGACGTCGACATCGACCGCTACGAGATCAGCGGCGAGCAGCGCCAGATCATGCTCAGCGCCCGCGAGCTCAACGTCGACAACTTCGGCGCCGACACCACGTGGACCAGCGAGCGCCTCGTCTACACCCACGGCTACGGAATCACCGCCGTGCCGGTCGACGCGGTCACCGACCAGGGCACGCCGGACTACCTCGTCAGCGGGATCAACCGCGAGCCGCAGCTGCCGCTGGTCGAACCCCGGATCTACTACGGCGAGCTGACCAACACTTGGGTCGTCACCAGCACCGATACGCGAGAGTTCGACTACCCGGTCGACACCGATGACGAGTCGGGTGACGACGCGGAGACCGTGTGGGAGGGCACGACGGGGGTCGGCATCGGCAACCTGCTCACGCGCGCCCTCTTCGCGCTGCGCTTCGGCGACCTCAATTTGCTCATCAGCGACCAGCTGACCGACGAGTCCCAGGTCCTCTTCGACCGCGCCATCACCGAGCGCGTACCGAAGATCGCGCCGTTCCTTGCCTACGATCATGACCCGTACCTGGTCAGCGCCGATGGGCGCCTCCTGTGGGTCTGGGACGCCTACACCTTCACGGACCGCTACCCGAACTCGCAGCCGCAGCAGTCGAGCGGTGCTTTTCCGGGCGCGAACTACATCCGCAACAGCGTGAAGGTGGTCGTCGACGCGTACGACGGCACCGTCCGGTTCTTCCTCGCCGATCCAGACGACCCGATCATCGCGGCCTACGCCCGCATCTTTCCCGACCTCTTCGAGCCGCTCGACGCGATGCCGCCAGAGCTGCGCGAGCACCTGCGCTACCCCGAGGACCTCTTCCTGGCGCAGAACCAGGCGTACCTGCTCTACCACCTCCCGGGCACCGAGGCTGGCGCGACGACCTTCTACCGCCAGGAAGACCGGTGGCAGATCCCGACCGATGCCTCCTCGGGCGCCGAGACGCCGATGGAGCCGTACTACGTGATCATGCGCGTCCCCGGCGAGGAGGAGGCCGAGTTCGTCCTCATCCAGCCGATCGTGCCCGAGGGCCGGCGCAACATGATCGCGTGGGTCGCCGCGCGCATGGACCCCGGCACCTATGGGGAGCGCATCGCCTTCCAGTTCCCGACGGGCACGACGACCCATGGACCGGAGCAGATCGAGGCCAGGATCGGGCAGGACGACGCGATCAGCGAGCAGTTCACGCTGTGGTCGAACGCCGGCTCGCAGGTGGTGCGCGGCAACCTCCTCGTCCTGCCGATCGGCGACGATGGGCTGCTCTACGTCGAGCCGATCTTCCTCCAGGCCGCCGGCGCGCCGTTCCCCGAGTTCGTGCGGGTGATCATGGTCGACCAGCGCCGGGTCGCCTTCGCGGAGTCGGTCGAGGAGGGGCTGCGTCAGCTCCTCGGCGAGGCCGAGCCGCCACCCCCCGAGGAGCCGGAGGGCCCGGAGCCGTCGCCGTCGCCGGGCGAGTCGCCGGAGCCCTCACCGTCGCCGGGCGAGTCGCCGGAGGCGTCACCGTCGCCGGGCGATCTGCCCGCCGACGTCGAGGGGCTGATCGAGGAGGCGCAGCGGCTCTACGACGAGGCGCAGGAGGCGCTGGCATCCGGCGACCTGGGCACCTACCAGGAGCGAATCGACGAGCTCGCCGAGGTCCTCGACGCCCTCGCGGAGCTGACCCAGCCGTAGGCGCCATCGAGGCCCTTGGCGCCGGTCCAGCGGCGATTCATCACGCGAGCGCCAAGTTACGCGCGGTATCGCCGCTGGAGCGAAGACCGTTATGCACGAAGCGCGCGCCGGCGTGCCCGTCATGCGTGATGAGCGCCGTCACAGGGGCGAGACGACTCGCAGGACTCAGTTCGAGTGATGGTCTTGCCAATGCGTCGGCATGACCCCTCGGCGGCCCTCGGCCCGTAGACTCGGAGCGTGGACATTCTTGTGCTCGGGTCGGGCGCCCGTGAGCATGGGCTAGCCTGGCGGCTGGCCCGCGACGACGGAGTGCGCCGCGTCCGGGTCGCGCCCGGCAACGGCGGGACGGTGGCCGTCGGCGAGAGCGTCGACCTCGACCCGACGGACCCGCTGGCGGTCGCGCGGCACGCGTCGCGGGAGCGCTACGACCTCGTCGTCATCGGTCCCGAGGCGCCACTGGCGGCCGGCGTTGCCGACGAGCTGGCCTCGGCGCGAATTCCGGCCTTCGGACCGATGCGGGCCGCGGCGCGCCTGGAGTCGAGCAAGGCCTTTGCGAAGCGCCAGATGGAGCGTGCGGGGGTGCCGACGGCGACATCGGTCACGTTCACCGATCCCGACGAGGCGCTGTCGCACCTTCGGACCCTCGACCGACCACCCGTGGTGAAGGCCGATTGGCTGGCCGCCGGCAAGGGGGTGAGCGTGCCCGAGACGCTGGAGGAAGCCGAGACGGCGGTCCGCGACCTCTTCGGCGGTGTCGCTCCCGGCGCGCGCCTGCTGCTCGAGGAGCGGCTCGACGGCGTCGAGGTCAGCGTGTTTGCGTTCGTGTCGGACTCGACGGTCGTGCCACTGGCTGCGGCCCGCGACTACAAGCGGCTGGGCGACGGAGACACCGGTCCGAACACCGGCGGCATGGGCGCCTTCGCCCCCGTGCCGTGGTTCGGCCGCGATGCGATGGAGCGCGCGGCGGCCGAGGTGTTCGAGCCGATCGCCTGGCGCATGGCCCGCGACGGGACGCCCTATCGCGGCGTGCTCTATGCCGGTCTCATGATCACCGCCGACGGACCGATGGTCCTCGAGTTCAACGCAAGGTTCGGCGACCCCGAGGCCCAGGTCCTCCTGCCGCTGCTGGACGGCGAGCTGTCGGCAGCACTGCTCGGCTGCGCCACCGGCGATCGGGCGCTGATGGAGAACTCGGTGCGCCTGACCGCTGGCGCGGCCGTCGGCGTGGTCATCGCCTCGGAGGGCTACCCCGAGGCGCCGCACACCGGCCGCGTGCTGGAGGGTGCGGAGCCCTCCTCGGTCGCGGGCGACGGCGAGGCGCTCTGCTTCCACGCCGGCACGCGGCGGCAGCCGGATGGCACGGTCGAGACGACCGGCGGCCGGGCGGTGACGCTCGTCGGCCGAGGGCCCACCCTCGCCGAGGCCCGCGCGGCGGCATACCGCGCCGTGGCGGAGATGGGACTCGAAGGGGGGCAGTTCCGGTCAGATGTGGGCGAGCTACATGTCGACGATCGGACGGAGCTCGGCGACCAGGCCGGGTGAGCGCGGCACCGGGCGGACGAGCTCGGTCGCCTCTTCGATCGATCCCGCCTCCAGCACGTAGAAGCCGCCGAGCGCCTCCTTCGTCTCGAGGAACGGCCCATCGGTGACGAGCAGGTCGTCGCCGTCGAAGCGGATCGTGCGGCCGGACTCGGGCGGCCCGAGCGCCTCGCCGGTGATCCGCCCGCCGCGCTCGGAAAGATGCCGCCCGAACGCGATGTGCTGGTCGACGATCGCGCGGCGCTCGTCATCGGTCATGGCCGCCTCGGCAGCCCGATCGCCATGGAGCAGGAGCAGGAACTTCATCGGGTCCTCGCGTGATGGTTCAGGAGTGGCGACGAACGAATCGCGTTCGGATCGACGCGACCGTACGGCGTAAGGATGCACCCAGCCGATCGTCGCCGGGCTATTCTCAACGCACCGATGCCGACTGTCGCCGTCATCTGCGGCTCCCGTACCGACCTCCCGACGCTCAAGGGCTGCTTCGACGTGCTCGACTCGTACGGCATCGGCTGGGAGGCATCGGTGATCAGCGCCCACCGCCAGGCCGATGCGCTCCACGCCTACGTCGCCCAGGCGGAGGCGGATGGGGTGCAGCTGTTCATCGGTGCTGCGGGCCTCGCCGCTCACCTGCCGGGGGTGCTCGCGTCGCTCACCTCCCGCCCCGTGATCGGGATCCCGCTCGACGGTGGCTCGCTGGGCGGGGCCGATGCGCTCTACGCGGTCGTCCAGATGCCACCTGGGGTGCCGGTGGCGACCGTCGCGATCGGCAGCGCCGGAGCCAGGAACGCCGCGCACCTCGCGGCGCGCATCCTGGCTCTGTCCGACGATACCGTCGCCGAGAAGGTGAAGGCGTTCCGCGACGACCAGGCCGGACGCGCCGAGCTGCGAGTCGATCCTCGGGCATGATCGATCGGTACGCGCTGCCGGAGCTGCGCGAGATCTTCGGGGAGCGGCACAAGCTCGAGCTGTGGCTGCGGATCGAGATGCTGGCGCTCGAGGCGTTGACCCGGGACGGCGTCGTTCCGCTGGCCGACTTCGAGCGCATCCGGCGCGAGGCCGGCGAGGTCGACCCGGAGCGAGCGCGCGAGATCGAGAAGGAGTCGCAGCACGACGTCATCGCCTTCCTGCGGTCGATCAGCGAGCGCCTCGGGCCCGAGGGACGCTGGCTGCACTACGGGCTGACGAGCTCGGACGTCCTCGACACGGCCACCGCGGTCGTGCTGCGCGACGCGACGCGCGTCGTCGAGGGCGAGCTCGCGCGCCTCGTGGAGGTGGCCAGGCGCCTCGCGCTTCAGCATCGCGACACGGCGATGGTCGGCCGTTCGCACGGCATCCATGCCGAGCCGATCACGTTCGGCTTCAAGGCCGCCGGATGGCTCGCCGAGCTCCAGCGCGACGCCGAGCGGCTGGGACGGGCCCGCGAGGTCGTCAGCGTCGGCACGATCTCGGGAGCGGTCGGCACGCACGCAAACATCGGCGTCGACGTCGAGCGGCACGTGCTCGACGGGCTCGGGCTGGCCACGGACCCGGCGCCGACGCAGGTCGTCAGCCGTGACCGCCACGCCGAGCTGCTCACGACCCTCGCCATCCTGGGCGGCACGCTGGAGCGCATCGCGGTCGAGATCCGGCACCTCCAGCGCACCGAGGTGGGGGAGGCCTTCGAGCCGTTCGGCTCCGGCCAGCAGGGATCGAGCGCGATGCCCCACAAGCGCAACCCCGTCCTCGCAGAGCGCGTCACCGGTATGGCGCGGCTACTGCGCGCCGACGCGCTCATCGGCCTCGAGAACATGGCCCTCTGGCACGAGCGCGACATCAGCCACAGCTCGACCGAGCGCTTCGTCTTCGAGCGCGCGCTCGGGGTCGCGGCCTACGCGACCCGCGCGACCGGCGACATCCTGGACGGGCTGGAGGTCGACGCGGATCGGATGCGCGCCAACCTCGAGAGCCTCGGCGGCATGGTGTACTCGGAGGCGCTGTTACTGGCGATGGTCGCGAAAGGCGCCGATCGGCAGGCCGCCTACCGGCTCATCCAGGGCGCCGCGAAGCGCGCATGGACCGATGAGACCGCCTTCCGAGGGGCCCTCCATGACGATCCGGCCGTTTCCGAGTGGCTGAGCGCCGAAGAGATCGATGGCGCCATGGACCTCGACCATCACCTCGCCGGCATCGGCGTCACCTATCGCGCCCTCGGGCTCGACGAGGCCGCCCAGGACCGGGACTGACCGATGCGCCGCTGGCTGAACGCAATGGTGTCGGCGGCGTCGGACGTCGCCGATCGGTCGAGCCTGTGGCTGCCGGGAGCCCTCGCCTGGATGGTGACCGTCGGGTGGCTGGTGCTCCTGCTCGGCGTGGCGCGACCGCCGACCGTCGCAGGGCTGACGTTCCTCGGGGCGGGGATCGTGACGTCGGGGCAATGGCCGTGGAACGGCATCGCCATCCTGGCCGCCGCCGTGATGCTCACCTCGGCCGCGATCGCGCTCACGTCGGTGGCGGAGGCCGCCCTGCTCCACGGCCGGCGCGCCCGTCCCGCCGACGTGCGCCGCACCTTCCTGGTCGGCGTCGTCTGCGTCGTGCCGCTGGCGGTCGCCGTGGCCGCTCTCCTCGTCGCCCTCTCGTTCGTCGCACCCGGCGAGTTCAACGCGCCCGAGCCAGGCGGTGGGCCGCTGCTGCGCACCCTGGTCGCGCTCGGACCGCTCATCGCCGTGGCCCTCCTCGCCGCGGTGCTCGGTGGCGCGATCCATGCCGCCGCCACCCGATCGGCAGGCGACGGTGATGGTGCGGGGAGCGCCCTGCGCGCCGCGCCGGCGACGCTCGGACGGGCGGGGAAGGCGGCGATCGGTCAGGTGCTGGCGCTGCTCGCGGCGCGCATCGGCTACCTGGCGCTCACCGCGATCCTCCTGCGGGTCCTCTGGGCGCCGATCGACGATCGCCTGTCCGGCGAAGGATTCGGCCTCGCCGTCATCGGTCTGCTGGTAGGCTTCGTGGCGATCTGGCTCTGCCTCGTCCTCGTGGGCGGCGCCCTCCACGCGTGGGGGTCGGTCTCCTGGACGCGCCTCCTGGACGCGCGGGGATCCGAGGCGGGGGCCGTTGCGCATATGGAGAGCCGCAGCCGCTCGTGACACCGGAGCTCACCTTCGTCGACCAGCTCGACCTCGCGCTGCGGTTGGCGGTCGGGCTCGCCCTGGGGGCGGTCATCGGCTTCGAACGCGAGCTCCACAGCCAACCGGCCGGCTTCCGCACCCACAGCGTGGTCGCGCTCGGCGCCGCGATCTTCACCGTCGTCAGCGCCTACGCCTTCACCGGGCCGGGCGCGGATCCGACACGGATCGCCGCCCAGATCGTGTCGGGGATCGGTTTCATCGGCGCGGGCACGATCCTCCACTCGCGCGGCCAGATCCGCGGGCTGACGACCGCGGCCAGCCTGTGGTCGGTGGCCGGGATCGGCATGGCGGCGGGCGCGGGGCTGTACGGGGTCGCGGTGATCGGCACGGTGCTGATGCTCGTCATCCTCTCGCTCTTCGACTGGGCCGAGAGCTACGCACGGCGCCGCATGGGCCTGCCGCCGGACGACGGCAAGCCACCCTCGAACGCAGACGACGACGAGACAAGCAAGGAGACGACGTGACCCTGACGACCACGAACCTCACCGGGATGCGGCTCGTGCACCGCGGCAAGGTGCGCGAGACGTACGAGGTCGACGACCGCCACCTGCTCCTCGTCGCCACCGATCGCCTGAGCGCCTTCGACGTCGTCTTCGACCAGGCGATCCCGGACAAGGGCGCGGTCCTCACCCGCCTCAGCTCCTGGTGGTTCACCGAGCTCGCGCACCTGGGCCGCTCCCACTTCGTCAGCGCCGATCCGGCCGACCTGCCGGAGCCGGCCCGCGACCCGGAGATGGCGCCCCGCTCGATGCTCGTCCGCCGCGCCGAGCGTGTCGACGCCGAGTGCGTCGTCCGCGGCTACCTCGCCGGATCGGGATTGGCGGAATACCAGCGCAGCGGATCGGTCGGTGGCCATCAGCTGCCGGCTGGCCTGCGCGAGGCCGATCGGCTGCCCGCGCCGATCTTCACGCCGTCCACCAAGGCGGAAGTCGGCCACGACGAGAACATCAGCCGCGACGAGCTGGCGCAACTGGTCGGCGTCGAGCTGTCGCAGCAGCTCGAGGAGCGATCGATCGCGCTGTACGTCGAGGGCGCGCGCCGAGCCGAGGCGGTCGGGCTGATCCTGGCCGACACGAAGTTCGAGTTCGGCTTCATCGACGGCGAGCTGGCGGTGATCGACGAGGTGCTGACCCCGGACTCGAGCCGCTTCTGGGACGGCGAGCGCTACGTGCCGGGCCAGAGCCCGCCGAGCTTCGACAAGCAATTCGTGCGGGACTTCGTCACGGCCTCTGGCTGGGACAAGGAGCCACCGGCGCCGGCCCTGCCTGACGACGTCATCACCGGCACGCGCGATCGATACGTGGCCGCATACGAGCGCCTCACCGGCCGTCGATGGGAGTGAGCCGCGTGCACTGGATGGCCGAGGTCCACGTCTCGTTGCGCGCCGGCATCGCCGATCCGGAGGGGCAGACGATCGGCACCGCCCTGCGCTCGCTGGGCTTCGGCTCGGTCAGCGAGGTGCGCAGCGGCAAGCTCATGCGGATCAGCTTCGAGGCCGATGACCACGCCGCCGCCGAGGCGGAGGTCGCCGCGATGTGCCGGCGGCTGCTGGCCAACCCGGTGATGGAGACGGCCAGCTGGGAGATCCGCTCGGACGAGCCGATCGGGGAGCCCCCGGCGCTGCCGTGACGCTCGTCGCACGACCTCCACGGGTGACGGTTGCGGTCTTTCCGGGCACCTGGAGCGAGCGTGACTTCGCCCACGTCGCCACCGCGGTCCTCGGCTGGGAGGCGCGGCTGGCCTGGCACACCGAGACCGAGCTCGGCGCTCCGGACGCGGTCGTCCTGCCCGGCGGCTTCGCGCACGGCGACCACTTGCGCACCGGGGCGATCGCCCGATTCTCGCCGATCATGGAGTCCGTCGAAGCCTTCGCCGCTGCCGGCGGGCCGGTGATCGGGTCCTGCAACGGATTCCAGATTCTGGCCGAGGCTGGGCTGCTCCCGGGCGCGCTCATGCGCAACGACCACCTCGAGTTCCGGTGTGACTGGCAGACCCTCCGGGTCGAGTCTTCAGCAACGTCGCCCGCGTGGCTCGGCGACTTTCGCGATCGCGATGTGATCCGCCTGCCGATCAGCCATGGCGAGGGCCGCTACGTGGCCGATCCGGTGATCCTCGACGAGCTGGAGGCCACCGGCCGGGTCGTGCTCCGCTACGCCGAAGCCGACGGTCGGGTCACCGCTGCTGCGAATCCGAACGGTTCGGAGCGGGGGATCGCCGGGATCGTCAACGAGCGCGGGAACGTGCTCGGTCTCATGCCGCACCCGGAGCGTGCGTCCGAGGCGGACGTTGGCGGAACCGACGGCCTGCGCCTCTTCCGCTCGCTGGAACGCTGGCTGCACGAGAGGCCGGCGCTCGCGGAGCGTCGGCTATGATCGGCCGGAACGCATAGCCCGGCTGCAGGAGAGGGCGATCCAGGCATGGACCAGGACCAGCGGGACCCACGTGACTGGCCCGAAGGGGGAAAGCCGGAGGACGCGGCCGATGAGGCGCTGAGCGAGGAGGCCCCGCCCCCGCCGCCCGAGGAGCCCGCCAGCGAGCCCGAGCCGGCCGCCTCGGACGAGCCGGCGCCTCCCGAGCCGGACTCGGGCGCGGCCGGGGAGCCCTCCCCCGCCGAGCCGATGACGGAGCCCGTCGCCGCCGAGATGGAGAGCTGGCCGACGGAGGATGCGGCGCCTTCCTCCGACGAAGGCGCGCCCGAGGCCGGAGCGTCGCAACCCTGGCCAACGGAGCCGCCGGAAGCCGGCGAGCCCGAGGAGGGGACCTGGCCGACGAGCGCCCCCGAGCGCGGCGACGAGGCCGCCACCGTCGGGGCAGCCGCCGCGGGAGCCTCCGAGCCTGAGCGGCCGTCCGAAGAGGCAGCCGACACCGGAGCGGAGTCGACGACACCGCCCGCCGAGGTCGAGGCGGAAACCGACGAGTCGGCATGGCCCGCTGCGGGAGCGGCGGCTGGGGCAGCCGCCGCGGGCGCGCCGGATGCCGGGACGGAGCCGCCGCCCAGCGAGGCGGAGGCCTATCCGGCCGCGGAAGCGGCATCGGTCGCCGCTGCCGGCGCGGCCGCCCAGGCCGTCCCGGATGCCGAGGCGGCGACGGGCGAGAGCACCCAGTGCCCGCGATGCGGGACGGAGAACCGGCCCGGGCTCGCCTTCTGCCGCAACTGCGGGCAACGACTCGTGGCGGCCGGCGTGGCCACCACCGTCGAGCGGCCCGGGACGCCGGAAGGAACGATGGCCTGTCCGCGCTGCGGGACACACAACCGCACCGGCGTCGCCTTCTGCCAGAACTGCGGCGCGAATCTGCGCGGGACCGCGCCAGGCTACGTCCCGCCGGCGGTGGCCGCGGGCGCGGCGGAGGGGCGCACTGCGGTCGGGACCGGCGGCGCCGTGCTGGGCCCGGTCGTGCTGATCATCGGGCTCATCGGCCTGATCACCGGCTACCTGCTTCCGTTCGCGTACGGTGACGACTCGCTGTTCGACCGGGCCTTCGGTGCGGGCGGCTACGGGATCGCCTTCTGGACCGCCTATCCGTCCGATGCCAGCCTCGCTGACACGCTGTACTTCGGCCTCGCCGCGCCCGTGCCGATCCTTGCCGCGCTGCTCGCCATCCTGGCCGTGGCAGGGTTCATGAAGGCGAGGCCCGGTTCGCTCCAGATGCCCGGCCTCGTGATCGCACTGGTCTGGGGGGTCGGGCTGATCGTGCTCTTCGGTGTCGTCGAGGTCTTCGGCAACTGGGGCGGCGACATCGTCGATCTGCTCCGGCAGCTGACGCCGGGCGGAATCATCCTCTTCCTCGCATCGCTCATCGTGCTCATCGGGACACTGACGCGCTTCGGGCGGAGCTGAGGGTGCGCTACTGCCCGAATTGCGGCACCGAGGTCGACGAGACCGCCATCTTCTGCCCCACCTGCGGCCAGCCGATGGACCAGGCGGCCGAGACCGACATGCCGCCCGCTCCGGCCTGGCCGGATGCATCAGAGCAGCCAGATGCAGCGCAGCCGCCGCCTGCGTCGCGGGCCGACACCCCGCCTCCGCAGTGGGGGGCGGCCGCGGCCGAACCGGACCGCACGGAGCACCGTCCGCAGACGTCGCCACCGGCCGTCCCACCGCCGCCGGCATCGGCCGCAGCGGCCGGGCCATCGGTCACCGTGCCGCTCAGCATGCCGGTGACCCTCTCGGGCTGGCTCATCGGGATCGGCGCACTGATCGGGGGACTCGGGATCGTGATCGGGATCGTCGACGGCGGCTTCGTGAACGTGATCGACCTCGTCCTGCTGCTGGCGCTCATCGCGATCGCGGTGGCGATCTTCTTCTCGGCCAGCCTGGCGAGATTCCCGAACCTGCGCCTGGCGACGCTCGTCGTCGTGCTCATCGGCTTCGGCGTCGCCCTCGACCGCATTGGCTTCAGCGGCGCCGGCGTTGGCGAGCTGCTGGCGTTCCTCGGCACGGCGGCGGCCGCGATGGGCGCCATCATCCTCGAGCTCGGACGCGACCAGCCGCTCGGTCCCTCGCGCTGATAAGGCGATGACCCTCGCGCCCCCGCCGGTCGACCAGCGCCACGGCCTGACGGTCGACGAATACGCGCTCGTCGTCGGGGCGCTCGGGCGGATTCCCAACGACGTCGAGCTCGGGATGTTCGGCGCGATGTGGTCCGAGCACTGCGCGTACAAGCACTCGCGGCGTCTGCTCGGGCGGCTGCCAAAGGACGGAAGGCGCGTGCTCGTCGGGCCGGGCGAAAACGCAGGGGCGCTCGACATCGGTGACGGGCTGGCCGTCGTCTTCAAGGTCGAGTCGCACAACCATCCCAGCGCGGTCGAGCCATACCAGGGTGCCGCCACCGGGGTCGGCGGGATCATCCGCGACGTCTTCACGATGGGTGCGCGCCCGATCGCGCTGCTGAACTCGCTGCGCTTCGGTCCGCTCGAGGCCGATGACGAGACCGATGACGCCGCCGCGACCCGCAACCGCTACCTCTTCGGCGGCGTCGTCGCCGGCATCGCCGGCTACGGCAACTGCATCGGGATCCCCGACGTGGGCGGCGAGGTGACCTTCGACTCGAGCTACTCGGGCAACCCGCTCGTCAACGCGATGTGCGTCGGGATTGCCCGTCACCAGGACATCACGCTGGCGCGGGCCGCCGGGACCGGGAGCGTCCTGCTGCTCGTCGGCGCGGCCACCGGGCGCGACGGGATCCAGGGCGCGTCATTCGCCTCGGCGACGCTCGGCGAGGATCGCGAGGAGCGGCGTCCGGCGGTGCAGGTCGGCAACCCATTCCTCGAGAAGCTGCTCATGGAGGCCTGCCTCGAGCTGGCGGCCCTCGACGGGGTCGTCGCCATGCAGGACCTCGGCGCCGCCGGGCTCACGTGCGCGCTGGCCGAGCTGACGGCGCGGGGCGCGGTCGGCGCGGAGGTCGACCTCGACCGGGTCCCGCGTCGCGAGCGGGGCATGACCCCATACGAGGTGCTCCTGTCCGAGTCCCAGGAGCGGATGCTCGTCGTCGTGCGGCCGGACGCCGTCGCCGAGGTGCGCGCCGTCTTCGCACGCTACGAGCTCGAAGCGGCCGCCATCGGCGAGATCACCGATGGCACGCTCATCCGCTGCCGCGCCGGCGGGCAGGTCGTATGCGAGATCGCCGGCCGCGCCCTGGCCGACGACGCGCCGCGCTACCGAATCGCGGGCGTCGCCCGTGAGCCGCAGCCTGTCGACCTCGAGCCGCTGGCGGCCGAGCCGCCGAGCGCATCGGTCCTGCTCGAGCTGCTCGCATCGCCGAACGCGCGCGACCGCAAACCGATCTGGCGGCGTTACGACCACATGAACGGCACGAACACGATGGTCGGGCCGGGTCGCGGCGATGCCGCGCTGCTGCGGTTGAAGGGCACAGCCGGAGCACTGGCATTGGCCATCGATGGGCCGGGGCCCGCCCGACTCGGCGCGCTCGACCCCTACCTGGCCGGGGCCTCGGCCGTCCTCGAGGGCGCCCTCAACGTCACCTGCTCGGGGGCCACGCCGATCGGCATCACCGACTGCCTGAACTTCGGCTCACCGGAGACCGATCTCGGCGCGTGGCAGCTGGAGCGGGCGATCGACGGGATCGCAAAGGCGTGCCGGCTGCTCGACCTGCCGGTCGTGTCCGGCAACGTCAGCCTCTACAACGAGGCTCCGGATGGACCGATCCTGCCCACGCCGGTGGTCGGCACCGTCGGCCTGCTCGACGATCGGTCGCTTGCGGTGCCGATGGCGTGGCGCGACGGCGACGAGCTGTGGCTGATCGGCGAGCCGGGCGACGGGGCCGATGCGCTCGCGGGGTCCGAGCTGGCATGGAGCCGGGGGCTGCGTGGCGGACAACCGTCACTCGACGTCGAGGCCGCCGCGCGCGTGGTGTCGCTCCTGCCGCGGCTTGCCGCCGAACGCCTGGTCACCGCGGCGCACGACGTCTCGGTCGGGGGCCTGGCGATCGCGCTGGCGCGCATGACGATCGCCGCAGGATTCGGCGCTGGTGTCGCAGTCGAGACCATGCGGCCCACCGCCGCCCTGTTCGGAGAGCGGGCCGGCCGGGTGATCGTGGCCTGCCGGCCGGAGGAGGCGGAACGCCTGCACGCGGCACTTGCAGCGGCCGGCGTGCCGGGGCGGCGGTTCGGGGTTGCCGGTGGGGACCGGCTCGAACTCTCGGCGGCGGGTCAGAACGTCACGATCGGCCTCGATGAGCTCTCGGCGGCTTGGCGCCAGCCGTTCTAGTTTCCAGACGCGGAGCCACATCGCCGATGTTCACCGTCTTGGGGTCAGCGGCTCGGCACCGCGTCTTCTAGGGCTCGACTCGGTCCGCGCCGTTCACGTGCCGCGCTGGCCGGCGCTTGTCCGCGCCGGACTCGATGGCGGCAACGATCGGGTCGTCGGCCATCCCGAGGCTCGAGGGTGACGGCGCGCGGCGACGCGGTGGCTCGCTGCCCTCGGCCCCCTGGCGACCGGCACGGCGAGCCAGCGCGACGGTGAGGGCGGCCCCCAGTGCTGCCAACACGGCCGCCATGATGAGCAGCGCCTCGACTGAGACGAACGCCAACGGCGTCGCCCCAATGAGCGCCGCGCGCACGAGCGTGGTCATCGGTGCGTCAGCCTGACGCTTCGGTTGCCACGGACGGCTTGCGTGACCTGCGAGCCCGCGGACGAGTGCCGTTCGTGTGCGGATGCGGGTGCGGATGATTCGCGTCGTCGAGGTGCGGCAGCCCGCCGCGCGCGCGCTCGTGGAGGCGGTACACCTCCTCGAGGCCGTCGGGCGGGACGGCGGCGGTGTAGACATCGCAGAAGACCTCGACGACCTTCGGGTCGAACTGCGTCCCGGCATGGGCCTGCAGCTCCTCGAGGGCCTGCTCGTGGTCGAGCGCCGCGCTGTATGGCCGGTCATGGACCATGGCGTGGTACGCATCGGCGACCGCGACGATCCGCGCGCCGAGCGGGATCTCGGCGCCGCGCAGGCCGTGCGGATAGCCGCCGCCATTGAAGCGTTCGTGGTGGTGGAGCACGATGGGAATCGCCTCGCGCAGGCTCGACGCCTGTTCGAGGATGACCTGGCCGATGCGCGGATGCTGACCGATGGTCTGCCACTCGGTGTCCGACAGCGTCGATGGCTTGTCGAGGATCGCCTCGGGGATCGCGATCTTGCCGAGGTCGTGGAGCAGCGACGCGATCCGGATGCGCTCGATCTCCTCGCGCGGCAGCCCCATCTCGAGGGCGATCCCCGTTGCCAGCGAGGCGATCATGTCCGACGGCCGGCCACGGTGCTGCGGCTGCGGCGCCAGGACCGATGCGAGCGCCTGCGTGGCGGTGTCGCTCGCCCACTGCCCGATCGCGGTAGCCTGCGCGCGGTGCGCGGCCGAGATCGGTGCGCGGTGGACCGGCGCCTCGTCGTCGAGTTCGCGAAACAGGTACGTGCGGTTTCGACCGAGCGACTTGGCCGCGTACATCGCCGCATCGGCCCGGTCCACGACCATGTCGAGCTGAAGCTCCGACCCGCGCCCGCCGGCGACGCCGATGCTGATCGTGGTCTTCAGCGTCTGGTTGTCGGCGATCACGAACTGCTGGGACTGGACGATGGCGCGCAGCTCCTCGGCCAGGCCGACCGCGTCCGCGGGCAGGGTCTCGGGCAGGATGAGCATGAATTCCTCGCCGCCGTACCGGCCGAACATGTCGCTGGCCCGTACCGACCCGGCCAGGAGTCCGGCCACCTGGCGCAGCACGGCGTCTCCGGAGTTGTGCCCGAAGGTGTCGTTGATCGGCTTGAAGCGGTCGATGTCGATGAATGCGACGCTGAGTGGCTTGGAGTGGCGCACGGCGCGATCGACCTCGGCCGTGAGGGTGGCGAGCAGCGTCTCGCGGTTCGGGACGCCGGTGAGCCGGTCATGGGTGGCGCGCGCCTCGGTCAGGAGGAAGGCGCCGGCGGCCGCGTTGAAGGCACGGGCCAGACGGCGCTCCGCCGGGACGCCGGTCTCCTTCAGGTGCGTCGGCCGGTCGGTCTCGATCGTGTGCTCCAGCGCGTTCGCGATGCGCGACAGGCGCCAGCCGAAGTAGCTCCAGGCGAACAGCGCCATCGTGGTCATGCCAGCGGCGGCCGCCACGCTCAGCACGAGGACCAGCGTCGGCCGCTGGGATTCGGGGACGATGGCGGCCATGCCGAGCGCGACGGTCGCGAAGGCAGCCAGGGCCAGCGGGGCGAGGAACCCGAGGGCGCGGACGAAGCTGAGCATTGACGGGAGAATGAGGCGGTGGGTCCCGTTCGGCCATGGGCCGATCGTCACGCGGTGCGCGGCGGCACAGCGGCAATTGCGGCGTTTGCGGCGCTGGTGCGGAACGGTGCAGTACCGAGGCGGTACGTCCGTTCGCACTGTCGCGCGCGAGCCGGATGGCCAGCGCTCGGTCGCTATGATGGCCATGGATGTACGGCACGCAGCGACCTGCCTGACGACTGACGTGCGAGCGCCCATCGAGCTGCCGCACCGATCGGGTGAGACGCTACCCCTCTATCAGCCCCACGGCCCGCGCGAGGAGTGCGGAGTCGTCGGCGTCTGGTGGCCCGGCGCCCCGGTGGCGCGTACCGCCTTCGTCGGGCTCCACGCGCTCCAGCACCGCGGGCAGGAGTCGGCGGGCATCGCCGTCAGCGACGGCGCGCGCCTATCCCTCCACAAGCGCCTCGGCCTGGTCAGCGGCGTCTTCGACGAGGAAACCCTCCACCGCCTCGACGGCGGCGACGATCGAAGCGCGCCACCGCAGGCGGCGATCGGTCATACCCGCTACAGCACGACCGGCTCGAATACCCTCCCCAACGTGCAGCCGGTGTACGCCGAGACCGATCGCGGTGAGCTCATGCTCGGCCACAACGGCAACCTGACGAACGCGCGCTGGCTGCGCGACGAGCTCGGCGAGCAGGGGGTCGAGTTCGCCTCCGCCTCCGACACCGAGGTCCTGACCAAGCTCATCGCCCACGCTCCAGGCCGCACGTGGGCGCAGCGCGTCGATCACGCCTTCCATCGCGCCACCGGCGCCTACACGTTCACGATGCTCACTGCAGATGCGATGGTCGCGGCGCGCGACCCGATCGGGTTTCGGCCGCTCGCGCTCGGACGCCTGCCGGGCGGCGGATGGGCGGTGGCCTCGGAGAGCGCGGCGCTCGATGCGATGGGCGCCCAATTCGTGCGTGACGTCGAGGCGGGCGAGGTGATCACCATCACCGCCGCCGGGGTCGACGCGTTTCGCTCCACGAAGGCCGCCCCGGACCGTGAGCGACTGTGCGTCTTCGAGTTCGTCTACCTCGCACGGCCGGACTCGGTGATCGACGGCCGGCTTCTGTACGAGGCGCGCATCGAGATGGGCCGGGCCCTCGCCCGCGAGCACCCCGCCGACGCGGACCTCGTCATCGCGGTGCCGGACTCTGCGATCCCGGCGGCCATCGGCTACGCGGAGGAGGCGGGGCTGCCGTACCGCGAGGGCCTCATCAAGTCGCGGTACGTCGGTCGGACCTTCATCCAGCCGGCGCAGGCCGGCCGCGAGGAGGCCGTGCGCCTGAAGTTCAACCCGCTGCCTGAGCTGCTGAAGGGCAAGCGGGTGGTGGTCGTCGACGACTCGATCGTGCGCGGGACGACGACGGGCCCGATCGTCGCCCTGCTGCGCCGCGCCGGTGCCGCCGAGGTTCACGTGCGCATCCACTCCCCCGAGATGCGGCACCCGTGCTACATGGGCGTCGACACCGGCCGGAAGGGCGAGCTGATCGCGTCGACGCATGCGACCGACGAGATCCGCCAGGTGATCGGCGCCGACTCGCTCGGCTTCCTGTCCAGGCAGGGCCTGCTCACCGCGGTCGGCGGACGGACCGATATGCGCTGCACCGCCTGCTTCGACGGCGTCTATCCGACCGACGTGCCCCTCGAGCTCGACAAGCTGGCGATGGAGCGCCGCTGACGCCGATGGCCCGCACGTACCGCGAGGCGGGCGTCGATCGCGAGGAGGCCGATCGCGCCGTCGAGCGCATCGCGGCCGCCGCCGCGCAGACCTCGACGACCGCCGTCCTCGGCGGCGTGGGCGGCTTCGGAGCGCTCTTCCGCTTCGACCCGTCGACGCATCCCGATCCGATCCTCGTCAGCAGCACCGACGGCGTCGGCACCAAGCTCAAGGTCGCGCTGGCGCTCGCTCGCCACGACACGATAGGCATCGACCTCGTCAACGCCTGCGTCAACGACGTCGTCGTCACCGGAGCCGACCCACTCTTCTTCCTCGACTACCTCGCCCTCGGCGACCTGCGGGCCGAGACCGTGGAGGAGATCGTCGGTGGCGTGGCGGCCGGCTGCGTCGCGGCGGGCATCCCGCTCGTCGGCGGCGAGACGGCGCAGATGCCCGACCTCTACCGCGGCGACGACTTCGACCTCGCCGGCTTCGTCGTTGGGGTCGTGGCACGCGCCGACCTCGTCGATGGCTCGGCGGCACGCGCCGGCGACGTGCTGATCGGCCTCCCGTCGTCGGGACTGCACACCAATGGATACACGCTGGCGCGCCGCGTCATGCCGGAGGCCATCTGGGGCGAGCCGATGCCCGACGGCTCGCGAACGATCGGCGACGCGCTGCTCGAGCCGCATCGGTCCTACCTCGACGAGGTGCGCATCCTGCGCCGAGCGCTGCGCGAGGCACGCTCAGATATCCGGGCCCTCGCGCATCTGACCGGCGGCGGCTGGGAGGGCAACGTCCCGCGCACCCTGCCTGCGGGACTCGGAGTCGTGGTCGAGACCGGGTCATGGCCGGTGCCGGCGATCTTCAGCCTGATCCAGAAGCGCGGCGACATCGCCGACGACGAGATGGTCCGGACCTTCAATGTCGGCATCGGCATGACCGCGGTCGTGCCGGCGAAGGCGGTCGAGGCGGCGCTGGCCGCGCTGCCGGAGGCGTGCCGCATCGGTCGCGTGGTGGAGGTTCCGGCGGGCGAGGCGCGCGTCCGCTTCACATGAGCCGGGGTCGGTGAGGCTGGGCGTCCTCGTCTCCGGGCGGGGCTCGAACCTGGAGGCGATCCTCGACGCCGGGCTGGACGTCGCGCTGGTGGTCAGCAACCGGCCCGGGGTACGCGCCCTCGAGGTGGCGGCGGCGCATGGTACGGAGACACGTCTCATGCGTCGGGCGGACTTCGGTGACGCGTCCGCGCGGGACACCGCCATCGGTTCGGCGCTGACCGGTGCCGGCGTCGAGCTCGTCGTGCTTGCGGGCTGGGACCAGCTGCTGCGGCCGTCGTACTTCGCGGCCTTCGACGGGCGAACGATCAACATCCACCCCAGCCTGCTTCCCGCCCATGGCGGGCCGCGGATGGTGGGGCTCGAGGTGCATCGCTCCGTCCTGCGCAGCGGCGAGATGGAGACCGGGGTGACGGTCCACGAGGTCACCCCGGAGCTCGACGGGGGACCGATCCTGGCGCAGGCTCGCGTGCCGGTGCTGCCTGGCGATGACGCCGAGACCCTGGCCGCGCGCGCGCTCGTCGAGGAGCATCGGCTGCTGGTGTCGACGCTGCGTCGCCTGGGGGCCTGACGCTGTTGGATTCGGGTCGGTTGCCCGGCCCGTCGAGCGCGATTCGTTCGCTGAGCTGCGGGATTGCGGGTCCAGCGCGACTGGGCGCCCGCTCTCGGTTGCTGAGCGGCGCTATTCGGCCCCGCGGTTCCGCCGGTGAGGGATCTCGGATCGGACCGCCGCGAGGGCTTCCGGGCATCGGCCGTGCTAGCATTCTCGATGGCGCCGGGCGTGGCGCACATCTCGCAATTGAGGCCGTTACCCCGGAATGGAAGCCATCCTCGAGCCGATCGGCGAGTTCTGGCAGGGGTTCATCTCGAACCCGATCGTCGTCGCCGTCGTTCAGCTCAGCATCATCTACGTCGTCCTGCTGTGGCTCGGCACCAGCTACTGGGCCTTCCGCGACATGCAGGCTCGGACCGAGAACCCGATCCTGCCCTACTTCGCCGCCGCGCTGATCATCTTCTTCACGCCGCTCCTCTTCATCTTCGCCGTGATCCTCTACCTCATCGTTCGCCCGCGCGAGACGCTCGCCGAGGTCTATGAGCGATCGCTGGCGGAAGAGAGCCTGCTGGCCGAGGTCGAGAAGAACGAGCTGTGCCCGGTCTGCCGCGACCGCGTCGACAGCGACTGGCTGGTCTGCCCGAACTGCCGCACTCGGCTGCACCGGGTCTGCCCGTCGTGCAACCGCCTGGCCGATCCGACCTGGCCGCTGTGCGCATACTGCGGCCGCGAGTTCGAGCGACCCGCCCGTGCTGCCGCGCGCGCGCATGAGCCGCAGCCCGTGCAGGAGCAGGTCGGCGCGGTCGAGACGCCGCTTGAGGGCACGGCAGAGCGCGCGCGCCTGCGCGAGGTGACGAACACCTGATCGCGCCGCCGGCCGGGCCTGCCGGCGCGGAAGACCCCGGCGGGCTCCCACGGGGGCCACACCCGACCCTGGGTCCGCACTCCTCGCGCATGCCCGCGTGGCCGGGCCTGCTGCTGATCGTCGGCGGCGGCGTGGTCGCCATCGCGGCGCTCGTCGCGGCGGAGCTGGCGCGCCGCGATCAGATGGGAGTCGACCTCGCCACGCTCGGCATCGGCCTCCTGGTCGGGGCGCTCGCGTTCGTCATCGGCCTCGTCTACACGGCCATCCGGCAGCTGCGCATGCGCAGCATCCTGCCGCCGGAGCGCTACCGCGGGCCATCGGTCTTCGTGCTGCTTGCGCTCGCGCTCGCCGTCGCGACCGTGCTGAGCGCACCGTTCACCGCCGATGCCCTCGCTCTCCAGAGCGGTGAGGGCGAGCTGAGCTTCCTGGGATCCGCCGTGATCCTCGTCGCGGCACAGGCCGGGCTGCTCATCGTCGGCTACCTGCTCGTCTATCGGCCTCGGGCGCTGGCCGCATTGCCGAGGGTCCCCGGTCGCGATCCCCTCGGCGCCGTCCTCGCCGGGCTCGGCTACGGCGTCCTCGCCTGGTTCGGCTCGTCGGTCGTCCTCGTGCTGGTGACCACCCTGCTCAGCGCGCTGGGCCAGCCGCCGCCGGTCGGTCCCGCCGAGCAGGCGATCGCGATGCTCGATCCCTGGCTCGTGGTGGTCGCGATCGTCGTCTTCGCGCCGATCGCCGAGGAGCTCTTCTTCCGCGGCATCGTCTTCAACGCCTGGCTGCGCGAGGCGGGGCGGGTTCCGGCGTACGTCGGCTCGGCCGCGCTCTTCGCCCTCATCCATATCTCGCTCGCCTCGCTCCTGCCGATCTTCCTGCTCGGCCTCGCCCTGGCGTGGGTCTACCAACGCACGGGCAACCTGCTCGCGCCGATCGTCATGCACGCCACCGTCAACGGCATCAGCGTTGCCGCGGCGCTGGCGTTCCGCTTCGGGGTGTTCGACGTCCCGGTCTAAATAAGGGGCCGGTAAGCGGGCGAAAATCGGTGCCTCGCTATCGTCGGGGTCCGATGACGCAGCCCATCCAACTCCCCGTCGAGCGCTCTGCCCGATCCACGAGTGCGGTGATCGGCCGCATCGAGCGCCTGGGCCCGGATGCCTGCGACGACGAGGAGCTGCTGGCGCTGGTGCTCGGGGGCGGCGACCGGGCGCGGCGGCTCGGCCGGCGCCTCCTCGATCGGTTCGGTGGCCTCGGCGAGGTTGCCCGCGCTCACCCCGCGGAGCTGCGCCTTGCCGGCGTCGCCCCGTCGGTCGCGCCCCGGCTGGCGGCCGTGGTCGAAATCGGCTCGCGACTGGCACGGCGGTGGCCATCGGATCCGTGGCTCATCCGCACCCCGACCGACGTCGCCGAGCCGCTCGTCGACGCGATGGGAGCCCTCGAGCGGGAGGAGCTGCGGGTCATGCTGCTCGACACGAAGAACGTCGTCACCGTGCAGCGCACCGTGTACCGCGGCAACCTTGCCGGGTCGTCGGTTCGCATCGGCGAGGTCTTCCGCGACGCCATCCGGGCCTGCGCGGCGGCGATCATCGTGGCCCACAACCATCCGAGCGGCGACCCCGCGCCGTCGGGCGAGGACCTGCGCATCACGGCCGAGCTGGCCGAGGCCGGGCGCCTGCTCGACATCGAGCTGCTCGACCACCTCATCATCGGGCGCGGCCGATGGAGCAGCCTCCGGGCGCTCGGCGCGCTCGGTCAGTCGCCGGCCACGATCCGGTAGATGGAGCCGCCGTCGAGATCGGCCACGTACAGCTCGCCGTCGGGGCCCTCGCCGAACGTGCTGACGCGCAGGCCTGTCTCGAGCAGGAGGCGCGGCCCGATTACGCCTTCGGCGTCGGACGGCACGCCGAAGAGGTTGCCGGAGCAGTAGTCGCTGAACAGGTACCAGCCGCGCAGGTCGGGAATCGCCTCGCCGCGGTAGACGTAGCCGCCCGTTACCGCGCACCCTAGGTCGCGGCCGTACTCGGCAATCGGCAGCGTCAGCCCGCGCGTGGCGCAATTGGGCTCAGCGAAGCACTGCGAGGCCTCCATGACGTTCCAGCCGAGGTTGGCGCCGGCATCGGCGACCGGGTCGACGCGGTCGATTTCCTCGGCGGCGTTCTGGCCGGGGTCGGCGATCCACAGCAGCCCTGTGGCGCGATCGAAGCTGAACCTCCACGGGTTGCGCAGGCCGATGAGGAGGGCCTCCGGCACGCCGCCGCCAACGGCGAAGGGATTGTCGGGGGGAATGGCGTACGCGTCGCCCTCGACATCGATACGGAGGATCTTGCCGAGCAGCGAGTCGGGGTTCTGCCCGTTGCCGTGCGGATCGCCGCCGGAGCCGCCGTCACCGAGGCCCAGGTACAGGTACCCGTCCGGGCCGAAGGCGAGCTGCCCGCCGTTGTGGTTGGCATACGGCTGGTCGACGGTCAGCAGCACGCGCTCGGTCGTCGGGTCGATCCGCGGCGGCAGCGGCTCGTCAGTGACACGGAATTCGGAGAGCACGGTGTCGCCGTCGCCCTCGCGGGCCGAGTAGTGGACGTAGGCCCGCGCGTTCTCCGGCCAGTCGGGATGCAGCGCCAGCCCGAGCAGCCCCTGCTCGCCGCCGCCGAGGACGCGGTCGCTGATGTCCAGCGAAACCTCGGTCGAGCCGCTCTCCGGGTCCAGGGCGATCACGCGGCCGCCCTGTTCGTTGACGAGCAACCAGCCGTCGGGCGTGGCGGTGACGTTGATCGGGGCGGCGAGGCCGCTCGCGACCTCTTCCAGGGCGAGGGTCGGCGGGTCGTCGGCGATCGGCGCCTCGCTCGGTGTCTCCGACGGCGTGGCCGTCCCCTCCGGCGACGCTGTCTCCGCGGCGGGAGGCGCGGCCGGCTCCAGCGTGTCGGACGGGACGGCCGATGGCGACGGAGTCGAACACGCGCCGACCAGCAGGACAACGAGCAGCAGCGGGGGACGGCCTTCATCGGGTCGCATGGTGGCCGATCGGGTAGGGTTGCGCCACACCCATGACGACGATGAAGGAGAGCGCGCGGCGCGTGGCCGAGGCCGTGATCGGCGCGCGCGAGCCCGACGCCGGCGCGGTCGGCACGCGGCGAAGCATCGTGATCGAGCGCGTCAACCCCCGGCTCGACGGTGGCCGTCATCCGATCAAGCGCGTCGTCGGCGACCAGCTCCTCGTGACCGCCGACATCTTCGCCGACGGGCACGACCTGCTCGACGCGGCACTCCTCGTTCGTGCCGACGACGAGGAAGCTTGGCAGGAGGCGCCGATGCGGCCGATCGAGGACGACCGCTGGTCGGGCCACGTCGAGCTGACACGGAACCGCTGGCATCGGTACGCGATCGAGGCCTGGCGGGACGCCTGGGGCAGCTGGCGGCAGGGGCTGCACAAGAAGGTCGACGCCGGCGTGCCGGTGGCGACCGAGGTCGAGGAGGGGCGCGTCCTGATCGAAGGCACCCTCGCGCGCGCCGAGCATGCCGAGGCGGCCGACGACCTTCGCATCCTGCGAGGCGCGCTCGCCGCGCTGCGCCGCGCGCGTTCGGAGCCGGCTCGCATCAAGGCGCTCGACACCGATGACGTCCTCGCCGCGATGCGGCGCCATCCGGATCGTGGCTTCGCCAGCCGGTCCGCGGAGCTGCCGCTCGTCGTCGACCGCGAGCGTGCGCGCTTCGGAGCGTGGTACGAGATGTTCCCCCGCTCCCAGGGCCGCGACCCGAAGAAGCCGAAGCCGACGACGTTCGCGGAGGCCGAGTGGCGTCTGCCCGACATCGCGGCGATGGGCTTCGACGTCGTCTACCTGCCGCCGATCCATCCGATCGGTCGGACGAACCGCAAGGGTCGCAACAACTCGCTTGAGGCGGTGCCGAGCGATCCCGGCTCGCCCTACGCCATCGGCTCGGCCGTGGGGGGTCACGACGCGGTCGCGCCGGAGCTCGGCGGCATCGAGGGGCTCATCGGGTTCCGCCGGGCGGTCGAGGCGCACGGGATGGAGCTGGCGATGGACATCGCCATCCAGGCCGCTCCGGACCATCCATCGGTGACCGCCAACCCCGAGTGGTTCCGCCGTTCCCCCGACGGATCGATCAAGTACGCGGAGAACCCGCCCAAGAAGTACCAGGACATCTACCCGATCGACTTCGCCGGCCAGGAAGGCGCCGCGCGCGCGGCGCTGTGGCGCGAGTGGAAGCGGATCTTCGAGTTCTGGATCGGTCACGGCGTGCGGATCTTCCGGGTCGACAACCCGCACACCAAGCCGATTCCGTTCTGGGCCTGGCTCATTCGCGAGATCCAGGCCGATCACCCCGACGTGATCTTCCTGTCGGAGGCGTTCACGAAGCCGAAGATGATGCGGATGCTCGCCAAGATCGGCTTCACGCAGAGCTACACGTACTTCACGTGGCGCGAGTCGGCCTGGGAGCTACGGCAGTACCTGGCCGAGCTCACCGAGTCCGAGATGCGCGAGTACTTCCGCGGCAACCTGTTCACGAACACGCCGGACATCAACCCACACCACCTCGACGCGGGGCAGCCCGCGTTCGTCATCCGCACGGTCCTCGCCGCGACGCTGTCGAGCTCCTACGGGATCTACTCCGGCTGGGAGCTGTGCGAGAACGCGCGTCTCGGAGAGCGCGAGGAGTACCTCGACAGCGAGAAGTACGAGATCCGCGCGCGCGACTGGGACGCAACGGGCAACATCAAGCCGCTCGTCACCGACCTCAACCGGTTGAGACACGAGCTTCCCGCCCTCCAGCGCTATGACAACCTGCGGTTCCAGGAGGCGACCGGCGAGCGAACGCTCTTCTATCGCAAGGCCATGCCGCACGGCAAGGTCGATCCGCTCCACGGCTTCCCGAACCGATGGCGCGACGCGGTGTACGTGGCCGTCAACACCGATCCGACGACCGCGGAGCGCGCGATCCTTCACCCCGACCTGCCGGCCATCGGCATCGGCTGGGACGAGCCGTATCGACTCACCGATCTGCTCAAGGGAACCACGACCCGGGAGCGCGGCGCGGACCTGCCGGTGGACCTCGACCCGGCCGCGGAGCCCTTCCGGATCTTCACGATCTCGGCGCTCGATCGCTGATGGGGCCTTGCATGGAGGTTGACCAGGCCCGTTGACCAGACCAACCATCACCGACCGCCATCCGGGACCGGCCGAGGCGACCGATGGGAGGACGCCGCAGCTCTTGCGCGACGACCCCACCTGGTACAAGGACGCGATCGTCTATCAGCTCCACGTCAAGGCGTTCCACGACGCCAACGGCGACGGAATGGGGGACTTTGCGGGGCTGACGCAGAAGCTCGACTACATCGCCAGCCTCGGCGTGACCGCGATCTGGCTGCTGCCGTTCTACCCGTCACCGCTGCGCGACGACGGCTACGACATCGCCGACTTCACGCGCGTCCACCCCGACTACGGCACGCTGCGCGACTTCAGGAGCTTCGTGCGCGCGGCGCATCGGCGCGGGCTGCGCGTGATCACCGAGCTCGTCGTCAACCACACGAGCGACCAGCATCCGTGGTTCGTCGAGTCGCGCTCCTCGCACAAGAACCCACGGCGCGACTGGTACGTGTGGAGCGACACCGACCAGCGCTACGCCGACGCGCGGATCATCTTCACCGACACCGAGACCTCGAACTGGACCTGGGACCAGGAGTCGCAGCAGTACTACTGGCATCGGTTCTTCAGCCACCAGCCGGACCTCAACTACGACAACCCGCAGGTCGTGCGCGCGGTGCTGCGAGTCTTGCGCTTCTGGCTCGATCTCGGTGTCGACGGGCTTCGGCTCGACGCGGTCCCGTACCTCGTCGAGCGGGAGGGCACGAACTGCGAGAACCTCCCCGAGACCCATGACGCCCTGCGCAAGCTGCGCGCCGCCGTCGACGAGCGGTACGACAACCGCATGCTGCTGGCAGAGGCCAACCAGTGGCCACCCGACGTGCTGCCCTACTTCGGGACCCGCGAGGAGCCGGAGTGCCACATGGCCTTCCACTTCCCGCTCATGCCGCGGATCTGGATCGCACTGCGCCGCGAGGACCGCTACCCGATCGTCGAGATCATGTCGCAGACCCCCGAGATCCCCGACGAGAACCAATGGGCGCTCTTCCTGCGCAACCACGACGAGCTCACGCTCGAGATGGTGACCGATGAGGAACGCGACTACATGTACGCCGAGTACGCCACGGACTCACGGATGCGGATCAACGTCGGCATCCGTCGTCGCCTGGCGCCGCTCGTCGACCGCAGCCGCCGCCGCCTCGAGCTGCTCAACTCCCTGCTGTTCAGCATGAGGGGCACGCCGATCATCTACTACGGGGACGAGATCGGCATGGGCGACAACGTCTACCTCGGCGACCGCAACGGCGTGCGCACGCCGATGCAGTGGACCGGCGACCGCAACGCCGGCTTCAGCCGCGCGGATGTCCATGCCCTCTACGCCCCGCTCGTGGCCGATCCGGTCTACGGGTTCCAGGCGATCAACGTCGAGGCGCAGGAGCGCGTGCCGGGTTCGCTGCTGAACTGGATGAAGCGGCTCATCCGCGTCCGCCGTGCCCACCCGGTCTTCGGCCGCGGCAGGCTCGAGTTCCTGCACCCCGAGAACCGGCGCGTGCTGGCCTACCTGCGCGAGCACGAGGGCGTCACCGTGCTGTGCGTCGCCAACCTCAGCCGCTTCGCGCAGTACGTCGAGCTCGATCTGTCGCGGTTCCACGGCCGGATCCCGACCGAGATGATCGGCCGCGTCGGTTTCCCACGGATCGGTGACCTGCCGTACCTGCTGACCCTGGGCCCGCACGACTTCTTCTGGTTCGAGCTGACCGATGGCTGAGCCGGTCGCGAGGATCCGGCTGGCGTCGGCCGACGACGTCGACGCGCTGGCCCGGATCAGCCGACTGGCGTACGGCGCGACGTACCCGGGTATCGTCCCGCCAGAGGTCCTCGCCGAGTGGATCGAGAACGCGGCGCCAACGTGGCAGACGGCGTTCGACAACCGCGAGCCGGAGAGCCCGTGGCGGCCGTGGGTCGCCGAGCGCGGCGGCGTCATCGTCGGCTACGCGACCACCACGCCGGGAAAGGACTGGTGGCTTCCGCCGCCCGATGGCGCGGGGGAGCTGACGAATCTCTACCTCGATCCCGCCCTCATCGGCACGGGCGTCGGCAGCGCGCTGTACGACCACGGCGTGGCCGACCTCCGCGCACGTGGCTTCAACCCGTTCGTAGTCTGGGCGTTCCGCGACAACCACCGCGCGCGACGCTTCTACGAAGGCAAGGGCCTGGCGATCGACGTCCCCGAACACGACTGGCTGCTCGGCGACGTCCCGTGCCCCATCGTCCGTTTCCGCGCCGACTGGCCCGCGAACGGGTCGGGATGATCCCCGCCGACCTCGCGTCGCGTCGCTGGTTCCGCTCGAAGCAGCGAACCATCGCCGACATCAGTGTCGTCGATCAGGCGCCAGTGGGGCCGGGCATGCTGGTCGTGCTTGAGGTCGGCTTCGCGGACGGCGGTTCGCCGGAGCGATACCTGGCACCGGCCGTCGACGGACGTGAACCCATCGACGGTGAGGGCCTGTGGGCTGCGTTGGCGGAGGCGATGGGTCGCAACGAGCGCATCGGTGCCTTCAATGGGAGGCTCAATGCCGGCTTCGAGCCTGGGCCGCTGGATGAGCGACGCCTGACCGTCGAGCAGTCGAACACCTCGGTCGTCCTCGGCGAGCGGCTCATCCTCAAGCTCTATCGCCTGCTCGAGCCGGGCGACAACCCCGACCTGGAGATCAGCGCGTTCCTGACCGCCAACGACTTCGCCGACACCCCGGCCCTGGCTGGATCCATCACCTATCAGACCGATGACGTCCACGCGGCGGCGGCGATGCTCCAGGCCTTCATCCCCGGCGCGCGGGACGCATGGGGCGCGGTGCTGTCCGTGTTGGCGTCGGATTCGGCGCGCGGCGTTCAGATGGCGGAGGGGATCGGCGAGCTCACGGCCCGGTTGCATCGCAGTCTCGCCTCCCGGCCGGACGATCCGGCCTTTCCCGCGCGCCCGGCGACGGTCGAGGAGACCGCCGCGTGGCGGGCCTCGGCCGAGCGGCAGCTGACGATGGCGACCGAGGCGCTGCACGGCGCCGAGCACGCCCGCCTCGTCGCACTGGCGCCGAGCGTACGAGCCCGCTTCGCCGACGCGTTCGGCTCCGCAAGCGGTGGCGCTCTGGTCCAGCGCATTCACGGCGACTACCACCTCGGCCAGCTCCTGACGCGACCGGACGGCGGATTCAGCGTCATCGACTTCGAGGGCGAGCCGGCACGGCCGCTGGCGGAGCGCCGCCGTCCATCCTCGCCGCTGCGTGACGTGGCCGGCCTGCTCCGCAGCCTCGACTACGCCGCGCGCACCGCCGAGCGTGAGCGCCGCCAGGCGGCGGACGGGTGGTTGAGCGGAGCCCGCGAGGCCTTCCTTGGGGCCTACGGTCCGACCGACAACGGTCTGCTTGCCGCGTTCGAGCTCGAAAAGGCCTGCTACGAAGTCCGCTACGAGGCAGGCATGCGACCCGACTGGCTATGGCTGCCGCTGGCCGCCGTCGAGCGCCTAGTCGGAGCCGCCTGAGCCTCCGTCGACCGTGTGCGCCGACCGCGCGAGGGCAGGTCCGTCATCGTCGGTCGGAGGTGGCATGCTTCGGTGGCATGTGCGAGGGGCGCGACCAAACTCCTGACCGGACGCGGACAAAGCCGCCACGCCCGCCGCTTGCCGTCATCCGGCCGTTCACGACCCACGTCTTCAACCCGGTCAGCCGCCGATTCGCGCGCTGGCTGCCCGGCTTCGGGATCCTCGACTATCGGGGTCGCAAGTCCGGCAAGGCGTATCGGACGCCGCTGAATGTCTTCCGCCACGGAAACGACTGGGTCATCGCCCTCACCTACGGGTCCGACGTGCAATGGGTGAAGAACGTGCTCGCCGCCCGCGAGGCGACGCTCGAGATCCGGCGGAGGAAGATCCGCCTCGTCGAGCCCGAGCTCATCGTCGACCCGGAGCGGCGGCTCATGCCGTTCGGCGTCCGCCAGGTTCTCGGCCTCATGCGGGTCAGCGAGTTCATGCGCATGCGCCCGGCCCAGCCGCACCGGGACGGGTAACCTTCGCCGGGTGAGCCCGACCGCGCGCGCCGCAGCCACAGGCACCGTCAGAGCACCGTGGCGCTGAGGGTCTGGCGCGGCGATCCGTATCCGCTTGGCGCGACCTGGGACGGATCGGGCGTCAACTTCGCGATCTTCTCCGAGCACGCCGACGCGGTCGACCTGTGCCTCTTCGACGAGCAGGGCGGCGACGAGGAGCGCATCCGCCTCACCGAGCAGACCGACCTCGTCTGGCATGCCTACCTGCCGGATGGCCGCCCGGGGCAGCGCTACGGCTATCGCGTGCACGGCCCCTATGAGCCGGGGCGGGGGCATCGTTTCAACCCGGCCAAGCTGCTGATCGATCCCTACGCGAAGCGCATCGACCGGGCCGTCGAGTGGGACGACTCGCTGTTCGGCTACCGAATCGGCGCGGACGGAGACGAGCCGGACGGCCGCGACTCGGCGCCATTCGTGCCGAAGGGTGTCGTCGTCGACCCGGCCTTCATCTGGGGTGGCGACGACCGGCTGCGGACGCCGCTCGAGCGCACGCTCATCTACGAGGTTCACGTCACGGGATTCACCCGGCTCCACCCGGAGGTGTCCGAGGACCTGCGCGGCACCTACGCCGGCCTGGCCTCGGCACAGGCCATCGACTACCTGACCACGCTTGGGATCACCGCGGTCGAGCTCCTGCCGGTGCACCAGCACGTCGACGAGCGCCACCTCGTCGAGCGCGGCCTCGTCAACTACTGGGGCTACAACACGATCGGGTTCTTCGCGCCCGACATCCGCTTCAGCGCCACCGGCGACCCGGTGAGCGAGTTCAAGACGATGGTGAAGCGGCTCCACGACGCCGGGATCGAGGTCATCCTCGACGTCGTCTACAACCACACCGGCGAGAGCAACCACAACGGCCCGACGCTCGCCTTCCGCGGCATCGACAACGACGCCTACTACCGCCTCGACCCCGACGACAAGTCGCGCTACATCGACTACACCGGGACCGGCAACACCCTCGACGCGACGTCGCCGCGCGTGCTCCAGCTCATCATGGACTCGCTGCGCTACTGGATCACTGAGATGCACGTCGACGGCTTCCGCTTCGACCTCGCATCGGCCCTGGCGCGCGAGCTCCACGACGTCGACAAGCTCGGCAGCTTCTTCGACATCATCCACCAGGACCCGATCATCAGCCAGGTCAAGCTCATCGCCGAGCCGTGGGACGTCGGCCCCGGCGGTTACCAGGTCGGCAACTTCCCGGTCGGGTGGGCCGAGTGGAACGGCAAGTACCGCGACACCGTGCGCCGCTTCTGGAAGGGGATCGGCAGCCAGGCTGGCGAGCTGGCGTATCGGCTCAGCGGCTCGTCCGACCTCTACGCGATGTCGGGACGCCGTCCGCATGCCTCGATCAACTTCGTGACGGCCCACGACGGCTTCACCCTCCACGACCTGGTGTCGTACGAGCAGAAGCACAACGCGGCCAACGCCGAGGGCAACCGCGACGGCGACGACAACAACGAGAGCATGAACTTCGGCGTCGAGGGCGAGACCGATGACGAGGCGGTCATCGAGGCGCGCGAGAGGCAGAAGCGCAACTTCCTCGCCACGCTCCTGATGAGCCAGGGGGTACCGATGCTCCTCGGCGGCGACGAGATCGGGCGCAGCCAGCGGGGCAACAACAACGGCTACGCGCAGGACAATGAGATCAGCTGGTTCGATTGGTCGCTGGACCGTCGCGATCGGCAGCTGCTCGGCTTCACCCGCTCGATGATCCGGCTGCTGAAGTCGCATCCGGTCCTGCGCCGGCGCCAGTTCTTCCAGGGTCGCCAGATCCGCGGCTCGCGGGTGAAGGACCTCACCTGGTTCGCGCTGGACGGCACCGAGATGACCGATGAGGAATGGCGCGCCCCCGGCGCGCGGACACTGGCGGTGCAGTTCGCCGGCGATGCCATCGACGACCGTGGGCCACGTGGCGAGAAGATCGTCGACGACACCCTGCTCGTCATCCTCAACGCCGACGAGCGCCCGGTGGCCTTCACCCTGCCGAACCACTCGCCGGCGCGGCGCTGGGAGGTCGTCTTCGACACGGTCCACTCGTCCTTCACCGCCGCGCACGGCGAGCACGATGGCGGCGCGGCCTATCGCGTCGGCGAGCGCTCGGTGGTCTGCCTGCGCCGGCTGCCGCGAGTTCGGCGCATCACAGAGGGATGACCGCCGCGAACGTCGTCCCGGACTCGTACGTTGACGCCTATCGCAGGCGCAGGACGATCCCACCGGACGTTCGCGAGGCGGTGCTCGCGGAGATGGGGCTCGGTCCGGACCAGGAGCCGGCGGATGACGACAGAGTCGTCATCGCGCGCCCGGGAGAGCGGCTGGCGCAAGCGGGCGATGTCGTCCTCGAGGATGGCACCCGTCTCGGACGCGTCGAGTCGCTGCCGGCCGATGCGCCCTTCGGCTACCACCGGCTTGCATGCGACGACGGCGCCGAGGCGCTCCTGATCGCGGGGCCCGGGCACTGCCACCTGCCACCGCGGCTGCGCGAATGGGGCTGGGCCGTCCAGCTGCCGACGACGCGATCGCGCCGATCGTGGGGCATCGGCGACCTGGGCGATCTGCGCGAGCTCGCCGCCTGGTCACGCCGGGTCGGCGCCGGCTTCATGACCGTCAGCCCGCTGGGTGCGCCGAACCCGACGGCCGAACCCGAGCCGAGCCCGTACTTCACCAGCACGCGGCGCTTCGGCAGCCCGCTCGCGCTGCGCGCCGAAGAGGTCCCCGGTGCCACCGAGCTCGACGAGCTCGCCGAGGCCGGCCGTGCCCTCAATGGCGGACGCCTCGTCGACCGCCGCCGCGCGATGGCCATGAAGATGCGGGCGCTCGAGCGGACGTGGGCGCACGGTGCGTTCGACCGCGCCGCGTTCGAAGCCTGGCGCGCCGCGCAGGGCCGGTCCCTGGAGCGATGGGCCCTCTTCTGCGTCCTTGCCGAGCGGCATGGGCCGGGCTGGCAGTCGTGGCCGTCGGTGCTACACGACCCCGATGGACCGGCGGCCACGCAGGTGGCGGCCGAGGCACCGCACCGCATTGCCTTTCATGCCTGGGTGCAGTGGTGCTTCGACCTCCAGCTCGCGGCGGCATCGACCGACCTGCGGCGGATCGCCGACATGCCCGTCGGAGTCGATCCGGGCGGATTCGACGCGTGGGACTGGCAGGAACAGCTCGCGCTCGGCGCGTCGATCGGCGCGCCGCCGGATCGGTTCAACCCGGCTGGTCAGGACTGGTCGTTGCCGCCGTTCATCCCACATCGGCTGCGCGAGGTCGGATACCGGCCGTTCATCGAGACCGTTCGCGCCCAGCTGCGCCACGCGGGCGGGCTGCGGATCGACCATGTCCTTGGCCTCTTTCGGCTGTGGTGGATCCCGAAGGGCGTTGCGGGCGGGGCGTACGTCCGCCAGCCGACCGACGAGCTGCTCGAGATCGTGGCGCTCGAGTCGCACCTGGCCGGCGCGATCGTCATCGGTGAGGACCTCGGCACGGTGCTGCCCGGCGTCCGTCGTGAGCTGCGCAAGCGACGGATGCTCTCGACCCGCCTCGCCCTCTTCGAGCGCAATCCGCCGGACCGATACCCACGCCTCGCCCTTGCCGGCGTCACGACCCACGACCTGCCGACGGTGGCCGGGACGCTGACCGGCGCCGACCTCGACGACCTCGCCTGGTCTGGCACTACTCCCGACCCCGACGGGCTCGCGACGCTGCGCGCCCGACTGCTGGCCGCGGCAGGGGTCGGCGAGGACGCCGGGGTCGACGAGGTCGTGCTCGGACTGCACGCGGCCCTGGCCGCCTCGCCGTCGGCGCTGGTGGTGGCGACGCTCGAGGACGCGCTGCGCGTCGAGCGCCGCCCGAACATGCCGGGCACGGTTTCCGCCCAGCGGCCGAACTGGTCGATCCCCCTTCCCGTGCCGGTCGAGGACCTCGGTGGTGACGTCCGGGTTCGGTCCCTCGTCCGGGTGCTCGACCGCGGCTGAGTCCCTATTCGGGCCGGAGCATCAACCCGCTCAACGGCGGCAGCACAAGCGACGCGGAGAACGGCTGCCCGTGCCACGGATCCTCGACGGCCTCCACGCCGCCGAGGTTCCCGAGGTTCGACCCGCCGTAGTGCTCCGAGTCGGAGTTGACGACCTCGACCCAGCGGCCGCCGGACGGCAATCCCAACCGGTACGCGACACGCGGCACCGGCGTCAGGTTGAGCACCACAACCGCGACCTCGCCCGCACCCCGCCGGATCCACGAGAAGACCGACGACTCGACATCGGAGGCGTCGATCCAGGCGAAACCATCGGCATCGTGGTCGGCCGCCCACAATGCCGGGGACGCGAGATACACGCGGCCGAGGTCCTCGACGAAGTGCGCCACGCCGGCGTGCATCGGCTCCTGGAGCAGATCCCAGGGCATGGCTCGGTCGTGCGACCACTCGTCCCAGGGCGCGACCTCGGAGCCCATGAACAGGAGCTTCTTGCCGGGCTGCGTCCACATGTTCAGCAGCAGCGCGCGCAGATTCGCGAACCGCTGCCACTCGTCGCCGGGCATCTTTCGCAGCAGCGAGCCCTTGCCGTGCACGACCTCGTCGTGGGAGAGCGGCAGGACGTAGTGCTCAGTTGACGCATAGAGCCCGCGGAACGTCAGCCGGTCGTGGTGGAAGCGCCGATGGATCGGGTCCTCGCTGAAGTACTGGAGCGTGTCGTGCATCCAGCCCATGTCCCACTTGAAGCCGAAGCCGATGCCGCCGAGATACGTCGGCCGGGTGATGCCCGGGAAGGCGGTCGACTCCTCCGCGACCGTGACCACGCCGGGAAAGCGACCGTAAACGCGCTCGTTCACGTCGCGCAGGAAGGCGATGGCCTCGAGGTTCTCGCGCCCGCCGTGGACGTTCGGCGTCCATTCGCCGGCCTTGCGCGAGTAGTCGAGGTAGAGCATCGAGGCGACCGCGTCGACCCGCAGCCCGTCGACGTGGTAGCGCTCGCACCAGAACAGCGCGTTGGCGACGAGGAAGTTGCGGACCTCGGCGCGGCCGAAGTCGAAGATCAACGTGCCCCAGTCAGGATGCTCGCCGCGCTGGGGGTCGGCGTGCTCGTACAGAGCCGTGCCGTCGAATCTGCGCAGTGCGAAGTCGTCGGTCGGGAAGTGTGCCGGCACCCAGTCGACGATCACCCCGATCCCCGCGTTGTGCAGCACATCGACCATCGCGGCGAAGTCGTCCGGCGACCCGAACCGCGACGTCGGCGCGTAGTAGCCGGTGACCTGGTAGCCCCACGAGCCATCGAACGGGTGCTCGGCCACCGGCAGCAGCTCGACGTGGGTGAACCCGAACGCCCGGCAGTGCGTGACGAGCTCCTCGGCAGCCTGCCGGTATCCCAGCCACGTGCCGTCGTCGTTGCGCATCCACGAGCCGAGGTGGACCTCGTAGGCCGCCATCGGTGACCGATACGGATCGTTGTCGGCTCGCCGGCGCATCCAGTCGTCATCGGTCCATGGATAGACCGATGGGTCCCAGACGCGCGACGCCGTCTCCGGTCGGACCTGCATTGCGAAGGCTAAGGGGTCGGCCTTCAGGCGCAGCTTGCCGTCGGCGCCGAGGACCTCGAACTTGTACAGCTCGCCGGTGCCGATGCCTGGCACGAACAGCTCCCACACGCCCGATGCGCCCATCGAGCGCATCGGCATCACCCGGCCGTCCCAGCGGTCGAAGTCGCCGACGATCCGGACGCTGCGCGCGTTCGGTGCCCACACCGCGAAGCTCACGCCGGCGACGCCCTCGTGCGTGCGCGGGTGCGCGCCGAGCACGTCGTACAGCCGCTCGTGCGTCCCCTCGCCGATGAGGTGAAGGTCGACCTCGCCCAGCGTCGGCGCGAACCGATACGGGTCGTCGAGCTCCCAGCTGTTGCCGTCGGCGAAGCCGAAGCGGATGCGGTAGGCGAACCGGCCGGGCTGCAGGTCGGGGACGAGGCCGGCCCACAGGCCGTCGCCCTGCGGTTCCATCGAAGCGGTGCCGCCGTTCGGGGCCACCAGCCAGGCCGCGTTCGCGTCGGGGTGGTACGCGCGGACGACCGTGCCGCCGATCGCGGGGTGCGCGCCCAGGATGGCGTGGGGGTCGTGGTGGTCGCCGCGCGCGAGCCGCAGACGCTCATCTGCCGCGGGACTCAGGCTGACGGCACCGGATGTCATTGGCCAACGATAGCCGCCGCGGCGGCTAGTAGACGTAGTTGCCCCTCGCGAAGAGCCGGTTGCGGGCCCGACGGAACCGCCCGCTCGCTGCGCGACCCGGCGTGGACATCGCGATGTCGGGCTCGAACAGCGTCGAGACGAAGCGATCCGCGACGACCTTGTCGTCGAAGCGCAGGCCCATCTCCGGGTTGCGGTAGAGCGCAAAGGCGTCGAGGTTCAGGGTGCCGACCAGGGCGCGATCGTCGGAGACGATGACCTTGGCGTGGACGACGGCGGGGTACTCCCAGATCTCGACGCCGGCGGTGAGGAGTGCGTCGTAGTGATGGAGGAACGCTCCGTACGTGACGCCGTTCGCATGTGCCTGGTCGGCGATGACGAGCCGGACGCGGACGCCGCGCCGCGCAGCCTCGAGGATGTCGCGGATCACGCGGGTGTCGCCGATGTAGTAGTTCATGATGTCGAGCCTTCGCTCGGCGGTGCGGATCAGCTCGATGGCCGCATCGGTCAACGGCAGCCAGCCGCGCGGCCAGTTCATGATCACGTTGACCGCGTGGGGCCCCTCCTCCGTGATCGGCGGGAAGTAGCCCTCGAGCACCCCCTCGCCCTGGGGGAGCCTGCCGCCGTGGTAGGCGAAGGACGCAAGGAAGATCGCCTGCAGCTGCCGGGTGACCGGTCCGGTGAAACGGATATAGACGTCGTGGAACCGCCCGTCGAAGAAGTGATCCTCGAGCCCGGCTCCACCCACGTATCCGGTGGTCCCGTCGACGAGCACGAGCTTGCGGTGCTCGACCCGTCCGGTCTGCCTCAGGCGTCGCACGAGGCGGCGCGAGCCAACCGGCCCGTGCCGGTCCGGCGGGATCAGATCGTGCAGCATCACTTCGACGCCCGCGGCCGCGAGGGCGTTGAACATCGCTCGGGACCCGGTGAAGGCGTGGCTGCCGAGGGCGTCCACGACCATCCGCACGGCGACGCCATCTCGTGCCTTCGCCGAGAAAAGCGGCACAAATTGGTCGCCGATCACGCCCGGCTGGAAGCCGTACTGCATGACGTGGACGGAGTGGCGCGCACGGCCGATGTCCTCGAGCATCCGTGGGTAGAAGACGCGCCCCTCGGGCAGCACCTCGACATCGGCCGCGGTCGACGGTGCCCACAGGCGGGCCAGGTCCGCGTGCTGCGGGCCGGGCTCCGCCAGGGCGCGACGCGCGTACTCGATCGCGTCGCCGACCTCGATCGGCCCCGCATCGCCGGTGGGCGACACGCGGCGCCCGATGCGCAGCACGAACCACCAGGCTGCCCCCAGCAGCCCCGCAAGAACGGCGGCCAGCGGCCCGAGAATCTGCCAGCTCATCAGGTGCGCTCTGCGACGATCGGCTGGGGCTCAGGATCGCCAGCGGTGATGCGCAGCAGGTAGGCGATCGTCTGGCGTGCCGCGGCGGTGAGCGGTAGCGCCAGGATGGCGCCCATGATGCCGGCAAGGGCCGAGCCGATGACGAGCGCCGGCAGGATGATCGCCGGATGGAGGTCGAGGACATGGCCCTGGACCTTCGGCTGGACCACCGCTCCGTCGATCTGCTCGATGATGACGAACAGCACGCCGACGGCGATCACTCCGGGAAGGCCGGCGATGACGGCGGTGATGGCGAGGATCGGGATGAGAGCGAGGATCGGCCCGATGATGGGGATGAGCTCGGAGAGCGCCAGCGTGACGGCGAAGAGCAGCGCGTAGTCGCCGATGTCGGGGTCGATGAGGATCCCGAACAGGTAGAACCCGATCACGAATGGGACGAAGACGATCCCCGCGATGATCGCGGTTCCGCGCGCCCACGCGCCGAAGACGTCGCCGAGGATCTTGAGGATGGCGAAGGCGGATGCGCGGAACGAACCCGGGACTGCTGCGCGCAGGCCGCTCAGGAGCCTCGGGCTGTCGGACAGCGCGTAGAAGATGAAGAACGGGATGCCGGCCCAGGCGACGACGAGGGCAACGACGCCCCCCACGCCCGAGACGAAGAAACCGAACACGCCGGCCAGGAGGTCCGGGACCGCGGCGGGCAGCGCCTCGATCCACGCCGCCAGCGCTGCCTCGACGTTCTCCGGCAGCCCGAGGCCGCGCAGGAACTCGCCGACCGCGCTCGCGATCTCCGGCAGGCTGTCGATGAGGGTCGACAGCTGGTCGAGTAGGGCATCCAGGATCAAGTAGACGAAGGCGACGATGGCGACGATCAGCGCAAGGATCGCGATGAGCGTGCCACCCCACCGCGGTACCCCCGCCCGCTGCAGCCGGTCCACGACCCCGTTCATCAGAAAGACGAGGACGATGCCGACGATGTACGGCGCCAGTGCCTCCTGGGTGAGAATGACCAGCACCGCCAGCCCGACGAGGACGCCGCCGAAGATCAGCGCGTGCCAGGTCGGTGGGAATGCAACGCGCTTCGGTGGGGCCGACGTGGCGGCGGGGGCGCTCGAGACAGGGGACGAATCCAGCGCGCTGACCTCCGAACCGCGTTCGCGCCCGTAGTATAGGGACCGCTCGCCCTGCGGGCGCCTGCGTTGCGCACGGGGATCCGCGACGCTCAGGGCATCGGACGGAGGAGCGGCTCTTGACAGATCGGGTGACCTACCTCGGCCACGCCACCGTCCTGCTCGAGATCGCAAACCAGCGGATCCTGACCGATCCGGTCCTCACCGGCCGCGTCGCGTTCATTCGGCGCCTGCCGGGCCGCGCGCCGGCACTTTCATCCCAACCGGATGTCGTCCTCGTCTCGCACGGTCACCAGGATCACCTCCATCGCGCCTCCCTCCGCCTCATCGCGGCGGACGTGCCGATCGTCGCGCCCAGGGGGCTCGGCGCGCTGATTCGGGGCTGGGGGTTCGAAAGAGTCGAGGAGCTCGCCGTGAACGCGACGACGACGGTCGGTGGCGTGACGATCACCGCGGTGTATGCCGACCACTCGGGGTTCCGGCCGCCGTCGGGCCCGCGCGCCGAGGCGATCGGATTCGTCGTGGCCGGCGCGGGACGCACGGTCTACTTCGCCGGCGACACGGATCTCTACCCGGAGATGGCCGACATCGGCCGCGAAGGGCTCGACCTTGCGCTGCTGCCGGTGTGGGGCTGGGGCCCGCGGCTCGGCCCCGGCCACCTCGACCCCGAGCGCGCCGCGCAGGCCGTCGAGCTGCTGCGCCCGACCGTGGCGATCCCGATTCACTGGGGCACGCTGTGGCCGATCGCGATGCGCTGGCGGCGTCGCCACCTCACCGAGCCGCCGGTGCGGCTGGCCGATGCGGTCGCCGCGCTCGACGTCGCCACCCGCGTCGTGATCCTGGCCCCCGGCGAGGCCTGCGAACTGCCGGCGCGGCGGGGAGGCGAGGCCTGATGCTCGCTCGCATCGGGCATCTTTACCGCGCGCAGTGGCATGCCCTCCGCAGCCTCTCGACGAGCGTACCGGGCCTCATCTTGCGGATCCTGCTGTCGATCCTGGCGTCGGCGATCGCGTTCGGCATCGCGACTTGGCTGACGCCAGGTGTGAGAGAGGCGACCGATCCGAGCGTCCTCGCGGCGGTCGTGCTCCTCGGCGTCATCGACGTCGCCGTGCGGCCGTTGCTGCTCGCCGTCGCGCTGCCGATCGGGCTCATCGCGGTCGGCATCCTCGGGCTCCTGTTCCGGGTCGTCATCTTCGCCATCGTCCTGCCGGCCACCGGCTACGAGGTCGACAGCTTCATCTCCACGGTCATCGCGTCCTTCATCTACGGCGCCGTGCTGACTGCACTCTCGGGGCTCATCGGCATGTCGGACGAGGACAGCTTCTCCGCTCGCGTGGTGGCCCAGGTCATCCGCGACGACGAGTCGCCGACGCGCACGGACGTCCCCGGCGTGCTCATGATCCAGATCGACGGGCTCGCGGCGCCGTTGCTGCGCGCGCAGGTCCGTGCCGGCAACCTGCCGACGCTGTCGCGCTGGGTCCGTGACGGCAGCCATCGGCTCGCGAGCTGGACGGCGCTGCTGCCTTCCCAGACGTCGGCCAGCCAGGCCGGCCTGCTGCTCGGCAGCAACGACGGCATCCCCGCCTTCCGGTGGTACGAGAAGGCGGACCGCCGGCTGCTGGTCTCGAACCACTCGGCGGACGCCCGCGAGATCGAGGCGCGCCTCTCGACCGGCAACGGCCTCCTCGCCGGCGGCGGCGCCAGCATCGACAACCTGTTCAGCGGCGACGCGACGATCACGCGCCTGACGATGAGCACGGTCGGGAAGAACGCCGACCAGGCCGGCGCCACGCGCAGCCTTTACTACTTCCTGCTCAACCCGTACAGCCTCGGCCGCATGGTCGTGCGGACCTTGGCCGAGGCGGTCAAGGAAGTCTTTCAGGCCCGCCAGCAGGTCAGCCGCGACATCGTGCCGCGCATGCACCGCGGCGGGAGCTACCCGTTCCTGCGCGCCGCCACGAACGTGGCCCTCCGCGACCTGAACCTGGCCCTCGTCAGCGAGCAGATGCTGCGCGGCACACCGACGATCTACGTCGACTTCCTCGACTACGACGAGATCGCCCACCACTCCGGCCCCGAGCGGGCCGAGGCGATCCACGCCCTCGAGGGCATCGACCGCGCGCTCGGTCGCCTCGAGCGGCTGATCGAGGACTGCCCGCGCCCGTACCGGATCGTGGTCGTCAGTGACCATGGGCAGAGCCAGGGCGCCACGTTCCGCCAGCGCTTCGGGGAGACGATCGAGGAGTGGCTGCGCAACCGGATGGCGGCCGCGCCGGTCACCGTCGAGGCGACTGCTCCGACCGAGCAGTGGGGTCAGATGTCGGCCGTCCTCACCGAGGTCAGCGCGTCGGACGGCGCCGTGCCCCGCATGGCGCGCCGTGCCCTCAAGGACCAGACCCGCGACGGCATCGTCGAGCTCGGACCGATGAAGGAGCAACGCGCCGCCGACACCGAATCGCTGCCGGACCTTGTCCTGTGCGCATCCGGCAACCTCGCGCTCGTGTACTTCGGAATCGGCGAGGGCCGCCTCTCGCGCGACGAGATCGACGCCGCGCATCCGGGTCTGATCGACGACCTCGTCGCCCATCCGGGGGTCGGGCTCGTCCTCGTGCGGACCGATGCGAACGGGTCGGTCGTCCTGGGCAAGGGTGGCAGCTATTGGCTGAGCGACGGGCAGGTCACCGGGGAGGACCCGCTGGCGCCGTACGGCGAGCTCGCGCCGATCCAGTTCCGCCGCCTCGACGAGATCGCCCATGTCGGCGACCTCGCCCTCATCAGCATGCTCGACCCTGACACCGACGAGGTGGCGGCCTTCGAGGAGCTCATCGGCTCACACGGCGGCCTCGGTGGCTGGCAGACGCAGGCCTCGCTGGTGTATCCGGCGTCATGGAGCGAGCCCGATGGGCCTCTGTACGGCGCGCCGGCAGTGCACCGGCAGCTGAAGGCCTGGATCGCCGCCGAGCAGGGCGCGACTCAGAAGGGATAGGAGTCCCGCACGAGGACACCGTTCCGCGCCCGGGCGAACGTCAGGCCAGCAGGCCCTGGATGAGGATCCAAGCGCCGACGAGCCCGACGATGATGGCACCGACGACGCCCTCCTCGATCCGATCGATGGCGGGCTGTGCGCGCTGCGCCAGGGCGTCGAACCGCTCTCGCCAGAAGACGTATAGCAGCATCGGCGACCAGACCGGCGCCTGCCAGATGGCGAGCATGATCCCCACGAAGGCGACGCCGGGGACGAAGCCGTCGGTGAGCGTTCCGATGCGGTACCCGCCGGCGAGCAGGACGAGGAGCCGCCCGAACGACTGGATGGCCACCCCGGCGCCGACGCCGGTCGCGGCGAGCACGGGGTGGCGCGACGCCTGGATCGGGAGGTCCTGGCGTCGCCGGTGGATGACGACCATCGAGATGGCGACGCCGATCATCACGATCCCGAGGACGATGTTGACCGCGGGGGCGACACCGCGGAGGCCGGCCGCCTCCACGCCGAGCAGGCCGATGATCGACGCCACGGCGAAGACAGCGGTGCTCCCGATCGCGTACGCCAGGGCGCGTCCCCACGGGGCGGTCGCGCTCGTGAGCATGAGGACCGACAGCGCCAGGCGCGTGGGCGAGAAGATCCCGATCGCGCCGATGAGGATCGCGGTCAGCGCGAGCTCCAGCGGCCCGGTGTTCACGCCGTGCCGCCGATGCGTTCGGCCGTCACGCGGATCGCGAGCCGCATCTTCGCGCCCGGCGGCAGGAGCGCGGGCGCGTCCGGCTCACCGGCCACGAGCCGGCGGAACGGATCCGGCCCGTGGGTCTGGGGCTCGACCGCGATCGCGTCCAGCCCTGGGGGCGTCGCGACCGCGACGAGGGCGGCGGGCGCATCGGTGTCGATCCTGACCATGGCCCGGATTCCTGCGTCCGGCCACGCGAACTCGACGTGCGGGTCGGTGAGCCCCGTCCAGGTGCCGTCGAGCCCGTCGGCCGGCTGCGCGAGCGTTCGCAGCTCGAGATCGCCGGCGACCGGCGCGGGCTCCGTCGGCGACTCGGTGTTCGATGCGTAGGCCCGTTCGGCGGGCAGCCGCAGTTCGACCGGGCGCCTGAGCCACGGGTGCAGGCCGAGCCCTGCCGGCATCGGTGATTCGGTGTCGAGGTTCACGAGACCGTACTCCAGCTCGAGCGTCGCTCCGGCGAGGCTCGCCGCCTGGTGGACCTCGAATGGCCACGGCCAGGCGTCCGCGGCGTCACACCGGCTCGCGAGCTCGGCGTCGCCGCGCCGGATCCACGGAGCCGACGAGACGAGGCCATGGATGGCGGTGCCATCGGGAAAGTTCGGTGCCAGGTTGACCCGCCGCCCCGCGATCGTCGTCGGTCCGGGTGCGGCGCGATTGCACCACGGCGCCATGACGTAGGCGCCCCAGAAGAACGGCTCGGCATCGTGCGTCGCTGGATCGTCCGGGGTGCGCAGGAGGTCCTGGCCAAAGGCACGGATGCGGTGGATCCGGCCACCGACCTGGGGGAGGATGACGACCTCCAGCTCGTCGCTGCGGAGCGTGAGCTCCGTCACCCGGCCAGCGACATCGCGCGATCCGGTCGAAGGAGGAACGGGGCGAGCACTCCGGGGAGATTCGAGAGCGGGAGGACGTCGGGATGCAGATCGATGCCGAGCGACGTCGACATGAATTCCCTCCGTCGGCCGACTCGCGACCACAGGTCATCGAAGCGCCGCGCGAGCTGGTCACGCAGCCCGGCGTCGGCGAGGACGATCCCGTCCTCGATGTTCGTCGTGAAGTAGTCGGTCCCGGTCGCCGGAATGACGTCGACCTGGAACGCCATGCCCGAGCGGAGCTCGACGGTCGACCCGCGATAGATCGGCGACGCCACCCACTCGTCGAGGTGGATCTGGTGGCCGGGATTGAGGAAGATGCCGAAGAACGGGTCGCCAAGCCGCTCGTCGATGATCGCCTGGAGTGCCGCGCCGGTCTGCCCGACGTGGAGCGCCGCGTACCACGCTCCGATCGCGGCGAAGTAGGGCGCGACGAGCCGGTCGACGTAGTCGCCGATCGGCTCCGGCAGCTCGCCGGCGTCCTCGACCACGAACCCGGCGCGGCACGTCAGCGCGCCCCAGATGCCGTACGCGCTCGTGAACGGGTCGCCGCGCTCGATCGGCCGGTCGCCGGGGCTGAGCAGGCCATGACGCGCGCGCGGCCCGGCGGTCAGCATGAGGTGGCACGACAGCGGCCAGCCGTTCCAGCCGAGCAGCGCCACCGCGTCGCGCTCGGACACGCCCGGGCGCAGCCCGGCCAGCAGCGAGCGCATGCCGCTCGAGGTCTGGCAGCTGGCCCACTCGAGCGCGGCGATCTGCTCGGGCTCGTTGATGACCCGCAGGCCTTCGGCGGGATCGATGAACAGGTCGGTCGCATTCTCGACCGCGCCGGCGCCTCCCACCAGGTCCCGGAGCTCGTCGAGCAGGTACGCCGGCAGGTCGCTCATGGTCGGATGGGCGTAGGTCTTCCAGCCGACGACGCCGACGCGCGACCCCGGACCGATCCCCTCGGAGCGGAGGATCTCGGCCAGCGGGAGCGATCGGTCCCGCGGCTGGTTCGGCAGGCTGAAGTCCTGGAACCGATGCCGCCGCAGGGCGACGGGCGCCGCGCCGGCGATGCCCCAGCACTCGTTGCCGACGAGCACGGCGGGATCCCCCTCGGGCCCGATGACGAGCAGCGCCTCCTCGAAGCGGGGGTCGAACCCGGTGAGGAATGCCGCGTTGGCGCTGTGCTCGCGATCGGCGTAGACGACGATGCGGTCGTATCCGCGCACGTCGGCTCGCTCCCGCAGCCGCTCGAGCCGGGACGCGTACACCTCGGGGGGAAGCTCCGGCATCCCGGAGGGCATGCCGAAGTCGGGCAGCATCAACTCGCGGAGAACCGGTGTGCTCATCAGCCCGCCGGGTGCCATGGGATCGGCGCGGTGGCACCACGCTCGAGGGTCGAGAACGCGTTCGCCTCGACCTCGACCGCCTGACCCGCCTCGCCATCGGGCCAGGTGACGGCCACCGTGGCGCGTTCGGCCTCGCCGATGCCGAAGTGGATCCAGCCGAGCTGACCGCCGGCGTGCCCGCCGCCGACCGTCACCTCGCGGCGCATGACTCGGTCGCCGACGGTGACCTCGACCCACGCGCCGATCGCGTCGCGGTTGGCGCCGTCATCGGTCAGCTGGAGGGCGATCCAGTTGCCCATCGGTTGGGGGTCCTCGGCGCTCCCGCCCCCGACATTGCGCCACAGGGCGACGTTGGCGCGCCGATTCACGACCACGAGGTCGAGCAGGCCGTCGAGATTCAGGTCGGCCATGCCGGCGCCGCGGGCGCGCTCGAAGCTCGTGATCCCGGCCTCCATCCCACCCTCGACGAAGGTCCCATCCGCCTGGCCGATGAGCAGGCTGCTCGGATCGCGCGCGGCGTAATCGGGCTGGGCCTCAACGTTGCCCTTCGAGACGAAGAGGTCGACGAACCCGTCGTTGTTCGCGTCCTGGAACTCGGCGTGCCAGGCCGTCGAGGGCAGCTCGGTGTCGCCCGCGTACGGCTTGCCGGCGTTCGCGTTGCTCTCGATCGCGATGTCCTCGTAGGTCGGCTGCTGCGGGCCATCGGCCAGGATCTGGAGCCTGTTGTCCGCCTGGCTGGTGAGATACACCTCGGGATAGCCGTCGCCGGAGAGGTCGTGGCTGGCGATGCCCATGCCCCAGATTCGCACGGCCTGCCAGCCCTCCTCGCGGGTCCAGGGCCGCGGCGGCGCGCCGGGCTCGATCCGCCACAGCTGCTCCTGGCCCACGCTGGAGTAGTGGCGGTCGTTCGAGACGCGCAGGTCGCGACGGCCGGATCGGTCCCAGTCGCTGAAGAGCATCGACAGCGTGCACCAGCCCGGCTTCAGCGCGATCGGTGGCGCGTACGACGCGCCATCCGCGACCGGGCGGATGAGCTCGTGCTCGTCGCAGATGTACGTGCGCTCCTCGACCGATGCCGGCTCAAGATAGTTGCCGAAGGCCAGCGTCGGCAGCGCGTCGGGTGACTCCCAGGTCGCGCTGAAGGCGGCCGTCCACGACGAGCCGCCGTCGTATCCCCAGGTCTCGTTCGCCCGCTCGAATGCGCAGTCGCCCCGCCCCCGGAGCAGGACGTTCTCGCCGAGGCGCAGGACGGCAAGGTCGTCGATCCCGTCCCCGTCGACGTCGAGCGGGTACGCGCCGACGACCTGGTCGAGCTCGGTATCGTCGCCGGGGACCGGGCTGAATGCGAGCGCTCCGCCCACCGGGCTCGCGTTGCGGAAGAGGGCGGCGGGCTCATCGCCGCCGGCGATGTACAGGTCCTGCCGCCCGTCGTCGTCGCAGTCGAAGATCGCGACCCCGCCGCCGACGAAGAACATGAACTCGCCGTCATATCGGTGCTCGAGGCCGGCGGCGACGGCCTCCTCGACGAAGCGCGGCGCGGGCAGCGCCTGGGGCGTCATGGTCACGAGGCGAGGGAGCACCGCGCCCGCCCCCACGGCGACGATGCCAACGCCGATGCCGAGGGCGATCAGCCCGCGCCTGCCTGGGGTCACGGGCCGCATTGAAGCACATCGCCATCGCCGGCCCCCGCGCTCGCACCGGATCCGTCTGCGGCCTGGATGCCCCGGCGGCGGCGCCGACCTACGTCGACGGCTCCCCCGCGGCGACCAGCGCCTCGATGACTCGCAGATTCGCGACCGCATCGGCCGGTGGCACCGGCGCGGGTCGCCCCTCGAGCACGGCGGTGGCGAAGGCGTCTGCCTCGACCGTGTACGGGTCCGCAACGTCGAGGGTGATCGTCTCGGTGAGCGGGGCAACGGGCGGATCGCCTCCCGCGGTCACGAAGATCCGCGTCGGGCGGTCCGGCGGGATGTTGAACGGGATCTCGACCGAGATCCGCCCCGAGGTGCCGTAGACATCGACGCGTTGGTCATCCTCGGCACGCGTCGAGCAGGTGAAGCTCGCGACGCCGGTCCCAAAGCCGAGGATCCCGCTCGTCACGACGTCGGTGCCCGTCGCCGGATCGCGCACGATCACGCCCTCAACCCGGTCGGGCTCGGCGCCGAACAGCATCCGCGACAGGTTGACGCTGTAGCAGCCGATGTCGTAGAGCGCGCCGCCGCCGACTTCGACGATGTTCCGGATGTTGACCGGGTCGTCGTTGAAGTAGGAGAACCAGCTCTGCACCGCGACGAGGGGACCGATGCGGCCGGAAGCGACCAGCTCCCGCACCGCGACCCACGACGGATGGAGGCGATACATGAAGGCCTCCATCAGCAGGACACCGGCTCGATCTGCCACCTCGATCATCCGCTCCGCGTCGGCGACCGACAGCGCCAGTGGCTTCTCGCACAGGACGTGCTTGCCGGCCTCGGCGGCCGCGATGGCCCAGGTGGCGTGGAGGTGGTTCGGCAGCGGGATGTAGACCGCATCGACGTCCGGGTCGGCGAGGAGCGCCTCGTATGAGCCGTGCGCCGTCGGAATGCCGAGCTCGCCGGCGGCCGAGTGCGCCAGCGCACCGTCCCGTGAGGCGATCGCGACGACCTCGCAGTGGGGCGCGTTCTGGACCGCCGGGATGACCTTGACCCGGCCGATGGACGCCGTCGAGAGCACTCCCCAGCGCAGCCGTCGCATGTGTAACGGTCCTCCCGTGCGTGCGTATTGACAGGTGCCGCGGCGATAGGGGAGTCTACGGCAGCATTTGGATGAGAGGAACACAAACCCAGTGTTCGCGCCCCGAGACGTGGTCGGCCAGCGCAGCGAGACGGTCCGTCGCTCGAACCTGAGCGCGATCGTCCGCGCCGTCCACCTCCGCGGGCCGCTCTCGCGCTCGGAGCTCGTAAGGCACACGGGCCTGACGCGTTCCGCCATCCGCGGCCTGATCGGCGAGCTCGTCAGCGGTGATCTGCTGACCGAAACGCGCAGCGCCCCCGACGGCGCGCCCGGCCGCCCCTCTCCGCTCGTGCACCCCGACCCCGATGGCGCCTCGGTCGTCGCGCTCGAGATCAACGTCGACTCGCTTGCGGCTGCCCGGGTCGGGCTCGGAGGCTCGATCGACGAGCTCAGGCGCGTCGATCGTCCGCGCGCGCACGTCACCCTCGACGAGATCGTCACCGACCTCGTCGAGCTCGCCGAGCCGGCGCTCGCATCGGTCCCCGACGGCGGGCTCGTCGGCATCGGCGTGGCCGTTGCCGGGGTCGTCCGACGTCGAGACGGCCTCGTCAGGCTGGCACCGAACCTGGGATGGACCGACGTGCCGCTCGGCGAGCGCCTCGCGGCGGCGCTTCGAACCGACGCGTCGATCGCGGTCGGCAACGAGGCGGACCTCGGCGGGCTGGCCGAGCATCGTCGCGGCGCGGCGATCGGCGAGGCGAACGTCGTCTACGTCGCGGGCGAGGTCGGCGTGGGCGGCCACGTCACCGTCGGCGGTAAGCCGCTGGACGGCGCGGCCGGCTACGCGGGCGAGGTCGGCCACATGGTCGTCAACCCCGGCGGCGCGGCGTGCGCCTGTGGCTCGTCCGGGTGCTGGGAGACGGAGATCGGTGAGCGGGCCATGCTCGTCCGGGCCGGGCGGTCACCGGCTGGCGGCAGCGCCGCTGTCGACGAGCTCATCGACGCGGCCATGGCCGGGGAGCCGGCGGCCCGCGCCGGCGTGGCCCACGTCGGCACCTGGCTCGGCGTGGGCATCGCGTCGCTCGTCAACATCTTCGATCCGACCCTGGTGGTGCTCGGGGGCGTCCTTGGCCGGATCCATCCGCTCGTTGCCGCGGAGCTCGAGGTTGCCCTCGATCGGAACGCGCTTTCGGCTTCCCGCGAGCTGGTTCGCGTGACGCCCGGCGCGCTGGGCGTCGACGCACCGATCATCGGCGCCGCCGAGCTTGCCTTCGAACCGATGCTCGCCGATCCGGCCATGCGGCTCGCCGCCGTGCGAGCCCGACGTCCGCATCTGGCAAGCGCTTCGTAATGTCGTCAGGAGGGGCTTGACAGAGGAGTAGCCTTCTCGGGGCAACAAGTGATTGGCTAGGTGGGGACCACGTTGGAGGAGCAATCGATGACCATTCGGAGGATGGCCGCAACGCTTGGCATCATCGCCATCGCGCTCGCCGGCTGCACCAGCGGGGACGTGGCGTCCCCGGGCGCCACCGGCGGAGGTGGTGAGGGCGACTGCACGGTCGCGGTCTCGTGGAACAACTTCCAGCAGCCGCGCTGGGCGGCCAAGGACAAGCCGAACATCCAGGAGACGGTCGAGGCGGGCGGCGGAACGTATACCGACGCGGATGCGAACCTCGACACCGAGCAGCAGCTGACCGACATCGAGACGTTCATCAACCAGGGCGCTGATGTCCTGATCCTGCTCGCGCAGGACAACCAGGCCGTCCTGCCGGGCGTCGAGGCAGCCAAGGCCGCCGGCATCCCGATCATCGCGTACGACCGCCTGATCGAGGATCCCGAGCTGCTTTACATCACCTTCGACAACGTGGGCGTCGGCGAGGCCGAGGCCGCGGCGATGTTCGAGGCCGTGCCGGAAGGCACCTATGTCCTGATCAAGGGCGACCCGGGTGATCCGAACGCGTCCATCTTCCTGCCGCAGGGCTGGGACAACGCCGGGCTCCAGGACAAGATCGACGCCGGAGAGATCACGATCTTCGACGATCAGTTCACCGACGCTTGGGACACCGAGACCGCCCAGAACAACATGGAAGCGATCATCGACGCAGCCAACGCTGAGGACGTCCAGATCGACGCGGTGCTGGCCGAGAACGACAGCACGGCGCTGGGCGTCGTGGCGGCACTCCAGAACAAGAACTACGACGCCATCCCGGTCAGCGGTCAGGACGGTGACACGGCGAACCTTCAGAACGTGGCCAAGGGCCTCCAGTACGTCGACGTCTGGAAGGACGCCAACGAGCTGGGCAAGGTCGCCGGGGCCGCGGCGCTCCAGCTGTGCGAGGGCACGGCGATGGCCGACATCACGCTCCCGGAGGGGACGGTCAACGAGGCGGTGGCCCCGGAGGCTGGCCTAACGGCCGCGGTGTTCACGACCCCCGGTCCGGACGGTGAGCCTGATTCGGGTGACGAGAACGAGATCACCTCGTTCATCCTCAAGCCGCAACCGATCACCCAGGAGAACCTCGACCTGATCATCGATTCGGGCTGGCTGACCCAGGAAGAGCTTTGCGAGGGCGTCGATCCGGCGTCCGCGCCCCCGGCCTGCCAGTAGACGGCTGAGCGAATCGACGAAGGCCCTGGCTCGCGGTCGACCCGCGAGCCAGGGCCACTCCATTACGGGGAGGAACCCGGATGGTTGACGTAGCCGATACGGCGCCTGGTCAGTCCCAGCCGGTCCAACGGGGGTCGGTGCGGGACACCCTGTCCAAGACGGAGATCGACCTTCGCCTGCTCGGGATGCTCGCCGCGCTGGGCGTCATCCTGCTCGGCTTCCACATCTGGTCCGGGGGAACGTTCATCCGGCCGGCGAACATGGTGACGCTCGCCGTCCAGGCATCGGGCACCGCGATCATGGCCACCGGGATGGTCCTGATCATCGTGTCGAGGAACATCGACCTGTCCGTCGGCTCCATCGTCGGCGTCGTGGCCATGAGCTACGCACTCCTCCAGACCGACTGGCTCCCCGCACTCGGGCTCGGCCTCGACAACCCGTTCATGTGGCTCGTCGCGTTGGGGCTGGGGATCGGCCTCGGCGCATTCATCGGGGGATTCCAGGGCTTCATCATCGCCTTCATCGGCGTCCCGTCCTTCATCGTGACGCTCGGTGGCCTCCTCGCCCTGCGGGGATCGGTGTGGCTGCTCTCCGGCGGCGCCGCGGTCATCGGGCTCCATGGCGGCTTTCGCCTCATCGGCGGCGGGGTGGCCGGCTCGATCGGCGGACTCGCGACCTGGGCGCTCGGCATCATCGGCTGCCTCGTCATCATCTTCCTGCTCTTCCACAGCCGCAGGCAGCGGCATCGCTTCGGCTTCCCGGTGCGCCCGATGTGGGCCGAGGTGCTCCTCGGCGTCCTCGGCTGTGCCCTGGTCCTCGGGATCGTTGCGTTCGCCAACGCCAGCTTCTGGCCACCTGGGCTTGCCAGCCAGTACGCGGCCGACAACGGGATCACCGAGCCTCCGGGGGGCCTGAAGATCTCCGTGGGGTTCCCGTGGCCGGTCCTCCTCGTCATCGGCGTGACGCTCGTCATGACCTTCCTGGCCACCCGGCGACGCTTCGGTCGCTACGTGTACGCCTATGGCGGGAACCCGGACGCCGCGGAGCTGGCTGGCATCAACACCCGCTGGCTGATCATGAGGACCTACATCCTCATGGGCATCCTGTGCGCGATCGCCGCGGCGATCTCCGCCGCGCGGCTCAATGGGTCCACCCTCGACGTGGGGCAGAGCGACGAGCTGTACGTCATCGCTGCGGCGGTCGTCGGCGGCACGTCGTTCGCCGGCGGCATCGGCACGATTCCCGGCGCCGTTCTCGGCGCCTTCGTCATGCAGTCATTGGCGTACGGGATGAGCTATGTCGGTTTTCCCTCGCAGATCCAGAACGTGGTGGCCGGTGTCGTCCTCGTCGTGGCCGTGGGACTCGATACGTGGAACCGCAGGCGGGGAGGTGGCACGTGACGGCCGAGACAGCGGCGGCAGCGGCGCAGCGGGAGCCGCTCGTCGAGATGCGCAACATCCACGTATCGTTCGGCGGCGTCCGGGCGGTGGACGACGTGACGATCAATCTCTTTTCCGGCGAGGTGCTGGGCCTCGTGGGCGGAAATGGCGCCGGGAAGTCGACGCTCATTCGGACCCTCTCCGGCGCCCATCCGGCGGACTCCGGCGAGATCCTCATCAATGGCGATCCGCAGGTGATCGGCAACCCGCGCGATGCGAAGGCGTTCAACATCGAGTGCATCTACCAGACGCTGGCCCTCGCGGACAACGTCGACGCGCCTGCCAATGTGTTCCTCGGTCGCGAGGCCACGACGCGGTGGGGCACGCTCGACGACGGTGCGATGGAGGACGCGACGCGCACGGTGATGGGGCGCTTGAACCCAAACTTCAAGCGCTTCGCCACGCCGGTGAGGTACCTATCCGGTGGCCAGCGCCAGGCCGTGGCGATCGCCCGGGCGGTCCACTTCGACGCGAGGATCATGATCATGGACGAGCCGACGGCGGCGCTCGGGCCGGCTGAGACATCCCAGGTCCGCGATCTCATCCGGCAGCTGAAGAGCGAAGGGATCGGCATCTTCCTCATCAGCCACGACATCCACGACGTCTTCGACCTGTCCGATCGGATCGGCGTCATGTACCACGGGCGCCTGGTGGACCTCGTCAAGAAGGACGACGTCACGACCGATGACGTGCTCGCGATGATCATCCTGGGCAAGAAGCCGGAAGAGGCAACCCGCGAGGAGCTCGAGGAGCTGCTGGCCGGAGCCTGAGCGTCAGGACGCGCGGTGGAAGATCGGCCGCAGCGCCGGATACAGCGCGCGGTAGGTCTCCAGGGCTTCGGCGTAGACCGATGCCTCCGGGCCCGGCTCGGCCACCGGCCTGACCCGGACCGCCCAGCCGACCGCCTGCTCGACGGTCGCGAACCAGCCCGCCCCGACGGCGGCGAGCATGGCGGCGCCGAAAGCCGCGCCCTCGGTGGTGTTGACGGTCGCGACCTCCGCCGCGAGGACATCGGCCAGGACCTGGCGCCAGACCTCGCTCGCGACACCGCCGCCCGACGCGCGGACCTGCCTCGGGGACGGGACGCCGGTCGCCACGATCTGGTCGAGACCGTCCCGAAGCCCGAACGCCACGCCCTCGAGCACGGCCCGGGCCAGGTGTCGTCGCTCGTGGGTGACCATCAGCCCGACGAAGGCGCCGCGGGCCAGTGGATCCGGATGCGGGCTGCGCTCGCCGGTCAGGTAGGGGAGGAACCACAGCCCGTCGCTCCCGGCGGGGACGGTCGCGGCCTCCGCGTCGAGCGCGGCGTACGACACGCCGGGGGCGAGCGCGTCACGGAACCAGCGCAGGCTGCCGGCGGCCGAGAGCATGACCGACATGAGATGCCAGCGCTCCGGGACGGCATGGCAGAAGGCGTGGACGCGGCCCTCGGGCTCGACGAGCGGTCGATCGGTCGCGGCGAAGACGACGCCCGACGTCCCGAGCGAGAGGGCGACGACGCCCGGATCGACCGCGCCCACGCCCACCCCGTTCGCGGCCTGGTCACCTCCGCCGCCGACCACCGGCGTTCCCGCCGCAAGCCCCGTCGCCTCAGCCGCCGCCGGCGTGACGGCGCCGGCGACCTCCGGCCCCTCCACGCTGCGCGGCAGCCAACCAGGGTCGATCCCCAGCGCGGCGACGACCTCGTCCGACCAGTCCCGCGCCGCGAGGTCGAAGAGCAGTGTGCCGGCGCCGTCCGCGCGGTCGACAGCGTGCTCGCCGGTCAGCCGGTGGCGCACGAAGTCCTTCGGCAGCCCGACGTGGGCGATCCGGCTCCACACCTCGGGCTCGTTGTTGCGTACCCAGACCAGCTTCGGCGCGGTGAAGCCGGTCAACGCGTCGTTGCCGGTGACCTCGATCAGCCGCTCGGCGCCGACGAGCCGGCGGATCTCGTCGCACTCGGCAGCGGTGCGCTGGTCGTTCCAGAGGATCGCCGGCCGCAGCGGGCGGTCGGCATCGTCGAGGAGGACGGCACCGTGCATCTGCCCGGCGAGCCCGACCGCCGCGACCTCGGCGCCGGCGATCCCGGCCTTGGCGAGGGCTGCGCGGATCGCCGCCTGCGCCCCGTCCCACCACAGCTGCGGGTCCTGCTCGCTCCAGAGCGGCCGGGGCACCTCGTAGTCGTACCCGGCCGATCCGACGCCCGCGACGTCGCCCGCCGAGTCGACGAGAATCGCCTTCGTTGCGGTCGTGGAGACGTCGATCCCGAGGACGTGGGACGCCACCGCTCAGCGGCTCCGGTCGGCTGACCAGATCCGCCGGTTGACGACGTTCTCGAGGCGCTCCTGCCCGCCGGAGCGCGGCCGCGGGTCGATCGCTCCAGCCGCGACGCGAGCCTCGATGTCCTCGAGCGACAGTCCGCCGTCGAGGATCTCAGCGCCGAGCCCGGTGGACCAGCCGGCGTAACGCTGTTCCTTCTCGCTCACGAGGTCTCCGGCCCCGAGCAGGTCGGCCGCGACGAGCAGCGCCCGCGCCAACGTGTCGATGCCGCCGACGTGGGCGTGGAAGAGGTCGGATCGGTCGATGCTCTGGCGCCGAAGCTTGGCGTCGAAGTTGAACCCGCCGGTGGTGAAGCCGCCGCCGCGCAGGATCTCGTGGACGGCGATCGCCAGCTCGTCGACGGAGTTCGGGAACTGGTCGGTGTCCCAGCCGTTCTGCGGGTCGCCGCGGTTCATGTCGATGCTGCCGAAGATCCCGCGGCTCACCGCAACGGCGACCTCGTGCTCGAAGCTGTGGCCGGCCAGGGTGGCGTGGTTGGCCTCGATATTGACCCGGTACTCGTCCTCGAGCCCGTGGCGGACCAGGAATGCGTCCACGGTTGCCGAGTCGTAGTCGTACTGGTGCTTCGTCGGCTCCTGCGGCTTCGGCTCCAGCAGCAGCGTCCCGCCGAAGCCGATCCGGTGCTTGTGCTCGGCGACGAGCGTCAGGAACCGCGCCAGCTGGGCCCCCTCGCGGGCGAGATCGGTGTTCAGCAGGGTCTCGTAGCCTTCCCGCCCACCCCACAGTACGTAGTTCGCGCCCTCGAGCCGATGCGTGGTCTCGAGCATGTGCTTCACCTGCGCGGCGGCGTAGGCGAAGACCTCCGGGTCCGGGTTGGTGGCCGCGCCTGCGGCGTAGCGCGGATGGCTGAACAGGTTGGCCGTCCCCCACAGGAGCCGAATGCCGGTGCGCTCCATGTGGGTCTCGATCTCGTCGACGATCGCGTCGAGCCGCGCGACGGTCTCGGCGAAGGTGCCGCCCTCCGGCGCGACGTCCCGGTCGTGGAACGTGAAGAAGGGGACGCCCAGCTTCGAGACGAACTCGAAGGCCGCTTCGAGCTTCGCGCGAGCGGCCTCCATTGGTTCGGCGCCGGGCGCCAGCCAGGGCCGGTCGAAGGTGCCGATGCCGAACACGTCGGAGCCGGGCCAGTTGAACGAGTGCCACAGGCAGACGGCGATCCGGAGGTGGTCCTCCATGCGCTTGCCGCCCACGAGCCGGTCGGGCTCATAGACCCGGTAGGCGAGCGGATCGGTCGAGTTGACGCCGCCGAAGGTGATCCGCTCGGGAACGTCCGCGAAAAAGCCAGCCACGCGCCTGCAAACCTCCATCTTCGACCCGCGCATGTCCGCCTGACCGACGTTATCAGATGTGTTTGTCAAAGAGAAGCACAAATCTCGGCCGCGGACGATCGTCCTGCATGGAGGTGGGAAGCGCCGTGGTAGGGTACCCGCGCGGTACGAGGTGCCCGCACGCACCGCATCGAACGAATACGAGCGCCTTCGCCGAGCCCACGGGTGGCGGCTCCAAGCGGACACGAGAGGGACCTTGGGACTCTTCGACGGCCTGCTCGGCCTCCTCAGCCACGACGTCGGGATCGACCTCGGAACGGCGAACACGCTCGTCACGGTCCGCAATCGCGGCATCGTCATCAGCGAGCCCTCGGTGGTGGCGATGGACACGCGCACGAAGCGAGTCCTGGCCATCGGTGCCGAGGCGAAGCGGATGGTGGGCCGAACGCCGGCCAGCATCATCGCCATGCGGCCGCTGCGAGACGGGGTCATCAGCGACTTCGATGTGACCGAGCAGATGCTCCGCTACTTCATCAAGAGCGTCCATGACCGATACGCCCGCCTGCCGCGCCCGCGCGTGCTGGTCGGCATCCCGTCGGGTGTGACCGAGGTGGAGAAACGCGCCGTCCGCGACGCGACGATCAACGCGGGCGCCCGCTGGGCGCGGCTCATCGAGGAGCCGATGGCGGCCGCCATCGGCGCCGGCCTGCCGGTCAGCGAGCCATCGGGCAGCCTGATCGTCGACATCGGCGGCGGCACGACCGAAGTCGCCGTCGTCAGCCTGGGCGGGATCGTCGTCAGCCGCAGCGTCCGGATCGGCGGCGACGAGATGGACAGCGATATCGTGTCGTTCGCGCGGCGCGAGTACAACCTGCTGATGGGCGAGCGAACGGCCGAGGAGATCAAGATCGCGGTCGGATCCGCCTATCCGGACGACAAGGCCGACGAGCGCACCGTCACCTTCCGCGGCCGCGACCTCCTGACCGGGCTGCCGCGCAGCGTCGAGGTCGGCGGCGACCAGATCCGCGAGGCTCTCGAGCCGTCGATCGCGCAGATCGTCGACGCCATCAAGGAGACCATCGAGGAGACGCCGCCCGAGCTCGTTGCCGACGTCATGGACCAGGGGATCGTGCTGGCCGGCGGCGGAGCGCTGCTGGCCGGGCTCGACCGTCGCGTGGCCGAGGCGACCCAGATGCCGGTCCATATCGCCGACGACCCGCTCACGTGCGTTGTGCGCGGCACCGGGCGAGTGCTCGAGGACCTCGATACCCTCGAGCGCGTCCTCGTCAGCGATCAGTTCACCCGCGCACCTCGATGATCATCGCCGTGGGGTCCTAGCACCGCGCCATGTACGGGCCCTCCAGCCCGCAGCGACGGAGCCGGGTGGGCATCTGGTTCGCCGGCTTCACGATTGCCAGCCTGCTGATGCTGCTAGCCAGCTCGACCGAGCCGGCGCAGACGCTCCAGCGCGTCACGACCCGCGCCCTCGACCCGGTGCGCCAGACGCTGACCGGGATCGGCTCGGGCGTGGCCGGCCTGTTCGGGACAATCGGCGAGATCGATCGGCTTCGCAGCGAGAACGCGGAGCTGCGCGTCGCGCTGGCCGGGGCGGAGCAGCGGATCGCCGAGCTCACCGAGGCGGCGCGCGAGAACGAGGAGCTTCGTCAGCTGCTCGGGATCACCGAGGCGCTCGAGATGGGGCTCCTGCCGGTGCGGATCCTGACCCGCGACCCATCGAACTTCACATGGGAAGCCGGCGTCGACGCCGGGACCGATGACGGCGTGCGGGTCGGCATGCCGGTCGTCGCCAACGCCAACGGCGCGGGCGCGCTGGCGGGGACGGTGGTCAGCGTCACCGAGGACACCGCGCGCGTCCGATTCATCTTCGACACCCGCTCGACGGTCATCGCGCTCGACCAGGCCAGCCGGGCGCTCGGCGAGGTGCGCGGCCAGGCCGGCGGCCAGCTTGTGATGGGCAACGTGCCGGTGACCGAGGCCGTTGAGGTGGGTGACACGATCGTCAGCGCCGGGCTGACCTTCGGGGAGCGGGCGAGCCGATATCCCGGCGGCCTGCTCATCGGGACCGTGCAGGCGGTCGAGGAGGACGATAACGCGCTCACGCAGACCGCGTTCGTGCGCCCGGCCTTCGACGTCTCCCGAGCCGAACGGCTGCTGATCGTGCTCGAGTTCAGCCAGGGCTGAGCCCACTCGGTGCTCTCTGGCACATGGCCCGATGGGTTCGCCACGCATGCGGACCATCGCGCCATGGGGTTTCGTTGTTCGCGCCCGTAGGGTGGTACCCAAGCCGCCCACCCAGACCGATCCAGGAGCCCGCATTGCCCGTTCGAGCGCGTGCCCTCGCCCTCGCCTCACTCCTCGCCGCCAGCGCCGTTCTCGGCGCCGTTCCCGTGCTGCGTCCGGCCCCGGTCGCGGCCGCGGCTCCGAAGGTGGCGATCATCGTCGGGCCCGTCGGCGGCTTGACGCCGAACTACCGCAACAGCGCCGACCGCGTTGCCGACGCGGCGATCGCCGCCGGCGCTACCGTCGCAAAGGCGTACTCGCCCAAGGCGACGTGGTCGCGGGTCCGGAGCGCGGTCGACGGCGCGAGCGTGGTCGTCTACTTCGGGCACGGCAACGGGTATCCGAATCCGTACACCTCGGGCTACGAATACACCGATCGGGTCAACGGCTTCGGCCTGAACCGGACCACGCGGAACGGCGACTCGGACAATTGGTCGACGACGATGGTGTACTGCGGGGAGAAGGCACTGCTGGGCACGTTGAGCGCCTCCGACGGCGCGGCGCAACGCCAGTACTGCGGCGGCGGACGGCTGACTCCGGCAGCGGGCTTCACGATGGTCTACGCGCAGGCCCACTACGCCCCCGGGTTCGGCGAGCGCTACCAGCGGAGCGATCCGAAGACGACCCTCGACCAGGCGCAGCAACGGGTGCGCAACTACTCGTACCCGATGCTCAGGCTGGGCGCCGGCGCGTACTTCGCCACGGCCTACGGAGACGCGGCCGAGATCGTGACCCGCGTGCTGACCCAACCCACCACGACGTACGGCGACATCTTCCGCGCCGGCGACGGCTACTCCGCGACCGGGCTCACCGGGATGGCCCACCCCGACGTCGCGGGCGCCCGCGTCTGGGTGCAGAAGACCAGGATCGAGGGCTTCCACTTCGGGCAGGGCGACTACTGGTACGCGTTCGCGGGGGACTACCGAGGCTCGCCGGGCCTCGAGAGCGCCCCGTTCAGCGACATCGCCGGCCACCGGTTCTACGACGACATCGTCTGGCTCAGCGACACCGGCATCACCACCGGCTGCGGCGGCGGGCGCTTCTGCCCGAACTCGCCCGTGAGCCGCGGCCAGCTGGCGACGTTCCTGGTCCGCGCCCTCGACCTCCCCCCGGCGGTGGATGACCACTTCGACGACGACAACGGCACGGTGCACGAGGCGGCGATCAACAGCCTGGCGGCGGCCGGCATCACCGATGGCTGTGGCGCCGCTCGCTTCTGCCCGGACAGGCTGGTGCGCCGGGACCAGATGGCGACATTCCTGTCGCGCGCGCTCGCCTTCGCCTCAACCGATACCAACTTCTTCGTCGACGACGAGGGGTCCATCCACGAGCCGTACATCAATCGCATCGCGGCCATGGGCGTGACGACCGGCTGCGCGCCCTTGATGTACTGCCCGGACGACCGGGTCACGCGCGGGCAGATGGCGGCATTCCTGCACCGGGCGCTCGGCTGAGCCGAGGTCACCGGACCCATCCGTACTATTCTTCCGTCCACCGCTCGGGCCTAGCCTCCTCGCGCATGCCACACCAACTCCGGCGCTCGGCGGCCGCATGCCTGGCCGCCGTCCTGGTCGTCCTCGCCGCCGCACCGGTTGCGGCGGTCGACCCGAGCCCCGCGCCCACGCCCGAGCCGCCTGACACCGGTGGGCCGACGAGCCCTTCGAGCATCCACGCCGAGATGGAAGCCCAGCACGCGACGACGCCGATCAGCTTCGTCTCGGGCGAGCGACCGACCCGGTTGCGGGCTCACGACGTCGATGGGGGCGAGGTCCAGGCAGAGGCCGCCGCCCTGCCGAACGGGCTCAGCCACGAGGTCTTCGGGTACCTGCCGTACTGGGCCGTGACGGATCCGCTCGTGGCCCACCTCGACTACGACCTCCTTTCGTCGATCGCGTACTTCGGGGTGCCCGCCCTCTCCAACGGCACGCTCCAGAAGACGGGGACGGGCTGGAACGGCTGGGCCTCGGCGACGATGACGGACGTCATCAACGCGGCCCACGCGGAGGGCGTGAAGGTCGTCCTGACGGTCACGATGATGGCCTGGGACTACGACTACACGGAGATGTCGGCCGTTCTCAACAGCGCCCATCGTCGAAACAAGCTCGCGGGCGACATCGCCGCCACGGTCGCGGCCCGCAACGCGGACGGCGTGAATCTCGACTTCGAGCCGATGCCGAACTCGCTCCAGGCCGCCTACACCGCCTTCGTGCGGGCCGTGCGCGCCGCTCTCGGCAGCGGCTCGTACCTGACCGTCGCCACGACCGGCGGCGCGGCCTCGTGGGACGAGGGCTACGACCTCGCCGGGCTCACCGCGTCGGACGCGGCGAACGCGCTGATGGTGATGGCCTATGACCTGAACTGGTCCGGCTCGGCGCGTGCCGGCGGCGTCGCGCCCATCGACAGCCCGTACGCGCTCGACTCGCGAGAGGCCATGGCCGCGTACCGGGCCCGCGTGCCGAGCTCGAAGCTCATCTGGGGCGTGCCGTACTACGGGCGCGCATGGACCACGACCACCAAGACCGTCAACGGCCGGACCTGCGCGAGCGCCGGTGGGTGCACCGCGGCCAGCTGGGCGATGCGGTACGTCGATGCCATCGAGGGCGCGGCCGCCCATGGCCGCCGGTGGGACGCGACCGGCCAGGTTCCCTGGTACACGTATCGGAGCTCGACGTACGGCACCCACGTGCAGGCCTACTACGACGACGCCCAGTCGCTCGACGTCAAGTACGAGATGGTGGGCGTCAATGGGCTGCGCGGCGTCGGCATCTGGCACCTCCTCATGGACGTCGGCCGTCGCGCGCTGTGGGACCAGCTGTGGCGCAACTTCGGGGACCTCCCGTTCCGCGATGTCGACGACTCCGCATTCCTGAGGGACATCATCTGGATCGCCGAGGCCGGGATCACCACCGGCTGCGGGATTGACCGCTTCTGCCCGTCGGAGGCGGTCTCTCGCGGCCAGATGGCGACGTTCCTCGACCGCGCGTTCAACCCTCCCGGGCCGGCGCCCGACCGCTTCACCGATGACGACGAGAGCGTCCACGAGCCGGCCATCAACCGCATCGCGGCAGCCGGCATCACCACCGGGTGCGGCCGCGGCCGCTTCTGCCCGGATCGCGAGGTCACTCGCGGCCAGATGGCGACGTTCCTCGACCGCGCCCTGGACCTGCCGTCGACCTCCGAGGACTTCTTCGACGACGACGAGGGCAGCCCGCACGAGCGTGCCATCAACCGGGTTGCGGCTGCCGGCATCACCACCGGATGTGGGTCGGGCAACTACTGTCCCGACCGCCCAGTCCGCCGTGAGCAGATGGCCGCGTTCCTGCACCGCGCGCTGACGCGCTGATCGCCCGGCGAAACACCGATCGGCCCATCCCAGGGTCCGATGTTCCTATGGCCGCGACGAGGCCGGTGGAATAGGTTCGCGTCGTCCTTTTCCAGCCATCCGTCGGAGCCCATTCGTGTCCAACTCCCGTTCTCGCCGCCTCGCGGTGAGCGTGCTCATCGGCATCCTGACCGTCCTGGCCCTGACCCCCGGCACCGCCGCGGCAGCCGGTGGTACCGGGTTCGTGGGCATGGCAAACGAGTACCGCGCCGACGCCGAGCTCGGGCCCGTGGCGTACCACTCGGCCATCAACGCCATCGCCGCCGAGCGCGGCCGGCAAATCGCGGATGACCGCGCGCTCGGCCATGACTTCGATTACCTCCGCCGGCGCTTCGCCGAGGAGGGAATCTGCTGGCGCGGATTCGGCGAGATCGTCGCCCGGAACGGGAGCGGCGATTTCTCGGCGTTCGGAACGCAGTGGTTCAACTCGACGACTCACCGCAACGTGATGCGCGGCGACTACACCCACGCCAGCGGAAGCCGTGAATCCGCTGGCGGTGAGTGGTATGGCGTCATGGTGTTCGTGAAGATCTGCAACGCGCCTCCCTCCGCACCGACCACGAGCGGCTTCACCGATCTGGGGACTTCGCAGTTCATCGACGACATCGAGTGGCTCGTCGAGCAGGGGATCACGTCCGGCTGCGCTGCCCTGCGCTTCTGCCCGCGCTCTCCGGTCTCGCGCGGCGCCATGGCAACCTTCCTCGAGCGCGCCTTCGACGTCCCGGACGCCAGTGCCGACTACTTCACCGACGATGAAGCGTCGACTCACGAGCCCGCGATCAACAGCATCCGGCAGGCGAACTTCACGGCCGGTTGTGCCCATGTCCGCTACTGCCCCGACACGAGCGTCAGCCGCGGGCAGGCGGCGACGTTCCTCGACCGCGCCCTGGGCCTCCCGGATACCGACGTGGACTTCTTCACCGATGACGACGGCTCCGTCCACGAGGGCGCCATCAACCGCATCGCTGCGGCCGGCATCACGACCGGTTGCGGGTCCGGCCGCTTCTGCCCGCGCGCCAAGGTCAGCCGGGAGCAGATGGCGGCCTTCCTGAGGCGCGCCCTCACGTGAGTCGCGGCTGCCGGTAGAATCGGCAGCCAATGACAGCCACGGCCACCCCGGCATCGCGCCGCGCCGACGGTCGCGTCGCGAACCAGCTGCGCCCGGTCAAGATCGTGCCCGACTACCTGAAGTTCGCCGAGGGCTCGGTGCTCATCCGGGTCGGCGACACGCGGGTGATCTGCGCCGCGACGATCGAGGACCGCGTGCCGGGCTGGATGCGCGGCAAGGGCCGTGGCTGGGTGACCGCCGAGTACAGCATGCTGCCCCGCGCAGGGACCGAGCGGAGTCAGCGCGAGGCGTCGCGCGGCCAGATCGGCGGACGGACCCACGAGATCCAGCGCCTCATCGGCCGCAGCCTGCGCGGCGTCGTCGACATGGCGCGCCTCGGCGAGCGCACGATCACGCTCGACTGCGACGTCATCCAGGCCGATGGCGGCACGCGCACCGCGAGCATCACCGGCGCCTACGTCGCGCTGGCGCGTGCCCTCAGCAAGTACGGCATGGGGCAGCTGCTCACCGGACAGGTCGCCGCGGTCAGCGTCGGACTGGTCAACGGCGTCAGCTACCTGGATCTCGACTATGGTGAGGACTCGACGGCCGAGGTCGACTTCAACGTGGTGATGACCGATGACGATCGCCTGATCGAGGTCCAGGGCACCGCCGAGCACGGGGCGTTCAGCCGCGCACAGATGGACCAGATGGTCGACCTCGCCGCCGCCGGCATTCGCCAGCTCTTCAGCCTCCAGCGCGCGGCAATCGACGCTCCCCCCGGCGAGTGACCGCCGGGCTCCTCATCGCGACCCTGAACCGCGGCAAGCAGGGCGAGTTCCGCCGGCTGCTCGGTCCGCTCTCGGCGGCGCTGGTCACGCCCGACCAGGTCGGCATTGACATCACCGTCGAGGAGCCGTACGACACGTACGCCGAGAATGCCGCCGCCAAGGCCGATGCCTTCTGCCGCGCGTCCGGCCTCCTGACGCTTGCCGATGACTCCGGAATCGAGGTGGCGGCGCTGGACTGGGGACCGGGCGTCCGCAGCGCTCGCTGGGGAACCGGCGCCGGAAGCCAGGCCGAGCAGCTCGTGGCGGCCGTCGGAGATCACGCCGATCGCCGCGCACGGATGGTGTGCGCACTCGCGCTCGCGCAGCCGAGCGAGGGCGAGCCGACGGTGGAGATCTTCAGCGGCGTGATCGAGGGCAGCGTCGCGCGCGCTCCGCGTGGTGAGCGTGGATTCGGGTACGACCCGATCTTTCTCCTGCCGTCGGGGCAGACGACCGCCGAGCTGGCGGAAGCGGAGAAGGACAGCATCAGCCATCGAGGACGAGCGGTCGCGGCCGCCGCCCGGCGGATCGCCCAGCTGCTCGCCACCGACTAGCCCATCGGTCCCGATGCCGCGGGGAACCATCGTCAGGTCGTGCCGCGGAGTACCCTCTCGTACGGTCTGGTGCACGCGCGTGTGAGGCGGCGCAACGCCTCACACCTCACCGAACCGTACCGGAGCCGTCGTATCTTGCCCCGAGCCCTCCTGACCCTCCTGGCCGTGATCGTCGTCCTCGGCCTCGCGGCACCCGTCGCCGGCGCCGAACCGACGGCCGCATCCGCATCGGCGTCCGAAGACGTCATCCCCGGCGAGGTGATCGTGACGTTCCGCGGCGGCACGGCACCGGAGGCGACGCGCGTGCGCGGACTGGTCAGGCTGGCCGACCTCGGTGCGGGCGAGACCGGCGCTCCGACGCTCCTCTCGACGAACGGGCGTCCCGTCGACGAGGTCATCGCCGAGCTCAAGGCAGACCCCGCGGTGCTCGCGGCCGAGCCGAACTACCGGGTCCATCTCGCCGATGACGGGGCCGTGGCCGTCGCCGTCGCGGTCAACGACCCCAAGACGAAGGACCAGTACTCGCTCGACCGGATGCGCGTCCGCGAGGCGTGGTCGCTGGTCGCCTCCGCCTCGCGCGTCGTCGCCGTCCTCGATACCGGAGTCATGGCGAGCCACCCGGACCTGGCCGGCCGCGTGCTGAAGGGCTACGACTTCGTCAACAACGACGGGCACGCCGGCGACGATAACGGCCACGGAACTTGGGTGGCCGGCATCATCGCGGCCAAGGCGAACAACGGCTACGGGATCGCCGGCGTGGCACCGGCGGCCATGATCCTGCCGGTGAAGATCATGAACGGCAGCGGCACCGGTAGCACGGCTGACCTGCTGGCGGCCATCCGCTGGAGCGCGGACAAGGGCGCGGACGTCATCAACATGAGTGTCGGCGGATTCCCGTATTCCCAGCTGATGCAGGACGCGGTGAACTACGCCTGGAGCAAGGGCGCCGTGCTGGTCGGCGCGGCGGGGAACAACCGACGCGAGGAGACGTACTACCCCGCCAGCTTCGACAACGTCATCAGCGTCAGCGCGACGCAGGTCAACGACGAGTTCAGCAACTGGTCGAGCTACGGCCCGAAGGTCGATGTCAGCGCGCCCGGCTCCTCGGTGCTGACGACGAACTGCTATACGTGCACCTACGCCGACCACGACAGCTGGGGCAGCCACACCTTCATCAGCGGGACGAGCTTCGCCACGCCGAACGTCGCCGGCGTCGTTGCGCTCATCCAGGCGCGCTACCCCGGCGACTCGCCGTCGCAGGTCGTGGGACGCCTGTACGGCACCGTCGATGACCTGGGCTACAAGGGGTGGGACAAACGCTACGGCCGCGGACGAGTGAACGCGCTGCGGGCCTTGGGCGGCAGCCCGTCCGCGGCGCTCCGGCCTCGCGGCGACGGCTATGAGCGCAATAACGCGGTGAGCGCCGCCGCGCCGCGCCTGACCAGAGCAGTGACCACCCGTCCGAGCATCTATCCCGCCGGGGACGTGGACGTCTTCACCGTCGGCGTGCCCCGCGCCGGCCGGCTCGACGTGCGGGTCAGCGGCGTCGTCGACTCCCGCGCCTATCCGTGGAACAAGAGCGGCCTGCCGGTCGACCCGATCCTCGAGATCTACACCTCGTCGGGTGCGCTCATCAAGCGTGTCGACAACGAGTGGGAGTCCGGCATCGAGGTGGCGCGCGTGAGCGTCGCGAGCCGGACGGTCCTGATCGTCCGCGTCCGCAACTTCTATCCGAACGGCAACCGCGTGGCGTACGGCATCACGCCCACCTTCGTCGATACGGTTCCGCCGACCGCCACGATCGTCTCGCCGCTCGCGGGGAAGACCGGCGTCAGCCGCTTCATCGACCCCGTCGTCCGGTTCGGCGAGGCGGTGCGCGGCGTATCCGCCGACAGCATCAAGCTCCGCGACAGCGCCACGAACGCGGTCATTCCGGCGGACGTGGTGTACGACCGCACGACGCGGCAGGCGCGGCTCAGCCCGCACGAGCGGCTCGAGCCGTCACGCAGCTACCGGCTCACCGTCGGAGGAGACATCACCGATGGTGGCGGGAACCCGGTCACGATCGCCCGCGCCACGTTCAAGACCGGGACGGCATCGTTCTCGGACACGGAGGGACACAGGTTCGCGACGGAGATCGAGTGGCTCGCCGCGGCGGGCATCACCCGCGGCTGCAGTGCCGAGCGCTTCTGCCCCCGGATGGCGGTGACGCGCGGGCAGCTGGCGGGCTTCCTGGCGCGCGCCTTCCGGCTTCCGCCGAGCGACCGCGACTACTTCCGCGACGACGCGGGCAGCGCATTCGAGGACGAGATCAACCGCATCGCCCACGCCGGCGTGACGACGGGCTGTGGCGCCCGCCTGTACTGCCCGGGGACGGTGGTCAAACGCGACCAGATGGCCACCTTCCTGGTGCGAGCGCTCGACGTGCCGCCGACGAGCGGCGATTTCTTCGATGACGACGAGGGCAACGGCCACGAAAACAGTATCAACCGCCTGGCGGCGGCCGGAATCGTCCAGGGCTGCGGCGATCGCAGCTACTGCCCGAGGGAAAGCGTGACCCGCGCTCAGATGGCCGTCTTCCTCTACCGTTCGCTCGCCGACGGGAGCTGATCTCCCGCCCGGTCGCCCCGATCGGCCTCCGTCGACGCTCGGCCGCGACCGCTAGAATGTGGGCCCCGAAGGAGAGCGAATGGTCGAGCGTGCCGACGTGCGCGTGCACCCGACCGCCGAAGTGTCGCCCGACGCGGTCATCGGTCCGGGCACGAGCATCTGGAACCACGCCCAGGTGCGAGAGGACGCTCGCATCGGCGCCGAGTGCGTGATCGGCAAGAACGTGTACGTCGACGCCGGCGTCGTCATCGGCGACCGGGTCAAGGTCCAGAACAACGTCAGCCTCTTCCACGGTGTGACCGTCGAGGACGGCGTCTTCGTCGGACCGCACGTGTGCTTCACCAACGACCGGGTGCCGCGCGCGGTCAACCCGGATGGCTCGAGCAAGACCGATGCCGACTGGGAGGTCTCGCCGATTCTGGTCCGTTCCGGCGCCGCGCTCGGCGCGAACAGCACGATCCTGCCGGGGGTGACGATCGGACGTTGGGCGATGGTCGGTGCCGGCAGCGTCGTCACTCGTGACGTCGCGGACCACGAGCTCGTCGCGGGCAACCCGGCGCGCCGCCTCGGCAGCGCGTGCGCCTGCGGGCAGCCGCTGCGCGAGGTCGAGGGCCAACCGTTCGCCGGAGCGTGCCCCGCGTGCGGCCGCCCGTTCCCGCCGTGAGGGTCGTCACCGTCGTCGGCGCGCGGCCGCAGTTTGTCAAGGCCGCACCGGTCAGCCGCGCCTTGGCCGCGTCCGGGCATGACGAGGTCGTGATCCATACCGGCCAGCACTACGACGACGCGATGAGCGCGGCCTTCTTCCGCGACCTCGAGATGGACCAGCCGGCCCTCAACCTCGAGGTCGGCGGCGGGCCACACGGCGCCATGACCGGCGAGATGCTGCGCCGGCTCGAGCCTGCCCTCCTCGATCAGCGGCCGGACGGCGTCCTCGTGTACGGCGACACGAACTCGACGCTGGCCGGCGCGGTCGTCGCCGCCAAGCTCGTCTACGACGGCGGGCGCCGGCCATGGCTGACGCATGTGGAGGCCGGGCTGCGCTCATTCAATCGCGGCATGCCGGAGGAGCGCAACCGCGTCGTCGCCGACCACCTCGCCGACCTGCTGCTGGCCCCGACGCCCGCGGCGATCGCCAACCTCGAGCGCGAGGGCCTCGCCCAGCGGGCGGAGCTGGTGGGCGACGTGATGGTCGACGCCCACGCGTGGGCGACCGCGCACGCCGGGTCGCGCCTGCCGCCGGTCGCCGCCGAGCACGACGGATACCTCCTCCTCACCCTCCACCGTGCCGAGAACGTCGACCACCCCGAACGCCTGGCCGCGGTCATCGAGGGCCTCGCGGTCCGGCTCCCGGTCATCTTCCCGGTTCATCCGCGCACACGTGGCGCTCTGGACCGCGCCGGGCTGGCGTTGCCGCAGAACGTCGTCCCGATCGAGCCGGTCGGCTACCTGGAGATGGTCGCGCTCGAGGCATCGGCCGAGGCCATCGCCACCGACTCGGGCGGCGTCCAGAAGGAGGCGTACCTGTCGGGCGTGCCGTGCATCACGCTGCGGACCGAGACCGAATGGGTCGAGACGGTCGAGGCCGGCTGGAACCGCGTCGTCGGCGCCGACCCGACGGCCCTCGCCGCCGCCCTCGCCGACGAGGCCTTCATGCGGCGCGACCGCCCGCGACCGCCGCTGTTCGGCGACGGGGACGCCGCTCGGCGTATCGTTGACGCACTCGAGCGACTCGACGACAGCGAGCGGCCCGCGCGCGCGCCTCAGGAGGAGACGATCCCGTGATCCCGATTGCCCGCCCGCAGATGGGCGAGGACGAGAAGCAGCGCGTCTGGGACGCGATGGCGTCCGGCACGCTGGCGCAGGGGCCGCGGGTCGCCGAGTTCGAGGAGCGCTTTGCCGCCATGGTCGGCGTGCCACACGCGGTCGCCACCAGCTCGGGGACGACCGCCCTGCACCTGGCGCTGCTCGGCTACGGGATCGGCCCGGGCGACGAGGTGATCACGGTGTCGTTCACCTTCTTCGCCAGCGCCACCAGCGTCATCCACACCGGCGCGCGCCCGGTCCTCGTCGACGTGCGCGATGACGACTTCACGATCGACGCCGATCTCGTCGGGGCTGCCATCACCCCGCACACCAAGGCGATCATGCCGGTCAGCCTCTACGGTCAGCCGGCCGACATGCCGGCCATCGAGGCCATCGCCGAGCGCCACGGACTGGCGGTCGTGGAGGACGCGGCGCAGGCCCACGGGGCGGCAATCGGTGAGCGGCGCAGCGGCAGCTGGGGCGCCGGCACGTTCAGCTTCTACCCGACGAAGAACATGACGACCGGCGAGGGCGGGATGGTCACGACGGCCGACGCCGAGCTCGCCGAGCGGATGCGCCTCCTGCGCGAGCACGGGATGAAGGTCCGCTATCACCACGACATCGTCGGCTACAACTTCCGGATGACCGATCTGGCCGCCGCCATCGGCCTGGCCCAGCTCCCGAAGCTGGCCGGCTTCAACGAGCGGCGCCGCGCGATCGCGGCGCGCTACGACGCGGAGCTGCGCGGCGTCATCACCCCCGTCGTGCGCCCTGGCGTGACCCACGTCTATCACCAGTACACGATCCGCGTGGCGGGGCGCGACGAGTTCGCCGAGCGCCTGAAGGAGCGCGGCGTGGGCAGCGCCATCTACTACCCGATCCCGGTCCATCGCCAGAAGCCGTTCCTGGCGCTCGGCTACCGCGACGAGGGCTACCCGATCACCGAGCGGCTCACCGAGCAGGTGCTGAGCATCCCGGTCCACCCGTCGCTGACCGATGACGAGGTCGCCACCGTCATCGGCGCCGTCAACGAGACGGCCGCGGAGCTGGGCTCGCTGGAGGCCGCGACGGCCGGATGACCGATTCGACGCACCGCCCCCTGCGTGCCGGCGTGGTGGGCCTGGGGATGATGGGTCGCAACCACGTCCGCGTCTGGGACGAGGCCGTCGAGGAGGCTGAGCTGGTCGCGGTCGCTGATCTCGACCCGGCTGCCGTCGCCCGCGCCACCGCCGGCCGGCGCGCCCGTGGCTTCGAGAGCGTGGAGCGGATGCTGGCCGAGGAGGAGCTCGACCTGGTCAGCATCGTGGCGCCGACGAGCCTCCACCTGCCGGCCACGCTCGCAGCGTTCGACGCCGGCGCCAGCGTGCTCGTCGAGAAGCCGATCGCCGCGACGCGCGAGGAAGCGCTCGCCATGATCGACGCCGCCAGGTCCGCCGGGAGGATGCTCACCGTCGGGCACATCGAGCGATTCAACCCGGCCATCCGCGAGCTGCGCCGCCGCCTCGAGGCGGGCGAGCTGGGCCGCATCTTCCAGATCAGCGCGACCCGCCTCGGGCCCTTCCCAGCGCGCATTCGCGACGTCGGCGTCGTCGTCGACCTCGCGCCGCACGACCTCGACGTCATGCGATTCCTCGTGCGCGCCGAGCCGGTGCGCATCTATGCCGAGACCGAGCGGCGCATCCACACCGAGCACGAGGACCTCTTCAACGGAACGGTCCGCTTCGCGAACGGCGTGCTCGGCGTGCTCAACATCAACTGGGTGACACCGACCAAGCGACGGGTGCTGACCGTCACCGGCGAGCGCGGCATGTACGTCGCCGATTACATCAGCCAGGACCTCGTCTTCTACGCCAACCCCGAGGCGGCAGAGACCTCGCAGGCCCATGGAACCGGGACGCCCGTCACCACGGTGACCGAGGGCGAGAGGACCAGTCTTGCGGTCCGTCGCGAGGAGCCCCTGGCGGTCGAGCTGCGCGAGTTCGCGCGAGCGGTCCGCGAGGGCGGGCCGCCGCCGGTGGAGCCGCACGATGCCATGGTCGCCCTGCTGCTCGCGCGCAAGATGGTCGAGTCTGCCCAGACCGGCCAGGCGATCGCCGGCGCGGCGCTCGAGGCGGTGCTGGCGTGAGGATCGCCGTGATCGGGCTGGGCCACATCGGGCTGCCGCTGGCGGTGCAGTACGCCTCGCGTGGGCACGACGTGACCGGCGTCGACATCGACGAGAGCATCGTCGAGACGCTCAACCGCGGCGAGTCGCCGCACGCCGACGAGCAGGCACTCGTCGATCGCGTGCCCCGCCTCGTCGACGAGGGGCGCCTGCGCGCCACGACTTGGGCCGACGCGTCGGGCGTGCGCGAGGCCGAGGCGATCGTCGTCATCGTCCCGGTCGTCGTCGACGATCGAAAGGAGATCGACTTCGGGCCGATCGACGCGGCCACGCGCGACCTCGCGGCCAACCTGTCGAACGGCGCGCTGGTGGTGTACGAGACGACCCTGCCGGTCGGCACCACCCGCGACCGGTTTGGGCCGATGCTCGCCACCGGCAGCGGCCTCGAGCTCGACCGCGACCTGTTCCTCGCCTTCAGCCCGGAGCGGGTGCTCGTCGGTCGCGTCCTCCTCGACCTGCAGCGCTATCCGAAGATCGTCGGCGGCACGAGCCCCGAGAGCACGCGCCGGGCCGTGGAGCTCTATCGGTCCGTCCTCGACGAGGGGACCAGGGTGTGGGCAGTCGCCGACGCCGAGGCGGCCGAGATGACGAAGCTGGCCGAGACGACGTATCGCGACCTGAACATCGCGTACGCGAACGAGCTCGCACGCTACGCATCTCGGCGGGGGATCGACGTCACCGAGGTCATCGGGGCGGCCAACTCGCAGCCGTACAGCCACATTCACCAACCTGGAGTGGGCGTCGGCGGCCACTGCATCCCGGTCTACCCGCACTTCCTCTTCAATGGCGAGCCGGACCTGCGCCTGCCGCCCATCGCCCGCCAGATCAACGAGTCGATGGCCCGGTTCACGGTCGACACGGTCGAGGACCGGATCGGCTCGCTCGATGGGCAGGCGGTGCTCGTGCTGGGCATCGCGTACCGTGGCGACGTCAACGAGGACGCCTTCAGCTCCGCCTTCCGCCTCCGCGACGAGCTGCTCGCCGCGGGCGCGCGCGTCCACGCCCACGACCCGTTCTTCACGCCGGAACACCTCCGCGAGCACGGCTTCGAGCCGTACGAGCTCGGCTCGGGCACGCTGGTGCGGGTCGCCATCCTGCAGGCGGCGCACGAAGCGTATCGGTCTCTCGACCCGGCCACCATGGCGGGCCTCGAGCTGTTCGTCGACGGGCGCAACGCGCTCGAGCGCGAGCCGTTCGAACGCGCCGGAGTGAGGTACGTTGGCATCGGCCGCTGACGAGGCGGCCGTGCTGCCGTCAGTCGGCCTGGCCGCGGGGCGCGGGGCGTGGGTCGTCCTCCCCACCTACAACGAGCGCGACAACATCGAGCGCATCGCGGCCGCCATCCTCGCCGCGCTGCCCGAGGCGTCGCTGCTCATCGTCGACGACTCGTCACCGGACGGCACCGGCCAGCTGGCCAACACCATCGCCGCGCGCGAGTCGCGCGTATCGGTCCTCCATCGGCCAGGCAAGCAGGGGTTGGGCGTGGCGTACCGCGAGGGGTTTCGCTGGGTGCTCGGGCGCCCCGACGTCCGTGCAGTGGTCCAGATGGACGCCGACTTCAGCCATGACCCGGCCGAGCTACCCCGTCTCCTCGCCCCGCTGATGGGCAACGCCGACCTCGTGCTGGGCACGCGTTATATGCCCGGCGGCGCCACCCTCGGCTGGCCGTGGTACCGCAAGCTGATCAGCCGCGGCGGCACCCTTTTCGCCCGCACCGTCCTGCTCCTGCCGTACCGTGACCTCACCGGAGGCTTCAAGGCCTGGCGCCGCGAGGTGCTCGAGGCGATCCGACTGCGCGAGACCTCCGGCTCGGGCTACGGCTTCCAGATCGAGACGACGTGGTGGGCGCACCGGCGCGGCGCGAGCATCGTGCAGGTGCCGATCATCTTCCGCGAGCGCACCGCGGGCACATCGAAGATGACCGGCGGGATCGTGCGCGAGGCGATGCTCCTCGTGGTCGGACTGCGCCTCGCCGTCGTCAGGGACTGGATTCGGCATCGGTGAGAGCTGGCCCGCCAGCTTCGGCTCGGAGCCTCGCCCCACTGTCTCGGCCGCTGCATCACGCCACGGCATCGGCTAGCATGGCGCCCGCCCGAATCCCGCGGCCGATTAGGGCCGCACGCCGAGCCGCCGCATGACCAATTCGCCGATGACCGAACGCTCATGACACTCCGCTCCCGACCCGTTCTCGATCGCAGGCACCGGCCGCGCTGGCAGGACGAGCTGCGCACGCAGCAGCTGATCATCGTCGGCTTCGCCATCGCCATCGCCGTGGCGATCGGCATCTTCGGCGCGGCGGCATGGAACGGCTACTGGGAGACGCACGCGCGGCCGGTCGCCGACGTCGCCGGCACGAGCTTCGACCGCGCCGACATGGACGAGCGCCAGACCATCATCACGATGGAGCTCGTCGCCGAGCTCCAGGAGCTCGAGTCGCAGCTCACCGGCGGGCCGCGAGACCAGATCATCAACCAGCAGATCGAGGCGCTGAACCAGCAGGCCGGCAGCCTCTCGAGCTCGGCGATCGACTCGCTCGTCGATGGCGAGGTGCTCGCCTCGCGCGCCGGGGAATTCGACGTGGCCGTCACCGACGAGGCGGTCGACACCGAGATGGCCCTGCGCCTCGCCCTCCGCGAGCGCGTCAACGCCAACCTCATCCTCATCGAGGCCCTGCCCGAGGACGCGGAGGCCGGTGCCGAGCCCACCGACGAGCAGCGCGAGGCGGCGATGGCCGAGGCGCAGGCGGCGAAGGAGCGGCTGGATGGCAGCGAGGAGTTCGCGGCCGTCGCCATGGAGGTGAGCGACGACTTCACGGCATCGACGGGGGGCGCGTTGGGCTGGTTCGAGGACGGCGACGTGGCCTACGACGAGTACTTCGACGCCCTGGCCGATGCGAGCGCGGGCGACCTGGTGGGGCCGATCGAGACCGACCGCGGCGCCGCGGTGCTCGAGCTCGTCGAGCGTCGCGAGGAGACCGGCGAGGGACCGCTGCTCACGCTGCTCCGGGACAACGGGATCAGCGACGAGGAGTACCGAGACTACGTCCGCAGCGACATCCTCCCGGACGGCTACCGCCAGCACTTCGAGTCCGATGTCGTCGTCACGCCGGCGCCACAGCGTCGCGTCGCGCAGATCGTCATCGCGCCCGTCACCGGCACGCCGGTGCCGCAGGAGCGCGCGCGCCACGTCCTCGTCCAGCCTGATCCGGAGCTCACCGAACAAGCGGAGGCGACCGACGAGCAGTGGGAGGCCGCGCTGGCCGAGGCGAACCAGGTCCATGAGCTCGTGTCGGCCGAGGACGCCGACTGGACTCGCATCGCCGCGGAGCACAGCGACGACGCCGGATCTGGAGCCAACGGCGGCGACCTGGGTTGGTCCGACCCGGAGAACTCTCCGTACGTGCCCGAGTTCGCCGCGGCGCTCGCGGAGCTCGAGGTCGGCGAGATCAGCGAGCCCGTTCGCTCCAGCTTCGGCTACCACGTGATCCAGAAGACCGGTGAGCGCGAGAGCCCGCAGGCGCAGGCCGACGAGATCCACGAACAGCTCGAGACCGATCCGGACGCCTTCGCGGACCTTGCCATGCAGCACAGCGAGGACACCGCGACCGCCCAGGACGGTGGCGAGCTCGGCTGGGTCGCTCGCTACCAGCTCACCCGCGCGCAGGAGGAAGCCGTCTTCGGGCTCGCCGAGGTCGGCGACATCAGCGACATCGTCGACGGCGGTGCGGAGGGGATCGTGATCTATCGGCTCCTCGAGATCAGCGAGAGCGAGGAGATCCCCGAAGAGCAGCTCGATGAGATCCGCGCCAACGGCTTCGAGCGCTGGCTGGACGAGGTCGTGCGCGACGGCGTCGAGACCTGGATCGATCCGCAGTTCGAATCCACCACCGCTCCCGTCTGACCGATGAGCGCCGGCGCCTCGCGCGGCATCGACGAGCTGCTCGCACGCGCGGGCCTCGATCCCGCCGATGGCGTCCAGGCCGTCGCCGCCAACCGGCTGCCGGCGGTCGCCTTCGACCCGTCCATCCCGCTCCTCGTCCTCCGAGGCGGTCCGGCGTCCGATGGCACGCTGCCCGGGCGCCACGCCCGTCGCGGTCCGCGCGCCGTGCTCACCGCCCTCTACCCGCCCTCGCATGAGCTGCGCCGCCTCTCCGACGACGCCGGGGTCCCCCTCGAGGCGCTCGACGAGGCCGCCCTGGTGGCCGACGATTGGCTCGTCCCGCCGCTCGACCCGATCGACAACCTCGCGAGCCCGCACGGCATGGCGGCCATCAGCGCCCGCCTGCGCGCGCCGGATGGGTGCCCCTGGGACCGCCGGCAGACCCACCTGACGCTGAGGCCGTACCTGCTGGAGGAGGCGTACGAGACGGTCGACGCCATCGAGCACGGCTCGCCCGCCGACCTGGCCGAGGAGCTCGGCGACCTGCTGCTCCAGGTGATCCTTCACGCGCAGTTCGCGGCCGAGGAGTCCGACTTCGACCTGACCGACGTGTATCGGTCCATCGCCGGCAAGATCGTGCGGCGCCACCCCCACGTCTTCGGGGAGGTCGTCGCCGACACTGCCGAGGAGGTCATCCGTAACTGGGAAACGATCAAGGCCGACGAGCGCGCCGTGGCGGGCAAAGAAGGCAGCGACGCGTTCGCTGGAGTCGCCCGCGCGCTGCCGGCGCTGCCCGGGAGCCGCGAGATCCAGGAACGCGCATCGGCCCTCGGCTGGGACTGGGAGGCCATCGAGGGCGTCTGGGAGAAGGTCACCGAGGAGCTCAGCGAGCTCCGCGCTGCATCGACGGACGAGGAGATGCTCCACGAGCTCGGGGACGTGCTCTTCGCGCTCGTCAACCTGTCGCGATGGATGAAGGTCGACCCCGAGGAGGCGCTGCGCATGGCCAACCACCGCTGGCTGGCGCGGTACCGTCGCGTCGAGGCCCTCGCGGCCGAGCGTGGCGTCGACCTGGCCGCGCTCTCGCTCGCCGAGAAGGACGTCCTCTGGGACGAGGTCAAGCATCCACCCCGCGGGCAGATCGGCCAATGACTGTCCGGAATCCCGTGGCACGAGAGCATCAGCCACGATCCCGGCCGCCTGCCCTGCCGCCTCGCCCGCCGGACAGGAATTCGGCCACTAAGTGGCCGATACGCCCGCCCCACGAGAATGGCTGAGCATCCGCGGCGCGTGGCGATCGTCGTCCATGCCATCTACCCCGGCGACCCGCGTGTCCGGCGCCAGAGCGACGCCCTCACGGATGCAGGCTTCGAGGTCGATGTCTTCGCCCTCCGCGAGCCCGGCGAGCCCGCGGAGGAGACGGAGGGCGCCCAGCGCATCGTCCGCCTCCCCCTGAACCGCCTCTTCACCGGCTTCGCCGGCCACCTCGCGGAGTACGCCGCCTTCGCCGCCATGGCCACCTGGCGTCTGGCAAGCGAGCACCGGAGGCGGCGATACGACCTCGTCCAGGTCGCGACCGTCCCCGACTTCCTGGGCTTCGCGGCGCTGCCCGAGAAGCTGGCCGGCGTGCCGCTCCTGCTCGACCTGCACGAGGACATGCCCGAGTTCTTCCGCGACCGCTTCCGCGCGCCGCCGCTGCGGCCGCTCATGCCGCTCGTCACCGGTGTGACCCGCGCGTCCGCCGCCATCGCCGACGAGCTCATCACCGTCCACGAGCCGCTGCGCCAGCTCTCGATCGGTCGCGGCGTGCCGCCCGAGAAGATCGAGGTCGTCATGAACTCGGCCGACCATCGGCTGTTCGACCCCTCCCGCCACCCGCGCCGTTTGTTCATGGCCGATGGCACGCTGCGCCTCATTCACCACTCGAACCTCCAGCGCATCTACGGCCTCGACGTCGCCGTCCGTGGGCTCGCGGGACTGCCGCCGGACCTCGGCTGGCGCCTCGACGTGTACGGCGACGGTCCATGGCGCGGACCGATCGAGGCGGCCATCGCAGACACCGGCACCGCCGGGCGCGTGACCCTCCACGGCCGCGTGCCCATCGACGAGCTGCCCGCGCTGCTGGCGGGCGCCGACATCGGCCTCGTGCCGTCGCTGCCCGAGCCGTACATGCGGTATTCGCTGAGCACGAAGCTGCTCGAGTACGCCGCCATGGGCGTGCCGGCCATCGCCAGCGACCTCGCGACCTTCCGCCACCACCTCACCGATGCGGCTCTGCGCTTCGTCCCAGGCGGCGACCCCGCCGCGCTGGCGCGCGCCGTCGTCGAGCTCGCCGCCGATCCGGAGGGCACCGTCGCCATGGGCCTCGAGGCTCAGCGCGAGGCGACGGCCTACGACTGGGAGCACCAGAGGGGGCGATACCTCGCCGTCGTCAACCGTCTCACAGCCCGCTAGGGTCGGCGGCCGCGCCCCTCTGCCCGCCGCGCCAGGCTGCCGGAACCGCAGCCTGTGCCCTCGACGCGAACAGGACCGGCGCGGTCAGGTCAGGTAACGGCTTGCGGCTCGTCGACGCTGAAGGCCGCCTTGACTTCCCCGCTGTTCAGGTAGAACAGGATGACGAGGGGCAGGATCGACATTCCAAGACCCAGGCCGGCCCCGGGAAACTCGAGGAACCAGAGGAACGCATCGAAGAGGGCGATCCCCGCGACGATCATCGCGAACGTCCAGGCCCATCGCTGCAACGCCCAGAGCCCAGCCGCGGCGGCGATCCACGCAATTCCCGCGAAGATTGCGAGCCAGCCCCAGAGGCCGGACTGCTCGTAGTCGCCGACATCGCCGAGCCAAGTGAACCAATCGAACCCTCACGACGTCGACGGCCGCGGCCCGCAATGGCGCGTCCACAAGCTGGCCGCGGCCAGGCCAGAAACTTCATGCCGCGTGGGCAGGCTATATCCGGTGCTAGTACGCAACGGTTCCCAAAAAAACCAGTTACGCCCGCTAGAACCGCGATGTAGAGTCGGTGCCCGAGCTCCGTCGACCCGCATCAGGCAGTCGGAAGGAGTGCCCAGCGGGGGAGTGCCCAAATTGATACGCAGTGCCCGCGTGCCAACCATCCGTGGTCGCCATCTCGTTGCGCTCGACCTCTGTGCCGTGACGATGGCGATCGTTGTGGCACTCGCGTTCACGGTGGAGTCGATCGGTGGCGCGGCAGCCATGGTGGCATATCTCCCGGTGGTCTTGGTGCCGCTCGTCGTCCGACCCCTGCTGAACCTGCGGTTCGACCTGTATCGACGTCTCTGGCGCCACGCAAGCGTTCCCGAGTTGATGCAAATCGTCACCGCAGCTGGTACCGGCTCGCTGGTGTCGATCGTCGTCTCGCTGCTGATCGGGTCCCTCGCTCGCGACGCCGCCGTGGTGCTCCCTCCGTCGTTCTGGGCGCTGGAGGGCCTGCTCAGCCTCTTCCTGATCGGCGGAGTCCGTTTCGCGATCCGGGTGGCCGCCGACCGCCAACAGGGTCTCCTGGCCGAGTACCCCGCCGACGGTGTGCCGACCATCCTCTACGGCGCAGGCCGCGGCGGCGTGATGGTTGTTCGGTGGGCTCGCGACCGGCGTGCCGGTGTCCGACCGGTCGGCTTCCTCGACGATGACCCCGATCTGCACGGGCAACGAGTCGCCGACCTCGATGTTCTCGGCGGCCTTGATGCGCTGGCCGAGCTGGCCGATCGGACCGGCGCCCGTCGGCTTCTGATCACCATGCCGAACGCCTTGGGCGAAGTTGTGCGCCGCATCGTCCGCGAGGCGACCACGCTTGGGCTTGAGGTGCGGACCATTCCGCTTGTGAGCGAGCTCTTCGAGAACAACATCGACGACTACAAGATCCGTCGTGTCAACCTCGAGGATCTGCTTCGCCGTCGCCCTGTGGAGGCGCATGTTGAGGGCGTCCGAGGCCTCGTCGCCGACCGTGTCGTGCTGATCACCGGTGCCGGCGGCTCGATCGGATCTGAGCTGGCGCGTCAGGTCTTCTCGCTCCGCCCGAGGAGGCTCGTCCTGCTCGACAGGGCCGAAGGCCCGCTTTACGGCATCCAGCGTGAACTGGAAGTGGCGGCAAAGAGGGGGCACGGAGGTGGCGAGCTGTCCGTGCACATCGCAAACGTCGCGACCCGCCTCACAATGCAGCGACTCTTGCGTGACCACCGGCCGGACATCATCTTCCACGCGGCTGCCTACAAGCACGTGCCGATGATGGAGGAGCATCCCTCCGACGCCGTCCAGGTGAACATCGGCGGAACCAAGTCCGTGCTCGACGCGGCAGCGACGCACGGCGTGCCGCATGTGGTCTTCGTCTCGAGCGACAAGGCCGTCCGGCCCTCGAGTGTGATGGGCGCGACCAAGCGGGTAGCTGAAGCGCTGGTCAGCGAGGCGGCCCAACGGACCGGGAATCGCTACGTGTCCGTCCGCTTCGGCAACGTGCTCGGCTCATCCGGCAGCGTGGTTCCGATCTTCCAGCGTCAGCTGGAACGAGGCGAGCCGATCACGATCACGCATCCAGAGATGACGCGCTACTTCATGACCATCCCGGAGGCCGTGTGGCTCATCCTGGACTCGGCCGCCATCGGATCCCCCGGAAGCCTGATGGTGCTCGACATGGGTCAGCCGGTGCGTATCGTCGACCTCGCCCACGACCTGATCCGGCTCTCCGGCCGCGATCCCGATTCAGTTCCCATCGAGTTCACCGGCCTGCGCCCTGGAGAGAAGCTCCACGAGGAGCTCTTCTACGCCTCGGAGCACGTGAAGTCGACCCAGAGCGCACAGGTCATGCTGGCGGCTCCCGATCGCATTGCGGATGGCCTGTTGGACGACGTGGGGCAGCTGGTCTCCCTCGCCGACGGCGCCCACGATCTGGCGCTTCGCGATGCACTCTTCAATGTGACTGACGCGCTCGAGACGTCAACAGCCACCGGCGCCAACGTCAAGGATCACGACCTCGGTTCGCGCGCCGGGGGGGCAACCCCTCTGGTCAGGTACATCGAGACGGATGGTGCTGCGCGACAGGTAGCGGAGCAGCCCACATGACGGGCGACCCGATTCGCTCCGCCGGTCCCGCGGCGCCGGTCGGTGCGCTGGGGATCGTGCCGGCCGCCGACCTGGAGCTGCTGGCGCACTGGAACGCGACCGGGGTCGAGCGTGATGAGCGCGCGACGCTGGTGTCGCTGTTCCAGGCTGCGGTGGCCGGCCACCCCGACCGGATCGCGGTCGAGTTCGGGGAGCGCCAGCTGACCTACGCCGAGCTGGAGCGGATGGCGACGCGGATCGCCCGTCGCCTGGTGCAACTGGGCGCCGGGCCGGGAGCGATGGTGGGGCTGCTGTGCGAGCGCTCGGTGGAGCTGGTGGCCGCGGTGTACGGGATCGTGATGGCGCGGGCGGCCTATGTGCCGCTGGACCCCGAGTACCCGGCCGATCGGATCGGGTACATGGTCGCGGAGACCGAGATGCGGGTGGTCCTGGGCCAGAACCGCTTCCGGGGATTGGTGACCGATCCGGGGGTGGTGATGTTGGACCTCGACGAGCTGCTGGGCGCCGCCGAGCCGGACGCCGGCGGCGCGGAGCTCCCCCCGGTCCAGCCCGACGACGTGGCCTACGTGATCTACACCTCGGGCTCGACCGGTCGACCCAAGGGCGTGGCCAACGCGCACCGCGGAGTGGTCAACCGGATGCTGTGGACCCAGGAGCGCTTCGGCCTGGACCCCGACAACGTGGCGCTGCACAAGACCCCGTTCAGCTTCGACGTGTCGGTGTGGGAGCTCTTCTGGCCGCTGCAGACCGGCGCGCGCCTGGTGGTGGCCGCGCCCGGCGGCCATCGCGACCCGGCCTACCTGGTCGACACGATCGTGCGGCACCGGGTCGACACCATTCACTTCGTGCCATCGATGCTGCGGCTGTTCCTGGACCACCCGGCCGCCGGCTCGTGTGCCTCGCTGCGCCGCGTGATCTGTTCCGGCGAGGCCCTGACCCGCGACCTGGTGGACCGCTTCTTCGCGGTGCTGCCCGCTGCCGAGCTACACAACCTATATGGTCCGACCGAGGCGGCCATCGACGTGACGGCCTGGCAGTGCCGGCCCGACGACAGCCTGCCGGTGGTGCCGATCGGGGCCCCGGTGGCCAACACCACGATCCACATCCTCGACGAGCGCATGCGGCCGGTGCCGATCGGGACCCCCGGCGAGCTGTACATCGGCGGCGTGCAGGTGGCGGTCGGCTACGTCAACCGCGACGACCTGACCGCCGAGCGCTTCCTGCCCGACCCGTTCGACCCGTCCGGCCGGCTGTACCGCACCGGGGACCTGGCGCGCTGGCTGCCCAGCGGGCAGGTCGACTTCCTGGGTCGCCTCGACCACCAGGTCAAGATCCGCGGGCAACGCATCGAGCTGGGCGAGATCGAAGCCACCCTGGGGCTGCACCCTTCCGTCCTCGAGGCGGCGGTGACCGTCACCGATAGCGGTGCGGAGCCGACGCTGGTTGCACACATCATGTCGCGGGGCGAACGGGCAGGCGATCCCGAGCTGCGCTCGTTCCTCGCGACACGCCTCCCGACCTCCATGATCCCAACGACCTTCCTGTTCCACGCTGCGCTTCCGCTGACGAGCAGTGGCAAGGTCGATCGGAAGATTCTCGGCGAGTTCAGCCTTGAACCGCGTCAGCCTCGCGCCGTGGCCGTTGCGGCCAATGATCTCGAGCGATTCCTCCTGGAGATCTGGCGCGCAGTGCTCGAACGACCCGACATCGGGCCGACTGACCGTGTGTTCGACCTCGGAGCCTCCTCGCTGCAGGCGGCTGCGTTCGTCAATCGAGTACAACGAGAACTCGACGAAGTCATCTACGTCGTGACGGTCTTCACGGCACCCACGGTGGCGGAGTACGCCGCGTTCCTCGCTCATGAATACCCCGATGCCATAGCCCGGCGCTTCGGCACAAGTCCCTCGGCGGCCCGAGCATCGGACGAGGTCCGCGTGGACGAGACAGCACTCAGGCGCATGGCCGAAGTCGTGCCCACATTCGGACCCTATCCGTCATGGGAGCGCGGGAAGCCCAACCCTTCCGCCATCTTCGTGCTTTCGCCGCCGCGGTCGGGGACCACCCTCCTCAGGGTGATGCTTGCCGGCCATCCTCGCCTGTTCGCCGCGTCCGAGCTCCAGCTCCTGCCGTTCGACACGCTTGCCGACCGGCGTGCGGCCCTCCAGGGCCGCTTCAGTCCGTGGCGGGAAGGCACGATCCGAGCGGTGATGGCGCTGGAGGAGTGCGACGCCCCGACTGCGACTGGGATCATGGAGTCGCACGAGCGGGCGGGACTCAGTACCAAGCAGTTCTACCGATGGCTCCAGACTCGCGCGGAAGGCAGCCTGCTGGTCGACAAGTCACCCACGTACGCCCTTGACCTCGGCGCGCTCCGCAACGCCGAACGCGGATTCGACCAGCCGCGGTACATCCACCTGATTCGCGATCCGATCGCCATGAGCCGATCTTTCGAGAGCTACCACATGGACCAGATCCTCTTCCTTCGGGATCATCAGTGGTCCGGCCGCATCCTTGGAGAGTTGGTATGGACCTTGAGCCATCGAAACATCCTGCAGTTCGCGGAAGAAGTACCGAACGAGCGCATGCTGCGGGTGAAGTTCGAGGACCTGGTCGCCGATCCCCCATCCGTGATGCACGACGTTGCCGCCTTCCTTGGTCTTGACTTCGATGAGCGCCTGGTTCGGCCGTACGAGAGACTCGATACCAAGATGGTCGATGGGCTCTACCCAGACTCAACACCGATGGGTGATACGAGGCTAATGGAGCGGAGTCACATCGATCCTGGCGTGGTCGACAAGTGGGCAGGGCCTCGCGCGTCCGTGATCCTGGGCGAGCCGACCGTCCGTCTGGCCCAACTGTTTGGCTACGGAGAGGCCGAGCGTTCGCCTGCGGCAAACCGACGACGGAGATACGCGGACGCGACGAGGGCGCGCCGAGCGGTGAGCCAATTCGATGGCTGAGGCGATCCGCGAAGAAGTGGCGATCGTCGGCATGGCCGGCCGTTTCCCCGGCGCCGGTTCTGTCGATGAATTCTGGAGCAACCTGCGCGACGGAGTCGAGTCGGTTCGCACCCTGACCCCTGACGAGCTATCGGCGGCTGGTGTTGATCCCAGCAAGTTGCGGATGCCAGAGTATGTGGCGGCCGGCGCACCGCTAGATGATGCCGACGCGTTCGATGCCAGCTTCTTCGGCTACGCTCGCCGCGAGGCCGAGATCATGGATCCCCAGCACCGAGTATTCCTCGAGTGTGCGTGGGCTGCCCTCGAAGATGCGGGATACGATCCCAGTACCTACCAGGGCCGGATCGGCATGTTCGGCGGTGTTGCCCCAAACACCTATCGACAACAGGTACTCGAACGGCGACGAGACATCCTGGACCTGATCGGCCGCTACCCCTTGCTGATCGGCAGCGAGCGCGAGTACGCCATCACCCGCGCCGCGTTCAAGCTCGGCCTCAAGGGCCCTGCGATCAGCGTCGGCACCGCGTGCTCAACGTCCGCGGTGGCGCTTCACCTGGCCTGCCAGAGCGTGCTGAGTGGGGAATGCGACATGGCCCTCGCCGGAGGAGCCAGGATCGCCGTCCCGCTCACGGCCGGCTACGTCTACGAAGAGGACGGCATCCTCTCCCCGGACGGTCATTGCCGCGCGTTCGATGCTGATGCCAAGGGGACGGTGGTCGGTAGCGGGGCCGCAATCGTGGTCATCAAGCGGCTGTCGGATGCCATGCGAGACGGCGACACCATCCGTGCGGTGGTCAAGGGCTCCGCGGTCAACAACGACGGCTCGGACAAGATCGGCTTCACCGCACCTGGCGTGCACGGGCAGCAGTCCGTGATCCAGGAAGCTCTCGAGATGGCCGATGTCGATGCCTCAACCATCGGATACGTGGAAGCTCATGGCACGGGGACCTTCATCGGTGATCCCATAGAGGTCGAGGCTCTGACCAGGGCCTACCGCCGACATACCGACGCCGTCGAGTATTGCCGGATCGGGTCGGTCAAGACGAACATTGGTCACCTGGACGCGGGCGCCGGCGCCGCGGGCGTGATCAAGGCGACCCTGGCTCTCCAGCACGGACAAATTCCGCCGAGCCTGAATTTCAGCGCACCGAATCCCCAGATCGATTTCGCAACGAGCCCATTCCGCGTCAACGATCAGCTGTCCGACTGGCCTGCAGGGCCCTGGCCACGACGAGCAGCGGTGAGCTCGTTCGGCCTGGGAGGGACAAACGCCCACATCATCCTGGAGCAGGCACCGGCGGCAGTCACGACGGACTCGACCGACCGGGACCACCACCTGTTCGTGATCTCCGCAAAGACAGACGAAGCCCTGGAGCGGACGGGTGAGGACCTGGCCCGATACCTCGAATCCCATCCAACGACCGAGCCGTCGGACGTGTCTTACACACTGGCGACGGGGCGACGTCAACACGCGAGACGGCGGACGGTCGTGGCACGCGACGGCGCCAGCGCGGCACGCGTTCTCCGAACCCTCGAGGGTCGCCGTTCTCCCGACGTCATCACCGATCGGCACACGCTATTCATGTTCCCGGGCGGCGGCGTGCAGCACGTCGGAATGGGAGAGCGCCTGTACGCCACCGAACCGGAGTACCGCCGCTGGTTCGATCGGTGCACTGAGCTCAACGCTTCGCCGCTGAGCGACAACCTGCGCCGCGTCGTACTCGGAGAGGCCGGTGCGGGGGAGCTCGAACGACCGGCGTATGCCCTGCCGGCCCTGTTCGCTACCGAGTACGCCATTGCGCGACTCCTCGAGTCCTTCGGATTGACACCGGACCTCATGATCGGACACAGCCTCGGTGAGTACACGGCCGCTTGCCTCGCAGGCGTGATCCCCCTCGAAGATGCGGTTGCGCTCGTCGCATTGCGTGGTGAGTTGTTCGAGTCGCTCCCGCCCGGGGGGATGCTCAGCGTTCCCCTGTCGCCGGCGGAACTGGAGCAGCAGCTGGGCGACGACCTATCCATTGCGGTGGTCAACAAGCCCGACCTGTGTATCGTGGCCGGCGGCCTCGAGGCAGTGACCGACCTGGAACGCCGCCTATCGGGCCAGGGCGTCGAGACGCGTCGCCTGCGCATCGGCGTGGCTGCGCATTCCCATCTCGTCGAGCCGATCCTCGAGCAATTCGGTGACTTTGCCTCGTCCATCAACTTCTCCGAGCCCCGGATTCCCTACGTCTCGAATCTCACCGGAGAGTTCATCGCCGCCGAGGAAGTGACTCGTCCCGATTACTGGGTTGCGCACCTTCGGAACACCGTGAGGTTCGTGGACGGCCTGGCGACCGTCCTCGCCGGCGAGCCGAAGACCGTCGTGGAAATCGGACCGGGCCAGGTCCTCAGTGGGTTTGCCAGGCAGCACCCAGCGCGCACGGACGGCCAGGTGGTCGTGGCGACGCTGCCACACCCGTCGGAAACGACGCCAGACGATGCGTTCTTCCTGGCCGCGATCGGCACGCTCTGGGCGGCTGGAGCTCCAGTGACCCTGGGCGGGCTGCACTCCGGCGAGCGCCGCCGGCGCGTGCCGCTCCCGACGTATCCCTTCGATCGTGTCCGCCATTGGATCGAGCCCGGCGCCCCGGCGGAGCAGGTGACCGCGCCGCCGACGAGCGACCCGCACCCCGTTACGGAGATCGTCGAGCCGGCTCAGCCCACTCCCGGCGGGACGGATACCAGGCGCGATAGGATCCAGTCCCGAGTCGTTGAGCTGCTCACCAACCTCAGCGGCACGGCCGAGCTTGACCCGCAGGCCACGTTCCTGGAGCTCGGGTTCGACTCGCTGTTCATGACGCAGGCGAGCGCGTCCATCGGATCGGCTTTTGGAACGAGGATCTCGTTCCGCCAGCTCTTCGAGGAGGCCCCGACGATCGACGCCCTGGCGCGTTGGTTGGACTCCCGCCTTCCCGACGACGCCGTCCCGGTCATCGATGAAGGCGAATCGCGCGCCCGGCCAACTTCCGGCATCGAGCAGATCGCCGGCCAGCTGGCGATGATCCAGCAGCAGCTGGCGGTGTTGTCGAACGGCAATCAGCCGGCGCCGCCGCCCGCGGCCGCTCCCCAGCTCACTGGCGAAACGGCTGAAGCGCCAGTGGCACCGACCGGTCCGTGGCGGCCTCCCGACAAGCGCGTTGACGAATTGGACTCCGATCAGGAGGAGCACCTCAGGAGCCTGGTGGGCCGAATCACATCGCGGTCGCCTGGCTCCAAGGCATCCACCGCGGCCAACCGAGCCCACCTCGCCGACCCGCGCACGGTCGCCGGCTTCAGGCGAGCGTGGAAGGAGATGGTCTACCCACTGGTCGTCGAGCGATCCCTGGGATCGAAGGTGTGGGACGTCGACGGGAACGAGTATCTCGACGTGGCGATGGGATTCGGCGTGAACCTCTTCGGGCACTCGCCATCCTTCATCATCGACGCGGTCACCGCCCAGCTGGCGCGAGGGATCGAGATCGGACCGCAGACCCCGCTCGCCGGCGAAACGGCCCAGCTGATCTCCGACATGACCGGGCACCAGCGCGTCGCGTTCTGCAACACGGGCTCCGAGGCCGTTCTGGCCGCCATGCGCCTGGCGAGAACGGTGACCGGACGACCGAAGATCCTCACCTTCGCCAACGACTACCACGGCCTGTTCGACGAGGTCCTCGCCCGAGGCGTGAAGCGCAACGGCGAGCGCCAGTCGGTACCCATCGCGCCGGGCATTCCGGCCCATGCGGCCCAGGACCTCGTCATCTTCGACTATGGAGACCCGGAGGTCCTGCAGTACGTCACCGACCATGCGTCCGAGCTCGCGGCCGTGCTCGTCGAGCCCGTGCAGAGTCGGCATCCTGATCTCCAACCGGTCGAGTTCCTCCGCGAGCTGAGAGGCGCGACGGCGGATTCCAGCGTCGCACTGATCGTTGACGAGATGATCACCGGGTTCCGGGCTCACCCGGGCGGAGCCCAGGCGATGTTCGGCGTCAAGGGCGACCTTGCCGCCTACGGAAAGGTCGTTGGCGGCGGGTTCCCCATCGGCGTCGTCGCGGGCGACGCGCGTTTCATGGACGCCCTCGACGGTGGCATGTGGAATTACGGGGACAGCTCCATCCCGGAAGCCGACGTCACCTGGTTCGCAGGGACGTTCGTCCGGCACCCGATCGCCCTGGCGGCCGCGCGAGCCGTGCTGCGGCACATGCAAGAGGTCGGCCCCTCGCTTCAAGCAGATCTCAATGCCCGCACGACTCGATTCGTGGAAGGGCTGAATGAGTTCCTGCTCGACCAGGAGGTCCCCATCCGGATCGAGCATTTCAGCTCGCTGTTCCTCACGAAGTTGCTGCGCGACCAGCAGTTCTCGAGCCTGTTCTCCTTCCATCTTCGCGATCAGGGAATTCACCTGACGGAGGGACGTGGCACGTTCCTTTCCACGGCACACTCAGCGGCCGATCTCGAGCAGCTGGACACCTCGTTCCGAGCCGCGGTGACCGCGATGGTGGATGCGAGGTTCTTGTCTCGTGGCGCCGTTCGCGTACCGGGTTCGAGCGCGTCGGAGCCACGCGAGCTGCCGCTCACCGACGGACAGCAGGAGATCTGGCTGTCCGCAAGCCAGAGCGACGAAGCGAACGCTGCCTACAACCTGTCCAACACCCTCCACATCACGGGTGAGCTGGACGTCGATGCCCTCAAGCGGGCGCTCGACCAGCTCGTCGAACGCCACGACGCGCTGCGCGTCACCTTCACGGCCGACGGCACCCGGCAGCGGCTGGCGGGGGAGCTGCGGTTGGAGATGGCGCTCATGGACCTGTCCGCCCTCGAAGAGGACGCAGGAGCAGCCGCGCTGGCGGAGCAGCGAGCCCTCGACGTGGAACGCCCCTTCGACCTGGTCCACGGCCCCCTCGTCAGGGTCAAGCTGATCCGTATGGCGCGTCGCGAGCACCACCTGTTCCTCACCGTGCATCACGCCATCTGCGACGGATGGTCGAGCGGGACGCTGCTGAACCGGCTGGCCGAGATCTACACGGCGGAGCGTCGGGGTCTTGCGCCTGGGCTACCGCCGGCCATGCAGCTCGGCGACTATGTCGAGTGGTTCGAGCGCTATCAGGCGAGCCAGGATCGCGCGGACGACGAGCGCTTCTGGATCGAGCACGTCTCTGACGACTTCCCGGTGACCGACCTGCCAGGAGACCGACCACGCCCCCTGAAGAGGTCCTATCAGGCTGATCAGCGTACGCTGCGAGTGGAGCCAGACGTCGTCGATGACCTGCGTCGCCTCGCCATTGCCGAGAAGAGCACGCTGTTCACGCTCCTCCTCGGCTCGTTCGAGTGTCTCGTCGCTCGGCTGACGAGGAGTGACGAGATCGGGCTCGCCGTGTCGATCGCCGGCCAGACGCGTTTCCCAGGCCATGACCTGGTTGCCCATTGTGTCAATGCTCTGCCCCTTCGACGTGCGGTTTCCATGGTGGGCTCGTTCTCGGATCATCTGGCCACCACCCAGGCCGCCTTTCTCGATGCCTTCGACCACCAGGACTTCTCATACGGGGCGATCCTGCGGAGCTCCCGTGCTCGTCGCGAGCCTGGCAGGCCACCACTCACGTCGATCATCTTCAACATGGATTCCCCGTCCCAACCCCTCGACATGGACGGGGCCGTGGCCGTCCCCGGGTCGAACCCCCGACATTCCGAGACGTTCGACGCCTTCCTGAACGTGGTCCCTCGGGGCGATGCGCTCGTCATCGAGTGCACGTACAACGTCGATCTCTTCGACGCCGCCACGATTGACCGGCGGCTCGATGAATGGATGGCCCTCCTGTCGGATCTTCGCTCCGCCGGTCCCGCGGCGCCGGTCGGTGCGCTGGGGATCGTGCCGGCCGCCGACCTGGAGCTGCTGGCGCACTGGAACGCGACCGGGGTCGAGCGTGATGAGCGCGCGACGCTGGTGTCGCTGTTCCAGGCTGCGGTGGCCGGCCACCCCGACCGGATCGCGGTCGAGTTCGGGGAGCGCCAGCTGACCTACGCCGAGCTGGAGCGGATGGCGACGCGGATCGCCCGTCGCCTGGTGCAACTGGGCGCCGGGCCGGGAGCGATGGTGGGGCTGCTGTGCGAGCGCTCGGTGGAGCTGGTGGCCGCGGTGTACGGGATCGTGATGGCGCGGGCGGCCTATGTGCCGCTGGACCCCGAGTACCCGGCCGATCGGATCGGGTACATGGTCGCGGAGACCGAGATGCGGGTGGTCCTGGGCCAGAACCGCTTCCGGGGATTGGTGACCGATCCGGGGGTGGTGATGTTGGACCTCGACGAGCTGCTGGGCGCCGCCGAGCCGGACGCCGGCGGCGCGGAGCTCCCCCCGGTCCAGCCCGACGACGTGGCCTACGTGATCTACACCTCGGGCTCGACCGGTCGACCCAAGGGCGTGGCCAACGCGCACCGCGGAGTGGTCAACCGGATGCTGTGGACCCAGGAGCGCTTCGGCCTGGGCCCCGACGACGTGGCGCTGCACAAGACCCCGCTCAGCTTCGACACGTCGGTGTCGGAGCTCTTCTGGCCGCTGCAGACCGGCGCGCGCCTGGTGGTGGCCGCGCCCGGCGGCCATCGCGACCCGGCCTACCTGGTCGACACGATCACGCGGCACCGGGTCGACACCATTGACTTCGTGCCGTCGATGCTGCGGCTGTTCCTGGACCACCCGGCCGCCGGCTCGTGTGCCTCGCTGCGCCGGGTGATCTGTGGAGGCGAGGCCCTGACCCGCGACCTGGTGGACCGCTTCTTCGCGGTGCTGCCCGCTGCCGAGCTGTACAACGGGTACGGTCCGACCGAGGCGGCGATCGACGTGACGGCCTGGCAGTGCCGGCCCGACGACAGCCTGCCGGTGGTGCCGATCGGGGCTCCGATGGCCAACACCACGATCCACATCCTCGACGAGCACATGCGGTCGGTGCCGATCGGGACCCCCGGCGAGCTGTACATCGGCGGCGTGCAGGTGGCGGTCGGCTACGTCAACCGCGACGACCTGACCGCCGAGCGCTTCCTGCCCGACCCGTTCGACCCGTCCGGCCGGCTGTACCGCACCGGGGACCTGGCGCGCTGGCTGCCCAGCGGGCAGGTCGACTTCCTGGGTCGCCTCGACCACCAGGTCAAGATCCGCGGGCAACGCATCGAGCTGGGCGAGATCGAAGCCACCCTGGGGCTGCACCCTTCCGTCCTCGAGGCGGCGGTGACGATCGGCCATGACACCACCGGCGACGCAATGCTCGTGGCCTGGCTGGTGCCACGATCGAGCCACGAGATCGTAGAGGGCGCCATCCGGGATCACCTGCGAGGACTGCTGCCGGCTCACATGATTCCCTCCCGCCTCATCGTGCTCCCCGAATTGCCGCTGACCGACAGCGGCAAGCTCGACGTCAGCGCACTTCCATCCGAGGGCCTGTTCGAGCTCCCTCCGGGAGATGGGTATGTGGAGCCGCGCACGGAGCTCGAGGTCGAGATCGCCCAGCTGTGGAGTGAGGTCCTGGGCGTACCGTCGGTCGGAGCCGAAACCGACTTCTTCGACCTGGGTGGTCACTCGCTCAAGCTCATGCAGCTGGCGTCACGGTTCGATCAGGCCTTCGGCGTGCGGCCCGCGATCGCCGACCTCTTCGAATCCCCGACCGTAGCCGCGCAGGCCATGCTGATGACCGAGGCGCTGATCGCGGGCGACCCGTCGGGTGAGGAGATCCTGGCGGAGATCGTCGCCGGTCCAGTTCCTGGCCTCGATGGCGATCGATCAGGTGAGTGAGCTCCGCGAGAGCGTCGCGCGCCTGACTGCGGAGCAGCAGACCCTTCTCCACGAGCGCCTGCGCGAGCGGCGACAGGGCGGTGCGCGGATACCCGTCCCACCCGCCACGGCGCAGCCGAGGCTTTCGTTCGGTCAGCAGCGCATTTGGCGCCTGTCCCGGCTGGCTCCAGGTTCCGCAGCGTACAACATCGACAGTTCGTACCGGCTCCGTGGCCCGGTCCGCGTCGACTCGCTCCGTGCGGCGCTCGAATCTGTCATCAGGCGCAATGAGGCACTGCGCACGGTCTTTTCAGGTGCCGACGGGCAACCGACCGTCCAGCCGCCGACTCGCTACGAGCTTTTGGTCGAGGACCTCGGCGGGGATCCTGATCCGTCGGCCACCGTCGCTGAGTGGGTCGGGCAAGCGCTGGATCTCACAGCTGGCCCGCTGTTCACCGCGAAGATGTGGCGGTTGGGCCCCGACCACCACATCCTTTCGCTGCGCGCCCACCATATCGTGTGCGACGGGTGGTCCCTGGCGCTCATCGAACGCCAACTCTCGGGCGCCTACCAGGGGCAGTCCAGCGCCCCTCGCCCGCCAATGGACTTCACGGACTTCGTCGACTGGGAGCGATCGAACGAGCAGAGGCTGCACGGGCGGCTCGGGCAATGGAGAACCGCACTGACCGGCGTGACGGCATTGCGACTGCCCGGTCCGCGGGTCGATGAGGCCGGCGAGGTCTCGGTTGAGTTGTCCGAGTCCATTTCGGCGGGCATCAATGACGTTGCGCGCCGGGTGCGAGGTACGCCTTTCAACGTCCTGATCGCCATCTTCGCAGCCACGCTGCATCGGCACACCGCGCAGGAGGACGTTGTCCTGTGCACCCCGGTTGCCGGGCGTCCGGATCCTGCCTTCGAGTCGATTGTCGGCTACTTCAACGACCTGGTCCCGATCCGCGGGGACCTGTCGGACGATCCGGACCTGGTTGCGCTCGTCGAACGATACCGCTCGATCGTATTCGCGGCCGTGGAGAATAGCGTGCCGTTCCAGTGGATCGCCGGGCTTCCGGAGGCGAGCTCGACGCCATTGACCCGAGCGCTGTTCGCGCTGAACGACCTCCCGACGAGCGGCCTCGAGCTCCCAGGCGTCAGCGTCGAGCCGATGCATGTGGCTGGTGGCACGTCCGACTTCGACCTGGGCTGGTACATGCGGTGGGATGGTGCTCGGTATCGAGCGACCGTCCGCTATCGGTCTGTACGGACCGGGGTGGTGGAGGCGCTTGCCGCTGACTTCACCACATTCGCGGCGACGATGATCAGCGCGCCGAATACGAGGCTCGCCGACCTGCCGGATCGTTCCTCGCCGCGGAGCCTCGCCGCTCATGGCACGGAATCCGTGCGCCCACGGTCACTGCTCGAATCCCGCCTCCTGAGGATCTGGGAACGAGCGTTCTCGCGCCCCGTCGGCGTCGATGACGACTTCTTCGATCTTGGTGGCCATTCTCTCCTGGCGGCCGAGCTCATCGATATGGTCGAGCGAGAGGTGTTGGGTGAACCGATCCCCCTCGCGACGCTCTTTGCTGCCCCCACGGTCGCGGGCCTGGCGAGCCTCATCGAGGGGCAGCAACAGATGCCCGCGTGGAACGCGCTGGTGCCCCTCAAGCCCTCCGGTGGGCAACCGCCCCTCTTCTTTGCGCATGCCCACGGCGGGAACGTCATCGGATACTCCGAACTTGCCCGAACGATGTCCGCGGAGCAGCCGCTGTATGGACTCCAGGCACCGAGTCTGCCCGCCGCGGGTCGTTTCCGAGTCGAAGAGCTGGCACGCGCGTACATCAAGGAGATCCGGACGGTCCAGCCAGTGGGGCCGTATCTCGTGGGGGGCTGGTGCCTGGGCGGCGATATCGCCTACGAGATGGCCCAGCAGCTGCGGGACGCTGGCGCCGACGTTGGCCTCGTTCTGATGATCGACAACCCGACGCGCCAGCACGAGGCCACGGTCAGGGACGCGTCACTTCCCCGGCGAGTGGCCTTTCGCGTGGGTGACCGGATCGTGAACGAGTGGTGGAACCTGGCCGGAACGCCGACGAGGCAGAAGGTCGGCTACGTCGCCGGCCGCATGGGGGATGTGGTGCGCCGAGTCGGCCTCGCACTCGAGCGGGCCCTGACCGATGGGAATGGCCTCCTGCCATTCGGGCTGCCCCACTCCCGATCCTATCGCCGAGCTGACGCCATCCTGCATCATGAGAAGGCGTACGAAGCCTACGAGCCCCAGCGCTACAAGGGACGCGTAGCGGTCTTTCGCTCGGAACGACAACCGCTCGGACTTCCTTCAGATCCTTCCCTCGGCTGGTCCAGCCTCGTCGACAGTCCGCTTCAACTGCATGAACTGCCGGGTCCGCGCATCGGTCTGTTCTCCACGCCGAGGGTGCGAGAGGTGGCCCCCCTCATCGAGAGGGCCATTTGCGACGCGCTTCAACCGCGGAAGGATGCCGCACCATGAAGGGTGTCTCTTCCCTCGGCGTTGGCGATCCGGTCGTATTTATGGCCGACCTCGACGCCCAACCGGGACACGAACGTCTCCTGTGGCCGGAGGAGCTACGCCGAGCCGAACGATTCCGTTCGAGTCGGGATCGGCGGCGGTACGTCGCTGCCCGGGGTGTCCTGCGACTTCTCCTCGGGGAACTCCTGAGCCAGGACCCTGCTCGAATCCGCATCGCGACAGCGACCCACGGCAAACCCGTGCTTGGCGAGGGCGGCCCGATGGACTTCAGCGTGGCGCACTCGTGCGGGAGCGCCCTGTACGCGTTCACCACCGCGGGCGACGTCGGAATCGATGTCGAGCATGTCCGTTTCCTTGACCCGCTCACGCTATCGCGGACATGCTTCTCGAGTGCCGAGCAGGACGAGCTGAAGGCCGTCGAGCCCGAGGGACGGCTGGGCACGTTCTTCGATGGATGGGTCCGCAAAGAGGCCGTCGTCAAGGCTGACGGACGTGGGCTCACTCTCGCCCTTCAGTCGTTTACGGTCACGCTGGGCGGAACGCCGCGCATGACGAAACCCCCTCCGGGTGGACCTGCGAGTCAATGGAGCCTGATGGAGGTCGATGCAGGCCAGGCGGTCCGGGCGGCACTGGCCATCCGGACCCGCACCGGGCATCAGGATGGCAGGTCATAGGCCGGCGCGTTGGTCCGAGGGCAGGGCCGAGGATGGCTTGGCGCGCAAAACGGATCATCGACGTGGGGGTGTCCGGGGGGAGCCTGGTTGTCCTCTCCCCCCTGATCGGCCTCGTCGCGCTCTCCATCTGGGGCTTCATGGGCCGCCCGGTCATCTTCCGGCACGTTCGGCCCGGCCACCGTGCTGAACCGTTCGTGCTCTACAAGTTCCGAACGATGCGGCCCGACGCCGACGAGGCGGACCCCCCGCTGGAGGACGACCAGCGCGTTACCAGGCTCGGCTATTTCCTGCGGCGGACCAGCCTGGATGAACTGCCCCAGTTGTGGAACATCCTGAAGGGCGACATGAGCCTCGTGGGTCCTCGCCCGCTCCTGATGGAGTACGTGCCGAGATACAGCGGCCAGCAGGCCCGCCGCCATGAAGTGCGGCCCGGGCTGACCGGGTTGGCGCAGGTCAAGGGCAGGCATGCCCTGAGCTGGGACGACCGCTTCTCGCTGGATGTCTGGTATATCGACAACTGGTCGCTCGGGCTCGACTTCAGGATCATGTTGCTCACGGTGCCGAAGCTGTTCAGCGGAGCCGGTCTACCACCTCCCAGCACCGAGGACTTCGGCTATTCCGGCAATGAGAACCGAACAGAGTGAAGACCGAGCTGCTCGATGCCGACGATGCGGCGTGGGCCGCGTTCCTATCGGAAGCCCGGCACGACTTCTACCATCTTCCCGAGTACGCGTCGGTCTGCGCGGCACAGGAAGAGGGCGAAGCGAAGGCGATCCTCGCGACGGACGGCGGGCGCTCCATGCTCCTACCGCTCGTCCTCCGTCCGATCACGCGCGGCGGGCGCGACGCCACGTCCCCATACGGATATCCGGGTCCGGTCGTGCGCGGATCTGCCGATGCGTCGTTCGTCGCGGATGCGCTCGCCAGCGGCCTGAGCCTTCTCGCCTCGGAAGGCGTCGTGTCCCTCTTCGTGCGCCTTCATCCCATCCTCAATGGCGCCCTTCCGGAGGGCGTTGGCGAGATCGTGCGCCATGGCGATACGGTGGACATCGACCTGACGCTTCCCGACGAGGAGCTCTGGAAACAGACGCGACCCAACCATCGCACCCAGATCAACCGCGCCATGCGCGCTGGGCGAGCGGTCGCGTTCGATGAGAAGTGGACCCGGTTTGATGCCTTCAAGCGCCTCTACAGCATGACGATGTCACACGTCTCGGCCTCCTCGTACTATTTCTTCGACGAAGGCTACTTCGACCACCTGAGGGACGCCCTCGGGGACCGGATCCATCTCTGCGTAGTGGGGGCCGACCAATCGATTGCCGTGGCCGGCCTCTTCGTCGAAACCGATGGAATCGTCCAATACCATCTCTCGGGTAGCGATCCCGCCTTCGCGCGCGAGGGGCTCACGAAGCTGATGTTTCACCATGTTCGGAGCTGGGCAAAGGCGCGCGGCAATCGTCATTTCCATCTCGGCGGGGGTGTGGGCGGGGCCGACGATCCGTTGCTGCACTTCAAGGCGGGGTTCTCGCCGCACCGGCGCCCATTCCATACCATCCGCGCGATCCTCGACGAGCGCGAGTACGCGCGGCACGTTCAGGCACACGCCGCCGAAATCGGCTCGTCCCTCAGCGCGGGGTTCTTCCCGGCATATCGAGCCCCACGGTCCGGAGCACGGCGGGCATAGCCCGCAGCCTGGTCGACCGACCGGGATCGGACTCGTCGCGGGTCTGCTCCAGCGCGAGGCGTCCTTCGCGCGCGGCGTCCCTCACGTGTCCGAAGGGGCGCTGGCGGGGGTGCGAGCCGGTACGGCCGAACGACGAGACTCATCGAGACAGCCAACGATCAGCGCGAACTCGTCTCCGATCCGGGCCATGTCGTGCTCGCGCTCCACGAAGCCTCGGCCGGCAGCGCCCATGCGCCTGCGTTCCTCCGGCGACGACTCGGCAAGCTGAACAAAGGCATCGGCGAGGGCAGCCGGGTCATCCGGCGCGACGCTCAAGCCTGCTCCGGACGCCACGACGGGATCGTTTGCGGTTGAGCAGGCGAACGCAATGGGACGGCGTGCGGCCATGTAGTCGAACACCTTGTTGAAGCTGATGCCGTACTCGTACACGGCGGTGGACGTCGCATGCACGACGCCGACGTCGACCGCGTCGAGCACGGCCGGGACGAGGTTCTTGGGAACGGGCTTTGCGAATACGACATTCGGCACATCGAGCCTGGCCGCCAGCTGCTCGAGGCCAGGCTTCTCAGGTCCGTCGCCGATGAAATAGAGGGCGATCGGTTGCCGCGTTCTGCCGCTGGCGATGCGGTGTGCGGACAGCACGACGTCCAATCGGTTGACTTGACCGTGCGATCCCACGTAGGCGAACACCACTTCGCCGCGCTGACGCCGACGCGCCAGCTCATCCAACAGGGACGAAGCGTCATCCCGAGCGTCACCCAGGGCTCCCGGGGATCGGCTGCTGGCCACGTCGAGGTCGGCACCATTCGGAAGATACCGAACGTGGGCCGCCGGCAAACCGCGTCTCGCGAGGTAGGCCGACATTCCCGGCAACAGGGTGATCACCGTCTCCGCGCGACGAACCAGGAACGCCTCGATCATCGCCAGGCCGCGCGCGGCCAGCGAGCCCTCCGCGATCGCCCCCAGATCGATCAGGGTCTGCGGCCAGAGGTCGCGGACCTCGTAGATGAACCGCGCTCCACGGAGCTTCGCAATGAGCCAGCCGGCGAGCGCTGCGAACGGATGCACGGTCGAGCCGACGACCACGTCCGGCGCTGGACGACCTGCCTGCGCCACGCAGACAATCACGGCGTAGCTCAACATGTTCGCCATCCGCCGCCAGGTATTGCCGTAGTAGGGAATCGTCCATACCCACACGAAGCGCACGCCATCGAAGTGCTGCGTGCGAGCCAGCATCCTGCCACTGGCGCGGTCGTCCTTTCCCGTCCACCTCAACCGCGAAGCCGCGAACACCGTGACGTCGCCGCCGTGGCGGACCACGGCCCGCGCGAGTGAATAGTGTCGCGTCCCAGCCGGTCGGTCGGGGGTGTCCGCATAGTGGTTCAGGATCCAGACTCGGCAGGGCCCGACCTTCCGTGACTCAGCCACCGAACTGGCGCTCGACGGCCGCGACCAGGGAGTCTGCGACGTAGCCCACCTCATCGTCAGCGAGCCGCGCCGAGAACGGGAGTGCCAGCGTCGAAGCCGCGACACGTTCGGTGACGGGGAAGTCACCAGGCCCGTATCCAAATGCTTCGCGGTAGAGCGGTTGAAGGTGGAGCGGGTTGAAGTAGGTCCGAGACGGAACGCCCACCGCATCGAGATCCCGCATGAGACGCGCGCGATCGACGGAGGGATCCAGGCGAACGACGTACACGAACCAGTCAACCTGCTCGTCGCTGCCCTGTCGAGGAAGTCGGAGCCAGTCGCGGCTGCCGAGCGCCGTCGCGTAGGCCTGCACAACGCGGGCGCGTCCAGCGCGCATCTCATCGGCTCGCTCAAGCTGGGCGACGCCGAGGGCGGCCGACATCTCGTCCATGCGATAGTTGAACCCGAGCCGGACATGGTGCAGCCACGAACCGTCGTCATCGCGCCCCTGGTTCCGGAGACTCCGGAACATGGCCGCCAGCGCTGGATCGTCCGTCATCACGATGCCGCCCTCGCCGGTGGTCATCTGCTTGTTGGGATAGAACGCATAGACGGACGCGACGCCGAACGAACCGAGTGGTCGATCCCGGCGGCTAGAGCCAAATGCCTCACACGCATCCTCGATGAGATCCCATCCGCGCGCTTCGGCAATCTGCGCAAGCTCGTCGATTCGACAACCGCGACCGAACACGTGGACTGGCAGGATCGCCCTGGTTCGTGGGCCGGCGGCCGCTTCGACCAAGGCCGGATCGAGGCCGAGGGTCTCCTCCTCGATGTCGACAAAGCGTGGACGAGCGCGCTCGTACAGGAGGCAATTGGCCGACGCGACGAAGCTGAAGGGGGTGGTGATGACCTCATCGCCCTCGCTGATCCCGAGGGCACGAACGGCCAGGTGCAATCCCGCCGTTCCGCTGCTGCAGGCGATCCCGAAACGGCGCCCGGCCAGACGGGCCAGCTCTTCTTCCAGGGCTTGAGCGAAGGGGCCGAGGGCGAGAACGACTCCCGATAGGACCTGCTGGACGAGCTCCCGCTCCCTGTCCCCGAGGCTGGGCCGAGCAAGCGGGATGCGGCGGATGTTCTTGGCGCTCATCTTCCCCCCGTGCGCACGTGCGTTTCGCTCGTAATGTACCCGGTCATCCAGGGAGGTCGCACCTCAGTCACCCGCAGCCAGGGCGCCATAGAGCGCCGTGAGCCTGACCGATTCAGCCTCCCAGTTCCACCGGGTCCGCGCCGCGTCGAGACACCTCGACCGGAGCGATCGGCCAGCCGCATCGTCCAGCTCCAGGATCGACCGGAGCGCTGCTGCGACAGAGTCGACGCTGGTTGGATCACAGACGGCCCCCAGCGGTCCGCCAGGGTGACGCGCGACGATCTCGCTCATCGCAGGAAAGTCGCTCACGACGACCGGGATCCCGGCCGCCAGGCATTCGAAGAGCTTGTTTGGTGTCGAGAGGTAGTGGTTGAGCGTCGATGCCAGGAGCGGCATCGCTCCGATGTCAGCCGATGCCACCCATGGAAGGAGCTCGGACGGCAGCACCGCGTCGAGCACGTGAACTCGGTCCTGCCAACGCGCCTCAGCGGCTATCCGGACGTAGTCCGCGCGCTTCCATCCGACTCCCATCAGCACGAGGTGGACATTCTCCAGGCCCGGCTGGAGGAGCGCATCCATGAGCACTTCGATTCCTCGTTCACCAACCAGCTTCCCGTGGTAGAGGAGCACCGGCGCTGCTGCCGGGATCCCGACAGAATCCCTGATGAGCTGAGGTCTCCGGGCCGGAGGAGGCCATCGATCCGGGCAGTTGTGGAGCACCTCGAGCCTCTTGGGCCGGTATCTTCGCGAGAGGACCTCGGCCAGTGCTTCGTTCACGGTAATCACCGCGGCGGCCCGCGCGACCAGCCGGCGCTCGTATGCTCGAACAGCAGAACGGGCAAATCCCGGCAGGTTCAGAGACGTGCCGGTGTCGAGATAGAGCTCATGTGCGTCATAAATGACCGGAACGTGCTGCTTCAGTCGGGGCGCGACCGCCGCAAGTGCAGTCAGGTCATGAAGATGCCAGATGTCCTGGGGACCCAACGCAGCGACGACGGAGCGCCCCCACGCGCGAACATTGCGAGCGTATGCCCAAATCCAGCTGACCCGACCCAGGATCGTGACGAGGCGGCCTGACCGACCGTCAGAGAACGGGATCTCCGATCCGGGCAGGACCGAGGTGGCTGTGGGCTCGAGGACCAGCACCCTGACGTCCGCGGGCAGGTCATCGCGTTGGCCGCCCTCTGCACCGAGGCATGCGAGGGACACCTCATAGCCCGCTCGCGCCAGGGTCGCGGCCTCCCTGCGCACTCGGCTGTCGTAGGTGAGATCGCCGTAGAGGGCCATCCCGACCTTCTGGCGCTTTGGGTTGCGCGTCTCGTTCATGCCAGCTCGCTGTTGCTTGAACTCGGGCTTCGCCGCTGCAGCGGCACTCCGCGCAAAGCGTAGATGTGGACACCGATCGGCGTCGTGGAAACGAACGGTGGGTTGTCCGACCATGCTCAGGCTGTCTTCGGCTCGGGGTTGCATCCCTGGAAACAGCGGCGTGATGGACACACCTGGGGTCCTCCTTGGCGCAGGACCATCGCGAACTCGCAGGACATCGGTGTCTGACATACTCGGGCCGAAGGAGGCAATCGGTTGAGCGTTCGCACGGTGTGGCGGTGGCTGCTTGTCGTCATCCTCGTGACGGCAATCGGTGGCGGAGTTGCATACGCGGTCAGCCTGGTGCTGCCAAGGACGTACCGGTCGGAGACGCTGCTGATCGTCGGCGAGCTCTTGTCGGCGCCAGATCCGTCCTACGACGACCTCCTGATCTCTCAGAGCCTGTCCACCTTGTACGCCCAACTGGCGACCACACGCCCGATTGTGCAAGGCGCCATCGACCGCCTGGACCTGGACGTGACACCACTGGACCTGATCGGTCGCGTCCAGGCTGAGGCGGCGCCGGGCCCATTCGTCGCCGTCGCCGTCCAAGGCGACAGTTCGGAGCGGGCTGCAGCGATCGCCAACGCGATTGCGCAGGAGTTGATCGCGGCATCGCCCGAGCTGACCGAACGGCAGGAAGGTGCCGAGGCCCTGATCGCTTCGGACCTGCGGACCACCGAGGCCCAGATTGCTTTGGTCGAGAGTGAACTCGATGCCTTGACTGCCATCCCGGACCCTGACAATGGCGAACAGGCACGACTCGAACGCATGCAAGATCGCCTCACGTCGCTACTGGCAGCGCGTGCGACCCTTCTTGGTCTTTCCGGCCCATCCACGGCGAACGTCTTGACCGTGGCCGAGGAAGCCGTGCCGGCCGACTCGCCGGAGGCCCCCAGGCCCCTTCTCAACGCAGCGGCAGGAGCTGCGGCAGGTTTCGCCATCGCGATCGGCGTCCTCTACCTTCTTCGCGAGCGTAACCGTGCCCTACCCCGCACACCAGCGCCATCGGGTAGGCAGCGTCGCCGCTGAAGCCACGATCAGTCCGCCGCCTCGCGGAGCACGAGTCGTGATGCCGATCCAAGGGCCGCCCCCACGAAGAGGCCAGTCAGGTTGTCGATAACGTCAGCGCTCTGACATCCCCGCGCGAGGTCGGACGCCACGAGCTGGATTGCCTCGATCACGAAGGGCAGGGCGATCGACGCGATCACGATGCCCGCCGTGCGACGTGTGCGAGGCATGTAGCCGACCACCACTCCAAGCGGGACGAACAGCAGGATGTTCAGACTCGTGTCGTTCACAGACATCGATTCCGCGATGGGTGCGAGGCCCAGTCTCGAGAAGTCACAGATCCCCGTGCCGGCCGCGCCCGCCTCGATCGCCCCGCGAAGCGGTGTCAAGGTCGCAGATAGGATGATTCCAAGACTGAATACCAGGGCGCCCGCAAGCGTCGACCGAACACCCAGTGCGCGCCCGACCGGAAGGGCCAGGGCGACGGAAGCCGCAATCGACACGAGGACGCCCGGCAGGAACCATGGGACGTTGCTCATCGTGCGCCGGGAGCGATCTCGATCGGGACCTGCAACTAGTGCATCCTCCCCAGAAGTGATGTGTCCCCTTGCTCGCCCGATCGGCACCAACAACGTCCGCGCTGCCGCGCCACAGGAGCGCGCAACGGCGGATGCCTACCCTGCAACCCGCCCCACTCGACTCACCGCGTGCCGCATTGCCACGAAGTATGCGATGGCCGAAAGCAGTCCCACGCCGCTGAGGGCCGCAATCGTCGGCACGGCGGTCCACTGGCTGGAAGATGCCACCGCGATCACGAGGATCATCAGCAGGAGATTCCCGATCTCTTTCGCGAGGTGGAGATCCTGTCGCTCGAGCACGCTGAGGACTCCGCTGACTGGGGCGGTCAACAATTGCACGAAGTACATGGGAGCCAAGAGCGCGGCGAAGATGCCTGCCTCCGCCCAATCTTGGCCAAACACGACCGCAAACAGCGTGGGCCCTGCCAATACGATCGCAGTGGCGGGAACAATGCCGACCATCAGGAGACGCCGCACAGTCCGATCGAAGAGCCGTTGCAGTGCTTCATGATCCGTTCGAACTCGAGCCGACTCCGCCACGAAAACCGGCGCCAATGCCCCCATCGCAATGCTGTTCGGCAGGCTCACCACACGGCTGGCAAGCAGGAATACCCCTGCCGTAGCCGACCCGAACATCGCGACGACCGTGAGCATCGGGAGTTGGAGGTTGACCACGTCCAGGATGGCGGACGGGCCCGAGAGGATCGGGAATCGTCGATAGCGACGGGCGACCGCTGGGAGAGAGGCGAAGCGGACTCTCCGGATCTCCGCCCCTTCGTCACGCCACAGGCGACGCACAAGACGCGCCGTCCCTCCACCGCGCCCCAGCGCGTCGCCCAGCAAGAGACCGGCTGCGCCGGCTCCCACCAGGCCGAGGGCGATCTGAGCCACCACGAGTCCGACGGCACCTGACAATCGGGCCCGCGCGAGTTCGGTGAACGCGCGCGCTCGGACTGCCCAACCGTGCAGAACCACGCCGATGACCGCAACCGTTCCGGCCAGCAGAATGAGTCCCACGTACGGCGTCAGCGAGTCGATCCCCAGGGCGGGCGCAATCCACGGCTCAAGCAGCAACAGCAGACCACCCGCGAACGCCAGGACCATCGTGCCCAAGCACACGCTGAGCACGATGAGCTGCGCCGCCTGCGTGCGAGACTCTGCGATCGGGATCGCCTGCTCATACCGAAGACAGCCAGTGACCAGGATGATGGACGTGATGGACAACGTGGCCGCGTAGATCCCGAAGTCCTCGGGATCGTACAGGCGCGTGAGCACAATGACCGCAGCGGACGCAATGATCTGCGAACCGATCGTCGCGGCGCCGAGTGCCGTGACCTCTCTGGTGATTCCGCGATCGAGTCCGAGCCGATCCGTCAGAAGCTTCACGACGCGCTCGACCGGGCGCTGGACCTTGAACCCCGCAGCACTCTACGGGCTCATCCGTGCTGCTCCGTGGAAGGGCGAGGATCGGGGCTGGGAGCCAGCACCAGGAGCAAGAGCAGCCCCCAGAGCATTCGATCGGTGTAGAAGTCGCCGCTTACGAGGCTCTGGAGGAACAGGAACGCGAAGATCAGGCGCACGGCCATCCAGGATCGATCCGCCGGAATCTTCCGGAATAAGGCACTGGCGACGAGCAATGCGACCAGGCCCAACCCAACCAGGCCGAACTCAGCGCCAACCTGCAACAGGATGTTATGCGGGTACGGCAAATCGGTCAGTCCAACCGTCCCGGCGGCGAAGGATGCGAACGAGCCTGTCCCGTTCCCCATGATGGGGCGCTCTGTGAACATGCGAAGCGCCGCTCCGAACAGGTCGGCTCGCACGCCGGCTGACGTATCGACACTCGCTCCGGCCGGATCCAGGAGGTAGTCTCCCAGCGCCGAGAATCGTAGAACAGCAGCCTCCGGGAGAGTGACGATCGCCTGGAAGGCGACCGCGAGACCGACTCCCACCGCAACCGTCAGGACAGCCGCTCGACGGTCGACCCTTCCGCCCCTGGCGATATACACGCCGAGCGCGCCGATCGCTGTGGCAGACGCCGCCAGAGGCGGTCCGCGCGATCCAGACGCCACCGCAACGATGAGCGACAGAGGGACGAGAACCGCAAGCGCCAACACAACCGGTCGCCTCCGCATGCCTGCGTATGCGATCGCGATCATCGGCACAAAGAGAGCGGCGATCGCCACCTGGATCGTGTTCTGCTCGAGGACCACGAGTCGGGCGGTTCCGCCGATCCGGGGGACGGCGAGGGCAGTGACCAGAATGCCCAGCGCGGCGATCGCGACGACTGTGTGTCGAACGTGCCGGGGATCCGAGGCGATCCTGGCCGCGGTGCACGACGGCAAGACGATCAGGGCCACCCACTGAACGACCCTCGGCACTGACTCATCCAGGTCGGGGGCACGTGCCATTCCGGCGACGACCACCAGCGTGAGCGCCAGCCACAAGATCAGCGATTCCCGGCGCAGCTGCCTCCATCCCCCTCCCAGGATCCAGATCACCTGCACGCCGTTCATTACGGCCAGTGCGACCGTGAGGTCGCCGGGAACGTACGGATTGACGAACCCCTTGTAGTAGGGCAACAGGAGATACGCCGCAAAGACGAACCCGGGCCAGCGGACGACAGCCACCCCCGCCGCACCCACCACCGCAACCGCAGCGACACCCCCCGGCCCCAGTGTCCCGGCGGTCACGCCAGCGAGCACGGCGATGATGACCGCACCTGCCCCCAGGCGAACGGGCGACAGATATTCCCGCGGAGGACCCTCGGGCGCGATGCTGCCGACGTTCATCGCGTGCGAGATCGATCCCGTTCCGCCTCAGACGCACTGTTCCACACGTCGGCACCCTTCGCTGCCACCTCACCAGGAAACGTGTGGCGAAGCCAGCACTCTGTTACCAGAAGCTTCCAGAGTTGCGTGTGGACCACCCGGTGATTCTCAATGAGCCGACGGGCTTCACGGCGCGTCACCCAGCCGCGCGATACCGCCTGGCCGTCCAGGACGAGTGCCCGGACGTGTGGCAGGTCGTTGGCCAGCCAGGCTGCTTCCGGCGCAGCAAAGCCGAGCTTGTCGCGTCGATCACGGACGGGCGCGGGCAGGCGGTCGGTCATGGATCGGCGCAGCACTACCTTGGTTGTGCCGTCACCGACTCGGAGCCGATCCGGGAGCCTGACGGCGAGCTCCATCAGATTGACATCGAGGAATGGGACGCGACTCTCGATTCCGAATGCCATGCTGTTTCGGTCCTCGTACCGCAGCAGCGCCGAGATCCCCGTCAGATCCTGCCAGAGGCGGCGGGCGAGAAACGTCCCTCGTTCACTGCTCTGGCGCGTGAGAGTTCCTTCACGGCGGAGGATGGGTTCAATCCTCATCCCATATCGTCCTCCGCTGAGCGACCGTGCCCACTCGTTCGGTCGTCCATGTGCGAGCGCACGGACCAACCCTTTCAGCGCAAGGCCCGCAGGAAGCGTGCGGGAGGCAACGGCCGCCTGGAGCTCGCGGGCAGCTGCTCGGGGTCGGCCCGCCCGAAGCAGCCCCGCTGCGCGGACTCCGAGGTAGAACTGGTAGCCACCCAGCAGCTCATCGGCACCCTGCCCGTCAAGAAGCACCTTCAGATCGGCCGCATGCGCGGCCTCCATGACTGAGTATTGTGCGAGGATCGAAGCCCCGCCGAAGGGCTCGCCCTGCGCCCGAAGCGCCGGCAGCAGGGCCCCGAGCAATCCGCTCGTGCGGGGTGCCTGAAAGATGAGCGACATCCCCGCTGCGGCGGCAACCATCTCCGCATAGCCGGACTCATCGATGCCCTCTTCGGGGTAGCGCGCGTGAAATGCAAACCTCGGCTGCTGCTCGTGGCGAGTTCGATCCGGCGGTCCGCTCCCGTTGATCCCGGCGAGGACGCGCGAGGCGGTCATGACGATCGACGACGAGTCCAGCCCTCCGGACAAGCACGTCCCGATTGGAACGTCAGACCGCAAGCGAAGCTGTACGGATCGATCGAACGCGGCGCCGAACTCCTCGACGAGCTCGGCGTCCCGGACCGCATCCCTCCCTCGGACGAACGGGCGATCATCATCCGCGAGAGGCGGGGCCGGCCAGTATCGCTGGAATGTGAAGCGGTCTCGCTCGACGATCAGGCTATGTGCCGGTGGCAGCGAGGTCACGCCGTCGACAAATGTGCGCTCAGAGTGATCGACGTCACCCGAGACGAGGAAGTCGCGGACGACGGCGAGATCCGGCTCCGGTCTCCAGCCGTCCGTGGGATCGACGGGCCACGTCTCGGCCAGCGTGCTCACTTCGCTCGCGAAGACCAGCGATCGGGACGTGCGGCGAAGGTATAGGGGTTTTACGCCGATCCGGTCCCGTGAGAGCACAAGCCGCTTTCTGGTGGCATCCCACAAAGCGAACGCCCACATGCCGTTGAAGCGGCGTATCGCGTCCATGCCCCACGCTTGATACGCGGCAAGGATGACCTCGGTGTCTGTCTCCGTGACCAGTACGCAGCCTGCCTCGCGAAGCTCGTTGGCGAGCTCGAGGTAGTTGTAGATCTCCCCGTTGTGGATGAGCCAGGTATCTCCTCGCCGCATCGGCTGAGCGCCCGCTGGAGTCGGGTCCAGGATGCTGAGACGCCGGTGTCCCAAGGCGACGTGCTCGTCCGAGAAGAATCCCTCGTCGTCCGGGCCACGGTGGGCGAGCCGGCCAACCATGCGATGCACGACATCCGCGGAGGGGGCAGAGCCGTGCAGGGCCACGATCCCCGCAATTCCGCACATCCGCGAACGATACCCCAGGCGCGCCGATGGGAGACGCGACGGCGATCCGGGCCACGGCTGCCCGGATCGTGCCAGCATCACGCGCCGATCAGCACCGATCCCCTTCGTCGCGGACTGGGGTCGCCGAGCCCGTGACGCTGTTACCGCTCAACGTTCCACACGCGGAAGTCTCGATGAAGATCCCGATGTTCGGCGAGGCGATGATCGCGTTACCGGTGACGGCATATGGCCTGGTGTCCACGACGGCGATGCCGATGTATGACGCTGCAACGATGGTGTTGCCCCTGGCGGTTACGCGCTGGCCGCCTACCGCAGTTGCCATGATGCCTCGGTATGTGCGCTCGATCCGGTTGCCCTCGAACACGATGTCCACGCCGCCATGGGTGTCAAGGCCGTGCCACGTCGGCACGTCGCGGACGGTCATATTGCGAACCGTGATCCGCGCTGCTTTCGGCGTGCCGGCGTCGAAGCCGAAACGCGTGAGCGCGATGCCATATGCATTATTGCTATTCGCCGCGGATGAGCCATTCATGCCGATCCGCTCGACGGTGCCTCCAGCGATCAGCCCATCGGTCGAGCTGGTCGTGATGATGCCGGCGTACACGGCATCGTGGACGTACGCCCCGACGATCGTGAAGCCGGTCACATAATGGAAACGGATTCCAGCGTTTCCGACGTTTGCCGCCTCCACGCCGTCGAGGGTCACATTGCTGACGGCCTCGGCGTAGATCGCGTTCTGGCCGCTCGACCACGTGGCCGACTGTGGCCCGATGACCGCCATGGAGCGGAGGGATACGTTGGAGGCGGTGATCTTCACCGATCCGTTGATCCTGCCACCGATCACGGTCAGTGGCTTGTTGATCGTCAGCGTGCCGCTCCACGACCCTGAGTAGTTGACCGTTCCACCGGCGGGAGCGGCGTTGACGAGCGCCTGCAGGTCGCCCACGGCGGGTGCCGGAGCCACGGACGGGGCCGGTGTCGGGTTCTGAGGCGGCGGCGAGGCGCTCGGCGGAGCCGCGGTCGGCTCGGCCGGTGCGGCGGTCGGCTGGGCCGGTGCGGCGTTCGGCTCGGCCGGTGCGGCGTTCGGCTCCGACTCTTCCCTCGCCACGCGTGTAGCGATGCCGCCCCGATGACGAGTCGGCAGCGTCCGGTCCGACACGTCCGGCCGACGGAAGCTCCCATCTCTCACTCTGGGTCGGCTGTGACGCTGCTGCTGAACGCCTCCGGACACGAGCTTCTTCGACACGTGCTTCGAGGAGTCGGTCGGCGCGTCGTCAGCCGGACGGGCGGTCTCCACCGCCGATGATCTGGCGAGGGCGAACATGACCGGCAGAACCAGCGCGGGGATGAGCAGGAGCATCGGTAACGTCGACAGCCAATCGCGGAGTCTCGATGGTTCACGACGCTGCTCCGGCCTGCCAGCCGGGCGCGAAGACGGTGACCGTGCTGCCAGTGGTGTCGCCTTGAAACGCATGTAACCTCCGGGCGGCGGTTGCGTGCACGTGGAGCGCCGCTGGGACGAAGCCCGCACTCACCTTATCCGGGGATCGCGCAACCCGACACCGTGACGTTCGACCCATGCCCGCTCGCTGGCCGGGACCATAAGGGAGGGCCGATGGTCCCGATGAAAGCGGCTGCTATCCTCTCGGCCGCGCCTATTGTGCTCTATCGAAGTGACAGGGGGGTGCATGAAGGCACTGACTCGCGTCGAGATCGCCGCCGTGCTGGCGGCCTTGGCCGTGATGAACGTCGTCGCTTCGGTGATCGGGATCGGCGCAGGACCCCGAACCTACGAAGCCCGAGTCGAATTGCTCGTCGGAGCAGGGCCGTTCGCGGACGAACAACAGTTCCAGGATCCCCGGCTCTTGGCGGGTATCGCGGAGTTGTACGCTCTCCGCGCCACATCCGGACCGGTGCTGGAGCAGACGATCCAGGCCCTCGACCTGGGAGTTAGCGCGACCGACCTCTCCGCTCGTGTCAGGGCTGAGACCGTGATCGGAAGTCCGTTTTTCGCTGTCAGCGCGTCGGATCCCGATCCAACACTGGCGGCGTCGATTGCCAATGAGGTCGGGGCAGTCTTGGCGGCGACCAATCATGGAACTTCAGCCAGTCCGCATGCTCTCCAGATCGTTGAGAGCGCGATCCCGCCGGTCGGCTCCGCCGACGGTCCACGACTCATCTCGGCCGGAGTCGCCGGCGTTCTCATGCTCTTGATCTTCACGGTGCTCATCGTCCTGCCGCGCGATGCAGCGGCCACTCACGGACGCGCTTGACGATGTAGGCGAAAGCTCGAGCGGCGGGCCTCAAGACCGTCGCTTCGCGACGTGACCGAGTGGCTGATGGTAGGCGGAGAGGCGGCGGGCACGGTACGATCTCGATGACTCAGCAGGGTTGGGCGCGGCCGAATCATGGTGGCTTCGAGTGCTGTGCGTCGATGCCGGCGGCCGAAACACCGAGTTCGGCTCGCTGCACAAGCTCAAGACGGCGGGGCGTAGATCAGTCTGGTAGATCGCCTGCTTTGGGAGCAGGAGGCCGCCGGTTCGAATCCGGCCGCCCCGACCATCGGTCAGCGAGCGAGCGATCGAGAGACGCTACCATCGCGGCCGATGCTGACCGCCCTCACCTCCGCCGTGGCCCTCGTCGTGAGCCTGCTGGTCACTCCGATCGTGCGCCAGGTCGCCCACCGGCAGGGGCTGCTCGACCAGCCGGACGCGGCGCGCAAGATCCACCAGCTTCCTGTCCCGCGCCTGGGCGGCGTGGCGATCGCGATCGCGTTCGCGGTGGCGATCGGCTTCGCGGCGGTGGCGACCGAGGACCTCGACCCGGTCGGTTTCCTTCGCCCGAACCGAGCGCCCGCGATCCTGGCCGGGGCGCTCCTGCTGGTCGTGGTGGGCGTCATCGACGACGTGCGCGGCATGCGCGCGATGGTGAAGCTCTCCTGGCAGGTGGCGGCCGCCGTGCTCGCCTTTGCGCTGGGGCTCAGCATCGAGCACCTCGAGCTGCCGTGGGGCACGGTCAGCCTTGGCGTGTTCGCACTGCCGCTGACGGTGGCCTGGATCGTCCTGATCATCAATGCCATCAACCTCATCGACGGCCTCGACGGGCTGGCGACGGGGGTCGTGCTGACGGCGCTGGGCGCGTTCGCGCTGCTGTCGGCGTCGGCCGGGCGCGACCCGACGCTGCCGATCATCGCCGCCGCCGGCGGGGCCGCCATCGGATTCCTCGCCTATAACCTCCATCCGGCCTCGATCATCATGGGCGACACCGGGTCGATGCTCCTCGGCTTCGTCGTCGGCGCCGTGGCAATCTCGTTGACCCAGGACGGCTTCAATCCTCAGCCACCCTTGGTGCCGCTCGTCGCGCTCGCCATCCCGCTGATCGACACGGCCTGGGCGGTCATCCGCCGCACGGCGCGCGGCGAGCCGTTCTTCGTGGCCGATCGCGGCCACATCCACCACCAGCTCCTGCGGGCGGGCCTGAGCCAGCGCGATGCGATGCTGACCCTCACGGCCATCTCGGCCGCGCTCGCGGTGGTCGCCGTGCTGCTCGGCGATGTGGGCTAGGGCGTCTCCGTTCCTGCGGCAGGGTCGCCGGTCGGTCCCGGAGCGGTCGAGCCGAGGTACCAGCCCACGAGGTTCTCGATGCCGAAGAGTCGCGCCATCTCCTCGCGGATCGCGTCGCGCTTCGGGATGAGCAGGTAGTTCACCTGCGGGTCGACGGGGAGGTCGACGAACTCCGGATAGCCGAGCACGACCCGCTCGATGTCGGGCCCGGCAATGAGCGGCAGAAGGCTGGCGAAGTCACCGGCCTGGCGGCGGGGAAAGTCGGTGCTCACCGTCCGGCCGATGGCGGCCAGCAGCTGCGGCAGCTCGATGAAGGTATCGGCCTCGGTCAGCTCCGCGCGCATGGCGAGCAGCACTCGCTGCTGGCGCGCGGCGCGGTCGAAATCGGTCTGCGGCACGCGCTCGCCATCGGGCATCTCGATATAGCCCTGACGGCTGCGCGCGTAGGCCAGGGCGTCGATGCCGTTGTACGGGCGGCAGCCGGCGGGCAGGACGAGTCCCTCGTTCGTCTCCTCGTTGGTGAGGCTGCCGTCGAACAGCGGGTCCACCAGCGTCCCGTCCAGGCATAGCTCCACGCCACCGACCGCGTCGATCATGGTTGCGAAGCCGGCCATGTCGACGAGAGCGTAGTGGTGGATCTCGAGGCCGAGGTAGAGGCCGATCGACCGTTCGACGGTGCGCAGGCCACAGGCCTCGGGTTCGTCCGCAAGGTCCGGGCACCACGTCGCCGGGTCGAGAGATGCCTGGAGCGCAAGCTCGTTGACCTTGTCGGGATAGAGCCCGCCGGGGAAGAGCGACTCGTCGGGGAGGGGCACGTAGCCGGTATCGCGCGGGACCGAGATCATCACCGCCGTCTCGGCCACGGGGTCGACGCTCACGACCAGCATGACGTCGGTGAGGACGGTGTCGCGACCGGGGGCCGCATCGGTGCCGATGAGGAGGATGTTGACCCGCTCGGACCCGTCCCACTCGAACTCGGGCACGTTGATCGGCTCGTCGGGCTGCTCGACGTCGGGCGACGGATCGTCCCCCGCGAGCGTCGGTCGCCGCTCGGGCTCGAAGATCTGGGTCAGGGTCGTCTCGAACCGCACGATGACGACGCCGATCCACGCATGCATCGCCACGGTCACGACGAGCAGCACGCCGACCACCGCGACCGCGACCTGCCGATCACGGCCGCGAATCGCGGCCCACGGGGTGAGGCCGGCGTGCGCGATCGCGATGCCGCGCCAGGCGAGCACCAGGCCATTGACGACGAGCACACCGACGAGGAATTCGCTGGCGAACAGGCGGTTGCGCAGCCCGCCGATGTCCTCGGTCGCGATCCCGACGATGAGCCCCGCCAGCAGCAGGAACGGAAGGGCGATGAGCAGCCCAAGCAGCGGGCGGCCGGCATATGCCTGCCCCAGACCGGGGATGACGAAGCTGAGCACGGCGGCCAGCCAGGGCCGGTGCGCGAGGGACCCGGCCTCTGGGGCCGCCGTTTCCTGCGACATGGGGTCCGTCACTCTAGCAAAGGACGCCGAAGCCGCCTGAAACGCCCCCGATGTGGTGCGTCCTGTCGACGGCTGGGTAGTACGGGTGGGTTAGTACGTTTGCGCCACCTCTCGCCGGACCCGCATACTTGCCGTTCACCGGCCAGGGGGCCGGTCGGAGCATCCAACTCTCGACCGCCGGACGAGGATCATGTGCCACTCCAGCTGACCGTCATTGCCATCACTGCTCTGTTGGCGGGCCTCCTCCTGGTCGGAATCATGCTCGCCGGACGTCGCCGCCCGGCCCCAACGCCCACCTCGGACGCCGCCACCCTGACGCCGTTCGTGCCCGGCGAGTCACGAGCTTCGGAAGCGGCGCCCGGGCCCGACGCGACGCTGCGCGTGGTGTGGTGGCTGACGATCACGATCGTCATGCTCGGCGTAGGGATCAGCGGCTCGTTCGCCGCGGACCAGGCACCCATCTTCGTGCTCGGCGGCGCCGCGGTGCTCGCGGTCGTCGTCTTCCACGAGCTCGTCACCGGCCCGCGCGGCACCCTCGGAACTCTGGCCGAGCTCCTCGCGGCCATCGTGCTCATCGGCGGGCTGCTCGCCCTCACCGGCTATGCCTCCTCACCGTTCGCGATGCTGTTCGCGCTCGTCAGCGTGGCGGCAGCGCTGGCGTACGGCCCGCGTGCCGGGCTCACCGCCGCATCGCTCGCGACCGTTGCCTTTGCCGCCGTCCTCGCCGTCGACCCGAACCTCGGGCTCTACGGCCCGGAGGACGTCCTGCGCCTATCGGTCGGCCTGCTGGCGACCTGGCTGCTGGCGTTCGTGGCGATCGCCTATGCCGGGCACCAGCGAAGGGCCATGCAGCGCGTGATCGACCTCTCGCGGACCGATCCGCTCACCGGGCTCTTCAACCGCTCGCAGCTGTTCCTGACCCTCGAGCAGGAGGTCAGTCGCACGAGACGCAGCGACCGTGGCTTCTGCGTGCTGATGATCGACGTCGACGGGCTCAAGGCGGTCAACGACGGCGCCGGCCACCTCCGCGGGGACGAGGTGCTGCGCGCCCTCGGCACCGTCATCCACGGCTCGATTCGCACCGTCGACTCCGCCTACCGATACGGCGGCGACGAGTTCGTCGTGCTCCTGCCCGAGACCGAGATCGTCGGCGCGTTCGTGGTCGCCGAGAAGATCCGCCTCGGTGCCGAGGAGGTCGGGCTGGTCGCCGGGGCCGGCGACCCGATCACCAGCGTGAGCATCGGCCTGGTGAGCCATCCGGAGGACGGGCTCGGGGCCGAGGAGCTGCTCGTGGCCGCCGACCGGGCGATGTACCAGGCCAAGAAGCTCGGCAAGAACCAGATCAGCGGCAATCCGCGCCCGCGACCGGCGCTCCTTGCCCGCCGAACCTTCCCCGAAGTCGAGCCGGCGCCGCCCCGCGAGGCGACCGCGCCGCCGGCGCCTGTCGAGGTGCCCGCTCCGGAGGCGGCCGACGAGCCGATCGCCCCGGTCGTCGCGGTCGAGGCGGCGCGAAACGGGGTGACCGCGCCGAGCGAGGACCGTGCCGTGGCCGTCGAGCTGGGACCGATCGTCTCCGCCGTCGAGCCGCGCCACGACGACACCGAGGCCGAACCCGAGGACGTGCGACGCCAGATCGAGACCGCCAGCCGCTCGTTCGACCCCGACCACCAGATTCGCCGGGCGATGGACGCGTTCCTCTCGCCGGGCCACTCCGAGCGGGATCGGCCCGACAACTAGGCCGAAGGGGGTGGCCGTCAGCCTTCGCTGATGGCGCTGCCCTGCGGCACGATCTCCCACCACACCTTGCCCGGTGGTAGCACCACCGGCTTGCCGCTATCGGCATAGGTCCAGGTGGTCCTGGACTTCGGGTCCGTCCGCGACCAGCGCACGTCGTGTGCGCGGCCGTCGACGTAGAGCACGCCGACGCCCTCGTCGACGAGGTACTGGTAGCGTCTCGGGAAGCCGCCCGGGTCGAGCTCGCCGGGGAGCACGTCCTGCCGTACGACCTGCACGATCACGGTGTCGGCCGCAATGCGGTTCCCGCTGGCGGCGTCGAAGTTCGCCGCGCCACCATCGGTGCGCAGCCAGCGCTCCCCATCGTCGCTCTGGGTCCAGCCGAAGTGCCAGAAGCTCGACGTGGAGAGGCCGATGCTGTTCACCGCCCGTCCGCGGGGCATCTCGACGCCGGGGTCGAACTCGAATGGCGCGCGACCAGCATTGCCGATGTCGGCCACGGCCTGGAGGCCGCCCTCCTGCATCTCCCTGCGCGCGGCGTCGACGTCGAGGAAGACGTTGTGCGGCGCGCCCCACACGCCGGCGCGCTGGAAGAAGTACCACCCGGTTGTCAGCCCGTTGACCCGCCTCGCGCGGTTCGCGTCGAGATGGCCGAGGACCTTGCTGGCGCCACCGAAGTGGAGCGTCACCCCGCGCAGCTGCTGGAAGAGGTCGGTGTTGAAGTAGCGCGCCGACCGCACCGGGCCTACCAGGGCATCAACCTGGGCTCTGCACTGGAAAACGGCCATGAAGCGGGTCGTGTCGCCTTCGACCGGCGCCTCGATCACGAGGTCGGCGAGGTTGAGGCCCGACGGAGGCCGGGCGATCGGATGGTTCTCGATCTGAACGATCATCGGCACGCGGTCGGCCAGCCCTGGTCTCTCGACCGTCTCGCCGTTCATCGGGCAGCGCGCCTCGGGCACCGGAGTCGGCGTGGGCGTGGGGCTCGGGCTGGGTGATGGCGTTGGCGACGGTGTCGGTGACGGAGTTGGCGACAGGGTCGGCGAGGGCGACGGCGACGGGGTCGGTGTCGGCTCGGGTGTCGCGGTGACGACAGCGAAGGCGGTTACGGCCACGATGACCAACACCACCAGGGCGCCCATGGCAAGCAGGGCGCGGCGGGATCGGGGGATGTGCATCGGTGGGAGATCCTAGCGGGCCGGGCCGAGTCGCGCGAGTCCGCTGGTAGACTCAGCCACCATGCCGGGCTTCTCGACGCGCGCCATCAAGGCGGCCAGCCGGGTGCCTGACGCGCCGCAGCCGCCGCTCAACGTCCCGATCTACGCCACCAGCACCTTCGAGGTGTCCGACGCCGCCGAGCTCGCCGAGCTGCTCGAGTTCGCGCGACCCGGTTATTCGTACACGCGCTACTCGAACCCGACCCACGACGCGCTCGAGCGAGCCCTCGCCGAGCTCGAAGGCGCCGAGGCGGCGCTCGTCACCGCGTCGGGCATGGCCGCCATCCACGCGGTCATCCTGTCGGTCCTGCGCACCGGCGACGAGGTCGTCATCCCGCGCGCCGTGTACGGCGGCACGATCGGTCTGGCCAGGTCGGTGCTCGAGCGCTCCGGGATCCGGCACCGCACCGTCGACACCACCGATCACGCGGCCGTCGAGGCCGCGCTCGAGGGCGGGGCGAAGCTGCTCTGGCTGGAGACGATCAGTAACCCGACAACCGCGATGGCCGACGTGGCCGCGCTCGCGGAACTCGCCCACGCCAGAGGCGTCCTTGTCGGCGTGGACAACACCTTCGCGTCGCCGGCGCTGGCCAACCCAGTCGCGCTCGGCGCGGACGTCGTCGTGCACTCGACGACGAAGTACATCGGCGGCCACTCCGACCTCATGGGCGGGGCCGTGGTCGGGCCGGCGGAGCGGGTGGACGCGGCGCGCCACGTGATGCTCAACGCCGGCGGCAACGCCTCGCCGTGGGAGGCGTTCCTGGCGCTGCGCGGCGTGAAGACGCTGGCGCTGCGGATGGAACGCCACTCGTCGAACGCGCTGACGGTGGCACGGGCGCTTGAGGGAGGGGCGGGCGTCGCCGGTGTGCGCTATCCCGGCCTCGAATCCCATCCACAGCACGAGCTGGCGTGCCGGGTCCTGCGAGGCGGCATGGCCGGCGGGATGCTCGCCCTGGAGCTCGCGGGCGGGCGCGAGCACGGCGAACGGTTTCTCCAGCGCGTCCGGGTGGCGGTCCATGCGACCAGCCTCGGCAGCGTGGAGACCCTCGTCAGCCATCCGGCCAGCTCCTCGCACCGCCAGCTGACCGATGCGGACCTCGCCGGCGCCGGGCTCACGCCCGGAACGATCCGTGTCTCCATCGGCCTCGAGGACGCCGAGGACCTCGTCGCAGACCTCGTGGCCGCCGCCGACCCATCCTGATGGCCGCGACCCGGGCGGAGATGGGAGCGATCCCTACGGGCGATCGGTTGTCACGCGCCGCCGAGCGGTCGCTCCGCGTCGCCGGGGACGGCCGCGTCGGCCTCGTCCTGCTGGCCACCACCGGCCTCGCCAACGCCGTTGCCGCCCTCCTGCCCGGCGGCCCGCGCCTCCTCGAGGGCATTCCGTATGCGGTCCTGCTCGGGGCGCTCGCGTTGAGCGGCGTCGCGGCGGTCGCCGTCCGTGCGCCCGCTGCCTGGCGCGAGTGGCAGCGTCCCGGACCTGTCCAGCCCGGTGCCGGCGCCCTGGAAGCCTCGTTGCCGCTCGGTGAGCCGGAGGTGCTGCTGGCCGCGCTCGCCCGCTCCGGGTACCGCGCGAGGCTCGAGAGCGCCCGCCGGGGCCGCTGGGCGATCCACGGTGTGCGGCGCGGATGGTCACGGTTCGCGGGCGTGCTCAGCCACCTGGCGCTGGTGGCGATCGTGCTCGGAGCGGCAATCGGCGCCGCGTTCGGCTCGGAGTCGGTCTTCACATTGCTGCCGGGCGATCAGGCCCTGCTCGACGTGCCACGTCCCGGATTCTCCGCGGCGGTGCGGCTCGACGCCTTCGACGCCGAATTCGGGCCGGATGACCGCCCGCGCCGCCTCGATACCGAGGTGACCTTCCTGCGCGACGGCACGCCGGTGCGCGAGCAGATCCTCCGCGTCAATGAGCCCGGCGACTTCGACGGGTACCTCGTCCATCCCTGGACGTACGGCCCGGCCGCGCGCCTCCGGGTCACGACGCTCGGTGGCAGCGCGCTGGTCGATACGACGCTCCCGCTGGAGGACGTTCGGGACGGGATACCGGTCGGCTCGGCCGAGCTGCCGAGCGTCGGGCTCGTCCTCGGGCTGGCTCTCACCGATCCGTCGACCAATGAGCTCGGCGTCAGCGTCCTGGACGGCTCGGGCCTCGTCGACGCCGCAAGGCTGCTGCCCGGCGAGGCGGCGCGCATTGGGGACCTCGAGGTCCGCTTCGCCGGCTTCGACGCGTGGGTCACCTTCCTGTCGCGCAGCGACCCGGGCCTCTGGATCCTCTTCGGCGGAGGCGCGCTGCTGGTGGTCACGTTGGCGGTCGCCTTCTGGCTCCCGCGCCGTCGCGTCACCATCCGACCGGCGCCCGCGGGCGGGGTCCGCCTCATGCTCCGCGGCGAGCGTCTCGACCGCCCGACCGATGAGCTCGCGCGGCTCACCGAGCGCCTCGGGGGTGCGCGGTGACGACCGTCCTCGACGTCTGGCGCGCCGTGGACCCCGAGGCACGCCTCGCCTCCGGCACGATCGAGCGGCTGTCGCGTCCGGTGCGGGGGATTGCCCGCACGCGCGCCGCGCCGCCGCACTTTCCGTCATCCGCCGACGGCCAGCTCCTCTTCGCCGATGCGGCTGTGCTACCGGCCGGGGGCATCGACGGCGTGCTGGCCGGGCTGGGCGAGGCCGGGCTCGACCCGGCCGCCGTATGGCTGATCGGCGAGGGGCTGCCGGCGATGGAGCCGGCGGGCGAGCCGCTGCCGGTGCTGGCCGGCGGTGGGATCGCCAGCACGCGAGCCGAGTCGGCCGCCGCCTACCTCGACGGCGATCGCGAGTGGCTGGCGGCCCTGGCCTCCGACATGCGCCTGGCCGGCGCCGAGGCCGCCCTCGCCGACCCGCAGCCGTCGGCGCCGGCCGGGGTCGTCGCAGCTCGGCTGCGTCGCGGCGTCGCGGTGAGCGTCGACGGCACGCTGGCTTCGCTCAACCCGCGCTCAGCCGGGCGGGCGCTGGCGACCCGGTTCGCTGCCGCCCACGTCCGTGTCCTCGGCGAGCGGGCGGCGCCCGGGAGCGCCGCACGTCGCACGCGCGAGGGGCTCTGGATCCTCGAGCGGCCGGTCGGGCCGTCCGCCGCGGCGTGGCTGTTCGACGACCTGCCCTTCGCCGACGTCGACGCCGTCGCTCTCGATGCGCTGGCGATCACGCTGCGCGCGCTCCTCCGTCGCCGCCCGGCGGAGCCGCCTCTGGGGAGGCCCGAGCGCGAGCCCCGGCTGCCGCCCTCGACCGGCGACCCGCTGCGCGACACGCTGCTGGCGGTGGCGCGGGCGAACGGTCGGATTGCGCCCGCGGCGCGAAGCCTGGGCGTCCATCGCAACACGGTGCTGTACCGGCTGCATCGGGCCTCGCTCGAGCTGGGAGTGGACCCCAGGCGGCCGGAGGATGCGCTGCGGCTGCTGCGAGATCACGCGAACGACAGGGACTGAGAGACCGACGCAGCGCATCGCGGGTGCGTTGCCGCCCGGCGGGCACATCGGTCACTGATTGGCCGGATTCCCACACCAAGAGAGCCTTGGCGCCCCACACCGGCTGCCTCGGCGCCCAGGCCTCCCGCCCGCCGGAATTCGGGCCACTGATACGCCGATACGCCCGCCCACGGGAATCGACCGATGCAGCGGGTCGCGCCCCGCCGCCACGGCGTCTGTGCTGATTGCACAACGGAACCCAATGCTGCGCGCGGCCGTCTCGGTCCCTCTCCGGGCCGACGAGGCTAAGGTGGAGGCCACCCCATCACGTCGGATTTCGGAGGTTCCCAGTGGCCCCAACGAAGCTTGCCGCTGCCCTGAAGCTGGCAGAGGAGCGCAACCTGCGCTTCGTCAGCCTGCAGTTCACCGACATCGTCGGCCAGGTGAAATCGGTCCAGGTGCCGATGCACCAGCTGGAGGAGGCGGTCGAGCACGGCAAGTGGTTCGATGGCTCGAGCATCGAGGGCTTTGCGCGCATCGCAGAGTCGGACATGTTCCTGGTGCCCGATCTCGACACGTTCAGCGCCATCCCGTGGGAGCCCGGCACCAATGGTGACGCGCAGCTGCATACCGGCAGCGCCCGGGTCATCTGCGACGTGTTCACGCCGAACGGCGACCCCTTCCCCGGCGACCCGCGCGGCGTCCTGAAGCGCCAGCTGGATCGCGCGCGCGACAAGGGCTACATCCTCAACACCGGCCCGGAGCTCGAGTTCTTCCTCCTGAAGCGCGACAACGGCGTCGTCGAGCCGCTCCCGCACGACGCGGCCGGCTACTTCGACCTCTCCGAGGACCTCGGCACGGAGGTGCGTAAGGAGATGATGAACGCGCTCGAGGACTTCGGGATCAAGGTCGAGACGGCGCATCACGAGGTCGCCACCGGCCAGCACGAGATCGACTTCCAATACGCCGATGCGCTCCGCACCGCCGACAACGCGGTCACCTTCAAGACCACTCTCAAGGCGGTCGCCGCGACGAAGGGCCTGTACGCCACGTTCATGCCGAAGCCGTTCTTCGGCATCAACGGCTCGGGGATGCACACCCACCAGTCGCTGTGGGACATCAAGAAGGGCCGCAACGCGTTCAGCGACCCGAAGGACGAGTACGGCCTCTCGGAGACGGCGCGCCAGTACATCGCCGGGACCCTCGAGCACGCGCGCGGAATGATCGCCGTCCTCGCCCCGCTCGTGAACTCGTACAAGCGGCTCGTGCCCGGCTACGAGGCGCCGGTGTACGTCGGCTGGGCGCGGATCAATCGCTCGGCCCTCGTCCGGATCCCGCAGAGCAGCAAGGGCCAGTACAACTCCGTGCGGATTGAGCTTCGGTGCCCGGATCCGTCGTCGAACCCGTACCTCGCCTTTGCGGCGATGCTCGCCGCCGGCCTCGACGGGATCGAGCGCAAGCTCACGCCACCCGACCCGATCGAGGAGAACCTCTACCACTTCGACGCCGCCAAGCTCGAGTCTCGCAAGATCCGTCAGCTGCCGGGCACCCTTCGGGAGGCGCTCGACGAGCTGTCCCGCGACGAGGTCATTCGCGAGGCGCTCGGGGAGCACATCTTCGAGCGCTTCGTCGAGGCCAAGACCGAGGAGTGGGACGAGTACCGAATGCAGGTCTCGGCGTGGGAGGTCGATCGGTACCTCGAGGCGTTCTAGCCCAGATCCTCGCCGACCCGGTACACCGCCATGGCGTAGCCGCTCCAGCGCGGGCCGTTGATCCGGCGCAGGAACCCGAGCCGGCGCGAGAGGAGGAGCTTCAGGGCGCGCGCGAGCAGATACGGGACGAGGGTGCGCGGGCGCGTGTCCTCGCGTCGGGCGAAGATGCCCGGCTCGAAGCCGCCGAGGTAGTCCTTCCACAGCACCCGCAGATGAACCGCTCGCTCGAACTCGCGCCAGCCATCGAGGTCCATGGCGCCGATCTCGTGGGTGGCGTACGTATCCGGGGCGAGGACGCGCATGAACCACCCGGTAAGGCCCCGGAAGTTGGGCACGCCCAGGATCAGATACCCGCCCGGGCGCACCAGCCGAGCGTGGTTTTCGACGATCCGATGACGGTCGGCGAAGTGCTCGATGAGCCCCAGCGAGTACACGACGTCGAAGGCCGGCAGCTCGCCGACATCGGTCGTGATGTCCGCCGGGATCACGTCACCGCGAATGCCCAACAGCCCGAAGTTCTCGACCGTCTTCGCGCAGCCGGTCTCGGAGAAGTCGATGCAGGTGACGCGGTAGCCGAAGCTCCGGTGCAGGTAGGCCAGGTACTGGCCCGGTGCCCCTCCGATCTCGGCGGCGCTCAGGCCGGCATCCTTCGGGAGCCACCGATCGAAGACATCGAGGATCGCGTTCATGTAGTGGGCGCGTGGCGCGTGCCGATACTCTCGCGGCAGCGTCACCTTGCTCCAGTAGCGATCCCAGTACGTCGCGCCCGTGAGGGCAATCGAGGGCGGCGAAGCCCCATCCACCTCGGGGGTGCTCATCGGGGCGACCTGGGCGACAGCGCGTCTACGAGCTCGGCGGCGACTCGCTCCAGGCCGTGCTCGACCTCGATCCACCGTCGTGCGGCATCGCCAGCAGCGTGGCGCTCGGCTGCCTCCATGCTCACCGCGGTGCGCAGCGCCTCGGCATAGGCCCCGACGTCGCCGGCGGGGACGACGATGCCGCGTCCGGCGGCCAGCAGCTCGTGCGCCGCCGGGGGTTGGTCGGTGGCGACGACCAGGCGGGCGCAGGCCATGGCCTCGAGGATGGCGACCGGCACGTTCGTGCCCTGGCGCGACGGGTAGGTGACGACGTCCGCGGCGCCGATCAGATCGGGGAGCTCATCGGGTGAGACATCACCGAGCATGCGGACGTCGATCCCGCGCTCGGCCGCACGACGTTCGATGGCCGTCCGCAGCGGTCCGCTGCCGCCGATCGCAAGGATCGGGCGGCGTCCGGCCGGGAGACTCGCGACCGAGTCGACGAGGACGTCGAGCCCCTTCTCAGGCGTGAGGCGGCCGACCGACAGCGCGAGGACCTCGTCGTCGCCCACGCCCAGGCGGTCGCGGATGGCCCGCCGCCGCTCCGGGTCCGGGGGACGGAATCGATCCAGGTCGAGGGGCACGTGGTAACGCGCGATGCGTTCCCGCGGGACGCCGTCCGCGCCGAAGCGCTCGACCGCCTCGCGGCTCGGCAGGAGCACGCGGTCCGCGCCGCGCAGGGTGATGCGGTAGAGGATCCGCAGTGAGGCACGGAGAAGCGGTTCACGGATCCGCTCGTCGAGGCGTGACCGCGACATCCGCTCTCGCCAGAAGAACGCGGTGCGGAAGACGATCGCGCTGCCGTGGTCCATGACGACGACCGGCGTCCGCGTTCGACGGCCGGCCAGCACGGCTCCGGCCCCGGTGGCGAGCGCATCCTGGGGAACGAGGATCACGTCGCCTCGGGCTGCCCGCGCGATCGAAGCCGCCGCGCGCGCGACGCGCCACAGATAGACCAAGGCGCCGGGGAATCGGAGCGGGTCGCCGAATGCCCGACGCAGGAGCACCGTCTCGTGCGGCACGCTCGCCGTCGAATGCTCCTGCGTCACGACGACGATGCGGTGGTCTCGAAGGTGCGCCCACGAGGCTTCCATGACGCTGAGGGTGCCGCCGCGCGCGAGGCGCGGCACGATGAAGACGAGCGTCAGAGCGAGGGACGGCCGCTCGGGATCGGGGTCATCGGGGATCATGCGCAGGAAGGATAGCCATGGTCGGATGGCATACTTCGGCATCCAATCGCCGCGGGATCCATCCCCGTGCCTCTCGAATCGGAGGAACCGTGCCGGACGTCGTCGCCGTCACCGGGGGTGACGGCTTCATCGGATCGCACCTCGTCGAGCGGCTCGTCGCCGACGGGCACCGCGTCCGTGCCATGGCGCTGTACTCCGCCTTCGGCACCCGGGGCTGGCTCGACCACCTGCCCATCGACGTGATGGCCGAGGTCGAGGTGCTCTCCGCCGACGTTCGCGACGCGCGCGCGGTCCGCGAGTTCATCGGCGACGCATCGGTCGTCTATCACCTCGCCGCGCTCATCGCGATCCCGTACTCGTACCGCGCGCCGCAGTCCTACCTCGACACGAACGCGACCGGGACGTTGAACGTGCTCGAGGCGGCCCGCGACCTCGGGACCGGCCGCGTCGTGCACACCTCGACGAGCGAGGTCTACGGCACGGCCCAGCGGGTGCCGATCGACGAGTCTCATCCGCTCCAGGCACAGTCGCCGTACGCGGCATCCAAGATCGCCGCCGACAAGCTCGCGGAGAGCTATCACCTCAGCTTCGGCGTCCCCGCGGTCACACTGCGGCCGTTCAATACGTACGGGCCGCGCCAGTCGGCGCGCGCCGTCATCCCGACGGTCGCCACCCAGCTCGCCGGCAACCGCCGCCCGCTGCGCCTGGGCCTGCTGACACCGACGCGGGACTTCAATCACGTCACCGACACGGTGGCGGCCTTCGTCGCAGTCGGCACCGCCCCGGCCGAACGGGTCGTGGGTCGCGTCCTCAACGCCGGCACCGGGGTGGAAACGTCGATCGCCGACGTCGTGGAGCTCGTGGGTGAGATCCTGGGCGTCCAACCTGACATCGAGCGGGAGGACGAGCGGATGCGGCCGGACGCGTCCGAGGTGATGCGACTCGTGTCGGATGCGACGGCCCTCCGCGAGGCGACCGGGTGGGCACCCGCGGTGACGCTGCGCGAGGGCCTCGAAGGCACGGTCGCATGGTTCTCGGATCCGCAGAACCTGGCCAGATACCGCACCGACCGCTTCGTCCTGTGAGCCACGCCGTACTGCTCGCCGGCGGCAAGGGAACCCGACTGCGGCCTTACACCACGTCCCTTCCCAAGCCACTCGTGCCGCTGGGTGAGCAGTCGATCGTCGAGCTTGTCCTGCGGCAGCTTGCCGGGCGTGGCTTCGAACGCGCGACGCTTGCGATCGGCCACCTCGGTCACCTCATCGAGGCCGTGGTCGGCGACGGCTCGCAGTGGGGAATCGCGGTCGACTACGTCACGGAGGACGAGCCCCTCGGCACGATGGGTCCCGTCGTCGCCAACCTCGATCGTTTCCCGGATCAATTCCTTGTGCTGAACGGAGACGTCCTGACCGATCTCGACTATGCGGCCGTCCTCGAGCGCCACCGCCAGCGCGCGCCCGCGCTCACGATCGCGACCTACCGCCGCGAGGTGCCGATCGACTTCGGTGTGCTCGAGACCGATGACGATCACGTCGTCGCCTTCCGCGAGAAGCCGACGCTCGACTACACCGTCAGCATGGGCGTGTACGCGGTCACCCGCTCCACCCTCGCGGGCTTCGTTGCGGGACAACCGCTCGGGTTCGACGACCTCGTCCTGCACCTGCTGGAGACCGGCGCCCGAATCGACGCGTACCACTTCGACGGCTACTGGCTCGACATCGGGCGGCCGGAGGACTACGACCAGGCGACCGCGGACTACCCGCGGCTGCGGCAGGTCCTGCTCGGGCATTGAGATGAGCGGCGGCGTCCTGGTCATCGGTGCGGCCGGGCTCATCGGCCGAGCCGTCCTCGCCGAGGTCGAACGCTCCGGGCTGGTAGCCAACGCGGTCGTCGCCCACGCCTCGCCGGCGGCGCCGGAGGCGCATGTGCTGCGGCTGACGTCAGGTGCGGTCGATCCGCTGGCACGACTGCTCGACGGCCTGGGGCCCGAGGCGATCGTGAACTGTGCAGGGCGGACGTTCGGTGACTCGGACGCTCTGTGGCAGGCGAACGTGGAGTCGGTCGCCGCGCTCCTGGACGCCATGCGCGTAGCGGCGTCTGGCGCCCGCCTCGTGCATCTCGGGTCGGCCGCCGAGTACGCCGAGGTGCCCGACGGCAGGACCGACGAGGAGGCCCCGCTCGTTGCCTCCACACCGTACGCCGCGGCGAAGCTGGCGGCCTTCCGGCTGCTCAACGACGCTGCCGAGTCGGGCATCGACACGGTCGTTGCCCGCGTCTTCAATCCGATCGGCCCGGGGATGTCCGCCACGGGGCTCCCGGGGCGGGCAGCGCGGCTCCTTCGGGACGCCGCCGTTGCCGGCGCGGCCGAGATCGAGCTCGGTCCACTCGATGCCGTGCGCGACTACGTCGACCTCCGGGACATCGCGACGGCCGTGCGCGTTCTGGCCTCCGAGCCGCGCCTGGCTCACCGGGTCTACAACGTCGGGAGCGGGCGTCCGACCGTCGTGAGGAATCTCGTCGGCATGATCGCCGATCGGGCCGGGTTCACCGGCGAGATCCTCGAATCGGCGGCCGCGTCTCCGCGATCGCCCGGGGTCGGTCGCCAGGTCGCCGACATCGGCCGCATCCGTTCCACCGGATGGATGCCGACCGTCGAGCTCGGCGAGTCCGTCGGGGCCCTCGTCAGCAGCATCTTCGATCAGGGGCCAAGCCGATGAGCCTGACGAGGCTGTTGCTCGTCTCGATGTATCCCCTCGATGCCGGGCTGTGGGGGCCGACCGCTCGCATCGCGCGCCTGCGTGACGAGCTGGCTCGGCTGGTGGATCTCGACGTCATCGACGGGTATCGGCCCCGGCGCCGCCAACGCCTGTGGCGCTACGCGCTGTCGGGCCGGCAGCGAGGCCTCGACGGGATCTACGTCGAGAGCTCGACGTTCCTGCCGGCCGAGTCCGACATCGCCTTCCTCGGCCTCTCCCGTGCCCTCGGCATCCCGGTCGTCACCTACGTCCGCGACGCGTATCAGCTCTTCCCCGAGTACTACCCGCGCGACACGCTGAAGCGCAGGCTCGGGGCGGCCGCGTTTCTCCCCGCAATCCGAGCGCTGCGCGCGACGTCGAGCCGCCTGGCCTTCCCGACGGGAGGCCTCGCGGAGGCCGTGCTCGGTCCCGATGCCGATGCACTCCTCCTTCCGCCCGGTGCCCCGCCGCCCGTCGACGTGCCGCGAAGCGCGACCGCGAACCGCATCCTCTACGTCGGCGATGCGCGATTGCCGGCGCACGGCGCCGACCGGTTGATCTCCGCGGTGGGGATCGCGCGGATGGCCGGCGCGGACCTCGGGCTCGACATCGTCAGCCGCCCGGGCCAGGATCCGAGCGCACCGCATCCGGAGTGGCTGCGCGTGCACCGCGCGGAGGGGGAAGCGATCCACGCGCTGCTGCCGCACGTCGTCGCCACGGCGATCCCACGACCGCGGAACCGATACAACGACCTCGCGCTGCCGATCAAGCTGTTCGACTACCTCTCGTACGGCTGCCCGCTGCTCGTGACCGATGCCGCGGAGCAGGCGCGCGTCGTTACCGACGCGGACGCCGGCATCGTCACCCACGACGATCCAGGCTCCCTGGCCGACGGGTTCGTCCGCATGGCGACGGCGGCACCCGAGCAGATCGCGCTCTGGTCGGGCAACGCATCCGCGGCGGCACGGGCGGCATCGTGGGAAGATCGCGCCCGTCGTATCGTGAACATCCTGACGAGCTCGCCGTGAACGCTGCCTCGAGGGACGTCGGCGAGACAGGTGCGGGCCGGGGCTTCGGCGGCCGGATCGCCAACGACGCCTTCGTGTACGGCCTGGGCGGCATCGCCAACCAGGCGGTCGCGATCCTCCTGGTCCCGATCTACGCCCGCGTGCTCGGCACGGAAGGCGTCGGCGTCACCGGCGTCCTGAACTCGATCATCTCGCTCTCCCTCATGCTCGTCGGGCTCGCGCTGCCCCAGGCCTTCTTCCGCTGGTACCTCCGCGAGGCGTCCGACCACGACGACCGCGCCCACGTGCTCCGCACGACCCTGGCCATTCGGATCGCCGCCTCGCTGGCGGGCTTCGCCCTCGTGCTGCTGGCCGTGCTCCCGCTGACCGCGCTCCTCTACGACGGCGCCAACCTCGGCGTCTTCGCGCTCGCCGCGCCGATCGTGCTGTTCGACTCGTTCAACGGCATCCCGCTCTCGTTCCTGCGTGCCGAGCGGAGGCCGCGCAACTACGTCGTCATCACGATCACCCGCGCGGTGACCGGCACGGTGCTGATCCTGTTCCTCGTCGTGGCGCTCGAGCTCGGAGTGGTCGGCGTGTCGCTGGGTGCCGCGACCGCCGCGGCGCTCAGCGCCGCCATCGGTGCATGGGTCCTCTGGCGGGCAGGCCTGTGGCGACCGATCATCGACCGCGACCTGTCGCGAGCGATGCTGACGTTCGCGCTTCCGCTCGTGCCCGCCGCCGTGGCCGGCTGGACGCTCAACCTGGCCGATCGCCCGCTGCTCCAGGCCTTCACCGGCAGCGAGGCCGTCGTCGGGGTGTACACGACTGGCTACACCGCGGGCCTCGTCATCAATGCCCTGGCGATCCAGCCCTTCACTCTCTCGTGGAGCGCGACGTTCTGGGACATCTCGCGCTCCGACGACGCCCCACGCACGTTCGCCCGGACCCTCACCTGGTTCCTGGCGATCGCCTCGGCGGCGGCGCTCGTCCTGAGCGCGATCGGCACCGACGTCATTCGCCTGCTTTTCCCGCCGGAGTTTGAGGAGAGCCGGTTCATCGTCCCCTTCAGCGCGTTCGGGTTCGTCCTCTACGGCGCCTACACGATCCTCGCCACCGGCCTGAATATCGTGGGGCGCAGCGCCCTCGTGGCGACATCGATGATCGTTGCTGCCGGCGTCGCATTCGGGCTGAATCTCGTCCTCATCCCGCTGCTGGGCATGTACGGCGCGGCCATCAGCACCGTGCTGGGCTACGGGCTGCTGGCGATCCTCGCCGGCTGGCAGAGCCAGCGACACTACCCGGTGCCGTGGCAGATCCTGCGCGCCGTCGTCATCATCGGTCTGGCGGCGGCGTTGAGCGCGCTCGCGCTGCTCGGTCCGGACAATCCGCTGTGGCGCGTCGGCGCGATCCTCCTCTATCCGCCGATCCTCATCGGCACCGGCATCGTGCGCCCGACCCAGGCCCGCCAGCTGCTCCGAGTCCTCCGACGCCGATGACCGCTGGCCGGCCGACTCTCCTGCTCACCCGCATCTGGCCGACCCGCGACCGGCCGAGCGTCGGCACGTTCGTGCGCGAGAGAGCGCGGGGCGTCGCCGGCATGCGCGTCGTGCGGCCGCGCTGGCCGCGGCTTCCAAGCCTCTTCATCTATCCGCTCCTGCTCGTTGAGGCGCTCCGTGCCGGGCCGATCCGAGGCGTCGAGGCGCACATGCTCGTTCCGACCGGGCTCGTCGGCCTGGTCGTCGCGCGGATGCGAGGCGTGCCGCTGGTCGTCTACTCCCACGGCGGCGACGTGCGCGACTGGCAGCGCCTCCCTGCGCCAATGCGCTGGCTCGCGCGGCTGGTAGCGTGCAGCGCCGATCGGCTCGTCACGAACTCGGAGGACACCGCCCGCGATCTCCGCGATCTCGGCGGACGACCGGTGGTCGCCCCGCCAGGAGTGGACCTCAACCGGTTCACACCCTCGCCGCGCCCCGCGGAGCGGCGCGTCCTCTACCTCGGCGGGCGCAACTCGCGGAAGGGCTACGAGGTCGCGATGGGCCTGGCCGATACGCTCGTCGGCCCGTGGCTTCGCGACCTCGACCCGGCCGACATCCCCGAGCTCATCGCCGCGCACGACGTCGTGCTCGTCCCATCGGTCGCCGAGCCGTTCGGTCTCGTCGCCGTCGAGGCCGTCGCCAGCGGCCGCTGGGTGGTGGCGAGCGCGGTCGGTGGACTGCGCCACATCGTCCAGGACGGGGTCAACGGCACGCTCGTGACCGATGGCGACTTCGCCGGCGCCCTCGCCCGGGTGCCCGACTACGACCCGTTCGCGATCGCGACGACGGTCGAGCGCTACAGCCTCGTGGCGTGGCAGGAGGCGATGGAGCGCATCTGGCAGGAGGTCGCCCCAACCGATGGATAGGGCCGATGGCTGATCCCCGCAGGCACCACGTCGTCATGCTCGTGCGCAACGCCTACACACACGACACGCGGGTCGAGAAGGAGGCGCGCACGCTCGTGGCGGCCGGCCATCGCGTGACCGTGGTGGCGGATGCCAGCGCCGGGCTCCCTGCGCACGAGACGCGCGGTGGCGCCGAGGTCGTACGGGTCGCCCGAGCCGGGCCTGCCGTGCCGGGGCTTCGCTATCTGATCCACGAGTGGCGGCTCGCACGCCGGCTGGCCGGCCTCCGCCCGACCGTGCTCCACGCGCACGACACCAACGCCCTCGTCCCCGTCGCGCTCGTGGCATCCAGGCGCGGGATCCCGTTCGTGTACGACGCGCACGAGCTGTGGCTCGGCCGGCCGCGCCGCGACCGATCCCGCCTCTACTTCGCGCTGAGCCAGGCGTGGTACCGGCTCGTGCAGCGCATCGCGATCCCGCGCGCCGCGGCGGTCCTCACCGTCAGCCCACCGATCGTCGGCCATCTGCGGCGCCACTACTGGCTCGACCACGTGCACCTCGTCCCGAACTACCCGGATGCGAACGGGCCGGTCGAGCGCATGGAGCTGCGGGATCTTCCCGGCGGCGAGGCCATGGATCCGGTCCTGCCGGTCGTGCTCTACCTGGGTGGCCTCATGCGCGGGCGTGGCATCGAGGGGCTCGTGGAGGCGATGGCCAAGCTCCCGGATGCTCAGCTCGTCGCCCTCGGCGAGGGTCCGCTCCTCGGGCAGCTGCGGGCCGCCGCGGAGACGCTCGGCGCGCGCGTGACGTTCCTGCCGCCGGTCCCCCCGGAGATGGTGAACGGGTATGCCGCCTCCGCGAGGCTCGGTGTCAGCCCGTACGTCCCGGAAGGGCTGAACAACCGCTACTCCCTGCCGAACAAGCTCTTCCACTACATGGCGGCCGGCATTCCCGTCGTGGCGAGCGACTTCCCGCAGGTGCGCGGGATCGTCGAGGGAGCCGGCTGCGGGGTCGTCGTCGACACGACCCGCCCGGAGGCCATCGCCAGGGGCATCAGGGGGGTGCTCGCCGACCCGACCGAGGCTGACGCCATGGGCGCGCGCGGGCGAGCGGCGGTGGCCGATCGGTACAACTGGTCACATGCCGCCGCGGCCCTGCGCGCCGCCTACGACGAGATCTGACACCCCGACCCTCCCGGCGCGCGGGTGCGAAAGTCCTACTCCTGACCGAGTCGGGTCGCGGCAGAATGACCCCGACTTCTCATCCGTCTCATGAGGCTCTCATGCGTCACCGTCCGTCGCCCGTTGCCGTCCTCGCCAGCGTCGTCCTCATCATCGGTCTCGTCGGCCCTGTCGGCGCGGAGCCGATCTCACCGGCGCCGGAGGCGGACCCGGCGCCCGAGGGAGCCGTGTCTACCGGCCAGGTGCGCCTGCGGCACGTCGTCAGCGGGCTGGCGAACCCACTCGGCATCGTGAACGCGGGCGACGGCAGCAATCGGCTGTTCGTCCTCGAGCAGCGCGGAACCGTGCGTGTTGTCCGGGGAGAGAGGCTGGGCAGCGGGCTCTTCCTCGACCTTCGGGGCATCGTCGGCGGACTGACCGCGGGGGGAGAGCGAGGGCTTCTCGGACTCGCGTTTCATCCATCGTTCGAGACGAACCGCAAGCTCTTCGCGTACTACACGAACGGTGGCGGTGACATCACCATCGCGGAGTTCACCGCCAACGCGGACCGTACCAGCGTCAGCCAGTCCACCAGGGACGTCCTCCTCACCATCGAGCACAGCGCCTTCTCCAACCACAACGGCGGTCAGCTGCTCTTCGGCCCGGACGGCTACCTGTATGCGTTCATCGGCGACGGCGGTGGTGGCGGCGATCCCTTCGAGAGCGGCCAGAACCCCAACACGCTGCTCGGCAAGACCCTCCGCATCAGTCCCGACCTCAACGGCAGCTACTCGAACCCCGCAAGCAATCCCTACACCGGGGGGACGCCGGGCCTCGGTGAGATCTGGTCGATTGGGATGCGCAACCCCTGGCGCGCCAGCTTCGACCGGGAGACCGATGGGCTCTGGATCGCCGATGTCGGGCAGGGCAGCCGCGAGGAGATCAACCGCGAGCCGTCGACCGCGGCGCCGGGCCGGAACTACGGGTGGGACTGCCGCGAGGGATCGCTGCCCTTCGAGTCGACCGGGTGTTCAGGGACGTTCAGCGGCCCGGTGGCCGAGTACGGCCATAGCGGGGGCAACTGCTCAGTCACCGGTGGCTACGTGTACCGCGGGAACGTCTTCGCGGATCTCGAGGGCCGCTACATCCTCGGCGACTTCTGCAGCGGACGGCTCTGGACCATGCGTGCCGCAGCCCCCTCACCGACGCTCCAGCTGCACCGCGACACCTCGGCAAGGATCAGCTCGTTCGGGGAGGCCGAGAACGGCGAGATCTTCATGACCGACCACGCCGGAGGGCACCTCTACCGAGTCATCGCTCCGCCCTTCGACGACGTGACGAACTCGAAGTTCCTCGACGACATCATGTGGCTCTACTACGAGGGAATCAGCACCGGTTGCGGGCAGGCTCGCTTCTGTCCCAGCGACCCTGTCACCAGGGCGCAGATGGCGACGTTCCTCGCGCGCGCGTTCAACCTTGGGCCGGGCGGAAGTGACTTCTTCGACGACGACGACGGAAATACCCACGAGGGGAACATCAACCGAATCGCCGCCGCCGGCTACACCAACGGCTGCGCCACGAACCGCTACTGCCCCGACGCCAACGTGAAGCGCGGCGCGATGGCGACCTTCCTGGACAACGCGCTGGACCTCGGCCCGACCTCCGAGGACTTCTTCGACGACGACGAGGGCAGCAGCCACGAGGGTGCCATCAACCGCCTGGCGGCGGCGGGCATCACGACGGGCTGCGGTGGCGGTAACTACTGCCCCAACGCCGTGGTGACCCGTGGCCAGATGGCCGCCTTCCTCCACCGAGCGATCGACGAGTGACCTTCCGCCGTGCCGCCGGCCGCCTGGTGCGCATCGGCCTGGTAAGCGTCCTCCTCAGCGGGACACTGCTCACGAACTCGTCGCGGCCGGCACCCGCCAGCGCCGGCTCGGAAGCCGTCCCGGATCTCGCCATGGCGCCGCTCTCCGACTTCCGCATCCAGTGGGTCAACGGGCGCCGGCTGCTGCGCTTCACGGCGATGATGGTCAACGTCGGATCGGGGCATTTCGAGCTGCGCGGCAGCCGTTCCTCGACCGCCGAGCGCATGGTGATGCGCCAGTACATCTTCGCGTCGAGCTCGCGGAACGCCGCGGTCGCGCGCCGCGTCCCGACCGATGCCGTGGCGAAGTACTCGGGCGACGGGCACAACCACTGGCACGTCCAGGAGATGATGCGCTACGACCTGTGGGGTGGCGGCGAGCGCCTGCGCGGCGCCAAGGTCGGCTTCTGCTTCCTAGACAGCGACGTCTTCAACACCGGCCTGCCCGGCTACAGCGACGGCTTCTACACCGGCTCGATGTGCAGCACCGACCCGAACGTGCTCAGCAACCGGATGGGCATCAGCATCGGCATGGGCGACGAGTACGAGTGGTACCTGGCATGGCAGTGGGTCGACATCACCGGTCTGGCGCCGGGGACGTACACCCTCCGGGCGAAGGTCGACCCATACGGATTCTTCGAGGAGGAGAAGGAGGGCAACCAGTGCGCCTACGCCAGGGTGCAGATCACCTCGAGCGGGGCCAGCCTTCGCTCGCGGGGGCACGGATGCGTCAACGACTGGTCCGGGTCGAGGTTTGCTGACGACATCGCCTGGATGTACGCGAACGGGCTGACCAATGGCTGCGCGCCCGACCTCTTTTGCCCGAAGGACCCGGTCACGCGCGCGCAGATGGCGACCTTCCTGCGTCGGGCGTTCGACCTGCCGTCCGCCTCGCAGGACTACTTCGACGATGACGACGGCAACACGCACGAGGGCTCCATCAACCGCCTGCGGGAGGCCGGGATCACGACCGGCTGCACGGCGACCCGGTTCTGCCCGAACCGCGTAGTGACCCGTGGCCAGATGGCGACGTTCCTCGCTCGCGCGCTGGGGCTCCCGGCGCCGAGCGATGACTACTTCAACGACGACAACAACTCCGCCCACGAGGACAACATCAATCGCATCTTCGAGGCGGGAATCACGAGCGGGTGCGGCGGAAGCAGCTTCTGCCCCAACCTCGACGTGCGGCGCGAGACGATGGCCGCCTTCCTCCACCGCGCCCTGGGCGGGTGATCAGCGCCAGGTCCCGGCCTGCCCCTCTCCGGTGCCCGCCGTGGCTCGTGCCGCGTCGATGATGCGCCACGCGTCGTCGACGCCAAGCCAGCCGTTCACCTCGGTCGGGCGGTTCTCGAGCGTCTTGTAGGTCTCGAAGAAGTTCTCGATCTCCCGCAGCCGATGCGGCGAGAGATCCTCGAGGGCGTTCGTCGACTCCCAGCGGGGATCGTCATGGGCGACCGCCAGGATCTTGTAGTCGTGGCCCTTCTCGTCGACCATATCCAGTACGCCGACCGGGCGCGCACGGACGACACAGCCGGGAAACGTGGGCTCCGCGATGACGACCAGCACGTCGAGCGGGTCGCCGTCATCGGCCAGCGTGTCCTCGATGAAGCCGTAGTCGCACGGATAGTGGACGCTCGAGTACAGCGTCCGATCGAGCACGAAGCGACCGCGCGCGTGGTCGTACTCGTACTTGTTGCGACTGCCTGACGGGATCTCGACCGTCACCTCGATCAGCGCCCGGTCGTGCGGCGCCTCCATCGGCGCCAGTATGCCCCAGGCGACTCCGGCCGCCTACCAGCCGATCCCGACGTAGCGGTCGCCAAGCCGCTCGACGGAATCCGGGAGCCCGACGAGATCGACGAGCAGCTGGTCGTCGCGCAGGCGACCGGCCAGGTCCGCCGCGTCCGGCCACAGCTTCGTCAGCACGATGACGTCGCTGGCGGCCAGCGTTGCGTCGAGCGACTCGCTCAACAGGTCGCGGAGATGCGGCAGGTGCTGCTCGATGAAGGCCTGGTTGGCGCCGCGGAGGCGATCGGGATGGATGTCCTCGTCGTAGATCGAGAGGTGGTATCCCTTGCCGAGCAGCCGCTCCGCGAGCCCGACGGCCGGTGACTCGCGCAGGTCGTCGGTCGCGCTCTTGAAGCTCAACCCCAGCAGACCGACGTTGCGCCGCCCGGTCGCCTCGACGAGCCGCACGCCCCGCTCGAAGTGCGCGGCGTTGCTCGAGAGCGCCGCATTGAGCAGCGGCAAGTCGACGTCGGTCTTGCGCGCCCGGTCGGTGATGGCACGAAGGTCCTTCGGCAGGCACGAGCCGCCGAATGCGTAGCCTGGCCGCAGGTACGCGGTCGAGATGTTGAGCCGGTCGTCCGCGATCATCACCCGCATGACGGCTCGCCCATCGACACCGTTCGTCCGCGCGAAGGTCGCGATCTCGTTGGCGAACGCGATCTTCACCGCGTGGAAGGCGTTGTCGGTGTACTTGATCATCTCCGAGGTGCGAATCGGCACGACATGGATCGGAGCCGGGACGCCGTCGTAGACGTCGCGGACAGCCTGCGCGCTGCGCTCGTCGTCGGCGCCGATGACCGTCCGGCTGGCCTCGAAGAAGTCCCTGATGCTCGACGACTCGCGCAGGAACTCCGGGTTCGTCGCCAGCCCGAAGTCGACCCCGGCCCGCCTGCCGGACGCGGTCTCCAGTCGGGGGCGCACCTCCGTGTCGGTCGTGCCGGGAAGGACGGTGCTGCGGACGACGACCGTGCGGAAGCGTCCGTCGCTCGGCAGCGCGGCGCCGATCTCCTCGGTCACCCGGTTGAGGGCGGTCAGGTCGAGGGCTCCCGAGGGAGCGCTCGGCGTCCCGACGGCAATCATGATCACGTCCGAGCCCTCGACGGCTTCGTGGATCGTGCCTGTCGTCAGCCGTCTCGCGGCGACAGCCTCCGCCAGCAGCTCGTCGAGGCCGGGCTCGGCGATCGGCGAGCGACCCGCGGCGATGGCCTCGACCTTGTGCCGATCGGTGTCGACCCCGATCACCGACCGGCCGACGCGGGCCAGGCAACCAGCGGTGACGGCGCCGACGTAGCCGAGACCCACGATGGCGATGTTCAACAGGGCGAGCTCCTCAGTGCGGACGCGTGGACGCAGCGACGAAGCCGCGGCCCGTCGATGATACCGATCGCTCCCGCGATCCACTGCCGGCCCGAAGGTCTACGAGGCCCCGGCGGTCTCGTAGGCGTCGAGCAGGTTGCGCGCGCTGTTCTTCCAGCTGAGCGGGCCGGACACGCGCGCCCGGCCGATCTCGCCCATGCGCGACCGCCGCTCCGGGTCGTCGAGGAGCTCCATCACGAGCTCGGCGATCCGCGACGGGTCGTTCGGCGTCGCGTAGACGGCGGCATCGGCGGCCGAGACGCGCGTCTCCTCGAGATCGAACGCGACGACCGGCACGCCGACGGCCATGTACTCGAGGGTCTTGTTCATCGTGCAGAACTCGTTGAAGTCGTTCGCCGGATCGGGGCTGACCGCGACGTCCGAGGTGGAGAGCACGCGGCGCACGAGCTCGTCGGGGATGCGACCCGTGAAGGTGACGTCGTCGGAAAGCCCCTCGCGCCGAACCTGGTCCCGCAGCTCCTCGAGCATCGGTCCGCCGCCCATGGCGACGAACCGCACCTGGCCGGGCCGCGCGGTCGCGACTGTGCGGGCGGCCTGGACGAAGAGGTCCACGCCATCCTGCGGGCCCATCGTGCCGAGGTAGGCGACGAGGTGCCGGCGGCCGTCGCGGAGTGCCGGGTCCGGGTCGACGGCGTGGATGCGGGCGGGGTCGGGCGAGCTGCGGACGACGAAGACGCGCTCCGGGTCGACCTCGCCCCGCTCCAGCGCGAAGCGCCGGTACGTCTCGTTGGTGGCGATCACGACGTCCGCGATGCGGTATGTGCGGCGCTCGCTCCACAGGAGGACGCGGTGGACCAGGCCGCCACGACGGCCTCCCTGGGCGACGTACACCTCAGGCGACAGGTCGTGCTGGTCGAACACGAACGCGGACCCGAGCCGCGTGAACAGCCAGCCGATCGGGAAAAAGAAGTCCGGCGGATTGCAGGCCTGGACAACGTCGAAGCGACGGCCACGCCAGGCAAGGAGGGCGAGGATGAGTGATGCCGGCATCGCGACCGCGTATTCGGCCAGGTGACTGACGAAGCCGGCCGCGGTGGTCGGCAGGGGATAGCGGAAGACCTCGATGCCGTCGACTCGCTCGTGCCATCGGGCGGCGTCCTCGCCCTTCGGCGAGATGACGGTTACCCGCCAGCCGGCATCGCGCAGCGTCTTTGCCTCCGTCCACACGCGGCGGTCGAACGGGACCGGAAGGTCCTCGACCAGGATCAGGCAGCGCCGCCGACGAGCCGCCGGCGGACGCCCGTGGGGCGGAATGGCATACTTCGCGCCGATGTCTCCTTCCGACGCCGTCTCGCCTGCTCCCATGCCGATCCGGTCCCTCGCGTGATCATCAGCCATCGCCATCGGTATCTGTTCGTCGAAGTTCCGCGTACAGGTTCGACCGCCGTCAGCGCGGAGCTCCAGGAGCACTACGACGGTCAGCCGATCTTACGGAAGCACGCGACGTTGCGTGACTACGTGAGGCAGGCGGACGGCGACGCATCGAACTACTTTGTGTTCTCCACCGTCCGCAATCCGCTGGATGTCGCGGTGACGCGGTACGTGCACCTCCGGGAGAATCCGCGGGGCCACTTCACCGATCCGGCGGAGATTGCGGTCCGGAATTCGATCGCCAGCCGCGTGGAGCGGCGGGTCTTCCGCTGGCTGCATCGGCACGACGCGAGCTTCGAGGAGTTCCTGCTGCGCTGGTACGTCGTCCCGTACGACACGTGGACGAGCCTCGACCACAAGCGGATGGACCACGTCATGCGCTACGAGTCGCTGGCAGACGACTTCGAGACCCTGCTGCGCCGGGTCGGGATCGCGCCCATCCGTCCGCTGCCGGCCCGCAACGTGACGCCCGGGAAGGACCCGGACTTTCTCCGCTACTACACCCCCCGGGCCGCGCAGCGCGCCCGATGGGTCTTCGGGCCCTACATGGAAGAGTGGGGCTACGAGCTGCCGGAGTCATGGGCATCGCGACCGGTGCCGGCGGCGGCAAAGGTCTACCTCCACCTCGCGCGCTGGTTCCGGCGGCTGTACTGGACGAACTTCCGGTACTTCGACTACGTAAGGCGCCCTGTCCGCACGTCGTGACTCGCATCCTGCTCCGCGCCAAGAAGAGTCCATTCGAGGTCCTCTCGCCCGAGGAGTCGCTGGCGCGCAACGTCATCGGCACAAACAGCGGCAACCTGATCTTCATCGAGTCCGCGTACAAGCTCCTCTCGACGCGCGGCACGGAGATCGACGTGCAGGGTCGTCTGCCGGATCCTCGGGAAGCCGACCGGATCAACGCGCGCTACGACGCGTACGTGGTCCCGCTGGCGAACGCCTTCCGCCCCGAGTTCGAGTTCCACCTCGCGAAGATGACTCGGCTCATCGAGCGGCTGCGCATCCCGGTCGTCGTCCTCGGCGTCGGGATCCAGGCCGATGCCCAGGCCAGCAGGGACCGATTGGCGCCGATCGAGCGAACGGTGAAGGCGTTCGTCGGCGCGGTTCTCGACCGTTCGGCGAGCATCGGGGTGCGGGGCGAGTTCACGCACGGGTACCTCCAGGCCCTCGGTTTCCGGGACGTCGAGGTGATCGGCTGCCCATCAATGTTCCGCTACGGGCCCACCCTGCACGTCGAGAAACGCCGGCCGCGGCTGGAGCCCGACGCGCGCATCGCCGTCAACGCCACCCCGATGGTTCCGGTGATGGCCGAGCTCGTCCGCCGCCACGCGATGCGGTACCCGAAGCTCGAGTACATCGCGCAGGACCTCGACACACTGGCGCTCCTCGTGTGGGGAGACGAGCCGCCGGATGCCGCCGGGCCGTCGGAGCTCAACGCGTCCCGCGACCTCGTCGCGGCGGACCGCGTCAAGCTCTTCGTCGACGCGACTCCGTGGATCGCGCACATGCGCTCGGTCGACTTCGCGTTCGGGACCCGCATCCATGGCAATATCGCCGCACTACTCGCCGGAACGCCCTCCTACGTCCTCGCCCACGACTCGCGCTCCCTGGAGCTGGCGCGGTACTTCTCCATTCCGCATCGGCTGATCTCCGAGGTCAGCGAGGAGGCCGACGCCGCCGGCTTCTACGACGAGTCCGACTTCACCGAGCTGAACCGCGGCCATTCGGCCCGCTTCGATCGGCTCGCCGACTTTCTCCGGCTGAATGGCCTCGAGCACATCTACGCCGAGGGGCAGGACCCCGACGCACTCGACGCCCGCCTCGCCGCCACGCGCTTCCCGGCGGCCGTGCAGGCCGGCACGCGGCCGTCGCGCCGGTCGCCACGGCGCCTGGCGGGATGGGCAGGCTATCGGCTGCGCCGCTCGCTCTCCACGGTTCGCAGCGAGCTGCGCGGTCGCGCGGGCGCTCCCGGGCGCGAGACCGCCGGCGGCCCGTGAGCTCGAGCCGGCCGATCACGAAGGGTCGCCTGCCCGACTTCTTCATCGTCGGCGCCCCGAAGTGCGGCACGACGTCGATGTACGCGTACCTGCGCGAGCATCCGGGGATCTTCATGCCCTTCCACAAGGAGCCGCTGTTCTTCGGCAGCGACCTGACCCATCGGTACGGGCGCCTGACGCCCGAGGAATACGTGGCGCTCTTCAGGGATGCGCGCCCGGATCAGCTCGTGGGCGAGGCTTCGGCGTGGTACCTCTACTCCGAGACTGCGGCCAGCGAGATCCGGCAGGCGGCCCGCAACGCTCGGATCGTGGTCATGCTGCGCAACCCGATCGACGTGATGCACGCGCAGCACGGCCAGCTGCTCTTCACACGCCAGGAGAGCATCGCCGATTTCGCCGGGGCACTCGCCGCCGAGCCAGGGCGCCTCGAGGGACGGGACCTGCCTCCTGGCTCATTCCGTCGAGAGAACCTCTACTACCGGCGCATGGTCCGCTTCGCCGATCAGCTGGAGCGGTACGTCGCGGTGTTCGGGCGCGATCGTGTCCACGTCATCGTGTTCGATGACCTCCGCGCCGATACCAGGGCCGTCTACCTGCGCCTCCTGGACTTCCTCGGCGTCGAGCCGCACGAGCCCGCCGCGCTCCAGGCACGCAACGAGAGCCAGAGGATCCGATCCGCGTGGCTGCAGCGGGTGACCTGGGACCCGCCTTTCAAGCGACAGCTGGTTCCCATCCTGCGGCGGTTTCCGCTGGTCCATCGCGCCCGCGCCGCGCTCGTGCGGGCGAACAGCGTCGCGGCCCCGCGACCGCCGCTCGATCCGGAGCTGCGCGCGCGCCTCGCTCGTGAGCTTGCACCGGAGGTGGCCAGGCTCGGGAGCCTGCTCCATCGCGACCTGAGCCACTGGACGGCCGATGGCGCCGCGACGGCGGATGCCGCGAGTCCGCGAGACGTCGTGGCTTGAGCGGATCGTGAGCGAGGCCTGGGAGCCGTCCGGCAGCGAGGGCGTCGAGCCAGGGCTGCGGCGGCAGGTCGCGCGCGGCCTGACCTGGACGGTCGTGGACACGTGGGGCCGTCAAGTCATCAACCTCGCGGTGTACGCGATCCTCGCTCGCCTGCTGGTGCCGGCCGACTTCGGCGTCGTCGCGCTGGCCGGCGTCTTCGTCGCCCTTGCCCAGACACTCGTCGACCAGGGCCTCGGCGATGCGTTGATCCAGCGTCGGGAGATCACTCGCAGCCACGCCGATACGGCCTTCTGGGTGGCAGTCGCCACAGGTGTCGCGCTTACCGTGGCCGTGCTCCTGCTCGCCGGGCCGATCGCCGATTTCCTGAACACCCCCGAGCTCCAGCCCATCCTGACCGCGCTCTCGGCCAGCTTCGTGCTCGCCGCCCTCAGCAGCATCCAGATCGCGCTCCTCCGTCGCGAGCTGGCCTTCCGGGCCTTGGCGATTCGAGCTCTGCTGGCATCACTCGGTGGAGGCGCCGTCGGCGTGGTCCTCGCCCTGCTCGGGTACGGCGCCTGGGCGCTCGTCGGGCAGCTCCTGGCATCGGCAGCCATCTCCGTCGTGGCGTTGTGGGGCCTCACCCCATGGCGGCCGCGCTTCAGCGCCTCCAGGCAGTCCTTCCGGGAGCTCTTCCCATTCGGCATCAGGGTCGTCGGCGCCGATACGCTGACGTTCCTTAGTCGCAACGCGGACAGCTTCCTGATCGGCGCCGTCCTCGGGCCGACGTCGCTGGGGTTCTACGCGATCGGGCACAGGCTGCTCGAGGTGACCCAGGTGCTCCTGGTGAACGTGGCACGGAAGGTCACCTTCCCGGCGTTCTCCCGGCTGCAGGCGGACCCGCCCCGAATGCGGAGCGCCTACCTCAGCGTGACCCGCATCTCGAGCGCGTTGATCCTGCCCGGCTACATCGGCATGGCCGCCGTCGCGCCGGAGCTCGTGGAGGTGGTCTTCGGCGGCGGATGGGGCCCGAGCGCCGCCGTCGCCTCAGTGCTGTTTCTCATCGGTCCGGTCCTGAGCGTCCAGGCCTTCAGCGGGTCCTTCCTCAACGCCGCGGGGCACCCCGAGGTCGTGCTCCGCTTCAGATTCATCTCCACCGTCGCCAATGTCATCGGCTTCGCCGTGGCGGTGCCGTTCGGGATCGTCGCGGTGGCGGCGGCGTTCGTCATTCGAGGCTACGCGCTGCTTCCGCTCAACCTGTTCTGGATGCGACGGTACGGCGACGTGGCGATCGGCGCGTTCCTCGCCCAGGTTCGCGGACCTGCGATCGCGACCGCGCTCATGGTCGCGGCCATCCTGGCCACCAAGCTCGCGATCGGCAGGGTCACGCCGCTGGTGCTGCTCGTGGTTGAGGCGAGCGTGGGCGTCGTGGCCTTCGTCGCCGCGCTCTGGATCGCCGATCGCCGATCGCTGGACGAGCTTGCCGCGCTTGCGTCCCAGGCGCTTCGTCGTGGGCCGCCCGGCGAGGCCGCTCAGCTCCGCGACGCGAACGAGGGGGAGGAGTGAACGTTGCCGCCGCCAGGCTGGGCTCCGGGGCGGGCCCGGCCCGGGTCCGGCTCAGTATCATGGCCCGAGCATGCGCACCATCGGCCGACTCGCTCGCCCGCTGTGGCGTCTTCCACGCACCGCCGCATCCCGGGGGCACGGCCGGGAACCGTTCTCGCCCTAGGTGACCGGCGTCCTGACCGAGTCGACCGCGCGTGGGTTCGCGGTGCGGCTCACACTCCTCCTGGCGGCGACTGTGGCCGTCTCCTGGACGATTGCGCTGGGCGATTTCTCGGGTCCGCTCCGGAACCTCGCGGCCGGCAGCATCGCCATCATCCTTGCGCTGACCTACGTGTGGCGGCCGGCGGAGGCGCTCCTGGGGACCGCGCTGTTCATGCTCTTCAGCCAGACGTACGCCCTCTACCTCGACGCGCCGATCGCCCCCATCGACGAGGTGGCTGTCGGGCTCATCTTCCTAATCGCCGGAGTCCGCGCGGCACCCAGCTGGCGGCAATGGATGTCGCTGCCACGCGACGTCGCCGTGCTGCTCGTCCTGGTGTTCGCCGTGATCTCGAGCGTGGTCGCGGGCGTTCCCATCGCCACGTGGGCGGTGGCGCTCGTGCTCCTCGGCAAGAGCATCGCGTTCCTGTATTCCGTCATGTGGACGCCGTTCCGCGACTGGGAGATCCGCGGGGGCATGTGGGCGGTCGCCTCGGTCGCAGCCGTGGTCCTCGGCCTCGGATGGATCGAGCTCATCGACGCCAGGGGCTTCCGCGAGGCTCTCGGCCTGAATCACTACCCGAGCGTGCGGAGCGGCATCCCGGTCGTGAAGTCGCTGTTCGTCCATCCGGCGCCGTACGGCTGGCTGATGGCCTTCATGGCGTTGTTCTTCTACGCCGGGTTCGTCGTCACCCGGCGCTGGCGCTGGCTCCTGGCGGCCATGGCGTTCAGCACCGGAACGATGCTTTCGGCGCGACGTCGGGCGATTCTCGGGCTGCTGGCGGGAGTGGCGGCGGGCGTCGTGGAGTCCTTCAGCCGGTTGCGTCGCCCGGTCGCGGTCCTGCGTGAGTGGGCGCCGGTGGCGGTGTCGGTCGTCCTCGTCTTCGCCCTCTTCTCGCCGGGGCTGATCGGCCTCTACGAGCTGACAATCGCGCGCTACGTGACGCGGGACGTCGCCGAGTTCGATCCTGAGACGGGCGAGCTCCTGCCGGAAGGCGAGGGCGGCTTGAGCCCCCAGGCGCGGATCGCCCTCTATCGCGGCTCGGTCGAGATCGCCGCCGACCACCTTCCGCTCGGTGGCGGACTCGGGCGCTATGCCAGCTGGATGAGCCGAGTGGACTACAGCCCGCTCTACGAGCGCTACGGGCTGAGCACGGTCAAGGGCCTCGAGCCGGACAACACCGCCTTTGCGACCGACACGTTCTGGCCCCAGATCCTCGGCGAGACCGGAGTGCTCGGCCTCGCCGCGTACGTGGCATTCCTCGGCACGATCGCCCTGGCGCTCTGGCGTGAGGTGAAGCGGGCCAGCGGTCCCATGCTGCGGGTCCTGCGGCTCGGCGCGGGTATGGTGTTCGCGCAGGCGATCGTCGAGTCCCTGGCCAGCTCGATGTTCCATTCGCCTCCGCGCGTCTACCTGCTGTACCTCGTCCTCGGTGTCGTCCTCTCGCTCGCCTGGCGGAGCCGGACCGATGAGCCGGCCGCCGAGCCCTAGTCAGCGGCCGCAGCGTTGACCGAACCGAGCGCCGAAGCGCCTCCACACAAGGGCGGTCGAGTGCGGACCGCGATCGTCCTTCCTGCCGACCCGGAGCGCATGGCGATCGGCGGGATCGCGTCGTTCATTCGCGGGTTCGTGAAGTTCGCGCCCGCCGACTTCGACATCACCTTCGTCGGCGTGTCGTCGACGCGGCTGGTGAGGCGTTGGCACGAGGTCGAGCTCGAGGGACGCACCGTTCGCTTCATGCCCGTCAGCCGGGGACGTGCGGAGGCCAGGACCCGCGTGCCCCTCGCGCTCCGGTTCGTCGTGGGGCTACTGCGCGCTCGACGCCGCCTCGGCCTGGGGCGCAGCGTCCTCTCGTTCCATCGGCCGGGGACCCACCTTCCGTTCTCGTTCTCGGCCGCCCGGCAGTGGCGCGTGGTGCACCTGTCGGTCAGCGACCTCGCGACGAGCGGGGGCGAGAGCCGATGGCGGATGATTCCGCGGCTGCTCTCCGCCGTCGAGCGACATGGATTCCGACGGATGCAGCGCATCTACGTGGTCAACGAGCGGGTCGCCGCGGAGTACAGCACCCGGTTTCCGGAGGTCGCCGATCGGATCCGATACCTGCCGAACTGGGCGGACCCGACGATCTTCTTCCCGCGACCCGACCCGGAGCGGGTACGACTCAGGCGGTCGCTCGCGGAGGAGCTGCGGGTTGAGGTGGATGGGCCGATCGTGCTGTTCGCCGGCCGCCTCGAGGGCCAGAAGGACCCCCAGCTGCTCGGCGAGACGTTCGCGGCGCTTCGATCCGATCGGCCGGACGCATGCCTCATCGTCGCCGGTGAGGGGAGCCTGGAGGGTGAGCTGCGCCGGGCACTGGACACACATGACGTGACGGACGCCGTCCGCTTGGTGCGAACCGTAGCGAGGACGCGGCTCGCCGAGCTCATGAACGCCTCGGACGTGCTGGTGATCACATCGCGCTACGAGACCGGTCCGACGGTGGGGTTCGAGGCGTTGGCGTGCGGTCTGCCGATCGTCACCACCGGCGTCGGCCAGGTGGCGCGCGTCATCCGGGGCGCTGGTACGGGCCGGGTGGTCGACGAGCGCGCTGCAACGGCGCTCGCGCGCGCGATCGAGTGGACCGTCGATCAGCCCCGCCAGGAGCTTCGTGACGCTGCCGTGGCGGCTGCGGACCCCTTCCTGGCCGATCGGGTGCTCGGTGAGGTCTACGCCGACAGCCGCACGCTTGCCCGGCGCTCCTGAGCCTACCCCCGCGTGGTTGTGCCGTCGTTCGCCGCGGACACCTCCAGCAGCGCGTCGAGCGCCCTGGCGGGCGGCATGTCGAGCGTGCAGCCGGCGCGGCGGGCGTGTCCGCCTCCGCCGAAGGCCGCCGCGATTCGCGTGGCGTCGACCCCGTCGGTCGTGCGAATGCTCACGCGCGTCGCATCCGGCCCGATCTCGCGCAGCAGCAGGGTGATGTCCGCGCCCTTCGCCTTCGCCATGAACTCGACGACACCGTCGGCATCGTGCTGCTCCGTTCCCGTCTCGTCGAGCATGCGCTGGGTGAGGATCGTGTACACGATGCGCCCCTCGCCGCCCTGTCCGATGTCGTTCAGCATCCGCCCCCAGAGCGCCATCGTCGGATAGGGCAGCTCCGCCAGGACGTGGCGATGGATCTGCGCCAGCGGCGCACCGGCATCGACGAGCGTCGCTGCCCAGCGCAGTGTGTCACCCGACGTGGCCGCGTCGGAGAAGCCGTGGCTGTCGCGCACGATCCCGGTGAGGAGGGCGGTCGCCAGGCGCGCGTCGAGCTCGACCTCGAGATCGTGCGCCAGCCGCGCGACGACCTCACAGGTGGCGGCCGCGGTTGGATCGACGAGATTGAGCGCGCCGAACCCGTCGTTGCTGACGTGATGGTCGATGTTGACGAGGCGCGCTCGCGACAGCCATGCGGCCTCGTCGACCGCGATGCGCCCCACCCGCTCGAGGGTGGCCGCGTCGCAGACGACCGCAAGGTCCGGCTCGAGCTCCGGCCGCCGGCGCACCTCGTCGATGCGCGGCAGGAAGGCGAACATCGGTGCGGGAACGTCCACGCTGACGATCTCGGTCTCGGCTCCCAGCCGATCGCCGATCAGGCTCACCGCGATGGCGGCGCCGATCGTGTCGGCATCGGGGTTCTCGTGACACAGGGCCGTGATGCGGCGGGCATTTCGGAACGCGTCGGCGACCTCTGCAATGCTGCTGCGACCGTCGATCGCGTTTGTCAAGCGGTATTCTCCCAGCGTGTCCGGCTCGGTCCCGAGCCGATAGCTGGGGAATTGTATCCGTAGATGACCGCGCGCTGAATGGAGCTCCAGGCCTGGGTCACGCTGGCCGTCGTGATCCTGCTCATCGTCGCGATGGCCCGCGAGCTCGTCCAGCCGGCGGTCGCCATGTTCGGCGCGAGCATGCTGCTCTTCCTCCTCGGCATCATCGATGCGGAGGAGGCTTTTGCCGGGTTCAGCAACGAGGCGCCCTTCATCATCGCGGCCCTGCTGGTCGTTGCGCGAGCGGTGGATGTGGCGGGCATCATGCAGCCGGTCGTCGACGCGCTCTTCAGCCGGGTCAGCAGCGCGAGGGTGCTCCTGGTGCGGCTCCTCTTCCCGCTCGCCGGGATCTCGGCGTTCCTCAACAACACGACCCTCGTCGCGATGACCGTCCCGGCCGTCATGGAGATGGCCTCGCGCCGCCGGCTGCCGATCTCGCGGTTCCTCATGCCGGTCAGCTTCGCGGCGGTCCTGGGCGGAGTCATCACCACCGTCGGCACCTCGACGAACCTGACCGTCTCGGGCCTGCTCCGCGAGGCCGAGATGGAGCCGCTGGCGCTTTTCGAGCTCACGCCGGTCGGCCTGCCGATCGCGCTTGCGGGGGTCCTGCTGCTCGTCGTCGTCGGGCCCTGGCTGCTGCCGGACCGGGGCAGTGCCCGTGACGACGTGGAGGGCACCGGGCGTGACTTCACGGTGACGATGCGCGTCACTGCGGGTGGTCCGCTCGATGGTCGCGACGTCGAGCGGGCGGGACTGCGGCATCTCCAGGGCGTCTTCCTCGTCGAGATCGCCCGCGGGTCGCGGACGATCGCTCCCGTCGCGCCGGACGAGACCCTCGAGGGCGGCGACGAGCTCACCTTCGTCGGCCGGGTGGACCAGGTGGTGGACCTCCAGCGCATCCGCGGTCTCGAGTCGTCGGAGAACCGCCAGATCAACGCGCTGGCGACCGGCGGCCTCGCGTTCTACGAGGTCGTGGTCGGTGGCGGCGAGCTGGCCGGAGCCACCCTGAAGGAGAGTGGCTTCCGCGCCCGCTACGACGCCGCGGTCCTCGCCATCCACCGGGCCGGGTATCGCGTCGACGCGAAGCTCGGCGACGTCCGCATGCGCCTGGGCGACACGCTGCTCGTGCTCGCCGACGCGCGATTCCGTCAACGATGGCGGAACCGGCCCGACTTCCTGGTCATCGCGCCGCTCCGTGGTACGCCCCCGGCGACACCACGCAAGGCCTGGATCGTCGTCGCGATCGGGATCGGGTTCCTCGTCGCCACCGCCACCGGCCTGTTGCCGATCCTCCAAGGCGCGATCCTGGCCGCGCTGCTCGTCCTCGTGACGGGGGTGCTCACGCCGCGCCAGGCCCGAGATGCCATCGACCTGAACCTGATCGTCCTCATCGCGGCCGCCTTCGGGCTCGGCGCGGCCGTCGAGACGACCGGCCTGGCCGCGGCCGGGGCCGAGCTCGTCACCAGCGTGATGGAGCCACTCGGATCGATCGGCGCGCTGGCGGCTGTGATCCTCGCGACGGTGATCATCACCGAGCTGCTGAGCAACAACGCGGCGGCGGTGCTGCTGTTTCCGCTCGCGGTCGCGACCGCGGCCACGCTCGGCGCCGATCCGCGGCCGTTCGTCATCGCGGTCACCCTGTCGGCCAGCCTCTCGTTCCTGTCGCCGGTCGGGTACCAGACGAACATGATGGTCTACGCGCTGGGCGGCTACCGGTTCACCGACTTCGCGCGCCTCGGCGCGCCGCTGACCCTGCTGTGCGTCGTGCTCCAGCTCGTCCTCATCCCGCTCGTCTTCCCCCTGTGAGCGGGCCCTCCTGATCTACTCGGCGCCGATCACCATCCCGGCACCGACGGTGTCGTTCGTCGCCTCGTCGACAAGGATGAAGCCACCGGTCGCCCGGTTTCGCCGGTAGTCGTCCACGAACAGTGGCACGGTGGTCCGCAGGTGGATGCGGCCGATGTCGTTCAGCGCCAACTGCTCGGCGGACTCGTCGCGGTGCAGGGTGTTCACGTCGAGCCGGTAGCGCAGATCCTTCACCACCGCGCGCGCCGACCGCGTCGTGTGCTTGATCGCGAGCTTCCGCCCGGTGACGAGCGGATTGTCGGACATCCAGCACACCATGGCGTCGAGATCCTGGCTGGCCGCCGCTGCATTGTGCGGCCGGCAGATCATGTCACCTCGCGAGACGTCGAGGTCGTCCTCCAGGCGCACGGTGACGGCCATCGGCGGGAAGGCCTCGTCGACCCGGCCATCCTCCGTGTCGATCGACGCGATCCGGGTCTCGAGCCCGCTGGGCAGGACCACCACCTCGTCGCCGGGCTTGAGGACACCACCGGCGACGGTGCCGGCGTAGCCTCGGTAGTCGTGGTATTCCGACGACTGCGGCCTGATCACGTACTGCACGGGAAATCGGACGTCGGTCATGTTCCGGTCGCTCGCGATGTGGACGTTCTCGAGGTGGTGGAGGAGTGAGGGGCCGTCGTACCACGGCATCCTGTCGGAGCGGCTCACGACGTTGTCGCCGTGCAGCGCCGCGATCGGGATGACGGTGAGGTCGGGGACGCTCAGCTTCGAAGCGAAGGCCGCGAACTCGCTGCGGATCTCCTCGTATGCATCCTGCGCGTAATCGACCAGGTCCATCTTGTTCACCGCCACCACGAGATGCGGGACGCGCAGGAGCGTGACGACGAACGCGTGCCGCCGGCTCTGCTCGACCATGCCCTTGCGCGCGTCCACGAGGACGATTGCCAGGTCGGCGGTCGACGCGCCTGTGACCATGTTCCGGGTGTACTGGGTGTGCCCCGGCGTGTCGGCGATGATGAACTTGCGCCTCGGCGTCGCGAAGTACCGGTAAGCCACGTCGATCGTGATGCCCTGCTCGCGCTCGGCGCGCAGGCCGTCGGTCAGCAGCGCCAGGTTCGTGAAGTCGACGCCCATCGCGCGGCTCGTGCGCTCGACTGCCTCCAGCTGGTCCTCGAATATCGTCTTCGAGTCGTAGAGGAGACGACCGATCATCGTGCTTTTGCCGTCATCCACCGAGCCGGCCGTGGCGAAACGGAGAAGGTCCATCAGAAGTATCCCTCCTTCTTCCGATCCTCCATGGCCGCCTCGCTGACGCGATCGTCGCCGCGCGTGGCGCCACGCTCCGTGAGCCGTGTGATCGCGATCTCCGCGATGATCTTGTCGATCGTGTCCGCATCGGAGCGCACCGCCGCGGTCAGGTTCGCGTCGCCCATCGTCCGGTACCGGACGCGCTCGTTGAACAGGGCCTCCCCATCCTTTGGCAGGCTGAGCTCGTTCGCGGCGTAAAGCATCCCGTCGCGCTCGAAGACCTCTCGCTCCCTCGCCAGGTACAGCTCCGGGATCTCGAGCTCCTCGGCGCCGATGTAGTGCCAGACGTCCAGCTCGGTCCAGTTCGACAGCGGGAAGACGCGGATCGACTCGCCGACATGGATGCGTCCGTTGTAGAGGCTCCACAGCTCCGGGCGCTGGTTCTTCGGATCCCACTGCCCGAACTCGTCGCGGAAGCTGAAGATCCGCTCCTTGGCGCGCGCCTTCTCCTCGTCGCGCCGCGCGCCGCCGAAGAGAGCGGTGAAGCGATGCGTCTCGACGCTCTCGAGCAGGACGGGCGTCTGGATCCGGTTCCGAGAGCCGTTCGGCTCGGGACGGACCAGCCCGCGCTCGATCGCGTCGGGAACGGACGCGACGATGAGCTCGACCTTCAGTTGCTCGACGCGCCGATCGCGGAACGCGATCACCTCGGGAAAGTTGAGGCCGGTGTCGACGTGGAGGACCGGGAACGGGATGCGCGCCGGCCAGAACGCCTTCTCGGCGAGGCGCAGCATCACGATCGAGTCCTTGCCGCCGGAGAACATGAGCGCGGGCCGCTCGAGCTCGGCCGCGACCTCGCGGAAGATGTGGATCGACTCGGCTTCGAGAGCCTGGAGGTGGGAGAGGCGGTAGTCGGGCAGGCCCGTCATCGGGTGGTGGCTGTGCTCCATCGTGGCGGGCGCGGATGATCGGCGGCGATTGTAACGGAGGTGGGCGAATGCCACGCTGACGACAGACTGGGCGGGCCTGCGCCAGCGGCGGGTCAGCGGCCGCCGTGGGCCAGCAGCGCCGGGAGCGTTCGGGCCAGGATCTTCAGGTCGAGCCAGATCGACCAGCCGTCGATGTAGACCAGGTCATGCTCGACCCAGCGGTCGAAGTCCGGATCGTGACGGGCCTCGACCTGCCACAGGCCGGTGATCCCCGGCTTCATCGACAGACGCCGTCGATGCCAGATGTCGTACTCCTCGACCTCGCGCTCGAGCGGTGGCCGCGGGCCGACGAGGCTCATCGAGCCGGTCAGGACGTTCCACAGCTGGGGCAGCTCGTCGATCGAGGTCCGCCGCAGCCAGCGCCCGACCGACGTGACGCGCGGGTCGTTGCTGGCCTTGAAGGTAACCCGGCTCCGCTCGTTGAGGTGGGCGATCTCGTCGAGCTGCTGTTCGGCGTCCGTGACCATCGAGCGGAATTTCAGCATCGTGAACGGCCGGCCATGGAGCCCGACCCTCGTCTGCCGGAATAGGATCGGCCGGCCGACGCTCACGGCGATCGCGATTGCCGCTCCCAGCATGAACGGGGAGGTGAGGATGAGCCCGATGCCGGCGCCGACGATGTCGATCACGCGCTTCAGGATCAGCCCGACCTCGCGGTGCCCGTCATTGACAATGGAGCGCACGAGAATGCCGTCGAACTCTTCCTGGATCGCCCCGGGCAGCAGCTCTTCGACCGGGTCGAGCGCGATCCGGACCGTCTTCCCCTCCCCGGCGGCCAGTCCCGAAATCGGCTCGAGGTATGCGCCTGCGCTCGGCGGCAGGCAGACGGCAACCTCGTCGACGATCCGCGTGTGGAAGATCTCCTCGATGTCATTGATCGACCCGAGCACGGGTCGGGTCACCACAGCATCGGTCTCGCTCGGCGCGGCGAGGTGCCCGATGATCTCGAGCCCCAGGCCCGGGTGGCGCTCGATGCGATCTGCGAAGTCCTGTGCCAGCGGGCCGACCCCCGCGACCAGCATGTAGCGGGGGTCCAGGCCCTGCTTTCGCTGGGCTTCGAACGCCGCACGGAGGAGGAGACGGCTGGCGAGGGTCACCGTCGGCTGCGCGATGAACAGCATGACGAGGAACAGGCGCGAGACGTCGGTCAGCTTGAGGATGAAGAGAGCCGACAGGGTGATGGCCAGCACGAGCAGCGTGGCGCGAGCCAGATCGCGGACCTCCGACCAGACTCGCCAGCGCACGCTCAGCCGATACATGCCGGACGCCCACATGACCGCGACCCAGAGGCCGGCGAACACGAGGGCGCTGAGCGTCTGGTCGATTCCGGTGGAGCGCCACGAGCCGCCGTCGCTGAACCGCACCGCCGCCACAAGCCAGAAGACCGCCACGGCCAGGATGTAGTCGGCCAGCATGAGGCCGACCCTGAGTGCCATGAGGTGCCGTCGAATCATCTCGGGATGCGCTTTCCTCCACCCGTGCCCCGTGCCGGCCGCGATCGATCCACTGTACGCGATTTCAAGGCTCGATTGACCGCCGGCCCGGTTCCCGGTCCGGAGGGCGGTAGACTCGGGCCGTGGCCCGCATCCTCGTCATCGAGCCCGTGGCCCAGCCCGGGCTCGACGCCCTTTCCGCCGCCCACGAGAGCGAAGTCTGCCTCGGGCTATCGCGTTCCGAGCTCCTGGACCGGCTGCGCGACACAAGCGGCTGGGACGCGCTCATCGTCCGCTCGCAGACCCGCGTCGATGCCGAGCTTCTGGCCGCCGCCGCCCCGCGCCTGAGCGTCGTCGGCGTGGCGAGCGTCGGGATCGACCGCATCGACGTCGACGCGGCCACGAGGGCAGGCGTGATGATCGTCAACGCCCCGACCGGCAATACGATCGCGGCCGCGGAGCACACCATGGCCCTCATGCTCGCCTTGCTCCGCCGCGTGCCGGACGCGAACGCCTCGGTCCTTGCCGGCGAGTGGGAGCGCAGCCGATACACCGGCCGCGAGCTGCGTGGCAAGACGCTCGGCGTCATCGGTCTCGGCAAGATCGGTCGGGCGGTTGCCCGTCGCGCAGCCGGATTCGAGATGCGCGTCCTGGCGTCCGACCCCTACCTGACCGAGGACCAGGCGGCCGAGGCCGGGGCGAAGCTGGTGGGGCTGGCGGAGCTGTTGCATCGGTCGGACGTGATCACCGTGCACACCCCCCTGACCGCCCAGACGCGGCACCTCCTTGGTCGCGCGCAGCTGGAGGCCACCAAGCCGGGGGCCTTCGTCCTCAACGTCGCCCGCGGCGGAATCGTCGACGAATTGGCTCTGGCCGACGCGCTCGCCTCCGGCCACCTGGCCGGCGCCGCCGTGGACGTCTTCTCGACCGAGCCGATGCCGCACGACAACCCGCTCCGTGGCGCCCCGAACGTCGTCCTCACGCCGCACCTCGGTGCCTCGACCGCCGAGGCCCAGGAGCGGGTTGGCCTCGAGATGGCCGAGCAGGTGCTGATGGCGCTCGGCGGCGTGACCCCGCCGTATGCCGTCAACGCGCCATCCGTGGCGCCCGAGACGCAGCCGCGCCTGCGACCGTACGTCGAGCTCGGCCGCCGCCTCGCGATCCTCGCCCGCCAGCTGGCGCCCGGCGCCTTCGACTCGGTCTCGCTGACCTATGCCGGCGAGATCGCAGCCGGGGAGTGCGCGCCGATCCGCACCGCCGCCGTCGCCGGCATCCTCGAGGCGGTCACGGACCAGCGGGTCAACGCGGTCAATGCCGACGTCGTCGCCCACGAGCGCGGACTCACCGTCCGCGAGACGCGGACGGCGTCCTCGGAGCCGTGGGCGTCGCTCGTCGAGCTGTCCATCGGCCCGGCCGACGGTGAGCCGACCCTGTCGCTGGCGGGGTCGACGGCACACGGGCGCCCACACCTCGCCGGCCTCGACGGCTTCGCGATCGACGCGGAGCTGGCCGGCATCATGCTCGTCACCCGCCACCAGGACCGCCCCGGCATCGTTGGCCGGGTCGGCACGATCCTGGCCGACGCCGAGATCAACATCTCGTCGCTGGAGCTGTCGCGCCTCTCCGAGCACGGCGAAGCCATGATGTTCGTCGCGGTCGACGACCCAATCGACGCGGCGTTGCTCGAGCGGATCCGCGCCGCGGACGGGATCGTGGAGGCCTCGGTGGTCGAGCTGCCGTCGCTCTAGCCCGTCGCCGCCTCAGGAGCCGCCGGCCCATCGGCGCGCAGGGCCAATGCCAGCCCGATCGCACCGAAGACCCAGTAGGCGATCGGCGGCGCGACGAAGGCCGGCGCGGCCGCCGAGCGAAACAGCGCCTCGGCGAACACCATGAGAGCGCCGAGGGTGAAGGCCGCCATCTCGGGCGATGCTCTCGGCCCAGCCGCGCGCCAGGTGTCACGCAGGAGGAGCGCGAAAAAGCCGACGGCCGCGACGAAGCCGATGACGCCGGTCTCGCCAAGCACCATCGGCCAGAAGTTGTCGGTCACGGCGATCGGCCTGCGCTCCCGCAGGCCGTAGACGCGGTGGAGCTCGTAGCGCTCGTAGACCGGGCTGTACTCCTCCCGGCTCATGTGGCTCCCGTAGCGGCCGATGCCGACGCCGAGCGGCAGCTCGTCGCGGGCGACGGCCACCGAACCGGCGGCCAGCGCCACCCGGGGTTGGAGTCGCCGGACCCTCCTGGGTCGCGGGTTCTCCTCGAGTACCTCCATGATCGCGTCGGGCCGCCCGACGTAGTCGGTGAAGGTCTGCGCGTAGAACCCTCCGATGGCCGGGATGCTCACCGCCGCCAGGAGGAGCACGCCGGCCCCGATCGCGGCCCACGCCCGCCACGACACGTGGCGTCCGAGCGCCTGGTGCAGTACCCCGATGCCGAGGCCGATCACGAGCCCGATGACCGGAGTGCGCCGGCCGGAGAGGACGGCCGCGCCACCGACCAGGAGCGCCAGCACCAACGCCCAGGCGCGTCGCAGCACGACGAAGCGGGCGAGGAGGAACAATGAGACGAACGCCGCGAGCCAGCCGTACAGGCCCGGTTCGGTGAACCACGAGTTCACGATCTGGATCGATCCGCGCGACTCGTTGTATGGATACACGCCGAGAACCCGGGTCGCGAGGTCGGGAGCGAGGAACTCGACCGCCCCGATGCCGAGGATCACGAGCGCCACGCCGAGCGCGACGGTCGACATCCGACGCACTTCGTCGACGCTCACCGGCATCGAGATCACGAGATAGAGGAAGACGAACGCCTTCGCGAGCAGCGCCAGGCCGAACAGCCAGACGTGAATGGGCACGGACTGCACGAGGCTCGAGACGATCCCCATCACGAACAACGTTCCGAGCGCCACCTCGCGCCACCCGGGACGCGGAAACACCAGCCGCCGCCGGTGGACGGCGAGGGCCGTCACGACCAGCAGCAGGACGCCGATCTCGTCGCCGTAGCGCACGTCGACGCCGGTCCAGAACGCCACGGTCTCCGTGAGCAGGAGCACCACGCCGAAGCCCAGGAGCCCATCGACCGGCCGGATGGCATACGCCACGGCGATGACGACCGCGGCCGCGGCCGAGACGGCGACCATGCCGAGGTTCATGGCGTCGACCACGATCGCGGCGAGAAAGGCCAGCGCCGCGGAACCCAGGGCCAGCAGGAGGGATGCGAGGAGGGGATGCAGTCTCACCGCGCGCATCCTAGCGGCACGCCGAGGGCGGCTATCATCGGTCGATGCCGAAGCCTTTTGCCAGCTCGACGGACCTGGCCGAAAAGGAGGCCACGCTCGAGCAGCTGGCCGACGGCGTCTTCGCCTTCACCGCGCAGGGCGACCCGAACGTCGGATGCATCGTCGGGACCGATGCGATCCTCGCCATCGAGGCCCGCGCCACGCCCGTCATGGCGCAGCGCTGGATCGACGTCATCCGCGCGGACATCAGCCGGCTTCCCTTCGGCGACCTCGTACTGACCCACTACCACGCGGTCCGCACCCTCGGCGCCAGCGCCTTTGACGCCCGCCGCATCGTTGCACACGCCAACACGAAGGCGCTGATCGACGAACGGGGGAGCGAGGACTGGGCCAGCGAGCAGGGTCGGATGCCGCGCCTCTTCCTCGGCGCCGAGTCGATTCCCGGCCTCACCCATCCGACCGTCACCGTCGACGACCGCCTGACCCTCGACCTGGGGAACCGCGCGGTCGAGCTCTGGTATCTCGGCCGCGGCCACACCTCGGGCGACCTCGTCGTGTGGCTGCCCGACGAGCGCATCTGCTTCGCCGGCGACCTCGTCGAGGCGCAGGCGGCACCGTACATGGGCGACGCTCACGTCGCCGACTGGTCGACCACGACGCTGGACGAGGTCGCGGCGCTGCAACCCACGCAGCTCGTCGGCGGCCGTGGCCCGGTCGTGCGTGACGGAGAGGTTTCAACCGCGATCGCGGACACGCGCGCCTTCCTCAGCACGACCCTCGAGGGCACTCGCGCCGTCAAGGACGCCGGCGGCATCCTCAAGGATGCGTTCGAGTCGGTCCACGCGAAGCTCGCGCCACGCTACGCGGGCTTCCCGATCTTCGAGCACTGCATGCCGTTCAACGTCCAGCGCACGTGGGACGAGCTGGACGGCATCGACCACCCCCGTATCTGGACCGCGGAGCGCGACCGCGAGGTGTGGGCCGCGCTCCAGGACTAGCTCTGGAGACTAGTAGCCGTAATCCGGTGTTGGCTCGGCCTCGTCGGTCGCGCCCGCGTCGTCGGTCTCCCCGGCGCCCGCCTGGCCCTCCGGGGAGGCGATGAACCAGACGCCCCCGACGCCCTCGCCGGTCGCGTCGCCGGGCTCCGTGTCCTCGGCGTAGAAGTACAGCGGCATGCCGTCGTGGGTCACCTGTGAATTGCCGTCGTCGCGCTCGATGATGCCGAGCTCGCCGCTCACGCCCTCGCCGGCCTCGACCGTGGCCCCGGCCCCGACCTCGAAGGGCGGCCACAGCGCCGCGCAGTCATCGGTGCAGTTGCTCGTGCCCTCGGTGTCCTGCGTGAAGATGTAGAGCGTGCGGCCGTCTGGTCCCGCCAGCGAGGGGCCCGCATCGGTCTCCGCGACCTCCACGGTGATGGCAGCGGCATCGTCGGTGGCCTCGCCGCTCGCCCCGCCGCCTGAAGGCGCGCAGCCGGCGAGCAGCAGCACGGCCGCGGCGAGGGTCATGGACCTGGCAGCGCGTCGCATCTCTTGCTCAATCCTCGTACGAACGAAAGCAGATCGCCACTGTTACGCGGGCGGTTACCACCGCGCCGATGCCTATCATGCACGCCGTGTCGGACGTGGCGGTCGTCGGTGCAGGCGCGGTCGGCCTGACCCTGGCCGGTCGCCTGGCCCAGCACGGCGCCAGCGTCGACCTCTTCGAGGCGGAGGCTGAGCGCGAGCGGACAGGCTCGAAGGCGATCTGCATGCAGCGCGAGACCCTCGAGATCTGGGCACGCCTGAGCGTCGGCGAGCGGGCCGCGCGACGGGGCATCCAGTGGCGCGTCGGCCGCACCTACTTCCGGGGCCGCCAGTTGTTCGAGGTCCACCTCCCCGGCGACGACGAGCACTTCCCGCCATTCGTCAATATCAGCCAGTCGGAGGTCGAGGAGCTGCTCGAGGCTCGAGCGATCGAGCTCGGGGTGCGCATCCATCGCGGCCACCGCCTCACCGCGCTGACCCAGGACGCCGACGGTGTCAGCGCCACCTTCGACACCCGTGCCGGCACCGTCTCGCATCGGTCCGGTTTCCTCGTCGGCAGCGACGGTGCCCACTCGACCGTCCGCCACGCCCTCGGCATCGACTTCGCCGGCTACAGCTTCGACGACCGCTTCCTCATCGCCGATGTTCGCGCCGAGCTGCCATTCACGAACGAGCGCCATTTTCACTTCGACCCGCCCTGGAATCCCGGGCGCCAGGTCCTCATCCATCCCCAGCCCGACGGTGTGTGGCGGATCGACTGGCAGGTCCCTCCCGAGACCGATGCGGACCTCGAGCGCCCCACGGGTGGGCTGGAGCGGCGCATTCGCGCCGTCATCGGTCCCGACACGCCCTACGAGCTCGTCTGGCTGACCGCCTACCGATTCAGCCAGCGCCTCGCCGATGCGTTCGGTGCCGGCCGCTGCTTCCTGGCCGGCGACGCGGCGCACGTCATGTCGCCGTTCGGTGCGCGCGGTCTGAACTCGGGCGTCGCCGACGCCGAGAACCTGGCGTGGAAGCTCGCCTGGGTGCTGCGGGGCGAGGCTTCGCCGACGCTCCTGGAGTCGTACGAAGCCGAGCGGCGGCCGGTCGCTCGGGAGAACCTTCGCGTCACCGACGCCACGATGCGCTTCATGGCGCCACATGGGCCTTTGCGACGCGCCTGGCGGGATCTCGTGCTGCGCATGGCGCCCCGCAGCGCCTGGTTCCGCGCTCGCGTGAACTCCGGCCGGCTTGCCGAGCCGGCGACGTACGCCGTTGCGCGGGCCCGGCCGCCGGATCCCGCCCTTCCGCAGCCTGGTGCGGTCGCCCCGGACGTGTGGCTCACAGCGGGCGGCAGGCTTCGGGATCGGCTGGGGCGCTCGTTCGTAGCTGTCGCGGCCGGCGGGGTGGAGGCGCCGGACCGCGTCGAAGTGGTCGCCGTGGAGTCGTCGACACCGTACGGGGCCGGTCGCGCCTGGCTCGTCCGTCCCGATGGCCACGTCGCCGCCAGCCTGTCGTTGGGCGATGCGACACGCGCGGCGCTTGACGAGCTCGTGGCTGCTTCAGTTCGTTAGCGGCGCCACCCCGCGCTTCGCGCCCGCTCGCGCGCGGCCTCGCGCGCCGGCGGGACGAGGCCGAAGGCGAACGCGACCAACCCTAGGCCGATCAGCAGGGGCGCGATCCAGGCGAGCGAGACCGGAGCCTGGAGCGCGGTGTCGGGCTGGCCGGCCCCATGGCCGGGTGCATGAGAGGCCGCTGCCGCGGTCGCACCGTCCTCGCCCGACGCGGGCGCATCGGTCCCGCGCGCAGTGGACCCGCCCGATGCCGGCGCGACGGCGGACTCCGCCTCGACCACGATCGTCGCCTGCATCTCGCTGTGGTAGTCGCATCGGTACGTGTACGTGCCGGGCTCGCTGAACGTGAACGAGAAGCCCTGGCCCTCGTCGAGGTTGCCCGAGTCGAAGGCGCCATCGTTCGAAGTCACCGTGTGCGGGCGATCGTCGGCGTTCCTCCAGGTCACCGTGTCGCCGACGGCGATGGTCAGCGACGCTGATGAGAACACGGAATCGCCGATCTCGACGGCGTGCTCGACGCCCAGCGTGGGCGGAGGAGCGACGAGGGTGACGGACGACGCGACGACGCCGATGAGGGCGAGCGCCAGGGTGCTGCGACGAACGGCGGGCATGGGAACTCCATCTGCGACGGGTGGTTGTTCCCGTATCGAGGCGCGCGATCCGCCGAAGGTTTCACCATGACTCGCGCGATCGTGTGCCCCCGCGATGACCGCCGCTCAGCGACGGCTATTGCGAGTGGGCGGGCTCCGCGCCCCGTTCCTCGGCATCTCGTTCATGGTTCCGGGGCGCCTATCGGCTGGAACCGCGGCCGAAGGCGGGCGTCGGCGAGCTCCGTTCGCGTTAACCGTCGCCCAGCGACCGGAGCCGGGTGTCGTGCCGCGGCCGCGAGACCTCCGGCGTCGGCCTACTCCCTCGGGCGCCTCGCGATGACCATGAGCCCGGCACCGCCGATCAGCAGGAGGCCCGCCGCGAGGAACGCGCTGTTCGGCCATCCGGGCCGCATCGCGACGTTCGGGATTCCTCCGCCACCGCCGGCAGGAGTCGGCGCTGCGGTCTGGGCCGGCGCCGCGGCCTGCACGACGATCTGTCCGGCCATCTCCGGATGCGGCGTGCAGAGGTAGGCATACGTGCCCGGGGTCGTGAAAGTGAAGCTGAACGAGGCGCCCTGCGCGAGGTCCCCCGAGTCGAAGGCACCCGTCGCACTCGTCGCGGTATGGACCACCTGGTCCTCGTTCGTCCACGTCACCGTGTCGCCGGTGGTGATCGTCAACATCGGCGGGGAGAACGCGAAATCGGCGATCGTCACGGCATGCGTTGCCGCCCGCGCCATCTCGATCGACCCGAGCACGAACAGGATCAATGCCGCAAGCAGCAGGGCCAGCGCACCCCGCCGTGCAGTGGATGCGGGCATCGGTCGGGTCACCTCGCTCGGGACGGGATGTGGATAAGTCGGTCTGATGCTAGCCAACTCGTGGACAACCCGGCTTGTCTTTGTGCGCATCGGTCGGCAACCATGCTCGCGTCCCGAAGGGGCGGCTGGCCGATCCGAGATCACCTCAACGATCGCCGCGGTTCCTTCGGGACACTTCGTTGCCCGGGGTCAGAACGCCCACTGGCCCGAGCCGAACCGCCAGGCGAAGTACGCCATCGCGATCGCCGATCCGGCCGCGATGGCCCAGCCGGCGACCCGCCATCGCTCGCCGATGATCGCCGCCCACACCATGATCCCGAACAGGCCCAGGCTGTAGCGCGGGACGCTGAGCACGAATCCGGTGCTGACGCTCAGGATCCAGTTGCCGGCCATCCAGATCGCCCACGTCGGGCGCAGCCAGATCGCGGTCGCCACGGTCGCCACCAGCCCGATCGCGATGAACAGCAGCTCCATGCCGCCATTCATGAAGGCGCTGTCGGGGTTCGGGTCACCGAACCAGGCCATCACTCCGGCGATCCCCTCCCACGGCCAGGTCAGCTGCTTGAACCAGTGCTCGCGCTGGATCTCGCTGAAGGCGAACGGGTCGCCGTAGACGACCTGGTTGACGGCCAGGTAGACCCCGAAACCGATGCCGACGCCGGCGATCGCCAGCCACTCGACCCGGAGCCGCCGATCGGGGTCGACACGCCACTGGAGCAGCGCTTCGACCACCAGGGCCGGAACGAGGATCAGCCCGTTCACCCGCGTGAGGGCAGCCAGGGCTGCGAGGAGGCCGGCCAGCCACCATCGGTTCGACCGCGCCAGCCACAGCGAGCCGAAGGCGAGCGCCAGGAAGAGGCTCTCGGTGTATCCGATGTGCAGGAAGAACGCGGTGGGGAAGATGAGCAGCAGTCCGGCCGACCACAGGCCGATGCGGTGGCCAAGGTCGACGTTTACGAGCCGATACAGGACCGGGGCCACGAAGAGCGAAGCGACGGTCGACACGACGAAGGCAGATGCGATCGGATCGCCGCCCACCGCATCCACCGCAGCCACCAGCCACGGGAAGAGCGGAAAGAAGACGATGTACAGGTCGAGGTCGCCGGGAAAGACCTGCTGGTAGCCCTGCGCGCTCAGGTTGCCGGGATCGTCGGCCATGTAGCCGAAGACGGCGATGTCGGTGTAGTGCGGCGCGTCCCAGCGGTGCCACGGGTCGAACGGCCCCGGCGCCGCTCCGGTCGCCGCCCACAGCGCCGCGTAGCCGATCGTGAGCACGCCGACCTTCGTGAGGAGCGTCCAGGCCAGCAGCTGCGCATCGGTCCGGTCGAAGAAACGGGCCAACATCCCGCGTACGATACGGGCCGCCGGGTTGGACCGGGCTGGGGTCGCCTGCTAGGATGGCCGCTCGGTCGGGGCGTGGCGCAGCCTGGTAGCGCGCGTCGTTCGGGACGACGAAGTCGGAGGTTCAAATCCTCTCGCCCCGACCATCCTCTCCCGCACGGCGCGTCCCCGCGTAGACTCTCGGCGATGGCAGAAGAGATGCGCCCGGAGTCACCGTTCGGTCTCCAGGGTGCCAACGAGAACATCTGGCACATCGCCCGGGCGGAGCGCTGGAGCGACGGCCAGCTCATCGGTCATCGCACCTTCTGCGGACGCAACTACCCGGCATCGGTCGAGCAGCGCGATCTCGACGGCCTGGACCAGGTCTGCTCGGACTGCACGGCGCAGGTGTCCGAAAGCCACTGAGGACTCCCAGACACAAAGAACGCCCCGGCAGCGAGCCGGGGCGATCGATGTTGGCTGTCCTGGGGGCCGGCGGGTAGGCCGACCGGCCGCGAGGACCGCCAGGAACGGGATCTAGGCGGAGACGGGTGCGCCGTGGAAGAGGGCCAGGTTGCCCACGTAGCCGGTCACCAGGCGAACGCGGTCGGAGAGGTTCTCCTTGACCCAGCTCGCGGCGATGAGGGCCGACTTTTCGGCCGTCTCGCGGGTCTCCCAGATGCTGATCGAAACGAACTTGTGGTCGCCGATGTCGACCAGTCCGTAGTTCACGAAGCCCGGCTCCTTTTCGAAGGTCGGAAGGATGCCCTTCTCGGCCATGCCGGTCAGCTCGTCGAACGTGCCATTGGTCACTTCGTAGGTTGAGATTCGCGTGTAACGCATAGTCACTCCTCTGCCCCCATTGCGGCCAAGTCGACACGAAGCGGATACGCGATGGCTCGCCGTCGGTCGAAGGGCCAGAGGAATCGTTCGCAGCCTTGCAGCCGTTGGACGCAGTCTAGCACAGATCTCCCTGTGATATATTCGCGCCGAATTCGTTACATAGATGTACAGGACATTACAGCATGCCGAGGATCGAGTTCGAGGCCGGAACCGAGGACGAGCTGCTCGCGCTGGCCTGGCGCTGGGTGATGGGGCCGCAGCGTCAGCCCGGCTTCGCGAGCGGCAACGGGCAGACGGCAGACCAGGAGGACCTTCGGCGACGCCAGCTTGGCGAGGTGCTCAACGCCATCCGCGGCACCGACAGCCGCCGCCTGCTGCGCGAAGTGGCGGAGCATTCAGCACGCAACGCTGCCCTGGCGCTCGACGCCGAACTGACGCAGCGGTATGGCAAGCGCACCGGAACCGCCTTTGCCGGCATCGTGGCCGGCCCGAACAAGGTCATGCGACGCGTTGCGCGACGGGACCTGATCACCTGGGACCCCGAAGTGCGCGGCTATCGGATGGACCCCGCGGATGCGGAGGTCGTCCTCGAGCGCTGGCCCGGATCCTGACGCACCCCGCGCTTCAGTGCGGGATGCGGTATCCGGCGTCGCCCGCCACCTCCAGCCGCAGTGGCGGGAAGCCATCGATGAGGTCCGGTGCGAGCACCTGGTAGATGTCGTGCTCGTCGGGGATGCCACGAAGCCGGTGTGTGCCGAGGTGGCGCATCTCGTAGGCGGGCGCATCGGCGAGGGCAGCGCGGACGGCGCGGGACAGCACGACCTGGCCGCCGTGGCCGCAGGCGCACAGGCGCGATGCAGCGTTCACGCTGATCCCCTCATACCCCGATGATGTGCGGGTCGGCCGCCCGGTGTGCAGGCCGATCCGGACACGAACCGTTCGGCCATCGGGCCACGCGTGGGAAGCCATCGCTCGCTGGATCTCGATCGCGGCATCTACCGCGGCGGGTGCGGATCTGAAGACCGCGAAGAACTCGTCGGCGCGGGCATCGACCTCGAAGCCGCCGCCGGTGCGCACGGCCGCTCGCTCGATGCGGCGGACGGCGCTGAGCATCGGTCCGTATCGGTCCTCGAGCGCTGCCACGTGCAGGCTGGAGCCCTCGACGTCGGCGAAAAGGAGCGTGAGCTGTCCCGTTGGCAGCTTCGGGCGGATCTGGCCGTCGATGAACCCGACCGGCAGGATGCCGTGGCGCTTGGCCGCCTTCAGCAGCTTCGTGCGTGCTTTGTCGCGCCCCGCGTCGTCCTCGAAGAGCACGCGGTTGAACCGGGCCAGCGCGTTGCGGACGTGCGCCTCGTCGTGAATCGGGAGGCGCCGTCGACCGGTCGAGTCGATGTAGGCGAAGGCGCTGTCGGGGAGCTTGGCCCGTTCGCTCTGGCGGAGGTCGGCCATACCCGCCAATGATCGCTCAGACGGCGGTGGCTCGCCTGCGACCCTCCATCCCCAGCGACGAGCTGCGCGAGTCCGACCGCAGTCGCAGCAGCAGCTGGCGTCCGGCCAGGTACGAACCGACGCCCGCCACGAACACGATGCCGTCCACCGGCAGGATGCCCGAGGCGTCGAGCGCGCCGAAGGTGATCGCCAGGCCGATGCCGAGCCCGGACTCCATGAGCTGCGTCGGGATGCGCTTCGCGCCGACGCGGCGGTCCGACGACCAGATGCCCCACCGCGACGTCGTGCAGCGCCCGGCGCAGCAGCCGGTGAAGAAGCAGCCGAGCCTCCCGATGCCGACGCCGACGAAGAACGCCGGGGCACCGGCGTCGAGGAATGCGAGCACGGGCAGGTCGAGGATGAGCATCGCGATCACGGCGGCGACCGGCGCGGCGCCGATCGACCCATCGATCGACCAGCCCTCGGTCAGCGACTGCCGCCACCGTCGCGGCCTGAGGATGACGTACCAGAGCTTCGCACCGACGATCCCGCCGAGCACGGCAACGACCGCCACGATCACCGCCGGTCCGGGCTCGATGCCCTCGAACGAGAGGAACCACAGCAGCGCGAGGATGCCGATGACGATCCCCAGCCCGACGAGGGCGGTCCAGCTGCCGTGGATGACGGCCGGCATCGGCGTCAGGCGCACGAGCGGGCTCCAGCGCGTGTTGACCGGCCCGAAGGGCGCGTCGGCGAGGCGCCACCGCAGCCACGACCAGCGTGCGCGGGGGAGCGTCTGACCGCCCTTGGCGGCGGTCGCACGTGTGGGACCGAGGCCGGCCGCGCGGATGAGCTCGGCGGTCACGGTCCAGTCGCCGGGATTGAGACCGAAGACGTGGGTCGTCACCGACACCGGCCCGCTGCCCGGCACGACGTGCTCGACGCGTTCCTCGACGCTGAACGTGTCGCCCGGCCGTGGTTTTCCGCTGATGGCCTCGCGCCGCCCTCGGAAGCGGACGGTCGCGGCGAACGGCTGACCCTGCGAGCCGGGGTCGAACCGATGGGTGACGGCGAGCCCCTCGTGCCGCGTGTCGGCCGCGAGCGCCGTCTGCGAGCGGCCGGCCTGGACGGCGTCGGTCGACGGTCGGGTTGCCTTCGCGGTTCTCTGGCTGCCCGGCCGGAACCGGCGCCGCCGGCTCATCGGGGATCCTCGGTCATACGGTGCCCATCATCGCAGAGTGGGGCTGTGGCCTCCGAACCGCCGCCCGTGGGAGCGAACCGACCCATGTTCAATCAATTGGTTGACCATCCGGCGGCGGTCCCGGCGCCGGCGCTGCCGCGCTAGCATCGGCACCGATGACCGAGCCCCTCACCCTGCGCGACGTCCCCGGCTTCCGGGTCGGCCACTGGACCGATGAGACCCGGTTGACCGGCTGCACCGTGGTCCTGGCGCCGGATTCCGGAGCCGTGGCCGGGGTGGATGTGCGCGGCTCGGCGCCGGGCACGCGCGAGACCGATCTGCTCCGTCCGACCGCGCTCGTCGAGCGCATCAACGCGATCTGCCTCGCCGGCGGCTCGGCCTTCGGGCTGGCGGCGGCGGACGGCGTCATGCGCAGGCTGGCGGAGCGTGGTGTTGGGTATGCGACCGTGGTCCGACCGGTACCGATCGTGCCGGCCGCGATTCTCTTCGACCTTGGGGTCGGCGACCCGCTCGCCTTTCCCGATGCCGACGCCGGCCACGCCGCCACCCTGGCTGCCGAGCGCAACGATGGCCCGCTCGAGGGACGGATCGGGGCTGGCACCGGCGCGACCGTCGCCAAGATGGGCGGGCCTGACCAGGCGAAGCCTGGCGGCACCGGCAGTGCGGCTCGCCGGCTCGCGGACGGCTCGACCGTCGGCGCGCTGGTCGTGAACAACGCGATCGGCGACATCCATGCCCGCGACGGCAGGCCGCTGGTTCGGACATCGGGCGCGACCCAGCCGCCGAGTTCTGGTAACACGACGCTCGTCGTGCTCGGGACCGATGCGAACCTCGACCGCGCCCAGTGCCGGAAGCTCGCCGAGCTCGGCCACGACGCGCTGGCGATCGGCATCCGCCCGACGCACACGCTCTTCGACGGCGACGTCGTCTTCACGATGAGCACCGGTGACGGCACGCGGATGGCTGCCGAGGCGTTCGTCGCGCTCGGGATTGCGGCCGTCGATGCGGCGGGCGAAGCGATCGAACGAAGCGTCGCTGAGGCGATTTCACCTGGTGGAGCTATTGGCGAAGAAGGCGGCCCTGGATCGTCGTCCTGATCACCCTGTGCAGACCGAGACCATCGACAGGCCGATGTGAGGCGCCTCTTCGCCGTTACCTTCGCCCGGTGAAAACGCGGACCTACTCGAGATCGGCCTCGAAGGCGCGCAGCTCCTCGGCGTTGATCTTGTAGACGTGCTCGTCGGCCGGGTACGCGCCGGATCGCACCTCGGCGGCGAATGCCTCGAGCCCGCGGCGTATCTCGCCGGCGACGTCGGCATATCGCTTCACGAATCGCGGCGCTACGCCCTCGTTGATCCCGAGCAGGTCGTGCCAGACGAGCACCTGGCCATCGGTTCCAGGGCCCGCGCCGATGCCGATCGTGGGAATCGACAACGCCTCGCTCACATGCGCGCCGATCCGCGCCGGCACCGACTCCAGGACCAGCGAGAAGATCCCGGCTGCCTCGAGCTCGCGCGCGTCGGCAAGCAGCTGCCGCGCGGCTTCTGCCGTTCGGCCCTGGGCCTTCATGCCGCCGAGCTTCGTGGCCGATTGCGGCGTCAGGCCCAGGTGGCCCATGACCGGCACGCCGGCGCCGACGATCGCGCGGACGCGCGAGACCATCGGTCCGCCACCCTCGAGCTTGACCGCATCGGCCCCCGCCTTGACGAAGCGCACCGCGTTGCGCACCGCCTGCGCGTCGGACGGCTGGAAGGACCCGAACGGCATGTCACCGATGACCAGCGCGCGCGGACGCGCGCGCGCCACGGCCGCGGTCAGCATGACGGCCTCGTCCATCGTCACCGGCACGGTCGAGTCGTAGCCGAGCACGTTGTTGCCGGCCGAATCGCCGACCAGGATGAGGTCGACGCCGGCCTCGGAGGCGAGCCGCGCCGACGGATGGTCGTACGCGGTGACCATCACGATGTTCATCCCCGCCGGCTTCATCGCGAGGATCTCCGGGAGCGTCAGCGGCTCACGGGCGCGCAGCTCGGTCATCGGCGAAGCGTCCACCCCGCCGCTCCGATTGTCAACGCGATGCCGCGTAGAGGTCGCGCACGTACCAGATCTCGGCGGCGTGCTCGACGCCTGCGCCACGGTGGCGCTGCCGCCCGGCGGGCGTATCGGCCACTGATTGGCCGAATTCCCGCACCACGGGAGCGCTGGCGACCGAGGTCAGCCGCTTCGGCGTCTGAGCCTCCCGCCCCACGGGATTCCGGCCTTTGATTCGCCGATACCTCGCTCCACGGCAAGCCCCTGATGCCGGTCAGGAGTCGATGAGCACCAGGTTGTCGATGAGCCGCGTCCTCCCGACCCGCACGGCCGCGACCAGGGTGGGCGACCCGAAGTCGGCGACCGCCACGTAGTCGACAGAGAGGCCGTGCTCCGCGTCGAGGATCGAGTGCGCCGCCGCCACGGGATCGCCACCGGCAGCCTGCGCCTCAGCCCCCGCCTCGAGCGCCCGCGGCAGCGCCAGGGCAACGACGCGCTCTTCATCGGTCAGGAACACGTTGCGTGACGACAGCGCCAGGCCATCCGGATTGCGGACCGTCGGCCGCACCTCGATCGTCACCGGCAGGTTCAGGTCGGCCACCATTCGTCGCACGACCGCCACCTGCTGCGCGTCCTTCTGCCCGAACCAGGCGACGTCCGGCGCGACGATCGCGAACAGCTTCGCGCACACCGTCGCCACGCCGCGGAAGTGGCCCGGACGCGCCGCTCCCTCCAGCACGTCCCCCAGCGACCCCGGCTCGACCCACGTGTCGAACCCCGCTGGGAAGAGCTCATCGGCGGACGGTGCGAAGAGCACGTCGACGCCCTCCGCGTCGGCCACGGCTGCATCGGCCGCCTCGTCGCGCGGGTAGCGTGCGAGGTCATCGGCCGCGTTGAACTGCGACGGGTTCACGAAGAGGCTCACCACGACGACGTCGGACGCCTCGCGCGCCGCGCGCATGAGGGCGATGTGCCCGGCATGGAAGGCGCCCATCGTCGGCACCAGCCCGATTCGCTCGTCGCGCCCCCGCGGCTCGCGAAGCGCCTCGCGCACCTCTGCGACGGTGCGCACGATCCTCACGGCCGCGTCGCCTCCGCCAGCGCCCGATACAGCGGCACGAGGTCCGGGTCGCGCTCCTCCAGTGCCGCGAAGTGGGCCTCGACCGTCGTCCAGTCGCCGCGCGCGATCGGTCCGGTCAGGTCGAAGCCATTCTCGATCGTGCGGGTCATGAGCGGCACGATCGCCTCCGGCGGCGCCCCGACCTGCTCGAGCAGCCGCGTCGCCACCCGCCACAGCGTGACGAGGTAGTTGCCGCCGATGACCGCCGCGGCGTGGTAGAGCGTGCGGTCCCGGTCGGCCACCTCGAAGGGCCGGAGGCCGAGCGTTTCGGCCAGCCAGCGGGCGCGGGCGAGGGCGCCATCGGTCTCGGCGCTGACGGCGCCCCATGCCCCGTCGAGCTGCTCCGGCCCGCGCTCGCGCGTGAGCGTCTGCAGCGGATGCACGCTGAAGCGGTTCACGTGCGGTTCCAGCGCGGACAGGTGGGTCGCGCCGCTGACATGGGCAACCCAGGGACCGATGCCCACGCCGGCCGCGACCTCGCCGATCACGTGGTCGGGCACGCACAACATCACGAGCTCGGCATTCGGGTCCGGCACGCGGCCTTCGCTGACGATCATGCCGCGTTCCAGCAGCCGGCTGCGGATGGCGCCCCCGGCCCGCCCGGTGCCGATGACGTGCACGCGCTCGAACATGCGCCGCAGTCTACGGCTCGCGACGCTCCCACTCGACCTGTCGCGGGCGGCCCATCGCCTCCCACGCGTCGGCCTCGGGACCGAGCCGCAGGGCGTGCACGACCTGGCGCGCGGCGAGGCCGACGATCGAGGTGAACGTCGGGTAGGCGAACTCGACCTCGGCGAGGCGCTCGACGCGTATCTCGGCGGCCATCGCGGCGGCCGCGATCTGGATCACCTCGACGGCCTGCTCGCCGACGACGTGCGCACCGACGATCCGCCGGCTGGACCGATCGACCACGAGCTTGCAGAAGCCCTCGGTGCGCCGATCGATGACCGCCCGATCGAGGTCGGCATAGGCGACCCGGCCGAACACCGCGTCGTCGGGCGCATCAGCCTGAGCGACGCCGACGCTGCCGTACTCCGGGTCGGTGAAGCCGCCGTGGGCGACGATCTCGTGGTGCAGCGCCCGGTCGGACGAGCCGAGGGCGTTCTCCGCGGCGATGCGGCCCTCGTACGTGGCGCTCTGGACGAGCATCATCCGCCCCGTCACGTCCCCCGCTGCCCAGATATGCGGCACCGAGGTGCGCAGCGTGTCGTCGACGGTCACGTACCCCCGCGCGACCTCGACGCCGGCGGCCTCCAACCCGAGGCCGTCGAGGTTGCCCGGCCAACCAACGGCCATCACGACTGCATCGGTCTCGATCTCGCGGGTGTCGTAGCCGACGCGATGGCGGACCGCGAGGCCGCGATCGGTCCTGCGGATCTCGTCCACTCCGCCGATCCCGGTCGCCACCGCGATCCCATTGGCCGCGAATGCCTCGCCGAGCGCGGCCGAAATGTCGGCGTCCTCGCCCGGCACGATGCGCGGCGCCATCTCGAGCACCGACACCTTCGAGCCGAAGGCGGCGAAGATCGACGCGAGCTGCAGCCCGGTCGCGGCACCGCCCACGATGCAGAGCCGGGCGGGCACCTCGGTGAGCGCCCAGATGTCGCTGTGCGTCAGCGCCAGCTCGCTGCCCGGGAATCCGAGCCGTCGCGCATGTCCGCCGCAGGCGATGATCACGCGCTCGGCGCGGATGGAGTGCCCATCTAGCTCCAATCGGTGCGGATCGACGAACCGCGCCGGTCCCTGGCCGCGGACAGCGCGGACGCCGGCGCCCTCGAGGTGACCGACCAGCTGCTTCTTCTCGTGGAGCTCGTAGACGATGCGCTGCGTAGCCGCCATCAGCGCCGCGAGGTCGAGCGTCGGTGGTGGCGCGCTCAGCCCGTAGTCGGCGAGCTGCTCGGCGTCGCGGACGAGGCGCGCGGCCTTGGCCAGCACGCGGGTCGGTGCGCAGCCGTCATCGGTGCAGGTGCCGCCGGGTCGGTCTCGCTCGACGAGGGCGACGCGCGCGCCAAGCTCCGCGCCGCGCAGCGCCGCAGTCACTCCGGCCGGTCCGCCACCGATGACGACGAGGTCGAAGGTCGTCGACACAGGTCCGGCCATGCGAGCATGGTACGCATGCCAGCCGGACCGCTGATTCTCGTCGGTGGCGCCGAGTTCCTGCCCGGCAACGAGCCACATGACCGCCTCTTCGCCGATGTGGCGACCGCCGGCCCGGCATACGTGATCGGAACCGCCGCCGTGCGCCAGGATCCCGATCGCGCGGTGGCCACCGCGCGTCGATGGTTCGCCGGCATCGGGCTCGAGGTCACCGAGCTTCGCCTGCGCGGTCGCCGGGATGCCGCCGATCCGTCGATTGTCGAGGCTGCCCGGGCCGGCCGCGGCTTCTACCTGTGCGGCGGCGATCCGGGACTGGTCGTGAAGCTCCTCGCCGGGACGCCGGCCTGGGACGCGATCGTCGACGCCTGGCGGAGTGGAGGCGCCGTGCTGGCCGGGTCGTCGGCCGGCGCGATGGCCCTCGGGCAATGGACGCTCATCCGCTCGGGCATGTCGCACGCTCGGCGCAGGTTCGCGCCGGCGCTCGGGGTCGTGCCCGGGGTTGCGGTGGTCCCGCACTTCGAGGAGTTCGGCGAGGGATGGCTGCCGTCGATCGACGCGGCGGGGCGGGGGGCGGTGCTGCTCGGGCTCGACACGCGAACGGCCGCCGTCTGGCGGTCACGTCTCGGCTGGTCGGCGGAGGGCACCGGCCGCGCGATCGTCATCGGCGACGACGGCCGGGTCGAGTGCCGGGCCGGCGAGTCGCTCGCCAACCTGCCCGACGTCAGTCGAGGGTGACCTCGATGAGCGGCGCCGACTCGACCATCAGCCCGAGCTCGTAGCCCCAGCTCGCGGCGATCGGCGCCAGTACGCGCTCGCGCTCCTCGCGCTCGAGGATGACGCGCCCGTGTGCGGGCAGGTCGGCCTGAGCGATCGGTCCCTTGAGGTGGAGGGTCATCTCCGGGTTCGCGCGCAGGTTGGCGATCCAGCCGCGCGGCCAGCCCGGCCGGCCGCTGATGTAGATGCGCCCGTCGACATTGTGGAAGACGAGCTCGATCCGCCGCGGCCGCCCGCTCTTGCGCCCAGTGGTCGTGATGTCGATCCGGTGGCCGCGCTCCAGCGCGCGGCGCACCCGATCGTCGACGGCCGTCGTCACGGGGTGACCGTTACCGTCCGCTCCTCCGTGCCGCGGACGAGCGTCAGCTCAAGCGGCCCCTCGCCGGCAAGCGCCTCGAACAGGTCGTCGGCACCGCCGATCTCCTTGCCGCCGATCGCCACCAGCAGGTCGCCCTCGGCGATGCCGGCCTTCGCGGCGGGGGAGTCGTCCTCGACTTCACGGACCAGCAACCCCTCGCGCTCCGGCAGGCCGACGGCTCGTCGCAGCTGCTTGGCGACGTGCGACGGTGCCAGCCCGACGCCGAGGCGGCGCCGCTTCGGCGACTCGCCGCGCCCGAGGGCGCTGACCCGGTCGCGCAGGGTCGCATCGGCGGCGATGGCCAGGTAGAAGCCGTTGCCCAGCCGGTTGGTATTGATGCCGAGCAGGTTGCCCTCGAGGTCGACCACCGGACCACCGGAGCTGCCGGGCATGAGCGGCGCGGTGTGCTCGACCGCCCCGGCCACGCGCCGTCCGCGGGGACCTCGGAACGATCGGCCAGTGCCGCTCACGAAGCCGAACGTGACGCGCGGGCCATGCCCGTTCGGGTTGCCGAGCGCCACGACCGGTGTGCCCACGCCGGGCACATCGGTGCCGAGTGCCAGGGCTCCGGCGCCGCTCGTGTCCACCTCCAGGACCGCCAGGTCGCCGTCGCCGTCGACGCCGGCGACGGTCGCATCGGCGGTGCGTCCATCGGCGAAGGTGACCGTCACCTCGTCGCCATGCAGGTTGTGCGCGTTGGTCAGGATCCGGTTCTCGGCGATCACCACGCCCGAGCCGCCGCGCCATCGGTTGCCGATCCCGACCACCGACGGCCCAACTCGCTCCGCGATCTCGCCGATCTCCCGACCCACATCAGCCAGGGTTGCCATGGGTTGCTTGCTCTCCGCTAGTAAGATGTGACTTGCAATGCGCAAGTTACTCCTTCGACAGCACCTGTCAAGACCGATGCCCTACGATCGGCCCATGGCAGCGACCTCGCCCCTGGCGGCAGCCCTCGAGCGCGTCGGCGACCGATGGAGCCTCCTGCTCATCGAGGCATTGTTGGAGGGGCCGCGTCGTTTCGGCGAGCTCTCCGAAGCGGTCGCTGGCATCGCGCCGAACATCCTCGCCGACCGCCTGCGCCGCCTGGAGGGGGAGCGCATCGTGCGCGCCACACCCTACTCCGAGCGCCCACCGCGCTTCACATACGCCCTGACCGATGAGGGCCACGAGCTGGCCGGCGTGCTCCGCCTCCTGGCCGACTGGGGCTCCCGCGGCTCCGCCCATGCCGAGCCGATGCGCCACGCCCTATGCGGCACCCCTGTCGAGGCCCGCCTCTGGTGCCCGACCTGTGCCCGCTCCCTCGACGAGCCGGAGACCGACGCGCTCCGCTTCGTGTGATCGCGCGTACATCGGTCATTCCGGCGCCCGGCGGGGCAACTCGCGTGAGCCCGCGGGCGCGACTTGCTGCGTCGGTCGATTCCCCTGGGGCGGTCGTATCGGCGAATCAGTGGCCGAAATCCCGTGGGACGGGCGGCTTTGAGGCCGAGCAGCCGGCAACCGGTGGCCAAAGCTATCGTGGGGTGGGAATCCGGCCGATCAGTGGCCGATACGCCCGTGGGGCGGGTGCCGCCCGCTAGCTTCGGTCGACGCCCGTGGGGCGGGCGTATGGGCCGCACAAATGGCGGAATCCTTGACACGTGACCAATCGGTCACATATAGTCCACCGTATCTATGGAGGAGCTGGAGCCGGCATTCAGGGCGCTGGCGGATCCGCATCGGCGCATCCTGCTCGACCGCCTGCGCGAGCGAGACGGCCTGGCGCTAGGGGAGCTGGTCGAGGCGCTGCCGCAGATGACGCGATTCGGCGTGATGAAACACCTCAGCGTCCTCGAGGATGCGCACCTGGTCACGACCCGCCGCGACGGACGCCGCAAGCTCCACTTCCTCAACCCGGTTCCGATCCGCCTGATCGCCGACCGATGGATCAGCCGCTACGCGGCCCCGCTGGTCGGCGCGATGGCGGACGTCAAGCACACGGTGGAGAAGCGAGCCATGGCCGAGTCACCCAAGCACGTCTACGAGGTCTACATCCGCGCCACGCCGGAGGAGGTCTGGCGGGCGCTCACCGAGTCGGAGTTCACGCGTCAGTACTACTACGGAAACGACGTCGAGTCTGACTGGAAGCCGGGCTCGCCGATTGTCTACCGCAACCCCGACGGCACCGAGGCGATCCAGTGCGAGATCGTCGAGGCCGATGCGCCCCGGCGCCTGGTCCACACCTTCTTCTTCCCCGGCACCGATGAGTCGCCGTCGCGATGCACCTGGGCGATTGAGCCGCGCGGCGCGGCCACGCTCCTGACCCTCACCCACGATGAATTCGATGGTGAGACGTCGACCTTCAAGTCCGTGGCTCACGGGTGGGTGCCGATCCTCTCGGGCCTAAAGACGTTGCTCGAGACCGGGCAGCCGCTGGAGATCAGCTACCCGGCGCACGAGGGCGTTCGCTGATCAAGCGGGCGCGGCCGGCTCGAGGAGCCAGGCTCGGACCGGCTCGCGTTTGCCCTTGACGCGGAGGGGCGGCAGTGCCTCGCCCTGCGCCAGCGAGCCGAGCCCGGCCCATGTGGCCTCGCCGACGACGATCTCGCCGGGCCTGGCCGCGGCCTGAAGGCGCGACCCGAGGTTCGTCGTGTCGCCGATGGCCGAGAAGCTACGTCGGCCGGCCGCGCCGACGGTACCGACGAAGGCCGGCCCCGTGTTGATGCCGATGTGGAAGCGCGGCGTCGGTCCCGGTCGGCCGGCGCCGACCGCGTCGACCGCCGCACGGATGCCGACGGCGGCGCGGGCCGCCCGGCGCGCGTGGTCGGGTTGGTCGCCGACCGCGTTGAAGATCACGAGCAGTCCATCACCTGTGAAGCTCTCGATCAGCCCATCCTCGCGGGTGATGATCGGGACCGATGCCGTCCACACCGAATTCAACAGCTCGACCACCTCGGTCGGAGCGTGGCGCTCGCTGAAGGACGTATACCCGGCGAGGTCGGCGAAGAGGACGGTGACCTCACGCTCCCCGCCGCTTCCGACGCGGGCCTGGCCCGGATCGGTCCGTGCCTGCGCCACGAATTGCTGCGGCATGTAGGCGCGGAGAAGCTCATCCGCACGGTGGAGCTCGTCGCCGGCCCGCTCAAGCAGCGCCAGCTCCTCGGTCGTGGCGCCGTCCATCCGCAGCCGCTGCAGGACCCCGTCGGTTGATCGACCCTCGGCACTCGCGGTGGCGAGATCCGAGAGCGCGTCCGCGTGCCAGCGATCCAGCCGGTCGAGGGTGCTCGAGAGGTAGAGGCCGCCGAAGGCGCCCGTGAGTGAGCCTTCGCGTCGATACTCGACGCGCGCGCCGAGAGCGACGGCGCCGAATCCAAGCGCCATGAGCAGGTGCCACTCCCACCATGACAAGTGCCAGTCGCGGCTGAATGCGACGGTGATCATCGACTCGGCAAGGAGGATGACGGCGGCGACGATGGCGAGCAGCAGGGGCCGTCGGCGGAACCGATAGAGGCGCAGGAAGTGCCACGCGGCGAAGGCGTAGAGAGCCACCGCCGCGATCGACGCGATGCGCAGCGGCTCGCCGACCTCCAGGGGAGCCATCTCCGCGCGGAGGGGCGGCACCCGAAGCAGCGACGCGATGCCCCAGGCCAGCAGGACCAGGAGCAGTCCGATTCGCAGGCCGCGCGCGCGCCGCAGGACGAGCGCACCGCGAGGGCCGGCGAGAGGCAATGCCGCAGCCGCCGCCAGTGCGGCGGCAAGGGTGAGGCCGACCGGCGTAGCCACCGCGAAGCCGACGTTCGGGGCGGGGAGCAGGACGCCCGGCGTGGCGAGGGCGTGGAGGCCCAGGAACCCGGCACTCGCGCCGAAGGCGAGCGAGATGAGGACAAGGCGCGCATCGCCACGCCGCATGGCCACCTCGTTCGTGAGATACGCGAGCGCCACGTTCAGGACGGCGACGGTCAGCACCAGCCAGAAGTGACTGGGCTGGTGTCGCCATTCGAGGTCCAGCTCCGGGCGCGCGATCAGCAGCGCCAGGCCGGCCATCGGGAGCAGCAGGACGAGGAGCCACCAGGCCGACGGCGAGCGCCGCGACGTTTCGATGCGCGTCATCGCCATGCCGCCCATTGTCCTGCCGCCCGGCAAGGTCGGAGCGCGGGCCACGTGGGCTTTCGCTGACGATCAGGCCACCGGTCGTAGCCCGAAATCCCCGCTGCGGACATTGAACATTGCTAACGACTCGGCATAGCATGTGGCGGTTGCACGACGCTCGGGACGGGGAGTACCGGGCTCGAGTCGTGCGACGTGTTGGAGGGAAACCGTGCGCCGCGTTCCAGGTCTAGTTCTAGTCCTGGTATTGCTCATGTCGCTGTTCGGAGGCGCGGCCGTCACCCGCGCCGCGGACCCCGAGCTCTCCGGCCGACGACTTGTTCCCGATGCCCTCGAGGGTCGTCGGATCGCCGGTCCCGGGATCTCGACCGACGTGCCCAGGCCATCGGCATTGGATGCGTCGCTTCTCTCCGCACGTGGCATCCGGCAGGTGGTCGTTCGCCTCAGCGAGGAGTCGGTCAGCGAGGTCGCCGCCACCGGCGCCGGGACCGGTGGCCAGCGGCAGGCACTGGCCACGGTCAAGGCGCAGCAGAACCGGTTCATCGGCGATGCCGACGCGACGGTCCTCGCCAGGACCGAGATCGCCGTGAACACGGTCGTGCTCGAGGTCGACGCCGCCGAGCTGGCCACCCTCGCGGATGACGCATCGGTCATCTCGATCTCCCCGGTCATCGACTACACCAACGACCTCGCGGAGACGGTTCCCTACATCGGCGCGACGGCCGTTCACGATGGGGCTCCGGGCTTCGACGGGACGGGTGTGACGGTCGCCGTCCTCGACAGCGGCATTGATTACACCCACGCCGCCTTCGGAGGCGCAGGCACGGTCGCCGCCTACAACAATGCGTACGGCTCGAACACGGCCGACCCGGACAACCAGGAAGAGCCGAACTGGAACGCGATCGACAACAACACGAACATCGTCGGCGGCTTCGACTTCGTCGGCGAGGACTGGCCGTTTGGCCCCCTGGCTCCCGATCCCGATCCGATCGACTGCGGTGGCAAGGACGTCCACCCCGACATCCCGGGCCTCGTCGTCTGCGACGGCGGGCATGGTACCCACGTCGCCGACATCATCGGCGGCCTGGCTGGCGTCGCGCCGGGCGTCGAGATGCATGCCGTCAAGGTGTGCTCGGCGGTCGCCACCTCCTGCAGCGGCGTCGCGCTGCTGCTCGGCATGGACTACGCCCTCGACCCGAACGGCGACGGGGTCACCGCTGACCGCGTCGACGTCATCAACATGTCCCTCGGCTCCGACTACGGCCAGGCCTTCGACGACGATCTCTCGCAGGCCGTCGAGAACGCCACCGACCTCGGTGTCCTGACCGTCGCGGCGGCCGGGAACGGGTCGGACCATCCCTACGTGTCCGGCTCTCCGGCCGCCACTCCGACCGCGCTGTCGGTCGCCCAGACCGCGGTCCCGTCCGCGGAGCTGGCGCTCCTCGAGGTCATTTCGCCGGCGGAGCTGGCAAGCCTGTACGCCGCGACCCATCAGGAGTGGTCGGCCGAGCTGACCACGCTGGTCGACGCGGAGCTCTTCTTCGACGACAGCAGCGACGGCAGGCGCCTCGGCTGTCGCCTTGACGACGACGACCCGGACACGCCGAACCCCGAGGGCGAGAACCCGTTCGAGCGGGGTGAGCTCACCGGACACGTCGTCCTCGTCGAGCGGGGCGCCTGTAGTTTCAGCGAGAAGATTGCGAATATCGCGCTGGCGGGTGGCGAGATCGGGGTCATCGGCCTCGTCACGTCCGAGGAGCCGTTCTCCGGCGCCCTCGGCGACTGCCAGGTGGATGCCTGCCACGACATCCCCGGATACATGATCCACCAGTCGCTCAGCGAGGAGCTGCAGGCCGCTCACGCGGAAAGCACGGTTGTCGTGGAGGTCGACCCAGCCGCCGCGCTCAACCTTCAGCAGACGATGGTGAGCTCGTCCTCGCGCGGGCCGACGATGCTCACGAACATCATCAAGCCCGAGATCGGCGCGCCGGGCGCATCGGTCTCGGCGGAGGTTGGCACCGCGACGGAGTCCACGCCGTTCAGTGGGACCTCGGGAGCGACGCCGATGGTCGCCGGATCGGCGGCGCTTCTGCTCGAGGCGTTCGAGGATCGATCACCGGCCGAGGTCAAGGCGCTGCTCATGAACTACGCGGAGACCGAGATCTGGAACGCTGCGCCCCAGCCACCGATCAACTCACCGCTGGCGGCGATCCAGCGCATCGGTGCCGGCGAGGTCCGCGTCGATCGCTCGGTTCTCGGCGGCGACCAGGCAGCCTGGGACAGCGATGCCGCCACCGGCGCATTGTCGTTCGGGTTCGTCGACGCGGCGCAGGACGCGGTTCTCACCCGTGACGTCACCGTCGCCAACTACGGCGGCGCGCCGCAGACCTTGAACATCACCGAGTCGTTCCGGTTCGGCAACGACGCGGGCGGCGCGGTGTCCATCAACGCGCCGGCATCGGTCATCGTGCCGGCGGCGACGGCTACGCCGGGCACGGCCACGTTCGACGTCACGGTCACGATCGACGCCGCGGGCCTGCGCGACTGGACGGCCGACTCGGGCGGGAACGGCAACAATCCGGAGCCGTTCAACCTGCTGGAGTACGACGGTTACATCCACCTGGACAATGGTTCGGTCGATGCGCTCCACGTCGCCTGGCATGTGCTGCCCCGCCAATCCGGCGAGACGACCGTGGCCGACGACACATTGGTGATCACCGGCGAGACCGAAGGGCTTCCGTCGGGCGAGACGACGCTGACCAACATTGGCGAGAACGACTCCGCCGTCGAGAGCTACTCGCTCATCGGCGAGAGCTCGGAGCTGCCCAACGGCGATGCCGGTGCGGGGCTGCCGACCATCGATCTGCGGTACGCGGGCGTGGCGACGATCCCCGTTCCCGCCGGATTCTGCTTCGAGGACCCGTCTTTCCTCCTGCTGCTGTCGGTGAACACCTGGCAGCGCCAGACCCACGCGAATGCCCCGGCGGCGTTCGAGTGGCAGATCGACATCAACGGAGATGGAGAGGCGGACTACGCGGTCTTCAACCTCGAGCAAGCCGGTGATCTCTCTGAGGGGCGGAACGTGGTCTTCGCCGAGGAAATCGACGGCGACAACGACACCGCCTTCTTCTTCACCGACCACGCGACAAACAGTGCGAACACCGTTCTCACGATCTGCGCGGAGCAGATCGGCCTCACCGGCGAGGACGAGTTGGCGCCGCTGACCGCCGACCTGCTTGCCGTCGACACATACTTCGCCGGGCGGGTGACCGATCAGATCCTGGGCATGGAGTTCGCCACGTTCGGCGAGCGCTTCATCCCGTTGATCGACGGCGGCTTCGCCGCCGGTGTTGTCCCGGCCGAGTCGTCGGTCGAGCTGACCGCGCTCGACTTCGGTGCCGAGGGCACCAACCCCAGCGAGAGCGGGATGCTGCTCTTCACGGACGGCACGCTGTTCAACGGGGAGGAACTCTTCAAGACGGGGTCGCCGCAGTCCAACGAGGCCCTCGTCGTCCGAGTTTCCGATGGTCTGCCGTTCGAGGACATCGCCGGCACGAAGTTCGTCGATGACATCGTGTGGGCGTTCGAGAACGGCATCACGACGGGGTGCAAGAGGGATCCGCCGCTGTACTGCCCGGACGACAAGGTGACGAGGGCCCAGATGGCCACGTTCCTGGATCGGGCCCTGGGTCTGCCAGGAACGTCCGAGGACTTCTTCACGGACGACGAGAACAGCTCCCACGAGCGGGCCATCAACCGCATCGCGGCCGCCGGCATTACCACCGGCTGCGGCGGCGGGAAGTACTGTCCCAACGACCCGGTCACGCGGGCCCAGATGGCCACGTTCCTGGACCGCGCGCTGGATCTGGATGGAACGTCCGAGGACTTCTTCACGGACGACGAGGAAAGCTCCCACGAGCGGGCCATCAACCGCCTCGCGGCGTCGGGCATCACGACCGGATGCACGGCAACGAGGTTCTGCCCGAACAAGATCGTGACCCGCGGACAGATGGCGGCATTCCTGCATCGGGCAGAGCCACTCTTCCCCTGACGCGGGCCGCTCGAGACCCGGTCTGACCACAGGGCCCGCCGCCAGGCAGGGCCCCCTCCCCATGCGCCCGGAAGGTGGGACCTACGCAGGCTCCCAGTTGAAGTCGCCGGTGAACAGGCCGTCGACGAACCCGATCTGGTAGGCCAGGTAGAGACCGAACGCCAGTGACAGCAGCCCGGACCCGATCATCAGCCAGCGGTTGATCTGGGCCGATCGAGCGCTGGCGACCCAGAACGGGATCCCGATGACCGTCGTGAGGACGGCCATGCCGATGGCCACACCGGCGCAGAAGATCACGAGGTACAGCAGCGCCACCCCGGTGTCCTCGATCGTGGCGAGAACGAGGAGCGCGACGGCCGCCGATCCGGCGAGGCCGTGAACCAGGCCCACCGCGACCGGGCGAATGAGCTGGTACCACCCGAAGGTCTCGACGATGCTCAGCGCGGCATCGGTGCCGTGCCCGTGTAGGTGGGCGTGTCGGTGTCCATGCTCCGCCTCGGCCTCGTGGGCGTGGAGGTGTGCGTGCGGATGGCCGTGCATCGGTGCCGGCGGCGTGAAGCGCTCGGTGAACTGGCGCAGACCGCCGGTGAGGTTGAGGATGCCGAGTGCGATCAGCATCAGCGCCACCGCGAACTCCATCGCCAGCCCCACCGAAGGCGGGATCACGACATTGAATACGATGATCGCGACGCCGACCACCACCACCGTGATCGTGTGACCCAGCCCCCACAGGACACCGATCAGCGTCATGTGCGCGAAACGGCGGCTGCGGTTCAGGATCGTGGTCACCGCGATGACATGGTCGGCGTCGGTCGCGTGGCGCATGCCGAGCAGAAAGCCGAATCCTGCCAGAGCCAGGAACTGGGTCACGATCGGTCTCCGTAGGCTGTTATTGCAACACGTTGCAATTGCTGGTTCACCATACACTACGAGAGATGAACGTGGGCACATCACGGGAGTCGGTCAGCGACCTGCTGCGGCACCGCGGCCTGCGGTGGACGTCGCAGCGGCAGACGGTTATCGAGATGCTCGCCGCTTCGGACGGGCACATCACCGGCGCCGAGCTGGTCGAGCGATGCCGCGGCCGTGACGCCGGGACGACGCCCTCGACCGTGTACCGCACCCTGGATCTCCTCGAGGAGATCGGGCTCGTTCGCCACGGCCACGGCGCCGACGGGCGGGAGGAGTTCCACTTCCTGCCGGCCGGAGAGCATGGCCACCTGCACTGCTCGACGTGCGGCTCCACCTGGGAAATCGACGAGCGCCGCGGCGAGGCGGTTGCCGCGGTACTCCGTTCGGGAGACGGCTTCGAGCTCGACATCGGCCACGTGACCCTCGTCGGCCGATGCCGTCAGTGCGCGGCCGCGCCGTCCGACTGACCACTGCTAGCCTTCGGCGCGTGCAACTGAACGCTCCGGCCTCCGGCTTCCTCGGCGCCCCGGTCGAGACCGATCCGGACCGCATCGACGCCCACGTTGCCATCCTTGGCGTTCCTCACGGGTGGCCGTATCCGCGTCCGGGCGGCACCTCCGGCTGCGCCGAAGCGCCGGCCGCCATCCGACGGCGCGCGGCGCGCATGGCCGGCTTCCGCGGCAACTGGGACTTCGACCTCGACGCTCCGATGCTCTCGCCGGATGCGCCCCCGCGAGTCGTGGATGCCGGCGACGTTGTGGGCGATCCCGGCGACGGAGCGGGCAACGCTGCCGCAACGACGGCAGCGGTCGCAGCGATCCTGGAACGAGGCGCGGTGCCGGTGTGCATCGGCGGCGACGACTCGGTGCCGATCCCGATCCTGCGTGCCTTCGCGAGCCGCGGCCCGCTCACCGTCCTGCAGGTCGACGCGCACCTCGACTTCCGCGATGAGGTGCAGGGCGTCCGGGAGGGCTACTCCTCGCCAATGCGCCGCGCGTCCGAGATGGTGCATGTGTCGCGAATCGTGCAGGTCGGGCTGCGCGGTGTGGGGTCGGCCCGCGCCTCCGACGTCGAGGACGCCAGAGCGGCCGGAAACGTGCTCGTCACGGCCGCCGAGCTCCACGAGCGCGGCGTCTCATGGGTGCTCGGGCAGTTGCCGGCGGACGCATCGGTCTTCGTGACGTTCGACTGCGACGGGCTCGATCCGTCGACGTTTCCGGCCGTGTCCGCACTCGCGCCGGGCGGGCTGAGCTATGGCGAGGCGTCCGCGCTGGTGGGCGGGATCGGTCCGAGGCTCGTCGGTGCCGTCCTCACCGAGTACGTGCCCGCGCTCGACGAATCGGGCGTATCAGGCCTGGTGGCGGCGCGGCTGCTCGTACGCCTGATCGCGGGCCTGGGTTGAGGGCTCAGCGGGAGGGACGCCCGCCGTTCTCGCAGAGCCGGTAGCCGCCCTGCTCGCCGACCCGGTAGTCGAGCTCCTCGCCCGCGGCCACGAGGACCACGTGGTAGCCATCCACGAGGGCCATGGTGTAGCTCATATTCGGCTCGGGGCAGCCGAGCGAGCCATCGTTCCAGGTGACCGCGATGGCCTGGGTGACTTCGATCGCCTCGGGCGCCTCCCCGGTGCGCTCGGCGGCATCGGCAACGAGCTCGGCCATGATCTCGGCCGGCACTTCGCCGGTCACCGGCTCATCCGAGGGCGGCACGGTGGAGAGCTCCGGCGCGCTTGGAACGGGGCGCGACGGGTCGGCCGATGGCGAGGGTGACGCGCCGAGGTCGATGGCACAGCCGGCAAGTCCGAGTGCCAGCGCGGCGAGCAGGAGAGATGCAACAGTTCGTCTCATCGGTCAGGTAGGACGCTCGAGCCTGCAGGACGGGTTCCAAGTATCGCCTCGGCGAACTAAAGGACGCCGGGATCCGGCTCATCGCGCGGTGCGCCGAGCGGAGGCTGTTCCGTTCCGGGGGCTTGCTGCTCCGGATCGGCGGGGGTGTCGATCGGAGTCGGCGCCGGCATCGGAGTCGGATCGGTGTCCGGCAGGGGAGTGGGGTTCTCGTCGTTGGGTGGCTGCTGGATCGTCATGCCCCAGCCGATGCATCCGCCGTGCCCAGCTCAGAACCAGTCGTTGCGCCAGAACCAGGTGACGGCCACGAGCACGGCGGTGGCCATGAGGCCGAGCGCGAAGGCGTAGCCCAGCGGCCAGGAGAGCTCGGGCATGTACTCGAAGTTCATGCCGTAGATGCCGGCGATGAGGGTCGGCACCATCAGGATCACGGTGAACGCCGTGAGCCGCTTCATGATCGCGCTCAGGCTGTTGCTCGCGACGGTCATGCGAGCGTCGACGACGGTGGCGAGCAGGTCGCGGTAGAGATCGAGCTGGTCGAGCACCCGTACGAGGTGGTCGTACAGGTCCTGGTAGTAGGGCAGCGCCTTGTCGCTGACGATGCCGATGTCGCGACGCAGGAGCGCGTTGGCCATGTCACGCATCGGCGCCAGGACGCGGCGCAGCTCGAGCAGTCGACGCTTCAGCTCGAGGAGCTCGCCCAGCCCTCGGCGGTCGGCATCGCCGGCGAGGACCCGGTCCTCGAGCGCGTCGATACGTTCGGAGAGCCGGTCGAGCTCGGGGAAGTAGCTGTCGACGGCTGCGTCGAGAACGAGGTAGACGAGCATGTCGACGGAGTCGCCCATCGTGGGGCTTCCGCCCGCGAACCGACGCAGCGCCGCGTCGACCATCGGCATCGGCCCGAAGTGGACGCTCAGCATCCACGGCTTCGCGAAGAAGAGGTGCATCTCCGACAGCGTGGCCGGCGCCTTGGGGGCGGCCTCGTAGGCGACGAGCATGTGCTGCTCCGCGTAGCTGTCGAGCTTCGGGCGCTGGTTCCGCTTGCGCAGATCCTCCACGGCGAGGGCGTGGAGGCCGAACTCGCGCTGGAGTTCGGAAATCAGCGCGCTGCTCGGATTGGACACGGAGACCCACACCAGCGTGCCGGGTTGGGCGATCAGCGCGTCGATCTCGTCGATCCGCTCGAGCGTGACCTCCTCCACCTGCCCATCGGGGTGGCGGGCGAGGATGACGAGCGAGTCGTCGGCGGCACTCATGGCGAGCGGAGTGTAGTCCGCCACCAGCAGGCGACAGGGTGCGTCAACGACGAAATGGGCTATACTCCGGTAACACGTTATCGCCGAACACTGGAGACCACCATGGGATGGCTACCGGCCCCCGTCGAGCGGCTGCTCGAGGTGGCGCTGGTGGGCGAGCTGACCGTCGTGGGACGCAACGGACGGCCGATCACCCACCCGCTCATTCCCCTCTACCACGACGGGCGCATCTACCTGCACTCGTCGACCCTGTTCAGCAAGAAGCTCGAGCACATCAAGCGCGACCCACGCGTGTCGCTCGCCATCACCGATCCCGTCGCGACCAAGGGCAACCCGGACCGGGCCACGATCCAGGGCACCGCGCGGCTCATCGAGGACGACCCACACTCCGACTGGGAGCGGCTCATCCTCGATTTGTGGCGACGCAAGGAGCCGCTCATCGACGACTTCCTCAAGGTTCGCGTGGCGCTGCCCCTCTTCTTCGAGCGATCGGTCATCGAGATCACCCCGACCCGATGCCTGTACTGGATGGGTGGACGGACCGATGCTCCACCGGCCGAGACGCGAGCCCCGTCACAGGAAGCAGCCTGATGGCCGTCGCCGCCCCGCCTCCGACGACGCGATCGGGCACCGGTTCGGCCCATGCGCCGACCGCCGAGGACCTGGGGCGCCTGGCCGCGTATCCGCACGTCGTCGTCAGCTGGGTCGATGACGACGGCTTTCCAACGAGCGTCGCCACGACCCTGAAGACCGATCCCGACGCCGGGGTGGCGCGGCTCGTCACTCCGGTGGGCATGCCGGTCCCCGGCGACCGCGAGGTGAACGTCGTCGGCAGCCACATCCACCCGACCACCGGCGGCTACGACGAGCGGCGCTACCTCCAGCTGTGGGGCCGCGTGACGGGCGGCGTTCGCTTCGCGCCGACGTGGGCGTGGGGCTGGGACGAGACGGAGATGCCGTTCTTCGAGTACTCGGAGCGCTCTGTGCCACAGTCCCGGCGCTACCTGACCGCGCTGTCCGCGGAGAAGGGCCGGACGATCCGCCCGCGACTGAGCCCGTTCTGGCTGGCGCTCCGCACGACCCGCCTGCCGTTTCTTTCTGCCACCGCCGTTCCGGTGCTGCTCGGCATCGCCGTTGCCGCCAGCCACGGTGCGTTCACGTGGTGGACGGCGCTGCTGACGGTGATCGGGGCCTCGTTTACCCACCTCGCCATCAACGTCACCAACGACATCTTCGACACACGATCGGGCGCGGACGGCGCCAACCCGACGCCGACCCAGTTCTCGGGCGGCTCGCGGGTCGCGATCTATGACCTCGTCTCGGTGCGCGGGCTGGCGGTGCTGGCCGGCGCGCTGTATGCGGCCGCCGCCGCCATCGGCCTGCTGCTGGTGGTGGTCACCGAGACGCTGACGCTGCTGTGGATCGGGATCGCCGGCATCGCACTCGGGATCGCCTACACCGCGCCGCCGCTCAAGCTCGTGTACCGCGGGTTCGGGGAGGTGGCGGTGGCGATCGGCTTCGGCCCGATCATGCTGCTCGGCGCCTACGTCGTGCAGGCCGGGAGGATCGATCCCGAGGCTCTGCTGCTGTCGCTCGTCCCGGGCATCCTCATCGCGCTCATCCTGTTCGTGAACGAGATCCCGGACCGCCGGAGCGACGATCAGGCCGGCAAGCGGACGCTGCCGACGCGGTTCTCGCCATCGGTCATCCTCACCTCATACCTCGTCGCCGGGCTGGGCGCGTTCGGAATCATCGTCGCCGGGGTTGCCGGGGGGCTGCTGCCGTGGCCGACGTTGGTCGCGCTCACCGCGGTGCCACTGGTGTTCCGCGTCCATGCGGGGCTGCGCGCCAACTACGACAGCCCGTACGCGCTGATGGCGACGATGGGCCTCAACGTGAACGTGAACCTCGTTGTCGGCGGGCTGGTGCTCCTCGCCTACGCCGTCACGATCGTCGTGACCTCATTGCTCTGACCGATGTCTCGACTCGCGGCGTGGGCTCTTGCCGTTCTGGCAGGCGGCGGACGTCCGCCGCTGAGCGGCGACTAACGTGAACGGAGCGTGCGATGGCCGCCCGTCGTGCGCCGTTCGAGCCGCTCGGCGGCGGGAACCCAGCGTGGCGCGTATCTCATCGGCGCCTCGTTCGCGATAACGGTCGCTGAGCGCGGTCCGATCCGTTCGCAGCGTGGTCAGCCGCGCTCGACGGCCACCAGTGCGGCCACCCGGTCACGTTCGCCGGTGCGGGCGAAGAGGAAGGTCGCGTCAACGATCTCGGCGCGGACGATGAGCGCCGGCACCGACTCGGTGGCGGTGTACACGTAGCCGACGCGCCCGCTCGTCCAGCCTCCGCCGATCGAGACCGGCTGCGGGGCGGGGACGTCGTCGTCGGGGAGTGGCTGCGCCATGAGGACGTTGCCCTTCGGGCCTGGACGCACGACGAGCAGCGCCGCCCCCGGATCGCCGAGGTCGCGCTCGTTCGAGCCGAGGCGCCCGCCCCATGCCGCGGGCAGCCGCTCGCCCGGGCCGAGCGGCGTCGAGAGGACGTCGACCTCGGTCGTCGGACGGAAGATCGGGTAGCCGATGCGGGCACCGATGACCAGCAGGACCGCGAGCACCAGGGGCAGGATCGACAGCGGCCACCAGGTGGCGCGTTCCGCCTTGGCGACCCCGTCGAGCTCGACGATCAGGTGGTTGACGACCTGCGGTGGCGTGCCGAACACGGTGGCCTCGAATGGGACCTCATCGACGAGCGCGATCGCCGACACCACATGGCCGGTGCCCATCGTCGACTCGGCAGCGTCAGGCTGCTTGTCGGCGGTCAGGACGATCGCCTGCAGCGTGTCGGCCTCGTCGACGAGCAGCGCGTACTCGCCGGTCTCGCCGGTCGGTGACTCGGGAAGCGGGACGACCTCGCCGCGCAGGCGCACCCAGCCGTTCGCCTCGGTGACGAGGTTGTCGATGATGTCCTGGACGGTCACGTCCTGCGGCTGTGGGTCGAGCATCGGCACCGCGATCGGGAGTGCCCCGAGGAGCACCAACAGGCCGGCGAGGACGTACGGCGCCGCACGACGCCGCCCGGACCGGCGGCCGAATGGGCCCCGCACCTGCCATGCCAACCAGCCGCAAATCCCGAGGGCACGCCCGAACATGACGTGCATCATGCACGCCCGCGCGGTCTCCGCGCCGGTACCATCGGCCGATGGAGCGCTGGCGCACGATCATCGAGCCATTCCGGATCAAGAGCGTCGAGCCGATCCGGATGACAACGGTCGCCGAGCGCGATGCTCACCTCGGCGAAGCGGGCTACAACCTCTTCAACCTCCACGCCGCCGACGTGCTCATCGACCTGCTCACCGATTCGGGGACCGGAGCGATGAGCGCGGAGCAGTGGGCCGGCATCCAGCGCGGCGACGAGTCCTATGCCGGGTCGCCGTCGTGGTTCCGCTTCCTGGACGCGGTGCGGGAGCTCTTTCCGTTCCGCCACGTCATCCCGACCCACCAGGGCAGGGCCGCCGAGAAGATCCTCTTCAGCGTCGTCGCCGAGCCGGGCAAGGTTGTGCCCTCGAACACGCACTTCGACACCACCCGCGCCAACGTCGAGTTCACCGGCGCCGAGGCCGTCGACCTCGTCATTGCCGAGGGCCGGTCGCCATCGGCCATCCATCCGTTCAAGGGCAACATGGATACCGATGCGCTCGACGCCCTCATCGCCGAACGCGGCGCGGAGAACGTCCCCGTCGTCTTCGTCACCGTCACGAACAACTCCGGCGGCGGGCAGCCGGTGAGCCTGGGCAACCTGCGCGCGGTGCGCGCGGTCTGTGACCGATACGGGCTGCCGCTGTTCCTCGACGCCTGCCGGTTCGCCGAGAACGCGTGGTTCATCAAGCAGCGCGAGGACGGCTACGCGGACGAATCGGTCCCCGACATCGTGCGCGAGATGGCATCGCTTGCCGATGGGATGACGATGTCGGGCAAGAAGGACGCGCTGGCCAACATCGGTGGCTGGCTGGCGATGAACGACGACGCCTGGGCAGAACAGTGCCGCAACGTCCTCATCCTGACCGAGGGCTTCCCGACCTACGGCGGCCTCGCCGGCCGGGACCTCGAGGCGATGGCCGCCGGGCTGCGCGAGGTGGTGCAGGACGACTACCTGCGCTACCGCGTGCGTTCCACCGCCTACCTCGGCGACGCGTTGGTCGAGGCCGGCGTGCCGTGCGTGCAGCCGATCGGCGGCCACGCCGTCTACCTCGACGCCGCCGCCCTGCTGCCGCACATTCCGCCGCTCGAGTATCCCGGCCAGGCGTTGGCCTGCGCGCTCTACCGCGAGGGGGGCATCCGCGGCTGCGAGATCGGCACGGTGATGTTCGGCCTTCATCCGGACGGGACCGAGGCACCCGCATCGATGGAGCTGGTTCGCCTCGCGATCCCGCGCCGGGTCTACACCCAGTCCCACATCGACTACGTCATCGAGGTCATCCGCTGGGTCGCCGAACGCGCGGGCGAGCTGCGTGGCATGCGGATCGTCGAACAGCCGTCGGCGCTGCGCCACTTCACCGCCCGCTTCGCGCCGGTCAGCTGACCTCGATCTCGGCCACCCACTTGATCCAGTCCAGGCCGCGCCTCTGAGGCGCGACGAGGCGGAGTGGCGCTCCGTTGCCTGCCGGGAGCGCCGCCCCCGCGACGTGGGTCGCGAGGAGGGCGTCGTCGAGCTCGCCGCGCTCGAGGTTGACAACCCAGCCGGTGACGGACCGAACGCGGACGAATGGGGCTGACGCATCGGCGCCGACCGCGCCGAGGACGGCTCGTAGCGGCGTGCCGCGCCATCGGGTCGTCATCACCCAGCCCGACGTGCAGTCGAGGGTCGCGTCGCGGTCCTCGACCCCCAGGGCCTCGAGCTGCGCGAGGTCAAGCTCCATCGGCCGGTCGACCCGCCCGCCAATGCGCAGCCGCCAGGATGCGACGTCCACGGCCGGCGTGCCCTCCCCGTAGAAGGTCGTCGGCGGCGGGATGCCGCCCGCCGCTAGCCAGCGGGAGCCCGTGAAGCGGCGCGTCCCGCCCATCACGACGTCCAGCACGTTCGCCGCCCCCCAGGCCACCGCGCCGAGCAGCACGAGCCCTCCCGTGGCCAGGAACGTCCGGCGGCTGACCCGCGGGACCCGGGCGGGCGGGCGCAGCAGGCGGAATCGGCGGGGCAGCAGGTGGACGAGCGCGATCGGGATGAGCGCCAGCGCTGCCCAGATGTGGAGGGTGAGGATCGTCCACGGGCCGATGGACAGGATACGGCCGCTCGCCACCCAGGTGAAGCCGCCGGCCAGAGCCGCCGCGACGAGCAACGCCAGGAGCGCGCCGAGCGCGAGCCGTCCCCATCGGCGCCTGCGCACCGCCGGTCCGACGCTGCGCCGCAGCTTGATCACCGCCGCGATCAGCAGGGCCCCGCCGACGAGTCCGTGGAACCAGAACAGCGGCGCCGTCGCCGGCACGCCGGAGCGAAGCGTGAGGAGGCCGCTCGCCAGCTGCGCGACGAGCAGGATCGCCAGCAGCCGATCGAGCGCGGCGCTGCTCATCGGCCCACGCTACGCCCGCGTCGGTCGCTCGGCAATCAAGGCGCCTCCGCTACGATCGCAGCGTGAGCCAGCGAACGGCCGTCCTCATTGCCGCGATCCTGGGATCGGCCATCGTATTCCTCGACGCGACGATCGTGAACGTCGCGCTCGAGACGATCGGGCGCGAGCTGCCGGCGACCTACGTCGGGCGGCTCGAGGGCCTCACGTACGTCAACAGCGCCTACTTCGCCGTGCTCGCCGCGCTGCTCATCCTGGCCGGCGCAATCAGCGACTACTACGGGCGACGGCGGGTCTTCCGGATCGGGCTCATCGGCTTCGGCGCGGCCAGCGTCGCCTGCGGGCTGGCGCCGACGATGGAGGTCCTGATCGTGGCACGGATCCTCCAGGGTGCCTTCGGCGCCATCCTCGTCCCGGGCAGCCTGGCGATCATCACCGCGACCTTCGAGGGCGAGGAGCGCGGACGGGCGATCGGCATGTGGGCGGCGGGGACCTCGGCGACGTCGATCATCGGTCCGCTGCTCGGCGGCGTGCTCGTCCAGGCGCTGACCTGGCGCCTCGCGTTCCTCATCAACGTGCCGCTCGTCCTCCTGGCGCTGTGGGCGACGACGCGCGTCCCCGAGAGCCGCGACACCGAGGCGACCGGCGACTTCGACTGGCTCGGTGCCGCCGTCATCGCGATCGGCGTGGGCGGGCTCGCCTTCGGCGCGACGCGCGGACAGGAGCAGAAGTGGCAGGACCCGATCGCGTGGGCCGCGTTGATCATCGGCTTCGTGGCGATCGTCGCCGTGCCGATCCTCATGCTGACCCGCCCCCGGCCACTCATCCCGCCGTCGCTCTTCAAGTCGCGCAACTTCACTGTCGTCAATCTCTCGACCTTCCTGATCTACGGCGCGCTGTACGTGTCCTTCGCATTCGAGGGCCTCTTCTTCCAGGGCACGCTCGGCTATGCGCCGCTGGCGGCGGGTGCGGTCGGCCTGCCGATCGCCATCCTCCTGACGACCCTGTCGACGCCGGCGGGGCAGCTCTCGGCCCGCATCGGTCCGCGGATCTTCATGACGGTGGGGCCGGTGATCATGGCCGTCGGCCTCCTCTGGCTGGCGCGCATCCCGCCCGACTCCGAGGCATGGGTTGCCGATCTCGGCAATCTGTCGTCGCTCGTGCCGCCGGTCGCGACGTTCGTCGATGTCGTCTTGCCCCTCGTCGTCTTCGGCCTCGGCATCGCCCTGCTCGTGGCGCCGCTGACGACTGCGCTCATGAGCTCCATCCCGGTGCGCAACGCGGGGCTCGGCTCGGCGATCAACAACGCGGTCAGCCGCGCCGGATCGCCGCTCGTGAGCGCGCTGCTGTTCATCGCGATCACCGCGACGTTCTACCCGACGCTGGCGAGCCTCGTGCCCGGAGTCGACGTCGACGACCCCGCGCTGCGCGAGCAGGTGCAGCCGCTCACCAGCGTGCCCGAGGACGTCGATCCCGAGATCGCATCCGCCGCGACGCAGGCAAGCACCGACGCGTTCCGCCTCGCGATGATCGTGTCCGCCGGCCTGCTGCTGGCCGGCGCGGCGATCAACGGGTTCGGGATCCGCAATCCGTCATCGGGCGAGTTGGAGGCCGCCGCCACCGAGGCGCCCGTCGGCTCTGCGTGAGTTCGAAGCTCAGAAGACCTTGGGGCACCACGGCGGCCGCTCGGTGCGGAAGAGCGCATCGACCCGCGCGATGGCGCCCGGGTCCAGCTCGCGCACGCGGCCGGCATCGGCGAGCTGGCGAAAGCCGAAGGCGCCGAGGTACACGGCACCGATGTCGGTGATGTCACAGGCCAGGTCGGCGGCATCGTTGGTCCGCTGGACGACGGGCACCCCGTTCTCGACGGACAGCTCCCACACGCCGTCGTTCCACTCGCAGAACTCGTCGGCGACCTCGAGCACGACGCGGCCGTCTGTCGCGTAGCGCCGACCGGCCAGGGCCGGCGCCACGTCGACGATCCGGGTCCACAGCGCGTCGCCGAGATCCGCACGCAGCCGACGCGGCTCGGCCAGGTTGAGCAGCAGCGGATCATCGACGGCGAGGTTCCAGGTCTCGATGCGGGCCATGAGGTCGATGTCGATGAGGAACCGCCACAGGTCGCGGTGCGCAGCCGGGTTGGCCGCCATCACCTCGACGACCACGACCGCCGACTTCGATCCGGCGGCGTCCCAGTCGTCCCGGACCCGGTAGCGGGCGTAGCCGTCGGCGGCACCGGCGACCTCGTGGATGACGTGGAAGGCGGCACTCGCGCCGCGGCGCCAGTGCTCGGGGTCGGCGAAGAACTCGGAGTCCCAGAAGGCCGGCGTGCGCGTGTAGAAGCCGGGCCGCAGCGGGCGCACCGCGTCGTAGACCGGCGGCAGCACGCGCTTCGCCTCGTCGACCTCGAGGAAGCGGATCGTCCCGGCCGGGGTGTGCGGCTGGCGGAAGGCGCCTCGCTCGCGGTCGAGGTTGATCCCCATTCGCATCGTGCCGAGGCCGTAGCCGAAGCGCTGGTAGATGCCGCCCTCCGACGCCCACAGGATCGCGAGCGGCTCACCGAGCTCGTGGATCGCATCGAGCTGGAGCCGCATCATGCGTCGCAGGATCCCGCGTCGCCGATGGGTCGGGTGGACGCCGACGATCGTGACGCCCGCGGCCGGCAGCACGCCGCCGGGAATCGTCAGCTCGAAGCTGAAGATGCCGGCCGTGCCGACGACGCGGTCCCCGTCATGGGCGGCGATGGCGCGATCGGCCTCGAAGGCGATCACCCATCGATCGAAGTCCTCGTCGCGTCCTCGCTCGCCGAACGCGAGCTCGCCGGCGTCGTAGAAGCTTCGAGGGTCACCCTCGAAGGCGCGGACAACGATTTCCATGCCCCCGATTATGGCGGGGGAGCTGCTCTATGCTTCGGCCGATGTTCCCGATCGGCGACGAGAACGAGCGTGGCCACGGGCCCGCCTTCGTCTGCCTGGCGATCATCGCCCTCAATGTCACGGTCTTCCTGCTGCTCCAGGATGCCGGAGCCAGCGAGGCGGGCGCCGAGTTCACCTACGGCTTCAGTGCGGTCCCGTTCGAGATCGTCAACCAGGTCGACCTGACCGCTCCGGAGCCAATGACGGTCGATGGTCAGACGGTGCTCGTGCCGCAGGAGCCCGGGCCGAGCCCGATCTGGCTCACGCTGTTCACGAGCATGTTCATGCACGGCGGCTGGCTGCATCTCGCCGGCAACATGCTCTTCCTGTGGGTCTTCGGCGACAACGTCGAGCACCGCATCGGCCATGGACTGTTCGTCGCCTTCTACCTGTTGGTCGGGCTGATCGCGACCGTCGCGCAGGTCGTCGTCAACGTCGACTCGGTGATCCCCACCCTCGGCGCCTCGGGCGCAATCTCCGGGGTGCTCGGCGCCTACTTCGTGATGTTCCCGACCAACCGCGTGAACGTCTTCCTGTTCCGCGGCGTGGTCCCCGTTCCGGCGATCGTGGCGATCGGCATGTGGGCCGTCCTCCAGGTCATCGCGGGCTTCGGCGACCTGACCGGCGAGGCCGGCGGCGTCGCATACGCAGCGCACATCGGCGGCTTCCTGGGCGGCGCGGCGGCGGGCCTGGTATTCCGCGCCATCTTCCACGAGCCGCGCCGGCCTCGCGGCGTGGCGGCTTCGGCGTACGGATGAGCGCCGCCGTCAGCGAGGCCAGTGGGCTGTTCGGTCCCGGCAGCGTCGCGTGGCGCGTCGATCGCGAGGTGATCGTCCTCGCCGGCGGCTCGTGCGCGCTGCTCATGCAGGCGGCCCACCCGGTGGTCGCGGCCGGCGTCGCCGAGCATTCGACCTACGCGACCGATCCGTTCGGCCGGCTCCGTCGCACGCTGACCAGCAGCTTCGACGTCGTCTTCGGTACTCGCTCGCGGGCGGATGCCGCCATCCGCCGCGTGAACGCCATCCACGCCTCCGTTCGCGGACGGCTGACCGATGGCGCGGCCTACGGCGCCGCCGATCCGGAGGCCCTGCTATGGGTCCACGCCACGCTCATCGATACGGCGCTCCGGATCTACTCGCGCTTCGTTCGGCCCCTTTCGCCAGCCGAGGAGCGCGAGTACCTGCTGGAGGCCTCCGAGGTCGCCGAGCGGCTCGGCGTCAGGCCGGCCGACTTGCCCTCGGAAGTCCCGGAGCTGCGCGCCTGGATGGCCGGCATGATCGAGAGCGAACGGGTGTGGGTCTCGCCGGCGGCGCGGCAGGTCGCCCGCACGGTCCTCTACCCGAGCCGCTTCTTGCCGCGGACAGCCTGGGACGCGGCGCACCTTATCTCGCTCGCCACCCTGCCCGACTCGCTGCGGCGCCAGTACGGGATCCGCTGGTCGAGTCGGCGGGAACGCGGCGTCGAGCGCCTGGCGGCCGTCACCCGGCGGACGCTGCCGCTCGTCCCACCGCCGCTGCGCTTCGTGCCCCACGCGCGAACGGCCGAGCGTCGCGTTCGCCTAGCCGCTAGCCGCCGATAGATCGGCGAGATCGCCCGCTACCCGCATGTCGCGTTGCGTTGCCTCGGTACAGCGGCGGCTGGCCTGCAACGGCCGCACGCGCGCGGGCGGTTCACGCTCATCAGACGCCGATCCGGCGACCGAACCGCACGCGGGAAGGCGTTCCGGTGAAGCATCGCCGATCCAACGACAATGACCGACGAAACCCCGCGGTTATGATGGGCGGCGCTCGGCATTGGCCCAGTCGCAGCGGCCTCGAGGAACTTCCGACGTTGACCCGATTCGCAAAGCTCGCGGTTGCGGCTGCCGCCGCGACCTTCGTCCTGATCGCCGTGGGCGGCCTCGTGCGCGCCACCGACTCGGGTCTGGGGTGCCCCGACTGGCCGCTCTGCTTCGGCGACTGGCTGCCGCCAGCCGAGCTCCACGCCTGGATCGAGCACAGCCATCGCCTGATCGCCGCCGCAATCGTCGGTCCGCTGGTCGCGGCGGTCGGCCTCATCACCCTCTTCAGCGATCGCCGCCGCGACCGCCCGCTCCTCGCCGCCGCCGTCGTGGCCGGCATCCTCGTCATCGCCCAGTCCGCACTCGGCGCAGCGGTCGTCCTCGAGCGCCTCCGCGCCGAGCTCGTCACGGCCCACCTGGCGATGGCCCTTACGGTCCTCGCGGCCGTCATCTTCATGGCCGAGCGTGCCGCCAACGGGCCGATGCCGGCCGCGCACGCGCGGCCGGTGCTCACGCGCCTCGTCGCCGTCACGGCAATCGCGATCTTCGCCCAGATGCTGCTCGGCTCGTGGGTCACCGGCCAGGGTGCCGGGCTGGCCTTCGGCGACATCCCGCTCATGGACGGCGCGCTCGTCCCACCGATCTCGACCGAGACGCAGGCGATCCACGCCGCCCATCGCGGGCTGAGCGTGATCGTCGCGATCCTCGTGGCCTGGACCGCGGTCGCGATCCACCGCGCGACCGACGCGCCGCATCCGCGGCGCCTGGGACTCATCCTCGCCGTGCTCGTCGTCGTGCAGATCATCCTCGGCCTGCTGAACGTGGCGTCGCGGCTGTCCGCCTTCTTCGTCGTGCCGCACCTGGCGGTCGGCGCCGCTCTGTGGGGCGCATCGGTCTGGCTGCTGGTCACGACTCGTCGCCTGCGGCCGGCCGAGTTGCGTGTGCGAGCCGCGAATGCCGAAGCTGGATCGATGGACACGCTGCGTGCCTACATCGCCCTTACGAAGCCGCGGATCATCGAGCTGCTGCTGGTGACGACGATCCCGACGATGGTCCTCGCCGCCGGCGGGCTGCCGCCACCGTGGCTGATGGCCGCGGTGATCCTGGGCGGCACGATGGCGGCCGGCGGAGCGAACGCGATCAACATGTACGTCGACCGCGACATCGACGACCTCATGCGCCGCACGCGTCACCGGCCGCTACCGCGCCAAGCCGTCGAGCCGCGCGCCGCGCTCGCCTTCGGCATCGGGCTCAGCGTCGGCGCCTTCGCCTGGCTGGCCCTGACCGTCAACCTGCTGAGTGCGGTGCTCGCGCTCTCCGCGACCGCGTTCTACGTCTTCGTGTACACGCTCTGGCTGAAGCGCAGCACGCCGCAGAACATCGTCATCGGCGGGGCGGCCGGGTGCGTGCCGGTGCTCGTGGCGTGGGCATCGGTCACCGATGAGGTCGGTCTGCCGGCGCTCGTGCTGTTCGCGATTGTCTTCTACTGGACGCCGCCACACTTCTGGGCGCTCGCCCTGCGCTACCGCGGGGACTACGCCGCGGCGAATGTGCCGATGCTTCCCGTGGTGCGCGGGGAGGCCGAGACCGCGCGGCAGATCGTGCTCTACACGATCGCCCTCGTGGCGGTCAGCCTGCTGCTCTTCCCGGCCGCGGGGATGGGCTGGATCTACCTCGCCACGGCCGTCGTGCTGGGACTGGCGTTCCTGTGGCGCGCGCTGCTCCTGCGGGCGGATGCCGCCAACGGCCGCGCCGCCATCGGCCTCTTCCGCTACTCGATCAGCTACCTGACCCTGCTCTTCGCCGCCGTCGCCATCGACGCGCTTCTCTACCTGCCGGTCTGACCGCGCGGCACGCGTGGCGTCCACGGCTCCTCGCCCCGCGCCGCGCGCTCGGCGGCGAGGCGCTCGTCGAGGCGTGCGGTCTTCCGCTCCTCGGTTCGCATCCAGGCCCAGATGACGACGACCATCCCGACCAGGAAGGCGATGTCGCCGGCGACCCACATGAGGATCCCGCCGAGATGCTGGTCGTCGAGCGGGCTCGGGCCCCAGCTCCGGACGTTCGAGACGTAGTGCGGGTAGAGGACGGTGCCGGTGCTCAGCAACGCGACGCCGAGGAAGGAGTTCTGGGGCAGCGCCAGGAACAGGTAGAAGAGGCGCACCGGGTACGGCAGGCGCCATGGCGAGGGGTCGACGCCGGTGATCGGCCACCAGAACAGGAGCGCGGCGGCGAGGAAGGTCGCGTGCTGGACGTAGTGCAACAGCTGGTTCTCGAGGGCCTGGTCGTAGAGCGTGCTGAAGTGCCAGCCCCAATTCACGGCCGCGAACAGGACCCAGGTCACGACCGGGTACGAGATCGCCTTGACCACCGGGCTGTGCAGCACCCACAGCAGCCTCCGCCGCACCGATGGCGCGCTGACGCGCAGCGTGAGCGTGATCGGACCGCCGCCCAGCAGCAGCGGCGCCGCGACGAGCATGAGGAGCAGGTGCTGGAGCATGTGCACGCTGAAGAGGACGCCCTCGTACGCCTCGATCGGTGACGCCAGCGCCACACCGATCGCGCCCAGGCCGCCCATGAAGCACCACGTTCGGGTCCGCGGATGCGGGTTGCGCGGGTGGGCGAGGTTCACCGTTCGCACCGCCAACAGATAGGCGGCAGCGGTGGCGACCAGCGGAATCACCACGAGCGGGTCGAACCGCCATGCCAGCAGGACCGCGGGGAAGCTCGGTGGCGGCGCCTCCGCACCGTGCGCGAGCACCGCCGCCGGTGCGACGGCGAGCAGCAGGAGGGCGAGCAAGAGGGCCGTGCGGAGCATCGGTGTCATTGTCACTCGAATTCGTGGGAACCGACCTGCGAGGTCCGGCGTCAATGGCGCCATGAATCGATCTGCCCCGGGCCTCTTCGTCGTGCTCCTCGTCCTCCTCGCGGCGTGCGCCACCCCCGGTGGCTCCCCGAGCTCTTCTGAGACCGATGGTGGCGGCAGCGCCTCGCCGCCGCCGAGCGCGTCGAATGGCGGCGGTGAGACCGGCGGCATCGAGCACCCCACCGGCGCGGACGAGCCGATCCTGATCGTCGAGGAGGCCGGCGGCTTCGCGATGCCGCAGATGATCGCCACGCGCGTTCCCACGTTCGCGCTCTACGGCGATGGGCGCGTGATCTTGCAGGGCGCGCAGACGCTCGAGTTCCCCGGCCCGGCGCTGCCCGCGCTGATCGAGCGCACGATGACCGAGGAGGGCATCCAGGTCGTGCTCGAGGCGGTCGAGGAGACGAACCTCTTCACCGGCGATCTCGAGCTACGCGGCGCAATGAACGTCGTTGCCGACGCGACCGACACGATCTTCCGTGCCAGCGTCAACGGCGAGGAGGTCACGATCGCCGTCTACGGCCTCGGCCTGCTGGACCCGGAGTTCGGCGGCAACTTCGAGGGCATCGACCAGTCGGAGATCGACGCGCACGCCGTCCTCAACCAGCTGCGCGATGCGCTCCTGACGATCGACACCTCCGTCCCGAGCGATGCCTGGGAGGCCGAGGGCTGGCAGCCGTACACGCCGAGGGCGTTCCGCCTATACGTCCGTGATGTCAGCGGCGAGCCGATCGAGGGCGGAGAGCTGCCGGGGATGGTGCGCGACTGGCCGACCGACGACGATCCCGCGAGGTTCGGTGAGGAGCTGCCGGTCTTCGGTGACGGCACGCGTTGCGGCGCCGTCGAGGGCGACGCTGCCGCGGCCTGGTTCGAGGAGCTGAGCGCCGCCAACCAGAACACGCTGTGGACCTCCGACGGCGAGAACCGATTCACGGCCCTGCCACGTCCGCTCTTCCCGGGCGAGGAGGCGACCTGCCTGCAGGAGATCGTCTCCGGCTGAGACCTGCGCTCGATTGCTCGGCCAAGTCTCGCGCGAAGCCGCAACGTCCGCGCGGTTTGGCCGATCCGTCGAACACCGGTGGCGGTACCGCGCGCCACAATGGCGCCGCTCGGATGCCCTTCGCTACAATGCGGTTCGTGTCGCCCGTCAGCCCGCGGGAGCGTGCGTGCCTGACGCGCGAGGCCGACGCCCCCTGTCGATGCTGACCTGAGGAGCACTCGAGATCGAGCCGACGCACACCACGGCGCCCCGGAACCGGCTGCGGACATCCGCCCGCCGGCTGGCGCCGCTCATCCTCGTCGTTCTGCTTGCCGGCTGTCTCCTGCCGCCGACGCCGAAGACCGATGCCGGCCAGGACGTCTTCAACCTGTACCTCATCGTGCTCGGCCTGGCGGCGATCGTCTTCGTCGGCGTCGAGGGGTTCATCCTGTACGCGGTCGTCCGCTACCGGCGCCAGCCCGGCGACGAGGTGCTGCCGGAGCAGCTCCACGGCAACAACACCGTGGAGATCATCTGGACGATCATCCCGACGGTCATCGTCTTCGTCCTCTTCTTCTTCAGCATGCTGACCCTCGGCGAGGTGGAGGCCAGCTCGAACGTCCAGGACGCCGAGACCGTCGAGGTGGAGGCGTTCTCCTGGGGGTGGAGATTCCTCTACGAGAACGGCGCCGAGTCGTCCGGCACGGCTGAGGAGCCGCCCGTGCTCGCGCTCCCGGTGGGCGAGCCGGTACGCCTCGTCCTCACTTCGATCGATGTCAACCACGCCTTCTTCGTCCCCGACTTCCTCATCAAGCGCGACGTCATCGACTTCGGCGAGGGTCGCGCAACGAACGAGCTGACCTTCACGATCACCGAGGTCGGAACGTACGCCGGCCAGTGCGCCGAGTTCTGCGGCACGGGCCATGCCGAGATGATCTTCACCGTCGACGCGAAGGAGCGCGCCGACTATGACGCCCACATCGAGGCGTTGGCCGCCGGCGGGCCGCCTCCGCCGCCGCCGGGGGGTGGGGAATGCGGCACCACGATCCAGGTGGCGGCGATCGAGACACTCCAGTTCGACTCCGACAGTCTCGAGGTGCCGGCGGGCGAGGACTTCTGCATCGAATTCACGAACAACGACATCGCCCCGCACGACATCAGCATCGTCGAGACCGACTTCAACGGCGACGACGTGGATCCGGGCGAGTCGATTGTCTACCACATCCCGGCCCTGGAAGCCGACGAGTACACGTTCTTCTGCAGCCTCCATCCGGCGATGGAAGGCACCCTGACCGTCTCCGAGTAAGGCACGAGAGGACCGATGGCGACCACCACCCTCGAACCCCAGCCCGGCGCCCCCGCCTACCGGCGATCGTGGGTCATCGACTGGCTGACCACCGTCGACCACAAGAAGATCGGGGTTCTCTACATCGTCAACAGCTTCCTCTTCTTCTTCGCGGCCGGGATCCTGGCGCTCGTGGTTCGCAGCGAGCTGGCCGTGCCGGGACTCCAGATCGTCGACGCGGACACGTTCAACCAGGCGTTCACGATGCACGGGACGATCATGCTGTTCCTGTTCGTGATCCCGGCGCTGAGCGGCTTCGCGAACTACATCGTGCCGCTCCAGCTCGGCGCGCCGGACATGGCCTTCCCGCGCATCAACGCGCTGAGCTTCTGGCTTCTGCCGCTCGGCGGGCTGCTGATCTTCAGCGGCTATCTCTTCGGCGGCGCGGCCGCCGAGGGCTGGACGGCCTACGCTCCGCTAACGAACTTCTCCGAGGGCGTTGGGACCGACCTCTGGATCATCGGTCTTGCACTGGTGGGAACCGCGTCCATCCTCGGCGCGGTGAACTTCATCACCACCGTCTTCAAGATGCGCGCGCCGGGGATGACGCTGTTCCGGATGCCGATCTTCGTCTGGACGGTGCTCGTCACCGCCGTGCTGATCCTGCTCGCGACGCCGGTGCTGACGGCCGGCCTGATCGCGCTGTTCATCGATCGCAACTACGGCGGGTCGTTCTTCGACCCGACGGTCGGCGGCAGCCCGATCCTGTGGCAGCACATCTTCTGGTTCTTCGGCCACCCGGAGGTCTACATCGTCATCCTGCCTGCGATGGGCGTGGTCAGCGAGGTGCTGCCGGTCTTCAGCCGCAAGCCCCTGTTCGGCTACAGGGCCTTCGTCTTCGCCACGATCGCCATCGGTCTGCTGAGCTGGACCGTGTGGGCACACCACATGTTCACGACCGGGTCGGTGTTCCTGCCCTTCTTCAGCTTCATGACCGCCCTTATCGCCATCCCGACCGGGATCAAGATGTTCAACTGGCTCGCCACCCTGTGGCGGGGCAAGCTGACCCTGGCGACGCCGATGCTGTTCGCGCTCGGCTTCATCAGCATGTTCCTCATCGGCGGCATCAGCGGGGTCATGCTGGCCTCGCCGCCGATCGACTTCCACGTCCAGGACACGTACTTCGTCGTCGCGCACCTGCACTACGTCTTCTTCGGCGGCGCGGTGTTCGGCGTGTTCGCGGCCGCCTACTACTGGTTCCCGAAGATGACCGGCCGCATGCTCAACGACCGGCTCGGCAAGGTCCATTTCTGGATCCACTTCATCGGCTTCAACCTCGCCTTCTTCCCGATGCACCAGCTCGGCCTGTCGGGCATGCCGCGGCGTGTCAGCGACTACGCCGATCGTCCCGACTGGGTGATCCTCAACGTGATCTCGACGGTCGGCGCGTTGATGATCGCGGTGAGCATCGTCCCGTTCCTCGTCAACGTGATCGCCAGCCTCATCAACGGCGAGACCGCCGGCGACGATCCGTGGGAGGGAAACACGCTCGAGTGGGCGACGACCAGCCCGCCGCCGCCGTACAACTTCGACCGCCTGCCGCCGATCCACTCCGAGCGGCCGCTGTTCTTCCTGACCCACGGCCATGGCCACGCAGCGGTCCGTGACACCGACCTCGACGAAGAGCACGAGGCGCAGGCATGACCACGAGCACGATGCAGGGCCATCCACACAGCGAGGATGAGGCTGCCGTGGCCCTGGCGCACGGCGCGTCCGGCATGCCGACGCCGCTCGTCGGCATGCTCCTGTTCATCGCCTCGGAGGTGATGTTCTTCGGCGGCCTCTTCGCGGCCTACTTCAACGCGCGAGCCCTGGTCGGGCCGGGTAGCTGGCATCCGCCCGAGGGCGGGCACCTCGACCTCCCGCTGGCAGCCGTGCTCACCGCGATCCTCATCGCCTCGAGCTTCACGATGCAGTTCGGCGTGTGGGCCATCCGGCGTGGCGACAGCGGCAAGCTGCGGCTGTGGACGGCGATCACCCTGGGGCTGGGCATCCTCTTCCTGGCCGGCCAGCTGTACGACTACAGCCAGCTCGGGTTCGGGATCGCGGACGGCGTGTTCGGCACCGTGTTCTACACCCTCACCGGCTTCCACGGCGCCCACGTCTTCGGCGGCGCGGTTGGCCTGACGATCATCCTCGCCCGCACGATGCGCGGCCAGTTCAGCGCACGCAACCACGTCGCGGTCGAGGCGGTCAGCGTGTACTGGCACTTCGTCGACGTCGTCTGGATTGCCGTGTTCAGCACGATCTACCTGCTCGGCTAGGCATGGACCGATGACCGATACCGCCATCGGCTTCCTCATCGTCGGCATCGCCATGCTCGTCGTGCTGGGCGTCGTCTTCGCGATCTCGTCCAGGCCACGTCCGGCCGGCGATCGCCCGACGCCACCCGATGGCGTGCACCTGCCGCCCCCGAGCTACCTGCCGGTGGTCGTCTCGATCGGCGGTGCGCTCATGGGCGCCGGCTTCGCGTTCCGCGCCGAGGACCAGCTGGCCAACCCCTTCCTCGCGATCCCGGGCCTCGTGATCTTCGTGCTCGGCGTCCTGTGGTGGGTGCGCGCCGCCAACCGCGAATGGCGCGAGGTGGAGCATGGCGGTCACGGGTCGCATGCCCCGCACGACGATCACGCCGCCCACTGACCGCCGATGACCGGCGGCCGTCGCGGGGTCGAGCTGCGGCGCCTGCCGCGCCGGGTCCTGCTGCTGGCTGCCGTGCTGCCGCTCCTGCTGCTCGCGCTCCTCGGCGTGGCTGTCTATGTCGGCGGCCGGTCGGGATCGCCGACGACGATCGGGACCATGGCGCCCGACTTCAGCCTCGTCGATCTCGACGGCAACGAGGTGCGGCTTGCCGACCTCCGCGGCAGCCCGGTCATCGTCAACTTCTGGGCATCGTGGTGCGGTCCGTGCGTGGAGGAGTTCCCGCTACTGCGCGAGGCGGTCGAGGAGCATGTCGACGCCGGCCTGATCGTGCTCGGGATCGTCTACCGGGACCGATCCGAGGCGGCGCGAACCTTCATGGAACGCAACGGCGGAAGCTGGCAGGCGCTGATGGACCCAGCCGAGCGCGTCGCCACGGCGTATAAGATCTTCGCGCCGCCGGAGACCTACTTCATCGGCCGCGACGGACGAATCGTCGCGCGGCACATCGGCCAATTCACGGCCGAGTCGCTGGAGGCGAAGGTGGCAGCGATCATGGACGAGGAATGAGCATGGAATCGAACCTTCCCGCGACGAGGCCCGATTCGCCGCCGGACGAGCGTGCGGACGCCCCCGCCGAGCCACTGCCTCGCAATCAGCCGCTGAGCGTCGCCTTCCTGCCGCTCGCGCTCGTCGTCTTCATCCTGCTCGCGTTCATCATCGCCACCTGGACCTTCCTCGCCGCCGGCGGTGGCTGAGGCCACATCCGCGCCAGGCCAACCTGGTTGGCCTAAGGACCGAGGAGCTCCGCGAAAAAGCCGCTCCTCGGTCGCCGAGCCATTCAGAGTGGCCACGCGACCGATGAAGCGCTCCTCATCGGTCCGTAGGCCAATCTCATTGGCCAGCAGCTCAGGAGGCCGGGATCGGTCCGACGCCCGGGCGAAGTGAGCTGAGGGCCGCCCGGACGAGCCCGGCCGGCGAGCCGTACAGGCGGACGAGGTCCGCCGCGAGCAGCGCGACGATCGCCACCTCGATGCCCTTCGCCACCCAGCCGAGGCTGAAGTAAGGGCCCATGACGAGGTAGGCGACGATCGTGACCGCGGTGTAGCCCGCGAGGCCGATGCGCGGCAGCCAGGCGAAACGCCGAACGAACGGATGGGGGATGGCGGAGGCCACCAGCGCCGCCGCGAGCGTGGCGTAGCCGAACGCGTTGAGCGTGAACAGCGCTCCCCCGAGCGTGAGATGGATGTAGGCGGTGATGAGCGCCAGGTCGACGATGGCGACGGTGAGGCCCACCGCCAGCGCCGTGCTGGCTCGAGTGCTGTGGGTCATGGCAGGCATCGGTTCGGTCTCTCCCGATATGTGCTACTTGCTGGGAGCAAGTATACCGATACCGCACCGGCCGCGCAAGGAATGAATGTCCCGTTCAGGGTGGGACGTGGCTGGGAACCTTTGGGCTCAGGAGGCCGCGGGTGCGGCGCTCCCGGGCGCCGGGTAGCGGCGCTCGACGTAGGCGTCGAGGAGGGCAAGGAAGCGCGGGACGATGTCGTCGCCACGCAGCGTCTCGGTCTTCTCGCCGTCGACGAAGACCGGCGCCACGGGCTCCTCGAACGTGCCGGGCAGGCTGATCCCGATGTCGGCGTGCTTCGACTCGCCCGGCCCGTTGACGACGCAGCCCATGACCGCGACCCGCAGCTCCTCGACCCCGGGATGGGTCTCGCGCCATCGCGGCATCTGCGCGACGAGATAGCCCTGGATGTCCCGGGCCATCTCCTGGAAGAACGTCGAGGTCGTGCGCCCGCAGCCGGGGCATGCCGAGACCTGCGGCAGGAACGAGCGCAGGCCCATCGACTGGAGCACCTGCTGCGCGACCGCCACCTCCTGCGTTCGGTCGCCGCCGGGCTCGGGCGTGAGGCTGACCCGGATCGTGTCGCCGATCCCACGCTGGAGCAGGACCGCCAGGCCGGCAGTGGAGGCGATGATGCCCTTGGCGCCCATGCCCGCCTCGGTCAGGCCGAGATGGAGCGGGTAGTCGCACCGTTCCGCCAGGCGGTCGTAGACCTCGACGAGATCCGGGACGCCGGACACCTTGGCCGACAGGATGATCCGGTCGTGCGGCAGGCCGGTCTCCTCGGCGAGGCGGGCGGAGCGCAGCGCCGACTCGATCATCGCCTCGATCATCACCTCGCGGCTGTCCTTCGGGTCGGGCGAGGCGGCGTTGGCGTCCATCATCTTGGTGAGCAGCTGCTGGTCGAGCGAGCCCCAGTTGACGCCGATGCGGACCGGCACCCCGTTGGCGATGGCGACCTCGATGATCTGGGCGAACTGCTCGTCGCGCCGCTTCGTTCCGACGTTGCCCGGGTTGATGCGGTACTTCGCCAGCGCCGCGGCCGCCTCGGGGTACTTCGTGAGCAGCAGATGCCCGTTGTAGTGGAAGTCGCCGATGAGCGGCACGCCGACCCCCAGCGCGTCGAGCTTGGCGCGAATGACCGGCACGGCCTGCGCGGCGGCGTCGTTGTTGACGGTGATCCGGACCAGCTCGGACCCGGCATGCGCGAGCTGCGCGACCTGGATGGCGGTGGCGTCGGCATCGGCTGTGTCGGTGTTCGTCATCGACTGCACGACGACCGGGTGGACCGATCCGACCGGAACGCCACCCACCAGGACGGTTGGCGTCGTGCGCCGTCGGGGTACGCTCATCGGTGATCATGGTACGTCCAGCCACCCCGATGGGCACAGCGCGTGCACGGTGCGCGACGTGACCGAGCGCATGGAGACCACCCGGGTTCAGGCCAGGCAGGTCTGGATCGTCGAGGATGAGCCCGCGTCGGCGACCCTCGCCGCCGAGCTGTGCGAGGGCTGGGGCGCGCAGGTATCGGTCTTTCGGGCGCCGCTGCCGTTCCTCGCCGCGCTCCGGGATCGGTCGCAACCGACCGCGGTCGTGCTCGACTGGCGTCTCGAGCGCGAGCTGAGCGCCGGGCTCTTCCTGGCGACGCGGCATCGGTACCCGCACCTGCCGGTCATCTACTGGACCGGCCACGCCGCCGGGGCGCTGCCGTCGATGATCACCGACGACGCGTTGACCACGGTCGTCGACAAGGCCGAGGGCACCGGCCCGTTCGAGCGTGCCCTCGACTGGGCCAGCCGCGCGGGGACCGAGGAGCCGGCGCGCTAGGCGCGGCCGAGCGCGAGGACGGCGTTCATGCCGCCGAACCCGAACGAGTTCGTCACCGCCGCGTCGACGCGCCCGGGTCGCGCATCGGTAAGGACGTCGAGGTCGATCGTCGGGTCCAGCGTGTGCAGGTTGCATGTGCCGGGCAGGATCTCGCGCTGGAGCGCGAGTGCGGTGATGGCGGCCTCGACAGCCCCCGACGCACCCAGGGCGTGGCCGTACAGCCCCTTCGTGCCCGAGACCGCCAGCCCGCCGGCGTCGACGCCGAACGCCGCACGGATGGCCCGTGCCTCGGCCGGCTCGTTCAGCGGCGTGCTCGAGCCGTGTGCGTTGACGTAGCCGACCGCGTCGGCCGCCAGGCCGGCATCGGCGAGGGCGTCGCGGATGGCACGGGCCGCGTCCCGTCCGTCCGGTCGCGGGGCAGTCATGTGGTAGGCATCGTTGCTGGCACCGAAGCCGAGGACCTCGGCGATCGCCGTCGCGCCACGGCTCCTCGCAGCATCGAGCTCCTCGAGCACGAGGATGGCCGCCGCCTCGCCCATGACGAAGCCGTCGCGATCCTTGTCGAACGGCCGGGAAGCGCTCTCGGGATCGTCGTTGCGTCCTGAGAGGACGCGGATGAGCGCGAAAGCCCCGAAGGTGAGGGGCGCCAGCGGCGCCTCGGCGCCGCCGGCCAGCGCGAGGTCGACGGTGCCGTCGCGGATGGCGTGGAAGGCCTGGCCGATGGCCATCGCCCCCGAGGCGCACGAGTTGGCGTTACCGACCGAAGGCCCGGTCAGCCCGAGGTCGAGCGCCACGTTGCTCGCCCCGGCGCCGCCGAAGACGGCCAGCGCCAGCGTGGGTGAGACGCCCCGCGTCCCTCTCGCCACGTAGCCGGCGTGCTGCTCCTCGCCATAGGCAACGCCTCCGAGCGCGGAGCCGATCCAGACCCCGGTCCGCGATGCCACACCGTCGCCGAACGGCAGGCCGGCGTGCTCGACCGCCAGCCGCGCTGCGGTCACGCTGAGCGCGCTGAACCGATCCAGGCGCCGCGCGCGACGCGCGTCGAGGTGGCTGGCCGGGTCGAAGTCGTCGATCTGCGCCGCGATCCGCGATGGGAACGACGAGGCGTCGAATCGGTCGATCGTCCGCACCGCAGAGCGCTCGGCAAGGACGCCGTTCCACAGCTTCTCCACGCCGGTGCCGATCGGCGTGACCGCGCCAATGCCGGTGATGACGACGCGCCGCCGGCTCATCGGCCGTTCGCCTCCGCGAGCAGCTTCACCCGGCGCAGCGTGCGTCCGGCGATGGCCTCGATGAACTGGGGGCCGATGACGTGCTCCGCGGCAAAGTCGCCGATGAGTGGCCACTCCAGCTCCAGCTCGTGCTCGATGCTCACGTCGAGCGCGCCGTCGCGCTCCTCGAAGTGCCACGCGACCTCCATGCCGCGCGTCACGCCGCCGGTGTGGACGAACTCGATCCGGCGCTCGTCGGGGAGCGGCCGCTGGATGGCGCGCCAGCTGACCGGGATCGGGCCGCGCCGGGCGCCCATTTCGAAGTGGCGGTCGACCGGATCGGGCAGGCGGCGAACGTATCGATAGTGAGGGAGGAGCTCCGGCCAGCGCTCGACCTCGGCCGCCAGGTCGAAGACCCGCTCGTATGGCGCGTGCATGAGCTGGTGGATGCGGCTCTTCACGGGCGGAGGACCTCGACCAGCGCATGCGGCGCGAGGGCGTCGGTCGCGGGGCGGCAGTCGCCGAGCGCCGACCCCAGCCGCAGCGCGGCGCTCGGCCGGTCGTCGAGCCTGGCGAGCGCGTGCTCGAGCAGCGGCGGCACGGCCAGGAAGCCCTGGACCAGCCAGCTGAGCGTCGACTTGGCGGCGAAGGCCGCGCGGCGCTCGCGCCGGTAGGCCGGTGCGGGGTCGCTCGCGCCGGTGATCGCCTCCGTGGCCGCACGTGCGGAGCGGAGGGCGCGGTGGATCCCCTCCCCCGTGAACGGGTCGACGAAGCCGGCTGCATCGCCGACCAGCAGCCAGCCCGGCCCGGCGACGTCGGCGACGCGATGGCCGATCGGGGACGCACCACGGATGGCGCTCAGTCGCTCTCGGCCGGAGAGCCGAGCGGCGACCGCGGGGAGGCCGGCGATTGCGGCCGCGAAGCGCTCGGGCGCCGGCGTGCGACCGTTCATCGGCAGTGCCATGCCGACGTTGAGCCGGCCGTCCGGCAGCGGTGCGAGCCCGACGTAGTAGCCGCGGCCGACGTGCATCTCCCCGTGGTCGCCCAGCTCCGGATCGCCGGCGTGGTGAGCGACGAGACCCAGGCGTCGCGGGAACCGCACCGGGCGCTCGACACCGGTCAAGCGGGCGACGGTGGAGCGGACGCCGTCGGCCCCGACCACGATGCCGGCGGTGATGCTGCGGCGTGTCCCATCGCCGGATCGCACCGTGGCGCCGGTCACGCGCTCGCCGGAGACCTCGAGCCCGACGAGGCGAGTGCCTTCCACCAGCTCGGCGCCGCTGTCCGCGGCGTGGGCCGCGAGGCGCGCGTCGAAGCGGGTTCGGTCGAGGCCCCACGAACGGCGCGGCCCGCGACGATCGGCGTAGGTGATCGTCGCGCTCCGCCGACCGGCCACCATGCGCATCCCGGTCAGCGCGATCGCGTCCGCCTGCCACGCCTCAGGCGCCAGGCCGATTCGCGCGAGCTCCTCGACGATCCGCGGGCTCGCGTACTCCGCGCAGGCCTTCGGGCGCGGATGATGGGCGGCCTCGAGCAGGACGACGCTCGCCCCGGATCCCGCGAGTCCCGCCGCCAGCGCCGATCCGGCGGGGCCCGCCCCGGCGATCAGGACGTCGCAGCGGGTCATCTCGCGGCGGCGGTGACGACGCGCGGCAGCCACCCCGGCGACCGCCAGCGCGGCGTCAGCCCGGCCTCGGCGAGCAGGCGGTCGAGCTCGGGCAGCGTGTAGGCTCGTCGAGCGGAGGCCATGCCATCGGCTCGGGTGACCCGGCTGCGCCCGAGCGCCATGACCGAGACCCACGTCGCGGCCAGGGGCAGGAATCCGCGCCGAAGGTCGTTCACGACAACGCCGTGCCGGGAAACTCGACGCAGCTCGCGCAGCGCCATGAGGGCCGCCTCCGGCGCGAAATGGTGGACGAGCAGCGAGCAGTGGGCGACGTCGACGGCGCCGTCCTCGAGCGGCAGCGCGAGGACGTCGGCCTCGAGCACCTCGACGCTCGGAACGCGCGCCAACCGGTCGCGCGTGATGGCGAGCACGGCGGGGTTGGCATCGGCGGCGACGACCTGCCAGCCGCGGCGCGCGAAGGCCATCGGCATGTCGCCGGCACCGGTTCCCACGTCGAGGACACGAGTCAGGTTGCCGGTCCCCATCACCTCCTCGATCGCGCGGACGCTCGAATCGGTTCCGCCCGGCAGGCGGTTCATGCGCGCGAGGTCGGCGAGGTTGGCCTCGATCTCCGACCGCGAGAGGCGGCCCGAGTCCAGCAGCTCGGCGGCATCGTTCCGGGCGCCGAGTGCCAGAAATCGGCGCATGCCGATGGCCATGTGGGTGCGCACCTCGTCGTGGGAGACCCATCTTCGATGCCGCACGCGGAATCCGCAACGCGAGGCTCGATGGCGACCGCTCCCGGGCCGAACGCTGACGTACACTGAGCGCCGATGACCGCGACCGCACCGCCGGGCACGGACGTGCCCGATCACGACCAGACCGACACCCGCCGCCGGATGGTGGTGATCATCGGTTCCGGGCCGGCGGGCCTCACCGCCGCCATCTACGCCGCGCGCGCCAACCTCGAGCCGCTCGTGATCGCCGGCAATGTGCCGATGGGCCAGCTGATGATCACCTCGGACGTCGAGAACTACCCCGGCTTCCCCGAGGGTATTCAGGGTCCGGAGCTGATGCAGAAGTTCCGCGACCAGGCCACGCGCTTCGGCGCCACCATCCTCGACCGAGATGCGACGCGCGTCGACTTGGGGTCGCGCCCCTTCGGGATCTGGGTGGGGGAGGACGAGTACCGCGCCGATGCCGTCATCGTGGCGACCGGCGCGTCGGCCCTGTGGCTGGGACTTGCATCGGAGGAGGAGTTCCGCGGGCGCGGCGTCAGTGCCTGCGCGACCTGCGACGGGTTCTTCTTCCGCGGTCGTGAGGTCGCCGTCGTGGGCGGCGGGGATACCGCGTTGGAAGAGGCGACCTTCCTGACCCGCTTCGCGGACAAGGTGACGATGCTCGTCCGCCGCGAGGAGTTCCGCGGCAGCAGGATCATGCAGGACCGCGCGAATCGGGACCCGAAGATCGAGATCCTCTTCAACAAGGAGGTCACCGAGGTCCGCGGCGACATGACCGTCAACGCGCTGCAGCTGCGCGATACGGCCACCGGCGAGGAGAGCGAGCTCCAGGTGCAGGGCATGTTCGTCGCCATCGGCTACAAGCCGAACACCGAGCTCTTCACCGGGCAGCTCGACATCGGTCCGAACGGCTATCTCGATGTGGTCGGCGAGACCGGCTCGAGGGTGGTGGGCGTCTTCATCGCCGGCGACGTCCACGACCATCACTACCGCCAGGCCGTGACCGCCGCCGGAGACGGCTGCAAGGCGGCGATCGACGCCGAGCGCTGGCTCGCGTCGGTCGGCGAGATCGAGGCCTCGACCGCCACGAACTGGTAGCTCCTCCGCGATCGTTGTCTACACTAACGATCCAGACCTAGCAGGAGATCGATCGACCGATGGCCCGTGCGCCGCGCCCCGAAGACCTCTACGACCTGCGCATCCCGACCGATCTCGACCTGTCGCCGGACGGTCGGTTCGTGGCCTTCAGCGTCAAGCGCGTGGCACCCGGCAAGGACGGCTATCGCAGCTCGCTGTGGCTGGCGCCGAGCGATGGCAGCGCCCCCGCACGCCAGCTGACCGTCGGCAGCAAGAACGACACGACCCCGCGCTGGTCGCCGGATGGATCTCGCCTCTGTTTCCTCTCCGACCGCGGGGCCGTGCTCCAGGCCGGTGGCGGAGGCGCCAGGGCCGGCAAGCCCGAGGCGCCGAAGGAGGGAGGGACCCAGGTCTGGATCCTTCCCTTCGCCGATGGCGGCGAGGCGCGCCAGCTCACCGACCTGCCCAAGGACGTCGAGGGGATGGACTGGTCGCCTGACGGCAAGCGGCTGGCGGTCGTGAGCACCGCCGACTCGACCGAGGCGCAGAAGAAGCCCGAGCGCAAGCCGGAGGACGGCCCGGCGCCGGACACCCGGCTCATCGACACGCTGGGATACCAGTTCAACGGCGCCGGCTTCGTCTACGAGCGCTTCACCCGCATCTGGCTCGTCGACGCCGACACCGGCGCGGCCGAGCTCCTGACCCGCGGCAGGCAACATGACGCCGACCCGCAGTGGTCGCCGGACGGGCGGCAGATCGCGTTCGTCTCCGACCGGCACCCGAACCCCGATCTCGGCTGGCGCAGCGACATCTACCTCGTAGACGTCCGCGGCGGCACGGTGCGGCAGCTGTCGCCCGGTCGCGGCCGGCAGGGCTGGGGCGCGCCGTCCTGGTCGCCCGACGGTCGGTGGGTGGCCGCGATCGGGACCCGTGACTGGCGGCGCGGCGACCTGCTGCAGGCATCGGTGTGGCGCTTCCGCGTTCGCGACGGCGAGGCCGAGAACCTGCTTCCCGGCGCCGATCTCGAGGCGGCCGCCGGCATGAACAGCGACCTCATGGGCGGGCCGCCGTTGCCGCGCCCGGCGTGGATGGCCGACGGCCGCTGGGTCGTCTTCTCCGCGCCGGTCGACGGCGCCTTCGAGCTGTGGCGGGTCGAGATCGATGGCGGGCGGATCGAGCGGCTCACCCGCGACCGGCATTACCTGGCGCGGCCATCGATCGTGGGGCTGCCCCGCGGCGGCGCACGCGTCGCCGTCGCTCGCGATCACCGCGACCAGTGCCCCCGAGATCGCGGTCGGCGAGGTGCCCGCCGGCCGGCTGAGCGGGACCGATCGGGTCGAGCTGCGCCAGGTCAGCGACGTCATGCGCGCGTGGTCGGACATCAAGCTCGTTGCGCCGGTCGAGCGCTGGCACGAGGTCGACGGCCGTCGCATCCAGGGCTGGTTCATCTCCGCGCCGTCGAATACGAAGCGTAACCCGGCGCCGGTCGTGCTCGAGATCCACGGCGGACCGGCCACGCTCTACGGCTGGTCGCTGATGTGGGAGTGGCAGCTGCTGGCCGCCAACGGAATCAGCGTCTACGCCTGCAACCCGCGCGGCTCGCAGGGCTACGGCTTCGACTTCCTCAACGCGAACGTCCGCGACTGGGGCGAAGGACCGATGCGCGACGTCATCGCCGGACTCGACTCGCTCATCGAGGACGGGCTCGTCGACGGCGATCGGATGGGCGTCACCGGTGGCTCCTACGGCGGCTACCTGACCTCCTGGATCGTCGGCCACACCGATCGGTTCAAGGCCGCGGTGACGTGCCGATCGGTCAACGACCTGATCAGCCAGATGCTGTCCGGCGATATCGGTGGGCCGGTCTTCGGCCTCTTCGTCTACGGCGTCCACCCCTGGGAGGACTGGGATCTCTACCACCGCCACTCGCCGCTGACGTACGCCACCGAGGTGACGACGCCGCTCCTCATCCAGCACGCCGAGAAGGACCTGCGCTGCACCGTCACCCAGGCGGAGGAGCTCTTCGCCGTCCTGCGCTCGCTGCGCAAGACCGTGCGGCTCATGCGAGCGCCCGACGAGACCCACGAGCTGACCCGGTCCGGCACCCCGTTCCGCCGGGTCGACCACCTGCGCCTCATCGACGAGTGGTTCAACCACTTCCTTGTCGACGGGAAGACGCGGATGCCGAGGATCAACCCGAACCGCGGGTAGGCGCGCGGGCCGACAAATCAGGCCAGATCTGACGCGAAGCGCCTTCGTGCTGGGAATAGCCCGATTCATCGGGCCAGACCGTGCAGGAGAGTCCGACGTGCGAGATTCCGCCCGATGGATCGGCCCACTAGACTCGCCGTGATGTCCACCGACCTCGAGGCGGCCCTCAGCGACGCCTACCGCTTCGACGCGCCGGGCGTGACGTTCGGCGCCGGCATGCGCGGCGACGAGGCGCTGCCATCGGTCCAGGTGCGCGTGCCGCTGGCGATGATGAACCGCCACGGCCTCGTGGCGGGCGCCACGGGCACGGGCAAGACGAAGACGCTCCAGGTGCTCGCCGAGCAGCTGTCCGACGCGGGCGTGCCGGTGTTCATCAGCGACATCAAGGGCGACATCAGCGGCCTCTCTGCGCCGGCCGAGCTCAACGAGAAGCTCACGAGCCGCGCCGCCGCCACCGGCTTCGCCGACTACGCGCCCCGCGCCTTCCCGGTCGAGTTCCTGACCCTAGATCGGGAGGGGAAGGGCGTGCGGCTGCGCGCATCGGTCAGCTCCTTCGGGCCGATCCTGCTGGCCAAGGTCCTCGACCTCAACGACACCCAGCAGTCGGTGCTGGCGCTTGCGTTCAAGTACGCCGACGACACGCAGCTGCCGCTCGTGAACCTCGAGGACCTGCGCGCGCTCCTCAACCACCTGAACTCGGACGATGGCAAGGCCGAGATGGCCGAGTACGGCGGGATCGCGACGGCCACGGCGGGCGTCATCATCCGCAAGATCGTCGAGCTCGAGCAGCAGGAGGCCGATGCGTTCTTCGGCGCGCCGGAATTCGACGTCGACCACTTCCTCCGACTGACCGATGACGGCCGCGGCATCGTCAGCGTCCTCGAGCTGGCCGACATGCAGGACCGGCCCGCGCTGTTCAGCACCTTCATGATGTGGCTGCTGGCCAGTCTCTACGAGTCGCTGCCCGAGATCGGCGACCCGGAGAAGCCGAAGCTCGTCTTCTTCTTCGACGAGGCGCACCTGCTCTTCCGCGACGCGAACAAGACGTTCATGCAGCAGATCGAGCTCGTCGCGCGCCTCATCCGCTCCAAGGGCGTCGGCGTGTACTTCGTCACCCACACGCCGTCGGACGTCCCGGCCGAAGTGCTCGGCCAACTCGGCAACCGCGTCCAGCATGCCCTGCGAGCGTTCACCCCCGACGACCTGGAGGTCGTGCGGGCCACCGCAGAGACCTTCCCCACCACCGAGCTCTACGACGTCGAGGAGGAGCTGACCGCCCTCGGCACCGGCGAGGCGCTGATCACCGCCCTCGACCTCAAGGGCCGGCCGCTGCCGACGGTTCGCACGATGATGCGGCCGCCGATGTCGCTGATGGCCCAGGTCGCGCCGGCGGTGGTCGACTCGGTCGTCGCCGGCTCGGCGATCGCTCCCACCTACGCCACCGACTCCGACCCCGAGTCGGCCAAGGAGCTGCTCGCGGCGCGTTTGGCGCGGGCCACCGAGTCGAAGGAGCCAATGGAGGGCGTCGAGGACCCGGAGTCGCCGGCCGAGCGCAAGATGCGGCCAACCCGCGCGCCGGAGCGAGGCGTCGACTGGGGCGACGTGGCGCAGGAAGGCGCACGTCTCGCGCGGTCGGGCACCTTCAACACGATCCTGCGCAGCATCCTCGGCGTCCTCAGGCGCCGCTGAGCCGCGTCCGTTCAGCGAACGTTCAGCGCGCGTTCAGGCTCGATCGGCGACGATGACGCCATGCGCGTCCTGGTCGTGGAGGACGAGAAGCGGCTGGCCGCCGGTCTGCGGATGGGCCTCGAGGCCGATGGCTTCGCCGTCGACGTTGCGCTCAACGGCACCGACGGGCTGTGGATGGCGACCGAGGAGCCCTACGATGCGATCGTCCTCGACATCATGCTGCCCGAGCTGAGCGGATCGGAGATCTGCGCTCGCCTGCGCGAAGCCGGCAACTGGACGCCGATCCTCATGCTGACAGCACGCGAGGGCGAGTCGTCCGAGGCAGCCGCGCTGGACGCCGGCGCCGACGACTACCTGACGAAGCCGTTCTCGCACGTCGTCCTCGTCGCAAGGCTGCGGGCGCTCCTGCGCCGCGGCGCGCGCGAGCGACCGGCCGTGATCGCCGCGGGCGACCTGCTACTCGACCCGGCCTCGCGGCGCGTTCGACGGGGCGACGCCGAGGTCGAGGTGACGGCGCGGGAGTTCGCCCTGCTCGAGTACCTCATGCGGCGCCGAGGCGACGTCGTCAGCAAGACCGAGATCATCGAGCACGTGTGGGACTACGACTTCGAGGGCGACCCGAACATCGTGGAGGTCTACGTCCGCCACCTGCGCAACAAGCTCGACCGGCCGTTCGGGCGCGCCGCGATCCAGACGATCCGAGGAGCCGGCTACCGGCTGGACGCCGACGGTGGCTAGCCTGACCGACCTGGCGACGCGGGGCTCCGTTCGGTTACGGACGACCCTGGTCGCCACGCTCGTCGTGGCGGTCGCGCTGGTCATCGGGGCTGCGGCGTTCATCGGCATCGTCGAGCGATCGCTCACCGCCGAGGTCCGCGCCGGCCTGCGTACGCGGGCCGCCGACCTCGCGGCGCTCGTCGAGTCCGGCACGCTGCCGGATCGGCTCATCGACGAGCAGGCCGACGACGAGTTCATCCAGGTCATCGACGACCGCGGCGAGGTCGTTGCCGCGAGCGCGGGCCTGGGCGGCGAGCCGCCGGTCATCGGTCTCGAGGCAGGCGAATCGGCAACGACCGACGTCCCGTTCGACGACGAACGCTTCCTCGCCCGTGCAGTGGCTGCCCGCTCCGGCGACGACGCCTACCGGATCCTCGTGGGGCGGACGCTGGAGCCCGTGGCGGAGGCGACGCGCCTGGTGGCCGGCCTCCTCATGATCGGCCTCCCGCTCGTGCTCGGGTTTGTGGCCGTCACGACCTGGCTGGTCGTCGGGCGGGCCCTGGCCCCGGTGGACCGCATGCGCGCCCAGGTCGATGCGATCGGCGCTCGCGAGCTTGATCGGCGTGTCGAGACGCCACGGGCCGATGACGAGATCGCTCGCCTGGCGCGAACGCTGAACCGCATGCTCGCGAGATTGGAGGCGTCACAGGCTAGCCAGCGCCAATTCGTAGCGGACACGTCTCACGAGCTGCGCTCGCCGATCGCGTCCATCCGCGAGCAGGCAGAGGTCGGGCTCGCGCACCCCGATCGAGTCGAGATCGAGGCGATGGCCGCATCGGTCCATGCCGATGCATTGCGTCTCCAGGCCCTCGTGGACGACCTGCTGTTGATCGCGCGTGCCGACGAGCAGACGCTCGAGCTGCGCTCGCGACCGGTGGACCTCGACGACGTCGTCTTCGTCGAGGTTCGACAGACGAGGCCGGAGACTGGCCCGGCGATTGACGTGTCGGCTGTCTCGGCCGCTCGCGTGATGGGCGACGAGGCGAGCGTGCGGCGGGTCGTGCGGAACCTGCTCGAGAATGCGTCCCGTTACGCATCGCGCCAAGTGGTCGTGTCGCTGACCGCCGCCGACCGTGACGCCATCTTGCGCATCGACGACGACGGTCCCGGCATTCCGGCAGCTGATCGGGAACGAGTCTTCGAGCGCTTTGTTCGCCTCGACGAGTCTCGGGCTCGAGGTTCGGGGGGCGTCGGGCTGGGGCTCGCGATCGTGGCCGAGCTCGTCCGGCAGCACGGCGGGAGTGTCGCGGTCCTGGAGGCTCCGATCGGCGGCGCACGCCTCGAGGTCACGCTACCGCTGGCCCCGGCGGACCGCTGAGCGAGCCGAGGCTCGCGTTCAGCGAGGCCTCAGGTTCCACCGCATAGCGTGAGGTCGACGACACGCGCGCAAAGGAACCACGACATGAGAAACGTACGCTGGCTGCTCGCCGCCACGCTCGGCATCGCCCTGGTTGCTGCCGGGGTGGGGGTTGGCATCGCGTCGAGCCCAACCGAAGAACCGAACGAAGCCGAGGCCGAAGGCATCGATACTGACGAGCCGGTGACGGGCTCCGACGCCGACCGCGCCGCGGCCGCGGCCCTGGAGTACGCCGATGGCGCGTATGCGACGGGCGGAGAGGTGACCGAGGTCGAGGCAGGGGACGACGGCGCCGCCTTTGGCGTCGAGGTGCGTCTTCCCGATGGTCGCCAGGTCGAGGTCCACGTCGACGCGGACTTCATCGTTGCCGGCGACGAGCTCGAGGATGAGTGATCGCGTGCCCCCGCTCCGACGCGTTCGGCGCGCGCACGCATGGGTGATGGTCGGCGCGCTGTTGCTGGCCGGGTGCGGTGCCGGCGCGGGAACCTCGCCGAGCGCGGGCGCGGCCGTCGCCGCACCGCCCGAGGGGGCGGAACCGGTCGACCTCGACCCGGGATCGTTCAGTACGGAGGTCACGAATCGCTTCTGGCCGATGGCGCCGGGCACGCGGTGGACATACCGCGAGGTCGACGGGGAGGGCAGCGAGCTGGTCGTCGTCGTGACGGTGAGCTCGGAGACCAGGGAGATCGCCAACGGCGTGACCGCGCTGGTCGTGCGCGACACGGTGACAGCGGATGGCGAGCTCATCGAGGACACGCTCGACTGGTACGCGCAGGATGCCGACGGCAACGTCTGGTACCTCGGCGAGGACACCGCCGAGTTCGAGGGTGGAGAGGTCACAACGACCGAGGGATCGTGGGAGGCCGGCGTCGACGGCGCCCTTGCCGGCGTCATGGTGCCGGCCGATCCGACCGACGGGATGCGCTACAGGCAGGAGTACTACGCGGGCGAGGCGGAGGACAACGGCGAGGTCCTTAGCACCGACGAGCAGGCCGAGGTGCCGTACGGCCACTTCACCGGCGTCCTACTGACGAAGGACACAATCACGATCCAGCCCGAGGTGCTCGAGTACAAGCTCTACGCTCCGGGCATGGGACCGGTCCTCGTGCTTGGGGTTTCCGGCGGCACAGCGCGAGAGGAGCTCGTGTCGCTCGAGACCGTCGGGGCCGATGCAGCACGCCTGGCGGGCACGACCCCACTCGGCGAGCCCTACCCGTGAACGGAGAGGGCAGACAGGCGGCGGTACACTCTCACCTGGCTGGCCCGACCTCGTCGTCTGCACTCCGTGGACCGATGGCGAGCCGCCGCGTCGAACGGAGGTGGTTGCGTGCGCGCGTTCATCGTCAGGCTCGAGAACCGGCCCGGGACACTGGCCGAACTCGGGGAAGCCCTGGGGGAGCGGGGTATCAACATCAGCGGTCTGTCGGGCACGACGTGGGACGGCGACGGGGCGACTGCGGTGATCACGAACGACGATTCCGGCGCCCGTGCGGTGCTCGAGGACCGCGATCTCACCTACCGAGACTGCGAGGTCGTGTCCGCCGGACTCGAGGACAAGCCCGGCACGCTCGGGGCGGCCGCACGACGCTTGGCCGATCGCGGCGTGAACGTCGAGCTGATCATGACGACCGGCGTGCAGGGCACCCGGATCACGGTCGCCTTCGGCGTCGACGACCCTGTGGCCGCTCGCGAGGCGCTCGGCGAGCTGGCGGCGACGGGCTCGCTTCCGATCTAGGTCCGGCCCAGCGCGTCCACGGCGACGGCGGGGACGTCGGTGACGAATCCCCAGAGCCCGCTGTCGGACAGGAACCGCATGCGTGCCGGGTCGTTGACGACGTAGCAGCCGACCTCAAGTCCCAGCGAGGCGGCCTGCGCCAGGATCGGGAGCGGGTCGTCGCCGAGGTCGCCCTCCCACGGGTGGACGCCAGCATGCCCGCGCTCCGCCGCCCAGCTGAGCGCCGGCTCGATCGGCTGCCCCGGGGCGACGAGGTACCCGGTCCGCAGCGCGGGGTCGAGCTCGTGGACGCGATCGATCGCCACCTCGTCGAAGCTGATCACCGACAGGCGGCCATCGGCCCGGATCGGGCGGCCGCCGACGGCCTGGACGACCGCGTCGGCGGCGGTGCGGGCCTTGATCTCGATCACCAGCCCGCTCGGGCCGGGGAGCCAGTCGAGCACCTCGGGCAGCGCGGGCACGCGCAGGTCACGTCCGGCGTACAGGAGCGCAGAGTCGTCGGGTTGCGCGAAGCGCGCGCCGGCATCGGCCTCGCGGATCTCGTCCATCGTCAGGCTCGCGACCTCGCCGGTGCGATCGGTCGTGCGGTCGAGGGTGCCGTCGTGGATGACCGCCAGCTCGCCGTCGGCGGTGAGGTGGACGTCGAGCTCGATGGCATCGGCCCCGGCCTCGATGCCCATGCGGAACGCCTCCATCGTGTTCTCGGGCGCGGTCGCCGAGGCGCCGCGGTGGGCGACGACGAGCGTCATCGCATCGCCTCACCGGGCGCCACGATCGCCGGCTCGATTGGCGCCGCCAGATCGAGGTCGTCGGTGGGGGCCTGGCCGGGGGGCACACCGATCACGAACGCGACGCCGACGGCAAGGAGCACGAAGAGGCTGGCGATCGCGATCTGGTAGGCGCCGTCGCCGAGGCTCGGCTCGAGGCCGGCGACGATGCTCGTGTACACCACCGGGCCGATGACCGCGCTGAGCTTGCCGACCAGGCCGTAGACGCCGAGCGTCTCGCCGATCCGACCCGGCGGCGTGAGCCGCAGGAGGAGGAGCCGATCGGTCACCCCGACGCCGCCGAGCCCGGCGCCGAGGAGCGCCCCGGCGACGAGGAACGGGATCGGCTCGAGCGTCACCGTGAGCACGAGCAGTCCGACGGCCCACGTCGCGAGCACGATCAGCAGCGTGCGCTTCGGGCCGATGCGGTCGTTGAGCCATCCCCACCCGAACGAGGCGATCACCGCGACGACGGTCAGGAGCAGGAGGATGTTCAGCGCCTCGGGCTGCGTGAAGCCGACCGCGAAGACGGCGAACGCGCTCATGACCACGATCGCGGTGTTCACCGGGTCGGTGTAGAAGAAGCGACCGACCAGGAACCGCAGCAGCCCCGGCGTCTCGCGCGCGTGGCGGATGCTCGTGCCGAGCTGCGACCAGCTGCGTACGGCGTCGACCGCCCGGAACGGCTCGCCCGCCGGCCCGCGCTCGCGGACGATGAGGAAGAGTGGTACGGCGAAGATCGCGAAGAGCGACGCGATGAGCAGAAAGCTGGCGGCGGTGCTGTTGCCGTCCGCATCGGTCGTGAAGCGGAAGAGGAGGCCGGAGACGATCGTCCCCAGGTAGCCGAGGCCGACACCGATGCCGGACAGCTTCCCGCGCGTGCTGGCACGCGCGACCTCCGGCAGGAGCGCGTCGTAGTAGATGAGCGCGGCCTGGTACGCGAAGTTCGCGATGGCGAACGCGAGGAGGCCGAGGCCGATGTCGACGAGGCCGATGAGGGCGGTCGGCACGATCGTTAGGATCGTGAAGAAGAGGAGGAACGGCTTGCGGCGGCCCGTCCGGTCGCTCATCGCGCCGAGAATGGGCGAGACGACAGCGTTGACGAGCACCGAGGCGCTCACCGCGATCCCGAACCAGCGCTGCCCCTCCGTCTCGCCGAGGAAGCTCGTCGCCCACAGGCTCATCGCAAAGCTGACGATCGCGAAGCTGAAGATCGTGTTCGCGAAGTCGTAGAGGGCCCAGGCGAGGCCCTCGATCGCGCTGCCGGACCGGGTCATGCCGCCGAGCCCACGCCACCACGTGGCCGGCGCCAGGACGGTCACTGGTGCTCGGCTGGAGGCGTCATCGGCGCCGATCATACGCGGCCGGTCGGTCAGGGCCGGCGCATCACCGGATCGAGGAGGGCGTTGACCGACCGCTGGACGAGGTCCGCGTCGAAGCGGTCGCCGTTCTCGGCGTGGTGGGCGATGACCCCGTCCATCAGCATCGCCGTCGCCAGGCTGAGCTCCTCGACGTCGACGTCCGCGGCAACCTCGCCGCGCGCCATCGACTCGCGGAGGAACATCGCCGAGAAGGCGCGGATCTGGTCGCAGCGGCGTCGGAGGATGTCGCGCAGCGCCGGCCGGACGTCGGCCTCGGCCCAGCCGGTGGTGACGATCGCGCCCCAGCCCTCCGCCTCGAGGCTCTCGACGAAATGACGGACCGCGGCGGCCACGCGCTCGCGTGGGTCGGCGATCGTCCCGAGGTGCGCGGCAAGCTCGTCGAGCTGTGCCTGCGTCACGCCCTCGCACATCGCGAGGTACAGCTCCTCCTTGCTGTCGAAGTACCGATACAGCAGGCCGACGCTCACGTCGGCCTCGGCGGCGATGGCCGGCATCGTCGTCCGGCGGTATCCGCCGGCGAGCATGGCCCGATAGGCGCCGTCGAGGATGCGCTGTCGCATCTGGGTGGCGTGGGCGGCGCTCGTTCGTGGCACTCGACGGACCTCGTTTCGTGATGAACCCTCATTCATTCTGCGGTTGACTGAGGCGTCGTGCAAGGGGTAATCTGACCGACGAAGCCTGAACCCCCATTCATCGGTACCGATGCGCCGACCCCTCATCCTTGGAGCTATCCTGGCGGGCGCCACCGCCGCACTCCTCGCCCTCCGCGGGATCCGCGAGCCCCTCGACTCGCCGCCGGGTTTGCCCGAGGCGCCACCGTCACCGGCCCCGGTCGAGCCGCCGACCCCGCCGCCGCCCGACGACCGGGTCGCACACAACGGCATCTTCGCCGCACTCGGCCGCGCCACCTACCGGCACCGTCGCTGGCTGCCGATCGCCGGCCTCGCGCTCGTCATCGGCGTGATCGTCTGGGCCGCTACGGCGGGGGACCAGCTCAGCCAGGGCGGTTGGCAGATCGACGGCTCCGAGGCTGCCCGTGCCGAGGCGCTCGTGGCCGATCGATTCGGCGAACAGGCCACGAGCCTCATCGTCATCCTGGGCGACCCGGACGGCGACGCGGCATCCCCCGAGTTCCAGGCGACCGTCGCCGAGTCCGTGGCGCCGCTCAGCGACGAGGCGGTCGTCAGCGAGATCCTCACCTACGCCGACGTCGGCGACCCGTCCTTCCTGAGCCGTGACGGGACGAGGACGTTCGCGCTCATCCGCCTCGACGAGGAGGTCGAGGACGCCGTCGACGATGCGGAGCACCTCGCCGGCCTCGTCGACGCGCCGGCAGGCGTCGACACGATCGTCACCGGCATCCCACTTGTGCAGTACGAGTTCAACGAGGCGATCGAGGAGGACCTCTTCCGCGCGGAGATCATCAGCCTGCCGATCGCGATGCTGATCCTGCTCGCGGTGTTCGGCACCGTTGTCGGGGCGGCGCTGCCGGTCATCATCGCCCTCCTGTCCCTGCCGACCGCGATGGCCGTCATCGGCCTGCTGGCCGGGGTGACCGAGATGAGCATCTTCGTCACGAACGTGGCGACGATGATCGGCCTGGCGCTGTCGATCGATTACTCGCTGTTCACGGTCAGCCGCTTCCGCGAAGAGCTCCGCCATCGGTCGGTGGCCGACGCGGTCGAGCACACGATGGCGACCGTCGGCAAGGCAGTGGCGATCAGCGGGGTCGCGGTCGCCATCGGTCTGGCCAGCCTCACGGTGTTCGAGTCGGCGGCGCTGCGCAGCATGGGGATCGGCGGCGTCGTGACGGTCCTGTCGACCCTGGTCTTCGGCCTCACCGTCCTGCCGGCGCTGCTCGGCATGCTCGGGCCGCGGGTCAATCGCCTGCGCGTGCCGCTGCCAAAGGGCCTTCGTCTGATCGAGGACGACCCCGATGCGGCCGATGCCCGACAGGGCCGGGGCTATTGGGCCCGTGTGGCCAGGGTCGTCATGCGCCACCCGGTCGCCATCGCGACGCCGGTGCTCATCGTCCTGATCGTCGCCGGCCTGCCGTTCTTCGGCATCCAGCTCTCGACCGGCGGCAACCTCGACGACCTTCCGCCGTCTGCGAGCGTGACCGGTTTCCACGTGCTCGAGGACGAGTTCCCCGGGGGCGGCGCCGACCCGATCGAGGTCGCCGTGCGCTACGACGAGCCGATCGCGCCCGACGGCGCGCTGGACCCGACCTGGGTCTCCGAGCTCGAGGCCTACGAGGCAAACCTTGCCGAGGTCGCGCACGTCAACGAGATCTCGAGCGTTCTCGACCCACCGGCCGGGATGGACGCGACCGTCTACCGCCAGCTCATCGCGCTCCCCGAGGATGAGCGGCCAGCCGAGGCGGCCGGTCTGTCTGCCTGGATCGACCAGTGGGTCCGCGAGGACGTCAACCGGCTCGAGGTGTTCAGCACGGCGCTGCCCGACTCGAGCGAGGGGCGGGCGGTCGTCGACGAAGTGCGCGCCACGCCTGCGCCGGAGGGAGCCGAGGAAGTCCTGACCGGCGGTCTCTCGTCGCGCTCGCACGACTTCATGGCCAGCTTCACCGAGTCGGTCCCGTATGCGATCGCGATCGTCGTGGGTGTGACCGCGATCGTCCTCTTCCTCACGTTCGGATCGGTCTTCCTGCCGATCAAGGCCGTGCTGATGAGCCTCCTCTCCATCACCGCCAGCTTCGGGGCGCTGATCTGGATCTTCCAGGAGGGCAACCTGTCTTGGCTGCTCGACTTCGACCCGTCGGGAACGATCGTGGCCTCGACGCCGATCCTCATGTTCGCGATCCTGTTTGGCCTCTCGATGGACTACGAGGTGCTGCTCCTGTCGCGCATCCGCGAGCGCTACCTGGCGACCGGCGACAACACCCGGGCGGTCGCGGAGGGGATCGGCATGACCGGCGGGATCATCACCGGCGCGGCGCTGATCATGGTCGCTGTCTTCGGCGCCTTCGCCCTCTCGTCGGTGATGGTCATCAAGTCGCTCGGCTTCGCGATGGCACTGGCGGTGCTTATCGACGCGACGATCGTGCGCGGGATCCTTGTGCCGGCCTTCATGCGGGTGATGGGCTCGCTCAACTGGTGGGCACCGCGCTGGATGCAGCGAGGCGTCGCGCGGCTGGGACTCTACGAGGGCGCGCCCGAGCCGGTCACCCCGGAGCCGGCCGCCGCCTGATCGGTTTCGTCTACGCTCCACCGCATGCAGCGACGAGGCCTCCAGGAGCTGACGGACCGATGGCGCGCGCGCCACGACGCGCGCGCGTCCCGCGACCGGCCTCAGGCCGATCCGGAGCGCGAGGCGCTCGCCCGGCGCGCATTCCCGTACCGGTCGTCATCACCGGCCGCGTACGTGGCCGAGCATGGCGCCGGCATGGTCGGGTTCACCTACGACGAGGCGAGCTACGCCGATCCGGACCTCGACGCGTGGCTGCTCGAGGTCGGCCGGCTCCTGCGCTCGAGCCGATGAGCGCGCCGCCCTGGGCTCACGAGCTGGTGTCCGTCGTGTGTGCCGAGGCGGCGGTCGCGCCGCCGCGGCTGCTGTGGCGCGAACGTCGCGGCGGCCCGTCGACCGGGGTGGCGCGCCGCTCGGATGGCACGATCTCGGTACGCGCCGGCGTCGACCCGCTCGACCAGCGGCTCACGCTGCTCCACGAGCTGGCCCACTGGATCGCGCCGGTGACGCGTCATCGGTGTCGCCGAACGGTCCATCACGGGCGCGCCTTCTACGCCGTCGCCTTCGAGCTCTACCGCCGCCACGGCCTCGATGACGCCGACGCGCTGCGGCTCGAATCGGCGCGCTATCGGTCGGCGCTCGGCCATGCCGCCGCCCTCGGCGTGGATGGGGCGGCTGTCGCGCTGGGGGAGCATCGATCTCGGCTGCGCGCTCGGCAACGCCGTCGCTGGCGGGTCCTCGTCCCGGAGCACACGATCCGCCTCGAGCGCGATGGCCGCTGGTCCGTATGCGGGGTCTGCCGGCAGCGCGTCGTTGGGCCCAACCTGCGGCGCGTACGGCACGCTCGGCGCCCCGTGCGCCACGTGCTTATGACCGCGGCAGTCGGGTAAGCGGCTGCTGCCGCTGAGCGGTGGACTTCGCGGGTGAGGCCGTTGGCCGTCCCCGATTTCCGCCGCTGAACGGCGGGCGCCTCAGGGCGACGCGAAAGACGAGCTTGGTCGCTGCTATGCGCCGACCGGACTGGTCAGGCCCAGGCAGTCACGCGCGAGGGCGGCCGCCTCCGCGAGCCGCCGAACGCTGTCGGCGCTGCGGGGGTAAACGTGCGCGATGAGGTGCTCGATGTCGAGTTCCGCGTACCCGGCGAGGGCGTCGGCCATCTCGTCGGGGGTGCCGCGGATCGCGCGCTCCGGCGCGGTCGGCTTCGCGCCTTCGAAGACGACCGAGATGCCCGCAGTGAGAACCAGGGTCGTGGGATCGCGGCCGGCATCGTTGAGCGCGCGACGGACGTTGCCCATGCGCGTGCGCAGCTCGTCGGCCTGCTCCGGGAACCCGTACCAGGCCCCGTTCCATTGCGCGGCGTGCTTCGCCACGAGTCCGAGCATGCGCGGCCGCTTGCCGGCGATCAGGATCGGTGGGCCGCCTGCGCGGATCGGCCTCGGCAGGACTTCCGCTTGCTCGACGCGGTGGTATCGGCCCTCGAAGCTCACGCGCTCGCCGCGCAGGAGCGGCGCGAGGATCTCGAGGCCCTCCTCGAAGCGCCCGACGCGGTGGTCGAATGGATAGCCGAAGGCGTCGAACTCCGGCTGGTGCCAGCCGCAGCCCAGCCCGAGGATCAGCCGCCCTCGGCTGACCTCGTCGAGCTGGACCGCCATCTTCGCCGTCAGCGCGGGGTTGCGGAACGGCAGCGCCAGCACCAATGGCCCGATCTCGACGCGGCTCGTGATGGCCGCGACCGCGGTGAGCACGGTCCAGGACTCGTGGATGCCGGTGGTCGTGCCGTCGTCGCGGAAGATGAGGTGGTCGGCGCCCCACACCGAGTCGAGCCCGCCCATCTCGGCCGCGAGCGCCATCTCGCGCAGCTCGTCGAATCCCCGCGTCTCGTCCGCGCCGAGCGGCAGCATCAGTCCGATCTTCATGCTGCTCATGCTAGCGGCGCGCGTGCCACGCGGCGGACTACCCTCCCGGCGTGACATCGCTGCCGCTCGACGGGATCCGGGTGATCGACCTCAGCCGCGTGCTGGCCGGGCCGTTCGCGACGATGCTCCTCGCCGACCTTGGTGCCGACGTCGTGAAGGTCGAGCCACCGGCCGGCGACGAGACCCGCTCGTGGGGACCGCCGTGGTGGGGGGATCCTGCGGACCGGCGGAGCGCCTATTTCGCATCGGTCAATCGCAACAAGCGCTCCGTCGTTCTCGACCTGCAGACCGATGACGGCCGCGCCACCTGCGGCCTTCTCCTGGCCGGGGCCGATCTGCTGGTCCACAACTATCGCCCGGCCACCGCGGCGCGCCTGGGGCTGGCGACCGACGTGCTGCGCGAGCGCCATCCGCGGCTGGTGTTGGCTTCGGTGGGCGGGTTCGCCGGCGCCGATGCCGACCGACCCGCCTACGACCTGCTGGCGCAGGCCGTCTCGGGCCTGATGTCGGTGACCGGCGAGCATGATGGTCCGCCGATGAAGGTCGGCGTGGCGCTCCTCGACCTCATCGCAGGGCTGGAGTGCGCGGTCGGAGCGCTTGCGGCGCTCGTCGGCCGGCGAGGCTCATCGGTCAGCGTCAACCTCTTCGAGGCCGGGGTGACCTCGCTGATCAACGTGCTCGGCGGGTATCTGACCACCGGCGTCGAGCCGGAACGTCACGGAAACGCGCACCCGAACATCGCGCCGTACCAAGCGTTCGAGGCGCGTGACGGGTTCCTGGTCGTCGCCGTCGGCAACGACGCACAATTCGGTCGCCTCCTGGATGTGCTCGGCTTGACCGATGTGGACGGTCGATTCGCGACGAACGCGCTGCGGGTGGGTGCGCGCGAAGAGCTGGCCGATTGGCTCGGCGAGGCGATCGGTTCCTGGGAGCGCCATACGCTGGTGGATGCGCTGTCGGCGGCGGACGTGCCCGCCGGACCGGTCAACAGCGTGCCCGAGGCGGTCGCATCAATGGGCGATGGATGGGTCCAGGAGCTCGATGGCGTGCGATTGGCGCCTGGGCCGTTGCGCGTCGAGGGTCGGCCCACACCCCTGCGGCGGCAGCCGCCCCGCCTCGGCGAGCACAACGCAGAAGTGTTATCCCAGCTCGGGTGAGGGTTTGGAGCGGGAGACGGGATTCGAACCCGCGACATCAACCTTGGAAGGGTCGCGCTCTTCCAACTGAGCTACTCCCGCTCGGCGCGCCGCCCACGTCCTCAGACGATGGCAGTTGGCGCAGACAATATCGCACTTCGCGACCTCGTCCACGATTGCAGCGGTGGTCGCCCGGCCGACCATGCGCGAAACGGTAAAGCGCTTCAAGGCCGGATCGCGGTGGTCGAAGTCCATCGCGCATGCCTCGAAGCGATCACCGCAGTCCGCGCAAGGCACGTCTCGCAGCCGTTCCAGAAGGTCGGCCTGCTCTTGCCATTTCCGCGCCCTGAGGATCTGCGACGGCGCAGTGGATACGGGTCGTCGTGAACGGCGCCAGGAGGCGTCGCGCGTTCGGATCCGATGGCAGTTGACGCACAAGATGTCGCACTTGGCGACCTCCGCGAGCACGCGCGCGGTCGACATCAGCATCGCCCGGCCGGTCATCAGTTTGAACGACTTCGTCGCCGGGTCCCGGTGGTCGAAGTCCATCTGATGAGGTTTGAACCGCCCGCCGCAGTCGTCGCAGGGGACGCGCCTCAGGTCTCGTAGGAGCTCGACCATGCCGGCCTGGCGCACCCGAACGCGCTGGAGTTCGAGGTATCGATTTCGCCGGTAGTACTCGACGTTGTAGGGTCGCTGGCTGGGTCGGGCGGACACGACTAAGTTTAGCACAGATGTTCTATTAGGCGACAGACGGCCGCCAAAGCGGCTCGCGCACCGCGCACTAGTCCCTTGGGGTCGTTCCTCGATGATCCGCCGGACCGCGTGATCTTTGACCCCGCGCAGCTGCCAGGCCGCTGATGAGCATGGCGGCGAGCACCAGGGCAAGCAAGGACGTGCCAATCGCGACCGGTGGCGGGCCATGCACGCTGGTATCGGGGAGCGGCGGCGGCGATGCGGCGGGCGTCGGGTCTGGCGTCACAGTGGGGTCGGGCGTCGGCGTCGGCACTGGCGGGCCGACACTGTCGACGTCGGATGCCGCGACGGAGGGATAGGCGTTGCCGAGCAGGTCCTCGAACGAGACGCTCGCATCGTTCGTCACGCTGCCCGTGGCGTCCTCGTCGACGGTGACCGTGACCTCAACCTCGGCAAACTCACCTGCGTTGATCCAGTTGTCGAACGTCGCGGTCACCACGCCCGAGCTCTCGCCGCATGACCCGGTCTGGGGGAGCACGATCGCGCAACGGGTGAAGGTCGAGTTGTTCGGGATCGTGTCGGTCACCACGATCCCGTGAGCGGCGCCCGCCGTGGGGCCGGCCGACGTGTTCGAGATCGTGATCGTGTAGGTGAGCTCTTCTCCGGCGGGCGCAACCGTGGAGCCATCGGTCTTTGAGATGCTCATGGCTGGAGTCGGAGGCTGAGCGTAGTAGACCCCGACGCCGTTCTGTCCCTCCTGGATGAACTGGTTCGTCGCGGAGAGGCAGGTGACGATCCGCCACCAGCCACCTTCGGGACTGGAGATCGTGTCCCCGCCACGCGCGATCGTTCCGTTGTTCCATTGGCCGTCGGTCGACAGCGTTCCCGCCACCCCGCCGGTGAGCCCGGTCGGGTCATAGGCATCGGACGGGGCGTAGTAGCGCACGCGATTGCTCCCGTCCATGTCGAAGTTGTGGAACGTCGCAGTTGGCTGGCCGGGAGCGACGTACTGGTGCAGCGTGAGGCAGATGACGCCTCCTGCGCTCTGCTGGTACGTGATCTGGACCTGGCCAACGACGATCTCGTCGTTGGTGCCCGGTTGGCCGTCCGTGTCGTCGGAGTTCGCCGGCGGAGCATTGTTGGGGTCCGCGTCCGAGTCGCTGCCGACGCGCAGGCGCCATCCATTGTCATCGTTCCCCTCGCCGGGCGCCGTCGTCAGGACCGCGGACCGCAGGACGTACGCGCCGCACGTCGGCGGGTCGAGTGTCGCGTGCCGCACCCAGGCTTCGGGGACCGCGGGTGCGCCCGGCGCGTAGGTCGCCCGTGTGCCTGGGATCCCCGTTCCCGGTCCCGGCTGGTCGTATCCGGGGCCGATCGAGGCATTCGGGCCGTAAACCTCGAACTCGGTGAAGTCGTAGTCGTTGCGCGGCTCATCGCCCTGCCCGATCGAGCCGGCGACCTGGTTCATTTCGGGGCTGAACAGGTCGATGTGGATCGGAGTGCCGGACGGCCAGCCGCATGGGACGGTGATCGTCACGTAGTGATATCCCGATCCGGCGCCCGCCGCGTCGGCGCTGTACCAGTCGCCGATGCCCACCGGGGTGTTCGGCCCGCCAGTCTGGATATAGAACCCTCCGGTCGGCGGAACCTCGACGGCGGCACCTTCGCGGGGCGGGAACCAGACCAGGAAACCTGCCGTCACCACCGCGGCGAGGGCGGCGGCACGGCCATAGCCGCGTCGGCTGCGGGTCAGAACGGGCATCGAATCTCCATGCGGGGGCACCGCGAGCAGAGACTAACGCATCGCAAAGCCCGAACCTCACTTGACTGCACACATAGACTTACGCGGCGGCCCGGGACCAGAGCCCGGCGGGAAGGTTCATGGACCGGACCGTTCGGGGGGCACACCGGAGGAGGATTGGCACGTGACAGCTACCGCGCAGTCCCCAGACCCCGCGTCTCCGACTCTCGCGCGCAACGCGATCGGCCTGACCGAAGTCCTGTTCCAGTCGATCACGCACATGGCACCGGCCGTCGCGACGGCCATCTCGATCGGCGCCGCGACCGCGTTCGCGGGCGGGATCACGCCACTCGCGCTCCTGTTCGCGATGATCGCGGTGCTCTTCACCGCCTATTCGATGAGCGAGCTGGCGCGCCACCTTCCCTCGGCGGGCGGGATGTACACCTACGTCGGGCGAGGGCTCGGCTCGTTCTTCGGCTGGATGGTCGCCTGGGCGTTCGCCTTCGCCGAGCCCCTGATCATGCCGATCCTGCTCGGCGGCTTCGGGTTCTACGGCGCGATCTTCCTGTCGACGTACCTGGGCGTGGAGTTCGCGCAGGCCTGGATCGTCCTGGCGCTCGTGTGCGCGGCGCTCGTGTGGTTCCTCAACTATCGCGGCGTCGCGCTCTCGACCCGGACTGGCGTGGCCCTCGGCCTGATCGAGATCGGCATCTTCCTCGTCATCTCGGCGCTTCTCATCGTCAACGCCGAGGAGAACACGCTGAGCGTCTTCGTCCCGGGGGAGGCGGGCCTGCTGCCGGCGTTCCAGGGCATGATCTTCTGCCTCCTGGCCTTCATCGGCTTCGAGGCCGCCGCACCTCTCGGCGAGGAGACGGAGGAACCGCGACGGACGATCCCGAAGGCGGTGATCTACTCGGCGGTCCTGGTCGGCGTCTTCTACGTCTTCAACATGTACGCCGCCACGGTCTACTTCGGGCCGGACCAGATGACCGACTTCCTCGCCGCCAACGACGGGGATCCGTGGGGCGGGATGGCGACCGAGGTGCTCGGCACGGCCGGCGGCCTGCTCGTGATCTTCGCCATCCTCAACAGCTGCGTCGCGAACGCCAACTCGAGCGCCACGGCGGCGACCCGCTCGCTGTTCGCGATGGGCCGGGCCACGCTGATCACTCGCTGGTTCGCGGCAATCCACCCGAACTACAAGTCCCCGGTGAACGCCGTCCACTTCCAGACGATCGTGGCGATCATCGTCGCCATCGGCATCGGGCTGGCGTTGCCGGACGACCCGATCCCCGGAGCGCCGGGGCTCAACGTGTACATCTGGCTTGGGACGGCCGTCGGGCTGCTCTTCGCCGGCATGTACATCCTCGTCAACCTTGCCTGCATCGGTTACTTCATGCGTGAGCGCCGCAGCGAGTTCAATCCGCTCAAGCACCTCGTCGTGCCGATCCTGGGCGTGATCGCGATGATCCCGGCGGTGCTGGCCGTCATCGGGGGTGTCACGATCCCGATCCTCGACGTCGAGCTCGCGCCGTACGAGAACTCGTTGCGCTTTACGGCACCGGTCGTCGGCGTGTGGGTGCTGCTCGGGATCGTCCTCTATTTCGTGCTCCGCGCCATGCGCCCTGAAGCACTCGAGCGGGTGGGCGACGTCTACGGAGGCGGGGACGTCCTGCCGGACGAGCCGGGCAGCCACTGACCGATACGGGCCGGCGGCGACGCCGGCCCGCATCTCCTTCAGCCGAAAATGCCCAGCGGGCAGTGGGCGGTGACGACGAAGTTCGGTACGTCCACGATCTCGCTGATCCGCAGGTCGACCGCGACCGAGCAGAGAAGGTAGGCCTGCATCGGCTCCAGGCCGTGCTCGCGCGCGAGCCATTCGATCATCCGACGCACGGCGTCGCGAGAGGCCTCCATGAGGTCCGGACCGATGCCGTCAGTGGCGTAACGCGGCCCGTTGCGCAGGACGGCGTGTGGGTCGGGCGCGGCGACGAACTCCGGTCCGGTGAGATGCAGGTCCTTGCGCACGGTGAGGCGCACGAGCGCGCGCATCGGTGTCTCGATGGCGGTCCCCGATACCTCCCCATCGCCCTGGGTCGCATGGCCATCGCCGGCGGAGAAGCGGGCGCCGGCATGGAACACGGGCAGGAAGAGCGTCGAGCCGGCCACCAGATGGCGCGTGTCCATGTTGCCGCCGTGGAGGTCCGGGGGAATCGTCGAGAGCGGTCCAGTCTCGGGCGCCACGCCGAGCTCGCCGCAGAACGGCGCCATCGGCAGGCGGATGCCCGGCCAGAACTCGATCGGGCCGTCGCTCGGCAGCCGCGTGATCTTCAGGTGGGCATCGGGGAAGTCGTCGGCGAGCAGGCCGAAGCCGGGGATCGACGCCGTCCAGCCCCAGTCGGCCGGCTCGAACTCGAGAAGGTCGACCTGGAGCGTGTCGCCCGGCTCGGCACCAGCCACCTCGACCGGCCCGGTGACCTGGTCCACGCTGGCGAAGTCGAGCGTCGCGAGCGAATCGGTGGTCGAGGCCGCGGTGATCTGCCCGTTCGAGGCGTCGAGGCAGTCGAACTCGACGAGGTCGCCGGATCCGACCGATGCGACCGGCGGGATCGCGGGGTCCCAGGCGAGGTGGTTCTGGTCCCGGGCGATGCGGGTCGCCGGCCTGCTTGCGGCCATCGCTACTCGACCTCGATCTTCTCGGAGCCCGGCCGCGAGGGCGATACCGGCTCGGCGGGCGCATCGGGCTCGTCGAGGCCGGCAATCCATCGGTCCAGGTAGACGCGCGCGGCCATCAGCTGCTCCTTGGTCGCGGCCTTCAGGTGGCGGCGCGCTTCCTCCGGAAAGACCGTGTGCGTGACGGCCCAGAAGGCCTCCTCCAGGCCGGATCGGCTCTGCTCCAGCATGGCCCGCGGCGTGCGGCGCTCCAGCGCGGCGATGCGGCGCTCGAGGTCGGCCGCGCGGTCGCCGTCGGGACTCGTCGGATCGGTCATGTTCGGGCTCCTTCGCGTTCGGGGACTCCAAAGCGGATCTTGAGCGTGCCGTCCTCAAAGCGGGCACCCTCGGTGGGGGCGTCGACGAGGATCCGGGGCAGGACGAGCGTCCGGCGCCACGTGCCGAGGTCGATGACGAGCTCGTCGGCGCGGCGGGAGAGGTTGATCTGGCGCTTCTCGGTGAACGGCAGATCGACCGAGAGCATGAAGGTGCCGTTCTCACGGCTGACCTCGTACGGGCGCCCGCGGTAGAAGAAGCTCACCGGGTCGTCGTCGCCGTAGAGCGCGTCCGCCAGCTCGCGCAGCAGGTCGATCCCGACCATCTCGCGGTCGAAGAATGGCGCCTTGCGCACCGGGATGGGGTGGAACGTGTTGTCGACCAGCGGGCCGTAGCGCTGCTGAGCTTTGTACCAGCCGCGGAAGTACTCGCCGACCTCGTCGGGCAGGACGCGGTTGGCGATGACGAGGTCCGTCGGGTAGCCATAAAGGTGGAAGTAGGTGAACGAGCGCTGCGCCTCCGCGATCACGACTTGCTCGAGGGTGAGCACGACCCGGATCGAGGTCGTGTCCGGATCGGTCAGGAGCGTGTGGAGGTCCTCGAGGCGGGCGAAGAGCGCTTCGCCCGCGTTGAAGACGTCGTCGCCGGGCATCGGCATGCCGACCACGCGCTGAACGATCGGCCCGGTGAGCTTCGAGATGCGCCGTCCGAGCGGCTCGACCTTCTGCATCCACCAGCGCCCGGCCTCCGGAAGGCTGAGCAGGCGCAGGGTCTCGCCGGTGGGGGCGGCGTCCACGACGACCACGTCGTACGCGCCCGAGTCGTGGTGGTCGGCGATCCACAGCAGCGAGCCGACCTCGTCCATGCCGGGCAGGACCGTCATCTCTTCGGCCATCACGTCGTCGAGGCCGCGCCAGCGCAGCACCGAAGCGGCGTACTCCTGGATCCGGCCCCAATAGCGGTCGACGTTGAAGAAGACGTCCGACTCCTGCGCCCACAGGTTCCGGCTGAGCTCGAGCGGCGTCGGGCCGAGCTCACGGGCGAACGCGTCGCCCAGCGAGTGGGCGATGTCGGTCGAGATGATGATCGTGCGGTAGCCGCGATCGGCGCAGGCAACGGCAGTGGCTGCGGCGATGCTCGTCTTGCCGACGCCGCCCTTGCCGGTGTACACGAGGATGCGGGCACTCACCGAGGCCAGGCTCCGCTGCGGGGTCCGGTGATTCTAAGCCGATGCAGGTCAGGTGCCGGCGAGGCGCTCCACGACCGCGTCAAGCTCCCCAAGAGCGCCGACCATGACGGAGCTGATCCCGAGCCCCTCGCGGTGCCGTTGCAGCTTCTCGACGAAGCCGTCGACCGTGTTGATGAAGATGTGCGGCGAGTCGAGCAGGTCCTCGGCGGAGACCGCGATCCCGCTTCGCTCGCGCAGCCGCTCCGCCACCTCGCCTGCCTCACGGAGCGGGTCCGACGTGATGCTGATGCCGGTCATCGAGGGGTAGACGTTGAGCTCGAGCGCAGCGAAACGGTCGCCGGCGGTCTCGCGCACCCATCCGATCTTTTCGCGCGTGCCCTCGAACGTGATCGATCGCGGATCGGGCGCGCGGTTGGGCAGGATGCGCGGCGCAAGGCCCACGATCTGCGCCTCCCGCGCGGCGAGCGTCAGGGTCCTTCGGCCGCCGCCACCGATGAGGAAGGGCGGGTGCGGGCGCTGCGCGGGCTTGGGCTGCGCGTCATAGTCGGTGATCGTGTAGTGCTCGCCGGCGAACGTGAACGGGCCGTCGGCGAAGCAGCCCTTCAGCACGGCCACTGCCTCCGCCAGGCGCGCCTGGCGCACCGGCGTCGGATCGAAGGCCATGCCGATCGCCTCGTACTCGGCCCGGTTCCAGCCTGCGCCCACCGCCACGTCCAGCCGTCCCTCGCTGAGGACATCGAGGCTGGCAAGCTCCTGTGCCAGCACGGCGGGATGGCGCAGGTCGTTGTTGAGCACGAAGGCGGCGACGCGGAGGCGGTCCGAGACCGCAGCGATCGTCGCCATCGTCGGCACCGGCGCCAGCTGTGGGATGAGGTGGTCGGGCACGACCAGCGTGTCGATGCCGATCGCCTCGGCGCGACGCGCCGTCTCGGTCAGCTCGCGAATTGTGGCGATCTCGCGCGCATCGGCCAGGAAGCGGAAGGGCCTGGGCATGTCGGGCCCATTGTGGTCGACGGTGGGGGCTAGCGGCCGTCCTCGCCACTCTCGGGGCGCGCCGGCTGCGCCACGAAGTTGCCCTCGCGCCCGGCGCCATCGCTCATCGCCATCGCGCTGGGCATCTGCGGCGAGAGCGGCCCGGCCTGCATCGGTGCGGTGCCGCGCTCGGCCCCGATGACGTGCATGACCGCGTTGATGAGTGCGAGGTGCGTGAACGCCTGTGGAAAGTTGCCGAGGTGGCGTCCGGTGTCGGGGTCGAGCTCCTCGCCGTACAGGCCGAGCGCGCTCGAGTACGAGAGGAGCTTCTCGCACAGCCGATGCGCGCGCCGGATCTCGCCGATCTCGACGAGCGCGGAGACGAGCCAGAACGAGCAGATCGTGAAGGTGCCCTCCTCTCCGGAGAGGCCGTCGTCGGTGGTCTCGGTGCGATAGCGCAGGACGAGGCCGTCGTCGGTCAGCTCGTCGGCGATCGCGAGGACCGTGCGACGAATACGCTCGTCCGACGGGGGCAGGAACCGGACGAGCGGCATGAGCAGGACCGATGCGTCGAGGGCGTCGGTCTCGTAGTGCTGGGTGAAGACGCCGCGGCGGTCAAGGGCGTTGGCGCAGATGTCGGCGTGGATCTCGTCGGCGGCGGCCTGCCACGCGTCAGCGCGCTCCGTCTCGTCCCGCAGGCGGGCGAGGCGCGCACCGCGGTCGGCGGCGACCCAGCACATCAGCTTCGAGCTCGTGAAGTGCTTCGGCTCGCCGCGAACCTCCCAGACGCCGCGGTCGGGCTCGCGCCAGTTGGCCATGGCCGCCTCGACCTGGCGGACGAGAATCGGCCAGAGACGCTCGTCGAGGTGGTCCCGAGACTTGACGTGGAGGTACGCCGAGTCGAGCACGGCACCCCACATGTCGTGCTGGCGCTGCCCGTACGCGTCGTTGCCGATCCGGACGGGCCGTGCCCCCTCGTAGCCGCCCAGGTGCTCGAGGATCTGCTCCGGCAGGGCGCGCTCGCCGTCGACGCCGTACATGATCTGGAGCTCGTCGTCGCGCTCGGCGACGTCGGAGATGAAGTGGAGGTAGTCGTTCGCCTCCCAGTCGAAGCCCAGGGTGTACAGACCCCACAGGGCGAAGGTCGCGTCGCGGATCCAGCTGTAGCGGTAGTCCCAGTTGCGCTCGCCGCCGGGCGTCTCGGGCAGCGAGGTGGTCGGCGCTGCGACGACCGCGCCGCTCGGCGCGTAGGTGAGGCCCTTCAGGGTCAGGGCCGAGCGCTCGAGGTGCGACCGCCACGGGTGGTCGGGGAACGTGCCACGGGCCAGCCAGTGCTGCCAGTGGTGCGCCGTCCACACCAGCCGCTTGTAGGCGTCGTCGACGCTGCGTGGCGCCGGCGCCTGGTTCCAGGCCAGCGCGCTGAAGCGCTGCTCGCCCTCCTTGATGAGGGTGCGCGCCACCGCGCGCGGGCCCTCGAAGCCGATGTTCATGTCGCTCGTGAGGACCAGCTCGACGTCGGACCGATCGCTCACGCATCGGCCCTGGTGGTAGCCGTCCTCGGGATAGCTCCAGGTGCCGTACCCGCGGCCGTAGTCGAACACCGGCTCGCAGTCGAGGGCCACCTGCATCTCGCCGTTGACGCATCGGACCATGCGCAGGAGGACGTGGCTCGCGTCGTAGTCGGTGGGCGGCCGGCGATGCGTCTGCGATCGCTCCTCGAGGTGTCGCCACGGACCCATGAGCAATACGTCCCGGACGATCACCCAGCCGGTCGGCGAGCCCCAGCTCGTCTCGAGGACCATCGTGCCGGGCAGGTAGCGACGCGCGGCCGGCACAGTGATGTCGGACGGGCCGAAGCGGAAGCCACCGGCGTCGCGGTCGAGAATCGACCCGAAGACGCTCGGCGAGTCGAGGCGCGGCAGGCACAGCCACTCGACGTTGCCTGACGGCGCCACGAGGGCGGTCGTCTCGCAGTCGGAAAGGAACGCGTACTCACCGATCGGTGCGAATGGCGAGCTGCCGAACGGCCGATCGTGCGCGTTCGGCCCCGGTGACTGCGGCCGTCCGTTCGTGCTCATCGTCGCCATCCCGCGTGCGGGGGCGACAGTCTCACACGTTCGCTGGCGCGCGCCAACCCCTCAGATGTCGGCGTCGAACGTGTCGCAGCCGTCGATCGAACCCGCCTCGAGGCCGTTCGAGAACCATTCCTGGCGCTGCTCCGCGGAGCCGTGTGTCCAGGTCTCGGGGTTCACCTGTCCCTGGGTCTGCTCCTGGATGCGATCGTCACCGATGACCGATGCCGCATCGAGCGCCTGGTCGATCTGCTCCTGCGTCAATGACTCGAGGAAGCCGGTCTCGACGGCGTTGGCGCCCCACAGCCCGGCGAAGCAGTCGGCCTGCAGCTCGGTCCGCACGGCGCCTCCCTCGGCGCCGGCATCGCGGCCCTGGTCGAGGAGCCCGAGCAGGTTCTGAATGTGGTGGCCGTACTCGTGCGCGACGACGTACATCTCCGCGAACGGGCCGCCCTGGGCGCCGAAGCGGTTCTCCAGGTCGCCGAAGAAGCCGAGGTCGAGGTAGATCGTCTGGTCGAGCGGGCAGTAGAACGGCCCCACCGCGCTCGAGGCCGCCCCGCACTGTGTGCTCACCTGGTCGCTGAAGATCACGACGTCCGGCTGCTGGAGCTGCTCGCCGGAGGCGGAGAACACATCGGCCCAGTGCGCGTCCAGGCTCTGGACGGCGCCAACGAGCCGGCAGTCCTGGCGCTGGTTGGCGTCCTCGCCGGTCTCGCACTGGTTGACGAGCTCGGTGCCGACCGGGCCCTCGACCGGCGCGGCGGGAAGGCCGCCGCCGAGGATGTCGCCGAGGTCGCCGCCCAACAGCAGGACCGCGGCGATGACGATGAGCGTGACGACCCCGCCACCGCCGACGGCGAGCCCGCCGCCGCGCAGGCGGCGCCCGCGCACGTCACGGACGCGCCCGGGATCGAGGTCGACGTCGGGTCTGAAGGTCATTCGGGAACAACTCCACGCGCCTCTTGCCTGCTCGGCCGCCGAGCTGCCACTGACCAGACGATAGCGAGTGGCGTGCCAGCGCCCGGCGGCGCCGTCCTAGCTCAGCCGCTCCGCGAGCCAGCCGATGGCCGGCGGGTAGCGCCATTCGATCGCGCCGTGGGTGCCGTCGAAGAGCTCGAAGTGCAGCTCCGGCTCGCCGATCCCGAGCGCATCGAGCGCGGCGACGAACGCCTGCGCGCCGAGGTCGAGGAAATATTCGTCGCTCTTCCCCGCGTCGACCCAGATCGCTTTCAGTCCGCGCAGCGCGTCGGCGTGGCCGGCCGCCATCCGCACCGGGTCCCAGGCAAGCCATCGCTCCCAGACCTCGGGAATCAGCCGCCCGGTGGAGATGTCGAACGGAAGGCGCACGGTCCCGTCCGGATCGGTCGAGTAGCACGCGGCCATCGCCCACTCGTTGACGAGGGCCGCGTCGGCGGGCTTCGAGCGACCCGGCCGCGATCGGAAGTCCGCCCAGAAGGCGTCGAACGAGCCGCCATGGTGGTCGCGAAGCGCCCGCGCAGCTTCGGGAAACTCCGGCTGGTAGCAGGCCTCGAAGAGCGCGTCGCCGGCGTGCGACACGAGCCCGCCGAACAGGTCCGGCCGGAGCATCGGCGTGACCATCGCGCCGTATCCGCCGCTCGACTTCCCGGCGATGCCGCGGTGGGCCGCATCGGTCAGGGTCCGGTAGCGGGCATCGACGAGTGGAACGACCTCGTCACACAGGTAGGTGTGGTAGCGGCCCGTCCCGGGCGAGTCGAGGAACTGCGAGCCACCGTAGCTGGTCCAGGCGTCGACGAAGGCGACGATCGCAGGGGTCGATCCCGGCTGCGCGAACCAGTCGTCGATCGCCTCCACCACCGAGGGCGAGAAGGCCCTCCGGTTGCGCCACATGTCGAGCTGACCGGTCATGCCCTGGATGAGATAGATCGATGGATAGCGCCGGTCGCCGTCGCCGTCGTATCCGGGAGGGATGTAGACCCAGACGGGCCGAACGTGCGGGTCGCCGAGCGGGTTCCCGGTGAGCGCCTCCGAGTCGAAGCTCAGCTCGTCGAGCCGGCCCGCCCAGCGGTGGCCCCACGGCGGCGGCAGGTCCGTCACGCCGTCTCCCCGCGCAGCTCGACGGTCTCGAGCCGCCGAACGGCCAGGATGGCCGCCCCCACCGTGATGATCACGACCGCGGCGATGGCAACTTCGAGGGCCACCTCAGCGACCCCGACGGCGTCGCCACCCCCGATGGCCTCGACCACTGCCAGTGCGTGCTGTCGCACGCTGATCACCCGCGTTCCGGCGAAGAGGCCGGCCACCACGCCCTCCCAGACGACGACGTACGCCAGGCCGATGATGAGGGCCCGCGAAGTGATCAACGACAGGGCGACGAAGATCGCCGTGTACTCGAGGGCGCCGATGACTGCCGCGACCGCGAAGGCGATCGCCAGCGCCGGGTCGTCCTGCCCGATCAGGCCGGCCACGAGCGTCGCCGGCGCGACGAGGATCGTTACCACCACCCAGGCGACGAGGAGCTTGACGATCACGATCCGCCAGCGCGGCACCGGCCGTGCCAGGAGATAGACGATTGTGCCGTCGTCGAGCTCCGAACCGATCGCGGCCGTGCCCACGATCACTGCGACCAGCGGCAGGAGCACGCCGAGGGCAAGGTCACTGAGCAGCGTGCGCGTGACCTCGAGAGCCTGCTCCGGAGTCGGGTCGCTGAGGAGGTAGAGCCCGACGATGCCGATCATCAGCACCCCGAGCAGGGCGAGCAACAAGGTTCGGCGCCGGTTGAGGAGGGCGCGCAGGGTGATCGAGATGAGCGCTGCGGTCATCGGCGCACGAGGTAGCTGAAGACCGACTCGAGCGACTCGTCGGCCGGGCGCAGCTCGAGGAGCGACACGCCGGCGCGCTGCGCGGCCGGGCCGACATTTCGGGTCAGCGCGCCGTAGTCGCGGGTGCTGACGGTGAGGATGCCGTCGTGGAGGTCGACCGCGTCAACCTCCGGCGTCGCCAGGAGCTCGCGCGCCAGTCGGCGGTCGTCGCTCGAGCGCAGCGTGAAGCTGTGCGGGCGATCGGTCATGAGGCGGCGGATGCGCCTGAAGTCGCCGGAGGCGGCGAGGCGGCCGGCCACGACGACCAGCACGCGGTCGGAAAGGCGCTCGACCTCCTCGAGGATGTGGCTGCTGAACAGGATCGTGCGGCCCTCGGCGGCCATCTCGCGCAGGAGGTCCATCATGTGCAGGCGCTGCCGCGGGTCCATGCCGTTGAACGGCTCGTCGAGGATGAGCACTGACGGGTCGTGGACGAGGGCTGCAGCGACCTTGACGCGCTGGCGCATCCCCTTCGAGTAGCCGCCGATCGCCCGCCCCGCGGCGTCATGCAGGTCGACGAGGCCGATGGCACGGTCGGCCGCACCGGCCGGATCGTCGAGGTCATGGAGCCTGGCGGCGGCGGTGACGAACTGGGTGCCGGTCAGGAAGCCGTACACGGCCTCGCGTTCCGGGACGAAACCGACGCGCCGATAGAGCTCCGGGTGCCGCCAGGTCGGCGTCTCGTCGAGCTGGACCGTCCCCGCGCTCGGACGCAGGAAGCCGGCCATCATGTGCAGGAGGGTCGTCTTGCCTGCGCCGTTCGGGCCGAGCAGCCCCGTGATGCCAGCGCCGACCTCGAAGGTCACATCGTTGACGGCCACGACGTTGCCGTACCAGCGTGAGGCGGCCTCGAGCCGCAGGACGCTCACACCGTGATCCGCCGATAGCGGAAGGCGAGCACCAGCCATGAGCCGAGGGTGAGAAGCGCGGCCACGGCGCCGTAGACGGGAAGCGGCACGCTGCTGGCACCGACCGGCGACTCCGCGACCTCGCCGCCGAACAGCCACTGCCGGGCGCCGTCGATGATGCTCAGCGGGTTGAGGAATGGCGCCCAGTCGTCGAACGCCCCGCCGGCCTCGGCGAACACCGCGCTGATCACGCCGCCGACGAGGAAGACGGCAAGGACGGCGCCAGCCGCGAAGGCGCGCCGCGAGGCCAGCGAGCAGATGGCGAGTCCGAAGCTTGCCAGCACCACCGCGTGCAGGACCGCGCTACCGATGATCGCCGGAAGAGATCCGATCTCGTCGCCGAACGCGGCCAGCAGGTCGTCGGTTGCGAGCACGCGGCCGATGAAGAGGACGAGGACCGGCAGGAGCGTGAGCGAGAGCAGGCCGAGCGCCAGGGCGGTCAGCTTGGCGGCCACGTAGTCGATCCGGCTCATCGGCCGGCTGAAGTACAGCGGCAGGACGCGGTGGCGGATGTCGTTGACGACGAGCTCCGGCGCCTGCGCGGCCACGAAGATCGAGAACAGCGCGCCGATCTGCCACAGGTAGTTCTCGTAGTTGTAGAGGTCGGGGATGATGTCGCCGGCCAGTACCCGGATTGCGACCGCAACCACCGCCGGCAGGACGGCCAGGATCACCGCGCCCCACGGGATGATCTTCGACCGCCCGGATCGCCCCAGGCCGAACACCGCCCGCACGCCCGCCTCGACAACGGCGCCGACGGCTCCTCCGCGGCCCAGGCGCGGACCGTCGTAGCGGCGATAGCCGATGTCGTAGATCGTGCCGGTGGTCTCGGTCCCCGCGGTCATGCGGCGCCCTCGTCGCGGAAGAGGTCCTCGAGCTGGTGGCGCCGATGCTCGATCCGCACGAGCGGCAGCCCGAGCGCGACCGCTTCGTCGCGGACGGCGTCGTACACGTCGAAGTTCCCGCCACCCGCCGAGGCGATCTCGACGAGCAGCATTCGACCGGTGGCGGTGGCCTCGAGGCCGCGCGCCACGAGCCGATCGGCGAGGGGATCGGCGGCGTCCTCGGTCTCGACCACGAGCTGGCCGGTGCGCTCGGTGAAGCTGGTCAGCGGGGCGGTGCGCAGCAGCCGCCCGGCATCGATCGCCACGAGCCAGCCGGCCACGCGCTCGATCTCGCCGAGCAGGTGGCTGGCGACGACGACCGCGATGCCGAAGTCGCGGCCGATGCGCTCGATGAGGCCGAGCATCTCGTCCCTGCCGGCGGGGTCGAGACCGTTCGTCGGCTCGTCGAGGAAGAGGAGGCGCGGGTCGTGGACGAGCGACTGTGCGAGCTTGACGCGCTGCTTCATGCCGGTCGAGTAGCCGCCGATCGGCCGATAGCGCTCCTCGTAGAGGCCGACGTGGCGCAGGACGTCGGCGGTGCGCTCGCGGGCCGCGCCGGCGGGCAGGCCCGAGACACGGGCCATGTGGCTGACGAACTCGGTGGCGCTGACGTCCGGCGGCAGGCAATCGTGCTCGGGCATGTAGCCGACGAGCTCGCGGATGCGCGCTCCCTCGGTTCGGGTGTCGAGGTCGAGGACGGTTGCCTCGCCGTCGGTCGGCTCGAGCAGCCCCAGCAGGATCTTGATCAGCGTGCTCTTTCCCGCTCCGTTGGCGCCGACGAGGCCGATGACGCCCTCGCCGATCTCGACGCTCAGTCCGTCGAGCGCGGTGACGCCGCCGGGATAGCGCTTCGTCAGCGCCCGGGTGCTGATGAGGGCCATGCGTGGCTCAGTCTACTGACCGATGCATCGGCGTTACCGTCAGCCCGGGGTAGCTGGCACCACTGTCAAGGGTTATATCGTTAGTGATATATCCGCTGACGGCGGCGGCGATCCTCAGGCGTCCCGTCTGCCGGGGCTACATGCTCGGGACGTAGTCCGGTCGCAGGAATCTGGGTGGGTCTTCGTCGAAGTCGAGCTTGCAGCCCTTGCCGCAGAAGAAGTAGGTCTGCCCCTCGTGCTCGCTGCTCAGCCCCTGGGCAGTGGCGATCTCGCGATTGACCTCCATCCCGCAGACGGGATCGACGGCGGTGGTCGTCATCGGTGCATCGGCCTCCAGTTCGGCATCGGTCAGGCGGCGCGGAAGGCCCGCAGCCGTAGGGAATTGAGGACGACGCTGACGCTCGAGAGCGCCATCGCGCCGGCCGCAAGGGCGGGAGTCAGCAGGAGGCCTGCCAGCGGGTATAGGAGGCCGGCGGCGACGGGGATGAGCAGCACGTTGTAGCCGAACGCCCACGCGAGGTTCTGGCGGATCGTGCGCATCGTCGCGCGCGACAGCCGCACGGCGGCAGGCACGGCGCCGAGGTCGTCGCGGACGAGCGTGACGTCGCTGGCCTGGACCGCCACGTCCGCGCCGGTGCCGATCGCGATCCCGAGGTCGGCCTGGGCAAGGGCAGGCGCGTCGTTGATGCCGTCGCCAACCATCGCGACGGTCGCGCCGTCACGCTGGAGGCGCTCGACGGCCGAGGCCTTGTCCGCCGGCAGGACCTCGGACACGATCCGCTCGGGACCGATGCCGACGTGCGCGCCGATGGCCTCGGCGGTCGCGCGCCGGTCGCCGGTGAGCATCCAGACCTCGATGCCGGCGCGCGTCAGCCGGTCGACGGCCTCGGCCGCGCCGGGCTTGACGGTATCGGCGAGGCCGATGACGCCGATCGGCCGCCCGTCTCGGGCGACCCACGCGCCGGTGGCCGTCCCTAGGTCGATTGAGTCGAGCGCAGAGGCGTCAACGCCGCACTCCGCGAAGAAGGCAGGCGTACCGACGAGGACGGTCGAGCCGTCGACGGTCGCGGTCACGCCGCGGCCGGCGGTTGCCTCGAAGGCGGTGGTGGCGCTGAGGTCGATCCGGCGCTCTGACGCTTCGCCCACGATCGCCGCGGCGAGCGGATGCTCGCTGCCGCGCTCGGCGGATGCGGCAACGCGCAGGAGCTCTTCTTCGGTCACGCCCGCCAGCGCGTGGACCGTGGTGACCGCCGGCCGCCCGTGCGTGATCGTGCCGGTCTTGTCGAGGACGACGGTCGTGATGCGGTGTGCGTCCTCGAGCGCGGCGCCGTCACGGATGAGAATGCCGTGCTCGGCTCCCTTGCCGGTTCCGACCATGATCGCGGTCGGCGTCGCCAGGCCCATCGCGCAGGGACAGGCGATGATGAGGACCGCGATCGCGGAGGAGATCGCGAATGGCAGGCTCGGCTCCGGCCCGAAAGCGAGCCAGACGACGAACGTGAGCGCGGCGATGGCGAGGACGGCTGGCACGAACCAGCCCGTGACCCGATCAGCCAGGCGCTGGATCGGCGCCTTCGAACCCTGCGCGCGCTCGACGAGACTGACGATCTGGGCAAGGGTGGTGTCCGGACCGACCCGCTCGGCGCGCATGATGAACGAGCCGCTCGTGTTGAGCGTCGCACCGATGACGCCGTCGCCGGCCGCCTTGTCGACCGGGAGCGGCTCGCCGGTGAGCATCGACTCGTCGACGGCCGAGCCGCCGTCGACGAGCACGCCGTCGACCGGGATGCGCTCGCCGGGGCGGACGCGCAGCAGGTCGCCGGCGACGACCTGGGTCACCGGCACCTCGCGCTCGCCACCGGGGCGCAGCACGCGAGCGGTCGGCGGGCGCAGCTCCAGCAGGCTGCGCACGGCGCCCGCGGCCTGGCCCTTCGCGCGGGCTTCGAGCCATCGGCCGAGCAGCACGAGGCCGATGATCACCGCGGCCGAGTCGAAGTACGTCTCGTGGCCGAGCCCGGCGGCCATCACCGTTTCGGGCAGGAGTGTGACGAAGACGGAGTACGTGTAGGCGGCCAGGGTCCCGATCGCGACGAGCGTGTTCATGTTCGCCTCGCCGTGGCGGGCCCCGCGGGCGGCGGCGACGAGGAACCGTCGGCCGAACACGAACTGGACGATCGTGGCCGGGATGAGAAACCAGCGGTTGACGTCCATCATCGGCCACGGCGTTCCGCCGGGCCAGAACATGATCGCCATCATCACGCCGCCGATGGCCAGCGACGCCAGCGCCTGGAACAGCAGCTCGCGGCGCTCGGCCGCGCGCTCGACCTCCGCGGCGTCCACGTCCGACGCCGCGTCGGCGGCGTCGCGGCCGACGTCGTAACCCGCGGCCTCGATGGCGGCCACGATCCCGGTGCGGTCGATCAGCGCCGGGTCGAAACGAACCGTGGCGCGCTCTGTGGCGAGGTTGACATTCGCTTCGGCGACCCCGTCGGCGCGCGAGAGAAAGCGCTCGATGCGATTGACGCAGCTGGCGCAGGTCATGCCGACGACCGGCACGCTGAGCTCGGCGGGCGCGGCGATGGAGGTTGGAGTGCTCATCGGTGCTCAAGGATACTACAGGGGAGTATCCGGAGCACTCTCTCGCCCGGCGGTGCACCGCTTCGGTGGACGGGGTCGGCCCTGATGGACGCCTTCGGCGCCTTCGAGCCTCTTGTGCCACCGGTTCCGCAGTTCCTCACGACCGGCAGGCACACACATTGCAGGACCGCTTCTCACATATCAGGGGGTCGTTCATCGTGCGGGGCACGGAGACCAATGCGAAACGTGACGGCGCGCGTCGGCCGTCCGACAGCCGCCATGCTGCGCGGCCCGTCCTATTCGCGGTGGAGGACGACCCATCGACCCTCGAGCTGCTTCGCGACGTGGCCTTGCATGCCGGGTGGGCGCTTCGGGGCTTCACGCAGCTCGCCGACTTCGAGCGCGCGGTCGCCCAACGCGTGCCGGACCTCGTGATCCTTGACGACGACCTTCCCGATGGCCGTGGCGGGGACCGGGCTCGGGAGCTTCGCCGCGACCGACGGCTGCGCGACGTGCCGGTCCTCGTCTGCACGGCGGCTCCGGCGACTCGCCAGGCCGAGATCGGCGCGTGGGCTCCGGTCGTGAGCAAGCCGTTCTCCCTAGCAGAGATCGAACGCGTCCTGCGGGACGCGGTCCAGCGGCGCAGTGTGGAGGCGCATTCGGCGGGCGGGTAGTCTGAGCGCGTGCGCGCGCTCATCCTGACGAACGAGTTCCCGCCCGAGGTCTACGGCGGGGCCGGGATCCACGTCGACGAGCTCACCCGCCACCTGCGATCGTTCGTCGATCTCGATGTACGCAGCTTCGGCAGCCGCTCCGAGGACGCCGACGGTTGGAGAGTGCGCGGCTATGGCCCCGCGCATGACGCCTCGGCACTCGATCCGCGGTTGCGACCGATGCTCGAGGCGCTCTCGCGCGACCTCAGCATGCTGACCGATCCGATCCGCGCCGACGTCGTCCACGTCCATACCTGGTATGCGCACCTCGCCGGAGTCCTCGTCCGGATGGCCTACGGCATCCCGCTCGCGCTGACCGTCCACTCGCTCGAGCCGCTGCGACCGTGGAAGCGCGAGCAGCTCGGCGGCGGGTATGACGTGAGCAGCTGGATCGAGCGCATGGCGATCGAGTCGGCCGAGGCCGTGGTCGCCGTCAGCCGTGGCACGCGGGAGGACGTCCTCCGCCTCTTCGACGTGCCGGAGGAGCGCGTCCACGTCATTCACAACGGCATCGACGCCGAGTTCTACCGCCCCGACCCCGCCACGAACTTCCTCGAGCAGCGCGGCATCGACCCGGCCGTGCCGTACGTCCTCTTCGTCGGGCGCGTGACGCGCCAGAAGGGGATCGTCCACCTCGTCCGCGCCATCCATCACCTCGCCCCCGGGATCGGCGTGGTCCTGTGCGCCGGCCTGCCGGATACCCCGGAGATCGCTCGCGAGATGGCCGCCGGCGTGCGCGCCGCCCAGGCGGAGCGGCCAAACGTGATCTGGATCGGCGAGATGGTCAGCCGCGAGGAGGTGCGCCAGCTCTATTCGCACGCCGCGGTGTTCTGCTGCCCATCGGTCTACGAGCCGTTCGGGATCATCAACCTGGAGGCGGCCGCCTGTGAGACCCCGGTCGTCGCATCCGCCGTGGGGGGCATTCCCGAGGTCGTCGTCGACGGCGAGACCGGCCTCCTCGTGCCCGTCGAGCTATCGCCGGACGACCCGATGAGCCCGATCGATCCGGATCGGTTCGAGCGCAACCTCGCCGGGGCCATCAACGCGCTGATGGCCGATCCTCGCGCCAGGGCGGTGATGGGCCGCGCGGCCCGACGGCGCGCACTGAAGCAGTTCAGCTGGGAGTCGATCGCGCGTCAGACCGCGGCCCTCTATCGCAAGCTCGCCGGCTGAACGCGGCGTGACATTCGTCACGGATCGCCGGTGACGGCCGCGACTGGCGGGTGGGCGACCCTCGCGGTACCGTCGCGCGAGCATGGATCAGGCTAACGACGTCAACCGGCGGCTTGGCTGGCTGGAGCACATCTGGCTGGTCAGCCTCCTCTTCGTCTTCTTTCCGCTGATCTTCACGCCCGGGACCGAAACCGCCGATTGGCTCGTCACCGGCGCGCTGGTTGCCGCCTTCCTCGCGCTCTACGTCTGCGCGGAGCTCGTCGAGGGCCGCGCGGCGCTCGTGCCGCTCGGGCTGATCGCGGTGCTCGGCATCGCCGGCGCCTACATCAACTCCGGCACGACGGTCTTCCTCATCTTCCTGTCGGCATTCGCGGCGCACGCCCTCCCGCCGCGCCGGGCGCTGTGGGTCATCGCGGCCCTTGCGGCGACCGTGGCCCTCATCGGTCTGACCCTGCGGGCACCGATGCCCTACGGGTTCGCCGCCATCGCGCCGGCCTTCCTGTTCATCATCGTCATCGGTCTCGCCGAGATCTACAACGCCCAGCGCGCACGCGCCGATGCGCGTCTGCGGCTCGCGCAGGAAGAGATCGAGCGGCTTGCGACGGTGGCGGAACGTGAGCGCATCGCGCGCGACCTGCACGACCTGCTCGGTCACACGCTGTCGGTGATCGTGCTCAAGGCCGAGCTCGCCTCGCGCCTCATGGAGCGCGATCCGCAACGTGCCGCGACCGAGGTCAGTGAGGTCGAGCGGATCAGCCGCACCGCGCTGGCCGAGGTCCGTGCGGCGGTGCAGGGCTACCGCGGGCAGAGCCTCGCCCGCGAGCTCGAGGAGGCGCGGCGCACGCTCGCGGCGGCGGGCATCGCGGTCGAGACGGAGATCGAGGCGGTCGAGCTGCCGGGGACGCGTGACGAGGTGCTGGCGCTCGCCGTCCGCGAGGCGATCACGAACATCATCCGCCACTCGTCCGCCCGGAGCGTCCGAATCGAGCTGCAGAGCCGGGGCGAGGGCGTCCGGCTGACCGTGGCCGATGATGGCCGCGGCGGCGATGCTCCGGAGGGATCGGGGCTGCGCGGCATGCGCGAACGGCTCGCGGCATTCGGCGGCAGCCTCGAGCGCGATACCAGTGCGGGCACGCGGCTGTCGATCGTGCTGCCGCCGAGCGCATGACGACCGCGATCCGCGTCCTCCTGGCCGAGGACCAGCGCATGGTGCTCGGCGCCCTCGCCGCGTTGCTGGAGCTCGAGGACGACATCACCGTCGTCGGGCGTGCCGAGAGCGGCGACGAGGCGCTGCGGCTGAGCGCCGAGCAGCGGCCGGACGTAGTCCTCACCGACATCGAGATGCCCGGGATGTCCGGGCTGGAGCTGGCCGAGCGCCTGCGAGCCAGCAGCCCACCGCCGCGGGTCATCATCCTCACCACCTTCGCGCGCTCGGGCTACCTGCGCCGTGCGCTCGAGGCCGGCGCCGCCGGCTACCTGCTCAAGGACGCACCGGCCGCGAACCTCGCCGCTGCCGTCCGACGCGTCCATGCCGGGCTGCGCGCGGTCGATCCCGAGCTGGCCGCGGAGGCATGGTCCGGCGAGGACCCGCTCACCGATCGAGAGCGACAGGTGCTCAACCTCGCCGACGAAGGGCTGACGAGCGCCGACATCTCCGAGCGCCTGCACCTGAGCGAGGGGACGGTGCGCAACTACCTGTCGGAGGCGATCAGCAAGACCGGAGCCGCGAACCGCGTCCAGGCCGCGCGCCGGGCGCGCGAGCGGGGATGGCTGTGAGTGACGAACGTCACGGCCAGGTCGTGACGCGCCCCACTGGAGCCGCGGGCGTGACCGATGCAGGATGAGCCCATGGACATCGTGACCGAGCAACCAGCAGCAGCTGCCCCGGCGGCCGCGCTGCGAGCCGCATCCGCGCCATCCATTGGCGCACCGATCATCACCGTCACCGACCTCCGCAAAACCTACGGCACCCTCACCGCCGTCGACGGCGTGAGCTTCGACGTGGGCGAGGGCGAGGTGTTTGGCATCCTCGGGCCGAACGGGGCGGGCAAGACGACGAGCCTCGAGATGATCGAGGGCATGCGTCCCATCGACGCCGGCGAGGCGATCATCGACGGCGTCGACGTGAAGGCCGACCCGCGCGAGGTGAAGCGGCGCATCGGCATCCAGCTCCAGTCGTCGGCCTTCTTCGACGAGCTGACCCTCGTCGAGATCCTCCACCTCTTCGGCCGGCTCTACGAGCGCGATGTGGATCCGATGGCGCTCCTCGCCCTCGTCGACCTGACTGAGAAGGCGAAGAGCCAAGTGCGGACCCTGTCTGGCGGTCAGAAACAGCGCTTCAGCATCGCCTCGGCGCTCGTCAACGACCCGCGCGTCCTCTTCCTCGACGAGCCGACGACCGGCCTCGACCCGCAGGCGCGGCGCCACATGTGGGGCCTCATTCGCACGATCCGCGAGAGCGGCCACACCGTGGTCCTCACCACGCACTACATGGAGGAGGCCGAGGAGCTCTGCGACCGCGTCGCGATCATGGATCGTGGCCGGATCATCGCGCTCGATACGCCGCAGCGGCTCGTCGACGCGCTCGTCGGCCGCGGGTTCAGGAAGTCGCGCGTCGAGCGGCTCGCCAACCTCGAGGACGTGTTCATCGACATGACCGGGCACGACCTGCGAGAGGGGGACTGACCGATGCAACTCGGCGTGCTCTGGGCCCTCTTCGTCGCCAGCGGGAAGATGTTCATCCGCAACCGCGCGGCCGTCTTCTTCAGCCTCTTCCTGCCCCTCATCATCATGCTGATCTTCGGGGTCCTGAACTTCGAGGGCAGCACCGAGATCCAGCTCGGCATCGTGGACGAAGCCGACAACGACGCCAGCGCCGACTTCGTCGAGAGCCTCGGCGAGTACGAGTACCTCGTCCTCATCGAGGGCGAGCGCGAGGCCGAGATGGCGGAGCTGGCTGAGGGAGACCGGGACTTCGTCCTCGTGATCCCCGCCGGCTGGACCGTGCCGCCTCCGGGCGTCGAGACCGGCCTGGTCGCCTACGCCGGCAGCGGCGATCCTGCCCAGGCGCAGGTCGCCCAGGGCCTCTTCCAGCAGGCCGTCGCCCAGGCCCTGTACGCGCCCGCCGGCGGTGGTGGCGCCTCGGCGGCCTTCGCGCCGCCGGTCGAATTCCAATCGGTCGAGTCGCGCGACCTCGGCTACATCGACTTCCTCGTGCCGGGGATCGTGGGCATGACGATCATGCAGCTCGGCATCTTCGGTGTGGCCTTCGGGTTCGTGCAGCTCAAGCGCACGGGTGCGCTGCGGCGCCTCTTCGCCACGCCGACCTCGCCGAGCTACTTCCTCTCGGCCCAGGTGCTGTCGCGCCTGATCATCGGCCTCGTGCAGGTCGCGATCCTGTTCGCGGTCGGCATCTGGTTCGGGCTCCAGATGTTCGGTGACTACATGACCCTGATCGTCGTCGTCATCATCGGCTCCGCGATCTTCCTGGCGCTCGGCTTCGCGATCGCGGGCTGGGCAAAGAACGAGGACCAGGCCGCACCGGTGGCCAACCTCGTCAGCCTGCCGATGATGTTCCTGTCCGGGGTCTTCTTCCCCCGCGACGCGATGCCCGAGTTCCTCGCCGCGATCACCGCATTCCTGCCGCTCACCTACGTGAACGAGGCGCTGCGGGCGATCGTCAACGAGGGCGCGAACATGATGTCGCTTGGCCCGCAGCTGCTCGGCATGGCCGTCTGGGTGGTGATCAGCTTCGTCATCGCGGTGCGGCTCTTCCGCTGGGAGTAGCCGCCTCAGGGCCAACCAGATTGGCCGACGGACCGATGAGAGGCCCGTCGTCGGTCGCGTGGCCAATTCGAATAGCCAGGCGACCGAGGACCGCCCCTGCATCGACGCTTCGCCGGTCGGTAGGCCAACGTCATTGGCCGCGAGGAAGGACCGATAATGCGGCGATGCACGAGCATCCGGCTCCGATCAGCCGGCGCCGCCTGCTCCAGCTGGGGGCGACCGCATCGGCCGCCAGCCTGGCCGCCTGCGCGTCGCCGCTGCCCTCTCTGACGCCGCTCCTCTCAGGGAGCGCTTCACCCAGCCCCACGGCGACCCCAACCGCAATGCCGACGCCTCCACCGACGCCGAGTCCGACCCCGCGGCCGGTGACCGGGCGCGTGCTCTACCGCGATGGTGCGCTCGCCGACGGCCGCGAGCCGTCGCTTCGGCACCACGTCAGCATCCTGGTCGAGGACGGGCGCATCGCCTGGATCCGGCCCACGGACGGCGAGGAGGACGCGTCGAGGGCGACGGTCGTCGACTGCGCCGGCGCGACGTTCGTGCCGGGCATGGTCGACTGCCACAGCCACGTCACCGGACCGGGTGGCGCGAACTGGATCGAGCGCTTCAACGACCCGCCCGAGACGCTACTGGCCGTCGCCGAGGACAATGCGCGGATCGCCCTCGCCGCCGGCGTTCGCTGGATGCGCGACGTCGGCTCACCGATCGCCGTGAGCCCGGACGACGGCCGCGAGCGGGCGATGGCCCTGGCCGTGCGCGACCGATGGATCGACCGCCGCGACCGTCCCTACCTGCGTGCCGCGGGGTCGTGGCTGTTCAAGGTCGGCACGAACCCGATGCGCTCCGCCGTGGAGGTCCAGACGGCCGACGAGCTCGTCGGCGCCGCGATCGGCCAGCTCGACGACGGCGCCGACCTCGTGAAGCTCTACATGGACGGGCCGGACGTGAACGTCTCGCCATGGACCGCGAACGAGGTGGGACGGGTCGTCAACGCCGCCCACGAGCGCCGCGCGCGGGTGGCGGCGCACTCCGGGCGGCTCAACGGAGCGCGGGAGGCGGTGCTCGGTGGCGTCGACTCGATTGAGCATGGCTTCGACCTCGACGCGGCGGTCGCCGCCGAGATGGCGTCGCGCGGGACGACGCTGGTGTCGACGCTGGCCGTCCAGCGCTCGTGGCTGAGCTTCGGCTCCACGACGACGATGGAGCGCTTCGCGACCGAGGCCAGCCGCAACGCCATCGCCGCGCGTCTCGAGCAGGGCGAGGCATCGGTGCGGATCGCACGCGACGCTGGGGTGCCGATCGCGACCGGCAGCGACTTCGGTGGGGGATCGCTGCGCGCGAACCAACTGGCCTGGGAGGTGACAAGCCTCGTGGCCGCCGGGCTCGAGCCGGTCGACGCGCTGGCGGCGGCGACGTGGCGCGGCGGCGAGCTCCTTGCCGAGGAGGAGGCGGGCGTCATCCGCGAGGGCGGGCCCGCCGACTTCTTCTGCATCCACGGCGACCCCCTCAGCGAGCCGGAGGCCATGTGGCGCGTTTGGCGAACCGCGTATCCCTCGCCGTCCTGAGGCGCATCAGGTCTCGGCGGGAGGCTCCTGCGCGTCCCCCGACGGCGTCTCCTCGCGCTCGACGATGATCGTGCAGCGGGTCGCAAGGGCGGCGGCCGCACCGATCGCGGCGAGGACCGGCATCAGGGCGGCACCGATCAGCCCGATCGTCAACGGCACCTCGAGCATCGTCCGGCCGTCGTCGTTCTTGATGATGATGCGGCGGACGTTGCCCTCATGGATCAGCTCCTTGACCTTGTGGACGACTTCGTCGCCGTCGATGGTGAATTCCTGGGTTCGGGGTCGCTCCTGGTTCATGGGTCCAGCCTACTCCGACCGTGTTCCCGGCTGACGTTCGCGCTCCGTTCTCGGTCAATCGGCCGAGCATGCCCGCGGCATCAGACCGATGAACTCGGGGCGCCTCCGCGGTCTGATTGGATGCAACCACCCTGAGAACAGCCCGAGGTCCCCACCATGTTCAGCACGGCCCACGTCGACACGGTCCACGCGAGCGTCCCGACGTCACGCTCCGTCCCCAGCCTCAGCGCCGCGCTGGGTCTGATCCTGCGGCTCGGCGGATCGGTCACGTCCGAGATCCGGACCGCGCCGGGCATCGGCTCCTGGGCGCTCGTCGTCGACGCCGAAGGCAACGAGCTCGTGCTGTGGGAGAACGCCGCTCCGGCCTGACCCGACGCTGAGCCCTCAGCGGCCGATCCGACGCACGGCCGCCACAGCGGCCGCCAGGAGCGCAGCCTTCGCCGCGCGCTTGCGCCCGGGATGCAGCTCGAAGACCGTGGTGTAGAGGCTCGTCGACTTCGCTCCGCGGCCGAAGTCGCCGGTGACCGATCCCGGCCCGGTGCTCGGCTCGAAGAGGTTGTCGCGCGCGTCGTCGGCTCGCCTCGTGAGCTGCTGCTTGGCGTCCGCTGCCGCCTCTTGCCATGCGCCGTCCACGAGCGGCTCGAAGCGCAGCGTCGCCGACCAGCTCCCTCGTGGGTCGAGAGAGATCGACGCTCTGGCCGTTGCGCTGCCGATCTCTCCGGTGGCAAGCGCCAGATCGCCATTGGTGCATCGGATGCGGAGGCCCCGCTCGGTGGACCACTCCTCACGGGTCGCGTGGTAACGGATCTCGATGCCTTCCGCTCCGCCAGCCGTGCTCAGATTCCCGGTCTGCTGGCGCTGGTCCATGGCGACCTCGAGGACGTCGGCGAAGTCGGCGCCGAGCTCGATGGCCAGCTCGACGGCGCGCGGGGTCATGCTGTGGTTGAGGACGTCGATCCGCTCGACCATGCCGCGGCCGAGGCGCCGATCGATCCGCACTTCGATCGCGTCCTGCGGCAGCTCCGGGCCGTCCGCCGTGCCTCCGGCCCTCGCGACGCGCAGTGAGGCGCCCCACAGATCGGCCTCGACGGCGTCGCTCGACACCCACTCCGGCGCCGCGCCGTCGAGGGTGAGCCGGTGGCGCGACAGGATCCGGCAGTCGTGGTGGAAGAGCCCGCAGCCCTCGTCGCAGCCGATCTCGCCGTCCGGATGGGAGAGCAGGACCGTCCAGTCGCGATGGCTCAGCTCGTGCGGGAATCGCGGATCGAGGCCCATGGTCATCGAATGCTGGCAAGATTGTGACCGGTGATCGGCACTCCGCCATGAAGATCCTCGTCGTCGGTGCGACCGGCAGCATCGGTTCGGCGGCTGCGCGTGCGGCGCTGACCAAGGGCCATCAAGTGACGGTCTTCGTGCGGTCGCCCGACAAGCTCGGCGAGCTGCGCGATCAGGTCCGTGTGATCGAAGGTGACCTGACCGATGCCGAAGCGGTCGCGTCGGCGGTCCTCGGCCACGAGGCCGTCATCAGCGCCCTCGGCTCCAGCCCGGATCCTGTGCAGCTCGACCTGCCGGCCGCCGCGATGCGCAACCTGATTGCCGGGATGCGAGCAGCCGGAGTGCGGCGACTCGTCGGACTCGCGGGCGGCGCTGTGGACGTGCCCGGCGAGCGCAAGCCGTTGGGCGGGCGCATCATGACCGCGATCGTGAAGCTCTTCGCGCGCAACGTCGTGGAGGCCAAGCAGCGCGAGTTCGAGGTCGTCCGGGAGAGCGACCTCGACTGGACCATGGTCCGCCCGCCGAACGTGGTCGATGGGGGCCCAACGGGAGTGCAGCCAGTCGTCGGTGATCGCCTCTCGGGTTTCCGCATCACGAGCGGTGATCTTGGGCTCGCGATGGTCGGTGGCTGAAGGATCGATCTGGCTCAGGCAAGCGCCGTACGTGTCAGCAGGACCGGCGAAGCGCGAATGAGGCACGCCCTCTGCAAGTGGGCATCGGTCAATCCATTCGCAACGTGGGGACTCGAACCGATGGAAACCGTCGAAACCTGGGGCGAGGCCGTGATGCTGTCCGTGACGGAAGCCCTCCAGAACTTCTTGGGCTTCCTGCCCGCGCTGGTAGGCGCACTCCTCATCCTCATCATCGGCTGGATCATCTCCGGCCTCCTGGCAGGCCTCGTCGAGCGCGGGTTGAAGGCGATCGGCTTCGAGCGCGCGGCGCAGTCCACCGGCATCAGCGGCTTCATCCAGCGCTCGGGCTCGAGCTGGACGGCGAGCGCCATCGTTGCCGAGATCGTCAAGTGGTTCATCCGGCTCCTGGCGATCCAGGCCGCAGCCTCGGTTCTCGGGCTCACCCAGATCAGCCAGATCGTCAACGCCATCCTGCTATGGCTGCCGAACCTGGTCGTTGCGATCGTGATCGTGGTCATCGGCACGCTGATCGCCAAGTTCGTCAGCGGCCTGGTGCGTGGCTCGACGTCCCAGATGGGCTTCACGAACCCCAACCTGCTCGCGAGCGTCGCGTACTACGCCATCGTCGTCTTCGCGGTCATGGCCGCGATCGACCAGCTGGGGATCGCCGAGACGGTGGTGGACACGCTGTTCATCGGTCTCGTCGCGACGGTCGTCCTGGCCGCCGGCCTGGCGTTCGGGCTCGGCGGGCAGCAGACCGCGGCCCAGATCACGGCGGGCTGGTACGCCAGTGGCCGCGAGGCGGGTGCGAAGATCGCCGAGTATGCGCAGAGCCAGAGCCAGGAGGGCCCGGAGTCCCAGCCCACGACGCCGGCTCCCACCGGCGCCCAGAGCGCACCGCAGTCACAGCCACCGGCATCCCCGCCGCGGACCGAGCCCACCGGCGGCTGACCCTTCACGGACCCGATGGCGGCCGGCAGCGAAGCCGGCCGCCGCTTCATGCCCGGCAGCCGGTGATCTCGACACTGGCGTTGCCGGTCAGGATGCGCGACGCTGTGCGTCCACACGCGGCACCCGAGAGGAGCAGACCATGACCACGGACGTGACCACATCGGCGACGAAGGAGGTGCGCGCGCAGAGCCAGCCGGTCCAGATCGAGCGCAGCGCGGTCGGCGTCGTGCGCGGAAAGGATGTCGAGATCGGGATGGCCGGAGTCGGCCTCGTGATCGCCGATGGCGACGTGGCGCTCACCCAGGGCGGCGGCAGGGCCTTCGTCGCCGGCGGCGACCTGCGCATCCACCAGGGCGGCGGCGGCACCCTCGTCGCGGCCGGCGATACGTCCATCAACCAGGGCGGCGCGGGGAGCCTGTTGACGCTCGGCGCGGTGAGCGTCGAGCAGGGCGGCATCGGGGTGACGCTCGCTCGCGAGGTTCGTGCCGGCGGCGGGGGGATCATCGGGATCGCGCTCTCTCCGCGGGTCACAGTCGAGCCGGGCGGGAAGGTCATGCTCGGCCTGCCGCAGGCAGCGATCGCCGGCGCGGCGCTCGGGCTCGTCGCCGGTGCCGTCGTCGTGATGACCCAGGCGATGCGGAGCCGCTCGAAGTAGCAGTCGGACCGGCAAACCTGACAGGTCGTGGCGGGAATCGGTGCCATGCTGTGGGACCGATAGACTCCTCGCTGGCATGACGACCGCCACCCACGCCGATCCCCTCTCGCCCTTCAGCGAGCCGACCCGCGCCTGGTTCGCGGAGGCGTTCGCCGAGCCCACGCGTGCCCAGGAGCTCGGCTGGGACGCGATCAGCAGCGGCAGGCACGCGCTCATCCACGCGCCGACCGGCAGCGGCAAGACCCTCGCCGCCTTCCTGTGGTGCCTCGACCGGCTCATGGCCGAGCCGGCGCCAGCGAAGCGTACCGTCCGCGTCCTCTACGTCAGTCCGCTCAAGGCGCTGACGTACGACGTCGAACGTAACCTGCGCACGCCGCTGGTCGGCATCCGGCGCACTGCCGAGAGGCTCGGCCAAACCGTGCCGGAGATCAGCGTGGCAAGCCGGACCGGCGACACGCCGGCCGACGCGCGTCGTGCGCTCGTTCGCAACCCTCCCGACATCCTCGTCACCACGCCGGAGAGCCTGTACCTGCTGCTGACGAGCCAGGCCCGCGAGATCCTGCGCGGCGTCGAGCACGTCATCGTCGACGAGGTCCACGCGATCGCCGGCACGAAGCGCGGCTCGCACCTCGCCGTCTCTCTCGAGCGCCTCAGCCACCTGGCCGATGCCGAACCGCAGCGGATCGGCCTGTCGGCGACGCAGCGGCCGCTCTCAGCGATCGCGGCGTTCCTTGGGGGCACCGATCGCGACGTCGAGATCGTCGACGCCGGCGCCCGCAAGGAGCTCGACCTCGAGATCGTCGTGCCGGTCGAGGACATGGCACGCATGGGCGAGGCGATGGAGCCCGACGAGGCGCCGGGCGGTCCGGCAGCAGGGCCGGAAGCCAAGCACTCGATCTGGCCCTCGATCCATCCTCGCCTGCTCGAGCTCATCCGGGCGCATCGGTCCACGCTCATCTTTGTGAATAGCCGCCGGCTGGCCGAGCGGCTTGCGGCGCGCCTGAACGAGCTCGCGGGAGAAGAGCTCGTGCGGGCCCATCACGGCAGCATCGCCCGCGACCAGCGGCTGCAGATCGAGGAGGACCTCAAGCAGGGGCGCCTGCCGGCGTTGGTGGCGACGTCGAGCCTCGAGCTCGGGATCGACATGGGTGCGATTGACCTCGTCATCCAGATCGAGGCGCCGCCCTCGGTCGCGTCCGGGATGCAGCGGATCGGCCGCGCCGGCCACCAGGTCGGCGAGCCGTCCGTCGGCAAGATCTTCCCCAAGTACCGTGGCGACCTCGTCGAGGCGGCGGTCGTCGTCGAGCGCATGAAGGCCGCGGCGATCGAGGAGACCCGCATCCCGCGCCACCCGCTCGACGTGCTCGCCCAGCAGCTTGTCGCCATCTGCGCCTTCGACCGATGGACGGTGAGCGACCTGCACCGGCTCCTGACGCGGGCGGAGTCGTTCCGCGACCTGTCGCGGGAGCAGCTGGAGGGCGTGCTCGACATGCTGTCCGGGCGCTATCCCTCAGACGAGTTCGCCGATCTCAAACCGCGCGTGGTCTGGGACCGCCAGACCGATGAGGTCGTTTCCCGCAATGACGCGCGGGTCGTGGCGATCACTTCGGGCGGCACGATTCCGGACCGTGGCCTCTTCGGCGTCTTCCTGCCGGGCGACGACGCCGGCCGCGGCGGACGTCGAGTCGGCGAGCTCGATGAGGAGATGGTCTACGAGTCGCGGGTGGGGGAGACCTTCCTGCTCGGCGCCTCGACCTGGCGGATCGAGGAGATCAGGCCCGACAGGGTGATCGTGACCCCGGCGCCGGGCGAGCCGGGCAAGATGCCCTTCTGGCACGGCGACGCCATCGGGCGCCCGATCGAGCTCGGGCGTGCGATCGGTTCCTTCCTCCGTGAGCTCGAGCCGATGAAGCCGTCGGAGGCGGCGGCCCGCCTTCGCGACGCCCACGCGATGGACGAGTTGGCCGCGAACAACCTCGTCGCCTACCTCGGAGAGCAGATACAGGTCACCGGCGCGTTGCCGACCGATCGGACGATCGTCGTCGAGCGCTTCCGCGACGAGCTCGGCGACTGGCGGGTCGTGCTGCTGACGCCGTTCGGCGGCCGGGTCCACGCGCCGTGGTCGATGGCGATCGAGGCGCGCCTGCGGGAGCAGCACGGCCTCGAGGTGCAGTCGATCTGGTCCGACGACGGGATCGCCGTGCGCCTGCCCGAGGGCGTCGAATCAGACGGCGCGACGATCGAGGGCGCCCTCCTCTTCGAGCCCGACGAGATCGAGGATCGGCTCATGACCGAGCTTGGCTCGTCCGCCCTGTTCGCCGCGCGCTTCCGCGAGAATGCGGCGCGTGCCCTGCTGCTGCCGCGCCGTCGTCCCGGCCAGCGCACACCGCTGTGGATGCAGCGCCAGCGCTCGGCGGATCTGCTCGCGGTGGCCAGCCAGTACGGCTCCTTCCCGATCATCCTCGAGACCTACCGCGAGGTGCTGCGCGACGTGTTCGACATGCCCGCGCTGCGCGACCTGCTCGCCGACATCCGTGCTCGGAAGATCCGCGTCGTGAGCGTCGAGTCGCGCTCGGCGTCGCCGTTCGCCTCCTCGTTGCTGTTCGACTACGTCGGCTCGTTCATGTACGAGGGCGACGCCCCGCTCGCCGAGCGTCGCGCGCAGGCGCTCACACTCGACCGCGAGCTGCTGGCCGAGCTGCTCGGTAGCGAGGAGCTGCGCGAGCTCATCGATCCCGAGGCGGTGGCCGACCTCGAGCTGGAGCTCCAGGCGCTGGCGCCGAATCGCCAGGCGCGGACGCTCGACGGGGTCGCCGACCTCCTCCGCCGGCTGGGCGACCTCCGGACCGATGAGGTGGCCGCCCGCGTCAATGGGGTTGACGCTGCGGCCGTGGTGGCCGAGCTGGAGGCGACCCGGCGCGCCGTGCGGGTCCGCCTCCGCGGTGAGGAGCGCTGGATCGCGGTCGAGGATGCGGCGCGCTATCGCGACGCGGTCGGCGCCAGCCCACCGGCCGGCGTTGCCGAGACCTTCCTCGCGGCGGTGGATCGCCCGCTGGACCTGCTCCTGGCCCGCTGGGCGCGGACGCACGCGCCATTCACCGCCGATGCGCCGGCGACGCGCTGGGGAGTGGCCCGCGACGCGGTCGAAGATCGCCTGCGCACCATGGCCGCGGCCGGCGAGCTGCTCGAGGGCGCCTTCCGCCCGGGTGGCGCTGCCCACGAGTTCACCGATCCCGACGTGCTGCGCCAGCTGCGTCGCCGCTCGCTGGCCCGCCTCCGCCGCGAAGTCGAGCCTGTCGAGCCCGACGTGCTCGCCAGGTTCCTGCCGGCCTGGCAGGGGGTCGGCTCGACGGCCGGCGGCCTCGGGCGTCTGATCGAAGTCGTGGCGCAGCTCGAAGGGGTCCCGCTGCCGAGCTCGGTGCTCGAGCGCGACGTGCTCCCGGCCAGGGTAGCGGGCTACACGCCCCGGCTGCTCGATGAGCTTGGTGCCGCGGGCGAGGTGGTCTGGATCGGGCGAGGCTCACTCGGCCGCGACGACGGTCGGGTGGCGCTCTTCCGGCGCGACCGCGTCGATCTGCTGGCCTCCGCGGGCTCCACCGACGAGCGCCCGTCCGGGCCGGTCCACGACGCGATCCGCATGCATCTCCAGCGCCGGGGGGCATCCTTCTTCCCGCAGCTGCGTGCGGCGGGCGCCGACGCTCGCAACGACGAGGAGCTGCTCGACGCGCTCTGGGACCTCGTGTGGGCCGGAGAGATCACGAACGACACGTTCGCGCCGCTTCGCGCCCTCGCACTGCCACGCTCCCGGTCGCGCCGCTCGCCGCGCCCCGGTCGGCTCTTGGCCCTCGGTCCACCGCGTGCCGCGGGGCGCTGGTCGCTGGTCGCCGACCTCGTGGGCGAGGAGCGCTCGCCCACCGAGCGCGGACATGCGCTGGCCGCCACGCTGCTCGACCGCCACGGGGTCGTGACCCGCGAGGCGGTCGTCGCCGAGGGGACCGCCGGCGGGTACGCATCGGTCTATCCCGTGCTGCGGGCGATGGAGGAGTCGGGTCGCGCTCGTCGCGGCTACTTCGTGGCGGGACTCGGGGCGGCGCAGTTCGCCCTGCCCGGCGCGGTCGACCGCCTGCGGGCCATCCGCGACGACGAGCCGACCACGCGTCTCCTGGCGGCCACCGACCCGGCTCAGCCCTACGGCGCGGCGCTTCCGTGGCCACGAGGGGCAGACGACGAGCGGCTGCCGCTCCAGCGCGCCGCGGGCGCGTACGTCGTGCTCGTCGACGGCCTCGCCGTCCTATACCTCGAACGAGGCGGACGAAGCCTGGTCAGTCTCCCCGCCGCAGCGGATTCGGAGCGACGCGCCCGTGCCGTGGCTGCCCTTCCGGCCGTAGTCGCGCCCGGCGGACCGATGCGCGAGCTGAGACTCGAGCGGATCGACCGCGAGCCGGTGGCGACGTCGGACCTTGCCGCAGCGCTGACCGAGGTCGGGTTCCGGCCAAGCTACCGCGGGTTCCTCCTCCGCCGCTCCTGACAGCTCACGGACCGTCGACGGCCTGCGCCTCTTCGAGCACGGCCTCTGCGCGGCAATTGAGCACGATCTGCTCGGCGGGAACCTCTGCCTGCGCGCCGACGGCGTCCTCGTCGCATTGCTGGGCTGACGGGTCGTCGAAGTGGACGCGAACCTCGACCCACGTGCCGCGCTCGGGCATCGTGATGCCCGACTCGGGGTCGATCGAGACCCGGATGCCGATCCCGGATGCATCCTGGCTCTCGTCGATGACGACGAGCTTGTCGTTGATCTGCTGGCACAGCAGCCACCCGCTCGGCGCGTCCTCCGACGTGCAGGCTCCCCCGGCATCGTCGGGGATCTCGGGCCAGTAGCCGCGGAACGTGAGCGGCTCAGGACCGAAGCACGCCAGGCGCTCGATGCTGGTCCGACCGACACTGATGCTCGCCGCGGTGTACGGCGCCTCAGGACAGGAGAGGTCGTGCTCGACCAACCACGGCTCACCGGACTCGCTCGCCGCGGCGACCCAGCCGAACCAGATCGGGCAGTTGTACGGCTCGGTCTGGGCCGGCCCGGCGCAGCCGGTGTTCGGTGGCAGCCCGAGCCCGGAGACGAGGTACCAGCGGAAGCCGTCGGCATCGGTCGGTCCGCCGGCGAGGAAGGAGAGCGCCCCATCCTCGAGGGTGCCGGCCCGCGCGCCGTCGAGGCCGGGTGCGTCGCGCACGGTGAGGCCTTCGACGGTCGTCGCCACGACGGTGTCCACCGGCACGTCGGGCTGTGCGGGCGCGTCCGCGGAGGCGGTGGCCGCAGCGCTGGCGCTGGGGCTGGCGGATGCCGAAGCGGCTCCCGATCCAGGGGCGCCGCTGGCGGAGGGCGAAGGCGTCAGCGATCCCGACGCGGTTCCGTTGTTGGTCCCTCGGGTCAGCACGAGCGCGAGGAGAATCAGCGCGAACACGCCGAGCACGGCGACGCCGATGATCATCGGCCATGGGGGAAGGCGGTCCGGGGGCGCGGCGGACGCCTGGTCCGTCATCGTGGCCTCCCCCTGGTGCGCGTTCGCCGCACACAGAAACGTCCCGAAGGAACCACGAGACCCTTTGATGCAATCTCTGGGTCCACGGACTCCTCCGGGACAAGAACCAGAATACGGGTCGCGACGTTCCCCGCCAAGGGGGTTTGTCCACCGATTCCGAAGGTCATCGGCCGGTTATCCACGCCGTTTCCACATCGGTACTGAAGTGTACGCGTCAGAGACGGCCGGCCTCGATGATTCTCTGCAGGAATGCGCGCGTCCGCGGCTCGGTCGGGTCGCGGAAGATCCGCTCAGGTGGCCCCTCCTCCAGCACCAGGCCCTCGTCGAGGAAGATCACGCGGTTGGCGATGTCGCGCGCGAAGCCCATCTCGTGCGTCGCGATGACCATCGTCATGCCCTCTGCGGCCAGCTCGCGCACGACGTTGAGCACCTCGCCGATGAGCTCGGGGTCGAGCGCGCTGGTGACCTCGTCGAGGAGGAGCAGGGCCGGGTCCATGGCCAGGGCGCGAACGATTGCGACGCGCTGCTGCTGCCCGCCGGACAGCCGGTCGGGGTAATCGTCGCGCTTGTCGGCGAGGCCGAATCGCTCCAGCAGCGCATCGGCCCGCTCCTCCGCTTCGGCACGTGGCAGCCGAAGGACGCGGCGCGGCGCGAGGGTCACGTTGTCGATCACGGGCATGTGCGGGAAGAGGTTGAAGTTCTGGAAGACGATCCCGATGTTGCGCCGGATGCGGTCGACGTCGACGTCGTCCGCCGTGATCTCCTCGCCGGCGACGACGATGCGCCCGGCGTCGATGGGCTCGAGGAGGTTGATGCAGCGCAGGAGCGTCGACTTTCCTGAGCCGGATGCGCCGATGACGCATACCACCTCGTGCTCGGCCACCGTCAGGTCGATGCCGCGCAGCACCTCAAGCTCGCCGAACGACTTGCGCAACCCCTCGGCCCGGAGCGCGGTCGCGGCGGCGATCATCGACCGATCCCCAGCAGGCGACCACGACGTGCCCTCTCCGATGCTGCCGAGACCGAGGCGGCGTAGCGGCGGTCGCGCTCGCGTGAGATGAGCCAGTCGGTGAAGCGAGCGAGCGGGATGGTCACAGCCAGGAAGACGAGCGCGGTGACCAGGAACGGGGTGAAGTTGAAGGTTGCCTGCTGGCGGATGACCGTCTGGCGGAAGATCTCCACGACACCGATGAAGGAGACGAGCACGGTGTCCTTCTGGAGGCCGATGAAGTCGTTGAGCAGCGGCGGGATCACCCGGCGCACGGCCTGCGGCAGGACGACATGGCGGAGCGCCTGTCCATGGGTCAGGCCGAGCGAGCGGGCGGCGGCCGCCTGGCTGGGGTGAACCGAGTCGATCCCGGCGCGGTACACCTCGGAGACGTATGCCGAGTAGAGGAGCGTGAGTGCGACGACGGCCCAGAAGAACGGGTCGTTCGGGACGCCCGGCAGGCGCAGCCCGGGGATCCCGAAGCCGAGAACGTAGATGACCAGGATGCCGGGGAGCGCGCGGAAGAGGTCGACGTAGATCGTCGCCATCAGCCTCAGCGGGAAGAGGACCGGGCCGGGCAGGCTGCGCATCACCGCGAGCACGAGCCCAAACCCGAGGATGAGCACCTCGGCGGTGAGGAAGAGGGCGACATTGACCCAGAACTTGCCGACGATCCCCGGCGCCGACACGGCGAAGTTCTCCCAGTCCAGGAACGCGCTCTGGACGCGCTCCCAGCCCGGCGCATTCACGATGATCACTGCCAGGACGGCAAAGAAGATCGCCGTCGAGATGGCCGCGACGAGCAGCGCCCCACCGCGCGTCCGAAGCCGGGGTCGCCGCCTGCGGCCCGGCGCCGTCGGCGGCAGCTCCCCGGAGGTCTGGTCGAGCGGCCCGGTCAAGGCCCGCGGCCGCTACTCGGTGATCTGCGGTGCGTCGACGAAGTCGGCCAGCCACTCCGCGGCGATCGAGTCGAGCTCGCCGTTCTCGCCCATCGTCAGGATCGCCTCGTTCACGCAGTCGGTGAGCGGGCTGTCCAGGTCGAGGACGAAGCTGAAATGCTCCTGGTCGACCGGGTCCGACGGGAACTGGCCGACGACCACGCCGTCCTCCATCTCGACGTTCACGATGAAGAACGCGGTGGCCAGGTCGAAGACACCGCCATCGATCTGGTCCGCCTCGAGCGCCGACTTCACGCCGGTGTTGTCCTCGTAGACGCGCGCCTCCTCGGTGGGCTGGATCCGCTCCTCGATGTAGGTGAGGCTGGTCGTGTTGCCCGCGGCGCCAAGGCGGAACTCGGCGACCTCCGCCAGGGTCGTGGCGTCCGCCAGCGCATTGGCCGACGTGGTCACGAGCGCCTGGTTGCTGAAGAAGTAACCCTCGCTCAGGTCGACGGCCTCCGTGCGCTCCTCGGTGAAGGAGACTTGCGCCAGGTAGACGTCGAAGTCCTTCGGGCCCGGCGCGATCGAGTTGTTGAACGGCACCGGGATCCAGGTCACCTGGTCCTCGCTGAAGCCGAGCTGCTCGGCCAGCGCGTACGCGATCGCGCTCTCGAAGCCGCGCCCGTTGGTCGGATCGCCGAACTCCCACGGGTCGGTGGCTTCCTCGCCCTCGGCCGGCTCACTGAAGTACGGCGGAAAAGCCGGGTTGTCGGTGCCCACGGTGAACGTGCCCGGCGTCTTCGTGGCGAGCTCCTCCGTCGCGCACCCGGTGGCGGTCCCCTCGGTTGCCGAGGGGGAGGCGCTCGCGGCGACGCTCGCCGTGGCGCTCGCGCTTGCAGTGGCCGATGCGCTGGGCGAGGCCGAGGCGCCTTCGTCCTCGGGCCGGAAGACGAAGAAGATGAGCAGGATCGCGACGAGCGCAATGCCGGCAATTGCCAGGGTGGCGCGGGTCATGGTGGACATCGAGGAACCGCTCCGGTGCGTGCTGTCGACAGAGCGTGAGTGTATCCGGTGGGGAAAGGGGCCTTCGTCAGGGCCGCTCGAGTGAGACCGGCGTCCCAGTCAGCGCGCCGGTGTGCGACGCCAGGTCGCCCTGGTTCATCGCCAGCGCCAGGTCGCCGCTGGAATCGACGTAGAGCGCGGTCTCGGCTTCGGCGACGTGCCCGAAGCTCGGGACGAATGCCACCTCCTCGAGGTCGACGGCGCCGACCCGCGCGATGAGCCGACGAGCATCGAGCCCACCGAACGCGGCGGCCAGGTCGTCGGGGCCGCCCGCCAGGCGGAGGTTGCCGAAGCTGTCCACGTAGGTCACCTCGGTTTCGAGGAGTCCATCCCTCGCCCGCGGTCGAGGAGCCGTGAGCCGGACGACGCCGGTGACGGGGATCTCCGTGCCGACGTCGTCGAACGACGCGTCGCCGGCGACGAGGTGCGCGGCCACCGGAGCGAAGAGGTCGCGCCCGTGGAATGTGGAGCTGACCGCCGGCCGCCACAGGACGCGGTTCGTGAGCTCGCGGGCCTCGACTGCACCCCCGAGCGCGTCCGCCGCCGGCGGCAGGATGCCGTTGTCCGGGCCGACGAGGACGTCGCCGCGCGCGACGCGGATGGCGATCGGCCGTCGGGCGGTTCCGACTCCGGGATCCACGACGCCGACGTGAACGCCGACGGGGAGGTAGGGGAGCGTGGCTCGGAGAACGAAGGCACCGTCGCGGACGGCGTACTTCCGGACCGTGTGGCTCACGTCGATGATCTGGGCGTCCGGGCAGATCGAGAGCATGACGCCACGGCACGCAGCCGCCGCGCCGTCGAGCCCGAAGTCGGTCAGGAAGCCGATGACCGGCGGGCGCTCACCCAATCCCATCGGGGCATGCTACGGGTTCAGGCCAGCGTCACCGTCTCGCGGTGCTTCGCGACGTGGGCGCCCATGCCCAGCCCGGCCCGGATTCGTCCCGCGAAGGCCTCGGCGGCGTCGGGGTCGCCGTGGACGATGAACGCCGACTTCGGCCGACCGTCGGTCCCGGTCCCAGCGCGTCCGAAGTGCGCGAGCCAGGCCTCAAGCTCGTGCTGGTCGGCGTGGGCGCTGAAGCCGCTCACCGAACGGACGCGGCAGCGGACCGGGTACTCCTGTCCGTCGATCCGCGCCGCCTTGCCACCCTCCTGGAGGTGACGCCCGAGCGTGCCCTCGCCCTGGTAGCCGATGAACAGCAGCGTGCACTTCGGGTCGGGGAGGAAGTCCTTGAGGTGGTGCATGATCCGGCCGCCGGTGAGCATCCCCGAGCTGGCGACGACCATGATCGGCCGGTTGGCATGCCGGATCGCCTTCGACTCCTCGACCGAATCGGTGAACTGCTGGCCGGGATACTTCAGTGGTGAGTCGCCCGAGCGCAGGAGCTCCGCGGTCTCCTCATCGTAGGTCTCCGGGTGGTCGTGGTAGACCACCGTCGCCTTCGACGCCATCGGTGAGTCGAGGTACAGCGGCACCCGCGGGATGCGCCCGGACCGCACGAGGTCGTCGAGGACCCAGATCACCTCCTGCGTGCGACCGATGGCGAACGCAGGGATCAGCAGCACGCCCTCGTCGGCGGCAACCTCGCCGATGGCGGTCACCAGCTGCTCGATGGCCTCCTCGTGCGGGCCGTGCTCGCGGTTACCGTACGTCGACTCGACCACGACGTAGTCGGCGTGGGTGAGCGGGGTGGGGTCGCGGACGATCGGCGTGTCTGTGCGGCCGAGGTCGCCCGAGAAGACCAGCGTGCGGCGAGCATCGCCATCGGTCAGGCGCAGCTCGATGATCGCCGAGCCGAGGATGTGGCCCGCGTCGTGGAACACGGCGGTGATGCCGCTGGCGACGGACACTTCGTCGCCGTAGTCGCAGCCGCGCGTCTGGGACATCGCACGGTCGACGTCGTGCTCGTCGTACAGCGGCTCGCGGGTCTCGGTGCGGCCCTCGGGCCGGGCCTTGCGCAGCCGCTCGGGGAACGTCTCGTCGTCGGTCTCCGCCGCGGCGGCTTCGGTCTCCGTCTCGGCGGCCAGCTCGGCCTTCTTCGCGTGATGGCGATTCCAGCGGTTGGCAAACTCGGTCTGGAGCTTGGCCGAGTCGCGCAGGACGATCTCGGACAGATCCACGGTGGCGCGCGTGGCGTGGATCGGTCCGTCGAAGCCCGCTCGGGTCAACGCGGGGAGGCGGCCGCAATGGTCGAGATGGGCGTGGGTCAGCAGGACGGAGTCGAGCGTGGCCGGCTCGAAGGCGAACGGGATCCGGTTGCGCGCGGTCTCCTCGGGCGAGCCCTGGAACATCCCGCAATCGACGAGCACGCGCCGGTCGCCGACGGTGACGAGGAACTGCGAGCCGGTGACGCAGCCGGCGGCTCCGAGGAACTGAATCGTGATCGCCACGGTCGCCGAGTATCGCAAGATCCGTGCGCCCGAGTCACGATCGCTTGCCGAACGGGTGCGGCGGCCATGGACCTCGGATGCCGCACATGCCGATATCATCGGCTCATGTCCCTTCCCTTCGACCCGCCGCTGGAGCCGATGCTGGCCAAGCCGACGCCGGAGATCCCGACCGGTGATGGGTGGACCTACGAGCCGAAGTGGGACGGCTTCCGGGCGCTCGCGTTCCGCGATGGGCCGAGCGTCTACCTCCAGTCGCGCGACCGTAAGCCGCTGAACCGATACTTCCCCGAGCTCGACGAGCCGCTGCTGGCCCTCGCGGGGGCCGACGCGAGGTTCGTCGTGGACGGCGAGGTCGTCATCGCCCGCCCGGACGGCGGCCTCGACTTCGACTCCCTGCTCATCCGGATCCACCCGGCCGAATCGCGAGTGCGGATGCTGGCCGAGGCCTCGCCCGCATCGTTCGTCGCCTTCGACTGCCTGGCCGATGGCGACGACGACCTGCGCGACCGCCCGTTCACCGAGCGCCGCGCGCGTCTGGAGCGTCTGGCCGTCGACGCGCCCGCATCGGTCCACCTCACACCGTCGACCACCGACCCGGCGATGGCCCGCCGCTGGTTCGACGTCTTCGAGGGAGCCGGGCTGGACGGGGTGATCGCCAAGCGCGCCGACTCGGTGTACGAGCCGGGCAAGCGGACGATGGCGAAGATCAAGCACGTCCGCACCGCCGACTGCGTGGTGGCGGGCTTCCGCTGGCACAAGAACGGGCCGGGGACGCTCATCGGCTCCCTGCTGCTGGGCCTCTGGAACGCCGAGGGCCAGCTCCAGCATGTCGGCGTGACCTCGTCATTCACGATGGCCAGGCGCGCTGAGCTCGTCGAGTTCCTCGAGCCGTACCGCAGCGAAGCCATGGACGACCATCCATGGCGCGAGTGGGCGCTGGCCGAGGCCGCGGCGGCCGAGCAGGGACGGCGCATGCCTGGCGCGACGTCGCGCTGGAACCGCGGCAAGGACCTGTCGTGGGAGCCGGTCCGCCCCGAGCTCGTGTGCGAGGTGGCATTCGACCATCTCCAGGGCGATCGGTTCCGCCATGCCGCCACCTTCCGGCGCTGGCGGCCGGATCGATCGACCGCCGACTGTCGCTACGACCAGCTCGAGGAGACACCGCCGGCCCTTCTGGCCGACCTGTTCGGGTCCTGAGCTGGCGGCGCTAGACTTGCGCCAGCTTGCCCAACGCGCTTTCAGGAGTGTGCCTACCCATGTCCGTCGCCCTCGATCCGAATGCTGCCGTCAACGATCTCGCCGACCGGTTCTGGGAAGGGCTCCTCGAGCGTGACCCGATGTGGGCCACCGTGCTCGGCGACGAGCGCTACAACCACCGCTGGCCCGATCTCGGCCCGGACGGTCGTGCCGCGGAGGAGGCCGCCTTTCGCGCGGCGCTGGCCGATGCCCGAGAGATCCCGGTCGATGGCCTCGAGCCGGAGCAGATCATCACCCGCGACCTGCTGATCCTTGTCTCCGAGAACCAGCTCGCCGCGCTGGATCAGAAGCAGTACCAGCTCGCGCTCGATCACATGTCCGGCCCCCAGGTGTGGCCGGCCGAGATGGCCCAATACCAGCCGGCCGATACGCCCGAGCGCGTCGAGAAGCTGCTCGAACGCTACGCCGGCTATCCCGAGCTGATCGAGCAGAACATCGGCACGCTCGAGGAGGGTGTGGCGGACGGGCGGACTGCGGCGATCACGCCGGTGCGCCGGGCAATCGAGCAGATCGAGCGACTGCTGGCCATGGCCCCGGTGGACCACCCGGCCGCGTCGATGGCGCAGGTCGGGGATGGCGAGCGCGATCGCCTCGTCGCGTCCGTCGAAGAGCACGTCTACCCGGCCCTGCGGCGGCTGCGCGACTACCTCGTGCAGGGCTACGAGCCACATGCTCGTCCGGAGCCCGGGCTGAGCACCACTCCCGGTGGCGAGGAGGCCTACCGCCTCGCGATCCGTACCCAGACGTCGCTCGACACGACCGCCGAGGAGGTCCACGCCTTCGGCCTCGCCGACCTCGAGGCGATCGAGGCCGAGAAGGACGAGATCGCGCGGAGACTTGCGCAGTCCGACCGCCACGCACTGCGCGAGGCGCTGCTCGCCGACCCGTCCAACCACGCCGACGATCCCGACGTGATCGTGCAGCTGGCCCAGCAACAGACCGATCGCGCCTATGCCGAGGCGCCGAAGTACTTCGGCCGCCTGCCCAGCGCGAACTGCTACGTGAAGGCGGTCGAGGCCTACCGTGAGGCCGAGTCGCCGCCCGCGTTCTACATGCCGCCAACGCTCGACGGCAGCCGCCAGGCGCAGTACTACATCAACACCTACCATCCGGCCGAGCGCCAGCTCCACAAGATCGCGTCGATCACCTTCCACGAGGCCACGCCCGGCCATCACTTCCAGATCGGGATCGAGATGGAGCTGAAGGGCCTGCCCGCCTTCCGCACGCTCGGCGCCCGGCTCGCCGGCGGCGCCTATGTCGAGGGCTGGGGCCTGTATACCGAGCGCCTGGCCGATGAGATGGGCCTCTACGCCGACGACCGGGAGCGGCTCGGGATGCTGGACGCCCAGTCGTTCCGCGCCGCGCGCCTCGTCGTCGATTCCGGCATGCACGCGATGGGCTGGACTCGCCAGCGGGCGATCGACTTCATGCACGACCGCGGTTCATTGCCGATGGTGGACGCCGAGATCGAGGTCGACCGCTACACCGTCTGGCCGGCCCAAGCCCTCTCGTACAAGCTCGGCCAGCGCGAGATCGAGCGAGCCCGCGCCGCGGTCTCGCAGCAGATGGGAGACCGTTTCGACCTGCGCGCCTTCCACGACGAGGTGCTCGGCCATGGCTCGTTGCCGCTCGCGACCCTGACGCGCGAGATCGGCACCTGGGTCGAGGCCGCCGTCAGCGCCTAGCTGCCACCCTCGGTCCAGGGGTCGTAGTCGGGATCGGGCGGCTCAGCGGCGGGGCGAAGCTCCTCTGGGACGTTGCGGAGGTTGACGCGGACCCGCCACCAGACCTTGTACCGCCCGCGCATCGCGTCCACGAGCAGGTCCTCGGGGTCGCGGACGTGGGTGGCGGCCTCGGGATGGCGAGCGCGCCAGCGGTCGAGGCCGGCGAGGGCGTCAGCCTTGTCGGCGGCCTGTGAGATGACGAGCAGGGGTTGCGTCGAGCGACGCCGGCCCGTGGGAGGGACCGTCCCGTCCGGGTTGCGCGCCGGCGCCGACGGCATCGACGGGGCGACCGAGCCCACCCGACCTCGTGGGGCCGAGGGATCGGTGGGAGCCACCTCGGAGGGATCGGGCATCCGGCGGCGAGAGGGCTGGACGCGCGGCGGTTCGCCGGGTTGCTTGGCGTAGTTCGGCGGCCACGGGGCGTCGCCCTGGCCCTCGGCCTCGTGGCGGGCAACGAGGTCAAGCAGGGGCTCCAGGATATGTGACACGGCGTCGATGCCGGCCCCGACGTCGCCGAGCCGTTCGTAGCGCGACGGGACGGTACGCAGCGTGAAGTCCTCGAGCTCGGCGTCGGCCACCTCGTCCCAGGTGAGTGGCGCGCTGACGGTGGCCGACGATCGCGGCCGGACCGAGTACACCGAGGCGACGGTGCGGTCCTTCGCATTCTGGTTGTAGTCGAGGAAGACGCCGTGGCGCTCCTCCTTCCACCACTTCGACGTCGCCAGGGCGGGAGTGCGACGCTCGACTTCGCGCGCCAGGGCCAGCGCCCCGCGACGGACCTCGGAGAACCCCCAGCGCGGCTCGAGCCGGACGTAGACGTGGATGCCTCGCGATCCCGACGTCTTCGGCCATGCCGTGTAGCCCAGCTCACTGAGCACCTCGCGCACGACGAGGGCCACGGATCGGACGTCGGCCCATGCGACCCCCGGGCCGGGGTCGAGGTCGACGCGCAGCTCGTCGGGGTGGTCGAGATCGCCCGAGCGGACCGGATGCGGGTTCAGGTCGATGCAGCCGAGGTTCACGACCCACGCCAGCGCGGCCGGGTTGTCGACGACCACCTCGTCGGCGGTGCGGCCGGACGGGAACGACAGCTCGACGGTCCGCACGAAGGGCGGAACGGACTTCGGGGCGCGCTTCTGGAAGAATGCCTCTCCATCGGCGCCGTCGACGAAGCGCTTGAGGGCCATCGGTCGGTCGCGGACACCGACGAGGGCGCCGTCGGCCACGGCGAGGTAGTAGCGGACGAGGTCGAGCTTGGTGATGCCCGTATCGGCGAAGAAGACCTTGCCGGGGTTGGAGATGGTGACCTCGTGCCCGTCGAGGGAGAGGGTCTCGGATTCGGCGCGTGCCATCGGTCTAGAGGGTAGACGCTCCGCTCAAGCGGCACGCCGCATGCGCTCGCCGGGGGACCGATGATGGACCGCGTGAAGCGCCTGATCAGTCGCCTCGATGCCTGGACCCTCCGGCATCGCCTGCCACGGATCACCCGACGGGCGATCTTCGGGTTCCTGGAGCACGAGGCCCATACCCATGCGGGCAGCATGGCCTACTTCGGCGTGCTCTCGCTGTTCCAGCTCCTGGTGCTCGGCGTCGTGGTCCTCTCCCACATCCTGGGTGAGGGGGCGGCGCGCGACTTCGTCGTCGAACAGGTCGTGGCCGGAACCCCACTCGACGCGGAGACGGTGACCGGCGTGATCGACGCGACCATCGAGTCGCGCGGGACGCTGACGATCATCAGCTTCGCCTTCCTCGTCTGGGGCGCGCTCGGCATCTTCTCGTCGCTCTCGCGCGGCATCAGCCTGGCATTCGAGATGGTGCCGCAGCGATCCTTCCTGCAGCAGCAGCTCCTCGGCCTGCTGCTCATGGGCCTCGCGGGCCTGCTGGCGCTGGCCTCCTTCGTCATCGGGATCGTCACCGGCGTCCTGCAGTCGGCCGCAACTGAACTCGCCATCGAGGTGCCGGGGCGCGAGACGGCGGTGTGGCTCATCGGCCTGCTGGCGCCGATCCTCCTGATCTTCGTCGCCTTCTGGGTCATCTACCGCGTCGTCCCGAATCGGCCGGTTACCTGGGGCGAAGTCCTCCCCGGCGCGATCGTGGCCACCCTGCTGTGGACCGTCCTGCGCGTCGGGTTCACGTGGTACGCGACCAGGATCGCCAACTACGACTCGGCCTTTGGGCCGTTGGCGGCCGGCATCACGTTTATCGTCTTCCTGTACTTCGCGAGCGTCATCGTTCTGCTCGGCGCCGAATTCGCCCGCGCCAGCGCCATCGACGATGACGTCGGCTACCTCGATCGGGCCGATCCGCGCCTCCTCCCGGTGCCGGTCAATCCCCTTCCGGCGCCCGCGCCGGCATCGGTCCAGCGGAAGATCCGATGGGTGCCCATCGCGCTCGCAGCCTTGCTCGGCGCGATCGCCGGCCGCCTGAGCGTGCGTGACGACTGACCCTCGGTCGTGGCCTGGGGACTAGACGGCTGTAGTACCTTTGGCCGGTTCCGGCGCCATCAGGAGTCGGCCACCATCGGCCCCTCGCTACGGGGCATAAGGGCAAATTGCAGATACGGATCACCGCTCGATGAGGCGGCGGTCACATCTCGTCGTCGCCTTCGTAGCCCTGGCGGCGGTCGGATGGAACGTCGTCACAACTCAGCCAAGCGGCTCGGCCCTTGCCGCGGATCCACAGGCACAGCTCGAACGCACCCGCGCGCAGCTCGCCGATGCGAGATCAGCGCAGCAGGCACTGACGGCTACCCTCGACCGGCAGCGTTCCGAGCTCGCATCGCTCCAACGCCGATCAGCGGAGCTCGGCACCGCCCTCGACGTCGCCCGTGCCGAGCTCGCCGCGGTCACCGCCGAGTACGAGCGAGTGCGCGAGCTGCTGGGGCAGGTCAGGCAGCAGGTCGATGAGATCGAGCAGCACCTTGCCGAGCTCAAGCGCCAGATCCAGAAGCTCAACCGCCAGCTCGAGCGCGTCGCCGCTGCGATCGAGCAGCGCACCGCGGAGCTCGACGAGCGCGAGGCGCTGCTCGAGGACCACCTCCGATCCGCCTACGAGCGCTCGCAGACCTCGATGCTCGAGATCCTCCTCTCGGCCGACTCGCTCGACGAGGTCACCCGGCAGTTCGGTTACCTGATCACCGTCTCCGACCAGGATGCGATCCTTGCCGACGAGGTCCGCTCCATCCGCGAGGAGCTCGAGACGCGGCGCGAGACCCTTGCGGAGGGCCGTCGCGTCGTGGCCGAGGCTCGCACCCTCGCCAGGCAGGAGGAGAAGCGGCTCAAGGCCCGTCGTGCCGAGCTCACCGCACTCGAGAAGGACCTCGCCGCCCTCCGCGCGGCGGCCGAGGTCAAGCGGGCGGAACAGGCGGCGGCGCTCAATGCCTCACTCGAGGCCGCGGGCAACGTCAAGCGCAAGGTCGCCGAGAGCGAGCGCGCCGCGCAGGCCGCGGCGAGCCTGGCCGCGCAGCTCCAGCGGCAGGCGGCGGCCCAGCAGGCGGCCATCGAGGAGGCCCAGCGCCGCGCTGCCGAGGAGGCCCGTCGCCAGGCAGCGGCAGCGGCAGCGGCCAACAAGCCCTCGGCCTACGGCTTCCGCTGGCCGGAGCGCTCGTACCGGATCACCCAGGAGTGGGGCCCGACGACCTATCAGCTCGAGCCGCCATACAACTACAAGGGCACGTACTACCCGCACTTCCACGCCGGCATCGACTTCGCCAACGGTTGCGGCACCCCGATCTACGCTGCCGGGCCCGGCGTCGTCGTCGCCTCCGGCCAGCCGCTGATGCCGTGGGACTCGGGCTTCGGGGTCGTCGTCGACCATGGCAGCGGCATCCAGACCTGGTACTGGCACATGCAGCCGAACGTTGTCGTCAGCCCCGGCACGATCGTGACGAGCAACTCGCTCATCGGCCACGAGGGCACCACGGGCCTCTCGACCGGTTGCCATGTCCACTTCGCCGTGAACGACGACGGCTGGTGGGAGAACCCGCGCAACTACCTGCCCTGAGGGCGATCAGGCCTCGACAGGCGTCCGAACGGCGGGCAGATAGAGGCGGTCGACGTACTCGGTGAGCATGCGAGCCGTGCTGAACTGCCACAGCGCCGATGCGATCGCGGCCCGCATCACGCTCAGCCAGCCAGTCGGCAGGCCATCGGTCCGCTTGAAGAAGCGCGGCACGATCTCCTCCTCCAGGAGCCGATAGATCTCACTGGCGTCTGCGGCATCCTGCGACGCGTCGTCGCCATCGGGCTCGCGGTCGCCGATGGCCCAGCCGTTCTCGCCGGTGAAGCCCTCGTCCCACCAACCGTCGAGGATCGAGATCGACGGTACGCCGTTGATGGCCGCCTTCATGCCCGACGTCCCCGACGCCTCGAGCGGGCGGCGCGGGTTGTTGAGCCACAGGTCGACGCCGCCGACGAGGAAGCGCGCGATGCGGACGTCGTAGTCCTCGATCACGAAGACGCGACCGCGCAGGCGGTCCGAGCGCGACAGCTCGAAGATGCGCTGGATGACCTGCTGCCCGGGGCGGTCGGCGGGATGGGCCTTGCCGGCCATCACGATCTGCACGGGACGCTCCGTCGACGAGAGGATCGCACTCAGCCGCTCTTCGTCACGGAAGAGGAGATCGGCGCGCTTGTAGGTCGCGAAGCGCCGCGCGAAGCCGATGACGAGGGCGTCCGGATCGAGGACGCTGCGAACCTCGCGCAGGGTCGCCGGTGACTCGCCGTGCCGGGCCAGCTGGCGGGCCAGGCGCCCCTCGAGGAAGCCGACCATCTCTCGCTTCTGCTGCCGGTGTGCGCTCCACAGTTCGTCGTCGTCAAGCTCGTCCAGCACGGCGAGCGCCTCCGGTCCGTTGAGGTCAACATCGAGCGGTGTGCCGATGGCGCCGCGGATGACGCGCCGCACCGGCCGGCCGAGCCAGGTCGGGACGTGGACGCCGTTGGTGATGGCGTCGATCGGGTGGCCGGCCAGCTCCTGCCAGGTCTGCGTGGCCGTCTCCCCATGCAGCTGCGACACCGCGTTCGCGTTGCTGGCGTGGCGCAGGACGAAGGCGGTCATGTCGAACGGCGCGTCCGGCTCGTCGGTCGGGCCGCGTCCGAGCTCGAGCAGCTCGGACGGTTCCATGCGGGCATCCGCCAACCACGACTGGAGCGCCGGCGCCACCAGCTGGCGGGCGAAGACCTCGTTCCCGGCCGGCACCGGCGTGTGAATGGTGAAGACCGCGTCGCGGCCGACGCGGCGCAGCGCCTCGCCGGCGGCGAGGCCCTTATCGGTTGCGAACAGCTCGCGTGCGCGCTCGATCAGCAGGAACGCCGAGTGGCCCTCGTTGAGATGCCAGACCGCGGGATCGATCCCGAGCGCGCGCAGTGCCCGGACGCCGCCGATCCCGAGCACGAGCTCCTGGCACAGGCGCATCTCGCGGCCGCGGACGTAGAGGATGTGGGTGATCGGCCGGTCCGCCTTGTCGTTGGCCGGCACGTCCGTGTCGAGCAGCAGGATCGGCACGCGTCCGACCTGCGCGACCCACACCGCGGCGTGCACCGACCGATCGGCGACCTCGACGGTGACGTCGAGCGGGGCGCCGTTGAGGCCGCGCGCGCGGCGGAGGGGCAGCTGCGACGGATCGAGGTCTGGCTGGGCATGCTCTTGGTGGCCATCGGCGTCGATCTGCTGGCGGAAATAACCGCGCCGGTAGAGCAGCCCGATGCCGATGAACGGCAGCGCCGCGTCGGAAGCGGACTTGCAGTGGTCGCCGGCCAGGATGCCGAGGCCGCCCGAGTAGATCTGCATCGACTCGTGGATGCCGAACTCGGCGCAGAAGTAGGCGATCGGCCCGGGGAGCGCACGCTCGGGGCTGGATCGGTACCAGGAGTCCTCGCCGTTGCGCATGTAGCGGTTGAACTCGTCGAGCACCCGGCTGGCGTCGACCATGAAGTCCTCGTCAGCGGTCAGCTCCGCCCAGCGCGCGGGGTCGGAATAGCGCAGGACCGCGATCGAGTTGCGGTGGCGCGCCCAGGCGCTCGGATCGATGCGGCTGAAGAGGGCCTGCGCCCGCGGGCTCCAGGTCCACCACAGGTTGTAGGCGAGGTCGCCGAGCCCCGCCAGATCGGCTGGCAGGTTGAAGTCATGTCCGGCGATGGTGGGCACGGCCAGGGAGGTGGTCGTCACGCCGGCCGATGATAGCGGTGTGGACGGGTTGAATCGCGCTACCCTAGCGGCCGATGACGGGATATTCGGTCACCGAGGCGGCATCGGTCCTGGGCGTCCCAACGGAGCGCATCTGGGAGCTGCTCGCCCGCGGCGTGCTCGTCGGAGAGCCCGAGGGAGAGTCCGGGATGCGCGTCTTTCTCCAGTCGCGCCCCGCACCGGCGCCGGTCGCTCCCGCCGACGACACGATCACCGCGCGGTCCAACGGCCCCGAGCGCGAGCTCTCGCCGTTCCGCGAGCTGCTCACCGAGTTCCGCAGCCTGACCGAGCGCTACGGCCAAGCCCTGCTGGCCCTCGGCGAGGCTCGTGGCGAGGTCGCGTCGCTGCGCTCGCGAGTCGACATGCTCGAGGCGCGCATCGACCTTCGCCTGCCGATGGGGCCGGCGGCCGCGCCGTGGCCGACCCAGCCGCTGCCTGTCAGCGAGCCGCCGGGCGCTTCGGGCGCGCGGCCCGAGGCCGCGGTCGAGCACGACGACGAGGAGGTCAATCGCCGCCGCCGTCGTGGCGCGCGGCGCGCCACCGAGAGTTTCGCCGCGGCACTGGCCCGCGCCGAAGACCCCAGCCTCGCCGACCTGCCTCGCGGGTCCGACGCCGATGCGCTGGCTGCCTTTCGTTCCGAGGCCGAGGCCGCCGCGGCCGTCGAGGCGGATCGCATCCTGCCGCGCGATGTGCTTCCCGCCGAGCCGATGCTGGTCGCCGATGAGCCGGAGGCCGTCGTTGACGAGGCCGAGCCCGTGGCCGAGGTGCCAGAGGTCGTCGACGAGTGGGCCGAGCCGGTCGACACGCTTGCTGCCCCGGGCGACATCGGGCCCGAGCCGATCCACCCCGAGCCTGAGCAGGCCGAGCCGGAGGCGATCGAGCAGGCCGAGCCGGAGGCGATTGAGCAGGAAGAGCCCGTTGCCGAGGGCGGCGATCTGGATGCGCTGATCGCCACCCTTCCGGCCGCCGAGCCGGAGCCATGGCCCGAGTTCGAGGCAATGACCGCAACTCCCGACGAGGAGGAGCCGGACCAGGCTGCCCTCGAGCCGGAACCCGATGCGCTTGACCTCGCCGAGCCCGATGCGCTTGACCTCGCCGAGCCCGATGCGCTTGACCTCGCCGAGCCGGCACCCGACGCGCTTGAACTCGCCGAGCCGCGAGCCGCGACCGAAGCGCCGGCTGAGACCGAAGCGCCGGCCGAGACCGAACCGGCCGACTTCGATGCCGAGCGCTACACGACGGCCATCGAGCAGCCTGACTGGTTCGAGGCCGAGGTCGACGACGCGTGGCCGGCCGAGACCGCTGCGGGCGACGAGCCGACGGCCGACGTGGAGGACGCCGCGGCGAGCACGGCCGACGCCCTTCCGGGGGAGGCACCGGAGTCGGCCGAGCTGCCCACGGACGATCGGGTGCCCGCCGACGACGCGGCTCCGGAGGAATCGGCCGAACCGTCCTCGGGCGATGCGCCGGACTGGAAGGCGCCGGAGCCCGATGAGAGCGGCGCCGACGAGATGGAACTGGCCGGCAGCGGCGGGCAGGGCCCATCGGCCCGACCCGAGCCCGAGCCGGAGACGGGCCTGCCTGGCGCGCGCGAGCTCGACGAGGCGCTCGGAGCGTTCGGGCCCATCGCTGGTCGAGATTCCGGCGACCTTCCGGATCCACCGGACCACGACGAGTGGCCGCCGGCCTCCGTCGGGGACACCGAGCCGCCACGGTGGCCGTCAGCACAGGGCAGCGGCGGATCCGTCGGGCAGGTGCCGGGGTCGCCATACTCACCACCGCTCGGCGGCGGGTCGGCAACGCGCGCCTACCGGCGCCTTCGCCGGATCTTCCCGGCCTGACGCCGCCCGAAGCGGTGAAGCCCAGCGCTTTGTTCGACCGGTCGACGGCGCTCGTCGTCGTCGACCTCCAGAACGACTTCGCCGATCCCGCCGGCTCTCTCTTCGTCGCCGGGTCGGACCTCGTCGTGGAAGAGGTCAATGCCGCCGTCGCGGAGGCGCGCGCGGCCGGAGCGTTGGTCGTGGCCACCCAGGACTGGCACCCCCCGTCGACGCCGCACTTCGCCAAGGATGGCGGGATCTGGCCAGTCCACTGTGTCGCGGGGTCGTGGGGCGCGGACCTGCATCCCGCGTTTCACGTGCCGGACGGGGTGCCCCGCGTGCGCAAGGGAGAGCACGGCGAGGACGGCTACTCCGGCTTCACGATGCGTCACCCGGTCTCGGCCCGGGAGGCGGCGACCGAGCTCGAGCCAATCCTCCGCGATCGGAGCATCGAGCGCGTCGTCGCGTGCGGCCTGGCGACCGACTATTGCGTGAACGCGACCGCGCTGGACGCCCTGCGGCTCGGATTCGAGGTCGTTGTGCTCGAGCGGGCGGTGGCCGCGGTCAACCTCGAACCACAGGACGGCGTCCGAGCGCTAAGCGAGCTGCGCGCGGCGGGCGTACAGATCCGCTGAGGCGGTGGCACGCCGCATTACTTCCGTCCACGGATGTCTAGACAGGCGAGAGACGACGGGCATCCAACATGCGCTGAGGCCGGCCAGGATTGCCGGTGCAAGTCGCCTCATCCTGTCGGACGCCGACACGCTCCTGCACCTGGCCATCCACCGCACGCGGACGCCGCTCCGGCTTCGCTTTATCTGCGACGTCGCAGAGCTCGTCCGGGCCCCGGGGCGAGACGATCGACTGGCATGCGCTCGTGTCGCGCGCCGAGTCCGTCGGCGCGCGGACCGCGCTCCACATGGTCCTCGATCTCGCGCGACAGCTCCTCGACGCCGACGTGCCCGGCGAGGTCCTGCGGGCGACGTCGCCGGGACGGATGAAGCGCGCGATGCTCGAGCGGACCTGCGGTGCGACCCCGATGTTCCACCGGGTATCCGACGATGACGTGCGGCAGCAGCCGCATCTCGTCCTGCGCGTCCTCGAGCAGGACGGCGCCCTCACGATCGCGCGGGCTGGCGCTCGCGCGCCGGTACGGAAGCGGTCGAAGTGGCGCTACAACCGCCGGCTTCGAACCCCGGTCGGAGGCTGACCGACCCGGTTCAGGTCCGGCGTCGAGCGCGCCAGACGAGCACGCTGCCGGCAAACACGGCCAGCGCACCGAACACGATCCACGACCGATCGGCGGTCATGAAGCTTCGCGGCGCGAATGGCAGGTTCAGGCCCTGCGCGATCCACACCAGCCCGCCGAGCAGGAGGACGAGTCCGACGATGAGGATGAGGACGCGCATACACCGATCGTACTCGTCGAAAATGCACTTGCGGTCACGTGGCGCTTTCGCGATACTCCGCGCGTCGAAGCCGCAAACGAGCGGCGCCAGAGCTCATCGCTTCCTCTCCCCTCACCACGTCCAACCGTCGGCCCGGGGCAGCGGCAAGAACCCGGGCAAGGCGTCGCGCGATGCGGAGATCGACGTGGTTCCAACTCACGTTCTTGGGAGGGGTCATTCAGTGACCTACACCGATCAGGTGATCACCTGTTCCGATTGCGGCATCGACTTCGTGTTCTCCGCATCGGAACAGGAGTTCTTCGCGGAGAAGGGCTTCTCGTCCGCTCCGAAGCGCTGCTCCTCGTGCCGCGCCCAGCGCCGGGCCTCCGGTGGCGGCGCCAGCAGCTACGGCAACGGCGGGGGCTACGGTGGCGGCTCGCAGGGTCCACGCGAGATGCACGACGCGGTCTGCGCCCGCTGCGGCAACGAGACCCAGGTGCCGTTCCGCCCGACCGGCGCGCGCCCGGTCTACTGCTCCGACTGCTTCAGGATGATGCGCGGCTAGACCACGCGCTCTTCGCGAGACCGATGCGGGCGGCTCCGGTGCGGAGCCGCCCGTTCTTGCGGTGCGGGGCGTCACCTGTCAACCGCTCGTCCCATGAGCGTTAGCCGATGGAGACACCTCTCCGCGAGCGTCCCCACGCTCGAATTCCGATCATATCGAGGCCACGGACCCGCTAACGCGACCCAGGAGCGCGGTTGACCATCGGTCGCCCTCTCCTGGACAGCCGCTCGCTCGAGTCGCGCATGGCGAGATGGCAGAGTGCACGACTTGCATGATCGGCCGCCCGGCGGCCGTATCGGTTCACGCAGGCCTATCATTGAACGTGCAAGCTCACCTTCGGCAGACAACTTGCGGAGCACCAAGCACATGACCTCCCAGCACGACGCATGGCGTGAGCTCGGGCAGCAGCTGCGCGTCGACTCGGTCCGGTCCTCGAGCGCGGCGGGGAGCGGGCATCCGACGTCGTCGATGTCCGCGGCCGACCTCATGGCTGTGCTCATGTCGAAATACCTGCATTACGACTTCGGCACCCCCGACGACCCGCGCAACGATCACCTGATCTTCAGCAAGGGCCACGCGTCACCGCTGCTGTACGCGATGTACAAGGCGGCCGGCGCCATCAGCGACGACGAGATGCTCACGTTCCGTCGCCTCGGCAGCCGGATCGAGGGCCATCCGACCCCGGTGCTGCCGTGGGTCGACGTCGCGACCGGCTCGCTCGGCCAGGGGCTGCCGATCAGCGTCGGCGTGGCCATGGCCGGCAAGCGCCTGGATCGCCTTCCGTATCGCGTCTGGTGCCTGTGCGGCGACTCCGAGATGGCCGAGGGCTCGATGTGGGAGGCCTTCGAGCAGGCTGGCTTCCAGGGCCTTGACAACCTGACCGCCATCATCGACGTCAACCGGCTCGGCCAGACCGGGCCGACAATGCACGAGTGGGACACCGATTCCTACCGCCGCCGGGCGAAGGCGTTCGGCTGGAAGGCGATCGTGATCGACGGACACGACATCGAGGCCATCGACCGTGCCTTCGAGCGCGCCATCGGCACCACCGGCCGGCCGACCGTCATCATCGCCCGCACCGAGAAGGGTCACGGCGTGAAGGCCGTCGCGAACCAGCCCGGCATGCACGGGAAGCCGCTCGCCGACCCCGACGCGGCGATCGCGGAGCTCGGGGGCATCCGGGACATCACCGTCGAGGTGGCCAAGCCCGAAATCACCGGTGAGCCTCATCGCTTCCCGACCACCGCCCTGACGCTGCCGTCGTATGAGCCCGGCACGAAGGAGGCGACGCGCAAGGCCTTCGGCGACGCGCTCGTGGCGCTCGGCAGGGCTCGCGGCGACGTCGTGGCGGTCGACGGCGAGGTGGGGAACAGCACGTACACGGAGGAGTTCGCGAGGGAGCTGCCGGAGCGATTCATCCAGTCGTACATCGCCGAACAGCTGATGATCGCGACCGCGGTCGGGCTCCAGGTCCGCGGCTGGAAGCCGTTCGCGGCTACCTTCGCCGCCTTCCTTTCGCGCGCCTACGACTTCGTGCGCATGGCCGCCGTCAGCCGCGCGAACATCGCGCTCGCAGGTTCGCACGCGGGCGTCAGCATCGGCGAGGACGGGCCGTCGCAGATGGCACTCGAGGACCTCGCCGCCTTCCGGGCGGTCCATGGCTCGACGGTGCTCTATCCGAGCGACGCGAACGCGACCGCCGCCCTCGTGCCGCAGATGGCCGACCGCGAGGGGATCGTGTTCATGCGCACGACCCGCGAGAAGACGCCGGTGCTCTATGCGCCGGGCGACGACTTCCACATCGGCGGCAGCCGCTTGGTCCGGCGGACCGATGACGACGCCGTCACGCTCATCGGTGCCGGCATCACCCTTCACGAGGCGGTCGCGGCCGCGGACCAGCTGGCCGGCGAGGGGATCAATGCTCGGGTGGTCGATCTGTACAGCGTCAAGCCGATCGACGACGAGGCGGTGCGCGCCGCGGGCCGCGAGACCGGTGCGATCGTGACCGTGGAGGACCACTGGCCGGAGGGCGGGATCGGCGACGCCGTGCTCGAGGCGCTCGCCGCCGAGCAGCCACACCCGGTGGTGGTCAAGCTGGCGGTGCGGAGCATGCCCGGCTCGGGGACGCCGGCCGAGCTGCTGGCCGCGGCCGGCATCGACGCCGCCCACATCGCCGACGCGGCGCGCGCGCTCGCCACCCGGGAGGGTGCCGTCGAGAGGCCGACGGCCGAGGTCGGCTCGGCAGGCTACGAGTAGCGGAGGCACCGACGATGACCGGAAACGCGCTGCATCGGCTCCATGCCGATCAGGACCAGAGCCCATGGATCGACTTCATCGACCGTGAGCTGATCACGAGCGGCAAGCTCGAGGAGATGGTGGATGACGGCATCCGGGGGCTCACCAGCAACCCGACGATCTTCGCCAAGGCCGTTGCCACCGGGCAATATGACGAGCTGATTCGGCGCGAGATCGACGCCGGTGACGGGGCGCGTCAGATCTACGAAGAGATCGCGGTGGCCGACGTCGGCGATGCCTCCGACCTCCTGCGCCGCGTCTACGACGATGCGGACGGGGCCGATGGCTTCGCCAGCATCGAGGTCGAGCCCGACCTGGCCGAGGACGCCGACGCTACCTTGGCCCGGGCCCGAGAGCTGTGGGGCCGCCTCGACCGGCCGAACGTGTTCATCAAGATCCCGGCGACCGAGGCCGGGATCCCGGCCATCGAGAGCGCGATCGCCGAGGGGATCAACATCAACGTCACGCTGATGTTCAGCGTCGAGATCTACAAGCGCGTGGCGCGGGCGTACATCGCCGGGCTCCGGCGGCGCCACGAGCGTGGCGAGGACGTGAGCCGGGTCGCCAGCGTGGCTTCGTTCTTCGTGAGTCGGGTCGACACTAAGGTAGACACGTATCTCGAGGAGATCGGCACCCGAGAGGCGCTCCAAGCTCGCGGGAAGGCGGCGATTGCCAACGCCAAGCTCGCCTACGAGGCCTTCGGCGAGATCTTCGGCGGGGACGAGTTCGCCGAGCTGCGCGCCGCCGGCGCGCGGGTGCAGCGCTGCCTGTGGGCAAGCACGAGCACGAAGAATCCGGACTACCGCGACGTCCTCTACGTCGAGGAGCTCATCGGTCCGCAGACCGTCGACACGATGCCTCTCGAGACGATCGAGGCCTTCCTGGACCACGGAGAGCTGCAGCGAACGCTCGACCAAGACCTGGACGCCGCTCGCCAGGCGATTCGCGAAGTCGAGGCCAACGGCATCACGATGCAGCGCGTCACCGACGAGCTCATCGTCGAGGGCGTCGCGAGCTTCGCGAAGAGCTTCGACGAGCTGATCGAGACGATCGAGTCGAAGCGCGAGGAGCTCGCCCCGGCATGAGCGACCTCGACGCCGCGATCCGCTCGCGGCTTGGGGCGTGGACGGCCGATCACGTCGCGGACCGGCTGTGGGCAAGGGACGGGTCATTGTGGGCGGCTTCGGAGAACCCACCCGAGGAGGTCGCGCGGTGGCTCGGCTGGCTGGACCTGCCGGGCGCGATGAGCGCACGCGTCCCCGAGCTCGAGCATCTCGCACGCGACGTCCGCGAGGACGGCTACCGGCGCGCGGCCGTGCTCGGCATGGGCGGTTCCAGCCTGGCACCCGAGCTGTTCAGTCGGGTCTTCGGATGGGCCGGCGGCGCCAATGGCTCCGGGGCAGCCTCGCCCAACGGCCTCGAGCTGCGCATCCTCGACTCGACCCACCCCGACGCGGTGCGCGGATTTCGCTCCTGGGCCTCGGAGCAGCGCACGCTGTTTCTCGTGAGCTCGAAGTCGGGCTCGACCACGGAGCCGAATGCCTTCCAGGCCGCGATGGGCGAGGTCGCGCCGGCGCTCGACTTCATCGCGATCACGGATCCCGACACTCCGCTCGCCGACCTGGCACGCGCGCAGGAGTTCCGTGCCATCGTCACGGCGCCGACCGACGTCGGCGGCCGCTACTCGGCCCTCAGCGTCTTCGGACTCGTCCCTGCGGCGCTGCACGGCGTCGACGTGGGCGCGCTCCTGAACCGGGCAGGGCGCATGGCCGATGACTGCCGGCTGGCCGATGCCGCCGCGAACCCAGGGCTGCGCCTCGGCGCCTACTTGGGCGAGGCCGCCCTTGCCGGACGGGACAAGCTCACGATCCTCACCGGCGAGCGGCTCGCGGCATTCGGCGATTGGACCGAGCAGCTCGTCGCCGAGTCGACCGGCAAGGCCGGAGCGGGGATCGTGCCGATCGTCGGCGAGCCGCTCCGGGGTCCCGACGACTACGCCGGCGACCGTTGCTTCGTGCGGATCCGGTTGGCCGGCGAGCACGAGCCCGAGCTTGACCGGCTCTGCGACGCGCTCGGAGCCCTCGGCCACCCCGTCGAGCGCCTCGAGATGGCCGATCCCCTCGAGGTCGGCGCGGAGTTCGTGCGCTGGGAGGTGGCGACCGCGGCTGCCGGGATCGTCCTCGGCATCGACCCGTTCGACCAGCCCAACGTCACCGAGTCGAAGGACGCGACCACCGCGCTGCTGGAGGCGTTCCGTGAGCGCGGAGCACTGCCGCAGCCGATGCCGCTCGTCAGCGAGCCCGGGGTTTCGATCAGCGCCGACCCGGGGGCGATCGGTGACGTTCCGGTGAGCGTCGACGGGGCGGTCGCGCAACTGCTGGGCCTGGCCCGCCCGGGAGTCGACTACGTCGCGATCATCGCCTACCTTCCGAAGGACCCGCCCGTCGAAGCTCGGCTGCAGGCGATCCGCGCCCGCATCGGGGCGGCGACTGGCGCTGCCACGACGCTGGGCTTCGGCCCGCGCTTCCTCCACTCGACCGGGCAGCTGCACAAGGGCGGGCCGGACACCGGCGTCTTCCTCCAGCTCACCGCGGAGCCGTCGAAGGATCTGCCGATTCCGGGCTGGGAGGAGTCCTTCGGCGCGCTCATCGCCGCCCAGGCGCTCGGGGATCTCGCATCGCTCCAGAAACGTGGTCGGCGCGCGATGCGCCTCCACGTCAACGACGTCCACGCAGGGCTGAGTCGGCTGGAGGCGATGACCGGCGCGACGCTATCGGTCTGAGGCAGGAGAAGGAGCACGATGCAGGTCGCCATCTGCGGACTCGGGAGGATGGGCGCCGGGATGGCGCGCCGCGCGGCGCGCGGCGGCCATGACGTCATCGCCTGGAACCGGACGGAGTCGGTGACGGCGGAGGTCGCTGCCGAGCCAGAGAACGAGGGCCGGGTGACCGGTGCCGAGCCGATCGAGCGGCTGCGCGAGCTCATGGAGCGACCGCGCCACGTCATCATCAGCGTGCCGTCCGGCGACGCGACCGATGCGATGATCGAGCAGCTGGCGGCCATCCTCGAGCCGGGGGACGTGATCATCGACGCCGGCAACAGCCGCTTCCACGATTCGAAGCGCCATGCCGCGGAGCTCGCGGAGAAGGATCTCGAGTGGCTCGACATGGGCGTCTCGGGCGGCATCTGGGGCCTGGAGGTCGGGTTCTGCGCCATGCTCGGCGGCAAGCGCGAGGTCTTCGAGGGCTTCGAGCCGGTGGTGAAGACCCTGGCGCCCGAGGGCGGCTACCTTCACTGCGGGGCCGCCGGCGCGGGCCACTACACGAAGATGGTCCACAACGGCATCGAGTACGGGATCATGCAGGCCTATGGAGAGGGATTCGACATCCTCCACGCCAGCGACTATGACCTCGATCTCTCGGCCATCGCCGCGATGTGGAACCATGGCTCGGTCATTCGTTCGTGGCTGCTCGAGCTCGCCGCGCGCGCCTTCGAACGCGAGGGCAACGACCTCGAGTCGATCGGCGGCTGGGTGGCCGACTCGGGCGAGGGACGCTGGACGGTGGCCGAGGCCATCGACCACGACGTGCCGGCCCCGGTCATCACCCTCAGCCTCATCGAACGCTTCCGGAGCCGCCGCAGCCCGGACTCGTACACCGATCGCGTCCTCGCCGCCCTCCGCAACGAGTTCGGCGGTCATGTGATCAAGGGCCGCGAGTGACGTCCGGATGACGACCCGCAGCGCCGAAGCCCCAGCGGCCGACCTCCCGCGGCCTCGCGACGCGGTCACCGCGGCGGCTCGGCCCAACCCGCTGCGGGAGGGGCTGCGCCACGAGCGGATGGCCGAGCCGTGCACGATGATCATCTGCGGCGCGACCGGGGACCTCACCGAGCGCAAGCTCGCCCCTGCCCTCTACAACACCCTCCTCGGCGGCAACTTGCCCTCGGAGTTCACCGGCGTCGGCTTCGCGCGGCGGGACTGGACCGATGCGGAGTTCCGCGACCACCTGCTGGCCGGCATCAACAAGTACAGCCGCAACAAGCCGGTGAAGCCCGCCATCTGGGACTCGATCGCCGACTCGATCGAGTACCAGCGCGGCGACTTCAACGACCCCGTCGCGTATGCCGACCTCGCCAGGCGGCTCGACCGCATCGATCGCGACCGCGGGACCGCCGGCAACCGGCTCTTCTACTTGGCCGTGCCGCCGAGCCTCTATCCGGAGATCGTCAACCAGCTCGATCGCGCCGGCCTGGCGGCGAGCGGCGAGCGACGCAGGACCGGATCGAATCGGGGCTGGACGCGCGTCATCGTCGAGAAGCCGTTCGGGTACGACCTCGAGTCGGCGCGGACCCTGAACCGCGAGTTCGCCGAGGTCTTCGCCGAGGACCAGGTCTATCGCATCGACCACTACCTCGGCAAGGAGACCGTCCAGAACCTCGCCGTCTTCCGTTTCGGCAACGGGCTGTTCGAGCCGATCTGGAATCGTCGCTACATCGATTCGGTCCAGATCACGGTGGCCGAGACGGTCGGCGTCGAGGGCCGCGGCGAGTTCTACGACGGCACCGGCGCCATGCGCGACGTGGTCCAGAACCATGGCTTCCAGCTGATGTCGATGTTCGCCATGGAGCCGCCGGTCGAGTTCTCGCCCGAGGATCTGCGCGACGAGAAGCTCAAGGTGCTGCGCGCCGTCAAGCCGATGGCCCCGTCGGACGTCGCCGCCAACGTCATCCGCGGCCAGTACGTCTCCGGCTGGGTCGAGGGCGAGCGCGTCACCTCGTACCGCGACGCGCCCGAGGTGCCGCCGGACTCCGAGACGGAGACGTTCGTGGCGATGAAGCTGGCGATCGACTCGTGGCGCTGGGCGGGTGTGCCGTTCTACATCCGCAGCGGGAAGGCCCTGCCGAGCCGGGTGACGGAGATCGCCGTCCAGTTCCGGCGCGCCCCGCTGGCGCTGTTCTCGCGTGCGGGCGTCAGCCAGGTCGACCCGAACGTGCTCGCCATCCGCGTCCAGCCCGACGAGGGCATCCTCCTGCGCTTCGGCGCCAAGGTGCCCGGCCAGGGACTCCAGATCCGGACCGTCAACATGGACTTCCGCTACGGCTCCTCGTTCGCGGTCGACTCCCCGGACGCGTACGAAACGCTGCTCGTCGACGCGATGATCGGTGACAACAGCCTCTTCACCCGCGACGACGAGGTCGAGCGCGCCTGGGAGATCCTCGAGCCGGTCCTCAAGGCCTGGGCATCGGGCGAGGGCGGCCCGCTCCACTTCTACGGTGCCGGGACGTGGGGCCCGCCGGCAGCCGACGAGCTGCTCGAGCGCGAGGGCCGGGCGTGGCGCAAGCCATGACCGGCGGCCCGTCCCGCCTCGTCCACGAAGAGCAGCTCGTCCATCGGCGGCTCCAGCGCTTCGGCGAGCACGAGAGCCTGGCGACGCCGGTCTGGGAGGCGCGCGACACGAGCGTGCGGGCAATCGCCGCGCACCTCACCACGCTGTGGGACCCGCCGGGACGGCCCGACCAGGACGGCGATCAGATCGTCACCGAGGCGGGGCTGCCTCAAGCCCGCGCATCGGTCCTCAACCTGATCGTGACCGTCGTCGACGACGCGGCCGCCGACCGAATCGTCGGCACGCTGCTCGACCTCGGCAACCGCCACCCGTCACGCGCGATCGTGCTCGTTGCCCAGCCGGGCGCCGGGGAGCGGCCGCTCGACGCCCGGGTCAGCACCCACTGTCACAACGCGAGCGGCGGCGGTGACCGCGTCTGCCACGAGGAGGTCATCCTGACGGTGCGCGGCGAGGCGGCCGAGCACCTGTCGGGAGTCGTCGCGCCACTCCTCATCCCAGACCTGCCCACGCACGTCTGGTGGCCTGGCGACCCGCCGTTCGACGGCCCCGTCTTCGAGCAGCTCGTCGAGATGGGCGATCGCGTCCTGTTCGACTCGTCCGACTTCGGCGATCTGCTGGGCGGGCTGCGCCGGCTGGGGAGCCTGCGGCACGCCAGCGGCCTTGGCGACCTGAGCTGGGAGCGCCTGACGTGGTGGCAGGAGCTGACCGCGCAGTTCTTCGACGCGCCGCGCTTCCGGCGCTACCTGCCAAATCTGAGCCGGCTGCTCATCAGCTACGCCGTCGCGCCCGAGGGCGCTGAAGGGACCGATGAGGACGCGAACGAATCCGGCCCGGGCGTCTCGTCGCCGATGGCGCAGGCGGCGCTGTACGCGGGCTGGATCGCGACGCGTCTGGGCTGGCGGCGGCACCGCACCATCGAGCCGCTGGTGGACGGCGCCTTCAGGCTCCGGCTCGAGGGACGACACGAGATGGTCGAGCTCGCCGTGCGGCCCGAGGCGACGTCCATCGTGCGCCCGGGCGACCTCACCAGCGTCCGGCTCCGCTCGCTCGGCGAGACTGGTGCCTCCGAGTTCATCATCGATCGCGACGGCGAGGACGCGGTGGTCGCCACGAACGCCGACGGCATGACCGCCCTCCTTCGGCGTGTGGCGATGGAGTCGCCCCGCGAGGCCGAGCTGCTCAGCGCCCAGCTCACCGAAGACGTCGTCGACCCGGTCTACGAGGACGCGATGCGTGCCGCCGCCATCCTGCTCGCGTCGGCCCGAGAGGCCGCGGGGTGATCGACCTCGACGTTCGCGGCTCCCCCGACGAGGTCGCCCACGAGGCCGCGAACCGATTCGTCTCGATCGTCGCCGCTGCGATCGCGGATCGAGGGGTGGCGCGCGTCGCGCTCTCCGGCGGCGGCACGCCGAAGCGGGTCTACCCGCTCCTGCTCGAGCCGGTGCGCCGCGACGCGCTCGACTGGTCGGCGGTCGAGTTCTTCTGGGGCGACGAACGGGCGGTCCCACCCGACCACCCCGAGTCGAACTTCGGTGTGGCGTACGGGATGCTCATCAGCCAGCTGCCCGGGGTGCGCCCGGATCGCGTCCACCGCATGCAGGCCGAGGCGCCGGACCCCGACGCCGCGGCCCTCGTGTACGAGACCGAGCTGCGCCTCGCTTTCGGGGCCCGCGGCGACGCTCCGCCCGCGTTCGACCTCGTCTGGTTGGGGATGGGCCCTGACGGCCACACCGCGAGCCTCTTTCCCGGCACGGCCGCGCTCGACGAGACGGTGCGCTGGGTGGTCGCCAACTGGGTGCCGTCGCGGGACGCGTGGCGCATGACCCTGACCTTCCCGGTCTTGAACGCCGCGCGCGAGACGCTCTTCGTCGTCAGCGGCGCGGACAAGGCCGATGCGCTGGCGCGCGTGCGATCCGGCGATCCTGAACTGCCCGCGGCGCGGATCACCGGCCCGGCCGTGCGCTGGATCGTCGACGCGGCGGCCGCCCTGGTGGCCTGACGCGTGCCGCCGCTCGCCTGGCTGGTCGTTGCCATCGTCGCTGGCGTGGCGGCCTACGTCGTCGCGTGGCCGGCATGGCAGGCGTATCGGGCGCGCGAGGCGCTCGACACGAACACGGAGCGCTACCTGGCGTGGCGCGGGCGAGCCCCGCGCGGGTCGAGCGTGCGCGAGGGGATGACCGGCGAGGAGCGGCGGCGCATCTACGGAGGTGCCGCGCTCGGCGTGCTGGCCGTCGTCGCGCTGATCGCCTTCTTCTCGACCAGCTGACCGATGCGAGTCGAGCTGCTCTATGCCGATGGCGACCCGGCGGCCATGCCGGCGCGCCAGAACCTCGTCGAGGTCCTCACCGAGGACGCCTTCGAGACCCCGGTCCAGATGGTGGCGGTCGCATCGGCCGAGGACGCCGCCATGCTCGAGATGCACGGGTCGCCCTCGATCCGAATCGACGGCGAGGACATCGACCCCGACGGGCAGGGACCGCTTGGCCTTGCGCCGCGAGACTACGGCGATGGGCCGGTACCCCCGAAGGACGTCATCCGGCGCGCGGTTGGGCGTGCCCGCGGGTGGGCACACGTGCCGCGCGACGGGTAGGGAGGCCGACAGCCGTCCTGCGCGATGCTGGCGCGCGGGGTAGACTCTGGCCCCAACAGCCCATGTCTGCCACGAAACGGCCGAGTACTTCGAGTCTCCGCCGCTACCTGACATCACGCCCATACCTCTCGATCGCCGACATCCGCCGCAGGTTCGGCCTCGAAGCCGATGCGATGAGCCACATCGCGCGCAACGGCACCTCGGCCTACATCGGCCTGCCCGAGCGCGAGGCGTTGAAGCTCCAGGATCTGTGGCAGCGCGACGAGGTCGGTGTCGAGCTCTCGGTCGAGGTCCACGCCCCGGTCGTGGTCGGCATCTACCCGATGCGGATCGCGCGGTTCGTCCTGGATCAGGCAGCCCACGGCCACGCCAACGGCAACGGCCAGGATCCGATGACTGGGCCGGTGCCGCAGCACGCGGAGGACGGCGCCGAGGGGTGAGGGTCGCCGCAGTGGTGAGCGACCTGCTGCTCTTCAGCAAGATCGAGGCGGCCGCATCCGCGGCGGGCGCCAGCCTGCTGCGGGCAGATGAGCCAACCGACCTACCCGCCGACCTCGACCTCATCCTGGTCGACTGGTCGGCTCGCCACCCGAGCTGGACCGACTCGCTCGCGCAGCTGGATGGACCTCGCCTGATCCTGTTCGGGCCGCACACCGACCTCGAGGCGCACGCCGCCGCGCGCGATGCGGGGCTTGGGCCGATGTGGGCGCGCTCGAAGCTCGTGGCAGAGCTGCCCACCTTGATCACGGGAGAACGGCAAAGGTCCTAGGACTGATGGTGCGTCGTGTCAACGCCAGTCTTTTTGGGCTGACCCCAGCGAACATCACCAGTCCGCACCGCTCGACAGATTGACCCCCTCGAAAGTACTGGTACCGTCCACGTATACTTCGCCCGCAGCGTGGCCGACCAACGAGCGCGCGACCGAAGCAAGCTGGCGGGCCCGCCCGGCCGGAAGGGGATCATCAACATGGCGATCACATCAGGTACTTCTCATCGACGTCGCGGCGTCTCAGGCCTGATGGCCGCCCTCGGACTCCTCCTGGTTCTCGCCACTCCCGTGTTGGGTGTCGAGGCTGGCGCGGCCGAGGGATGCCCCAGCGGGACGAGTCTGCTCGTGACCTTCACGTGGGACGGGGCGGCCTTCGCTCCGGATGGCGGAGACCCGATGGGCGTCGCCGTGTCGGGCGATGCCGACCTCGCATTCTTCGCGAGCGGCCAGGCGATCTCGGCGCTCGTCGTCACGGCCGGGGCCGAGACTCGCAACATCGCGCTCGATGCTCCCGAGACGCTCGGCAGCGTCGCGCCGGACAACTACGAGATCTTCGGCGGCGAGCCGATCGGCGCCCTTGGCTTCTGCACCGGTGAGAAGGCGGACCCCGACAGCGGATCCAGCGCCAGCATCGAGATCGCCAAGACGGCTACGTGCGCGACGTTGAACCAGGATGGCTCGGCGACTGTGACCGGGACCATCGATGTCTTCAACCATCACCCGCAGCCCATCCGGGTCACCTGGGCGCTCGATTCCGTCTTCGCCACGGATGACACCGCGCTCGGCCGCGCCGTCGTCGACGGCCTCCTCGGTCTGGAGCTGGCCCCCGAAGCGGTGGCGAGCGTCCCGTACACGGTCACCTTCGACCCGGACGACAACACGGCGTTCAACAACTTCGTCGAAGTCACGATCGAGCGAGCCGATTCGGGAGAGGCACGGCACAAGATCTATAACGCGCGGGCCCAGTTCGCGATGTGCGACGAGCCGGTCAATCCGCCGCCCGACGGCGGAGAGGAGCCGGCCAACACCCCGCGGGGCGGGTTCGCGGGTGGGAACCCGACGCCCGACCCCGACCTGCCGGACACCTCGATCGGCGGCCAGCCCTCGTTGTCCATCGCCTTCCTGGCGGTGATCTTCGTGGCTTCCATCGGGCTGGTCGGGCTCCGGGCGGTCGCCGTCCGCCGCTAGCCCGCATCGGTCCCACCTCGCGCGAGAGCCCCGGCCAAGCCGGGGCTCTCACCTTGCCCGGCGGCGCGATCTCACGTGGCTGGCCGGCCACTGCGGGACGCGTGGACTGCAGTCGATGGTACATGGCGGACGGGTACCGGTCGGGGTGCGCGGAGGGTGGGTCTGGTGCACTCAGGTGACGTGTATCGGGCTGCGCTGCCAGCCTCCGAGCGCGCCCGCGGGACCATCGGGGGAATGACTCCGCGAGCCGGTGCCGACTAGCCTCGCGCGGTCGCTGGGGCCACCAGCGGCGCCGACGGCGGTCGCTGAGCCCGGCCTTGGGCTTCCCGCCCGTCTCCACAGTGGAGGGCAGGTCGATTGCGCACGAAGTCGCTTCCCATTTCGGTTCGAGCGAATCCTCGACGTTCGTCTCCACCACGGTCGCTCCCGGCCGGAAGCGGCACCGCGCAGCGCAGGCCCCGCTGGCTCGACAGCATCGCCACCATCGTCATGGTGGCACTCGTCCCAGCACTCTTGCTTCCGAATACCAACGCGGATGCGAGCCCAGCACCACCCACGATCGTCGCTCGGAAGGCCGGCCCTGACGCGCGCGTGTCGATCCTCGCCACGGTCGCCGTCCGCTTCGATCGCCCCGTCGTGGGAATCAGCGACGAGACCTTCGTCCTGCGTGATGATCGTGGCCGCGTCGTGCCTTCGAACGTCTACTACAACGCCTCCCGATACCGCGCGGCACTCGTCCCGATCGACGCGCTGCGCGCCGGCGAGCCCTACCGGGCCAGCCTGTCCACGGAGATTCGCACCCCCGCCGGTGTCGCGCTCAGCTCCTCGTCCTGGTCGTTCAGGACCACGCGTCAGCCAGCCGAGGCGACGCGCTTCGAACGGCCTCGGGCCGTGAGATTCGCCCCGGGGACCGTGACGGGCATCCAGGTGAATGGCCAGGGACGTGTCATCTCCTCGGTGACCGGCCGGCTCGCGAGTCACTCATGGGCCTTGGCCGATGCGATCGCCGTCATCCGGGGTCGCTCCTACTACGACATCACCGACGGCATGTGGGCGGGACACTTCGTCCCGGCCGAGGCGATCGTCGACGTGGACGGGCCGGGAGGCGGCTCCGAGCCGACACCGACGCCGTCGCCCTCTCCCGCGCCGTCGGCCGATCCCACCGGCTCGAGCGGGCCGAGTGCTTCACCTGAGCCCAGCGCCCCACCATCCTCCACGGCGCCACCGACGCCAGTTCCCACGCCCGAGCCGCCGGTCGTCCAGCCGCCGACAGCCGGCTCGGGGATCCTGATCTCGACCGCGGAGCTTCGTGGCCTGCCGGCGAGCGGTGCGGCCTGGGATGCGCTCAAGCGTGCGGCAGACGCGCCGGCGGGCAGAGCGAACCTCGCCGACATGAACCAGGACAACAACGTCCAGGTCCTTGCGAAGGCTCTGGTTTATGCCCGAACCGGGACCCCTTCGTATCGTGCCGAGGTGATCTCCGCCCTGCGTTCGGCCATGGGCACCGAAGTGGGAGGGGAAACCCTGGCCCTCGGGCGCGAGATGGCGGCGTACGTCATCGCAGCCGACCTGATCGGGCTTCGAGCCGCGGACCCCGCACTCGATGCGTCGTTCCGCGCGTGGCTCGGCCAGGTCCTCGATCGGCGCCTCGCCGATGGCAACTCGCTGACGGAGACGCACGAGCGCCGGCCGAACAACTGGGGGACTCATGCGGGGGCGAGCCGGGCTGCCGCGGCTGCCTACCTCGGCGATACCGCCGAGCTGGCTCGCGTGGCCTCGGTCTTCCGCGGATGGGCCGGCGAGCGTTCCGCCTACGCCGGCTTCAGCTTCGGAGACCTGTGGTGGCAGTCCAACCCCTCGCAGCCCGTCGGGATCAATCCTCCCGGGGCGACGATCGGGGGTCACAGCGTCGACGGCGTTCTGGCCGACGACCAGCGTCGGACCGGCGAGTTCACGTGGCCGCCGCCGTGTGGGAACTATCCCCACGGCGCCCTCGACGGGGCGCTCTTGACCGCCGAGCTCCTGCATCGACAGGGCTACGCAGCCTACAGCTGGGGGAGCAATGCCCTGCTTCGCGCGGAGGTCTGGCTGCAGTCCACCGGTTGTGGGCCATCCGGCGACAACGTGTGGCAGCTTCCCCTGCTCGACGCGCGGTATGGGACCAGCTTCTGGAATGGTGCCGTCCTGCGGCCAGGGAAGAACTTCGGCTGGACGGACTGGCTGTACGGTCGCTGACGATCGGGGCGGCAGCTGTCAGAGGGACCAGTCCTCGAAGGAGAGGCCGGTGGTGTGGCGCAGGCGGGTGACGTCATCGCCGAGATAGGCCCGCAGCCGGCCCAGTGACGCCGGATCGAGCGTCGGGCGGCTGATCTGGTGCGAGATGCTGACATTCAACCGCTTGGCAAGCTTCACCGCCGACCGAGGCAGCCGTCGCCCGAGCCGCTTGGCCGGGTAGGACTCGATCAGCCGCCCAACCGCGCCGTCCTGCCCGCGTCGGCTCGAGACATTCTCGTGCCGATCGATATCGAAGTCGTACGGGCGCGCGCCCAGGAACGTGGTCACCTTGTTGAGCGCCTTCTGCGGCGCCCGGCGGAGCTCCTCGGCCGTCAGCAGGAGGATCCGCTCGGGCGGGTAGTAGGGCCAGTATTGCTGGAGCTGCAGGTGATAGCGGCTCGGATCCACGTACAGGTTGTCCTCGAGGACTGTCAGAGCTTCACTGAGTGACCGTCGTTCGCGGCCGCGCTGGAGCGCGTGGACGAAGTGCGAGACCGTGCGCTCGATCGGATCGCGGAGCACGTACACGAGCAGCGCGTCCGGGAGGAGCGCATGGATCCGCTGTGGCACGCCGGGCCGCTCTGGGAACTTCGTATAGCTCGTCGTCGACTCGCCGCGAAACGGGGCGCGGCTGTCGAAATGACGCGCGTACCAGGCCGGATCGTGATCCGTCCGCCTGGAGACGAAATAGCCGGTCTCCTTGATCGTCGACATCCCGATGTCGGGATGCTGGTCGAGCCAGGCGTGTAGGGTCGTGGTGCCGGCCTTCATCGCGCCGATGACGAGGAAGGTCGGAAGCCCAGTCGCGCTCGGGGCCTCGATCTGAGCCGTTTCTGACGCCTGGCGGACTGCGTCGACCACGATGCCCTCCGAACCGCGCTTGCTCACACCGATGCTTCGGGGTCGCCGGGGGCAGCAGGTCGGGACTCCGAAGCCTTCGCCACAATAGTGTACCGTTCCGGGTTCCGGGCCCAGCCCCGGGGTCTGCGCGCCGCGTCAGTCGATGCCGCGCGGGACGGCACGCTCAGCGGGGTGACTGACGAAGGTGATGAACCAGGCACGGGCCACGCCCGACGCGCGTCCCACGAATCTGCTGTTCACCTCGAGTGTGCTCCTCCTCGCCGTCTTGGTTCCGGCCGCGGCCGTGATGAAGATCCCGCCCGGGATCTTGGCCGTTGCCGTCGGGCTGCTCGGGCTGGTGATGCTGTCCTTGAAGCCGGATGCCGCAACGCTGCTGGTCGTGGCGATCGTCTACAGCAACGCGGCGGTGGTGGCCGTCCGAGTTCACGACGTGCCCTTCGCGCTGGCTGCCGGCAGCACCGGACTCCTCCTCATCCCGATCGCATATTTCCTGCTCGTCCGCCGGCAGCCACTGCTCATTCCGCCCGCGATGCCCTGGGCCCTCGGATACCTCGGCGTCTTGCTGGTCTCATCGCTGCTCTCTCGTGATAGCGCGTCGTCAGCGGAGGCGGTCGGAATCTTCGTCACCGAGGGCCTGCTGCTCTATCTGCTCGTCGTCAACGCGGTCCGCACAGAGCGAATGCTCGTCGCGATCGTGTGGGTGCTCCTCGGAGTGGGCGCGATCCTTGGGACGATCTCGATCCACCAGGAGGTGACCCAGAGCTTCCGGGATGACTATCTGGGCTTCGCGCAGGTGGGCGGGATCGGCGAGGAGGACTTCCTGACCGGAGCCGGAGCGTCGAGAACGGCGGGACCGCTCGGACAGGCCAATCGATATGCGCAGGTCATGGTCCTGCTGCTTCCGCTCGCGTTCGCGGTCGTGTGGGCACGCTTCTCCCGGCGGAGCACGGCGCTGGCCGTGGCGGCGGGAATCCTCATCACCATCGGGGCCGCCCTCACGCTGTCGCGCGGCGCCGCGGTTGGATTCGCGCTGGTGATCGCGACGATGCTCCTTCTGCGGTATCTGCGCTGGCGCAACCTTCTCTTCATGGCGATTGCGCTCGTGCTCCTCCTCGTCATGCTTCCCCAGTACGGCTCGCGGCTGGCAACGCTCGAGCGCCTTCCCGGGATCGCGGAGGAAGGTGTCGAGGCGGACGGTTCGGTCCGGAGCCGCATCACCGAGACGATTGCGGCGGCACTGGTCTTTGTCGACCATCCCCTGATCGGGGTCGGCCCCGGCCAGTTCCCCACGTACTACATCGGCTACGCCGAGGAGTTCGGCCTGCGGGTCCGGGCGGAGGATCGCGAGGCGCACAACCTCTACTTCGGCATCGCGTCCGATGTCGGGATCCTGGGCTCGATCTGCTTCTTCGGTGCGATCTGGGTCACGATCCGCGACCTTGCGCGCACGCGAAAACGGCTGATCTCCACGCACCCGCGCCTCGCGCACATTGCCGCTGGCTTCATGCTCGCGATCGTCGCCTATCTCACGACCGGGATCTTCCTCCACCTGGCCTTCGAGCGGTACCTGTGGCTCATGCTGGCGCTAGGTGCCGCGACGAGCCTTATTGCGGCCGGTCGAGGGCTCGAGGCGGATCTCCCGTCCGAGAAGCGGGGAGCGACGGTGCAGGAGGCGCCGGCGCCTGCGTGACGGCATCGTTGCGGGTGGGATCCCATCGGTCGATGCGCCGCCCACGGAGGACATTCCCGAGCGCCGTCAGGGCGGCCGCGTTGACCACGATGAAGAAGCTCGGGGCCGCCAACAGCCGGCGCCGGCCCATCCCTCGCCTTCCCAAGGTGAGCCCCATGATGCCGAGTGCGTAGAAGGCTCCCTGGCAAACGGTCGCGAGCTGATAGATCCGGCCATGCCGCCAGAGCGCGGGGGCGACGAGCGCCAACGCGAGGAGCGGGATCCCCATGAGGCGGCGCAGCACCTTGTGCGACGCCAGCTGGACCGAGTAGAAGCCGTAGCGTGTCGGATCGAGCAGCGCGCGGCGCTCGAGGACGCCGCGGAACCCGCGGGTCATGATCCGCACCTTCCGGCTCCACTCCTCGCCGCCCGAGGATGCCACCGGCTCCCACGCAACGGCATCCGCGGCGAAGACGAGCCGATGCCCCTGCTCGATCACCGACGTCGACACCGCGAAGTCGTCGGTGACGCCGACCGGCACGCCGCAGAAGAGGGACCGCCGGATCGCGTAGATCGCTCCCGTCGCCGAGATCGTGCTTCCGGCCCGGCTCTCCGCTTCCTTGATGATCCGGTCGAAGTCCCAGTACACCTGCTCGCCTGCAGTCGTCGCGTCGGACGCCGACTGCGGCCGATAGCGCTGGTTCCCCGCAACTCCGCCGACCGATGGATCGGCGAACGGTCGGACCAGCCTGCGGATCGCATCGGACGCATACAGGCTGTTCGCGTCCGAGAATACGAGGATCTCACCCGTGGCGACATCGGCCGCAGCGTCCAGGGCGGCTGCCTTGCCCACCCGCTGAAGCCCCAGGAGCCGAACGCCACGCTCCGCGAACGTCGCGACGATCGCCTCGGTCTCGTCATCGGACCCGTCGGATGCCACGACGATCTGGAGACGATCCGGTGGATAGTCGAGGGCGAGCGCATTGTCGAGCTTGGCGCCGATGGCGCGCGCCTCGTTGTGCGCGGCGACCAGCAGGGTGACCGTCGGGGTGATGTCGGTGGACCGATATGGCGCCGGTCGCAGGCGACTCCGCACGAGCACGAGAAGCGGAAACCCGACATACGTGTAGCCGACGACTGCGGCCGACACCCAGAAGACTCGAGTTCGCAATCCCAACGGGATCAGCCCCTGCGCTGGTTCGTCCGGCGCGGTTCAGGTGTCGCTGCGCGCGACGCGGCGACGGCGTACGGCTCCGGGGCTCGCCGTGGCGAGGCGGCTGCCTTCGACTCACGTTTCGGGCGCGGCGCGTGGTCGAGCAGGACCGTGCCGAGAACCGAGGCATTGACGCCCGTCAGAGTCTCCATGGCATACGCAAGGTCGTCGCGCTTGGCGCGGTCCCGCTCGACGGCGAGGACGACGAGACTGACGGCTTTCGCCCACACGAGCGCGTTGCCCGACAGGTGAATCGGCGCCGAGACGACGATGACGACCTCGAATTGCTTGTTGAGCTTGTCAATCAGGTTGCGCGCGGCGTCCGGGTCCACGAGGGTGCTCGGAGTGAGCCCGCCGCGGGCGACGACCGTCGGCCAGCGTGGGCGGGAGAGGGCAACGTCCATCGGGTCCATGTCGGGCTGAGCGAGGAGCTCCGAGAGCCCGGCGCCCTCCGCGCCAACGAGGGTCGAGAGCTCGTCGCTCTCATCGTTGGCGTCCACGACGACGACCTTCCTGCCGGCCCGTGCCAGCACCGTCGCGACGCCGAGCGCCAGGTCGGCAGCTCCATCTCGCTTGGCCATCCCGACGATGAGCGCGCTCGAGGTCGGGCCCTTGGGATCTGCGTAGGCGATCTTGGTCGCGATGAAGCGGACGGCCGTGGCAGCCTTCGACTCCGGCTGGGCGTCGACGACGGTCGGCTGCCGCCTGGAGGGACGGAACCGGCGGCCGAGGCTCGCGCTGCCGAGGATTGGGACGGCTGCGCTCGAGGCCAGCTCAGCGCGGGAGTTGATCGTATTGCCGAAGTACTCGACGAGGAGCACGAGAACGATGGCTGCCAGGAGGCCGGTCGCCGCGGCGACGATGGCGATCAGGGAGACCTGAGGGGCGATCGGCACCGGATTCTGTGCCGCCGGCCCGACGAGGGTCAGGAGACCTTCCGGCAGCGCGACGCCCTCGCGCTCGATCGCGATCAGGTTCTCAGCAAGCAGGTTGGAAATCGAGGCTGCCACCTCGGGGTCCCCGTACTCGGCGCGAATCTGCAGGATCCGCGTCGTCTCGTTCGGGATCGCGCGAGCGACGATCGGCGTGTCTTCGGGGAGCCCGAGCTGCTCCCGCACGACGTCCAGCGCGGGTTCGGCCACCGCAAGCTCGGCATACGTGAACGAGATCGCGCCGGCCGCGCGCATGACGTCGACGTCGCCGACGACCGGTCCGACCAGGAGCCGCGCCGTACTCTCAAAGGTCGGAGGGACGCTCGATGCGATGGCGTAGCCCGCGAGCCCCGCCACCGCCGTCGCGATGAGCAGCGTCGTCCACCATCTCCTGGCGACAGAGAAATAACCACCTAGTTCCACGACACGACCTCGATCGGAGCAGCGATACGACCGGCGATGGGGCGATCCCCCCGCGAAGGTGCGGCCGACAGCATAGGCCACGACGGGCGATCGTGGTTCCCACGGCGGGGAAGCGTCGAGCCTCTAGCCGACATAGCCAAGCCCTCTGAGCCGCTCGAGCGTCTCTTCGTCGTAGTCGGCGTCTCCGGACGAGAGACGACGATCCTCCATCGTGTGACGCCATCTCTCGAGGCGGTCCTCGAACGCACGCGCCGTGGCGGGATCATCGGCCACGAGGCTTTGTTTCTCCCCGGGATCCGCGTGCAGGTCGTAGAGCTCGTGCCTGCCGTCGGAACGCCACAGGAACTTCATGTCGCCGTCGCGGTAGCTTCGCGACAGCAGCCCGCCGATGCTCTTGGGCCCGGTGTTCTCGGCGATGATCGGCCTCGGCTCGACATGAGCGCCAAGCCTCCGGAAGTCGGGGTCCGCGTCCGGGCCGACGCCCGCAGCGTCGAGGATCGTCGGGAAGAGGTCACCGATCGAGACCGGGGACGCGACCCGGCTCCCTGGCTGGAACATTCGGGGAAAGCGGATCACCAGCGGGACTCGCAGCAGCTCCTCGTACAGCGTGAGCCGGTGGCCGAGGTGCCCGTGCTCGCCGAACGCGTCGCCGTGGTCTGAGGTCACCGCGATGAGGTTGCCGTCGGGATCGGCAGCCTCGTCGAGCACCTCGGTGAGCTCCCGAACGCGCTCGTCGGCATACGCGATTGTCCCGTCATAGAGGCCCTCGAGGATCTCGAGGTCCTCCGCCCGCCGCCGGCCGTCCTGGCTAAGGATCTCGTCGCGCCGTCCGGCCGAGCGCACGACCCGCCACGGGTTGAATCGCCCCGCGACGAATCGGCGGTTGAAGGGATAGGGCGGCAGATACGGCTCATGGGCCTCCATGTAGTTGACGAAAATGAAGAAGGGGCGGTCATCGGCCGAGGTAGTCAGCCAGTCACGGATGCGCACATTCGTGTACCTGGCGCCGCTGTCCCGCGGGCTCCTCCATGCCTTCCACGTCGCGCGAAGGCGCTTGGCCCGTCGGAGCAGGCCGACAATCGGTCGGAGCAGTGGTCCGCGGCGCTCGAGCGCTCTGATGCGCTGCGACAGGCGCGGGAGGCTCACGCCGCGAGGATTCGTGACGCGCCAGATGTCGTCGACGTGCTCGAAGCCCCGCGTCATGCCGCTTGCTGCGCTGATGTACGCGTTGTTCGAGAAGCACGCGGTGCGATAGCCGGCGCTCGAGAGCCGCTCGGCCAGGGTGGGGACGTCGGCCGAGAGGGCCTCGGCAGAGATCGTCACCCCATGCCGGCTCGGATAGAGGCCGGTGAACAGCGACGCGTGGACCGGAAGCGTCCAGCAGCCGACCGAGGTGGCCTGCTCGAACAGCGCTCCCTCTTTCGCGAGACGCTCGAGGTGCGGCGTGGTGGCTCGGGCATGGCCATAGGCCGAGCAGTTCGCGGCGCGGACACTGTCCAGGACGACCACGACGATGTTGGGCCGCGCGGGCGTCGCGTCAGCCACGGACGGTGACCACGTCGACGAGGGATACGCCGTCCATCTCGTCCGGGATCGGCACGCCGAGCCGCGAGAGGATCGTCGGCGCGACATCGGTGATGTGCGGCCTCTTCGCATCGAGCGCCAGGCCGCTGATGCTGAGCAGCGCGTCGGGCGTCGTGTGCATGCCGACGAGGGCCGCCCCTTTGAAGGTGACCTCGGGCTTGCCGAATGGACCCTTCGCGTCGTACCCGTCGACCATCTCGAGGACGAGGTCGGGCGCGGCCGCGTACGCGTCACCGGTGTAGAGGTCCTCCCGACGGAGGACGCGCTCCACCATCCGCGCGCCGGTGTCGGGATCGGTCATGCCGGCGAGCGCGTCGGCCAGCTCGGCGCGAGTGCGGTCGTAGTCAGGCCCCGGCTCGATCCAGCCGTCCGCCTCGCGGCCTCGAACATTGAGGTAGATGCGCCCCGGATCCAAGCTGAACGCGACGCTCGACGGGGACAGGTCCTCGAGCCCCTTCGGGGCATCGGTCGCGTAGGAGAGGTAGCCCGCATGGGCCAGCCAGGTGTTGACGTGGACCTCCTGGCGGATGCTGCAGAAGCCGTGGTCGGAGAGGACGACCATCGTCGTGTCGTCGTCGACCCAGGTGCTGATCTCGCCGAGCGCCCGATCGACGCGGCGATAGAAGTCGAGGAACGCCGGCGCGAAGCGCGGATCCTCGGCCTCCATCTCCTCCCAGAAGAAGTGATGCAGGCGATCGGTCTCCATGATGTGGGTCATGAAGAAGTCCCAGCGCTCCTGCCGCCAGAAGTGGCGGGTCGCCTCCATGCGGGCCTCGAATACATCGACGAGATGGGGGAGGAAATCGGCCTTGTCCCGCCGGGCCCGCCACGGGTCGGCATCGACCTGGTAGCCGAGACCGCGGAGGACGTCGTAGACCTCGGGCGAGGGAGATGCCTTCTCGAGGTTCGGGCTGAGGAAGCAGCCGATGACAAGTCCGTTCACCGCGCGAGGCGGGTAGGTGACGGGGACGTTCATGGAGAAGACGCGCTGTCCGGCCTGGCTGAGGCGGTCGAGGATCGTCGGGGCGCGAACGTCGCGAGCCGTGGGGATGTACGTCTTCTTCGTCCCCGGACGGCGATCGAGAAATCCGTAGATGTTGTGCTTGCCGGGGTTCATCCCGGTCATGAACGATGCCCACGCCACCGACGAGACGTTCGGCACGGACGTGTCCATCTGTGCCATCGGCCCGCGCTCGGCGATCGCGCGGAGGTTCGGCAGCTCGCCGGCCTCGAAGAGGCGCTGGACGAACGTGAACGGCACTCCGTCAAGCGCGACGACCAGCACCCGCGGGCCTGCGCCGCGCGCTGATCTCTGGGGGTCCAGGAAGCTCACCTTCGCTTGCCTGACCCTACAGGTAGCCGAGGTCGCGGAGCCGGTCGGTGACCTCCGACTCCTCGTCCTCGGTGTACGCGGCGTCGGCGCCCGCCGGGAACGGCTCGGCCGCGGTGAGGTATCCGAGCTCCTCCAGCTTGCTCACGATCCGGTCCACCGACGCGTCAGGCCCATCGGCGCCGTCGGTTCGAATCGTGAGCTCCGGGCGCTCGGGCGGCTCGTATGGATCGTCGACGCCGGTGAGGCCGGTCATCGTGCCCTCGCGGGCACGGCGGTAGAGGCCCTTCGAGTCACGCGCCTCGAGGGCGTCAAGCGTGGCGTCGAGGTAGACCTCCACGAAGCGCCCGACGCGTCCACGAACCTCGTCGCGCACGGCCCGATACGGGCTGATCGCCGCGGCGATCGCCACGACGCCGTTCCGGGTGAGTAGCTCACAGACCCAGCCGATGCGGCGGACGTTCGAGTCACGGTCCTCCTTGCTGAACGAGAGGCCGGCGGACAAGTGCCTCCTCACCTCATCGCCGTCGAGGACCTCGACCCGGTGGCCACGGCCAGCGAGACGCTCGGCAAGTGCCCGCGCGATCGTCGACTTGCCCGCGCCGGACAGCCCTGTCAGCCAGACCGTGAATCCGACGTCGGTCGCGCTCGAGGTCACCATGCGAGCGCCCGTCCACGGAGTCCATGGGGGACCGTCAGCCCGAGCGCTTCGCACAGCGTCGGCGCGATGTCGTAGATGTCGACCGTGCCGAGGTCGCGCCCGCCGAGGTCGGCGCGCGGGTCGCGGTACACGAAGATGCCTTCCTGGGCGTGGTTGGCCTCGTCCGGGCCGGTGTCGTTCTCGAACGTCCAGATGCTGTCGAATCCGACGCTGCCGACGGACCGCCACTCGAGGTCGCCGAAGTAGATGATCAGGTCCGGCGCGATATTGCGGACCTCCCGATACAGATCCTCCGGTCGGTGGCCCACCGTCCCGATCGGCGCTCCGTCGGGGTCCGTGATTGTGGCGAGGCGGTCGATCAGCTCCTGCCGAACCCTGTCAACGTCCTGCTGAGGGATCACCCCCTCGGGCTCACGCCCGGCAACGTTGAGGAAGAGCCGGCCATAGTATCCGCCGGACGCCCATGCGCGGGTTTGCGGCCAGTCGATCTCGCAGTCTTCGAGCGGAGTGACGGCCGACGGCCGCTCCTTGAGGACGAGATAGCCCTCGTCGATGAGCCACTCGTTGATGCAGATGCCGCCGGCCATGCTCCGCGCACCGTGGTCGGAGGCGACGACGATGATCGTGTCATCGTCCACCCGCTCCAGCAGACGGGCGACACGCCGATCGACGTGGACGTGGTAGTCGTGAACCGCGTCGGAGAAGTGGGTGCCGGGCTCGTACTTCGGGTGATCGGTGGCCATGTACTTCCAGAAGGCGTGATGGATGCGATCGACCCCCATGTCGACCATCATGAAGAAGTCGTAGCGGGCCCGATCGAGGAGGCGCTCCGCCACCTCGAAGTGGTGATCGGCGAGGCGGTAGATGTCGCGCAGGATACGGTCCTTGTCCTCTGAGCGGAAGTTCGGCACGTCGACGAGGAACTCTTCGCCAAGCCACTCGGCAATCTCCGCCTTTAGCTCCGGCGGATGGGTGTATTCGCTCTTCGCACTCGGCGTGAGGAAGCATCCGACCATCTCGCCGTTCACCGGACGGGGAGGGTAGCTCTGGGGGACCGAGAGGACGCCCACCCGGCCGCCGGCGCGGCTGACGAGGTCCCACATCCGGTCGGCCTTCACCGACGTCCCGTTCGCGATCGTCATCCGGTCGTACGAGTGGTCGGCTCGGTTGCGGAAGCCGTAGAACCCAAGCTCCCCGGGGTCGCGGCCGCTCATCATCGCGGACCACGCCGGCACGGTGATCGCCGGGATCGTGCTGCTCATCCGGCCATAGGCGCCGGTCTCCATCAGCCCGCGGATCGTCGGCAGGTCGTCTCTCCACGCGTCGAAGACGAGCTGCGGCGTCGCGCAGTCGAGGCCGACGACGAGCATGCGACGCGCCACATCGCCGTTCACCCGGCCACCCTCGGAACGGCGGCGCGCATCGCTGCTGCCCTGGCGGGTCGGGTGGGTGTCTCTCTCGGGGGCGCATTCCCCATGTGCGGCGGCAATCCGAGCGGCACGTTCTTCTCCTCGCGCATCAGCGGACACCACCGATCAGCACGGTCAACGTTCCTGGGAGGGCGGCCATGATAGCGCACGAGCGGTCCGGCCGCGAGGGCCGCCGCCTCACAGCGACCACTCCTCCAGCCGCAGCCCGGTGAGGGTTCGGAGCCGCTCGACGTCGTCACGAAGCTCGTCGCGGAGCGCCTTGCGGAGGGTCGGGTCGAGCTCGGGCCGGGCGACCCGTCGAGAGAGCTGGCCACGAGCCCGCTTTCCGGCCTCGACGAGCGGCCGCGGCAGGTGCCGTCCGATCCGCGTCGCGCGTGCGGCCTCGAGGATGTGCCCGAGCCGATTCGTCCGCGCGCGGCGGTTGGCGACGTTGGCCTTCGTCGCCACGTCGAATTCGAACGGCTCGAGCTCGAGGAAGTCGGTGACGGCGCGCAGCGCGTCATCCGGGCCTGCCTCGAGGGACTCGGTGGTCATGACATGGATCCGCTCGATCGGGTAATGCGGGAGGTACTGGTCGAGCTGGTAGGCGTAGCGACTCTGGTCGACGTAGACGTTGCCGTGCAAGTCGGCGAACGCCTCGCTCAGTGGGCGGTCCTCGCGATGGCGGAGGTACTCGTGGAGGTACTGCGACACGGTTCGGGCGATCGGGTCGCGGACGATGTAGATGAGCCTCGCGTTGGGAATGAGCCGATGCATCCTCTCCGGCACCCCGGCGCGGTGCGGAAACTTCGTGTATCCGGGCGATGCCTCCCCTCGCACCGGCGCGTCGGGGTCGAAGTGCGCCTCGTACCACTCGACCGGCCGATCGGCGTTGCGATCGGTGAAGTAGTGGATCTCCTTCGGCTGCGACATCGCGACGGCGGGATGCTGATCGAGGTAGGCGTGGAGGCTCGTCGTTCCCGACTTCATCGCGCCGATGATCACGAGGTTGGGCAGGGCCCCCACCGAGCCCCGGCGTGCGGTCAGCCTCATCGGGGGCTCGCAATGCCGGAGCGCAGTGGCCGCTCGAGCGACGCGCGCAACAGGTTCACGTAGTGGCCGTCGTCGACCGCGGTGGCGGAGAGGCGAGACGACTCGCGAACGGCGCGGTGCGCCCACGCCAGCCGAATCAGCGGGCCGACGACGTCGCTGCCGATGCCGAGGCGGTCGATGTACGCGCCGACGGCCTCGACCAGGATCTCGTCCCGCTCGAGCGCGTCGAGCAGCCGCGCCGGACGCATCGCGAAGCGCCGGACCCGGGCCCGGTCGATCGCGTGCGAACGCGCGAAGTGGAAGAGGTCCCAGAGCGGCAGGCCGTCAGGGGTGGCCGCCTCCCAGTCGAGGAACGCGATCCGGCCATCGGGCCGCCGGAGGGCGTTCAGGGTCGTGGCATCGCCGTGCATGAGCACCATCGGGATCCCCTCGGACGCATGGACGATCGCTCGCGCCGAGTCACGCAGGCGATCGCGCTGCTCCCGGGTCAGCGCGTAGATCCGCTCGACTGCCCCCACCACGTCCTCGACGATCGCGGCGAGCGCCGTCGCGCGCTCGCCGCCCCGGCTCGCGCTGTTCGCCGCGAGGTCGGTCAGCCAGCGATAGGCGGCGGCCGCGTCCGCGCGATCGGGGCGCGAAGCCGCGATCCTTCCATCGAGCGCGCTCTCCCCGACGATGCGCAGGCCCCCATGCTCGCCGCCGAACGCCACGACTGGAGCACTGCCCGGGGGCACGATGGCGTCGCGCGCGATGCGACGGAGGATCCGCTCCTCGTTCTCGAGGCGAGCGTTGTGGACCGGATCACGGGTCGTCTTCACCACGAACTCCGGCCGGGCCGCGCCAGGTCCGAAGAGGTAGAAGATCAGCTTCCGCGAGCTGTACCGCCCGCGTGCCGAGAGCCCGAAGCGGTGACGTCGCAGATCGACGCCGTCGGCCGCCGCGATCTCGACGACATAGGCGGGGAGCCTTCCCTGGCCGGTGGCGTCCGCCCGCCCGGCGAGGAGGCCGGTCCGGCGACGGGAGGCGAGGTCGGGGGCCAGTTGATCGAGCACGCGGAGGCCGCGTGGCAGGCTCGGCACGCTGATCCGTCGCTGGACGAAGTAGCGTCGGATCGCCGCCTCGTCGGCCGGGACCGCCGAGCGGGCCTCGCCGCGCGCGGGCGTGAGCCAGAAGCGGTCGACTCGCCCGAGGCCCGCCGTCCTGAGGGCCGCCTCGATCGGGTCGCGCCCCTGCACCTCCACGTAGACACGTCCACCAGGGCGCAGGGCCCGTGCGATCGCCGCCAGAGCGTCGTCGCTGATCGGTCGCTCGACGCCGTCGGTGACGTAGATGAGGTCAACCGATGTCGGATCCAGGACGGCGAGGTCTGAGGCCGTCACCACCCGGACCCGTCCCGAGATCCGCTCGAGCGTCGCACGCGCTGCAGGCGATGGCGCACCGACGCAGACGACCTCGTCGAGCTCGAGCGAGTCGAGCAGATAGGTCCACGCCGCGCCGGCGGCCGAGTCCCGGACGTTGCTGCCGACCGCCGCCGTGATCCTGGCCGCACCGGGCTCGGAGCTCATGGACGAGCCCCGAACATGCGCCGACCGATGCGCGATCGCAGCAGGGCCGGGAACGTATCACCGACCCGGAGCACGTCGCGATTGAGGGTGACCACGGCGAGCGTCACGACCGTCACGAAGGCCATGTGGACGGCCAGCGGGAGATCGGCGAGTGCGGCGACGATCGCGAGGAAGACGACCCCCATGACGATCACGACGTAGACGCGCAGTGTTGCGCGCTCGAAGACGCTGATCCCGGTCGAGAGGCGAAGCCCGGCCTGCTTGAGCACGTTGTGGACCACCAGGGTCGCGGTCGTGCCGATGGCGGCTCCGAGCGCGCCGAACTGCGGAATCAACAGGAGGTTGAGGACGACGTTGGTGACGGCCGCCGCGAGGTTCAGGGAGACGATGTACCGCAGTCTGCCGACCACCTTCAGCGTCAGTCCATTGAACCCGAGGGCCACATTGAAGTAGTACCCGAAGGAGAGCAGCGCAAGGTAGGTGGCCGACTCGCGATATCGCTCCTCGTACAGGAAGACCGTAAGCGGCTCGGCCAGGGAGAACGTCACCGCGAAGATCGGGAAGGAGAAGACTGCCATCCAGGTCGCGGTGCGCCAGTACAGCCGGTTGATGCCATCGCGGTCGCCCCTCGCGAAGAACCGGGATGCGAGCGGTGTGAACAGCAGGGCGAAGCTCGTGAAGACGACCTGGTTGAGAAGCGCCGGCTGGTGGACCACCCGGAACGCGGCCACCTCGGTCGTGCCCTGGAAGTACTCCAACAAGATGACGTCCGACGCAGCGAGGACGACGAAGACGAGGTCCGAGCTCAGCAGGGGGAGGGCGAACCCGAAGACTTCGCGAGCGGGTACGACGATGCCGCCAGACCGCAGGTGGTCGATGAGGCCGCGCGAGACGAGCAGCCTCCACAGGATCACGCTGTACACGACCACGAGGATCAGCCCCGCGGCGACGTACCCGGCAGCCAGGACCTCGACGCCGCTGCCGGACGCGATGAGCAGTCCCACCGCGGCGAGCTTCAGCAGCGGGCCCAGCAGGTGCTTGCGGACGAACACCGCCCAGGCGTCGCCGAACACCGCGAACATCCCGATGAGCAGGCCGTCGTAGGCCTGGATGGGTGCGAGCGCGGCCAGGATGACGAGGACGGTGACGGCCTCCGGGTCGTCGAGGAGCGTTCCCGCCAGCACGCCCTGAAGCCCGATGACAACGGCCACGAATGCGATCCCGAGTCCGATCACGGTGCCGAAGGCAAGGACGATGGTCCCAAAGAGGCGGTCGTACTGGCCACGCTCCTCGTAGATCGGAACGAACCGGGTGATCGCACGGTCGAGGCCGAGCGTCACGATGCTCTCGCCGACAGCGACGATCGAGAGGGCGTAGGCAAACGCGCCGAAGCCCTCCTCGGAGAGGTAGCGAACGATGAGCACCTGGATGACGAAGTTGATGAGCAGCGAGATGCCGCGCCCTCCGGTCAGGAGCGTCGAGCCACGAAGCTGGCGCGAGGTCTCGTCCGAGTCGTCGGGTGCGATCGTGGGGCCGGCGTCCTCCCGCGGGGAGGTCATCGGCCGCGAGCCGCTCGCTTCAGCGACCGCTCCACGTAACGCCGCCAGATGAGCCAGGTCACCTCCCGTTGGACCTCATCCAGGCTCCGGTCGGTGTCGACGACGGCGGCGTTCGGGAGCCGATCACTCAGTGCGAGGTACGCCTGCCGCTGGGACTCGAGCCTTTCCGGATCGTGCTCCTGCTTTCGGGCGTAGAGCACCGGACCTGGAGCGTCGAGGGTGACGACAAGATCGGGTCGCGGCACTGTGTGGGCGAGCGCCCAGCGGCGCAACCGCGTGGTCATGGGCGCGTTCGTGCTTTCCCGCAGGAGCGCGTCGTACCCGAAGCGGTCGTAGACCACGAGCCGTCCCCGCCGACGATGGAAGGCGGCACCCGCGTACCTGCGCCACTGCCGAATGAGATACCCCGAGGTGCGGGCCAGGTGCTCGATGGGGCCGCGGGGAGATCGCCGCCGTGCCTGGCCTCCGCCGTAGAGACCCATGTACACCGGCCGGGTGGGAAAGAAGAAGGTCTCCTCGAGATGGGCAGCCATCGACGACTTTCCGGTCCCGTCCGGACCGAGGAACGCGACGCTCAATCCCGGCTCGACAGCGAAGCGGCGAACCTTCGTGAGTCGCCGCGCCGCGCCGCGCGTCAGGCGTCGGGCGAGCGGCCGGCCGACGCGCCAGCGCCGCGCGTCGAGGATGTCCTGGCCCGCGCCGAGAAGCTCGCGCCACCGACCCTGCGCCGCGGCGGCGATCGCCCGCCCGGGACTCCACTCGACCGGCGCATTCGGCGCGAACCAGGCGGCCAGCGGTCCCTCGCCCGTTGCCTGCGCCGCGAGCTCGCGGAGGACGGTCGCATGGCGGTCGGGCAGATCGCGGCGATCGAGGATGCAGTGGAGGAGCAGCGCCCAGAAACGATCTTCGGCGGCCAGTCGCCAGGTGCCGTGATCCGAGACTCGCCGGGCGAGGCACGCGTCCGCGGTGCCGGTTTCGATCGTCGCGTGAGGACCGAACGACAGCTCCGTGACGACGTCGAACTTCACGAACGAGCCGGTGTCCCGGTCGTAGGCGACGTAGAACCGGTGGCTGCCGCGTCCCCAGGCGGCAAGTTGGAGGTAGCCGAGACTTCGAAGAAGCTCGCTGGCACGGGGGAGATCTCGCTTCGAGATGAGGAGGTCCACGTCCTCCCCCGTGACGACGGGCGTCGTCTCGCCGCGCAGCAGGCACCAGCGGACCTGGTCCTGGTCGAGCTCGGCGAAGGTGCGCCGGATCGCCTCGAGGTCGCTCGCTTGCCTCGCCGCGGGGCCGATCTCGGGCGGCGCGGCGCCTCGGGGTCGCGGGGTCATCGGCCGATGACGATACATGACGAACTGCGCGGACGCTGACCTGGGTCGTCGGGCACCTTGCGCATCGGTCAGTCAGCGGCCGTACCGACACACGAGCGCTGCGACACGCCACGTGGACGGATCCCGGCCCAGGTCACTCGCCGCGATGACGAATGATGAGGAACGCCGCGAATCCGGCGACCGCGACGAAGAGGAGGGTGGCGATGGTGACCTCGATGTCGTCGGGCACCAGATCGGCCCGGATGGCGACGGCCACCGCTGCGGCCACGCCACCAATCAGTGCGCCAATTGCCAGCTTGACCACCGCACCATGCCACCCACCGTGGCTGAGCCGAAGCCCGACGAGGGTCAGGCCAACGAGCGACGCGCCAAGTATCATGCCGATGACCGCGTTCTGCACCGGGCACATCCTACCGGCCGATCGACATGGGCACGCCGGTCCGGGACCGACGCCGCTCGACATATGGAGATCGGCACATCGTGAGACGTCTGGCCATCCTGCTGGTGACCGTCATGCTCCTGGCGAGCATCGGTATCGCCTTGGCGCTCGCATCCAACGAGACGAGTGGCCCGACGGCGAATCCATCCTCGGTTGTCCCCTCCTTCTCGCCCGGCCCCCTCGGCGGCCCTGTGGGTGAGGTGCCTGGGGCGCCGGAGTCGTTCGCGTTCGGAGAGGGCGGCTCGCCCGACCCCGCGGGCACGGGAGCGCAGAGCCGGCTCTGGTTCAATGACGGCAGCTGGTGGGGCGTGTTCCTGACGAGCAGCAGCGCGGATCAGAGGATCTTCCGGCTCGACGCGGCGTCGCTCACCTGGGTCGACACCGGCGCCGTGGTGGACGATCGACCCTACGCCAAGATCGACGCGCAGTGGGACGGGGAGCGCCTGCTGGTCGCGAGCGCCGGGGAGGAAGCCGACGAGCGCCACGCGCTTCGGGTGGATCGGTTCAGCTACAACCCGGCCTCGGGCGAATACCGGAGGAACGCGAACTTCCCGGTGCCGGTGACCGCCGCGGGGGTTACGGGAGCGACGCTGGCACGCGCCGCCGACGGGCGGCTCTGGGTCGCCTATCGCGACGGCGACCGACTCATCCTGGACCATTCCCTGGAATCCGACCTCTCGTGGCACGGCCCGATCGCGCTCGACGTCGCGACCGGCCCCGTCGACGCGGTCGCGTTGGCAGCCGTGGGACGGCGCATCGGCCTCGTCTGGACGCTGACGACGGGAGACTCCCTGCATGTTGCCTGGCTCGACCCTGCGCTGGGGACGGACGGGTGGTCGGCCGCGGCCCCCGTCCCGGTTCCGGGGCTCGAGTTCGGCGAGGACGAGATCGGGATCGCCGTCGATCGCTCGCCCGGTGCCGAACGCCTGTACGTCGGGCTCAAGACGAACGCTGGCGAGACGGCCGACCGCAGGCGCCTCGCGCCGCAGGTGGTCGTGGCGGAGCTCCGTCCCGGAGAGGATCCGGCGACGTATCTCGTCGGCCGCGTCGAGGACCAGCACGGGGGGCCGAGCCTTGTCGTCGATGGCGAGGCTCGATTGCTTCATGTCGTCATGGAGGCGCCAGCCGGCGGAGGCACGATCTACCGCAAGACCGCCTCGCTGGACCGTCTCGAGTTCGGTGGCGGTCTCGGGCAGGCGCTCATCCCGGCGACCGAGGCGCTGCCTGGTCTCGGGTCGCCCACGGCGACGAAACAGAGCGTCGACGGGGGCAGCGGGTTGGTCGTCGCCGCGACGGATCGCGGGGTCGATCGATGGGGCTTCGGCTCACTGGGTGTGGCTCCCGTCACGGCGGAACCGCCACAGGGCCCAGACGACAGGGCCATGCTCGTCAATTACACCTTCAACGGGCTTGCCGTGGGCGATGATCCCCCGGGATGGGAGGTCGACGGCGATCCGCTCCCGGCGTTCACGGTCGTGAGCCTCACCGGATCCGACAGCTCAGCCCGTCTGACCGCGACGACAGCCGATGCGAGGACGTGCGCGCGATTTGCCGCCGTCGAGGGCGACGTGCTACGGGCGGGCGCGGACGTGCTGTTCAACGAGCCCTCGACAGGTGACATGAAGCTTCTTCAGCTGCGAGGGCGCGAGGGAGAAGTCGCCTCGATCCGGGTGCGCGAGGGCGAGGTGGTGTATGCGGACGGCGACACCCGAGTGCGGAGCGGGCTCGTTCTTGAGCCGGGTCGCTGGTACCGTGTTGTGCTGGGGCTCGATCTTGCCGCGCGGACATTCGGCGTCCAGGTCCGCGACGCGGTCGATGATGCGATCCTGTTGGAAGATGCCGGCCTCGCCTGGGCGGCGGAGGTCGAGGCTGTCGACCGCGTGTGTGCCGAGCTGTCGCCGCAACCGGGCCTCGAGCTCTATCTCGATGAAGTGAGGGTTCGGTCGCGGCTGGCGGAGGGTGAGGGCTGATGCGAATACTCGTGACGGGCGCTGCCGGCTTCGTCGGTTCTCACCTCGCGGAGCGGCTCCTCATCGACGGCCATGAGGTTGTCGCTCTCGACTGCTTCACCGACTACTACCCACGAGCTGTCAAGGAGCGCAACCTGGCGGGGCTGATGCGTTCGCCGGGCTTTCGGTTCCACGAGCTCGACTTGCGCACCGACCCACTGGATGCCGCGCTCGAGGGCGTGGACGTCGTGGTCAACCAGGCGGCGATGGCTGGGCTCATGCGGAGCTGGACCGACTTCGACAGCTACGTCAGCTGCAACCTGATCGGCCTTCAGCGCCTGGTCGACGCCTCCCGTGACGTGCGGCAGTTCGTCCACATCTCGACCTCGTCGGTGTATGGCACGGATGCCGTCGGCGACGAGGACACTCCGACGAGGCCGACATCTCCGTACGGGGTCACGAAGCTCGCGGCCGAGAAGCTGCTTCTTGCGCAGGTCGCCGTGCACGGCTTCCCCGCGACGATCCTTCGCTATTTCTCGATCTACGGGCCACGCCAACGTCCGGATATGGCGTACCACATCTTCATCGAGGCCCTCATGGACGGCCAGCCGATCACGGTCTATGGCGACGGGCTGCAGTCACGCTCGAACACGTTTGTGACCGACGCCGTCGCGGGCACTGTGGCGGCGATCGACGGAGCGCGCGTCGGAGAGGTCTATAACATCGGCGGCGGCCAGGAGCTGGGGCTGTTGGAGGCCATCGGCATCATCGCCGACGAGCTGGGCGCGCAACCCACGATCCGCCATGAGCCGGCACGACCCGGCGACCAGCGTCGTACGTGGGCCGACACGTCCCGAGCGCGCGAAGCCTTCAGCTACCGCCCACTCGTCGAGCCGGCACACGGGCTCGCCGAGCAGGTCCGCTGGCAAGCCGGGTTGAGGTCCCTGGAGCCGGCCAGATCCTCAGGCGCCTGAGCGGCGCGCGACGGCCATCACGGTCCGCGCGAGAATCCAGATGTCCAGCCGGAACGACATCCGCTCGATGTAATCGATGTCGAGTCGAGCCCGCTCATCGAAGGTCGCCTCGTTCCGACCGGTCACCTGCCAGAGGCCGGTGAGGCCGGGCATGACCTCGAGGCGCTCGGTGTGCCACAGCTCGTACGTGCTCGCCGCGAACGACGTCGGTCGCGGGCCGACGAGTGACATCTCCCCACGGACCACGTTGAGGACCTGCGGCAGCTCATCGAGGCTGGTCTTCCGGAGGAATCGACCCACACGGGTCACGCGCGGATCATCGATGACCTTGAAGTCCGGAGCCGGAACGATGCTCAGGTGCTGGAGGCTCGCCTTCAGCTCCTCGGCGTTCGTCACCATGGTCCGGAACTTGTACATCCGGAACCTGCGGCCGTGGCGGCCGGTGCGCTTCTGGGCGAAGAGGATCGGGCCCGGCGAATCGATGCGGATCGCCACCGCGCAGATCGCCAGGGCGATGGCGATCAGGGGAAGGAATGCGATGCATGCTGCGAGGTCGAATGCTCGCTTGCCGATCGCGTAGCGAGGCCGGAACGAGAGGACATGCGGCATCGCTCAACCGGTCCTCTCGGAGGACTCTTCTCGCTGGTCCGTCAGGGGTGGCACGAGGCGAACCGGAGCGCGATCGGTGCCGAGCTCTCCGATCGGCCGGAGGTTGGCCACGAGTGCGCCCGTCGTTGCCCCGCCGCTCGGGAACTCGACGGCCTCGACTCGGTCGAGGGCGGGATCGCCCGGAATGGCGATCCGCAGCCGGCCGATAAGCTGCTGCGCCGATTCCAGGCTGGACTCCGGCAGGACGACATAGACGCTACCTTCGATCGACAGCACCTGGTCGATGCTGCGGACCATCAGGGGCAGTGCTCCGAGGCTGCCGGGCGCCGGTGCCAATCCATCGGCGTTTGTGACGTCGATGCCGGGGAAGCGCATCAGGACGAACGAACGCTCGAAGCGACGCGCTCGGTCCAGCTCGCGACGGAACGCATCCCATGACCGATGGGACGCGCCAGCCGGCCGCTCCGATCGGCTCGACATCCTCCCCCCGTAGAAGGCGGTCATCAGACCGCCGAGCATGAGGCCGATGACGCCGAGCATCCCGGCGGTGACCGTCAGGGCTCCGCTCATGCCGGCGTAGTACCCGATGGCGACGCCGACGACGACAGCCGAGATACCCAGAGTCAGATTGGACAGCACCGTCCGCTTCAAGAGACGACTCCTACTCCACCTGGAGCGGCGCGTACGCCTCGATGACGGTAGCCGTCGAACTGCGCTCGGGCGATGTCTGGCCGATGGGCTCCGTCTCGCCGGTCGCCAGCGCGCCCACCCGAAAGCCTCGCCCGAACGCGGAGTAGTCGAATCCGAGGGCAGTCATCTGATCCGGGATCAGGGCGCCTCGCCCGTCGACGAGGACCGGGGTCCGCACGGCTGCCCGGACCACGCTCCAGTCGAGGTTGAGGAATTCGGGCCACTCGGTGACGAGCCCGATCGCATCCGCACCCTCGACCGCTTCGAGGGCGCTCGACACGACCTCGAGGCCGGGCACCAAGTCGGCCGATCGGACCCGCGCCGACTCCATCGGGTCGTAGGCCACGACGGTGGCACCCCCGGCGAGCAGGTGCCGGGCGATGTCGAGCGCCGGAGCGTCGCGCAGGTCGTCCGTCAGCGGCTTGAACGTCAGGCCCAGTAGCGCCACGCGCTTGCCCTCGAGGGAGCCGCCGGTCAGCTCGCGCACATTCGCGACGAAGTCGGTCCTCTGCCGATGGTTGATCTCGTCCACCGCAGACAGGAGAGGCGACGGCACTCCGGCCAACGTGGCCGACTTCACCGTCATCGTCACCTGGTTCGGCAGGCATGACCCGCCGAACCCGACGCCCGCACGCAGGAACCGGCCTCCGATGCGCGAGTCGAACGCCATTCCCGCGACGACCTGATCGACCTGCGCGCCATACGCGTCGCAGAGCGCGGCGAGCTCGTTCGCGAAGCTGATCTTCGTTGCCAGGAAGAGGTTGGAGCCGAGCTTGGCGAAGGCGGCGTCGATCGCGGACATCGTCAGCACCGGCGCGGTGCTCCACTCGTACAGCGCGTTCATCCGCTCCACGCCTCGGCCGTCGGGGTCGTCGATGACACCGAAGATGACTCGCTCGGCCTCGAGGTAGTCGCGGATGGCGGCGCCTTCGCGTGTGAACTCCGGATTCACGACGGCGGCGATCGGCTCGCGGCCGGCCTGTTCCCGGATCGAGCGCAGGAGTCGCGGAAGCTGCCGGATGAAGTCCGGCGGCAGTGTCGAGCGCACGGCAAGCACGGCATCGTCCGCCATGTGTGGGACGACTTCGCTCAGGCATGCGAGCATCGTCTCAGTCTGCCAGCCCCCGTTGCCGTCGTGGGTGCCGACCGCCACGATGACCACGTCGGCACTCGCCGCGGCTTCTCGCCCGGAAGCCGAGAACGCGAGGTGATCGGATTCACGCTGGCGGGCGACCATCTCGTGCAGCCCCGGCTCGTAGAACGGGACCGCTCCGTCCTTCAGCGCATCGAGACGAGCCGCATTGACCTCGACCCCGATCACGTGATGACCGCGTTCCGCGAGGCACGCGGAGGTCACCAATCCTACGTAGCCGAGACCGAATACTCCGACTTGCATTGGGCAGCAACCCCCGCTTTCCCTTCTGGGCACGAAGAGTGGTCAGCTCCCCCTGGGTCGAGGGCTTGACCCGGGGCGGAGAGGGGACACTTATTAGACCCGGAAGTACTGGATAGGACCCCGAAATATCCGGGGTGAGATGACCTGAGTAATGTACGGGCCGGGACCGGAGTTTACAATCCCTTACTGGCGGCTTATCGCTGGCTTATGTGCACAAATCCTTCCAATACAGCACAAACCGTTGCCCGGCGGCACCGACAAACCGTGGGTCGAGGGCGATTCCGGGGGGAAGGACCATCGACCGATGCCCAGAGCCGGGGTACCATGCGCCGGGTTCATTCGTCCTCATCGGTACCGGGGGGTTCCCTCCTTGTTGCGCATTCGAACGTTCCACCTCAGTCTGGTGGTCGGGCTCCTGTGGTCGATTCTCGCCATCGGGCCGGCCGTCGCCGCCCCCGGAGATATCGGCCTGGAAGGCCCGTCGTACTCCGGTGCTGCCGCCGAACCAACCGGTGAGAAGCCCGAGAGCAAGACGTGGTTCGCCGATGGCGTCTGGTGGGGCAGCCTGTGGGACACGGCGAGCTCGCGCTACGAGATCTTTCGCCTGAACGCGGCCGGCACGTGGACGTCGACGAACGTGGCGCTCGATGGGCGCGCGAACAGCAGAGCGGACACGCTGTGGGATGGGACGAGACTGTACGTCGCTAGCCACGTGTTCAGCGAGTCACCGAGCAGCGGGTTCCCCTCGCACCTGTATCGGTTCAGCTACAACCCGTCGACCGACACCTACTCGCTCGACAGCGGGTTCCCGCAGCAGATCAACAACGTGCGGTCCGAGTCCCTCGTCATCGACAAGGATTCGACGGGCCGGTTGTGGGCGACGTGGGTCCAGGGCAATAGCGGCAGTCGAACTGTGTTCGTGAACCGCACACTGGGCGGCGACGTGAGCTGGGGGACGCCGTTCACGCCTGCGGTCTCGGGAACGCAGGTTGCCAATGACGACATCTCGTCGGTGATCGCCTTCGGCGGCAACAAAATCGGCGTCTTCTGGAGCAACCAGGACGAGGATACGTTCTACTTCGCCTCGCACCAGGACGGGGCGGCCGACACCGCCTGGGGATCGGTCTCGACCGTCTTTCCCGGAAGTAGCAACGGGGACGACCATATGAACCTGAAGTCGTTGCACACCGACGGCAGTGGACGCGTCTTCGCCGTCGTGAAGACGAGCCTCACCGGGCCTTCGACCCCCTCGATCGTTCTGCTCGTTCGCAGTGCGGCCGGGTCATGGCAGTGGCACACGATCTGGACGAAGCAAGTGATGCTCACCAGGCCGATCGTCCTTCTCGATACCGAGAATGGGCGGATCCACGCGTTCGCGTCGGACGAGGGCGGTGGCCGGGTCTACACGAAGACGAGCCCGATCGCCTCGGTCGCGTTCCCGAGCGGGCTCGGGACGACGGTGATGCAGGACGCGTCGCAGAACAACATCAACAACGCCACGTCGACGAAGCAAAACGTCACCAGCGCGAGCGGGCTTCTCGTCCTGGCCTCGAACCAGTCCACGAAGCGCTACTGGCACCACTTCGACCCGCTCGGCGGCGGCGGCAGCCCGTCGGGACCAACGGCCAGCTTCACCGCCAGTCCGACCGGCGGCACCGCGCCGCTGGAGGTCGACTTCACCGACACGAGCGCCGGCGCACCTACCGCCTGGGCCTGGGACTTCACCGATGACGGCGTCGTCGACTCCAATGCCCAGCACCCGAGCCATACCTACACCACCGCCGGCAGCCACACCGCTCGCCTGACGGTGAGCAATGCCGGCGGGTCCGACGCCACTACCCGCACGATCACCGTCAACCCGGCCGGCGGAGGCGGCGAGCCCATCGCCCCCAGCGATGACACCTACGCCGACTCCGGCGCGCCGACGGCGATCAAGGGCAACGCGAGGGACCTGCGCGTGCGAAGTGCCTCGAAGCAGCTGCATACCTACCTCAAGTTCACGGTCAGCGGCGCGGGCGCGGTGGACGGCGCCACCCTGCGGCTGTTCGTGACCGAGTCCAGCGTCGATGGCGGCAGCCTTTACCTCGTGCCCATCAACACGTGGAGCGAGGCCAGTCTCAACTGGTCGAACAAGCCGGACCCGAGCGGCGGGCCGATCGACACCCTCGGAGCGGTCGCGGCGAACAACTGGGTCGAGCTCGACGTCAGCAGCGTCGTGACCGGCGACGGCACCTACAGCTTCGTGCTCATCAACGCCAGCAACGACGTCGCACGCTTCAGCTCCAGCGAGGCCGCCACCGGCGACCCCGAGCTCGTCCTCAGCGCGCCCTGAGGCGGCTCGGCGCAAGGCACGCGGCGGCCTTCGGGCTACCATGACCCGCGGCCGTCCCGGCTCGGGCCGGCCGGCAACGTACATCCGAGCAGAGGGGCGATGATCGACCGCCGTCTGAGGGGAGCGGTGCGCCCGCTCCGCAGGCTCATGAGAGCCGGGACCGACCTCGCCGACTCCAGGTCGACCGCGGCCATCGCGCTGCAGATCACCGGGAGCATCGGCGCATGGACCGTCGCCTCGGTTCGTCGCGCGCGCAGCGGGACCCGCATCGTGACGCTGCGGGATGCCAGGGGACCGGCGGCGATCCTCAAGCTGACGGACGTCGGGTCGGCGGCGGCCCAGCTCGATCGTGAGGCCGAGCTTCTCGGCAAGCTGAGGCGCCTCGTCACCGATGCCGGCATGCTCGCGCTGATTCCAGAGCCGATTGCCAGCGGCAGTCACGGAGAATGGACGTACATCCTCGAGCGTGCCCTCCCCGGCGTGTCGAGCACGCGGTCGCTTCGTGATCCCGAGGCCCGCCGTTGGGTCATCGGAGAGGCAACGTCGCTCGCACTCAGCCTCCACGCGCTGACCTCGGCGCACGCGCCACTGGCCCCGGAGCGGATGAGCGAGTGGATTGACGAGCCGCTGGCGCTCGTCCGGCGCCTGGCGGCAGGATCGCCGGCGAACGAGCCGATCCTCGAGCGAATCCGTCGAGAGCTGCACGCGGCGCTCGGGGACGACGCTGTCACGGTTGCGTTCATTCATGGTGACTTCTGGAGCGAGAACCTGCTGATCGATGTCCACTCGCGGCGGATCACGGGTCTCGTCGACTGGGACAGCGCTGCACCCGGCGCGCTGCCTGCGCACGATCTGCTGCATTTCGTCCTCTACACCCGTAAGCTCCTCCGTCGAAGCGAGATCGGCACCGAGATCTGCCGGGCGCTCGGGCCTGACCCGGCTTGGCAGCCGGAAGAGCAGCCCGCCATCGACCGCGTGGCAGCTTCGGGCAGTGGCGGCGCAGGAGTCCTTCGAGTGCCGGTGCTGCTCTACTGGCTGCGCATCGTCTCCGAGAACTTTGCTCGACAGCCGGACGCGACACGCCGTCGCAAGTGGGTCTCGGACAACATCGATGCGGTCCTGGCGTGCGTCTGAACGTCCTCGTCATCGATCGGTCGCCACCAGTGAGCCTGCTGCAGGGCAACGCCCTGATCGGCTACGAGGTCCAGCGACGCCTCGGTCACCATCGCCGCACCCTGGTCGCGCCGGCACCGGGCGGACGCGCGGAAGAAGCGCAGCGCCACCTTGCCAACGTGTTCGATGCGATCCACCTCGTCCCCCGTCCCCGGCCGGTCGATGCACTCGCGGGATCGGTTGAAGCACTTCTGGCTGATCGCCTGCCGATGCTGCCGTTCCTCGACCTGCCCGCGGCTCACGAATTCGCGCGCGCCCTGCGCGGTGTGACCCGGCAGGAGAGCTTCGACGTGATTCATGTGCGACAACTGCCCATGGCCGGGTTCGGCAAGCGCCTGCCCGGTCCCCGGCTGCTCGAGCTGATCGACTCCGAGACGCTGGGCGCCGAGCGTACCCGTCCGGCGACGGCGAAGACGCGGGTCCGCGCCTCGGCTGCCGCGGTGATCGAGCGGCAGGCGATGCGCCGATACCGAGTCGTAACAGCGGTGGCTAAGGCTGACGCCGATCGGCTGCGCCAGCTCGACCCACGGCGGCGGGTGGAGGTCATCCCGAACGGTGTCGACGCGGACTATTTCCGCCCGCAGCCAACCGTGGCCGCGGACCCGGATACCCTCGTCTTCGTGGGCGCGATGTCCTACCCCCCGAACGTGGCCGCCATGCGGCACTTCTGTCAGGAGGTGCTGCCCCTCGTCCGACGTGCGCGCCCGTCCGTGCGCCTGACCATCGTCGGGCGCGACCCGGGTCCGGCGGTGTGGCAGCTGGCCGAGCTCGGCGGGGTCGCCGTCACCGGCGAAGTCGACGATGTGCGCCCGTATCTCGTCCGGGCCGCCGTCGTCGTGGTCCCGATGGTGAGCGGGAGTGGGATCAAGAACAAGGTGCTCGAGGCGATGGCGGCCGGCAGGCCGGTCGTCGGTACCTCGATGGCGGTCGAAGGGCTGCCGGTCGTCAGTGGGCGCGAGGCCGTGGTGGCGGACGGCCCGGAGCGTCTGGCCGCAGCGATCACGAGCCTGCTCGCATCCCCGCGGCAGCAGGACGCAATCGGGCAGGCGGCGCGCGCGTTCGTGGAAGAGCGATACACGTGGGACGCATGCGCCGGGGCCTACGATCAGCTCTATCGCGAGCTCGCGGCCGCGAGGCGACGCGCGTGACCGACCGGCCGGCAAGGCGACGCCGGGTCGCCTACATCACGTCGCGCTTCCCGAAACTGTCGGAGACGTTTGTCCTGTACGAGATTCTCGCGATCGAGGAGCTCGGGATCGACGTGGACGTGTTCGCCCTCCTGCGCGAGTCGGAGCCGGTGCATCACCAAGAGGCCGCCCGTCTCGCGGCGCGGGCGTTCTCGGTCAGGCTGGCGTCGTTGCCGGTCCTATCGGCGCAGTTGCACTGGCTGCGCCGCCGACCCCGCGCCTATCTCACCGCATGGTGGGATGCCATCCTCGGCAACGTGCGCTCTCCGCGATTCCTGGTGCGAGCCCTCGCCGTCGTTCCGCTGGCCGCGACATTCGCCCGTCGCATGAGCGCGTCGGAGGTGGAGCACATCCACGCGCACTGGGCGACGCATCCAACGTTGGCTGCCTACGTCGCGAGCCGTCTTACCGGGATCCCATACAGCTTCACCGGACACGCCCACGACATCTATGTCGATCGAACGATGCTGCGCGAGAAGATCGCCAGCGCGGCGTTCGTCGTGACCATCTCCGAGTTCAACCGCCGCTTGCTCGAGCGGCTGTATGGGGCCGTTGCGCGCGATCGCGTCGTCGTCATCCACTGCGGGACCGATCCGCACCTGTTCGAACCGCCGAGCGATCGTCCCGAGGGGCCCTGGACGATCGTCTGCGTCGCCAGCCTGCAGCCGCAGAAGGGCCAGCGCCACCTCATCGAGGCGTGCCGCCGCCTCGTCGACGACGGCATCGACCTGCGCTGCCTGCTGGTCGGCGACGGCGAGACGAGGGGCGACCTGGAGCAGCGCGTCCGTGCCGCGGGGCTCGGAGATCGGGTCGTCCTCCTCGGGCAGCAGCCGCGTCACCGGGTCGTGGAGGTCCTCGGCGCGGCCGACGCTGTTGCGCAGCCGAGCGTGGTCCTGGCGAGCGGGAAGATGGAAGGCATTCCGGTCGCGCTGATGGAGGCGATGTCGATGGAGCGCCCTGTCGTGGCGACCGACATCTCGGGGGTCGCGGAGCTCGTCGAGGACGGCGCCACGGGCATCCTCGTTCCGCCAGGCCACCCGTCCGCCTTGGCATCCGCGCTCCGTACCCTCCATGACGACTCCGCCTTGGCCGCGCGACTGGGGCGTGCTGGCCGCCGGCGCGTCATCGAGGACTTCGACCTCACCCGCAGCGCGAGAGAGCTTGCCGGGCGCTTCGCCCGCACCGGACCACGTCCGATGCCGCCCCGCTCCGGCCGGGCAGGCTGAAAGCCCGTGCTGTATCCTTTTCGGACAAGCTCGATGTCTCCCTGCCGAGCCAGTGGCTACGCCAGGAAGTAGGACCGAGACAGTGCCGCAAGCCGGAAACCGCCCGCCGACCACTCGCCGCCGACGGCTCCGCTCAATGGTCATCTCGATGGTGACCGCCATCACTGTCGTCGGTGCCGGTATCACCGTCGCGTCTGTCTGGGCGCGTTCATCCGCCGATGCCCCTGACGGAGAGCGGACGGTTGGCGCTCGCGAGCCCGCGTCGACGCCAGGTGACGAGGACGAGTCGCTTGACTTCGTTCAGCACTCGGCACTCGTGCCGGTGCCGATGCCGACGCCCGCCCCGTCTCTCGAGCTGACGCCATCTACGGTACCGATCGTGCCGACCGGTCCCTCTCAGGGTGGTGGCGCAGGCCCGGTCTCGGGATCTGGTGGGGCGTTCGCAGCTGCGGACCCACGAGCGGCCGGTGACTTCATCCTCATCTCGCGGAGTCGCCTCCTCTCGTTGCCGACAAGTGGCGCAGCGTGGAGCCAGCTCAAAGCGGTGGCGGACTCGAACCCTGGTTCGCCCAACCTCTCGGACATGAACCAGGAGAACAACGTCCGGGTGCTGGCCAAGGCGATCGTGTTCGCTCGCACCGGAGACGCGAAGTATCGCGCGGACGTGATCGCCAATCTCAAGGCCGCAATCGGCACCGAGGGCGGCAGCGCGCTGGCCCTGGCGCGTGAGGCCGCCGCCTACGCGCTGGCGGCCGACTTCATCGGCCTGTCCCAAGCCGATTCGTCCTTCGACTCGGGGACGTTCCGTCCGTGGCTGGGATCGCTGCTCACCAAGTCGATCGAGAGTCGGACCCTCCGGACCACGCACGAGGAGCGTGCGAATAACTGGGGTACGCACGCCGGCGCAAGTCGCGCGGCGATCGCCGCGTACCTCGGGAATACGGCCGAGCTCGCGCGCACCGCGCAGGTCTTCCACGGTTGGGTGGGCAACCGCAGCGCATACGCCGGCTTCAGCTTCGGCGATCTGTCGTGGCAGCCCAATCCATCGGCGCCGGTGCCCGTGCTGCCCAGCGGCGCGCGGATGGGCGGCCAGGGCGTCGGTGGGGCACTACCGGAAGAGATGCGCCGCGGCGGTGACTTCCAGTGGCCTCCGGCGGGGACCGACTATCCATGGGGCGCCCTCGAGGGTGCCGTGCTCCAGGCGGAGATCCTCCACCGATTCGGATACGACGCATACAACTGGGGTGACGCGGCCCTCCTGCGTGCCGTGCGCTTCTTGTTCGATACGGCCGGCTGGCGGCCGGCGGGCAACGATCAGTGGGTATTCTGGGTCATCGACTACCGGTACGGATCCGGATATCGGGCGGGCGCGCCGATTTCACCGGGCAAGAACTTCGCATGGAGCGACTGGCTCTACAGCCGGTAGGCTGAGGATCAGCCCAGCGCAACGAGCGCATAGAGGCGAGCCTCCGTGCGACTGAGCACCCAGCCATCCACGACGACCGTGCTCCCGGCGGCGTAGTCGGTGCGGATCCGGGCCGCCACCTCGCGTGACGCGCGGCGCGCGGAGGTCGGTACGGTCGGGCCTACGAGGTCGCGGACCAGGACGACCCTTCGCGCTTCCGTCGGGTGGGCAGCGAGATAGGAACGACCGAGGCGGGCCGCGCCCTCGCCGTCGGTGATAAGCCCTCGCAGAAGGCTCGCAGCGTCTCGCCCCGACAGGCGCTCGATGAGCGTCAACAGGCCGCTGGGTCCAAAAGCCACTCCAGCCGCGACGCCGGCTGCCGCAATGAGGAGGCGGCGTCGGGTGAGGTCGACCGCCGTCATCAGGCTGCCGCCTCCAACAGGTGGTCGGCGAGGCGAAGCGCGAGGGCCACGATCGTCAGCGTCGGCGTCGCCGATCCCGCGGTCGTGAACACCGAGCTGCCCGCGACGTAGAGGTTGCGCATGCCATGCACGCGGCAGTCGCCGTCGACCACGCCCTGACGCGGGTCCTCGTGCATGCGTGTCGTTCCCATGTGATGCCAACCGCCAGCGAGGTCCGCCGGCCATTCTGCGGCATTCTCGTCGATGACGAGGCGCAGGCGCCCCAGGTCCGCCCGACCGAGCTCCGCACCGAGGAGCTCCGTCGCTCGCACGACGCTGGCCCGGTCGGCGTCCGACAGCTGCCAATCGAGCTCGACCATCGGCATCCCGAGTGCGTCGCGGTCCCGACCCAGACGGACGCGCGAGTCCGGATTCGGTGTCGGATCGATGCGCGTGGTCACGTCGACCGCCTCGACGGGGATTCGCCCGATGGATTCGCCGAACAGGAGCGTCGCGATGTCGCCGAATACCTCGGGGATCAATGCAGCGCGCCCTTCGTCACCGATCGCTGCAGCGGCGACCTCGGGGATCGGGACGGGAATCGGTCCACCGAAGGCCAGGAACCGACGCCAGCTCGTCAGGTCGTCGGCGATCCGGTTCGCGTCGTCGAGGAAATCAGCGTCCTCTTCGGCGCGACCCGTGAGCCGGCGCAGGGCAGCGCGATCCTCGGCGCCGACGGCGCGGTTGTACCAGGCCGGGAACCGGGGCTCCATCCGAAACTGGATGTCGGCGAGCTCCTCGACCTCGCGCACTTCCTCGGGCAGCGCCAGGTAGCCGGTGATGCGCGAGTCGCCGGCGTCATGGGTCAGGTAGAACCGCAGGTCGATCTCCGGATCGAATGGCACGAAGGTCGCGCCGATGAAGCGCGGGTGCTCGAGGAAGTACCGACCGACAAGGTCCTCGCCATTTCCGACACCCGCCGGGAAGCGATCGGTCGATGCGAGGAGGAGCCGCGGGGTCTCGATGCCGCCCGCGGCGAGCACGTAGTGTCGAGCGCTCGCGCCGAACTCGACACCTGAGAGGGTGTTCAGCCGAAGGCCCGAGACGGCGTCGGCCGCGTCGTCGATCTCGATCTCGACGAGGTTGCTGTTCAAGACGACGCGCGCGCCCGACGCCTCGAGATCGTCGCCGTAATTGCGCGAGAACCGCCGCCGCGTCGCGCGGACGTTCTGTACGATCCGCGTCTCGACGCGGGCCGCATCCAACGGCAATGGGGGATACGCGCTGCGTTCGACCCACACGTCGGTGTCCCACTCGTCTGAGGGCAGTCCGCAGAGCTCACCGGCCCGCGAGTAATACGGATCGAGATCCGAAATGCCGATCGGCCAGCCGCTGCCCGGGATCCATGGCCGCGCGGACAGATCAAAGGCCTCGAATGGCCGGCACGTCCCGCCCCAGTGGTTGGTCGAGCCACCGAAGTACCGAAGCCGGGCTCCAGCGAGATCGAAGTAGGGCAGGCCGACGTTCATGCCGCGATAGAGGAGCTGCGTCTCCGTCTCAGCCGCGAGATCACCACTCTCGACCAGCAGCACACGCATCCCGGCGCCGTCGAGCGCCATCGCGAGCGTGATGCCCGCCGCCCCAGCGCCCACGATGGCGACGTCGGCCTCGAGCACCTCTCCGTTGCCGACACTGCGGCCATCCACGAACATCGCTTGCTACCGCAGTCCGGCGGGCGACTCGGCGAGAATGACGGTCGCGAACCTGCCTCGCATTCTACGCTGCCCGCATGCAGGAACCCCACGACGAGGCAACGCCCGGCGTGCGTGCGTCCTTCGTGCGCCGACTCGTGGCGTTCCTGCTCGATGGCGTCGTGCTCCTCGTGGCGGGCTTTGCCCTCCTCACGCTCACCACGGCAGCCATCGGTCCCACCGTGCTGGTGGAACTGGAGTCGGCCGCGAGCCCGGTGTCGGAGGTCCGTGCCTGGCGCGTCGTTCTCAATGCCGCACTGCTCGCGGCGCTGAGCGGCCTGTACTTCGTCATCTCATGGTCACGCTTTGGCTGGACGCCCGGGCAGCGGCTGTTCCGGCTCGTCGTGCGCGTGGCGTCGCCCGCTGCGGGGATCAGCCCGCGACGGGCCGTGCTTCGGTGGTCGCTGCTGGGAGCACCGCTGGGTCTTGCCGCAGCGCTGACCGTGAGCGTGCCGCTGCTGTTCCTTGCCGTCCTCGTTGTGTCCTTCGCATGGTTCGCCGTGCTGGTTGTGACCACGCTGCTCAGCCGAACTGGCCGTGGCCTTCACGATCGGCTGGCCGGCACCACGGTCATCCGCCGCGCCTAGAGCCCCAGTGACAAAGGACGGGTCCGACAGCGTGTCGAGCCCGTCCAGGTGCCTCGTTGGCGGTGGTCGCTAGCGGGTCTGCCTCACTGGGTCTCCGCCCGATGGAGGAAGGCCGCCATCTGGCCGCGGCTCACGACCCGGTCCGGGCAGTACCTCGTGCCTGCCGGGTTGCAGCCGGTCGTGATCCCGTTGAAGGCCAGGATGTTGATGTTCCGCTCGTGCGTGTTGCCGTTGTCGTCGGTGAAGGCGTTGACGCTGCCACCGCCGCTCAAGCCGTACGCCCGCACCAGGAACGTGGCCATCTGGTCACGCTCGACGGGCTCGTCGGGGCAGTACTTCGTGCCGCCACCGCCGCAGCCGGTCGTCAGCCCGTTGAAGGCCAGGATGTTGATGTTCCGCTCGTGCGGGTTGCCGTTGTCGTCGGTGAAGGCGTTGACGCTGCCACCGCCAGTCAGGCCGCGTGCGCGCACGAGGAACGTCGCCATCTGATCACGGTCGACGTCGTCCTCCGGGCAGAAGAGGGTGCCGCCCTGGTTGCAGCCCGTCGTGATGCCCTCGTCATGGATCCACACGATGTCCTCGAAGAACCGGTGGGTGGTGGGCACGTCCAGGAACGGACTGCCGCCACTGCCGCTCAGCGCGAGGAAGCCGTGGTAGTAGCGATCATTCGTGTCACTGCTGGCGATCGCGAGGAGGCCGCTCGTCGACGTCACCGAATGCTTTGCGGTCGAGACGTCGTTGATGTCGTTCGTTCCGTCCGCGATGAGCGCGGTTCCAAGGCCGGCGGCGTTGAAGCTGAGGGTGCTCAGCGGAGCCGACTTGTAGTAGATGGCCTGATTACCGCCGCCCGAGCTCTCCGGGGCCGTGTAGAGCACGTAGACCTGATCGTTCGTCTCGTCGACCACGACCTGAGGGCGCGTCACGGACTGTCCTGCACCGACCACCGTGTGCTCGCTCCAGTCGCCATTGCTGGCGCGCCGATAGAGCTGGATGTGGTTCGGTCCGTCGTTGGTCTTCAGTGCGGCGAGGATGTCTCCGCCGCTCGTCGCAGTCAGCTTCAGGTTGATGTGGTCTTCGGTGAAGAGGGTGGAGCCGCTGATCGAGTCACCTTGCGCCCAGGTCGTATCACCCGCGCTGTCGGCGTGGGTGAAGAAGTGGAACGCAGAATCGGGATCGGTGGCGGGTCGGTGCTCGCTCATGAGCACGCCGACGGAGTCGCCGTCAAACGCGATGATCGCGCTGATGTCGTCAGGCCCGATGTTGTCGCCGATCTGGAAGGGCGCGCCCCAGGTGTGCTCGTTCGTCGTCGAGCGGTTGATCATGACTTCGCGGTTCGTGGCGTCGACCGGGTTGTCGAAGGCGACCCACAGCTGGTTGGTCGAGTCCTTCGCGATCGTCACCGTCTCAGCTGGACCCTGGCCGACGACGAGACCATCGTCAATGTCGAGGTCGCCGTCGACGTCCGATCGGAAATCGGGATCGATCGTGTACGTGTCGCTTCCGGCGTTGTAGCTGAACTTATAGACGATGATCGGGGCGACGTCAGTGTCACCGTTCACCGAAGCCACGTAGAGCGCCGAGCCGTCCCAGAGGTAGTCGCCGTGGCTGCTGTTTCGCGGGTCCACGACGGTGCTCGTCGCGGTCCAGGTGTTGTTCGCGGCGTTGTAGCGATGGATCCGGTTGTCGTCCGAACCATCGACGAATAGCCCGCCCCACCAGGAGCCGTCGGCGAACCAGACCTTCGACTGCGGCTTGTCCTCGGTCGGCGAGCCGACGCCGGTCCCGTAGGAATGGTCGATGAACCCTGCGTCGACCGGTGCGGCGATCGTCGGTCGAACGATTGCGAGGAGTGACAGGAGCAGTGCGGCGGTCAGCGCGAGGAACGCGACCTGCCGACGGCGCGCGTGGGCAGCGGAGTACGGACTGGGCACGAGTGCGGGACCCCCATGTGATGTGTGATGCTGGCGATGACGGGATGAGGCCATTGCGCCGATAGGTCGCGGCATGATAGCCCGATCGTCATGGCCTTGCCACTAGTCGAGCCTTCCACTGGTGCCGGGGGGCAACGTCAACGCGGTACACTCCGTCATAGTCTGGGGCATTGGATTGACGCCCGATGCACTAAACAGATTGACGTCGGGTGTACTACATAGATTGGAACCTAGGGATTCATCGGTCTCTCTCCGGGGATTAGGCGTGAAGGTCGAACAGCACGACGCGGTGCGGCCGTTGCCGACCGCGCATCAGGCACGGCGGCGGGCCAGCCGCTTCTGCCACAAATGCGGTGGGCCGATGGCGATCTCGCCCGGCTCGCTGAACGGCGTGCGCTGCTTCAACTGCGGAGCGCAACCGGGCATCGTGACGCCGGCGACGCTGTCGTCACCGCCGCGGGACATCATCCTGCCCCGCCCGTCGGGGCAAGCGCCGACGCGGATGTACCCCGTGCCGATGGCGGTCGCGCGGCGCAGCGCCACGCCCGATGTGCGGGTATCGGACGCCCCGCCCATCGGCTGGTCCTGGCCGGTGGTGTCGATGGACCTGACCGGAGTCAGGAGCTGGATCCTGGACCTGCGCCTTCAGTCAAAGGGCGCGATCATCACTGCCGCGGCGGCCGGCGTTGCCTTGGCCATCGCCCTGACGGTCACCGTCACCCTGGCCTGACCGGCCGTTGGTGGTCGCGCTTCCCGGCCACGCGCGCCTCCTGGCCGTCGGTCGTATCGCGGACCTCGACACCGATGGCGGCCAGCTCCTCGCGCAGCGCATCTGAAGCCGCAAAATCGTGGGCGTCTCGCGCGGCGGCGCGGCGCTCGAGCAGCTCGGCCGCGCCCTCGGGGAGCGGCGCCTCTCGCTCGGCCGGCAGATTCAGCGAGAGCCCGAGCACGCGGTCGAAGTCGAGCAGCAGCGCGCGGCGATGCGCCTCGGTCAGCGACGTGTCGGCCGCGACCTCGTGGGCAATCGCCAGCCCGCGTGGGGTGCCGAGGTCGTCGGCAACCGCCTCGGCGAAGCGCTGGCGATAGGCGCTCATCGGCTCCGTTGAGAGGTCCACCAGCTCGTCGGGACCTGCAGCGGCCCGGCGAAGCCGCGCCAGTCCGGACGTCGCAGCGTGCATCGCGTCATCGGTGAAGTCGAGCTTGGAGCGATAGTGCGCCGTCAGCGCCAGGTAGCGGAAGGCGAGCGGCTCGTAGCCCTTCTCTGGCAGCTCCGCCACTCGGATGATGTTGCCCGCGCTCTTCGCCATCTTGGCGTCGTCCATCGTCAGGAACTCGCCATGCATCCAGATGCTGACGACCGGGTGCCCGAGGGCGCCCTCCGACTGCGCGATCTCGTCCTCGTGGTGCGGGAACTTCAGGTCGATCCCCCCGGTGTGGACGTCGAACCGCTCGCCGAGGTGCTTCAGCGACATCGCCGAGCACTCGATATGCCATCCGGGGAAGCCGTCGCCCCACGGTGATGGCCACTTCATGAGCCTCCGCTCGCCGGCGCGCTTCCAGAGCGCGAAGTCGGCCGGGTCATGCTTGTCGGACTCGATCTCCACTCGGTGGCCGGCGTACGTCTCTTCCACCTTCTGTCCGGAGAGCTGGCCATACGGCGGGAACTCGCTGACGTCGAAGTAGATCGTGCCGCCAACCTCGTAGGCGAGGCCGTTGGCGACGAGCCGTTGGGTGAGGTCGATCATCTCGGCGACGTGATCGGTTGCCTTCGGCATGACGTCGACCGGCAGGATGTTGATGAGCGCCTCGTCCTCGAGCCAGGCACGGGTATAGAAGTCTGCGATCTCCGTCGGTGACTTTCCCTCGGTCTCCGCGGCGCGCTCCATCTTGTCCTCGCCCTCGATCGCGTCGAGCTGGTCGTCGCGCATGTGGCCGACGTCGGTGATGTTCTTGACGTAGCGCACCTGGTAACCGAGGTACTCGAGCGTCCGGTGCAGCAGGTCGCCGAAGAGGTACGTCCGCAGATTGCCGATGTGCGCGTACTTGTAGACGGTGCTGCCGCACGTGTAGACGGTCACCCGCCCGGGCTCGAGCGGCTCGAGCGGCTCGGTGCGCCGGGTCAGCGAGTTGTGGAGGCGGATCGTCGGGAGCTCAGCCATCGGTTCCGCGATTCTACCGAGGCCGAGCGAAGTCCACGTATATACGGTCTACCATGAGGCCGATGACGTCCACGGACCCCGCTGACGCCTACCCGTTGACGTTGGGCGAGGAGCCCCGCTTCTGCCCGGCCTGCGGCCGCCCGGTCGAGCAGCGCGTGCTGGAGACCGACCACCGTCCGCGGCTCGTGTGCGACGAGGGCCACGTCACCTGGCGCAATCCGCGAGTCGTGGTCGGAACGCTGCCGATCGACGGCGGGCGCGTGTACCTCGCACGCCGCGCCATCGAGCCGGCGCTGGGTCGTTGGGGCAACCCGAGTGGCTTCCTCGAACTCGGCGAGTCGGCTCAGGAAGGCGCCCGACGCGAGACGGAGGAGGAGACCGAGCTGCGCGTCGAGGTCGGGCGGCTGATCGGCGTGTACTCGCGTCCACATGCGGGAATCCTGACGATCGCGTTCGAGGCAACCGTGGTCGGCGGACGGCCCGAGCCCGCCGCCGAGACGAGCGAGGTCCGTGCATTCGGGCCTGACGAAATCCCCTGGGGCGACATCGCCTTCAGCACGGCCGAGAGCGCATTGCTTGACTGGGTCGCGTCGCTGCCCGGGCGCGGGCCACGGTTCGAGCCGGAGCTCTATGTACAGGGAGATACCGACTAAGCAGTCATTGCCTGAACGACCTGAAGAAACACGTGACTTGACGCGCCCGAAGGTTTACGCTGAGTCGGTACGACCGGAGCGATCATCTGTGGTGAACGAGCGGCCGGTCACCGGATTCTGTGAGCGGTGTCGTCAGGCCCACGAACTGCTCATTCCCGAGCCTGGATTGGGGGACCGCGACTTCCAGCGCATCGGCGCGCGCTTCTGCTGGTGCGCCGGATGCGGCCGGGTGGTCGGCAGGACCTGCTGCTGGGACGGCTCCGCCGGCCTGTGCCCCGACTGCATGGCGCTCCGCGCCGCCAAGGACCCGTCTCTGACCGATGCGGTGCTCACGCGCAACGCCCTGTCGGCATTGTCGGCTGCGACGGATGCGGTGGCAGGGCTCGAGGCTCGGCTCGGCCGGCTGACGGTCAGCGAAGACGACGTGACCCGCAACGCGTGGGAGGACGCATGGCTCGAAATGGGCATCGCGATCGTGCGTGCCGATCACGCCACCGATACCGCGCGGCGCCGGGGGGCGGAGGCCTCGGTCACCAGCGACGACCAGGAGTGGCTGACCCGCCAGCTGGCATCACGCGGCGGTGCGTGGGACGCACGCCATCGGGCCGTCGTCGATCGCGTCGAGCGCGTCGGAACACGGATCCATGCGCTCGGCACCGTCGACCTGCCAGCCGCGACGCCGATGGCGCCAGCCGAGGACTCTCGCCTGGTCGCCGTGCCGATGACCCGCGCGAGCTCGCCGGTCCGGCCCCAGCCGGTCGGAGACCGGGCCTTGGTCGGCGCGCGGCAGAGCGTCACGGCGGCCGCTCTGACCGTCCTCGCGCGGCCGGACGCCCCTCCGCCGGCGCCCGACGTTTCGCCACCCACCCGGCCGATCCCCGTGCGACCCGCCCGGCCCGCGCAAAAGGATCTCCCGGCCCGGCGCGTGGTGCTGGCCCTGCGCGACCTCGAGACGAATGGCGCCGCCCTCTCGGTCCACGATCGGCGGCCGACGCCGGCGGCGAAGGAGCGGGCGGTTGCGGTCGTGCCGGCACGCCCTCGCCCAGCCGAAGCGCCTCGCATCTCGCGCCGAGCGGGCATCCTGCTCGCGGCCGTGCTGACGATGATCGGCGCGTTCGCGGTTGCGCTCGCGGCCATCGATCGTCTCGGCGGCATCGCCGAACCAGCGCCGGGGGCGCTCGGCGACGTCCAATCGACAGGCGAGTCAGGGTCGGAAGGAACAGGGGCGGTGGCCACCGCGGGCATCGGCGAAGGGATGACGGCCGCGGTTGTCACGTTCGACCGCGAGCCTCTCGGGCCGCTGCGCAACGATGCGACCGCGATCGTGCGCGTCCTCGGCGCGCCGGACGTGGCCGCATTGCCCACCTCGTTCGACCGCTCCCTCCTCCTCGCCGTCGAAGGCGCCGGAGCATGTCTCGTCGGGGTTCCCGGCGAACCGACCCGATCGCTCGGGATCGACATGCTCACCGGCAGCCGCGTCGGCGGAACCCTGCGCGTGACGCCCACCGACCGCCCTGACGAGGCGGCGGCGCTCGTCCTGTCCCGGATCGCGGGCCTCGCGCCGAACACCTGGTACTCGATCCAGCTGGGCTGGACCGGGAGTGGCGCGATCAGCTTCGAGATCCGGGAGCGCGAAGGCGGCAGCGCCGTCCGGCGAGGGACCCTCACCGCGGAGGCCGGCGGCGACGCCGGCTCGGGATCGGTGTGCCTCAAGGCGCTGGGCGTGTCCGAGGCGACTGCGATGCATCTCGACAACGTGGTGGTCGGCTCGTGACCGTCTCGGTCGCCACCAGGGTGCGGCGCGCCGTCGCAATCGGCCTGCTGCTCGTCGCGTGCGTCGCAAGCGGCCCAACCGCCGCGTGGGGCGCGGACGAAGAGGATGCGCCCGCCACCGCGCTGCGCGTGGGCCTCGACCGCCTGCTGGCCGAGCATGCCCTGCTGTCGATGGAGGTGGTTCGCGGCGCCATCGCCGACGCGCCGGACTTCGATGCCGCCGCCGGAGTGCTCGAGGAAAACACCTCCGAGATCATCGCCGCGATCGAGGACGTTTACGGCCCCGAGGCCGGTGCCGCGTTCGGCGAGCAGTGGCGCAACCACATCGGCTACATCGTCGACTACGCGCGTGCGCGAGCCGAGGGCGACACGGACGCGGCGGAGCTCGCCTCAGCCCAGCTGGATCGGTACGTCACCGAGTTCAGTGCGCTCCTTGCCGATGCGATGCCGGTCCTCCCGGACGACACCGTCACCGAGCTGATCGATTCGCATGTCGAACAGCTCGAGCATGTCGCCGCCTTCGACGAGGGAGACTTCGGCCACGCGTACTCCGCAATCCGCGGCACGTATCGGCACATGTTCGACATCGGTGACGGCCTCGTGGTCGGCATCGTGACCGCCTTCCCGGATCGCTTCACCGGTCGTGATCAGGCGTTCAGCCCGGCGACCGATCTGCGGATCAGTCTCGACCGGCTGCTCGGTGAGCACGCCCACCTCGCGGCACTGGCGATGCGCGCGACCCTCAACGACGACCCGGACGTCGATAGCGCCGCCGACGCGCTGGCCGAGAATTCGGCGGAGCTCACCACGCTCATCGCGGACATCTATGGCGATGCCTCCGGCGAGGCGTTCGACACCCTCTGGAGCACCCATGTCGGCTGGTACCTCGCCTACGTGCAGGCCCTTGCCAACGACGACGAGCCGGCCGCCGAAACGGCCCTGGCCGGTCTCACCGACTCTCGCCAGGCCTTCAGCGCCTTCGTCGCGAATGCCAACCCGTTCCTGCCCGAGGCCGATCTGGAGGGCCTGATCGAGATGCACGCCGAGTCCCTCGTCAGCCAGGCCGATGCGTATGCGGCCGGTGAATACGACACCGCCCACGAGCTCGCACGCGAGGCATACGCCCACACCGCCGAGCTGAGCGCCAGCTTCGCGGCCGCGATCCGCGACCAGTTCCCTCGGCTATTCCCGGACGCCGCGATGTCGGACGGGCAGGCGCCGTGGCCGATTGCGATCGGGATCGGGCTCGCGCTCGGTGGCGTCGCCCTCGGCGCGGCGGTGGCACGCCGTCGCCGCGCCATGATGGGCAGGGGTCAGCTCAGCGTGTGACCTCGCCGCGCACCGGAACGCCGAGGCCGAGGAGGACGCCGTACCCGATCGTCGCGAGGATCGGCGCGATCTCGAGCGCGACCACCGGCACCCCGAGCCCGCGCGCCAGGCCCGCGGCGATGAGTGCCCACGCAAGCAGCGCGACCACCGGCGCCGCCGCCGCCAGGGTGGCGCGGACGGTAAAGAAGCGGGCGAAGAAGTAGGCGAAGCACATGCCGACGAGGGCGCCACCCAGTTGGACCATCGCGAGCCCAAGGACGAAGGCAAGCTCCGGAGTGTCGGCGAAGGGAGATACGGCGATCGCCAGCGGGCGCAGCGGGCGCAGCGGGTCGCCGGAGATCGCGGCGCCGAGCAGCATCGCGATCGCCGCCCAGACGTAGGCGCCCGCGAGCCCGGTCACGAAGCCACGGTAAGCCAACCGCAGGCCCATCACCTCGGTCATGCTCGCCAGCGTAGAACGCGAGATCGGGATCGGTGAGCGTGCCGAAGGTCCGGTCCCGGTCGGTACCTCGGCCGGACGGAGCGTCAGGTCGGGCGGGTGAAGGCGGCGACCGCGTTCTGGCCGCCAAACCCGAAGCCGTTCACGAGGACCACGTCGAGATCGGCGCGGCGCGCGACGTCCGGCACGTAGTCGAGGTCGCAGTCGGGGTCGGGAGTCTCCTGGTTGATCGTCGGCGGCAGGACGCCGTCACGGATAGCGAGCACCGCGGCGAGAGACGAGATCGCACCGGCCGCGCCGAGCGTGTGGCCGACCATGCTCTTGTTGCTCGTTACCGCCAGGCGGTCGGCATGGTCGCCGAATGCGACGCGGATCGCGCGCGTCTCGGTCGCGTCGTTGAGCTGCGTGGACGTCCCGTGGGCCACGATCGCCTGCACCTGCGCCGGCTCGAGATGCGCGTCGCGCACCGCGCGCTGCATCGCCAGCGTGGCGCCATGGCCGGAGGGCTCCGGCGCCGAGATGTGGAACGCATCCGCGGTCAGCGCGCCGCCCGCGAGCTCGGCGAGGATCGGCGCCCCGCGGGCCTCGGCGTGCTCGATCGCCTCGACCACGACCACCACGGCCGCCTCGCCGAAGACGAAGCCGTCGCGGTTGCCGTCGAAGGGGCGTGAGGCGCCGGCAGGATCGTCATTGCGCTTCGAGAGCGCGCCCATGTTGCCGAGAGCGGCGAACGCGACCGGCAGGATGGCGGCCTCGGTGCCGCCGGTGACGACGACGTCGACGTCGCCGTGCTCGATGAGCCGCTGAGCCTCGACGAAGGCCTGCACCCCAGCCGCGCAGGCAGCGACCGAGGTGATGACCGGGCCGGTGATCCCGTTCTGGATGCTGATCTGGCAGGCCGCCATCGACGGCGACATCATCGGCACCGTGAACGGGCTGACACGGTCGGGCCCCTTCGTCATCAGCGTCATCTCGCCATTCGTCACTTCATCCAGGCCGCCGCCGCCGGTGTTGACGACCACCGCCACGTCGTCGCGGTTGTGCTCGCCGATCGCCAGGCCGGCGTCATCGATCGCCTGGCGCGCGGCGGCGACCGCCAGCTGGCTGAAGCGGCTCATCCGGCGGGCCTGCTTGAAGTCCATCCAGTCGCGCGGATCGAAGCCCTTCACCTCCGCCGCGATGCGCACGTCGAAGTCGCTCGCGTCGAACTGGGTGATCGGCGCGACGCCGGACACGCCGTCCGTCAGATTGCGCCAGAAGGTCGCGACGTCGTTGCCGATGGGCGTGATCGCGCCGAGGCCGGTGACGACCGCGCGGCGGGCCGGGTCGCGGGGCGGTGGCGGTCGCATCAGGTCGGCTGTGCGGCGCCCAGGGCCGTCGCTCTAGTCATCCCAGCGGCGGAAGATGACCGTGCTGTTGTGTCCGCCGAGCCCCATCGAGTTCGAGAGGGTCACGCGCGCGTCGGAGGCACGCGCCTCGTTGGGAACGTAGTCCAGCGTCAGCTCCGGATCTGGGTGACGGTAGTTGATCGTCGGCGGGATACAGCCGGTGGCCAGCACCTTCACGCACACGAGCGCCTCGATCGCGCCGGCCGCGCCCATCGCGTGGCCGGTCATCGACTTCGTGCTCGACACCGCGAGGCGGTCGGCGTGCTCGCCGAAGACGTCGCGGATGGCCATCGTCTCGTATCGGTCATTCAGCGGCGTGCTCGTCCCGTGCGCGTTGATGTAGTCCACCTCATCGGGACCGATGGAGGCGCGCTTCAGCGCCGCGCGCATCGCGCGCTGGTTGCCCTCCCCGCGCTCCGCTGGCGCCGCCATGTCGTACGCATCCGCGGCCGACCCATAGCCGATGACTTCGGCGATCGGCCGAGCGCCGCGCGCGAGCGCGTGCTCCAGCTCCTCCAGGACGAGCACCGCGGAGCCCTCGGACACGACGAAGCCATTGCGCGTCGCGTCGAACGGGCGGGAGGCGACGGCCGGGTTGTACTCGCCGGTGTCCGGGTCAATCGGCGTGCCCAGCGCACGCATCTGCCCGAAGCCGGCGAAGGCAAGCGGCAAGAGCGGCGCCTCGGTGCCGGCGCCCAGCATGATGTCCGCCTCGCCGCGCACGATCACTTCCATCGCCTCTCCCACAGCGTGCCCGCCGGTTGCGCAGGCGCTCACGACCGCCGTGTTCGGCCCGCGGATGCCGAACTCGATGGCGACCTGCCCGGACGGGGAGTCGGGGAGCATGTGCGGCAGCATGAAGGGACTCACGCGACGCGGGCCGCGCTCGAGGAGCGTCTTGTGGCCGTCGAGCAGGAGGCCGATACCGCCGATCCCCGTGCCGAAGACCATGCCGAAGCGGTCCGCGTCGACGTCGCGGGCGACATGTCCATCCTCGCCGAGCAGGCCCGCGTCTCGCAGCGCCTCGTCGGTCGCGGCGACCGCGAAATGCGTGCAGCGATCGTGGCGTCGGGCATCCTTGGCGTCCATGTAGTCGGTCGCCTCGAAGCCCTTCACCTCGCCGGCGATGTCGATCTCGAACGGCGTCGTGTCGAACAGCGTGATCCGGTCGATCCCCGAAGTCCCGGCGACGAGGGCATCCCAGGTGGCATCCGAGCCGATCCCTACCGGCGAGACGACGCCCAGGCCGGTCACGACCGCGCGGCGGTCTGTCACGCCGGCGACTCGCGGAAGGCGTTCAGCCACGCGCGTGGATCCGGCAGGTCGACCGCGTGGGTCACGACGTCGGGGTTGATGCGGCGAATGAGCCCGGAGAGGACGCGGCCCGGACCGACCTCGACGAAGTCGGTGACCCCGCCCGCGGCCATGCGTCGCACGCTGGCGGTCCACTGCACGCCGTGGACGAGGTGCTCGGTCAGCTCGCTGCGCAGCCCGTCGGCGGTGCTGATCACCGTGGCGTGCACGTTGCCAAGCATCGGGACCTGCGGGTCGCGGAACGGGACGCGCGCCAGGATGCGACCGAACTCGTCGCGTGCGCGGCGCATGAGCGGCGAGTGGCTGGCGACGCTGACGGTGAGGCGCACCGCCTTGCGGGCGCCGACGGTCCTGCTCATCTCGAGGGCGAACACGAGCGCCGGCACGACGCCCGACAGCACGACCTGCCCGGGAGCGTTCTGGTTCGCGACGGCGATCTCGCCGTGCTCGCTCGCCGCGTCGAGGATCTCCTCGACCTGCTCGTCGGAGAGGCCGATGACCGCGCCCATGCCACCGTCGATCCCGCGCTCCTGCATGATCCGGCCGCGCTCGCGGACAAGGCGGAGCGCATCCGCGTAGTCGATGGCGTCGGCCGCGACCGCCGCCGCGTACTGGCCGGCCGAATGGCCGGCCAGCGACTGCGGCACGATCTCGATGCCGGCCTCCGCCGCCTCCTCGCGCATCGCCTCGAGGAAGGCATAGCTCGTCGCAAGGATGGCGGGCTGGGCGTTGACGGTGAGGTCGAGCTCCTCGGCCGGTCCTTCGAGGATCATCCTGGACAGCGGGATGCCGAGCGCCTCGTCGGCACGCTCATAGGCGGCCGCCGCCGCAGGAGATCGCTTCACGAGATCGGCACCCATCCCCACGTACTGGGAGCCCTGCCCGGGGAAGACGAGAGCGACGGTCCGCCGTCGAGGAGCGTCAGCGGCGTCGCGCGTCTGCGTGGTCATACGCGTACTTTGTATCGGTTACATGCGGGGAGTTGCGCGCGAGTATAGCCGAGCGTGCGCGAATGGCCGAATCGGAGCACTTGCGCGACCGAGATCGGTGGCTCGTGCCAATCATACTGGCCGACCGACCGACAGACCGATGAATTGGCCCCTTCCTCGGTCAGTTGGCCAACATGACTAGCCGAGCGACCGAGGAGGCCGGTCTCGTCGGTCCGGAGGCCAACCTGGTTGGCATCCACGCTGACCGCCGCGACGTTCAGCGCGTCGCGAAGCGCGCGACGACATCGGCCAGCACCGGAAGCCCGAACGCGATCGCCGACACCGGGACGCGCTCATCGTGGCCATGGAAGAGGCTCAGGAACGGCATCTCGGGGTCGAGGCGGAGCGGAGCGAAGCCGTAGCACGGGATTCCCAGCTGAGCGAGGGCCTTCGCATCGGTGCCGGGCGTGATCATCATCGGGACCGGGGTGGCCTCGGGATCCGCGGCACGCAGCGACGCGTCGGCGAGCCGGACGATCTCGGCGTCCGCCGGCCACTCGACGGGTGGCAGCGTGACGACGGCCTCGACTCTGGCGTCGTCGCCGACCACCGCCTGGAGCCGCGACAGCAGTGCGGCCTGGTCGGTGCCGGGGAGGGTGCGCACGTCGACCTCCGCCTCACCGAAGCCGGGGATGACGTTGACCTTCTTTCCGGAGCGCAGGACGGTGGGGGTGACGGTGTCGCGCAGCATGGCGTCGATCGAGCGGCGCAGGACCGGGTCCGTCACGCCGTCCTCGAGGGCCGCGTGGGCGCCCGCGGGATCGGATGCGGCCAGGTCTGCGACCGCGCCGAGGCCGAGCGCGCGCAGGAAGTCACCGACCACGCCGATCACCCGCGCGGGCCGCTCGGCCTGGTCGGCGGCGATGGCCGCCGCCGCTCGCGCCAGGCGGATCGCGGCATTGGCGTCGTGAGGCATCGAGCCGTGGCCGGGGGTACCGGTCGTGCGCAGGCGCGTCCACGCGATGCCTTTCTCGGCGACCTGGATCGTGTAGAAGCGACGCTCGCCAAGGGTCATCGAGTAGCCGCCGACCTCGTTGAGCGCCGCCGCGGCCGAGCGGCCGGATGCGTCATGGAAGAGCTCCGGCCGCTGCTCGACGAGCCCGCGCGCGCCATGCTCGCCGCCGGCCTCCTCGTCGGCCACCGCCGCGAAGATCACGTCGCGCCGAAGCTCCGCCCCCGATCGGCGCAGCGCCAGCATCACCGCCAGCTCCATGGCAACCATGTTCTTCATGTCGACCGCGCCCCGGCCCCAGACCACCCCGTCGACGACGTCGCCGGCGAACGGGTCGCGGGTCCATGCCTCCGCGTCGACGGGGACGACGTCGATGTGGCCGAGCAGGATGAGCGGGGGCTCGGTCGACGGCCCGCCGGCCGCGAGACGCGCCACGCACGACCCGCGCCCAGGGGTCAGCTCGATCACCTCGGAGGCGATTCCGGCGCCCTCGAGGACCTCGGCGCAGTAGCGCGCGGCCGCGGTCTCGCCGCCACGAGGATCGCGCCCGGCGGCAACCTCGGGCCCACCGTCGGGCGGGTTGACCGATGGGATGCGGATCAGCCCGCGAAGGTGCTCGACGCAGGCGTCGACGTCGAGGAAGTCGGTCAGTTCGCTCATGCAGGAGAGGGTACCGGCGGCGGCCGGTAGGCGATCATCGCTGCAATGGCGATGACCGGGGCGACGACGCTGACCATCATGCCGGCCACGATATCAACCCGTCCCCACAGCTCGGCCGCCGCCAACGATCCGGCCACGATCCCGAGGGTCGAGAGGGCGTTGATGACGCCGAACGTTCGACCGAGGCGCCGCTCCGACGCGGTGTCGGCCAGGAGCGCGTACCACGAGGCGCTGAACGCGGTCCACGCGCCGCCGGAGAGCACGCCCAGCCCGTAGACGGCCGCCATCGGGAGGCCGATGACGAGCCCCAGCCCGAAAGCCGCGATCGCGATCGGCGCAAGGATCGCCACCAGGCGGCGACCGATCCGATCGGCGAGGTGGGCGAGCGCCGGGCCGAGCAGGATGCTGCCGGCGCCGAAGAACGAGAACGCGATGCCGACCTCCACGATCGACCAGCCGAGACGGGTCGTTGCCAAGGGGGCGTAGGTGGTGATGAATGCGCCGTACGAGGCGAGGAGCGCGAGGTTGGCGACGAGGAGCGCTGCCAGCGGCCCGACGTGCAGGGGCTCGTCGGGCTCGTCATCGGTCTCGGCAGCGCGGGCGGCGCGCCCGCGGGAGGGGAGGAAGAGCGTGCCGACCAGTGCGACCGCGCTCGTCAGCGCCACGATGACGAACGGCGCGCGCAGCCCGCCGATCGCCGCCGCGAAGCCGCCGAATGCCGGACCGGCGACCGTTCCCGCCGACTGCGCCGCGGAGATGATGCCGTTGGCGAAGGCGCGACGCGCCGGCTCGATCGACTGTGCCAGGTAGATGCGCTCGGACACGATCATCGCCCCGCCGCCGAGTCCAGCGGTCGTGCGCCAGGTGAGGAGCCACGCCGCGGTGGCTGCGGTCGCGATCAGCGCGTTCATCGCGCCGTACAGCGCCAGCCCGGCGGTCAGCAGCCGCCTCGCCCCCCACTGCTCGGAGAGGAACCCAGCGCCGAGCTGACCGAACGCATTCGTGACGGCGAAGGCGCTTGTCAGCAGCCCGAGCACGATCGGCGGCGCCCCCAACTCGGTGGCGTACAGCGGCAGGAGCGGGAGCATGACGCTGATCCCGACCTGGCTGACGAAGCCGATGGCGGCGAGCAGCCCGAGCGCCGGATCGACGGCGCCGACCGCCCGCTGCAGGCGTGAGCCCGCGACCCGATCCGACACGCCGCCGATGGTAGCGCGGACGAGCTCAGGCCTCGGGGAGGACCTCCCGGATCGGTGGCCGATGCGGCACCGCGGTCGCGTGGCGGCGCTCGGTGAGGAGCGCCAGCGGCACTTCGGCCGCGATCATGACGAGCGAGATCAGGAGCAGGATCGGTTCGGTCTGCGCGAGGCCGAGCCAGAAGAGCGCGATGAGGAAGAAGCCGTGGATCGCGAAGCGGATGACGAAGGCCATGCGCAGGTCGACGATCGCCACCGACGCGCCGTTCGGCCGGCCGCGGTCCGGGCCGAGCACGCCCCACGCCGCCACCGCCAGGAACGCGGAGAAGGTCAACCCGAAGAGCACGAGCCCGCCGCCGGGAGCAGGGTCGACGAGCGGCAAAACCAGGGCGAACGGGATGATGCAGGCCACGAGAAAGACGAACGCGGGGATCGGGACGAGCAGCTGGAGCCACTCGAGCGCCGGCCGCTGCCGGGCGGCATCGCGCAGGTGGCGGGTGAAGAGGCTGTAGCCGAGGGTGACGAACAGCCACGAGTAGAAGTTGCCCGCGGGCACGCCGAACCAGCCGTCGGCGAGGCCGACCTCGCGCCACGTCCAGAGGCCCATGCGGATGGCGATCGCGTCGAACGCGAGGTCAAGCATCAGCGCCAGCACGCTGTCGACGACGGGGGCGTATCGGCGCCGCACGCCGAGCGCATCGGTGATGCGCATGGCACCGGCGATGATCAGCGCCCAGGTCAGGCCGATGACGACCGGAGCCCGGTCGATGGCGAGGATCCACTCGGACGCGTACTCGTAGGTCTCGAAGATGAGCTGGTCGCCCTCCTCGAGCAGGATCCCGAAGACGGCGGCGCTGATGAGCTCGAGGAACGGGAGCCGCCCGCGTCGCAGGGCGAAGACGGCGGCGATGACGAAGAAGGTCGTCGCCCCGAGCTCGAGCACGATGTACAGGGCGTTCATGCGCCCCCATCGTAGCAAGTTATTAGAAGGCCGGCCGAGCCCCAGCTTTCTCTGCAGGGACCGGTCCAAATTCGATCCGGTCGTAGAATCGGCGGCATGACGACCGAGGTTCGGGCTCCGAGCGTCCCGATCTATCTCGCCGGCGAGTTCGTGGAGGCCGGCGCGCCGCTGGAGGTGCGCAACCCCGCGACCGACGAGATCGTGGCGACGACGTTCCAGGCCGGGGCCGCCGAGCTCGACCGAGCCGTCGCTGCAGCGGTCGAGGCCTTCGAGCGGACGAGGCACCTGGCCAGTTACGAGCGGCGCGATGCCCTCGCCCACGTCGCGGCGTGCATCGAGCGCGACGCCGACGAGCTCGCCGTGCTCCTCACCCGCGAGTCGGGAAAGCCGATCCGCGACGCCCGCGGCGAGGTCGCCCGCGCGGCGCTCACGTTCCGCACCGCGGCCGAGGAGTCGCTGCGCATCAACGGGGAGTGGCTGCCGCTCGACTGGGCACCGGCGAACCGGGGCCGGCACGGGATCGTGCGGCGCTATCCCATCGGTCCGGTGGCCGGCATCAGCCCCTTCAACTTCCCGCTCAACCTCGCCGCGCACAAGGTTGCGCCGGCGATCGCGGCCGGCTGCAGCATCGTGCTCAAGCCGCCGTCGAAGGACCCGCTGGTGATGCTGCGCATCGCCCGCTACCTCGACGAGACCGATCTGCCCAAGGGCGCGGTGAGCATCCTGCCGATGGACCGACCGACCGGCGACCGGATGGTCTCGGACGATCGGTTCAAGCTCCTCTCGTTCACGGGCTCGCCGAGCGTGGGCTGGAAGATGAAGGCCGATGCCGGGAAGAAGAAGGTCGTCCTGGAGCTGGGCGGCAACGCCGGGGCAGTCGTCGACGAGACCGCCGACCTCGACTGGGCCGTCGACCGCCTCGTGTACGGCTCGTTCGCGTACGCCGGGCAGGTGTGCATCAGCGTCCAGCGCATCTACGTCGTGCGCGCCGTCTACGACGAGTTCACGCGACGCTTCGTCGAGCGCGTCGAGCGCGTGAAGGTCGGCGATCCGCTCGACGCCGACACCGAGCTCGGACCGATGGTGGACGAGAAGGCGGTCGAGCGCACCCACGGATGGGTGACCGATGCGATCCGCGACGGCGCCCGCGCCCTCGTCTCCGGCGAGCCCGACGGCCGCTGGTACCCGCCGACGGTGCTCGTCGACGTGCCACGCGACGCGATGATCTGCTCCGAGGAGGCCTTCGCGCCGGTCGTCAACCTGTTCGCCGTGGACTCGTTCGCCGATGCGCTCGCCGCGATCAACGACAGCCGCTTCGGGCTCCAATGCGGCCTCTTCACCGCGTCGCTCGACCACACCCTCGTCGCGCACGACGAGCTCGAGGTGGGCGGGATCATCGTCAACGACGTGCCGACCTGGCGCACCGACGCGATGCCGTACGGAGGCGTCAAGGACTCGGGCCTCGGGCGCGAGGGCCTGCGCTGGAGCATCGAGGACATGACCGAGCCGCGGCTGTTGGCCTTCGCGCGCCCTCAGTGAAGCGATTCGATGACGCTGGACGACGCCCTCGCCCGGAGGCTCCGCGCCGTCGGGGTCGATCCAATTAACCCTGGCGATGCACGAGAGGCGTTCCTGCGCCTGCATGACCGCTACGGCCAGCGCGCCACACTCCTGGACCGCTACGCCCTGGAGGCCGCCGCTCGCGGCGTGCGCGTCGACGAGCTCGACGAGCAGCTGCGCGCGAGCGTGACCGCCGACGTCATCGCCCTTCACGAGCCCGGCTGGGAGATCATCGACGGATCGGATCGGAGCCGCGCGGATCCCGTCGAGGTGGTGGAGTACGACCCCGAGTGGCCGGCGCGCTTCGAAAGCTGGCGCAGGCGCCTGCATGCCGCGCTCGGCTCGCTGACGACGCGAATCGAGCACGTGGGTTCGACCGCAGTGCCGGGGTTGGCCGCGAAGCCGATCATCGACGTCCAGGTCTCGGTACCGGATGTCGCCGACGAACCGGCCTACGTTCCGGCCATCGAGCGGGCCGGGGCGGCTTTCCGCTCCCGCGACATGCGCCATCGCTACTTTCGTCCGGCGGGCGGTCTCCCGCGAGACGTCCAGGTGCATGTCTGCAGTGCGGGGTCGGGTTGGGAGCGGCAGCACCTGCTTTTCCGCGACTACTTGCGGGCCGTGGTCGCCGCTCGTGATGCCTACGCTCGGCTGAAGCGCGAGCTCTCGGCGCGGCACCGGCTGGATCGGATCGCGTACAACGAGGCAAAGACCGACTTCATCCTAGACGCAATGGCCGATGCCGAAGCCTGGGCCGACCGCACGGCATGGATGGTGGAGGGTGCCCGATGACGCTGGCCATCCGCTTCGCGCGCATCCTGCGCGCCGAGGAGCTGCGTGACGGCGAGCTGATCCCCGTCGAGATCGACGGTACGCCGGTCGTCCTCGTCCGGCACGCCGGCGCCTTCTTTGCTGTGCAGAACAACTGCTCGCACAAGGACTTCCCGTTGAGCGAGGCCGGCTTCGACCCGCGCGACGGGGTGCTGGTGTGCGCGTGGCACGGGGGCTGTTTCGACGTGCGCACCGGCGAGGCGGTCGTCCCGCCCGCCGCCGAGCCGGTCGAGACCTTCCCGGTGCGGGTCACCGATGGCTGGGTCGAGCTCGGCCTCACCGGCAGCCTGGCCCCACGCCAGGGCGCGGCATAGCTCCGCGGCCGATGCGCATCGAGGCCGTCCTCTTCGTCAACTGGATCTTCTGGGCCGCGCTCTCGGCCGGCACGCTGCTCGTCGTCGGCGTTAGCGAGCGGCTGGGCGGCACGACTCGCGGCTACCGGCTGTTCATGGCCTGGCTGCTCGTCGCCTTCGCCGCCGTCCTGGTTGCCAGCGACCTCGCCCTGCCGGCCGGCGTCGAGGCGTCGGGCACGGCCGAGCTGCGCAGGCCACTGACCCTCGCCTTCGCCGCCGGCGCCGGCGTCTACCTCGTCGCCTCGCTCGCCGGCTGGCCACGGAGCGGGCTCGCCATCGGCTCGGGGCTCATCGGCATCGCCGCGCTCGTCGTGCTTGCCGCGGCCGGTGGGACCGACAACGCCGCCCTCTTTGCCGGACAGCTCGTGCTCGCGGCGCTCGCGCTCGGCGCGGTGAACGCGGGCATGCTGCTGGGCCACTGGTACCTCGTCACGCCGAAGCTGTCGCCCGCGCCGCTCCGCCGCATGATGTGGCTCCTCGTCGGGTGCCTCGTGCTCCAGGGGATCGCCTTCGTCGTCGCGGTCACCACCGGTCCGGAGGCCCTCGAGGGCGGGCTGGGCATGCTCACCTGGCTTCGCCTCGGCGTCGGCATCCTGCTGCCGCTGGTGGCCGCAGGCCTCGCCATCGCGGCCTCGTCGGCGGCGTCGCTGCAGGCGTCGACCGGGCTGCTGTACATCGGCCTGGCGCTGGTGATGGCCGGCTCGATCGCCGGAGCGAGCATCGCCTATCTGACCGGCGTGCCGGTCTAGACCGATGCGGATCACGGCGCGCACCTTCGCCTCGCTGCGCGAGCTCTCGGTGGACCGATGCGAGCTCGAGCTCGACGCCGGCGCAACCGTCGGCGATGCCTGGGGCGCGCTGGCGGCGCTGCACCCCGACCTGCATCCGCAGCGGCCGTACGTGCGCGCGGCGCGGAACGGCGCGTACGTGCCCTGGGACGAGCCGGTCGCCGACGGCGACGTCGTCGCCTTCCTGCCGCCGGTGAGCGGCGGCTCCTCGTCGCTGACCGAGGCGCCAATCGACGTCACAGCGCTCGAGCGCGCGGTGGCGGGTTCAGGGATGGGGGCGATCGTCACCTTCGTCGGCCGCGCGCGTGACGTCGCCGACGACGAGCGGACCGTCGTCGAGCTCGAGTACGAGGCATATGCGGAGATGGCCGAATCGGTCCTCGACCAGATCCGCGCGGAGGCCGAGCGGCGGTTCGGCGTGGCGTGCGCGGTTGTCCATCGGTCCGGGGTCGTGCCGATCGGCGAAGCCGCCGTGGCCATCGTCACCGCCGCGCGCCACCGGGCGGAGGCGTACGAGGCCAATCGATTCGTGATCGAGGCGATCAAGGAGAGGCTGCCGATCTGGAAGCGCGAGCGCTTCGCCGACGGCAGCGAGTGGAAGCGGCCCGGCGCCTAGAGGTGATGCTCGCGGCCGTTGTCGGGTCGCCGCCGCGCGCCGTGCGGCTCCGGTGCGTCGCGAGCGCGCGGGCGAGGGTCGTCTTGCCAGAACAGCTCGTGCCGTGGACGTTGATTCGTTGCATCGGCGGGTGAGGGTAGCCGACTCGCGTCGCGTGCACGCACCGGCCGTGAGGGGCACAATGCGCGGGATATGGCGACCCCCAAGCCGGGCGAGATCCGTTGCCCGACCTGCCATCGCTCGACGCCGCCCGCCGGCTTCTGCACGCAGTGCGGCTCGGCGATTCCGCCCGACGCCCGCGCCCGACCGCGCGGCATGGACCGTGACGAGCTCCAGAGCCGCATCCGCGCGCGACAGTCGGGAGGAGACCCCTACCGGCGCGGAGGGACGGTGGACGACCAGGCCGGCGGATACAAGCCGTACGAGCCCGATCCGATCGACACCCAGGCTCGACGCCCCGATGCCGGGCCGCAGACGCGCCAGGACTACCTCGACGAGAGCGCGGCGGCCGCCGCGGCAGCCGCCGGGATCGCTGCCGGGGACGTTACCGTCGACCGTGACGACTGGGCCCGACCCGCCTCGGCCCCGACGCCGGCTGCGGCTCCGCCGCCGGGCGACGAGTGGGCACCGCCGCCATCGGACCTGCCGGTGGCCGATGCCTACCAGCCCGAGTACGTCGACAACTTCGACGACGACGCCTACGACCAGGAGCCCGATCCCTACGCGTATGACGACTGGCAGGAGCCGCGCGAGCGCCGTGCGGGGCTGGGCGCCGTGGCCATCCTCGGATTCCTCGCGCTCGGCGTCCTCGCCCTGCTCGGTGGCGCCGTGCTGGCCGGCATTTTCAGCGCCGGGCCTGGGATCGGCGCTTTGGGGGACGCGACGCCGTCGCCGACCGCGGTCGCGACTGTCGTGCCGACGCCCTCGGCGAGCGCCGACGCCGGCGAGACGCCTGCCACCAGCGGCTCTCCGGCCGCCAGCGGCGAGCCGGTCGTCTTCCCCGACGGCTTCACGGCGGAAGCGCAGCCCTGCATCCGCGGCAGCGCCACGGCGGATGGCTGCGACTCGAACGGCGCCAGCAACAGCGGGTCGGTGGACATCTGGGTCGGGTTCCAGGGGGGCAACAGCGACGACGTGGTCGGTGCCGCGCTGGTGACGCCGGATGGTTCGGAGATCGACGGCTCGATCGACCTGGCACGGATTGGCTGCACATCGGCGTGCACGGGCTACACCTGGTTCCCGTTCGACGGCTTGGAGCCGGGCACCTACGAGGTCCGCGTCACACGCAATGGGGAGCTCGCCGACACGGTCACGTTCGAGGTCTCGTAGGGACCGATCAGGCGCGCGGCATGCACGATCCCGACGAGCCGATGACCCAGCCGACGTTCGAGCAGCTGCGCATTCCGGCGGCCCTGATCCTCATCATCGCCGCCGTCTTCATCTTCCTGCCGCGTGACGGCGACGACCCGACCAGGACCGCCGGAGCCCCCGCCGGCTCGACGGCGACGGCCGGCCAGCCCGGCGGAGCGGTGAGCGTCACCCCGCCGCCGACGCCGATCGCGACGGCCACCGTCGCACCGGTCGCGGGGCCGACCGCGACTCCAGATCCAACCCCGGAGCGGACCCAGGCGGCCGCCGGCGCCATCTTCCGGGCAGAGGTGCTGGCCTGTCGATTGGTCGCCGGATCCAACTGCATCGGCCGGCTCGGCACCCTTCCGGCCAGGGCCGGCCGGCTCACCGCGCTCGTTCGCTTCACCGACGCGATCGCCGGCGACGCGATCGCCGTGACGATGAGCGGACCGGGCGGAACGATCGCCGGCGGCCCGTTTACGCTCCAGGGCGGCGGTGACGGCTATTACTACTCGACGTTCCCCATCGGCGGACTGCCGAACGGCGAGTACACGCTGATCGCCACGCGCAACGGGAACGAGGTCGCCACGACCTCGTTCCGGCGCGGCCGCTGAAGGCCTCAGCCGCCGCCCGAGGACTCGCTCACCGCCCCGAGGTGCGCGATCCGCTCGGCGCCGGCGTCGCGCCTGCGCGCGGCCATGGCGCTGATCGCCTCGAGGACGCACCGGTGAGCCGCCGCCGCGGTCACCTCGGCGTGGTCGAACGGTGGCGCGACCTCGACGACGTCCATCGCCGCGAGCTCGACGCTGCCGACCACCTGGCGGACCGCGCGCAGCAGCTCGCGGGTCAGCATGCCGCCGGGCTCGGGGGTGCCGGTGCCGGGCGCCATCCCGGGGTCGATAACGTCGATGTCGACCGACAGGTAGATGACCTCCGGCCCGTCGAGCGCCTCGGCGATCGCGTCGGCGATCACCGCCTCGGCGCCGCGCTCCTCGATCTCCGTCATGAGGTGCCAGCGCAGGCCTTGCTCACGCATCCACTCCAGAGTCTCGGGCCCCGGCCAGTAGCCGCGCAGCCCGACCTGGACGAAGTTGCGTCCGGCGACCGCGCCGGACTCGATGAGGCGTCGCATCGGCGTGCCGTGCGACCGCAGGTTGCCCCACGTCGCGTTGGCGGCGTCGGCGTGCGCATCGAAGTGGACGATGCCGAGCCGCTTCGGCGCGACCGCCCGCGCCACGGCCGAGGCCGAGGGGAACGTGATCGAATGATCGCCGCCTAGGACGATCGGCACCGCGCCGGTCCGCGCCACCTCCCACACCTTGCGCTCGATGACCGCGTGCGCGCGATCGATGTCCATGGGGGTGACCGGCGCGTCGCCGGCATCGACCACGTTGAGCCAGTCGTAGGGCTCGATGTCGAGCTGCAGCGAGTTGATCGCGCCGGCGTGGTAACTGGCCTGGCGGATCGCGCGCGGCCCGAACCGCGCACCCGGCCGGTGGCTGACCGAGTCGTCGTAGGGGGCGCCGACAATCGCGACGTCCGGTCGCTCAAGCGCCAGGGCGCCGGCATCGGTCACCCAGGGCAGCTTCTGGAAGCTCGGCAGGCCGACATAGGCCGGGAGGGTGAAGTCGTCGTAGGCGGTGTACGGATCGGCGCCTGGCGGCGCCTCGTCGTTGATGCCGTTCGCGGTGCGGCGATCCTCGTCGGCCATGGCGCCTCAGCGTCACCTCCGGCGTTCGGCGGGCGCCGTCGCGTCGCGGAGCAGGCCCGTCGAGGGCTCGATCCTAGCACTACCATCGGCCTCCGCATGGCCATGCAAGTGACGTACACCGTCGAGGAGGCGCGGACCCTCGTTCCCTTCGTGCGCTCGGCGCTGCTCCAGCTGGCGGTCGAGCGTCGGCGGCCGGAGCCGTCCACCGACGTCATGCGGGCGCTCCTCGAGCACCTCGAATCGCTCGGGATCGTCGTCCGCGACCTCGACGAGGGGCTGATCGACTTCCCGACCGTGCGCGACGGCGAGCGGGCCTGGCTGTGCTGGAAGCTGTCGGACGGCGACCTCGGCTACTGGCACACGACGCGCGAGGGCTTCGCCTCGCGCCAGCCGCTGTAGGACCGATGCGGGACGCGTCGGAGTTCCTCGTGATCGGCGATGCCGTCCTCGACGTGGCCGTTGCGCCAGAGGATGCGCCTCGTCCTGGCGGAGACGTCCCGGCCGCCGTCCGTGCGGCGCCGGGCGGCCAGGGCGCGAACATCGCCGTCAGGTTGGTCCGCCGCGGTGTCCCGGTCCGGCTCGTGTGCGCGCTCGGTGAGGATGTCGCCGGTCGAATCGTGCGTCACGCGCTCTCGGCGGAGGGGGTGCTGCTCGAGGCGGCGGGAACGGGCGGAAGCGGCGTCGTGGTCATCCTCGTCGCCGCCGACGGCGAGCGCACGATGTTCAGCCGCCGCATCCAGCTGCTGCCGCTGAGCTTCAACGCGACTGCCGCCTGGACCATCGTGTCGGGCTATGTGCTGCTCGAGGACGGCGAGCTGCGGCTGAACGATCGCGGTGGTCTCATTGCCGTCGTCGGTTGTTCGCTACCGGATGGCGCTGCGAGCGACTGGTGGCTCCGCGCGCGCTCCCTGCGCCCGAATCTCGTGGTCATGAACGCCGACGAGGCCGGCGCGGTCGGCGCCGATGCCGCGAAGCTTGCCCTCGATGCCGCCGCCGTCGTCGTGGTGACCGGTCCGGACGGCGTGGATGCGGCGTACCCGAACTCCGAACTGGAGGTCCGACGCGTCCGGATCGACCGCGTCCCCGCCGCCGACACGACTGGCGCCGGCGATGCGTTCGCGGCCGCCTTCATCGCCGAGCTTCGCGAGCCGCCGTGGCCGCCCTCGCCGGCCATGCTCGATCACGCGCTGGCCGTCGCCGCGGCCTTCGCCGCGGAGGTCACGCGCGTGCCCGGCGCGCAGACCCGCGTGCCCGACGAGTCGAACGAATGACACCGAGCTTCCTTGCGGTCTCAGACGAGGTTCGCGACGCGATCACCAACGGCCTGGGCGTCGTGGCCCTCGAGTCGAGCCTCATCGCCCAGGGGCTCCCGGTGCCTCACAACCTCGAGACGGCGCTGGCGGCCGAGGCCGCGGTGCGAGAAGCGGGTGCCATCCCGGCCACCGTTGCCGTGGAGGACGGACGCATCTTCGTCGGCGCGGATCGCGCGCTGCTCGAGCGGCTCGCGGACCCGGAACGGCGGATCGTCAAGGGCGCCTCGCGCGATCTGGGACCGCTCCTCGCCAGCAGGGCCCTTGCCTCGACGACGGTGAGCGCCACGATGCGGGCGGCCCACCTCGCGGGGATCGCGACATTCGCGACCGGCGGCATCGGCGGCGTCCACCGCGGAGCGGCCGAGAGCTTCGACGTGTCGAGCGACATCGACGAGCTGGCGGCCACGCCGGTCGCGGTGGTCTGCTCGGGCGCGAAGTCGATCCTCGACCTGCCCGCCACGCTCGAGCTGCTCGAGACGCGCCGGGTGCCGGTCGTCGGCTACGGCACCGATGAGCTGCCGGCCTTCTACAGCACGACCTCCGGCCTGCGCCTGCCGCACCGCGTCGACAGCGCCATCGCGGCGGCCGCCGCGATCGCGGCGCATCGGTCCATCCCGGGCGCCGGCGGCATCCTCATCGTCCAGCCGCCGCCCGCCGACCTGGCCATCGAACCTGGTGAGGTGCAGGCCTGGAGCGATGCGGCGATGAATGACGCAGAGCGCCGGGGGATCCGCGCCGGAGCCCTCACGCCGCACGTGCTCGGGTCCCTCGCGCGGGCGTCGGGAGGGAGGACGCTGCGCGTGAACATCGGTCTGATCGTCGCCAATGCGCGCACCGCGGGTACCATCGCGGCGGTCTTGACCTGACGGCGGGCGGGGGTATGCTCGCCCGATCGTGCGCATCTACGACGGCAGCCCGCGCCAGCAGTGGGAAGAGGTCCTGCGGAGCATCGGTGCATTCGCCGATCGCGAGGCTTTGAAGGAGCTCCTCCTCCTCGAGCTCGAGACCGGATTCGTGCTCCAGGGTCTCGGCCTCCAGGCAGGCGGCGCCGACTCGGACAGCTTCGGAACGGCAGTGAAGCGCACCTACGAGCTCACCGACGACCAGGTCGCCGAGCTCATGGACGTGAGAGTCGCGGACCGCGGGAACTCGCCAGAGAACGTCCCGCACGCCGACATCACGAACTACTACGAGCACGCCATGCGCGTGATCGGCAGCTACGTCGACTCGCAGAGGCCGCACGACGTATTCCTCTTCGAGCAGGAAGGGTCCTTCGTGGTTCGGCTCTTCGGCGTCGCCGGGTCACGCGCGGCGCACCAGCTCGCCGAATTCACGCGAGACGAGATCTTGGTTATGATCGGGGCCGCACCCGAGCAGCGAGAGCACTCCGCGCCGAAGCCCACCGGCGCACCCTAGAAGGGACTTGCGAATGAAGGCGATCAAGGTCTTGCTCATTGGCATCGCCGCCGTCGTCGCCGCGATGATCGTCATCCCGCTCACCATCCTCGCCGGCCTGTTCGTGTGGCTGAAGCTCACCGAAGAGACCGATGAGGACGTGATGGAGCTCGACGACACGATCTAGCTCCGGTTGGATCCGCCCTTTGGACCGATCCGGACCTCGCTGAACCGGCGCCCGATGCGCCGGTTCGCTGGTTCTCGGCGCGAATCGTCCGAATTCCCGCCGATTGCGCATTGTGGCATCCCGCGAGGGCCGAACGGTGCGAATTCCCTCTCCACGGGCATTGCGCTGGTGGGAAATCTCGAAGGGCTGTGATTCCCACCTGACGGGCATCCCAAGCTCAGCGTGGACCGTTCGCGCGCCTAGCGAACGCCGTAACTCCCACGCCACGGGAATTCGGACGGCTCGCGGGCAAATGGACCGTTCAGGCCGTGGCCAGCGCCCACGCCGCCGTCCAGCACACCGCCGCGACGAGCATCCCGATCCACAACCGCTGCGGACCCGCCACGCCTTGCCCCACCGCGACGAGCCCGACCAGCCCCAGCCCGACCGATGCCGGCGCCACCTGCGCGCCGACGACCAGGGCGACGCCGACGCCCAGCCCGACGGCCATGACCAGCACCCACGCCAGGCGGAACGCGGTCGCGCGCCCGAGGGTCTGTGCCAGGTTGCGAGACCCGAGCCGCGCGTCGGCGTCGAAGTCGCGCAGTGTGTTGGCCAGGTGCGCGGCGGCCGCGAATGGCCCGACGATCAGCGGGGCGACCGCGACGCGGGCGAGGTCGACGCCGACACCCGCCGCCACCCACAGCGGCAGCAAGCCGAAGCTGACCAGGTAGGGGAGCACCGAGAGCGGCGTGCGCGACAGCCACAGGTTGTAGGCCACCGCCGAGCCCGATGCCGCCGCGCCGAGCAGCAGCGGCACCGGCCCGAGCGGCAGCGACGCGGCGAGCTGCACTGCCGCGCCGAAACCGGCAACCCAGAGTGCCATCGCGGGCGAGACCGCACCGGAGGGAATCGGCTTCGTCGGCTGGGCGACGCGGTCACGGTCTCGATCTGCCCAGTCGTTCAGTGCGCCGGTCATGACCTGCGAGCCCGCCACCGCCAGGGTCGTCAGCGCCAGGCGCCAGCCCGGATCGAGGCCCGACTGGGCCGAGAGGATGGCGCCCAGGACGGCGCTCAGGGCAATGACCGTCGCCGCCGGCGCGGGGTGAACGAGGCGAACGACGGCGGCGACGCCGGACACGGCGCGCTCGGCCTCAGGTGCTGGCGGGCGGGCTCGGTCGCTCGCGCCAGTACACCCTGTTCCTCCGTCCCAGGAAGCCGTGGTCGACGAGCAGGCGGCGCAGGGTCGCCGGATCGGGCGCATCGTCGGCCAACATCGCGTTCACCTCGCGCTCATCGTAGAGGTGGTCGCGCTCGAAGCGCTCGGCCAGGACCGCCAATGCCGCGAGGCGGTAGCTCGACCGGCTCGGCAGCGAGGTCAGACGTCCGTTGCGGATGAACGCGACGAGGACGTGCGTGGCGGGGTCGCGCCGGACGGGCATGGACGAAGGATAGAGCTCGGATTCGCGCCGGAACGCACGTACGGCGGGTGAGGAACTGGAGTATGATTTCGTCCCGAGCAGATCCACGGCGTCCCTGCTCGCGTGTCGCGCTTCCGCCACGCCCAGCCGCACGCGGAGGACTACCCGATGCCCAAGTACGTCTTCGTGACGGGTGGCGTCACCAGCTCGCTCGGCAAGGGCATCACCGCGGCCAGCATCGGTCGCATCCTCAAGGCTCGCGGCGTGCCGGTCAGCATTCTCAAGCTCGACCCGTACATCAACATCGATCCGGGAACGATGTCGCCGTACCAGCATGGAGAAGTCTTCGTCACCGATGACGGCGCCGAGACCGACCTCGACCTCGGCCATTACGAGCGCTTCATCGACGAGAACCTCTCGCAGGCCTCGAACGTCACCACCGGGCGCATCTACCAGAGCGTCATCGCCAAGGAGCGGCGCGGCGACTACCTCGGCGGGACCGTGCAGGTCATCCCGCACATCACCAACGAGATCAAGGAGCGGATCGCGCGCGTCGCGCGCGAGGGCACCGGGAGCGTCGCGGCCAGTGGCCTCGCGGCGCACGGCGTCGTCATCGTCGAGGTCGGCGGAACGGTCGGCGACATCGAGTCTCTGCCGTTCCTCGAGGCCATCCGCCAGATGCGCAAGGACGTCGGACGCCGCAACGTGCTCTACGTTCACGTCACCTGGCTGCCGCAGATCGGCGCCACCGGGGAGCTGAAGACGAAGCCCACGCAGCACTCGGTGAGCACGCTGCGTGGCATCGGCATCCAGCCCGACATCATTATCCTGCGCAGCGACGAGTCGATCGACGAGGAGATCCTCGACAAGGTCAGCCTCTTCACCGATGTCGACGTCCACGCCGTCATCCCGCTGCGCACGGCGCGGAGCATCTACGAAGTGCCGATCCAGCTCGAGCGCGCCGGCCTCGGCAAGCTGATCACCCGCGAGCTCGAGCTGCCCAGCGGCGAGCCGGACCTTGCCGAGTGGCAGGAGCTCGTGAACCGGATTCGCGCGCCCCGCGCGCCGCTCGAGATCGCCATCGTCGGCAAGTACACCGAGCTGCCTGACGCCTACATCAGCGTCGGCGAGGCGCTCAAGCACGCCGCCCTGCACCACAACGTCGACGTCGCCGTGCGCTGGATCCGCTCCGAGCACCTCGAGCGAATCGAGCCGGCGCAGGTCGCCGACGAGCTGGCGGGCGTCACCGGCATCATCGTGCCCGGCGGCTTCGGCTACCGCGGCGTCGAGGGGAAGATCCGCGCCATCCGCTGGGCGCGCCGCAACAACATCCCGTTTCTCGGCCTCTGCCTCGGCCTGCAGTGCGCGGTGATCGAGTTCGCACGGGAGGCGCTCGGCACGGAGGATGCGAACTCGAGCGAGTTCAACGTCTTCACGGAGCACCCGGTCATCGACCTCATGCCCGACCAGGCCGACGTCACCGACAAGGGGGGCACGATGCGCCTCGGCCTCTACCCCGCGCGCCTCGAGGACGGGTCGAGGGTGCGCGAAGCCTATGGCACCGAGATCGCCTACGAGCGCCACCGCCATCGGTTCGAGGTCAACAACGCCTACCGCGAGCGCCTCGACGCCGCCGGCATGCGCTTCAGCGGCGTCTCGCCCGACGGACGGCTGATCGAGTACGTCGAGCTGCGCGACCACCCCTGGTTCGTCGCCACCCAGGCGCATCCCGAGCTGAAGAGCCGCCCGAACCGGCCGCATCCGCTGTTCCGCGACTTCGTGGGCGCGGCCGCCGGCATCCGCCGCACTGCGAAGCCCGCGTCGGCCCCCCGACGGCGCACCACGACCGCGGTCGAGACGACCACGTGACGTCGCGCGCCCCGGCTCGCCGACGCACCTCGGCGACCGTGGACCTCGACCGCGGCATCGCCGACGCCCGGGCGCGCACGATCGTCGTCTGGCGCGGTGAGCGGGTCCGCCTGGACGCCCTTCCGGAGCGCGTGGCACGCCTTGACGACCGCATGGCGCGCGAAGGGGCCTACGCCCTCTACGCCGATGCGCTCGACGCGCTGAACCCGCTCTACGTCAGGCGTCTCGACGCCTGGCGCGCGGCCGGCGACCCCGTGGCCAAGGCGGCGAAGGAGGGGACCGACCCGGCCGCCATGCTCGCCGGCCTCGAGCGGTTCTCCTTCAACGTCGAGACCCCGTACTACGCGGCGCTCCGGCGCTACCTGGCGCTCATCGGGATCGAGCAGGGCGACGCTGTCGAGGCCGACCTGTGGTATGTCGAGCGGGGCAGCTCGTGGTCGAGCTGGTTCGGCCCGCGCGAGGTGCGCCGCGCCCTGGACGCGGCGCGGCGCGTCCCCTTCGAGGTCGCCGGCATCGACGGCTGGCGCGCGGTCGCGGCGCAGCTTCGCGGCGAGCCCGGCGACGTCATCGGCACCATGATCGTCGGCGCCGCGTACGCGACGCTCATCGCCGACCCCGACTGGCTCGCCGACGAGATCGAGATGGCGCCTGCGGAGGTGGCCGCATTCATCGACTTCGCCACCTTCGTGCGCCTCCTCCACCTGCGGCGCGCGCAGGCCGAGCTCACCTACGAGCTCCGACTTTACTCCGCGACCGATGCCGCCCTCCAGCGCGCCTACTACAGCGGCATCGTCGGGCACCACATCGGCGCGAGCGTGACCGAGGCCGCCTACCTGGCCAACATCGCTCAGCCGTTCGGATCGGTCCGCAGGCTCGAGACGGCCCTGCTGGGGGCGATGCTGGTCGAGGTGCTCGAGGAGCGGCACGGCCAGCGCTGGTGGAGCGAGGAGACCGCCGACACGCTCCTGGACCGCGTCGGAGCCGCGACGTCAATGGCGGACGCGCTTGCCGAACTCGGGTATGATGGCCTGGACTGGAGACCCGTCCTGCGTCAGATCCGGACGCGGCTCATCGGCGAGATGAGCGGATACGGCGGGCCCAACATCACCACCCGTGCCGGGACCCGCAAGGTCTGATCACTTGACCGCACGCGATCCCGAACCTCACTGCCCGACCGTCGGTCGTGTCCGCCCGGAGGTCGTCCCCTTCAACTGCCGATCCTGACGCCGTCTCCCGGCCGAGCAGGACGTTGCACCCAAGCACATCGAGGTCAGATCCCCAATGAACCACCGCTGGCAGGCGAGGCGGCCATGAACGACGACGCACGGCCCCAGCAGCAGCGCCGCCGATCGCGACGCCGCGCCGACAATGCCCCTCGCCGTCAAGGAGGGAACCAGCGCGGGTTCAGCCAGCGCCGCCGCAACGACTACGCGTCGGGGCAGTACTCGTCCATCTTCACCGGCCCATTCCCGACCGACGCGGACGAGGACGGCCTGAATCTCGCCGACCTGCAGGCGAAGTCGGTCGACGAGCTGCGCGAGCTGGCCGCCGAGCACGACATCGAGGGCTCGGACGCGCTCGAGCACTCGGACCTCGTCCTCAAGCTGCTCGACGTCGTTCCCCTGGCGCCAACGCAGCCGCGCGACCGCAACGGCCAGCCGGGCGTCGCCGAGGGGATTCTCGAGATCGTCGACGAGGGCTTCGGGTTCCTGCGCGTGAATGGCGTGATGCCCTCGCCGCAGGACATCTACGTCAGCTCGTCGCAGGTGCGTCGCTTCGGCCTGCGGACCGGTGATCGCGTCACCGGTCAGACCCGCCAGCCGAAGGACCAGGAGAAGTACTGGGGCCTGCTGCGCGTCGACACGGTGAACGGCGTGGAGCCCGAGATCGCCAAGCGCCGGCCGTACTTCGACTCGCTCGTGCCGGTCTTCCCCGACGAGATGTTCGACCTGGAGACCGATCAGAAGAACCTGACCCAGCGCCTCATCAACCTCATCAGCCCGGTCGGCAAGGGCCAGCGCGGCCTGATCCTGTCGCCGGCCAAGGCCGGCAAGACGACCGTCCTCAAGCACATCGCGGCGGGCATCACCGACAACGCGCCCGAGGCCCTGCTCATGGTCGCCCTCATCGGTGAGCGGCCCGAGGAGGTCACGGACATGGAGCGCTCGGTGAAGGGTGAGATCTACTCCTCGACCTTCGACGAGCCGACCGAGAACCACACCCGCGTCGCGGAGATGTGCCTCGAGATCGCCAAGCGCCAGGTCGAGACCGGTCGCGACGTCGTCATCCTGCTCGACTCGATCACCCGGCTGGCGCGTGCCTACAACCTCGCCCTCCCGGCGTCCGGCAAGACCCTGTCCGGCGGCGTCGATCCCGTCGCGCTCTACCCGCCGAAGCGGTTCTTCGGGGCCGCGCGAAACATCGAGAACGGCGGCTCGCTGACGATCATCGCCACCTGCCTGGTCGACACCGGCTCGCGAATGGATGATGTCATCTACGAGGAGTTCAAGGGCACCGGCAACATGGAGCTGGCCCTCGATCGCAAGCTGTCCGAAAAGCGGATCTTCCCGGCCATCGATGTCCTGCGATCCGGGACCCGGCGCGAGGAGCTGCTGCTCGACGAGAACGAGCTGCGGATGGTCTGGACGATGCGCCGGATGCTGTCCGCGGTCGGCCCGAACGAAGGCATCGAGCTGCTCATGCAGCGGCTCGGCAAGACGAAGAACAACGCCGAATTCCTCGTCTCGCTCTCGAAAAGCGTCGAGGCCTCCGAGCGGCCGTAGCCCCGACCTCGCGACGACCGACACTCGGCATGCTCGAGCCGATGCGCGCCATGCGCCGACTCGCTGCCGTCGCCATGGCACTCGTCCTGCTCGCAGCCTGCGACGCGGGGACCGCCTCGTTCACCGCGTCGCCCTCGGCGAGTCTGCCCTCGGCGACCGCCGCTCCATCCGGCACTCCCCTCACCGCGGCGGTGGAGCCGGCGCCCGGGTCGGACAGCGAGGTGTACGCGCCGAACCCGGGGGCGATCGTCGTCGCCATCGATGCCGGTCACGGCGGATGCCTCGACTGGGGCGTCCCCGACCCGTCGCAGCGCGGCGAGGAGCTGGCGGAGAAGACGATGACCCTGCTGATGGCGCAACGCCTGCGCGATCGGCTCGAGGCCGATGGCATCGGCGTCGTGATGATCCGCGAGGGCGACGGGGCGCTGGCCGGCGATCTCGATCCGGACTTCGGCTGCGAGGGGCCTCCATGGCGCGACGTCGACGGCGACGGCAATGCCGGATTCGAGGAGAGCGGGCGCATCCGCACCCGCGACGAGCTCCAGGCCCGCATCGACATGGCCAACCTTGCCGGCGCCGACGCGTTCGTCAGCATCCACATCAACTCGCCGACGGAGGCCGGCCAGGTGATCGAGATCGCCTTCGGCCAGACCTTCTACGACGACGAGACGCCGTGGGGGCCCGACGGCAGCGCCGGCCTGGCCGATGCGATCCAGCGCGGCGCCGTGGCCGCCATCGACCCGCTGACGACCTACAGGCGCCAGGACCGCGGCACCGAGGCGGTCGCCTACTACGCGATCAGCCGCACCTGGGCGGACGGCGACACATGCGAGCGCGAGGGCGACGAGTTCTGCAAGCCGCAGCGCGGCCTCCTCATGCCATCCGCCCTCGCCGAGGTGGGCTCGATCACGCTTCGCGCGGAGCACGACCTGCTCGCCTCCGCGGCGGGCCAGGAGGCCGTCGCCGATGGCCTCTTCGACGGGCTCGTCGAGTTCTTCGGCGCGCGGCGGCTGGCCGGGCGCATCGGCCTCGCGGACGCGCCGGTCGGCGTCGCGCCGCAACCGGTCCCCGGTGACGGCCCGCCCTTCTGGCCCTCGCCGCTGCCCGACGGCCCGGTCGAGCTGCGGCTCACGAACACCGGCACCGAGGCGTGGACCGTGGGCTCGGTGCTCGTCGCCGGATGGGAGCAGACCGATGCGCCCTACCTTGCAGTGGCGCCCGAGAGTCTCGAGGCGCTCGACGCCGAGATCCCGGCGCTCGAGCCCGGCGAGTCGGTCGTCGTCTGGGTGAATCTCCCGCTCGCTTCGGCCGGCGGGCGAGCCGTGGCATGGATCTCGCTATCGGTCGCGCGTGCGTCCCTGGCCGACAGGGGGTCGGCGCCGCTTCAGCTCTCGACCGAAGGGCCCTGAAGCGCTGCGCACCGCACCAAACCGGAGGACCCGCAGGTACCGTCACGCCCTGGCGCGGAATCCGGTTGCCGGTCCTATTTCACGCTGCTACCATGCGCCGAGCATGAGATCCGGCCATCGGCCAACGGCGGGGGCGCTGACCTCCCGGTCGGACCGACAGGAGATTCGTGCAGCAGCGTTGACCCTTCAACCCGTGTAGGCGGAGCTCAGTTTCCTATTGCCTGATCCGCGCCGGCGCCTTCGCCGTATCACGAAATGGAGTCTGCCGACACGGGTGATCACTCACCTGTCAGTCGCCAGCCTCGTGGCCGCCGCCGGCTTTGCCGGACTCTCGGGGACGGCCGAGACGGCCGCCGATGGCAACCACTTCGCCGGATCAGCCCCCTTCGTCACCACCGTCTACGGCGTCGCCCCTCCGAGCCAGGAGTTCGCGACGAGCCAGTTCGACACGCGCGACGGCGCCGACGAGAAGGCGGCCATCCTCGACCGCAGCGCCCGCTCCGTCCTCCCCACGTCGAGCGGCCCGCTCCCACAGCCCGTGGCGGTCGATCCCGATGCCACGCCCCTCCCGGCGCCTGGCAACGTCGGTTCCACGTCGACAGCCACCGGTGTCAACTCGACGACAATCCGCGCCCCTGCGGCGGCTCCCACCGCCCTCGCATGGCCGGTGCCAGCCGGCTCGGTCAGCCAGTACTACCACGCCGGGCACCTGGCGCTCGACATCGCGGCGCCGTACGGGGCGCAGGTATCGGCCGCCCAGGCCGGCGTCGTCACCTCGGCAGGCTGGCGCGCCAACGGGGGCGGATACGTGATCTCGATCGACCACGGCAACGGGATGATCACGGTCTACAACCACCTCGGCTCGATCGGGGTCTCGCCCGGCCAGCTCGTATCCGCCGGGGAGGCGATCGGCGGAGTCGGCTGCACGGGCATGTGCACCGGGCCGCACGTTCACTTCGAGGTGATCGTGAACGGCGTGATCGACAACCCCCTGCGCTATCTGTAGACCGCGTCCGGCGGCGTATCTCCGTCCAATTGCCGGCGCCGATCGCAGGCGTATGCTCCGCCCCTGATGCCCGGCTTCGCTGACCGCGCGCGCATCCTCGTCGCCGGTGGCGCCGGCGGCGACGGCGCCAGCACCTTCCGTCGCGAGGCGCACGTCCCTCGTGGCGGTCCGGACGGCGGAGATGGCGGCAACGGCGGGAGCGTGATCCTGGTCGTCGAGCCCGGCCAGACGACGCTCGGCGATTTCCAGCGCAAGCGTCACTTCCGCGCCTCCCCCGGCGGGCGCGGCACCGGGCGCAAGGCGCACGGCCGCAGCGCGACCGACGTCGTCGTGCGCGTCCCGCCCGGCACCGTCGTTCGCTCCCATCCCGAGGGCGAGCGGATCGGCGAGCTGCTCGAGAGCGACGACCGGCTGGTGGTCGCACGCGGCGGACGTGGCGGGCGCGGCAATGCGCGCTTCGCGACGCCGACGAACCGGGCACCGCGACACGCCGAGAAGGGCACGCCCGGCGAGGAGCGCTGGGTCGAGCTTGAGCTGAAGCTGATCGCGGACATCGGCCTGGTGGGCGCGCCGAATGCCGGCAAGTCGACGCTGCTGGCGGCGCTCACCGAGGCCCGCCCGGAGGTCGGCGCCTATCCATTCACCACGGTCAGCCCGAATCTCGGGGTGATCGCGCTCGACCCTGACGGCGAGCGGCTGGCAATCATCGCCGACGTGCCCGGCCTCATCGAGGGCGCCCACGAGGGCAAGGGCCTCGGCCACCAGTTCCTCCGCCATGTCGAGCGCACCCGCGTGCTGGTCGGGGTCGTCGATGGCGCGGCGCGCGAGCCGGTGCCCGAGTGGGAGGCCGTCGCCGAGGAGCTGCGCCTGCACGACCCAGCGCTCATGGCGCGCCCGATGCCGCTCGTCGTCACCAAGCTGGACCTGCCCGATGTGCGCGATCACTGGCCGGAGGTCCGCGACCAGTTGGCCGGCGCGATCGGCGTGAGCGCCCACGATGGCACCGGGCTCGATGAGCTCCGCGCACGGCTGGCGACCGCGCTCGACGAGGCCGAGGCACACGCGGCCGCCGAGCCGGCGGACGACGAGCGGGTGATCCATCGCTTCGACCCGCTGGCCGAGGGCTGGCAGGTGGTCGCCGACGGTGACGGTCTCAGGGTGAAGGGCAGGCGCGTCGAGACGGCGGCCGCCCGCACCGACTTCGAAAACGACGAGTCGCGCGACCGCTTCTGGCGCCTTCTCGAGCGGCTCGGGGTCGACGACGAGCTCCGGAAGCGCGGGGCCGGGCCGGGGATGACGGTGCACATCGGTCCGGCCGAGCTCGAATGGGGCGAGGACGAGTGACGATCGACCTCTTCGCCGCACCGCGCACCGAGCGTGCCCCGGAATGGGTCGCGGAGAGCGCGAGGCGGATCGGGATCCTGGGCGGCACCTTCGACCCGCCGCATGTCGGGCACCTGTGGCTGGCGACGCTGGCGGCGGACGCCATCGGTCTCGACCGGGTGCTGTTCATGCCGGCCGCGCAGCCACCGCACAAGCCCGGCGAGGGGATGGCGAGCGCGGCCGATCGGCTGCTGATGACGCGCCTGGGCATCGCCGGCGACGAGGCCTTTGAGCTGACGCTCATCGAGATGGAGCGCGCTGGGCCGTCGTACACGATCGACAGCGTCGTCGAGCTGCGACGCCTCTACGGCGACGAGGCCGATCTGTTCCTGCTCATGGCCGCCGACTCGCTGGCGCAGATCGACACGTGGCGCCAACCGGACGAGCTCCTCGAGCGGATCGAGTGGGTCGTGGGGCCGCGGCCGGGCGTGGCGCTGCCGGATCGGTCGGCGCTCGATGAGCGGTTCGGTGAGCGTGCCAGCCGCATCCACCTGCTCGACGGGCCATCGCTCGACGTCAGCAGCACTGAGGTCCGCGAGCGAGTGGCGGCCGGACACGCCATCCGCTACCTTGTGCCGCGCGGCGTCGAGGAGCTGATCGTCGATCGCGGGCTCTACCGCCGCGAGCGAAGGAGTGGCCCGTCCTGACCGATCCCGACCGCGTGGAGATCCCGTCCGATGCCGCCGAGCTCGCGCACCGGATCGTCGAGATCGCGTCCGACAAGAAGGGCAACGATATCGTCCTGCTGCGGACCGCCGAGCTCACGACGATGGCCGACTTCTTCGTCATCGCGTCGGGGCGCTCCGACCGCCAGGCCCAGGCGCTGGCCGGCGCGATCGTCGACGAGCTGCGCAAGGAGGGGACTCGCCCGCTGGGCGTCGAGGGACGCGAGTCGTCGCGCTGGGTGCTGCTCGACTACGGGAGCGTCATCGTCCATGTCTTTGCGCCCGAGGAGCGCGAGTACTACGGCCTCGAGCGGCTGTGGGGCAAAGCCGCCCAGGTCGTACGCGTCGTCTAGCGCCACGACCTCGCGTCGTGGCGCGCGAGCAAGAAGAGCACGAGCAGAAAGTTGGTGCCGACCTTGCTGCTCTTGACGAGAATCCCCTGACATCCGGAAGTACGGGGTCGGTCCCGCAGGGGTGGCCCATCGGTCCCATTGAGAGCGGCGCCCTGCGTTCGCATGCTCGTTGCCATGACTGCCCAGGCGCGACGTTCGCGACCGATCGAGACCTGCCGCTTCTGCAGCGGGGCGCTGCTGACGTCCGTGTTCGACACCGTCTTCCGCGACCCGGCAGCCGATGAGCGCCTCTTCTTCGCCATCCCCGGCGCGCTGTGCGTGCCGTGCCGCCAGCTGTATGTCGACCAGCAACTGATCGGCATCCTCGGCCTCGACGGCGCGCGCTGCACCTTCGCGATCGAGTCCGATCGCGTCCTCCAGACCGGCCAGGCCGGTCAGGCCCCGGCCGCCTAGGCGCGTCGCGCCATCACCTGCTCGCCGAGCCATGCGGCGAGTGCGGGCTGCTCCTCCATCGCGTTCGACTTGATTGCCAGGTCGGCCTCCCACAGGCCGATGAGCATCGCCTCGAGCTCCTCGCCCCGATAGCGCCTCGCCGCATCCACCAGCCGTTCGGCCACGCGGGCATTGCCACGCGCCACGCGCTTCGCGATCTCGCCCGGCGGCGTCTTCCGCGCGGCGAGGTCGCGGGCGACGATCAGGTCGCTCACCCGTCCCGCCAGTGAGGCGAGGATCCGCAACCCGGGCTGCCCCTCGTCGAGGGCGCGCTGGAGTGCCGCCGCTGCGGCCGCGGGCTCGCGCCGGTCGATGGCATTGGTGATCGCGAAGACCGATGCGGGCCGCGTGTCCGCTGTCAGCGCCTCGACGTCGTCCGCGGTGATCGGCCGCTTACCCGCGTACGTGGCGAGCTTGCGCAGCTCCGAGTCGGCGATCCGGGTCATCTCGCCGCGTTCGACGTCGGTCTCCCAGATGCCGCCTCCGGTGCGCTCGGCCAGCACATGCGCCGCCCGGGTCTCGATCTTCACGCCGATGCGCGCCGCGTGCGCCGTGATCCAGCCGCGCAGCTCACCGCGGCGCGGGGCCGCATGCTCCTCGACGCGGCCGCCGCGGGCCTTCACCGCGTCGGCCAGGCGCTTCAGCAGCGCCGGCGGCTTCGTGATGTCGCGCGATGGGCGCTCCTCGAGCAGCGCCAGCGCGGAGCCGTCGGGCAGATCGGTGACCAGCGCCAGCAGCTTGTCCGCCAGTGCGGTCGAGCGACCGGCGGCCTTGAGCGGTTGACGGAGGACCGCGAGGTGCGCTCCGAAAAGGCTCATCGTTCCGGCCTCGAGCTGCGCGCGGTCGATCGCGCCGTCGGGCGCCGATCCGGCGTTGACCTCGACGACGTCGTTCGCGTCGATCGAGGCCGCGAAGTCACGTACCGCGGCGTCCAGGCCGAAGCCGTCGTCGCCGTGGACGAGGAGGAGCGCCACGCTCACCCGCCGGCCTCCCATGCCGCGCGCAGGAGAGCCACGAGGTCGTCGACGGACAGCTCGGTCGCCTCGGCCAGCTGCTCCTCGAGGGCATGGGCGGGCCGCCGCGCCGTCTCGATCGATTCGGCGTGCCGGGGATGCCGCGCCTTCATGTCGTCCAGGCGCTCGTCAACGGTCATGAACGCCAGCGCCACATGGCGGTCGGCCACGGCCACGAGGACCGACGGCCAGCCGATGGGGTGGCGATCGTCGTCGAGGAGCGCGGTGACCGGGTGGGAGGCGACCGGCATCGCGAGCTCGGGGTAGCCAAGCGCCTCGAGCCGCATCGCCCCGACGATGCCGTGCTCGCCACCGGTGCGGCGGATCTCGACCTTGTCAATGTCGTGGAGGAGTGCTGCCGCTTCGACCAGCGCGCCGTCCACCGGGATCGAGGCCTCGGCCACCAGCCCGGCGGCCGCCACGGCGACGCGAGCCACGCCCTCGGAGTGTACGACGATGCCGTCAGGCAGCCCGGCGCCGGCCAGCAGCCGTCGGGCGGTGTCTCGGTCGGGGATGGCCACGGACCGATGCTACCGGCGCCCGCCAGCCCATGCACCGCCAGCGCCCCGGTCGAGCCGCCGTCGGTTTGCACGCGGAGCGTGAGGCCATCGGTGACGACCTCGACGTCGCCGTCGAGATCGGTTCGGAAGACGGCGATCCCCGGGCGCGCGAGGGTGCCCAGCGTCTCCGGTGCCGGATGACCGTACTCGTTGCCCTCGCCGGACGAGATGACGGCGACCGAGGGACGGACGGCGTCGACCAGCCCGGGCGTCGTGGACGAATTCGAGCCGTGGTGGCCGACCTTCAGGACGTCGACGGGTCCCACCAGGCCGCGCGAGACGAGCACGGTCTCGACCGGCGCCTCGGCGTCGCCAGTCAGCAGCGCCGAGAAGCCACCCATCTCGAGCAGCAGCACGACCGACCCGTTGTTGATGTCGCCCTCTGGCAGCGGCGCGTCGGCGTCGGCCTGCGTGGGATAGAGGACGGTGGCGAAGGTGCCCGCCCCGAGATCGAGGCGCTGGCCCGCGCGTGCCAGGACGGTCGGAAGGGCGGCACGGGCCGCATCGGTCAGGAGGCGGTTGTTGGCCGGGTTCGCGAACGGGATGCCGGCGTGCAGGAGCGCGCCGACGCGGTGGCGATCCAGCACGTCGACGAGCCCGGCGACATGGTCCTGATGCGGATGGCTGAGCACGAGCAGATCGATGCGTCGGGCGAAGAACGGCAGGTTCGCGCCCATCCGTCGCAGGGTCAGCTCTGGGTCCGGCCCGCCGTCGACGAGCGTCGTCGTGCCGTCGGGCGCCTCGACCAAGATGGCGTCCCCCTGCCCGATATCGAGCACCGTGAGGTGAAGCAACCCGTCCGGGCGCGACGCGATCGTGATCGCCAGCAGGAGGCCCACCAGCCCAGCCCCGATCGGCAGCGGACGCGCGACGCGCCGCACGATCGCGCCGAACCGGCTCGGCGAGCCGTCGGGTGCCGACAACATGGGCGCTGCATCGGGCTCGCGGATCGCCCAGTTCGCGAGCGCCAGCATCGGCAGCCAGGCGACGGCCAGTGCCGGCGGCACGATCACGTCCACCGCCGCATGCGGCGCCGATGCGACCGTCGTTCCGATCCAGACGATCAACCGCAGGACGAGCCAGGCGGCTCCGCCGGCGAGCCACGTCAGCGCGCCACCGATGACCGGCACCGGGAGCCACGCGACGAGGACGCCGGCGGTCGAGGCGATTGCGCTGAACAGCATCGCGACCGGCACGAGTGGCACGACCAGCACGTTCGCGATGGGCGCCACCAGCGAGAGGCGCTCGAAGTTGACGAGGATGACCGGAAGCGTCGTTAGCTGTGCGGCGAGCGTCAGCGCGACCGGCTCGCGAATCCAGCCCGGCCATCGGCGAAGGCGGCGCTCGATCGGTGCGCCGAACCAGACCAGCCCCGCCGTCGCCAGCAGCGAGAGCTGGAAGCCGACGTCCCACAGCACCGGCGGCGCGGCCAGCAGCATGACGAGGGCGGCCAACGCCAGGGCGGAGGCGGCGTGCGCGCGCGAGCCACCCAGGCGCGCGACGAGCATCGCGGCGGCCATGAGCGCTGCCCGCACGACCGATGGGCTGGCTCCGGTCAGCAGGACGTACCCGCCGACCGTGGCGGCGGCGACCGCTGCCGTGGTCCATCGGCCGCCGGGGCGCCTCGACAGCGGCTGAGCGGCGGCCGTCACCAGGGCGGCGACGATCGCGATGTTCCAGCCCGAGATGGCGACGACGTGGGTGAGGCCCGCGGTCGCGAACGCATCGTTGATCTCCGGCGCAATCGCGCTGCGGACGCCGAGCAGGATCCCGGCGCCGAGCGCCGTCTCCGGCTCGGGGACGAGGTCGTTCAGCCCACCGAGCAGCGTCCCGCGCAGCCCAGCAAGGACGGCGGCCGGTCCGGATGGCTGGGCGACGACCTCGGCCGAGCGCGCGCGCGCGATGGCGCCGACGCCCTGGCGTTCGAGGTACTCGCGGTACGCGAACCCGTCGAAGTCCTCCGCCAGCTCCACGCGCGAAACCACGAGGAGCCGATCGCCGGCGCCGGCATCGACGCCCCTCGGCAGCCACACGAGAAGCCGGTCGCCGAGCCGATGCGCGACGCCGTCGCGGGCAATCGCAAGGTCGCCGAGCACGAGCTGCAGGCGGTCTTCGCGAGGTCGAGGATCGTCGACGACGGTGCCGAGCAACTCGTGATCCTGTCCGTCCACCAGGGTCGCGACCGACGTCGCGCCGTCCGGCGCGGACTCCTCGCCCCGCCACGCACCGAGCCCGAACGCGATCAGCGCCACGCCGATGAGGAATGCCGATGGCCATCGCGCCGCCAGCCCGATCGCGACCAGGGTGCCGCCGCCGCCCAGCAGCAGGAGAACCGGAAGGCCGGCCGAGTCGGCGGCCAGGATGCCGGCCGCCACGCCGCCAAGGACGGCCGGCAGGACGAGGGTGGCGGCGCTCAAGGCTCAGCCCGCCGTCGCCACTCCCTGGATGTCCTCGAGCTGGCCGCGGTGGATCACGCCGCGGTCCACGGCGTCCTGCAGCGACGCGAACGGCCGTTCCTGGCGCGCGGCGACGATCTTCTGAACGGTGACGGCGCCGATCCCGGGCAACGCCTCGAGCTCCTCCGGGGTGGCGATGTTCAGGTCGACCAGCCCGTTCGGGGCCCCGCCTCCCGAACCCCCGCCGCCTGCCACGGCCGGCGCTGACCCCACCGGTCCCGGCTGCGTTTCGCCGATGCGCGGCACCGGCACCTGCTCACCGTCGCTGAGCGGCTGCGCGAGGTTGATGACCGATGCCGCCGCCTCGAGGTCGGCGTCGGATGCGTAGCCGCCGGCGGCCGCGATCGCATCGGCGACCCGTGATCCGGCGGGCAGCTCTCGGATCCCGGGCTCCGCGACCGCGCCCTCGACGTCGACGAAGATCGTCGCGCCCGAGGGCGGCGGCTGATCCGAGGCCACGGGTGGCACGGCCGATGGCGTCCCCACGAGCAGGCCGGCGCCGGGCTCGGTCGTCGGCGCGGATGCGGGGGCGGCGGGCACAAGGAGGATGACGACGGCGACGGCGGCCAGCACGACGGCGGCGCCGCTCGCGGCGACCAGGATGCGATCGGATCGGGACACAACTCGCCTCCAACGCGGAGGCGAGAATCGCTCGGTGAGGATCTGCGTCCGAAGTCCGGCACCCGGGCACTCGGCGCCGGGCTCCGGAAGCAGGGGGGGAGCCTACGCCGGTGGCGCTTACCGGAGGGTTATTGGCTCCTTACGCGCCGCGGCGTCACCACGTTCACCAGCCGCCCGGGGATCTGGACCACGCGCGCCGGCGGGCGACCGGCAAGGTATCGCTGGACGTGCTCCGACGCGAGCGCCATGCGCTCGATCTCGTCGGCCGGGGTGTCGGGCGTGACGACCAGGCGGTCGCGCAGCTTGCCGTCGACTTGGACCGGCAGCTCGATCGTATCGGCCGCCACCAGCTCTGGATCTGCCGTCGGCCACGACTGGTCGTGGATCGAGTAGGAATGGCCGCGCCGCTCCCACAGCTCCTCGGCGACGTGCGGCGCGATTGGCGCCAGCAGGAGCAGCAGGATGTCGACCGCCTCGGCATAGGCGGTTGAACCGGCCAGGCCGGACTCGCGGGCGCGGACGATCGCATTCGTGAGCTCCATGAGCTTGCTGATCGCGGTGTTGAAATGGAGCTCGTCGATGTCCTCGCCGACCGCGTCGATCGTCACGTGCGCCGCGCGTCGCAGCGCCCGGGTCAGCTCCTCGGCCGTCCCCAGCACCTCGTCCGCCGCCGGCCGACCACCCGCAGCCGAGGGCAGCGAGGCTCCCCAGACGCGCCCGAGCCAGCGCTGGATGCCGTCGATCCCGGTCGGATTCCACGGTCCGCCCTGGTCCCACGGGCCGATGAACATCAGGAAGGCGCGGACCGTGTCGGCCCCGTACCGCGCGACGAGCTCGTCAGGGGCCTGGACATTGCCGCGCGACTTGCTCATGCGGTGGTGGTCGATCCCCAGGATCTGCCCCTGGTTGCGCAGCTTCAGGGTCGGCTCATCGAACGAGAGGTGGCCGAGGTCACGGAGCGCCTTCACGAAGAAGCGGTAGTAGAGCAGGTGCAGCACGCCGTGCTCGGCGCCGCCGGTGTACAGGTGCATCGGCATCCAGGCGCGCACCTGTTCGTGATCCCAGGGGCCGTCAGCCTTGGTGGGGGAGCAGTAGCGCAGGAAATACCACGCGGAATCGATGAACGTGTCGAGCGTATCGGTCTCGCGCCGCGCCGGGGCGCCGCACTCCGGGCACGTTGCCGCGAGCCACTCCGCGTGGTTCTGCAGGGGAGACACGCCGGTTGGCGCGAAGTCGACGTCCTCGGGCAGGGTCACGGGCAGCTGGTCTTCGGGGACCGGCTGCGCACCGTGCTCGTCGCAGTAGACGATCGGGATCGGCGCGCCCCAGTAGCGCTGGCGGCTGACCAGCCAGTCGCGCTGGCGGTAGGTGACCGCGAACCGCCCCTGTCCGCGCTCGTCGAGCGCCTTCGTGATCGCCGGGATGGCCTCGGCGGCCGTCACGCCGGTGAAGTCGCCGGAGTCGACGAGCACCTCGTCGTCGGTGTGGGCCATGAAGGCCTCGCCGTCGGGGACCGATCCGCCCGCAGGCACGACCACGTACCGGATCGGCAAGTCGAACTTCTGCGCGAATGCGAAGTCGCGCTCGTCGTGGGCAGGGACGGCCATGATCGCGCCGGTCCCGTAGCCGGGCAGCACGTAGTCGGCGATCCAGATCTCGATGCGCTCGTTCGTCATCGGGTTGACGGCATACGCACCGATGAAGACGCCGGTCTTCTCGCGCTCGGTGCTCATGCGCTCGATCTCGGTCTCGCGCCGCGCACTGGCGACGTAGGTCTCGACATCGGCCCTTCGCTCGTCCGTCGTCAGGACGGAGACGAGTGGATGCTCGGGCGCCAGCACCATGAAGGTGGCGCCGAACACCGTATCCGGCCGGGTGGTGAAGACGCGAATCGGCTCGACGTCATCTGCCTCGACACCGAAGTCGATTTCGGCTCCCTCCGATCGGCCGATCCAGTTCGTCTGCACCAGCCGGATCGGCTCCGGATAGTCGAGCCCGGAGTAGTCGAGCAGCTCGTCGGAATAGTTCGTGATCCGGAACCACCACTGCTCGAGGTCGCGCTTGACGACCGGGGTATTGCAGCGCCAGCAGCGTCGTTCCGTGCCCAGCACCTGCTCGCGGGCCAGCACGACCTGGTCCTTCGGGCACCAGTCGACCGCGCCGAAGGCACGATACGCCAGGCCGGCCTCATAGAACTTCAGGAAGATCCACTGGGTCCAGCGGTAGTAGGCGGGGTCGCTGGTGGCCAGCTCGCGCGACCAGTCGAACATCGCGCCCATCGTCCGGAACTGGGTCCGCATCCGGTCGATGTTCTCGTTCGTCCACTGCGCGGGATCCAGGCCGCGGTCGATCGCCGCGTTCTCGGCCGGCAGCCCGAAGCTGTCGAAGCCCATCGGGAACATCACGCTGTAGCCGCGCATGCGATGCAGCCGCGCCACGATGTCAGGCCCGGTCGCCGCATACCAGTGACCGATGTGCAGGTCGCCGGACGGGTAGGGGTACATCGTCAGGATGTAGCGTTTCGGGCGCGGGTCGTCGTCGCGGGCGACATACAGCTCGTCCGCCTCCCAGCGGTCGCGCCACTTCTGCTCGAACGAGCCCGGGTCGAAGCGGTCGGGGCGGGTGCGAGTGGGTGCCTCCGCCTTCATCGGTCCTGTGCCTCCTGGGGGAACCAGGCCATCAGCACCTCGTCGCGGAAGTCGCCGCCGGATCGGTACTGCATGCGGCGCACGCCCTCACGGACGAAGCCGCGCTTCTCGTACACCGCGATCGCGCGCTCGTTGTCCGGGAACACCCCCAGCGACAGTTTGCGCAGGCCCCGGTCGAACGCCCAGCGCTGGGCGGTCTCGACCAGGACGGTTCCGATGCCGATGTCCCGCCAGCCATCGGCGATCGTGATCGAGAGCACACCGATGTGCTCGGTCGCAACCCCGCGGTCGACGCTGACGAGGACGTTTCCGACGACCTCGCCGTCGGCCTCCGCCACCAGCACGAGGTGCTCGGCGGCGCGGATCATCTCGCTGATCCAGAAGCTCTCCGACGGCTCGCTCACGGCCCCCGGCGCGGTGATCAGCCAGCGGCCTTCCTTGCGGACGTCGGAGAAGAGGCGCGCCAGCCCTCGCCCGTCGGTCGGCCGGGCCGGACGCAGGGTCCAACGCCGCCCATCTCGGGCGGTTCTCGCCTCGCCAGTGCCGGTCGCGATCATCTTCTTCTCCCGGAGAGAACAACGAACCCCTCCGTCTGTCAGGACGAAGGGGTGCTTCGCGGTACCACCTGAGCTTGACCGCCCATCCCAGCCGAGGCCGGGGATTGGTGGAGCTGGGGGGACTCGAACCCCCGACCCCCTGCATGCCATGCAGGTGCTCTCCCAGCTGAGCTACAACCCCACGCGAACGTTTCGTGGTCGGTCCACTCGTCGGCGCTGTATCGGTCGCCACCCGGCCCGGCTCGTCACCGGGCTGCTCGACGGGCGAGTTCCGCGCTCCTCGTTCGCCGGCTTCCACCCTCCCGGCTCGCTCGTGAAACGAGGCGCAGCGCGTACTGCTCCCGCGTCAACGCATCGGCTTCGAGGATAGCACAGGGGTTCGGTGGGCCTCAACGGACGGCTCGCCGCGTCTGTCACGCGATATATCACTATCGATATATTCGACGACAGCGGGAAGGCCGGCTCGAAGTGCCGCCGGCCACCGCTTGACATCCCCCTTCTGACTATTGTTGACTATATAGGTTAACTAAGCCCAGAAAGGTGGATGAATGCAGAGACGCTTGGTGCCGCTGCTGGTCGCGGTTGCGCTTGCCATCGGCGGATGCTCGGCGGCGGAAGGGACGGGGGACGAGGTCGAGCTCCGGCTCGGGTACTTCCCGAATGTGACCCATTCGCCGGCAATCGTCGGGATCGAGGACGGGCTCCTGACAGAGGCGCTCGGGCCCGACGTCACGCTAACTCCCCAGGCGTTCAACGCCGGCCCCGATGTCATCGAGGCCATCTTCAGCGGCGCCCTCGACGCCAGCTACATCGGCCCGAACCCGGCGATCAACGGATTCACGCGCTCGAACGGCGAGGCGCTGAGGATCGTGGCCGGGACCACCTCTGGCGGGGCCGCACTCGTCGTCACTGAGGAGATCGCTACGCCGGACGACCTCGCCGGCACGACGCTGGCGACGCCGCAGCTCGGCAACACCCAGGATGTCGCCCTGCGCGCATGGCTGGCCGACCAGGGCTATGCCACCGACCTCGAGGGCGGCGGTGACGTGTCGATCATGCCGCAGGACAACGGGACGGCACTCGAGGCGTTCACCGCGGGTGAGATCGACGGCGCCTGGGTCCCGGAGCCGTGGGCCACCCGCATGGTCGGTGAGGGTGGGGGGCACGTGCTCGTGAACGAGGCCGACCTCTGGCCCGACGGCGAGTTCGTGACGACGCATCTCATCGTTGCGACGGAGTTCCTCGAAGCGCACCCGGACGTCGTCAGGGACCTGCTCGTCGGCCACGTCAACGCGATCAACGCCGTCAACGATGACCCGGCCGCCAGCCAGGCGACCGTCGCGTCGGCGATCGCGGAGCTCACCGGCAGCTCGCTTCCCGAGGGAACCCTCGAGACGGCGTGGCGAAGCCTCTCGTTCACGGTCGACCCGATCGCGGCGTCGCTCCAGACGTCGGCGACGAACGCGCGAGAGCTCGGTCTCCTCGACACTGACGACCTCGAGGGCATCTACGACCTGGCGCTCCTCAATGAGGTCCTCGCTGAGCTCGGAGCCGAGGAGATTCCGGCGCCGTGAGCGCTGCGTCTGCGGCCGCGCCGCTCGCCACGCCCGCGCTCGAGGACCCCGGGCCGCCGGCGATCTCGGTGCGCGGCGTCCACCGTGTCTACGGGCCGCGAGGCAATCACGTCCTCGCCCTCCAGGACATCGACCTGGACGTGGGGCGAGGCGAGTTCGTCTGCCTCGTCGGGGCGTCCGGGTGCGGGAAGAGCACGCTGCTGACCCTTCTTGCCGGCCTGGAGCCAGTGCAGGGCGGAACGATCACCGTGCACGGCCGGGTGAGCCTCCTCTTCCAGGATGCGGCGCTCTTCCCGTGGTTGACCGCCGCCCAGAACATCGAGCTGGCGCTGCGCCTCGCCGGCGTGGGGCGGCGCGAGTGGCCGGAGCGCGTGCGAGAGCTACTCTCGCTGGTGCAGCTCGACGGCTTCGGCGACAAGCGGCCACACGAGCTGTCCGGCGGCATGCGTCAGCGCACGGCCCTGGCCCGCGCCTTGGCCCAGGATGCCGACGTGCTGCTCATGGACGAGCCCTTCGGCGCGCTGGACGCGATGACCCGGGACATCCTCCACGACGAGCTCGAGCGGCTGTGGGAGGAATCGCGCTTCTCGGTCATCTTCGTCACCCACGACGTGCGTGAGGCCGTGCGGCTCGCGGATCGGGTGTCGGTGATGACGAGCCGACCGGGCCGCATTGCCGAGGAGTTCGACATCGACCTTCAGCGCCCGCGTCTCGCGGGCGATGTCGAGGTCGCCCGGCTCACGGAGCTGATCACCAAGCGCCTGCGAGAGGAGGTGGGTCGCCATGCGGACGATTGACGTCCTGCCCAGGGGGCCGGATCGGGAGATCGCCGGCCTCGACGCGCTCGAGCTACCGATCGCCCCTCACCCCTCGTTGGCGCGGCGGTTCTGGAGCAGCGCCTGGCCCCAGGTCGCGGCGGTTCTCCTCGTCATCGGCGCGTGGCAGGCGGCGGTGCTCTTCGGGCTTGCGAAGCCATGGGTCCTCCCCGGTCCGGCAGAAGTCTTCGGCCGGCTGGGCGAGGACCTCGGCGGATCGTTGCCATCGGCCGTCGCGACGACGTTGCGCCGCGCGGTCGCCGGCTATGCCCTTGCCCTCGCGATCGGGACGCTGATCGGCCTTGCCATCGTCCGCTGGAAGGTGCTGCGGACCGCGGTCGCGTCCTTGATCACCGGGCTCCAGACCATGCCCTCGATCGCCTGGTTCCCGTTCGCCATCCTCCTGTTCGGGCTGTCCGAGGCGGCGATCATGTTCGTCGTCGTGCTCGGAGCCGCCCCCTCGGTCGCGAACGGCCTGATCAGTGGCGTCGACCACATCCCGCGCCCCCTGCTGCGTGCCGGGACGGTCCTGGGGGCGCGCGGGATCGATCGGTATCGGTTCGTTGTCATGCCGGCCTCGCTGCCGTCATTCGTGGGTGGGATGAAGCAGGCGTGGGCCTTCGCGTGGCGCAGCCTGATGGCCGGCGAGCTCCTCGTCATCATCGCTCAGCAGCCGTCGCTGGGTGCGCAGCTCCAATTCCAGCGTGAGCTCTCGGACGCCCAGGGCCTGCTGGCGACGATGCTCGTGATCCTGGTGGTCGGGATCGTCGTGGATCAGCTCGTGTTCGGCACGCTCGAGCGCCGCATTCGTGCTCGGCGAGGGCTCGCCGAGCCGGCCTAGCCGCCCTTGCGCGAGCTGGCGAGCGAAGGGGTGGCGTCCTCGCCGGCGGCGTGGTGGCTCCGACGAACGCGGCCAAGCGAGACCCACGCGTCCGGGCTTGAGACGAGGCGCCGAACCTCCGCGGGGAGCCGATCCTCCACGAGCGCCTCGAGGGTCGTGCCCTCGAGGATCTCCCGCAGGCTGGCGCGCAGGGCGATCCAGATGTCCTGGAGCCGCGCCGCCGGTCCGGGATAGGTCACTTCCTCGGGCCGACCGCCGCGGACGTCGGCCATTGGACCGTCCACCGCGCGGATCACATCCGCGAGGCTGATCTCGCCCGCGGGACGCGCGAGCCGAAAGCCACCGGATGCGCCGCGCTGGCTCTGGACGATGCCGACGTGCTTGAGCGCCAGGAGCACGCTCTCCAGGAACTCCACCGGGATGTCCTGTCGGGCGGCGATGGCGTCGCGCTTGAGCCGGGCATCGCCGGCGACAGCCAGCTCCGCGCAGGCCCGAAGGGCGTAGTCGGCGCGAGCTGAGACACGCATGGCTCGATTGTGCCACGCCCTATCCTCGGCGCATGACGCCGAGCGAGCCAGAATGCTGCCGGCCGCCGGCCGACCCTCGCATCGCTCGCCAGTTCGACGCGCGCTACGAGGGCTGGACACCCGAGGAGGGCTTCCCCGAGCTCGTCGACGTGTCCGGCGCCATCCTCGAGCTGATGCGCGACGCGGCCCTGCGCCGGCCGAGCGTCCTCGATCTCGGATGCGGCACGGCCACGCTGGGCGTGGCGCTGCTCGAGATTGGGGCGGCGCGCCTCACCGGCGTCGACCTGTCGCCGGCGAGCATCGACCTCGCGCGGCAGCGGGCGGAGGCGGCCGGCCTCGGCGACGTCAGCGACTTCGAGGTCGGCAACGGGGCCGAGATCCGGGCGCGGCCGCACGACTGGGTCATCCTCGACCGCGTGATCTGCTGCTACGCCGACGTCGACGGACTCGTCGGCCGAGCGATTGACCTGGCGAGAGAACGGATCGCGATCGCCGTGCCGGAGTCGCGGGGCTGGCGCGGCCTCGTCAACCGGCCGCTGTGGTTCGCCGAGTTTGCCTGGGACCGCTGGCAGGGTGGCTGCCGCGGGTACGTCCACGACCTGCGACGGATCGAGCGCCACCTTGCCGCCGCCGGGTTCGTGCCGGCCGGCCGTGACCGCATCGGCCTCTGGCACATCGGCATCTACGACCGTGCGAAGACCTCGGACAGCCCGGACTCGAGGTCGCGGGGCGCGTAGCCGAGCTCGCGGCGCGCCTTCGCGTCGGTCGCCCAGTACGTGACGCCGTCGCTGGCGCTCACGAGCTCGCCGAGGTCGGGACCGATGCGCCGCGCGAGCGGCGCGGCCGCGCGCAGCATCCAGGCCGGCGTCGTCAGCCGGGGAGGCCGATGGCCGCCGATAGCCGCGACGCGGCGAACGAGTTCGGCCAGCGTCGTGATCTCGCCGCCGAGGACGTACGACTCGCCCGCTCGCCCGCGACCGCCGGCGAGCGCGATGCCGGACGCGATGTCCTCGACGTGCGCCATGTTCAAACCCGCGTCACCGAAGGTCAGCGCCCGCAGGCGACCATCCGCGGCCTGGGCCAGCACCGCGCCGAGCGAGGAGTGGTCGTCGGGACCATAGACGCCGCCCGGCATGGCGATGAGCACGGGGGCGCCGGCGGCGATGCGCTCGTGCGCGAGCAGGTGCGCCCGGTGCTTCGTCTCGTCGTAGAAGCTGACGTATCGATACGGCCGCGGCCGGTCGTAGGTCTCGTCGACGACCCGGTAGCCGGTGTCGCCGAAGGCGTTGACCGTCGAGACGTGGACGATCCGCCCGACGCCGGCCGCGGTCGCCGCATCGAGCAGCCGCCCGGTCGCAGTGACGTTGGCGGCCTCCATCGCCGGGCGGTCCGCGGCACGGATGCCGACGCGATAGTCGCCGGCCAGGTGATAGACGGCGTCGCAGCCGCGGAGCGCATCGGCCAGCAGGGCTGCGTCCAGGACGTCGCCGACGACGACCTCGCAGCCGGCGTCGCGCAGCGCGGTCGCCGAGCCATCGGAGCGGGCGATCGCCCGGACATCGCTGCCGGAGGCACGCAGCCGGCGCACGAGGTGGCGCCCGATGAAGCCGCCGCCCCCAGTGACGAGCGCGCGCATCGGCCTAGGCGGGGGTGAACCGCGCCCGGAGACGCTCGAGAGTGGCGTCGATCTCGCCGCCGGCGGCGCCGGCGATCATCGGCTCCATGAAGCGGGTCAGCATCGAGCCGCGGATCTCCATGGCGAAGCGCAGGTCGGTGGTGTCATCCGCAGCCGGTGACAGGTCGAGCGAGGCGGCGACGTTCATGCCAGAGACCTCGCTGGTGATCACGAGATGCCGCGGCGGGTCGAACTCGGCGACGGTGAGCGGAGCCTCCACCTGCTGGCTGCCGAGCGCGCGGACGACGCGCGCAGTCGTGCCAACACCCAGCTCGCCACCGGAGGTGACCTCCGCCTTGACGATGCCAGCCATCCACTCGTCGAGGTTGTCCAGGTCGGCGAGGTAGGCGAACAGGTCGGCCGGTGGGGCGGCGACGGTCGCGGTGCGTTCGACGCGCTTCATCGGTCTATGTCAGGAAGAAGAATGCGATGGCCACGATGAAATAAACACTCATGAGCTGAAGCCCTTCGACCCAGTTCGAGCGTCCGTCCAGCGCGATGTACGAGGCGATGAACACGCCGACCGCGACCCCCACGACCTCGAGCGGCGTGAAGACGAGGGTCAGCGGGTTCCCGACCGCGAGGCCGAAGAACACGAGGACCGGTGCGGCGAACAGCGCGATCTGCGTCGCCGAGCCGATGCTCGTGATGAGGCTGAAGTCCATCTTGTTCTTGTAGGCGAGCGTCACGCCGACAACGTGCTCGGCCAGGTTGCCGATCAGCGGGATGATGATGATGCCGATGAAGAGCTCGCTGACGCCCAGCGCCTCGACGGTCGGCTCGAGCGCGTGGACGAGGATCTCGCTCGTGAGGGTGAGGGCCGCAGCCGAGCCGAGGAGCACGCCCAGCGCGACGCGCCAGCTCCAGTGCGCGACCTCTTCCGGGCCATGCGCCGTCGGGCTCTCCGGCGAGCGGAGGAAGAACCACAGCTGCGCGCCGTAGGTGACGAGGAGCAGGGTCGCGATGCCGATCGTCAGGCTCTCGATGCGGATGAACTCCGGATCGCCGGGGATCGTCCCCTCGCCGCCCCCGACCAGGAACGCGAACGTCGCGGGGATGATCAGTCCGATCGTCGCGAGGATCAGCGAGGCGGCGTTCATGCCGACCACCTCCTGGTCGTACTGCTGCACGCCGTTCTTGATGCCGCCGACGAACAGCGATGCCCCGAGCACGAGCAGCAGGTTGCCGATGATCGATCCGGTGATCGACGCGTGGACGATCGCGATCTGGCCGTCGAGGATCAGGAAGGCGGCGATGATGATCTCGCCGATGTTGCCGACCGTCGCGTTCATGATCCCGCCGATCCTGGGTCCGGCCGCGATGCCCAGCTGCTCCGTGGCGTGGCCAAGAAGGTAGGCAAGCGCCAGGATCGTGATCGCAGCGACCCCGAACGTGAGCGTCGGTTCGGCGTCGAGGATGCGCAGCGCGAGGGACGCGACCGTGCCGATCGCGGAGAGGGCGAAGGCGGCGCTCAGCACCGTCGGATGGTACTCAGTGCAGGATCTGGGAGAGGAAGCGCTTCGTGCGCTCGTGCTGCGGCGCCTCGAAGATCTGCTGCGGCGGACCCTGCTCGACGATCACGCCCTCGTCGATGAAGACCATCCGGTCCGCGACCGCGCGAGCGAACCCCATCTCGTGGGTGATGCACAGCATCGTCATGCCGGTGTCGGCCGCGAGCGACCTCATGACGTCGAGCACTTCGCCGATCATCTCCGGGTCGAGGGCCGACGTCGGCTCGTCGAAGAGCATGATCTTCGGGTTCATGGCCAGGGCCCGCGCGATCGCCACGCGCTGCTGCTGGCCACCGGACATCTGCGCGGGATACTTGGCCGCCTGCTCGCTGATGCCGACGCGCGTCAGCAGCTCCATCGCGACGGCCTCGGCGTCACTGCGCGGGTAGCGCCGCACCCGCATCGGCGCCAGGACGACGTTCTCGAGCGCGGTGAGGTGCGGGAAGAGATTGAACGACTGGAACACCATGCCGATCTCGCGGCGGATGGCGGCGATGTTGCGGATGTCGTCGGAGAGCTCGATGCCGTCGACGATGATCTCGCCGCGCTGGTGCTCCTCGAGGCGGTTGAGCGTCCGAATGAACGTCGACTTGCCCGAGCCCGACGCGCCGAAGATGACGACCACCTCGCCGGTCTTCACCGTGAGGTCGATGCCGCGCAGCACGTGGAGCTGGTCGAACCACTTGTGGACGTCGCGGCAGACGATGATGTCGTCGGCGTCCGCATCGGTCCTGCGCTCGTCCGTCATCAGCGCACCCCCACGCCGAGCTGGCGCTCGAGCCGGTAGCTCGCCTGGCTCATGGCGTAGCAGAGGACGAAGAAGACGGCGGCGATGAACACGTAGACCTCCATCTGGGCGCCGAACGAATCCGGCTGTGCCAGGACCGCACGGCTGATGCCGAGCAGCTCCAGCAGACCGATGATCGTCACGAGCGTCGTGTCCTTGAGCAGGCTGATGAACAGCCCGACATTGGCCGGGATGACCGCGCGCAGCGCCTGTGGCAGGACGATGAACCGGTTGGTGGCGATGCCGCTGAGGCCGAGCGCCTGGGCTGCCTCGACCTGGCCGGTCGGGATGGCCTGCAGCCCGCCGCGAACGTTCTCCGCGACGTACGCCGCGGAGAAGAGGGTGATGCCGCCGATCGCGCGCGCCACGCGGTCGAGGCGCCATTCCCCGGGCAGGAACAGGGGCAGGATGATGTCGGCCATGAACAGGATCGTGACGAGCGGCACGCCGCGGATGATCTCGATGTAACCGGTGCTCAGAATGCGCACCACCGGCAGTCGACTGCGACGGCCGAGCGCCAGCAGCACGCCCATCGGGAATGACAGGATGATCCCCGCCACCGCCAGCACGACCGTCAGCAGCAGCCCGCCCCACACGTTGGAGCTGACCGATGGCAGCGCCGTCAGGCCGAAACCGCCGATGAGCGCATAGGCGACCGGCAGCGAGATCACCCACGCCCACGTCAACGCGCGCCGCGAGACCACGCGGCGCAGGCCGATCGCGTAGGCGATCCAGATCAGCACCGTGTTGAGCGCGAGCGCACCCGCGGCGACCGGGCCGAGCGGCGAGACGAGCATGAGCGCGGCGAGCATGAGCTGCGCGGCCGACAGAGTCACCGCGAGCGCGCGCATGGCGCGGCCGAAGACCGCAGCGGAGACCCCGCTCAGCACGGAGACGATCGCCAGCTCGAGCACGATGCGCCACGCCTGGTCGGCCGGGTACTGGCCGATGAGGAAGATGCGCAGGCTGTTCGTGATCACGCTCCAGCGCGCCTCGGTCACCGCCCACTGGCCGATCGTGAAGGCGAGCCACGCGAGTGCGACGGCGATGACGACGGTGACGAGCGAGTTGATCGGACCGCTGAAGAGGTTCGCGCGAAGCCAGGCGGCCGGGCCGATCGTGTCGCGCGGCGGCGGCAGCGTCTCGGCGGTCATCGCTCGAGTACCTGGACGCGGCGGTTGTAGAGGTTCATGAGGAAGCTGGTGAAGAGGCTGATCGCGAGGTACGTGCCCATCACCAGGACGATGACCGACACCGGCTGGCCAGTCTGGTTGGCCATCGTCTGGCCGACCTTGAAGAGGTCGGGGTAGCCGATCGCGATCGCTAGGCTCGAGTTCTTCGTCAAGTTCAGGTACTGGCTGGTGAGGGGCGGGATGATGATCCGAAGCGCCTGCGGAAAGATGATGAGCCGCAGCGTCTCACCCTCGCTGAGGCCGAGGGCGCGAGCCGCCTCGACCTGCCCCTTTCGCACCGCCTGGATGCCGCCCCGCACGACTTCACCGATGAAGGCGGCGGTGTAGAGCACCAGCCCCACCAGCAACGCGGCGAACTCCGGCGAGAGGCCCATGCCGCCGGTGAAGTTGAAGCGCTCGCGCACGGGGAGGTCGAAGGCGACCGGGGCGGTGGCGACCCATCCCAGCGCGGCGATCGCTAGCAGGGCCAGCCAGCCGAGCGCGCGCAGTCCGCGAATCGGCCGCCCGGCGTCCTCGCGGGCGCGCGCGGTGCGGCGCATGACGACGAGCACAACGACCCCGACCGCGACGAAGGCAAGCCAGGCAAGGAGCCCCGACGTCACCTGGGGCGCGGGCAGGAAAACACCGCGCTGGCTGATGAAGACCGAGCCAGGCAGGGCGATCGCCTCGGCGACCGCCGGCAGCGACAGGAAGACCGCGAAGTAGAGGATGAAGAGCTGAACGAGGAGCGGCGTGTTGCGGATGATCTCGACGTACCACGAGGCGATGCGCCGGACGAGCCAGTTCGGCGACAGTCGCGCCACGCCGACGATCACACCCAGGATCGTGGACAGGATGATGCCCAGCACGCTGACGATGAGGGTGTTCAGCAGCCCGACGAGGAACGCGCGGGCGTACGTGTCGCTCGGGGCGTAGGGGATCGCGGTCTCGCTGATGTCGAACCCGGCGCTGCGGCTCAGGAAGCTGAAGCCGAACCCGAGGCCGCGTTCGGCGGTCGCGGCCATGAAGTTGGCGACCATGAACGCCGCGACGACCACGACGACGAGCACGACGAGGGCCTGCGCCGCGAGGCGCAGCACGCGGACATCTCGCCACGGCGGCACGCCGGCCGCGCTGGACGGGTGCGGCGCCGCCGTCATCGGGGCACTGGCGGAGTGCCGGAGCCGGCCGGAGCCGGCCCCGGGCGCTCAGGTCCTATCGGAACGGAGGCGCGTACAGGAGGCCGCCCTCGGTCCACAGGCTGTTGAGCCCGCGCTCGAGCTCGAACGGCGTGCCCGGTCCGAGGTTGCGGTCGTAGATCTCGCCGTAGTTGCCGACCGCGCTGATCATCGTCACGACCCAGTCGTCCTCGAGGCCGAGGCCGGACTCGAAGGGTTCGGCGCCCTCCGGCAGGACGCCCAGCAGGCGCTGGACGACCGGGTCCTCACTGGTCTCGGCCATCTCCACGACGTTGTCCTGGGTGATCCCGAGCTCCTCCGCCTCGATCGTGGCGAAGACGACCCACTTCACGATGTTGAACCACTGGTCGTCGCCGAGCGGGGCGACCGGGCCGAGCGGCTCCTTGCTCATGACCTCCTCGAGGATCAGGTGGTCGTCCGGGTTCGCGAACGCGGTCCGCTGGGCGACCAGCTGCGATCGGTCGCTGGTGACGGCGTCGCAGCGCCCCTCCTCGTAGGCGGCGTAGGTCGGCTCGATCTCCGGGAAGACGATCGCCTCGACCGTGTCACCGAGCCGGTCGGCAAGGTTGAGCTCCGTCGTCGTTCCGGATTGCACGCAGATTGACGCGCCCTCGAGCTCGTCGATCGTCGTTGCATCGGTCAGGGTCGAGTTCACCATGATCGCCTGGCCGTCATAGAAGGTCGTCGGCGCAAAGAGGCCCCACGTCGTGTCGCGGCTGACGGTCCACGTCGTGTTGCGGATGAGCACGTCGACCTCGCCGGTCTGAAGCGCCGGGCCGCGCTGGTCGGTGTTGAGGGCGCGGAACTCCACGGCCTCCGGGTCCCCGAGCACGGCGGCCGCCAGGGCGCGGCAGAAGTCGGCGTCGAACCCGGTGTTGTTGCCCTCCTCGTCGAGGAAGCTGAACCCGGGCAGGGCACCGTTCACGCCGCAGATGAGCTGCCCGCGCTCCTGGACGGTGGCGAGGCGGCCGGCCCCGGCCGACGGTTCATCGGTCGCCTCGGCCGGAGTCTCCTCTGCCGCGCCGGTCGCCGCCGGTGTCTCCTCGAGGGCACCGGTCCCGTCCGGACTCGGTGCCTGGTCGCCGCAGCCGGCCACGACGAGAGCGAGCACGAGCGTGCCGAAGATGGTCCAGATGGATCTGGTCACAGGGTCTTCCTCCCAACTGCGATGCGCAAGCAGGTCCTCTCGGACGGACCGCAGCTAACCTTCGCGATGGGGCTGAACCTCGAGCCGTCGCGAAGGGGGCATTCTAGCCGCCGCGCATAGCCGCGTACCTCGAACTGCCGCCCGGGGCCTACGCAGACCGCTGAGCGCGCGACGCCATGGATCGCGTACCGTTCGGCGATCATCGAACCCACTGTCGAACGCGAGCCCCGAGGGGACGGTGGCATGAAGCCACGAGAGTTGATCTACTGGCCGGCGCATCACGTGCTGATCGCCGCGTATCCGATCCTCTACCTCGTGTCGATCAACCTCGGCGAGGTCGATCCGGTCGAGGCGCTGGTGCCGCTGGCGGTATCGGTCGGGGCCGCGCTGGCCGTCTACCTCGCCCTCGTGGTCGTCGGCGTCCCCACCCGGCGGGCCGCGCTGATCGTGTCGATCGTCGCGGTGGTCATCCTCTTCTTCGGGCTCGGGTCGGCCGCCGCAGCCTCGCTCGGACTGACCGGCACCCCGATGCTGGTTGCATGGCTGCTGCTCGGCGCAGGGCTCGTCGTGGTCGTCGTCCTCAGCCGCACCGATCTGCGCGGGCTCACGATCGTGCTGAATGTCGGCTCGGCGATCCTGGTGGCCACCACCCTCGTCGGGATCGGCCGCCATCTGCTCAACGAGCCGGCGACCAGCGTCGGCGGCCAGGGGCTGGACGGCGAGACCTCCGCGTCACCCAACCCCAGTGCCGTGCCCGGAGCCCGGCCGCGCGACATCTACTACTTCATCCTCGACGCCTATGGCGCGCCCCGGGCGTTGAACCAGTACCTGGACGTGTCCGACGGGGGCTTCATGGACTGGCTGGAGGACGCCGGATTCGAGGTGCTCCGCGAGACCCGGTCGAACTACGCCCGGACGCCGCTGTCGCTCGCCTCGTCGATGAACATGATCTACCTGGACGAGCTGGCCGCCGATCGTGGTCCGGACGATCCGAGCCACCGGCCGCTGGTCCAGATGGTTCGGAACGCAGAGGCGATCCACTTCCTGAAGGACCGAGGCTACTCGTACGCCCTCCTTGGCTCGCAGTACTTCCTCACGCCTCGCAGCCCGCTTGCCGACGTCAACCCGGTGTTCGAGCAGACATCGGACTTCATCGGCGTCCTGACGCAGTCGACGATCCTGCCTCCGCTGGTCAGCCTGATGGGGGTTGAGGACGACCTCACGGTCCGGCGCAGCGTCTACGAGGCGGCCACCTGGGGCCTGGAGACGTTCCCGGAGCTGGCCGAGCTCCCCGGCCCGAAGTTCGTCTTCATGCATCTCTACCTTCCCCACTCGCCGTGGGTCGTGGACGGCGACGGGAACTACGTCACCGCCGAGGAGGACGACGCACGTCCGGCCACCGAGCGCTATCGGAGCCAGTACGCCTTCGTCGATCGCGAGATGCAGGAGCTCATTGCCGGGCTGCTCGACGTTCCGGAAGAGGAGCAGCCGATCATCATCCTCACCCCCGACCACGGCCCGAACACGCCGGGCATGCGTGAGGTGGAAGGCGACATCGACTGGGAGGGCGCCGGCGACGCCGAGCTGGACCTGAAGTTCTCGATCTTCACCGCGTACCACCTCCCGGGCGTCGACGACACGTGCCTGTACGAGGGAATGTCGTCGGTGAACCAGTTCCGCCTCGTGTTCGACCTCTACTTCGACGCCGGCCTGCCGCTGTTGCCCGATCGAAGTTACCTCCACCGCAATCGGAGTCATCCGTACGACCTGACCGATGTGACGGATCGGCTGCCGGCCGCGGGCGCGGGATCGGACACGGAGACCAGCTGCGACGTTTAGCCGCAGGGTGGGGTGGTGGAGATGAGGGGACTCGAACCCCTGACCCCCGCGATGCGAACGCGGTGCTCTCCCAGCTGAGCTACATCCCCACGGGCGGCGCGAGTATACCCCCTTCCCGGATTAGAACATTCGTTCTATCATGGTGGTCCAATGCCACGGACCGATGTCGCCGCTTCGCCGTCCCTGGCGAACGCTCTCGAGGGCCTCCGCGCTCGGGGCCTCGGCCTGCGTCGCGGCAGCGAGCCGGAGCCGCTGGAGACCTCCCGGCCGGCCGTCCCGAGCGGCCACGCGGCGCTCGATGCGGTGCTCGGCACCGGCGGCTGGCAGCGCGGCGCGCTCGCGCTGCTCGACGCGCCCGTCGGCGGCGGGGCGACGACGCTGGCGCTGAGCGCGGTAGCGGCGACGCAGGCGGCGGGTGGGCTGGCGGCCTGGCTCGACCTCGACGGCACCTTCGACCCGGCCGTAGCCGCATGCGGTCAGGTCTGCCTCGACTGGCTCCTCGTGGCGCGCCCGCGCGATCGCGCCGAGGCGATCGAGCTCGCGGCCTGGCTCGGCCGCTCGGGGCTCATCGACGCGCTCGTCCTCGACTTCGGGGAGCGTGGCGTGCCGGATCGGCGGGCGCTGGATCGGCTCGGGTCGCTGCTGGCGCGTTCCGCGGCGACCTCCGCGCTGGTCGTCGCGCCGGCCGGCCGCGTCGTCGCCGGGGCGGTGGCAGGAGTGCGGGTGGCGCTGCACCGGTCCGCCTGGCTGGCGGTCGGGCGCGACCTCGTCGGACAGCGGGTCCGGGCCACCGTCGAGCGGCATCGCTGGGCGCTGGCCGGCGGGTCAGCCGAGCTCGACCTGTGGTTCGCCGAGGGGCGGCGCATCGATCCGCTGCTGGCCGCTGCGGCCGAGCCGCGCCCGATCGAGTCGGTGGAGGAGCGCCCGGCGCTGCGGGTGGTGGGCGCGTGATGCGATCGTTGGTCAGCGCCCGATCCATCGATCACCCGAGGAGGAGACGGAACCCATGAGGTACGGAATCAGCATCCCCAACTTCGGCACCTGGGCCGAGCCCCGAGCCATGGTGGAGCTCGCCCGCGATGCCGAGGCCGCCGGATGGGACGGCTTCTTCCTGTGGGACCACATCCGCTTCAGCGCAACGCCGCTGCCGGTACAGGATCCGTGGGTCCTGCTGGCCGCCATCGCAGCAGGGACCGAGCGGATCATCCTGGGGCCGATGGTCACGCCGCTCCCAAGGCGACGCCCGTGGGTCGTGGCGCGCCAGGCCATCTCGCTCGACCACCTCTCGAACGGGCGAGTGCTGCTCGGCGTCGGGATCGGGGAGCCAGTCGAGGTCGAGTTCGAAGCGTTCGGCGAGGATCCCGACCGGATGGTGCGCGCCGAGAAGCTCGACGAGGCACTCACCATCGTCGCTGGCCTCTGGAGCGGCGAGGAGTTCAGCTTCAGCGGCACTCACTACCGAGTCGGGCAGATGCGCTTCCTGCCGCGACCCGTCCAGCAGCCGCGGATCCCGATCATCGTGGCCGGGTATCTGCCCAACCGGGGACCGATCCGCCGTGCGGCGCGCTGGGACGGAATGTATCCGCTCGGCGTGGAGGGGACCGAGAATTGGCCGGAGCAGTTCGCCGCGCTCGTGGTCGAGCTGCGCGAGCGTCACGCGGAGCACGCGGTGGACGGAATGCCATTCGAGATTCTCGATGGCGGCGAGACCCCCGGCGCCGACGACCCCGCCGAGTCGGAGCGGCTTGGCGCAACCTGGTGGATCGAGAGTCTCAACCCTTGGCGCTATGGCTGGGACGAGAGCGAGCGCTGGCCAGAGATTGGCCCGGTCCGCGAGCGCATTCGCTCCGGGCCGCCGCGCTGAGCCTGTTTACCACCCGCGAGAACCCAATGACCCGCCTACTCGCCCTCGTCTGGCCCGAGCTGCGCGAGGCCGATGCCGACGCGCAGCTCTTCGAGCGCATTCTCGACGCGCTCGACGACCTCTCACCGCGGGTCGAGGCGGTCGACATCGGCGTGGCGCTGGTCGACATCACCGGGTTGGAGCCGATGTACGGTCCGGAACGGAGAGTCGCGGCACGGGCCGTGATGCTGGCGCGGGGCGTGGCACCGCTCGCCGTCCGCTGCGGGGTCGGCGACAACCGCTGGCTGGCGACGCTGGCCGCCCGGCTGGCACGTTTCGAGCGCGACGACGCGCCCGCCGCGTTCCGCACCCTCGAGCGCGCGGAGCTGCGCGACCTGCCGCTGACCCTCCTGCCGGCCGATCCGACCACGCGTCAGCGTCTCGCGCTCTTCGGCCTCACGACGATGGCCCAGCTCGCCGGTTTGCCGCGCTCGTCGGTCGGCGCCCAGTTCGGCGCGATCGGCGAACGGCTCCAGGCACTGGCGCGTGGGCACGACCCGCGGCCGATCGTGCCGCGCCGGCGTCCCGAGCGGATCGAGGCCGGCGCCGCCTTCGAGACGCCGATCGACGGGGTCGGCGCCGCGGGGCTCACCCTGCGCCGCCTGGCCGGCGAGCTGTGCGATCGGCTTCGCGAGCGCCACCTGGCACCGGGCCGCGCCGTGCTGGAGCTGCGCTTCGAGGACGCGCCCGTCATGCGCGTCGCCCAGCCCTTCCCGCAGCCGGTCCTCGAGCCGGACTGGATCGCGCGGCTGCTTCTGTCGCGCCTCGAGTCCGCAGCACGCGCAAGAAGTTTTCCTGGTCCGGAACTAACGGCCAAGAAGGAAGCAAATGAGACCGTTCCTTGGCCGCCTGTTGCACCTCAGAGCAACAACCGGCCACGCAGTGGGCCCAAGTTCGCCGTTAGTTCCGCTCGAGGTCAACCGGACGAAGACGAGCGGCACGAGCCACGGGTCGTATCGGTCCATCTCCGATTTGACCGGCTGGCCGACCCTGCCAGCCGGCAGCTGCCGGCCTTCGAGGCGCGCGCGGGGCGCTGGGAGGAGCTGCGCTGGTCGCTGGAGCGGATCCGGCATCGGTTCGGTTCCGGCCGCCTGTGGCGGGCGACGGCCGAGCGGCCGACCGCGGCGCTGCCGGAGCATCGGTCGCGGCTGGTGGAGCTCAACGAGTGACCCGGCGCTACCTCGACCATCCGCTCGTGCAGGTCGACACCAATGCCGACGGCCATCCCGTGCGCCTGCGCCTGGACGGGACCGATCACGGCGAGGTCGGCATCTGCAACCGCTGGCGGGTCGACGACGGCTGGTGGCGGGACCCGGTCGCCCGCGCCTGCTACAAGGTCGTCACTCGTTCGGGGCTGCTGTGCACGATCTTCCTCGACGAGATCCGCGGCACCTGGCACCTGGAGCGCGTCTTCGACTGACCCTGGCCTATACTCGAACCCAGAGCACGTGCAACCGTGCCCCAATGATGAGACTGCTCGTGCGGGAGGCCACACCGATGAGTTACGGCACAGCCGCCGACCAGCCCGCAGCCTCCGAGCTCGACCTTCCGGGTCCGGACGACCCCGTGGCGTGGAACTACGTCCAGGCCGAGACGCTGGTCGCCGGGCCGAACGGCGAGGACCTCGGCCGAGTGGCCGCGATGCTCGGGACCGAGACCGAGGGGATCTTCCACGGCGTGGCGGTCACCCCGTATGCAGACGGCACGACCCGCGTCGTCCCCGCCGATGCGGTCACCGTGCTCACCTCGTCGCGGGTCCAGATCGCCTGGGACGCCGACCAGCTGACGGCGGCGGAGCCGTACGAGCCGATCGAGGCCGGCTGACCTCGAACCCTATGGCCCGCCGCTCGCGCACCCGGGCCGTCCATCAGGCAGAGAAGGCCAGAACGTGAAGCTCACGGCCGCATTGCGTGCGGCCCACGGCAGCGCCGCACCTGCGCCCGACAGCGGCCGCGTCTCGAACTGCTCCAGTCCAGTCGCCGCCAACTCCTCGGCGAGCGCCTCGGCCGCCGCGGCGTCGACGACGTCGCAGCGGGTCGGTGGATCCCCGAAGCCGAACTCGACGCCGAACTGGTCCGGCGGTGCATCAAACGGCCACGAGATGTCGTCGAAGTCCGGTGCGCCCTCGGTCGCAAACTGCGGCAGGGTGACGCTCGCCAGGACCAAGTACTGATGAGGCTCGAACGGAACGGCTTCCGGCTGGACCCAGCCGGCGTCGTCGTACCACGCCTCCGGGTCCATGAGCTGCCGCGCAAGCTCATCGAGCGTGCGTCGCTCCGGCGCGGGCTGGTAGTAGGTCTCCTCCTCCTCGTCCCCCTGCCAGTTGACTGAAGAGACCTCGACGGCCTCGCCGCCGCCCTCCGACCACGTGAAGCCCCACAGGCAGGCCCCGTGGCCCGGCGGCTCCGCCCCCGGGAGGCGTTCGACTTCGAACCTGCCGGACTGCTCGAACAGCCCGGTCGACCGCACGCGCTCGCGGAAGTCGGCGAGGCTATCGGGCGTCAGCTGGCGGACGACGTACGTGCCATCGTCCGTGCGCCATACGACGCGGCCATCCTCCAGCACGGTGGTGGATGGCACCACGACCGGTGGAACGGCGTCGCAGCGCGCGACGAAACTCATCACCGCGTCTCCTGGACCGGTGGGCAGCTCGGTGCTGGCCGGTGTCGGCGAAGGCGTCGACGGCACGGCTGTCGGTGATGCCGTGGCTGAAGGCTCTGGCGTCGGCGAGGCGCTGGCCGACAGCGTCGCGGTCGGCGATGCTGGCGCTTCAGCGCTCTCGCGCGGCTGCCCGAGAACCACGGCGGCGACGCCGCCCACGCCGATGGCGAGCAGCAGCACGCCCGCCGCGACCATGGCGCGACGGCCCGTGGTGCCGAACCGTACTGAGCGGGGCTCGTCCTGGGTCGTTTCAGGCGGCTGGTTCATGGTGTTTCTCCAGGCGCTGGCGAGTGCGGTGCGTCGCATGCGCGACGTAGTGTGACGTCGAGGCTACCGACGCTGTCACCCGGCCGTCCGCCGTCATGCGGTGCGGGACGTTAGCATCGGCCGCATGAGCGAGTCTGCGCCCCACCGGGTCGACCGTCTCTGGCCGAATCCCGCGACCGACATCCTGTTGGACGACGCGATGGCCGACTTCACGCTGCCGCCACTGTCGGATCGGCCGATCGTCGGGGTGAACATGGTCACCAGCATCGACGGCCGCGCACAGCTCGCGGGCACTGCCGAAGGCCTCACCGGACGCGCCGATCGACGGCTCATGCGGCACTACCGCGCCGCCTACGACGCCATCGGCAGCGGCGCCGGCACCCTGCGCGCCGCCGGCCTGTGGCTACGAGTCGGCGACGAGCTTGCGGCGCGGCGAGCGGCGGACGGGCGGCCGCCCAACCCGGTCGGCGTGGTGATCGCCGGGAGCGAGCCGGTGCCGCTCGACGCGGGGTGGTTCAGCCACAATGAGCGCCGCATCCTCATCGTCGGCCGCGACAACCCCATCGAGGCCGCCCCCGATGGCACCGAGCTCGTCCGCGCCTCCGACGCGAGACCGGCTCCACGCTGGATCCTGACGAGCCTCCAGGCTCGCGGGATTCGCACCTTCCTGCTCGAGGGCGGCCCGCACCTGAATGCTGCCTTCCTGGCGGCCGGCCTCATCGACGAGCTGTACTGGACCGTCGGCGCGCTCCTCCTGGGAACCGACGCGTTGCCGATGATCGCGCCGATCCCGGGCGGATCGCCATTCGCCACGGAGCCGGATCGCGGTCGGCTGGTCAGCATCCTGCGCCACGGCGACGAGCTCTTCCTGCGCTATCGGTTCGAGCGCAGGTAGCATCGGTCCGTGACCTCCGTCGACCTCGGGCCCATCGGCGCCTGGGGCCATCTCGACACGCTCTCGATCCCCGAGGCCCGTGCGTACGCGGCTCGCGTCGAGGCGCTCGGCTACGGCAGCCTGTGGGTGCCCGAGACGGTCGGGCGCGAGCCGTTCACGCTGCTGGCCCTGCTGGCCGGCGAGACCTCGCGGCTGACCCTCGGGACCAGCATCGTCAACATCTGGGGCCGCGACGCCCAGGCCACGCGGATGGGCGCCAAGACGCTGGCCGAGGCGACCGACGGCCGGTTCGTCCTCGGTCTCGGCGTCAGCCACCCGCACCTGGCTGCCAAGCTGCGTGGCCATGCCTTCGAGCGTCCGTTGACGAAGATGCGCGAGTACCTCGCCGCCTACCGCGCCGCGATCTACCGCGGCCCGCCCGACGCTGGTCTCGAGCCGCCGGTCCTCGTCGCCGCGCTTCGCGAGCGGATGACCGACCTCGCCGCCACCGAAGCCGATGGCGCCTTTCCGTACCTCGTCACCCCCGAGCGGGTCGCCTGGATGCGGGCACGGCTTGACGCCGCGGCCAACGGCGCCCGACCGATCCTGGCCGTGACCCTGCCGGTCGCCCTCGATGGGACCGAAGCCGCGCGGGCCTACCTCAAGCCCTACCTGCGCACGCCGACGTACCACGCATCGTGGGAGCTCCAGGGCTTCTCCGCCGAAGACTGGGAGGCGCCGGGCAGCGATCACCTCGTCTCGGCGATGGTCGCAACCGGTTCCATCGCCGACGCCCGCGCGCGGATGGACGCCCTGCACGCTGCCGGCGCGGACCACGTGGCGATCATCCCGGTCGCGCCGGACGGCACGGATGATCACCTGCCGACGCTGGAGGCGTTGGCGTGAGCCAGGCGCCGGCCGTCGCTCGCGCGATTGCGACCGCTGCAACGATCCCGGCCGAGGATCTGCCGCGGCTGCGGCGGCGAATGCGCTGGGTTCTCTTCGCGGTCGCGGCCCTCGGGAGCACGGGCTACATCGCCGCCGTCACGGTCGGGACGCTCGTTGCCCAGGAGATGGCCGGTGGCCCGGCGCTTGGCGGCCTGCCGACGGCGACGACGACGATCGGCACCGCGATCGCCGCGAGCCTTCTTGCGTTCTTCATGCTGCGAGCGGGCCGCCGCATCGGTCTCCTGCTCGGGCTGGCGGTCGGCGTCCTCGGCGGGGGCGTGGTCTTCATCTCGGTGCTCACCGCCTCGATCCCGCTCCTGCTGCTCGGCAGCGCCTTCACCGGCTTCGCCAACGCCGCCGGCAACCTCGGCCGCTACATCGCCGCCGACATGGCCACCCCCGACCGCCGCGCCTCGGCGTTGGGACTGGTGGTGTGGGGCACGACGATTGGCGCGGTGATCGGGCCCAACCTCACCGCGCCGGCAGGAGACGTCGCCATCGCGCTCGGCCTTCCGGAGCTGGCGGGGCCGTACCTGCTGACGGTCGTCTTCATCGGCCTGGCGTGGATCATGTCGGCCATCCTGCTCAGGCCCGAGCCGTATGCCCTCGCCGATCCATCGGCCCTGCCGAGCCAGACGGAGGCGGCGCACGAGGCTCCTCCTGCCCTGCGCGTGATCGCGGCGCGGCCGTCGGTTGCGGTCGCGCTCGTCTCGCTGGTCGCGGCGCAGGTCGTGATGGTGCTGATCATGACGATGACGCCGATCCACCTGACCGATCACGGCCACGGGCTCGAGACGGTGGGCTTCGTCCTGTCGGCGCACACGTTCGGGATGTTCGGCCTCTCGCCGATCACCGGGCGCCTGACCGATCGCTTCGGCGGCCCGCCGGTCATCGCCGCCGGCCTCGTCGGCCTCGCCGCGGCCGCGCTCCTCGCCGCGCTGGCTCCGGCCGACGGGGGAATCCCTCTCACCTTCGCGCTCTTCCTGCTCGGCTACGGCTGGAACCTGTGCTTCGTGGCCGCCTCGTCGATGCTCAGCCACGGCCTGCAGCTGGCGGAGCGGACACGGATCCAGGGCATCGCCGACACCCTGACCTGGGGCACTGCCGCGTTCGCCAGCCTCTCGTCCGGGCTGGTGGTGGCCGCCGCCTCCTACACCGTGCTCGGGTTCGTCGGGGTCGGGCTGACAATCATTCCCGCCGCGTTCCTCGCCCTCCAGCGACCCCGCCTGCGTCCCGTCGCCACGTCGTGATCCGGACCGATCGGCTCGCCATGCGCGGCGGGCTCGAGGTTCCCTCTTTTCGGAATAGAACAAGCGTTCTATCATCGGTCGTCGATGGGCATGCCGGACGACTACTGCGAACTCCACGCGCACACGAACTTCAGCTTCCTCGACGGCGCGTCGCACCCCGAGGAGCTGATCGCTCGCGCCGCGATGCTCGGCATGCAAGCGCTGGCCATCACCGACCACGCCGGCCTGTATGCCGCGGTGCGTGCCTGGAAGGCTGCCCAGGAGACCGAAACCGATGCCGCCCGCGCGGCGGGACTGTCGCCGGTGCGGCCGATCATCGGCCTCGAGATCACCGTCCCACGCACCGACGACGAGCTGCGCCTCGCCCACCGCGGGCGCAAGCTGAACGACCCGCTCCGGGGTGAGCGCGCGAGCCGCGGCTGGCCCGGCGAGTTCCACGCCGGACCGATGCCGGGCGACCACCTCGTCCTGCTGGCGCGCGACGTCGACGGCTACACCGCCCTCTCGCGCCTCGCGAGTCGTGGCCACCTGGCGGGCGAGAAGCAGTTCCCGGTCTTCGAGCGCGGGCAGGTCGAGGCCATCCTCGACGAGGCGCGCGGCCACCTCTTCGGCCTCTCCGGCTGCCGCAACGGCGAGGTGCCGCGGCGCCTGCTGGCCGGCGACCGCGATGCGGCGCTCGACGCCGCCCGCCGATGGACGGGCCACTTCGCCACCGACGACTTCGCCGTCGAGCTGTCGCACCACCTGCAACCCGACGACGACTGGCTGGTCGCCCAGCTCGCCGAGCTGGCCGAGGAGCTCGGCCTGCCGACGGCGGTCACGAACGAGGTCCACTACGCCGATCCCGACGGGCACCGGCTCCAGGACGTGCTCGTCTGCATCCGTCATGGCGCGACGCTCACCGAGGCGCGCGAGCTGCTGCTGCCGAACGCCGAGTACCGGCTCAAGACCGGGGCGGAGCTGGCGGGCATCGGTGCCGGGCTGCCGGACGAGCGCAGCCGCCGCGCCTGGGCCGACGGCATGACGCGCAGCGCCGCCATCGGGCAGCGGTGCCGGCTGGAGCTCGGCTTCGAGCGCTATCGGTTTCCGGGGTTCAGCGTGCCGGAGGGGGAGACCGCGTTCTCATATCTCTACCAGCTTGCACACGCCGGCTTACTGCGCCGTTACCGGCCGGTTACCACGCGGGCGCTGAAGCAGCTGGCGCACGAGCTCGATGTCATCGAGCGCACGAACCTCGCCGAGTTCTTCCTGATCGTCTGGGACCTGATGGAGTTCGCGCGGGAGGGAAAGATCATCGGCCAGGGGCGGGGGAGCGCTGGCGACTCGATCGTGGCCTACTGCCTGGGCATCACCAAGGTCGACCCGATCGCGCACAAGCTCCTCTTCGAGCGCTTCATCAACGAGGCGCGCGCGCTGCCGGACATCGACATCGATTTCGACGTCAACCGGCGCGAGGAGGTGATCCAGTACCTCTACGACAAATATGGTGCCGACCACGCCGCCATGGTCTGCACGATCGTCACGTATCGGGCCCGAAGCGCCGTGCGCGAGGTGGCCAAGGCGCTCGGCTTTCCGCTCGAGGGGATCGACGCGCTGGCCAAGGCGCTCGACACGCGCGAGGCCGGCGACGTGGCGCGCGACCTCGCGCTCGACGGCTCGTTCGCCTGGCTGTTCGACGAGCTCGGGATCGACATGACCGCCGCCGCGATCCCACCGGGACGTGACGGCCGCGCCGACCCTGGCCTCGTGCACAAGGCCTCCGACTCGTCGTGGAACCACCGGCCGCGGCCGCTCCTCGATCCGCAGCCGGTCGGCCAGGGCCACTGGTCGCCGCCACGGAAGCCGCGGGTGCTCGATGCATCGGTCACGTCCGTGCGTCACGAGTCGGAGACGACGAAGCGCTATGCGCGGTCCGGCGAGCTGGAGGGGACCGATCTGGCGGTGCCGACGCCGCGCGACAACGGCTCGCCGGGGCCGTCGAGCGGCCGCCCGTCGCTGGTGCGCCTGGATCCGGAGTCGGGGATGCCGGTCGAGCCGCGACGCCGCGTTCGCGTGGTGCCGGAACTGCCGGACGTGGCGACGGACGCCGCAATCGGTCAAACGACGACCACGGTGTCGTCCGCTAACGACAACCAGGGTGGCGTTTGGCAGAACGCCGCCACCCACGCGCCAAAGAACCGATGGCAGTGGCTCCTCCAGCTGTGCGCCGAGATCGACGGCTTCCCGCGCCACCTCGGAATCCACGTCGGCGGCATGCTCGTCACCCGAACGCCGCTCATCGAGCTCGTGCCGATCGAGCGCGCCACCATGCCCGGCAGGGTCGTCACCCAGTACGACAAGGAGGACGTTGAGCAGCTCGGCCTCGTAAAGATCGACATCCTCAGCCTGCGGACGCTGGGCGTCGTCTCCGATGCCCTCGACCGGATCGAGCGCGACACGGGACGAAGAATCGACCTCGACGCGCTCCCGCACGAAGACCCCGAGGTGTACCGCGACATCCAGGCCGCCGACACGGTCGGCATGTTCCAGATCGAGAGCCGCGCCCAGATGCAGGCCCTCCCCAAGGCACGGCCCGAACGCTTCGAGGACCTCGTCGTGCAGGTCGCGATCATCCGCCCCGGCCCGGTGCAGGGCAACGCCGTGCACCCGTACCTGCGAAGGAGAGCGGGCGAGGAGCCGGTCACCTACGCGCATCCGGCTCTGCAACCCATCCTCGAGGACACGCTCGGCGTGATCCTCTACCAGGAGCAGGTGATGCAGGTCGCCATCGAGGTGTGCGGCTACACCGCCGTCGAGGCCGACATCTTCCGCAAGGCGATGGGCAGCCACCGGTCCCACGCGAAGATGCAGGCCGAGCGCCCGCGCTTCATCGGTGGTGCCATGAACACCGGCCTCACCGAGGAGCAGGCCGAGGAGCTGTTCCAGAAGTGCAGCGCCTTCGCCGAGTTCGGCTTCGCCCGCGCTCACGCCGCGGCCTTCGCGAAGATCGCCTACGACACCGCCTGGCTGAAGCGCTACTACCCCGCGCACTACACCGTCGGCGTGCTGAACAACCAGCCGATGGGCTTCTACTCGCCGGCAGTCGTCATCAACGACGCCAAGCGCCACGGGATCAGGGTGCTGCCGATCGATGTCAACGAATCGGCCTGGGAGCACGACACGCGCCCGTGGCCCTCACCGCCGTCTTCGATTTCACCCGGTGGAGATAACGGCCAAGAAGAGGCGCAAATCGGGGCCTCGATGGTCGCTGGCTCCACCCCGCGCAACGGACGGCGAAGCAAGGGGCCCTTCTTGTCCGATACATCCACCCCGTGCAATGCGCCAGAGGGCACCTGGGCCATCCGCCTCGGCCTGCGCCAGGTGAAGGGGATCGACGAGCGCGCGCGCGCGATGCTCGAGCGCGAGCGAGCCATCGGTCCGTATCGGTCAGTTCGCGACTTCGTGGCCCGCACGAGGCTCGGCGAGCAGGTGGTCGAGCGGCTGATCAGCATCGGTGCCTTCGACTGGACCGATGCCCCCCGCCGCGAGCTGCTCTGGCAGCTGCGCACGACCCTGGCCGATGCCGACCCCGCCCATCCTGCACTGGGACTGACCGATGACGCCCAGCGCGCGCTGGGCGCCTCCCTTCCGCCGATGACGGTGGCCGAGAGGGTCGCCGCCGACTACCGCGACACCGGCGTCGCGCCGAACCTCCACGCCGTCGAGCTGTTCCGCGAGCGCCTGACGGCGCGCGGGGTGATCTCGATTGCCGATGCGGCCCGGCGGCGCGATCGGTCCGTCATCCGGCTGGCCGGCCTGGCGGTCAGCGTCCAGCACCCGATGACGGCGAAGGGGTTCGTGTTCATCGCGCTCGAGGACGAGACAGGAATGATGAACGTGACCTTGCGACCGAACGTGTACCAGGCGCACCGGGCGCTGCTGCACCGCCATCCGCTGCTCGTCATCGACGGGCGGCTGCAGGTCGAGGGCGCGGTGCTCAACGTCGTCGCCCTCCGCCTCCGCAGTGTCGACGACGCCCTCGACGGACCGCCGGAGAAGCTGCCGCTGGCCAAGCAGCAGCGGATGTTCCGCTGAGGAGTCCGCGCTACGATCCGGCCGATGAGACCGACGGGCCTCCGCACTGAGGACCTGCTCCTCGCTGCCTGGAACGCCGTTGGCGTGCCGCTCGTTGCACTCAGCTTTCTGGCGCCGGCGCTGACCCTTGGGGATGAGCCGGATCCGGTGGCTGGCCGCGTGCAGCTCCTCGCCGTCCTGGGCGCGATCGTGGCCGTGGCCACGCGGCCGACCGGCTCGATTCCCAGCGCCGAGCCGCTCGGCACCGATGGACGGTTGGCTTTCTACGGCCCGCTCGTCGGGGCGGTTGCCTTCGTCGCGGGCTCGGCGTCGGCCTACCTCGGCCTCGGGATCGACGGGTTCGTCGTCGGGACGTCGTTCCTGGTCATCACCGGGGCGATGGTCTTTGGCGATCGCCTGCCCGTCATCGACGCCCGCCTGCGCCGGGCGTTGGTCATTCCCTTCATCGCCGTCTGCGGCGGCGTCTTCAACGGATTCGCGGCGGAGATCCTCGCCGACTTCGACGTCGGCCAGCTCATCACCTCACTGACCGTCGACGAGACCGGATTCGGGCTCTTCATCGTCGGCATGCTCGTGGCTGCCCTAGCCGCCTTCTACGCATCGCTCGTGGTCGCGCCTCGCATGCTCGTCGATCCCGAGGCGATTGCCGGCGGCTGCCTGCTCTGGCCGCTCCGCTTCGTGCTCTACCTGGTCAGCGCGGTGCTCGGCATAGGCTGGCTGGCGGCCGTCGCGGGATGACGGATCCGATGAAGGCCGAGCTGCTCGCGTTCGCGCTGGGGCTGCCGGAGGCCTGGGAGGACCACCCGTGGGGCGAGTCGGTCGCGAAGGTCGGCAAGAAGGTGTTCGTCTTCTTCGGCGACGACGCGCCTGAGCGTGCCCGCAGCTTCACGGTCAAGCTTCGCGATTCGCACGAGGAGGCAAGCGCGATGGGCTGGACCGCCGATCCGGGGTACGGTCTCGGTCGCGGCGGCTGGCTGACCGTCGACGCGCCGGAGGATGCGCCGATGGACCTCCTCCAGGCGTGGATCCTCGAGAGCTACCGAGCCGTCGCGCCGAAGAAGCTCGCGGCGCGGCTGGATTCGGCCGGAAGGTGACGGCGGTTCCCGTCCGGCGGGCATAACGGCCACTGATCGGCCGACGTTGCGCGAGGCGGGACGCCTGGCCGAGCGCGGGTCCCGTGCGCTTGTCCCCACCTGCCGCGGGACGGGATTCCGGCCACCGACTCGCCGATACGCCCGTGCTGCGCAAACCGCCCGCCGCCGTGACTCGGAACCGATCCCGGTCCGGGGGCGTCCAAGTGCGCACGACGCTGCGCAGCATCGATCCGAACGCCCGCTCTCACAAGGAGGACGGCTCGATGCGACGTCCCTGGCTCTCTTTCCTCGCGGCAATCGCCGCGCTGCTCGTCACCGCTGCGCCCACGCTGGCCTGCGGCGGCCTCATCGGTCCGAACGGGGCCGTCAATCTGCTTCGCACCACGACCTTCGCCGGCTACCACGACGGCGTCGAGCACTACGTCACCAGCTTCGAATTCGCGGGGGGCGGCGGGGCATTCGGCTCGATCACGCCCCTGCCCGACATCCCGAGCAAGGTCGAACGGGGCGGCGACTGGACGCTCCAGCGCCTGATCCGCGAAACCGATCCTCCCGACTTCTTCCTCGAGGAGGCCGCGGCCGACTCCGCGCGCCTCTCTGCCGGCGAGGCCGAGGTCCTGCTCGAGACGACCGTCGACGCGCTGGACATCACGATCCTGCGTGGTGGCGGCGACGAGGTCGGCCTGTGGGCCAAGAACCACGGCTTCCGCCTACCGCCGGACGCGCCCGAGGTGCTCGACTTCTACGCCGAGCGCTCGCCGATCTTCATGGCCGCCGCCTTCGATGCCGATGCAGCCGCGGAGCGTGGCCAGGCGATCGGCGACGGCACCCCGGTCCACCTCACCATCCCGACCGACAACCCATGGGTGCCGCTGCGTATCCTGGCCCTCGGCAAGTCAGCGGCCGAGACGGTGCAGGCCGACGTTTACCTGCTCACCGACGAGAAGCCGGCGCTGCTGCCCAAGGCGGGTGCCGCCTTCGGCGAGTCGGCGGGCCTGATCCTCGATCACAGCGCCGCCGCGACCGACGGCCTGCTCGCCGACCTGCGCTCCGATGCCGGGATGGAGTGGGTGCCCGACGAGGCCTGGCTGACGAAGGTCGTCGTCGACGCGAGTGCCGACGAGCTGAACTTCGACCTGGCCATCGACGCCTCCGGCGCCGGGAAGCCCTCGCCGGTGGATGCGGGCTTCGCGCCCTTCGGACCGATGTCGGCGCCACGCGCGCCGATCGCCCTCTTCCTCGGTCTCGCGGCGGTGCTCGTCGTAGGACTGCCGATCATGGTCGACTGGGCGACGCGCTCGTCCCGCCCGACGCCGTGGGCCGGCGCATGAGCCATCGGTCTCGCCTGGCGGTCGCCGCGCTGCTCGTCGCGGCGACGGTGACCGCCGGGTGCGCCCGAAGCGCGGCGACGGTGACGGTCACGATCCACCACTCGGCCTTCGACGTCACCGAGGTGAGCGTGCCAGCCGGCGTGCCGGTCACCTTCGTCCTCGTCAACGAGGACCCGATCGACCACGAGTGGCTGATCGGCGACGAGGCGTTCCACGAAGCACATCGCACCGGCACCCACGCCTCGCACGGCGACGTGCCGACCGAGGTGACGATTCCCGCGCTCGAGACGAGACGGACGACGATCACGTTCGACGAGCCGGGCAGGCTCGCCTACATCTGCCACCTGCCCGCCCACGAGGCCTACGGCATGGTTGGAACGCTCACGGTCGAGGGCTGACCGCCGCTAGGCATTCACCTCTGGGGCGCCGAGCAGGACAGGTAGCACGCTGCCGAAGAAGTAGCCCGCCACGCCGGCGATGGCCCCGATGACGAGGATCTCGACCCCGGACGACCACCAGGACCGATGCGTCCATCGGCTCTTCACCACCCCGATCCCGAACAGCACAGCCAGCGTGAGGGCAACGGACGCGACGACCGCCGCGGTGTCGTGGAGGAAGAGGTGCGGCAGGATGGGCGCGATGCTGCCGAGGCCGAAGGCGGCGCCCATGACGAGCGCGCCCTGCATCGGCGACCCGTACGGCTCTTCGACGGCGAGGCTCAGCTCCTTCTCGACCATCGTCTTGAGCAGCGCATCCGGGTGCTCGGCCATGATCCGCGCCACTTCGCGGGCCCGCTCGGGCGGCAGGCCGTCCTCGGCGAACATGTAGGCCAGCTCTGCCTCGGCCTCGCCGGGCCGCTCGTGGACCTCCTCGCGCTCGTCGACGATCTGCGCGTCGAAGATCTCGCGCTGGCTCTTGCTGCTGATGTACTCGCCCGCCGCCATGCTGAAGATTCCGCCGAGCGCGGTGGCGAGCCCGGCCACGATGACGTAGTAGCTGTCCTGCGACGCACCGGCGACGAAGTTGACGACGGCGACCGTGCTGATCAGGCCGTCCTGGGCGCCGAAGATCGCCTCGCGGATCTCCCCCAGCAGCGCGGCCTTGCGGCGCTCATCGGTCAGGTGGGCCTGAAGGAAGTCCCGGTCGAACTCACCGGCGGCCATCGAGGCGCGCGCATTCTCGTCGGCCAGGAGAGCCGTGGTTCGCTCGTCCATGAACCGATGCTAGCCGCTCCCCGTATCCCGCGTGAGGGAACGTTCGACCGCGCGGATGCGTCCGGACGGCACACCGAATGGGAGGAACGACAGATGTCCAGGCAGTGATCGTCGTGATGATCCTGCTGCTCACGATCGCGGTCGTGGGCTGCTCGGCCGAGGCAGGCGCGCCGGACGTGGGAGGAGCCACCGACCAGCCCGACGCATCGGCCGCGGCGGGCGAGGACGAGCCGACCGACGGGTCCGGTGGGGAGGGGTCGGAGCCGCCGGACGGGCTAGCGGCGCCTGTCGAGCAGCGCATCATCAAGACCGGCGAGGTCGGGCTCGAAGTCGACAACGTGGCGGTCGTCCTGGCCCAGGTTCGCGCGATGGCCGTCGACATGGGCGGCTACGTCGGGGGGTCCCAGGCGGGGACGCTCGACGAGACCGCTTCGATCACCCTGCGGGTCCCGGCCGAACGATTCGACGAGCTGCTCACCCGCCTCCAGGAGCTGGCCGACGTCGACGTTGTCTCGATGTCGACCCGCGAGGAGGACGTGACCGGCCAGGTCGTTGATCTGGAAGCGCGCATTCGGAACCTCGAAGCGTCCGAAGCGTCGTACCGCGCGCTCCTCGAGCGCGCCGAACGGATCGAGGACATCCTCACCATCCAGGGCCGTCTCGACGAGGTGCGTGGCCAGATCGAGCAGCTCGACGCTCAGCTTCAGGCCATCGAGGGCCAGGCCGCGCTGTCCACGCTGACGGTCACGATCATCCCGCGCAGCGAGCCGGTCGCGGCGGTCCAGGCCGGCTGGGATCCCGCCGCGCAGGCGAAGACTGCCGTCGCCACGCTCGTCGGATTCGCCCAGGGGCTGTTCGACGCGCTGACGTGGATCGTGATCGTTGTGCTGCCGATCGCGCTGGTCATCGGCCTCATCGCGGTCGTCGCGATGCGGCTCGTTCCCGGGTTGCGGCGGCGGATCACCCCGGCGACGGGCGCCTCTGGGGACCCGACGGGCTGATCGAGGTCAGCGGGGCTCGCCGGCCACGCGCCACGCCAGCGGGAGGAGGAGTGCCGCGACGGCCACCTTGGCGAGATCCGACGGCAGGAACACGAGCGCACCGACCTCGACCGCGACTTCCGGCGGGAGCTCGGCGACGATCGCGAGCACCGGGACGCCGATCGCATAGACGACGAGCGTGCCGATCGTCATCAGCCCGGCCGCGCGCAGGAACGTGCGATCCCAGCCCGCCTCCGCAAGCCGGCCGACGACTGCTGCGGCCACGATGAAGCCGACGAGGTAGCCGCCGGTGGCGCCGAGGAGGCGGGCCAGGCCGCCCTCGCCCTCGGCGAAGACTCCCAGCCCGAGTGCGCCGACGAGGACATAGAGCAGCATCGAGAGCGCGCCACGGATCGTCCCGAGCGCGGTCCCGACCAGCAGGACCGCCCCGGTCTGCAGCGTGTACGGCACGGGCGTCCACGGAACGGTGAACGCGACCTGTGCGGACAGCGCGGTGAGCGCCGCACCGGCGACGATCAGCGCGGCGTCCCGGACGAGGGGCGCGAGGCCCTCCAGCGGCAGGAGGTCGGCGAGGGTCACCGGGCGTCGCAGGGTGGCGGTGGTGCTCATCGGCGCCGATTCTAGCCCGACGCATCGGCCGGGATCGGCTAGACTCGGGCCGTCCTTTAAGGCCGGCACCGTGATGCCGGAAAGGAGACCGATGCCCAGCGCCGCGCCACATGCCGCCCCGCTCGCCGCGCCTGACGCGGCCCCCGGCGCTTCTCCCGGCCTCCTGGCGCTCGAGGGTGGCCTCGTCCTCACCGGGTTACTCCACGGAAGCCGCCTCCCCGCCGACGGCGACCTCGTCTTCACCACCGCCGCCACCGGCTGGGGAGAGATCCTGACCGATCCTTCGTACGCGGGCCAGATGGTCGTGCTGACCCATCCGATGGCCGGCAGCTACCGCATCGCGCGCTCCGAGCTCGAGTCAGGGCGCGTCCACGCGCGCGGCCTGGTTGTCACTCGCCTCGTCGATCCGCCACCCGGACGAGGCGTCTCGCTCGACGAGCTGCTTGCGGAGGGCGGGATCCCGGCCATCTCGGGGATCGACACACGCGCGTTGACGCTCGTCCTCCGCAACGGCGCCGCGCGCCGCGCGACGATCGTGCCGGCCAAGGGCGGGGAGGCCGCGGCCCTCCAGCGCGCCCGCAACAGCCCGACCTGGGAGTCGGTCGACCACGTCGCCGCGGTCGCCGCCTCCGAGCCGTTCCGGATCGGGCCCGACGCGGGGCGGCGCGCGCGGGCGGTGCTCGTCGACTACGGGGTCAAGCGCTCGCTCCTCGCCGCGCTCACCGGCCGCGGGCTCGAGGTGATCGGGCTTCCTCCGGATGCGACAGCAGCCGACGTCGCCGCGCACAGGCCTGAGCTGGTCGTCCTCTCGCCCGGCCCCGGCGACCCGGCACGGATGGCACCCCAGATCAACGCCGTCCGCGATCTGGCAGCGATCGCCGTGGGCGGCGGGACGCCGATCCTCGGCATCTGCCTCGGCCACCAGCTGCTGGGACTGGCGGCCGGCGCGGAGACCCGGCGGCTCGCCGTGGGGCACCACGGCGGGAACCACGCGGTGCTCGAGGCCGCGACAGGACGGGTCGACATCGGCGCCCACAACCACGAGGTCGAGGTCGTCGACGGACCGGCCCTGGCCGCGGCCGGCTACACGGTGAGCCATCGCGACCTCAACGACGGCACCGTCGAAGGGCTGACGCACCACAGCGGCCGGATCGCCTCGGTCCAGTTCCATCCGGAGGGCGCACCGGGTCCGATCGACGCGACCCGCATCTTCGACCTGGCGCTCGCGGCGGCCCTCGCGTGATCCAACCGCGGAAGGTGCTCGTCATCGGCTCCGGGCCGATCCTCATCGGTCAGGCGGCCGAGTTCGACTATGCCGGCGTCCAGGCCTGCCTTGCGTTGCGCGAGGCTGGCGTCGAGACGGTGCTCGTCAACTCCAACCCGGCCACGGTCATGACCGATCCGGACGTCGGCGGCACCGTGATCCTGGCGCCGCTCACGCTCGAACGGGTCACGCGAGTCATCGAGGAGCACCGGCCCGACGCACTGCTGCCGACGCTCGGCGGCCAGACCGGGCTGAACCTGGCCGTCGCGCTCGACGACGCCGGAGTGCTGGACCGCTGCGGGGTCCGGGTCCTCGGGACGCCGCTCGACGCGGTGCGTGCTGCGGAGGATCGCGGCGGGTTCCGCTCGCTCGTGACCGGGATCGGCGAGCCGGTGCCGGAGTCGGCCGTTGTCGAGTCGCTCGACGACGGGCTGGACTTCGTCCGCATGCTCGGCGCACCGATCGTCGTGCGCCCGGCCTTCACCCTCGGCGGCGGCGGCGGCGGATTCGCGGCGACGGTCGACGAGGCGCGCGAGCGGATCGCGGCGGGGCTGGCGGCGAGCCCCATCGGCCAGGTCCTCGTCGAGCGCTCGTTGCTCGGCTGGTACGAGATCGAGTTCGAGGTCCTGCGAGACGCTTCTGACACGACGATCGCGATCTGCGGGATGGAGAACCTCGACCCGATGGGCGTGCACACCGGCGACTCGATCGTCGTCGCGCCGATCCAGACGCTGCCGGACCCCGTGGTCCAGCGCCTGCGCCGCTGCGCGCTGAAGATCGTCCGCGCGCTGAAGCTCGAGGGCGGCTGCAACGTCCAGCTGGCGGTGGCGCCGGATGGCTCCGCCTACCGCGTCATCGAGGTCAACCCGCGGGTCTCGCGTTCCTCGGCGCTTGCGAGCAAGGCCACCGGCTACCCGATCGCGCGGATCGCGGCGCAGATCGCCCTCGGCCGGCGGCTGCACGAGATGCCGAACCCGGCCACGGACGGCAACTCGGCCGCCTTCGAGCCCGCGGTCGACTACGTCGTCGTCAAGCTGCCGCGCTGGCCGTTCGACAAGTTCCCATCGGCCGACCGGAGCCTCGGGGTGCAGATGAAGGCCACCGGAGAGGCGATGGCCATCGATCGCGAGTTCGGGCCGGCGATGCTCAAGGCGGTCCGATCCCTCGAGCCGCGCGGCCGCGGCTGGCTGTGGGAGGACCCGGCGTGGGGCCTCGCCGACCGACCGCCCGAGGATCTGGCCGCGTTCCTCGCGCCGTCCGACACCCGGCTGTGGCGGATGGTCGCCCTCCTGCGTCACGGCTGGACCGATGCGGCCGCCATCGCGGCCGCAACCGGCATCGCCCCGTGGTTCACCGATCGGCTCGCGGAGGTCGTCGAGGCGGAGTCGCGGGTCGTCGGGGCCCCGCTGCTCGACGCGAAGCGGGCAGGCTTCGGCGACGCGGAGATCGCGACGCTCTCCGGGGTGCCGGCCGTGGCGATCCGGCGCGCTCGCGTGCGCGCCGGCATCGGTCCGTCCTACCGCCGGGTCGACACCTGTGCCGGCGAGTTCCCGGCCGAGACGCCGTACTTCTACTCGTCGTATGCCGATCCCGAGGTGCGGCCACCGGCCGAGCGCCGCAGCGTGATCGTCGTCGGGTCGGGACCGATCCGCATCGGCCAGGGGATCGAGTTCGACTACTGCTCGGTGCGCGCCGCGTGGGCGATCCGTGAGATGGGCCTGGACGCGGTCGTCATCAACAACAACCCCGAAACGGTCTCGACCGACTACGACGCCTGCACCCGCCTCTACTTCGAGCCGCTCGATACCGAGTCGGTGCTCGACGTCATCGACCACGAGCGAGCCCTGACCGGGACCCCGCCGGCGGTCGTCCTGACGTTCGGCGGCCAGACGGCGATCGACCTGGCGAAGGATCTCGCCTACGCCGACGTGCCGATCGCCGGGCTGACCGCCGAGGCGATCGAGATCACCGAGGACCGCGAGCGATTCGCCCTCCTCCTCGAGGAGCTGGGGCTCGACGGTCCACGCGGCCTCCTGGCGGCATCGGCCGAAGAGCTGCGCGACGCGATCGACGTGCTCGGTGGCCTGCCGGTGATCGTGCGGCCATCGTGGGTCATTGGTGGTCGAGGGATCGCGGTGCTCCGCTCGGGGACCGAGGTGCAGGCGTATCTGGAGACCGAGGTCGGCTGGCCGCTCCGCGTCGACGAGCTGGTGGCCGGCGTCGAGCTCGACGTCGACGCGATCAGCGACGGGGCGGCGTGGTGCGTGCCGGGCATCCTCGAGCAGATCGACCCGCCCGGCGTCCACTCGGGCGACAGCGTCGCAGTCCTGCCGCCGCAAGGGCTGTCGCGCGCGATCCAGGAGCGTGCGGCGGAGGCGGCCGGACGGATCGCCCTCGGGCTCGGAGTGCGCGGCATCCTCAACGTCCAGATGATCGTGACGGGGGAGCGGGTGGTCGTCATCGAGGCCAATCCGCGCGCAAGCCGGACGGTCCCGATCGTGGCCAAGGCGACCGGGTTCGACGTCGTCGCGGCGGCCGTGCGTTGCGCCCTCGGAGCCTCGCTGGCCGATGTCGGCCTGCGCGCCGGCCTGGCTCCGGACGGAACGCTCGTCGCGGTGAAGGCGCCGGTCGGCTCGCTGTGGCGACTGCCCGGGGTCAGCGCCGAGCTCGGGCCCGAGATGCGATCGACCGGCGAGGTGCTGGGCCTTGCGCCCGATGCTGCCGACGCGCACCGGTTGGCGGACGAGGCGGTCGCCGCGCATGGAGTCGGTGGCAGATTGACGCGGCCTTCGAGGCATGAAGAGGGGCCGCCGGCTCCAGTACGGAGGGTCCTGGAACGCGGCGGCCCCGAGAAGACTCGAGAGCGAGTCATCGCGGACGGGCGAAACCACTGAGTGTCGCGTCAGGCCCGAGCTTCCGTCGGCGACGGGTCACGCCTGGGCGTCCGCTGACGGCCCGTAATCTCTCGAAGTCTTACCCCCCATACCCTAGCAAGTCTCGTGCCTCTTGTCTGCCCGCCCCGACGACGGAGGGGCCGGCGCCTGGACTCCGTCAGCGGCGGCGGGTGGTCCGCGCGCGATCGCTGCTCAGCTGGGTCTGGCGTCGCCGCAGGTAACCGCCGTACCAGCCGCCCAGGAAGCCGAGCCCGGACTGGTAAATGCCCTGGAGGACGAGGCCGCTCGCGACCTGGCCGGGCTGCCCGAAGGCATCCGGGGTGATGCCCACCATCGCCGATGTGACGACGACGGCGACGGCGACGAGGACGAAGCTCAGGATCGCCGCCGCGGTGCCGAATAACGGCGGTCGCTGCCAGCCGAACCAGCCCGCGGCGATGAGGGCGCCGAACATCGCGAACGTGCCGGCCAGCGACAGCGGATCGGTCTGACCGAGTCGAACCGAGGCGTAGTAGCCTGCGGCCGCCACGAGCCCGGTCACCACCCACGCCGCCAGGTTGCGACGGAGGAGGAAGGCGCGGACCCGGATCGGTCGCAGCGGCCCACACTCATCGAAGCCGGCGAGCGGAGGCGGCTTGTTGGGGAGCGGCGGCGCAGGCGGGAAGATGCGGCCGAGGAAGCTCTTCCTCGGCTCCGTGGCGGCGTCCTCGGTCGCCTCGACATCGGTCTCGGGCAGCTCGCCGCGGGCGGCCAGCCGCGCGCGGCGACGGGCTTCGGCGCGCGTGCTGGCGCGGTCGTCCGGTTGCGTGGACATCGGCCGCCGATTGTACTGTCAGCGAGCGTAAGCGACCGGTAAGCGCCCGATAACCCCGCGTCGGGCATTCTGTCGCGGCCCGCACGCCTCCGTCCGAGAGGTGTGCCGTGACCGTCGCCAGCCCCGTTCCCTCCCAGCACAATCGACGTTGGGGGGCGCTGCACGTCGTGCTCGTGCTGGGCATCATCGCCGCGCTCGTCGCACCGATGGCGACCCTCGAGACCGTGCGGGCAGTCGACCTGGCACCGCCCGACCATCTCGTGATCAGCGAGGTCGTGACCGGTGGCGCGTCGGCCTCGGACGAGCTCATCGAGCTGCACAACCCGACGACCGCCGAACTGCCGCTCGAGGGCCTCGAGGTCATCTACGTGACCTCCACCGGCGCGACGATCACGCGACGGGCCGCGTGGGCGCTCGGCGCTCCGAGTGTGCCGCCCGGCGGCCACGTGCTGATCGCGAATGCCTCCGGCATCTACGCCACGATCGCCGACGCCACGTACGCGTCGGGCATGGCCGCCACGGGCGGGAGCGTCGCGGTCCGCATCCTCGGCGCGACCACGGCGATCGACGCCGCGGGCTGGGGCACTGCGGCCAGCGCGTGGATGGAGGGGACGCCCGCCGTCGCGCCCGCGGCGGGCGTGAGCATCGAGCGGCTGCCGGGCGGCGCGCTCGGCTCGGGCCTGGACACGGGCGACAACGTCGTCGACTTCGCCGAGCGCCTCGCACCCGAGCCGCAGAATCTCGGCTCGCCGCCGACCCCGGATCCGGCTGCCGCGACGGCCAGCGCCCAGCCATCGATGACGCCGGAACCGCCCGAGCCGACGCCCGGCCCGACACTGCCCCAATCGCCGACGCCACCTCCGACGCCGACCTCCACGCCGACGGCGGCGCTCACGGTCTCGCAGGCTCGTGCCGCGCCCGACGGCAGCCTCGTCACGATCGAGGCCGTCGCGCTCACCGGTTCCGGGTTCCACGACGGAGGCGGCTTCGTCGCCGATGCCACCGGCGGCATCGCCGTGCTCATCGCCGAGGGCACGTTTGCACGCGGCGAGCGCCTGCGGATCACCGGCGAGCTCGACGACCGCTTCTCCCAGCGCACGCTCCGCGCCGGCTCGACGGCGAGCCTCGGCACCGCGCCGGAGCCGGAGCCGAGGACGACGACCACCGGCGCGGTCGGCGAGAGCCTCGAGGGTCGCCTGGTCGCGACGAGCGGCGCGATCGTCGGCAGTCCGACGACGCTCAGCACTGGCTTGGCCTTCAACGTCGACGACGGCAGCGGCGCGACCCGCGTCGTCATCGGCACGGCGACCGGCATCGACACATCGGCGTGGCTGCCCGGAATGAACGTGGCGTTCGTCGGCGTCGCCGGCCAACGCGACTCGACGGGATCGGGCACCGATGGCTACCGCGTGCTGCTCCGCGACGTCGCCGACGTCCTGAGCGTCACGCCGCCCGCCGATCCGTCGCCGTCGCCTGGTGGGGGAGATGGCGGCGTGACGCCCATCGCCGAGGCGCGCCAGGCGGACAGGGAGACGAGCCTGACGATCCGCGGCATCGTGACCCTCCCGAGCGGCCTCGTGGACGAAGGCACGGCAGTAATCCAGGACGCGACCGGCGCGATGCTCCTCCGCATCGGCGCGGATGACGGCCGCCTGAAGCTCGGCGCGCGCGTGGAGGCCAGCGGCAGGCGCTCGACGCTCAGCGGGATGGAGTCCCTCCGTGTCACCGAACCGATCGAGTCCCTTGGCACCGGTGCCGAGCCGGCAGCTCGTCGGGTGCGCACCGGCGGCGTCCGCGAGGCCGACGAGGCGACGTTGGTCGTGGCGAACGGGGCACTCGTGGCATCCGCGCGGCGCGCCTCGAGCGGAACCGTCTCGTTCGAGATCGACGATGGCAGCGGCCCGCTCCGAGTCAGCCTCTCGGCAGCACTCCGAGCGGACCGCGACGCGCTCGCCGCCGGAACCTGGGTCGAGGTGCGCGGCGTCCTCGGCCAGGAGACGAGCCTGGCGCAACCTGACGAGGGCTATCGGATCTGGCCGCGCTCTCCGGCCGAGGTGCGGGTGACCGCGCCCGCGACCGATGACGGCGGCGCAGGCCCGGGCGGCGACGGATCAGGCGGCGCCGGACCGGGAGGCGGGTCCTTGGGCCCGACGGGCTCGCTCGGCGACGTCGACGACGCGGATCTCGCGCACCTGCGCATCGCTGCCACCCTTGTCGTCGGTCGCTGGAGTGAGCTCGGGCTCGGTGGCCTGCTGTGGGACGGTTCGCGCCTCGTCGCCGTCCACGCGTCGTCGCGTTCCGTCGTCTCGCGGCTTACGCGCGAACGACGTCCGCCGCTCGCCCTCGACCTCGGCGGCCTTCAGGCCGCGGGCATCGACGGCGCCATCGGCGTGCCGGCGGTGAGGCTTGGCTCCGGTCGGGGCCAGACGACGGCGGTCGACGTTCAGCCCTCCCCGCCGCGCTCAACGCTCCGGGGCGACCTCCCCGCATGGGTCTCGGTCGTCGGGCACCTGTCGGGCTCAGACTCGCGCCGCGTCCTGACCGTGGACGGCGCGCGCGTCGCGCTTCACGAGCGGTGCGAGGGTGACGGTGACGATGACGACGAGCGCCACCGGCCTCGTGGCGCGGTCTCCGTCATCGGCGTCGCGCTCGGCGATCCCCTCCGGCTGCTGGTTCCGTGCGGCGGACTGCGCTCGGCGCCCAGCATCGCCGGCGAGGCGACGCTCGCTGCCGCTGGCAGGTACGCGGGTGCTCCGGCGCCGGTCTCGACGGGCGACGCAGCCGAGAACGACCCGCGCCGACCGATCGTGTCCGGCCTGCTGCTGGCCGCCGCGGCCGTGCTCGTGGGTGGTGCGGTGCTCGGTCGGAGGCGGGGATCCAGGGACGAGGAGCCCGCCAGTCCGGACGACCCTGGCGACGCCGCGGGGCCCGAGCCGCATCTCACGCTCGTGCGCGTGCCGCACGAGGGCGGCCCGTGAGCGTGAGCGCGGCGTATACTCCCGCGCGTTCATCGACCGAGCGCACGCACGAAGGGAGGCGCCGCCGCGTTGACCGGCCTCAGCCAGGCCGACGCTCCTCGCACCGGGGCGCGTCAGTACCACATCGGTCTCGAACGGGGAGAGCTGGCCGAGTACGTCCTGCTCGTCGGAGACCCTGGCCGGGTGGCCAAGGTCGCCTCGCGCTGGGACGCGATCGAGGTCGAGCGCTCGAACCGTGAGATCACGACGGCGACGGGGACCCACGAGGGCATGCGGCTCAGCTGCATGTCCACGGGCATGGGCACCGACAACGTCGAGATCGTGCTGGCCGAGGTCATGGAGATCACCGACGCGGCCACGTTCATTCGCATCGGATCGTCCGGCGCGCTGCAGCCGGAGATCGCCCTCGGCGATCTGATCATCTCGACCGGAGCCGTCCGGCTGGAGAACACGACCGACTACTACGTGCACCCCGGATTCCCGGCAGTGGCCCATCGCGACGTCGTATGGGCCCTTGAAGCGGCCTGTCGACAGCTCGAGATCCGACACCACGTAGGGCTGACGGCGACGGCGAGCGGCTTCTACGCTCCGCAGGGACGGCGGATGCGCACGCTCCCCGTTCGCTATCCTGAGCTCGCAGAGGAGCTTCGCCACCAGCGTGTGGCGAATCTCGAGATGGAGTCGTCGGCACTTTTCGTGCTGGCTCATCTTGCGGGACTGCGGTCCGGCACGGTCTGCGCGGCATACGCGCAGCGGACGGACGGCACGTTCCTCGAAGGCGCGGCGAAGGAGGCCGCGGAGGCACGTTGCATCGATGCCGGACTGGCCGGCATCCACCTGCTGTGGCAGGTCGACACCGGTGGCGGCGACACGCTCGCCGCGCGGGGGAACCTGGTCGGCCGTCAGGCGGGGTGGTCACAAGGAACGTCCGGCGACGATGCCGGCCACTAGGAGGCAATGATCCCAATGGCGACCGAGGCCTACTGCGTCAAGTGCAAGGCAAAGCGTGAGATGCAGGATGCAACGAAGATCACCATGAAGAATGGCAAGCCGGCGACCCAGGGCATCTGCCCGGTCTGCGGCACCAAGATGTTCAAGATCGGCGGCTGACCTGCCGCTTTCTTCTCCTGACGGGCGCGCCCACGGGCGCGCCCGTTTTCGTGCCCGTCGGTCGTGAGTGCGCACGGACGGCCGGTAGAATTCCCGGAGTGGAGCGCAGAGCCGAACGGCCGATCCTCGCGATCGACCTCGGCGGCACCCAGATCCGCGCGGCCCTCGTCACCTCCGATCGCACGGTCCACTGCCGCCGCGCAGTGCCGACCGCCGACGAGGAGGGTGTGGAAGCCGTCCTGAACCGGATCATCGAGGTCGCCGCCGCGGTTCGGGACGAGGCCGCCGCCGACGGCCTGCCAGCCCCGATCGGCGTCGGCATCTCGTCCCCCGGGCCACTGGACCCCTGGCGCGGGATCGTGCGCGCAGCGCCGAACCTCGTGGGCTGGACCAACATTTCCCTCGGACCCAGGGTCGCCGCAGGGCTAGGGATGCCGACCTTCCTCGAGCGCGACACCAACGTCGCGATCATGGGCGAGTGGCGCTACGGCGCTGCTCGCGGCGCGGACAACGCGATCTACATCACCGTCTCGACCGGCATCGGCGGCGGCCTGATCGTCGACGGTCGCCCGATCCGGGGCTCGAACGGCACGGCCGGTGAGGTCGGCCATGTCGTCGTCGAGCTCGATGGGCCGCGCTGCGGATGCGGCGGAGCCGGGCACGTCGAGGCTATCGGATCGGGCACCGCGCTCGCCCGCGAGGGCCGCGCGCTCGTGGCCGAGCACCCCGACTCGCCGCTCGCCCGCCTCGCACAGGATGGCGCCGAGGTCGACGCGCAGCTGGTCGCGCGAGGCCGCCGAAGCGGGCGATGCGCGGGCGGCAGCGCTGCTCGAGCGGGCGTGGGTCGCCGTGGGCGCCCTCGTCGCGTCGCTGGTGAACCTGCTTGATCCCGAGGTCATCGTCATCGGCGGCAGCATCGCCGCCCATCACCCCCGCCTCTTCGACGTCGTCCAGGTCGAGCTCGAGCGTCGGGCCTTCCCGATCCTGCTCGACAAGGTACGGATCATGCCTGCCGCCCTTGGCGGGGACGTCTCGCTGATCGGCTCGCTGCCGATCGTCAACGACCGCATCGACGACCCGGCCTACGCGCTCGGGTCGATCCCAACGCAGCAAGGAGCTCCGCTCTCGTGACCACCCGCATCGGTATCAACGGCTTCGGGCGCATCGGCCGCCAGACGCTCAAGGCCATGCTCGAGCGCCATCCCGATCGGCTCGAGGTGGTCGCCGTCAACGACCTCGCCGACGACGAGACGAACGCGCACCTGTTCAAGTACGACTCGACGTACGGGCGCTACGCGGGCGAGGTCCGCGCCGGGGATCACGAGATCGTCGTGGACGGCCGAAGCATCCGCTCGTTCAGCGAGCGCGACCCCGCGGCACTGCCGTGGGCCGACCTGGATGTCGACATCGTCATCGAGTCGACCGGCATCTTCACCGACGCCGAGAAGGCGAAAGCCCACCGCGACGCCGGCGCGAAGAAGGTGATCATCAGCGCCCCGGCCAAGAACGAGGACATCACCCTCGTGCTCGGGGTGAACGAGGACCGATACGACCCGGAGCAGCATCACATCGTCAGCAACGCCAGCTGCACGACGAACGGGCTCGCGCTGCCGGCCAAGGTCATCTTCGACGGCTTCGGCATCGAGCGCGGGCTGATGACGACGGTCCACAGCTACACGAACGACCAGAACGTCCTCGACGTCTTTCACAAGGACCTGCGCCGGGCCCGCAGCGCCGGGCAGAACATCATCCCCACCACAACCGGCGCGGCCAAGGCACTCGCCCTCGTCATCCCCGAGCTGAAGGGCAGGTTCGACGGCTTCTCGCTGCGTGTGCCGACGCCGACCGTGAGCGTCATCGACTTCGTCGCCATCACCGAGCGCCCGGTGACCGCGGAGACGGCCAACGATGCGCTCCGCGCGGCAGCGGATGGACCGATGAAGGGGCTGCTCGGCGTGGTCGACGAGGAGCTGGTCAGCATGGACTTCAAGGGCGACGAGCGCTCGAGCATCGTCGACGGGCCCTCGACGATGGTCACCGGCGACAACCTCCTCAAGATCATCGCGTGGTACGACAACGAGTGGGGCTACTCCTGCCGCGTCGCCGACCTCGCCGCCTTCATGGCCGAGCGGCTCTGAGCCGCGCGCTTCGATGGACGCCAAGACCATCCGAGACGTCGACGTCAGCGGACGCCGGGTCTTCGTCCGTGCCGATCTCAATGTGCCGCTCGAGGACGGGCGCGTCACCGATGACACCCGCATCCGGGCGAGCCTGCCGACGATCGTCAACCTCCTCGAGCGCGGGGCATCGGTCATCCTCGCCAGCCACCTCGGCCGACCGAAGGGCAAGGTCGTCGATCCGCTCCGCCTGCGCCCCGTCGCCGAGCGACTGAGCCAGCTGCTCGGCCGGCCGCTGCGGATGACCGGCGACGCCCTCGGTCCCGGCGTCCAGGTCGCCGTCGACAAGCTCCGCCCCGGCGACCTGCTGCTGCTCGAGAACCTGCGGTTCCACGCCGCCGAGGAGGCCAACGACCCGGAGTTCGCCAAGGCACTGGCCGGCCTCGCGGACATCTACGTCAACGACGCCTTCGGTGCCGCGCACCGCGCCCACGCCTCGACCGAGGGCATCACCCACCATCTGCCGGCCGTCGCCGGGCTGCTGATGGAGCGCGAGGTCGAGGCCCTCACGAGGCTGCTGCGCAAGCCGGCGCGACCGTTTCACGCGATCATCGGCGGGGCGAAGGTGTCGGGGAAGCTCGAGGTGCTGACCGCCCTGCTGGCGCGCTGCCAGGCGGTCCTCCTCGGGGGCGGCATGGCGAACACGTTCCTGGCCGCCAGGGGCTTCAACCTGGGCAAGAGCCTCGTCGAGACCGAGCAGCTCGACAACGCGCAGAAGGTCATCGAAGAGGCACGCCGCAAGCGAGTGCGGCTCATGCTCCCGGTCGACGCGGTCGTGGCCCCCCAGGTCCACCATCGGGCCAGGACGCGCGTCGTGCCGATCGCGGAGGTGCCGAAGGACCAGATCGTGGTCGACATCGGTCCGGCGACGATCAAGGCCTATGCCGAACATCTTTCCAAGGCGAAGACGGCCTTTTGGAACGGACCGATGGGCGTCTTCGAGATGGCCCAGATGGCGGAGGGCACGAACGCCATCGCGAAGCTCCTCGCCAGGCGTTCGCGAGCCGGGGTGGTCACGATCGTCGGCGGGGGCGACTCGGTGGCGGCGGTGGAACGCCTCGGCCTCACCGACCGGATGACGCACGTCAGCACCGGGGGCGGCGCGTCGCTCGAGTTCCTCGAGGGCAAGACCCTGCCGGGGGTCACCGCGCTGCTGCCGGCCGACGCCGACATCAACCTGGACAAGGAGGACGCGTGACCACGCTCATCGAGGACGTCATCGGCCGCGAGATCCTCGACTCGCGCGGGCATCCGACGGTCGAGGTCGACGTCTTCCTCGACGACGGCGCCGTCGGCACGGCCCTCGTGCCATCCGGCGCCTCGACCGGTGCCCACGAGGCGGTCGAGCTTCGCGACGGCGACGCGGCTCGCTACGGCGGCAAGGGCGTGCTGACCGCCGTGCGTCACGTGAACGAGACGCTGCGTCCGGAGCTGCTCGGCATCGACGCGCTCGACCAGGTCGGCCTCGACCGCTTGCTCGTCAGCCTCGACGGCACCGACAACAAGTCGAAGCTCGGGGCCAACGCGCTGCTCGGCGTGAGCCTCGCGGTCGCCCACGCCGCGGCCGAGTCGCTCGGGCTGCCGCTGTACCGGTATCTCGGCGGGACCGGCGCACGTCGCCTGCCGGTGCCGCTGGTGAACATCCTCAACGGCGGCAAGCACGCGCTCGACTCGACGGACTTCCAGGAGTTCATGATCGTGCCGCTCGGGGCACCGAGCTTCCGCGAGGGGCTGCGCTGGGCGGCCGAGACGTTTCACGCGCTCGGGACGCTGCTCCACGAAAAGGGCTTCGCGACCACCGTCGGTGACGAGGGCGGCTACGCACCCAGTCTCGGCAGCAACGAGGACGCCATCGCCGCGGTCCTCACCGCCATCGAGCGGGCCGGCTACGCGCCCGGCGAGCAGGTCGCGATCGCGCTCGACCCGGCGACGACCGAGCTGTACGGCGACGGCCGCTACACGCTGGCCCGCGAGAACCGCGCGCTGACCGGCGCCGAGCTGACCGACTTCTGGGCCGACTGGGCCGATCGGTACCCGATCGTGAGCATCGAGGACGGCCTGGCCGAGGACGACTGGGAGGGCTGGGTCGCCCTCACCGAGCGCCTCGGCGACCGGATCCAGCTCGTCGGCGACGACCTGCTGGTCACGAATACGCGCCGCCTGGCGCGGGCGATCCGCGAGCGCGCGGCGAACAGCATCCTCGTCAAGCTCAACCAGATCGGCACCCTGACCGAGACGGTCGAGGCGGTCGAGATGGCCCAGCGGGCGGGGTGGACGGCGATCATCAGCCACCGATCCGGGGAGACCGAGGACACGACGATCGCCGACCTGGCGGTTGCGCTCAACGCCGGGCAGATCAAGACCGGCTCGATCAGCCGGTCCGAGCGGATCGCCAAGTACAACCGGCTCCTGCGCATCGAGGAGGAGCTCGGCGACGCGGCCGAGTTCGCCGGTGCGGGCGCGTTTGGCGCGACTCGTGGCTGACGCGTTCTCCCTGGCCGATGGGCTCACACGCCTGGCGACCGATCGGCACGACTTCGCCGAGCTGTATCGAAGCCCGTCCGGCTCGCTGAGCCTGACCGTGGCGCGCTGGCCGGCCGGGTCGGTTGACGACCAGCAGCCGCACACCGAGGACGAGGTCTACTACGTGGCCGCCGGGCGGGCTCGGCTGACCGTGGCGGGCGAGCGTGTGCCGGTCGGGCCGGGATCGGTGGCCTTCGTGGCCGCCGGGGTCGAGCACCGCTTCACCGAGATCGCCGAGGATCTCGATGTGCTCGTGTTCTGGTCGCCGGCGCGCGGGACCCGAGGCTAGGCCTCGTCCCCCTCGACATCCTTGGCGCGGCGACGCGCTGCGGCCGACTCGCGGCTGGCACGGGTGACGGCGACCTTCGCCTTGCCGGCGGCGGTGCGGGGGCGATCGGCCGCCTTGCCGGCCGCGGCCTTCGACGCCTTGGAGGCGGCGACCTTCTTGCGCTGCGCGGTCTTGCTCGCGGCCGTTCGCTTCCTCGGTGCGGTCGCCGCTCCCTCGACCTCGTCGAGGAGGTGCGCCGCGTTGACCTTGGCCATCAGGCGGCTCTTGCGGCGCGCCGCGTTGTTCGGGTGGATGATGCCCTTCTCGGCGGCCTTGTCGAGCGCGCTGATCGCGGCTGCCACGGCTGTCACACCGTCACCCTCGAATCGGCCGAGCGCGATGTCGGAGGCCTGCTGGACGAGGGTCTTCGTCTCGCTTCGCGTGCGGCGGTTGACGGTGCGGCGGCGGAGCGCCTGGCGCGAGCGCTTCAGGGCGGAGGGCGTGCGGGCGCCCTTCCAGGTGCGGGCCGTTCTTGCCACGTGGGATCCTCAATGACTGTTGTCGTGCCGCACACGCTCACGCACGGTGGCGCGCCGACGGAGCCGGGAGTATAGCAGCGGGTCGCCGGACGGGCCACTCGACAGACGGCCGCACAGCGGCGACAATCCGCGCGACCGTCGAAGGCGCACTGCCCGTTCGCCGTCGCAGCGGTCCGCAGCGGAGACAAATCGAGCCAGGGGAAACGCTCGGCACCTCGCATCGAAGGGGTGCGGACGCCAGACGGTGCAACGCCGGAGCGTGCTCCACCGTCTACGACCCCGAACGCCCATGACGACCGCTACGCTCTCCCGCCGCCTCATTCGCCCCATGGCCACGCGACCGGCGCGCCGCTCGATGCTGGTCGGGTTCGGCATGACGCTCGCCCTGGGCCTCCTCGTGCTGATCGGCGCATCGGTGGGGGTCGCGGTCACCGCCGGATCGAACGTGCTCAATGGCGTGAACGTCGCCGGCGTGCAGCTCACCGGACTCGATCGGTCGGCTGCGGCGGAGCGGCTGGGCAACGAGCTCCCCGCGCTCGACACCGGCGCGGCGGTCGTGAGCGTCGGTGAGACCGAGATCGCGGTCCCGTACGCCGACCTCGGGCGAGGCTACGAGACCGATGCGATGCTCGACGCGGCACTCGGCGTCGGCCGCAGCGGCGACCCGATCGCTGACGGCATCGAGCGGCTCCGCAGCCTGCTCCACCCCACCACGCTTCCGGTCGTCGTGCACGCCTACGACGCCGACGCGCTCGCGAGCATCGCCGGCGACGTCGCCGCGGAGGTCAGCCACCCGCCGCGCGAGGCGGCCGTCCTCCGCGACGGCGCGACCTTCACCGTGCGCGAGAGCGCGGAGGGCCGAGGCATCGCCGGGGCCGATGTCGCGGTCGCCCTCGGCGCCGCCGTCGACAACGCCGATCCGGCCGACGTCCGCGTCGCGCTCACGGCCACCACCCTCCCACCCGTCGTCGACACCGCCACCGCCGAGGCGGCTGCCGCCGCGGCCAGCGCGATGGCTTCAAGGCTCAAGATGACGATCCCCGGCGCGGAGGATGCCGAGCCGCTCGTCATCAGGCCGCCGACGCTCGCCGCTGCGATCTCGTTCGGGCCCGAAGGTGCAGAGGCCTACGCGGCGCGCATCGATGCCGCCGCAGTCAACGCCGCCGTCCAGGCGCTCGCCGCGGACATCAACCAGGCGCCGGTGAACGCGCGCATCGCGGTGGCGGCGGGCGGGGGGCTGGGCGGCGTCATCGCCGGCCAGGACGGGCGCCAGCTCGACGTCGCGGACTCGTCGGATGGCGTCCTCGACGCGCTCACTCGTCGGGCCGGAGGCGCGAGCGTCGGTTCGCTGGCGCTCGTGGTGAACGTCACCGAGCCCTCGCTGACGACCGCCGAGGCTGAGGCGATCCTCCCGCAGATGCAGATGGTCTCGACGTGGACGACCAACTACGTCCCGGGCGAGGGGAACGGCTTCGGCAACAACATCAACATCGGGGCGTTCGACATCGACGGGCGCAACATGGCGCCGGGCGAATGGTTCAGCTTCTGGGACAGCATCGGCCCGGTCACCCCGGAGCGTGGGTACCAGTACGGCGGCGTGATCATCGGAGGTCGGAGCGTGGCCGGCGGCGCCATCGGTGGCGGCATCTGCTCGACGTCGACGACGATCTTCAACGCCGCGCTGCGGATGGGTCTCGAGATGGGGATCCGAGCGAACCACTTCTATTACATCGACCGCTACCCCGACGGCCTCGACGCGACGGTGTACGCGGACGACAACTTCGTCCAGGACATGACGTTCCGCAACGACACCGAGTATCCGATCGTGATCCGCGGCTTCGGCGGCAGCGGCTTCGTCACGTTCCAGATCTGGTCGGTCCCGACCGGTCGCTCGGTGGTGATCACCGACCCGGTGACGAGCAACCACCGAACCGCCACCGAGACGACCGTCGTGGACCCGAGCATGGCGCCGGGCTCCGCCAAGCGCGTCGAGTTCCCGCATGACGGCCACGACGTCAGCCGAATGCGCTTCGTGTACGACGCCGACGGCAATCTCATCCACCAGAACTCGTACTTCAGCTCGTACCGCACCGTGAACGGCATCACCGCCGTCGGACCCACCGCGGCCGCGCCTCCCGACGAGGGCGAGGGCGACACCGCCGGCGACGGCGACGGCGGCTCCGGCGACGTCCCACCCGACGAGGAGCCGTAGACCACAGCGGTTCTTCGCTAGACTCCCGCGGGTGATCCCCCCGGAGCGCATCCGCAACTTCAGCATCGTCGCGCACATCGACCACGGGAAGTCGACCCTCGCCGACCGCCTGCTCGAAACCACCCACACGATCGACAAGCGTCAGATGACGTCCCAGGTGCTCGACTCGATGGAGCTGGAGCGCGAGAAGGGGATCACGATCAAGGCCCGGGCCGTCCGCCTCCACTACGACGCCGCCGACGGCCAGACCTATGTGCTCAACCTCATCGACACACCCGGGCACGTCGACTTCACGTACGAGGTGAGCCGGTCGCTCCAGGCCTGCGAGGGCGCGATCCTCGTCATCGACGCCAGCCAGGGGATCGAGGCCCAGACCCTCGCGAACGTCCACCTGGCGATGGCCCAGAACCTGACGATCATCCCGGTCATCAACAAGATCGACCTGCCCTCCGCCGACCCCGAGATGGTCATGGTGGAGCTCGAGGAGACGCTCGCCATCCCGCGCGAGGACGTCCTCCTGGCCAGCGCCAAGGACGGCACCGGCGTGACCGATGTGCTCGAGGCGATCGTCCACCGCGTCCCGCCGCCGGCCGCCGACACCGCCGCGCCGCTGCGCGCACTCGTTTTCGACAGCCACTACGACCCGTACAAGGGCGTCGTGGCCTACGTCCGATTGGCGTCGGGCACCCTCCGCGACCACCGGCGCATCCGCTTCATGGCCACCGGCGCCGAATCGGAGATCCTCGAGCTCGGCTACTTCCGCCCGCAGCCGGTGCCCACCGAGCGGCTCGTCGCCGGCGAGGTCGGCTACGTCGCCAGCGGCCTGAAGAGCATCCGCGAGGCCCAGGTCGGCGACACCCTGACGACCGCTGATGCAAGTGGGGCCGAGGCGCCGCTGCCGGGCTACCGGGAGCCGCTGCCGCTCGTCTTCGCCGGCATCTACCCGCTGCGCGGCGACGACTACCCCGAGCTCCGGGACGCGCTCGACAAGCTCCACCTCAACGACGCCGGCTTCGTCTACGAGCCGGAGTCGTCGGCGGCGCTCGGATTCGGGTTCCGCTGCGGGTTCCTTGGCCTGCTGCACATGGAAATCACGCAGGAGCGCCTCGAGCGCGAGTTCGGCCTCGAGCTCATCGCCTCGGCGCCGAGCGTCGAGTACCGGGTCAACGTGCTGCACCGAGCCGACGAGCTCGTGATCGACAACCCCGCGCAGATGCCGAGCGCCGGCGATATCGAGGCGATCGGCGAGCCCTGGGTCGCGGCACAGGTCATCACGCCGACCGATTACATCGGTCCGCTCATGGAGCTGGCGACCACGCGCCGCGGCGAGTTCCAGAACATGGAGTACCTCGACCCGACGCGGGTCAACCTCCATTTCGAGATGCCGCTGGGCGAGCTGATCATCGATTTCTACGACCTGCTGAAGAGCCGGTCGAGCGGGTACGCCAGCCTCGACTACAGCTATATCGGCTACCGCCCGGGCGACCTCGTGAAGCTCGACGTGCTCGTCGGCGGCGAGCCGGTCGACGCGCTCAGCCTGATCGTGCATCGCTCGAATGCCTTCCGGCAGGGCAAGGCACTCGTCGACAAGCTCAAGGAGCTGATCCCGCGTCAGATGTTCGAGGTGCCGGTCCAGGCGGCCATCGGCTCGCATATCATCAGCCGCGAGACGATCCGGGCGATGCGCAAGAACGTGCTGGCCAAGTGCTACGGCGGCGACGTTACGCGCAAGCGCAAGCTGCTCGAGAAGCAGAAAGAAGGGAAGCAGCGGATGAAGCGGATCGGCTCGGTCGAGATTCCGCAGGAGGCTTTCCTCGCCGTGCTTCGCATGAATGAGGGTCAGTCGTAGGTGGACTTCCTCGACTCGCTGCGTCTCGCGATCGCCCTCGGGCTGACCCTCTTCCTCGTCCTCCTCCGATTCGACGCCGAGCGGATCACGCGCAGCGACTACTTTCGCTATCGCACCCCGTGGATGGGGCCGGTCAGCTACTACATCCTCGTCGTCGGTTTCGCGGTCGGCATCGCCATCATCCTGCCCTCGGGGCGCGAGCAGCTCTTCCTGACCGGCGGCCAGACCGAGGAGATGCTCCCGGTCATGCTCCTGTTCGTGACCGTGGCGCTGCTCAACGCGGTGGCGCTGGCGTTCCTGCGCTACGGAAGCATCCTGCCGCTGCCGATCGAGCTGCTGCCATCGCGCGTCCTCGGCGCCGCGGCCAACGCCGTCAGTGAGGAGATCCAGTTCCGGTCGATCGTGCTCGGCCTGCTCCTCTTCGCCGGCGTCCCGACGGGCTGGGCGATCGGCTTTCAGGCGCTCGTCTACGGCCTCGCCCACCGGCGCCTGTGGCGCGAGCGCGACTGGTACTTCCTCACCGGCTCGGTGCTCCTGGGCTGGGCGGCCGGCGTCGCGACCGTCGAGACCGGCTCGGTCATCCCGGCCATCGTTGGCCACTTCGCGGTGACGATGTCGCTGTTCGGGTTCGCCGGTGGGCGCCTGCGGCAGCGACCGATCTGAGGCCGCCGGCCAGCAGCCGGCCCACGACGCGATCTCACGATTCAGGGCGCTCGGTCGTCGTGGCGCCGCCCGCCCGGCGGGCGTATCGGCCACTGATTGGCCGAAATCCCGCACCACGGGAGCCTTGGCACCCGGGGTCGGCCGCGTCGGCGTCTGAGCGTCCCGCCATACGGGATTCCGGCTACGGATTCGCCGATGCTCCCGCCCCACGGGAGTTTGACCGGGACCCAAGGGGCGGGCGTGCGCCGCTTGGATCCTGTTAGGACCGTCCCGCGCCGCATGCCGCCCCAACCATGAGCCATGTCGCGATCCGAACGGCCGACCGCCGGAGCGGGGCCGCTCGTAGACTGTCGCCGATGCGCCCGAAGCCACACCACCTGTACGTCCACGTGCCGTTCTGCCGCCTGGTGTGCGCGTACTGCGACTTCGTGACCGTGGGCGGGCGAGCGCACGACCTGCCCCGCTACACCGAGGCGCTGCTGGCTGAGCTGGCCATCCGCCCAGCGCCGGGCGAGCTGCGCACGATCTACTTCGGGGGCGGCACACCGTCGCTCATGAGCCCCGAGCAGGTCGCCAGCGTCATCGGGGCTGCGACGGACCGATGGGCACGCGTGGCGATGGAGGAGGTCACGCTCGAGGCGAACCCGAGCCGGCGCGAGGCGCCCGACTGGGCAGGCATGCGTGCCGCGGGGGTGACCCGGATCAGCCTCGGCGTCCAGTCGCTGCGCGAGGAAGAGCTGCGGGCGCTGGCACGCGGCCACACCGCCGCCGAGGCGCTCGGTGCGTTCGCCGCGGCCCGGGGGGCCGGATTCGACAATGTCAGCGTCGATCTCATATACGGCATCCCCGGCCAGTCGCTGGCGAACTGGCGCGACGGCCTGGACGCGGCGATCGGGCTGGGGCCCGATCACATCAGCTGCTACGCCCTCCAGCTCGCCCTCGCGCCGGATGAGTGGGCCGCGCCGCCTCGGCCCGGCGCGCTGCGCTGGCGTGCGCGGATGGCGCCTCTCCAGGACGACGGGCTCGCCGCCGAGCAGTACCGCGTGGCCGAGGAATTGCTCGAGCCGGCTGGCTACCGGCATTACGAGCTGAGCTCGTGGGCGCTTCCCGGGCGGGAGTCGCGGCACAACTCGGCCTACTGGGCGCGGCGTCCGTACACCGGCATCGGCGCGGGGGCACATTCGTACGACGGTGCGGACGAGCGCTCGTGGAACACCCGAGACCTTGCTGCCTACCTCTCCGCCGTCGAGGGCGGCCGCCGGCCGGTCGCGGGTGTCGACCGGCTCGACGAGGGCGGTCGCGTCTTCGAGGCGATGGCCCTCGGCCTGCGGCGGATCGACGGGATCGAGCGCGGCGTCTTCGCGGCGGAGTTCGGCTCGGATCCGCTCGATCGGTTCGCTCACGCCCTGGCGGAGCGAGACATCCTGATCGAGGTGGACGCTAATCGGCTGCGGCTGACGCCGTTGGGCCGGCTGCTCGCCTCGGAGGCCTGCCTCGCATTTCTGCCGAGCTGATGCTCTTCCGCCCGTCGACGCTGAAGGGGATCGCCGACGGAACGGTGACCCGCGCCTACCGCACGTGGGATCGGCCGCGCGTGCGCCCCGGTGGTCGGCAGCGGACGCCGGCCGGCGTGGTCGCCTTCGACGCGGTCGAGCCGGTCTCTCGGGAGTCCCTGACCGATGCCGACGCGCGCTCGGCGGGGCTCGCGGACCTCGACGAGCTGCTCGGCCTGGTCGACCGCCGCACCGGCACGATCTACCGCATCGACCTCCACCTCGCCGGTCCCGATCCGCGCGTCGCGCTGCGCGAGTCGACGCCGGGCGAGGCAGAAGTCGCCGAGCTCCTCCGTCGCCTCGAGCGGCTCGACCGCGCCAGCCGGCACGGCCCGTGGACCGAGGCGGTGCTGCGCGCCATCGGAGAGCAGCCTGGAACGCGAGCCGTCGAGATTGCAGCGAGCTTCGGTCGGACGCGCGACCCGTTCAAGCTCGACGTCCGCAAGCTCAAGGAGCTGGGCCTGACCGAGAGCCTGCGGCCCGGGTATCGGCTCTCGCCGCGCGGGCAGGCCGTCCTGCGCACAGTCTCACCGGCGGCGCCACCGCCGGTGCGCGATCCCGGCATAGACGATTGAGCCGACGGCCCCGGCCAGCAGGTCGTTGACCGTGTCCCACGTGCCGCGGACGTTGCGCAGGCCGAACAGCACGTCGCTGTAATACTCCTGCGCTTCGAGCAGGACGTGCCCGGTCTGGGCCACGCCGACCGCCGAGAGCGGCGGCAGGTCGAGCAGCTCGGCGGCTGCGACGGTCACGGCGCCGGTGCCGTGGGCATGCGGAATGGCGTCGAAATATCGATAGCCTTCGTATAGGTTGAAGTGGTTCCCGGCCAGGTCGAGGACGAAGAGCGATAGGTACAGGTTGTCCACCCCGACGGGATAGGGCCGCAAGCGACGGCCGGGCAGCGCCTGCGCCAGCGGAAAGAGGAGCGACGCCGGCAGCATGACGAGGCCACGCGTGCCGATCGCCTTGCCGCGGTAGCGCGGATCGTCGGGAAGGCTGCGAGCCTCGAGGAGCATTGCGACAATCGACCCGCGAAGGGCCGCGTTCAGAACCCAGCCCAGCACCCGCATCGAGCCATCCTAACGGTCCGCGGCGCGCGTCTCGCGCGTTGACACCCCGCGGCGACGAGGCGTACCATGCCCGCCAGCACCGGTTAGCACTCTCGGCGTGAGAGTGCCAAAGACGAGGAAACGCACCGGGGAGCCAAGATGGCGGAGGAACGGACCGCGCGCGAGCGTGCCGCCCATCGGCCGGCGATCGAGCTGACCGAGCGGCAGCGATCGGTGCTGCGCGCCGTCGTCGAGGACTACGTCCTCAGCGCAGTCCCGGTGGGATCGAAGGCGCTCGTCACGCGCTATGGGCTCGCCGTCTCGCCGGCCACCGTGCGCAGCGCGATGGCCGAGCTCGAGGCGCTCGGCCTGCTCACGCATCCCCACACGAGCGCCGGACGCGTGCCCTCGGACCTCGGCTACCGGCTCTATGTCGAGTCACTCATGCGCGAGGCGGCGCTCGATTCCACCGACCAGCTGATGATCCGTCACCAGTTCAGCCAGGTGCCCCTGACGAGCAACGAGTGGCTGCGCCTGGCGGCGAGCATCCTGGCGGGCACCACGCGGGCCGCATCGGTCGTGACGCCCGCCCGATCGCGCCGCGCGCGGTTCGGGCACGCGCAGTTCGTCGCGTTGGCGGACGGCACGCGACTCCTCGTCCTCGTCCTCGCCGACGGCAACGTCCACCAGCGCCGGCTCGAACGCACGACGCTCGAGCGCCAGCTGCCGGAAGAGCAGCTCGACCAGGCGGCGCTCGACGCCGCCGCGGCGGCGCTCAACGCGGAGCTGGCGGGGCTGACCGGCCCGCAGGCGCGACGGCGGGCGGCGAAGCTCGGGCCGCTGGCGGCCCGCATCGGTGCGGTCGTCGCGACGATGCTCGAGGACGCGGACTCCGTCGTGGTTGAGGAGGTCTTCACCGACGGCATCGGCCACGTGCTCGAGCAGCCCGAGTTCGCGGAGGGCTCGAAGCTGCGGCCGATCCTCGAGGTCCTGCAGCGCTCGGACTTCCTCCAGCAGCTGGTCCCGGTCCTCACGAGGAGCGGCGGGGTCCACGTGATCATCGGCCGCGAGAACATGAACGACGCGATGCACGAGGTCAGCCTCGTCTTTGCTCCCTACGGGGCCCCGGACCAGGCACTTGGTCTGCTGGGCGTCCTGGGTCCGACCCGCATGCGCTATCCGCGCGCCATCCCGACCGTCCGGTACCTGTCAACCCTCATGAACGAGCTGATCAGCAGCGAGTACGGCGAGACGCAATGACCGATCAACCGACCAACGGCGGCCCAAAGCCGCCCACCAAGACGCGCGGCCAGGAGCGGGCCGACACGATCAAGACGCCGAGCCGGATCGAGCTGGCGGAGCGCATCGAGCTGCTCGAGCGCGAGCTTGCGGAGGCTCGCGCCAAGAGCGAGGAGCACCTCTACAACTGGCAGCGCTCTGCGGCCGACTTCTCGAACTTCAAGCGACGGACTGATGAGGAGCGGGCGACGGTCGGGCAGTTCAGCAACGCGCTGCTGATCGACAAGCTGCTCGGCGTCCTCGACGACTTCGACCGAGCGCTCGAGAGCGTCCCGCCCGACGCGCACGATGCCTGGATCGAAGGCGTGAAGCTCGTCGAGCGCAAGCTGCGATCGGTCCTCGAGTCCGAGGGCGTCACGCCGATCGAGGCCGTCGGCCAGCCATTCGATCCGAATCTCCACGAGGCGGTCGCCCACGAGGAGACCGCCGACCATCCCGACAACGACGTCATTGGCGAGGTGCAGCGTGGCTACCGGCTGCACGACCGAGTCATCCGGCCGAGCCTCGTCCGCGTTGCGAACAACCCGAAGGAGCACTGACGAACCCATGGGCAAGATCATCGGCATCGACCTGGGCACGACGAACTCGGTCGTCGCCGTCATGGAAGGCGGCGAACCACAGGTCATCACCAACGCGGAGGGCGGCCGCATCACCCCATCGGTCGTCGCCTTCGCCAAGAGCGGGGAGCGGCTGGTCGGCCAGGTCGCCAAGCGGCAGGCCATCACCAACCCCGAGAACACGATCTTCAGCATCAAGCGCTTCATGGGACGGCGCTACGACGATCCCGAGGTGCAGCGCAGCACGGGCCTCGTTCCGTACGACGTGATCAAGGACCCGAAGTCGGACGGCATCGTCGTCAAGCTCGCCAACGGCAAGACCTTCAGCCCGCCCGAGATCAGCGCGATGATCCTCCAGAAGCTGAAGGGCGACGCCGAGGCGTACCTCGGCGAGAAGATCACCGAGGCGGTCATCACCGTCCCGGCCTACTTCGACGATACCCAGCGCCAGGCGACGAAGGATGCCGGGCGCATCGCCGGGCTCGACGTCAAGCGGATCGTCAACGAGCCGACCGCATCGGCCCTCGCCTACGGGCTCGACAAGCAGAAGGACGAGAAGATCGCCGTCTACGACCTCGGTGGCGGCACGTTCGACATCAGCATCCTCGAGCTGAGCGAGGGCGTCTTCGAGGTGCGCTCGACGAACGGCGACACCCACCTCGGCGGCGACGACTTCGACCAGCGCGTCATCGATTGGCTGATCGAGGAGTTCAAGAAGGACCAGGGGATCGACCTCAGCAAGGATCGGATCGCGCTCCAGCGCCTCAAGGAGGCGGCAGAGAAGGCGAAGATCGAGCTGTCGAGCACGACCTCGACCGAGATCAACCTGCCCTTCATCAGCGCCGATGCGTCCGGACCCAAGCACCTCGTCATGAACCTGACGCGGGCCAAGCTCGAGGACCTGGTCGCAGATCTCGTCAACAAGACCTCCGACCCGGTGAAGAAGGCGTTGGCCGATGCGTCCATGCAGCCTGGCGACATCGACGAGGTGATCCTCGTCGGCGGCATGACCCGCATGCCGGCCGTGGTCGAGGCGGTCAAGAAGATGTTCAACGGCAAGGAGCCGCACAAGGGCGTCAACCCCGACGAGGTGGTGGCGGTCGGCGCGGCGATCCAGGCCGGCGTCCTCGGTGGCGACGTCAAGGACGTCCTCCTCCTCGACGTCACCCCGCTGTCGCTCGGCATCGAGACGATGGGCGGCGTGGCGACGAAGATGATCAACCGCAACACGACGATCCCGACGTCGCACACCCAGATCTTCTCGACCGCGTCGGACAACCAGCCGTCGGTCGACATCGTCGTGCTCCAGGGCGAGCGCGAGATGGCCGCCGATAACAAGAAGCTGGCGACGTTCCGTCTCGACGGCATCCCGCCGGCCCCGCGCGGCGTGCCGCAGATCGAGGTCACCTTCGACATCGACGCCAACGGCATCCTCAACGTGACCGCCAAGGACAAGGCCACGAACAAGGAGCAGAAGGTGGCGATCACCGCGTCATCGATGCTCGCCAAGGAGGACGTCGACCAGATGGTCCGCGAGGCCGCCGAGCACGCGGAAGAGGATCGGGCCCGTCGCGCGGCGACCGAATCGCGCAACGAGGCGGATGCCCTCGTCTACCAGGGCGAGCGGCTGCTCAAGGACCTTGACGACAAGCTGTCGGATGAGGACAAGGCCGAGGTCAACGCCCGCATCGAGGCGGTCCGCGAGGCGCTGAAGGGCGATGACCAGGGCGCCGTCGACTCGACCAAGGGCCAGCTGGCCGAGGTGCTCCAGCGCGTCGGCACGAAGGCCTACCAGGCGACCGAGGGCGGCGACGACGGCAACGGCACCGATGGCTCCGGCGGTCCGGAGGGCGGCGAGGGTGCCGCGGCCGACGAGGCCGAGACCGAGGAAGAGACGATCGAGGGCGAGTACAAGGAGGTGTAGCACCTCCGGTCGCCCATGCGTCTACGAACCAGGAGGCCGGGCGGCTGTGGCCCGGCCTCTTCGTCTGTCAATCTCCTTTGGTGATCTCGCGCCAGACGGCGCGGGTCATGCAGGTCGGGCCCCCGCCACCGTTCAGGCCGGTCTCGGCAGCCGGGTAGGTCCGGACCTCGCAGCCCGCAGCGGCCAGTGCAGCGGCCGTCACGGGGTTTCCCTCCGCCATGATCACGACGTGCGGTCGCACGGCCAACACGTTGCACGCCATCGTCGCGTACTCGCGCTCCGGCACCTCCACCGTGCGGATACCGAGCGCGCCGAGCAGCTCCCACAGGCCGGCCGGGAGCAGCGGCGTATAGACCACGGCGAGGTCGTCGGCCACCGGGGAGATGACCGACATCAGGTGCACGAGCTCGTCTGGGCCGCGCCAGTAGGGAAGGTCGAAGATGCGCGTGTCACCATCGACCAGCTTGACGAGCTGCCGAGCACCCGCGTCGTTCGTGCGCAGCGTGCGACCGATGCACAGCACATCGCGCCGCAGCCAAACCGCGTCGCCACCCTCGATCGTGCCAGGTGCCTCGATACGTCCCACGGTCGGGATGCCGACCGACGCGGTCCAAGCTTCCATCACCGCCGATTCCGGCCGTCGGGTTGGCTTCCCGGGTCGGAGCGCGATGGCGCCGGCATCGGCAATGAGCAGTGGGTCGTAGGTGTAGACGAGGTCGGCGTGATCGGGCTCATCGGCCAGCGCGTGAACCCGCACGCCCAGGTCAGTCAGCAGCCCGGTGAAGGTGTCGTGCTCGCGTTGCGCGGCGGCGAGGTCGACCGGGTGGTGAAAGCCGATGGCCGGGTCGTCGAACGCGGAGCCGAAGGCGGGCCCGGGCCGCTTGACGAGGACGTCCCGCAGCGGCGCGGTTGCGCTCTGGCCGCCGTACCGGATGCCGTCCGTCCGCACCCGCCGAGCATAGACCGGCCGTTACGCCTACGCGGGGGCGGCCATCGGCTCCTCGGTGACAACCGGCTCGGGCGCGGGTCGGCGGCGGCTGAAGAACTTGACGACCTCCATCACCCACAGGATCACCGAGCCGGCCGCCGCGCAGACGACCCACTGCTCGATGGACAGCGGTACCGTCTGGAGCAGGCGGTTCAACAGGTCCAGCTGGTTGGCCAGGATGATGGCCAGCAGCGAGATCCCGCTCAGTCGCACCAGCGTCGTGTTCGCCAGCAGGCTCCGGCTGAAGACCGATTCGGTCAGGTCGTTGCAGGCAAGGCCGTAGAACAGGTTGGCAAACGAGAAGGTCGCCAGGCCCATCGTGCGCGCCAGGTCGTCGTTGCCGGTGTTGATGTGGATCCACTGGATGACGATCAGGGTCGAGGCAGCTTGGATGGCGCCATAGATCGCCAGCCTGATGCCGAGCGGCAGCGGCATCACCTGCTCGTCGGACTTGCGCGGTGGACGCTCCATCAGCCCTTCGGTCGGCTCACCCAGGCCCAGGCCGACTGACTGCAGGACCTGGGTGGTGAAGTTCACGAACAGCGTCTGCTGCGGCACGAAGGGCAGGCCCATCAGCACGTTGAACAGGCCGGAACCAAGGAACGTCCAGATCATGCCGAAGAGAACGCCCATCTGGTACCGGATGTACTTCACGAGGTTGTCGTAGAGGGCGCGGCCCTTCTCGACCGCCTTGACGATCGTCGCGAAGTTGTCGTCGGTCAGGATCATGACCGCGGCCTCCTTCGAGACCTCGGTGCCCGTGATGCCCATCGCCACGCCGATGTCGGCCCTCTTGAGCGCCGGCGCGTCGTTCACGCCGTCGCCGGTCATCGCGACGATCCGGCCCTTGCGCTTCAGGATGTCGACGAGGCGGACCTTGTGCTCGGGGGTGACGCGGGCGATGACGCCGATGTCGTCGATGCGACGCAGCGCTTCGTCATCGCTGAAGTCGCCCCACTCCGCCCCGGTGATCGCCTGGCCCCGGATCCCCAGGTCGTTGGCGATGGCTGCGGCGGTGACCGCGTGGTCGCCGGTGATCATCCTGACCTGGATGCCGGCGGCGTGCGCCTCGGCGATCGCCGTGCGGGCCTCCGGTCGCGGCGGGTCGACGATGCCAGCCAGGGCCAGCAGCGTGAGGTCGGAGACGAGTGGCAGCAGGTCGGCGTTCGGGTTGAAGCTCGCCGGGTCGAAGTCGCGGCGAGCCGCGCACATCACCCGCAACCCGTTCTTGGCGAGCCGCTCGTTCTCGGCGTTGAAGCGCTCGGTCATGTCGGCCGCAGGAACCAGCCGTCCGTCCGCGGTCAGGGCGTCCCTGGCCCGCGCCAGGAGCTGGTCCGGTGCTCCCTTCACGAATGCCCGGATGACCTCCCGACCCGACTCGTCCTTCACGCGGTGGAAGGTGGCCATGAACTTGTACGCCGCGTCGAACGGCAGGACCGCAATGCGCGGGATGGCATCGCGGGTCTCCTGCGGATCGATTCCGCCCTTGGCGGCCAGGACAACCAGGGCGCCCTCGGTCGGATCGCCGACGAGCTGCCCGTCGCGTACCTCGGCGTCGGCGCAGAGCGCCATCGGCAGCAGGTAGGCCGAGATGTCCCCGGTCGGCTCGCCGTCGACCGTCGTGATCTGCCCGGTCGTGGCATATCCCTCGCCATTGATCGTGAAGCGGCGGCCAGGGATGGTGAGCTCGACCGCAGTCATCTGGTTGAGCGTCAGCGTGCCGGTCTTGTCCGAGTTGATGGCCGAGGTCGACCCCAGCGTCTCGACCGACCGCAGGCGCTTCACGATGGCGCCCGCCTGGGCGAGATTCTTCGTCCCGATCGAGAGCAGGGTCGTGACCACGGCCGGCAGTCCGGTCGGCACCGCGGCCACGGCAAAGGCCACGGCCGAGATGAAGAGCACGTCGAACGGCTGGCCGTAGATGAAGTACCCGAGCGCGATCGAGGCGACGAGAGCCAGCCCCGCGATGAGGATGATCTGGTTCGTCAGTGCGTCGAGCTGGCGCGTGAGCGGGGTCTTCTCGTCCTCGGTCGCCTGCAGCATCCCGGAGATGTGCCCGACCTCGGTGTCCATGCCCGTCGCAGTCACCACCAGCTCGCCGGACCCGCGCGTGGCGCTCGTGTTCATGAACGCCATGTCGACGCGGTCGCCCAGCGGGGTGTCCGGGCTGGCGACCGGATCGACCTCCTTCGGCACCGGAGCGCTCTCGCCGGTCAGGGCCGACTCGTCGATCTCCAGCGTGGCCGCCTTGATGATCCTGCCGTCCGCCGGGATCCGGTCGCCGGCCTCGACCGCCACGATGTCGCCCGGGACGAGCTGCTCGGCCGGGATCTGCTCGAGCGCCCCGTCTCGTCGAACGCGTGTCTGGACGATCATCATCTTCTGGAGCGCCGCCACGCTCGCCTCGGCCTTGCCCTCCTGGTTGAGGGACATCACCGCATTGAGGAGGGTCAGTCCGAACAGCAGGAGCGCCGTCCCACGGTCACCGATGACGATGAGGCTGACCAGGGCCGCGCCCAGCAGCACGAGCTGCATCGGGTCGCGGTACTGGCGCACGAACTTGCTCCAGCCCGACTCCTTCTGCGGCTCCGCGAACTTGTTCTGGCCGAACTTCGCCCGGCGTGCCTCGACTTCGGCGGCACTCAGCCCGAGCGCCGGGTCGACGCCCTGGGCGGCGATCGCATCGGCCACCGACAGCGTGTGCCAGGCGGTCTCCGGCGTGGTCGGCTGGGTCGTCATTGCCTACTCCTCGGAATGCAAGTGGGAAGTCGGATCATTGGAATGCCACGCCCACGGACAGTACCAGCGCGGATAGCACGGCCAGCAGCAGCAGGACCGGCCACACGAATCGCAGCCACGTGCCGTATCCAACGCGCGCGATCGCGAGGCCACCCATGACCACCGCGGAGGTCGGGGTGACGAGGTTGAGCAGCCCGTTCGCCGACTGGTAGGCGGTGACGACGAGCTCGGCCGGCACCTGCGCAAAGCTGGCGAGCGGCGCCATGATCGGCATCGCCACCGTCGCGAGCCCGGACGACGATGGGATCAGGAAGGAGAGCGGCAGGAACAGGAGGTACATCAGGTTGATGAACAGCACCCCGCCGAGATCGCTCACGGCCACCTCGGCCCAGTTGAGGACCGTGTCGGTGATGAGCCCGTTGTTCATGATCACGGTGATGCCGCGGGCGATCCCGATGATGAGCGCAACGCCGAGCAGGTCGCGTGCGCCGTCCACGAATGTCGACGTCAGCTCGCCCTCGCCCATCCGTCCGACGATCCCGATGAGGATCGCGAAGAGGATGAACGAGGCGGTCATCTCGGGGAACCACCACCACAATGTCGGCAGGCCGATGCCGAGGTCCTCCCACGGGATGACGCCGTAGATCATCACCGCGAAGGCGGCGAAGAAGAGGCCGAGGACCACCTTTTGGCGGCCCGTCAAGTCGGCCGATGCGGCCGCCGGATCGCTGCCGGCGAGGAACCGGGCCTCGTTCTCCGCCTTCTTGTCGAAGACGAGCGAGGCGCTCGGGTCGGCCTTCACCTTGGCGGCGTAGCGCATGACGAACCAGATCCCGATCGCCGTGCCGATGACGAGGATGACGAGCCGGCCGAGGAGGCCCTCGGCGAGCGAGGTCCCGGCGAAGCCGGAAGCGATCCCCGTCGCAAACGGGTTGATCGTCGAGCCCAGGACTCCGATGCCGCAGCCGAGCAGGAGAATCGAGGCGCCGACGAGGGCGTCATACCCGGCGGCGATCATGACGGTGACGATGAGGACGTAGAACGCGAGGCTCTCCTCGGCCATGCCGAACGTCGTCCCGCCGATGGCGAAGACGACCATGAGGATCGGGATGAGGAGCCGCTCCCGACCTCGAAGGCCGGACACGATCTGCGAGATCGCGCCCTGGATCGCGCCCGTCTTCATCGTGATCCCGAGGAACCCGCCGATGACGAGGACGAAGAGCGCGACGTCAATGGCGCCGAACAGCTCGCCGGAGTTGTAGACGCTGATCGTGCCTTCCTCGTCCTCGATGCCATAGAGGCCGTTGATCGGGGCGAGCAAGGAGTCGACGACGATGCGCTGCGGGTTCGGCTCGACCTCCGCGTAGGTGCCGGGGATCGGCTCCCCGTCCTCGTCGAGCTGGTAGGCGCCGGCGGGAATGATCCACGTCGCGACCGCCGTGAGGACGATCAGCGCGAAGAGGATCGTGTAGGCCGAGGGCAGTGAGAACCCGCGCCGGCCGGAATCCTTGCTCGGCCCTGGCGGTTCGGGCGGCGTGGCCGATGCGGGCTGCGCGGTCATCACGTTCCTCCTTCGGCGGGTTGCGGCGAGGGGTCTGCGACTGGCGGCGACGCCTGGTCGGGCGGTGAGACGTGCTCGATGCGGAAGCCGGTGAAGCCGTAGATGAGCGAGATTAGCGGGCTCAGCAGGTTGAAGAAGGCGAACGGCAGGTAGGCGACGGTGGCGACGCCGAGGACTCCGGCCATGTACGCCCCGCAGCTGTTCCACGGCACCAGCGGCGAGGTGACGGTCCCGGCGTCCTCGACCGTGCGCGACAGCATGCGCGGCGCGATCCCGCGCTTCGCGAACTCGGCGCGGTAGACCCGGCTCGGCATCACGATCGCCACGTACTGATCGCCGGCGATGACGTTCAGCCCGATCGCGGTCCCGATCACGGCGGCGATCAGCCGGCCGGTGGAGCGAGCCCCCGCGAGGACCGGGCGGATCAGCCGCTCGAGGAACCCGGCGTGCTCCATGACGGCGGCGAAGGAGAGGGCGCCGAGCACGAGCCAGATCGTGTTGAGCATCGACGCCATCCCGCCGCGTGAGAACAGGGAGTCGATCGTCTCGTTGCCAGTGTTCGATACGAACCCGGTGGCGAGCGCCGAGTAGATCGCGGTCAACGCCGTCTGGACCGGTCCGCCGACGTCACCGACGAACGCCGCCACGGCGTCGGGCTGGGTGAAGACTCCCAGCACCGCCGCGAAGATCGCACTGCCGAAGATGGCCAGGAACGGCGGCGTGCGACGGATCGACAGCACGACCAACAGCACCAGCGGCACGAGGTTGAACAGCGAGATCGCGAACTCTCCGGCGAGGATCGCCTGCGCGTCGCTCGGGTCGAATGCGGTGGTTGGAGGCGGTGCCATCAGGCCGATGAGGGCGAAGCCCAGGATCGAGAGGACGATGGCCGGTCCCGAGGTCCACAGCATGGCGCCGATGTGCTCCTGGGTCGTCACGCCGCCGACCATCGACGGCACGAGGACAGTCGTCTCGGAGATCGGCGTCATCTTGTCGCCGAAGTAGGCGCCCGAGATCACCGCGCCGGCCGCGATCACGGGGTCCGCGCCGAGGATCGGCGCCAGTGCCACGAAGGCGACGCCGAGGGTGGCGGCGGTCGTCCACGAGCTGCCGATGGCCAGCCCCACGAGCCCGCACACGATCGCCGTCGCCGCGTAGAACCACGCGGCGCTCAGCAGACCGATGCCGTAGTACACGACGGTGGGGATCGTGCCCGCCATGTTCCACGCGCCGATCAGCGATCCGACCGCGAGGAGGATGAAGACGGCCGACAGGGCGGAGGAGATGCCGCCGACCACCGCTTCCCGCACCCGGACGACGGTGTGGCCGTTCTTGAGCGCGACGAAGCCGGCCACCATCGTGCTGGTGAGCAGCGCGACCTGGAGGGGGCCGCCGGTCGCATCGGTCCCGAACAGCCAGATCGTCAGGCCGATGAGGCCGACGAGGGTGACGACCGGGATGATCGCGTCGAGCAGCGAGGGCTCGCGGACCCGGGTCGCCTGCTCGTCGCCGACCGGTTCCTGGTCGTTCATCGCCGTGCCGTCATGCAGTGGTCTGGACCGCGGCAACCGGCAGTGTCGCCCCGGATCGCTCCTGGTCCTCCGGCCCGCGGGCGAAGAGGACGAGGAGCACGATCAGCACGACCGCAACCGCTGCGGTCAGCCAGCCCAGTGACTTCTGCAGCATCCATGGGTCACCTCAGATCGGATCGCGGGCGATCGGGCAGGTCATGCAGTGCCCGCCGCCGCGGCCCTTACCGAGCTCGAAGCCGGCGATCTCAACAACCTCGACGCCCGCCTCGCGCATCTTCGAGATCGTGAACGTGTTGCGCTCGTAGGCGACCACCACCCCTGGCTCGAGCGCCACGACGTTGTTGCCGTCGTCCCACTGCTCTCGTTCCTGCTGGTACCGATCGCCGCCGGTCTCCACGATGTGGAGCTTCGGAATGCCGAGCGCGTCGGCCACCGCGGAGACGAAATCCTTGTCCTCGCGCACGTCGAGCGTCCCGGGCTTCGACCCAGGGCGGAGGCTGATCGCGCGAATGCCTCCCACCACCTGGGGATACGCGGTCGCCTTATCGCGGTCGAGCAGCGTGAAGACGGTGTCGAGGTGCATGTGCGCCCGGTCCTTGGTCATCACGGCCGCGATGACCCGGTCGGCGGCGCCCTTCTCGAACAGCGCACGGGCGATCTGCTCGATCATCCGCGCCTGGGTGCGCTCGCTGAGGCCGATGGCGACGGCTCCGTTGCCGATGATCTCCACGTCGCCGCCCTCGAGGGAGGCGAGCCCGAAGTCCTCGGTGTTGAAGCGCTCGTCGTCGCCCATCGGCGGGTACCAGTAGTCGAAGCCGCCATCGGCGAACATCGGGTGGGCGCGGTAGATGACGGCCATGTTGTAGGCCTCGCGCCGCCGTGCCGGCCAGTACATCGGGTTGATCGAGACCCCGCCGTAGATCCAGCACGACGAGTCGCGCGTGAACAGCGAGTTCGGCAGCGGCGGCAGGACGAAGGTCGATGGATCGTCGACGGCCGCGGCGATTACGGACCTGCCCTTCGCCGCACCGACGTCGAGGCCGGACTCCTCGATGGTGAGGCCACCGATCAGATGGCGCGCCAGCACGTCCGGCGCCATCGCCGTCAGGATCGCGCCCACGTCCTCGACCAGGCCGATGCCCACGGTGTACTCGTTCGCGACGCGCCCGATGATGCGCGTGCGCGCGTCGTCGCTCGCGGCCAGGGCCTCCCCGAGGAGATCCTGGACGTAAAAGACCTCGACGTCCCGCTCGCGCATGCGGGCCACGAACTGGTCGTGCTCCCACTGCGCGCGCTCGACCCAGAGCACATCGTCAAACAGGAGCTCATCGTGGGTGCCCGGGGTGAGGCGCTTCAGGCTCAGCTCGGGCCGGTGCACGATGACCTGGCGCAGCTTGCCGACCTCGGAGTGGACACCGAAGCCACTCATCGTTCCATCAACTCCTTCACTGGGCCGACACGACGTTCGTGCCGGCGGTTCCTGCCACCATCGCGTCGAGCTGCTCGAGCGAGCCGATCACCGCGCGTTTCGCGGTGGCGTCCACGAACTCGGTGGCGGCGTCGACCTTCGGGCCCATCGAGCCGGCGGGGAACTGGATCGCCCGCAGCTCTTCGGTGGTCACGCGGTCGAGCCGCCGCTGGTCGGGCGTTCCCCAGTCGACGTACACGCCGTCGACGTCCGTGGCCATCACGAACAGGTCGGCGTCCAGCTCCCGCGACAGCAGGCTTGTGGCGAAGTCCTTGTCAATCACCGCCTCGACGCCCATCAGGCGCCGGTCCACGCCCGGCGCGTACATCGTGGGGATGCCGCCGCCGCCGGCACAGATCACGACCACGCCGCGCTCGATGAGCCATCGCATCGGGCGGATCTCGAAGATCCGCTTCGGCTTCGGGGAAGGCACGACGCGTCGCCAATGATCGCCGTCGGCCTTGACCGTCCAGCCCTTCTCGGCGGCGAACGCCTCGGCCTGCTCCTTTTCGTAGATCGGACCCACGAACTTCGTGGGATTGCCGAAGGCCGGGTCGTCGGGGTCGACCTCGACCATCGTCAGGATTGTCGCCAGCGGAACCTCGAACGGCAGGAAGTTGCCCAGCTCCTGCTCGATGAGATAGCCAATCATCCCCTGCGTCTCGGCGCCGAGAATGTCGAACGGGTACGCCTCGACCTCCTCGTACGCGGCCGCTTCCAGCGCCAGCAGCCCGACCTGCGGACCGTTGCCGTGCGAGATGACGAGCTGGTGGTCCCCGGCGATGCGGGCGAGACTTTCGGCGGCGACCCGCACGTTGGCCCGCTGGGCGTCGGCCGTCATCGGCTCGCCGCGCTTGAGCAACGCATTGCCCCCGAGGGCAACCACGACCTTCATGACGGTCCTCCGTTCGCCCTCGTCAGTCGCCGACGGTGGCGACCATCACGGCCTTGATCGTGTGCATCCGGTTCTCGGCCTGGTCCCAGACAATCGCGCGCTCGGACTCGAACACGTCGTTCGTGACCTCCATGCCGTCGAGGCCGAAGCGCTCGTACATCTCCTCGCCGACCTTCGTGTTGCGATCGTGGAAGGCCGGCAGGCAGTGCATGAACTTCACGGCCGGGTTGCCGGTCAGCTTCACGAGGTTGGCGTTGATCTGGTAGGGCTTGAGGAGCTTCACTCGCTCGTCCCACACCGACTTGTCCTCGCCCATCGAAACCCACACGTCGGTGTAGAGGAAGTCGGCGCCCTTGACCGCCTTGGCTGGGTCGTCGCTGAGCGTGATGCGGGCACCGGTCTCCTTCGCGATCGTCTTGCAGCTCGCGACCAGCTCCTTGTCAGGCCACAGGTCCTTCGGCCCGCACAGGCGGACGTCCATGCCCATCTTCGCCCCGCCGACCATGAGGGAGTCGCCCATGTTGTTGCGGGCGTCACCCAGGTAGCAGTACGCGATCTCCCGCAGGGGCTTGTCGCTGAACTCCGTCATCGTCAGGAAGTCGGCCAAGATCTGGGTGGGATGGAACTCATCGGTCAGGCCGTTCCAGACCGGGACGCCGGCGAATTGGGCAAGCTCCTCCACGATCTCCTGTCCGAACCCGCGATACTCGATCCCGTCGTAGATACGCCCGAGCACCCGTGCCGTGTCCTTCATCGACTCCTTGTGGCCGATCTGTGTGCCCTCGGGGCCGAGGTAGGTGACGTGCGCCCCCTGGTCGTAGGCGGCGACCTCGAACGAGACGCGTGTCCGCGTCGACGTCTTCTCGAAGATGACGGCGATGTTCTTGCCGCGCATGTGCTGCTGCTCATACCCGCCGTATTTCGCCCGCTTCAGGTCCCGAGACAGGTCGAGCAGGTACCTGATCTCGCGTGGCGTGAAGTCCAGCAGCTTGACGAAGCTGCGATCCCTGAGGTTGTAGCCCATCTGTCCGTCGCCTCACCGTGTACGCGGCAGCTTGCACAGGCCCTCCGGGCTTCTCAGTGCCGCCGCTGGCCATACGACGCTCCCGAATGATCCGGATGCCCGGTGGCCTATCCTCGGACCGATGCGCCTAGCGACCTGGAATGTCAACTCGCTGAAGACCCGCCTCGAGCGGGTGCTGGCCTGGACCGAGCGCCACCAGCCCGACGTGCTCTGCCTGCAGGAGACGAAGCTCACCGACGAGCAGGCCCCGACGATGGACTTTCACGCCCTCGGCTACGAGCTCGTCCACCACGGGCCGGGCCGATGGAACGGCGTCGCCATCGCCTCGCGGATCGGGATCGGCGAGGTCGCCGCCGGCATGCCGACCCCGGATGGCTGGACCGATGACGGTGGCCGCTTCCTGGCGGCCACCTGCGGACCGCTTCGCGTGGTCACGATCTACGTCCCCAACGGCCGCGTGGTCGACTCGGAGTTCTACCTCGAGAAGCTCGAGTGGCTGGCGCGGCTGTCGGCCTGGCTGAACGACAACGATCCATCGACCGAGCTCGCGGTCTGTGGCGACTTCAACGTGGCGCCGACCGACGAGGACGTGTGGGACCCGCTGGCGGTCCACGGCGGCACGCACGTCTCGCCGCGCGAGCGAGCGGCCGTCGCCAAGCTGCGCGAGTGGGGGATGGTCGACGTTGTGCGCCAGTTCCACCCCGAGCCCGGCTTCTTCTCCTGGTGGGACTACCGCGCCGGGCACTTCCACAAGAACTTCGGGATGCGGATCGACCACGTCTACCTCTCGCCGCCGCTCGCGGCCCGCGCCACCGCCGCGGAGCGCGACCGCGACGCCCGCAAGCCCTCCACCTACCCGGGCATCCCTTCGGATCACGCGCCGCTGATCGTGGACTTCGCCGATGGCTGAAACGGCGTCAGTCACTCCGTACCTCATCGTCGACGGCGCGGCGGATGCCATCGACTGGTATCGCGAGGTCTTCGGGGCGGAGGAGGTCGAGCGGATGATCGGCGGCGGAGGGCGGATCGCGCATGCCGAGATCCGGATCGGGCCGTCGTCGATCTTCATCGGCGACGAGCATCCGCACTACGAGTTGATCGTCGGTCCGGCCAAGGTGGGCGGGACGCCGGTCTACCTGGACCTCGAGACCGATGACGTCGTCGCCCTCCACGACCGTGCCGTCGCAGCCGGCGCCACGAGCATCCGCGCGCCGACCGACCCAGCCATGACGGTGCAGTCGGCGAAGGTGCGCGACCCGTTCGGACACGTCTGGCTGATCACCCGAACCTCGGCCGGCTGACACCGGCGCGGAACCGAGGGGCCTCGCCTACCACGCGGTCATGCCAACGAGGTTGGCCTATTGACCGATGGGCCGATGGATTGGGCCCTTCCTCGGTCGAGCGGCCAACCCAATGAGCCTGGCGACCAAGGAAGCCCGCTTCACCGGTCCGTAGGCCATCCAGATTGGCCGCACCACCGGACGCGCGCTATTTAGGCCGCCGACGGCAGGGTGGCCAGCGCGCGGGCGATCGCGCGGCCGGCGCGGGTGCTCGGCCAGGTGACCCGTTCGGCGCCGACGAAGGACCGATATGCCTCGATCGCCTCGGCGAAGGCGGCGAGGAAGCCCGGCGACTCCATCGGATAGAACCACGGCTCGAACCAGATGCCGATGATGGCCAATGACTTCGCCTTGCGGTCGAGCCGTGGCTCGATGCGGCCGACGAAGCGGTCGCCGAACAGCAGCGGCAGGACGTAGTAGCCCCAGCGGCGCTTCGCCTCGGGGACGTAGACCTCCCACAGGTAGTCGAACTCGAACAGGCCGCGGAGGATTCCCTTGCGGTCCCAGATCAGCGGGTCGAGCGGGCCAAGGAAGCTCACGCCGGGCGTCAACGAGGCAGGATCGACGGTGGCATCGAGGATCGGCTCTTCGGAGGCGACGATGTAGCGCGTCGCCTTCAGCCCCTCGACGTCGACGGGCAGCAGCACGCCCTCGTCGACAAGCCTGGCTGTGCGGCGCACGCGGTCGGCCGTCGGGCCGGCGCTGTACATCACCTCGGACTGCGTGCCCGCAGCCGGCATCGTCATGCCGGTGGCGCGGAATCGGCTCAGGAGCCGATGCGTCATCGCCTCCTCCTCCGGCTCCTTGAGCTTCAGCAGCTTCGCCGGCACGAGCCGTTCGATGAGGTCGTAGTAGCGGCGGTTGCCGTCGCGTCGGCTGATCCCGATGCGGCCGGTCACGAACAGCGCCTCCATGACCGCTCGACTGGCGCGGGTCGGCGCCCACCACCAGTCGACGGCGTGGCCGTGCTCGCTGAACGCCGCGGTGGAGAGCGGCCCATCGGTCTTCAGACGACGCAGGATGGCCTGCGCCACTTCGGCCTGCTTGGTCAGGATGTCGTCGTCGTAGGCCGCCGCGCTGCGTTGCCAGCTGACCCGGTAGTGGGGCAGCTCGTGCATCGGCAGCAGGTTGAGGCTCTTGTTGTACAGCTCGATGAGGCGCCGATCCGGCCCGTACAGCCACTGCTCGCACCACGCGCGGCGGTATCCCGCCACCCGCGCATGGAGGACGAGGTCGTGGTTCCGCGCGCCGGGCACCTCGAGCGGGTCGAACTGCAGGAGCCCCATCCGCTCGACGGCCATCAGCACCGATTCCGGCTTTGCCGGCAGGGAGCGCGGAGGCGCCAGGAGGTGGCGCGTCACGAGGAAGCGCCGCGCGTGGTCGGCACTGATCTGGAGGGGCGTCATCGCTGCCGATGGTAGGGGAGCTACCTGACGGAAACTGTCAGGAATCCGGCGGCGATCAGGATTGCATGGGGCTGGCACTCACCGCCGCTGAGTGCCAATTGGTAGAATCCGCCACCTGATGGCGGTCAAGCGCGACTACTACGACATCCTGGGTGTGCCGAAGGACGCCGACGAGGCGGAGATCAAGCGCGCCTTCCGCCGTCTCGCCCAGCGCCACCACCCCGACGTCGACACCGGCGACGGCGCCGAGCAGCGCTTCAAGGAGCTCAACGAGGCGTACCGCGTCCTCTCCGACCGCCAGCGGCGCACCGCGTACGACATGTTCGGGCACGCCGGCGTCGAGGGTGCGGCGTCGGGCGGCTTCGAGGGCTTTGGTGGGGGCTTCGGCCCGTTCGGGGACATCTTCGACGCGTTCTTCGGCGGCGCGCCCGCCGGTGCGAGGCGGCGTCAGCGGGTCGTGCCTGGCGCCGATCTCCGGTATGACCTCACGATCGAGTTCTCCGAGGCCGTCTTCGGCGTCGCGAAGGAGATCAGCTTCCCGACCCTCGTCGGCTGTACCCGGTGCGAGGGGTCGGGCGGCGAGCCGGGGACGGAGCCACAGACCTGCCCGGACTGCAACGGCACCGGGGAGCAGCGCCGCGTGGCCCAGACGATCCTGGGCCAGATGGTGAACATCGTGGCATGCGCCCGCTGTCGAGGCGAGGGCCGGATCATCGCCACACCGTGCACCGGGTGTGGAGGCGACGGCCGCGTGCGTGAGGAGCGCTCCCTGGAGGTCACGATTCCGGCAGGCATCGACGACGGGCAGCGCATCGCGATCGAAGGGCAGGGCGAGGCCGGCCCGCGCGGCGGCCCGAACGGCGACCTGTACGTGGCGATCCGGGTCCGCGAGCACCCCGACCTCGTCCGCCGCGGCACCGAGCTGTACCACGAGCTGCCGATCACATTCCCGCAGGCCGCGCTCGGCGCCAGCATGACCGTCCCGACGGTCGATGGCAGCGAGGAGGTCGCGATTCCCGCCGGCGTCCAGTCCGGCCACGAGATCCGCCTGCGAGGCCAGGGCGTGCCGCGACTGCGCGGCGCCGGCCGCGGCGACCTCCACGTCGTCGTCAACGTCGTCGTCCCGTCGAAGCTCTCGAAGCGCGAGCGCGAGCTCCTCCATCAGCTCGACGAGGTGAGCGAGCCCGCGGTGCTGCCCAAGGGTGGGCCATCGGTCTTCGGCTGGCTGCGCGATCGGCTTTTCGGCTGACCGCCGGACCGATGCGCTGGCTGGAGCTCAGCGTCGAGGCCGACGTCGAGGCCGTCGAGGCCGTCAGTGAGATCCTCGGCCGCGTCGCCGAGGGCACCGCGATCCAGCCTACGCGCCTAATTCGCGACCCGGCCGATGAGCTGGTTGCCCGCGAGGATCCGACCGCACCGTTCGTCGTGACCGCGCACGTCGCCGATGGCCCGGACGCGACGCTCGCGGTCGACGCCACCGAGCGCGCGCTCTGGCACCTCCAGGCCTTCGGGCTGAGGCCGGTTGGCGCGCTCCAGGTCCGGACGGTCGACGACGCCGACTGGACCGATGCCTGGAAGCGCCACTACGTGCCGCAGCGCATCGGTCGGGTCGTGATCGTGCCGTCGTGGGTGCCGCACGAGGCCGCGCCGCATGACGCCGTCGTGATCCTCGACCCCGGCATGGCCTTCGGCACCGGCCTGCATCCGACGACGCGCGCGTGCCTGGACCTCCTCCAGCGGCTCTCGCCGATGCCGTCTCGGGTCTTCGACGTCGGCTGCGGCTCCGGCATCCTGGCGCTGGCAGCGCTGCGCCTCGGCGCCGCGTCGGCGGTCGGTCACGACACCGATCCGGTGGCGGTGGACGCCGCGCGTGCCAACGCCGAGCGCAACGGCCTGGATGGGCGAATCGAGGTCCGCCAGGGTTCGCTGCCGGAAGCGGCCCGGGAGCGCTTTCCGCTGGTGCTGGCCAACCTGGTGGCCGCGCTGCTTGTCGACCTTGCGCCGCGTCTCGCCGCGCACCTCGCGCCGGGCGGCGTATTGATCGCGAGCGGGATCATCTCCGAGCGGGCGGGCGAGGTCGTCGAGGCGCTCCGCGCCGCCGGTCTGACGGTGAGGGACACGCGCGACGACGGCGAGTGGGTCGCCCTTCGCCTCGAGGCGCCGCGGTGACGCTGCATCGGTTCTTCGTGGATCTAGCCGAGATGGCCGGTGACCGGTTCGCATTGCCGGCTGCGATCGAGCGACAGGTCCGTGCGGTCCTCCGGCTGCGGGATGGGGATCGGCTCGTCCTGCTGCCTGGCGACGGCACCCAGGCCATCTGCCGGCTGGAGGGAGGGGAGTGCGTCGTCGAGGAGCGGCGATCCGCTGTCGGGGAGCCCAGCCATCGGCTGACGGTCGTCCAGGCGCTGCTCAAGGGCGACGCGCTCGAGCAGGTCGTCCAGCACGCGACCGAGGTGGGCGTCGCCGCCTTCCGGCTCGTCGTCACCGAGCGCTGCATCCTCCGGGACCTTCCGGAACGCCGGCTCGAGCGGCTGCGGACGATCGCTCGGGAGGCCGCCGAGCAGTCCGAGCGAGGGATCGTGCCCGAGGTCACCGCGCCGGTGCCGCTGGGCGACGCGCTGGCGTCAGGATCGGTCCTGCTCTTCGAGCGCCACGACGGGGACCGGCTGGGGCAGGTGGAGTCGCCGCCGTCCGCAGTCGTCATCGGCCCTGAAGGGGGTTTTACGCCGGCCGAGGTCCAGGCCGCGGTCGATGCCGGCGCCAGGCTGGCGGGCCTGGGCCGACGGATCCTGCGGTCGGAGACCGTCGCGGTCGCGGCCGCGGCGGTGATCTTGTCGCGTACCGGCGACTTCGCCTAGGCTCGCCGCCATGACCGATCGCGATCCCGACTGCCTCTTCTGCAAGATCGTCGCGGGCGAGATCCCGTCCGACCGCGTCTACGAGGACGACGACGGTCATCGCGTTCCGCGACATCAACCCTCGGGCGCCGACGCACGTGCTCGTCGATCCCGCGCCGCCACGTCGCGGACGCCCAGCAGCTTGACCGATGGCGACGGCGAGCTGCTCGTCGCGCCTGTTCGCGCGCGGTGCGGACGCTGGCCGCCGACGCTGGGCTGGAGAGCGGCTACAGGGTCGTCACGAACGTCGGACCCGGACGCGGGCCAGACCGTCTTCCACCTGCACCTGCATCTGCTCGGCGGCAGATCCATGGGCTGGCCGCCCGGCTGACACGTGCTCGTGCTCGATTGACCCTCATTGGACCCACTGCTACCCTTCGTCGGCTTGCGTGCCCGGCGGGTGAGCCCGCCACGTCGAGATGGGGCACGAAATCGAGAGCGGGAAGGAGTTGAGACGTTTGGCAGAAGTTCGCGTGGGCGAGAACGAGACGTTCGAGAGCGCGCTGCGTCGGTTCAACAAGAAGATTCAGCAGTCCGGCATCCTGGCCGAGGCACGACGCCGCGAGCACTACGAGAAGCCCAGCGTGAAGCGCAAGCGCAAGGAAGCCAAGAAGCGCAAGGCAACCTCGCGCGCGTAGCCAGACGCCAGCCTTTCCAACCCAACCCCGGCGCAGCGGAGGTTTCGACCGTAGACCGATGACGCCGGAGGCCGATGCTCCCGTGACCCTCCACGCGCGGCTCGAAGCCGCCATGCGTGACTCCATGCGCGCGCGCGACGAGCGGCGCACGACGACGTTGCGGATGGCGCTGGCCGCTGCCCACAACCAGCGCATCGCTCGCGGCCGGGAGCTGACCGACGAGGAGGTCGTGGAGGTCGTCGGCCGCGAGATCAAGCAGCGGCGCGAGAGCATCGAGGTCTACCGTGGCGCGGGTCGCGAGGACCGTGCGACCGGCGAGGAGGCCGAGGTCGCGATCCTCACCGAGTTCCTGCCCGAGCAGCTGACCGACGACGAAATCACCGCCCTCGCGCGCGCGGCGATCGACGAGACCGGCGCGTCCGGGCCGGCCGACACCGGCAAGGTCATGGGGCGGGTCGCGCCGCAGACGAAGGGTCGAGCCGACGGACGTCGGGTCAGCGACATCGTGCGCGGCCTGCTGGCTGGGTCCTAGATGTTCATCCCGCGCACGCTGGCCCAGGCCGACCCGAATGCCGGCCGCGGGCTGGCCCGCGCGCTCATCGTCATCGTGCTCGTGGCCACGGCCCTGTTCATCGTGCTCTCGGCGAACATCACGGTCGGCCAGGAGAACCTGATACCGGGCGAGATCGCCCCGCGCGATATCCGCGCGCAGCGCGACGCGACCTTCACCTCCGACAGCCGGACCGAGGAGCTGCGGGCGCAGGCCGCCGCAGAAGTCGTCCCGGTCACCGAGACGATCAAGTCGCCGACCGACAACCAGGAGGACCAGCTCCTCGCCTACGACACGATGACCAGGCGCGTGAGCCTCGTGCTCGACCTGCGCGATCGCGGCTCGCTGGAGGGCGACGAGATATTCGATCGGTTGGCGAACGACGCGCCAGACATCCCGTTCGCCTGGCGCCAGCTGATCGCCGAGTTCGACCCCGAGCGCTGGGAGGCGGTTGCGTCGGCAGGGCGGATGGGGCTCGAGACGATCCTCGCCGACCCGATCCGACAGGATGATCTGTTCGACACGCGCAACCGCGTCCACGATCTCGTGACGACCGATCTCGAGGGCACCGAGCGTGAGCTTGCGGGCGCCCTGGCCGCCGCCTTCGTAGCTGCCACCGAGATCATCGACGAGGAGGCCACCGCCGAGCAGATTGCCCAGGCGCGGGCGGAGGTCCCTCCCGTCGAGGTGAGCGTGCGTGCTGGCCAGCGCATCGTCAACGAGGGCGAACCGATCACCGAGGAGCAGTTCGAGATCCTCGACGCACTGGGCCTCACGCGCCCGGCGGTCGAGGTCGGGACGGTCTTCGGGCAGATGATCGTCGCACTGCTCATCGCGTCGCTGCTCGTCGGCTACCTCTGGCGCTTCGAGCCGGAGATCTGGTACCGCAATCGGTCGGTCCTGCTCTTTTTCCTCGCCCTCGTTGTCAGCGCGGTCGCGATGCGGATCGCCGCGGACCGCACGCTCCTCGCCTTCGTCGTGCCCACCACGGCCACGGTGCTGCTGCTGGGCATCCTCCTGCCCGGCGCGGCTGGCGCGGTCATGGCCGTTGCGCTGGCGGTGCTCGCCGGAGTCGTGAACCGGGAGGCGCTCGAGCTGACCGTGTACGTCCTCGTCGGTGGGCTGGCATCGCTGCTGGCGATTACCCGCGCGGAGCGGCTCAATGCATTCGTCCGCGTCTTCTTCGTCGTCGCGGCCGCGAATGTGGCGGTCGTCCTCGCGTTCGGCGCGCAGGAGCAGCGCGACCTGGCGGCCCAGGCGCAGCTCGCGGGCGTGGGGGTCATCAATGCCGCGGTCTCGGTGGCGCTCGCGGCCGGCACCTTCGCCGTGCTCGGCAACGTGTTCGGGATCATGACCGTGTTCCAGATGCTGGAGCTGGCCAACCCGTCCAATCGGCTCCTGCGGCGGCTGCTGCTCGAGACGCCCGGGACGTACCACCACAGCGTGATGGTGGGCAACCTCGCCGAGCGGGCGGCCGAGACGATCGGCGCCGACCCTTTGGTCGCACGCGTGGCCGCCTACTACCACGACATCGGCAAGATGAAGAATCCGCTGGCCTTCATCGAGAACCAGGCCGGCGCCCACAACATCCACGACGACCTGAACGCCGAAACGAGCGCCCGCATCATCTCGGGCCACATCCGCGACGGGATCGATCTCGGCTACGAGCACGGCCTCCCCGTGCAGATCATCGGCTTCATTCCCCAGCACCACGGCACGAGCGTGATGAGCTACTTCCAGGACAAGGCTTTGCGCGAAGCCGGCGGGCGCGAAGACCTCGTCGACGCGCGGATCTATCGGTATCCGGGTCCGAAGCCGCAGTCGCGCGAGGCGGCCATCCTCATGCTCGCCGACGGCGTCGAGGCGTCCGTCCGATCGCTCGACGAGAAGGACGAGGAGTCCATCCGCGCCATGGTCGACCGCATCGTCGACGGCCGTGTCGAGGACGGCCAGCTCGACGATGCCGACCTCACGCTCCGCGACATCGCGCAGATCAAGGAAGCCTTCGTCGGCCAGCTGCTCGGCATGTACCACTCGCGGATCAAGTACCCCGACAACGTCGTGCCGATGGAGTCCCACCGGGAGCAGGCCTGAAACCGACCCTTGAGCCGTCGCCATCCGGGCGACTACGATGGGGTCGTCATGGGCTGCACGGTCACCTTCCACGACCGGATCGGTCAGGACCGCTTCGCGCAGGCGGTCGAGCCGCTGGGGGCCGATGCGGCCCTCGCCCTGATCGAGTCGGCGGTGTGCGAGACCGTCCACGCGGCCGCCGGCAAGGTTCCCTCCGAGGTCGAGCTGACCCTGACCGGCGATGCCGAGATGGAGCGGCTCAACTTCGACCACATGGGCGAGCGCGGACCGACCGACGTGCTCTCCTTCCCGCTTCACGACTGGTCGCTCGACGGGGACCAGTTCTCGCACCTGTCCGATGACGACGGCATCTCCCCGCCGGGCCCGCTCCTCCTCGGCGACGTGGTCATCGACATCGACCAGGCGCTGCGCCAGGCCGCCGAGGGCGACTGGGGTGTCAGCGAGGAGCTCGTCCTGCTCGCGATCCACGGCACGCTCCACCTCCTCGGCCACGACCATGCCGAGATTGACGAGGAGGAGCGGATGCGCGGGCTCGAACACCAGGTGCTCGGCGTCCTGCATCGGCGTCATCGGGACGTGCCGTGGCAGCCAGGCTCCCTATTCGACCGCGCCGGCCACGCGGTGACGACTGGCAGCTAGAGCGGTCCTCGCGGGGCCCGATGTATCGGGCAGCTCTTCACACGAACCCCCCAAATGCGAGATTTCGCTTGATCTATCGGGTGTTTCCTCGCAGGCGCATGTTTCGTGCGAGATTTAGCCCGATCGATCGGCCGATCAGGCTCCCTCGAGCATGGGCTGAAGGTCGGGGTCCTGCCGAACGACTGGCTTCGCGGCCGTGCGCGGGTGGTCGGGAGCGAAGACCCACGCGACGAGCAGGATCGCGAAGCAGACCAGGGCGGCAATGACCATCGGTTCAATCCTCCGTGCTACGACTGGTACGCGATCTCGCCGTGCTGGGCGAGATCCAGGCCGGCCTCCTCGGCCGGGGCGGGGACGCGGATCGGGACGACGAGGTTGACGAGGAAGAGGATCGCGGCGGTCGCGATCGCCGAGTAGATGGCGACCACGCCGACGCCGACGGCCTGCACCAGCAACTGGCCCGGGTTGCCGGCCAGCAGCCCGTCGAAGCCCGCGGCATTGACGGCGGTCGTGGCGAAGATGCCGGTGGCGAGGGCGCCGACCGCGCCGCCGACCCCGTGGACACTGAAGACGTCGAGCGCGTCGTCGACCCGGGAACGCAGGCGCAGGAGCGCGGCGCCGTAGCAGACGACCCCCACCCCCAGACCGATGAGGACCGACGCGGAGGGCGTCACGTACCCGGCGGCGGGGGTGATCGCCACGAGGCCGGCGACGGCGCCGATCGCGGCGCCGAGCACGGACGGCGTGCCGCGGTGCAGCCACGAGAGGGTGACCCAGGTGAGCGCGGCCATAGCGGCCGCGGTGTTGGTCGTCACGAAGGCGGTCGCCGCCAGGCCGTTGGCGCCGAGCGCCGACCCGGCGTTGAAGCCGAACCAGCCGAACCACAGCAGACCTGCGCCGAGGACGGTCATCGGCACGTCGTGCGGCTCGGTGGCGGGCTCGATGAGGCCGGCTCGGCGGCCGATGAACAGCGCCGCCACGAGCGCGGCCACGCCGCTCGACAGGTGGACGACGGTGCCGCCCGCGAAGTCGAGCACGCCGAGGCCGAAGAGCCAGCCGTCGGGCGACCAGACCCAGTGGGCGATCGGTGCGTAGACGAAGGTCGCCCACGCCACCGCGAAGAGGACGAAGGCCTTGAAGCGCTTGCGCTCGGCGAAGGCGCCGGTGATGAGCGCGGGCGTGATGATCGCGAACATCATCTGGAAGGCCATGAAGGCCAGGTGCGGGACCGTCGTGGCGTAGACCGATGACGGCTCGCCGGTGACGCCCTCGAGGGCCAGCCAGTCGAGGCCGCCGATCAGCCCCAGCCCGGTGTCCGGCCCGAAGGCGAGCGTGTAGCCCCACAGCACCCAGGTGACGCTGACCAGCGCGAGGATGAAGAAGCTGTGCATGATCGTGCTGAGCACGTTCTTGCGGCGGACGAGGCCGCCGTAGAAGAGCGCGAGCCCCGGTGTCATCAGCATGACGAGGGCGGCGCTCATCAGCACCCAGGCGGTGTCTCCTGCGCTGATCTCGGGCATTCGGGCGGCTCCTGCATCGGGTTCGAGTTGTGCAGGGAGCCTAGAGCCCGATGCGCGCCTCGAACGGCGCTTGCCGGCTCCATCCATGCGTGGGCCTGTGTGCAGCTTGCACAATCAGATCGAGCGCGACGCCTCGAGCTCGGCGGGCGGTCGGGTGCCGTCGAGGATGGAGCGCGCGACCATCGCCGCGGTGGCCGGCCCGGTCGAGATTCCCCACGGGCCGTGACCGGCGCAGACGAAGAGCCCGGTGACCTGCGGGATGGCACCGACGAAGGGGCGCCCATCGATCGACTGAGGCCGGGCGCACATCCGCCTGCCAACGAGCTCGGCATCGACCACCGCCGGCAGGAAGGCGGCCGCGCGACGCAGTAGCAGCGATCCGATCCGCGCCGGGTCCGGCTCGGAGGGCAGGAACGTCGAGCCAACGGTGGTGATGCCGCCGGCGGTCGCCAGGCTGAAGAGGGAGGGTGGGTCCGCATCCGGATCGTCCACCTCGTTCGCCCGGGCGGTTGCGGCGTTGGCGCGGCTCAGGGTGTCGACCTCGTCCTCCTCGACGATGTGGTGCGGCGCGTTGCCGTCGAGACGCAGCTGGATCGTCACGCCCCACGTCGAGTGGATCGGCTGCCACGATCCGGAGGGTTCGACGAGCGTCGGCGTCCACGGGCCGGCGGCAACGAGCACCGCGTCGGCGTCGATCGTCGATCCATCAGCGAGCAACGCCCCTGCGGCCCGACCGTCACGCTCCAGCGGCCGCGCCGCGCTGCCGACGACCACGACCGCGCCGCGGTCCTCGGCGAGCGCCGCCCAAGCGGCAGTTGCAGCGTCCGGGGTCACTGGGAACCCCGTCTCCAGGCGGACGGCGGCGGGACCCGGCGCCAACAACGGCTCCAGTCGCTCGAGCTCATCCGGCTCGACAAGCCGCGGTTCCAGCTCGGGGAACGCCGTAGCCATGCGCCGGGCCTGGGCCGCGGCCGCGTCGATACCGCGGTTGAGGAGCAGCAGGCCTGCGGGCTCATGACCGATCGCGAACCCGGACCCACGGGCGTCGGCGAGGGCACGGTACCGGGCGAGGCTCTCGACGTAGAGCGCGGCGAGGACCGGGTCGAACGGGTGCTGGATCGCGCCGAGGTTGCGGCCGGAGGCACCGGCACCGATCGCCGTCCCCTCGACGAGGACGACAGCCGCGCCACGGTCGGCCATGATCGCCGCCGCGGCACAGCCGATGATGCCGCCGCCGATGACGACCACGTCGGCACCAATCGGAGCGGCGGAGGGATCGGTCCAGCGTCGTTGCACGGCGGGAGAATAGTCGGCGGCGGATTTGTCGATTGCGGTGACCGACGGCGCGTCGCTCGTTCACGCGACGGATCGCGCATCGAACGCATGGAGGTTCACCCACCGATGAGCTCAGCTCGACGAGCAGGTCGCCAACCAGATTGCGAACATCGAGCGCAGCACGGGCCGGTCGCTGGCCGACTGGATCGAGGTCGTCCGCGCGTCGGGCCTGGAGAAGCATGGCCAGCAGGTTGCGATGCTCAAGGCCGACCACGGCATGGGCCACGGCAACGCGAACGTCATCGCCATCACGGCGCGCGATGCGGCGTCCGGCGGCGCTCTCGACGACGCCGCACTGGTAGACAGCCACTACGCCGGCAGGCATGCCGACCTGCGACCTGCCTACGAGGCGGTGATCGCGGCGGTCAACACGTTCGGCGGCGATATCGAGCTGGCGCCGAAGAAGACGTACGTCAGCCTGCGGCGGCGCAAGCAGTTCGGCCAGGTCGGCCCGGCGTCCGGCCAGCTCGAGGTGTGCGTCAACCTACCGGGCTACCCCGGCACCGAGCGCCTGAAGCCGACGAGCGGCATGGCCACCCACAAGGTCCGGATCGCCGATGCGGGCGAGCTCGACGCCGAGCTGATCGGCTGGCTTCGAGAGGCCTACGACCGCGCCTGACCACGCGCTTGACCGATGGGGCCGACTACCATCGGCCGCGCCATGAAGGTCATCTGCGGGCTCGGCAACCCCGGCGAGCGCTACCGGTGGACGCGCCACAACGTCGGCTTCCGTGTCGTCGACCTGCTCGCGGATCGATGGGGCCTCACCGGCCAGGGCCGCGTCCGCGACGGGGCGGCGCTGCTCGATGTGCGGCGGCCGGAGGACCGCGTGCTGCTCGTGAAGCCGATGAAGTACATGAACGTCTCGGGCGCGCCCCTCCGGGCTGCCATCCGACAGACCGATGTCGACGTCACCGCCGACCTGCTGGTCGTCACCGATGACATCGACCTGCCGCTGGGGCGGGTCCGCCTGCGCCGATCCGGGTCGGCCGGCGGCCACAACGGCCTGCGCTCGACCATCGAGGCCCTCGGGACGGACGAGTTCAACCGTCTGCGGATCGGCGTCGGCCGCGCCGGCACGGCGGCGGGCCACGTCCTCGCCACGTTCCGGCCCGACGAGCGCGGTCTCGCCACCGAGATGGTCGCCGTCGGTGCAGATGCCGCCGAGCGCTGGCTGCACGACGGGATCGACGAGGCGATGAACGTCTTCAACGGCGTCGAGGTCGATTGATCACGCACGCGCTGCCAAGCCCGGAGGTCGTGACGGCGGTCACGCATGCCGCCGGGCGCGCGCCGACAACCTGGCACCGATCGGCCGGCGGCGGCTACACCCCGGCGGAACGGTGGATCGTCGAGTTCGACGACCGCAGTCGCGCCTTTGCCAAGGTCGGCACGATCGATCGGATCGGGGAGTGGCTCCGCTTGGAACGGCGGGCCTACGGCGAGATCGACGGCCCGTTCATCCCGCGCCTCATCGGCTGGGCCGACGGGCAGGCGCCAGCGCTTCTGCTGGAGGATCTGAGCGATGCCCATTGGCCGCCGCCGTGGGACGCGACGCTCGTGCAGCGGATGCTGGACACATTGGAGGCAGTCGCCGCCACGCGGTGTCCGGACTGGGCGCCATCGGCCCACGATCGCACCGACATCTTCAGTGGCTGGTCGCAGGTTGCGAGGGACCCCGCGCCGTTCCTCGCGCTCGGTCTCGCGACGTCCGGATGGCTCGATGCCGCGCTCCCCGAGCTCATCGGCCACGAGCACCCCGCGGAGCTCGAGGGACCGGCCCTGCTGCACTTCGACGTCCGCAGCGACAACATGTGCTTCACGCCGGACCGAGCCCTGCTCGTGGATTGGAACTGGATCGCACGGGGCAATCCACTGTTCGACGTTGCCGCATGGCTGCCGAGCCTCGAGCGGGAGGGCGGACCCGCCCCAGAGGATGTTCGACCCGACGCCGGCGTCTTCGCGCCGGCCCTTGCCGGGTACTTCTGCGCGAACGCAGCGCGCCAGGACATCCCGGATGCGCCACACGTCCGACGTATCCAACGCTTGCAGGCGACCAGCGCGCTGCCGTGGGCCGCGCGCTGGCTGGATCTCCCGCCGCCGGACGGACCGAACGCCTGAGTCCGCGGTGCGGGACGATCGCTTCGGTACCATGGCTCGTCCATGCCCTCGTCGCGCGGCGGTGATCGCCGCGTCGCAGCACTTGTCGACGCCCTTCGGCCACATCTGCCGCAACCGGGCGTCCTTCGTGTGCCCGCCACGGCCCGTCCCGCGCACCTCGCCGCCCGTCGCGCGAGCCTGCCGGCCTCGCGGCCGATGGTCGTCGTCGCCCGGACCGACGAGGAGGCGCACCGGCTGGCCGATGACCTCGCCGCCTGGGTCGGCGCCAGCCACGTGCGGACGCTGCCGGAGCGCGCGGCGCTGCCACTGGAGCGGGCCCTCGCCGAGCACGACGAGTCGGCCGAGCGGCTGAGCGTCCTCGCCGAGCTCGGCGGGAGAGCGCGGAACCTGGTTGTCGTCGGTTCGCTGCTCGCGTTCGTCCAGCGCACTCTGAGTCCGGGGCAGCTGCGCGCCGCGCGCACGAGTGTGAAGGTCGGCGAACGGACCGCGCAGCCCGTGCTGCTCGAGCGCCTCGTCGCGGGCGGCTACGAGCCGAGCGTCGAGGTGACCGGCATCGGCGAGTTCGCGCACCGTGGCGGCCTCATCGATGCCTGGCCGCCCGGAGCGGCCGACCCGGTGCGCATCGAGCTGTTCGGCGACGAGGTCGAGTCGATCCGGGGCTTCGACGCGATGACCCAGGCTTCGCGGCGGCGTCTCGACGCGATCGACCTGGTTCCGGCCTCCGAGTTCATCCCGTCCGCGGGCTGGGAGGCGGTCGTGGAACGCGCCGCCCCGTCGACGGATCTTCTTCGCGAGGACGCGGCGCGGGTCGCCCAGGGCGAGATCGGCGAGGCCGCCGAGACGTGGGCGGCGTTCCTCACCGCGGGACCGGCTGCCGACCACGTCGGCAATGGCGGCCATGCCGTCCTCACCGACCTCGACGAGCTGCGCGCGCTGGCCGCGGACCTCGATCGGCAGGCCGGCGACCGTCTGGACGGCCTCGCGGCCGCCGGCGAGCTACCCGCCGAGTGGCCGGCCCCGTACGAGGCGATGGCCACGCTCGAAGCGATTGTCGAGCGAGCCGCGGAGCGGCTCGAGGAGCAGGCGCCTGTCGAGGCCGGCTTCACCGTCGCACCACCGATCCCGGGGCGGGCGGATCGGGCCGGCGCCTGGCTCACCGAGCTGGCTGCCGATCATGGCGTACTCGTGAGCACCGACCAGGCCAGCCGCGTCGGCGAGCTGCTCGACGAGGCCGGGCGGCCCACGACGCCGGTGGCCGAGCTCCGTGCCGCCCCGGCTCGGGGCGAGGTGGCGCTCGTCCACGGCTCGTTGAGCGCGGGGTTTGGCCACGAGCCGAGCGGCCTGCTCATGCTCACCGATCGCGAGCTCTTCGGCGCGACCCGTGTGCGGCGGTTGACCGGCGCGAAGCGGGTCGTGACCCGCGACCTCATCGGCAAGCTCGAGCCAGGCGACCACGTCGTCCACGTCGACCATGGCATCGCCCGTTACGTCGGGATGACCCAGCGCACGTTCGGCGACGACGTGAAGGAGTACCTCCAGCTCGACTTCGCCGGCACCGACAAGATCTTCCTGCCCGCGGATCAGATCGGCCGCATCACGCGTTACGCCGGCGGGCCGGCGCCGGGGCTGAGCAAGCTCGGCGGGACCGAGTGGGAGCGGACGAAGACCCGTGTGCGTCGCGCGGTCGGCGACCTAGCGCGGGAGCTGATCGAGATCTATGCAGCGCGCGAATCGGCGCCCGGCTTCGCCTTCGGCGCCGACACGACCTGGCAGCGCGAGCTCGAGGAGAGCTTCCCGTACACCGAGACGCCCGACCAGGCGCGGAGCATCGAGGAGGTCAAGGCCGACATGCTCCGCCGCCGGCCGATGGACCGGCTCGTCGTCGGGGACGTCGGGTACGGCAAGACCGAGGTCGCGCTGCGCGCCGCGTTCAAGGCCGTCCAGGACGGCAAGCAGGTCGCCGTGCTCGTCCCGACGACGGTGCTGGCGCAGCAGCACCTCCACACCTTCCAGCGACGCCTCGCAGCCTTCCCGGTCGAGGTCGCCATGCTCAGCCGCTTCGTCCCGCGCAAGCGACAGGACGAGATCGTGGCCAGCGCCGCGGAGGGCGGGGTCGACATCATCATCGGGACGCATCGGATCCTGTCGAAGGACATCGCCTTCGCCGATCTCGGTCTCCTCGTCGTCGACGAGGAGCAGCGCTTCGGCGTGTCGCACAAGGAGCGCATCAAGGCGATGCGTCGCGAGGTCGACGTGCTCACCCTGAGCGCGACGCCGATCCCGCGCACCCTTCATCTCAGCCTCGTCGGCATCCGCGACCTGAGCGTGATCGAGACGCCGCCGGAGGCGCGACTGCCGATCCAGACGCGCATCGCGGAGGACGACGACGGGCTCGTCCGCGACGCCATCGGTCGCGAGCTCGATCGCGGTGGCCAGGTCTTCTACGTCCACAACCGGGTCGAGACGATCGAGGCGGCCGCCGAGCGGGTTCGCCGCCTGGTGCCCGCCGCGCGGGTCGCCATCGGTCACGGGCAGATGGCCGAGGGGATGCTCGAGCGCGTGATGCTCGACTACAGCGACGGAAAGTTCGACGTGCTCGTGTGCACGACGATCATCGAGTCGGGCCTCGACATCCCGAACACGAACACGATCATCATCGTGCGCGCCGACACGTTCGGGCTCGCGCAGCTCTACCAGCTCCGCGGTCGCGTGGGCCGATCCGACCGTCGCGCTCACGCCTACCTCCTCCATCGGCGCGGCCTGCCGCTGTCGCCGGTGGCGCGCAAGCGCCTGCACGCGATCTTCTCGGCCTCGGACCTCGGCGCCGGCTACCAGATCGCGCTGTCGGACCTGGAGATTCGGGGCGCGGGCAACATCCTCGGCGCCGAGCAGCACGGCTTCATGGCCGCGGTCGGCTTCGAGATGTACACCCGCCTGCTGGCCGAGGCGGTCGACATGCTCCGCGGCCGGCGACCGGCGCCCGAGCCGACGCCGGTCCGGCTCGACCTGCCCGGATCGGCCTACCTTCCGGACGACTACATCGCCAGCTCCGGCGCCAAGCTCGAGGCCTACCGGCGCTTCGCGCAGGTTCGCAGCGAAGCCGATGCGGAGGCGCTCCGTACCGACCTGCTTGACCGATACGGACCGATCCCGCCGCAGGTCGAGGGCCTCTTCACCGCGGTCCGCGTGCGCCTGGCGGCCGAGGCGGCAGGCGTGCCCGAGGTGCGCGCCGAGGACCGCAAGGTGACGCTGAAATGGACGACGCTGCCGGATCGCCGGGCCGTGAGCGTCGCGCTCCAGGTGGCGGGGCTGCGCCCGGACACCGGCTCGAACCAGGTCCGTCTTCCGGTTGCATCGGGGAGGGATCCGGTCGAGGTCGCGCTGATCGCGCTCAGCGCGCTGACCGATCGGCGCGAGTCGGCCTGACCCGCAGCGCGTGACACGGGCAGGGCCGGCAGGAAGACTCTGCCGGCCCTGGCGTGGATCTGGACGGGTGCCTAGCTGCGGCCGAACGCGGCCTTGATCTCGGGCGTGAACAGGTAGTAGGTGATCGCGCCGGCGATGGCGATGTTGACGATCGCGCCCCAGTTCCCACCGATCAGCTGGAAGAGCCCGAGGACGATCGAGATGGCGGCGAGGCCAATGCCGAGCGTCCATGCCCAGGGCCTGAGGCCCCAGGCGCCCCACGCGAATCCGAGGTAGGCGATCGAGACGATGAGCGTCACCGCTCCGAAGAGGCCTGCCAGCCCGGCGAAACCTGCGTTGCCGGCCGCGACGCCGATTGCGGCACCGCCGAGCACGATGACGAGCCCACCGAAGATCCCGAGGACGCCCGCAATGGCGGCCAGGATGGCGAGGATCGTGATGCCGGTCGGGCGGCCCGCCGTGGTGCCCGACGCGCTGGTCTCGCTCACCGGGGGCGGCGGCATCGCGGCCGGCGGTGGGGGCGGCGGCGCGGACGACGTCGTCGCGGGTGGTGGCGTGGGATCGGCGGCGGGCTCGCCGCTGGGCTCGCCGCTCCCTGGCTGTGGTCGATCTTGCTCCTGCATGGAGCCAAACCCTCCCTGCGGGTGGCGCAGTCGCGCCGTGTCGCCCCGCACATTCGGTCATGGCGTGGCCAATCGTCAAGGGTTTCAGCGAGGCGCGGCTATACTGCGAGGACCACTCGACCCGCGACGGGCGCACCCGTCCGGCGCCGATCTTCGACCGATGTCGCGCAGGCCATGACCGGCACGTGCGACGACGAAAGGAGGCGACCGTGACGACCCGAGAGACGCTTCGCGTCGGCGAGCGCAGCTTCGAGTATTTCCCCCTTGCCGCAGCCGGTGCCGGCGACCTCGAACGCCTGCCGTACACCGTCAAAGTCCTGCTCGAGAACATGCTGCGCGGCGCCGCCACCCAGCCGGATCTCGTCAGCGCCGACGACGTCCGCGCCCTGGCGGCCTGGGACCCGGCCCAGCCGGCCGAGGCCGAGCTGCCGTTCATGCCGGCGCGGGTCATCCTCCAGGACTTCACCGGCGTCCCGTGCGTCGTCGACCTCGCGGCCATGCGTGACGCCATCGCGGAGATGGGCGGCGATCCTTCGCGGATCAACCCGCTCGTGCCCGCCGACCTCGTGATCGACCATTCGGTGCAGGTCGACCAGTTCGGCTCGGATGCGGCGTTCCTCATCAACGTCGAACGCGAGTACGAGCGCAATGGGGAGCGCTATGCACTCCTCCGCTGGGCGCAGCAGGCGTTCGCAGACTTCCGCGTCGTGCCGCCGGGGACGGGCATCGTCCACCAGGTCAACCTCGAGTATCTCGCCGACGTCGTCGCCGAGCGTGACGGCGTCCTCATGCCCGACACGCTCGTCGGCACCGACTCGCACACGACGATGATCAACGGGCTCGGCGTGGTCGGCTGGGGCGTCGGCGGTATCGAGGCCGAGGCGGCCCTGCTCGGACAGCCGCTCTACCAGCCGATGCCGATCGTCGTCGGCTTCCGCCTCGACGGCGAGCTGCCGACCGGCTCCACCGCCACCGACCTCGTCCTGTACGTGACCGAGATGCTCCGCGCCCACGGCGTGGTCGGCAAGTTCGTCGAGTTTTACGGCCCGGGGCTGTCGAAGCTGTCCCTCGCCGACCGGGCCACGATCAGCAACATGTCGCCCGAGTTCGGTGCGACCGCCACGCTGTTCCCGATCGACGACGAGACGCTCCGCTACCTGCGGATGACGGGCCGCCCCGAGGAGGTCATCGCTCGCGTCGAGTCCTACGCCCGGGCACAGGGCCTCTTCCGGACCGATGATTCCCCGGAGCCCGCCTTCAACGAGTCGCTCACCCTCGACCTGTCGACGGTCGTGCCCTCGCTGGCCGGCCCGAAGCGGCCTCAGGACCGCGTCGCCCTCTCCGACCTGCGCGACTCGTTCCGTGCGGCCTTCCCCGACGGTCTCCACTCCCACGCCGACGGCACGACCCACGAGCACGGCGCCACTGATGACGGCGAACCGCAGGGCACCGTCGACGAGGCCAGTGCGGAATCCTTCCCTGCCTCGGACCCGCCGTCGTACACCCGCGATCCCGAGGCGGAGCGGCACGCCAGCCCCGACGTGCCGCGCCACGAGCCGCAGGCCCTGCCGGCCGAGGCGCACTACCGGGCAGCCGAGGTGCGGCTCGACGGCAAGACCCACAAGCTGCGGACCGGCTCCGTCGTGATCGCGGCCATCACGTCGTGCACGAACACCAGCAATCCGACGGTCATGGTGGCAGCGGGGCTGCTCGCTCGCAACGCGGTGGCCCGAGGCATTGAGTCGAAGCCATGGGTGAAGACCTCGCTCGCGCCAGGGTCGCGTGCCGTCACCGACTACCTGCAGGCCGCGGACCTGATGGACCCGCTCGAGCAGCTGCGCTTCCACCTTGTCGGGTATGGCTGTACGACCTGCATCGGCAACTCTGGGCCGCTCGCCGAGCCGGTGGCGGAGGCGATCGAGGCGAACGACATCGCCGCGGTGGCGGTCCTCTCGGGCAACCGCAACTTCGAGGGCCGGATCCACCCGCTGGCGCGGGCCAGCTACCTCGCCTCGCCGCCGCTGGTCGTCGCCTTCGCGCTGGCCGGGCGGATCGACGTCGACCTCACCACCGAGCCGATCGGGACCGACCGCGACGGCAAGCCGGTCATGCTCGACGAGATCTGGCCCGCGGCCAACGAGGTCGCGTCGGTGGTCCTGAAGTCGGTTAGCGGCGAGGTGTTCACGCGCAACTACGCATCGGTCTTCGACGGTGATGACCGATGGCGGAACCTGCCGGTGCCGGCCGGTGACCGTTACGCGTGGGACCCGAGCTCGACGTACGTGGCGCGGCCGCCGTTCTTCGACGGCCTCGGTGCCGGACCGTCGGACCCCGAGGACATCGTCGGCGCGCGAGCGCTGGCGGTGCTCGGCGACAGCGTCACGACCGACCACATCAGCCCGGCCGGCTCGATTGCGCGCACCTCGCCGGCGGGGGAGTGGCTGATCGCCCACGGCGTCGACCAGCGCGACTTCAACTCGTACGGCGCCCGACGCGGGCACCACGAGGTGATGATGCGCGGCACGTTCGCGAACATCCGGCTGCGCAACCTGCTCGTGCCGGACGCTGAGGGCAACGTCACCGAGCACCTGCCATCCGGTGAGCGGGTGAGCATCTTCGACGCGGCTGAGCTGTATCGCGCGGACGGGACGCCGCTTGTCGTCCTGGCCGGCAAGGAGTATGGATCCGGATCCTCGCGCGACTGGGCCGCCAAGGGGCCGCTGCTCCAGGGTGTGCGCGCGGTCATCGCCGAGTCGTACGAGCGGATCCATCGGTCCAACCTCGTCGGCATGGGCATCCTGCCGCTCCAGTTCCTCCCCGGGGAGTCTGTCGCCTCGCTTGGCCTGACCGGGCGCGAGACGTTCGACGTCTCCGGGCTCGCCGACGGGCTGCGTCCGCGGATGGAGGTCGCGGTGACCGCCACCGGAGAGGACGGTCGCGAGGTGCGCTTCCGAACCGTGGCCCGCCTCGACGGCGAGATCGACGTGACCTACCTGCGCAACGGCGGGGTGCTCCAGACCGTCCTGCGCCGCCTCGCGATTCCCGGCTAGGCGGATGGCCAACCTGATTGGCCTACCGACCGACGGCCCGACGAAAACGGGCCCTCCTCGGTCGTCCGGCCAATCCTGCGAGCGAAACGACGGGAGAAGCGAGTCTCATCCGTCATCAGGCCAACCTGAATGGCCGAACGGCGGGCCCGTCCGCCATTGCCGCCCGCGGATGCATCGGTCTAGACTCAGCGGGCGCCGTCCGGCGCCGCCGACCCCCAAGCAGCAGGTGTCCATCCGATCGTGACCGTCACGTCCGTCGACGATCTGCGCGGCCTCATCCGCGAAGTGCCCGACTTCCCCAAGCCGGGCATCCGGTTCTACGACATCACTACCCTCCTCAAGCGCCCGGACGCCTTCCGCGAGGTGATCGACCGCATGGCGGAGCAGGTGCGCGGCCAGCAGATCGACCTCGTGGTCGGGATGGAGTCGCGAGGCTTCATCTTCAGCGCGCCGCTCGCTTACCAGCTCGGCGCCGGATTCGTGCCGGTGCGCAAGCTCGGCAAGCTGCCGGCGGAGACGATCGAGGTCGAGTACGAGCTCGAGTACGGAACGGCGACCCTCGAGATCCACTCGGACGCGATCGAGCCCGGGCAGCGGGTCCTCATCGTCGACGATCTGCTCGCCACCGGCGGGACGGTGATGGGCACGATCGAGCTGGTGCGGCGGCTGGGGGGCGAGATCGCGGGACTCTCGTTCATGGTCGAGCTGACCGCGCTGAACGGGCGCGACAAGCTCGGCGAGTTCGAGATCCACACGCTGCTCAGCTACTGATCGTCGGAACGGGAACCGATGGCGGTCGCGACCACGCAACGCACCCGCGCCCGCGTCGTCGCCGATCGCGGGGAGATCGCGGCCTTCCTGCGTCGCGATCGGCTCTACGCAGCCTACGCCCTCGGAGATCTCGACGGCGCCAACCGTGGCCGCATCGCCTGGGCGATGGCCTACGACGATGCCGGCCGCCCGACAGCGCTGGTCATGCATCACGAGGGCCTCGTCCCGCAGCCCCTCTTCCTGATGGGGGCCCCGGACGGGTGCCGCGCCATCCTCGACGGGGTCCTCAAGCCGCGCGACGCGTACCTCCAGGGTACCGAGCTGCACGGCGCGGCCATGCGCGAGCTCTACGAGCTCGACGCGCCGACCTTGATGCTCCGGATGGTCGTCGACCGCGAGACGTTCGTTCCCTTCGCCGGGCCAGCCGAGCGGTTGACGGCCCTCGACGTCGACGACCTCAACCGGCTCTACCAGCTCGGCTTCCGGGCCGGCTTCCCTGCATCGGTGCTCGACGATGGCGTCTACTACGGCCTGCGGGTGCGCGGCCGGCTGGTGAGCGCCGCGGGCACCCACGCCATCAACCCGCGCGAGCACATCGCCGTCGTCGGCAACGTCATGACCCATACCGACTTCCGGGGTCACGACTTCGCGAAGATGGTCACGAGCGCGGTGACCGCCGAGCTGCTCGACCGCGTCGGAGACATCGCCCTCAACGTCCATGCTGACAACGAGCATGCCGTCGCGGCCTACGCCCGCCTCGGCTACCGTACCCACTGCCAGCTCACCGAGCGCCTCGTTCGCCGGCGCGCCGGCGGCTGGGGACTGATGCGACCGATACGAGAGGCAATGCGATTCACGTGGCCACGCGAACCGAGATGAAGACCGCCGACGTGGCGGACCTGGCCCTGGCCGATGCCGGGCGGCTGAAGATCGAGTGGGCGGACCGGCAGATGCCGGTGCTGGCCGACATCCGCGAACGATTCGAGCGCGAGCGACCGCTCGACGGCTGGCGCATCAGCGCCTGCCTGCACGTCACCGCCGAGACCGCGAACCTCATGCGCACGCTGGCGGCGGCCGGGGCCGATGCGGTCCTCTGCTCGTCGAATCCGCTCTCGACCCAGGACGACGTGGCCGCGTCGCTCGTGACCCATTACGAGATCCCGACCTACGCGATCAAGGGCGAGGACCGCGACTCGTACTACGGACACATCGGCGCGGCGCTCGACCACCGCCCGCAGGTGACGATGGACGACGGCGCCGACCTCGTGAACGAGCTGCACACGGCCCGTCGCGAGCTCCTCGACGATGTCGTCGGCGGCACCGAGGAGACGACGACCGGCGTCATCCGCCTCCGGGCGATGGCCGCCGCGGGCAAGCTCGCCTACCCGGTCGTGGCGGTCAACGAGGCGCTCACCAAGCACCTGTTCGACAACCGATACGGCACCGGCCAGAGCGCCATCGACGGCGTCCTGCGCGCCACGAACGTGCTGTTCGCCGGCAAGTCGGCGGTCATCGGCGGCTATGGCTGGGTCGGAAAGGGCATCGCCTCGCGAGCGCACGGCTTGGGGGCCAACGTCGTCGTCGTCGAGGTAGATCCGATCCGCGCGCTCGAGGCGGCGATGGACGGTTATCGCGTGATGAACGCCAACGACGCCGCGCGCGCGGGTGACCTCTTCATCAGCGCCACCGGCAACCTCAACGTCTGGGGCCGCGACCACTTCGCGCACATGCCCGACGGCGCCATCCTTGCCAATGCCGGCCACTTCAACGACGAGTTCGAGCTCGGAGCGCTCGAGGAGATGGCGACCTCGTCGCGCGAGGTGCGGCCCTTCACCCGCGAGTACCTCATGCCGAGCGGCAAGCGGATCTACGTCCTCGCCGACGGACGCCTCGTCAACCTCGGTGCGGCCGAGGGCCACCCGGCGCTCGTCATGGACATGAGCTTCGCGAACCAGGCCCTCGGCCTCGAGTGGCTGCGCGCCAACCTCGAGGGTCTCGAGCCCGGCGTCTACGGGATCCCCGAGGACATCGACCGCGAGGTCGCGCGGCTCAAGCTCGAGAGCATGGGTGTGCACATCACGCCGATGACCGCCGAGCAGAAGGCCTACAGCGAGTCCTGGGAGTCCGGCACCTGACCGATCCGGATCGGTCCAGAAATAAAGGTTCTCCAGATGCGGCGGTCGGGTCGATGCAGGTCGGCGACGCCGGCCTGCGATATGCCCCGATCGTCGGCAAGCTCGGGGTGCGGCGCCGGCACGAGGCGGCCGTGCTCGCCCAGCGGATGGGCCTCGGCGGGAGCTGACCAACCGGCGTCGCGGCCGCTCGGTATCCTCGACCCGCACATGCCTGGCTCGCTCACCGGCCGGATCGGGGCATCGCTGCCATCGGTCGTCATCGGCCTCGTCCTGGTCGCGGCGCTCTGGCTGCTGCCGGACCTCACCCCGTCCGAGGCGATCCCCGTCGTCGGGCAGCGGAGCGAGCACGCCGTCATCGTCGAGGAGCTCGGCACCGACGGCGCCGGGCTTCCGCGTTTCGCGGTCGAGGTGGACGACGGCGAGCGCATCGAGGCGGTCGTCCAGGATGGCAGCACGGCCGTCCCCGGGTCGTCGAACCGGGAGCCGTACGAGGTCGGCGACGAGGTCGTCATCACCGAGTTCGCCGGTCCGGCGGCCGGCGACTTCGCGGTCATCGCGGAGCCGTGGCGGGTCCCGTTGCTGGGGATCGTGGCCGCGATCTTCGCGGCGGCGGTGATCGCCATCGGTGGGTGGCGCGGCGCGCGCTCGCTGGTGGCGCTTGCGCTCACGCTGACGGTCGTCGTCAAGCTGGTCGTGCCCCTCCTGCTGCGCGGCGCGGACCCAGTCCTGCTCGCCGTCGGCGGAGGCGTGCTCGTGACCGTCGTGACGCTGCTGCTCACCGAGGGACCCAGCCGCGTCACCTGGTCGGCGGTCCTTGGCGTCCTCGTGGCGCTCGGGCTCACGGCGGGGCTGGCCGCGACGTTCACCGCCGTCGCCGAGTTCACTGCGCTCCAGGGCAACGAGGAGATCGCCTTCCTCATCCCGATCGTCGGCGACCGGATCGACCTCCAGGGAATCCTGCTGGCCGCCACGGTCTTCGGCGCCCTCGGGGTGCTCGACGACGTCACGGTCACCCAGGCGGCGACGGTCGAGCAGCTGCATCGGTCCCGGCCGGAAGGTGAGCGGCGCGCCGTCGTCGGTCGCGCCATGCGCGTCGGACGCGCCCACATCGCGGCCACCGTCAACACCCTGGTCCTTGCGTATCTCGGCGCCAGCCTGCCGCTGCTCCTGTTGTTCGCCCTGAGCGGGGAATCGACGCTCACGATCCTCAACGGCGAGATCGTGGCCGTCGAGGTCGTGCGGGCGCTCGTCGGCAGCATCGGGATCGTCGCCGCCGTGCCGATCACGACGCTGGTCGCTGCCTGGCTGATCGTCCGCGACGGCCCGGCGGCGGTCGCGGACGACGTGCATGCCTGACGGCGCTACACTCGCGCCGCGCCCCAACCCCCATCCGCAGGGAGCTTCGATGCCCGTCGCCATGTCCTCGACGCTGTTCACCTCCGAGTCGGTCACCGAGGGTCATCCGGACAAGCTCTGCGACGCGATCGCCGATGCCATCCTGGACGACGTCCTGGCTCATGACCCCGCCGCTCGCTGCGCCATCGAGGTGGCGACGACGACCGGACTCGTGCTCGTGCTCGGCGAGGTCAGCACCGGCCACTGGGTCGACGTCCAGGAGGTCGTGCGGCGCACGGTGCGCGACGTCGGGTACACCGACTCGCGCATCGGCTTCGACTGGGAGACGTGCGGGACGCTGACCGCCATCAAGGATCAGTCGCCCGACATCGCGCTCGGCGTGGACCACGCCCTCGAGGCGCGTGAGGGCCGGGACGGGGATGAGCTCGGCGCCGGTGACCAGGGCATGATGTTCGGCTATGCCACCGACGAGTCGGACGCCTTCATGCCGATGCCGATCCTGCTCGCCCACCGCATCGCGCGGCGACTGGCCGCGGTCCGCCGCGACGGGACGCTGCCGTTCCTCCGGCCCGACGGCAAGAGCCAGGTCACCGTCGAGTACGACGGCGACGGCCGCCCCCAACGCGTGCACACCGTCCTGGTCAGCGCGCAGCACGATCCCGAGGTCGACGCGGACGACCTGGCCGATGCGATCCGCACGCACGTCGTCGAGGCGGCCATCCCGGGCGAGCTCCTCGACGGCGAGACGCGCCACCTCGTCAACCCGACGGGGCGATTCGTGATCGGCGGTCCGATGGGCGACTCCGGCCTTTCAGGGCGCAAGATCATCGTCGACACGTACGGCGGGATGGCCCGCCACGGTGGCGGTTCGTTCAGCGGCAAGGACCCGACAAAGGTCGACCGATCCGGCGCCTACATGGCCCGCTACGTGGCCAAGAACGTCGTCGCCGCCGGCCTCGCGCGGCGCTGCGAGCTTCAGCTTGCCTACGCCATCGGCGTCGCGCGTCCGCTCGCCGTCAACGTCCAGACCTGGGGCACCGGGACGCTCGCCGACAACGAGCTTGCAGCGCTCATCGAGCGCATCTTCGACCTGCGCCCAGGCGCGATCATCGACCGCCTCGACTTGCGGCGACCGATCTACCGGCCGACCGCGGCCTATGGCCACTTCGGCCGCGATGACCTCGACCTGCCGTGGGAGCGGCTCGACCGCGTCGACGAGCTGCGCGCGGCCGCGGACTGATCCGCTCGTGAGCGCGGGCCGACGACCTCCGCCGGCGTGGGGCGAACCGCGCCCGCCGCTCTACCGCCGCCTCGTCGAGCGCGCCCGCTCGACGCTCGGCGTCGCCAGGCCGCGGCGCGCCACCGGCCTTCCCGAGCTGCCGCTCGCCCTGCGCCGCGGCGAGCTTGCCGAGGCCTACCTCGTCGCCGAGCGTGTGGACGACCATCGTCGCGCCGCGGCGAGCGCGGTGGCGGCCATGGAGCGGGCGGTGGGCGCCGAGGAGTGGTGGCAGGCCGACGTCTGGGGTCATCGGGCGCTGTGGCATTTCGAGCGCGCCGACCTCACGCTCCAGGCGGCGCGGCAGGCGCGTCGCATCGGTGACCTGCGCTCGGCGGCCGGAGACCTTGGCAGCGCGCGCCGGTACTATGCCGAGGCGATCGACGAGTCCCGCGACATCGGCGCGGAGCACGAGCAGGGGCTCGCGACGCTCGGCATGGGACGGGCGCTGCTCGAGCTCGGCGACGTGACCGCCGGGCGCCGCCTCGCTGGCGCGGCGGTCGACCTGCTGGATCGGTCGAGGGCGCCGGCCGGCGAGATCGAGGCGGCCCGGGCGCTCGTTGGGACCGAGGTCCCGGTGGGTGAAGCATCGGAGGTGGAGGGCTGATGGCGCGACGCACGATGAGGGTGGGCATCGTCGGAGCCGGCGTGATGGCCGAAGCGATCATCGCCGGGCTGCTGGCAGACCGTGCGGTCGCCGCCAGCCGCGCTCGTCGCCTCACATCCGCGGCGCGAGCGTCGCGACGCGCTCGCCGAGCGCCACGGCATCCAGCCGGTGGCTCGCAACCGCGACGCGCTGGCCGATGCCGAGGTCGTCGTCCTGGCGGTGAAGCCGCAGATGCTGGGCCGCGTCATGCGCGAGCTGCGCGGGGAGCTTGCCGCCGAGCAGGTCGTGGTCAGCATCGTGGCCGGCGCCACGATTCGCACGCTCGTCGACGGCCTCCAGCACGCCGCCGTCGTGCGGGCGATGCCGAATACGCCGAGCCAGATCCGGCGCGGCATCAGCGTCTGGTCGGCCTCGGAGGCGTGCACCGCCCGGCAACGCGACCTGGCGCGGGGCGTCCTCAAGGCGCTCGGGGACGAGCGACAGGTCGCCGATGAGACGTTCGTCGCCATGGCCACGGCGCTCTCGGGCACGGGGCCGACCTACCTGTTCAGCGTCATGGAGGCGCTCATCGACGCCGGCGTCCACCTCGGCTTTCCGAGAGAGCTGGCGCACGACCTGGTGGTCGAGACCCTGATCGGGTCCGCCGAGTTCGCGCAGCGATCGGAGATGCACCCCGCTCAGCTGCGGAATGCCGTCACCTCGCCCGGCGGAACGAGCGCCGCGGCGATCTACGAGCTCGAGAAGGGCCGGATCCGCACCGTCTTCAGCGACGCGGTGTGGGCCGCCTATCGTCGCACCCTCGAGCTGGGGGAGCGGCTCGAAGCCGAGGTCGAGCGCGACTGATGTACGCGGTGATCATGGCCGGCGGATCCGGAACGCGCCTCTGGCCGCTATCGCGGCGCGGCACCCCGAAGCAGCTGCTGGCGTTGACCGGCGAGACCACGCTGCTGCAGCAGACGGTCGCGCGCCTCGACCCCCTGCTGCGGCCGCACGACATCTTCGTCATCACCAGCCAGGCTCTCGTGCGCGCCACGCAGGATCAGCTCCCGCAGCTTCCGCCGGAGAACGTTCTCGGCGAGCCGCTGGCACGGTCGACCGCGGTCGCCGCCGCTCTCGCCACGGCGCTGGCGCGGCGAGAGAGCGACGAGGTCGGCATCGTCCTACCGGCCGATCACTTCGTCGCGGACGACGCCGCGTTCGTCGAAGGCCTCCGCGAGGCCGCGCGGGCCGCTGAGCGCGGATACCTCGTGACGCTCGGCGTGGTGCCGACCCACCCGGCCACCGGCTACGGATACATCAAGGCCGGCGCCGCGCTGCATCCGGCGAGCCCGACCGCAACGGTCGAGCGCTTCGTCGAGAAGCCCGACCCGGCGACAGCGGCAACGTTCCTTGACGAGGGCGGCTACCTCTGGAACGCGGGCATCTTCGCGTGGCGCACGTACGCGTTCCGCCAGGCGGTCGAGCGTTTCCAGCCGGAGCTCGCATCGGCCATCGAGCGCATCGAGTCGCTGCACCGGACCCCGGGCTGGATGGCCGACGTCCGCGACCTGCTCGAGCCGATCGACGCGATCACGATCGACACCGGGATCGCCGAGCCGGCCGCCGCCGAGGGCAGGATGGCCGTAGTGCCGCTCGAGGCAGGCTGGTCGGACATCGGTTCGTGGTCGGCGCTGCTCGAGGCGCTCTCGTCTGCCACCGGCGCCGATCTCGTCGCCAGTGGACGCCATCTCGACCGTGGCTCGCATCGGGTGCTCGTCCACGGCGGCGATCGGCTCGTCGTAACAGTCGGGCTCACCGACGTGATCATCGTCGACACCCCGGACGCGCTGCTCGTCTGCCACCGCGACCGCGCCGAGGAGATCAAGCCGGTGCTCGACGAGATCGCCGGCACCGCCGGCGACCGCTACCTGTAGTCGCGCCAGGACCGATGCGTCTGCTGGCCGGCCTGATCGGTCGGCTGATGGCCGCCTACGTCCGGCTGGTGGCGGCCACCTCCCGCATCGAGGGTCCGCCCGTCAGCCAGGAGCAGGTCGTGCTCGCCTTCTGGCACGAGTACAACCTCGTGGCTGCCACGGCCGCCTACAAGGTCCGCCGCGCGCGGCGGCACGTCAGCTTCAGCACCCAGACGTTCCGCGGCGAGGTGATGAACGCGATGCTCGCCGCCATCGACGCTGGATCGGTGCCGCTGCCGGCCGAGAACGAGCGCGCCGAGGCCGCCCGGCTGTCGCGCGAGCTGGCGCGACTCGGACGCCAGGGCGCGAGTGTGGCGGTCAGTCCCGACGGGCCGATGGGGCCGTACCGGCGCGCGAAGCCCGGAGCGCTGATCGTGGCGCGCGAGTCCGGCCTGCCGGTCCAGCCCTGGGCGGTGATCGCGCGGCCGTCGTTCCGGCTCAACGGCCGATGGGATCGCCACATTGTGCCGATGCCGTTCGGACGGATGCGCGTCTTCGAGGCCGAGCCGATCGACGTCGGGGAGCGCGGGCCGATCCGGCCCCTCCTCGCGCGCCTGCAGTCGGCGCTCGACGAGGTCGCCAGTCGTGCCGATGGGCAATGACTACGGGACGAAGTCGACCTGCTGGACGATCACCGTCCCGGTGATCGGCACCGTCCCGAGGCCCGGGACCTCGGCGGCGGGACAGTCGATCGTCAGCTCCACGACGGCGGTCCCCGGCGTAAGCCGGCCGAGCTCAGTGGTGGTGAGGCTGCAAGCGCCGGCCACCAGGTCGGCGTCCGCGCCGTCGCGCTCGACGTTGACCAGTGTCAGCCGGTGGTGCTGAACGTCGTAGCGGAATCGGAGCGACGTCCGCGAACACTCCGGACCGGGGCATCCCTCGTCGGTGCCCTCGCGCGCGAGGATCATGTTGTAGTCGTCCTCGCCGGCAACCGCGGCAAAGGGGATTGCGAGCAGCATCGCCTCGCCGAACTCCCACGTCTCGTCGCCGACCGTTACGCTCCCGCCCATCTCGGGCAGGTCGCTGATGCCAACCATCGTCAACGGCAGACCGAGCGTGCCGGACACGCTGATCGTTCCCCCGTCGCGGATGTCGAGCGAGGCCAGTGCACTCAACCTCGGCATAGCCGACGCCGAGCTGCTCGTCGAGCTCGCCCGGCGTGATGCTGCAGTCCTCCGGCTCGGGGAAGAACTCGAGCCCGTCCCACGAGACCTGCGCCACAGCCGGCGGGTCGCCCTCGAACACCATCCGTGCCTCGTCGCCGACGAGCGAGTACCGCTCATCGTTCGACTCGCGCGTGAGCGTGAGCGTTCCCTCGCGGTCGCCGGTGACCGTCAGGTGGCCGCCGACGCCCTCGATCGGCTGCAATGTCGCGGGCGGCGTCTCGCCGCCGCCACCGCCTCCACCGCCTGCGGCCTGCGGGTCGGGCGCTCCGCCGGGCACAATGACGGTGGCCAGGCCGATCGTGACGACGACCGCGCCGACGAAGGCCATGACCAGTACCGTGACCGATCTGAACCAATCACCCATCGGTGGGGATTGTATGGGTGAGGGATGTCACACGCCGGCACCCCTATCGATCCATGCGCCGATGACGTCCGGGGCTCCGGATCGTTTCGGTCTTAGCGCATGAGCGAGGTGGACGTGCAGGAGGTGGCAGAACCGGGCGGCAGGCCGCGCGTCCCGTGGTTCGTCTCTTTCATGGGGCGGCGGCTGGTCTGGGCCCTGATCACCCTGCTCATCTTCCTCACCGCGGTCTTCTTCTTCGTGCAGGTCTGGGTGCCATACACCTGGGCGACCCAGTTTCTCGGCCCCGATCGGGGTCTTGCGTACCGCGCGGCCCTCGAGGCGGCCGGCTTGAACCGCCCGCTCGTCGAGCGCTATGCCGAATTCATGGCTGGGCTCGCCACTGGTGATCTCGGCACCTCCTTCAGCGGGCAGTCGGTCGTCGGGCTCATCGAGCAGGCCCTGCCGGTAACGCTGACGATCTTCATCATCGGCGCGGTCATCGGCTGGATTGTCGGCGAGCTGCTCGGACGGATCGGCACCTGGAGCAGGCGGCCGTTCAGCGGGGCAGGGCTGTCGGCCCTCGGCATCCTTTCGGCCACGATCTTTCCGCCGTTCCTCGTCTTCGTCCTCGTGCGCGGCCTGCGCGAACCGCTGCTGGACGCTCGCGAGGTAATGGGCCTGCCGACCGATAGTCTCGCGCTGTGGCGCGACTCCGTCGCCGGCCTGCCGGACGCGCTGAGCCCGGCGGACGTGCGATGGCTCATCGCGCTCGGCCTGTGCGCGGCCCTCGTCGTGGCACTCATCGTCCGCGCCCACGGTCGACGCCACCAGCTGCCACTCGTCGAGGGGCTGGCCCTGCCCCTGTCGTTCCTCGGCGTCGGCGTCGGCATCTGGCTCAGCGATCTCGGGCCGCACGCCCTCGACCTGCTCTACCGCGCCGACATCTCGGCAACCACGGGTCGCGGGACGCCGGCGCTCGCCGTCGTCGGCGTGATCTTCCTGTCATTCGGACAGGTGATGCTCGTCATGCACGCCGGCATGGAGGCGGAGAAGTCCGAGGACTACGTCCTCACCGGGCGGGCCAAGGGCCTGACCGAGCGCGCGGTACGCGACAAGCACGTCGCCCGCAACGTATTGGCGCCGGTCCTGGCCGGCTCGTTTCTGACGTTCCCGACCGTGCTGGCCGGCATGATCATCGTCGAGTACGAGCTCGAGATGGAGGGCCTGTCGTCGGTCCTCTTCGACGCGATCGAGTTTCAGGACATCCCCGTGATCATGGGCGTCATGGTCGTGCTGGGCCTCATCGGTGTCGGGTTCCGGCTCGTGACCGACTTCACGATCGCCGTCCTCGATCCCCGCCAGCGGCGCGGTCGAGCATGACCGCCGTCTCCGAGCCGCTCGTCGTCGCCACGCCGCGGCTGCGGCGCGCACGCCTCTCGATCCTGGTTCACCCGAAGATCCTGGCCGGGCTCGCGATCCTGGCGTTCTTCGTCCTCATGGCCGTCGCGCAACCGCTGCTGAACGCGACCCTCTGGGCCGGGCAGAGCAGCGTCTACGACCCGCGCTTCGGCTTCGACACCGGCATCGCCCACCCGTCGGCGCCGTCCGTCGAGCACTGGCTGGGGACGAGCTCGCTGGGGCGCGACGTCTTCTCGATGCTCGCCTACGCCGCACGGCCGACGCTGGTCGTCGCGCTCAGCGCGGCCATCACGATCGCCGTCGTCTCGCTGGTCTTCGGCTCGATCTCCGCCTTCCGTGGCGGCTGGGTCGACGGCTTCGTCAGCCACCTCAGCGACGCGATGGTCCTCCTGCCCGCGATGCTGGCCGTGTTCGTCCTCGGCATCAGCCGTTCCGACGAGCAGTTCGGCGCGCTCCACGTCGGCCTGAGCTTCGGCGTGATCTACGGGCTCGGACCGGCCACTGCGACGGTGCGCGCGGCGGCGCTGACAGTGGTAGCCAAGCCGTTTCTCGACGCGGCGAGGGTGGCCGGCGGTGGCGGCGGCTGGATCGTGACTCGCCACGTCCTGCCGCACGTGTACGCCCACGCCGCCGTGCAGGCGATGATCGGCGCCACCGGGGCGGTCATCGCCGATGCGTTCCTCAGCTTCCGCAGCGCCATCGGCGAGGACATCGGCTTCGGGCAGATGGTCTACGACGGGATCGTGTGGTCGGACCTGATGGCCGGCATCGCGCCGATCCCGTGGTGGATCATGCTGGCCGGCGCAGGCGGCATCACCCTGCTGGCGGCGTCGTTCTACCTCATCGGCGTCGGGCTGCGGGAGGCCCTCGATCCCCGCACGCAGGGAGACGTGCGCTGAACGTGCCGTTGAAGTTCGAGGTCACGGGTACCGCGCGGGGCGGCGCCTCGCTACCATGGGTGTCCGGTGACGACGATCAAGTTCGGGACGGATGGCTGGCGCGCGGCCATCGCCGAGGACTACACGTTCCACAACGTCCGGCGCTGTGCGCGGGGGGTGGCCGAGCACCTCCAGCGGACCGGCGCCGCGGACCGCGGCGTCGTCGTCTGCCATGACCGGCGTTTCGCATCCGAGCATTTCGCGCGCGCCTGCGTCGAGGTGCTGGCGGCGCACGACATCCGCAGCTTCACGCCGCCGGAGGCCGTGCCGACCCAGGTCGGCAGCTTCTTCACCCGCGAGCTCGGGGCGGGTGCCGGCATCGTCATCACCGCGAGCCACAACCCGTGGACGGACAACGGCTTCAAAGTCAAGGCCGATACCGGCGGCGCCGCCGCGCCGGAGATGCTCGCCGCCATCGAGGCCACGATGGACGAGCACCCGACCGACGAGCTGCCACCGCGTCGCGATCACGCCGACGCCGTCGACGCGGGCCTTGTCGAGGTCTTCGACGCCTACCCGCGCTTCCGGGACCAGCTCGACAGCATCGTCGACATCGAGAAGATCCGCGCCGCCGAGCGGCGGGTCCTCGTCGAGAACCTGTACGGCTCGGGCGCCGGCTGGTACACGCGGCTGATCGGCGACGGCCGGCTGACCGTTCGCGAGCTGCACACCGAGCGCAACCCGTACTTCGGCGGCATCAATCCGGAGCCGATCCGCCCCAATGTCGACGAGTGGCTCGATGAGATCCCGCGGTGGGGCGCCGACATCGGCATCGCCTTCGATGGCGACGCGGACCGCGTCGGCATGGCGACGGAGGAGGGCGTCTTCGTCAACCAGCTCCAGGTCTACGGCCTCCTGTACTGGTACCTGCTCGAGGTGCGCGGGCTCATCGGTCCCGCGGTGTACACCGTCACCACCACCAGCATGGCGAAGCGCCTTGCCGAGATCTACGGCACGCAGGCCCACGAGACGGGCGTCGGCTTCAAGTTCGTCGGGCCGAAGATGACCGAGACGAATGCCGTCATTGGCGGCGAGGAGTCCGGCGGCTTCGGGTTTGGGATGCACATCCCCGAACGCGACGGGCTCGCCTCCGGCCTCTTCCTCCTCGACCTGTGGCTGACCCGCGGCAAGAAGGCGTCCGAGGTGCTGGCCGAGCTCCAGGCCCTCGCCGGCCCGTCGTACTACGACCGCATCGACATTCGCTTCGCACGCGACGGCTACGACCGGGTCAAGACCGATACGCTTGCGCGCCTCGACGCCGAGGCGCCGACCGAGCTGGCCGGCCGCGAGGTCGTCGAGCGCGTCGACCTCGAGACACGCGACGGCTTCAAGCTCTACCGCGACGACGGCTCCTGGCTCCTCATCCGCTTCAGTGGCACCGAGGCGCTGCTTCGCGTCTACGTCGAGGCCCGCTCGCCGGAGGACGTCGAGGCGCTGCTGGCCGAGGGACGGCGGATCGCCGCGGCCGAGCAGCCGCGCGCCGCGGCGGCGTCCTGATGGACGCTCGCGACTTCTTCGGATACAAGAACCCCGACGACGAGCCCGGCCGCCCCGATCCCACCGACGAGGGCGACGACGCACGGCCGCCGCTGTTCGAGGATGCGGTCACCCTCGACGATCAGGCCACGCTGCGACGGATCGACCCCGAGGACATGCTGGGCAAGGTCGCCGAGATGCCGCGGCAGCTGGCGCAGGCCGACCAGGTCGCCGCCACACTCGAGCCCGACGCGCGGCTGCGCGACGTCGACGCCGTAGTCGTCCTGGCGATGGGCGGCTCGGCGATCGGGGCCGAGCTGGTGGCCGCCGCGGCCGCGGAGCGGCTGCGCGTCCCGCTCATCGTCCATCGCGACTACGGGCTGCCGGCCGGTGCCGGGAGGCGGACGCTCGTCATCGCCGCGAGCCATTCCGGGGAGACGGCCGAGACGCTCTCCGGCTTCGGCGAGGCGCTCCGACGCGAGCTGCCCCTGGTGGCGGTGACGACCGGCGGGCGACTCGCCACCCAGGCGGACGAGGCCGGGGTCCCGGTCCTTCGCTACCGGGCGGGCGGCCAGCCGCGGGCAGCCATTGGCTTTGGCGTCGGCCTAATCCACGAGCTGCTCGGCAGGCTGGAGCTCGTGACCCAGCCGGAACCCATCGGTCCGGTCGTCGCATCGCTGGAGGGCGTGCTCGAGCGTCTCGGGCCATCGGTCGCGACCGATGCGAACCCCGCCAAGCAGCTGGCATGGTCGACCTTCGGCCGGATCCCGGTCATCTACGGGCACGGGATGATGGCGGCGGTCGCGCATCGCTGGAAGACCCAGCTCAACGAGAACGCCAAGGCCTGGGCGGCCTGGGAGGGGATGCCGGAGGCCAACCACAACGCGATCGAGGGCAGCCTCAACCCACGCGAGTTATCGGATGCGCTGTACGTCGTCGAGGTGCGCGATCCGGACGAGCCCACCGAGATCGCCGAGCGCTACCGCGTCGTCGAGGAGCTGCTCGGTGAGCGGGCCACGAACCGGTCGACCGTGTGGGCCGAGGGTCAGTCACGGCTGGCTCGCGTCCTCGGCGCGGTCGCCCACGGCGACCTGATGAGCGTGTATCTCGCGATCCTCTACCAGACCGACCCGACGCCGGTTACACTGCTGGCGATGCTCAAGGAGCGGCTCGCCCGGGCCACCGGATCCAACCAGACGAGCGCCAGGTAAGTAGGGCGCCGGAGGACCCGGCGCCATGGAGGTACCCGCGACGTGCATTCGAGCATGATCGGCAAGGTCGAGAAGGCGATGCGCTACGCGCACGAGCCCGACCGCGTGAAGCTGCAGTCGTTCAGCGCCAGCTTCGCCGGTGACAACGGCACCCACACCGTGTCTCTCGACGCCGAGGCGTGGCAGTGCGACTGCCACCTCTTCGAGTCGGCCGGCGGCTGCACCCACACGCTGGCGATCCAGAAGATGCTCGATCCGATGCTCACCGATGCCGCTCGCGAGACGCCGCTGTACGGCTCCTTCGAGGTCCGCGAGGAGGACGCGGTCCCGGCGTAGGCCCGTGCTAGGATCGGCGTGCCAATCAAAGACGAAGCGGTCGGTGCCGTCCGGCGCAAGACGGACGGGTAAATGGCGAAGCCGGTGAGACGCCGGCGCAGTCCCGCTACTGTATCCGCCGCCACCTGATCCGCAGGGGCGCCGGGAGCCAGGTCGCCCAGCCGAGTCGCGATGTCTCCACCCTCGCGTGAAAGGGACGGACATCACGTGGCTCACTCCCGCCATCCCCTCGTTGCGCTCCCGGTTCTCCTTCTCACCCTGGTGCTCGCTGCCTGCGCGCCTGCCGGCGACAGCCCATCGGCCGATGCGACCTCACCCCCGGCCACCGACCCACCGCCGACCGCCAGCCCGACGCCCGAGGCGGCGTTCCCAGTCGAGCTGACCGACGACGCCGACCGCACCGTCACGCTCGACGCCGAGCCGATGCGCATCGTCAGCCTCGCCCCGTCGAATACCGAGATCGTCTGCGCGCTCGACGCCTGCGACCGGCTCGTGGGCGTGACCGATTTCGACGACTACCCGCCGGAGGTCGCCGAGGTCACCGACGTGGTCATCCAGACGCAGGTCGACGTCGAGCTCGTCGTCGACGCCGAGCCGGACCTCGTGCTGGCCGCCGGCAACGAGCTCACTCCGTCGACGGTCATCGAGCAGCTCGACGAGCTCGGGCTCACCGTGCTCGTCCTCTATCCGGAGTCGCTCGACGAGGTCTACGCCGACATCGAGCTTGTCGGGGCCTCCCTCGGCGCGACCGACGAGGCCGAGGCGCTGGTTGCCGACATGGAGGAACGCGTCGAGGCGGTCGAGGCCGCGGTCGCCGGCGCCGACCGGCCGCTCACGCTGTACGAGGTCTTCTTCTCCGAGGGCACGACCTACACCGCCGGGGAGGGCTCGTTCCTCGCATCGCTCATCGACATCGCCGGTGCCGAGCCGGTGACCGGCGATGCCCAGGGCGTCATCGACGCCGAGGCGCTGGTCGAGGCGAACCCGGAGCTGATCCTGCTCGGCGGCGCCTCGTACGACCCGTCGCTCGCCGATCCGGAGGCCGCCCTCGAGGCGGTTGCCGCCCGCCCCGGCTGGGCAGAGCTGGCCGCGGTCGAGTCCGGCGACGTGGTCCCGTACCTCGAGGACATCGTCACGACCCGTCCCGGCCCGCGCATCGTCGACGGCCTCGAGGCGCTGGCGCGCGCCATCCACCCGGATCTGTTCGAGTGAGCCGATGAGCGCCACGACGGTCGCCAGGCCGATCGCGCTCGGCCCCTCGCTCGGCCGCTCGACGCTCGTCGTCGGCGTCGGGCTGGCCCTGCTGGTCGTCGCCGCCGCGGTCGCGGTGGCGGTCGGGACGAGCGGGGTCGGGCCGGACCAGGCGGTGGCGATCGTCGTGCATCGGCTCACCGGGATCGGATCGGTCACCTGGCCGGCGTCGGCCGAGACGATCGTCCTCGAGCTGCGCCTGCCGCGGGTCGTGGCCGCGATGGTCGTCGGCGCGGGGCTGGCGTGTGCGGGCACGGTCTTCCAGGCGCTGCTGCGCAATCCGCTGGCCGATCCGTACATCATCGGCACCGCGGCCGGGGCTTCGCTCGGCGCGGTGGCGGCCCTGCTCCTGCCGCTGGCGACCGTCGGCTGGCTCGGCATCGGCGCCGTCCAGGCATTCGCCTTTGCCGGGGGACTCGGCGCAGTGCTGGTCGTCTACGCCGTCGCGCGGCAGCGGGGCGGGACGCCGGTCGTCACGCTGCTGCTCGCCGGCTACGCGGTCTCGTCGCTGCTTGCTGCGGGCGTCGCCTTCATGCTCTTTTCGTCGGGCGATCGGCTGGCCGCGGTGGTCAGCTGGCTGCTCGGATCGCTGGCCGGGGCCTCGTGGCCGCGGCTGGCGCTCGCCGCCCCGCTGGTCGTCATCAGCTTCACGCTCATCCTCCTCCGGTGGCGGAACCTCAACGCGCTCCTGCTGGGCGAGGCGGCCGCGGCGCACCTCGGCGTCGACGTCGAGCGCGAGAAGCGGATCCTGACCGGGCTGGCCGCGCTGCTGACCTCGGCCGGCGTCGCGATCTCGGGGACCATCGGCTTCGTCGGGCTGGTCGTGCCGCACCTGCTGCGCCTGGCCTTCGGGCCCGACCATCGGCTGCTCCTGCCGGCCAGCATGATCTACGGCGCGCTGCTCCTGCTCGTGGCCGACCTCGGGGCGCGGCTCGCGGGAGGCATCCCGGTCGGCATCGTGACCGCGCTCATCGGCGCACCCTTCTTCCTCTGGCTCCTGCGGCGCGCGGTGCGCACCGATGCCTGAGGTCCTCGTGCGGCTCTCCGGCGTCTCGGCGCGGTACGCGCGCTGCCGAGGGACGGACGGTCCTGCGCGGGATCGACCTCGCGATCACCGAGGGCGAGCAGGTGGCGCTGCTCGGTGCGAACGGCAGCGGCAAGAGCACCCTGCTGCGGGTCGTCTCCGGCGTGCTGTCGCCGGCGGCCGGCCGGGTCGAGCTGCTCGGGCGGCCGATCGATTCGTGGGACCGCGGCGAGCTGGCGCGGTGGGTGACCGTCCTGCCACAGGGCATGGAGCTGCCGCACGGGTTCCGCGTGTCGGAGGTCGTCGCCCTCGGTCGCATCCCGCACGCGCGGAGCTGGTTTGCGACCTCGGCGCAGGACGAGGCGGCGGTTGCGCGCGCCCTGGTCGACGCGGACGTCGACGAGCTCGCCGATCGCACGGTGCACGAGCTGTCGGGCGGGGAGCGGCAGCGCGTCCTCGTCGCCCTCGCCCTCGCCCAGGAGCCGCGGCTCCTCCTCCTCGACGAGCCGACGGCCCATCTCGACGTCGCGCATCAGCTCGCGCTGATCCAGCTCCTCGAACGGTTGCGCACGGCTCGCGGCCTCACCGTCCTCGCCGTGCTCCACGACCTCAACCTGGCCGCGCGGTTCGCCGACCGGGCGGTCATCCTCCACGAGGGGCGCCTGGTGCCGGCGGAGGGCGAGAGCGGGCGTTTCGATCTTCGCCGGTTGCGTGACGCTTTCGGTGTGACGATCGCCGAGGCGATGACCGCGGACGGCCGCCGCGTGCTCGCGCCGGACATGCCGGAACCAGTGATCTCGCGGAATCCGCATTGAACCTTTCGGCCGGTCGCTGACTAGGTACCGGTAGACGGAACCGGGCGGGGAGGGCGACGCTGCCCTCCACTCGCTCTGGGCGTGCGTCCAGGGGTCTCGGCCTCGGGGCGACATGCTCCCGTTCGGCCCCGGGGCGAGCCAATGCGTACAGGAGGTGGACGCAGAGGGACCATTTAGCCGGTTGCCGCGGACCTCATGCTCGCTCGTGTGGAGTACAATCCGCGGAATCTTGAAGGAGAGGACCACTCTCCGACACCGCCGGAGCACCGGCGACCCAACCATTCGTGCGCAAAGATCGTTGCGCATGCGTTCGTCGCCGTTGACTCCGAAGAAGAGGGAGATCCATGACAGAAGGGAAATATCTATGAGTAGGACGACGCCGCAGATGCGTCTGATGGCGCTCCTCGCCGTGCTGGCGATCGCGCTCGCCGCATGCACCAGCGAGCCGCCCGCTGAAGAGTCCGATGCTCCGGCGGGGACCGGCTCGGCTGCCCCGGGGACCGGTGGTGGCACCGGTGACCTTGGGACCTACACCCTGGGCATCTTCGAGGACGTGACCACCGACAACCAGTGGGCGTGGAACGAAGTGGCGGAAGGCACGGTCTGGAACACGTACTTCCTGTCGCCGACCGCCGCGGGTGCGTACACGGTCACCTATCCGGGCATCGAGTTCGTGCCGGATCTCGCCGACGGCGATCTCCAGCCGACCGTCCAGGAAGGCGACTCGTGGGTCGGAGAGTTCACCCTCCGTGAGGGACTTGCGTGGTCGGACGGCGAGCCGCTGACCGCCGAGGACTTCGCCTTCACGTGGCAGACGGTCATTGACACCGAACTCCAGGGCGGCTGGCTCGACTACGCCGACAACGCGCCGGACAACGGTCCCATCACCGCCGTCGAGGCGGTCGATGACCTCACCGTGCGCGTGACCTTCAACGCGCAGCCCGGGCTCGCGGTCTGGGGCCCCGGCACGGGCATCACGAACATGCCTGTCCAGCCTGCGCACTTCTGGCAGCCGGCCGTCGACGAGGCGCTCGCCTCCGATGACCCGGCCGCCACGCTCATTGCCGCCGCGGGCATCGAGGCTCCGGCCATCGGTCCGTCCGTGGCCGCCGAGTTCGTGGAAGGCAGCCACGCGGCGAGCACGGCCAACCCCGAGTACTACGACGCCGGCGCCGAGAAGACGTCCGGTGGCGTGACCTGGACCGAAGGCCCGTTTGCCGACGACTTCCAGTACCCGCTCTACGGTGGCCAGGAGGCCGCCGTGCTCGCTCTCGCCGACGGCGAGGTCGACTACCTGCTGAACCCGCTGGGGATGCAGCGCGGCTTCCAGGACCAGGTCTCGGAGAATCCGGACCTGACCGCGGTCGTCAACCCGACCAACGGCTATCGGTTCCTGGCGTTCAACCACTCCCGGGCTCCGATGAGTGATCCGGCCTTCCGCGACGCGCTGACGGCCCTGATCAACAAGGAGTTCGTCACCGAGAACCTGCTCCAGGGCGTGGCCTTCCCGCTCTACGTCATCCTGCCCGAGGGCAACGTGGCGTGGTACAACGAGGAGGTCGCCACGGAGCTGGCCGAGGTCGGCTACGCGGGGCTCGAGGACCTCGAGCGCAAGCAGATCGCAATCGACCTGCTGACCGAGGCCGGCTACACATGGGAGACCGCCCCCACGATTGAGGACGAAGTCTTCACGGCCGGCTCCGGGCTCATCGGCCTCGATGGCGAGCCCGTCGGGCAGCTCGAGCTGATCACCCCGACGGCGTCGTACGACCCGCTGCGGGCGACGTTCGCCAGCTACATCTCCGGCGTTGCGCAGGAGATGGGCATCGATCTCGTGGCGATCCCGACGGACTTCACGAAGATCGTGGCCGACGTGTTCACGCTCGACGACGAGAACAACTACACGTCGCCGTTCGACATGTTCATCCTCGGGTACTCGCTCGGGAACCCCGCGTTCCCGACCTTCCACGGTTCGTTCTTCGCGACCGGCGGAGACTCGAACAACACGCAGTACTCCAGCGAGGAGTTCGACGCGCAGTCTGCGGTGTTCGACGGGGCGCAGACGAAGGAAGAGGCATTCGAGGCAATGTGGGAGATGGAGCGCCTGATCGCTCAGGACAAGCCCCATGTCCCGCTGTTCGATACCGGAATCCTGGAGTTCTACAACAACAGGGTCCAGTATCCGTTCACCGAGACGCTGTCCGGCCTGCAAGTTCCTGAACGGCTTGCCGGGCTCGGCTGCGGCGCGGTAGCCGAACGTACGTTCATGTGATGGGGGCCGGTCCGACGGACCGGCCCCCATTCCCCAACATCCCACCATCGCGTACACTCGCGGCTCTGCGGAGTCGGACCTAGCGGAAGGAGCGACGCTCCGGGATGTTCAAGTTCTTGGCCGGCCGCCTGGTGCAGATGGCGATCCTCTTCGTCATCTTCCTCACCCTGATCTGGTTCCTGCTCCAGGCCATGCCCGGCGACATCAGCGACACGCTGGTCTCAGACCCGAGCATCCCGCCTCGAGCAACGCCTCGCACTCCAGGAGCGGCTCGGACTCAACGATCCCCTCTGGCAGCAGTACATCACGTACATCACGAACTTCTTCCGTGGCGAGATGGGCACCAGCTTCAGCCGCTACCCGGAGGACGTCTCGGTGGTCCTCTTCAACGCCCTGCCTCGCACCCTCGTGCTCTTCCTGTCGGCGACGCTGTTCGCGTTCTGGCTTGGCTTCAAGGCCGGCAAGTTCATCGCCTGGCGCCGCGGCGCGTTCGCCGAGAAGGGGATGATCGTGTCTGGCATCTTCCTGCAGACCGTCTTCTACCCGTGGTTCGCGATCCTCATGCTGTGGCTGTTCGGGTTCTACCTCGGCTGGTTCCCGATCGGCCGCTTCATCACCGCCGACCTCTGGCAGGGGTCGGGGTACAACCCGAACGATGTGTTCTCGCAGATGATCATGTCGGTGGTCGTCGTGAGCGTGCTGTACGGCATCGGTCGCTGGCTGATCGCGAAGTACTCGCGCAACCTGGTGACGCAGATCCGCGCCGGCCAGGTCCTCGGCATCGTTGCGGTCGGCTCGCTCCTGCTGTTCTGGTGGGTGCGGCCCGAGACGGAGTACGTGGCCGATATCGCCCACCACACGATCCTGCCGGTGATCACGCTCGGCCTGGTCGCGTTCGGCGCGACGATGCTGCTGACCCGCAGCGCGATGCTCGAGACGCTGGGCGAGGACTACATCCTGACCGCGCGCGCGAAGGGCATCCCGGACTGGATCATCCGGGACCGGCACGCCGCCCGCAACGCGATGCTGCCGGTGACCACGTCGCTCGTCCTGGCCCTCGCGTTCGTCATCGGCGGCGGCATCGTCACCGAAACGATCTTCTCGTGGCCCGGCATGGGGCTCGTCTTCCTGCAGGCCATCAGCGTCTCGGACATTCCGCTGGCCATCGGTGCGCTGTCCATCACCGGCGTGCTGGCCCTGTTCGGGCACCTGGTGGCCGACATCCTCTACGCGGTCCTCGATCCCAGAATCCGCATTGCATGAGCGTGCTGAGAGATGACTCTTCCCGATAACCAGGCCCCGAATCCCGAATTGGGGGTCCAGGTCCCCGGCGGCACCGTCCGCCAGCTGACTGGTGGCCGGGACCTCTCCAGCGTGCCGATGTGGCGGATCCGGCTGCGCCTGATGCGCCGATCATTCGCGACGACGTGGGGCCTGTTCCGCGAGAACCGACTGGGCATGTTCGGCCTGGCGCTGATCGGTGTCTTCGCCGTCATGGCGGTCATCCACCCGATCCTCATGGCCACCGTCTGGGATCCGAAGGTCTACGACCCGGTCATCGGATACGACGCGGTCACCACCGAGTTCACCGTCGTCGAGGACGGGATGGCCACCGATCCGGCCACCCAGATCGAACAGACCAAGGCCAGGCTGGAGCTGAACCCGACCGTCGACGCCGGCGACGTCGTGCACATCCCGACCCAGCCCGCGCCGCCCTCGATCGACGGCGAGTACGCGCATTGGCTCGGGACCGATGCGCGAGGGCGCGACATCCTGTCGCAGCTGCTCTACAGCACGCGGGCCGCCTTCCTCCTCGGCGCCGTGGCCGCGCTGACCACGGTCCTCATCGCGACCACGGTCGGCGCCATCGCGGCCTACTTCGGCGGCTGGATCGACAGCGGTCTGATGCGCTTCGCCGACCTGATCCTGCTGATGCCACTGCTCCCGGTGCTGATCCTGCTGAGCGCGATGCTCGAGATCACGATGATCACGCTGGGGGTGATGATCGGTGTGCTCTCGGGCTTCGGGGGCGTGGCGATCGTGCTCAAGTCGCAGGCGCTGTCGATCAAGGTCAAGTCGTATATCGACGCGGCGCGCGTCGCCGGCGGCAGCGACTGGCACGTGATCTTCCGGCACATCGTCCCGAACGTCCTCCCGTTGAGCTTCCTGTACATGATGTTCGGCGTGACCGAGGCGATCGCCATCGAGGCGACCCTCTCGTTCTTCGGCCTCCTGAACGTGCCGATGACGTGGGGCATCATGATCAACAGCGCCCAGACCAACGGCTACCTGCTCAGTGGGACCAGCTACTGGTGGCTGCTCTTCCCGGCCGGCCTCGCGGTGTCGTTCCTGTGCTTCGCCTTCTTCCTGGTCGGCCGGGGCATGGATGAGGTGATCAACCCTCGACTTCGCGCCCGGGGATGAGCATCGCGCAGCCCACGGCAGCGGCGTCCCTCGAGGAGCTGGAAGCCCGTCAGATCGATCCCACCAAGCCGTTGCTCGAGGTGGATCGACTGGTCATGCGCTACAGGATCAAGGCCGGCGAGGTTTCGGCCGTCGAGGACGTGTCGTTCACGGTCCACGAGGGTGAGTCTGTCGGCCTGGTCGGCGAGTCGGGCTGTGGCAAGACCTCGATCGCGCTGTCGCTGCTGCGCCTCCTGCCATCGAATGCCGAGTTCATCTCCGGCGAGATCCGCCTCAATGGCGAGGACCTGCTGTGGCTGAGTCCCGAGGAGATGCGCCGGCGGCGATGGAAGGACATCGCGATGGTGTTCCAGGGGGCGATGAACTCCTGGAACCCGGTGTACCGCGTCGGCGACCAGATCCGCGAGACCCTCGACACCCACTACCGCGGCGTCATGGACTACGACGAGCAGCGGGCGCACATGGAGAAGCTGTTCATCGCCGTCGGCTTGCAGCCCACGATGCTGGATCGGTATCCCCACGAGTTCTCCGGCGGCATGCGGCAACGCGCGGTGATCGCCATGGCGCTCGCCTGCAGCCCGCAGCTGATCATCGCGGACGAACCGACCACGGCGCTCGACGTCATCGTCCAGGACCAGATTCTCAAGGAGCTCAAGCGCATCCAGGCCGAGATGGGGATGTCGATCATCTACATCAGCCACGACATCGCCGTCATCGCCGAGGTGACCGACACGCTCGGCGTCATGTACGCCGGCAAGCTCGTGGAGTACGGCAAGACGGCCGAGATCTTCGCCCGGCCGCGTCATCCGTACGCCTACCTGCTGCTGCGCTCGACGCCGTCCATCACCGGGCCGCGCCGCAAGCTCGCCCCGCTCGAGGGTGAGCCGCCCGACCTGTTTCGCCCGCCAACGGGCTGTCGCTTCCACCCGCGCTGCCCCTTCGCCACCGAGGTCTGCGCGAGCGAAGAGCCGCCGCTGGCGGACATCGGCGGCGGGCACCGCGTCGCCTGCTGGCATCACGACCAGGTCCCGGAGCTCGAGGAATCCCTCCAGCGATGACGACCTCGAGCCCGATTCCCGAGGTCCGACCGGAGCCGAAGGGGAACGTCCCGCTGCTCGAGATCACGGATCTCGAGATGCGCTTCCCGATCTCGCGCGGCCTCTTCCGCGCCCCGACGGACTTCGTCCACGCGGTCGACGGCATCAGCTTCGAGATCGCCCCGGGCGAGAGCCTCGGCCTGGTCGGCGAGTCCGGGTGTGGCAAGTCGACCACCGGCCGCATGCTCGTGAAGCTGCAGGAGCCGACCGGCGGCAGCGTGTGGTTCCGCGACGCCGACTACGAGCGCGACGTGGCCACGATCAGGGGACGGGAGATCAAGGAGTTCCGCCGCCGGGCCCAGATGATCTTCCAGGACCCGTACGAGTCGATGAACCCGCGCCGCACGATCTTCGACACGGTCAGCGAGCCGATGGCGGTGCAGAAGGTCGGCACGATGCCCGAGCGCGAGGGCCGCGTCCTGGCGCTGCTCCGCCTCGTCGGGCTCGTGCCGCCGGAGAACTTCCTCTTCCGCTATCCGCACGAGCTGTCCGGCGGCCAGCGGCAGCGGGTCGCGATCGCCCGCGCCCTGGTCATGAACCCGAGCTTCGTCGTCGCCGACGAGCCGACCTCGATGCTCGACGTCAGCATCCGCATCTCGATCATGGAGCTGATGGCGGGGCTGGCCCGCGAGTTCCGGGTCTCGTACCTGTACATCACCCACGACCTCGCCGTGGCGCGCTACATGTGCGACCGGATCGCGGTCATGTACCTCGGCAAGATCGTCGAGATGGGCCCGACCGAGGAGATCCTCGCGCGACCCAAGCACCCCTACACGAAGGCGCTGCTCTCGGCGGTGCCGGTGCCGGATCCGTCGATCAAGCGCACGCCGGTGCAGATCAAGGGCGGCATCAGCAAGGCCATCAACCCTCCCCCGGAGTGCCGGTTCATCGAGCGCTGCCCGTTCGCCGCCGAGGTGTGCCGCACGAACCCGCACCCTCCGCTCGAGGAGAAGGGGCCGCGCCATTTCGTCAGCTGCTATCGGGCCGACGAGATCGAGGAGCTGGTGCAGATCGCTGCCGAGGCGGAGGCAGCCTCGGCCTAGGTCAGGCGTTCGGGTCGCGGACCGGGTCGGTCTGGATGTCCACCTGCTCGCTGCCGTCCGCGCCGCGGGTACGGGTCACGCGAATGTGCGGATGCGTCTCGTCGCCGACCTGTTCCTTGGCCACGCTCACCATCACGTGCTCGTCGACGTCGGTCAGGCGCTCGTCGTCGGAGAGGGCCGCGTTCGGAATTGTCCCGAACAGCGCGTAGCTCGCGAAGACCCAGCCGACCGCGATCACCGGGATTCCGAAGAGGGCGCCCCATACGCCGGCGATCTGCGCACCGAGGAGCAGCCCGACGAGCACGAGGATCGGGTGCAGCCCCAGGGCGTCGCGCATGAGCTTCGGCTGAAGCCAGTTGACGATGACTGTCTGCGTCACGATCAGGATGATCGCGACGGGGAGCGCGGAGCCGCCGGCGAAGAGCGCGGCGCCGACGATCGGCGGGATGAGGGCGAGCGGCGGGCCGAAGAACGGAATGAGCATCGCCAGCGCGCTGATCGTGGCCCACAGGAAGAGATACGGGATGCCGAAGACCGTCCCGACCACGGCGACCAGCAGCCCCATCACGACCGCGAGGATGAGCTGCGCGCGGAGGAAGCCGCCAAAGGCGCGGACCGTGCTGCGCTCGAAGAGATCCGCCTCGTCCCGGTAGCGTCGCGGCACGGCCGAGCGCAGGCGGGGGAGGATCCGCCGCGAGTCCATGAGCATGTAGAGCGACAGGAAGATGATCAGCAGCAGCGATCCGAGCGCCGCGATCGTGATGCCGGCGATCGCCTCCGCCTGGTCCACGATCTGGCGCCCGAGCAGCTCGACCTGTGCCTCCGCGCCGGTATAGAGATCGGTCAGGTCGACGCGCAGCCGTCCCAGCTCGAGGCTCTCCTCCCATTCGTCGAGCACGCCGCCCGGACCCGCGATCTCCTGGCGGGTTCCCGGATAGCTCTGCGCCAACTCGGCGACCTGCTGGGTGATGGCGGCGCCGGTGTAGAAGAGCGCGAAGCCGAGCACGACGAGCACGAGCAGGTAGGTCGTCACGACCACCGGCCCGCGCGGCGCGTCGAGGCGATCCTCGAGCCAGGCGACGAGCGGCGACATGACGAACGCCAGCAGCCAGGCCAGGAAGAGGATGAGCAGGATCGAGGCGAAGCCGCTGAGCACCCCGATCAGGCGGTCCGCAAGCAGCAGCCCGACGTAGAGGCTGCCGAGCGCCAGGAAGACGAACAGCCAGCGGCGCTCGCGCGGACCCATGCCACCCGTCCCGAACTCGACCTTCTGCTCGGTCATGCTGGGTCGCGCGCCCGCGGCCCGATGCCGACCGCCGTGCGGACCTCGGCCATCGTGGCGTCGAGGATCGGCCGCACCTTGGCGGCGCCCGCGGCCAGCGTCTCCTCGACGACCGCGGGGTCGGCCTCGAGTTGCAGCCGGCGCTTGCGCATCGGCCGGAAGTGCTCGATGATCCGTTCGGCCAGCAGCTGCTTCGTATCGACGCAGCCGGTGCGCGCGGTGCGCTCGCCGTCCTGGATCTCGAGGTAGTCGTCGCCGAAGAAGCGATGCAGCTGGCACACGTTGCACACCTCCGGTCGGCCCGGATCGGTGCGCTTGATGCGCAGCGGGTCGGTGACCATGCTCAGCACCAGGCGCCGGATCTCGTCGGGCTCGGCGAAGATCGGGATCGTGTTGCCGGCGCTCTTGCCCATCTTGCGCACGCCATCGGTGCCGAGGACGATGGGAGCGTCCGTGTAGACCGCCTGCGGCTCCGGGAACATCGGTCCATAGCGGCGGTTGAAGGCGCGCACGATCTCGCGGCTCAGCTCGAGATGGGCGGCCTGGTCCTTGCCGACCGGCACGCGGCTGGCCTTGTAGATGACGATGTCGGCGGCCTGCAGCACGGGGTAGTCGAGAAGTCCGAGGCTGTTCTCCTTGCCCTCCTCGCGGGCCTCCTTGTAGGTCGGGTTCCGCTCCGCCCAGGCCACGGGCACGCAGGTGTTGAAGATCCAGGCCAGCTCGGTGTGCTCGGGAAAGTCGGACTGGCGGATGAGCGCGCAGCGGTTCGGGTCGAGGCCGACGGCGAGCAGGTCGAGCACCATCTCGTGCGTCAGCTCACGGAGCTGCCGAGGATCGTGGACCGTCGTGAGCGCGTGCAGGTCGACGATGCCGTAGATCGTCTCGTACTCGTCCTGCATGGCCACGTAGTTCACCTGGGCCCCGAGGTAGTTGCCGAGGTGAGACGCGCCCGATGGCTGGATCCCGCTGAAGACCCGCTCGCGAAGGGGTGGTTCGGCGGCACGCGCAGCGTCGAGCGTCTGGCTCATGGGCCCCGGAGTGTACCGCTAGGTCACGTCGCGCGCCCGAACCACGATCGTGGACACGACGAGGCCGGCGACGAGGTAGGCAGTCACGACGAGCGTTGCCACGGCCGGCGTGATGTCGAGCGCCGGCCCGCCGAACTGCGGCGGCAGCTCCGGCCCGAACGAGCTGGCCAGCGCACCGGCGTTGACGCCGATGAGCCCGCGGGCGATGGCCTCGACCACCGACGAAGTGCCTGACAGCGCGGCGACGAGCGTCTCGATCACGAACGCGTAGGCCAGCCCAAGACCGATCGCGAGGCCCGTCCCGCGGAGGAGGAACCCGAGCGCGAGGCCGATCGATCCCCAGGCACCGACGATGAGCCAGCCGACGCCGAGGCCGGCTGCCACCTCGTCGAGCGGTGGGAGCGCCATCTCGGCGCCCTCGAGCGCGGCGACGAGCGCGCTGCCCGCAATCGCGGCGAGGAACGTCGCGACGGTCATCACCGCCAGCACGATCGCGAGGGCACCGGCCTTGGCCGCGACCATCGCCACGCGCGGACGGCCCTGGACGAGGAGCGCGCCCACGGTGCGCCAGCCGTACTCACGGGCCGACATCAGCGCGCCCAGCACGAGCGCCAGCGCGCCGCCCAGTCCGGCGAGCATGGCGAGGGCATTGCCGACCAGCTCATCCGCGCCGAGCGTCGCGAGGAGCGCGGCGCGTTCGACCTCGGTGACGCCACCCTGATCGGCCGGTGCCTGGACGATGAGCCAGATCACGACGTAGCCGAGCAGGAGCTCGACGAGCGCCACGATGACGATGAGGATGGTGGTGGCCCACGAGCGCCACGCCTTGAGCAGCTCGGCGCGCAGCGGCCCCATCAGCCCAGCCCTCTCCCGTCGGCGGGTTCGCCCGTGAGCTGCATGAAGGCCTCTTCCAACGAGCGGGACGTCTCGCGCAGCTCGACCAGGTCGACCGAGGCCTGGACCAGCGCCCGGGCGATCGCCGGCCCGTTGGCGGGATCGGTCGTCACGTCCAGGCCCGCGTCGGTCACCTCCACAGCCTCCACGCCAGCCACGCCGCGCAGGACCTCGGCGGCACGATCGACCGGCGAGGCAACGACACGCAGCCTGCCACCGGCGCCACGCAGCTCGCCCATCGTCTGTTCGTGAAGGAGCCGGCCGTGATGGATGATGCCGATGCGGTCGCAGACCTGCTCCACCTCGGCCAGGAGGTGGCTCGACAGGAGCACGGTACGTCCGGAGTCGGCGAGGTCGCGGATGATCCGCCGCATCGCGGCGATGCCGTACGGGTCGAGGCCGTTCGTCGGCTCGTCGAGGAGAAACAGCGCCGGATCCTTCATGAACGCCGCGGCCAGCCCGAGGCGCTGCCGCATGCCGAGCGAGTAGCCCGACACCTTGTCGCCCGCGCGCTCGGCGAGGCCGACGCGTTCGAGGGCCGGATCGATCTGCGCCAGTTCCGTGCCCGCATAGCGCGCCAGCACGACGAGGTTGTTGCGGCCGGACAGGTACGGGTAGAAGGCGGGCGCCTCGACCACCGCGCCGACCCGGCGCAACGCCTCGGGTGAGCCGGCCGGCGAGCCCAGGACCGTCGAGCTGCCGTCGGTGGGCCGGATCAGGCCGAGGACCAGGCGCAGGAACGTCGTCTTCCCGGCTCCGTTCGGGCCGATGAGCCCGTACACCTCGCCCGGTCGCAGCCGGAGGTTGACGTGGTCGAGCGCCAGGACGTGCGGACCGTAGCGCCGCGTGAGATCCCTGGTCTCGACGACCGCGCCGATGCTCATCGATCGCATTGTGCCATTCGGAGCCGGGGGTAGAATCGCCGGACGTTCACATGGCTGCAGCCGCGTTGACCTCACTCGCCGCTTTCGTCGAGCGCTGGGCCGACGCGAACCCGCGCCGGCGGGTCGGCCGCGCCCTGGAGTACATCCCGGTCATCGGCTCCACCAACGACCGCGCCCGCGAGCTCCTTGCCGAGGCCGATGGCGATGGCGCGGTCGTCGTGGCAGACGAGCAGACCGCCGGCCGCGGCCGGCGCGGGCGGACCTGGCAGTCGCCGCCCGGGCGCAACCTGTATCTGAGCGTCGCGCTCGTGCCAGCGCTGGCCGCGGTCGATGCCTGGCGGCTCGGGCTCGCGACCGCCCTGGCGGTGGCCGGCGCTTGCGACACCGTGGCGCGCGTCGCCCTCAAATGGCCGAACGACGTCGTCGCGGCCGGCGACGGGCGCAAGGTCGGTGGCCTGCTGGTCGAGACGATGGTCGAGTCCGATCGGCTGCGGGGCGCGGTGCTCGGGATCGGGATCAACGTGAACTGGCGGCGATCGGAGATGTCGGCCGACCTGCGGGAGCGCGCAAGCTCGCTCGCCGACCTGCGTGGCGCCTCGGTCGATCGCGAAGAGCTCCTCGGCCGGCTCCTCGACACGCTCGAGACCGAGGTCGCCGCCGTCGAGGCAGGGATCTCGCCGCTCGAGCGCTACCGCGCCCGTTGCTCGACGCTCGGCGCGACCGTCGAGGTGGAGACGGCCGACGGACTGGTGACGGGGACCGCGCTCGACCTCGACTCGACGGGGGCGCTGGTCGTCGAGGACGGCGCGGGCCGTCGCCACGTCGTCTCGGGCGGCGAGGTGACCCGGGTCCGCCGGGCGGTGCCGGCATGAGCATCGAGCCACGGCGCGCGCCGCGGCGCGGCGAGCCGGATCCGGACCTCGCCGACGTCCGCGCCGCGCAGCACGATCGGGCCGCGTTCGGCGCCCTCTACCGCCGGTATCTCGACCGCGTCTACGGATACTGCTTCTACCTGCTCGGCGACCACCACGATGCCGAGGACGCAACCGAGCGCACGTTCGTCGCCGCGCTGGCCGCCATCGACGGCTACCGCGACGAGGGCGCCACCTTCCGGGCGTGGCTCTTCCGGATCGCCCACAACCAGCTGGCCAACGCCCTTCGGTCGCGGCAGCGCCAGCGCGCGGCGTCGCTCGAGACCGTTCCCGAGCTGCTCACCCACATCGATCCCGCCGGGCTGTTCGGCCTTGCCGAGGAAGCCCGCGGTCTGCGGCGGGCGCTCGAGCAGCTGCCCGACGACCGTCGCCAGGTCGTCGTGCTGCGGTTCGTCGACGGCCTCTCGGCGCGCGAGATCGGTGCGGTGCTCGGCCGCAGCGAGGGTGCCGTGCGAGTCCTCCAGCACCGCGCACTGCGTCAGCTCGCCGGGCTGCTGGCGAGTGGAGGTCCGCGCCCGACGGTGTAACGTTTCACGCTTCGGGGTGTTAGCAGAGGCGTGATGACCACTCGTCCGACCACCGCCGAGCGGCTCGACCGCGCGGTGGATGCGGTGCTGGCCGGCGCACCCGCCCCGGTCGCGGTGGCGTCCGCAGGCGTCAACCCGGCCGATCGCGCGCTCGTCGAGGCCGCCGCGACGCTGCGCGCAACACTGGCCACGTCGCTCGTCGCGCCGCGCTTCGAGGCGCGTCTCGGCGCCCGGCTCGCCGGCGTCGGCGGGACGCCCTGGATCCTCCGCCATCCCGGCCGCCTGATCGTGACCGGCGCCGTCGGCTCGGCTGTCGGCGTCGGGGTGACCGCCTTCGCCGTGTGGCGCAGCCGATCGACGCATCGGCTCCTGCATCGGTAGACGGAGGCCGCTGCATTGCCGATCAAGTTCCCGTTCAGCCGCCGCGCGGCCCCGTCCGATGCCTGGACCAAGTGCCCGAGCTGCGACGCCCAGGTCTTCAACAAGCAGCTCGAGCGCACGCTGCGCCTCTGCCCGTCGTGTGGCCATCACTTCCGGATGTCCATCGGCGAGCGGATCGACATGCTCCTCGATCCGAACACGTTCGAGGAGCGCGACGCCGGCATCGAGTCCGTCGACCGCCTGGGCTTCCACGACGACCGTCCATATCCCGACCGGCTCGAGGCGGCGCGGATCAAGACGGGGCTGCGCGATGCGGTGGTGTGGGGCGTCGGCGAGATCGAGGGGATCCGGCTCGCGATCGCCATCTTCGATTTCCGGTTCATGGGCGGCAGCATGGGGAGCGTCGTCGGCGAGAAGCTGGCGCGCTGCTTCGAGACGGCGCTCGCCGAGCGGATCCCGGCGATCGTCGTGAGCGCCTCGGGCGGCGCGCGGATGCAGGAGGGAACGCTGTCGCTCATGCAGCTGTCGAAGACGACGGCCCCGCTCGTGCGCCTGGACGAGTCCGGCGTCCCGTTCATCACCGTCCTGACCGATCCGACCACCGGCGGGGTGCTGGCCAGCTTCGCCAGCCTCGGCGACGTGATCCTCGCCGAGCCGAAGGCCCTCATCGGCTTCGCCGGCGCGCGAGTCGCCTCCGACACCGTCGGCGAGGAGCTGCCGGAGGGCTTCCAGACTGCCGAGTTCCTGCTCGCGCACGGCTTCGTCGACGCGATCGTGCCGCGATCGGAGCTGCGCGTGGCGCTCGGCCGGCTCCTGCGGCTCCTGCCCGTCCCGGTTGCCGCGGACGCGGCGCTCGACGACGCCGATCGCGCGTGGGGCCCGATCGGCGCCCTCTCCGGGCTCGCCGAGCGCCTCGGCGGCGCGGTCAGCGAGACGATCGGGATCGACGTCGAGCCTCAGCCCGGCGGCAACGGCCGCGGCGCGGCGGATGCGACACCGGAGCCCGCGGCCGCGGACGAGGAGACGCGGGCGTGAGCGAGACCGTCACGCGTGCCGACGCGCCAAGCCCGGAGGCCGTCGAGGCCGCCTGGCGACACGTGCAGCTGGCCCGACACCCCCAACGGCCGCGCACCCTCGACCTCGTGCCGCACATCTTCACCGGGTTCTTCGAGCTTCACGGCGACCGCGCCTTCGGCGACGACCCGGCCATCGTCGGCGGGCCGGCGCTGCTCGACGGGCGGCCGGTGATGATCGTGGGGCACCAGAAGGGGACCGACACGGAGTCGAACATCGCCCGCAACTTCGGGTCGCCGTATCCGGAGGGCTTCCGCAAGGCCCAACGGCTGATGCGGCTGGCCGACAAGCTCGGGATCCCGATCGTCACCTTTCTCGACACGGCCGGCGCGTTTCCTGGACCGGCAGCCGAGGAACGCGGCCAGGCCGAGGCAATCGCCTCGAGCGTCAAGCTCATGACCGGGCTCCAGGTGCCGATCGTCGTCGTCGTGCTCGGCGAGGGCGGCTCGGGTGGAGCGCTCGCCATCGGGGTCGGCGACATGGTCCTGGCGCTCGAGAACTCGGTCTATTCGGTGATCAGCCCAGAGGGTGCCTCCTCGATCCTGTGGCGCTCCCGTGACGAGGCGCGGACCGCGGCCGCCGCGATGCGGATGACGGCCGAGGACCAGCTCGAGCTCGGCGTCGTCGACGCGATCATCCCCGAGCCCGGTGAGGGCGCGCACGCCGACCCAGCGGCGACCGCTCGCGCCATCCGCGGGGCCATCCTGGCGGCACTCCGCGAGCTGGCGGTGCGTGACACGGCCGAGTTGCTCGCCAGGCGCTATGCTCGGCTGCGAGGCGCGGGCGCCTACCTCGAGACCGGGGCGGCCTCGAGCCGCCCACCGGTGGAGCCGTCGCTGCGTCACCGGATCGGCCGGCTCCTCCGTCTGCCGGGCGTCCCGGCCCGGCCACGCTGGAGCGAGATCTGGCCGAGCTCTGACGACGACTCCGAGAGCGAGAGGGGCGCATGACCGATACCGACCGCGCCCTGGAGGCGATCAGCCTCGCCGCCGAGCGGCTCGTGCCCGAGCTCACCGAGCGCCTGCGTCGCCACGGCCTCGGCGAGATCGAGGTCGCCCACGGCGACCTGCGGCTGCGCGTGACCGCCACGCCCGGGACCGTGGTGTCGATGCCGGCGGGGACGGCCGCCGGCATCGAGGCTCCCGCCGCACCGCCGGCCGTCGCGACCGAGGCATCCGCGAGCACGGTCGGGGTCGCGTCACCGGCCGTCGGCTTCTTCGTCTTCGCCGAGGGCCTCGGTCCGGGGCTCGAGGTGAGCAAGGGCGACGAGCTCGGGCACGTCGAGATGCTCGGCGTTCGCCATGACGTCCGCGCCCCACGCGGTGGGACGGTCGGCCACCTCGTCGCCGAGAGCGGGGAGGCGGTCGAGTACGGGCAGGTCGTGCTCGAGCTCGAGACGGCCGAGGCGACGCGATGACGCTGGCGCTGCTATTCAGCCCTCAGGGCTCCCAGTCCGTCGGCATGGGCCGCGAGCTTGCCGAGCGCTCGCCGGCCGCCGCGGCGGCCTTCGACGAGGCCGACACCACGCTCGGCTGGTCGGTCTCCGAGACATGCTGGAACGGCCCCGCCGACCGCCTCGACGACACGCGACAGACGCAGCCGTGCCTGCTCACGACGTCCGTCGCCGCCTTCCGCGCGCTTCGCGAGGCGGCCGACCCGGTGCCGGGGGTCGTGGCCGGCCACTCCGTCGGCGAGTACGCCGCGATCGTGGTCGCCGGCGTTCTCGAGCTTCCGGCCGCGCTGCGCCTCGTCGCTCGCCGCGCCAAGCTGATGGCCGGCGCCGGTGAGGGTGGCATGGCTGCCGTCCTCGGCCTCGACCGCGATGCCGTCCAGGCGGTTGTCGACGGCCTCGCGCGTCCGACCGAGCTCGTCGTCGCCAACGACAATGCCCCGGGACAGGTCGTCATCTCCGGGAGCCTCGACGCACTCGAGCGGGTCACCGAGCCGATGCGCGCCGCCGGCGCGCGCCGCGTCCTGCGGCTGCCGGTGTCCGGCGCCTTCCACTCGCCGCAGATGGCCGGGGTCGCGGAGCAGCTGGCCGAGGCGTTCGACGCCGAGACGTGGCGCGATGCGCGCATGCCGGTCATGAGCAACGTCAGCGCCGAGCCGCTCACCGACGCCGCGCGCATCCGGGCCCTGCTCGCCGAGCAGGTCCGCTCGCCGGTCGAGTGGGTGGCGTCTGTCCGGCGCATGGTCGACGACGGCGTCGACACGATGGTCGAATGCGGCGCCGGCGCCGCGCTCGTCGGCATGGTCCGGCGCATCGCACCCGAGGTGGCGACCTCCACCGTCACCGATGCCGCGAGCCTCGATGCGGCGGTCGAGCTCCTCGGCCAGCGGGTGACGGCCTGATGGCGGTCGGCAAGGTCCTCATCGCCAACCGCGGCGAGATCGCCGTGCGCATCCTGCGGGCGTGCCGCGACCTCGGGATCCCGGCCGTCGTCGCCTTCAGCGAGGCCGATCGCGAGTCGCTGCCGGTGCGGTTGGCCGACGAGGCGATCTGCATCGGTCCGGCCGAGGCGCGCAAGAGCTACCTGAACCAGCCCGCGGTCATCAGCGCGGCCATGATCACCGGCTGCGACGCGGTCCACCCCGGCTACGGCTTCCTCAGCGAGGACGCGACGTTCGCCGAGGCCTGCGCGGCGCACGAGCTGACCTTCATCGGACCGCGGCCGGAGGTCCTCGAGCGGTTCGCCAGCAAGTACGCCGTGCGACGCATGCTGGCCGCCAACGGCCTGCCGACGGTGCCGGGCAGCCGAGGGATCGTCACCGACCTCGCCGACGCGCTCGACCAGGCCGGCGAGGCCGGCTACCCGGTGCTCCTCAAGCCGTCGGCCGGCGGCGGCGGACGCGGGATGCGCCTGGTCCGGAGTCCGCGCGAGATGGAGACGTCGCTGCCACTCGCGCGCTCGGAGGCGCAGGCCGCGTTCGGCGACGACAGCGTCTACTTCGAACGGTGGATCGAGGAGTCGCGCCACGTCGAGGTGCAGGTCCTCGTCGACCGCTACGGCAACGGCGTCCATCTCGGCGAGCGCGACTGCAGCGTGCAGCGCCGGCACCAGAAGATCATCGAGGAAGGCCCGTCACCGGCGATGACCGATGCGAGCCGCGAGCGGCTGCGCGACCTCGCCGTCCGCAGCGTCGTGGCGGCGGGCTACGAGAGCGCGGGGACGCTCGAGTTCCTTCTCGACGCCGACGGGAACTTCTACTTCATCGAGATCAACTGCCGCATCCAGGTCGAGCATCCGGTCACCGAGGTGCTGACCGGCGTCGATCTCATCGCCGAGCAGATCAGGATCGCGGCCGGCGAGCAGCTGAGCCTGCGGCAGGACACGATCACCTTCCGCGGCCACGCGATCGAGTTCCGCATCAATGCCGAGGACCCCGGCGACAACTTCTCGCCGCAGACCGGCGAGGTCGAGTCGCTCGCGTTGCCGGGTGGGCCCGGCGTGCGCGTCGACACCCACCTCTTCCCCGGCTACGAGGTGCCGCCCTTCTACGACAGCCTGCTTGCCAAGCTGATCGTGTGGGGCGACACGCGCGAGATCGCGCTGGCGCGTTCGCGTCGGGCCCTCGCCGAGTTCGAGGTCGGCGGGGTCCGCACGAACATTCCGTTCCATCGCGGCATCATCGACAACGACGCCTTCCTCGACGCGCGAGTCAGCACCAACCTGCTCGACCGGGTCGGGCCTGCCGCCTTCGTGCCAAGCTAGCGAACCAGATCGCCCGGAGAACCATGACGACCGATACCCAACCGACCGTGGTCCTGCCGCTCGAGGCGGCCGACATCATGCGCATCCTCCCGCATCGGTATCCGTTCCTGCTCGTCGACCGGGTCGTCGAGCTCGACCCGGGCAAGCGGGCCGTCGGGATCAAGCAGGTGAGCGCCAACGAACCGCAGTTCACCGGCCACTTTCCCGGACGGCCGATCATGCCCGGCGTGCTCATGGTCGAGGCGCTGGCCCAGACCGCCGGCATCGCGGTGCTCACGCTCGAGGAGTACCGCGGCAAGATCGGCCTCTTCGCCGGGATCGACGAGTGCCGCTTCCGGCGGCTGGTCGTCCCTGGCGACACGCTGCGGCTGGAGGTGACGGTCGAGAAGCTGCGCGGCATGTTCGGCCGCGTGAAGGCGCTGGCGACCGTCGACGACGAGGTCGCCGTCGAGGCCACCCTGAGCATCATCATTCCGCGCGACCAGGAGATTGCCGGAGCTGAGACCGATGCGTGATGGCGAGCGCCGCGTGGTCGTGACCGGCATGGGCGCGCTGACGCCGATCGGCAACGACGTGCCCAGCTTCTGGGACTCGCTCGTGAACGGGCGCAGCGGGATCACGCGGATCACCACGTTCGACCCGGTCAAGACGGCCTCCAAGGTGGCCGGCGAGATCAAGGGCTGGGACGCCGAAACGGTGATGCCGAAGAAGGAGATCCGCCGCAACGACCGCTATGTCCACTACGCCTGGGCGGCCACCGTCGAGGCGATGGCCGATGCCGGGCTCCCGAACCCGATCACCGACGAGGCGCTCGCCTGGCGCACCGGCGCGATCATCGGCTCGGGCATCGGCGGCATCAACACGATGATCCGCGACATCATCGAGGCCCACGAGCACGGCATCGAGCGCGTCGGCCCGTTCCTGGTGACCGCGCTCATCCCGGACATGGGCGCTGGATACGTCGCGATCTACGCCAACGCGCGCGGACCGAACTACGCGACCGTCAGTGCCTGCTCGAGCGCGAACCATGCCATCGGCGCCTCCGCGAACTACATCCGGCGCGGCGACGCGGACGTGATGATCGCCGGCGGCGCCGAGGCGGGCATCGGCGAGATCCCGTGCGCCGCGTTCAGCGCGATGCGTGCCCTCTCGACGAGGTGCAACGACAACCCCGAGAAGGCGTCGCGGCCGTTCGACGCCGAGCGCGACGGCTTCGTGATGGCCGACGGCGCCGGCATTGTCGTCCTCGAGGCGCTTGACCACGCCCGCGCCCGCGGCGCGACGATCCACGGCGAGCTGGTCGGCTACGGCGCCACCGACGACGCCTCGCACATCACCCTGCCGGCACCGGGTGGCCGCGGCGCGGTCGAGTCCATGCGCGCGGCGATCGCCGACGCGGGGCTCCAGCCCTCCGACGTCGGCTACATCAACGCCCACGGCACCTCGACGCCCCCGAACGACAAGTCCGAGACGGCCGCGATCAAGACGCTCTTCGGCGATCTCGCCTACAAGGTCCCGGTGAGCAGCACGAAGTCGATGACCGGCCACCTCATGGGCGCGGGTGGCGGGGTCGAGGCGGTCGCCACGATCCAGACCCTGAAGACCGGGATCATCCCGCCCACGATCAATCTCGACCATCCCGACCCCGACTGCGACCTCGACTACGTTCCCCACGAGGCACGGCAGGTCGATGGAGTCGAGGTCGGCATGAGCAACAGCTTCGGCTTCGGCGGCCACAACGCCACCCTCGTCTTCCGAAGGTACGACGGCGCGTGAGCGATCAGCCCGAGCCGATCCTGGCGGCGGTCGACCTGCTGGCACCCGCCTTCGCGGACGCGGGGCTCGACGAGCTCGAGCTGTCGGTCGGCGACCTCCACGTGCGCCTGTCCAAGCCTCGTGCGGCCGCGCCGGCCGCCGCGGTCGCCGAGGCGGCCGCCGCTGCCCCCGCGCCGGCACTCTCCACCGACGGGCTGACGCCGTTCGGCGAGCCGGCGCCGGGGATGCGCTTCGTGAGCGCGCCGCTGACCGGCATCTGGTACCCGGCTCCATCGCCGGGCGCCCGTCCCTACGTCAACGAGGGCGACGAGATCGCCAACGGCCAGGTCATCGGCCTCATCGAGGCGATGAAGCTGTTCAACGAGATCAAGTCGGATGCCTCCGGCCGGATCACCCGCGTCCTCGTCGAGAACGGGACGCTGGTGAAGCGGAAGCAGCCGCTGCTGGAGGTCGACCCGCGATGAGCGCCCGAGGAGCACCCCGATGAGCACGCCGACCGGCATGAGTGCCCTGATCACCGGATGGGGGATGTACGCGCCATTGCGCGTGATGACGAACGACGAGCTGGCGACGATGGTCGATACCAGCGACGAGTGGATCGTGAGCCGGACCGGGATCCGTGAGCGCCGGATCGCGGCCGACGACGAGACGACCACGTCGCTGAGCGTGAACGCCGCGCGCGACGCGCTGGCGGTGGCCGGGCTCGACCCGGCCGAGCTCGACCTCGTCATCGTCGCCACCTGCACGCCGGACTACCCGCTGCCGGCGACGGCCGTCCTCGTGGCAACCGAGCTGGGCGCCACCCGTGCCGCCGGATTCGACCTCCAGGCAGCGTGCTCCGGCTTCCTGTACGGCTACGCGGTCGGCACGAGCTTCATCCGTGGCGGCATGTACCGCAACGTGCTCGTCATCGGCGTCGAGATCCTCAGCCGCTTCCTGGACTGGACCGATCGCAGCACCTGCGTGCTCTTCGGCGATGGCGCCGGTGCGGTCCTGCTCCAGGCGTCCGACCAGCCGGGCGGGATGCTGGGGATCGACCTGTTCAGCGACGGGACGGGCTGTGAGGGGATCATCGTGCCTGGCGGCGGGGCGATCAACCCTCCCTCGCACGAGACGGTCGACGCGCAGATGCACAAGATCAAGATGCTCGGCAGCGAGGTCTACAAGTACGCGACCCGCCAGATGGGGGAGTCGGCGCTCGCGGCCCTGCGCCAGGCGGGGCTGACGGTCGACGACGTCGACCAGTTCGTCTTCCACCAGGCCAACCTGCGGATCATCTCGAGCGTCCAGAAGCAATTCGACATTCCCGACTCCAAGACGTTCGTGAACATCGAGAAGTACGGCAACACGAGCGCCGCATCGGTGCCGATGGCACTCGCCGAGGCCGTCGCGGCCGGCCGGATCCAGCAGGGCGACCGCATCCTGATGGTCGCCTTCGGCGCCGGCTACACCGCCGGCGGCGCCGTCGTCGAGTGGACCGCGGACCCGGCGCGCGCCTTCCTCGCCCCCGGCGAGCAGACGCGGATGGGTCAGCCGCAGCGGACCCTGGAGCACGTGGTGGTCTGATGTTCGACCTGACCGGCAAGACCGCCCTCGTCACCGGCGGCAGCCGGGGCCTGGGTCGCGCGATCGCGGTTGCCTTCGCGCGGCAGGGCGCCGACGTGGCGATCAACTACCGAGGGAACGCCGAGGCCGCCGACGAGGTCGCCGCCGAGATCAGCGGTCTCGGGCGCCGCGCGGTCACGATCCAGGGCGACACCGCCGCCGGTCGCGAGGCGGCCGAGGCGATCGTCAAGGGCGCGCTCGACGGCCTCGGCTCCGTCGACATCCTCGTCAACAACGCGGGCATCACCCGCGACAACCTGCTCATGCGCATGGACGGCGAGGAATGGGACGCCGTCATCGACACGAACCTGTCCGGCCCGTTCTGGATGACGCGCGCGATCGCGCGGCCGATGCTCAAGGCCAAGCGCGGCCGCATCATCAACATGTCGAGCGCCGCCGGCCGGATGGGGAATGCCGGCCAGGCGAACTACGCCGCCGCCAAGGCGGGGCTCATCGGCCTCACGAAGACGACCGCGCGCGAGCTGGCCAGCCGCGGGATCACCTGCAACGCGATCGCCCCGGGCCTGATCACCACCGACCTCACCGCCGATCTGCCCGAGGCCGCCACCGAGGCGCTGACGTCGTTGACGCCGCTCGGCTACATCGGCTCCGTCGACGACGTGGCCGCCGCCGCGGTCTACTTCGCGTCCGACGAGGCGCGCTACGTCACCGGCCAGGTGCTGGGGGTCGATGGCGGCATCGTGATGGGGTCATAGTCCTGCGCACCGGCCCGCCGCTTGCTACGACCTAAGATGGACCGGCCAGCAAGCGATTCCTCACCGGAGAAGGAGACCGATGCTTTCCCTGCGCACCATCCTGCGCCCGACCCGCATCGTCGACGCGCACTGCGACATCCCGTGCGGCATCTACGACCCCGAGCAGGCTCGCATCGAGGCGGAGTCGTGCCTGCGCGTCATCGAGAAGCACGACGCGAGCGACGACGCCCTCTTCAAGGCCCGCTGCATCCACGTCAAGGAGGAGCGCGCCGAGCTCGTCAAGCACCACCTCGACGTCCTCTGGCACGACTACTTCAAGCCCGAGCACCTCGAGAAGTACCCCGACCTGCACGAGACGTTCTGGAAGGCCACGAAGCAGGCCTCGAAGGTCAAGCAGTCGCTCGACGCCGGTGCCGCCAAGGAGCTGCTCTCGATGATCGATACGATCGACGAGATGTGGAAGGCCACCGGCGGCCTCGAGAAGACCCGGGTCAACGGACGCCCCTCCTGACAGACCGATGCGCCCTCTGGCGCTGACCTGGATCGCCGCTGGCGTCGTCGCAGGCATCGCGGCGCGCCGCTGGCTCGACGTCGTCGAGGTCCGCGGACGCTCGATGGCGCCGACACTGCTCCCGGGCGACCGGCTGCTCGTCGTCCGGGCCTGGCCGCGCGTCGGAGACGTCGTACTCGCCGTGCGACCCGCGCTACCCCTCGCGTGAGCTCATCAAGCGCGCGGCATCGGTCGACGCCGATGGCGTCTCGCTTCGGGGGGACAATCCCACTGCGAGCACGAACGCGATCGTGGCCGCGGGTAGCGTCCGCTGGCGAGCCGTCGTGCGCTACTGGCCACCGACGAGGGTGACGGCACGGCTCGGGAGCCCGCGGCCGCTCGATCAGGTCGTGGAGGGCGGCGAGCCGGCCTGCTCCGTTCCGGAGGCGCTGATCGCCGGGCCCTGACGGGCTACTCGAACGCGATCTCGACCGGCAGCGAGCCGGCGGCCCACGAGCTCAGCGGGCGCCCCTCCGACCAACCCTGGTACTTCGCAGCGAGCAGCCGACGCGCGAGCGCCTCGCGGTCCTCGCCTTCGGTCACGCGCGCCACGCCGGGCAACGTCTGGCCGCCGATCCGGATGCGGACATGTGGATCGGCCAGAAGGTTGCGCACCCAGTGCGCGCGATGCCGGCCGCCGGCCAGGAGGTAGATCCGCTCGCCGTCGGTCCCGAACCAGATCTCGATCGTGCGCGGCCGACCGCTGGCGCGCCCGATGGTCTGGAGGTGGCAGACGCCGTCGCCGGCGTGTGCAGCCAGGAGGTCGCGGAACGTCACGCCGGCGTGCAGGCCGCCAGCACCGCGCTCACGCAGCCGTCGACGTCGGCGGCGACGACCTCGACGCCCGCGCCGGCCTCGGCGGCCACGAGGTGCTCGACGCCGGCCGTCGGCCGCACCGCCAGCCGTGCCGCCGGCACCTGGTGCCGAAGGAAGTCGAATACCGGGCCGAGTCCCGCGTCTCCATACTCGGCGCGCACGGCGCCCGTGTCGACGAGGACGACCTGCGGCTCCCGCAGCGTCACTGCCTGGTGCAGCCGAGCGGCGTCGTTGTAGAAGAAGGCGATCGCGCCGGCGAGGCGCTCGTCGATGGCGGCGGCCAGCTCTCGGTCGCGCGTGAGGCAGTAGACGATCGGGTCGGTGGCCATCGGCCACGAAGGGTAGCAGCCGACCCCGCCGGTACAATGGTTGGTCCATGGCCACCACCACGCCGTCCCGCACGAGCGCCCGACGCGACCTGACCACGAAGAAGCACCAGCACCTCGGCAGCCTCCTTGGGCGGGTCTGGGCGGTCGACGCGGTCGGCATCGACGAGCGCGCCGCCTCGCTCGCCAAGCGCAGCATCAAGCGCGAGGCGAAGCTGTGGGCCCTCCACCTGGCGATCCGGATGATGGACCTCACGACCCTCGAGGGGAAGGACACGCCGGGCAAGGTCCGCGCGCTGGCCGGCAAGGCTCGGCGCCCCGACCCGACCGACCCGTCGATCCCTTCCGTCGCGGCCCTCTGTGTCTACCCGAACATGATCCCGACGGCGGTCGAGGCTCTGAAGGGCTCCGGTGTGAAGGTGGCGTCGGTGGCGACCTACTTCCCGTCGGGCCAGGCGCCGCTCGAGGTGAAGCTCCACGACGTGCGTTCGGCGGTGGAGCTTGGTGCCGACGAGATCGACATGGTGATCGACCGCGGCGCGTTCCTGGCAGGGGACTACGCATCGGTCTATGACGAGATCACCGCTGTGAAGGAGGCGTGCGGCGACGCGCATCTCAAGGTCATCCTCGAGACCGGGGAGCTGGAGACGTACGACAACGTGCGGCGCGCGTCGGTCCTGGCAATGGCGGCGGGTGCCGATTTCATCAAGACCAGCACCGGCAAGGTGCAGCCGTCGGCGACGCTACCGGTCACGCTCGTCATGCTCGAGGCGATCCGCGACTTCCATGCACAGACCGGACGCATGGTGGGCATGAAGCCGGCAGGCGGCATCCGGACATCCAAGGAAGCCATCAGCTACCTCACGACCCTGTACGAGACCCTCGGCCCGGCCTGGATGACGCCCGACCTGTTCCGCTTCGGCGCATCGAGCCTGCTCAACGACGTGCTCATGCAGATCCGCAAGGAGCGCACGGGCCGATACAGCGGCGGCGACTACTTTACCCTCGACTGACACCGATGCATCCGGTGGCGCCAATTTGTAACCGCGTCAGTTACAAATAGGTTCCAGTCCGATGCACGTTGCCCCCAACACCCTCGCCGTCTGGTCCGATATCGGCTGCCCGTGGTCGCACGCGATCGTGTGGCGGCTCCACGACGCCCGCCGCCGGCTGGGCCTCGAAGGTCGCGTGCACTTCGAGCCCCACGCCTTCCCGCTCGAGCTGTTCAACAACGAGCCGACCCCGCGCCCGCTGCGCGAGGCGGAGTGGGCGGTGGCCGCCACGCTGGCACCGCGCGCCGGCTGGCAGGCCTGGAGCGCCCCCGACCACGCGTGGCCCGTGACGATGCTGCCGCCGATGGAGGCGGTCCAGGCCGCCGCGCTCCAGTCCGCGTCAGCGGCCGAGGAGCTCGATCGCGGCCTGCGCCGTGCGTTCTGGGGCGAGAGCCGCTGCATCAGCCTGCGCCACGTCATTCTCGAGGTCGCGAACGAGTGCGCATCGGTGGACGTGGCCGCGCTCGCGGAGGCCCTCGACGACGGCCGCGCTCGCCGCCGCATCCATAGCGACTGGGCGATCGCCCGGACCGACGAGGTTCGGGGCTCGGCGCACCTCTTCGCTCCCGACGGCACGAACGCCCAGAACCCGGGAATCGTCATCGGCTGGAGCGGCGATGCACCGACGATCGAGCGCGACGACCCGGACGCGATCGACGCCTTCGTCAACCGCGCCGCCGGCTGACCTCACGCGACCGTGCCGCCACGCGTTCCATCCAGCGTGCACCTTCCGCCATTCGAGCGGCTCGTCGACGCGCACGCGGCGGAGCTGCATCGGTTTCTGATCGGCCTGGTTGGCCCTTCGGAGGCCGAGGATTGCCTCCAGGAGACCTTCATGTCCGCGCTTCGCGCTTACCCGAGACTCGGCCACGGCGACAACCTGCGCGCCTGGCTGTACACGATCGCCCACCGCAAGGCGACCGATGTCATCCGCCGATCCAGCCGCCGTCCGACGCGAACGCTCGACGGAGTCGAGCTGCAGGCCCGACCGGCGGCCGAGCCGCCTGACGACGGCCTGTGGCGGAGCGTGCGCGGGCTGCCGCCGAAGCAGCGAGTGGCGATCGTGCATCGGTTCGTGCTCGACCTCGCCTACGCCGAGATCGGGGAGCGGATGGGCACCAGCGAGGAGGCCGCGCGCCAGAACGTCAGCGCCGGCCTGCGACGGCTGCGCCGGGAGGTGCCCGCATGACCGATCACCTCGAGCGCCGCCTCTCGGCGCAGAAGCCGGCGACCACCCTCGACCTGGACGCGCTGCGCGCGGATCTCGCGCGCCGCGCCGCCGACGAGGGCGTCCTGGACGTCGCCTACGGCTTCGCCGACTCGCCGCTCGGCCCGCTGACGGTGATCGTCACGGACCGCGGCCTCGTCAGGCTCTCGTATGCGCACGAGGCGGTCGACGATCAGCTCGACGACATCGCGACGCGCGTCTCGCCCCGCATCCTGGCCTCGCCGGAACGGACCGATGCCGTGCGCCGCCAGCTCGACGAGTACTTCGCCGGATCCCGCCACCGCTTCGACGTGCCGATCGACTGGCGCCTCGTGCGCGGATTCGCCGGCGACGTCCTGCGCGCCACGGCCCGCATCCCGTTTGGCTCGGTGTCGAGCTACCGCGAAATCGCCACCGAGGCCGGCTCGCCGAACGCCTATCGCGCTGCCGGCAACGCGCTCGGCGCGAACCCGGTCCCGATCGTCGTGCCCTGCCACCGCGTCCTCCACGCGGGCGGTGGGCTCGGTGGCTACACCGGCGGGCTCGAGCGCAAGCGGTTCCTCCTGCACCTCGAGGGCGTCGTGGACGGGAACGATCCGGCCCCCAGCGGCGTTTGAGGGGCGACGACACACCCGATTGGAGGCCTCGCGGCCGATGCGCTCCGTCCCATCAGTCCTGATCGTGCTTCTCCTCATCGCCGCGTGCGCGGCGGAACCTCCCGCCGCGACGCCGTCGGCGCCGACCGACGAGGAATGGACGCTCGTCATGGCCGAGGGCGAACCGTCCGGCCCGGGCATGAGCGTCTCCGAGGCGCTGACCCATGGCCCGACGGACGACCTCGTCACGGTCACCGGCGCGCTATTCGTGAACGCCGACGGAACCGTCCTGCTGTGCGACGCCATTGCCGAGTCCTTCCCGCCGCAGTGCGCCGGTGACCGGATCGCGGTCGAGGGTCTGCTCACGTCGGACGTCCCGGACCTCCAGGAGGAGAGCGGGGTTCGGTGGGCGGAGGGCGTCGTGCTGTTCGGTTCGGTCGAGTAGCGGGTCCTTCGCGCCACGTAGCGGGGAGGAGGCGCATGGGCCGCTCAATCGCGGAATGCGGCCATCCGGAGACATCTGCGGATACTCACGAGCGCCCATGCATCCTTCAGGCGACAGTTCTGACGCTCAGCGGTCGATACGCACCCGTCCGGCAACATGGCGCCAGGCACGGCACCGCCATGGCGGAGTGCGATAATCGAGGGGCATGACCCTCACAAAGAAGCCCGAGTCGAAGCCCGCGCCGGCATCGTGGGGCCTCGCTGCAGGCGAGAACCCGTGGGAGTACGCTCCCGCGCCCGAGGCTACCGACCACATCCGGATCGAGCCCGAGTACGGCCTCTTCATCGGCAACGAGTTTCGCCCGTCGAAACCGAAGAAGACCTTCACCGTCATCAACCCCGCCACGGAGGAGCCGCTGGCGAAGGTCGCGCACGCGAGCAAGGCGGACGTGGAACGCGCGGTCGCCGCGGCCAGGGAGGCGCATCGGTCGAGCTGGTCGAAGCTGCCGGGCCGCGAGCGCGCGAAGTACCTCTACCGGATCGCGCGCATCCTCCAGGAGCGGTCGAGAGAGTTCGCCGTCGTCGAGAGCATGAACTCCGGAAAGCCGATCAAGGAGAGCCGCGACGTCGACGTGCCGCTGGCCGCGGCGCACTTCTTCTACTACGCCGGCTGGGCCGACAAGCTCGACTACGCCTTCCCGAACCGCGAGCCGCGATCGATCGGTGTGGCCGCACAGGTCATCCCGTGGAACTTCCCGCTGCTCATGCTGGCCTGGAAGATCGCGCCGGCGATCGCGGCGGGCAACACCGTCGTCCTGAAGCCTGCCTCCACGACGCCGCTGACGGCCTACCTCTTCGCCGACGTGGTGCGCCAGGCCGACCTGCCGCCCGGCGTCGTGAACATCATCACCGGGCCCGGCGAGATCGGGATGGAGCTCGTCCGCCACCCCGACGTCGGCAAGGTCGCCTTCACCGGCTCGACCGCCGTCGGCAAGATGATCGCCCGCGCCATCGCCGGGAGCGGCAAGAAGATCACCCTCGAGCTCGGCGGCAAGGCGGCGAACATCGTCTTCGACGACGCGCCGCTCGACCAGGCCATCGAGGGCATCATCAACGGCATCTACTTCAACCAGGGCGAGGTGTGCTGCGCGGGCTCACGCCTCTTCGTGCAGGAGAGCGTCTACGAGCCGCTGCTCGACAAGCTCAAGGCGCGCCTTTCGACGCTGCGCGTCGGCGACCCACTCGACAAGAACACTGATGTCGGCGCCATCAACTCGGCCGGTCAGCTGGCCAAGGTGCAGGAGCTGGTGCAGTCGGGCGTCGACGAGGGCGCCGAGATCTTCCAGCCGGCGTGCGACCTGCCCGACAAGGGATTCTTCTTCCGCCCGACGCTCTTCACCGGGGTGAGCCAGAGCCATCGGATCGCGCAGGAGGAGATCTTCGGCCCGGTGCTGAGCGTGCTCACCTTCCGGACGCCGGAGGAGGCGATCGAGAAGGCCAACAACACGCCCTACGGCCTGAGCGCGGGCGTCTGGACCGAGAAGGGCAGCCGGATCTTCAAGATGGTCAGCGCCATGAAAGCCGGCGTCGTGTGGGCGAACACCTTCAACCGCTTCGACCCGACGTCGCCGTTCGGCGGCTACAAGGAGTCCGGATACGGCCGCGAGGGCGGCATCCACGGGCTCGGCGCCTACCTCGACCTGTCGCCGGCGAACGGCGCGAACGGCCGATGAGCGCCACGGACACCCGAGTCGGAGAGATCGCCCTCGACGCCGTGGCCGATGGCATCACCGAGGCCTGGAAGCCGATCGACCTGGCGACGGTGAACGAGACGAGCGTGCGGATGGCGCGCCTCGAGGGCGAGTTCCCGTGGCATCACCACGCGGAGGACGAGCTGTTCCTGTGCTGGCGGGGGACGTTCCGCATCGAGCTCGATGGCCACGCGGCGGCGCACCTTTCGCCGGGCGAGCTGTTCGTCGTACCGAGCGGCATCCGCCATCGCCCCGTCGCCGATGCCGGCCCGGCCTACACGCTCCTCGTCGAGAGCAGCGAGACGAAGCAGTACGGCGAGGACGCCGGCTGATGCCGCAGCGCCGGCCGGCCGCAACGAAGGCACGCGCGAAGCGCGCATCGGTCCTGGAGGATCGCGCGCTGCAACCGCCGGCGACGACGAACGGGGTCGGGGCTCGCGGCGAGCGGATCGAGGTCCGCAAGACGTACAAGCTCTACATCGGAGGCGCCTTCCCGCGCACCGAGTCCGGGCGTGCCTACGAGGTCTTCGGCGCGAAGGGCCAGCCGCTGGCGAACGCGAGTCGCGGCACGCGCAAGGACATCCGCGACGCCGTTCGCGCCGCACGCGGCGCACAGCCGGGGTGGGCGGCCAAGACCGCCTACAACCGCTCGCAGATCCTCTACCGCATCGCCGAGCTGATGGAGGGACGGCGCGACCAGTTCGTCGCCGAGGTGATCGCGGCCGAGGGCCTCACACGCCCACGGGCCGTCCGTGTCGTCGACGCAGCGATCGACCGCTGGGTCTGGTACGCGGGATGGGCCGACAAGTATCCGCAGGTCATCGGAACGGTCAACCCGGTCGCCGGGCGCTACTTCAACTTCAGCGTCCCCGAGCCGACCGGCGTGGTCGGCGTCATCGCTCCGGAGGCATCGTCGCTGCTCGGGCTCGTGAGCCGCCTGGCGCCGGTGATCGTCAGCGGCAACGCCGCCGTCGCGCTGGCCTCCGAGTCGCGACCCCTACCGGCGGTCACGCTCACCGAGGTGCTCGCAACCTCCGACGTGCCCGGTGGAGTCGTCAACCTCATCACGGGGCTGCGGCGAGAGCTGATCGGCCACCTGGCGGGCCACATGGACGTCAACGCGCTCGACGCGTTCGGCGCCGCGCCCGACGAGGCGGCGTCGCTCGAGGAGATCGCGGTCGAGAACGTCAAGCGCTTCGTCCGTCCTCCCTCGGCCGGTCTCGACCGCTACGACTGGCTCAGCGATCGCGCCCAGTCGCCGTACCTCATCGGCGAGTACGTCGAGATCAAGACCGTCTGGCACCCGATCGGGTCGTAGGGGCGGCTGCTCAGAGCCAGCCACGCGAGCGGAAGAATGCGACCATCCCGAGGAGGATGGCGAGCATCGAGCCCATGATGAGCCAGAAGGCGAGCGGGCTGCCCTCGCCCGGGAAGGCGACGTTCATGCCGAAGACGCTCGCCAGCAGCGTCATCGGCAGCAGGATGACGCTCACGGCGGTCAGCACGCGCAGGCCATCGTTGAGGCGATGTGAGAGGACCGATTCATTCGTGCTCTCGAGCCCCTCGACGATCTCCTTGAAGTTCTCGAGCACGTCCCAGATGCGCTCGGAGGCATCGGTCAGGTCGTCGAAGTAGATCTCGAGCTCCTCGCTCATGTAGCGCTGCTTGGCGCGCTCGAGCGAGCGAAACACGGCGCGCTGGGGCCGGATCACGGCTCGAAAGTTGATGATCTCCTGCTTCGCGTTGCTGATCTCGCGTACGACCTCGTGCGAGCGGCCCATGAAGATGTCCTCCTCGAGGTCGCGGAGCTTGCGGCCCAGCGTGCCGAGCATCGGGAAGCTGGCGTCGACACATCGGTCGAGGATCTCGTACAGCAGGCGGCCGGAGCCCAGCGTCATGAGCTCCTGCTGCACTTCGGGTCGGCTGCGGACCCGCTCGAAGAGCTGGTCGAGCGGCGGGATCGGCTCGTTCGGCAGGGTGATGACGTAGTCACGACCGATGAAGACGTCGAGCTCGGCAGGATGGAGACGGCTCGTCGCCTTGTCGTAGCGCGGGAACTGCATGACCAGGAAGAGGTAGTCAGGGTACTCGTCGACCTTCGGCCGCTGGTTGCGGCTGGCGACGTCCTCGAGGTCGAGCTCGTGGAAGTCGAAGTTCGCGGCCAACCACATGCGATCGGCAAGGCGCGGCTCGCTGATCTGGATCCAGCGCAGCCCTTCGGCCTCGATGACCTCGGGACGCGGCTCGAGCACGGGCTCGTCCGCGCCTCCGAGCCCGGGGGTCGCCAGCGAGCGGCGCAGCCGTCGCGGCAGCGCGCGCATCACCATTGACCGATGCGGCGCGTGCGCGCCGCGCCGTGCTGAACGAACTCGAGCATGACCACCACCTCGCGTCGACGGCGCGTCGCGGGTGGAGGGCCGGGTCAGGTGAGCGGGTGCGTCACCTGGAGCCGCGGCGAGCCACTCGGACGTGCGCCGTCAGGATGTCTGGAACCGACGTCCACGGAAGTCGCACGCGCCTCGCTGTGAGTTTCATCTGCCGGGCGAGCCGGCGCGACGGCATTCTAGCCCGCCCGGACGGGTGCGGGAACCCGCGAGGCCGATCCGCTACGCGCGCGATGGCGGGCGACCTTGGCGCGATTGCCGCAGGTCCGCATGTCGCACCAGACTCGCCGACCGGCGGGAGACCGGTCGATGAACCGCCAGCGGCAGCCGTCGTTCGCGCAGATCCGCAGTCGGCTCACGTCGTGGTCCGCGATGTAGTGCGCGAGTGACCCCGCGATCGAGGCCCGCGCCTGGGCGAAGTCGTCGCCGGCGTGGCCCATCGTGTAATGCGACCCATCCGGGCTGGGACGCAGCTCGTGGTAGTGCATGCCCTCTCGGAGGAATCCGTTGAGCGCCCGCACCTGCGCGCGACTCGGCTCCCGGCCGGTCGCGAGGCGCTCGGTGACGTCGTTCACGACCGTCCGTAGGCTTCGGAAGGCTGGCAACGCGTGGTCGGCCGCGGCGATCGACGCGCGCGCGCCGCACAGCTCGTGCTCGCCGAGCCAGGCGCGCAGCGCCGTCCCGTCGGGGAGGTATTCCGCGGGCTTTCCGCGCCTGAGCTGGCCGCTGTTGACGAACTCGATGAAGAGCTCGGTGTCGCGATCCGGCTCGGGAGGCGCAACGTGCTGCTCGGACATTGGGCGTAACCATATCAGACCCCTTGACAAGTTACAAGCGGCTGCTACCATCGTAACTACAAGAACCGCCGTGAGCAGTTACGAAAGGGAGAGCGAGTGATGGAGCTGCTGCTGGTCTTCGCGGTCCTGGCCGCCTTCGCGTTCGGGGCGGCACTGTCGGGATACGACAGCCGGCCATCCATCGACGACGAGCCGCACCGAGCCATCTAGGAGACCCCGATGGAGCGCATGCACTTTCGAGCGACCAGCCTCGCCGACATCCAGGCCGAGCTTCACGAGCGCGACCTGCTGCGCGAGGCACGCGTCAGGCAACGGGCCAGACAGGCCGATCCGCTCGGCAGGACGGGCTGGGCGGGCCTGACCATCCTGGGCAGACGCATCCTGCGCTGACGACCTCCCGAGTCGGGCTCGAGCGCTCGTCGGCCTAGAATGGCCGGCGATGCCCCGACCCCGCAGCGTCTCGCGCAGCGGCGAGACCGTCATCAGCAACGGGGAGCTGGCGCGGATCTTCAACGAGATCGGCGACATGCTCGAGATCCTCGGCGAGGTCGTCTACAAGGCGGTGGCCTACCGTCGCGTGGCCGATATCGTGGAGCGCTACCCCGATGACGTCGCGGCCCTCTACAACCGCGGCGAGCCGCCGAAGATCTCCGGCGCCGGGCCGGCGCTGGCCGCGAAGCTCGCCGAGTTGAGCGAGACAGGGCGGCTCGAGTACCACGAGCGGCTGCGTGCCCAGGTCCCCGACGGGCTGCTCGACATGCTGCGTGTGCCCGGCGTCGGCCCGAAGACAGTGCGGCTGCTGCACTCCGAGCTGGGGATCGACTCGCTCGAGGGACTTCGCGCCGCCGCCGAGGCCGGCCAGCTGCGCTCGGTCAAGGGCCTCTCGGCTCGTACCGAGCAGAACGTCCTCGATGGGATCGGCCGCATCGAGAGGCGCAGCACGGACACGCGCCTCCTCCTCCACGACGCCGATGCGCTCGTGGCGACCCTCATCGACGCGCTGCGTGACGTGCGCGGCGTGCGGCGCATCTCGGCCGCCGGCTCGCTGCGCCGCCGTCGAGCGACGATCGGCGACCTCGACCTCCTCGCCGCCGTCGACGATCCCGGCGCCGTGATCGCACGGCTCGACGGGCTTCCGGAGGTCGAGAAGGTGCTCTCGGCGGGCACCGACAAGTCGAGCATCGTGCTCCGCGAGGGCCCGCAGGTCGACCTCATGGTCTGCCCGCCGGAGTCGTGGGGGACGCACCTCGTGCACTTCACCGGCAACCGTGACCACAACATCGCCCTGCGCGGCATGGCCCTCGACCGCGGATGGTCCCTCTCCGAGAAGGGCTTCAAGGTCATCGAGGACGGCTCGCTGCTGGACGCGGCCGAGGAGGCGGACGTCTACGAGCGCCTCGGGCTGCCATGGATCGCGCCCGAGCTGCGTGAGGCCGATGGCGAGATCGAGGCTGCCCTCGCCGGCGGTCTGCCGGCCCTCGTCAGCCACGACGACGTGCGTGGCGACACGCACACCCACTCGAGCTGGACCGATGGCGTCGACACGATCGAGGTCATGGCCCGGGCGGCGCGCGACCTCGGCCACGAGTACATCGTGCTCACCGACCACTCGCCGTCGCTCGGTGTCGCCCGCGGCCTCGCGCCGTCGCAGGTCGATGAGCAGGCCGTGGAGATCGCCCGCGTCAACGCCGAGCTGGCGCCGTTCCGGGTGCTGCACGGCACGGAGCTCGAGATCCGCGCCGATGCCACCCTCGACTACCCCGACGAGCTGCTGGCGCGCTTCGACATCGTCATCGCCAGCATCCATACGGGGCGCAACCAGTCCAGCGAGCAGCTGACACGCCGGGCACTGGCGGCCGTCGAGCACCCGCACGTCGACGTCCTGGCACATCCGACCGGCCGAATCGTCAACCGCCGCGACCCGCTGCCCGTCGACTGGCCGCGCGTCTTCGAGGCCGCGGCGGCGAACGGCACGGCGCTCGAGATCAATGGCAGCCCGCGTCTCGACCTCGACGACTCGCTGGCACGCGCGGCGGCGCGCGCGGGGGCGCGGCTGACGGTCGCATCCGACGCTCACCGCACCGAGGAGCTCGGGCAGCAGCGCTACGCGGTCGACGTCGCGCGCCGGGCATGGCTTGCGCCGGATCAGCTGCTGGCGACGCGGTCGGCGGACGAGCTGCTGGAGCTCGTGCAGTGATCAACCGCATCTTCACCGATCGGCGAGGGCTGGCGATCCTGCGCCAGCTGGATCGGCCCGCCGCGGTGCTCATCGCCATTCTCCAGGCAGTCGTCGCCGCCGTCGGCTGGTTCGCGATCGAGCCGGTCGTGCTGGCGATCACGATCGCCGCGCAGCTGGCGCTGGGCGGGCTGGCGGCGGCGTACGTCATCGGTCCTGCCCGTCCGGACTCCGGCCTTGCGCGCTACGCCATGCCAGCAGTGGCCGGGATCGCCGCCACCGTGTTCGGCCGCCTGATCCCCGGCGGCCTGAGCCTTCTGCTCGTGCCGATCGTGGCCGTGCTGCTCTGGTCGGTCACGTACCTGGAGCTGCGGCTCGCACGTGGCACCGGCGGACGCACGATCCAGAATCTGCTGCTCACCGGCATCGTGTTCACCGGCGCGTGGGGCCTGCTCGGCTATTTCGGCGCCGAGACCTGGCCTACCCCGCTGATCCTCCTCGCGATCCTCACCGTGCCGCTCGCCGTTCGTGCGGCCGAGGCTCGCGGTGCGCTCGAGGCGGAGGCGCTCGGGCAGTCGCTGCTCCACGTCCTCGTGGTGTTCCAGGTCGGGCTGGCGGTGTCGCTGCTGAATGTCCAGCTCCAGCTCACGGCCGCGATCATCGCCCTCGCGTTCTACACGTGGGGCGGCGCGGTCGACGCGCTTCGCGGCGACGCCTCCGGCCGCGCGGTGGCCGCCGAGTTCGGCTCGCTCGTGCTCGTCGGGCTGGTGGCGGGCCTGCTCCTGCATCGGCCCTGAGGCGGCTCGCGCACCCTCGCGTTGACACCCCACATGGCCGGTGGTACAAGAGGGCGCCCTTCGGCCGGAAACCGGCCACCCACCCGCCTGCACCGGAGGCCTTCACGACGCTCATGGCGCTTGGAGAAGCCGATTCCACCACCCGGCAACGACGCCAGCTGGCTGACGCCGCCATCGCCCATGCCACCCGCGGCGAATGGGAGGACGCGGTCGAGGCGAACCGTCAGCTGCTCGAGCTCGGCCCGGACATCGATGCCTACAACCGTCTCGGCAAGGCCCTCGCGGAGCTGAACCGCCCGGCCGAGGCACTCGAGGCGTACGAGCAGGCGCTCGAGCGCGACGCGACCAACAGGATCGCGCAGCGCAACTCCGAGCGGCTGCGCCTGCTCATCGCGGCCGCCAAGCCCAACAAGAACGGAAAGGGTCGCACCGACAAGGCGCCGGCGACCCTCTTCATCGAGGAGATGGGAAAGACCGGACGCGCCCGGCTCATCAACCTCGCGGCTCCACGCGTGCTTGCGCCGCTCTCGCCCGGCGACGCGGTCGAGCTGGTCGTCGAGGGCGACGAGCTCCAGGCACGGGTCGGCCAGTCCACGATCGGCAGCGTCGAGCCGCGCATCGCCGCGCGGCTCCTCAAGCTGATGGCGGGCGGCAACCGCTACGAGGCCGCCATCACGACCCTCCACGAGGCCGGTTCGGACCTCACGATCATCATCCGCGAGGTCTTCACGCACCCGGCGAACTTCGGAAAAGTCTCGTTCCCGACCGTCAGCCAGGGCGGAGGTGGCGTCAGACCGTACATGAAGGGCAGCGCGCTTCGCTACGATGACGAGGACGAGGTGGAGGAGGCCGATGAGGACTCCGAGGAGGTCGAAGAGCTCGACACGACACTCCCCGAGTACTCCGGCGAGCCCGAACTCGAAGAGGAGCTGGTAGAAGAGCCATAGCGACGAGATGAGCGAGGCGGAGCGGACAGGACTCGACCACGTCGTCCTCCCGAGACGCCGCCCCGGTCTCGCCCTCCTCGAGCGCCACCGCCCCTCACCGGCCGATAACGTCCTCGACGCCGAGCTGGCCGCCTTTGCGGCTCCCGGCGACACCATCCTCGACCCCTGGGCCGGCACCGGCTCCGTGGCGCGCCGCGCCGTCGGCCACGGGATGCGGGCCGTCGCCGCCGATGCCAGCCCGTTCAGCCAGCTGGCAGCGATCGCCCTCCTCAACGCGCCCGATCCGTCCGTGCTCGACGCGGCGTTCGCCCAACTGGCCGGTTCGCGCAAAGTCGACGTGCCGCTGAGCCAGCACATCGAGGAGCTCTACGCGTCGCGGTGCGCCGCGTGCCGGCGGCCGATCGTCGTCGACCAGTTCATCTGGCCTCGGGACGGCGACGCGCCCGGCCGCAAGGTCTACCGCTGCGCGACGTGCGACGCGTCGGTCGGCGGCCCCGAGGAGCGCGTCGCACCGGTCGACGAGGTGGATCTGGCCAAGCTCGGCATCGAGCGTGACGAGCGGCCGCCGGTCGCGATCGCCGACGAGGCCGAGGAGCTGCCGCCGGCGCCGGTCGGCCTGACCGAGATCGACGACGACCCAACCCAGGCAGAGGAGGCGCCGCTCGGCGAGCCGGGCGGCCCGCCCGATCCGCCGCCGCCGGCGGTCGACCCGCCGAGCGGCCTCGGCGAGCGCCCGCGGTTCGCGTCCACCGTGCGGCCGGACCCGCTGCCGGTGGCGGCCGCGGAGGGAATCCGGCATAGCCCGCAGTACCTGGAGCTGCGAGCCCGTTTCCCGGTCCTCGACGGTCGCGACGAGCTGGTCGCCGAGCTCCTCGACCTGTTCACCCCGCGCAACCTCTACGCGCTCCACGCCATCGGCTCGAAGGTCGACAGCGAGATTCGCGACGCCGGCACGGCGGCCTCCATGCGCCTCGCCCTCGCCGCCTGCCTCCTGCCCGCGAGCCGCCTGAACGGCTACCCCGGTCGCGTCGCGTCACTGCGCATCGCCGCCGGCCACGTGCGGCAACCGGCGAGCCGCCACCAGCGCGAGGTGAACGTCTGGCGGGCGTTCGAACAGGCCTTCGCCGACGTGCGCGCCGCCATCGGCGCATTGCCGCGCGACCGGCAGGAGGCGCGCTTCGCCGCCGACTACGGCGAGCTGGGCGGGATGGGTGCGGCGAACGTGCTGTGGCTCCGCTCGCGGGCGGCGGTCGTCGGCCAGTACGTGCCGGCCGACGGGGTCGACTTCGTTCTCAGCTCGCCGCCGGTGAGCGCGAGCATCGACGAGCTGTCGTACGAGTACCTGGCCACCTCGTGGGTGCTGGGCCGCGAGGCGGCGGAGACCCTGCGCCTCGAGCCGATCTTCGGCGGCGGCACGCAGGGTCCGGGCGCCGAGGCCACCGCGCTGCGCCACGGCCTGTCCTCGGCCGTCGGTGCGCTCAAGCCGGGAGGCTGGTGCTCGCTGCTCCTCGACGGCGCCGACACCGATCGGCTGCTCTCCTCGGCCCTCATGGCGGTGTCGGCCGGCCTCGAGCTCGTCGACGTCATCCATCGCGAGTCGTCCCGCGTCGGCGACGGCGTCGTGCTCCACCTGCGCAAGCCGTCGGCCGAGGATCGCCTGCGCCAGGCGGTCACGCCGAGCCCGCTGCGTCTCGGCGTCGAGCGCGGCCACCTGACGTATCCCGAGCTCGCCTCGGCCATCGACCGCGCCGTTGTCGCGCTGCTCCGCGACCGTGGCGAGCCGGCAGGGCTGCCGCGGATCGTGGCGTCAATCGTCGCTGAGCTGGGCCACTCCGGGCTGCTCCGGCGGCTGGCCGTCGCGCGCGCGGCCGACGACGACGAGCCGCGCGAGGAACGCATCGAGGGCGGGGGACCGCAGATGCTCACGTCGCTCGTCCACGAGGAGCTGTGGCGCGACGACCATCCCACCGTCGTGCGCCTCGGCGACGAGTCGCGGCCGTCGTGGTGGCTGCGCGAGCCGGAGCTGGCCGAGCGCCCGCTGGCCGACCGCGTCGAGTGGGCTGTGTGGTCGATCCTCTCGACCGCCGGGCGCATCGACGAGCAGGGCTTCCTCGAGCGGATCTACCGCCTCTTCCCGGGCCTGCAGGCGCCAGACGAGGACCTCGTGCGCGCCTGCCTTGCCGCGTACGTGGCGCCGGGCGAGCTCGGTTCGCTCGGGACGAACGACGACGCCGCGGGCCGGGCCGACGACCACGCGCGCGTGATTGCCACCCTCGTCGACTACGCCCACCGGCTCGGCCTGCGCGCCTGGGTCGCCTCGCGCGAGCACGACCGGCGATCCCAGGGAAGCACCCTCGCAGAGCGTCTGACCGATGAGGAGCGGCGCGTCTACCTGCCGCTCGTCATCCGCGCGCCCGGAGAGGCACTCGGGGCCGTCGACGTGATCTGGTACGTGCGCGGACGCCTCTCGTTCCTCTTCGAGGTCGAGTGGACGGCCATGGTCGGCGACGCGATCCTGGATCGCGGCCGCCAGGTCCCGGTCGGGAAGGAGCAGGCGCGGTTCCTCGTAATCCCCGCCGAGCGCGGCGACCTGCTCCGCCTCAAGCTCGAGCGGTCACCCTGGCTGCGCGCCGAGGTCGAGCGCCAGAACTGGCATGTCCTGAAATGGCAGCACCTCGACACGCTGGCCGCTCGGGCCGGAGCGCAGCTCGAGTGGCTGGAGCCGGTTCTCGGGCTCGACCCGCTCATCGAGCGTGGAGGCGAGCAACTGACGATCTTCGGCGAGTAGGGCTTGTTTGCTCGCCCGCCGAGCGACGGGTAGACTCCGGCCCGGGAGTGCCGTGGTTCCCCCCTGCGGCACTCCCGCTCACGCCTCTCGGGCGGTGCTCCGCGGTCCGCGACGCCCCATCGTGCGGCGCACGACGGCCATCACTTCGTCGACGTACGGCTGCCCCTGACCGGTCTCGACCGCGTGGGTCAGGCAGCCGTCGATATGGTCCTCGAGCACGAGCAGCGCGACCTGGTCGGCGGCCGCGGTCATCGCCTCGACCTGCTGGAGAATGTCGAGGCAGTAGGCCTCGTCTTCGACGAGTCGCTGGATCCCGCGCGCCTGGCCCTCGATCCGCCGCAGGCGGGTGACGAGGTCGCGCTTGTCCTTCGTGTAGCTGTGCCGGAAGTGGGCGGCGTGCGCATTGGTGCTCATACTGGTGGGCAGTATGCGGCAACGTGGGCGCTCGCGTCGATTCTCGCCCCACGGGAGTGTCGGCCGCACGTTCCGCGGGACTCCCATCCCGCGGGAGGATCGGCCACGGAGGTGTGCCGCTGCCTGGCCGACTTGCCCGCCCCGTGAGAATTCAGCTACCGGTTGGCCGATGTGCCCGTGGCGTGGGATTCATCGGCGGACGGGTAGCATTGGGCCATGAGCCCCCTGGAGCGCCACGAGGTCGTCGACCCGCTCGAGCGCGTGCTCGTCGTCGTCAGCCACCCCGACGACGCCGAGTTCGGCGCCGGGCCGACGATCGCGCTGCTCGCCGCGGGCGGCGCACGGGTCGACTACGTGGTTACCACCGACGGCGCGAAGGGCACCGAGGACCCGTCGGTCACGCCCGAGCAGCTGTCGGCCACGCGACGGGCCGAGCAGCGGACGGCGGCCGACATTCTGGGCGTGTCCGAGATCGTCCACCTCGACCATCCCGATGGTTACCTCACGCCGTCGCTCGATCTGCGGCGCGACATCACGCGCCAGATCCGCCGCTTCCGGCCGGACCTCGTCATCACCCAGAACCCGCAGCGACGACTCGACCACAACCCGTTCATCGGCCATCCCGACCACCTCGCCACCGGGGAGGCCACGCTCGCATCGGTCTATCCGGCCGCCCGAGACCACCTGAACTTTCCGGAGCTCGCAGAGCGCGAGCACCTCGAACCGTGGAAGGTGCGCCAGGTGCTGCTCACCGGCGTCGAGGAGCCGAATCTGTGGCTCGACGTCGCCGAGACATTCGAGACCGGCCTGGCCGCGATCCTGGCCCATGAGAGCCAGGTGGATCCGGACGAGGTCGGCGAGCGGATGCGCGAGCGGGCCCGCCTGGTTGGGGAGCCGCAGGGAATCGCCATGGCGCAGGCCTTCCTCTCGATCCTGTTCGACATGACCCGGCGTGGCGGAGGCGGCGGAGGCGGCTTTTGGGGTGGCGGCGCGGAGCCCGACCTGACGCGCCGGCCCGGGAGCGAGGGCCGAACGCTGCGACGGATCGCCGGCTTCTTCCGGCCGTACCGCGGCCGGCTCGCCTTCATCGCCGTCCTCATCCTGCTCACGGTCGGCATCGGCGTCATCAACCCCATCCTTCTCGGGCTGGCCATCGACAACCTGGTGCCGGGCGGGCAGCAGGACCTCGGCCTGCTGTTCCTGCAGTGCGGGCTGATGATCGTCCTGCCGATCATCACCAGCGCGATCGGCGTGTGGCAGTCGTTCCTGTCGAACGTCGTCGGGCAGCGCGTCATGAACGACCTGCGCCTGGCGCTGTACCGCCACCTGCAGTGGATGCCGCTGCGCTTCTTCACCGAGACGCGCACCGGCGAGATCCAGAGCCGCATCGCCAATGACGTCGGCGGCGTGCAGTCGGTCGTGACCGATACGGCCGCATCGGTCCTGAGCAACTTCGCCACTGTGGCGACCACGGTGATCGCGATGGCGATCCTCGACTGGCGCCTCACCCTGCTGAGCCTGGGCCTGCTACCGGTCTTCGCCTACATCACCTACCGCGTCGGCAAGGTGCGCCGGGAAGTCAGCACGCTGACGCAGCGGTCGATGGCCGAGATGAGCGCAATCACCGAGGAGTCGCTCAGCGTGTCGGGGATCCTGCTCAGCAAGACCTTCGGGCAGCAGGAGGCGTCCATCGAGCGCTTCCGCGCCGAGTCGCAGCGCCTCGGCGACCTCCAGATCCGTGGCCAGATGATCGGTCGCTGGTTCTTCGCGCTGATCGGCACGTTCTTCAGCATCATGCCGGCCTTCGTCTACCTCCTCGCCGGCGTGCTGATCATCGGCGGCGACGAGAGCGTCTCGATCGGCACGATCGTCGCGTTCACCACGCTCCAGTCGCGCCTCTTCTTCCCGCTCGGACAGCTGCTCAACGTCCAGGTCGAGATTCAGGGCGCGCTCGCGCTGTTCGACCGCATCTTCGAGTACCTGGAGATGGACCACGAGATCATCGATGCCCCGGACGCGGTCGAGCTCACGCCGGCGAACACCCGTGGCGAGGTGCGGTTCGAGAACGTCTCGTTCCGCTATCCGGTCGCCGAGGGCCAGCTCGATGCCACCGACGAGATGGTCTCCGCGGAGTCCGAGGGGCGCGCGGTGCCGAGCCGGGTCATGCCCTTCGCGCTGTCCGACATCACGTACACCGCGGCTCCGGGTCAGCTCGTGGCGCTGGTCGGGCCGTCGGGCAGCGGTAAGACGACGTCGACGTACCTGATTCCGCGGCTCTACGACGTGGATGCTGGGTCCGTTCTGATCGACGGGATCGACGTGCGCGGGATCAAGCTCACCTCGCTGGGGCGCGTGCTCGGCTTCGTGACCCAGGAGACCTACCTCTTCCACGACACGGTGCTCGCCAACCTGCGCTACGCCAAGCCCGACGCGACGATGGACGAGATCGAGGTCGCGGCGAGCGCGGCGGCCATCCACGATCGCATCGGCGAGCTGCCGGACGGCTACGACACCGTCGTCGGGGAGCGCGGCTACAAGCTCTCCGGTGGCGAGAAGCAGCGCGTCGCGATCGCGCGGGTGCTGCTCAAGGACCCGCGCATCCTCATCCTCGACGAGGCGACCTCGGCGCTCGACACCGTGAGCGAGCGGCTGATCCAGGCCGCCCTGGCGCGGCTGGAGCAGGGGCGGACGACGATCGCGATCGCGCACCGGCTGTCGACGATCCTGCGCGCCGACCAGATCCTCGTCATCCAGCGCGGCCGGATCGTCGAGCGCGGCACGCACGCCGAGCTGATCCGCCAGGAGGGCCTGTACGCCAAGCTCTACCAGGAGCAGTTCGCGGTCGAGACCGGAGGGCATCGGCCCGGAAGGTAATTGGACAAACCATTGACGGTCCGGCCTTGAGGGCTGTAAAGTATAGACAAACACTCTACAATCCTTCCCTCTCAACGAGCTCACACCTTCGTGCTTCCGCTCCAGATCGCCCGCCGCTTCCTGTGGCGGTCGAAGGTCCAGTCCGTCCTCATCCTGCTCGGCATCGGCGTCGGCATCGGCACCCAGGTGTTCGTAGGCTCGCTAATCAGCAGCCTCCAGGCCTCGCTGATCGACACGACCGTCGGCAACAGCGCCCACGTCACGCTCGCCGCTGACGAGGACGGTGAGCGGCTCGTGCTCGACGACGTCCTGCTTGGGCACCTCGACGACCCCGCCATCACCGCCGTCGTGCCGCAGAACCGGCTGTCGACGCTTGCCCGCACCGGAGATGCGTCCGACCCGCTGATCGTCAGGGTCATGGACGCCGACGTCCGCGACACGATCTATGACCTCCCGCCCAGCCTGGTCGATGGATCGGCAGACCCGGGCGAGGGCGAGCTGCTCGTCGGCCTTGAATACGCCGAGGACGCGGAGCTCGCCGTCGGCGACGAGCTCGAGCTCCTGACCGACGACGGCGAGCGCATTACCGTCACCGTGGCAGGGATCTTCGACCTCGGCGTGGCCGCCATCAACGCGGGCACCGCGTTCGCCGCGCCCGAGCTGGCGCCGGGCGTGCTCGACCTGCCCGACGACGAGGTCGATCTCGTGGAGCTCCAGGTGTCTGACGTCTTCGCCTCGGACACGGTTGCGGCCGACTTCGACGAGGTCGAGGGCGTGGCCGCGACCGATTGGCAGGGCGAGAACACAGATCTGCTCATCGGCCTTCAATCTCAGAGCGTCAGCTCGATCATGATCCAGGTCTTCGTGGTCATCGCGGTCGGGCTTGGCATCGCCTCTACGCTCGCCATCGCCGCCGTCCAGAAGACGCGTCAGATCGGCATCCTGAAGGCGCTTGGCCTCACCGACCGTGGCAGCGGCGCGGTGTTCGTCTGGCAGGCCGCCATCCTGGGAGGCCTGGGGACCGCCCTGGGAATTGCCGTGGGCTGGGCCCTGATCGCGGTCTTCGACGCCTCCGCCGCCGGGTCCGATGCCCTCTTCCCGGTGTCGGTCGACCCGGCCTTCGCCATCGCCAGCGCGGGCGTGGGCGTGGGGATCGCGCTGCTCAGCGCGCTGATCCCGTACCGCCGCACGTCGCGGCTCGATCCGATCGAGGTGATCCAGAATGGCTAACCTGGTGGTGGCCGAGGAGCTCGGTCGCCGGTACGGCGACGGCGACTCCGCGACGCTCGCCCTACGCGACGCCAGCTTCGGCATCGGCGCCGGTGAGTACCTGGCCCTGGTCGGCCGTTCGGGATCGGGTAAGTCGACCCTGCTCAACCTGCTTGGGCTGCTGGATCGACCGACCGCGGGCCGGCTCTACCTGCTCGGCGAGCGGGTCGACCACCTCGACGATCGGCGGCGCGCCGCGCTGCGCAACGTGCACATCGGCTTCGTCTTCCAGTTCCACCACCTGCTGCCGGAGTTCACGGTGCGCGAGAACCTGCTCATGCCGATGCGGATCGCCGGCACCCGCGACGCGCGCGGCGCGCGGATCTGGGCCGATGAGCTGGCGGACCTGCTCGGTCTCGAGAGCCTCGTTGATCGCCCGGCGGACGAGCTGTCGGGTGGGCAGAAGCAGCGCGTCGCCATCGGTCGTGCGCTCATGAACCGGCCTGAGCTCGTCCTCGCCGACGAGCCGACCGGGAACCTCGACAGCCAGAACTCGGCAGCCGTGAATGCGCTCTTCCGGCGGGTGCACGCTGCCATGGGCACGACGTTCGTCATCGTCACGCACGACGCGGGGTTGGCCGAGACGGCCGACAGGGTGATCGAGGTCACCGACGGCACGATCGCCCGCGACTCGCTCATGGCCGCCTGAGCCGGGCCACCCTGAAACGCGCGCCCACCGCTGCCCCGAGCCAGGGGACGCATCGGGTCCGATGTGCGTGCGACACTGGCCGCATGCCCAATCGCCTGGCGGCGGAGACCAGCCCGTACCTGCTCCAGCACGCCCACAACCCGGTCGACTGGTACCCGTGGGGCCCGGAGGCGCTCGAGCGGGCACGTGAGGAGGATCGGCCGATTTTCCTCTCCATCGGCTACGCCGCGTGCCACTGGTGTCACGTCATGGAGCGCGAGTCGTTCGAGAGTGCTGAGATCGCAGCGCTCATGAACGAGCAGTTCGTGTCGATCAAGGTCGACCGCGAGGAGCGGCCTGACCTCGACGACGTCTACATGGCCGCCGTGCAGGCGATGACCGGCTCGGGCGGATGGCCGATGACCGTCTTCCTGACGCCGAAGCTGGAGCCCTTCTTCGGCGGCACGTACTTCCCGCCCGAGGACCGCCACGGCATGTCCGGGCTGCCACGGGTTCTCCGGGCCGTCGCCGATGCCTACCGCACGCGTCGCAACGAGGTCGAGGAGCAGGCCCGCGCGCTGTCCGACCACCTGCGTGCACGGCTTGCGGTGCCGGCTGGAACGCAGGACGTCGAGCTCCGACATCTCGATGGCGCCGTCGCCCGGCTTGCGGCAACGTTCGACGCGGCCCACGGCGGCTTCGGCGGCGCGCCGAAGTTCCCGGCGCCGATGATCCTCGAGTTCCTGCTCCGAGCCTGGCGGCGCACGCGAGACGATGCCACCCTTCGCATCGTGACGCGCACGCTGGACGCGATGGCCGAAGGCGGCATCCATGACCAGCTCGGCGGCGGCTTCGCGCGCTACAGCACCGATGCGCACTGGCTCGTTCCGCACTTCGAGAAGATGCTCTACGACAACGCGCTCCTGGCCCACGCCTACCTGGAGGGCTACCGCGCCACCGGCACGGACCGATACGCGCACGTCGCGCGCGCGACGCTCGACTTCATGCTCGCCGAGCTGCGCACCGGCGACGGCGGCTTCGCGTCGGCGCTCGACGCCGACAGCGAGGGCGTGGAGGGCCGGTTCTACGCCTGGTCCCACGCCGAGTTCATGGCGGTCCTCACCGATGCGGGCCTCGATGATGCCGATCGCGGCTTACTGGCCACGTACTGGGGCCTAACCGCGGCAGGCAACTGGGAAGGAACGAACGTCCTCCACCGCGCCGGCGCTGATCCCGGTGATGAGCTCGTCGAGCGCGGGCGCCGCGCGCTGCTCGACGCTCGCGCGGGGCGGACGCGGCCGGCCCGCGACGACAAGCAGATCGCGTCATGGAACGGCCTGACACTGCGCGCGCTGGCCCACGGAGCGCTCGTGCTCGGCGACGATGAGTTCGGCGACGCGACCCGATCGCTGGTGGCCTTCGTCGAGCGCCACCTCCTGCGCGACGGCGATCGCCTCTGGCGGACGGTGCGAGACGGCCGCGGCGGCACGCCGGCCTTCGCCGAGGATTACCTTGCCCTGGCCGACGGGCTGCTGGAGGCCCACACGGCGCTTGGCGACGCGGGTCCGCTGCTCCTCGCCCGACGGCTGGCCGAGACGGTGATCCGCGACTTCTGGGACGACGAGGCGGCGACCTTCGTGGACACCTCCGACGAGCACGACCGCACGGTGGCCCGGCCGCGCGGCCTCATCGACAACGCCACCCCCTCGGCCAACGCCATCGGTGCCGACGTGCTGTCTCGCCTCGCGCTCCTGACCGGCGAGGAGGACTTCGCGCGACGCGCCCGCTCCATCGTTCGCGCTGTGGCCCCGGCCCTCGAGCAGCAGCCCAGCGCATTCGGCCGCATGCTGAGCGCGGCCGAGCGGATTGGCGGCGAGCAGCTCGACGTCGTCATCGCGACGGCTGCAGGTCACGACGGGAGTGCGCTCCGCGAGGCCGCGATCGGCGCGTTCGTGCCTGATCTCGTGCTCACCTCGGTCGCGCCGGGCGATGCGCACGCGGCGTGGCCACTGTACGAGGGCAAAGCCGCGCGGGACGGCACGGCAACGGCGTACGCCTGCCGGGGCTACTCGTGCGACGAGCCGACCCGCGACCCGACCCGCCTCGCAGCGCAGGTGGCCGCGCTCGGAGAACCGGCGCGTTAGTCCTGGGCTTCCGGCGCCAGCTCCTGGAAGAGCGTGATCTGGAGGCCCGCCGGCGCCGCCAGCCGCGAGTTCAACGACCGCCACGGCGTCTCGACCGGCGCCGCGATGAGCTCGGCGCCGGCTCTCACGAGCGCTTCGGTCACCGACGACGAGTCGGCGACCTCGAAGGCGATCCGCAGGCGTGGGGCGACCTGGCGGCCCACCTCGACGTCGTCGATCAATCGCTTCTGCGCCGGGTTCGCGATCTCGAGCGTGGCGCGACCGGCGTCGAGGATCGTGACGCGGGCGTCGCCCGGGCCGGTGAAGGCGTCCTCTTCGCGCAGGCCCAGGACGTCGCGGAAGAAGCGGACGGCCTCGTCGTAGTCAGCAGCCTCGATAACGAGGCGCATCTGAAGGACGCGGGGCACATCTGTCTGCATCGGTCAACGATAGTCAGCCGGCGAGGAAAGAGAGCGTGACGCTGCGCCGAGAGTTGTCGCGGTTGGGGTCGAGCAGGGCGACGGACTGCCAGGTGCCGAGCGTCATCCGGCCGCCCACCACCGGGACGACGAGCGACGGCGATGCCAGAAGTGGCAGGACGTGGTCGGCGCCGTGTCCGGGGCTGCCGTGGGCGTGCACCCAGCGGTCGTCGCGCGGCAGGAGCCGGTCGAGCGCGGCGAGCGCGTCGGCGTCGGAGCCGGCGCCTAGCTCCACCACCACCACGCCGGCGGTCGCGTGCGGCACGAAGACGGTCAGCAGGCCGTCGGTGGCGCCGATCTCGTCCAGGAAGCGAGCACAGTCGCCGGTGAGGTCCACCAGCGCCGGCGACCGTCCGGTTTCTACGGTGATCTCGTGCGTCTCCATCCCTAGTCGCAGCCCGGGAATTCCTTCTCGCCAGGGTGCCGCTCGAAGCGCACGACCGAGCCGGAGTCGGTCCGAAAGCGCATCTCGTCATCGATCACGACGATGACGCCTCCGGTGGCGTTGATCATCTCGCCGTCGCTTTCGAGATCCAGCTCCGCGCCCGTCGGGGTGGTGCCGTCGAGCGGGTCCCAGAAGCTGCCGTCGACGTCGATCGGCGAGAGCAGCCCGCAGTGTCCGAGGCTGAACCGATACGCGACCGCCGCCTCGATCGGCTGCGAGAGCGGGTCGAGCAGCGACCCGCCGTTCGGTCCGGGCCTGGCCACGACGAAGTCGCCGGTGACCGGCAGGTCGCGCGGGTTAGAGATCGGGACTCCCTCGAAGCCGGACAACGTCTCCTCCGCCGTGCAGGCGGCGAGCACAAGGGCCACGAGGACGAGCGTCGGCCCAGATCTCACGGCTGCCCGTACGAGTGCTCGCCGACGAAGAAGAGGCCGGCACCGATGTAGGTGAACAGCACGCCGGCGAAGCCGAGCACGATGAGCCAAGGGGCGAGGCGCTGCCATCGGTCTCGTCGCGAGGCGACATGGAGGTAGGCACCGAAGACGAACCAGGTCGCGGCCGCCGCCAGCTCCTTCGGGTCGTTGCTCCAGTACGAGCGCCAGGCGAGGTTCGCCCACACCGAGCCGAGGGCGATGGCGACGGTGAGGATCGGAAAGGCGATGAGGACCGACCGATGGCCGACGGCGCGGCACACCGCCGCCGACGGCAGGCCGCCGATGCGGTCGCCGGCGCGTGCCTGCGCGACCTCGGCGACGGCCGCCAGGAACGCGACGCCGGCCACCGCATAGGCGAGCGCCGCGGTGCCGACGTGGATGGTCAGCAGGAGCGGCTGCTGGAGCGCAGGGACGAGCGGGTCGACCCGGTCGTCGAACTGGAGCGCGAAGACGACGAGCCCGGCTGCCAGGATGGCGACGAGCGGCGCGAGCGCGGCGATCGGGTAGACGCGAGCCAGGAGCAGGTACGTCGCCAGCAGTGCGGCCGCGAACGCGAGGCTGAACTCGTGGAGGTTCGACCACGGGGCATGCCCGACGAGGATTGCACGCGCCAGCAGCGCGACGACCAGGAGGACGAGGCCGCCGAGGAGCCCGGCATGCGCCGTCCGTTGGAGCAGCGCGCGGCGGGTCGGTGCGACCTCGACCGATCCGCCCTCGGTCGCCGCCGTCGGTGAGGGGGCGACTACCGCCGCCCCGATCCCCGCGGCAGCGGCGGCGACGAGCGACGCCAGCGCTCCGACGATCAGGATCGGGAAGAAGGTGGTCATCGGTCTGCTCCGATCAGGGGCGGGACCGGCCGTCGGTCAGTCCGCGCGCGGGGTCCCCGCGGCGCCGGTGGGGGTGCCGCATCGGTAGCAGGACGCGTTGCTCGCGGCGAGGGTTGCGCCGCAGTTCGCGCAGTCGAGCAGCAGGTCGCGCTCGCAGGCGGTGCAGAAGGTCGCACCGAGCGGGTACTGGAGCTGGTCGAACGAGCAGTAGGCGACGCCTTGCGGCAGCTCGGTGGCCGCGGTGCCGCTCGACGACTGCAACTCGAGCACCTTTCGTGGGGCTTGGCTGTCACCGAGGCCGATCTGGCTCACGCGCAGGTAGCCGATGACGAGCCACAGGACATACAGCCCGAGCAGCCCGAGCAGGGCGTACGGGGCGAGGGTGGCGCCGATCTGCGCGAGATCCTCCGCGAGGAACTCGACGAAATCCTTGATGGACTCCAGCACGGGCCGATTCTAGCATCGGCCTCCTGCGCTACACTCCGCCGACGAAGCCAGCCAGCGGAGCCTGATGTCGCGCCAGCGCCTCGATCCACGCGTGCCGCTCAGCGAGCTCCACGTGCATCTCGGCGCGGCGGTCACACCGGCGATCATGTGGGGCATCGCCCACGCCCAGGGCATCCGCCTGCCGACGAAGGACTACTGGGCGTTTCGCGACCTCATCACCGTCGGGCGCCGGCGCAGGGGCTTCGACGCGTACCTCGATCTCTTCCATTGGACGGAGCTCATCCAGTCGAGCCCGATCGCGGTCGAGCGCAGCGTGTACGAGGTCATCGGCGGCGCCTATCGCAAGAACAACGTCACCCAGCTCGAACTGCGCTTCAACCCGATGAAGCGCAACCGCGGCGGTGAGCAGGACCTCGACCACATCATCGCCGCGGCGGTCCGCGGCATGGATCGCGCGGTGCTCGAGTACCCCCAGGTCCGCGCCGGCCTCATCTTCTGCCTCGACCGCAGCTTCCCCCGCGACCTCAACGAGATCCTTGCCGCCAAGGCCATCGCCTGGCGCAGCCGAGGGGTCGTCGGCATCGACATCGCCGGCCCCGAGGCCGACGGCTTCCGGTTTGCAGACTACGCCGATGTGTACTCCGAGGGCCGGAAGGCCGGGCTTGGGCTCACCGTCCACGCCGGTGAGACGGGTGGGGCCCAGGAGGTCCGCGAGGCGCTCGAGGCGCTCGCTCCGGACCGCATCGGTCACGGCGTTCGGAGCGCCGAGGACGCGAGCGTGCTGGCGATGCTACGCGAGCGGGGGACGGTCCTGGAGGTCTGCCCGAGCTCGAACCTCAACACGGGGGTGCTTCGGTCGCATTCGGAGCTGCGAAGGGTGGTGAGGGCGCTCGTCGAGGGCGGCGTCCGATTTACGGTCAGCACCGATGGGCCCGAGATGCTGCGCACCTACCTGCGCGAGGAGCTGGCGATGCTCATGCGCCACGAGATCCTCTCGCTCGACGAGGTCCGCACGGCAATCGAGACCGGTGAACAAGCCAGCTTTCTCGACCGAGCGCCGGTGATCGAGACGTCCGTCGGCGGGCGTGGGACCGGTGGGAACGGCCACGCGCCGATCCCCGTCGAGGTCGGCTCCTAGGCTCGTATACTGCCGGCCGTGTCCTCCATCTGGCGGCCCGTCCGGGAGCGCGCGCCTGCGCGCAGCCTGATGGTGATCGTCGCCCACCCGGGTGACGAGGCCTTCGGATTCGGGGGCGCGATTGCGAGCGCGGCCGCCGAGGGTGTCTATGTCGTCGTCGTCTGCGTCACCCGAGGATGGTTCGACCCGCGCCTGACCGATAAGCCGCCCGCGCCGGGCGGCAAGAACCGTGATCTCAAGCTCGGCCAGGTGAACTGGCGCAACCTCGATACCGTCCGCGAGGACGAGCTGCGCCGCTCCGTTGCCGTGCTCGGCGTACGCGTGGTGCGAATGCTCGACTACGCCGAGGGTGAGCTCGATCGTGCCGACTTCGACCACCTGGTCGGCCGCATCGTCGAGCCGATCCGCATGCACCGGCCCGAGGTGATCCTCTCGTTCGGCCCGGACGGGATTACCGGCGACACCGACCACATCGTCCTCTCCCGCGCCGTGAGTGCCGCGTATCAGCGGGCGGCGGAGCCGATGGCGTACGAGGAGGTCCTGGAGGAGGACCAGGTCGCCTGGCGCGCCGCCAAGCTCTACCAACTGGTCGTGCCGCCCTCCGCGATCGGTGCGCTCGGCCCGAGGGCACCGGCCGAGGGCTACGGCTCCGAGGTCGAGCCGACGCTCGCGCTGGAGCTCGGGGACCTTGCCCAGCTGAAGCTGGCGGCCATCAGCCGTCATGTCTCGCAGACGGGATCTGCCGGCCCGTTCCACGACTGGGGAGCCGAGGCGCGCGACGCCTACCTGGCCACGGAGCACTACCGGCTGGCCGCGAGCGCCCTCCCGGTTGGGGTGGCCGGCGGCGCCGGTGAGCAGAGCCTCTTCGACGGAATCGCCTGATACACGTAGGGGGCCCAGCCGAGAGGGACCGATGAGACCCATCATCCGCCGCTACCGGTGGCTCGTGAGCCTGCCACTCGTCGGCATGGCACTACTCCTTGGCAGCGCGATTGCGCATGCAGGCGGCGCGACGGTCACAACAGAGGCCGGTGCGTACTTCGACTTCCTCGCGCCGGACCCGGTCGCGCCAAGTGACGGGACGATCCGCTTCGGCTTCAACGGTGCCCTGGAGACGATTGCCGCGGACGCCGAGCTGGTGCCGCCGGCCGACACGAACCTGGCCCTTCTGGGCGCGCCGACGCCGACGTGCCTGGAGGTTACCCGAGAGGCCGGGGCGATCACGCGGCTGGCCTTCGTCGAGGAGTGCACCGTGAGCGGGACCGTGACGCGGGTCGACGACCTCTTCGGCGATGGCACCGATTGGTACCTGATCGCTGACCGGCTGGCCGCGCCCGCCGACCTCGTGGAAGGCGAGGCGCCGTTCGCGGCACTGATCGGCGTGCCGGCCGCCACCGGCGCGACGCTGGACGTGACGTTCCAGATCCTCAGCACGGGCATTCCCACCTCGTTCACCGGCCGGACCTCGGTCACCGGGCCGGTCAGCGAACTCGGTGGCGGTGACGTCGCCGTGGGGGCGGGCGTCCTGCCCGGCGCCGTCATCGACGACGCGTCGCGGGCGCTCCTCGCAGAGGCAGCCGCCCTCGGCGTCGATGCGACCGTCGGGATCGTCGGAGTCGCAAGCTTCCAGCAGAACGCACCGCCGGCACTCGAGATCGAGCTCGCGGTGACCTACGCGGCGCCACCCGCCACCCCGGCGCCGACTCAGGCCGCCCTTCCGGACACCCGCATCGGGGTCGAGGACTCGACCGCCGGATGGTCGGCGCTGCTCCTTGGCGCGGTCGTCACGGCCGCATTGCTGCTTGCTCGACGGAGAGGTGGCTGCGGCCCGGTGAGGCGACGCACTGCCCGGCGGCCTTAGCGGCATGGCCAAGTGACATTGGCCTGGCGACCGGCGAACCGACGAATTCACCTGCTGCTCGGTCGTCTGGCCAACGCGGTAGCCGGCGCGACCGAGGAAGACGGTCTCAAGGGTCATCACGCTAATCTGGTTGGCCCGAAGTCCCATGCGACGACCTCTGCTACGCTCAATGCGCCGCATCGGCTCCGCATGGAGGACCTCTGAGCCCGCCATGGCCAATCAGCTGACAGATGAGAACATCCTCGCCGCGCTCGGCGGGGTGAAGGATCCCGAGATCGGGCGAGACCTCGTCTCGCTCGGCATGGTCAAGAACATCACGATCGATGGCAGCGTCGTCGACCTGACCGTCGAGCTCACCACGCCTGCATGCCCGCTCAAGGCGACGATCGAGCACGACATCGGCGACGCGCTCACCCGCCTCGGCGCCAGCCTCGTGCGCGTCGACTGGGCAAGCAACGTGAAGCGCTCGTTTGGCGGGCCGGCCGCCGACCTCATCCCAGGGGTGCGCAACACGATCGCGGTCGCCTCGGGCAAGGGCGGCGTGGGCAAGTCGACGGTCGCGGTCAACCTCGCGGTCAGCCTGGCGCGCGACGGGGCGCGGGTCGGCCTGCTGGACGCCGATATCACCGGCCCGAACGTGCCGCTGATGATGGGCACGCAGGGTGCCCACGTCACCGGCGCCGGCGGACGGCCGAACCCGGTCGTGGCCCACGGCGTGCAGATGATGAGCATCCAGTACTTCCTGCAGGCCGACTCGCCGGTCATCTGGCGCGGGCCGCTCATCCACAGCGCCATCGCGCAGTTCCTTCGCGACGTGGAGTGGGGCGACCTCGACTACCTCGTCATCGACCTGCCGCCGGGGACGGGCGACGCCGCCCTCTCGCTTAGCCAGCTCATCCCGCTCACCGGCGCGGTCATCGTCACGACGCCGCAGGAGGTCAGCCTGCTCGATGCGCGCAAGGCGATCGCGATGTTCAGCAAGGTCAACGTGCGCACCCTCGGCGTCATCGAGAACATGAGCGGCTTCATCTGCCCGGACTGCGGCAACGAGCACGACATCTTCGGGTCGGGCGGCGGAGCGAAGATCGCCCGCGAGCTCGAGCTCGACGTCCTCGGCCGCATCCCGCTGGAGCCGGGCGTGCGCGCGGGCGGCGACGCCGGCGTGCCGATCACCTCGACCCAATACCCCGGTGGAGAGGACTCGAGGGCGGCGGAGGCCCTCCGCGAGGTCGCGCGCACGGTTGCCGGCCGCGTGAGCGTCCTCGCGGCACCGGCCATGGTCGGCTCGAGCGTGGCCTAGGCCCGAAAGTCCCGCGGCGCACCGGACCCACTCTGGGGATTGCTCGGGGCCCGGAGCGGGCCTGAGAATCCCCGCCATGCGAATCGCGGTGATCGGGGACATCCACGCCAACCTGCCCGCGCTGCGGGCCGTGATCGACGACGTCGCTCGCATCGGCGCCGATGCGATGTACTGCGTCGGAGACGTCGTCGGCAGGGGACCGCACCCGAACGAGGTGGTCGACGAGCTCCGCCGCCTGGCGATCCCGACCGTGCAGGGCAACTGGGACGAGGCGGTCGGCATGGACCGGGAGCAGACCGGCGCCGCGTGGGCCACGGCCCAGGCCGAGGCGGAGGGCAACGCATCGATGCGCTGGTCGGCCGAGCGGCTGACCGAGGAGAACAAGGCCTGGTTGCGCCAGCTGCCGCAGACGATGCGGGTGTCGCTCGGCGGGCGATCGGTCTTTCTGTTCCACGGCGCGCCGTACAAGCAGACCGAGTACCTGTGGGCATCGCGCCCGTCGCGCGTCTTCGCGCGCCTGGCCAGCGACGAGGCCGACGACCTATTCTGCTTCGGCCACACACACGAGGCCTGGCACCGCGTCCTCGGGCAGGCACACGTCGTGGCCTGTGGCTCCGTTGGCTGCGGGACCGATGGCGACGCGCGCGCACGCTATGCGGTCGTCTACATCGGTGAGCCCGACATCGCCGTCGGCTTCCGATCGGTCGACTACGACCACGTCGCCGTGGTGCGCGACATGGCGGCGGTGGGCCATCCGATCGACCTGCTGCGCGAGCCGCCGGCGACACATCCGCACCTGCCGACCGAGGTCGCGCCGGCCTAACCGATCGGCGCCAGCCGGTCTCGGAGCGCGGCGCGCGTCGAGTCGTCGCAGAAGACTCGTTCCACCGACGTCGCGTGGATGCGACGGATCTCGTCCGGCCCGAGCCCGACGTCTTCGGTGAGGTGAGCGAACTCGGCCGACAGCGGTGACCCCGTCGTCGTCGGGTCGTCGTCGCCCATGACGACCTCGCAGCCGGCCTCGAGGAACGCGCGGATCGAATGCTCCGCGTAGGAGGGGACGGCGCCGGTGAGCACGTTCGAGGTCGGGCACTGCTCGAAGCAGATGGCCTCGTCGGCGGCCCAGCGCAGGACCTCGCCGTCGTCGATGGCCCGGATCCCGTGGCCGATCCGCCGCACGCCGAGCCGCTCGACTGCCTCCCGGACATGCTTCGCCGTGCCCGCCTCCGCGGCGTGGGCGGTCAGGCCCAGTCCGGCGGCGGCGGCGATCCCGAACGGGCGCACCATCGGCTCGAGTGACGGGAAGAGGAGCTCGTCGCCGGCGACGTCGAATCCGACGACGCCAAGGCCGGCGTGGTCCGCGGCCGCGCGCGCCACCGCCTCGTTGGCGTCGCCGTCATGGTGTCGCAGCGCGCAGGCGACGAGGCCCGCCGCCATGCCCGAGCGCCGCGTCCCCTCGCGCACGCCCGCAGCGGCCGCTGTGATGACCTCCCCGATGCTCATCGCCGTAGCATGGGTCGCCGGGCCGAACCGCAGCTCGAGGTACGCGACGCCGTCCGCGGCGGCGTCCTCGACAGCCTCCGCCACGATCCGGGCGACGGCGTCGGGGGTCGCGAACAGCGGATAGGCCGCCCCGACGTGCTGGAGGAACGTCGTGAGCGTCCCGGCCTCGCGCATCCGCAGGGCCGCCTCCCATCCGCCGGGCGGATCGGGGATGCCGTGCGCCTCGGCCAGCTCGGCGGCGGTCCGAGGGCGGATCGTGCCCTCGAGATGGGTGTGGAGGTTCAGGCCGACCGCGGTCGGGGTGGCGCGATCGATCACAGCGAGAGGGCGACCGCCGTCCTCAGCGCGACCTCGATGCTGTGATGCCAACCCGCCGCGAGCCGCTCGTGGCTGTCGTAGACACTTGCGCCCTCCACGAGGTTGCTCGACACGGCGCAGATCATCCCGGCCCGGAAGCCGCGCTGGCGAGCGACGACGAAGAGGGCCGAGCTCTCCATCTCGACGTTGAGGAGGCCCATCCCCGACATCCGCGTCGTCCACTCAGGGGACTCGGCATAGAACGCGTCATCGGTCACGTTGATCCCGGCGTGGACCGCGTAGTCGGCGTCGCTAGCGAGGTCTCGCGCCTCCTGCTCCAGGCGCAGCGCGATCTCGAGGTCGGGGACCGCGGGGTAGCCCTTCGGCACGTAGGCGTCGGACGTGCCGTCGTTGCGGAACGAGCCCTGGCTCACGATGAGGTCGCCCGGCCTGATGCCCGGCTGGAGGGCGGCGGTGCTACCGACGCGGATCATCGAGGTGACGCCGACCCGGGCGAGCTCCTCGGCGGCAATCGCCGTCGACGGGCAGCCCATCCCGGTCGAGGTCGCGGTGATCTCGCGACCCTGGTACGTGCCGACCATCGTCCGATGCTCGCGCTTGTGGGCGACCTCCCGCACGTCGATCAGGTGCTCGGCGATGAGCGGCACCCGGAACGGGTCGCCGGGCAGCAGCGCGATCGTGCTCACCTCGCCCGGCGCGACGCCGATGTGGAACTGGCGAACGTCGCGACCGACGGCGCTCTTGTCGAGGATCGATTCACCCATCGGTCAGGATCTGGCCTTCCTTGACGTACGGCCGGCCGACCGCGGCGGGCGCGATGCTGCGACCCGACGACGCCGGCCAGGATGACGATCGTGACGATGTAGGGGAGCGCGCCGTACACCTGCGAGGGGATCCCGGCCATGATCGCGCCGAGGTCGGGGTACGCATCGCCGGGCGGCCGGATCCGAACCGCCTGGCCGAAGGCGCCCGAGTACGCGAACAGCAGCGCGCCGGCGAAGGCGCCGATCGGCGTCCATCGGCCGAAGATGACGGCTGCGAGGGCGATGAAGCCACGGCCGGCGGTCATGCCGTTCTGGAACGAGCCCGTTCCCTCGAGGGTGAGATATGCGCCGGCCAGCCCGGCGAAGATGCCGGCCAGGATGACGTTCCGATAGCGCAGGCGGAAGACGTCGATGCCGACGGTGTCGGCCGCGCGCGGATGCTCGCCCACGGCGCGGGTGCGCAGGCCCCATCGCGAGCGGAACAGGAGGATCTGCAGGACCAGCACGAACACGATGACCGACATCGCGATCGGCCCCTGCTCGAAGAACATCTCGAGGATCCAGCCGATGACGGGGATGTCGACGACCTCCTGCGGCAGGCGGAAGGTCTCGAAGGTGCCCGCCCCGAGGCGCGGGTTCGGAGAGATCAGCAGGCGGTTGAGGTAGCCGGTGAGCCCGATCGCCGCGACGTTGATGATGACGCCGCTGATGATCTGGTCGGCGCCGATCGAGATCGACAGCCACGCGTGGAGCGCCGAGAGGGCCATCGCGGCGAGGATGGCGACGAGGACACCGATGAGCAGCGCCGGTGTCGCCGCGAACGGGCCAGCCCACGGTTCGCTGGGAAACGCCTGGTGCCAGAGGCCGGCCGCCAGGAACCCGGCGAACGCAGCCGACAGCATCATGCCCTCGATGCCGATGTTCACGATCCCCGACCGCTCGTTCATGACCCCGCAAAGTGCCCCGAGTGCGATCGGCGCCGCGAGGCCGAGCACGATCGGGGCGATCCCCGGCGTGACCTCGATGACATAGCCGACGAACTGGAAGAGGACCCCGAGGATCGGGATCCCGTACACGATCTCCATCAGACCGGCGTCCCGCTGCCGTAGCTCTTCGTGACCGTCTGGAGCTCGGTCGGCTCGGCGCCCGGGGCGCGAATCCGAAGGATGTGCCGGATGAGGACGTCGGCCGCCAGGAAGAGGAGGATCGAGGCCTGGATGACGTCGATGATCTCGACCGGGATGCCGGCCTCGATCTGCATGAGCCCCGATCCGGCGCGCATCGCGCCGAACAGCAGCGCCGCGAGCATGATCCCGACCGGATGTGCGCGGCCGAGGAGGGCGACAGAGATCGAGTCGAAGCCGACGCTCGTGCCGTACGAGGCGGTCATGAACCCGCTGATGCCGAGGATCTGCCCTGTGCCGGCCAGGCCGGCCAGGAGGCCGCACAGCGACATGGTCAGGATGGTCAGGAAGGCGGGGTGCATGCCGGCGTAGCGAGCGGCGTCGGGGTTTGCGCCCACCGTGCGGATCTCGAACCCGAGCGTGCTGCGCCACAGCAGCCACCAGACCACCGGGACGGCCGCGAAGGCGATGAAGACGCCGAGGTGGATGTCGGTCCCGAAGAAGGTGGGATATGCGGCGTTGCCGATCGGTCCGGTCCGCGAGAACGAGAAGCCCGGGGCCTCCAGTGGCCCGGTGATGAGGTACCCGATCAAGGCGCCGGCGATGAAGTTCAGCATGATCGTGGTCACGACTTCATGCGCGCCGGTCCACGCCTTCAGCGCGCCCGGGATGAACCCCCAGCCGGCGCCCAGCAGCGCGCCGGCGGCGACCGCGGCCGGGATCGCGATGATCGGGGGCGCGCCGGCCACGTAGGCGCCCACCGCGGCTGCGCCGAGGGCGCCCATCAGGAACTGGCCCTGCGCACCGATGTTGAACAGCCCGGCCTTGAAGCCAAGGCCGACCGCCATGCCGCCGAGGATGAGCGGAGTGGCGGCGAGAATCGTGAAGGAGATGCCACGGACGCTGCCGAAGGCCCCCTCGAGCAGGTTCGCGTAGGCCTGGAAGGGCAGCAGCAGGTCCAGGTCACCGGTGATGAGGCTGGAAAGGAGGATGACGATGGCACCGACGACGAGGCCGCCCAGGACGGCGGCGAGCGGGATGATCGAGAGCCGGATGAGCCGCCCGATGGGTCCCTGGCGAGGACGCGGGGCAGGCTGCGCTTCGTTGGCAGCCGTCACGAAGCCTGCTCCAGGTCGGTGCTCATGCTCTTCGTCTGCGCTTCGAGGCTGACACGCCCTCCGGTCGCCATGAGCAGGCCGATCTCCTCCTTGTCGGCCTGCCGCGCGTCGACGATCGACACCAGCTCACCGCGGTACATGATGCCGATGCGGTCGGAGAGCTCGAGCACTTCGTCCAACTCGGCCGAGATCAGGAGGACGGCCGTGCCGGTCGAACGTCGTTCGATGGTCTCGCGGTGAATGAACTCGATGCTCCCCACGTCGAGCCCACGCGTGGGCTGGTCGAGGACGAGGAGCTTCGGCTGCCGGCCCAGCTCTCGGGCGACGACGACCTTCTGCTGGTTGCCGCCCGACAGGGTCCCGGCGTTCACGAGGACCGAGTGGGTTCGAACGTCGAACTCGGTCACGCACTCGTTCGCCCGGGTGCGGATGGCGTCGGCGTCACGCACGAGCCCGCGCGAATAGGGCGCGGAGTGGTAGTCGTTGAGCACGATGTTGTCGGTGATCGGGAAGGAGAGGACCAGACCGTACCGATGACGATCCGCGGGCACGAAGCCGACCCCGTTGGCGTGAAGATCCCGCGGCGACGAGTGCGTGATGTCCTTGTCCCCGAGCGTCACCCGGCCGGAGGTCTTGCGCCGCAGTCCCATGATCGCCTCGACCAGCTCGTCCTGGCCGTTGCCCGCCACGCCGGCGATCCCGAAGATCTCGCCGGCGCGAACCTCGAAGCTGACCCCGTGGACGACCTCGTGGCCTCGATCGTCGGCCACCCGGAGCTGATCGGCCGTGAGCGTGACCTCGCCCGGCGTGCTCTCTCCGCGATCGACGGTGAGCTGAACGTCGCGGCCGACCATCAGCTCGGCGAGGTCCTCCTCGTTCGTTTCGGAGGGAACGCGTTGTCCGACGACCTTTCCGCGACGGATCACCGTGATGCGGTCGGCGATCTCGAGGACCTCGTACAGCTTGTGGCTGATGAAGATCACCGATGTGCCGAGCTCCTTGGTGAGCTGGCGGAGCACGGCGAAAATCTCGCGCGTCTCCTGCGGCGTAAGCACGGCCGTCGGCTCGTCCAGAACGAGGATGCTCGCGCTGCGGTACAGGGCCTTGAGGATCTCGACCCGCTGCTGCCAGCCGACGGAGAGGGAGCCGACCTTGGCGTCGGGGTCGACCTCGAACCCGAACTGATTTCCGAGTGTCCGGATACGATCGTTGGCATCGCGTCGGTCCAGGAAGATCGGGTTCGCCATCGGCTCGTCGCCGAGCAGGATGTTCTCCGCCACGGAGAGGACCGGGACGAGCATGAAGTGCTGGTGCACCATGCTGATCCCGCGATCGATCGCGTCCGATGGGCTGTGGATCTTGACCGGCTCGCCGTCGAGGAGGATCTCGCCCTCGTCCGGATCGGCGAGCCCGTAGAGGATGTTCATCAGGGTCGACTTGCCGGCCCCGTTTTCGCCCAGGAGCGCGTGGATCTCGCCGGGCCGGATGTCCAGGTCGATGTGGTCGTTGGCGAGCACCCCGGGGTAGCGCTTCGTCACCCCGCGCATCTCGAGCGCCGGGACGTGCACGGGCTGACTGACGATCTCGGTCATGCCACTCTCACGCGGTGATTGATCGAAGGGCGGGCCCGCGCGGACCCGCCCTTCATGGTTGCCTGCTGCTCAGACCGATCTGAGCACTATCCGCCCGCCTCCGGATCGGCAAAGTCCGGGCACGCACCTTCGCCCGCGCAGGGGTTGAGGTCGCCCGAGGCCATGCCCGCCGTCGCCTCGTCGAGGAGGGTCTGCAGCTCGGGGGTGAGCAGATCGGGATGGTTGTGGAACGCCGAGGTGCCGACCTTCGGCGGATCGGAGGCGGCGTCGAGCACGACGCTCCCGCCGACGGCCGTTCCATCAACCACCCGCTGGATCGCCTCGTCGATCGCGTCGACGAGCTTCTTCTCGGCGCTGGTGACGATGCAGGTCTCGCTGGGGAGCCCCAGCGCCTGATCGACGTCCACGCCGATGCCGTAGATGTCGGCGTCGCACGACGCCTCGAGGGCGCCCTGGCCCGACAGCCCTGCGACCTGGAAGATGACGTCGACATCCTGGCCGATCATCTGCTCCGCCAGCGAGGCGCCGGTGGCCGGGTCGTTGAACGCGGTGGTGATGTCCTCGGACACGTACGAGATCAGGACCTCGACGTCGGGGTTCACCGACAGCGCGCCGTTGTGGTAGCCACCGATGTAGAGCTTGACCGCCGGGATCGACTCGATTCCGCCGATCGTCCCGATGACGTTCGACTCGGTGATCGTGCCCGCTACGATGCCGGCCAGGTAGCCGGCCTGCGCCTCGGAGAAGATCAGGCCCTGGTAGTTCGGCAGCAGCGTGGCTGCGTCGCCCGCGCAGGTGAACGTGGGATCGGGGGCGCCGGCTTCGTCGACGCAGACGGGCTGGTCGAGGCCGATGAACCACACGTCAGGGTTCTCCAGTGCCGCGATCGTGGTCGCGTTCCCCAGCGCGAACCCGTAGGTCACGATGATCTGGTAGCCCTGGTCGATGAAGGTCTGGATGTTTTGCTCGTAGTCGGCCGGGTCCGAGGTCACGATGACTTCAGCCGAGCCGCCCACCGAGGTGGCGCCGGCGATCGTTCCGCACCAGCCACCCTCGTTGAAGGACTTGTCCTCGAGCTCTCCGACGTCGGTCACGCCGCCGATCAGCCACTCGTCGCCGCCCTCCGGCTCGCCGCAGGCCGCGAGCCCGGTCGGTGCGTCGGTCGCGGCTGGCTCGCTGCCCGCCGGCTCCGACTCGGCAGCCTCCGTCGGGCTCTCGCCGCCACCGCCACAGGCCGCCAGGATCAGCATCAGGATGGCCAGCACGGCCATCATCGAGCTGGGGTGCTTCCGCATCTGTTTCCTCCACACCATTCATTGGTGCGCTCAGCCGCGAGATCTCGCGGCGCCTCCGGTTGCGCTCGGGGCCAAGGGCACCTGGCGCAGAATCAGCGCATCATACTGCCTCGTTGCTCGCACGCTCAATACTCGCGCACCACCGGTTTTCGGGCCGGCCCCTATCATCCGGCGCCATGAGCGCCCTGCCGGAACGCGTGCGCATGGTCATCCTCGACCTCGACGGCGTCGTCTATCGCGGCGACGAGCCCGTTCCAGGCGCGGCCGCCCTGGTCGACTTCCTTCATCGGCACGCCGTGGCCGTGCGCTTCGCGACCAACAACTCGATGGCGACCCGCCGCGCCTACGTCGATCGCCTCGCCGGGATGGGGATCGTCGCCACCCCACACGAGATCGTCACCTCGACGTCGGCGACCATCGAGCACCTGCGCCGGCACGCGCCCGAGGTGCGCTCCGTCCTCGCCATCGGCGCCGAGGGCATGGAGTCCGAGCTGCGCGAGGCGGGCCTCGACGTGACGATGGCGGCGGCGTCCGTCGCTCGTGATCCGGGCGGACCGCTCGATCGACCCCACGACGCGGTCATCGTCGGGCTCGATCCGGGCGTCGACTACGCGAGGCTGTCGACTGCGATGGCTGCGGTGGCCGGCGGCGCCCGCCTGATCGCGACGAACGCCGATACTCGGTACCCGACGTCCGCGGGGTTCCTGCCCGGCGCCGGGGCGATCGTCGCAGCGCTGGCGACGGCGACCGGCGTGACGGCGGAGGTCATCGGTAAGCCGGCCCCGGCGATGTTCACCGCCATCCTCGAGGCCGCGGGCGTCTCCGGGCGCGACGCCGTGGTCGTCGGGGACAATCCCGACTCCGACGTCGCCGGCGCGCACCGGGCGGGCTGTGCCGCGATCCTCGTTCTCACCGGGGTCGCGGATGCGGCCGAGGTGGCGCGGCTCACCGATGAGCGCGTTCCCGATGCGGTGGCGGCCGGCCCGGACGAGGTCCGCACCCTGCTCGCCAAGAGGCTCAGCTGATGAAGGCGCGGCTCCACGCGTGCCAGGCGCGGGTCGCCTCGGCGATGAGCGGAGCCATGACCGCCGAGGGCGCGAAGGAGCGCGCGAAGCCGTTGAGCGCGATCGCCGTCAGCTCCTCGCCGGTGAGGCTCAGTGAGTCGGCGCAGCGCGCCAGCTCCTCGCTGAGCGAGGTGCCGGTCACGGTGAGGTCGTCCGTCGAGACGGTCACGCTCACTCCGGCCCGATGGAGCGCTGCCAGCGGGTGCTCGTCGAGCGAGCTGACGACGCCGGCCTGGACGTTCGAGGTCGGGCACAGGTCGAGCGTGATCTCGCGGGCGCGGAGCACGTCGAGCAGCGTCGGGTCCTCGATCGCCGTCACCCCGTGCGCGACGCGACGCACCCCGAAGTCGAGCACCTCTCGCACGCGCTCGGGGCCGGCCACCTCGCCGGCGTGCGCGGTCAGCGCCAGGCCCGCCTCACGGGCGGCGACGAAGGCGATGGCGTGCGGCGGGGCCGGCCACGCGGCCTCCGGTCCGGCAAGGTCGAATCCGACGACGGGCGCGCCAGCCCTTCCGGCGACGCGGGCGAGCTCGGCATTGGCCGCCGGCGGGTGCGAGCGCATCGCGGTGACGATCAGCCCGATGGCCGGCGCATCGGTCGTGGCAGCGGCTCGCGTCACGCCGCTCGAGACGGCCTCGATCACGTCGTCCACCGAGAGCCCGCGCTCGAGGTGGAGGCGCGGCGCCCAGCGGATCTCCGCGTACCGGATCCCGTCCGCGGCGAGGTCTTCGACGAGCTCGGTTGCGGCGCGTTCGAGGGCCTCTGCGGTCTGGAGCAGCGCGATCGGGAGGTCGAAGAACGTCAGGAGCTCGGCCTGGTCGGCGCACCGCTGCGGTCCGACCATTCGGCCGGTCGCCTCTTCGAGCGTGAGCCGCGTGCCGATCGCGTCGGCCAGCTCGACCGCGGTGGCCGGACGTACCGAGCCGTCGAGGTGCTGGTGGAGCTCCGCCTTCGGCAGGCGCCGGATATCGTCGAGGTCCACCCGGCCATGATAGGCAGCCGCGTCCTCGCCGCCGCCGCGATCGCCGTGCTCGCGGTCGTCGTGGGTGCGGGCGCTCCACGCCCGGAGGTGGCAGCTGCCGCGAGCGCCACGGTCGCGGACGCAGCGAGTCGGACGCTCGCCGCCATCGACCGGCTCGAGGCCGAGCTCGCACCGGCCGTCGACGCCGCTCGAGCCGGTTCCGCCCGCGTCGTCGCCGGCGACGAGGACCCCGCCGAGCGGCTGGCCGCTGCGGCAGAGATGCTCCTCGCCGCGGCCCCGATGGCCGTCGAGGTACGCGAGGCCCTCGGGGATCTCGAGCGCGCGCGGGCCGCGCTGGATCCCAGCGCTCGGCCCCTGCCGCGCGTGCCCGACGGGGGGGACCTGGCGACGATCGCCGGACAGCTCGGCGAGGCGGGGGAGGCGGGCGCGCGCTTCGCCGAGACCCGTCGCCATGCCGAGGCGGTGTCGGGCGCCCTCGTGGACGCGCTCGACGCGGCGGCTGCGGGCGAGCCGGACAAGGCGCACCAGCAGCTGCTTCTCGGGCTCGTCGCGGTCGACGAGCTGCGCGCGTGGGAGGACGCCGCGCCGGCCCTGTCGGTGTGGATCGACACCGTGGATGCGATGATCCGCTCCATGCAGCGGCTCGTCGACGCCGTTCGCGCGGGCGACGCCAATGAGGCCGAGGCCGCCCAGGCGGCCTTTGCCGACGCCGCCGAAGGCGGGATCGAGGCGGACCGCGCCCTGCGGATCGGCCTCGGCGAGGCCGGCAGCGGGGTGACCGCCGTGCCGGTCGGGCGGCTCGCCGATGCGCTGAGGGCGCTCGGCGAGCTGGAGCTCGCGGTTCGCGCCGCGCGCGATGGGGCCGGCGAATGAACGACGAATCGACGCTCATCGGCCGCACGCTGGCGGATCGGTATCGCGTCGAGTCCGAGATTGCCCGCGGCGGGATGGCGAGCGTCTATCGTGCCCGCGACCTCCGTCTCGATCGTGACGTTGCCATGAAGGTCCTCGCGTCGCCGTACGCCGACGACCCGCGCTTCACCGCCCGCTTCCTCGACGAGGCTCGCGCAGCGGCCTCGCTCTCACATCCGAGCCTCGTGCACGTGTACGACTCCGGCAGCGACGGCCAGGCGCACTACATCGTCATGGAGCTGCTCGACCGCCACCGGACGCTTCGCGACCTCATGGACAGCGAGGGCCCGCGTTCGGCCGACGAGGTGCTCCGTGTCGGTCGCGAGCTGCTCGCGGGTCTGCGGGTCGTCCACGAGCACGGCCTCGTGCACTGCGACGTGAAGCCGGCCAACGTCATGCTCGGACCCGGTCCGGCCAAGCTCATCGACTTCGGGATCGCGACCCATCCGCACGACGGCACCGATGGCGACACGAGCATCGGCTCACTGCGATTCATGTCGCCCGAGCAGCTGCACGGCCAGGCGCTCACGCCGGCCAGCGACCTGTTCAGCCTCGGTGCCGTCCTCTACGAGTCGCTCACCGGGCGGCCTCCGTATCCGGGCGACACGCCAGAGGAGGTCAGCGCAGCCCATGCCGCCGGAGGGGTCCGGCCGCCCTCGACGATCGTCGACGGCATCCCAGGCCGGCTGGACGAGGCGATTCTCCAGGCGCTGCGGGGCGATCCGGACGAGCGCTTCGCGAGCGCCGTGGCGATGGCGGCCTCCTTCGATGCATCGGCCGACGAAGTCGCGGGGATTCGCGAAGACGACACGACCCAGATGGTCCGCGTGCCGCCACCCACCCCGGGCTCCGACCGCGCACCGACAGGCTATGTCCCACCCGTCGCGCCGCCGCAGCCCTCGCCGGCGCCCGGCCCGCGACGCCCTCCGGCGCCGCGCCGCGGCGGAAGCGCATTGGGCCTGATCGGCACGCTGCTCGTGCTCGCGGCCGCGGCGCTGGTGGTCGTGCTCGTCGTGTTCCCGCTCCTCGAGCTCGGCCGCGAGGGCGGGGGAGCCGCGGGCACCTCCACCGCCCAGCCAACGGCCGAGCCCGATCCGAACACGGTCGTCGTGCCCGACCTCGATGGCATGGCTACCGGCGAGGCGCTCGAGGCCGCCAGGGCATCCGGGCTCGCCTGGACCCTGTACTGCAACGAGGACCAGAGCCGGCCGGAGGGGATCATCGACCAGGAGCCGCGAGCGGGCAGGCAGGTTGCGCCTGGGAGCAAGTTCAGCCTGTACTCCGCGCGCTTCGCCGACTGCCAGTGACCCCTATACTCACGGCCCGTCCGCCCCGTTGAAGGAGCAGTTCAGCATGCGCGTGCGCGCCGTTTCCTCGACCCCCGCCTCGATCGAGGTCGACGTCCTCGCGGTCCCGATCTATCGCGACGAGAACGAGCTCCCGGGCGACCTCGGCGAGCTCGACCGGGCATCGGGCGGGGTGATCCGCGCGGCCATGGAGTGGGGGGAGTTCAACCCTCTCGAGCACGCCTCCGCCCTCATCGACGCCGGCACGCTCCCGGCCGGGCGCCTGCTCCTCCTCAACGGTGGCGCGCGGGGCCGAGGGGCATGGCGGGCGCGGCGGCTGGCGGCGGTCGCCACGCGGCGGCTGAACGGGCGCGGGGCGGCCACGGTGGGGCTCTGGCTGCGCGACGGCGAGGGGCGAGCCGAATGGAGCGCCGCGGCGTCAGGCGCCGTCGCGGGCGAGTACCGGCCCACTGCCATCTACGGTCGCGTGCGCGACACCGATGCGATGAAGCGCTCGGTGGAGGAGGTCCAGGTCCTCGGTGCCGAGCAGGAGGCGCTCGACGAGGGCGTCGTCATCGGTGAGGGCCTCGCGTTCGGGCGAGACTTGGCCAACCGCGCCGCCAACGACCTGACGCCGGAGCGAACGGCCGAGATCGCGCGCGAGCTCGAGGCCGACGGCTGCACCGTCGAGGTCCTCGAGCCGGCCGACATGGAGCGCCTCGGGATGGGCTGCCTGATCGGGGTCGGGCAGGGTGGCGGTCATCCTCCCCGCCTCATCGGCATCAAGCTGCCGGGCTGGGCAGACGGCGGCGACCGACGCCTGGCGATCGTCGGCAAGGGGGTCTGCTTCGACTCGGGAGGCATCAGCATCAAGCCGGCCGAGGGCATGGGCGACATGAAGCACGACAAGTCTGGTGCCGCCGCGGTCATCGCGGCCGCCCGGACGGTCGCGCGCCTGGCGCCCGACACACCGCTCATGGCGGTCGCGCCGATGGTCGAGAACATGCCCGGCGGAACCGCCCAGCGCCCGGGCGACGTCGTGAAGGCGATGAACGGGCTGACCGTTGAGGTCACCAACACCGATGCCGAAGGCCGCCTGATCCTCGCCGATGCGATGACCTGGGCGGAGAAGGAGGGTGCGACGCACGTCGTCGACGTGGCCACGCTCACCGGTGCGCAGGCCATCGCCTTCGGCGACCAGGTCAGCGCCTACTTCGCGCGTCCGCGCGAGTGGGGCGAGCGCATCGGTGCCGCTGCCGAGGCCGCCGGTGAGTGGTTCTGGGAGATGCCGCTGGTCGCCGAGTACCGCGTCTCGTACGACTCGCCGCACGCCGACATCGTCAACTCTGGCACCCGTGAAGGCTCGCTGATCAAGTCGGCCGTCTTCCTCAGCGAGTTCGTGACCGTGCCCTGGGTGCACGTCGACATCGCCGGCACCGCCTACCTCGGCGCGGACAAGCCGTACGGGCCGAAGGGCGCGACGGGCGCCGCCGTGGCGACGCTGGTCCGGCTCGCCCTCGACTTCGCCGCCGATCCGGACGCCTGAGCCGCGGGTCAATCGGCGAAAAGGCCCAGCGACGCCGACGTGGGCCGATACGCCCGTGGGGCGGCGGCGCGCAGGCTCGGTCACGGGCACCTATCAAGGGGTTGCCACGTGGCGGGAGTATCGGCGAATCAGTTGCCGGAATCCCGTGGGGCGGGAGGGTCAAACGCCGAAGCGGCCGACCCCGGGTGCCAAGGCTCCCATGGTGCGGGAATTCGGCCAATCAGTGGCCGAAACGCCCGTGGGGCGGGAACGCGGCCCGCGGCACGGTGCTTCAGCCGTGCGCGCGCTGGGTATCGCTCGAGCGGCGCTCGTGAATGGCGTCTGGCATACGGGACGCCGCCACGACCTGCTCGAGCTCCAACGGTGGCAGGCCGGTGCGAAGTGATACCGATGCAGCCATACGGGACGAACTCGAGCCCCGCCCGAAACGATCGGACGGGGCTCGCGCGAGTGAAGACGGCCTAGCGGTCGTCGTCGACGACGTCGCGGACGGTGTCCTTCGCCTCGCCCCATTCGTTCTGCAGCTTGCCCTCGGCCTGGTCCTTCTTGCCCTCGGCCTCGGTCGAGGCGTCGTCGGTGACGTCGCCCAACTCTTCCTTTACCTTGCCACCGGCCTCCTTGAGGGGGCCTTCCACGCGATCCTTGTCCACGGTTGCAATCCTCCCTGTGCGGGCCGGCACGGAGTGCCGGCGTGACCCAAGCCCTATCGCAATGGTCGTGCCAGCCGCGACGCGCGACGATGGACGATCGGCCTATGGCCGCCACGAGACCGCCGCGTAGGATGCTGGTGCCGCGGCGCACCGGCCGGGGCGCGACTTCCCTGCAGGAGGCACCGATTTGACCCTCGTGACGCTCGCGGTGGGCGGGATCTTCGCCATCGCCGGCGCAGCGGCTGAGCGGCTCGCGAGCGCGTGGCCGCCCGAAGAGGCGAGGCACCGTCCGCCGGGCGTGCGCACCGTGGTCCTGGCGGCCCTCAGCGGCCTCTCGGCCGCGGCCATCACCGCACGTTCCGAGCTGCCGTGGTGGGCAACGGCGGTGTACCTCGTGCTCCTCGCGTTCATGATCGTCCTCACGGCGACCGACCTCGAGCAGCGGCGTTTGCCGCATATCGTGCTCGATCCGCTCATCGTGGTGGCTGTGGTGTTCGTGCCCTTCAACCCTGCCGTCGCCCCGGTCGACGCGATCATCGGAGCGGTGGCGGCCGTCGGATTCCTCGGCGCCCTCGCGCTCGTCGTGCGCGGCGGCCTGGCCGTCGGCGACCTCTACCTCGTGGCGCCCATCGGCCTCATGCTCGGCTGGCCGGTGGTCTTCACCGCCCTCTTCGCCGCTGCGTTCCTCGCGGCCGGGATTAGCCTCGCGCTGCTGGCCATCCGACGGGTCGGCATGCGCAGCTACATCCCGTTCGGGCCGTTCCTCGTGGGCGGCGCGGTGCTCGCGCTCGTCCTCGGCGACGGCGCGCTCACCGTCGTACGCTGACGGGGCCGATTCGACCGGGCCTCTCCGGGCTGTTACCCTTCCGCGCGATGCATCCGGCTCTCACGCGCCGGCGCCGTCACCTGATGATGACGCGCCGCACCGTGCGCCGCGGCTCCCAGCGGCGGGGCCTCGCCACGTTCCTTCTCGTCGCCCTCGGCGTATTCGGCCTGACCTTCGCCGGGTCGGTCATGGGCACCGCCGGCGGAATGTTCGCGGCGTACACGTACTACGCCTCCGACCTGCCCGACCCGGAGATCCTCGACGACCCGCGCCTCGAGCCGGCGCAGTCGACCTACGTGTACGACCGTACCGGCAAGACCCTGCTCGCCCGCTTCGAGTGCCAGAACCGCGAGGCGGTCGAGTTCGGGGAGCTGCCGGAGGTGATCTGGGAGGCGACCGTCGCGAGCGAGGATCGCACGTACTGGAACAACAACGGCGTCGACATCCAGGCCACGGTTCGCGCCGCCCTCGCCAACCTCGAGGCCGGCTCGATCGTGCAGGGTGCGTCGACGATCACCCAGCAGGTGATCGACTACGCCCGCGTGTTCCAGGCCGAGGGGGAGTCGACCCAGGTCGAGGCCGGCGCGAGCCCCGCTGCCAGCGTCGAGGCTCCCGACCCGGACGACCCGGCCACCGAGGGCAACGACCCGGAGGAGCAGGCCGACGTCTGCCAGCCGCCCGAGCCGACCCAGTCGACGGACTTCGAGGACAAGATCCGAGAGAACATCCTGGCGATGCAGGTCACCGCAGCGTACCCGGGCAAAGAGGGCAAGGAACGCATCCTCGAGATGTACCTGAACCTCATCTACTACGGCAACGGCTCGTACGGGATCAAGGCTGCGGCGGCGAACTACTTCGGCATCACCAACCTCAGCGAGCTGAGCATCAGCCAGGTCGCCTTCCTGTCCGCCCTGCCCCAGCTCCCATCGGTCCTTGATCCGTACCAGAACCCGAAGGGCGAGCCCGGGAGCGAGGAAGCCGCCGCCGATGCGCTCCGCGAGCGCGACCTCGTCCTCGGCGCGATGGTGGAGGAGGGCTACATCACCGCGCGTGAAGCGCGCATCGCGCGAAACACGACCTGGCTGGAGATGGAGCCCCGACGCCTCACCAGCATCCTGCGCGAGCCGCACTTCAGCTTCCGCGTGCGCGAGGAGGCCGAACGCATCCTCGGCTCGCTCGAGGGCGTGACCGATGGCGCGCTGGCCGTGCGCACCGGCGGCTACCGGATCATCACCACCCTCGACTACGAGCTGCAGCAGGAGGCGAAGCGCCTCGTCGCCGAGTGGGTCGCCACGCTGCAGGGCTTCAACGTCAACAACTCGGCGCTCGTGGCGATCGACTCGCCGACCGGCGAGATCGTCTCGTACGTCGGTTCGGTCGATTACTACAACCGCGAGGCGCCGGAGGTGCAGGGGCAGTACGACGTGGCCGGGCTCGGCCGCCGTCAGCCGGGATCGGCCTTCAAGCCGATCACCTACGCATCGGCCTTCAAGTCACGCGACGCGACCGTGAGCACGATGCTCGTCGACGCCATGACCGAGTTCGGGGCGACCGGGACGGTCTCGTATCGGCCCACCAACGCCGACATCAAGGAGCACGGCCCAGTGCTCGCTGTCGATGCGCTGCGCTACTCGCTGAACATCCCCTCGGTCCAGATGCAGTACGTGGTCGGGGCACAACAGACGGCGGAGTTCGCGGAGTCGCTCGGCATCGCCAGCACCGAATACATCATGGGCCTTGATCCCGGCCTCTCGCTGGCGCTCGGCTCCGTCCCGGTCAACCTCACGAACATGACCCAGGCCTACACGGCGTTCGCGCAGCAGGGAGCCCTGAACCCCGCGACGACGATCATCGAAATCCGCGACAAGAACAACCGGGTCGTCTACACCCGCGAGGACAACGGCCCCGATCGCAGCCGTCCGATGACGCGGGCCGAGGCCTACCTGCCGCACTACATCCTCGAGGGCAACACCGATCCGGCTCGCAACACGCTGTGGGGCGAGCGCGCGCAGCTCAATACGCCCGACCGCCAGCGGCGGCCGGCGGGCTTCAAGACCGGGACCACGAACGACTTCCGCGACGTCTCCGGCTTCGGCTATGTACCGGGCAGCCTGACCACCGGCGTGTGGATGGGCAACAACAACCAGGAGCCGATGTCCAACCAGTTCTCGGGCGGCCTCTTCAGCGCCGACGGACCGCTGTTCCTCTGGCACGACTTCATGGAGCTCGCGCTCAACCAGGGCTGGGCCTGGAACGACAACCAACCGGTCGGCCAGACGAGCTTCCCGCAACCCGAGGGGATCGTGAACGCCAGCGTCTGTCGCTGGACGGGCATGTCGGCGACGAACAACTGCGGGACGACGGTCACCCTGCCGTTCCTCGAGGGCACGGTACCGCCGCTCAACAACGTCCACCCAGCCGGCTGCCTCGACCTGGAGCTGTACGTATCGACGGCGACCCCCTCGCGCCCGCCGCAATGGATCACCGCGGCCGACACCTGGTCCGACCGGGTGGTGAACGGCCAGACCGGCCCCAGCGGCGATCCGGCGAATGCATCCGACGACCCGAACGTGAAGCTCGCGATCGCCCCGCTCTACGGCGAGTCCGGGTTCCCGTCGGTCTGCGGTGAGCGCGTCTTCCGGCCCAGCCCGAGGCCCGACCCCGGCGATGGCGACGGCGACGGCGGAGGACGCGGCGGGAACGGCGATGGCAACGGCGGAGGACGCGGCGGCAACGGCGATGGCAACGGCGGAGGAAACGACGGCGGCGGGTGACGCGTGGCGCGCGGCTAGAATCGGCCCGTGTCCACCCCGGTCCTGACCCTCATCCTCGCCGGCGGCGAGGGTGAGCGGCTCAGCATCCTGTCGCAGGTGCGCGCGAAGCCGGGAGTCCCGTTCGGCGGCAAGTACCGCATCATCGACTTTGCCCTCAGCAATGCCGTGAACTCCGGCCTGACCGACGTCGGGATCCTGACGCAGTACGCTCCGCGCTCGCTCATCGACCATATCGGCGTCGGCAGGCCGTGGGACCTGGACCGCAGCCGCGGCGGAGTCGCCCTGCTCCAGCCGTTCATCGGGCGCGACCGCGCGCGCGAGTGGTATCGCGGGACGGCCGACGCGGTGCTCCAGAACCTCGACTTCATCCACGACCGCAATCCGGAGCTCGTCCTGATCCTGGCCGGCGACCACGTCTACAAGATGGACTATCGACCCTTCATCGACCTTCATCGCGAGCGGGATGCGGAGGTCACCTGCGCAGTGCGCACCGTGCCGCTCGCCGAGGCGCATCGGTTCGGCATCCTCGCGACCGATGCGGATGGACGGGTGACGGACTTCGTCGAGAAGCCGGCCGATCCGCCCTCGAACCTCGTGAGCATGGGCGTGTACGTCTTCAGCTGGCCGCTCCTCCGCGACCTGCTCAGCACCGATCGGCCCGACTTCGGGCGCGACATCCTGCCGTGGATGGTCGCAACGGATCGGAGTGTCTACGCCTACGAGTTCGGCGGTTACTGGCAGGACGTTGGCACCGTCGAGAGCTATTGGGCGACGAGCCTCGACCTGCTCAGCGACGACCCGGGCATCGAGCTCAACGACCTCGGCTGGCTGATCTACACGAAGAGCGAGGAGCGGCCGCCGGCCCGCATCGGTCCCGACGCGCGCGTCAGCCGCTCGATGATCAGCCACGGATGCGTTATCGACGGGCTCGTCGAGCACAGCGTGCTGTCGCCGGGCGTGCGCGTTGCCGCCGGCGCCGAGGTGCGCGACTCGATCGTCATGTTCGACGCCGTGGTGGAGGAGCGCGCCATCCTCGATCGCGCGATCGTCGACAAGGAGGCGCACGTCGGCAGCGGGGCCTGCGTCGGGACCGGCGACGACCTCACGCCGAACCGGATCGAGCCCGAGCGCCTGTTCGCCGGCATCACGATCGTCGGCAAGCGCGCGCGCATTCCCCGCGGGGTCGAGATCGGGCGCAATTGCCGGATCGACCCCGGCGTCATCGAGCGCGACTTCGGTGGCGCCACGAGCGTCGCGTCCGGTGAGACCGTGTATGCCGCGTCGGCCGCCTCGTGACGGGCGAGGCGCCGCCGATCGACCGCTGGCTCGGCGATCTCGGCCTCGAGGTCGTCGCCAGCTCCGCCGACGCCGGAGGCCAGGCTCTCAGCCGCGACGTGGTCGTGGACGGGCGGCGGCGATTCGACCTGCGGGTGACCGTCGCCTGGGTGGCGGGGGTTGGCTGCTCCATCTGGGCCTACTATGGATTCGAGGCGATGGAGATCCCGAAGCGGGTGTACGCGCGGATGCTTCGCGCCAACTTCGATTACCCGTACGTCAAGTTCGCCCTGACCGATGACGACCGCCCGATGCTCATGACCGAGCTGCCGACGGCCGCGCTCGATCGTGATGAGCTCGGCCGCGGCCTGACACGGCTGGCGATCGTCGCCGACCGGCTGCTCGACGAGACCGCGGTCGCGGTAGCCGATCGCGGGCTGCTCCCCGACTGGAGCGGACGCACGAACCGCAACCCGGCGCTGCTGGAGGCGTACGCCTCCGACGTGGAATCGGCGATGCCGGCGTGGCAGCCCGTCCCGCAGAAGCCGCGTCGCCGCGGATGGCTCGCGCGCGTGATGGGCCGGGCGTGATGGGCCGCCGTTCGTTCGCTGGGTTGCTCGCCGCGCTCACGCTCGTCATCGGAGCCGTACCCGGTGCACCGGCTCCAGTGGCCGCGGCCGAGTACACCCTCGAGTCGAACGCGCGCTACCAGGTCCGGACCGAGCGGCGCGAGATCGGTGTGCGCGTGGTGCTCGAGTTCACGAACACCACGCCGAACCCGTCAGGTCGGTTCAGCATCTTCGAGGAGATCAGCCTCGCGGTCCACGACGAGGCCACCGACCTCGCCGCCCGTGACAGCGAGGGGGCGCTGACCGTGCGGGACGCGGTGCGCAGGGTGCGCGGTGACCGCGTCCACGTGGCGACGATCGAGCTGCGGGAGGGGATCCGCTACGAGGACACGGTGCGCGTCACGCTCACCTACAGCCTCCCCGATGGCGAGGGCGGCGGCCAGGTGCGCGTGCGTCCGTCACTCGCGATCTTCCCGGCCTGGAGCTTCGGCACGTCCGGCCGGGTCTCGGTCGACATCCCGGCCGGCTTCGAGATGCGCGTCGACGGCGACCCGCTCACGGCGGATGGCGACAAGCTCGTGAGCGCCCCGATCGAGGATCCCTCGGAGTGGCTGGCGCTCGTCACGGCCGTCGCCCCCGCCACGCATTCCTCTCACGAGGCCACCGTGCCGCTCGAGGGCGGGACGGCCGACCTGGTCGTGCGGTCATTCCCCGATGACCGGGGATGGGGGACGCGGACGCTCGACACGGTCTCGGCCGCGCTCCCGCTGATCGAGGCCGAGCTTGGGCTGCCCTACCCGATGCGCGGCCAGCTCATCCTCGTCGAGTCGGTGCCGGCCACGATCACCGGCTTCGGCGAGTCCTCCCTGACCGGCACCGAAATCCCCATCAGCTTCGACCAGCCACCGTTCACTGCGCTGCACCAGGTCACCCACGTCTGGCTGCCGCCCACATTGGTGGAGGATCGTTGGATCGCCGAGGGCCTCGCCAGCCAGGTGGCGGCCAGCGTCGCCGGCGAGCTCGACCTCGAGGCGCCCTTCGACCCGGTTGCCGAGGCGGAGGAGCACGCCGACGCGGCCTTCCCGCTCGACGCGTGGTCCGCGAGTCCGGATCCCGTGGCGGATGCCTACGGCTACGCCGCGTCCTGGGCCTTCCTCGACGAGATCGAAGAGGCCGCCGGCGAGGAGGCGATCCCGGCGGTCCTCGCCCGGATCGCGGCATCGGTCGGCTCCTACGAGCCGGGCGAGGTTGCACCGGAGCCGACGCCGGACGCGGTGGCCGACCCGGCGTTCCCGCTCACCAGCCGCTCGTTCCTTGACCACCTCGAGGCGGTGACCGGTGCCGACGTGGCACCGCTCTTCGCCGACCGGGTGCTGACCGAGGCCGACATCGCGCTGCTCGAGCCGCGCGCCGCGGCTCGCGAGGACTTCGAGGCTCTCGTGGCGACCGCCCACGGGTGGGGCGCTCCCGACCCGGTGGCCTCCGCCATGGCGGATTGGCGCTTCGACGACGCCACCTCGCAGATGGACGACGCCCGCGCATGGCTTGCCGAGCGAGACGCCCTGGTCGACGAGATGGTCGCTGCCGGCCTCGCCGCGCCGGATCGGCTCCAGCAGGCGTACCGCGCGTACGGCGGCGCTCCGGAGGCGCAGAGCGAGCTCGGGGCCGAACGCGAGGTCGTGGTCGCCTACACGGCGGCGGCGGAGAGGGTGAACGCCGAGCGCTCGCTGATCGAGCGCCTCGGGCTCGTCGGCGGCCCGGACCCCGATGCCCAGCTGGCCATGGCCAACGGGCGATTCACGGCGGGTGACCTGCGCGGGTCGCAGGAGGCCATCGCCGAGGCGGAGCGCATCGTCGACCTCGCCTCCACGGCGGGGCTCGTCCGGATCGTCAGCCTGCTGCTCGTGGTTCTCCTCGCTGCCGCCGTGGTTGTCGTCCTCTTCCGACGACGCGCGTACACTGCTCGGCCATGACCGGGGAGCGGCCAAGCCCTCAGTTCCCGACCGCGGCCGACGTGCTCTCGGGTGAGACCGCCGACGTCTACTTCCAGCGCGCGCGGACGATCCTCGCCGCCGAGGGCCTCGATCCGGTCGTCACGATGGAGATCTTCTCGCGCGGTGCCGGCGTGCTCTGTGGCGCGGAGGAGGCCATCGCCTACCTTCGCGAGATCTTCGCCGAGGCAAACGGCACCGCTGAGCCGATCGTCGAGTCGCTCCACGATGGCGACCGCTTCGAGCCGAAGGAGGTCGTGATGCGCATCCAGGCGCGCTACTCGGCCTTCGGCCTGTACGAGACCGCCATCCTCGGCATCCTCGCCAGCTCCTCGGGCTGGGCAACCGCCGCGCGGCGCGTCGTCGACGCGGCCGACCCGATCCCGGTCATCGGCTTCGGCGCTCGGCATGTCCATCCGCAGGTGGCCGACCAGATGGACTACGCGTCGGTGGTCGGCGGCTGCATCGGGGCCTCCACGCCGGCCGGGGCGCGCCTGGCGGGGCTGTCTCCGACCGGGACGATGCCACACGCCCTCGTCCTCATCTTCGGCGACACGGTGCGGGCCGCCGAGGCCTTCGACCGTCACATCGACCCCGAGGTGCCGCGCGTGATCCTGGTCGACACGTTCAAGGACGAGGCGGAGGAGTCGCTGCGCGTGGCCGATGCGCTCGGCGAGCGGCTGTGGGCGGTGCGGCTCGACACGCCATCGGAACGCGGGCGTGTGACCCCCGAGCTCGTTCGCGAGGTGCGATCGCGCCTTGATCTCGCCGGTCATCAGCAGGTGAAGATCGTCGTCTCGGGAGGGTTCGACGAGGAGCGCATCGCCATGTTCAAGGCCGCAGGGGCGCCGGTCGACTCGTTCGCCGTGGGCAGCGCGATCAGCAAGGCCAGCCCGATCGACTTCACCGGCGACCTCAAGGAGATCGATGACCGCCCGGTTGCCAAGCGCGGCCGGATCCCCGGTCGCACCGACAACCCACGATTGGAGCGGATCGACCTCCAGCGCTAGGCTGGACCGATGCAGCCCGATCGCGAGACCGCCTACGAGCTGTTCCAGCGCGGCTCCCGCATGCTCGCCGATCGCCACCCCGGCGCGGCGGCCGTGCTGCTGGAGCGGGCGCTGGCCCTCGAGCCCGGCAAGGCCTCCATCCTCGAGGCGCTCGGGCAGGCGTACTTCAACGTCGGGTCGCACGAGCTTGCCGCCGAACGCTTCGCCGCGATCGTGGAGTCCGACCCGCTCGCGCACTACGCGCACTTCGGCCTCGGGCTGTCGCGGGCCCGCCTGGGCGATGCCCGGGCCGCGCGACGCCACTTGCGCATGGCGGTCATCCTGAAGCCGGAGAGCGACGACTACCAGCGGGCATTGGCTCGACTCGGAGACGCCGCGTAGCTCCTTTCAGGTCCAAGGCGTCGGGTTCCCGTCAAGCGGCGTGGCGCCGAGACCGGCGCTCTCGCGCGAGCCGTGCCTGCAGCAGGCCGAGCACCGCCGCTTCCTCGGGTCGGAGGGCATGGACGCCACGGCCGACGCCGCGAGCCCGCTCGGCGAGCGCCTCGACGAACGAGCCGTCGAGGTACGCGTCGAGTACGTCGGGGTGGACGTAGCACGCCCGGCACACCGTCGGCGTATTGCCGAGGAGCTTTGCGACCGCCTCGACGGCCTGCACGATCGCCCGCTTGCGACCCGCCTCGTCGTCGATCTCGCTGAACTCCTCGAGCGCCATCGCCGCCGCTACCGTGCCGGCCCACGTCCGAAAGTCCTTCGCGGTGAAGTCGTCGCCGCTGATCTCGCGGAGGTAGGCGTTCACGTCGTCGGACGTGACCTCCTGGCGCTCGCCGTCCGCGTCGTGATATTGGAAGAGCGTTTGGCCCGGTAGCTGCTGCACCTGGCGGACGAGGCTCGCCAGCCGCTCGTCCCGAACGCCGATCTCGTGCTCCTTTCCGCCCTTGCCGCGGAACGTGAAGCGCAGGGTGGCGCCCCGAACCTCGACGTGGCGGTCGCGCATCGTCGAGAGGCCATAGCTGCGGTTGTCGCGCGCGTACTCGTCGTTTCCGACCCGGATGAGCGTCGCCTCGAGGAGGCGAACGACGAGCGCGAGCACCTTCTCGCGCGGGAGCCCGCGGCGCCGGAGGTCGCGATCCGTCCGGCGGCGGATGCGCGGAAGGGCGCGGGCGAACTCGATGAGCCGGCCGTACTTCGCTTCGTCGCGGACCTCGCGCCACCTCCGGTGGTATCGGTACTGCTTGCGGCCACGGGCGTCGCGGCCGGTGGCCTGGAGGTGGCCTCGCCTGATCGGCGAGATCCAGACATCGGTCCACGCCGGCGGGATGGCGAGCGCCCGGATCTCATCGAGGCGGTTCTCATCGGTGATCCGCGCGCCGTCGGGACCGATGTAGCTGAAGCCCCTGCCGGCGCGCCGGCGCCGGATGCCGGGCATGGCGTCGGTGACGTAGCGCAGCCCGGCTTCCTCGGCGGAAGCCACCGGATCCTTCGGCTCGAGCGTCATGCGAGGACGCCGTCCGGCAACCGGCGTGCCAGCGAACGTTCCTAGCGAGCGAGGCGGCGGGCGAGCCACCCGATGGCCGCGAGGCTCTTCGCGTCGACGATCCGGCCGTCGTCGATCGCCTCGAGCGCATCGTCAAGGGTCATCCACGACGCCTCGAGCAGCTCGTCGGGGTCGGCCTGGCCGGGCGCATCGGTCAGGTCGGTGGCCAAGTACAGGTGCATCAGCTCGGTGCAGAAGCCCGGGGCCGTGTAGAAGCGGGGACCGGCCTCCCACGTCGTCGCGGCGAGGCCACATTCCTCGGCGAGCTCGCGCTTGGCGGTCTCCGCCGGCGGCTCGTCCGGCTCGAGGGTGCCCGCCGGGATCTCGAGCAGCGCTTGTCCGGTGGCGTGGCGCCACTGGCTGACCACCGCCAGGCGCTCTCCGTCCCACGCGAGGATGGCAACGGCTCCGGGGTGCTCGACGATCTCGCGGCTGGTTCGGTGGCCGTCGGCGCGCTCGACTTCGTCGACGCGGACCGCGATCCGCTTCCCGGTCCAGGGCCGCTCGGTGCGGATCGTTCGTTCGTCCATGCTGTGCCTGTCGGTGACTCCGCAATGATGCGTATCGGCCGCTCACATTACAGGCTGCATCCCGATGGATGCATGGGCGCCCGGGAGCTGTCAGGACTGCGTCCGGATCGCGTCAATCGGGCACTGGGCGGCCGACATGCCTCCTGACTGATGCAAACCTCACAGCACCACGAGGCCGTTCGCCCCAGGATCGACGCCCGCTGACAATGCCGCGAGCGTGGCGCGGGTATCGAGCGGGAACGTCTGTCGCAACGAACCGATGTGCCGCCGGATGAGCTCGCGGTTCGCGTGCGTTGCCGCGATGAGCAGGATCGCGCGCTCGACGCCGCTGTCCCGCAGCTTCAGCGCGATTGCCCGCTCGATCGCCTGCAGGTCGGATGGCTTCGTCTCCGCCCGACGCCGATCGTGCAAGGGGCCAGTCAGGCATTCGTCCCACGCCCGCAGGTCGCCAGGCAGCGGCATCGGCACTTCGAAGGCGCGTCGCCAGAGCGGTGGAACACGAGCGTTGAAGCGCTCCAGGAGCCGGACCTGGCCGGCATCGCGCAGCGGCTCGCCCGTCGGGTAAGGCTTCGCGACGAGCTTGTGGCCGAGGACCGCGAAGACGACCGTGACCCGACCGAGGTCCAGGCGCCTCATGCCGCCCATCTCGAAGCGATGAACCCACGCGCGCGACACGCCGGCGCCTTGGGCGAGCTCGGACTGGCTGAGGCCGGCCTGAATGCGGAGCACGCGCGCTTCACGACCCAGGCGGCGACGGAGAACGTCGACCTGCTCGAGCCCGATGTCCCGGAGCCTGCTTCGGGATGGCATGCGACCCAGTCTGAGCGCGCATGCATTACCGCCTGGTTAACGCAGAGTTACCGGAATGATGCGTATCGGCCGCTCGCGCTACAGGCTGCATCCCGATGGATGCAGGGGCGCCCGTGAGCCGTCTGGACGGCGTCCGGATGGAGGCATTCGGCTGCTGGGCGGCCGATGCGCATCCCGGCTGATGCGTGGTGCGCCGACGGCGATTGGGTCATGTTCCGAGGAGCACGATCCGGGCTAGCATGCGGCCAACCATGCGCACTGCTGCCCGATGATCGAGACCACTGGCCTCGGCAAGACCTTCGGCACACTCACCGCGGTCCACGACCTCACTTTCACGGTCGGTGACGGCGAGATCTTCGGCCTGCTCGGGCCGAACGGCGCGGGCAAGACGACGAGCGTGCGAATGCTGGCCGGACTGATCGCCCCGACGACCGGCGGCGCCGTGATCAACGGCATGCAGCTCGGACCGGACTCGCAGGGCATCCGGGCGAGGACCGGCATCCTCACCGAGTCGCCCGGGCTCCACGATCGCCTGACCGCACGGCAGAATCTCGGCTACTACGGGCGCCTCTACGGGCTGCGCGGCGCGGACCTGCGACGGGCAGTCGACCGATACCTCGGCGTCGTCGGCCTCGCCGATGCGGGGGACCGCCGCGTCGGCGACTTCAGCAAGGGGATGCGCCAGAAGGTCGCCATAGCCCGCGCGCTGCTCCACGAGCCCGAGGTGCTGTACCTCGATGAGCCGACGAGCGCGCTCGATCCGTCGGCGGCCAAGACGATCCGCGACTTCGTTGCCACGCTCCGCGACGCGGGCCGGAGCATCGTCGTGTGCACGCACAATCTCGATGAGGCGGAGCGGCTGTGCGACCGGATCGGCATCATGCGCGGCACGTTGCTGCAGGTCGACTCGCCGGCGCGCCTGCGCCGGCGCAACGGGACCGCATCGGTGCGTGTCGACCTCGTCGGGGCACGCCGGCCGGAGTCGTTCCTCGACCTGCTCGGCGACCTCCCGTTCGTCGGGGGCGCCCGGGCGTCGAACGGCTCGCTGCTCGTCGAGGTCGGTGACCCGCGCGGGGACAACCCCGAGCTGGTGCGAAGCCTTGTCGACGCGGGAGCGCGGATCGTGGGCGTGGCGGAGGAGGCGGTGACCCTCGAGCAGGTCTACCTCGACCTCGTGGGTGAGGCCGCGACCCGCGACGCCGAACGCATCGGTCAGGCGGGCGAATGATGCGGCCGGGTTACGTCTGGGCGATCGTCATCAAGGAGGCTCGCGACCTGCTCTCGAACCGCCTCCTCCTCGGAGCCGTCGTCTTCCCGGCGTTGATCTTCGCTGCGATCCCGACCGGGATCGTCGCCTTCGTCGAGGTCAACGAGATCGACCCCGACCAGATGGGCCAGGTGGAGCAGTACATCAGCCAGTTCCCGGACCTCGATCCCAAGCTGGCGGCACAGGGGTTCATCGTCCTGAACTTCCTGGCCTACTTCCTCCTCATTCCGGCCATGGTGCCGATGGCGATCGCGACCCAGTCGGTCATCGGCGAGAAGACGGCACGTTCGCTCGAGCCTCAATTGGCGACGCCCATGGAGGTGTCGGAGCTGATCGTGGGCAAGGCCCTGGCCGCGGCCGCTCCTGCGGTCCTGGCCACGTGGTCCGTGTTCGTTCTCTACGGGCTCGTCAACGGCGCGATCGCCGACCCGGCCCTCACCGAGCTCATTTTCAACGATGTCTGGCGCGTGGCGATGCTCAGCCTGGTGCCGCTCATCTGCCTGCTCAGCGTGCTGCTCGGGATCATCGTCAGCGCGCGGGTCAACGATGCCCGCACCGCGCAGCAGCTGGGCAGCTTCATCGTCATCCCGATCATCGCAGTTGCCATCGCCGGGTTCTTCAGCGGACAGGCGTCATTCACGATGGAGCAGGTGATCATCGGCGACCTCGTGGTGGCGATCCTCATCGGCGTGGCTGTCGCGCTGGGCAGCTGGATCTTCGACCGCGAGCAGATCCTCACCCGGATGGCCTGAGACGAGACCGATGCCGATGCAGCTCGCGATGGTCGGCCTGGTCGTCAGCGACATGCGCCAGACGCTGGAGTTCTACCGGCGCCTGGGGCTCGACATCCCCGCCGACGCGGATGAGAAGCGGTTCGTCATGCACCGCATGCCCAGCGGCGTGACGATCTTCTTCGACACCGTCTTCTTCCCGGGCCACGACCCGGAGCGCCAGCCCGCACCGAGGGGCAGCTACAACATTTCGCTCGAGTTCTACGCCGGGACTCGCGCGGCGGTCGACGAACTTTTCGCCGAGCTCACCGGCCTCGGCTACGTCGGTCGCAAGGCGCCGTGGAAGTCGGATGGCCCATACGCCGCGATCGTGGAGGACCCGGACGGCAACCCGATCCTCATCACCGCGGAGGACCAGGGCGCGGAGATCTGACGGATCCGAGGGCGAGCGTCCCGAAAGTTGCGCATGAGCGGCACTAACGGCCAAAATTGCCGGCGATTCGACCGGCAAGCTCGCCGGAAGTTGCCGCGGAGCGGTCGTGGCGGCCACGGAGAGGCCGGAGTTCGGGACTCCAGCGCCCGAAGTTGGCCGTTAGTTCCTCTGGGCGGCAACCGGTGCGCGCGAGTCGACGACCGGTCAGGGGGTCCGGTCTTCGATCTCCCAGGCATGGTCGAGGGCGTGCCAGGCGGAGCGGCGGATGGCGTAGCGCGGCGTCCACGGCCGCTTCACCTTGTTCGGCATCGGGAGCTCATCGCCGGCGGCCAGCAACCGCAGCGCCTCGACGAAAGATGTTCGCAGCTCGGCCATCGACTGGCCCGATGCCTTCGTCCCGAGCTGATGGACGTACGCCGATTCCGCCTCGCGCACGTGCTCGACCATCTTCGGCACCTGGCGCCCGCCGCCGCGCGGGCCGACCGTGAGGGTCACGCCGTCCGCCCTGCGCGCGACCGCGTCGAACGTCTCCCACGAGGCCTCGAGCAGCGCCACGAGGCGCTTCAGGTCACGCGAGGGGAGAGGTTCGGCCTCGGCGCGCGCGGTCGCGCTGGGGACCCCGAACTCGGTGCCGCCGCCACCGGTCTGCCGCTCGACGATCTCGATGCCGCGGGCCGTGCCTGGCGGCCGGAACGCGACCTTGGCGCGCCTCGCGACCCGCGCGTATCGCGGGGCGTACGCAAGGAGCGCCTCGATCGCTTCGTCCGGCGTCTTCGCGCCACGCGACCACCCCGGCCAGCCGAGCGCGCTCGCGAAGGCGCGCTTCGAGGCGACCTCGACGACGACGCGGAGCCCCACCGCTGTACGCCGGGCTCAGGCCGTGTGGTGCTCGCTGCGGTGGAGCCGACGGATGAGGACGCGCAGGATCGGGAGGGCGACCTCCGGGTGCTCCTCGAGCAGCGCCGTGAACTCCCAGGCGGGGAAGAGGAGGCAGTCGGTCTCGGCGGCGGCCACGACGGTTGCCGAGCGCGGGTGCTCTTCGATCAGCGCCAGCTCTCCGAAGAAGTCGCCGGCGGCGAGCTGACCGATCTCCGTGCCGTCCTGCTCGACGCGGGCTGCGCCCGAGAGAAGGATGTAGAGCGCCGTGCCGGTCGATCCCTCGCGGACGATCTCCTCGTCCGCCGAGTACGTGCGGCGCTTGCCGACCTCCGCCAGCCGACGGCGCACGCGCGGTTCGAGGCCCGCCAGGAGCGGTACCGATGCAAGTTGCTGCTCGAGCTCCACCGTCATCCTCCGTGCGTCTGAGTGGGGGTGGCGCTCATCCTACACCGCCCGATCACGGACTCTGCCTCGCCTGCTGGTTAGCCCTTGACGGATCCGCCGAGGATGCCGCGCACGAAGTAGCGCTGGAGCGAGAAGAAGACGATCAGTGGCAGCGCCATGCTGATGAAGGCCGCGGCGGTCAGCAGGTGCCAGCCCTGGCCGGTCGATTGCACCAGGCTCGCGATGGTCACCGTCATCGGCTGCACCGACGGCCCGCCGCCGGACAGGATGATGAGGGCGACGAGCAGGTCATTCCAGACCCACATGAACTGGAAGATCGCCATCGAGGCGATGGCGGGCACGGAGAGCGGCAGCACGAGCCGGAAGAACGCGGTGACGTGGCTGGCGCCATCGATATACGCCGACTCGAACATCTCCTTCGGCAGGGCGCCGATGAAGTTGCGCAGCAGGAAGATGCCGAACGGCAGGCCGAAGCCGGCGTGCGCCAGCCAGATCGCGAGGAAGGACCCGGTGAGCCCGACGCCGGTGACGATCTGGAGAACCGGGATCAGCGCAGACTGGAGCGGGATCACGAGGAGCCCGACGACGATGATGAACAGAACGTCCTTGCCGGGGAAGTTCATCCACGCGAAGGCGTACCCCGCGAACGCCGCGATCATGATCGGGATCAGCACCGCCGGGATCGTGATGAACAGGCTGTTCAGGAAGCTCGTGGCCATCCGGTTCGTCCCGAGCACATCGCTGTAGTTCTCCAGCGTGAAGTTGAATGGCAGCGAGAAGGCGGTCCACCACCCGGTGGTGAGGACCTCGTTGGCCGGGCGGAACGAGCTCACCAGCAGCGCGGCGGTCGGCAGGAACCAGGCCAGACCGATCACGATCAGGGTCAGGTGCACCGGCCAGCGGTTGAGCCCGCGGACGATCGACGCCGCCAGCCCGGAACGCTCTCGTGCGCGCGGCGCAGTCCCGTCGACGGCCGTCATCGCATCTCCTCCTGTACCCGGAACCGGCGGACATTGATGAGCATGATCGGCACGATCGCGAGCAGCAGCAGGATGGCGACCGCGGCCGCCGCCCCCGGATCACGATTCGTGAACTGCTCGCGGTAGAACTCGAAGCCGATGACCGATGTGTCGTAGAGGCCGCCGGTCATGGTGTAGACGATGTCGAACGTCTTCAGGGCGGTGATCACGACGGTCGTCCCCACGACCGCGATCGTCGGCGCCAGCAGCGGCAAGATGATGCGGAAGAACACCTGGATCTCGGTCGCGCCGTCGATGCGCGCGGCCTCGAGCAGCTCCGTGCTGATGCCCTTCAACCCCGCAGAGAGGATGATCATCGCGAAGCCGACCCACATCCAGATGCCCACGACGATCAAGAGGAAGGTGTTGCGCGGCCACTCCTGGATGAATGCCTGGGGCTCGAGTCCGACCGCGACCAGGCCGGCGTTGACCGTCCCGATGTTCGGGTTGATGTGATACATGAAGCTCCAGATCACGCCCGCCGCCACGAAGCTGATGGCCATCGGGATGAAGATCACGGCCTTGGCGAACGTCTCGTAGCGGACGCGATCCGTGAGAACGGCGATCACGAGGCCGATCACCAGCACGACGCCGGTGAAGAAGATCAGCCATAGCGCGTTGTTGGCGAGGACCTGCCAGAAATCGGCGTCGGCGAATAGGTCCAGGTAGTTCTGGATGCCGATGAACTCACCTTGTCGGTCGAAGAGCGAGTTGATGAAGGTCCTGATTGTCGGGTAGATGAGGAAGACGGTCAGGAACAGGAACGCCGGAAGGACCCACAGCCACGGGCGCACGCGCGACTTTGCCGGTCCCGAGAGCCCGCGGATGACCCACTCCGTGGCGATGATGTAGCCGCACACGACCGCGGGCACGCCGATCACTACGACGATCGCTGTCCCAAGCGTCTCCATTCACCAACCTCCGATGTTCGTGAGTGGTGGTGGTCCGGGCCGCAGTCTGCGACCCGGACCGGTCAGGTCGCTACTCCCCGTAGGCCGATGCCTGGACCTCGTCCAGCGTCGTCAGGATCGAGTCGAGGTCATCCGGGCTCTGCACCGTGTTGACGATCCCCTCGAGGAAAGCGGCTCCCATCTCCGCCGGCATCATGTCCGACGCGTCGAAGCGCACCGTCTCGGCGGTAGTCAGGGCCTCAGCCGACTTCCGCCCCGGCTCATCGGGATAGACGTCGGGCGAGACGTTGCGGTTTGCCGAGAGCGCACCGCCGCGCTCGACCCAGATCTGCTGGGCCTCGGCGGTGACGAGGTACGAGATCAACGACTGCGCCGCGGGCGTGTCGTTGAACATGCCGAAGAGGTCGCCCGCCGATGTGACCCCATCGAACTCGATGCCCGGCATGACGAAGAAGTCGTACGTCTCGCCGGCGACGGCGACGTCCGGGAAGTTCGTTTCGAAGAACCCGGCCTCGCCGCCCATGAAGCTGGCCTGGTGATGCAGTTGGCACCCGGGCGGATCGCTAAACAGGCAGTCGCCGCCGTTGCCGAAGGCGGTGCCCAGCGAGACATCCGGACCACCGAAGGTGTACTGCTCGTCCGAGGCCCATGTGGCGAACGCTTCGAAGGCTGCGCGGATCTCCGGGGAGCTCCACGCAAGCTCGCCGTTGACCCACTGGTCGTAAACGTCGGGACCTGACTGCCGCAGGACGAAGTCCTCGACCCAGTCGGTGCCCGGCCAGCCGGTCGCGGCGCCGCTCTCGAGACCGATGCCCCACGGCGTCGTCCCGTCGGCCGCGATCTGGTCGACCAGGGCTTCCAGGCCGGCAAAGTCCTCGGGCACGGTGTAACCGGCGGCCTCGAACTGTGCCGGGTTGTACCAGATCAGCCCCTTCAGGGCGGTCTTGATGAAGACGCCGACGAGCTGGTCGTCGACCGTCCCGGCGACCGCCCAGCCCTCGTCGTACTCCTCGCTCAGAACGTCCTGAACCTCCTGGGGCAGCGGCTTGAGGTCGCCGCTGCGCGCGAACTGCGCCATGACGCCCGGTCCCGGCAATCCTGCGAGGTCCGGCGGCGTGCCGCCCTCGACGCGCTGCTGAAGGACGGCGTCGATGTCACGCGTGCTCTCCACCTCGACGATGGCGCCGGTCTCCTCCTCCCAGGGTGCGACCATTGCCTGGAAGCTCTCGAGCTCCGCTCCACCCCAGACGGCGAGGACCGAGACGGTCTCGCCAGAGAAGTCCCCGTCGCCATCGCCGGCGGGGCTGCCGTCGCCCTCTCCCTCGCTGGCGGGACAGGCCGTCAGCACCAGCATCGCGATGATGAACGGGGTTACGACTCGAAACTTACGCATCCGGTTCCTCCACCTGCTCCTTGGTGCGCGGCCGATGCCGCGCGTTCCATCGGTTTCTGCGTGGAGGGAGCCAGCGGGCTCCCCCGCGCTGCTCGGGTCTTCGATTGTTCGTTGTATCTGGCGCCTCAGCCCGCCAGTGCCTTCTCCGATTCGGGATCGAAGATGTGGAGCTTCTCCATCGGTACGGCGAACGTCACGGTGTCGCCGACGCCGACCTTCTTGTCCGACGGCAGCAGGGCGACGATCTCGTGGCCCTCGGCCTGGGCGTGGATGAGCTCCTCGCTGCCGAGGTATTCGACGACGTCCACCTTCGCCGGGAAATTCACTGCATCGCCATCGGTGCCGTTGGCCAGCACGATGTGCTCCGGGCGGAATCCGATCAGGACATTCGCGCCGTCCGGTCGCGAGTCCGCGGCTCGAGCCTGGTCGCCGGCGAGCACCAGCTTGGCACCGCCGAGGATGAGGTCCTTGCCCTCCGACTTCGTGGTCGCGAAGTTCATGGCCGGTGAGCCGATGAACCCGGCGACGAAGACGTTCACCGGGTGGTCGTACAGCTCCTGGGGTGTGCCGATCTGCTGGAGGACGCCGTCCTTCATGACCGCGATCCGGTCGCCCATCGTCATCGCCTCGACCTGGTCGTGGGTGACGTAGACCGTCGTCGTGCCGAGGCGCTGGTGGAGCCGCGCGATCTCGGCCCGCGTCTGCACGCGCAGCTTGGCGTCGAGGTTCGACAGCGGCTCGTCCATGAGGAAGACCGATGGCTCGCGCACGATCGCGCGACCGAGGGCCACCCGCTGGCGCTGCCCGCCGGAGAGCGCCTTGGGCTTGCGATCGAGGAACTTGTCGAGGCCGAGGATATCGGCCGCATCCTTGACCCGGCGCTCGATGTCGGCCTTGCTCGTCTTGCGCAGCTTCAGGCCGAAGGCGAGGTTGTCGTAGACGCTCATGTGGGGGTAGAGCGCATAGCTCTGGAAGACCATGGCGATGTCACGGTCCTTCGGCGCCACGTCGTTCACGACGCGATCGCCGATGAGCAGGCGCCCGTCGGTGATCTCCTCCAGCCCGGCCACGCAGCGCAGCGCGGTCGTCTTGCCGCAGCCGGACGGCCCGACCAGGCAGATGAACTCGCCGTCGCCGATCTCCAGGTTGAGGTCGTTGACGGCGACGACGTCCTCGCCGTACTTCTTGTAGAGGTGGTCGAAGGTGACTGTCGCCATCGAGTCTCCGTTCCTGCTGTAGTCGCACGGCAAGCCAGGTTGGGCCGTGGCGGCCCATGCTCGGGGAAGGCATCATAGTACGGTGCGCAACCGGCCGACCCGGCCCGTGCCATCTCGCCCACCATCCATGACGATGTCCATGCTCCGCTGGCTCCTCGCACGCGCCTCAGTCGTCCTCGTGCTCGCCGCACTCGCCGGCCGGGCGTGGGACGCGTGGAGGCGTCGCGGGCGCGAGGGCATTGCGCGGCGTCGCGCCGAGCGCGAGCCCCTGCCCTCGCTGTACGACGTCCTTCCCGGCGCCAGCACCGCGCCGCGCCGGCGCATCGGGCTCCGGTCGGTGCCGACCGACCGAGTCGTCGGCACGCTGCGGAATCCCTCCCAGAACACGGCCGACTTCCTGCCCTTGCCCGACCTGCGCGGGAAGAACTGGGAGGCGCGCTGGCAGCGCATCAACCGCGCCGTGGACCGGCTCGAGACGCTGCCGGCCGTGGACCTCGTCCAGGCCGGCGACGACTACTACGTGGCGGACGGGCACAATCGCGTGGCCGCCGCCCGTCAGGCCGGCGCCGTCGAGATCGACGCGGATGTCACTCAGCTCGTTCTGCCTGGCGTGACCCGTCCCGGCCAGGCGACCCTCGACGCCAGCAGTCTCGCCGGGGCATCGCAGGTGCGGCAGGCCGCCGCCGGCAGGCAGTCGCGTACCGTGGAGCAGCGCGACGCCCTCGACGAGGTCTCGCGCCACGACCTGCTCCGCGCGGATGACGAGCGCACGTGACCGATCGGCTCGGCGTGCGCTGGCCGGATCCGGCCCCATTCGCCGAGCGCGGTGAGCGCCCGATCCGGATTCTCGCCGTCTCGGACGAGCCCGATCCGTCCCTCGACTCGCCGGGGAACCGCGAGCGGCTCGGCCCGATCGACATGATCATCGGGGCCGGCGACCTCCAACCGGAGTACCTTTCGTTCGTCGTAGACGCCTTCGGAGCGCCACTCCACTACGTCCGAGGTAACCACGACGTCGGCGCCGCCTGGGCGCACACGGAGCCCGCGCTGCTGCCGGAGCCGATGCCGGACGCCAAGCTCGTCGACGAGGCGGGGCTGCGCATCATCGGCTTCTCCGGGTCGCCGACGTACTCCGGGCGAGGGCTCGAGGTGCCGGCCGGCGACATGTGGCGCAAGGCGCTTAACGCCTGGCTGCGCGCCACGCGCGCGCGCCCCGTGCTCGTGGTCAGCCACGCGCCACCCCGCGACGTCAACGACGACGACGACCTGGCGCACCGCGGGTTCACCGCCTTCCGGTGGCTGATGAGCCGGCTCGAGCCGCCCTTGTGGCTGCACGGCCATACCGCGCTCGTGCGCCGTGGCATCGACGGGCGCTCCGTTCGGATGAACGGGACGCTGTTCTACAACTGCACCGGCGCAACGCTGATCGAGCTGCTGCCACCGATCGCCGATGGATGAGCCGGTCCCGATCCGGCGGGCGGCGGTCGGTTGCCTGCTCATCGCCCTCGCCGGCCTGGCGGTTGCGCTCCTCGTGCGACCGGCGATCTTCTACTTCGCGCCGCCACGCGACGACACGGCGGTCGTCGTCGCCACTGCCGCCGAGGTGTTCGATGGGCCGGTGCTGCGCGATGTGCTGCTGACCCGTTCCTATGGCTGGGACGGGGAGCGTGATGCTGGCGACGGGCGCGTGCAGCTGAGCGTGATCGTGGCGCCCGGGCCATTCGTCGGGGTGACCGCGGTCGCCGCCGCGAGCCCGGTGACCGAGGACTGCGACGTCGTGATCGGTCCGGACGGCCTCTCCGACTGCGAGGGCCGTGCGTGGACCGTCGACGGCGTGCCGCTGCAGACCGGGGTCCCGCCGCTCGATCGCTTCCCGGCCGAGGTGGTGGCCGGATCGGTGACTGTCGACATGACGCGCACGATCGAGGACTGAGCGCTCGGCACGGCGCGTGCACCAGAGCGGGCGCGACGCGCCGGCCGCGGCGCATCCGACAAGGAGGACCTCATGCCCGAACTCGGCATCCTGGGGTGGATCATCATCGGCCTCGTCGCCGGCGCGATCGCCGGCTTCTTCGTGCCCGGCCGCGAACGGATGGGCTGCATCGGCACGCTGCTGGTCGGGGTCGCCGGTGGTCTGATCGGTGGCTTTCTGTGGGTGAGCGTGCTCGGCCAGAACGAAGCGTCCGGCTGGCTCGGCGCGCTGGTCATCGCCGTGCTCGGGTCGATCCTCGTCCTCGTTGTCCTCCGCGCGATGAACCGCGGCACCTGAGGGTTCGCGGCGCGGCGATTTCACGGGGTGAAGCTATCTGCGAAGAACGGGCCCTCGTTCGCCGAAGCGGTCATCCGGTGCAAGCCACCGCCGACCACGAACCGAGAACGGCCCATTCTTGGCCGATACCTCCACTGGTGAAATCGCGCGGCCGGTTGCGCAGGTCCGTGCTTTCAGCGACGATACCGATGCGCCGCGCTGTGACCACGCGCGGCGTTTCGTGGTGGCCTTAGCTCAACCGGCAGAGCATCGGATTGTGGATCCGAAGGTTACGGGTTCGACCCCCGTAGGCCACCCCAACCTGCTCAGGTTCCGTTGCCGGATCGCGTGGCCACGACGTGGACGTCGACGTCGCCGGCTCCGTCGAGGAGGCGTGCTGCGAGGTCTGCTCGGCCGAGGCCCCACCGCTTCCGGCTGGATCGGGTGACGTACACCGACTCGACGTTGCGCTCGCGCACGACGTGCATGACCTCGTCGGCCGGGTCCCCGCCCGTGCGTCGGACGATCTCGGCGCCGAGGTCATCGGCCAGGCGTAGGTTCTCCTCGAGCTGCGCGCGGTCCTCCGGCGAGGCGCCACCCCAGCCCGACGGCTCGACCCAGATGACGGTCAGCGGCGCTTGGAGCGCGTTCGCGTTGCGCCAGGCACGGCGGAGGGTATGACCGAAGCCCGGTGAGGCATCCACCGCGACGGCGACCCCCTGGCTGGCCGGCCAGGACGCGTCGACCGCCTGGTCGCGCATGTACGCCTCGAGGTTCTCCTCGACGACGCTCGAGAGCCGCCGCAGGACGAGCTCACGCAGCGCCGTGAGGTTTCCCTCGCGGAAGAAGCCCTGCAGCGCCTGCTCGGCCCGCTCGGGCGGGTACACGTTTCCGTGGCGCAGGCGCTGGCGCAGGGCATGAGGGGTCATGTCGACCAGCTGGACCTCGTCGGCGCTGTCGAGGACGTGGTCGGGCACGCGCTCGCGAACGGCCACGTCGGTGATGCGCTCGACGATGTCAGCCAGGCTCTCGACGTGCTGGACGTTCATCGTGCTGATGACGGTGATGCCATGGTCGAGCAGCTCGTTGGCGTCCTGCCATCGCTTCTCGTGCTTCGAGCCCGGGGCGTTGGTGTGCGCGATCTCGTCGACGAGGACGACGTGCGGGTCTCGCGCGATGACCGCGTCGAGATCCATCTCCTCGAGCGTCACGCCGCGGTACTCGATCTGCCTGCGAGGCACGATCTCGAGATCGCCGATCGCCTCGATGGTGTGCTTGCGGCCATAGGTCTCGACGAAGCCGATGACGGCGTCGGTCCCGCGATCGCGCCTGCGCTTGAGCTCCTCCAGGGCGGCGTACGTCTTGCCGACCCCGGGCGCCATGCCGACGTAGAGCCGATGGCGCCCGCGGGCGCCCGCGCCTGCCTCGCGGCGGACGCGCTCGAGCATCTGCTCCGCGCTGGGCCGACCCGGATCGCGGGGTCCCTCGGTCTGGGCCACGTCCCGGATCAAAACACGCTCAGCCGGAGCCGTCGATGGGCGCGACCTCGTCGAGCGCGAGGTTCAGCTCGAGCACGTTGACGCCCGGCTCACCGAGGATCCCTAGGGAGCGGCCGTCGGTGTGCTCGGCGACGAGCGTCCGCACCTCGTCCTCTGAGAGGCCCCGGACGGCGGCCACGCGGGGGAGCTGGAGCAGCGCGTTGGCGATCGAGATGTGCGGATCCAGCCCGCTCGCCGAGGCCGTGACGGCGTCGACCGGCACGAGCGCGTCATCGGCCAATCCGTTGACCTCGCGGTACGCGGCCACGCGCTCCGCGACGCTGGCGTGCAGGTCGGCGCTGGTGGGGCCGAGGTTCGAGCCGCTCGAAGCCGATCCGTCGTACCCGTCGCCGGCCGCCGACGGGCGCGAGTGGAAGTACGCGTCGCCGCTGAACGGCTGACCCATCAGGCGCGAGCCGACGACGTCGCCGGACTCGTTGCGGATGAGGCTGCCATTGGCCTGGTCGGGGAAGATGACCAGGGCCAGGCCGGTTATCGCGAGCGGGTAGACGAGCCCGGTGAGGACCGTGAAGACAAGCAGCGCGACGAGGGCGGAGCGCACCTGCCGGATGATCTCCATCGCTTGCCTCCTACGCCAGCCCGATCGCCGAGACGATCACGTCGATGGCCTTGATGCCGATGAACGGGACGAGGATCCCGCCCAGCCCGTAGATCAGCAGGTTGCGCCGCAGCAGGTCGGCGGCCGGCGCCGGCCGGTAGGCGACGCCGCGCAGGGAGAGGGGAACGAGTCCGATGATGATGAGGGCGTTGAAGATGACCGCCGACAGGATCGCGCTCTCAGGGGTGGCGAGGCCCATGACGTTGAGGGCGCCGAGCTCCGGGTAGGTGGCCACGAACGCGGCGGGGATGATCGCGAAGTACTTCGCCACGTCGTTTGCGATGCTGAAGGTCGTGATCGCGCCGCGCGTAATGAGCAGCTGCTTGCCGATGGCGACGACCTCGATGAGCTTCGTCGGGTTCGAGTCGAGGTCGACCATGTTGGCCGCCTCCTTGGCCGCGGCCGTGCCCGAGTTCATGGCCAGCCCGACGTCGGCCTGTGCAAGCGCGGGCGCGTCGTTCGTGCCGTCGCCGGTCATGGCGACGAGGCGCCCGGAGGCCTGCTGCTCGCGGATGATGTCGATCTTCTGCTCGGGCTTCGCCTCCGCCACGAAGTCGTCGACGCCCGCCTCGGCTGCGATCGTGGCCGCCGTGAGCGGGTTGTCGCCGGTGACCATGATCGTGCGGATGCCCATCCTGTGGAACTCCTCGAACCGCTCGCGCATGCCCGGCTTTACGGTGTCCTTGAGGTAAATGAGGCCGAGAAGCCTGCGGTCGGCGGCCACCGCGAGCGGCGTCCCGCCGGCTCGCGAGATGCGCTCGACCTCGGCGGTCATCTGCGAAGTCGCCTCGGGTGAACCGATCGATGCCAGCACCGCGTCGACGGCGCCCTTGGCATACGCGCGGCCGTCGAGGCGGAGGCCGCTCATCCGCGTCTCGGCGCTGAAGGCCACGACCTCGGCGCCATCGGGCACCGCACCGTCCGAGGCGACGCCGTGCTGCTCCGCCAACGCAACGATCGAGCGCCCCTCGGGGGTCTCGTCGCCCAGGCTGGCCCGGTGCGCCGCAGCCGCCAGCTCGGTCGGCCCAACGCCGTCGACCGGCACGAACTCCGCGGCGAGGCGGTTGCCGTAGGTGATCGTCCCCGTCTTGTCGAGGAGCAGGGTGTCGACGTCTCCGGCCGCTTCGACGGCGCGCCCGGACATGGCGAGCACGTTGAATCGCGTGACGCGGTCCATGCCGGCGATGCCGATCGCCGACAGCAGGCCGCCGATCGTGGTCGGGATGAGGCACACGAGCAGCGCCACCAGGATCACGGTCGCCACCGGATCCCCGGCGTGGATCGCGAACGGCTGAAGTGTGCCCACGGCCAGCAGGAAGACGATCGTGAGCGCGGCGAGCAGGATCGCCAGCGCGATCTCGTTCGGCGTGCGCTGCCGCACCGCGCCCTCGACGAGCGCGATCATGCGATCCAGGAAGCTGGACCCCGGATCGCTCGTGATCCGGATCCGGAGCCGGTCGCTGACGACCTGCGTCCCACCGGTGACGGAAGAGCGGATGTCGGTGCCCGGCTCCTTGAGGACCGGGGCCGATTCGCCGGTGATGGCGGCCTCGTTGACATAGGCCACGCCCTCGATCACCTCGCCGTCGCCGGGGATGAGCTCGCCCTCCTCCACGAGGACGACGTCGCCACTGCGCAGCCGGCTGGAGCTGACCATCTCGACCGCGGCGCCCTTCACCAGGCGCGCCGGCGTCTCGCGCTGGGTGGCGCGCAGGGTCGTCGCCTGGGCGCGACCGCGAGCCTCGGCCATCGCCTCGGCGAAGTTCGCGAAGAGGACGGTGAACCACAGCCACAGGGAGATCTGGAGGCTGAAGCCCGCGGCGGCGTCGCCGCTGACGAACTGCGTGCTCGTCACGTACGTCGTGAGCACAGCACCGATACCGACCACGAACATCACCGGGTTGCCGACGAGGTGCCGCGGGTCGAGCTTCACGAAGGACTGGCCGATCGCCGCACGCACGAGCGGGCCGGAGAAGAGCGGCGCACGGCCGCGTCGTCGCGCGGTGAGCTCCTTCATCGCATCGGTCTCGGCGGTGCGACGGGTCGGCGGTGTCAGGCCGCGGGTCGGATCGGCGTCGCGATCGGGGATCGGGTGGGTGGGTGGAAGCGAGTCGGTCATCGGCCTAGAAGGTCACTCCGGCCTGCAGCAGGAGATGTTCGACGATCGGCCCCAGCGCAAGGGCCGGAATGAAGGTCAGCGCGCCGACGAGGATCACCGTCCCGATCAGGAGCGCAACGAACAGCGGCGTATGCGTCGGCAGCGTGCCGAGGCTCGGCGGGACGGGCTGCTTCGCCGCCAGCGCGCCGGCGATCGCAAGCACGGGGATCGCGAGCCAGTAGCGCGACGCGATCATCGCGAAGCCGCCGATGGTGTTGACCAGCCCCTGGTTGGCGGTATAGCCGGCGAAGGCGCTGCCGTTGTTGTTGCCCATGGAGCTGAACGCGTAGAGGATCTCGCTGAAGCCGTGCGGCCCGGAGTCCTGGAGCCCGGCGATTCCCATCGGCGCGAGCACCGTGATGGCCGTCCCGACGAGCACCATGAGCGGTGGGATGAGGATGACGAGGACCGCCATCTTCATCTCGAACGGGCCAATTTTCTTGCCGAGGTACTCCGGCGTGCGGCCGACCATCAGACCGGCGATGAAGACGGCGAGGATGGCGAAGATCAGCATCCCGTACAGGCCGGAGCCGACGCCGCCGAAGACGACCTCGCCGAGCTGCATGAGGAACATCGGGACTGCGCCGCCGATGGGGGTGAACGAGTCGTGCATCGCGTTCACCGACCCGTTGCTGGCTGCGGTCGTGGCGGTCGCCCACAGGGCAGAGTTGGCGATCCCGAAGCGGACCTCCTTGCCCTCCATGTTGCCGCCGGACTGCGTCTCGCTGGCCACCTGGTCGACGCCGGCAGCGGTGAGCATCGGGTTGCCGCCCTGCTCGCTGAGCGCGGCCACGCCGAGGAGGACGACGAACATGATCGTCATCGCGGCGAGCACCGCCCAGCCCTGGCGGGTGTCGCCGACCATCTTCCCGAATGTGTAGCAGAGGGCGCCGGCGATCAGCAGGATCGCGAGCATCTCGCCGAAGTTCGACAACGTGGTGGCGTTCTCGAACGGGTGCGACGAGTTGACGTTGAAGAAGCCGCCGCCGTTCGTCCCGAGCTGCTTGATCGCGATTTGCGCGGCGGCCGGACCCATGCCGAGGAGCTGCTCGCCGCCCTCCAGCATCTGGACCGGCTGGTAGGCCGAGAGGTTCTGGATCACGCCCTGCGAGACCTGGAGCAGTGCCAGGACGATCGCCAGCGGCAGAAGGATGTAAAGCGTTCCCCGCGTCAGGTCGACCCAGAAGTTGCCGAGCGTCGTGGCCGAGCGCGCGCGGAGCCCGCGGATGAAGGCGATGAGCACCGCCATGCCGGTGGCGGCCGACACGAAGTTCTGGACGGTGAGCGCCAGCATCTGGGTCAGGTAGCTCATCGTCGTCTCGCCGCCGTACGACTGCCAGTTCGTGTTCGATGCGAAGCTCGCCGCCGTGTTGAACGCGAGATCCGGCGCCACGCCCGGGAATCCCTGCGGGTTCAGCGGGAGGCCGCCCTGGAGACGCTGCAGCGCGTACACGGCGAGCAGGCCGAGGCCGTTGAAGATCAACATCGCCACCGCGTAACGCTTCCAGCCCATCTCATCGGCCTCATCGGTGCCGAACAGCCGGTACAGCAGGCGCTCGAACGGGCCGAAGGCGCGCGACAGCAGCGTCGGATGGCCCTCGTAGACGCGCGCCATGTACGAACCGAGCGGCTTGGCCGCAAGCAGAAGGATCGCGATGTACACGCCGATCTGGAGGGCGCCGTTCAGGGTCATCCGACGCGCTCGCCGAGGACGACGAGGCCGTAGGTCAGCAGTGCGGCGAGAAGGATCACGAGCAGGATCAGCACGTCATCCATGGGCTCGACCGATGCGGATCGTGATGGCACGCAGACCGAGCTCGACGCGCGCCTCGACGCCGTGGTCGGCGGCGATCCGGTCAGCCAGCTGCGCCACCGCTGAGGCGCGGTCGGACCGCGCGACGGTGATCGTCGCCACGGGCGCGACACCAAGAGCAACGAGCTCGCATGCCGCCGCCAGGCGCATGGTCGGATGCGCCGCATCGCCATCCGGATGGCCGGCCGGGGCAGGCAGGTCGTGGCCCATCATCCGAAGCGCTCTGGCATGAGCAGGGCGACGACCAGGTAGACGAGCAGCAGGACGGCGAGAATGGCCGAGGCCGCGAGCTCGACCTCCATCAGGCGTCGGTCCCTTCGGTGCAGATGCGGACGAGCGCCTCGATCGGGAAGGGCTTCGGCAGGTAGGCGTCGACCGCGAACTCGCGAAGCTTCTCCGGCGGGATGCGCACGGCCGAGACGACGATCGTCCGCGGCGTCTTGCCGCGGGCGTGGAGGGCGCGGAGGACGTCCCAGCCCGTACGGTCGGGCAGGTTGATATCGAGGAGCAGCAGGTCGGGCAGGTCACCCCCATCGAGGGCATCGAGCGCCTCGGCAGCGTTGCGCGCCTCGGAGACGGCGACGCCACGATGCTCCAAGTTGCGCCGAATGATCATGCGGAGCGGCGCCTCGTCCTCGACGACGAGCACGTGGCGGACGACCGGCGGTGCCTCCGAGCTGGGAGGCGGACTCGTTGACATTGCGCTCAGGATGCGACCGCGGGCCTCAACGCCGGGTCAACGGGCGAGGTCCGCGCCTCAACAGGCGCTCAACGATCCTCCGTTGCCTGCTCCATGAGCCGATAGCCGACGCCAGGCTCGGTCCTGATGTAGCGCGGCCGCGACGGATCCGGCTCGAGCTTCTTGCGAAGGCGGGCCATATAGACGTGGACGTAATGGTTCTCCGACCCGTACTCCGCGCCCCACACGCGCCGCAGCAGGGCGCGATCGGTCAGGACCGCTCCGGGGCTCGCCGCAAGTGCGGTCAGGAGGCCGTACTCGGTCGGGGTCAGGTGGACCACATCGTCGCCGATGGACACTCGTCGCTTTTCGAGGTCGATCGTCAACTCACCGCTGCGGAAGACGGCATCGGTTCCGGTCGGCGAGCGCGCCGCGTGGCGGAGGGCCACCCGCACGCGTGCCAGCAGCTCGTCGACGCCGAACGGCTTCGTGAGGTAGTCGTCGGCGCCGGCGTCGAGGGCGCGGACCTTGTCGGGCTCCGCGCCCCGCACCGATAGCACGACGATCGGGGTTGTGGTCCGCTCACGGAGCCGATCGATGACGTCGAAGCCGCTCACGTCCGGCAGGCCGAGGTCGAGGAGCACGAGGTCCGGCCCGAATCGCTCGGCCGCCTCGAGGCCGCCCTCCCCCGTGTCGGCGACCTGCACCCGGAATCCGTGGCCCTCGAGGTTGTGAGCCAGCGTTCGGCTGACCGACGGGTCGTCCTCGATGACGAGCACCCGCGCTCCGTCGTTCATGCCGGATCCTCGGTCTCGGGACGAGGTGGGGACGGGATCGTGAAGGCGAATCGGGCGCCGCCATCCGGCCGGTTCTCGGCCCAGATTCGGCCGCCGTGGGCCGCCACGAGGCCGCGCGCGACCGCGAGGCCGAGCCCGCTGCCGCGGACCGCATCGCCCCCGGGCGCGCGATAGAACGGCTCGAACAGGCGCGGCAGCGAGGAGGATGGGATGCCCGGGCCGTCGTCGTCGACGATCACCTCGAGCTTGCCGTCGCGTTCACGCGCCGAGAGGCGAACCGCGCCGTCCGGGACGGCGTACTTGAGCGCGTTCTCGACGAGGTTCGCGACGACCTGGTCGATCTCGACGGCGTCGAGATACGCCGGTGCCAGGTCATCGGGGACGTCGACCGTGATTCGAGCGTCTTCCCGACCGGTTCGGAGCCGCTCGGCCGCGTCGCGCAGGACGAGCGCGGGGTCGTGCCAAGCGCGGGCGGGGCGCAGCGTGCCGCCCTGGATGCGGCTGAGGTCGAGGAGGTTGCCGACGATCCTGTTGAGGCGCTCGGCCTCCTGCTCGATCGTGCGCGCGAAGTCCTCGCGCTCCGCTGCGCTCCAGGTCACATCGGCCTGTCGCAGGCTCCCCGCGGAGCCGATGATCGAGGCCAGTGGCGTGCGCAGGTCGTGCGAGACCGCGTCGAGCAGCGCCGACTTCAGCTCGTCGGTCCGACGCAGCACCTCGGCCTCGAGGGCCTCCTGGCGCAGGTGTTCGCGCTCGACGGCCAGGGCAATCTGGTCGGCGGCGGTGTCGAGCAGCCGCGTCTCGGCATCGGTCAGGGTGTCGTGCGGCCTGGGGAGGATGGCGAGCTGGCCGAGCGTCCCGCTGCCACGGCGGATCGGGACCCGGATGAGGCGCCCGGCTTCGCGCGGCGCCCGCGCGCCATGCGGTGCCGAGACCCGGATCAGGCGGCCCGCGGCGCCACCGGCCTCCGCCGTCGCCGATGCCCCGGCGGTGAGGACCTCGACTGCGGCAGGAGTGGCGCGCAGGGCTCGGATCGCCTCGGGGTTGCCGGCGGTGAGGCGGCCGGCGCGCGCGCCATCGTCGATCACGATTCCGACCCCCTCGGCGGACAGCTCCGCCGTGAGCCGCTCGCACGCCGCCGCGAGCGCCGCGGAAAGCGGGGTGATGGCCATGAGGTCCGCGAGGTCATGAAGGAGCCGCGCCTCGCGTTCCCGCCGCTCGGCCGCATCCGCGCGGTCGCGGACCGCGGCCGCCAGCTGCGACGTGACGACGGCAACGACGAGGAAGGTGAGGAGCGCCACCCACTCGTTCGGATCGCGCACCGTGAAGGTGAAGCGCGGCTCGACGAAGAGGAAATCGAACGTGAGGAAGGCCAGGATCGATGCGAGGATCGCCGGCGCCCGCCCGGCCACGACCGCTACCAGGAGGATGGCACCCAGGTAGATCATCGACTGGCTCGTTAGCCCGAGCGGCGCCACGGCGGCAACGACCACGGTGGCAACGCCAACGGCGGCCACTGCCAGCCCGTAGCCAGCGGCGAGCCGCGCCAGTCGCTCGGGGATCACGCGGTGACTCTACGCGACACCTTACCCAGGGTGCCGCACGGCGGACGCGTCCTAGCCGGCCTCCGGCGCGACGATCACGCGCGGCAGCCCGGCACGCAGGGCGCGCGGCGGTCCGTTCGAGGGTCCCTCGACCGTCGAGTTGGGAAGGGCGTGCTCGTCGCGGACGAGCGGGCGGACGGTCGACGAGCTCTGGACGGTGTGGACCACGCGGATCACGCGGAAGAGCCGCTTATCGCCGTCATCGGCGATCCATTCGACCAGGTCGCCGGCGCGCGGCACCGGAGCCCCGTGCTCGAGATCTGCGGACCAGTCCTCGTCCTCGACGACCAGCGTCCACGGCATCAACGAGGTCGGCGGTCCACCGCCCTCCTCGGGCCCGAGTGTCTCAGGCTGATCGCTCATGGTCGTCGAGCACCCGGTGCAGGCGGCACGAGCGCTGCACGAGCGAGTCGAGCTCGGCCACGGAGAAGGGCTTGTCGCGCGCCGGCGAGGTCAGCGCGAGGATCCGGTCGCCGGTGAGCACGACGGTCGGGATGCTGGCCAGCTGCGGGTCCTGCGACATCGCGCGGGAGAGCTCGAAGCCATCCATGCGCGGCATGCGCAGGTCGGTGAGCACGACGCACGGGTGAGCGCCCTCGTGCAGCCGGTCCAGGGCATCCGTCCCGTCGATCGCGATCGAGACCAGGTGGCCCGATTCCGAGAGCGCGTCGATGTACAGCGAGCGGAGGCCCGCGTCGTCGTCCACGACGAGCACCGAGTGGCGCTTCATGACACTCCCCACTGACGAAGTCCCCCGTCGTGGGCGCAGCACGTGGCGTGCCGCTCGCGCATGGATGGATGGTCATGGTCACGGCTGGTACTCCATGCGGCCCGGGTCATCCCTCCGACCGGGACGACTCGGCTACTGACCCGCACGCGGTGCGGACCTAGCGTACCCCACGGGCGCCGAGCCGCCCTCTACACCGCACCGAGGGGTCCACGGATGCTCGAAACCGGCGCACGACGGCCGCGACGCATCGTCGCCCGCACGCTCGGACTTGGCATCAGCACTCTCGTCGCCGCGGGCCTGGTGACCTGGACGCCGGCGGCGACGACCGGTTGGAGCCAGGGTGCTGCCGAGTCGACGCTGTGGCAGCTGATGAACGGCGCGCGTTCGAACAACGGTGTGGCGCCGGTGCAGCAGCACGGGACGCTCGTCGGCCTGGCCCGATGGCGCAGCGCGGACATGCTGGCGAAGGACTACTTCAGCCACACGATCGCCGGCTGCGGATGCCTGGTGTACGTCTACTACGACTCGAACGGCCTCGCCTACGACTGGGCCGGCGAGAACATCGGATGGAACTCCGGCCTCGCAGATGCTCAGTCGCCGGTGCGCGTCCACGAACAGTTCATGGGCTCCGCCGGCCATCGCGCCAACGTCCTCGACCGACGTTTCACCCACGGTGGCGTCGGGGCGGCTGCTGCCGACGGGAAGGAATTCCAGGGCTACGTCCAGGACACGCGCATGTACACCGAGCTGTTCATGGAGGCGTCGGGCGGGGGCTCAGCGCCACCGCCGCCGCAGCAGCCCGCCCCACCGTCGTCCGGCGGCGGAGGAGGCGGTGGCGCGTCGACTCCGGCGGCCCCGGCAGCTCCGGCGGCGCCGAAGCCACGGCCGAAGCCCGCGGAGAAGCGCATGGATGCCCCCACGCGCCCGCGCTCGTCTGAGGGCATCGATGGCGTCAATGTCGTCGTCTCGGCTCCGGCGAATCGCGTCCTCCAGCTCCACGTTCGCGTCGACGAAATCGCCGCCGCCCGAGCTGCCGCGCTGGACGTCAGGCAGCCGGTCGTCGCCCAGGCGCCAACGACGAGCGCGGTCGCGACGCCGATGGAGGTTTCCGCGGCCCCGACGTCCGAGCCGGGGTTCCTCGATGGCGTCGTCGGCGCGGTCCTCGGGTTCCTGTTCGGCTGAACGGCGTCTGCGGCGTCGGCCGCTGGCTAGACTGTCGGCCGTGCCCGTGATCCTCGAGGCCCGAGACCTCGTCAAGCACTATCCGCTCGGCGAGGGCGAGGTCACAGCGCTCCGCGGCGTCTCGCTGTCCGTCGAGAAGGGCGAGTTCGTGGCGATCATGGGCGCATCGGGCTCGGGCAAGTCGACGATGCTCCACCTCCTCGGCGGCCTCGACCTACCGACGTCGGGCGAGGTCGTCATCGACGGGATCGTCATCTCGAGCCTCGACGAGGAGCACCGCACCCTCACTCGTCGCGCCAAGACCGGCTTCGTGTTCCAGTACTTCAACCTCATTCCGCTGTTGAGCGTCGCCGAGAACGTCGCGCTGCCGTTCCTGATCGCCGGGGACGCGGTGGCACGTCACCGCGAGCGGATCGACGAGCTCCTGGGCCTGGTCGGTCTGTCGGACAAGGCGCAGCATCGGCCGGATCAGCTCTCGGCCGGCGAGCAGCAGCGCGTGGCCCTGGCGCGCGCGCTGGCCACCGGGCCGGCCATCCTCCTGGCCGATGAGCCAACCGGCAACCTCGACTTCACGACCGGCACCGAGATTCTCGACCTGCTGTGGGACTCGGCCGATCGGCTCGGCCAGACGATCGTGCTGGTGACGCACGACGCGCGGGCCGCCGCGTACGCCGACCGGGTCCTCGTCGTCCGCGACGGCGAGGTCCGCGACGAGATCGCCCTCGGCCGTCGCAGCGACCACGAGGCGAGGCCGCTGATCCGGCGCCTCGCCGCCCTGGGCCTGTAACGGCCGATGCGCCTCTCGTCGTTCGCCTGGCGCGGGCTGCTCTCGCGCCCGCTTCGGACCGCGCTGGCCGTGCTCGGCATCGCGCTGGGGGTGGCGGCGGTGACGGCCACGCTCGTCGTCGGCTCCGCATCCGAGCAGGCGCTCCAGAGCGCGACCGCCGACCTGCTCGGCCGTGCCGACGTCCGCCTGCGCGCGTTCGCCGACGAGGGTTTCGGCCCGCGCACCGTGCAGGCCCTCCGCTCGCTGCCCGGCGTCGTCGCTGCGGCTCCGGTCTCGGAGCGCAGGCTCACCGTCTCGACCGCGCCGGGCGAGGACGAGCGCGTCTTCACGCTGCTCGTGCTCGGCATCGATCCCGAGATCGATGCCGCCATCCGGCGGCCGAGCCTCGTCGACGGCATCGCGCTGTCGGCCGACGCTCCGACCGACGCGCTCGTCCCGGCTTCCTGGGCGGCACGCACCGGTCGCGAGCTGGGAGACACGCTGCTCATCTCCGGGCGTCGCGAGGGGATGCCGGGGCTGCGGATCGTCGGGCTCATGGACGACACCGGACTCGCGGCGCTCGACGGCGGCGACGTGATCATCGCGTCGCGCGCGACCCTCGACTCGGCCTTCAGCGCGCCCTCGCCGATCCGGTACCTGGACCTCGACCTCGGCGACGACCCGACGGCCGCGGACATCGACGCCGTGACCGACACCCTCACCGAGCCGTTCGTCGTCGAGACGCCCGCGGACGCCGCGCGCCGGTTCGCATCGGCCCAGGAGGGGTTCGTCGGGGTGGCGCTCCTGTTCGGCGCGGTGGCGCTGGTGGTCGGCGCGTTCCTGGTCGGCAACGCGCTGGCGATGACGGTCGGGGAGCGAACGCGAGAGCTCGGGCTGCTCCGAGCGGCCGGCACGACGTCACGCCAGGTGCTCGGGATCGTCGTGCGCCAGGCGCTCGCCCTTGGCCTGATCGGCAGCGCGGCCGGGGTGCTCAGTGGCATCGTCATGGCCGGCGCGATGATCGGCTTCCTCTCGGCGACTCGAGCGGTCCTCGTCGTCGGCCTGCCACTCCCGATCGGCGGGCTGCTGGCGGCCTTCGCGCTCGGCCTCGCCGTGACGCTCCTCGCAGCCGTGGCTCCCGCCGTGCGCGCGGCGCGGCTCTCACCCCTCGAGGCGCTCCGCCCGCAGCGTCGCGCCGAGCGCGGCCTGACCGACCGGCTCCGGCCGCTCATCCTCGCCGAGCTGCTCGTGGTCGGCGTGGGCCTCTCGCTGGCCGCGCTCCTCGACGTCGGGACCGCCGTCGTGCCGGTCGCGCTGTCGCTCGCGCTGCTCGTCGGGGGCGCGGTGGCGGCGGCCTACGTCCTCGAGCCGCTCGGGCGCGTCGTCGGCCGGCCATTCGAATGGTTCTTCGGCGCCCAGGGTCTCCTTGGGCGGGCAAACCTGTCGCGCGACCGGGCGCGGACCGGGCTGACGGTCGGAGCGATGATGATTGCGCTCGCCGCCGTCGTGGCGCTGGGCACCGTCGCCGAATCGGCTCGGGCCGCGACCGAGCAGCGAGTGGCGTCGATCCTGCCGGGCGGCCATGCCATCCGCAGCGGCATCCCGCTCGACACCGAGGCCTTCCGCGAGTCGTTCGATGCCACGCCCGGCGTCGCGATTGCGAGCCCCGTCCACGAGGTCGCGGTGGTCCGGATCACGCCCGACGGCCAGGAGGAGGCCACCGTGGCCGGAATCGACGCCAACGTCTTCGCCGACAACGATGCGCTCGACATCACCGGCGCAAGCCGGGGCGACGCGTTCGCCGCGCTCCGCAGCGGCGGCGCGGTCCTCGTGCCGGAGGCACTGGCCGAGCGGGCGGGGATCGAGCCGGGCGACACCGTCACCCTCGGTCCCCCCGGCGGCGCCGGCACCGACCTTCGGGTGGCCGGCATCGTCCGTTACTCGCTGCCGGCACGGACCGACGAGGGCGCCTTCCTGGTGAGCAGCGCGGACGCTCGCGAGCAGTTCGGAGCCACGACGGCCTCACTGTGGATCATGGTCCCGCGCCCAGACGTCGCGCCGGCTGCCTTCACCGCCGCGGTGCGCGAGACCGCGGTCCAGCTCGCCGCCGAGCCGCTGACGGCGGGCGACCTGGCCGGCGAGCTGTCGAGCACGCTGGACCGGCTCATCGGCCTTTTCGACGTCCTGGCGCTCATTGCCGTCGTCATCGCCGCGCTCGGGATCGTCAACACGATGGCGGTCGGCATCGGTGAACGGATGCGTGAGATCGCGATCCTGCGATCCCAGGGAATGACCGTCGGGCAGGTGCAGGCCATGGTCGTCGCCGAGGCCTCGATCATGGGCGCCATCGCCGGCCTGCTGGCGCTGGTGACCGGCGTGCTCGTGGCGTGGGCGCTCGTCGGCGGCGGTGCCTCGACCGAACTGGACGCCGGCCTGCGGCTGCCGTGGCCGCTGCTCATCGCCGTCGTGCTGGCCGGGACCGGGATCGCCGCCCTGGCGGGCCTCTATCCGGCGCGGGTGGCGGCCTCGCTGCCCATCGTGCCCAGCCTCAAGCACTTCGAATAGGGAGCCAACCGATGCCATCGGGATTTCAGCAGCTCAGCGCTGGCCGCGGGTTCGTCGGCCGGCTCGAGACGGGGAGCGATCTCGTCGCGGAGATCGAGCGCTACTGTGCCGAGCAAGGTGTGCTGGCGGCGCAGGTGACCGTCATCGGTGCCGTGCGTCAAGCGGCGTACGCCTACTACGAGCAGGGCGATCATCGCTACCTCGAACTGTCGTCTGACGCTCACCACGAGATCGTCGGCTTCACGGGAAACGTCAGCCTGCGCGACGACCGCCCGTTCCTCCACGCGCACGCCACGTTCGCCGATTCCTCCGGTGCCTGCGTCGGCGGTCATCTCCTGCGCGGCTGCGAAGTCTTCGTTGCCGAGGTCATGATCCGCGAGATCACCGGGGTCGAGCTGGTGCGCCACCCCGACGAGGCAACCGGCCTGGCCCTGTGGTGAACGCCCGCTGAGCGGGACCTTTGGGGGATGGCGCCGTGGGCCCCACGATCGCGATGCTGTCGATAGCGTCTTGCGGCCCACACGGAAGAACCGAAATGCCCGAACTGCTCGCACTCATCGGCCTCCTCATCGCCACCGTCCTCTACGCGCTGCTCGTGCGCCGGCGGTCGCTGCTGCGCCTCGGCGTCGAGAGCATGACCCGCGCGCTATCGGCCTCGAACGAGATCGCGCTGGCGCGCGTGAGCCGTGGATTCCGCGCTCCGGCCCCGGTCAGCGAAGCCACTGAGATCGTCCTCGACCAGCGCTCCGGCACCGACCGCCGTCGCGTGTGGGACCGGCGACGGGGTCGTGGTCGCCGATCGGGTGGCGACCGCCGGCACCGCGCTTCATCGATCTAGGCTGCTAGCCTGCATCGGTCGTGACCGATGCGGACCTCGCCACCCTCCTCGAGCCACACTCGCCCGCGATCCATGACGTGTTCGGCGCCCTGCGCGCGCTCGCGCGCGAGGTCATGCCCGACGCGCAGGAGGAGGTCGACCTGCCCGACCGGGTCCTGGCCTACGGCTTCGGGCCACCCGGCGGCGTTCGGATGAGCGGCTTCGCGGTCGGGCTGATCCCGCACACCGCCCACGTGAACGTCCAGCTCGCGGACGGAGCCCTGCTGCCCGACCCGGACGGCATCGTCGAGGGCACCGGCAAGCGCATCCGCCACGTGAAGTGCCGCTCGCTCGACGATGTCGCCCGCCCCGCGCTGCGCGCCCTGATCGAGGCCCAGGCCGGCAGCCGTCGCTGACGCCAATCCGCCGTCGATCGACGATCGCAGCCCGCGTTGGCTCAGCGGATGAGGGGCAGCCGATCTCGGGCGGCGAGTGGGTGAATCGGCATCCACCCTGGCAACTCGGGTCCCGCGCGGCGCCGCATGAAGCCGTACAGGGCGAGCAAGATGACAGGTAGCAGGAAGTCCCAGGCGAGAATCGGCCCCGCATTGTTCGGCGCGAGGTTGCCATTGAGGACCAGATCCGAGACGTGGACCGCGCCTGCCGTCCACCCGAAGATCAGCTTTGCGACCAGGAATGGCAGCCAGAAATCGCGCCGCCAGAATCCCAGGAATCCGATGAGCCCGATCGCGAGGTTCGCGCCGGCCACCTCCTGCTGAAACGGGCTGCCTGCCGCCCATCCGATCGAAGCGGCGGCGAGATCAGCCCAGATCGTGTGCACGAGGAAGCCGACGATGCCGTTGAAGCCGATGATGCCGACGCAGTACAGCAGCACGATCTCCACGGTTCGCGCGCCGTCGCGGCTCCGATCCACATTCAGATGGATCGATGAGAACACGCCGATGCTGACAAGCGGGACGAGCAGGTTCCACCCGGGGATGCTCATGAGAAGGTCCATGCGGGTGCCTCTTGCTCAACCCGAGGGTCAGGTGGCGTGCGGCTGGGCGGCTGGGCGAACTGGCTCGACCCGCGCGCCGATGATCGTCGACCCGGCCCTGATCAGGGCCTGACCAAGTCGCACGCGGAGCCCTGCGTGCGCGGGTCTGGGCGTGCCACCGGTCTGCCGCGTCGGCCGCAGGCGTCGCCGGCGTTCCTGGTCGAAGCGTTGGAACGCGCTTGGATACAACATGATCGTGATCACTTCTGGAACCTTCCTTCTCGAATCGGCTGGTTGCAGTGATGACTTGGAGTCAGCCTTCCGGAACATCCTGGGCCGATCGCCCCATGCCGCTCCAGTGGAGCTCGTCACCACTTCGCCTTGACGATCGTCACTCACTGTCCGTCGCCCCCGGCGCCGGTCGGTATCCGAGACGGCCGTCACCGATGCGAGAAGAGCGCCCCGACTCTTAGGTGGATGCGTGGGTGAGGAGCGAGAGGCGGGGCGTTATCCGCGGGGCCGACGCATCAGCACGTGACGTGGAGGACCGCGGCGGTGGCTGGCTCGCCTTCGCGCACCAGAAGCTCGCATGCCTCCCTGGTCGGGATGGCGACGATCTCGATGCCGCGGCGCTCGGCTTCGGCGTAGACCTCGGCCATCACCGGCAGCTGGCCGGATGCGCCGGTCCCGATGACCAGCCGAGCACCCGACCAGGGGATGGCTTCCTCGGCGGACAACGGGGTGTGACCGTAGCGAGCACGGTAGGCCTTCGACGGTCCCTTACGTCGCTTCCGGACTCGACCGCCCTCCACGACGACATCGTGGGTGAATCGCCTCCCGTCGATCTCGATCTCGCCGAATGAAACGAGCTTCGCGTCCATCGTGGGTCCTCGTCAGGCGGCCGTGGCCTTGCCCTCCGCGCTGGCTGCCCCTGTCGTTCTCATCATCCACACACCCGCCCAGGCGATCGCCAGGCCCAAGAGGATTCCACCGCTCAGGTACGCGATGCCGATCGGAACTCCGGACAGGAGGCCACCGATCAGGATCGCGACGGCAATGGGACCAGGCAAAATGCGCGCGCGCCAAGTGGCGGCGCCGAACAGGGCCCATCCGAGCCCGAAGAGGATGAAGCTGGACACGCCGCCCACGAGCAGTCGGCCGCCAACCCAGGTGTCCATCACGTCCGGGGCGATCTCCGCGAGCCGTGGGACCGCGAACGCCTCGAACCACCAGTCCTCGGCCATGAAGGTCGTGCCGATCATGGCCGCGGCGAGAGCCACAACACCGAACGTGCTCGCGGCCCGCGCTTCGCGCTCGTAGATGGCGACGAGGGCGAGGGCGAGCAACGCGTAGGCCGTGATCGAGACGACGCTGTTGATCGCAAATGTGCCTGACAGAACGTAGACCTTGAGCGCGTCGATGTCGGCCGGCGTGAGCATCAGGATCCCACGCGAGGCGACGACCAGGGTCCCGGCGACCAGTGCGATCGGGCCTGCGTATCGGGAAAGCGGCGACTCCAACATGTCGGTCCTCCAGTGCGTTGTGCTGCAGGGGCCGGCGGCCGACGTGAGCCGTCAGTGTGCGGCGACCATGCGGCCGGGTCATGACCGTTCCGTCATGCAGCGCACTTCCGACGCTTGCTGGCCTAGCTGGAGTCAGGTACGCCTATCAGGATCTGCGCTTTCGGCGCGATCGCGAAGGAGGCGCCGAGGCCTTCCTGCGCTGTGGCGAAGGCGGATGAGGTCGGCGTGGAGGATGGGGCGCATCAATCGGGTGCCGGTACCATCGACGGGTGACCAACCATGGAGGGGATTGGCGCGAGCGGGCCGTGCCGGCCGAGCAGGCAATCACCGTGGTGCGCCCAGGATTCCGCGTCTTCGTCGGCTCCGCCTGCGCCACGCCCCGGACTCTGGTGCAGGCCCTCGAAGCATGGACTGGGGAGCCGGCCGGCGTAGAGCTCGTGCACTTTCTCACCGATGGAGCAGCGCCGAGTCACGCGGACGGCAGGCGCAACCCGTATCGGCATCGCGCCTGGTTCGTCGGCAGCGACATGCGCGATCTCGCACGCACCGGGAGCGTGGAGTACGTGCCGATTTCGCTGCCCGAGGTGCCGAGGCTGCTCAGCGCTGGCCGCATGGCGTTCGACGTCGCGTTTATTCAGGTCGCGCCGCCCGACGCGGATGGGATGTGCAGCCTCGGCGTCTCGGTCGATGTGACGCGCGCGGCGGCGCTGGCCGCGGACCGCATCGTGGCCGAGGTCAACCCGGCGATGCCGCGCACTGGCCCCGCAAGCCGAATCGCGGTCGACCGCATCGAGACGTTCGTGGCCGTGGACGCTCCCGTGATCGAGTATGTCCATCCCGACGTCGGGCCCGTGGCTGAGAGGATCGCACGCTACGTTGCGCGCCTGATTCCCGACGGTGCGACGCTCCAGATCGGGCTCGGCCGCATCCCGAACGAGATGCTTCGCCACCTCGACGAGCGTCGCGGTATTCGCATCCACTCCGACGTGATTACCGATGGGATCCTCGAGCTCGTCGAGCGCGGCGTCGTGACCGGCCCCATCGTCGGGTCGCTCGCGATCGGCACGCGACGGCTGTACGACTACCTCGACGCCAATCCCAGCATCAGCCTTGAGCCGATCGAGCGAGTGGCGGACCCTGCCCGCCTCGACGCGCTGCCTGCGCTCGTATCAGTGACCCAGGCTTTCTCGATCGATCTGTCGGGGCAGGTCTGCACCGAGCGCCTGGAGGGAAGTCCGTATGGTGGCCTCGCTAGCCAGCCGGAATTCCATCGCGCGGCGACGCGGTCTCCCGACGGGCGACCGGTGGTCTGCCTGGCGACGACGTTCGCGGACGGCAGCTCGGCCATCCGGGTCGCGCTCGAGGCGGGCGAGCCCGTGTCCATCGCACGCGGCGAGGTCCACTGGGTCATCACTGAGTTCGGAATCGCATACGTGCACGGGCGATCGATCGCCGAGCGCGCCGTAGCGCTGATCGATATCGCCCATCCGGATCACCGCGGTGCGCTGCTCACCGATGCCATCGGCGCGGGCATCATCCCGGCCGGCCAGACGCTTCGGAGCCGGGTCCCGTACCCGGTGGGCGAAGAGACCGAGATTCGGCTGCGCGACGGCCGGACCGTCGACATCCGGCCCACTCGCACGTCGGACGCACGACCGCTTCAGGACCTCTTCTTCCGGATGCGTCCGGAAGACGTCCGGACGCGGTTCTTCCGCAGCCTGCGCTCGATGACGGATGAGTTGGCGCAGCACCTCTGCAGCGTCGGCTATGAACAGGAGATGGCATTCGCCGCGATCGTCGGCGAGCGCGAAACGGAGCGCATCGTGGGAACGGCGTCCTACTTCCTCGACCCGCGCACCGGCCTCGCCGACGTCGCGTACATGGTTGATCCGGATTGGCAGGGGACCGGTCTCGCCTCGGCGCTGCAGGACCGGACGATCGATTACGCGCGGCGACACGGCGTTCGCGGCTTTACCGCGGACGTCCTGGTTGAGAACGCGGGGATGATGGCGGTGTTCCGCCGCTCGGGTCTGCGCATGGATACCCACACCGACGCCGGGGCGTTCGAGATCACGATGCTGTTCGACTGACTTGACCGCCAAATGGATTCGTTTACCACATCGAGGGGCCTTCCAGCGCGCCCCCCTCGGCGACCTCGGAGCCTCCGGGCTGGCCCGGATCAGGAAGGCTCGGGCGCGGGCGCGCCTTCGACGCGCGCGTGGAGCTCCCCGGCGATGTCCTCGACCTGCTGCCTGCTGACCTCATCCGGCGGGCCGAACGTCGTCACTTCGTACACGAACGCCCCATCCGCGAAGTAGACGCTGTACCTGGCCTCCGGCTCGACGTCATCGCCGATCTCATCGATCCTCTCCTGGGTCGCGATCGCCTGCACACCCTTTGCATTCGGCACGCCGGCCGGTTGGAACTCGGTGATCTCGTAAGCACACGTCTCGGGACAAGGCCTGAGACCGATGCGGTGCGCCACTTCGACGGCCGCGTTCGCTCCCTCCTCCGACTCGAACTCGTAGACGGCAGTGGAGACGTGAGGCGCCCCCGGGACGTGCCCGCCGCCTTCGTCGCTCGGGAAGAAGCGGGTATCGATGACCATGGAGACGAATCCCGCCTCACCGATTGCGAGGAGATCTTCCTCGTACACCTCGGGCCCGGCTAGCTCGGACTCGAGCTCCTCGAGCCCCGTCGCCGTGACGGGCGTCTCGTCCGGGTCCGGCTCGGAGCCGGGCGCCTCGGCAGCGCCCACCACCCTCTGCTCCAGCGTCAGGGGTGCTCTGGCCTCTTCACCTCCGCATGCCGCGACCAGCAAACTGACGACGAACGCGGCAGCGATTGTGACCAACCTCATCGGCGGATCTTACTTCGAACACATGTCCTGGCGGACTGCCCGACCGAGGTTCGCGGCGGACGGTAAAGGTGGTGGGTCAGTCCTTATTCTCGCCGGAGAGGTCCTTGTCCTCCATCTCACAGGCATGGTCGAGAGTGTGATATGCAGAGTGCCGGAGGAGGAAGGGTAGCGTCCACGACCGCATGCGCCGCGCGACCTCCCCGGCGTTGTACGCGCGCATCGCCGCGAGGTAGGTATCTCGATGCTGCCGCAGCCCATCGGGGGTCAGTGCTCCCTCCTCAGGAATGCGCAACCCGACCTGCTTCGCGAATTCCTCGCTTTCGTTGCGAATGGTGTGGCGGATGATCCGGTCGCGGTCGCGTCCTCCCCCGCGCGGGCCCTTGCGCATCTCCGGCGAGACCCGCGCCGCGACGCCGTCGAAGTACGTCCAGCACGCCCGCAGTAACGCTATCCCGCGCTCGAGCTCCGCGTCGGTCATCGGCTCGTGCTCGGCCGCAGAGGGCGAGAACGAGATGCCCCAGAAGTCGGTCGAGCCTGTACCGACCTTGTCCTCGACGATCTCGAGTTGCCCGGCGGCGTCGAACTCGCGTGCGAGCCCGGCGAGCCCCGCGACCGGGCGGTAACGCTCCCGATAGGACTCGAGCGTCTCTAGGGCACGCTCGGCGCTCCTCGCGCCTCGACTCCACCCTGGCCAGTCGATGCCGAAGGCCACACACCGCTTGTCCTTAGGGCCTCGTTCGATGACTGTGCGGACGGGCATGGCTGAGTATTGCATTGGACACGTCTCCATGGGCGGACGGGAAGACGGCGACAGCAGCCCGAGGGGCCCAGATGCTTGGGTCGAACGTGCCAGTGGCTCAAGCGGCACCTTCCCCGGCAACGTGTAGCTTGACGGGTACGTATCCATATGGTTACATATGGCAATGGACGACGCGCTGCATGCACTCGCCGACGAGAGCCGCCGAGTCATGCTGGAGGCATTGCGCGACCATCCAGCGAGCGCGGGCGAGCTCGCATCCCTCCTGCCAATCGCTCGTCCTGGCGCGTCCCGGCACTTGAAAGTGCTGCGGGAGGCTGGCCTGGTCGACGTCCGCGACGATGGGCAATTCCGCATCTACAGCCTCCGACCCGAGCCCATGGCCGAGGTCGACCGGTGGCTGTCGCCCTATCGAGATCTGTGGCAACAGCGTCTGGATGCGCTCCAGACCGAAGTTGCCCGTGGTAAGCACGAAAGGAAGAAGACGTGACCGACTCGAACGCGGTGTACACAGGTCGCGTGACCGGCTCCCTGCGCGCCATCGACGACCGTCGCGGAGCCGTGCGCATGGAAGACGTCTTCGACACGGACCCCGCCGACCTGTGGGACGCGATGACCGATCCGCGGCGACTGGCACGCTGGATCGCGGAAGTCGATGGGGATCTACGCGTTGGCGGCGCCGTTCAGGCGCGTTTTACCAGTGGCTGGGAGGGTCCAGGGCGCATCGAGACATGCGACCCTCCGCATCGCCTCGTCGCGAGGATGGTTCCGGACACGCCGGATGAGACCGTCATCGAGGCCACCATCACGCCGGAGGGATCCTCGAGTCGCCTCGTGCTCGAAGAACGCGGAATCCGCCTGCCTGAAATCGCGGGACACGGGGCAGGTTGGCATGCCCACATCGAGGACCTCCGCTCCCATCTCGAGCTTGGCCAGCCCTCCCAATGGGCTACACGCTGGGCCGAGCTCACGCCTGAGTATCAGGACCTGGCGCTGGGACTGGCGGCCTCTGGGGATTGAACCCACAACTGCTCGACAGGCGCTGGCCGAGCGCTGACGCACAATGCAGAACGAGTCATCCGCTCTGTTCGAGCGTGAATCGGCGCCCGTAGTTCAGCGGATCAGAGCAGCCTGACTTCGGAGTATCTCGGCCGATGCGCTAGGACCGAGTCTGACGATCGGCTGAACGGTGTACCTCAACCGATCGGTTCGTCCCGGGATTAGTGTTCGGGGCGATGGAGCCAAGCGAGTCGGCCACCGTACCCTCGATCTCTCTCGCCGCTCTCACTGCCCGATTTCTGCGATTTGGGTTCCTCGCATGGGGCGGCCCGGTGGCACAGATCGCGATGCTTCGGCGCGAGCTCGTCGACGAGGAGCGGTGGATCTCGTCTGACCGCTTCAATCGGACGCTCGCCGTGTACCAAGTGCTGCCTGGACCAGAGGCGCAGGAGCTCTGCATCTTCTTTGGAATGACCGCGCGTGGAACGCTGGGAGGCTTTCTCGCCGGCATGGGGTTCCTGCTACCGGGCTTCGTCCTCATGTTCGGCCTGTCGTGGTTCTACGTCGAAATTGGCATTGACTCGCCGTTGTTTGCCGCAGCATTCGCGGGCTGCCAGGCTGCTGTCATCGCGATCATCGTCCGCGGATTGCATCGCTTGGCGGATCGGTCCCTCCGCGATGGATGGCTGTGGGCGATCGCAAGTGCCGCGCTGATCGCGACCCTCGCCGGCGTGCACTTCTCGATTCCGCTCGCGGCGGGCGCCGTCGTGTACCTCGCCCACAGCAGCCGGCGCTCGACCCTCGCAGCGGCGGTGCTGGCGGCGGTGCTCGTTGGCACCATTGGGCTCGCGGGAGCGAGCGGTCGACTGGCGAACCCGGGCGTGGAAGGTCCACCCGAAGACGTCGCGATGCCGCCGGAGCGCGCTGGTGCGTCTGAGCTGCTGGCCACCGGCCTGAAGGCCGGAGCGCTGACGTTCGGAGGCGCCTATACCGCGATCCCCTTCGTCCAGGACGATGCAGTGCGACAGAACCATTGGGTGACCAACGAGCAGTTCCTGGACGGCCTCGCCCTCGCCGGAATCATTCCGGCACCCCTGATCATCTTCGCGACATTTGTCGGCTACGTTGCCGGCGGTCCAATCGGCGCGATCGCGATCACGGTCGGAATCTTCCTGCCCGCGTTCGTGATCACGTTGCTCGGACATCGATGGCTCGGGGCCGCAGTCGAGAACCCCAGGCTGCATGCCGTGCTCGACGGGGTCACCGCGGGTGTGATCGGCCTGGTGGCGGCGACCGCGATCCCGCTCGCGTTCGCAGCGCTCTCAAGCACTGCAGCTATCGCGATCTTTGGAGCGGCGCTCGTGACGCTCTACATCTGGCGACCCGGGATCGCCGTCGCGGTGGTCGTCGCCGGGGCGGGAGTGGTCGGAGTTCTCGCATTCCCGTCGTGACGGATTGGCGGCATTGAGACCATCCGGAGGTTCCTCGCCGCCCGGTATGGCTCTTCCGTCTTGACGTCGACAGAAGCCGCGAACGCTCGATTACTGCGGCCGCAGGACCCACCAGAGAGGAACTCTTTCCATCGATTTGACCCTTCCAATTGACCGCGGCGGTACGATTCATGTGACTCGAGCGGTTGCATATTTCTGTGCCGAGCAACGTCTCCAGAACGTGCCTCCGACGACACCGGACCGAAGCCGTCGGCGACCCTCCCACGCCGATCGGCGACCCTCCAGGCCGAAGTCGCCCGAGCCGGCCAACCCCGCGCAACCCGACTCGACGCAGGGATCTGCCGCGGGCCAACCTGGAGCCGGAAGGAGCACCATATGTCGGTATCCGAGAGTCTCAATAAGCTGGCCGACCGCGCGTCGATCACCGAACGCGAGCGCGAGCAGATCGAGCGCGCCAACGCGACGACCGCGACGCCGGTGGCGTTCATCCACGGGCTGTGGCTGTTGCCCTCGAGCTGGGACAACTGGGCAACGTTGTTCGCGGAGGCCGGGTACGTCGCACTGACTCCGGACTGGCCTGATGATCCCGAAACGGTCGAAGTGGCCCGGGCGGAGCCCGAGGTTCTCGCCAGCAAGACCCTGAAGCAGGTCGCCGATCACACGACCCAGATCTTCACTGCCCTGGACAGGAAGCCAGTGGTCATCGGGCACTCGACTGGCGGGTTGCTCGCGGAGATGCTCGCGGGGCAGGGCCTCGCGGCGGTCACCGTGGCGATCGACCCGGGAGTCTTCCGTGGGGTTCTGCCACTGCCGCTGTCGGTGCTCAGATCCGCAGGCCCCTTCCTGGTCAACCCGCGCAATCGCGGCCGCGCGCTCACGCTCACGTTCGACCAGTTCCGATACGCCTGGACGAACAACCTGGACGAGGAGGAGTCAATGGAGCTCTACGACAAGTTCCATGTCGCCGCCTCCGGGGTCTCTCTCGCGCAGATGGGCAATGCGAACCTCAACCCGTGGACCGAGGCGAAGGTTGACACGAAGAACCCCGACCGCGGTCCCCTGCTGATCATCGAGGGCGAGAAGGACCACACGGTGCCGTGGGCCATCGCGAACGCCGCCTACAAGCGGCAGAAGCGCAACCCTGGTGTGACGGAGATCGTGAAGATCCCGAACCGAGGCCACTCCCTCACGATCGACCATGGCTGGCGCGAGGTTGCCGAGACCACCCTCTCCTTCGTCAAGAGGTTCGTCTAGGCGTCGGCCCACCCGATGTGCGCACCACCGGCCGGCGCTGAGACCGACCGGAACGCGGGCGTCGATCCGCTCCCAACTGGCGGGTCGACGCCCGGATCGGGCTTGCTGCCTTCGATTGTGCGATGGGTGCGGATGCTTGACGCTCACCCGGTTTAGCGCGATAGGGATGGCGCGCTAGAGCCTGTCGGTGGCGTCGCCACGATTGCGCGATGCGGACGATTGGTCTATGGCGGTCGCCGATGCGCTGTAGCCCGAGCGTGGGTGGGGGAGGGTAGAGCGCCGTGTTATCTGGCGTGTTTCCAGCCTCGACAGACTTGGGACTTCCAGTGGCGCAAGTGGCACGGAATGACCACACTCGGTCGAATCACCATCTAGCCCGGCCGTCCCTCTGCATCGCACGGAAGCTGAGCGCCGCCGGCGGCGACCTCATCCTGGATCAGCCGGGCGGACGCCTCCATCTCGGTCGGAGCGATGTACGCACCGTCCTCCTGGTAAGGGCGATCGAGGAAGTTGATGACCAGCAAGCCGGAGACGATGAGGCCGGTGATTGATCCGACCATGACGGCCTGGGTCCACCAGCGCTCGCGCCGGTCGGCAAACACGACCATGTACGCGACGGTGAGGACCGCCCCGAGCACCAGCATCGACCAGACCGCCCCGGGGACGGACGGCGCGGATTCGGCAAGCCGCGTCCGCCTGCCCTCTCTTCGGACTGCCATCTCCTCCAGCCAGTGGCCGAGTGCCACCTCGCTCACACTGTCATCGATGGGCATCTCGTCGATCGTCGTCTCGATCTGCGCGAGCCAGCCGAGGACCACGTCGCTCTCGCCGCCTTCGCGCATGAGGGGCCACTCGTCCGAGATGACGGCGCGTGCGTAGCAGCCGAGGCTATCACGGAGCTCTTCGCCCTCCGGCACTGGGAACAACCGACTGACGCGCGCCAATTGGGTGATCGCGACAGCCTCGCGGGAAGCCCCTTCGCTCGCCCGGACATAGCTTTCGAACCCAAGGAACATGACGAACGCGAGAATCACGGCAAACGCGACGCCGAGCACTCCGAACACGGCCGCGGCAGGAACGGGATCGTGGACTAGCCCGTGAGGGCTGACCCGACGTGCGGCAAGCATCAGCAGGACCACCACGATCGCGGAGCCGACCAACAGCGCCAGGGCCAAGAACGGAATCATCTTCCCTCCACCACCCAGTTCGATGAGATGCCGGACGCCACGGGTCACGATCTCCCGGGCGCCCCGAGTCATGGCGTCGAGGAGGTCCGCGGCGTTGGGCGACCTCCCGCCCATCGCATCCCGAGTATGGCGCCTCGTGCGGTGACCGGGAAGGCCGCCCTTCGGTCTCTGAACCGGGTCACTCACCTGCCGCAAGGCCTGGCGTCGTCGTCCCAGCTCAGGCTGCGGGGCACCTGGCCCAAGGTGGCGGGGTGCCTCATCATCGGGATATGACCGCCGCGCTTACCGGCTACGCATCCAGGTCGTGGGCCGCGCTTCGCGAAGCCGGAAGCAACCCGAGCATCCGGCTCGTCGTGCTCGCCTACATCGTGTTCACCGTGTCCAAGTGGGCGCTGCGGATCGCCAAGTACGTCTACCTCTATGAGGTCGCGGGGCCGTTCGGCATCGCCATTCTCGGGATCATCCAGATCATTCCGTCGATCCTCGGGGTTCCTTTCGCCAGCGGGCTTGGCGACCGATTCGCGCGGGATCGCGTCCTTACTGTGAACTACACCCTGTGCGCGGTCGGTTCGGCGGCGCTCGCCTACGTGCTGAGCGCCGGTTCCGACATCACCCTGTTCTACCTGCTGGCGGCGGCCGTGGAGGTCCTTGGGCAGATCGTCCGACCCATCCAGGCCGCGCTGCTCCCCGCGCTGGCGCGCACGCCGAGCGAGCTCGTCGCGGGGAACGTGGCATTGAGCACCTCGGAGGCGTTCGGGGCACTTGCGGGCCCCGCGCTGGGGGCAGCCATCCTCGTGAGTGGCGGGCCGGCGCTCGTCGCCGTGGCAGCGGCCGGTGGGTGCGCCATTTCGGTGCTGGCCATCACGCGGGTCCACATGGGGAGCGCCATGCGCCCCATGGCCGAGCGCGTCTCGATCGGGGGTACCGGATTTCTGGCAGGCGTTGGAGAAGCCCTGCGCGCGTTCGCCCGACTCCCTGCCGCGAGGGCGATCGCGACTGGATTCCTGATGCAGAGCACGGTCCACGGCATGCTGACGGTTCTGCTGGTCGTGCTCGCCACCTCAACGCTCGCGTTGGGCGCACCCGGCGTCGGCACGCTTCACGCTGCCATGGGCGCTGGCGGGGTCATCGCCGCCGTCTTCGCCATGGGCTTGATCGGCCACCATCGGCTCGGGCCGGCGTGGGCGCTGGCTCTGGTCGGCTACGGCCTGCCGATCCTCTTCATCGGTCTCGTGCCAAGCGCGATCGTGGCCATCGTGCTTCTGACGGTCGTCGGGATCAACAACGCTATCCTCGAGGTGTCCGGCTTCACGCTTCTCCAGAGGACCGTGCCCGACAGTATCCGTGCCGGCGTCCTCGGAGCCGTGGAGGGCCTGATCGGGCTTGGCTACGCCGTAGGCGGCGTGCTCGGGTCCCTCTTGGTCGAGCGGACCGACATCCGCCTTGCGCTCGTCGGCGCCGGCGCGATCCTGCCACTTGTCGCGCTGCTCCTCTGGTCGCGAGCATCTCGTCTCGACAGCGAGTACATCGTCCCCGAGGCAAAGTTGGATGTTCTGCGCGGCCTACCGATATTCGCGCCACTGTCACTCGCCGCTTTGGAGCACGTCGCGGCAGGGCTGACCGAGACCCGCTATGCGGCCGCCACGAATATCATCCGCGAGGGTGATCCCGGCGAGGCGTTCTTCGTGGTCATCGATGGCACGGCTGAAGTGATTGAGCGAGGACAGCACCAAGCTGATCTGGGGCCCCACGCCTCGTTCGGCGAGATCGCGCTCATCAGGGGCATGCCGTGCCCGGCGACCGTGCGCGCGACTACAGACGTCATCGCCTACCGCCTGCCGAGTTCGGACTTTCTCTCAGCCGTCACGGGCCATCCTCACAGCCCGACAACGGCGGAGCAGGTGATCACGGACCCCTCTGCCCCTGACTGGGCCTAAGTGAGGACGCCGCCGCTCTCCCGACTCACACACGCCTCATAGAGGCGCGACGCGAGTCGTCGTCATGCGTCGGAGTGAAGCGTGATCGTCCAGGTTCGGTTCCGTCCGGCGGGCGGATCGACCTCGAGCGACCAGCGTGTGGCGAGGAGGTCGGCGATGTCGAGGGGATCTTCCGGATCCGGCACAGACGAAAGGAGGTGGCTTGCCGCCTCGCCACGAACCCGCTTCGCAATGACATCGCCGATGTGAACCGGACCTCCTGGCGCCGGCCTGATGCGCAAGGTCACGGTCTGGTCGCCGAGGCCGATGGGGCGACCGACAGCCTGGTAGGAGCCCGAGCGCAGATCGAGGACCGGCCCGCGCCGCGCCGCCGCATCGGTGAGGACGGCAGGCAGGAGGGTCCGCCAGGCGGGCTCCAAGCGGTCCATGCCGACCAGTCGCGCGCAGGCGTTGAGGCGGTACGGCGGGATGCAGTCCGCGGGGCGCACCGCGCCCCACAGCGCCGACACGATGACCAGTTGTCGTGCGGCGCGTCTCTTGGCGTGGGACGACCACGATCCCGCGTCGAGTCCCTCGTAGAGCGGGCCGGCATAGGTGTCGACGGCGGACCTCGTCGGGAGGTCGCGCACGTGTTCGTTGCGCGCGACCTCGCCAGCGAGCGACGGCCTGACGAGCAGGCGCCGAAGCGCGTCGGGGCGTTGGCTGGTGGCGACCAGGGCGTCCATGACGCGCTCGCGCATCGCGGTAAGTGACGGAAACGACAGCCGATCGAGGTCGAGTGGCGACCCGCCCTCAGGCGGCGGCAGCTTCGTCTCCGACGGCGGGAGGATGATCAGCACGTTCGCATCCTAGGGGGCCTGTGGTGATGGTGGTCTCCTGGGCGGTCTCCACGAGGTCGGGCGTTCATCCGGCGTTCGCGGCCGTCAGGCTAGGTGGTCAGCCGCTGACCCGCGATGCCGGCTGTGTCGCTCCCTGCCATAGCATCGTGAGGGCGGCGCGCGCCGCCTCGGCCGGATCCTCGCCGGTCCGGGTCGAGTGCTTCGCCGAGAGGCACTGGTTGAGCCACAGGCCCTCGCGGGCGCTGACGATGGCGCTGGCGATGTCCAGTGGAGTCCATGGCGGTCGAGGCTCGAGCTCGAATTGCGCGAGTGCGGGTTGGACGAGCTCTCGTTCGATGCGTTCGGCCGAGTGCCGGAACTCCCGCATGCTCGGCGCGGCGATCCGCTCGCTCCACACGCCGTAGGGCACCTGGCTGAGCCACAGGACCCAGCTCGTCGCGTAGCCCTCGGCGGGCTCCATTTCGTGGGACGGCCCTCGCCGTGACTCGGCGCTGGCCACCGCCTCGATCCATTCGCGAGAGTCGCCGAATTCCCTTGGATCCGGCGGAACTGTCGCGTCGACACTCGGATCGTCGAGCACGAGTGCCATCGCGTCCAGCTGAAACTGGCGCTGGCTCCTGAAGAGGTTCGTGATGGCGCCCCGGCTCTTACCGTCGGCGCTGGCTGCGACCTCCTCCGCGCTCAGCCTCGCGAAGGGGCCGACCGCAACGCGCCGCTCATCGTCCTCGCGATCCAGGCGGCGCGCATCAAGGCGGATCTGGCCGAGGAGCGCGGTCTCGGCAAGCTGGAGGTAGCGTTTCTTGGCCTCATCCCGGGATAGGGACGATCTGTGACGTCGTTTCATCGGGCACCTTGACATACGGACGGTACGTATGTAACGCTACGTACCAACGGTATGCACGTTACCGCACTTCGCCGGGGAGCGGAGCGCAGGGCGGGCGCATCACGGAGGCCGATCGACATGTTGTATCTCGGAATGGCGGTGATGGCGGCGCTCGCATTCACCGTCGGCGGCATCTTCATGAAGCTGTCTCAGGGCTTCACGCAGCCGCTTCCCACACTGGTCGTTCTGGGCCTCTTCGCGGTCGGGGCAGCGCTGACGGCGCTGGCGATTCACGTCCGTGGCGAGCTCGGAGCCGCATACCTGATTGTTCTCGGCCTGGAGGCGGTGCTGGCATTCGCCTTCGGCGCCGCACTGTTCGGTGAGCATCCCAACGTGGGCCGCGTGCTCGGCCTCGCGTTGCTGGTCAGCGGGATGATCCTTCTGGAGGGCTGTGCACCGTCCGTCCAGGATTCCTCACGACCGGTAGGGGTATTCGGCTCGCGCGGAAGCTGAGCCGGCCGAACGCGGCGCCCGACAGGGCAGCCGGCGATCTGCGTTCGATCAGGCGTCCTGCGGCTCCTGAAAGGCGCGCACCTCGATGCGGCCACCCAGTGCCTTCGACGCTTGCGTCGCCCACCGGACCGCGGCATCTTCGTCTGCGGCCTCGATCACCCAGAAGCCGCCGACGTACTCCGGCGCCTCAACGAACGGTCCGTCGACCACCACGGGCGCGCCGCTGGTGGCGTCGACGGTCTTGGCCGACGATGGCGGGTGCAGGCCCCCGGCGAAGCGAAACGCCCCGGACTTGTGTAGATCGGCGTTGAACTCCTCCACGGCGGCCAGCGCGGAGCTCTCAGCCGGGCCTGGGGTTTTCACGTACGGCACCAGTGGGTAGGCTCTCGACGTGTCCGCGCGGAACGCCACGCCCAAGCCGTCCGCCAAACGACCTGCCATGGAGGCACGTGCGGAGGTCGTCAAGGAGGCCGCCGCCCGAGCCCCCGTAGAAGGTCTTGGCGAGTTCCAGCCGGACGCGGATCGCGATCCCATAGGTCTGCTCCTTCGCCAGTCGGAGTCGCGGGTGCCGGACCTCGTGCCCGTCCGCCACGGGCGGATGCTGGTCTCCCCCTTCGCGTTTTACCGGGGCGCGGCCCTGCCCATGGCCGCCGACCTGGCTGGGACTCCAACCTCCGGCCTCCAGGTCCAACTCTGCGGCGACGCTCATCTGTCCAACTTCGGGGCGTTCGCCTCGCCCGAGCGGCGCTTGCTGTTCGACATGAACGACTTCGACGAGACGCTTTCCGGTCCTTTCGAGTGGGATCTCAAGCGACTAGCGGCCAGTTTCGCTGTGGCAGGGCGAGAGAACGGCTTCTCGGCGAAGGATCGGCGCCGGGTGATCGTCACCGTCCTTGGCAGGTACCGGGCGGCAATGAACGAGTTCTCCGCTATGCCCATGCTCGACGTCTGGTATGCGCACCTGGACCTGGAGAGCACGCTCGAGCGGGTCGGACCCCAGCTGAAGCCCAAGGCAGCCAAGCGGGTGGAGGCGAGGATCGCAAAAGCACGGACGCGGGACCACTTGCAGGTCTTCAACAAGATGACCCACGTCGTGAACGGCGTCCGTCAGATCATCCCCGACCCGCCACATGTCGTGCCCATTGAGGACATCTCAGGGCTAGATCGCGACGCCCTATCGGAGCTGCTGCAGACCCAGTTGGGGCTCTATCGGAGCAGCCTCGAGGGGGACAGACGGTTCCTGCTGGATCGCTTCCGGCTCGTCCACGTGGCCCGCAAGGTGGTCGGAGTCGGATCTGTGGGGACACGGGTGTGGATCCTCTTGTTCGAGGATGATGACGACAGCGTGCTGTTCCTCCAGTACAAGGAGGCGCAGGCATCGGTCCTCTCCGGGTATCTGCGTGCAAGCGAGTTCGAGAATCAAGGCGAGCGGGTGGTCGAGGGTCAGCGCCTGATCCAAGCCGTCAGCGACATCTTCCTCGGCTGGCAGCGCGTGAACAGCTCGGAGACGGGCGTGACGGACTACTACGTCCGTCAGCTTCGCGACTGGAAGTTCTCCCAGGCAATCGAGACTCTGGCGCCGAAGGGGATGACACTGTACGGTAGGCTCTGCGCCTGGACCCTTGCCCGAGCGCACGCCCGAACCGGCGACCGGTTCGCACTCGCGGCTTACATGGGCTCGTCAGACCGATTCGAGCGCGCCCTCGCTGACTTCGCGGAGGTCTACGCCGACCAGAACGAGCGCGATTATGCCGCGTTTGCCGATGCCGTGGCCTCCGGCCGGGTGCCGGCCGTGCACGGTCTGTAGTCCGTCAACCGGGGACTTCCGGCCCCAGCTGGAACCCGACCGGGAGCAGAGACGTCCGTGGGCTGCCATTGCGACGTGCGCCCGTAGCTCAGCGGATCAGAGCAGCTGAATTCGGACTATCCCGGCCGATGCGCTGTAGCCCGAGCGTGAGTGGGGGAGCGAAACGCGTCGAGTTATCCGCTCTCTTCAGACGTTGGAAAGAGCTCGAAGACGGGCCGGCCTTGGGCCGCCGCGGCTGGATCGTCGACTTGTCGAAGTTGCGGACGAACCACTCGCCGCACCACGAGCGGCGTGCGTGCGGCCGGGAGCGCCAGACGCCTCTCCCGACGCCGTGCATCGTCACAGACCTGATGTCTTCCCCCGGCTCAGCATGCCGTCGGTGCATCGGGCGCGTGGCTACGTCTGATAGTTCGGGAGGACTCTCCCGTCCTTCACGTAGGTCAGCGCTTCGGTGACCTCGTAGGCGTGGACGGCGGAAACGAATTCGGGCAGCTTGCCTGAGAGCGTCGCGATCTCGCCGCTGCCGAGGAACGCTCGTAGGGCATCGGTACCGGTGAAGCCCAGGAGCAGTGAGGCGTGGAACCGCTGGTGGGTGGGGTTGTCGTGCGCGACGTTCGGCGTGTCCCAGAGTTGTTTGATCCAGGGCATGAAGGCCTGCGTTCGGAGTTCCCTCAGGACCCCGGTCTCGACGAGAGCGGGAACAAGATCGTCGCTGAGGAGCCTCCGGAACGCACCGGTCCCGACGCCTTCCCGCCGGCGAAGGTAGATCAGGCTTCGCGCTCCGGCCTTCTCCCCGGGCCCGGCGACGTCGTACCAGCGCGCCGAGTTCGGTAGTCCCGCGTATAACACGGTGCGCCGGAACACGTTCACTTCATCCTTGTACGCGAGCCGGGTCTGCTTGCGGCCACGCAGCGGGGAGAGAGCGGACGTGAACGTTACCTCGGCGACCCCGTCGATCCGGCGCTCGGCGGGGATGACCGTCTCGACGCCGCTGATGGCCGGCCACAGCCCGGGATTGTTCTCCGCCAAGTGGATCTGGCGGTACTCCTCCATCCCCGGAGTGGCGGAGATGATCTTTGAGTGCGGGCCCTTCCAGTAGTCCATCCTCTGCTGACGGGGCTGATCCGTGCGCATCCACAGCAGGATCGATGAGACGAGGGGCTTCCTCGCGTACGGAGGTGTCGTAGCCATCTTGTTGCCTTCCTTGGCAGGGTGCGCTCAGCGCTCGAGGAACGCGACGGCGACTGGGGCGAACGTGTCGTAGTTCTGGAAAATGCCGCCGTGGCCGGAGTCAGGGTAAATGATGAGCTCGGAGCCGAGGATGCGGCGGTGCAGGTCCTCAGAGAGCACGGAGGGCACCATTCGGTCGTTGTCGCCGTTGGCGATCAAGGTCGGCTGGGTGATCTTTCAGCGCCGCGGGCATCGTCCACGACCGCCCGCGGACAGGCTCGTGACCGATACGATGTCGGCATGGCCACCCCGAAACGTGATCGGCCCCAGCTTCCGCCGGGGTACATGACTCGTACACCGAAGGGGATGCTCACCTGGGCTTCAGTGCGGCGCATGCTGCGCACCGCGCGATACCTCTGGATCTCGACCACCGGCCCGGATGGAACGCCGCATCTCGTCGAGCAGTGGTGCGCCTGGGTCGACGACACTCTCTACTTCGAGGGAAGTGACCGGACGCGGTGGGCCCGCAACCTCGCGAGTGACCCGCGGCTCGCATTCGGAGTACAGGTCGGCGATCGGGCCGCATATGGCCAGGCGGTGGTGGATGTCGCGCGCGGTCTCGAGCGCGCCGCCGCTGCTAGGATCGCGCGCCAGTACGCGGCGAAGTACGGAACGGACTTCGATTATCGGCCGCCCGTGGAGCAGTACGTGAACGGATCGGTTTTCCGGGCGCGCCCGACGAAGCTCATCGCCTTCGACGTGCGGCGGTTCAACACCTCGGCGACGCGTTTCACGTTCCAGCCGGCGGCGGGAGAGGAGAATGTGGACGAGCGCTAACCGGCCGCCGATCGCAGCCTGCGCGATGAAGGCGTCGAGACCGGTATCTCCGGCCCGTTCCACGTGCCGCGCCGAATACCTCAGCCGGCATCGCTTGGCGGCTGCCAGCCGCCCAGCGCCGACTCCACGGTGGCTGCGGCAGCGATGGCCACCTGGTCCTGCCACGGGGCGGCGACGAGCTGCACGCCGACCGGCATGTCGCCCGACGTGCCGGCGCGGACCACCGCGCACGGCCAGCCGGTCAGGCTGTGCGGCGTGGTATAGCGCCAGACCACGTCGCCATCGTGAAGCGGCGCGGGCCCGGGCGCAACCGGGGCGAGGATGAGGTCGAACCGCTCGAGCAGCGCGAGCATCGCGGTGCGGTATGCATCCCAATCACGGAGGACGGCGCGCACCTCGGACGCGGTCATTTCGTCGCCGTATGAGTCCCAGACCCGCTCAGTCAGCTCGTGGCCGCCCGGCGGGGGGCTATCGTCCACCGCCGAGGCCCCTGCCTCACTCAGCGCCGATGCCGCATCGCGAAGGGCGCGCTCGATGCCGCTCTCGGGCGATGCCACGCCATCCGATCGGTGCAGCATCACCCGCAACCCGCGCAGCTCCACGCTGGCGGGGTCGCCAAGGGGGACGGGGACGGAGCCTCCATCCATCCCGTCGGGCCCGGCGAGGATCGGCAGCAGCGTGCCGAGATCCTCGACGCGGCGCGCCATCGGTCCCGGCTGGGTGCGAGGGTCGCTCATCGGACCGAGCGCACCGTCCTCGTCGAGGACTCCTGTGATGGGAATGCGGCCGGCGGTCGGTTTCAACGTCGCGATGCCGCAGAAGTGAGCCGGCATCCGCAGGCTTCCGCCCGAGTCACTGCCGAGACCGCACGGTGACATGCCCGACGCGATCGCGGCCGCCTCTCCTCCACTGCTACCACCCGGTGACCTACGGGCGTCGTACGGATTGAGCGTCCGCCCATGGAGCTCATTGTCGGTCACGCCTCCGGACCCACCTCGGGGGCAGTTCGTCTTGCCGAGCAGAATGGCCCCGGACGAGCGCATCCGCGCCACGACGGTCGCATCGCGCACGGGTCTGTTATCCGCGAGCTCGACCATGCCGAGCGTCGTCGGCAGCGCTGCGGTCTCGATGATGTCCTTCGCCGTGAATGGCACGCCATGCAGTGGCCCGATGCGATCGCCCCGAGCCAATGCACGATCGTGCGCCGCCGCCTGCTCGCGCGCATCGGCGGCCACCGCCACGATCGCCTTCAGCTTCGGGTTGAGCCGATCGATTGCCGCGAGGTGGGCGTCCATCACCTCGACGGCGGTGATCGTTCCATCGCGAATGAGCTGTGCAAGGTCAGTGGCGGAACATTCGGTGAGCCGAGTGGCCATCGATCAATCATGGCAGAGGGCCTCCAAGTGGCCAGGCGACCAAACCAGTCGACGTGGATGGGGTCGGGTACGATGCTGGTTAGCGCCCGTAGCTCAGTGGATCAGAGCAGCTGACTTCGGACTATCTCGGCCGATGCGCTGTAGCCCGAGCGTGGGCGCCGGAGCGTAGAGCGTCGAGTTATCGGCTGTCTCGCGCTCTTCCTATGGATACCCTCCGCGCTGAGGGGCGGGGCGGATGGGCTTGGGCTGAGGCGGCATCTCAGGCCGCGTACGCATCTGAAGGTGCGTGTAGGGGTCGCATTGACATGGGGGCTCACCATCGGCCGTGGGAAGCCTCGACCGCACCTGCCTGGTGCAAACCACCACCGGAGCGATTGGAGACCCAGACATGCTTGTGACCAAGGAGTCCTACCGCATCGGCATCGCCGTTCTGCGCATCGGGGTGGGAGTCATCTTCCTCTGGGCCGGCATCGAGAAGCTGATGGCGCCGGAGCCATGGTCGGCGGCGGGCTTCCTCCAGTTCGGGACGGGCGGCAGCCTCGGCTGGCCATTCGTTTCCGGCGAAGTGGCCGAGGGCACGGTCTTCAACCCGACCCAGGCGTTCTGGGTCGGGATGGCGGCGAATGACAGCGCCATGAGCGTCATCAACCTCCTCGTGCCGTACGGGCAGGTCGGCATCGGGATCGGCCTCATCCTCGGCCTGCTCACGCGATTCAGCGCCGCGATGGGCACGTTGATGATGCTGTTCTTCTTCATCGCCGCCTGGGACTTCGAGTTCGGGATCGTGAACCAGCATCTGACCTACGCGCTGGTGACGGGATTCCTCGGCCTCATCGGCGCCGGCAACTACTACGGACTCGACCTCATGGTCGGTGAGTCCGCGCCGGCGTGGGTTCGTCGATGGTTGCTCTCCGGGACGCCCGGGGCGGCCGCGGGGACGGACCCGTCCTTGCACCCGATGCCCGCGTGAACCTCGCTTGGCCACTCGCTGCCAGCTCCGCGATCGGCTGGATTAGCGGCGTGGCCAAAGCCAGGCACGAAGGTTCAGAGCCAGCGCAAGGAGCGCGGCGGTACCCGCCACTCGCGGGATGCGCCTCGCCGCCCAGGCGGGTAGGAACATGTCGGCGACCGATCCGCGTGCTGCGCCCAACTGCTCGGCCAGAGGGGTCAGTGGGCAAACCTGGTTGTTGCTGGCGTAGGCCGCGGTCTCGGCGACGACCATAGCCCCTGCGATCGCGGTCCGACGCTGCGGTCGCCCGAGGAATCCGTCCCACAGTGCGAGGAGGATGGCGCCGGCGATCGACGCGAAGATCGCCGTGTGGAACGCCTTGATCGCTGTGAGCGCCTCGTCTCGACGATCCGCCGGGATGAGTCCGGCGAGGGGTGCGGTGATCGCGCCGCTCCAGGCGGGCTGGCGATGGATCGGCATGATCAGTGGCCGCCTTGGACGGCCGCGCCTCCGTCGCCGGCCTGGAACATGCCCAGCGCGCCGCGTCCGACGAAGTTGAAGGCGTGAGTCACGTTCGGGTACATGCCGTCCTCGTCGAAGCGCATCTCGACGATGGCGCCCTGTGCCGGTGCGAGGTCGACTGCCTGGCTGCCCCAGTTGCCTTCGTTGCCTTCCGTGAGGTGGACGCCCCTGCGCTCGAGTGGCGAGCTGGGCCTGGTACCCAAGGCGGGCCAAGGTCCGACATCGCACGGCCCGCCCGATGCGGCGTGACCCCGCCATGCGCGGCCTCGCCTGTTGACGCCGCATGGCGTCCCGATCTGCTACTCGGGGAAGTCGGTGGGGCGTTGCGCGTAGGCCCACATTGCGGTGGGCTCGGCGCGGAATAAGACGATGTCGTTGCCCCAGGAGTACGGGTCCGAGTCATACGCCGAGGTCCAGGTCGAGTGAATCTCGGCGTGGTCTGCATGGTCGCGCGTGATCCACTCCGCCCTGCCGTGGACGACGATGGCGACCGCGTCGCCGACCATGTGAACGAGACTGCAGGCCGGGTTGTGGCGCAGATTGGCGACACGCGCTGCCGAGCTGTCGGTTGAGAGCGTGAAGCGCCCACGCACGAACACGGAGTCGAGCGGTGAGACGCGGGGCTCGCCGGCCGGTGTCACTGATCCGAACGCGACGTACTTGACGCCGTCGAGGTAGCGCACCACCTGACTGGCGCGCAGTCGCTTGTCAGGCGTCACGATGCTCGCCATGTGCGGGCTGATGTCGGCGAGAGTTTCGTCCATCAGTAGCTGCAGGAACTCGATGTCCGCGGCGGTCTCGCGCATAACCGACTCACCATACTGCCGGTGCCAAGGGCTTAAGGAAGTCGCGTCGGACGAGGCGCGGACCGGGGTGCCGCCAGGTTAGGCGGTGCGGGAGCGCTGTGGCACAATGCCGGTCGAGTTATCCGCTCTGCTTGAGCGGGAAATCGGCGCCCGTAGCTCAGTGGATCAGAGCAGCTGACTTCGGACCATCTCGGCCGATGCGCTGTAGCACCGAGCCTGGGCGGGGGAGCGTTGAGGGTCGGGTTATCCGCTCTCTTCCGGGTGCCAGACCGCGGCACCGATTGACATCGCATGGCCATCAGCTGTCCGCCGATTGGCTCGACGGCGCGCGTGAGCAGGGGAGCGGGTCTACGGCTCGAACTCGATCGAGGCGAGGATCGTCTCCATCTCGGTGACGTCCGCGGGCGCGGACGTGGGGCGATGGTTCGCCACCACGACGAAGCGGGCGCTGGTGACATCGACCGTGTAGATCCGCGCCACCGATTCATGGCCCGCGGGAACTTGTTGCCGCATCGGTCGAGCCAGTCTGGAGCCCGATCGGCGGATCGCACTGCTCGACGTCGAGATCGGCCGGGACGGTCACCTCGATGACCTTCCAAGATTGCCCGCCGATCGTGACGTCCATCGGCGACGCTACGTCCGGGCCCGGCAGTGCGCGCAGCCCGGCGGCGAGGTCGTCGGCGGTCGGCCCGATGTCCAGCGGATCGTTTGGACCGCACGGATGGGCAAAGAGCCGATCCACGATCGAAACGCTCCAGCCGACCTCGCGCCCCGATTCGTTCGCATGCTTCGAAATGGTCTGCCTCCCGTTCTCAGCGACCCAGCCGGCGGGCATCGTGAATGAGAAGGTCGCCGGCGTCCACGGGCCTTTGGCGATGAAGTACCGCCCAGGCTCGATCGGGCCGCTGCCGGGGATGTGACGAGCGCCTTCGACGGTGATCGGCGTCGGGCGTGGCGTGTGGGTTGCGGTTGCGGCGGCGAGAGCAGAAGATGTCGGATCCCTCGAGGAGGGCGACGCGGGCGTGTCACTGGCGCAGCCCGCGACCACGATCAGCGCCATCGCCGCTGGAACGATCTTGCTCACGAGCACTACGTGGTGCGTTCGCGCTGCAAGACGGGTGTTGGCAGGCCACTGTCGGGCCACCACACGTCGGGCGGGAGTGCATCGAGATGGTGCGGCCAGCGCGCATGGCGGCGGACCAGCCAAGTCACCGGCCCGCCTCGGGCTCCGGCTCCAGCGACCCGACGTCGGGGGCGTAGTCCGTCGCTACGAGAAGGCCGTCCTCGATCAGCGATGCCCACGCATAGAAGCGGAAGGTGGGCTCCTGCGTGCGCAGGCCGACGTTGAACTCCGCAACGTCGCCGGTCGACCCGCGGGCGAAGGGACGCCACTCGCCTGGGAAGTACGTGTCGACGTAGCGATCGCCGACCAGGCCGTATGGCGCCCCGGTCGCCGACATGGTTCGACCAATGTCGAGCTCCGTGCGCCATGCGCGGTGGCCTATCTCGACGGTCGCGGGCATGTTGTCCATCCCCACCCTCACGTCCGGCACGCCGTCGCCGTTCGTATCCAGGACAAGCCCATAGGCGATCCATCGCTCTTGGGGATCCGCGGCCGGCAAGGGGAGGTCCGCGGCGAGGTCGACGTCGACAGCCCAGATGATCCCGTGTCGGGTGTTACTCGGCGTGGGACCCGAAAGACGGATCTCCTCGATGTCGAGCCATGGGGGCGCGGCAAGGCCCATGTCGCCAACGGGATCCGTGTACTGGCCGAGGTCGGCGTCCACGAGCGGCACGACAACCACGGCTCCTGACGGCTCGGCGCGAATTGGCACTGGCCAGTCCTGATCGAGGCTCGATGGGGTCCAAGTCAGTGCATCGACTGTGCGAGGCGCCTCGTCCACAGCCCAGGGCAGCGACAGCAGCCCGGAGCCCGATGGCAATGGTGCCGCTGACCGGGAGCGACAGGACGAGCGCGGCGGCCGCCAGCAAGAAAAGGCCGCGCCGGGTGCCGAAGCGACCTACCGGTGCCGGCGCCGTTTCTGCGATCTCCGCTAGGCTGGCATGCAGCGTCGCCGGAGCCGCCTCCCGTTCGCCGATCTCGGCCTGGTACCACGCCTGCAGCCGGCGCTCGAGATCGTCAGTCATCGGATTGTTCTCTTGTCATCGGCCGCCTCGATTAACGCCGCCAGCCGCTTCAGCGCATAGTGCAGGCGGGAGTGGATGGTGCCCGGACGGACCCCGAGCTGCCTCGCGATCTGGTCCACGCTCAGATCGCGGTAAAACCGCAGCGCTACCACGACCCGGTGGTCTGGCGTGAGCTGCCTCAGCGCGGCGCCCATGAGGTCCCGGTCATCGGACTGGGCGAACGCGTCACCCGTGGCCGCCCAGTCGGGTGGCTGGTCCTGGGTGTGCCAGCGCGCGGCGCGGGCCAACCGGTTGCGGCAGGTATTGACCAGGATGCGGTGGAACCAGCCCTCGAACTTCGCGACGTCTCGCAAGGTCGAAAACTGCCGCCACGCCACCACGACCGCATCATGCGTGGCATCCTCGGCATCGGTAGGATCGTGGATGATTGCCCGCGCCAAGCGATAGCTCGCGTCCAGGTGACGTTCGACGAGCTCCACGAAAGCGGTCGCACGGGCGCTCGATGCGTCCGCGCTCAGGGCCTCCGCTCGCCGCACACCATCCACCTCAGCTCGTTGCGTCACGATGACATGACAATCGAGCGCAGCAAAACCTTCATTCGAGACCCCGTGGCCTTCGGTGCCTGGGAGCACCGACCGCGACCGGCAGCTTCTTTATGCGGACGCATCGGCGCACCGACTGCTGTCCGACCTCGCTCCGTTGCTCACCGGCCGCCCTCGGGTGGACGTTCCATTGATCGTCGCGGGTGAACTCAATGTGCTGTACGGCTAGGCCAACACCTACGCGGAGTTGGGTCTATCCCAAAAGCGCTTAGCCGCATTCGAGAAGGCCCTTACTCGTAAGAAGGCGGCGAAGCCAAAGGACCCGAGTGTCCGGCGGAGAATCACATTTGAAAACGAGCCCTACGACACTCGAATGGAAGACGAGCCACTGGACTAGGAGTGAGCCGTTCTGGGTATCACACTAAGTGTGGTCAGTGTGAAGCTTCGGAGGGCAGGCCCGATCCCGGCAGCTCTGCCGACTCTCTTCGCACGCTCAGGCACTGAGTAAGCGCTGTGGCACAATGCGGGGACGAGTTATCCGCTCAGTTTGAGCGTGAATCGGCGCCCGTAGCTCAGTGGATCAGAGCAGCTGACTTCGGACTATCCCGGCCGATGCGCTGTAGCCCGAGTGGGCCGGGGAGCGTAGAGCGTCGAGTTATCTGCTGTCTTCCTAAGCGTCTCGAGACTTACCGGTCGGCAGCGCTGGGAGGCGCCACGTCGACCCGGATGGCCGCATGACGCGCCCGATCTCGGCGAGGCCTGTCGCGGAGTCGGCCAGTGATGGACGGAGAAGGTGCTGACAACGACGTCGAACGAAGCATCGGGGAGTGGCAGCGGCGACGTCGCCACCGACGAACGACCGGACACCTGGCATCGCCTGCCCGGATCGCATTGGCCTCAGCGCGCACAACCATCACCAGGTCCAGGTCGAGGCCGGTGACCTCGAGACCCTGCTCGGCCAGCAGCACCGGTCCGTCCGTCGGGCTAGCTCCCGGAACCCCACTCGACATCGATTTCGTTGGCAGGTGTGTCGGTCACCTGCCACCGATCTGAGCCGTCCGGCCGGCTTATGATGAGTTCCGCGGCGAAGGCGCTGGTCGAGCGCGAGTAGGCAATCCATTCTCCGTCGGGCGACCACACTGCGCCGAAGAGGACGTATTCCGCCTCTCCGATCGTGCCGATCACGCTGCCATCAAGACTGATGACCATGATCGTGCCACCCGCTGATGTCAGCAGCGACGCGCCGTCTGGCGAGAAGCGTCCCGCATCCTCGAAGGCCAGCTCGCCGATGGCCTGCGGTTCGCCGCTGCCTGAGGCGTCCACGAAGAAGAGCGGGCCGGCTTCTTCATCGTCGGTGCGTTTGAAGACGAGCTGGCTGCCGTCGGGTGAGTAGTCGCCAGGCTGGTCGGACATCCCGTCTGGGGCCGCGCTAACCCGCAGAAGCTCGCCGCCATCCGAGGCGCGCACCGTGGAGATCCCGGCGCGTGTGGGGTCGGTGTCTCCCACGCCTCTCAGGCCAGTCGCGTGTCGTCGGGCGACCAGACCGTGCAGACGGCGTTCAGCGTCTCGTCAGGGATCTCGAGGATCCGGTCCACCGTCCCATCCGGTCCGATGATGGCAGTCCCGACCCGATCATCGTCGAGGATCGTCATGACTGCGATCTGGCTGCCATCCTGCGACCAGCGGCCACCGCCCTCGGGGCAAGGGAGCGGAAGGTCCGATTCCCCGCTCCCATCCGGCCTGATGAGATGGGTGCTGATGAACGTGTGTGTGCTCTCGTCGGACCGCGAGAACAAGAGCCATCCGCCCGGCAACCCGAAAGGTGGTGCTGCTGGGGCAGTCGGCGTAGGCCCCACTGTGGGGGACGCGATGGGTCTGCTCGCCGTGGATTCGCTGCTCGTCGCAGCGCCGCAAGCTGTGAATACGGCCACCCAGACGGCGAGGAGCGCTCGGGGCACGAGCCTCACTCGTTTGCCTCCTTCAATCAGGTCGCAATAGCGCTCGCGGGCAGCGACGACAGGCTACGCCTGAGATGCAACCGTGCGGCTGATCCGTCGGTGGCTCATTTGCATCGGGCAGAAGAGATCACACGCTCCCGGACGTGAGTTTGAGCGTGCGGATAGCCCGATAACCACACGGCGCTCGCTCTCCGGAATCGTTCTCAGTCGGGCGGCACTCCATCGCTTACGGGGCGCGGAATGTCAACAAGGGCTCTAACGGGTTGAGCTAGCCGCCCGCGGTCGAGAGTGACGATCCTATAAGGGCACGCGTGCCTGCGCCATCGGCGCGGAGGCGTTCAGCGGCGCTGCACGCGAGACTCCGTAATTACCTTTCTGGGGCGGACAGCCGATCGTACTGAGGCCACGCGGATCCGGCTCGGTATACTTCAGGCTCCCCGGCAAGCCCGCACCGGACCCGATGGCGCAGGCATGAAGTTCCGCAAGGACGGGCTGGATTTGGCGGGTCGTTCATCCGGATCGAAGTCGTAGGCAACTGCTGCCTGTCGGGCTGATTCGCGCGCTCCGGACGCATCAAGGGCGCCGCAGGGCCTCCGGATTCAAGGGCCTGGGTGCAAGCGCTGGGGAGGTCGAGGACGACACGCTGGTGGTCACCGGCACGGCCCAGTCGTTACAACCTCACAGGGCATCGAGGTCGAGGTTGACACCCCGACCCTCAGTGAGATTTCGATGGGGCGCTGTGGCACAATGGCCGGCGAGTTATCCGCTCTGTTGAGCGTGAATCGTGCGCCCGTAGCTCAGTGGATCAGAGCAGCTGACTTCGGAGTATCTGGGCCCAAGCGCTGTAGCCCGAGCGCGGGATGGCGGAGCGTAGAGCGTCGAGTTATCCGCTCTCTTTCGGGACTCGGAATTGCGGACGCGGTAGACCCCTCAGATCCCGTATCGCATGATGGCGCCGTGCCTGAGAACCTACCGCTAGGCACCGTCACCTTCCTGTTCACGGACATTGAGGGTTCCACGCATCTGGTCCAGGCATTGGGCCCGGACTACAGCACGGCTCTCGAGCGCCACGCTGCCATCGTGCGGCGGGCGCTTGCCGAACACGATGGGGTTGAAGTCAGTACTGAAGGTGATGCCTTCTTCGCCGCCTTCCAGTCAGCGCCGAAGGCTGTTGCGGCGGCTGTGGCCGTTCAGCAGAGGCTGGCAGACGCGAACTGGCCGAATGGCCACATCGTAAGGGTGCGAATTGGCCTGCATACGGGCGAGGGCAGGCTGGGCGGGGACAACTACATTGGCCTCGATGTCCACCGCGCCGCGCGGATTGCGGCCGCCGGCCATGGTGGCCAAGTCCTGCTCTCGGCCGCGAGCCGCGTCCTCGTCGAAGATGCGCTGCCTGATGGTGTGACGGTGCGTGACCTGGGCACTCATCGGCTCAAAGACCTCGACCAGCCTGAGCACCTTGCGCAGCTCGTTATCACCGACCTCGACCAGGAATTCCCCGCAATCCGGACGCTTGAGATACCGAGCAATCTGCCGGCGGAGCTAACCAGCTTTGTCGGGCGCAAGCGCGAGGTCGATGAGGCATCGGACCTGTTGGCGAGCAACCGTCTCCTGACATTGACGGGTCCCGGCGGCACTGGGAAGACACGCCTCGCGCTTCACATCGCTGCCGGGATGCGCCCGGCATACCGTGATGGCGTCTTTTTCGTCGGTCTCGCACCACTCACCGATCCAGCGTTGGTGGGTCCCACGGTGGCGCATAGCCTGGGCCTGATCGAGGAGCCAGACCGCCCGATCCTCGACCTTCTCAAAGAGCACCTTGGGCCGCGAGAGATTCTGCTTCTCCTGGACAATTTCGAACACCTGCTCGAGGCAGCGGTGGTCATCGAGGACCTCCTTGCTGCCGCACCGCGCCTGAAAGTCCTGGCTACCAGCCGAAGCAGCCTGAAGATATACGGCGAGCAGGAGTTCGCGGTCCCACCCCTCAAACTGCCGGACCCGAGCGCCGTAGGCGAATTGGAGCTGACATCGCGGTACGAGGCAGTGGCACTTTTCGTCGAGCGGGCTCGCGCGGTGAAGCCGGACTTCCGTATCACCGATGAGAACGTTGGAGCCGTGGCGGAGATCTGCGTTCGGCTCGACGGGCTGCCACTCGCCATCGAGTTGGTCGCGAGCCGCATCCGGCTGCAGGAACCTGGCGAGATTCTGGCCCGCTTCGAAGAGCAGCTGCCCCTGCTGATTAGTGGGGCGCGCAACCTGCCTGAACGGCAACGCACACTTCGTGGCGCGATCGAGTGGAGCTTTGAGCTTCTCGATGCGCCCCAGAAGTTGCTGTTCTGTCGTCTCGCCATCTTCTCAGGCGGCTGCACCCTCGACGCCGCGGAAGCCATTTGCAACCCCGACGGCGAGCTCCGGATCGCTACGTTGGAGGCGATGGCTGACCTGGTAGACCAGAGCCTCGTCCGGCGGACGGCGCAAGCAGGCGAGACGCGATTCGGCATGCTGGAGACCATCCGCGAGTACGGTCGGGAGCAACTAGAGGCTGACGGCAGCATCCTTCAAGTCGGTCAAAGCCACCTCACCTACTTCAGGGAGCTGGGCCAGTCAGGGGAGCAGCATTTTCTCGGACCCGACCAGATCAGCTGGCTGGACCGTTTCGAGCGCGAGCACGACAACGTGCGGGCCGCTCTCAGTCGCGCGGTCGATACGAGCCAGACGGACGAGGCGCTGCTGCTGGCGGCTGCCGTGTGGCGGTTCTGGTTCCAGCGCGGCTACCTGCGCGAGGGTCGTGTCTGGCTGGAGCAGCTCATCGGCCTGCAGCCCAACGCCGTTTCCTCCGCGCGTGCCAAGGCGTGCATTGCATTGGGCGGCCTGACGTTCTGGCTTGGCGATGCGGACGCGACCGAGTCGGCCTACGAAACGGCATTGCGCCTCTACGGCCAACTGGGGGACCGTGAGGCCGAGGCCGAGACGCTGTACAACCTGGCCTTCGTCCCCGTCATGCGCGGCGACGTCGATGGCGCTCGCGAACGGTTTCTGAACAGCCTTGCTATTGCGCGCGACATCGGCCGTGACGATCTCGTCGCAAAGAGCCAACTCCCACTCGGGATTTCCTTGAGAGAGGCCGGGGATCCGCTGTCGGCGGTGACGCTATTGCAGGAGGCGGTGACCTTCTTCCGCGAAACGAACGATCGCTTCCAGCTTGCGTGGGGCCTCGGCGAACTAGCAACGACGCACCATGCAATGGGGCAGAGATCGGCAGCCTGGACGGGCTACCTGGAGGCACTTGGCCTCTTCTCCGACGCCAGGAATCTGCCCGGAATCGGTGCAACCCTGGACCTGGGGTCGGTACTTGCATCCTGGGAAGGCCGACACACGGCAGCCGTCCGCCTCACCGCCGCCGCAGACAAGCTGAGGGAAACGACAGGTGCCACATCCCCGCTGATGTTCACGCCGCAGCGGGATGTGGAAGATTTCGCCCGTCGAACGATCGGGGACGAGGCCGTCAAGAGCGCTATCGCCGAGGGCCGTCGCATGACGCTCGACGAGGCGATTGAGTACTCGCGTGCCATCGCGGACGGCTCAGCCAACGGTTGAGACCACTGGCCGCGCTCGAGTGCAGGGATCGTCCGCGTGGCCGCCAACGAGGCCAACGAGCCCGTTGCCGATTAGACTTGGCGCGACGCGCCGGTAGCTCAGTGGATCAGAGCAGCTGACTTCGGACTATCCCGGCCGATGCGCTGTAGCACGAGCGTGGGATGGCGAGCGAAACGTGTCGAGTTATCTGCTGTGATCGATGACGTCTAAGGAGCCGCGTTTACCCGTCGCCCCGCGACTGATGCGACGAGCGCCGCGACATAGCGATCCATTCCCTACGTCTGGGGAAGCGGTGCCTGGGGCGTGTAGACCCAGAGCAACTTGAGCGGCGTCGTGCCGGTGTTCCGGTGCTGGTGATGCACGTTCTTGGGTACCCACATTGCCTGGCCGTCGACGAACGCGGCTTCCTCCCCCTCGGAGACCAGAATCCCGGACCCTTCGAGCACTAGGTTGATCTCCTCGGACTCGGGATGAACGTGATAGGAGCTCGACTCTCCAGGCTCGAACACCGTGATTCCCGCCATGAACTCCTCGGAGCCGATGTCCGGTGATACGAAGCGGAACGCCTTTCGCCGCATCCCGGGTTCGTCGAGACCGATCCAGATCTGCTCGGCGTCCTTGAAGGGCGAGATCAACCTGATCTTCATGCGTCTGCCTCCCCTGGGTCGAGACCCGGGAGCACGGCCCCGTCGTACTCGGCGGCGGTCGGGTCGATCATGCGCATTGGCCGTTCGCGAGCCTGTTCTTCCACGAAGTGGGCCGCCAGCCCGAAGCTCCGCGAGATGGCGAAGAGAAAGTCGCCGTACTGCGGGTCGAGCCTGAGCGCATTGAGCGCAACGGCCAGCGCTCCGTCGATGTTGACCGGGACGGGATTTCCCGAGTGCCGGCTGACCCGGGCGGCAAGAGCCCGAACCGCTGCCCCATGCCGTGCGTCGGACCGAGCGGACGCGACCTCGAGGAGCCGTTCCGCACGGAGATCATGGTGATGCCAGCGGTGCCCGATGCCGGGCAGGCGGCGTCCGGCGGCACGCTCCTGCTCGAAGACACCGTCGGCCCATGTGTCGAGGTCACCCTCCGTTGGCGCGCCGGCAAGGATGCGCATCGCGCGGCTGACGACTGCGCCGTGGAGTTCGCCGAAGGCAAGGATTCCACCCGCGAGGCCGCTCATGGGTGCCGCCCGCGTCGATGCGATCGTGCGGGTGACGAGTGCGGACGGGGAAAGCGGGCCGTGATCGATGGACGCGACAAGGCACGCGCCAAGGAGGTCCGCTTCGTCCTCCGTCACCGCGTCCCCGCGCCACAACCGAAGGAGCATCGCTGGAAACGACTCGCGCCCGATGGCGTCGTCGAGCGCCACGCCGCGAACGAAGACGCGTTCGTCCGTCGTGGCCGTGATGGCCGTGGCCCACCTCGCAGGCCGATGTGACTGGCCCGCCCCCGGTCCCCGGTGAGCGCCTCCGCCGCCCCTGGCGGTCACCGCGCCACCTGGTAGATGCGCTCGATGTCCCACTCGCCGGGGGTTATGACGGGCGTGTTGCGCATGGGCACGTCCAGGACGGTGGGACGCCCGGACGCCAGTGCCTCCCGCAACGCTGGCTCGAGCTCGTCGGCGCGTTGGATCGCCACCCCGTCGGCTCCGCAGGCGCGCGCGATGGCCGCGAAGTCCGGCGTGTATGCGTCGCCGTCGGCCTCGAACTCGCACCCGTACCCGGTGCCGTAGTGCTTGCGCTGCAGACCGGCGATCGTGCCGAACGCGGCGTTGTTCATGACGACCCAAAGCGGCGCGATACCCATCTCGACGGCGGTGGCAACCACGCTCGGATTTGAGCCGAATGCCCCGTCGCCCACGAGTGCGACCACCGGTCGCCCGGTCCCGGCGGATGCGACGCCGATCGCGGCGGCCGGCCCGAAGCCCATGGTCGAAAATCCGCCGGGCGTGAGGAACGAGTCCGGGGTGTCGACGGGATATTGCTGTCCGACCCCGTTCTTGTTCCAACCGACATCGGTCACGAGGATCGCGTCCGGGATGGCGCGTCGCACGTCTGCCAGGATCCGTTCCGGTAGGAGCGGGAACTCGTCCGAGGCCGCATTTTCAGCACTCGGCGCCAGGAATGCATGGCGTTCCGCGCGGAGCCGCCTCCAGTCATAGCCTCGTTCCAAGGTCGCGTCCCCGTACGCTTCCGCGATCGCGCGCAGGCCAAGCGAGGCGTCAGATGTGGCAGCGATGGCCGTTGGATAGTTGCGGCCTGGCTCGGTCGGATCGATGTCGAGTTGAATGAGGCGGGTGGGCGGAATGCTGAACGTCACCCCCGGCTCCCAGCTGCTGCTGTCGGTCTCCGGGAACCGGGTCCCGACCGCCAGGATGACGTCTGCCTCACGCGCCAGCCGGTTTGCGGTCGGCGAGCCCCAGAAGCCGATCATGCCCAGCAATTGCGGATGGTCCGGCGGGAGAACTCCGGTGCCCATGAGGGAATGTGCGACCGGCGCTCCGACGCGTTCGGCCAGATGTCGCACGTCCGCGGCTGCGCGCCGAGTTCCGCCGCCGGCGAGGATCAGCGGCCGCACCGCACGTCGAAGCTCGTCCGCAATCGCCCTCGCCGTCTCCCGTGCGATCGTGGGCGGCTCCACAGCCGACGCCGGGATCACGTCCGCCTCGAACACGTCGCCGGCGACGTCCATCGGGAGCGAGACCAGCACCGGGCCAGGTCGGCCAGCCTGTGCGAGGTCCCAGGCACGCGCCAGGATCCGGGGGACCTGGTCGGCACGCGAGACCCGCCAGGCTCGTTTGACGAACGGCTCGTAGACGGAGATCTGGTCGGCGTCTCGACGGAGGTTGAACTCCTGGTGGGGCCCGCGTCCCTCGTAGTACGACGGAACGTCACCGGCGATGACGAGGAGCGGAACCGAGTCGAACGCGGCGGTCGCGACGCCAGTGGCGGCGTTCGTCATCCCAGGACCGACATGGAGCAGAACAACACCCGGACGACCTGAGGCTCGTGCGTAGCCGTCGGCGGCATGCGCGGCGATCTGCTCGTGGCGAGTCGTGTTGAAGCGTGGAGCCCCCTGCCGCTCGATTGCCGCAAGTAGGGAGATGTTGGTGTGGCCGCAGATGCCGAAGACGCGATCGACGCCACGCTGGCGCAAGAACTGTGCGACGTGGTCGGCAACCGTGGGTTTCATTCCACCTCCTGGGATGCTCCGGACGACGACGGACGGTGGCGACTAGTTCCACATATCGGACCTAGGAGTCCGTTATGAGGAACCTAACGGCCGTCTCGGAACGGTGTCAAGTGTACTGCGCGACCCCGAACCTTGACACGTCGCTGGACCGATCCTACCCTCGAATTCCCGCACGATGGGCCATGAATACGGAATAGTGGGAACGGTGCGGGCAATACCGAGCCCGCGCACCACGTCTGATCCTGGAGACAAGATGCCGCCTCGACCGATCACGTCCGAAGAGACTGCGCACGTCGACGACCTCGTCGCCCGAGGGCGCGCCGCGTTATACGCGTTCGAAGGAGCCACCCAGGAGCAAGTCGACCGGCTCTGCCAGGCCATGGCATGGGCGGTGGCGAACGAGACCACATTCACCCGTCTTGCAGAGATGGGAGTCGGGGAGAGCGGCATCGGCGATCCGGAGAGCCGCGTCGGGAAGCGCCTCAAGGTCGTGGGGATCCTGCGCGACGTCCTTCGGCAGAAGAGCATCGGGATCATCGAGGAGCTGCCGGAGCGGGGGATCGTCAAGTACGCGAAGCCGGTCGGCCTGATTGCCTCTCTCGTTCCCACGACGAACCCGGAGCTCACGCCGCCCGGCGTGGGCCTCTTCGCCATCAAGTGCCGGGATGCCGTGATCTTCTCGCCTCACCCGAGGAGCAAGAACACGACCCGTGAGACGGTCGAAATCATGCGCCGCGCGCTGGCTCGCGAAGGAGCTCCCGCGGACATCATCCAGTGCCTGGAGCGGCCCAGCATCCCCGCCGCCCAATACCTGATGAGCCAGGCCGACATGGTCCAGGCAACCGGCGGGCGCGACATGGTGAAGGCCGCCTACAGCTCCGGAACGCCGGCGTACGGCGTGGGTGCCGGCAATTCGACGATGGTGATCGACGAGACCGCCGACGTGGCACAGGCTGCGAAGAACACCCGCATAAGCAAGACGTCCGACTTCGGGTCTGGGTGTTCTGCAGATGGCAACCTGATCGTCGAGTCCAGCGTTTACGAGGCGCTGCGCGAATGCCTCGTCGCGGAGGGCGGCCACCTTGCCACGCCGGAGGAAGCCGAAAAGCTCCGGGCTATCTACTGGGATGCCGATGGGCATCGGACCGCCGACACGATCGCCGTGTCGGCGCAGACCCTCGCCGAGAGGGCCGGATTCGAGATCGCCTCGGATCGACGGTTCCTCGTCATCGAGCAGACCGAGATCGGCGCGCACAACCCGTTCAGCTCGGAAAAGCTCGGGATCGTGCTCGCGATGTTCCGCTACTCGGGCTTCGATGACGCCCTGGAGAAGGTAGCCGCGATCTATGAAGTCGGCGGCAAGGGGCACTCGTGCGGCATCTACTCGTTCGACGATGACCACATCGACCGGTTGGCACGCGTGGCGCCGGTGAGCAGGATCATGGTGCGGCAGCCGCAGTCGAAGGCGAACGCAGGCGCCTTCGACAACGGGATGCCCATGACCTCGAGCCTCGGCTGCGGGACCTGGGGCGGCAACATCACGTCGGAGAACATCCACCTGAAGCACTACATGAACACCACCTGGGTGAGCCGCCCGATCGCCGAAGACCGTCCGCCAGAGGAGGAGCTCTTCGGCGACTTCTACGGGACGCCCGTCGACTGATGTCGGTCCTCGAGAAGGCGACGCAGATCCTGGACGTCGTGGCGGAAACACCCGACGGAGCCACCCTTACCTCGATCGCCCAGCGCCTCGCTCAGCCGCGATCGTCGATCCATCGCCTGCTATCCGAGCTTGTCCAGCTCGGCCTCCTGTTCCGGGTCGGGCCGGCGAACTACGTGCCCGGACCCCGCCTGGCGCGGTGGGGCGACGCGGCCGGAGGCGGCACGGATATCGTCCGCATCTCGAAATCGACCATGGTGCGACTGCGCGACGCCGTCGGTGAGAGCGTGCACCTCTACGTTCGGCAGCGGGACCGACGGGTGTGCGTGTCGGCGGTGGAAGGCAACTATGAGCTCCGCCACTTCACTGAGGTCGGAAAGCCCCTGCCGTTGTCGATCGGTGCCTCAGGAAAGCTTCTGCTCGCGTTCGCCGACTCCGCAACGCAGGCGCATGAGCTGCGACGCGTGGCGCGCGAGCCGCTCACCCCCCGCGCGCCGACCGTCGAGGAGCTTGCTGCCCAGCTCGAGTCTATTCGCGCCACCGAGTGGGCAGTCTCCTTCGGGGAGCGCGAGGAAGGGCTGGCCGCAGCCGCCGTCCCGATTCGTACCCAGTCCGGCACGGTGCAGGCGGCACTCTCCATCTCGGGACCGACCGCTCGCCTGGATGCGCAACGTCTCGACGCGCTGCGTCCGGAGCTCACTGCGGCTGCGGATCAGATCAGCGTCGCGCAGGGTTGGGCCCCGCCATCGCCCGCGCCACGCGCGACCGCGGGACTGGTTCGCTGATCAGCCGCGCTTCAACAGCGCGCTGACTTCGGCGGCACAGGCCTCGAGCGGCTTGCGCATCTCCTCGAACCGTTCCACTCCTAGGCGTGTGGTCGGGGCGGAGATGCATAGCGCGGCGACGACGCGATCGCGAGAGTCGACGACTGCAGTGGCTGCCGCCGACACACCCTCCTCGCGTTCTCCCATCGAAGTCGCCCAACGCTCTGCCCGAATGCGCTCGAGCTGCTCCCGAAGACGCGGCCCGGGCGCGTTCGGCATGTTCGGCGCGTCGGCGAGCGCCCGCTGTAGCTCGAGCTCCTGCACCTCGTCATCCGCAAACGCAAGCAGGAGCTTGCCGGCCGCACCAGCCCGCAGGGGAAGAGGCCGGCCGAGCTGGATGAACGGCCGCAGCTCGTGCCGTCCCTCGACCGCAGCGATGCAGATGCGGGTGTCGTGCTCACGCACGTACAGGTGCACGCTCTCACCAAGGTTGTCGCGGAGCCGCCGCATCGTCTGGTCGGCCACCGCACGCAGATCGAACGTGTCCGCAGCGGCCTCTCCCCAGTAGAGCAGCCTGGGGCCGAGGGAGTAGCGGCCGTCCTCCGTGCGGCGGACGATGCCGAGCGCTGCCAGCTCGCTGAGCAGTCGATGGGTCGAGGACTTCGGCATCCCGAGCGCTGACCTGACATGGCCGAGAGTCACCGGTTCGCCAGCTCTCCCCAGGCAGTCGATCAGGTCGCTCGCCTTCTCCAGGACCGACATGTCAGTTCCTCCGGCTCACAACCCGATCACCTCCGGGAGCCACAGTGTCAGCGCTGGAATGTACGTGATGAGCAGGAGCACGATGAGCATTGCCGGCAGATAAAACGCGGCACCGCGGAATACCCGCTCCACCGGGATGCCCGTCACCGAGCTGAGCACGAACGCGACGCCACCCATGGGCGGCGTCAGAAGGCCGATCATCAGGTTGAAGATGATGATGGACCCGAGCTGCACCGGGTCGATGCCGTATTGCACCGCGACCGGGAGCAGGATCGGCGTGATGATCAGCAGCGCCGATGTGGGCTCGAGGATCATCCCGCAAATGATGAGCAGGAAATTCACGATGAGCAGGAACACGATCGGGTTGTCGGTCAGGCCGAGCAGGGTCTCCGCGACCGTCTGCGGAACCTGCTCCCGCGCCAGGATCCAGCTGAGCAGGGTCGACGCGCCGATGATGATCATGATCTGGGCGGTGATGACCGCGGTGTCGCGAAAGATGAGGCCGACGTCGCGCCACCCCATCGTTCGATACGAGAGGGCCAACAACAGCATGTACAGGGCGCCGATTCCAGCGGCCTCGGTAGGCGTGAAGAATCCGCCCAGGATGCCGCCCAGGATGATGATGGGAGCGCCAATCGGGGGAATCGCACGGCGGAGCGCATTACGCGTCGCCGCCCAGTCGTACGGATCGCCGACAAGCGCGGGTCGGCCCCTGGACCAGAGGAAGACCGTCACGACCAGCGCCAGGGTCATGAGGATCGCCGGGATCACGGCGGCGGCGAACAGGGCGCCGGTCGAGACCGCGGCAACCGATGCGTAGACGACGGCGGGGATGCTGGGCGGCATGATCGGGCTGATGAGCGCCGAGCTCGCGCTCAAACCGACCGAGAACTCGGCCGGGTAGCCCTTCTTCCGCATGTGGTTGACCTCAATCGAGCCGATGCCGGCGGCATCCGCCAGCGCCGCGCCACTCATCCACGAGAAGCCGAGGCTGACCGCGATGTTCACGTACGCGAGGCCGGCCCGCAGCGGACCGAGCAGGAGGATGGCGGCGTCGTACAGGCGATCGGCGATCTCGGTGCGGGTGGCGACGGTCCCGACGAGGATGAAGAGCGGGACGGCGAGCAGCGGCCAGCTGTTGATGCCCTGCATGACCGTCCGCACGCCGAGGTGCAGGCTGTAGTCCTCGACAAGAAGGTAGATGAACGATGGCCCGAGGATCGCGAAGGCCATGGGCACGCGCAAAAGAAACAGGACCAGGATGGCGATGAGGAGGACGGGCAGGGTCATGCAGCGCGTTCCTGCCGCCGCAGTGCTGGGACGTCGTGTAGGGCGATCCAGAGCACGGAACGGAACGCCGTGAGTGCGAAGCCGATGATCGGCACGGCATTGACGATGCGAAGCGGAATGCCCCCTGCCGGCGTCACCTGACCGATGTCCTCGGCGATGAGCTGGGTGGTCCCGTAGGCGAGCAGGAGGCAGGTCGACAGGACGACCACGTTCACGAACAGCTTCACGGCGCCCAGCGCGCGCTCGCCCAGCACGTAGTCGACCACGTGGATCGCGATGTGACGATCGTGCGCGGCGAGGTAGCCGGCCATCACGAAGGTCAGCCAGACCATCGCAAGGCGGGCGACTTCGCCCGTCTGGGGGAAGTTGACGCCCGGGAGATACCGCTGTGCGACCAACGCGACGACAAGAAACAGGATGACGAACAGGAGCGCCGCGCCGACCACCTGCTCCACGACGCCGATCGCGTGCACGATCGTCCGCCACGGCTCCCGCTCCGGCAGGATCTCCGGATTCGACTCGCCCCCGAGGCCCTCCGTCTCGGAGGGGGGCTCGGTATCGCTCAGGAAGTCGGCGACAGATCCCTCGTCGCTTTCGGGTTGCCGAGCCTGGTCGCGAGCCATCAGACACTCATCCTCACGGCGGGGCACAGTCCGTCAAGCGTATCGCGGGCGACTGTGACGCCGGTGCCCGGGCGGACCCGGGCACCGGCGGTGGAGGAGCTTACTCCTCAGCGGTGGAACGGATGGCATCCAGGACAGCCACCTGCTCCTCCGTGAAGTTCTCGCGCAGGTAGGGTTCGACCATCTCGCGGAAGGCGTCGCGATCGACGTCCTCAACGATCTCGATGTCGCCGCTCTCACGCCAAGCCGCCAGGATCTCGTCCTCGGTCTGCGCGGCGCAGACTGGCTCTTCGACCATCGCCTCCGCGACAGCGGCGGTCAGCGCCTCCTGCTGCTCGGGGCTCAGCTCGTTCCAGACTTCGCCGATGATCACGAGGTTCGAGCTCAGCTGGTGGCTCGACAGGCTGACGTAGTCCTGCACCTCCTGAAGGTTGATCGAGTCGATGTTGGTGACGGGGTTCTCCTGTCCGTCGACCGTACCCTGTTGTAGAGCGAGATACAGCTCTTCGAAGGCCACTTCGACCGGCTCTGCGCCCATTGCGGCCGCGTTCATCAGGAACTGCGGAGAGGGCGGAAACCGCATCCGGAGCCCCTCGAGATCGGCGGGAGAGCGGATCGGGACGTTCGCGGTGAACTGACGAGCGCCGGTATTCCAGGCACCGAGAATGTGGACGCCGGTCGCCTCCTCGAAGCCCTGTGTCAGATCGTCGGACGCTTCGCTGGTGAAGTAGCGGTACAGATGCTCGCTGTCTTCGAACACGAAGGCACCATCCACCACGTTCATCGGCTCGTACACCGCGCCCAGCGCCGACGCGCCCTGGATGTCCATGTCGATGTCGCCCGCGATCACCGACTGGATCCGGTCGGCATCGGGTCCAAGCTCACTGGCGCCGAAGATCTCGATGGTCAGCCCGACCCCGGCGGCCTCGGCCTCTTCCTTGATGATGTTCGCGCCGCATTCGACCTGTGGCTGGCCCTCCTGGTAGCTGTGGGCCAAGCTCAGCTCGATGTCTCCCTGAGCGGCATCGGAGGGCGCGGATGGCTCGCTGGTCGTTACCTCTCCGCCCCCGCAGGCCGCCAGCACGAGGAGCAGCGCCGGCGCGAGGAGAAAGGTCGGGGTTCGCCTGCTCATGGTGTCTCCCTTCGTTGCTCAAGTACCGACGAATCGGCCCTGCTGGGCCGCCGGGCCAGTCGTTCCTGTCGGCGTCGCAAGCCGGAGTGCGGTGCGGCATCGTTCCGCATAGTTGGACACGGGTCTATGATACGGGACAGCACTTGCGGCGGTCAAGACTTGTGCGCGATCCGAATCCACGTCTTTCCGGCAGTCGAAGGGCTACGGTCGAAGGCGTGCTGCGCGTCGGCGAGGCTGTACTCGTCGCTGATGATTCGACCGGGTCCGAGGCGTGTGTCGGCCGCGATCCGGATGGCCGCTTCGAAGTCCGCCGGATGGTCGTAAGTGAGTGAGCCGCGGACGACAGCCTGGCGGCGGACGAGCGCTTGGGCTGTAACCTCGAGCGGGCGACTGTCAAGGCCAAGCAGGAGCAGCGTCCCGCCAACCTCGAGGCTTCCGAGCGCAATGTTGATGCTCGTCGGTGAGCCGACGGTATCCACGACAAGGTCGAATCGCCCGTCGTCCTCATCCGAGGCGGCAGTGGCGCCCAGCCGCACCGCATGCTCAACGCGGGCCGGGTTGATATCGCGGACGTGGACGGCGAGGCCACGATCGAGGAGGACAAGCGACATCAGCAGCCCCTGTGCGCCGACTCCGACCACCAAGACCGACGTGGGCAGGCTCCTGCCCAGGCGACGCAAGGCGGCGATGACCACAGTCATCGGCTCGACGCAGACGAGGTCGGCCGGCGCAAGGCCCTGGATCGGCCATGCGAATCGCGCGGGGACTACGAGGCGCTCGGCGAGTGCCCCCGGGCGGTTCATCCCGACGGATTGCCGTGCCACGCAGGCCGAAGTCACCCCTCGGCGACACTGGGCGCAGGTGAGGCAGGCGACGTTCGGCTCGACCACTACTGTCAGGCCGATGCGGCTCCGATCCACGTCCTTGCCGACTGCGTCGATGGTGCCGAACGCCTCGTGACCCATGACCCAGGGATACCACGGCGCGGCCCACGCGCCGCTGAAGACGCTGAGGTCCGATCCACACAGGCCCACGCCGCCGACAGCGATGCGCACCTCATCGGGTCCCATCTCCGGCTCGGGGATCTCCTCGATCGCGATTCGTCCGGGCCGGACGAGCAGCGCTGCCTTCATGCGGCCACCGCAAGGATGCGTCGCGGATTGTCGACCAGCATCTGCTCGACGGCGGCATCGGGGACGCCGGCTTCCCTGAGCGCCGGGAGGATCGATCGCGAGATCGTGTCCATGCGCCACCGCGGCGCCGCGCGCGCTCGCCAAGATGGCGGTGTCACGTGACTGTAGAAGGCCGCGTCATGAGAAAGCACCATGCGATCCGCGTACCCGCGCTCGAGCAGAGCCAAGAGGGTGTGGAGCCGCCGATCGTCAGGTAGGACCTGCTCCATCCCGAATCGGTCCATGCCAATCGTTGATCCGTTGTCCATCAGTTCCCTCAAGTAGTCGAGGTCCTCGCTGTCGCCCGAGTGCCCGATGATGATGCGGTCAGGAGGGACGCCGCGCTCGCCGAGGAACGACTGCTGGACGAGGCCGTTGCGCGACGCGGGGTGGGAGTGCGTCGTGAGCGGCACGCCGGTCTCCTGGTGAGCAATTGCCGCCGCGGTCATGACCCGCGCGACGTCCGGTGTGAGCCCCTCCACATCCGTCATGACCTTGACCATGGCCGCGCGCACGCTCGTGCCGGCGATCCCATTCGTGAGATCGCCGATGAACAGCTCGATGAGTGGGTCGACGCGGTCGATCACGCGGCCGGGTCCGTGGAACCGGAAGAACGTCGGGAGGACATCCGGCGTGTACCAGCCGGTAGCTGCGACGAGATTGATCGGTACTCGCTCGGCGACCTCCGCGACCAGTCTCACGTCTCGCCCCAGCCCTGGAACGGTTAGGTCCACCACCGTACGGATCCCGAGGGCGTACAGGTCCGTCAGCCCCTGGACGGCCTGTTCGACCAGTTCCTGGGGGTCCCATTCGACATCCGGAAGGCTTGCCTCGAGCTCCGGATTTCGGACGAAGATGTGCTCATGGATGAGTGTCGTGCCCATGTTCTCGGGCGCGATCGGTCCGCGGTACGTATGAACGACTCCCATGCGCTGCGTTACCGGCGGGCTTCGGAGACTGGACGCTCATCCTTCGGGTCATCGGTGCGCGCGTGGCGTCCCCGAACGCTCTCGGTCGATGCTCCGAGCTCTTGGGCCAGCTGCGGGATCCGGCCGGGCGTTCGCCCGAGCTTTGGCACGACGCCGGGAACGGGCAGCGGCCGATCGAGCCGATCGTCTTCGACTTCGACGATCATGTCTCGCTCTCGGAATTGAGGGTCGGCGACGATGTCGGCGATGCTGTTGATCCGGCTGACCGGCACCTCTCGCTCCCGCAGGACGGCAACCACCTCGGCAGCCGTACGGGTGCTTGTCCACGAACCGATCGCCTCGTCGAGCTCTCCCGCCCTGGAGACGCGGCCTTCGTTCGTGTCGAGGGACCCATCGGCGAGCAGGTCGCTGCGCCCGATCACCTCGAAAAGCCGCCTGGCAAGGCGTGAGGTGTTTGCGGCGATGCAGACCAGCGACCCATCCGCACACTGGTACGCGTTGGTTGGCGCCGAGTTGTGCGCGATGTTCCCGGTCCGCTCACGGATCGCGCCGAGGTAGCCGTACTCCGGCAGGATCCCCTCCAGAAGCGAGAAGAGGGACTCGGTCAGCGCAACGTCCACGAGTTGGCCGCGGCCTGACGCCGCGCGCTCATGTAGCGCGATGAGGGCGCCGACCACGGCGTGCAGCGACGCGATCGAGTCGCCGAGGCTCAGTCCCACGCGGCTTGGCGGCCGATCCGGCTCTCCGGTGATGAATCGAAGCCCTCCGGCCGCCTCCGCAATCGTGCCGAACGCGGGTTGGCCGCTCATCGGACCGGTCTGACCGTATCCCGATATCCGGACCACGATGAGCCGCGGGTTCTTAGCCATCAGCTCCTTGGGGTCGAGGTTCCACTTCTCGAGCCGCCCCGGTCGGAAGTTCTCGATCAGGATGTCGCTCTCCATCGCCAGCTGCCGGACGAACGCCTGGTCGCCCGGCTGGTGGAGATCCGCGGTGACCGACAGCTTCCCCCGCGACTGGACCAGGTGCCAGAGCGAGTCGCCCCCGTCCCAGGCCATTCCCCATGTGCGCAGGGGATCGCCGCGCTCCGGGTGCTCGATCTTGATGACCTCTGCCCCAAAGTCCGCAAACATGCGACCGGCGAACGGGCCGGCGATTAGCGTCCCGAGCTCGAGGACCCTCAGGTCGCTCAGCGGGCCGATTCGCAACATTGTCCCGAAATGTTGGACACGGATCCAGCATATGGACCGACGTTCGGTAGGTCAAGGAGTCCGCCGATGGGTCACGATGAGCCCGATCGTCGCCCGCTAGAATCAGCTTCGGCGCGAGCCCGTAGCTCAGTGGATCAGAGCAGCTGACTTCGGACTATCCCGGCCGATGCGCTGTAGCCCGAGCGTGAGTGGGGGTGCGAAACGCGTCGAGTTATCTGCTGTGTTCCGGCCGCTTCCGTGAGGCTGGGACCTCCGGTGTTCCGAGCGGTCCTGGAAGCCGCGCCTGACCCCCAGTCACTATGACCTCGGCCCGCGTCATCTCCACGGTCTGTCAGGACCGGCATGGCGCCGATGCAGGCTCACGGCCGTGGCGGTTCTCGAGCCGCCGCGGAGCACTGCCATTACCCGCCTCCGAGCTGGCAGGGAGGATCGGTGCGTCGGGATGGCGGCGGCTTTCGTATGGTCCGTCGATCACGACGGCAACGGGCGCGAGAGTAATGAGCCTTCGGGATCGCTAAGCGCGGAGGGGAGCCCGAAGCGCGGGAACCAGCGGCGATCGAAGGTGGTGACCTCGGCCACGAGGCCGTCCTCGATCCGCAGCACGTCGATCGCCAGCGGCCGATAGCGGTCGTCGCCCGCGCGCCGCACGTACGCGGCCGCTGCAGGCTGGCGGTTGGCGCCGGTCGGAATGATGCGGAACTCGCCGAACGCCTGCGGCCCAACGATTACCGGCCGCCACAGCTCGATGAGCGTCGCGCGGCCAACATAGGTCCCCGGCTGGGGTGGCATGGCGAAGCGAGCGTCTTCACGGAGCAGCGCGGCGAGGGACTGAAGGTCGGCTCGCTCCGATGCGTCGATGTAGCGCCGCAGCACCTCGCGCTCCGCGGCGGTCGGCTCGCTGGCGACCCTCCAGTCCATGCGCCGTTCAGGCAGCACGCTCCGCAGAGTCGCGCGCGCGCGCTGAAGCGCGCTGTTCACCGACGGTACGCTCATGTCGAGCATCGCCGCCGCACCTCTGGCGGGCAATCCGACGACGTCGCGAGCGATCAGCACGGCGCGCTGCCGCGGCGGGAGGTACTGGATGGCGACGATGAAGGCGAGCTCGATCGTCTCCCGGCTGACGGCCATCTCCTCCGGCTCATCCCGGCTGGGCGCGACCGGTTCGAGCAGCCGGTCCGGGTACGGCTGGAGCCAGGTCACTTCGTCACCAACGACCACGCGTTGCGGACGGCGACGCGCGATGACGTCAAGGCAGGCGTTCGTCGCGATGCGGTAGAGCCAGCTCCGCAGCAGTGCCCGTCCCTCAAACGCTCGCCGAGCGCGCCAGGCTCGCAGGAAGGTCTCCTGCACAATCTCCTCGGCCTCGTCGAACGATCCGAGCATGCGGTAGCAGTGGACGTGCAGCTGCCGCCGGAACCGCTCAGTCACAGCGGCGAATGCGGCCTGATCGCCAGATCGGAGGGCGGCGATGACCTCCTCGTCGTCGACGGCCGCATTCAGCATCGGTTCATCCTCCTCCGCATCCCTGCACGCAACTCTGACGCCGGAAGGAGAGAGAGGTCATCGGTCGTGGCTCATGTCGAGCTCGGGGCCGATGCGTTTCGCGCGGCGCGCCGTCTGAATTGACGCCGATCAACACCGAGCGGCGAAGCGACCTCGCAACTGGAGCAGAACGATGGGCAAGTTGATCTACAGCCTCAACGTATCGCTGGATGGATTCATCGAGACGCCGGACCACTCGCTCGACTGGGCGATCGTCGACGAGGAGGTCCACCAATGGTTCAACGAGCAGACGCGAACGCTCGACGCCTCCCTGTACGGTCGTCGGATGTACGAGGTGATGGCCGCCTACTGGCCGACCGGCGCGGACGACCCAGCCGCGACTGATGTGACGCGCGAGTTCGCGAGCGTCTGGAATTCGATGCCCAAGATCGTGTTCTCGACGAGCCTCGATCGAGTCGATCACAACGCCCGCCTCGTGCGCGGCGACGTGGGCGAGGTGCTGGATGCACTCAGGACCGAGTTCGAAGGCGACCTCGACGTCGGGGGGGCGGACCTGGCCGGGCAGTTCGTCCGCCGCGGGCTCGTGGACGAATATCAGCTCATGATCCATCCGGTCGTTCTCGGCGCGGGGACTGCCTTCTGGCCGATGCTCGACGGTCCGCTGCGGCTGCGCCTGACTGAGACGCGACGGTTCCCCTCGGGAGTGATGCTCCTCTCCTACGCGGCGGCCTAGGCGGAGGTCACCCGTGAGCACGGCCGAACCGGTCATCGTTCACCGTCCCGACGAGCCGGGACCCTAGCCCCCGACTCCGTGAGGCGCCAACAGTTGCTTCGGGTCGAACTTGCCAGCCATCGACGCCGGCTCCGTCCAATGCTCGGGAAGCGAACGCCCTTGGCGTACGTCATCGGTCCGATGAGTCTATGGCACCGGCCTCGGACCAATCGTCCAGGCCGCATGAAGGCCGAGTCCGCACGGTTCCGGCATGTGTTCTGTGATCAGGTCGACGGCGCTTGACACCGCGCCACTATTCAGTGGTACTATGCACCAGTAGTCGGTAACGCTGAGTAGTCGAGGTGGTATTCCGTGGGCGGGCAGATGACGGAGATGCTCAAGGGAACGCTGGAAGGCATTGTCCTCGCGACCCTAGGCGTGCGACCCGCCTACGGCTACGAGATCACGGCACACCTGCGGGAGCAGGGCTTCTCCGACATCGCCGAGGGCACCGTCTACGCGCTGCTCATCCGGATCGAGCAGCACGGCCTCGTCGACGTGGAGAAGGTGCCCTCCGAGAAGGGGCCGCCGCGGAAGGTGTACTCGCTCAACGCCCAGGGACAGGAATACCTCGACGAGTTCTGGATTACGTGGGGCTTCCTCGCGGAACGGCTCGAACAGCTCCATGAAGGAGGCAGATGACCATGATTCCTCACGAAGCTGATCGGCGGCAAGCGGCGGTGGTGGGCGTACAAGGCGCGCGTCAAGGCGCTCCCGGAGCCGTATCGCGCGGCGGTGGATGCGATCGAGCGCTACCTCATGTCCTTCGGTCGTGGAGACGGCACCGGATGGGCGGAGCAGCTCGAGGACCTAGCCGACCTGTTCGAGCAGGCCGCTGCGGACGGGAAACCGATCCGCGAGATCGTGGGCGGAGGACCCCGAGGAGTTCGTCGAGGTGTTCGTGCAGAACTACCCGGAGGGGCAGTGGGTCGTCCGCGAGCAGGAACGGTTGAGGAACACCATCGCGCGTGCCGCCGGTGAAGGCACCGGGAACGACGAGAGGGCCGTCCGATGACCACGTTCATCTCGAAATTCATCGCAAAGGTGATCGGCCCCAAGCAGGGGTGGCGGGAGTACAAGGCGCGCGCGCGACAACTTCCCGCGAGCTATCGCACCGCGCTCGATGCGCTGGAGCGGTACCTGAACTACTTGGGACCAGGCGGCGACGGGGGTGTGATCCTCGCGGAGCTCCTCGATCTGTTCGAGCAAAGCGCGGCGAACGGAACCCCGATCCGCGAGGTCGTCGGGGCGGACCCGGTGGCGTTCATCGAGACGTTCATTCAGAACCACTCGGAGGGGCACTGGAGAGCCCGGGAGCGGGAACGATTCATCAACGCCATCGAGCGCATCGAGCAAGAAGAGGAGAACCGATGACGACCACGCAAGTCCAAGGGCCCGCGATCCACGTGCAGGGCCTCGAGAAGTCGTACAAGGAGCTGGACGTGCTGCGCGGCGTGGACTTCGACGTGGCGCGGGGCAACATCTTCGCCCTGCTCGGCTCGAACGGGGCGGGCAAGACCACCGTCGTGAACATCCTGTCCACGCTGCTCAAGGCCGACGCCGGGACGGCCAGCGTCAACGGCTTCGATGTCGCGAGCGGAGGCTGCGGACGTGCGGGAGTCGATCAGCCTCACCGGCCAGTTCGCGGCCGTCGACGAGATCCTCAGCGGGCGGGAGAACCTCGTGCTGGTCGCCCGGCTGCGGCACCTCAAGGACCCGGGACAGATCGCGGATGACCTGCTCGCTCGTTTCGCGCTGACGGACGCGGCCGCGCGGAGGGTGTCGACATATTCGGGCGGCATGCGCCGACGTCTCGACATCGCGATGAGCCTCATCGGGAATCCGCCGGTCATCTTCCTCGACGAGCCGACGGCCGGGCTCGACCCTCAAGGGCGCATCGAGGTGTGGCAGGCCGTCAAGGCGCTCGCCGAGCACGGCACGACGGTGCTGCTCACGACGCAGTATCTGGACGAGGCCGAACAGCTCGCCGACCGGATCGCGATCCTTCACGGGGGCCGAATCATCGTGAACGGCACCCTCACCGAGCTCAAGCAGCTGCTCCCGCCCGCCAAGGTCGAATACGTCGAGAAGCAGCCGACACTGGAAGACGTCTTCCTCGCCATCGTCGGCGACAGCGGCCAGGGCAGTAGCGACGCCACGCACAGCAACAACGGCACGGGCCAGTAAGGAATTGACGATGAACACGCACTTCTTCGGCGATACCGCCGTCCTGCTGGGACGATCCCTGAAGCACGTCACGCGCAGCGTGGACACCATCATCACGACCGCGATCATGCCGGTCGCCATCATGCTGCTGCTCGTCTACGTGTTCGGCGGCGCGATCAACACAGGGTCGGATTCGTATGTGACCTACCTGCTGCCCGGCATTCTGCTCATCACGATTGCGTCGGGCATCTCCTACACCGCATTCCGGCTCTTCCTGGACATGCAGAGCGGCATCTTCGAGCGCTTCCAATCTCTGCCGATCGCACGGTCGGGCGTGCTGTGGGCGCACGTGCTGACCTCGCTGGTCGCCTGTTTCGTCTCGCTCGCGCTCGTCGTGCTCGTCGCCGTGCTCATGGGCTTCCGCTCACCGGCGGGAGTGCCGGCATGGCTCGCGGTCGGCGGCATCCTATTCCTGTTCACCCTGGCGTTGACGTGGATCGCGGTGATCGCCGGTCTGACCGCGAAGTCGGGGGAAGGCGCGGGCGCGTTCGCCTACGTGCTCATCTTCCTGCCGTTCATCAGCTCGGCATTCGTGCCCACCGAAACCATGCCCGGCCCGGTGCGCGCTTTCGCCGAGAACCAGCCGGTTACGTCGATCGTCAATGCGATCCGCGACTTGTTAGCAGAGCAGCCGGTCGGCACCGACATCTGGATCGCCCTTGCCTGGTGCATCGGCATCCTCATCGTCGCGTACACCTTCGCGATGGTGGCGTACCGCCGCAGGATCAGCGGATAGGCGTCGAACGGGCGTGAGTGGGGGAGCGTAGACCGCCGAGAGTTACCTGCTGTCGCCTGACCGCCGGGCCAGATCCTCGAGGCCGTAATCCTGTGGCCCAGAGCGAACGTGGCGCAGCGCACAATGGCGGGAGATGGTGCCAGGCCACACGATCCGCCCGGCAATTGCACGAACCCAACGTGGACCGATCGAGTACCGCCGCGGTGGGTCCGGCCGGAGGTCCTCGTCCTTCAAGGTGGGCACAGGACGCGAGGCACCGGCGTCGAGGCCGACGGTGCCGAGTCAGTTCGATGTCACCGACGGCGCAGCTTGTCGAACCACTCAAGCACTGCTCGCTCATACGCTATCCCGAAATCGAGGGGCGCGACCGAAAATGGATCCGCCTCGACGGACTCTGGATCGATTTGGTCGCGCTGTGCCTCATAGGTCGCGAGCCGCTTCGCATGCACGGCGCGGTGCCGGTCGACGAACGCAGCCATCCGCTCGGGATCGATGTGGCCGCCAAAGGCCATGCTAACCAGTAGCGGGAAACGCACGGACTCCTCGCCCGGCTCGCGGTTGACCCATTCCTGGAAGGCCTTCCGGCCGGCATCTGTCAGCGCATACGGTCGGCGGTCACGCGGTCCGCGCTCGCCAGCGGCGACGAGGCCCACTTCGGCCATCGCGGCCAACTCGCGGTAGACCTGGCTCTGGGTTAGCGACCAGAAGTCGCCGATCCGTTGCCTGGCCACGGCAACGAGGTCGTAGCCCGTCATCGGTCCATCGTGGAGGAAACCGAGCAGTGATCCGGCGGTGGCGTTCAGCGTACGAGGCGGCATCGGACTCACATGCTAGCGGCTCTTGACATCCCATTGTGGAAGGTCTATACGTGACACTGTGCTATATAGCACTGTGGCACGTCCTAGAGGACAGGTCAACACCAGAGGAGGAACGGAGATGGCATCCCCAATCACGAGCGACGGCTGGGTGTTTCGCATCGGCGGAGCGTCTGCCATCCTCGGATCGCTGATGGCGATGATCGGCAACCTGCTTCATCCGATGACCCCGGTCGGGGACCCGACCGGGGTGGGGCATGCGATCCATGGCAGCGACGCCTGGACGATCATCCATCTGACGATCGTCATCGGCCTCATCCTCATGCTCGGCGGGCTGATGGCGATCGGCGCCTCGCTACACGGTCCGTTCGCATCTGCCATGGCCCGCTTCGGCTGGGCGGCTGCGCTCGTCGGCGTCACTGTCGGGCTCATCCTCGTCACGCTGGATGGCATAGCCGCAAAGCAGATCGCCGACGCCTGGGCCCAGGCTCCGTCGGCCGAGCAGGCCGCGGCCCTCCGCGATCTCGTCGCCGAGGAGACAATGAACTTCGCGCTCGTCGCCCTTTTCAACATCCTGTTTGCCGGGGTGACCTTCATCCTCTATGGGCTGGCGGTCGCTTCGAGCGACGTCTACCCGCGCTGGCTCGGATGGCCGGTCGTCGTGGCCGGCATCGGCTCGATCGCCGTCGGCGTGGTCCAGGCGCAGGTCGGAGAGTCGACCGGCATCAGCCGGGTGGCGTCGATCGTGTTCCCCACGACCATCACCGTGTGGGTGGCCGCGCTCGGCGTGCTGCTTCTTCGTCGAGCTCCAAGGCTCGACTCGAGCTTCATCGAAGCCGGATCCGTCCCACATGCGCAACGCGCCACAACATCCTGATGAGGCTCGGCCCGGGCGCACGCTGGAGCTCATCGCATCCAGCGCGCTCCCGGAGGATCACGGACGGGCCGTCGAGCGTCGGTCAGCCGGCCCCCACCTGCCGATCGATGTGTGCTTGATAGTCCGGCATCCGGCGCTCGTAGTCGCTGCTCATGAGCGGGGACGAGATCATGAAGTCAGCGGATGCACGGTTGCAGGCGATCGGTATGTTCCAGACCACGGCGATGCGCAGGAGTGCCTTGACGTCCGGGTCGTGAGGTTGAGGTTCGAGCGGGTCCCAGAAGAAGACGAGGAAGTCAATCTCGCCGTCGGCGATCAGCGCCCCGAGCTGCTGGTCACCGCCGAGCGGCCCGCTGTGAAGCTTCCGGATCCCGACCCGGAGTACCTCCTCGAGGAGGGCGCCAGTCGTCCCGGTCGCGACCAGATCGTGGTCTTGGAGGAGAGGCCGATTGAACTTCACCCATTCGATGAGGTCCCGCTTCTTGTTGTCGTGGGCGACGAGCCCGATCTTCTTGGTCGGTCCCAGCTTCTGGTCCATCGTGCCTCCATCCACGCCCGGTAGCCCTCGCATTGGCTTTGCACCGCTGTTGAGCCGATGGTCTCATCCCGGCCCTGGGCTGCCCTGCAGGCCTGAGCCGGAGCTGCGCGACGTTAAGGCCGGCATACCGAACAGCAGCTTGCACGTGCGGACTTCCACGCACCCGGCAATCCCGTACCAACCTCCTCCTCATCGGCAACGCCCGCAGTCTGTCGCCCAGCCGGCAGCGCCCATCAGTTAACGCCCGCTGAGCACGCCTTGAGCCACCGCGGCCGTCGACGCACGACTGAAGCGCTAGCGGCGTAAACCCCTTGACGGTCCTAGTACTCGCGAACAGCCCAGCGCCTGGCCGCCGCGCCGGCCTTCGCTACGATCAGCGCGTGATCGAGCTCCGGAGCCGCGACGAGATCGAGGCGATGCGACCCGCCGGCCGGTTCGTCGCGGCGGTGCTCACGGAGCTCGCCGAGCGGACCGGGTCGGTATCAACGTGCTGGAGCTCGACCGGATCGCGCACGCGATGATCCGCGAGCACCGCGCGACGAGTTGCTACATCGACTACCACCCCTCGTTCGGCGCGATGCCGTTCGGCAAGGTGCTATGCGTCTCGGTCAACGACGCGGTGCTCCACGGGCTGCCGCACGACCAGCGGCTCCGGGAGGGGGACCTCGTCAGCCTCGACTTCGCCGCGGGGGTCGACGGCTGGGTCGCCGACTCCTCGATCACGATGCCGGTCGGGACGCCACGCGACAAGGACCTGCGCCAGATCGAGACAGCGGAGCAGGCGCTCGCCGCGGGGATCGCCGCCGCGCAGCCAGGCAACCGGCTGGGCGACGTGTCGGCGGCCGTCGGCGGCGTGATCCGGGACGCGGGCTACCAGGTCAACACCGCATTCGGTGGGCACGGGGTCGGGCGGGTGATGCACGGGCCGCCGGACGTCCCGAACGACGGGGTCGCGGGGCGCGGCCTCGCATTGCAGCCCGGGCTCGTCATTGCGATCGAGCCCTGGTTCCTGGCGCGCAGCCCGGAGATCGTCACAGACCGCGACGGCTGGACGGTCCGGTCAGTGGACCGCTCGCGGGGTGTCCACGTCGAGCACACCGTCGCGATCACCGCCGACGGTCCGCTCGTCCTCACCGCCCGGGACTCGGTCGCCGCGACCGCGTCCGTCCGCGCGACCGCCTAACGGCGCTCGCGGCCCGCCCAGCTGCCCATCTGGCTGGGGATTGCACTAAGTGTGGTTAGTGTGATGGGTTCGTGAGGCGCTCCCACGCCGATCGCGTCTAGAATGCAAAGTCTCGACTTTTCCGCTCTGTTTGAGCGTGAATGTGCGCCCGTAGCTCAGCGGATCAGAGCAGCTGACTTCGGAGCATCTGGGCCCAAGCGCTGTAGCCCGAGCGTGGGATGGCGAGCGTAGAGCGTCGAGTTATCTGCTCTCTTTCCTTACGGCGCGCGAACCCTCGGCGCCTACGTGATGGTCAGCACGTCACGTGGAGGATCGCGGCGGTAGCTGGTTCGCCCTCGCGCATCAGAAGCTCACAGGCCTCCCTGGTCGGGACAGCGACGATATCGATGCCGCGGCGCTCGGCCTCGGCGAAGACCTCGTCCATCACCTTCAGCTGGCCGGATGCGCCGGTCCCGATCACCAGCCGAGCAACCGACCACGGAATCGCTTCGTCGGCCGACAACGGGGTATGGCCGTAGCGTGCGCGGTAGACCTTCGACGGTCCCTTGCGGCGCTTGCGGACCTGTCCGGCCTCCACGACGACATCGTGTGTAAATTGCTGCCCGTCGATCTCGATCTCGCCAAATTAAACGAGCTTCGCGTCCATCGTGAGTGCTCCTATCGACAGGGACGTGACCGTACTCCTAGAGACAGCGAACGTTCCGGGACTGCGGCCGCAGGACCCACCATGGAGGAACTCTTCATATCGATTTGGCCCTTCCGATTGACCCCAGCGGTAGGATTGGGGTGACTCGAGCGGTTGCACTTCTGTGCCGAGCAATGCCGCCAGAATGTGCCTCCGACGACACCGGACCGACGCCGACGACGACTCTCCCACCGCCGATCGGTGACCCTCCAGGCCGAGATCGCCCGAGCCGGCCAACCCCGCGCAACCCGACTCAATCCAGGGATCTGCCGCGGGCCATCCGGGAGCCGGAAGGAGCACCCTATGTCGGTATCCGAGAGTCTCAGGAAGCTGGCCGACCGCGCCAAGGTCGCCGAGGACCACGCCAATGCAGCGAGGTCCCAGGCGCGGGCCGACCTCGAGCTGACGGTGGACACCGTCCGCGCCTCAGCGGAGGCCCAGGCCATCAAGGTCCAGACCGATGCTCAGAAGGCGAGCAGCAACATGTCGGAGACGTGGGGCGACGTCCAGAAGTCGTGGAGGGCTCATGTCGACAAGGTGAAGGCCGACATCCAGCATGGGAAGGCGAACCTGAAGGCCGATGATGCCGAGAGCCGCGCGGAGTGGGCGGAGACGGACGCAATGCTGGCGATCGACTACGCCTTCGCGGCGATCGAGGAGGCCGAGTACCAGACCCTCGACGCCATTCTCGCCCGGCGCGAGGCCGAAGATCTGGCTGTCGCGGCGGGCCGCTAGGACCGGCATTCCAGCCCTGGGCAAGCTGCCCAGGGCTGCATTCTCGCTGACACGGGTCGCCCCTCGGACGGATGAGCCGCGCTGATCCATGTGCCCGTAGGCCCCGGTTCAACTGAAGCTCGCGCCGGAGATGGGTCGGCCCAGTCCGGCACCGAACGCGAGAGGGAGCCATGATCGAATTGCAGGAGCTCACCAAGACATACGGCGACCTCTGCGCACCGCCGAGCCGCAAGCTCGCCGTCGACGGCGTCAGCGCCACCATCCGCCCGGGTGTCGTCACCGGCTTCCTCGGCCCCAACGGCGCCGGAAAGTCGACGACGATGCGCATGATCCTCGGCCTGGACCGGCCGACTTCCGGAGCCGCGCTGGTCAATGGTCGACCCTACGTCGACTCGCCCGCCCCACTGGCTGAGGTCGGCGCGTTGCTCGACGCCGGGGCCGTTGACAGTGGCCGCAGCGCCCGCAGCCACCTGCTCGCCCTCGGTTCCACGGTCGGCATCGGGTCGCGACGCGTGGACGACGTGCTCGCCTCGGTCGGCCTGACCGAAGTGGCCCACAAGTCCGCCGGCTCGTTCTCGCTGGGGATGGGCCAGCGCCTGGGCATCGCCGCAGCGCTGCTGGCCGACCCGGCCGTCCTGATCCTTGACGAGCCCGTCAACGGCCTCGACCTCGACGGGATCCAGTGGATCCGTGCTCTGCTCATCGAACTGGCCCAGGAGGGACGCACGGTGCTCCTATCCTCCCACCTGATGAGCGAGATGCAGCTGGTCGCTGATCACCTGCTGATCATCGGCCAGGGCCACATCCTCGCCGACACCTCTATGGACGAGTTCATCGAGCATGCCTCGGGTGGTGTTGTCGTCGTGGCGTCCCCGGACGCCGGCGCGCTTGCGCCCCTGCTCGCCGCAGACGGCGGGACCCTGACGCCCACAGAAGACGGCCGGTTCGAGGTCGGTGGCCTCACGGCGGATGCGATCGGCGACATCGCCGCCCGACACGGACTCCGCGTCCACCACCTGGCTCCGCGCGAGGCCTCACTCGAGTCCGCCTACCTCGAGCTCACCCGGGACAGTGTCGAGTTCGTCGCTGCCTCCGACGTCTCACCCACCGAGGCAGATCCCAGGATGGCAGCCGCGTGACTGATGAAGCAACCGCCGCGGTCCAGTCAACGTCTCGTCGCACCCATCCGACGACAACCACCCACCGTCAGACCCTGGGCCGGGCGATCCACTCGGAGTGGATCAAGCTCCGCACCCTGAGCAGCACCTGGATCGGCATGGGTGCCGTCATCCTCCTGCTGGTCGGCCTGGGCGCGATCGCGGCCGCCGTGTCCACCGGCTCCGTCGCGACTCCGGAGGAGGGGGGCGGGTTCGGCGGCGGCGACCCGCTCTCGACCGTCCTGCTCGGCGCCGACTTCGCGGTGCTCCTCGTCGGGGTCCTGGGCGCTCTCAGCGGCGCCCAGGAGTACGGCTCGCGCATGATCATGGCCACAATCGCGGCCGTGCCGCGGCGCTGGCAGATCGTCGTCTCCAAGGTCATCGTGCTCACCTTTGTCGTGCTTCCCACGGCCCTGATCGGTGTCTTCGCCGCCTTCTTCGTGGGCATGGCCATCCTCTCGGCGGGTGACGGCGCGACCGTGGCGCTCACCGACGACGGCGTCCTGCGCTCGGTGCTCGGAATGGCCGGCTACCTCACCGCGATCGCGCTGATGGGCCTCGGTCTGGGGATTCTGCTGCGCAGCGCTGCCAGCAGCATCGGCATCCTGATCGGGGGCGTCCTGGTGCTGCCGACGCTCGCCGGGGCCTTGCTGCCCGCCAGCCTGGACTCGGTATTGAAGTTCCTGCCGAGCTCCGCCGCGGCCGCGTTCACCACCGTGAGGGGGGCGGGGGACGAGGTTCTCGACCCCATCGCCGGAGCCCTGGTCCTCGCCGCCTGGGTCGCCGTCACTCTCGGCGCCTCCGTCGTGATGATTACCCGTCGCGACGCCTAAGCCTGAATCCACCGATGTTGGCGACGAGGCTGCCCGCTTCGCCTGGTGGAAGGCACTTCTGTGCGCTGAGGCCGCGCACCTTCTCAATGCACCGATCGGCAACTGCCAAGAGCCTTTGACCTGCGAGGCGAGGACACCGCAACGCGCACGGGAGCAGACCCATGATCCTCACCGTCCTCGGCGCGACCGGCGCCACCGGCACTCCGCTGGTCGAGCAGGCGCTCGCCGACGGCCACCACGTCACGGCACTTGCCCGCTCGCCGCATAAGCTCACCATCACCAACCCCGACCTCCACGTCGTCCAGGGCGACGCAACCGACCGCGCGGCGGTCTCCCAGGCACTGAAGGGAGCCGACGCCGTCATCAGCACCCTCGGCGCCAAGGGATCGGTGATCGCCGCGGCGGCCCGCGCCATCGTGGCGGTGGCCGAGCAGGGGGGTCCCCAGCGCATTGTCATGTTGTCCTCCTTCTACGTCGCGCGCGACCGGCTCAAAGCCGCCAGCAAGCTCCTGACCGGCATGGCCTTGCGTGCCCAGATCAAAGACAAGACCGCCGGTGAGGAAGCTCTCCGTGCCAGCGCCCTTGACTGGACCATCGTCTACGCCACCAGGCTGACCAACGGCCCCAAGACCGAACCTACGGTCGTCCCGGAGACCACGAAGGTCGGCATGTCGCACACGGTCTCACGGGCGGATGTGGCTTCGTTCCTCCTGCTAGCAGCGGCGGACGGCCTCTACAGCCGCCGCGCCGTCATCATCACGGGATGACCAGCACGCACTGCACACGATGCTCGTATACGAAAGGTGGTTTGGTGTACCCGTGACCAGCAAGGCGCAGGTCCCGTAATCGCGAGACCGACTAGCATGTGAATCGGCGCCCGTAACTCAGCGGATCAGAGCAGCTGACTTCGGACTATCCCGGCCGAAGCGCTGTAGCCCGAGCGTGACTGGGGGAGCGTAGACAGCCGAGTTATCTGCTGTGTCTGAGCCCTTCGGAGAGACTTGGGACTTCCAGTGTTCCGAGCCGCACTGCATACCCCATGACGTAGGTTCGCCCCGGCGGGCTTGTCCCCCGGCGAGCGGGCATCTCGACTCAGCTTGATTGCAAGCGTAAAGTCGAATGCTCCAGAACGATGACCACCCTGTTGATCGAGTATCTGGTCGCGGACTTCGGCGAGTGGAAGGGCGTCTTCGACGCGGATCCGCTCGGTCGCAAGGACCACGGCGTTACCGGCCACACCATCTACCAGGACCCCGACGACCGCAATCACTTCCTGCTCGCGATGACCTTCGGATCCGCTGAAGACGCGAGGGCTTTCCGGGACCTCCCCGAATTCCAGGCGGTCTGGGAGATGTCGGGCGCTGGGCAATCCTGGGTCGTCGAGCAGACCGAACACGCTGCGGGCTGATCCACCTCACCTGGTAGCACCGCACCCGTCGAGTCGCGGGTAGGGGATGACCGACCCGCCGTCGGCATAGCACCAAGTCCAAACCTCGCCCTGCCGACTTGCCGAGGGTATGGCTCGAAAACTGCAAACCTGCACCCTTGACGTCGGCTGTACGAATCTCCCAGATCAATGGAGAGCGTGCCGTAGGGTTAGCTCGACGTCAGTAAGCCGCCGGTAAGCGACCGGCAGTAGCGTCACAGCGGAGCCGCCGCGAAGCCCGGCCATTACTCGCCTCCTGAGCTAGCAGGGAGGATCGGTGCGTCGGGATCGCGGCGGCTATGATCGCCCGCTTGCCGGGCAAGTTATGCTCCGCCGGTCGTCGAATCGATTCGACGTTGGCCCGACTCACTTCAAGGCCAAGTCATCCGGCACGCTCCGTCAGACCTTAACTCGTGCCTCGCTTTCTACCGGAATCGCGGCCGTGCCGTCCGCGTTGACGAACCGCTTCACGAACGAGAGCGCCGTTTCGGCGACCTCGCGCCAGCCGTGGTCGATGGTGAGGGCGTGGCCGCGGTTCGGGATCTTCACGATCTCCGTCACCCCCGGGTTGGCCTTCTGCCGCTTGTAGGCAGCATTCGCGATGGCCCACGGCACCGTATGGTCCTTCTCGCCCTCGATGATCAGCAGGGGACCGCGGTCGGGGTTCTTCGTGTTCACCTTCGCCTCGGTCCATGGGTTGAGATTCGCGTTGCCCATCTGCGCGAGCGAGATTCCGGAGGCGGCGACATGGAACTTGTCGTAGAGCTCCATCGCCTCCTCTTCGTCCAGCGCGTTGGCCCAGGCGTATCGGAACTGATCGAATGTGAGCGTGAGCGCGCGGCCGCGGTTGCGCGGGTTGACCAGGAAGGGGCCCGCCGACCTGAGGACGGAGAGCGGCAGTGGCAGAACGCCGCGGAAGACTCCGGGGTCGATCGCCACGGTGACGGCCGAGAGGCCCTGCCCCGCGAGCATCTCCGCCAGCAGGCCCCCGGTGGAGTGCCCCATGATCACCGGCTTCTTGTCCAGGCCAGTGATGATTTCGGTCGTGTGATCGGCGACCTGCTTCAATGTCTTCTTGGCGAGGACCTCAGGCTCCGCTCGCGCCACTTCAACCGTTTCCGGGTCGTCTGGCCAGTCCGGCGTCAGCGCGACGTACCCGGCCTCCTCGAACAGCTTGGCCCAGTTGTCCCAGCTCGATGGCAGCAGCCACAGTCCGTGGATGAAGAGCACCGGCGTGGCGGTCGTCGCGTTCGCACGCTTGACCTGCTCGAGCTCGCGTTCGGTGATCATGGTCGGACCTCCAGTCCTGACGGCTAGTCGGAGGCCGGATGAGGAGAGTCATGCATCCTCGAGGCGGTCCCGGCGAACCTGGCTCAGATCGCGCGGCTTCCGTCGTCAACGACGGCCCGCGGCCTAGGCGTCCGAGTCTAGTCCAGCCCAACGGCTAGGTCATCCGCCGCGGGTATCCAGAGTCGCCCGTGCCGAGGGAGCGGCCGTGATCACGGCTCGGCCGCTTCCTCTTTCCGGGGCCGACTACGATGCCGCGAAGGCGCTGTATGACCACCTCAAAGTCCGTCTGATCCGCCAGGAGCGCACCGGCCGACACAGCGGCGGCGACTGCTTCACCCTCGACTAGGCTGCGCGCACTTCACCGCATCTTGACGGTCGGTTGACGGCCGCGCGATAGCGTCAGGTCACCCCGAGCGCAATAGCAGGAGGAGTGACGTTGTCCACGATTCCTAACCCACCTCGCGGTGTTCTCCGACGCGCATCGATCATCGGCCTGACGCTGGCGATAACCTTGGCCGTCCCGGCCGCAGGCGCGTCCGGCACGGCGCGCGGGCCGAGCACCGTCTCCGACCCCTACGTTCTGCCCGTCGCTGACGGCGTGAAGATCACCTCGCTGTTGACAGTCAACGACGGCGGCTCGGCTGGTAATGGGTACGAGCTGGTCGGCATCCCCGACGGCATCGGCGTGACGATCGAAAACGGCGATGTCGTGGCATTCATGAATCACGAGCTCCGAGACACGCAAGGCGTCGTGCGGCGCCACGGCCAGCGGGGCGCTTTCGCGTCGCGACTGGAGATCGACCCCGGCACCTTGGCAGTGACACACGGGTCCGACCTCGTCGATCCGGGTGTTACGTTCTACGACTACCCGACGGGCACGTACATGACCAGCGGCGCCCGCTTCGCCGACGGCGCTTTCCAGGAGCTCACCTTCGGCCGATGGTGCTCTTCGACGCTGAGCGATCGAGGCCTGTTCTGGAGCGAGTCGAAGAAAGTCGGCTACACCGGTCAGCTCTACTTCGGGAACGAGGAGGACACCGACATCGGTCGCGTGTTCGGTGTGACCACAAGCGGCACGGCGCAGGCGCTCCCGCGCCTCGGGCTGTTCCAGTGGGAGAACACCATCCCGGCCAACAACAAGAGCGCAACGACCCTCGTGATGGGCCAGGAAGACGGACCGGCGGGTCCGGTCAGTCAGCCATGGGTGTACGTCGGAACAAAGCAGAACAGCGGGAACGCATTCGATCGTGCGGGGCTGACCAACGGCACGAACTTCGTGCTTGATGCCGTCGATCAGTCGATCACCACGGACTTCGTTTGGCGTGACGAGATCGGCACAGGTGTCCCGGCGCCGGTCACGCTCAAGGAAGTCGACTGGAACCAGAGCGGCGCGGATCAGAACGCCGAGGCGCTGGCCGACGGGCTCTCGATGAACCGCATCGAGGACGGCTTCTGGGACCCGAACCGTCCGAATGACTTCTACTTCGTGACCACCGAGGGTGGCGACACCACGACGACGTCCCCGTACACGCGTGATGGTGGCGGACTATGGCGCCTCAGCTTCGATAACATCGAGAAGCCCCACAAGGGCGGGACGCTCACGCTGCTGCTCGACGGCAGCGAGGAGATGGGCCACGGGGAGCCGAAGCTGAACAAGCCGGACAACATGACCATGGACCGCTTCGGAAACATCCTCATCCAGGAGGACCCGGGCGCGAACTATCACCTCGCCCGGGTCATCGCCTATCGCGTCGTCGACGAGGCGATCGGGATCGTCGCGCGCTTCGACGAGACACTGTTCGGGACCGGGGCGACCGCCGATCCGAACCGCCTCACGAACGACGAAGAGTCGAGCGGCATCATCGATGCTTCAGTGGCCTTCGGCGAGGGGTCGTTCCTGCTCGATGCGCAGGTCCACACCTCCAAGAACCTCCCGCTCGGCACGGGTCCGAACACGGTCGAGGAGTACGTCGAGAACGGTCAGCTCATGCTCCTCCGCATCGGCGATTGGGCGGCCGTCTACGGAGATTGACCAGGCATCCGTCCTCCGTCGCGAAGGGCCGGTCCACGGGCCGGCCCTTCGGCTACCCCGCTGTGGCGCAGGCCCGGCCCATGGTTCTATGGACTGTACGAGACGAAAGCCTCCGAGCTGTCGGTCGACGAGGTCTGCTGACCCGAACCCCAATGGCAAATCCCCACCGCGCCTCGAACGCGGCCCGTGTCTCTTGGTGGTACTGGGTGAACGCGGCTGAGACGCATGAGACATTTCGCCAGGAATCCGGTATGCGCTACCAAGTCTCATTTTGCCCGTTTCTGAGCACGAATTTGGGGCCGTTCGACCCGCTGTACCCTAATTCGTACCCTCAAAACTCGCGCGAGGGCATGTCGCGGCGAGGGCGTACGGCTCTTGGGCTCGATTCGCTAGTTGGCCCCGTGCAGCGGCGTGACTCGGTTGCTCCGAGCTGTAGTCCGCCAGCGCGGAATCCGCCGTACCCTAATTTGTACCCTCAAACGCCGTTCAGCACGCTCGGTCGGCATGACGTGCGGGTACCGGTCGAGGGCAGGAGCGAGAGTGTCGGGCGAGGAGGTTATAGACGTGCGTGGACCCGGCTCGGATCGGGATGTCATCGTTCGCGCACCGAGAGGATGGGTGCAGTCCGCCGGAATCCCCAAATGGCCGCGTAGAGCCCGAGCAACAACTCCCACGCGAACTCAGGGGCTACGAAAAGGGCCGTAAGGCCGGTTGGCTCCCACAAGTCGAAAAGAACGCCGATGTTCCCAACCAGGAGGACTGGCCCCGCGATCAGACCCAACACTGCTAGCCACCGCGGAATGAGACCGGACCGGTACATCAGGTAGCCAAGAATCAGTCCGTTCCCCACGGGGACAACGAGTCCGGGGCCAAACAGGAAAGTCCAATCCTTGAGCGCGGCGAGGGAGACGGCCAGGTCGGCTGCGTTCGGAGAGTCCTGACGCAGGCTGATGACGCCGAGCACGAATATGATGCCCGCCGCGATGAAAACGCACTCGATGATTCGAGCCGCGACGTAACCGATGGCGAGAACCTCGCTCTGCCGCCTCGCGATCGGGTAGAGCACGACCGCCGTTCCGACGTTCGCAATGATGAGGAGGAACTCCAACAGCGCGCCCAGGTAAATCTGGGTGTCCATCCCGTCACCGGCGATGTAACCGGGCGGGTCGTCGAGAAGGGGCCCGAATAGAAGCGCGGCAGGGATGGAGGTGAGAAACGTGATGACGAACAGGACCCCGAAGATTCGGGCGTTCCTCTGATCGTCGGCCAAATCACTCCCTTTCGAACGAAGCGCCCGGTCAATCATCCGCCGACAGGGATGAGCTCAAGTTGACGGCATGCCGGGCTCCACGTCAGCAGGCAGCACGCCCCATGCCAAGGGGCGAGATGCCACACGCTCGGACGGCGGCGGAGGCTGGCACGGCATGACCGCCATCTCCAAGGAGGCGCGTCGGATGCATCCGCGCGTCTTGGTGAGCCGGTCGCTTGACGGCGCTCGGGCGGCATCGCTTTGGCTACGTCCGCTGTCAAACACAGGTAAAGGCAATCCCGCCGTGCCACTCGTTAGTTGACACTTACGTAAGCCGATGCTAACGTCCAGCGCGTGAATGACGCTGCGAGGGCGATTGCGGAGCCGAATCGACGCCAGATCCTCGAGCTCGTGCGCGAGGAGGAGCTCCCCGCGGGCAGCATCGCCGAGCGCTTCGATCTGACCCGCCCCGCGATCTCCCAGCACCTCACCGTTCTCAAGGACGCCGGTCTCGTCGAGGAGCGGCGCGATGGGGCGCGACGCCTCTATCGCGCCAGGCCGGCAGGGCTCGCAGAGCTAAGGCTATTCCTCGAGGCCTTCTGGGATGAGCGCCTGGGCGCCCTCAGGGATGAAGCTGAGGAAGCTGACACCGGTGCGCGGATCGGGGAGCGGGTCTCCGTCGAACGCGAGATCGAGATCGTCGCCCGGCCGGAGACGGTGTGGCAGCTCTTCGTCGACCCGAAGCGCCTGACTCGATGGATGGGGCGACGCGCGGTTCTGGACGTCCGCGAGGGCGGCCAGTATCGCGTAGAGGTCCTGCCCGGCCAGTTCGCCGTCGGCGAGTATAGGGTCGTGGATCCGCCCCGGCGGCTCGTCCACACATGGGGCTGGGAAGTCGAGGGCGGGAATGCGGTCCTGCCGGGATCGACCACTGTCAGTATTCGGCTCCACGAGCGCCGCGACGGCACTACCCGCCTAGTTCTGACCCATCGCGGCCTGCCGACGATCGCGTCGGCAGGCTCCCACTCGATAGGCTGGGAACACTATCTCGACCGCCTCCTAGCGATCGTCTCAGGTGCCAATCCAGGGCCGGATCCGTGGGTCACCGATGCGGCGCGAATGCGCGTCGAGCTGCGGCCATGAGCGCCGCTCGCTGAAAGGAAGGGATGACATGACGACCGCCGATACGATCGAGGCGTACTTCGATCACCTGTCCGGCGACGGCGGGTGGGAGGCCTTCCTCGCGCCCGACCTGGAGTTCACCAGCCACACCAGCCCGATCAAGCGAGTTCGCGGCCGCGACGCCTACCTCGATGCGACGCGGCGCTTCTACTCGAGCATTAGCAGCGTCGACGTGCGCAACGTCTTGGTCGACAAGGACCGCGCATGCGCCTTCACAACGTACGAGCTCAATGCCCCGGGCAGGGCGACGTTCAACAGCGACGTCGCCGAGCTGTTCACGGTGGCCGACGGCCGGATCGTTGGCCTCGCGATCTACTTCGACAGCGCACCGTTCCCGAAGTAGCTGTCACGACACGGTGCACCGCCGGCCTGAGTTGATCGGGTGAGTCAGCCGCACAAGTTGTGATGATTGGGCTCATCGCCCTCACCGAGACCGCGCTTCAGCTGCTCAGCTAGGACGACACCGCAGCCCCTCGCGCGACTTGAAGGGGAGTCCGCCCTGATCAGTGCATGGTGACGAAGTGATCGGGACGACAGACCGCCTCGCCTGGAACACCGGCCTGTCGCTGGGCGCCATCGTCCGTCGAGCCTAGTATGCGCGGCGTGACGCGAGCGGCATGGGGAAGCGTGCTCTTCTTCATCGTCGCCCCCGCAGTGGTGGCGGGCGTGGTGCCGTGGTCCATCACTCGGTACACCGACCTGGTCGAAGCGCCGGTCGCAGTGCTCGGACTGGTCATCGTGGCGCTCGGGTTCGCGGCGCTGGTCGCGTGCTTCGTGCAGTTCGTCCGTGAAGGCCGCGGCACGCCGGCGCCAATCGCGCCGACGGAGGCGCTGGTCGTCGGAGGGCTCTACCGCTGGGTGCGGAACCCGATGTACCTGGCGGTGGGTGCGATGATCCTCGGGCAGGCGGTCGCGTTCGCCAGTATCGGCGTGGCGGTCTGGTTGGGGCTGTTCGCCGTGGCTGTGGTGTCGTTCGTGGCGGCGTACGAGCAACCCACCTTGCGCAGTACCTATGGTCCCGCATACGACGCCTACTGCCGCGCCGTGCCCGCGTGGTGGCCGCGGCTCACGCCGTGGGATGGAGCAAGCGGCTCGTCGGCCGCCGACTCAGACTGATCGGTAGAATGAGCGCCGGCGCCCGTAGCTCAGCGGATCAGAGCAGCTGACTTCGGACTATCCCGGCCGATGCGCTGTAGCCCAAGCGTGGGCGGGGGAGCGTAGAGCGCCGAGTTATCTGCTCTCTTTTGGCTTGACGGGATGCCGTTTGTATTCGCAGCAGGGCAAAGGGTTCCGAGGTGGGAGCGAATCAGGCCAGACGCTCACCGGAACCTGGCGGCCTGAGCGTGGCTCCTCCCGCGGACCGCGATCAGAACGAAGTCGGTCGCCGACCGTTGCTGAGAGCGACCACGACCCCGATGCACCGATCGTCACCGTGGCGCCGCCCAGATACTTGGAGCGAGCGTGGCAGCGCTCGATGACGCCGTTCCAGCTGGACGAGTCCGCGACGGGCCGTGGGCGAGGACGACCGTGGGCCGCCCGGGGATCTGCTTGACATGACTCATCACGCACTCCTCTTAGCCGGGACCCGGCGGGCGGCGGACTGAACGCCTGCCGCCCGCCCCGTCCCCGCGTTCCGTCAGCGCACCGACCGGAACGACTTGCGCAACTCTTCGGAGAAGACCTGAGGTTCCTCCCACGCAGCGAAGTGGCCGCCCTTCGGAGCGTCGTTGAAATACGTGAGGTTCGGGTAGACCTTTTCGGCCCATCCGCGCGGCGCCTGGAAGAGCTCCTGCGGGAAGACCGTGAACCCGGTCGGCACCTTGATATCCGGCGGCTTCTGCCCCGAGGCGAGGGCCGCCATGATGTTCTGGAAGTTCTCCCAGTAGAGCCGCGCCGCCGACGTCGACGTGTTGGTCAACCAGTAGAGCGTGATGTTGTCGAGGACGTGGTCTCGGCTGAGGCCTCCGCTCGGCTGGCCTTCGAGGAACGCCTTCGAGATCTTCGCGTAGCTGTCGGCGTCGTGGTCGAGCATCCAGGCAGCCATCGCGAGTGGATCCATCGAGCCGTACCCGATCGTCTGCGGCTTGGTGTTCATCTCGGCGATGTACCCGGCCCAGAAGGTTCGCTCGATACCGGCGAGCGCCTCTTGCTCCTTCTCGGCGCGCGAGGCGATGACGCCGACCACTGCGCGCTTGACGAGCCCCGTCGCGAACGTGTCGCCGAAGAGCGCCGCGCCGACCTCCGTCGGGAACGCGCTGAGGAAGTTGAGGTGGATCCCGATCAGCCCGGCGGGTGCCTGACGCGCCATTGCGTCGGTGACGGTCGCACCCTGGTCACCGCCCTGTGCCACATACCGCGTGTAGCCGAGGCGTGTCATCAGCTCGGCCCAGGCCTGCGCGATCTTGTTGCCGCTCCAGCCCAGCTCCGTCGGCTGGTCCGAGAACCCATAGCCGGGCAGGGACGGGATCACGACGTCGAACGCATCGGCCTCGGTCCCGCCATACGCGGTCGGGTCGGTGAGGGGGCCGATGACGTCAAGCATCTCGATCACCGATCCCGGCCAGCCGTGGGTGATGATCAGCGGCAGCGCATTCTCGTGGCGTGACGTCACGTGGATGAAATGGATGTCGAGACCGTCGATCTTGGTCTTGAACTGTGGCAGCGCGTTGAGCTTCGCCTCGACCTTGCGCCAGTCGTACTCGGTCGCCCAATAGCGGGCGACCGACTGAAGCGTCGCCCGCTGCACGCCCTGCGACGCGTCAGCCACGAGCTCCTCGGTCGGCAATCGGGCCGCAATCAGCCTCGCGCGGAGATCGTCGATTTCCTCTTGCGGGATGTCGATTTGGAACGGGCGGATGTCGACACCCGCCTCGATGGTCATGGTCATTGTGTCCTCCTCTGGCGTTACCGGATGGATTTATCGATGCCGTCACTCAGCGCAGCGATCGGAATGCAGCGCGCAACTCCTTCGAGAGGAGCTCCGGCTGCTCCCAGGCTGCGAAATGGCCGCCACGATCGACGACGTTGAAGTGGATGAGCTTCGGGTAGGCCTTTTCGGCCCAGCTCCGCGGCGCCGGATAGAGCTCGTCCGGAAAGACAGTCACCCCGACAGGGATCTCGACGCCCTTGACGTCGAAGAAGGCGAGGTGGCTCTCCCAGTACAAGCGCGCCGACGAGATCCCGCTCTTCGTCAGCCAGTAGTGGGTGACGTTGTCGAGGACGTCGTCCCGCGAGAGGCCGCCGGGGTTCCCGGCGAACGCACGGGCGATCAGCTCGTAGCTGGCGACATCGTGATCGAGCATCCAGGCTGCAAGCCCGACGGGCGAATCCTCGATCGCGTACAGGGTCTGCGGGCGGTTCGCCATCTCGTTCGCGTATCCGACGCCGGTCGCGAAGAAGTGCTTGAGGATGTCGTAGGCACGGTCTTCTTCGGCCGACATACCGACGGGCTTCGGGCCGCCACTGGCAAGCGCCTTCGACACGTCCGATGGGACGGTCGCGGGCATATTCGTGTGTATCCCGAGCAGGCCCTCGGGCTTGAGCAGTGCCAATTGTTCGGTCACGGCGTTTCCCCAGTCGCCGCCCTGGGCGACGTAGCGCTCGTACCCAAGGCGATTCATCAGCACGACCCAGGCCTTGGCAATGCGGATCGGGTCCCAGCCGGTCACCGTCGGCTTGCCGGAGAAGCCGTGGCCCGGCAGTGACGGGATGACGAGGTGGAACGCATCGGCCGCGCTCGCGCCGCTGGCGGTGGGATCCGTCAGGGGCTCGATGATCTTCAGCTGCTCGACTGTGGAGCCCGGCCAACCGTGGGTGACGATCAGCGGGAGGGCGTCCTCGTTGCGCGAGCGAACATGGATGAAGTGGATGTCGACGCCATCGATCTCGGTGACGAAGTGCGGGAGCGCCGCAAAGCTGGCCTCGAAGGTGCGCCAGTCGTACTCGGTCGCCCAGTAGCGGGCGAGGGCCAGCATCGTCTCGAGCCGAACGCCCTGACTGGGATCGGTCTCACGGTCGGGCCAGCGCGTGTCCTCTATCCGCCGACGCAAGTCGTCGAGAGCCTCCTGCGACACCTCCATCCGGAAGGGACGTATGGACTCGGGCGCACCCGCCTCCGCGTCTGCTTTCGGCAATGCGATCGACATCGGGCATCTCCTTTCGGTGAGCCACCCTCGTCGTGCAAGCCGCCGGGTGCGCTTTCACCGCCATCACGATCGCGCAGCGTCTGCCTAGTCGCGCCCGTCAGTTCACTGGTTCGACTGCCCGGACCGCCGTCCGGCCGAGGGCCAGTGAGTCCACTTGTCGGAGGTGGCGAGACCCCGCTGGACAGCCGGCGTACGCTCAGGTTTCCTACCCCCGAGCGAGCGGCGCCGGCCATGGCGACTTCGACCGTGCGATCCGAATCCCGTCTCCAGGACAGGCGCGACGAGCGCGCGGTCATGGACGAGCTGATCTCGCGCGCTCGGGATGGGACCAGCAGCGCCATCGTGCTTCGCGGCGAGTCCGGCGTCGGCAAGACCGCACTGCTCGACGACCTCTTGGCCCGGGCGGCAGGATGCCGCGTGGTCCATGCGTCCGGCGTCGAGTCGGAGATGGAGTTGGCGTTCGCTGGGCTTCACCAGCTGTGCGCGCCATTGCTGAGTCGGCTGGATCGGTTGCCCGCGCCCCAACGCGACGCACTCGGCACGGCATTTGGCCTCCACCCGGGTGACCCGCCGGATCGGTTCCTAGTCGGGCTCGCCGTTCTGACGCTGCTCTCGGAAGCCGCTGTCCAGCAGCCGCTGGTATGCCTGCTGGATGATGCTCAGTGGCTGGATCGAGCCTCCGCTCAGGTCCTAGGCTTCGTCGCCCGCCGTCTCGCCGGTGAGTCCGTCGTGCTCATCTTCGCGAGGCGCGATTCGGTCGATGTCCAAGAGCTATCCGGCGTGCCCGAGCTGACGGTCGCGCCGCTTCGCGACGCGGACGCCCATGCCCTGTTGGCGGCGGCGATGCCAGGAAAGTTCGACGAACCGGTCCGGAATCGGATCGTCGCCGAGTCCCGCGGCAACCCGCTCGCCATCCTCGAGCTGCCGCGAGGTTGGACACCGGCCGCATTCGCGGGTGGCTTCGGCCTGCCGGATGGCGTATCCGTGTCGGCCAAGGTCGAGGAGAGCTTCCGGCGGCGGCTGAGTCCGCTCCCCGAAGACAGCCGGCGCTTGCTGCTGCTGGCGGCCGCCGAGCCGATTGGTGATCCAGCCCTGGTTTTCGCGGCCGCCGCGCACATGGGTATCTCGGCGGACGCGGCCGACCCTGCGGCGAATTCGGGCCTGCTCGAGATCGGGACGCAGGTGCGGTTCCGTCATCCCATCGTCCGTTCTGTCGTGTACAGGGACGCGCCGATCGGCGAGCGACGTCTCGTGCACCGAGCGCTTGCCGAGACCACGGACCCTGCCCAGGATCCCGATCGTCGGGCTTGGCATCTCGCCGCCGCCTCCGCTGGACCGAACGAAGAAGCCGCGCTTGAGCTCGAGCGATCGGCCGGTCGCGCGGAGGCTCGCGGCGGCGTCGCGGCGGCCGCCGCATTTCTGCAGCGAGCCGTCGAGTTGACGTCCGATTCCGCACGTCTTGGGGAACGCGCACTGGCCGCCGCGCAGGCGACATTCCTCGCCGGAGCATTCCAAGCGATGCAGCGCCTACTGGCGACGGCGGAGGCCCACCCGCTCGACGGGTTCCAGGCAGCACGAGCCGCCCTGCTCCGCGGGCAGCTCGCCGTCGTGCTGGGCTATGGCAACGATGCTCCGCCGCTGCTCCTGGAAGCGGCGAGGCAGCTCGAGACGTTCGACCTCGAGCTTGCGCGAGGTGCCTATCTCACGGCGTATGGGGCGGGGTACTCTGCCGCGCATCTTGGCGAGGCGGAAGTCTTCCTCGAAATCTGCCGATCCGCCGAGAAACTCCACGCTGCGCAGGGCACGGAGGCGCCTCTCGACCTCCTGCTCGAAGGCCTCGCCCGGATGCACACCGACGGTCGCGCTGTCGCCATTCCCATCTTCCGACGCGCCGTGAGCGGGCTCGCCCAGCTCCCCGCGGAGGACGTCGTGCGGTGGGGCTGGACCGCCCCGATGGCCAGCAACGTCATGTGGGACTCCGACGGCTCCACCGCGATCTTCGAGCGGCAGGCCCGGATCGTGCGCGAGGCCGGTGCACTCGCCGAGCTACCGGTGTTCCTATCCTCAGTAGCACTCGATAAGGCTTGGAACGGGGACCTCGCCGGCGCTGAAGCGCTCATTGCGGAGAGCGACAGCGTGGCGGCGGTAACCGGGAGCCAGCTCCCGCCCTTCGCAAGACTCCGCCTTCTGTCACTGCAAGGCCGGGAAGCTGAGGCCTCCGCTCTCATGAAGAGCCTGATCACGATGGCGGAGGCTGTCGGATCGGGTCTCCACGTGAGGGTCGCCCAGTGGGCGGCCGCTGTCCTCTACAACGGCCTCGCCCGCTACGACGAGGCGGCATCTGCAGCTCGCCTGGTGACGGCCAACGACATCGATCCATATCCATCCATGTGGTGCCTGCCCGAGCTCGTCGAGGCAGCCGCACGGATCGGTGAAACCGACCTCGCGCGCCAGGCGCTCGACAGGTTGGCGGAGATGACGCTGCCGGCGGGGACCGATTTCGCACTCGGGATCCTAGCGCGCTCGCGTGCGCTGCTGACTAATGGCGCCACCGTCGAGGGGTTCTACGGTGAGGCGATCGAGCGGCTAAGCCGCACGCAGCTCCGCCCGGAGCTCGCTCGCGCTCATCTGCTGTACGGGGAGTGGTTGCGTCGCGAGGGGCGTCGTGTCGATGCGCGCGAGCAGCTTCGGACCGCGTATAACCTCTTCGTCGCGATCGGCATGGAGGCTTTCGCGGAGCGCGCCCGCCACGAGCTCCTTGCGACAGGCGAAACGGTGCGCAAGCGTAGCGTCGAGACTCAGGGTCAGCTCACCCCGCAGGAGTTCCAGATTGCCCGGCTCGCCAGCGACGGGCACACCAACCCACAGATCGGCGCGGAGTTGTTCCTAAGCCGGCGGACCGTGGAGTGGCACCTGCGGAAGGTGTTCGACAAGCTCGAGATCCGTTCTCGTCGCGAGCTCCCGGCGGCGCTCGGGGGAGCGGCGAAGGATCCGGCGCTGATGTAGTTCTCGCCGACGATCAACTGGCTCTTCCGACCCTGAGATCTCCTCGCAGCTGTTCCTCTCTCCGCGAAGGTCGTTTCGCCATCACGGCGATCTGCGCGAAGGCACCTCATGCAGGACCCACCCATTCCCGTCCGGGTCAATGAACCTAGCAAACGACGTGTGGTCGCGCCCAGCGGGATCCCGCCCAGGGACCTCCCAGGCGGGCGAGGCGTGGTAAAACACACCTCCGATGTCGTGGTACACGTCGGTCACGTCGACGCCGCGGCGTACCAACTCCACCCGAACGGCCTCAATGTCGCGCACCACGAGTTGCAACCCTCCAACCGAGCCCGGTGCTGCCGCCGTAATCCCCGTGCCGAGGATGATCGAGGCCGACGAGCCGGGCGGCGTGAGCTGGACGACGCGGAAGTCGGTTCCCGCCGCGTAGTCGAGGTCATCGTGAAATCCAGCGGCCCGGTAGAACGCCTTGGCGGCGTCGACGTCCAAGACCGGCAGCACGATGCCCTCGAGCTTCATCTCCACCGCGATCTCTCCTTCGATGCGAGTCGAGGTCTCGATCCGTAACCACCATGCGCGTCGGCCGGGAGGCATCGCGCCCGTCAGGACACTGGTCAGTAACCGCAAGGCGCGAGGCCCGGGGCATCCCAGCCCTGCCGTCGAGCAAGCGGCGGTAGGCAAGCAAGCTAGGTCAGTGCCGTAGGTCGCGTGTGCGGCGGCGTGCTCCTGCTCCGTGAGAGTGGTCGTTACCCCCAGTCCCTCGGTCGATGCGTGACTCGCCCAACATGCCGACCGGCGGTGCGCTGGCGTCGCATCTGACGTCGACGCGCACAACACCAGCCTGTCATTTGGTGTCTAGACTGACCACGGCGCCCGTAGCTCAGTGGATCAGAGCAGCTGACTTCGGACTATCTGGGCGCAAGCGCTGTAGCCCGAGCGTGGGCGGGGGAGCGTAGAGCCCCGAGTTATCTGCTCTCTTTCTGATTCTGACGGCGTCGCCGTAGCACTACCTCTCTTCATGGGGCAGGAGCGATAAGGCGGCGACTGATGGGCTGGTTCCTCGACTCGCCGGCGGTGTCGTCCAAGAGCCGGTTCGCATACCGCGAGATCTCGTCGGGGGTGGGGACTATCAGCCGAGGTTCCCGGCATCCACCACACCCGGACCCACAGGCCCCGCGATAGGCTCGTGAACGTGGGCGACAGCCCATCCCCGAGGTAAGTGCGAGCGCGAGGGACCACTGGGGACACCGCCGCTATCCCGACGCACCGATCCTCCCTGCTAGCTCAGGAGGCGGGTGTGGCCGGGCTTTGCAGCGGTTACCCGGTGGCGGCCCCAACGCCGATCCGCGGCTCGAGGACGACCACGGCCCTCTCGGTCGTTCGGCGCGCGGCCAGCGCGTCGAGGTCGTTGCCCCAGCCGGGGTAGTCGCGGAAGGTGGTCCACAGCCGCTCGCGCTCGGCGCCCGCCGCAGCGCGAGCCCGCACCTCGCGGGAGCCGTCGGCCAAGTCCACCTTCGTGTCGGGATGCGCCTGGAGATTCAGCCACCACGCCGGCTCGGCATCGGCCCAGCCGTTAATGGCCAGCGTGACCAAGTTCTGCCCGTCCTCGTAGTAGCCGATGATCGCGACTCTCGACTGGCCCGAGCGCCGGCCCAGCGTCGTGAGACGCATCATCCCGAACTTGCCGCCGGCCTCCGGCCGCGAGAGGCCGATTCGCCCCCCGCTGAACCGATGGATGGCACGGTGCAGCACCCAGAACGTCCGAAGGACGAACCGCGGAGGGGTTCGATCCGCTTTCGCCTGCTCGGCCGTCATGCGGGACCCGCCTGCGGCGCCACGACGATCGGTGGTGGGCTCGCCGTCGACGACCCGTGCGGACTCCCTGCCTCGGCAGCAGTCATGAGCGGTGAGGCTCGGTTGAAGCCCTTGAAGACCATCCACAGGCCGAGCGACAGCTCCCAGAGAAAGATCGGGAGGAGCGCGATGAGAGACCACACCGAGATCTTCTCGTTGATGCCGAGGATCTGTCCGATCACGGAAGACGTCATCAAGACGCCGCCGACGAGTCCGATCGCGGGAATGAGTCGCGGCACGAGGCTGGATCGGTACATCAGGTACCCGAGCAGGAGGGCATTCATCGCGGGCATGAGGGTCCCGCCGATCAGGAACGCCGCGTTGTACGTCCCGACGAACGAGGCGCCACTGGTGAGAAGCGCGGTCGAGTCGGCGCCGGCCGCGGCGCCCACCTGGTGCAGGGACGCGAGCGAGAGAAGGCTCACGACACCCGTGAGGAGCATCGCGCCCTCGATGGCGCGCGAGGTGACGAATCCGAGCGCGAGCGTCTCGTTCTGGCGCCTGACGACCGGGTACAGCGTGATGGCGGTGCCGATGCCGGCGAGCGCGACGATCACCTCGATGAGGGCGCCCCAGCGCAGGCCGGCGTCGCTTCCGGAGCTCAGGATGTAGGCCGGGTCATTCAGCACCGGGCTGTAGAGGGTCAGTGTCGCGACCGAAATGAAGGTGATCAGGTAGAGGATGCCCGCGACGAGCGCGGTCTTGCGCATGGAGTCCATCGGGGCTCGCTTCATTGCGCGCTGAGAGTCAGACACAGCTGAACTCCTCTTGGACCTGCCGCCGTCCAGGTATTGGGAGCTCAGATCCTGCCCGCGATGATTGCCCGGCAAGGGGCCCGCGTGTAGCTGGTTGAGACGAAAGTGTCCCAGCGTCGCGCTCGGACGGTAAGTGTACAACGTATACGCAAGCCCGCATCCCAGACCGAACTTGATGGCGACGTCTCGGCCCTCACAGCACCATCACTCCGGCCACCCGGCTGTTCCGAGCGCAAGGCCGTTCCGAGCGCTGGGCCGCTCCGAGCGCTGTGGCACAATGCAGCACGAGTTATCCGCTCTGTTTGAGCGTGAATCGGCGCCCGTAGCTCAGTGGATCAGAGCAGCTGACTTCGGACTATCCCGGCCGATGCGCTGTAGCACCGAGCGTGGAGGCCGGAGCGTAGAGCGTCGAGTTATCTGCTGTATTTCACGCCGAACGCCGACCCCGCTCGCTACGAGGGTGCGACGAAGCGGTAACCCATCCCACGGACAGTCTCGATCGAGGCGGCCCGGTCACCCAGTTTGCGGCGCAGCGATCTCACGTTTGCCTCGATGACGTTGCTACCACCCTCGTCGTCGTAGCCCCACACGTCGCGACGGAGTTCGGATCGTGTGACGACCGACCCCTTGTGCTCGTGGAGGTAGTTGATCACGTCGAACTCGAGCTTGGTGAGGTCGACCCGCCGGCCGTCGACGACGAGCTGGCGCTGGGCGGCGTCGAGGATCGACTCGTCCTCGATCCGCAGCTCACCCGCGACGAGCCGCGACAGCCACCCGTCCACTGACGAGGGACCGAAGTCGAGGAGGAGCGGGTGGTATGGAACGCCGTCGAGCTCGGGCGGGTCGCCGGGCAGCAGCACGAAGCCCAGGGGCGAGTTGACCATGGGTACGTAGGTGCTCTCGTGGCGCGTGACCGTGTAGAGGCGTCGTAAGTGCGGCCGGAGCTCCATGTAGCGCCGCTTGAGGTCGAGCCACAGGGCGGCCTGGACTGGTGAGTACGACTCACCGAAGTCGCGAGTGATCATCGTCCGGCTGAACAGGATCCGCTGACCCTTCGGGACCGGATGGCTCCGCAGGTGATCCCAGTACCGCCCGACGATCGGGTCCTCCTGCACGAGCCGATGGCTCACGCCTTCCATCTCGCCGTACATGCTGAAGCCCGCAACGGCGCCGGCCCGGTCGCGCGCGACGTGGAAGCCGCCGGGCGCCAGCTGCCACCACCTGTCGAGAAGCGCGATCGAGGCGTCCGGCTCGTAGCGCGCGGCGATCTCCGCGATCGCGGGCCGGTCCTCGGGCCGCGCCACCTCGACGGAGAAGAGGTGCTCCGTGCTCGGGAAGAACGCCTCGCGGACTGCCGGGTTCTGGAGTATGTAGAGCAGGTCGGCCGTGTAGCGCCACATCTCGTGGGTCGAGGCGCGGGCGACCTCCTCGCGAAGCTGTCGCCAGGCGGCCGCGCGGTACCTCCGGGAGCGGTCGGGGTCTGCGGACATGAGCTGCGCGGCAACCGCCTCGCGGACCGTGTCGTGCAGGACGAGGCCGTCGTCAGCGAGCTCGACGAACGGGAGCGCCCGGATGCGGTCGTAGGCGTCCTGGGGCGCTGAGTCGGGGAGCATAGCCGCGAGGAGCGAGAGTGTGGACCTCCGCACGACCGATGCCGCGTCGAGTGCCCGGCGCGTCCCCCCGTCCAGGATGCGCAGGTAGAGCTCGGTGAGCCCCTCGACGATCGCGTTCACCGCGACGGCCTCGAGGCTCGTTCCGGGGCGCTCCGCGAGCGCGGATGCCGCGAGATGGAGCGAGAGGGGATGGCCGCGCGCGATGTGGTGGATGCGGGCGGCATCATCGCGGGAGACCCCGGCCCGGTCGAGCAGGGTCTCGGCCGCCTCCTCCCGCAGGTTCTCCAGTCGCAGGCTGCGGAAGAGGTCCCCGAAGGCGCCCGGCCAGCCGGTCATCGGGGCCTCGCGCCCGGACAGAATGAGCCGCACGTTGTCGGGGAGCGCCGGCACGAACCTTTCGCGCATCCACGGGTCCAGGATCCGGAACAGCTCGAAGGAGTCGAGAATCAGGATTGCCCGCTCGCCGAGATGTCCCAGCCGGTCCGCGGCATCTGCGGCCGACTTCAGCTGGCCGCCGGTCCGCTGCTCGAGGGTATGGAGGAGCCCGCGCTCCGTGGGCTCGATCGACCGGCAATCGAGGCTCACCACGGTCGCCCCGTCGGCCCGGGCCTCGACGGCGAAGCTCTCGACCAGCGCGGACTTGCCGATGCCGGCGAGCCCGTGGACGAAGATGACGAGCGGCTCCTCGTCGTCCAGCAGCCGACGCAGGACCGCCAGTTCCGCATTGCGGCCTATCAATCCAACCACCTGCTCATCCATCAGTTGGCGGACGGTGCGGCCCATCGGCTGAGTCTGCGCCGCCTGTCAATGTCGCACGACGGTGACCGGGGGCCGGCGAGGCCGAACCCCGGTCACCAGATGCGGCGGTGCGGCGTCAGTGTCGATCCCCCCGCAGGATGTCGAGCGTGCCTTGGAAGCAGCTGCCGTCCGGCGCCTCGTCGCACGAGATCTGGGTGTACCTGCCCTGCACCGGGCTGCCTCGCAGCCAGCCCTGCGTGACCTGCCCGCTGATCACGGCGGTGGAGCCCGTCTGCACGACATGGACGAGGGCCGTGAAGGCATGCCGCGAGCCGTCGAAGCGGTAAAGGGCATCGATCACCAGGCCGGTGCCGGTGACGGTCAGGGTGAGGATCTCGCCCGAGTAGGCGCCTGCGCCTACGTCGCCTCCGACGACACCGGCCATGGCCGGGTATACCGTGATCCACTTGGTGAAGGTGTTCTCCGCGTTCCGGTGGTCGCGGCCGTCCTCCGCGAGGGCTGTGCCGGTGCCGAGCGAAATGGTCAGGAGCATCGCACCCACGATGAGTGCGATCGCGCGCCGCCCGCGCCCCCACGTCTTCGCGGTGGTTCCCGTCCGATCTGTATCCATGGGTGCCTCCCAATTGGCTCGCGAGCCGGATCCGTTGCGTCCGGTCCTCCCGCGGCTCTTGGCTAGACCGTACGGCGGGGTGGGCGCCTTGGCGCGTCCGGTTCATGAAAAGCACCTGAAAACGGGCGAGCCCTCAACCGATCCGAGTCGGCGGCGGTCGACAGCGCTAGCCGAGCGCTGTGGCACAATGACGCAACCGAGTTATCCGCTCTGTTTGAGCGTGAAAGTGCGCCCGTAGCTCAGTGGATCAGAGCAGCTGACTTCGGACTATCCCGGCCGATGCGCTGTAGCCCGAGCGTGGGATGGCGAGCGTAGAGCGTCGAGTTATCTGCTGTCTTACTCGCCGCCCCTGCCGTACAACTGCGACCGCGGTCCGCAAGTAGCTTGTTCGAACGGCTCTGAAGAGAGACGGATCGACCGTGCTTGCTCGGTATCTTTTTCCCGTCGCGGGGCGCAGACTGACCATCCGAGCGAGATGTTGGGACTCCCGTCTCAACCAGTGCGCGCCGCGGCGGCCTCCGAGGGTCGCGGGCGGGTGTTCTGCGCTTTGGAGACCTCGGGTCTTCATGCCCGTCGGAGGAGGTCTGCGCCCATGTCTAACGCCACGCCCGCGATTCCGGTGTCCCCGTATCTCGCGGCGGAGCGATCCGACGATCAGGTACGACGGTGGTCCGATCGACGCCTCGCCAGGGTGGCGGGTGTCCTCTATCTCATCGTCGGCATCTTCGGCGGCTTTGCCGTTGGCTATGCAAACCCGGCTGTCTACGTTCCGGGGGATGCGACAGCCACGGCTGCCAATGTCTCAGCCAACGCCGGGCTGGTCCGGGCAGCCGTTCTCTCCGATTTGCTGCAAGCAACGGCGTTCGTGTTCCTTGCCATGGTGCTGTACGTCCTGCTCGAGGACGTCAACCGGAGCGTCGCGCGTGCGATGGTGATCCTCGTCGCGATCGCGACGACGATGATGTGCCTCAACGAGGTCTTCCAGTTCTCCGCACTGCTGGTCGCCACCGACCCTTCCTACTCGGCCGCGTTCGGTCCAGCCGGCTCCGATGCGCTCGTGATGCTTCTGATGGACATGTTCCACTACGGCTTCCTGATAGCGCAGATCTTCTTCGGCCTCTGGCTGATCCCGCTCGGCTACCTCGCCTACAAGTCGAGCCTCTTCCCGAGGGCGCTCGGGGTCATCCTCGTCGTCGGGGGCGTCTCCTACTTGGTGGATCTACTGGTCGCCTTCACGCTGCCTGACCTCAGCCGACAGATCCACACGTTCTTGGCCATCCCGCCAGCGATCGCGGAAATCGGTATGGTTGGGTATCTGCTCTGGATCGGGCTGAGGCCGCAATCCAGGGTGGATCCCGAGGCGGCCGCCTGATCGCGGTCTGGGCGGCCAATTCGAGGACGGACTGTGACTTCCGTCAGCATCCGAGGCGGTCCCGATGAATAGTGACGCCAAGGCCCGTCCTAACTCCCGACGCTTGCTTCTGATCTTCGTCGGCTCCCAGATCGTGGGACTCGCGCTCGCCATCTTCTTGGTCGTTGTCCCCATGGCCGGCGGAACCGAACCGACAATCACGGGGTCGGTGCTCATCGCGTTCGCACTGGGCTGGGGGCTGCTGGCGTTCCTTTCGACTCGGTTCACCGACCAGCCGCAGCGATGGGCGCTGGTGCCGGCGGCGTCGATGGGCCTGGTCGGGCTGGGGCTGATCATCACGCAGCCGTCGACAGATGCGATGGGCATCCTCTCCTGGATCTGGCCGGTAGGACTTGTGACGCTGGTGGTCTTCATGGTCGTCAGCATCCGTGCCTCGTTGGACAGCCGTCCGAGTCGATGGGCGCTGTACCCGGTCTTCGCGATCCTCGTGCTCATTGCTGTCGGCGGCATGACCGAGGCCCTGATGGAAGTGGGCGACCGCGCTGCGCCAGCGACCGGGCAGCTCGTTGACGTGGGCGACCACAGTCTCTGGATCGAATGCAGCGGGACCGGCAGCCCCACTGTCGTCCTCGACTCCGGGCTCGGGGAATCGTCGTTCTACTGGGCACGGATCTCGGAAGCGGTGGCGACGACGACGAAGGTATGCGTTTATGACCGAGCGGGTCGCGGCCACAGCGACGAGGCCCCAACGCCGCAGGACGGGCAAGAGGCCGCCGCCGATCTGCGTACCTTGTTGGCCGAGTCGGGCAACTCCGGACCATACGTGCTGGTCGGCCACTCCAGCGGGGGCGTCTACGTTCGCATCTTCGCCGCCCAGTACCCAGAGGAAGTCGCCGGCATGGTGCTGCTGGATTCGCAGCCTGTGGATCCGTTCACGTCGCTGCCCGACTACCCGGCCTTCTATAGCAGCGCACCCATTCAATACGGGGTTCTGCCATCTGTGGCGCGCATCGGTGTCCTGCGGCTTGCCTATGCGTCAGCGTTCGGAGATCTGCCAGCGCCAGCTCGAGATCAGGAGTGGGACGACCAGACCAGCCCTCGATTACAGGTGAGCTCTCGCGAGGAGATGGCCCAGCTCCGCGACTCAATAGAGCAGGCGGCGGAGTTGACCAGCCTCGATGGTCTTCCGCTTGCCGTGTTGACGGCTGGCTCGGAGGCGCAAGCTGGCTGGGTCGCTGCGCAAGACGGCCTGGTTTCGTTGTCGACGAACACCGTTCACCGCGTTCTCCCCGACATGACGCACGTCGGGCTGATCACGAGCGATTCCGGTGTCGCCGAGTCGAGCACGGCAATCTTGGATGTCGTCGCTGCAGTCAAGACGGGTGCCGCGCTAAGCGATTGACTCTGCTAGGCGGATGGCTTATGGCGGCACGTACCATCGGGTGGCCTAACCCTGAATTGGTTCGCCTTCCGCGACTTCGCAGATGCCTGCCTCGACCGGGGGTTGCGACTTCAGTTCGCGCTCGGCATCCAGGGCGGCCTTGATCTCGGGATGCGCATCCGACAGGCAGCAGGAACATGACTCATACCAAAGCCGCATTCCCGCGTCGATTTCGATCGTTGAAGTCGGCGTGGTCGCTGTCTCGGCGTGGTGATGCGACGTGATGTACTGGGCCGGGCTCGCTTGGAACTGTTCGAGACAGCCCGCGCGGCAGAAGTAGTAGGTGTGGCTGTCGTACTCGGCGACGAGCCCGTCCTCGAGGGCAACGTCAGCGCGAACCGCCATGCCGCATACCGGGTCACGCGGATGATCGGTGGCCGTTGGGTGGGTGGTCATGGTCGAGATGCTACCGCCCGCGAACGGATGGGGTCGAGCGGGATCAGATATGGCCCGCTCTCAAGCGTGTCAGACCGAACGCTGACATCGCGTCGCAAACGGCGGGGCGGGCGCAGCCCGGCCAGAGTGATTTGACGGGCTCCGACATAGTGCTAGGGAGTATTCCGGACAAGACAGCTCAAAGGCCGATGGATCACAGCGCACACCAGCACCAGGATCAGCACCCACCGGTCGAGCGCGGTCCCCAGCCCGAGCCCGGCGGCCACGGCGCGCACGGGTCTCACAACAAACACGCTGGCCACGATCCCGATGTCTACAGGCGCCAGTTCTGGATCGTGCTGGCGCTGACGATTCCGGTTGTCATCTGGAGCGAAGAGGTCCAGATGTGGCTCGGTTACGCCGCGCCGGTCTTCCCCGGCTCGGAATGGATCCCGGCGATCTTCGGCACCATCATCTTTGGCTACGGGGGCTGGGTTTTCCTCAAGGGTGCTTGGGTCGAGCTGAGCGACCGGCAGCCGGGGATGATGACGCTCATCAGCCTGGCCATCGTGGTCGCCTTCGTTGCCAGTTGGGCCGCGACTCTGGGCGTGTTCGAGGTGGACGTGTGGTGGGAGCTGTCGACGCTCATCGCGGTCATGAGCCTCGGTCACTGGCTGGAGATGCGTTCAATCATGCAGGCCCAGGGGGCGCTCAGTGCGCTCGCTGAGCTGCTCCCAGACACAGCGGAGATGGTGAAGGACAACGGAGTCGAGTCCGTTCCGCTCAGTGCATTGTCCGTCGGTGACGTCGTTCTCGTGCGTCCGGGCTCCCGCGTCCCCGCCGACGGCGAGATCATCGACGGCGCCGCGGACGTCGACGAGTCGATGATCACAGGCGAGTCGCGGCCCGTGAGCAAGGAGCTCGGGGACTCAGTCGTAGCCGGCACGATCGCGGCCGGTGGCAGCCTTCGGGTGCGGGTGACGGCAACCGGCGAGCAAACGGCCCTGTCAGGAATCATGCGCCTCGTGGCCGAGGCACAGGCCTCGAACAGCCGGGCGCAGGTGCTGGCCGACCGAGCGGCGGCGCTGCTCTTCTACGTGGCCCTCGCGGCAGGCATCGTCACGCTCGTGGTCTGGACGGCGCTTGGCCAGACCGAAGAGGCGTTCATCCGCACCGCAACGGTGCTGGTCATCGCCTGCCCGCATGCGTTAGGCCTTGCCATCCCACTCGTCATCGCAATCAGCACGACCCTCGGCGCGCGTAACGGGCTGCTGATCCGCGATCGCCTGGCGCTAGAGCGGGCCAAGGATCTGGAGGTCATCATCTTCGACAAGACGGGGACCCTGACCCGAGGAGAGCCGACTCTGGCCGCGCTTGCCGCGGCTGAGGGGGTTGACGAGCGAAACGTGCTGACGATGGCTGCCAGCGTGGAAATGGACAGCGAGCACCCGCTGGCGCGCGCGATCGTGCGTGGCTCAGAGCAGCGAGGGACATCCGCTCAGCCCGCGACGGAGTTCCAGGCACTTCCCGGCCGTGGGGCCCAGGCGAACGTTGGCGGACGTGAGGTCAGCGTCGGCGGACCGCGACTGCTGGCCGACCTCGACGTCGAGCCTCCCGCCGAGCTCAGGGCTCGCGCCGATGGCTGGGCGGGCGAAGGTCGAACGGTGCTGTTCGTCGTGGCCGACGGAGGCGTCCTCGGCGCCGTGGCGCTCGAGGACGAGATTCGGCCGGAGTCGATCGAGGCCGTGCAGCAGCTGCATCAGATGGGCCTGCAGGTTGCGATGATTACCGGCGACGCGCAGGCCGTGGCCGACAGCGTCGCGCGTCGCATCGGTATCGACGAGGTCGCGGCCCAGGTGCTGCCCTCAGACAAGGCTGATGCGGTCAAGCACTTCCAGGCCGGCGGCAAGCGCGTGGCGATGGTGGGCGACGGAGTCAACGATGCGCCGGCGCTTGCACAGGCCGACGTTGGGATCGCCATTGGCGCCGGAACCGACGTCGCCGTTGAGTCGGCTGGCATCGTCCTGGTGCGCGACGATCCGCGCGATGTCGTCGGAGCGATCACGCTATCGCGCGCCAGCTACCGCAAGATGATTCAGAACCTCGTGTGGGCCACCGGCTACAACGCGATCGCCATCCCGGTCGCGGCCGGGTTGTTCGCGCCGTGGGGGATCATCCTGCCGATGAGCGTCGGTGCGCTGGCCATGAGCATCTCGACCATCGTTGTCGCGATCAACGCCCAGCTGCTTCGAGGGCTTAAGTTGCGACCTGAGCCTCCAGCTAAGCGCCTGGAGCCAGCCGTCACGTAACGATGATGGCGATGGTCACCGATCCGATCTGCGGGATGAGGATCGACCCAGATCGCACGCTCAGGCAGTGAGTAAGCGCTGTGGCACAATGCGGGGACGAGTTATCCGCTCTCTTTGAGCGTGAAAGTGCGCGCCCGTAGCTCAGTGGATCAGAGCAGCTGACTTCGGACTATCCCGGCCGATGCGCTGTAGCCCGAGCGTGGATGGGGGAGCGTAGAGCATCGAGTTATCCGCTGTGTTTCAGCCGGCTCGATGGACGTGGGCTTCCAATGTTCCAAGCGTCCCTGGACGCCGTCTTGCTGGCAGGCAGGATCGGTGCGCCGGGATCGCGGCGCGCCTGGCCCGCTAGCTCCGGCCCCTATCTATTCGGCTGCATAGCGCGCACACTGATGCTCGAGCGCAACGCTGGGACATTCATCCCAACCAGCTACACGCGATCCCCTTGCCGGGCCATCATCGCGAGCAGGATCTGAGCTCCCAGTAGCTGGACTGCGGCATGTCCAAGAGGAGTTCAGCTGTGTCTGACTCTCAAGGCGCGAAGCGAGTCCCAATGGACTCCATGCGCAAGACCGCGCTCGTCGCGGGCATCTTCTACCTGATCACCTTCGTCTCGATCCCCACATTGGCCCTCTACGGCCCTGTGAAGACCGATCCGAACTTCATCCTCAGCGTCGGCGGCGACACTGCCATCCTGGTGGGCGGCTTGCTCGAGACGATCGTCGCCCTCGCCGGCATCGGCACTGCCGTCGCGCTCTTCTCGGTGCTCAAGCGGCAACACGAAGGCTTCGCACTCGGCTTGATCACGACGCGCATCTTCGAGGCCGCCGTGATCATGATCGGCGTCTCGAGCATCCTTTCGGTCGTGAGCCTGCAGCAGGCAGGCGCAGCTGGAGCGGAAGAGGCGGCCCTGGTTGCCGTCGGCCAAGCGCAGGTCGCGACGTTCAATTGGTCATTCCTGCTCGGACAGAGCCTCATGCCGGCCCTGAACGCCCTGCTGCTCGGCACCCTGATGTACCGATCGCGCCTAGTGCCACGCATCCTTCCGATCGTGGGACTCATCGGAGCCCCGCTGCTCCTGGCAGGCACAGTCGCAACGCTGTTTGGCTTCGCCGAGCAGTACGGCGTGGTCTCCGTGACCGCAGTCCCGATCGCTCTGTGGGAGTTGTCGCTCGGGCTCTGGCTGACCTTCAAGGGCTTCAACCGATCGGCACCAATCATGGTGGCGGCTGCTGCTGACGCCGAGAGTCGTGACGACTCGATGCGAGCCATCCCACCTGTAGTGCCCGTCGCAGCGGCGGGAGGCGTGGCGTAGCAAGCCTGCGTGGAGGGAACTGGAAAGCTCCCCCCACGTTCGTCCGGTAGTCGCCCGGGAATCGCCCGTCGATTACTTCCTACTGAGCCGCCCGCGAAGCCTGGCCGCTACCCGCTTCCTGAGCTAGCACGGAGAATGAGTGCGTGGGGATCACGGCCCGCCGCGCGTCGCAGCGACCGCCTCGTGCAGGCGCATCGGACGGGAAAGGCCCTTGAGCTCGAACTCGCCGACTTCCTGGAGCGCGAAGCCTTCCGGCTCGACCGCCGCGACCAGCGACTCCCCAGCGAGCACCTGGCGCGGCTTCGCTTGCGCGGCGATCCGCGCGGCGATGTTCACGGTGCGCCCGAAGTAGTCGCCCTCGTCGTACAGCAGCTGACCGGCCTCGATGCCGACGTGGGCCGGTGGCAGGCGACGCGATGGCAGGCGTGCGACGAGGTCGAGCGACGCGCGGACCGCATCGGCGGGTTTGGAAAAGTGCAGTAGCACGCCGTCGCCTAGCAACTTCACCACCTCGCCGCGGTGCTCGTTGGCAACCTCGCCGACCAGTGCGGCGAATGCGATGGAGGTGTCGGCAGCGACCTCGTCCCCGGCAACCTCGGTCAGCTCGGTGTAGCCGGAGAGGTCGGCGAAGGCCATGGCTTCGGGGCGTTGCGGTGCCGGAAGCCGCAGGCCCGCCTCCTCCAGCGCGGTCTCGACGTGCTCGATCTGGTGCGCGGTCAGGTACGTTTCGGAGTGGCGCCGAAACAGCCAGCCCAGCAGGTCCTCGCCCGAGGCACCGACCCGCACGCCCACGTCGCGTACCGCGGATTCGTAGGCTGCGTTGTCGCCGAGCCCGCGCCGGCGGAACCCCTCCTCGATGGTGGCGTGGAAGTAGTGCGGCAGGTACTGCGCCACTCGCCGTGCGCTTTCGCCCCAGACCCGAGCCATGCGCATCACGTCATCCTCAGCGAGGCCCGCACCCATGAGGACGCTCAGCACCTGCAGGGTGGCCATGTCCTCTTCCCGCACTCGCTCATCAGGGTCGGGCCGCCGCAGGCCGAACGCGACATAGGTTCGCTCGAGAGACTCATATGCCAGGCCGAGCTGACCGGCCAGCTCGCGATGGGTGACTCCGGCGCGCGGGTGGCGGCGACTGGCACTCTCGAGATAGCCGAGCTTCAAGTGACCAGAAGCGAGGGCCGCTGCCAGGTCCTGCGCCGCGATGCCCAACGTCTCGAGATAGGCGACCGAGCGGGCACGCATGACGTCACGTCGAGGGAATCTGCCCGCGTCAGGCTCGAGGATGCCTAGCTCTGCGAGCTCCCGGATGCGCTCGGGGCCCGCACCACTGCGGGCCGCCAGGTCTTCGAGGGTCAAGCGCTCCGGGCTCTCGCCGGGGGCATTCACGAACGCGTCGCGGCATGCCTCCGAGCAGAACCAGTATTGCGTCCCGTCGTGCTCGGCGCTTCGCCACCGCGTCGTCCGGGTCGATCCGCATGCCGCAGACCGGATCGGTCACCATCGCCACGGGTCGCATGGTGGCACAGACGGGCGATCGGGCCTGCTTGCTCCAATGGGTCTACGACGCCCGCATCACCGGCGGATGCACGCCAACTAAGGTCTGCACCGCTATCTATTCGGCTGGGACGAGCGCATAGTGGCAACCGGAGCGAGAGGTTGGGCCGTCAGTCCCACCACCCTGCACGCGATCTCTTGCGACTCATTGCGCACATGAACTGAGCTCCCTACACAACGGGCTGTGCCCGGGGGAGTTGGCTCATGTCCGCCGCACGGACCTCGTTTTCACTGCGGTCGGTCAGTCGCAGGTGGATTGTCCTAGCCGCCGTTGTGCTCGTCGGAGTCATCGGCTTCGTTGCTACCCAGATTTGGGATCCGTCGGCCGTGCGGGGGTCATTCGACGTCGGCGGAAGGTCGCTCTACCTGGAGTGCGTCGGCGAAGGCAGTCCCACCATCGTGATGGAGGCGGGCAGCGGCGGCGATCACACTGTGTGGTCGGATGTCGTTCCCGGGGTGCGCGGCGCGAATCGCACTTGCACCTACGATCGGGCGAACACCGGATCAAGCAGCCAGGTCTCGGGCAACCGCACGTTCGGTGACGTCGCCGCAGACCTTCACGGCCTCCTCGACGCCGCGAAGATTGCACCGCCGTACATCCTGGTCGGCCACTCGCTCGGCGGCATCTCCATGCGCTTGTTCGCATCGACCTATGCCGACGAGGTCGAGGCGCTGATCCTCGTCGACGCCACGCCCACGACGTTCGTGGCGGACGCGTGCGCCATCGTCGATGCGAATCAATGCGACACGTTTCGATCCGACTTCGAGGCTGCGAACAACGGCGGCATCGACATTGCCGGCAGCGCGGCTGAGATCAGCGCCGCGGGACCCCTCCGCCCGATGCCGGTCATCGTGCTGGCCGCCAGCGACCACGGCCACGATGGCTTCCCGACTGACCTCAGACAGCGATTTGAGGCGATGTGGCTCGAGCGCCAGAGCGAAGTTGCGGACAGCGTTGACGGTGGCCGCCTCCAAGCCGTCGCGAGCGGCCACAACATTCAGGCAGAGCAGCCCGACATCGTGATCTTGGCCATTTCAACGGTTGCGGCCGAACTCGCCGCCATGAGGCCGTAGGCGAATGATGATCCAAGAGCGGCGACTTACAGGCTGGCGTCTCGCGCGCTCGCTGATCCTTGTCGGCGTCGCCTTGGTCGCCGCCGTCCTCATCTATCTCATGTACATCAACCCGGTCTCCGGTGAGGAAAGCGTCCCTGCCGGCCATGCGCGTAACACCTCGACCTACATGGTCATGGCCGACGGGACCCGTCTGGCAGCTGACGTGTGGGTGCCTATGGATCTTGAGGCCGAGGACAGGCTGCCGGCGATCATGATCACCACGCGCTACTGGCGCGCTCACGACATGGGACCGATCTACCGATTGATGGTCGGCGTGGGCGAAGAGCATGTTCCGAACGTCCACATGGCGGACCAGTGGAACGACGCCGGCTACGTCCTGGTCCTCGTTGACGCGCGCGGGAGTGGAGCGTCGTCGGGCCAGCGCCCGGTGGAGTGGTCCGACGCCGAGGTGGCGGACCTGGGCGAGATCACCGAGTGGATCACGACCCAACCATGGTCGAACGGCGCGGTCGGCTCGACCGGCATCTCTTACAGCGGCAACACGGCCGAGCTGAGCGCCATCCCGGCACACCCGGCACTGCGGGCGGTGGCTCCGCTGTACAACGACTTCGACCCGCAGTTCTTCCTCACCATGCCCGGCGGCGCGTATAACCGTGCCTTCGTGGAGGCATGGAACGCCGCAAACCAGGCGCTCGACGCCAACGACCTGTGCGCGATCGAGGAGGTCGACGGCATCGGATGCTGGTGGCTCAAGCTGGCGGTCCCAGGGGTGAAGCCCGTGGATGCCGATTCCAACGGCGAACTCATGCGAGACGCGGTCGCTGGCCACGCGACGCTGGAGCTGGCCGATGCCCTGGCGGCGATGTCGTATCGCGACGACACGCTGCCCAACGGCGTGAGCATCGGCGACATCAGTCCCTACAGCCGGCTCGCGTCCATCGAAGCCGCCGGCGTGCCGATGCTGGTGCGCGCCGGCTGGCTGGACGCCGCCACGGCCGACGGGGCCCTGAGCCGATACCTGACCAGCGACTTTCCGCAGGAGCTCGTCATCGGTGCGTGGAACCACGGTGGCGAGGATGACGTGGACCCTTTCCAGCCTCGCTTGACATTCCCCGACCCAAGCTTCGACGAGCAGTTCGCCGACCTGGTCGCTTTCTTCGACCGATACCTGGACGAGCGGCCTGCACCGGCGCCGGCCAAGTCGATCCGGTACTACACGATGAACGAAGGGCGCTGGCGAACGACCGCGACCTGGCCGCCAGCCGAGATGGAGGCGCGCCGCTGGTACCTAGGTGCCGACCAGTCGCTGACGGACTCACCGCCTTTGGCGGCCGGGGAGGACGACTACGCGGTCGATACTTCCGCGTCGAGCGGCGACACCACCCGATGGCTCACCAATCTCACCGGTGATGACGTGTTCTACCCCGATCGCGCCGACGAGGACGCCCGCCTCCTGACCTTCACCGGCGCGCCGCTCGAGGCCGATGTGCGGATCACCGGAACGCCAGTGGTGTCGCTCCACCTCTCCTCCACGCACGCCGACGGGGCGCTGCACGTCTACCTCGAGGACGTCGCACCTGACGGGCAGGTGACCTATCTGACCGAGGGCATCCTGCGCCTCATTCACGGCGTGTCGGACGACACCGACCTGCCCTACGAGCACCCTGGGCCGCCGCGCTCGTTCCGTCGCGCCGATGCCGAGCCGCTCACGCCCGGCAAGGTGGTTCGCGTCGAAATGCCGCTGTACGCCACCTCGGTGCGGCTCGAGGCCGGTCATCGGTTGCGCATCGCCATCGCCGGACACGACGCGTCGACCTTCGCCAGTTACCCCGAGCAGGGAGAACCGGTCCTGACGGTCGTCCATTCGCCCGCGAGCCCGTCCTTCCTGGAGCTGCCGGTGGCTGGCGAGTGATTGGCGGCCCATGGGCGCCAGCCCGTGAGCGAGGTCAGTATGTGCTGGCCGGGGCGCCTCTTGCGCGAAGCACCGCATAGGCGGCAAGCGCTCCGGTCACAACTCCGATGGTGCTGACAAGGACGAGTGGCACGACCGGAAGCGGGTCACCGGCCAGAGTCGCGAACACGAACGCCGCGACGATCCCCACCGAGGTAAGCGACAGCCAGATCAGCATTGGAAGTGCGAAAGCGCCCGCGGCAGCTGCTCGACGCAAGAGACCAACAGCGGCCAGGATGCAGAGAGGGAGGAAGAAAGCGAGGTCGAGCGTCCACACCGGGTTGGTGGGCAACTCGGCCCGCTCAAGGTCCACCGGGATCTGGCCTGTAAGCGTCGCAACCAAGATCTGGCTCAGCCACAGAAGGGCGAACACAACCGCGACAACTATAAGAACGCCTGCCGTCGTGCGGCGCGGGAGGCCGGGCAATGGTGTCCGGGGCGTCCCGCCATCAAGCAGTGTGAGCGAGAAGCTCCAGACGGCCAGCGACAAGATCGCGATGTACACCGCGAGAAGCGGATTCACCTCAACGGCGAACGCGAAGATCGCGTAGTTGTAGATCAGGTACAGCACGCCGGCGATTGCGCCGAGCCTGCCGATCAACGACCCAGCTCGTGCGGCCAATAGGCTGACCAACAGAATCGGGACGGCACCAAACAGCGTCGCCACGTCTGTCCCCTGGGCTTGGTGAGCCCAGAAAGGCGCATCGCGGTACAGGCCAGGGACGAGAAGCCCGAGAGCGGCGGAGGCACCGGCCAGTAGCGCGGCCAGCCCCGCGAGTCGGTCCGCGATTGCTACGCCCATCGCACCCGACGAAGCCACATTGCGCGGCCGTTGAGCACGATGCCGAGTAGCAAGGCCCCGCCGCCGATTATCGGAATGCGTCGGCTCATCCAGTCGGGCAAGAAGATGTCCGCCACCGACCCCCGCTCGGTTCCCAGTTCCTCCGCCAGCGGAGTGAGCGGACAGACCTGGTTGTTGCTGGCAAACACGGCGGTCTCGGCCAGCACCACGCCCAACGCGACGGCGCTCCGCCGACCGGCTCGTTGGCGCAGCCCATCCCACACAAAGAGCAGGATCGCCGCAGCAACCGACGCAAAAATCAGCGTGTGTACGCCCTTGATGGCGGCGAGGACCGGTCGCCGCCAGCCGGGCGGGACCCGCCGAGCGAGCGGAACAGTCAGCACCTGGCTCCAGACGGGAGTCCGGGCCGCAACCCCGGAATCGCGCGCCGGGACGATTACCAGCGGCTTACGCTGCACGGCTTCGCGGGTCCGCGGCGCTGCCCGCTGCGTGGCTCGCGGCCAGTGCTTCAGCCCGTTCGCGAAGGTTGAGGAGCATCTTGCGGATCATCCAAATGTCGGCGAACTCAATTAGCATCGAGAATCCAATCGTCGGCGAGCTCCAGCGATAGCGCGAGCGAATGCGGGTGATGAGTCGCGTCGTGCCGTCGGTCCGGGGCTCGAGCACCCAGAGCCATGTCGTGTCGGGGAGGGTGCCCCACAGCATCGAGCGTGGCAGGTCAAGCGCCAGGATGTGGACCCCTTGGCGCCCGTCGGGGCTCAGCGGCACCACGTCGCCGACGGCCACCTGCTGCAGCTCCGGGATGATCTCGCGCGCACTCGGGCGCCCGAGGTTGTCGAGGAGGTCGTATGAATACCAGCCTGCCCGTTTCACACCCACCTGGAGCAGCCACGGCCAAATCTGTTGGGGAGTGGCGGCGATTGTGATCGCCCGCGTCGCGTCGAACGTCGGGTCGGCGACGACCTCATCGCCAGGTAGGGTCCGGCCGACTTCGTCGGCAGTCGCTCCCCATCGAAGCTGCCAGGGTCGGAAGAATCGGAGATAGCTCAAGGACACGGCGCACGTCACGGCCGCGGCCCCCAGCATCCAAAGGATGTGCATGTGCCGAGCGTGACAGCCAACTCGTAGGGCGCTAGTGCCGAACGGCACTCCTGGGGACGACCAAAGGAGGTGGCGCCCCAAGGGCGTTCTTAGCACGAGGCCGCCGCTATCCCGACGCACCGATCCTCCCTGTTAGCTCAGGAGGCGGGTAATGGCCGGGCTTCGCGGCGGCTTCGTTGCCGATGCTACTCGGCGGCGGTTGCTAGCTGCTTGTCCATCTCAGTCGCCTGTAAGTTCAAGGATGGTCGAGCGGTAGTCCACGCCCGTGAGCTGATCGATCATCACGACCTGCACGGACGGCGGCGGGTCATCTCCGCGCGGCACGGCGAACCAGATCGGAGTCAGCTCTCTCGGCTTGGAGAATCCACAGAAGCCGTAGATGTCGCGGAGGGTCTCAGCGTCGACGATGCGCACCATGGTCCGCGAGGCGCTCGGGTTGTTGCCACATGCCTCGTCAAAGAGTTCGACGGCGGCGGATGGGCTACGCCGACAATCTCCAATAACAGACCGCGGACCATCCCAGCCGATGCGCTGGCGATTCGATCGTTCGTGGAAGACAAACGTCCCCGGCCTTTATGGTGATGGGGCCACCCCCGAGCGCTGTGGCACAATGCAGACCGAGTTATCCGCTCTGTTTGAGCGTGAAAGTGCGCCCGTAGCTCAGTGGATCAGAGCAGCTGACTTCGGACTATCCCGGCCGATGCGCTGTAGCTCGAGCGTGGATGGGGGAGCGTCGAGCGTCGAGTTATCTGCTCTCCTATCCGGTGGCGCGGCTAAGCCCCCTCATCGTCCGTGGGTGGTCCGATGTCGCCCGGAGCGACGCGCAACGAACCCGGCTTCCGGGTGTTGCGTTTTGACACCGGGGGTAGCATCAAGGTGACTCGAGCGATCTCGCTGGCACCGAGCGACCGACGCCAGCCCGAGCGCCCGGCGACATACGGGATCGAACCCGTTGACGGCGCGCCGCCCACGCCGCCGGTTCCCTCGCCGGTGGAGATCGCTCGGGCCGGCAAACCCGCGCAGCTGCATGCCAGTCCTGCCCGCGGGCCACGATCGTCGGAGCCGGAAGGAGCGCCACATGTCAGTGTCGGAGAATCTAAGGAAGCTGTCCGAGCGTGCGAAGACCGCGGAGGACCATGCGGCGGCAGCGAAAACGCAGGCGCGCGCCGACCTGGAACAGACGGTTGACAACGTCCGCGCATCGGCCGAGGCCGAGGGCAAGAAGGTCCAGGCGCAGGCGCAGCAGGCGAGCAGCGAAATGTCAGCCACGTGGAACGACGTGCAGCGATCCTGGAATGCGCACCTCGACAAGGTGAAGTCGGACATCCAGCAGCGGAAGGCAGAGATCGACGCATCGGGTGCCGAGAGCCGTGCGGAGTGGGCCGAGAGCGACGCCATGCTGGCGATCGACTACGCCTACGCGGCCATCGAGGAGGCCGAGTACGCGACCCTCGACGCCATTCTCGCGAGGCGCGAGGCCGAGGACATGGCCGTCGTGGCTAGCCGCTAACCGACCTACGTCCGAGCGCACCGGCAGACTTGGGAACAGCCCCCGGTCTGTCGGTTTGCATTCATGACCCGCGCCATCACACGGCCCGATCGTAAGGTGTGCGACCACTGCTTGCAGAGTCTTGCTTCTTGAGGGTCCAGAACTCGTAGCCGTTCCTATACTACGGGCGCGCCGAACCAGGTTCGGAGGTTTGCTTGGTCGATTCGTCGCCCGTCGCGTCCGCTCCCACTGACGCGCCACGCTCTCCAAGGCGCGTGGAGTTCCCCCCGACCTGGCACGCACTGATCTTCGGCGGCGTGCTCGTCGGGCTGGCGGTGCTGGTCGTCCTCACCCAGGAGGCACTGGCGCCATACATCATCGCCCTCATCCTCATCTTCCTGATGAACGGGCTCGTCGACCGGCTGCAGCGGGCCGGAATTCCACGGTGGGGCGGCACGCTGATCGCGATCGTCGCGCTAATTGCCGCCATCGTCGCCTTCGTCTACCTGATCCTTGACGCCCTCCTCGACCAAGTGGCGACACTCATCAGCACGCTGCCGGAGATCGCCGGCGTGGTCGGCGAGTTCCTGCGTGGCCTGGGACTCCCGGATTCCATCGAGGCAGCGCTGGCAGCGTGGGTGGAGGGGCTGCCGGGGGCGGTCCCAGACCTTTTGGGCGGCCTGCTCGGCATTGTCGCCTCTGGCGTGGGTGGGCTCGTGGCCCTCGTCATCGCCTGGGCCGCGATCCCGTTCTTCATCTTCTACGCGCTGTCCGACAGTCCCGCGCTGCTGAGCGGCCTGCGCGCGGCGGTGCCGGGCTCCTTCCGCGCATCCGTCTTCGCCATCCTCAAGATCCTGGGCGACGTCTTCGGCGCGTGGGCTCGCGGAACGGCGCTCATCGCGGGGATCGTCTTCGTCCCATTCCTGATCGGGTTCTACCTGTTCGGGATCCTCATCGACCCCGATATCGGCGACTACGCGCTGCTGTTCGCCGCCACGCTGGCGCTCTCCGAGCTCATCCCAGTCATCGGGCCGGTCCTCGCCGTCATCCCGATCCTGGTCATCACCGCCGTGATCGCCGGCCTTCCTGGAGTGCTCGCCGTCGGCGTGCTGTTCGTCGTCATCGAGCAGATCGACGGAGCCGTGGTCCAGCCGAAGGTCCAGGGCCGTGTGCTCGACCTCCATCCGGCGATCATCCTGCCGGCGCTCGTGGTCGGCTCGGCCCTCGCCGGACTGATGGGCGCCATCCTGGCGCTCCCACTCACCGCAGCGGCACGCCAGACGATCGCGTACCTGCTGCGGATCACCAGTGGCGACCCGGAACCGCAGCCAACTGCAGCCGACCCGGCCAATCCACGCGTCGCCCCGACCGAAGCCTCGGCTGGTGGCTCGTGACCTTGATGGCGATCGGGGTCGGGGGTGTCGCTATCGGCGCCTCTACGGGTAACGGTCGAGCGCTGTGGCACAATGATCGAACGAGTTATCCGCTCTGTTTGAGCGTGAATGTGCGCCCGTAGCTCAGTGGATCAGAGCAGCTGACTTCGGATCAGCAGGTCGGGGGTTCGAATCCCTCCGGGCGCGCCATCGATAACGTCACGCCAGCTCATGGAGTGCTAGGGGCGGCGTGCCGGCTAGGGTGCGGGCGGCTTTGCCGCGTCTCCTTGCCTTCGAGCATCTGCTCTCTTTGCCGCCTCGACCGCCCGGTGGACATTGCCGTGGATCCTGTCGCGCCCGATCCGGTCGATGAGCCCATCGGCCGCCAGCACCCTGGACACGTCGGGCTTCACCCGGGCCAGGCGCATTTCGACGGCGCTCGCATCGGTCAGCTCGTGGAGGTCGCTGAGCTTTGCCGCGCCCTGCGAGTCGACGAAGTTCACGCCCTCGAGGTCGAGCACGAGGGAGTGCAGATCGGGGTGGGTCCCGAGGATCGCGCGCACACGCTCGTCCAGCGCCGCAGCCGTCGCGAAGAAGACACCGCCGTCGATGCGGATCACGGCCACGCCCGGATAGGTCTCGCCGTCCGGGTACTCGTCGAGATCGCGGTACACGTGAGTGCCGGGTTCACGACCGAGGACTGGCATTGACGGCCGTGTCGCGACGTTGATGAGCCACAGCAGGGACAACGCGATGCCGACGACAACGCCGAGCAGCACGCCCACCGACAGCACGCCGATGACCGCCGCGATCGCGATCCAGAAGTCGAACGGCTTCACGCGCCGCAGGCGTCGGAACTCTGCGAGGTTGATCATCCCGAAGATGACCGCGTCGATGATGATCGCCCCGAGGACGGCCTTGGGCAGCTCGGAGAAGAGCGGCGCGAGCAGGATCAGCGTCGCGACGACGATGCCTCCGGTTGCGAGCGAGGCGACCGGCGTCCTCGCACCCGCGGACTCGTTCAGCGAGCTCGCCGAGAGGCTGGTGGACACGGGCATTCCCTGGAAGACGCCGGCGCCGAGGTTTGCCATTCCCTGTGCCACCGACTCCTGGTTGAGGTCGATGCGATACCGATGCTTCGTCGCGAATGCCTGGGCATCGCCCGCAGTCTGGGAGAACCCGATGAGCAGGAGCGCGAAGGCGGAGATGACGATCGTCGGGAGGTTCTGCGACACAACCTCGAGCGATGGCACCTGCGGAAGCGGCAGACCGCGCGGGACGGGGCCCACCAGCGCGACGCCCTGCGCTCCAAGGTCGAGGACCACCGAGCTGATCAGGCCGCCGACTACGAGGACGAGCGCCCCCGGGATCCTCGGAAACGCGAAACGGAGCCCGAGGATGACCGCAAGGGCAACCAGGCCGACCAGCAACGTCGCCAGGCTGAGATCGCCCAGGCCCCGGACCCATGATGCGAGCTCCTGCCACGCATTCACGCCATCGGCGGAGGTTCCGGTGAGCTTTGGCAGCTCGCCAATGACGACGTCGATCGCGGCGCCGGCGAGGAACCCGGTCACGACCGCCAGTGAGAGGAAGCTCGCCAGCCAGCCGAGCTTGAGGACGGCGACCACCAGAAACAGGGCCCCGGTCGCGACGGCGATCGCCGCCACCATCTGCGCCGCCTCGTTGCCGCCGAGGCCGGTCACGAGGACCGCGCCGCCGGCGACGGCCGCGAGCGACGAGCTAGGGCCGGTCGAGATGTGTCGAGACGTGCAGAAGAGGCCGTAGATGATCGCGGCAGCCGCTGCCGCGTAGAGTCCGTTCTCGACAGGGATGCCTGCGATGCCCGCGTAGCCGAGGTTCTTCGGCACGATCATCGCCGCGACGGCGATGCCGGCGATGAGGTCGCCGCGGAGCCATCGGCGGTCGTAGCTTCGCGACCAGTCGAGGATCGGGACAAGTCGTGTCAGTCGACGCGAGGAGGTTGTCGGCGTCACAGCTCGCATCCGACGAAGTGTCCCACCCCCCGGCCGGCTCGACGCGACACAGTTCGCGCCTGTTGGCGCGTGATGCCAGCGCACAGCTCGTCGCTGGCTGAGTCCGGCTCGTGCCCGACAGAGTCGTCGTCCGCGATCGTGATCCCCATCCAATACAGCGGCTCGATGGCCCGGAGTTCACTCGCGAAGTCTCTGAAGACGAGCATCTCCGAGTAGTACGGATCACCGTCAAGGTCCTGACCGCACAGCTCGAGGATGTAGCCCCCGGTGCGCGGCCGCGGTCCGCCCGCCCGCTGGTCCACAAACCGGATCCCGACGACGGTCGGCCGATCTGATGGAACGTCCCGGCCACCCGGGTCGGCGAGGAATGACTCGCAGCTACCGCCCCCCAGCGCGCAGAGTGCCTCGAAGTCCTGTCTCAACGCCGTCTCCACGATCACGTCCAGAAAGGCGCGTGCCTCGGCCTCCGATGGCGGGGGCGCCTGCTGCGTCGTGCAGGCGGCGATCAGGGCGAGGAGCGTGACCGAACTGAATCTCACGCCTCCAATCCAATGCCCAACGTCCACCGCGGGGTTTGCCCCTGTGGCACTGAGACAAGGATTGCGTATGCGATGGCGCGCGAGATCGGGTTGGGATGAACCTCCTTGTTGGTCAGCCCAAACAGGCAGTTGCAGTCCCAGGTGCTCTTGAAGTACGGGCTGCACATGTTGCAAGCCTTGTCGTGGTACCACTTCTCGCACTGCACGAAACTGGACCCAACGCTTGCGCCTCCATAGCTGACGCTGATGGGGATCGAGTGGCAGTTGTCGTCGTAGCTCTGTTCCGGGCTCCAGTCGACCCAGGATTGTGTCGTGCTGCCGCCGGGTCGAATCGCGGTGAGCCAGGCCTTCCGAAGCCCTGCCCCGTATTCGTACGCGGTCCCCTTGTGGCGGAGCGCGTAGTAGTTCTTGATGCCGCTGCCGTCGTTCATGAGCTGCGAGATGGTGTAGCACGAGTCGAATCGAGCACTGTCGACGGGGAGACTGCTCAGACAGCCGGTCTCGCGTGTGACCCATCTGGGAGTGGCCGCTGGAGCGGCTTGGCCGGGCGAGCCAGCGACTGCCCGCGCGGCACCGGACTTCGAATCGGGTGGCGTGGCGAAGCCTCCGACCCTGACCGAGACCTCGCCGGTGGTCGGGGAGGCCGTGACGCCATCCAACAACCAAGCCGGAGCGACAACGACGTGACCGCCCGTGAACCTGATTGCCTGAAGGTCCGCGGGATCCGTAGGCACGCCATAGGAGCTGAATCGCTGGGCCGCCTCAGCAATGAGCTGATGCCCGCGAGCGGTCGGGGTGATATCGACTCGAGTCCTGGGATTGGCAGCCGACGCTTCGGTGGGCAACGACAGCAGGAGCCCGAGCGCGAGCAGGGATGAAATGGCTTGTCGCGTCACGTGGCCCTCCTGCCGAGTTGGGTGCGCGCGTTCGGTTGCTTCCTCTCCAAGGGCTGCCCCGTCGTGCAGTTTCCACATGGCCGCTTACCGGCCGCTCACCATCCGCTTACGGCGAACAGCCGCCAGCCGAGGCTGGCAAGGCTTCCGGCGTCGCGGTCTGGCTCAGCGCTCGTGAACGCGCCTGGGAGTAGGACTAACGGGTCCTTTCCACCCCGCTCTCACCTCGCCGACACTGGTCGGCGGTCGATGAGCCGCGAAAGGGCCCAGCCATGGCATCCGAAGCCGACAGCCTGCAGCAAGCGAAGCGCACGACCCTGAACGCGGTGGCGCTCGCCACGCTCTTCGTCGTCGCCCTGCTGCTGATGCCGACCACGCCCGCGATCCGCTACACCGCCGCGTTGATCGGCGTCTGGCTCCTGGTCGCCTCGCTCATTCGATACGCGGCACTCCATCGCCGATTGTCGATGCCGACGTTCCGCCGGCCCATCCCGATTCGCTTCACGGGCAACCTCGGCCGGTTCACCCTGCGGTCGCGCGGAGACGGCCGGCGGGTGGAAGTCCACGCCGGTGATGAGGTCGTCGCCGAGGCAATCGCCACGGACGAGCGCGACGAGCTGGTAGTGGATCTCGAGGCCGTCGACGATGCCGAGATCGATGCGCTCGGCGCGGCCATCGGTGAGGCGATCGAGATGGTCGTGGTGGCCGATGAGGACCGCCCGGCCGAGCGGCGGATCGCCGGTCCGCGCAACTGGGGTCGCAGGCCGCGCGCCATCACGGGCGGCGTGCTTCGAACGATCGGATTGCGATCGGAATGACGGCGTGCGGCACGCCGCCTGGGCCGTACCAGACTCATGGCGCATCGTCGCTCGGCGGCCTGGACGGTCGTCCTCAGGATCCTGTACGCGCTCCTTCGGCTGCTTGACCCGCTCATCCGATGGATGTGGTTCAGCGTGGGCATCGGCATCACCACAAAGCTGACCGTCCGCGGCCGCCAGACGGGTCGCGAGCGGAGCGTGCTCGTTGGCTTGCTCCGCGTGGACGGCAATTGGTACGTCGGCCACCCGAACGGGGAGGTGGGCTGGACGGCGAACCTTCGCGCTGCCGGCCACGCGAGCATCGCGCCGCGCCCGGAGGAGACGTTCGAGGTTGACGCCATCGCGCTGGAGGATGGGCCTGAGCGCACGGCCGTCATCCGTGCCACCGCCGAGCAGCAGCCCTTCCCGGGCAACCTGGTCTACCGCGCCGCGCGCCGGCACATCCTCAGCCAGGGCCGATACTTCCGCCTCCAGCCGGCATGAAAAGCGGCCCCGGCTCGGGCGCCGGGGCCGCTACTGGGAAGCGAGTCGCCGGGAGGTCAGCCGCCCGTTGCGACCGGCCGCAAAAAGGCTCGCAGGCCGAGGGCACCGGCCAGTCCCAGCATGACTGCCCCGAGGACTGCCAGGACCGAGGCATCGGTCATCGGCAAGGCCGTGTTCGGTGGCGTCCCGGATGCGGCGAGCTGCCCGCGGATGGCGCCGGCGGGGAAGTCCTCGGTGTGCAGGTTGACGTAGTAGCCCGCCGGGTCGTCGACGATCTCCTGGAGGACGGCCGCGTCCTCCATCGGCTCGATGCAACCCTCGCTGCTGCCTTCGAAGCCGTCGACATCGAGCGGGACCACGATGTCGCCCGACTCTCCCTCCGCTCCGATGTGGATGTGCGACTGGGTGACCGGCATGATGTTCTCGGCGGTCAGTGTCCAGCATGCCGTGCCGGCGGCGGGATCGATGACGATGCTGGCCGTGCCGGCGCCGTCCTCGTCGCCCGGCGTGTCCCCCTCCTGCACGCCGGCCAGCGTGGCCGTCAAGGTCGACTCGGCGGCGAAGACCGTGCCGGCCAGTGCCATCGTGGCCACCAGGCCGAAGATCATGGCCAACGCCAGGGATACTCGTGGTCGGATGCGCATCCGGTTCCTCCTGTATGCGTCGGCCGATGGCAGCGCTCGGCGCATCGGCCCGTCACTGGAGATTCGCGGTCGGTTACGCGCTCGCTGTCAGTCGCGGTGCGGGTGGAACGGCACGTCGGCGACGATCGTGTTGCGCCGGGTGAAGAGGCGCAGCTTCAGTCGCAGCGCAGTCTGGTTGTGGAGGAGGTTCTCCCACCAGTGCTTGGGCACGAACTCGCTGAGCACGACGAGCACGGGCCGGTTCGGCGCCTGGCGCTGGAGGGCGTCCATGTACGCCAGCAGGGGACCGATGAGCGCGCGATACGGCGACTCGACGACCACCAGCTCGGTCGAGCCGGCCCACGCCGGCCAGCGCTCGCGCATCTCGTCGGCTGCATCGGGGTCATTCGTGACGTGGACGGCCACAGCCTCCGAGCTGATGGAGTTGGCGAAGGCGATGGCCTGCCGCGCCGGGCGGTCGAGGCGCGCGATCGGCACGATCACGATCGGCCGTGGCGCAACCTCCTCCGTCGGCGGGATGTGGTCGAGGGCGAGCGCCCGGTCCATCTCGCGGTAGTGGCGGTTGATGCCCATGAGAATGAACATGAGGATCGGCACGAGCACGATCACGAGCCAGGCGCCCTGGAAGAAGTTGCTGGTGCCGACGACGACCGCGACGACCGCAGTTGTCAGCGTCCCAAGGCCGTTGACCGCCAGACCCGGTCGCCAGCCCTCCTCGCGGCGGCTCCACCAGCGCTGGAGCATGCCGCCCTGCGACAGGGTGAAGGCGATGAACACGCCCAGGGTGTAGAGCGGGATCAGGCCGGAGACGCTGGCCTCGAAGCCGACCAGCAGGGCCATCGCCATCAATGACAGGGCGACGATCCCGGTCGTGAACGCGAGTCGCTCCCCTCGGAACGCGAACTGGCGAGGGAGGAAGCCGTCGCGCGCGAGGAACGAGCTCAGCCGCGGGAAGTCGGCGAAGCTCGTGTTCGCCGCCAGCACGAGGATGAGCGCCGTCGCCACCTGGGCCACGACGAGGATGAGCCCGTCGCCGGTGAGGTGCCGCACCAGGATGCTGAGCACCGTCTGCTCGTGGTTCGGGTCGGGGACGATCTCGAGCGTCGTGAGCAGATAGGCGATTCCCAGGAACAGGATCGCGAAGACGATCGCCGCCCACGTCAGGGTGGACCGTGCGTTCTTCCACTCCGGCGGCTTGAACGCCGGCACGCCGTCGCTGATTGCCTCCACGCCGGTCAGCGCCACCGCGCCCTGGCTGAAGGCCCTGAGAATCAGGAAGAGGCCGAGTGCCTGGCCACCCTGCTCGACGGTCTCCCACGAAGGGGGAGGCACGAACGGCGGGACGTCTCCGAACGTGACCTGATAGAGCCCGTAGGCGATGATCCCGAGCATGACGACGATGTACGCGTACGTCGGGACCATGAAGATGGTGCCCGACTCACGGATGCCACGAAGGTTGCCGAGCATGATCAGGGCGACCAGCGCGACGCTGATCCAGACGCGGGCGTCGTAGATCTGCGGCAGGATCGAGGTCATCGCGGCCACGCCGGCAGACACGGAGACCGCCACCGTCACGACGTATCCGATGAGGAGCGCGGCCGCCGCGAGGACACCCATCGTGGACCCCAGGTTGTCGCTGGCGACGATGTAGCTGCTGGCACCGGTCGGGTAGGCCTTGATCGTCTGCCGATACGAGAGGGTGACGATCCCGAGCATCACGATGATCAGGCCCGCCAGCGGCAGGGTCAGGAAGAGCGCGCCGGTGCCGGCCAGGACCAGCACATGCATGATCTCTTCGGGCCCGTAGGCCGATGAGCTGATGTTGTCGCTCGAGAAGATCGCGAGGCCCTTGACCTTGGTGAGGCGCTCGTGCTCCTCGCGCTCGCTGTGGATCGGGCGGCCGATGAGCCACGTGCGCAGCTGCCGGAGGCCGGCCTTCCAGCCACGCCGCTCGAGGATCGTGCGCTCGGTGGCAATCAGCTCGCCCTCGTCACCGCCCTTGCGGAAGGTGTCCTCGTAGGGGCGTACCACGCGCACGTAGGCGTCGCCAGGGCGCTGCCCGCGGCGCTTCTGTCGCACCTCGAGAAGCGGGTCGACGCGGCCCTGGTCGGCGGGGTCGCGGGAGCGGCTCACGGCGACGAACGGTAGCACCGCACGCTCAGAGCCGCAGCGCCAAACCCTCCAGCGGCGCGAGCGCCAACCCGTCGAGCGCGATGTGCCCCGATCGCGTGTAATCGGTGCCGACAACGATCGCACCCTCGCCGGCGAACCGGCTCAGCGCGCACGTCCGGCGCTCGTCGCCGACGTTGAGCAGCACGAGGACACGCTCGCCGTCGAGCTCCCGCACCCAGGCCAGCACGTCGGGGGCGACATCGAAGATGGACCGATGAGACCCACGGCCGAGCGCGGGCACCTCGCGGCGAGCCGCGACGAGGCGCCGGTAGAGAGCCAGGAGGGACACGGGGTCCGCGGACTGGACGGCCACGTTGCGAGTCGCCGGGTCGACGAGCGGCAGCCACGGCGCGCCGGTCGTGAAGCCGCCCGCCGGCGACCCGTCCCATTGCATCGGCGTGCGTGCACCGTCTCGACCGGCGCGATCGAAGGGCGGATGAGGCAGGGCGGAGGCATCGGCGTCGGCCATGCCGATCTCCTCGCCCGCATAGAGCACGGCCACGCCACGCAGCGTCAGCAGCAGGAACGCCGCGGCCCGCGTCCGATCTGCGCCCCAGCGGGTGGCGTGGCGCGGCTGGTCGTGGTTGCTGATCGCGAAGGTCGGCCACGTCCCCGGCGGATGGAGTGCCTCGGCGCGCTCGATGGCGAGGGCGAGGTGCTGGTGCTCCCACGGCGAGAGCAGCAGCTCGAAGTCGAAGGCGAGGTCGAACTCGTCCCCGGCACCGTGCCCGAGATAGCCGGCCAGCTCCTCGACCGGCAGGTACGCCTCGCCGACGAGCACGCGACCCGGGAACTCCGCGACCACGCGTCGCAGGTGGCGGATCACGTCGTGGATCTCCGGGCGGTTCATGGTCCACAGCGGGTCCTGGTCACCGCCGATCGCCAGCCCGGGGATCGGTCCCGGCCGTCGGATCGGCGGGTTGTCGCGCAGCAGGTCGTCCTTGATGGCCACGGGGATCGCGTCGACCCGGAAGCCGTCGACGCCGCGCGCAAGCCAGAAGCGCATGACGTCGGCCATCGCCTCGGCCACCGCGGGGTTGCGCCAGTTCAGGTCCGGCTGCTCCTGGTAGAACGAGTGGAGGAAGTACTGCTGGGTGGCCGCGTCCCACTCCCACGCCGGGCCGCCGAAGATCGAGGTCCAGTTCGAAGGCGGCCCACCGGTCGCCGATGGATCGGCCCAGAGATACCAGTCGCGCTTCGGATTGTCGCGCGAAGAGCGCGACTCGACGAACCACGGATGCTCGACCGAGGTATGGCACGGCACGAGGTCCATGAGCAGCCGCAGGCCGCGGTCGTGGCAAGCCGCGATGAGCGCGTCGAGGTCGGCGAGCGTGCCGAACTCGGCCGCGACGCCGGTGTAGTCGCTGATGTCGTACCCGAAGTCGGCGAGCGGGCTGGGGTGGATGGGGCTGAGCCAGATGGCGTCGACGCCCAGGGAGGCATCGGTCCCGCGCAAGTGATCGAGTCGCTCGAGGATGCCGGGGAGGTCGCCGATGCCGTCGCCGTTCGCATCGGCGAAGCTGCGTGGATAGATCTGGTAGAGGACCGCGCCCTCCCACCATCGTCCGCTCACGCGGACCGATTCTAGGTGGTCTCCTCGTCGGACCAGACCATCTGGCCCGGCACGCCCCAGGCAATGCCGGCCATTGACGCCGCGATGACGATCCCGCCGGCCACGATGAACATCAGCGTCAGCGCGCCGAAGTCGACGAGCGCCCCGGCCATGGCCAGGGATACGGGCGCCAGGCCGACCGAGCCGAGAGTCACGAGGCTCATGACGCGGCCGCGCATATCGGGCGCGATGCGAGCCTGGAGCCATGCGATGGCCTGGACGTTGATGAAGCCGATGATGACCCCCATGACGGCGATGATGCCGAAGGCCACCGGGAGGCTCGGCGCGAGGCCGATCGCGGCCAAGCCAACGCCGAGCGCAATGGCGCCGACCATGAGGATCGTCCCGAGACCTCGTGGGCGCGGGACCGACCCAGCCACGATGGCGCCGACCACTGCTCCCGCGCCGAAGCCGGAGAAGAGGAGGCCGAAGGCCGCCGGGCCGCCTTCAAACCGTGTATCGGCAAGGATGGCCAGGCCGACGCTGATCGGCCCGGTGAACGCGAAGTTGAACGCCGCGGTCAGCAGCACGATCGAGCGGACCGCTTTGTCCGCCCACGCGGCCCTCACGCCCGCGGCGATCCCGCGCAGCACGCTCGATTCGCGCGTGGCCGGGTCGCTGTGCCGCCGGCCGCCGGAGATCAGTGCAATCGCCATGGCCGCGACGGCGAACGAGGCGGCGTCGATCGCGAATGCCGGGCCCGTCTGGACGATGGCCACCAGCGCGCCGGCCATGGCGGGACCGATTAGCCCCATCACCTGCTGAGATCCCTGCACGAGCGCGTTCGCCGGCGCGAGCTGTCGCTCCGGGACGAGCATCGGCACGATCGTGTTCATCGCCGGGTAGAAGAAGGCATCGACGATCCCGAAGCTCGCGGCGAGCACGTAGAGGTGCCACAGCTCGGCCCGGCCGGTGATGACGAGCGCCGAGAGGACGCCGACGAGCACCGCACGGATCGCGTTTGAGAGCAGCATCAGCGTGCGCGGCGAGAAGCGATCGCTGAACGCGCCGCCGACGAGCATGAAGGCCGCGCGAGGGATCGCGGCGGCCATGAGCACCGTCCCGAGGACGAGCCCGGAGCCGGTGAGCTGGAGCGCGAGCCAGGTCAGGGCGACGAAGTGGAACTGGTCGCCGAGGACGCTGATCGTCTCGCCCGCGAAGAGGAGCCGGAAGTCGCGGATGTGCAGTGGCCGCGCCAGCGCCGGACCGCTCTCGGGGGCTGCGGCATGCGTCGGTGCGGGCGTTGAGACGGGGGAGAGCTCCGACGCTGACATGTCGGTCACTCCACGCTGATGAGGACGCCGTCGCCGTCGGGATCCTCGACGTCGATGATCGGACCGACCTCGCCCGCCTTGACCGCCTCGCGGATACGGTCGCCCTGGTCGCCGGCAAGGCCGGGCACGAAGCCGATGGCGGCGTCGACGAGCCCGATCGGAATGCGCAGGTTCACGCGCTGGCGCCCGCGCTCCTTGACCTGGATGCGCAGCTGACGGCCGCCGACCTCGCCCAAACGAACCTGCGTCCGCGCCAGGGCCCGGTCGATGCGCCGCTGCGCGCGATCGAGATGCCGGTCGAGCCGCGCAGCGTGCCCGCCAAGGTGCTCGTCCTGCTGGTGCATGTGCACGTCGTGCTCGGCACGCGTCAGCGCCTCGATGATCGGCGCGGCCTCCTCCGGCGAGAGCGTGCCCTCGGCGACGAGGCGCAGGATCGTCTCGAGCTCGTCAGGCATCGGCCTTCGGTCCGGCCAGCCGGGCAGCAGCCTCGTCGACGCCGATCTCGCCTGCCTCCAGCGCGCGCAGGATCTCGAGCTGTTCGTCCTCGCCGACCGGCGTCGGCGCGGTGGGTGGCGTCGGCGGGGTCGGCGGAGTCGGTGGGATCGGCGCCGTCAACCGACGGCCGGGATGGACCGATGCGTCGCCAGACATCGAGCTGAACTGGAGCCTTCCCTCGCCGCCGCCGATGATGTAGCGCCGGCGGTCGCGTGAGCCCTCCGAGCGGTGCGGCACCGAGACGCGCGTGTCGCTCGACAGGCCCCGAACCTCGAGGGTCAGCCCGTCGACGACGCCGAGTGACAGGTCGCCGCTGACGGTCTCGATGCGATGGTGGCCGCCCTCGGCGAAGTCGCCCTCGAGCTCGACGTCGCCGCTCACGGTCACGAGGCGCAGCTCCTCGAACCGTGGCGCGACTGCCGAGATGTCGCCGCTCACCGTGTTCATCTCGAGGCGCAGCGGCTCCTCGGCCCGGATGCTCACGTCTCCCGAGACGTCGCGGACGCGGACGTTGCCGGCGACGCGGTCGAGGACCATGTCGCCCGACACGGTCCGGTACTGCTGCGAGCCATCGAAGCCCGACGCGGTGAGGTCGGTGCTGACGCCCTCGAACGCGATCTCGGTGCCCGCGGGAAGCACCGCGTCGACGGAGGCGTCGTCGACGCGGGCGCTGCCGATGCCAAGGAGCCGCACGATGCTGCCGATGCCCGAGTCATCTCGCCGGGGCTCGGTGACCTCCAGGACGCCATCGGCCTGTCGGACGTGGAAGCGCATGCGCTCGAAGAGCTCGTCGGCCTCCTCCTCGCTGCCGGCGCGCAGCTCGATCTTGATGCGGACGGTCGCTGTCGTCTCGTCGCCGGCGCGCAGCTCGACGTCCGGGCTCGTGACCCGCAGCGCGAAGCGCCCACGCGCACCGATCTCGTGCGCGATCTCCTGGGTTCGGACGTAGGTCGCCATCAGCCCGCGGTGCCCAGAGCGCGAAGCGCCTCGGCGGCATCTTCAGCGCCGATCTCCTTGCGTGCCAGGCGCTCGAGGATCTCGCGGCGCTGCGCGGCGGCATCGGTGTCGTCGGCCGCCGATGGCTGGTCGAGATCGGTGTCGATGTCGAAGTCGTCGCCTTCGAGGGTGGCGGCGGGCGCGTCGCCGAAGCCGAGGGCGCGCACGAGGGCGTCGACCCGCGCGCGGACGGTGGGGTAGCTGATGCCGAGCTCGCGCTCCATCTCCTTGAGGTTGCCGCGCGAGCGGAGGAAGCTCTCGAGCAGGCCGAGCTGCTCGCGATCGAGGCGCCCGAACCGCCCGACGCCGAATTCGCCCTCCAGCGCCGACCCGCAGGCGCGGCAGTGGAGGCGGGTGATCGTGAGCTCGCCCGAGCAGACCGGGCAGGTGGCAATGACGTCGTGGACCATGGTCAGCGGCTTCGCTCGTTGCGCGGCGTGCGCCGTGCGGTCGGGAGCCGGTAGACGCGGCGGGACGGGTGTCCGTCCAGGGGCCGTCGCTCCCTGGATGCCATGTGGAGGCTCATGTACGCGGAGACGAGGCGGTAGTCATACATCGGTCCGGTGCTCCTGAGATTCACAGTCCATGCGTGCCGAATGGTCGTCCGATGTGCAGGAGCCTACAACTGCCAGCACAATCTGTCAAGTCTCAATAGCAAAATAGCAATCCACGTTGCTAATCCTGCGATGCGGTTCCTCGCGGCACCACCCCGGCGAAGGCGTTACCATGGCCGAGTTCCCAATGCTCCAGCCGATTCTTCCGTACACCCCCGACCGCGACGTCTACCACCTGCTGGGCGTCCCGTCGTCGGCCTCGACCGATGAGATCACCGCCGCCTGCCGGCGGCTCGCGCGCACCTTCCACCCCGACTACAACCCGTCGGCGCGCGCCACGGCCGAGATGCAGGTCGTCAACACGGTGCGCCAGGTCCTGACCGATCCCGACACGCGCGCCCAGTACGACCGCGAGCGCAAGCGCTTCCACGCCTCGCTGGCACAGCCGTCGTGGCGCCTCGAGCCGATCGTCATGACCCCTCGGCGGGCGCAGCCGTCGATGTCGCGTTTCCTGCGCGCGGCGGCCATCGGCGTGCGAGCCGCGGTCGTCGAGCTCCTGCCGGCGCGCTGTCAGCGCTGCCGGATCGTGATCTCGGGCGAGGACACCTTCTGCGCCGCGTGCGGGACGCCACTGCTCACCGGAGGTTGACGCTGGCTGCTGACCTATTCGTAGCTGAGACAGTTACGAATACCGGCGGCCGCAACGGAACCCCTACGCGTAGAGCGGGTTCACGCGCTCCGGATCGATGCCGAGGTCGGCAATCGCTCGCTTCAGCTCGTCCGGCGTGGAGGCGCCGTCGAGGCACAACCCGTGGAGGGCGGCGTAGGCGATGTGCTCGGCGTTGACCTCGAAGTGGGTGCGCAGGGCATCCCGGGTATCGGATCTGCCGAACCCGTCGGTCCCGAGCACGGTGAACGGCCGGTCGATCCAGCGCGAGACCATGTCCGGCACCGCCTTCATGTAGTCGGTGGCGGCGATGATCGGCCCGGCGGACGGCCCAATGCACTCCCGCACGTAGGGGATGCGCTGCTCCTGGTCGGGGTGGAGGCGGTTCCAGCGCTCGACGTCGAGGGCCTCGTTGCGCAGCTGCTGGAACGAGGTCGCCGACCAGATGTCAGCCGCGACGTCGTACTTCTCCGCGAGGATCTGCTGGGCGCGGAGCGCCTGCTGGACGATCGGTCCGGAGGCGAGGATCTGAACCCGACGCGAGCCGCCGGGGGCCTCGCGGAACCGATACAGGCCGCGCAGCACGCCGTCCTCGACGCCATCTGCCTTGGCCGGCTGGACCCAGTTCTCGTTGTAGATCGTGACGTAGTAGAAGACGTCTTCTCCACGCTCGCCGTACATGCGGTCGATGCCCTCGCGGACGATGATCGCCAGCTCGTAGGCGAAGGCCGGGTCGTAGGCGAGGACGTTCGGGATCGCCGAGGCCAGCACGTGCGATTGCCCGTCGTCGTGCTGGAGCCCCTCGCCGGTGAGTGTCGTACGGCCCGCGGTGGCGCCCATCATGAAGCCGCGGCCGCGGGCATCACCGAACGCCCACACCTGGTCGCCGGTGCGCTGGAGCCCGAACATCGAGTAGAACGTGTAGAACGGCACCATCGGCTCCGACCAGGTCGCGTACGCGGTGCCGGCGGCCTGGAACGATGACATCGAGCCCGCCTCGGTGATGCCCTCCTCGAGCAGCTGCCCGTCCTCCTTCTCGAGGTACGACAGCAGCAGCTCCTTGTCGACCGCGGTATAGCGCTGGCCGAGCGGGTTGTAGATCCCGACCTCCTTGAAGAGCGGGTCCATGCCGAACGTGCGCGCCTCGTCCGGGATGATCGGGACCACGCGCGGACCGATCTGCGGGTCGCGCACGAGATTGCGAACGAGCCGGCTGAACGCCATCGTCGTCGATGCCGGCCGGTCCGACCCCGCGAAGAACTCCGTGAATGCGTCGTCCGTCGCGGCGGGCAGCGGCTTCGCGGCGTATCGGCGCTTCGGCACGACGCCGCCGAGGGCCGCGCGGCGCTCGAGCATGTACTGGATCTCCGGCGCATCCACGCCTGGGTGGTAGTACGGCGCCTCCTTGAGCTGGTCGTCGGGGATCGGCAGCTCGAGGCGGTCGCGGAAGATCTTCAGCTCGTCGGCGGTCAGCTTCTTGGCCTGGTGGGTGACATTGCGGCCGGCGATGCCAGGACCGAGCGTCCAACCCTTCACCGTCTTGGCCAGGATGACCGTCGGCCCGCCCTTGTGCTCGACTGCGGCCGCGTAGGCGGCGTGCACCTTCCGATAGTCGTGGCCCCCGCGGCGCAGCTTGGCGAGGTCGTCATCGGTCAGGTGCTCGGCGAGGGCCTTCAGGCGCGGGTCCGGCCCGAAAAAGGTGTCGCGGATCGTGGCGCCGTCACTGACGGCGAGGCGCTGGTAGTCGCCGTCAAGCGTCTCGTTCATCTTGGCCAGCAGGACGCCGTCCTTGTCGCGGGCCAGCAGGTCGTCCCACTCCCGCGCCCAGATGACCTTGATGACGTTCCAGCCGGCGCCGCGGAAGATCGACTCCAGCTCCTGAATGATCTTGCCGTTGCCGCGCACCGGGCCGTCGAGGCGCTGGAGGTTGCAGTTGACGACGAAGGTGAGGTTGTCGAGCCCCTCTCGTGCGGCGAGGCTCAGTGCGCCGACCGCCTCCGGTTCGTCCATCTCGCCGTCGCCGACGAAGGCCCATACGCGGGCGGCGCTCGTGTCGGCGATGCCGCGCGCGGCGAGGTAGCGATTGAAGCGCGCCTGGTACACGGCGGCCATCGGGCCGAGGCCCATGCTGACCGTCGGGAACTGCCAGAAGCCGGGCATCAGCCGTGGATGTGGGTAGCTCGAGAGGCCGACGCCCGAGGTCAGCGACTCACGGCGGAAGTGGTCGAGGTTCTCCTCGGTCAGGCGCCCCTCGAGGAAGGCGCGGGCGTAGATCCCGGGCGCCGCGTGGCCCTGGAAGAAGATCTGGTCGCCGGGCGCCTCGTCCGAGCCGCGGAAGAAGTGGTTGAAGCCGACTTCGTAAAGGCTCGCGGCGCTGGCGTAGGTCGACAGGTGCCCGCCGATGCCCTCGAAGTGGGTGTTTGCGCGCAGGACCATCGCGAGCGCGTTCCAGCGGATCATGCGCCGGACCCGGAGCTCCATCGCCTCGTCGCCGGGGAAGTAGGGCTCCTGCTCGGGGCTGATCGTGTTGATGTATCGCGTCTGGGTCAGGCTCGGCAGTCCGACCTGCAGCTGACGCGCGCGCTTCAGGAGCCGATAGAGGATGAAGCGAGCCCGCTCCTTGCCCTGCGCCTCGACGACGTCCTCGAGCGAGTCGATCCACTCGCCGGTTTCGACCGGGTCGATGTCGGGCAGCTGCTGCTTGAACTGGTCGAACACGTCGTGAATCGGTCCTTGCATCTCGCGGGCTATGGTACAGACCGATCCCGATCAGTGGCGACAACCAGCTCGGCCTCGAGATCCTCGCGGAGCGCGAGGGCTCGATTCGGCTCTCGTGGGGCGGGGGTATCGGCCAGTGATCGGCCGAATTCCCAACCGGCGGGACGTCCGGCCACGGCAGCACGCCTGGTCCGTCTCCGCGGCTCCCGCCCGATGAGAATCCAGCAACTCGGTGGCCGCTTCTCCCGTGGCGCGGGAAACGGCAATGACCGTGGCATGATCCGAACCGATGCGCACCATCTACCGATCCGAGCCGCCCTGGCCGCATCGGGTCCTCATCCTCGGCGGCGGCTTCGCCGGGGTCGAGACGGCGAAGCACCTCGAGCGCCTCACGCGGCGGCGGGACGACGTCGAGGTCTGGCTCGTCAGCCGCGAGAACTTCTCGCTGTTCACCCCGCTACTGCCCGAGGTCTGTTCCGGCCATATCGAGGCGCGCCACTGCGTGACGGCCCTGCGCGCCCAGATGCGCCGGCCGTCGAGCTGGGCGGTGACGGGCGAGGTGCAGGGAATCGACCTCGATGCGAAGCAGGTCACGGTCCTCGGTGGCGACGGCGACCTGCATCGGCTCAGCTACAACAGCCTGGTGATCGCCCTCGGCGGCGAGACGGCCACCTTCGCGATCAAGGGCATCGACGAGTACGCGGTCGGCATGAAGACGCTGGCCGATGCGTTCGCGCTGCGCAACCGGATCATCGAGATGCTCGAGCGTGCCGACCTCGAGGAGCAGCCCGACGAGCGCGCCGCGGAGCTGACGATCGTCGTCGGCGGGGCCGGGTTCAGCGGGGTCGAGACCGCGGGCGAGATCGAGGACTTCATTCGGCGCGTTCGCCGGCGCTTCTACCCGAAGATTCGTCCCGATGAGCTCCGGACGCACCTCGTCGAGCTGAAGGACCGCGTCCTGCCCGAGATGCCGGCCGAGATGGGGGAGTACGCGGCTCGCAAGCTGCGCGAGCGCGGATACCAGATCCACCTCGCAACGCCGATCCGTGAGGTCCGCGAAGGCGGCGTCGTCATCGGCGACGGCGACTTCATCCCCAGCCGGACGGTGATCTGGACCGGCGGCGTGCAACCGTCACCGCTCGTCGGCGAATCGGGGATCGAGGTCGACCGCGCCGGCCGAGCCGTCGTGCAGCCGACGATGGAGACGAGCCGGCCCGGGGTGTGGGCGATCGGCGACTGCGCGCGGATCCCCGACGCGGACACCGACGGCGCCTTCCACGCCCCCACCGCCCAGAACGCCGTGCGCGAGGCGAAGCAGCTTGCGCGCAACGTGATGGCATCGATCGATGGGCGAACGCAGGAGATCCGCCCGTTCCACTACGAGGTGATCGGGACGCTCGCCAGCATCGGCCATCGCACCGGCGTCGGCGTCGTGTTCGGGATCCGGGTGCGTGGCTGGATCGCGTGGTTCATGTGGCGCGGCTACTACTGGACGCGGGTGCCGGGGATCGGCGGCAAGGCGCGCGTGGCGATGGACTGGTTCGTCCACGCTCTCTTCGGCTCCGACCCGGTGCAGCTGAAGGTCGACTACCCCGGCGAGCGCGGCGGGATGGGGCCGTCGGGCACCCGGCGGTCGCGCCCGCGCGCGGTCGACCCCCGGGGCTGAGCGTCGCTAGACTTGCCGACACCGATGTCGCGAGAAGAGCGGCGCGCTTACCAGCGCCAGATGAAAGCCTACGAGAAGGGCCCGGCGCTGCCGCCGGCCGCCCGGGCGCGCGCCGAGCGCACCGCGGCGAAGCGCGAGGCTCGGCGCACCCCGACGGAGCCTTCGCGCCCGTACTCCCGCCGCTTCGTACTGCGCGCGGTGCTCGTCGCGGTCGCCGTCGGCTTCCTGGGCTTCAGCGTCCAGTGGAGCGAGGGGATGCCGCGGGCGCTGTACGTCGGCCTCGCCGCAGGGGCCCTCGCCCTCGTTCTGATTCTCGCCATCCGCTTCCTCATGGCGCGTTTCTTGAGCGCTCCCTGAGGCCGGGCCGATGCCGGCGCTCAGCCTCGTCATCGCGGTCATCGTCGGCTACCTCATCGGCGCCATCCTTCGGGTTCAGCGTCCAATGGGGCGAGGGGATGCCGCGCGCGCTCTGGGTCGGCCTGACCGCCTGCGCGATCACGCTCGTCGTCCTGGTCGCGGTTCGTCTCGTGCAGCGGAGGCTGGCGGGGCGCTGAGCCCGATGCCCGTGGACGGCTTGACCACGGTCCCACAATGAAGCCAGACGATTCGCTGGGAGACCCAGAGCACATGGGCGAGCATTCCCACGACGATCCATCGCACGTCCATCCCGCCGATCACGGCCATGATCACGATCCCGATCATGCGCACGATCAGGATGAGGGCCAGGAAGGGGCCGAGCACCCCCGTCGCTTCTCTGAAGGCCAGGAGGAAGAGGGCGAGTCGCTCGAGAAGGAGCATCGCGGCGACTTCGCCGAAGGGCAACAGGCCAGCCACTCGAGTGTGCACGATAAGCGACGCGGCGACTTCGCCGAGGGCCAGGAGACCGAGGCTGGGCACGAGCATGCCGAGGAGCAGCCCGACTTCGCCAGGGGGCAGGAACCAGAGCCGCACTGACCGGTGAACGCCTCGCTCACCCGAGTGTTGCGCGGTAGGAGGTGCATGTCGCCGATCTGATTCGTCGCGCCTGCGGCCGAGCGGAGGCGGCCCGCGTCTGAGTACCCCTGCATCGTGAGGGAACCTGCGCATGCTGACTGAAGGCTTCGAGATCATGACTGCCGAGACGATCGGCACGGCACTCCTGATCATCCTAGGCGACGGCGTCGTCGCCGGCGTTCTTCTCGCCCGATCCAAGGCCCAGAACTCGGGCTGGATCGTGATCACCACCGGATGGGCCCTCGGCGTTGCCGTGGGCGTCTACGCGATCGGGGGGCTGACCGGAGCACACCTGAACCCGGCCGTCACGATCGGGTTTGCAACGATCGGGCTTACGGCGTGGGATCTCGTGCCGTGGTACCTCGCCGGCGAGTTCCTCGGTGCGTTCATCGGCGCCGTGATCGTCTTCGTGCACTATCTGCCCCACTGGGCGGAGACCGAAGACCCGGGTCTGAAGCTCGCCGTCTTCTCGACCGGGCCGGCGATCCGCAGCACGATCCCGAACGTCCTCAGCGAGGTCATTGGCACGTTCCTGCTGGTGTTCGGCGTGCTGGGCATCGTCGGCAACGAGCTGGCGCCGGGGTTCGCGGCGTTGCTGATCGGCTTCCTAGTGTGGGGCATCGGCCTCTCGCTTGGCGGCCCGACCGGCTACGCGATCAACCCCGCCCGTGACCTTGGGCCGCGCATCGCGCACGCCGTTCTGCCGATCGCCGGCAAGGGCGGGTCCGACTGGGGCTACAGCTGGGTCCCGGTGGTCGGGCCGCTGATCGGCGGCGTGCTGGGTGCGCTCGCTTACCAATCGTTCTTCACGAACTTCCTGATGGCCGCCTGACACACGGTCGACACGTCGGACGCGGCGGGTGCTGCCCGCCGCGTCCGTATCGGTCCGTGAGCGGAAAGGAGTCGTCGAATCGAATGAAGAAGCTCATCAACGTGCCCGATACGGTCGTCGACGAGGCGCTGGCCGGCATGGTGGCCGCCCATGGCGACCTGCTGAAGGTCATCGAGCCGAACGTCGTCGTGCGCGTGGACGCGCCGCGCCAGGGCAAGGTGGGGGTCATCTCCGGCGGCGGCTCGGGTCACGAGCCGATGCATGGCGGCTTCGTCGGGCGCGGCATGCTCGACGCTGCTTGTCCCGGCGCGGTCTTCACGTCGCCGGTGCCGGACCAGATGCTCGCCGCCACGAAGGCGGTCGACGGTGGCGCCGGCGTCCTGCACATCGTGAAGAACTACACCGGCGACATCATGAACTTCGAGCTGGCCGCCGAGCTGGCCCAGGGCGAGGGGATCGAGGTCACGTCGGTCGTGATCGCGGACGACGTGGCGGTGCAGGACTCGCTCTACACCGCCGGACGGCGGGGAGTGGGTGGGACAGTTCTCGCCGAAAAGATCGTCGGGGCGGCCGCCGAGGAGGGCCAGGACCTCCAGGCCGTCACCGCGCTGTGCCAGCGCGTCCAGGACAACGCGCGGAGCATGGGCATGGCGCTCACGTCGTGCACGGTCCCGGCCGCGGGCAAGCCGACCTTCGAGATCGGCGACGACGAGATGGAGATCGGCATCGGGATCCACGGCGAGCCCGGACGCGAACGTCGCACGCTGGCGAGCGCCGACGACATCACCGATGCGCTCATGACACCCATCCTCGATGACGGCGTGCTCAACTCTGGCGATCGCGTGCTCGCCTTCGTGAACGGCATGGGCGGCACGCCGCTTATCGAGCTCTACGTGGTCTACAACAGGGTGGCGCAGATCTGCCGCGACCGCGGCCTGACGATCGAGCGCAACCTTATCGGCAGCTACATCACCTCGCTCGAGATGGCAGGCACCTCGATCACGCTGCTCAAGCTTGACGACGATATGGTTCGGCTCTGGGACGCGCCGGTCCACACGCCCGCGCTGCGCTGGGGCGTCTGATGCCAATGCGCCGATGACCGACTTCGACGCGGCGGCCTTGACTCGGTTCCTCCGCCTCTTCGCCGACCGGCTTCACGAGCGGCGGGAGGAGCTGACGCGGCTCGACTCCGACATCGGCGACGCGGACCACGGCATCAACATGGACCGCGGCTTCACGGCCGTGCGCGGCAAGCTCGGCGATCTCGACGGCCAGGCCGACCTCGGCGCCATCGCGAAGCAGGTCGGCATGACCCTCATCTCGACCGTCGGCGGCGCAGCCGGGCCACTGTACGGCACGTTCTTCCTGCGTATGGCAACGGCGTTCGGCGACGCCGCGTCGGTCGACACGGCGGGCCTGGGCGCCGCGATGCGCGCGGCGCTGGAAGGCGTCGTCCAGCGGGGCAAGGCCGAGCGAGACGACAAGACGATGGTCGACGCTCTGGCGCCCGCTGTCGATGCCTACGACGCGAACGCGGCCGACGGCATCGGTCCGGCCCTCGCAGCTGCGGCGGTGGCCGCCGCAGTCGGGCGGGACCGTGTCACGCCGCTGGTCGCGCGAAAGGGCCGAGCCAGCTACCTCGGGGAGCGCTCGGCCAACCACCAAGACCCGGGAGCCACATCCACCACGATCCTCCTCGAGTCTCTCCGCGACGCCGTCGCGGAGGGCTGACCGACACCCCCCCCGAGTCCGGAACAGACCGAAAGGAAGGTTGCGATCGACATGGCCAAGTACGTCCTTGCGCTCGACCAGGGGACGACCTCAAGCCGAGCCATCCTCTTCAACGCGGACGGCACGATCCACACGACGGCGAGCCAGGAGTTCCCGCAGATCTTCCCGTCGCCGGGGCACGTCGAGCACGATCCCGAGGCGATCTGGGACTCGCAGCTGGCGGTGGCAAAGAAGGTGATCGCCGATGCGGGCGCGTCGCCCGACGACATAGCCGCCATCGGCATCACGAACCAGCGCGAGACGACCGTCGTGTGGGAGAAGGCGACCGGCAAGCCGGTCCAGAACGCGATTGTCTGGCAGAGCCGGATCACGGCCGGCTACTGCGACGAATTGAAGGCCGCCGGCCACGAGGCGAAGTTCCGGGATAAGACGGGGCTTCCGATCGACGCCTACTTCTCCGGCACGAAGATCCGTCACATCCTGAAGAACAACCCGGGCGCACAGGAGAAGGCGGAGGCGGGCGAGCTCCTCTTCGGGACCGTCGACAGCTTCCTCATCTGGCGCCTGACCGAGGGCCGCGTCCACGTCCAGGACTACTCGAACGCCAGCCGGTCGCTGCTCTTCAACATCCACACGCTCGACTGGGACGACGAGCTCCTCGGGATCATGAACGTGCCGCGCGCGATGATGCCGGAGGCTCGCCCCTCGAGCGAGGTGTACGGCGAGACCACGCTCTTGGGTGGGTCGCTGAAGATCGCCGGCGACGCGGGCGACCAGCAGGCGGCCACCTTCGGGCAGGCCTGCTTCGAGGTCGGCATGGCGAAACAGACCTACGGCACCGGTGCCTTCATGCTGATCAACACGGGCGAGGAGGCGGTTACGTCGAAGAACGGGCTGCTGACCACGATCGCCTGGGGCTACGACGGCAAGGTGATCTACGCGCTCGAGGGCTCGGTCTTCATCGCCGGCGCCGCGGTGCAGTGGTTCCGAGACGGCCTGCACGTCATCACACAGTCGGCCGACATCGAGAAGCTGGCCGGCAGGGTCGCCGACACCGAGGGCGTGTACATGGTGCCCGCCTTCGTCGGCCTCGGCGCGCCGTACTGGGACCAGTACGCGCGCGGCGCGATCGTGGGCCTGACCCGCGGCTCGACGATCGAGCACATCGCCAGGGCCACGGTGGACTCCATGGCCTACCAGACCCGCGAGGTGCTCGAGGCCATGCGCGCCGACTCGGGCGTGACGCTCACCGAGCTCAAGGTCGACGGCGGCGCGGTCGTCAACAACGACCTCATGCAGTTTCAGGCCGACATCCTCGGCGTCCCAGTCGAGCGGCCGCAGGTCGCCGAGACGACGGCGCTCGGCGCCGCGTATCTCGCCGGCCTGGCGGTCGGCTTCTGGAAGGACACCGGCGATGTGACGAACAACTGGGCGCTCGACCGCCGTTTCGAGCCCCAGATGGACGAGGAGAAGCGCGAGAAGCTCTTCCGCGGCTGGAAGAAGGCGGTCCAGCGCGCCCTCGACTGGGAAGAGCACTAGGCTCGAGCTCGGCTCGGGACGATCGACGATGGTCGTCCCGGGCTCACGCACACCGGAGGACGACGCATGGTCGATAAATCGCCGGCGAAGGTTGGCATCGTCGTCGTCTCCCACTCGAGCGAGCTGGCCGAGGCCACCGTGGCCCTCGTCATCCAGCTGGCCAACCTCGCCGATGACGGGCCGCGGCTCGTCGCCTCAGGCGGACTTGCCGACGGCGCGATCGGAACCGATGCGGTGCGCATCGCCGACGCGATTGCCCTGGCCGACACCGGTTCGGGCGTCGTGGTCGTTGCGGACCTCGGGAGCGCGGTGCTCTCGGCGTCGACCGCCATCGACGAGCTGCTGCCGGCGGAGGCGGCGTCGCGGACCGTGATCTCGCGCGGGCCGCTGGTGGAGGGAGCCTTCGTGGCCGCCGTCCAGGCATCGGCCGGCGACGGGCTCGACGGGGTCCGCGCCGCAGCCGACGATGCGGCATCGATCGACAAGCTCGGGGACAGTGGATGACCTTCCTGCTGGCCGCTCTCCTTGGGTACCTGCTCGGTGCCATCCCGTTCGGCCTGCTCATCGGCCGGATGACGCGCGGCATTGACCTTCGCGAGTACGGATCGCATCGGACCGGCGCCACGAACGCGCTCCGAACACTGGGCGCGCGCACCGCCGCGTTAGTGCTCGTCCTGGACGTGGCCAAGGGAGTCGCTGCCGTGGTCCTGGCACGGCTGATCCTCGCGACCGACCCTCAGGTCGAATGGGCGGCCGCGCTCGCCGGGTTCGCCGCCATCGTTGGGCACAACTGGTCGGTCTTCATCGGTTTCACCGGTGGCCGCGGGGTGGCGACGTCGTCCGGCGCGCTCGGAGCGATGAGCATCTGGACGATCGTGATCCTCGTCCCCATTGTCTTCGCGGTGATGTGGCTGAGCCGGTACGTATCGCTCGGGTCTGTGATCGGCGCCCTGCTGGCACCAGTCATCACGCTCGTCCTCTGGTGGTTCGGGGCCGCATCGGTGCCCGCCATCGCCTACGCCCTGGCCGCGGGGATCCTGGTCACCGCGGCCCACGCCGACAACATCGCGCGCCTCCGTGCCGGCACCGAGCGCAAGATCGGGCAGAGAGAGGCGGTGCAGAACGATGCCTGAGGAAGAGGTCGAGATCCGCAACCCGTCCGGGCTCCACGCTCGTCCTGCGGCGATGTTCGTGAAGGCCGCGGGCGTCTTTGCCGCGGATGTCCGCGTCGCCAACGTCTCGCGCGACCCCGCGAAGGAGGCGAGCGCCAAGAGCGTCATCGGCGTGATGGGCCTCGCCGTCGCCCGAGGCCACCGCATCCGCCTGACCGCTTCCGGCGCCGATGCGGACGCCGCCGTGACCGCCCTGGTCGAGCTCGTCGCCTCGGGCCTTGGCGAGGAGATCGATGACGCATGAGCGTAGAGCTGCGCGGAGTGTCGGCGGCGCCCGGCGTGGCCATCGGTGCGCCATGGATCCACCAGCCGGCACCGACCGAGGGAGTCCACGCACGACCCATTGCCGACGCGGCGGTCGAGGCCGCCGATGAGCTCGAGGCCCTGGCGGCTCGGCTCAGAGACGATGGGCGGCCGGACGAGGCAGGGATCCTCGAGGCGCAGTCGCTGATGGCCGTGGATCCGGAGCTGCTCGATGCCGGCCGCGAGGGAGAGGTCGCCGGCATGACCCCGGTTGCCGCCATCACCGCGGCAGGGGAGGCGGCGGCACGCCAGCTCGAGGAGCTCGACGACGAGGTGCTGTCGGCGCGAGCCGCGGACCTCCGCGACGTTGCGGCGCGGATTGCGCGTCATCTCGTCGGAGCTCCCCCGCCGCGCCTCGAGCGCCGGTCGATCGCGGTTGCCGAAGACCTGGCTCCGTCGATCACGGTCGAGCTTGACCGGACGCATCTCGCGGGCATCGCGCTGGAAGGCGGATCCCGCACCTCGCATGCGGCCATTCTCGCCCGCGCGCTCGGTATCCCCGCCGTCGTCGGGGTTGCCGGGCTCGTGGCGCGCGCCAAGGAGGCCGCGGAGCTCGCCATCGATGGAGACGCCGGCATCGCAGTCCTCGATCCCGACGCCACCGCGCGCGAAGGACTGGAGCGCGCCGCGAGCGATGCGTCGGTTCGACGCGAGGCCGATGCTGCCTTTGCCGGACGCCCGCTCTCGACGGCCGACGGGCACCGGGTCGTCTGTGCCGCGAACATCGCCGACCCTGCCGAGGTGGGAGCGGCGTTCGCGTCCGGTGCGGAGGGTATCGGCCTGTTTCGCACAGAGTTCGCTTTCGCCGCGCGAGTGGCGCCGCCTTCGGCGGAGGAGCAGGCCGCGGCCTACGGGGCCGTGCTCCGCGCGGCGGGCGACGCTCCGGTGGTCATTCGCCTGGCCGACATCGGGGGCGACAAGCCGCTGCCCTACGTCGTCCTCGCGCCGGAGGCCAACCCGTTCCTCGGCGTGCGTGCCATCCGGCTCGCGGATGCCCACCCGGCTCTGTTTGCGACCCAGATCCGCGCCATCCTGGCCGCCTCGCAGTCCGCGGGCCGCTCCGTCGCGATCATGGCGCCGATGGTCGCCGATGTTGCGGACGCCCGTCTCGTCCGCGCCCTCGTTGACGAGGCACGTGTTGCCGTCCCCGATGCACCCGCGCCACGCATCGGCATCATGGTGGAGGTCCCGGCGGCGGTCCTCGTTGCCGACCAGCTCGCCGCCATCATGGACTTCATGAGCATCGGCACCAACGACCTGACCCAATATCTCCTCGCCGCCGACCGCGGCAATCCGAAGCTGGCCGACCGCCAGGACCCGGTTCACCCGGCGCTGCTCCGGGCCGTGAGCCATGTCGTCGAGGGCGCTCGCGCGTCGGAGCGCGGTTGCGCGGTTGCCGTATGCGGGGAGATGGCCGGCGATCCAGCTGGAGCGCTCCTGCTCGTGGGCCTCGGTGTCGACGAGCTCAGCATGGAGCCACGCGCCTTCAACGCGGTGAAGCGTGCGCTCTCGGCGCGGTCTCACGCCGAGCTCGTCGAGCTCGCAGTCGCGGCACAGGCGTTGACCTCGGCGAGCGACGTCAGGGCCCTGGTCGCAGCGGCATGACCGCGCAGCCGCCGCCCAGGATCGGCTCCCCGGCGAACCTGCTGGGCATCGCGCGGATCGCCGCGACGCCCGTCGTCATCGCGCTCATGCTTCCCAGCACGCCAGGTCTCGGGATGGCCGCCTTCGTCGTCTTCGTCCTCGCGGCGCTGACCGACTACCTCGACGGCTGGGTTGCCCGACGCCGCGGCGAGGTGTCGCCGCTGGGCGTCTTCATGGACCTCACCGCCGACAAGGTGCTCGTCGGTGGCGTGCTTGTCGCCATGGTCGAGGTCGGTCTCCTCCCGACGTGGATCGTCGCGACCATCGTCGTCCGTGAGCTCGTCATCGGCGGCATCCGCCAGATGGCCGCGGCCGAGAACATCGTCATCGCGGCGCGCCCGCTGGGCAAGGCCAAGACCGCCACGACGCTTGCCGGCATGGCGCTCCTGCTGCTGGCCTACGACGCGGAGACGGGTGGACCGATGGCGGCCACCAGCCTCGGTGGGGCGGTCGAGCTCGTCGGCTGGTGGACGATGGTCGTCGCCACCATCCTGACGCTCGCGTCGGGCTGGGACTACCTCAAGGGGGCCATGCCCCTGCTCCGCGGAGAGCGTTGATGGCGCCTTCGACCGACGTCGACGTCGTGGTCATCGGAGGCGGGGCGACGGGTGCCGGGGTGCTGCGCGACCTAGCCATGCGGGGCCTGCGCGCGATGCTCGTCGAGCGTGGCGACTTCGCATCGGGCACGAGCGGGCGGTATCACGGGCTGCTCCACTCCGGAGCCCGGTACATCGAGTCGGACCCGATCTCGGCGCGTCACTGCATCGAGGAGAATGCCGTCCTGCGCCGGATTGCTCCCGGAACCATCGAGCCGACGGGCGGGTACTTCGTCGCCCTGCCTGAGGATCCCGACGACTACCTCGAGCGGTTCCCAGCAGCGTGCGCGGCGGCCGGCATCGACGCCGAGCCGGTCACGCTCGAGGAGCTCTTCCGCGCCGAGCCGCTCCTCAACCGCGATGTGCGTGCCGCTTATCGCGTGCCCGACGCCTCGCTCGAGCCGTGGGAGCTCGTCGACGCAAACCTGGCCAGTGCCCGTGACCACGGTGCCGAGGCGCATCGGTACACGCCCGTCGTCGGCTTCGAGCGTGACTCGTCCGGCGCCGTGGCGGCGGTGCTGACGCGCGACGCCAGGACCGGGGAAGAGCGGACGATCGGCTGTCGAGCCGTCATCTCAGCCGCCGGGGCCTGGGCGGGCGCGGTGGCCGCGCTTGCGGGGGCGACCCTCCACATGAGTCCGGGCAAAGGGTCGATGCTCATCCTCAATCGCCGTCTCACATCGGCGGTCGTGAATCGCCTAGCCCCTCCCAGCGATGGCGACATCCTCGTGCCGGTGCACACCGTTTGCATCCTCGGCACCACCGACATGACGGTCGAGGATCCCGACGACGCGCGGGTGACGCGCGACGAGGTCGACGCGCTCCTTGCCGATGGCGATCGCCTCGTTCCCGGGCTCTCCGGCTCCCGGATCCTTCGCGCTTACGCCGGCTCCCGGCCGCTGTACGACGCCGCCGAGCTCGACAGCGCCCATCACCATGACGCGTCTCGCGAGATCAGCCGCGCCCACCACGTCATCGACCACGCGGCCCGCGACGGCGTCGGCGGCATGTGGAGCATCGTCGGCGGCAAGCTGACGACGTACCGGCTCATGGCTCGCGACGTCGTCGACGCTGTCGCGCGGTCGCTGGACATCGAGGCGCCGTGCCGTACCGCCGACGAAGGCCTGCCTGAGCCGGCCGGCAGCAGTCCGTACTGGCTCGGCGATCGGCTGGCGGCACACGAGGCGAGCGGCGGCGGCGACGCCGAGCTCGTGTGCGAGTGCGAGCTCGTGACGAAGCGGCGGCTGGCCGCCGCCCTGGACCGACGGGCCGACTCCTCGCTCGACGACCTCCGCCGCTCGACCCGCCTTGGCATGGGGCCGTGCCAGGGCGCCTTCTGCATGCCGAGGGCGGCCGCGGCGCTCGACGCACGCGAAGCCGACGGTCGCCTGGCGCCGGGGGCGCCCGATGCCAACGTCGCGTTGCGGGACTTCGCCGCCGAGCGTTTCCGCGGCACGCGGCCCATCGCCTGGGGCGACCAGCTGACCGAGGCATGGCTGGCGAACGGCATCGCGCGCGGCACCCTCGCCAGCGATCGGCTTCCGGTGCGGTCGGGAGCCGCCGATGCCGACCGCTGACGTCGTCGTGATCGGTGCCGGCCTCGCCGGCCTCAGCTGCGCCGCCGAGCTCGCCGAGCGTGGGGCTCGAGTGTTTCTCGCCGCAAAGGGGATGGCCACGACGCACTGGACGCATGGCGGCCTCGACGCCGCGGCCACGGACGGTGCATCAACGACCAGGGAGGGCGTGCGGGTCCTCGCGGCGAAATCGGGGCACCCCTACGCGATCGCCCAGGCGGAGGTTGAACCGGCGGTGGAGGCCCACGCGGCGCGACTCGCAGCGGCGGGGATCGGTCTCGCCGGCACGCTTGACGACGCGCTCGTCGAGATCCCCACCGCGATTGGCGCGCGCCGACGCGCCGCGCTGCTCCCGGAGGCGCAGGCACCGGTCCTCCGACCGTGGGGGGACGAAGGCCTTCTGCTCGTCGGCATCGGCCGATATCGTGACGCCTGGCCCGCCTACGCCGCGCGCAACCTCGCCGCCGTTCCGTGGCCGGATGGGCCCCGCGAGATCCGCGCGGTCGAGGTCGAGCTCTCCGGACTCGAGGGCCTCAACAACCTCGACGCGCGCTCGCTGGCCGAGCGCTTTGACGACGCCGGCTGGCGGGCCGGCGCACTTGCAGCGATCGCGCGGGTGGTCCCGCCCGGAGCCTGGCGCGTCGGCGTGCCCGCCGTCCTCGGCCTCCGGGGTCATCGTGCGGCGCTCCTCGACGCCCGCGAGGCGCTGGGTCCCGGCGCCTTCGAGATCCCGAGCCTGCCGCCCTCGGTCCCGGGCCTGCGTCTGTACGATGCGCTCCGCACGGCCATCGGCGCGGCCGGCGGCCGCATCCAGATCGGGTTCGACGTCATCGACGTCGAGCGCAATGGCGGTCGCGTGATCGCGATTCGCACCGAGGCAGCCTCCCGCGCCCTGCGCCTGGCGGCCGATGGGTTCGTCCTCGCCACCGGCGGCATCGGAGGCGGTGGCCTCCGCGCGGACGCCGGAGGCGTCATCCACGAACGCGTCTTCGGGCTCCCGGTGGAGGCACCCGTTCTTGACGCCTGGTTCAGCGACGACCCGCTGCTGCCTCATCCGATCGAGGCCGCCGGGATCCGCACCGACGTCGAGCTGCGCCCGATCGGCACGGCAGGGGCAACGGAGCTCGCGAACGTGCTCGTCATCGGCTCGGCACTGGCTGGGATGCGCTATCTCGACGAACGTTGCGGCGACGGCGTGGCCCTGGCCACCGCGCACCGCGCGGCGCGCGCCCTCGCCCTCGGACGAGCGGCGGCATGACCTTTTCCGATGCGGCGGCCCGAGAGTTCCCGCCCTTCAGCACCGACGCCTGCATCAAGTGCAACGTGTGCACCACGGTGTGCCCGGTCAGCCGCGTGACCGATGCCTTTCCGGGGCCAAAGTACGTCGGTCCCCAGGCGCAGCGCTTCCGCGGCCCCACGGGGCACGGGAGCTCGCCCGACCACACGGTCGACCTGTGCTCCGGCTGCGGGATCTGCACGCGCGCCTGTCCGGCCGGGGTCCTCATCGCCGAGACGAACAACCGGGCCCGGGCGGCGATCGTTGCCGACCGTGGCTCGTCATTGCGCAATCGGCTCATCAGCGACACCGACCTGCTCATCCGGCTCGGCGCCAACCCGCTGGCACCGCTCGCCAACCTCGGCCTGCGCAACCGCTTCGCTCGCTGGATGGGGGAGAAGGTCCTCGGCGTGCACCGGCGCGGCCCGCTCGCTCCATTCTCGCGGCGCACGTTCCGCACCTGGTGGCGGCGATCGCATCGGCCCGTCGACGTTTCCGCCGAGACCGATCCGGACCGAACCGTCGTGTACTTCCATGGCTGCGCGGTGAATGGCTTCGAGCCCGACCTCGGCCGCGACGCGGTGGCCATCCTCGAGCGCAACGGGTTCGAGGTCATCGTCCCCGACCAGGAATGCTGCGGCCTGCCGTTCGTCAGCAACGGGCTGTACGAGCACGCCCGCCGCAAGGCGCGAAACAACCTCGACTCGTTGGCCGTCTTCGCCCGCGCCGGCTACCGGATCGTTGGCACCTCGACGTCCTGCACGCACGCGCTCAAGGCCGAGTACCGCGAGATGCTCGACCTGGCCGACCCCGACGCTCGAGCGGTGGCCGATGCCACCTGGGACATCTGCGAGCTGCTGCTCGACCTACACGACCGCGGCGAGCTCGACACCGGATTCGGCGCCATTGCCGAGTCGGTGCCATACCACGCGCCATGCCAGCTGCGCTCGCACGGCATCGGGACGCCCGCGATGGACCTCTTCGCGCTCGTGCCTGGCCTGGAAGCCACCGACTCAGACCACGATTGTTGCGGTGCGGCCGGCACGTACGGGCTCAAGGTCGAACGATGGCAAATCGCCCAGGACGTCGGCGCACCCCTCTTCGCGAAGGTGCGCGCGGCACGCGAGGCGGGGGCGCCACGGGCGTCCTGTGACTCCGAGACATGCCGCTGGCAGATCGAGCTGTCTTCGGGCGTGCCGACGGTACACCCGGTCACGATCCTCGCCGAGTCGTACCGCCGCGCCGATGCCCAGGCCTCTGAGCCCTGGCGCCGGATCGTGTAGGCACGCGGCGGCTACTTGATCAGGCGCTTCTCCATCTGGCGCATCGCGAGCGCGATGCAGATCGCGAAGAACGCGACAAGGTATACGAAGTCCCACAGCTGGGGGAGCCCGACGACCCCCAGCGAGAGGCCGCGGATGAGGTTGATGGCGTGGTACAGCGGCGTCAGCTGGACGACCCACTGGAGCGGCTGGGGGTAGGCCTCGATCGGGAAGAACGTGCCGCTGAAGAGGAACATCGGCATGACGATGAGGCCCATCGGCACGTCGAAGTCGTTCACCGTGCGCAGGTAAGAGGTGCCGGCAAGCCCGGCGGCTGCGAACGCGGCGGCGACGAGCAGCGCGGCCGGCACGATCAGCAGGCCCCACGGCGAGAGGATCAGCCCGAGGACGAGCATGATCACGAACATCACCACCGCGTAGAGCGCGGCGCGGATGAGGGCCCACAGCATCTCGCCAAGCGCGATCTCGGTGATGCCCATCGGCGTGGCCAGCACCCCGTCGTACGTCTTCGCGTAGTTCAGCTTGAAGAAGACGTTGAAGATCGTCTCGAACACGGCGCCGTTCATCGCGGCGGTGGCGAGCAGTGCGGGAGCGACGAACGTGAGGTAGCTGATCGTACGGCCGTCCGGCAGCTGCAGCGGGTCGATGATGCCGCCAACCCCGAGGCCGATCCCGATCAGGTAGAAGATCGGCTCGAAGACGCCGCTGAAGATGATGATCCACTGGTGGCGGTAGACGAGGATGTTGCGCTCGACGAGCCGACGGGAGCGCCACAGGCGCGACCAGGCGACCGCCAGCGGGTTCGGGCGGGCGGGGGCCGGGTGTGGCTGGGTGGGGGCCAGCGACGTCATCGGCCTAGCCGGCCATTCGCTTCGTCAGGGTGCGCTCGGCGAGCCAGGCACCGATCGCGAACATCGTCAGCAGGTACGCCAGGTGCAGCACCGCGGGACCCGGCTCGAGGGTGCCGAGGATCGAGCCGCGGACGAGCTCGACGCCGTGGAACAGCGGCGTCGCCCACGCCACGAGCTGGAGCCCGTCGGGAAGCTGCGACAGCGGGAAGAACGTGCCGCTGAACAGGAAGAGCGGGTTGATGACGAAGCGGAAGATCGCGCTGAAGCCGACGTCGTTCTTCTGGGTGGCGGTGAACGCGATGAGGCACGCGCTGAAGGCCAGGCCGATGAGGATGCTGAAGGGGATGGCGAGCACAGCCATCGGTGACCGGGGCACCCCGAACAAGAACAGCACGACCAGGAAGACCACCGCCAATGAGCCGATGCGGAACGCCGACCAGCCGAGCTCGCCCCACACGATGTTGCGGATCTGGAGCGGCGTCGAGAGCATTGCCTCGTAGTTCCGCCCCCACATGATCTTGTTCATGATCGGGTAGGTCGACTCGAACGTCGCCGTCTGCATCGCCATCGCGGCGAGCAGCCCGGGACCGAGCCAGACGATGTACTCGAAGCCGCCGAACGCGCTGAGGTCGTCGGTCGTCATCAGTGTGCCGAGGCCGAGGCCCATCGCGGTCAGGAAGAGGACGGGCTGGAGGAAGCCGAAGGCCAGCGACCGATGCCAGAGGCGGCGATAGACGAGCCAGTTGCGGTGCCAGACGCGGCCGGAGGCGGCGATGACGGTCATCTGGGACCGGCGCCTACTCGACCAGCGAGCGCCCGGTCAGGCGCAGGAAGACGTCCTCCAGGCTCGAGCGACGGACAAGCGCCGACTCGATCGGGATCTGCCGCTGGTTGACCTGCTCGAGGGTGCGCTCGCCGTCTGCGGTGTAGAGCAGCAGGCGGTCCGGAAGCTCCTCGACGCGATCGGCGAGGCCGTCGAGCCGGCCGTCCAGGCTCTCGCGGACGTTGTCCGTGACGCGCAGCTCGAGGACCTCGCGCGTCGAATGCTCGTCGATCAGCTGTCGTGGCGAGCCCTCGGCGACGATCTTCGCCTTGTCCATGACGACGAGGTGGTCGCACAGCTGCTCGGCCTCGTCCATGTAGTGGGTCGTGATGATGAGCGTCGCTCCGCGTCGCTTCAGCTGGTAGAGCCGCTCCCAGAGGAGGTGACGTGCCTGCGGGTCGAGGCCCGTGGTCGGCTCGTCGAAGATGACGAGCTCCGGCTCGTTGATGAGCGCGCGGGCGATCGTCAGCCGCCGCTTCATGCCGCCGGACAGCGGCTCCACCTGGTCGGTGGCGCGCTCCTCGAGCTGGACGAACTCGAGCAGCTCCTGCGCGCGCTTGCGGAACGTCTCCTTTGGGATATCGAAGTAGCGTGCGTACATCTCGAGGTTCTCGCGCACCGTCAGCTCGGTGTCCAGGTTGTCGATCTGCGGCACGACGCCGAGCTTCGACTTGATCTGGCGTGCCTGGGTGCGCGGGTTCATGCCGATGACGGTCAGCTCGCCATCGGTCACCGGGGAGCTGCAGGCGATCATGCGCATCGTGCTCGTCTTGCCCGCGCCGTTCGGGCCGAGGAAGCCGAACGCCTTGCCGGGGCGCACGTCGAAGTCGACGCCGTCGACGGCGGTGAAGCCGTTCGAGTAGCGCTTCGTCAGGCCGCGGGCGTGGACGAGGGAGGGCGTGCGGATCATGGGGATCGCCATTCTAGACCGATGCCCGACCGCTTTCTCATCGGCCCTATTGTGCCGCCGATTCCTGACAGAGAGCGTCAGGATCAGCTGCTAGCGTTGTGGCCATGGTGGTTCGCACCGTCGTCCAACACGGCCCGAAGGGCAAGAAGGTGGCCGCCTTCGCGATCGACTGGCCGGGCTGGAGTCGCGGCGCAAAGACCGCCGGCGACGCCGTCGAGAGCCTGGAGGCGTATCGCGACCGCTACCGCCCAGTCGCCTCGCTGGCTGGGCTCGGGTCCGAGTTCGACGCGGCCGGAGATCTCGAGATCGTCGAAGACCACGTCGGCGTCGGGTCCACCGACTTCTGGGGGATCTCGTTCGCCCCGTCGTCCTTCGAAACCGGGCCGATGCCGGAGGACGAGCTCAATCGGAAGCTCGGGCTGCTCGAGGCGGCATGGCGCTTCTTCGACGACGTCGGCTCGCGGGTCTCGCTCGAGTTGCTCAAGGGTCCGCGAGGCGGCGGTCGTGACCGCGACGCGATCCGTCGCCACGTCGTCGGCAATGAGCGCGCCGACCTCGCCTTGAAGGTCGGGGTGGTCACGCCGCCCGAAGGGCTGCTGACCCCCGCCGGCCTCCGTTCACACCGGGAGCAATTCGTTGCGGCGATGCGCGACTACAACGCCGAGGGCAGGATGGCGAGAGGCCGAAACTGGACGATCCCGTTGCTGCTGCGGCACACCGCCTACCACGCGCTCGACCACGCCTGGGAGATGGAGGACAAGGATCTCTCGTAGCGTTGTCGTACGGGCTGACAATGGCGGCGAGGACGATCGTGTGACCGCTGCACCCCTTCGCCTGGCGGACCTGCTCGCCAGCGTCTCGCTGCTCAGCGACCTGGGCTTCGGGCTGCCGGCCGAGGAGTCGATGCGCTCCGGCATCATCGCCACCCTGCTTGCCCGCCGGATGGGACTCTCCGAGGCCGATGCGTCCGACGCCCTCTACACCACACTCCTCCAGCACCTCGGGTGTATCGGCTTCGCCCACGAGACGTCGGCCGTCTACGGTGACGAGCTCGTCGTGAATGCCGCCGCGGCGAGGGTCGACTCGGACGACTTGCGCGACCTGGTCGACACGTTCTTCCGCGCCACGACGCGCGGACGCGGGCCGCTCGACTGGGCTCGGGTGACCGTATTCAACGTCGTTCGCGGCGACAGGTTCGGGCGCGAGTTCGCGATCGCGCGTTGCGAGGTGGGCCGCGAAACGGCTCGCCGCCTCGGCCTCCCGGAAGCGGTCCGCCGCGGAGTGCACGAGGTAGCTGAGTCATGGCGCGGCGGCGGGGGAGTGCTCGGCCTCCGGGGAGAGGCGATCTCCTTGCCGGCCCGGATCGCGGCGATCGCCGCGATCGCGTCCCGATTCGAGGCGCTCGGGGGTCCGGACGCGGCCATCGCAGCACTTCGCGGCCGTTCCGGCGCGAGCCTCGATCCGACGATCGCTGGGACCTTTGTCGAGCACGCGTCCGAGCTGCTCGGCGCGATTCGCGCCGGCGACCCGCGCGACCAGCTGCTCGACTTGGAGCCCGCGCCGGTTCGACAGGTGGCGGAGCCTGACCTGCTCGACATCTGCGCGGCGATCGCGGACGTCGCGGATCTGAAGTCCACACACACGCTCGGCCACTCCGGCGCGGTGGCCGACCTCGCCGCCGCCGCCGCCGACCGGCTGCGCGTGGACGAGGCTGGGCGCGTCCGCCTCCGCATCGGCGCGCTGCTGCACGACCTCGGCCGGATCGGCGTGTCGAACGCGATCTGGGAGAAGCCGGGGCCGCTTACCGCAGCCGAATGGGAGGAGGTCCGCCTGCACCCGTATCACTCGGAACGCATCCTCGTCCGCTCAGATGCGCTCCGTTCCGCGGCGACGATCGCCGGCATGCACCACGAGCGACTCGACGGCTCCGGATACCACCGCGGGGCGCGTGACCGAGAGATCGAGTCGGTGGCACGCATCCTCGCGGCCGCGGACGTCTTCCAGGCGATGACGCACGATCGCCCGCACCGGCCGGCGCTCGCTCCGGAGCGGGCGGCGCGACAGCTGGAACGCGAGGTCGAGTCGGGACGCCTCGACGCGAGTGCCGTTTCGGCCGTCCTCGAGGCGGCCGGCCTCGTTCGTCAGCGACGGCGTCGACCCGCCGCGCCGGCCGGCCTCAGCGAGCGTGAGGTGGAAGTGCTGTGCCTGGTGGCGCGTGGCCTGTCGAATCGGGAGATCGCAACGCGCCTCGTCGTCTCCTCGCGGACCGCCGAGCATCACGTCCAGCACATCTACGCGAAGATCGGCGTCTCGAGCCGCGCGGCCGCCGCGCTGTTCGCGATGGAGCACGGGCTGCTCGTGTGAGCGGTCAGAAATGGGCAGATCTACCGATGCGGACATCTCGCACCCGGCGCATCGTCCCAGCATGAGCCACCGATCCGATCGCCTCTTCACGCCGGCCTTCATCGCCCTGACCCTGTCCGAGCTTGGCTACTTCACGGCTGCCGGCCTCGTGATCGGGATCACGCCGTTCTTCGTCATCGGGCCGTTGGGATCCGACGAAGCCGGACTCGGCCTCGCGGCCGGCGCATTCGGCGTCACGACGCTTGTCCTTCGGCCGTTCTCCGGCCGCCTCGCGGATCGGCAGGGGCGCCGGCCGCTCCTGATCGGCGGCGCGCTCCTCAGCGCACTCGTCATCGGCGCTCACGCGGTGACGACGAGCTTCGCCGTCCTCATCGTGCTCCGGCTTTTCCTCGGGGTGGCCGAGGCGCTCTACTTCGTCGCGGCCTACGCCGCCCTCGCTGATCTCGCGCCGCGCGGGCGCGCGGGCGAGGCGCTGAGCTACAACTCGCTCGCGCTCTACCTCGGCGTCGCGATCGGTCCGATCGTCGGGCAGGTCCTCCTGGAGCTCGGCGGTTTTCCGCTCGCCTGGGCCGGGGGCCTTGCCCTCGCGCTGAGCGCGACGCTGCTTGCCGTCCGAATCCCAGAGACGGCCGAGCGGAGGGAATCCGCGCGGGAGGATTCGACGCCGCTCATCCACCGCGCCGCGATCGGTCCGGGAATCGCCCTGTTCACGGGCGTCGCGGCCATGAGCGGGTTCTTCCTGCTCGCGGGGCCACATGCCGAGAGCCTGGGACTCGAGGCATGGAGCGTGACGTTCCTGACGTTTGGCGCCACCGTTGTCGGGCTTCGCATCGCGTTCGCCCGCCTTCCCGACCGGGTGCCGCCGCTGCGCCTCGGCGCAGCGGCGCTCGCGTGCTGCGCGATCGGCCTGCTCGTGACCGCCGCCGCGCCGGGGATCGTCGGGCTCCTGGCTGGCACCGCTCTCCTCGCCGCAGGGGTGGCGTTCATGACACCCGCGCTCTTCGCCGCGACCTTTGCGCGGGTCGCGCCGGCCGAGCGTGGCGCCGCCTCCGGCACCGCGACCCTGTTCATCGACCTCGGCTTCAGTGGCGGACCCTTCCTCGCCGGATTCGTGGCAGCGAGCCTGGGGGTCGGCGTGGCGTTCGTCGCTGCTGGGACTGTTGCCCTGGCCGGCGCCGTCGGCACCCTCGTGGCGACGAGGATTTCAGCCGGGCAGCCGGCGACCGCCTGATCCGGCATCTCCTCGGCCCGCTCGGCCAGCCCGGCTGATGCCCGCCGTCGCCTGAGCAGTCGCGATGAAGCGGTAGCCGCGTCCGGGGACGGTCGCGATGTATCGCGGTTTGCGAAAGTCGTTCTGGAGCTTTGCGCGCAGGCTCCTGATGTGGCGGTCGACGATGTTGCTCTCTGCGATGAAGTCCGGACCCCACACGGCATCCAGAATCTCATCGCGCGAAACGACACGGCCGGCGTTCGCCGCCAGCAGGTACAGGAGGCTCATGTCGAGCGCGGTGAGATGCAGGGTCGACCCCCCGGCGATGACCTGGCGATTGACGATGTCGATCTCGATCTCGCCGAGGCGCAGAGCGGATAGCAGACCGCTGCCCGTGCCGTACGTCCGTCTCGTGATGACGACGACCCGGGCGAGGAGCTCTTCGGGCGAGAAGGGCACCGTCAGCACGTCATCGACGCCCTGGTCAAAGGCGGCCAGCTTGCGTTTGAGGTCGCCGCGGCGAGTCAGCGCGAGGATCGGCACGGCACCGGCGGCGCCGGACGGCGCCTTGAGCGGACGGAGGGATGCCGGCCCGCCGAGGTCCATGTCGATGACCGCCACGTGCGGTTGCCACTCGGCGACGACCGCCTTCGCCTCGTCCAGCGTGGGGACATCGCGCGTCACGAACGCACCGTGGTTCAGGGTAAGGCCGATCACCTCGACGACCAGCGGCTGGTCGGCCAGCACGAGCACGCGATGCGGCGACGCTTTCCTCGTCACCATGACAAAACCGTAATGATTCGGCCGTCGCGCGTCAACACAATGACCGTACGACGGCAAGTCCCAAGGTCACGGAGATGGGAAAACTCGCACACCAGAAGCGCGGCCGACCTCACGCGAACCGGATCCCGCAGCGCCTCCGACGAGCGAGGCGATTGGACGCGGAGGCTACTGAGAGCCTCCGGCGATGGGTGAAGGGCGCGCAGCGGGTCGATCGTCCCCGGCGTTAGCTGCCCACGAGGGAACCGGAGCACGCGCTCGCGGAGGAGCCGGTTTCGTTAGGGTGACGCCTCAGGTGCCTGCGGCCCTCGAGTCGGCGCGCGGATCGGCACCGCCCTCATATGAGCCGTCGGGCAGGCGGCGGATGACCTGTGCCCAGCCGGTAGCCGGCGTGCGCGGCTCGATGAGCGTCGCCTCGTGGCCGAGCGCCTCGAGCGCCGCGACGGCCGCGAGATCCCATCCGTCCGACTCGAGACGCACCGGCCCGAGTGGTTGCCCAGGTGATTCCGTGGCGACCACCCAGCGCGGCCGGTCGACGACCGCCTGGGCATCGAGCCCGTCGTCGAGCAACCCGGTCACGAGTTGGACCATCGTCTGCGGCTGGCCGTCGCCGCCCATCGCGCCGAGCGCGACCTCCGCGCGTCCACCGCGCAGCAGCATCCCCGGCATCAGCGTGTGCAGCGTGCGCGACCGCGGCGCCAACGCGTTCGGATGCGAGGGGTCCAGGCTGAAGTAGGCGCCGCGGTTCTGGAGCATGATCCCGGTCGACCCGCCCATGATCCCCGAGCCGAAGCCCATGTAGTTCGACTCGATCAGGCTGACCATCATCCCGTCGCCATCGGCGGCGCACAGGTAGACCGTGCCGCCTCCCGGCGGGTTCGTCGGCGTGTACCGATGCGCCCGCTCCGGCGACAGCCGCGACGCAAGCCATTGCGCGTGCTCCGGCGACAGCAGGGCCGATGGGCCCGCCCCGCCGCGATCGGGATCGGCGACGCATCGGTCGCGCTCGCTCCAGGCCACCTTGGTCGCCTCGATCTGCGCGTGGAGGCGCTCGATCGGCGAGGTCATCGGCCAGTCGAGCGCCGACAGGACGTTGAGCGCCATCAGCGCCGTGATGCCCTGCGAATTCGGAGGGATTGTGGCGACCTCGACGCCGGCGTAGGTCGTCGAGATCGGCTCGACCCAATTGCCACGGTGCGCGGCGATGTCGTCGGCGGTCATGACCCCGCCGGCCATCAGGATGGCGCGCGCGATCTCCTCGCCGATCGGCCCGCCGTAATAGGCCCCGCGCCCGCCGTCGGCGATCGCGCGAAGCGTGGCCGCCAGCAGCGGTTGGCGGAACGTGTCACCTGGTCCGCCAGCGCTGCCGAACACCTCGCGCGCGGTCTCGTCGAACGTCGGGAGCGCTGTGTGAATGGCGCGGGCCGTGATGTCGGTCAGTTCGTAGCCATCCTCGGCGGTCCGAGCGGCGGGGGAGAGCGCATCGGCCAGTGAGCGGCGGCCAAATCGGTCGAGCAGCTGGAGCCAGGCGTCCACGGCGCCGGGAACGTCGATCGTCAGCGGCCCGCGCTGCGGCATCGTCTCGTGGCCGGCGGCGCGCACGGCGTCGATCGTCACGGCGGCCGGAGACCGGCCGCTCCCGTTGAACCCGTGCAGCCGGCCCTCGCCGGGGTCCCAGACGAGGGCGAACGCGTCGCCACCGAGGCCGCACGCGTTGCAGTAGACGACGGCGAGCATCGCGTTGGCGGCGACCGCGGCGTCGGCGGCCGTGCCGCCGGCGCGAAGGGCCTCCACCCCGGCCGCCGTCGCCAGCGGATGGGGCGTGGCGACCATCCCGTGCACGGCTAGGGCCGAGCCTCCCAGGTCTCGCCGGGCGCGAGCTCGACGACAGCCGCCGACGTGTGCTCCGCGAGCTCCTCGGGCGTGCCGGCCAGGATCGGGAAGGTCCCGTAGTGGACCGGGATGACGGTCGAGGCACCGATCATCTCGAGCGCTCGTCCGGCGTCCCTCGGGCCCATCGTGTAGTGCCCGCCGATGGGCAGGACCGCGATCTCGGGCTCGAATCGCTCGCGAACGAGGTTCATGTCGCCGAAGAGGTCGGTGTCGCCGGAGTGATAGACCGTCGTGCCGTCCTCGAACTCGATGACCCAGCCCCAGCAGCCGAAATCCCGCGTGACCTGCTCCGAGCCCGATGTCAGGGTCGCGCCGCCGGTGTGATCGGCGTGGACCATCGTGAATCGGATGCCGGCGGCCTCGACGGTGCCGCCCTTGTTCATGCCGATGGCGGTGATCCCGCGGCCGCCGAGCCAGACGCTCATCTCGTGCGAGCCGATCGTGGCGGCGCCCTCGACCTGCGCCAGCTCAACGAGGTCCGCGCAGTCGTCGCCGACGTGGTCGAAGTGGCAGTGCGTGGGCGCCACGACGCTCACCTTCTCGGACGTGCGGTAGGCATCGGCGTAGTTTGGCGCGCCGGTCCAACGGTCCACCCAGACCCAGGCGTCATGGGGCGACCGATACAGGACGCCGGCGTGCCCGAGCCGGGTGATGCGCAGGTTCGCCATCGGTCTCTCCTTGGAAGACTGCTGGACCGATCCTAGCCGCAGGACTGATGCCGTCCCGCATCGGTCAACCATCCCGATCGGGTGATGAGCCATGAGCGGCATCGGTCACACTGGAGGCCATGGCCTCCGCCGACCCGCTGCCATCCTGGAACGCGGGAGCTGCCAAGTTGAGCATCATCGACTTCGTCGACGCTGTGATCGATGCGGAGGGGCCCGACCACGTTCCGCCGGCCGAGCGGATCGCCGTCTTCGACAATGACGGGACGCTATGGTGCGAGCAGCCGCTCTATGTCCAGCTCGCGTTCGCGCTTGATCGCGTCAGGGCGCTCGCGCCGGAGCACCCGGAGTGGGCCAGCACTCAGCCGTTCCAGGCCGTCCTCGAGGGCGACCGCGGGGCGCTCGCCGCGGCCGGGCTGGAGGGGATGGTCAAGATCGTCGCGGCGACGCATGCCGGGATAACCAGCGCGGAGTTCGACCGCGTGTGCCGCGATTGGTTCGCGTCGGCCACGCACCCGCGCTTCGACCGGCCATACACCGAGCTCGCCTATCGGCCGATGGTGGAGCTGCTCGGCTACCTGCGCGCGAACGGGTTCAAGACATTCATTGTCTCGGGCGGCGGGATCGAGTTCGTGCGCGCGAACTCCGAGCCGATGTACGGGATCCCGCCCGAGCAGGTCATCGGCAGCAGCGGAAAGGTCCGCTACGAGATCCGCGACGGGGAGCCCGTGCTCGTCAAGCTCGCCGAGCTCGACTTCTTCGACGACAAGGACGGCAAGCCGGTCGCGATCCAGAAGTTCATCGGCCGCAGGCCGATCGCCGCCTTCGGTAACTCCGACGGCGACCAGCAGATGCTCCAGTGGACCGCCGCCGGTCCCGGTCGCAGCCTCGCGGTCCTCATCGACCACACCGATGCCGAGCGCGAGTTCGAGTACCGCGTCTCGCCGATGGGACGCCTGGATCTCGCCCTCACCGAGGCGAACGACCGAGGCTGGCAGGTCGTCAGCATGAAGGACGACTGGGGCCGCGTCTTCGGCTTCGAATGACCTCCGGCCGCCGTCAGCGGAGCCGGAAGAGGGCCACGTGCGTCGTGCCATCGTCGAGCGCCAGCTCGAAGCGGAAGCAACCGCGCGCGCTCCTCGGGGTCTTCCAGCTGTACTGGTAGAGGCCGCCGCTGAACGTTAGGCCACTGCTCGACGTCGTCTGTTCGATCTCGTCCTGTGGCACGCCGGTCTCGCAGCTGTATGCGACCGTCTGCGGCGTCCTGGCGAGCACGCCGAGCCCGTGATTCCCGCCGAGGCTGAACTTGATCGGCACGGTGCTGCCCGCCTTCACGAGGTTGACGATCGGCGGATCGTCGACCGGCGATAGGAAGTCGAAGGCGATGACCGCTGTCGTCGCCGAGGCCGATGCGAGCAGGTACGTCTCGTCGCCCGCGAAAACTACGGTGACGCTATATGTGCCTGCCGGCAGGTCGAGTGGAAGCCGCACCCGGCCGAGGTAGTCGGTGATGACGGACAGGGTTCGCGTCACCGGGCCGCTCACGGACACCGTGACGCTGCGGCTTGTCAACGGCTGCTGGGTAGAGCCGCGCGTCGCGGTCAGCGTCGTCAGGATGCCGGTGTGGTCATCTGCGGATGTCGTCGCGAACGGCGAGAGCGTTGAGAGCGAGCTGGCCGCGCGCGTGATCGTGAAGGCCGAGCCATCGCTGGACGCCGCGAACGCCTCGTCCGCATCGAACGAGGCGACAATCGACGTCGGCCCGGGCGTCGAGTTCAGGGAGATCGGGAGCGTCACTCGGCCATCCGGTCCGGTCATGCCGAATGCCGGTGAGCCCCCGATCTGGATGAGGACCTGCCGCCCCACGACGGGGCCGCTGTCGCTGCTCAGCTCCGCGGTGACGTTTACAGTTTGCCCAAAGGTGCCGGTCGTTGGCGGGCTCACCAGGGTGAGCGTCGTCGCCGCGGGATCGACGGTCGCGCCGGTCGAGGCGGCGTAGTAGGAGCCGCGGTTGTCGTCGAATGCCACCAGGCCGACGCCGTTCGCGGCCTGGGCAACGTACCTGAGACTGGCCGGAGCGCCGGCGAGGCGAGCCGTCCAGACGCGCGAGTCGTCGAGGCCATCGCATGACACAGGCAGCGGCGCGGTGCACTGCTGCAGGTCGAGTGGGACCCACTCGCTGGTCCCGTCGGTCCAGACCACCCACACTTCGTGGACGGCGGCCTTCGGGTCGCCGACGACCTGGGCGCGGAAGACGAGGTCGGCGCCATCGACGGCGGTCTCGACGCTGACGATCGTCGGCGCGTCGGAGAGCGCGGCGCCGGCGAAGTCCGGATTGGAGAGCAGTGTATCGCCGTCGACGTAGTAGAGGCGCAGGGCAAGCGCGTCGAAGGCGCGGCGGATGCTCGCGCTCGACGTCGCCGGATCGGACCGATGTTGGACCGGTGTGACGATGAGATTCGTCCCGCCTGTACCGTCGAGCTCGCCGAAGTAGTTCGGGGTCCACATCCGCATCGGGTAGAAGACCGGCGAGACGAACGGGACATGGACGCCACGCAGCTCGGTCGTCGGCGCGCCGGTGAGCGGGATAATGCCGGCGGTGTCGGTGTAGGTGCCGCCGCGGAAGCCGACGCCGCGCAGCACCTGCGACGCGTTCGTCGAGGTGGCGTCGACGACGTCCTTGGGGATCGCGGGCTCGGCCGGGTTCGTGACCACGCCGTCGGGCCCTTCCAGCCACGTCGCGGTCACGGAGCCGCTCACGCCGGACGAGTCGACGACATCGAGGTCGAGCGACTCCTCGTCGAACGGCGTCGAGACGGTGAGGTCGTGGGTCGCCAGGCCGAGTGTGGCCGCCGGACCCGAGGCGACCGCGGTCGGTGTGATGCTGCCCGCCGACCCGCCGCCGGGCACGGCACCGCGGCCGGCGGGCATGTTGACGCCGAACATCGGGAGGCCGAAGAGCGTGGCCTCGAGCAGTGCCTTCTCGTGGATGCCGCGGATGTCCGGGGTGGTCGCGAGGTACGTGCGCTTCGCATGCATCAGCGCCTCGCCGACGGAGACGGCCGATCCGGCCGGACCGGCGCGCAGCTCCTCGGTGAAGTCGCGGTACAGGCGCTCGCTGTACTCGAGGAAGTCGGTGTCACCGTACTGATAGCCCGTGCCGGCGACGAGCACGGCGCGCTTCTGCGCGAACGCCTGGGCCCAGTCGAGCGGCAGCGCCACGCCGGCGAGCGCGTCGCCGTCGACGAGGTTGTAGCCCGCGTGGCAGCCGGCGCTGATGACGACCGCGTTCTCGAGATCGACCGACGCGCCGGCCAGCTCGGTGGTGATGACCTGCGTCTGGTAGTCCGCGGCGAGTGCACTGTTGGCGCTGAAGTGACCGGCCAGGAACACGAGGTCGTGGCGCTCCTCGAGGAGCACCTCACGCAGGTCGTCGGCGTTCCATGAGAAGCGGCGCGGATCGATGAGGCCCGGCTCCTCGAGCTGCTGGGGCGAGACGTCCGCGTCGGTGATGAGCTCCTCGACGGTCGTGCCGCCGGTGGCGAGCTGCTCGGACACGCCGTCGGCCGCATCGGTCAGGAAGTCGTAGCCGGTGACGAGGCTGGAGTCGGGCGCGACAACACCGCCCGCGTCGGTGTAGGCGTCGATCGTGCCGATGATCTCCGCCGGGGTCTCGACGAGCCGCCCGACCGCGAGCCCGGGGACCGGGAAGGCGCTCGTGCGAATGTCGACCTCGACGCCGGATCCGTACGCGTCCTGGCTCAGGACGTAGTCGCGACGCAGGCTCGCCTCGGACGCCGAGTCGCTCTCGACCGGCGGGAAGTAGCCCGACTCCTGGCCGAGGAGGCTCTGGTCCGGATAGCGGAAGAAGGGGATGACCGTGTCGTCGCCGACGATCGTGACGTAGCGCAGCGCCTCGGGGCCGCTTGGCGAGCGGTACGAGTCGACGATGGTCTTGATCTCCTCGGCGACAAGGTTCTCGGCGAACGGGCAGCCGGGGTGCGCATTCGCCTGCGCACGGAGCTCCTGCACGCGCCCATCCGCGGCGACGTCGACGACGACGCCGTCGACCTCGGTCCGCGTGGCGAGGTCCGCGAGGCGGCCTTCGAGCGAGGCGGGCGACCCGTCGCCGAGGTCGAGGCGTCCCGAGTCGGTGAGGATCACCGTGGCGTAGTTCCCGGCATCCGCCGCGTCCGAGCGGTCGGAGATCGCGGTGTCGGTGACGCCAGTGCACGAGCTGGCCGAGCGCTCGACGGTCAGCGAGAAGAGCTGGTCGGGATCGAACGCACCGCCCTGCCCCGCGACGCGCACATAGAACGACCCGGTGTTGTTCCACGAGTTGACGACGACGGTTTCGTTGCCCGTCCCCGGCGCAGCCGAGACACCGATGAGGCTCCGGCTCTGCGCGCTCGAGAACGCCTGGGCCAGCTCCGTCTCGCTGAACACGCTCGGGCTGAAGACCGACGGCGAGAAGACGGACGGGCTGAACACCGATGGGCTGAACACCGATGGGCTGAAGACCGACGGCGAGAAGACCGACGGCGAGAAGACCGATGGGCTGAAGACCGATGGAGAGAAGACCGACGGGCTGAACACGCTCGGGCTGAAGACCGATGGGCTGAAGACCGACGGCGCGTACGCATCCGGGCTGAACACGCTCGGGCTGAAGACCGATGGGCTGAAGACCGATGGGCTGAAGACGCTCGGCGCGAACTCGGCCGAAAGCTTGTGGAGGTCGTCGGCGTCCTGGGGCACGAGCTGCGACTCGAATTCCGACCCGATGTCGCGGTAGACGGCCAGGTTGTAGTCGTCCGGGACGCCGGAGAGGGTCACGGTGATGCGCTGGTTCGGCACGATCGAGAATCGGTACCAGCGCGCGCGGCCTTCGACCTCGATGACGTCGGAGACCGCGGTGGTCGCGGCCTGCGCCAGCGGCAAGGCCTTCGGCCATGCGTCGTTGTCGGCGGTCGTGCGGATGCAGGCCGATGCGCCCGTGCTCGTCGGCGACGTCACGGTGATCGTCACGAACGCGCCGTTCCCGATCCCGGAAATGCCCTCGAGCAGGAGGTACCCATCCGCATCGGTCTGCTGGGTCATCGTCGCGACGAGGTTCGGGCTGTCGAGGCTGCCGCCGGTACAGGAGGCGCTCGTGTGCACGTCGACAGTCACCGGCAGGTCCTGGGCCCCGTCGACGAGCGCGTAGAGGTCGGCGGTCGACGATGACCGCGCGATCGAGGCGAAGAGGACGGGCGTTGACAACGAGGCGACCGGCTCGCTCAGGTAGCGCAGGTCGAGGATGAACTGCCCGGTGGCCGGGTTGAATGGGTTGAACGGGAGCGGCTCGGGGGCGGTCCAGCCGCAGAACCCGCCACCGGTCAGGTCGACGACCTGGTCGAGCGCGGAGAAGGTCGCGCTGCCGACGCCGAGGTCGTCGACGCCGAACGTGTCGTCGATGGCGAACGGCGTGCCCTGCAGGTTGATGTTCGCGGTCCCGTTCGCGAGGGCGGCCTCGCAACCCATCGCCGTCGCGTAGGGCATCGAGGTCACGGTCTGGTCGCCGCCCGCGTCGGGGTGGAGGAGGCTGCCGGTGCTGGTGGCGAACCGCAGGTCACCCACGTCGACGGTCAGCGCCGCCGGGTCGAGGCGGACCTTCGTGAAGGATGTCGTGACCGTCGAGCCGATGGCCGCGCCACCAGCCGCATACGAGCTGAAGTTCATGCCGGCCCCACCGCGGATCTCGAGGTAGTCCAGCCCGGCGTCGAGCATGTCCGCGCAGTGGACGGTGAATCGCTGCCCGCCCGCGGGGTTGATGACGTAGCGGCCGTCGCCGGGCACGAATGCGCCATACAGCGCCTGGGCATCGGCGCACGAAATGGGCACCTCGGTGCCGAGCGTCATCTCGCCGCGCAGGAAGTCGTTGAAGTCGGCGTTCGAGCCGCGCAGGACGAAGCCATACACGTCGTCGGCCAGGACGTCGAACGATGCGCTGCCGCTGTAGTCGAAGCCATTCGACGGCGTCGTGCAGCAATCCGCGGGACCGGCGTCGACGAGGGTCTCCGACGAGACGAGCGTCCCTGCGCGCACGACGACCGCATCGAGCCTGGCGGTGACGTTGAACCAGGCATGGAGCCCGGTCCAGTGGAACGGCACACCGACCGTCTCGTCGGCGCCGGCGGTCGTGAAGAAGCTCCACGTCCCGGCCTCGCCGTCACCGCCGCTGATCGGCACGTCGTATGTGAACTGGGCGTCGCCGGCCGGGCTGGCGCCGGCGGCGAGCAAGGTCCCCGCCGTCGTGCCGCCTGACCCGTCCGCGATGCTGCCCTTCTGGCCCTCCCACTGACCGGGCACGGGCACGGCACCGACCGGCGCGGGCGGCTGGGCGAAGACGCCGGTGATGGCGAGGATGACGGCGACGAAGACGACGACGGCGCGGGCAAGCGACGGCGTCGCGGCCGCGGCGGCACTGGGCTCGGAATGCCGGAACAAGCTGATCCCCTCGTGGGTCGGCACCCGGGCTGGGCACTCGGGCAGCCGATGGGCGGAGATTAGCGGTCTTGTGACCTGCCTCGCAAGGTCAGGAGGCGCAGATTCGCCGGCCGAGCTCCTCGACTGCTTCGGGTTCCATCGCCCGTCCCCGCGCGAGGGCGGCCTCTGCGGCGTTGTCGCCGAGCGCGGCGCGCGCATCGGCGAGCGCGGTGGTGAGCTCCTCCTCGAGCGCCGGCGCCCGTGGCGACTCGATTTCGCCACGCATGCGCTCAGCCACGCCCATGGCCTCGTGGGCCGCCGCGGCGTCGCCCGCACTCGCGGCGAGGATGCCCATGTCCTCGAACAGGAATGCCATCGCCCAGCGGTCGTCGTAGTCGCGGTAGACCTCGAGCGCCGCGCCGTAATGCTCCCGAGCCGCGTCGAGGTCGCCGAGCCCGCGGGTCGCGTTCCCGAGGTTGTTGTGGCCGATGGCGACCATCCACGCGTCGCCGACCTCGTGATTCAGCCGCATCGAGGCATCGAAGTGGGCTCGTGCGCGCTCGTGCTCGCCCTCGTGGAGGGCGATCATGCCGAGGTTGTTCTCGCTCACGCCGATAGCCCAGCGGTCGCCGACCTCGCGCCGCAGCGTCAGGGCTCGCTCGTTGTGTTGGCGGGATGTCGCGTTGTCGCCCTCGTATTCGGCGACGATCGCGAGGTTCGAGTAGAGGCCGCCGAGGCTCGCGGTGTCGCCGAGGCGTTCGCGGATGGCGAGGCTCTCGCTGTACCGCTCCCGGGCAGCGGCGTAGTCGCCCTGCTGCGCGGCGACCGTGCCGGCCAGGTGGAGGACCTGACCCACGCCCTCGTCCAGGCCGATTGCGTCGAAGTGCGCCCGGGCCGCGGCCAGATGCGTACCCGCCTCCTCGAAGCGGCCCTGCTTGCGAGTGGACTCGGCCAGCGCGACCTCGGCCCACCCGCGCGACGCGTCGTCACCGAGCTGGGTGGCTTCAGCCAGCGCGTCGCGGGCCGTGGCCTCCGCCGTGGGCCAGTCGCCGATGAACTCCTGCGCCTTGGCGAGCTTCAGCAGCGCCTCGACGCGTTCTCCGCCGTCGAGCAACGGGACGAGCCGGGTGAGGTAGTCCGCGGCCGCGGCATTCGCGTAACTGGCCCGGGCGGCATCGGCGGCGCGTGCGAGGTAGCTCCGCTTCCGTTCCTCGTCATCGCCGTTCCAGAAATGGTGGGCCAGGATGTCCAGGCGGTGCTCGATCCCGTCCGGATCCGACGCCTCGAGGTAGGAGCCGATGCGGACGTGCAGTTTGGCGCGGATGGCGAACGGGATGCTCGTGTAGGCCACCTCCTGCGTCGCCACGTGCTTGAACAGGTAGGCCTGCTCGAGCTCCCGGTCCAGCCGCACGAGATCGGCCGTCCGCAGCACATCGAGGTTGTCGACGACCTCCGGCAGCTCGCCGAGGTCGGAATAGGCGCCCGCGAGGACCGGGGCCTCGAAGATGCGCCCGACGACCGCCGCCACCTTCAGTGTCCGGCGCGGCACCTCGGCCATCGCGTCGATCCGCGACAGCACGAGGCTGTGGAGGCTCTCGGGCAGGTCGATGGCGCGGATGGCAGCGGTGTCGCGCAGATCGATCCGGCGACCGGCGAGGTAGGTGACCAGCTCCTCCGCGTACAGCGGGTTGCCCTCCGACCGATCGTGGATGAGCGCAACCAGCTCGTCGCCCACCTCGGCGGGGGCCGACGCGCCGAGCACCTGCGCGAGCTTCGATCGCACGAGCTTCGCGGCATCGCCGGCATCGAGCTCGTCGAGCACGACCTCCTCGAAATCCGCGATGCGCTCGATGCCGAGCCCGCCACCGGGTGTGGCCTCGGGCCGGTAGGCGAGCACGAAGAGCACGGGGAGGGCCGCGGCCGATCGGCCAAGCGCCTCGAGGAGGTCGCGCGAGAGCGCGTCGATCCAGTGGCAGTCCTCGAGCACGAGCACCACCGGCTCGCGCTGCGCGCGTGCGCGAAGCAACCTGGCGAGCAGGTCCTCGAGCGACGACTTGCGCAGCTTGGCGTCGAACGAGGCGGTGAGCTCCGTGTCGGGGATCTCGAGGCCCAGGACGGGGGCGAGGAGCGGTGTGCGGGCGACAAGGTCCGCATCGGTCCCGGCCAGCGTCCCCTCCAGTCGTTCGCGCTGGAGGTCGGGTCCATCTGCCTCGTCGATGTCGAGGAGGCGGCGCCAGATCTCGCTCCAGACGTGGTAGCTCGCGTTCGTGCCGAACGACTGGCACTCGCCGAGGGCGACGAACAGCCCGCGGCGCCGCGCGTTGCGGACGAACTCAGCGATCAGGCGCGACTTGCCCATGCCGGCCTCGGCAGCGATGCCGGCGATTAGGCCGTCGCCGGCCACGGTGCGGTCGAGGGCGGCCTCCAACCGCTCGAGCTCGGCCTGCCGGCCGACGAGCTCGAGCTCGTAGCGCATCTTGCGACGCGAGGCGCGCTCCAGGGAGCCGGTGAGGGCGTGGGCGACGATCGCACCCTTCTTGCCCTTGACCTGAAGGTCGGGAAGCTGCTGCCAGATGTACGCGTCGCCAGCGTCGCTCCGCACCCGGTCGTCGACGTAGATGCCGCCCGGCGGCGCCTTGGCCATGAGCCGCGCGGCGAGGTTCACCGAGTCGCCGAGACAAACGAACGTGCGCCGCATCGCGTGCCCGTACGTCCCGCTCCGCAGGCGCCCGCGGGCCATGCCGATCTGGATGTCGCGCGCTCGCGTCGTCCGCACCAGCTCGCGCAGCTCGAGCGCGGCCGCAGCGGCGCGGGCGGCATCGTCCTCGTGGGCGATCGGTGAGCCGAAGACGCCGTAGAGGTATGCCCCCTTGTCGCCGAGCGTGAGCTGCAGCAGGTTGCCGCCGTAGCCCGACATGATCCGCTGGGCTGATCGCACGAACGCGTCGAGCGCCTCGACCGCATCGGGGTCGTCGTCGAAGTCGATGCCCGCGAAGCGCAGAAAGAGCGGGTACGCCGGGCGGAGCTCGGCGAGCAGCTCACCGTGGCCGGCGCGCATGCGCTCGTAGACGGCGGGGAGGAGCCAGGGACGGACGAGGCCATCGTCGAGGCGGGGTGGCTCGACGGCGTCGACGGTCGGGACATCGCCGCGGAGGCCGCGTACGACGGCGAAAGCGCGCCCCGATGCCGGGTCGCGGCGCTCCTCGGCGATCACTACCCGGTCGCCGAGCGCGGCGACCGCCGATGGATCGAGCACGATCTCGCCGCGCCCCGCGAAACGCTCGGCCGCGGCCAGGTCATCGATCAGCGCGCCGGCGAGGACGTCGATGAGCTGGATCTGCGGATCGCCGACGACGAACCGACGCGCGCGACCGACCGCCACGGCAACCTTGAGCGCCAGGTCCACGGCTGTGCCGGCGTGCGTCGTGATCCGCCCGACCCGGCCCATCGCCTCTTGCATCGCGACGGCGGCGGCGACCGCCCGGGTGCCGTCGTCGCCATCGAGCCAGCAGGTGATTGCGTCGCCGGAGAAGTAGATGACGTCGCCGCCCCGGCGGTCGAGCTCCTCGATGACGGCGTGGAAGACGCGGCCGAGGTGGGCGGTGAGCTCCTCCGGGCCGCGCTGCGGGCCGAGCTCGGTTGCGAGGGCCTCGGTCAGCGGCGTGAAGCCGGAGATGTCGGCGAACAGCGCCGCGCCGGTGACGCTGTCCGGCATCGGCTCATGGGCGGCCAGGGCCCGCCGGCGGTCCCGCGCGATGTACGCCTCGGGGTCGTCGTGACCGATGTCCATCGGCACCGCATGCATCGGTCAATCGTAGCCGGGGTCAGGGAGTGAGCAGCCGCCCCGTCTCGGCGATCCGCGTCAGCCAGGGCAGCTCGCGCTCGATCGTCGTCTCGGCGCCGTGACCCGGCAGGACGCGGACCGGCCCGGGAATCTCGCGCGCAAGGCGCGCGAGCGAGGCCGCCATCTGCTCGTCGTCGCCACCGGGGAGATCGGTCCGGCCGTAGCTTCCGGCGAAGAGGACGTCGCCTGACAGGAGGAGGTCCTGGCGCTCCTCGTAGAGGCAGACCGATCCCTCCGTGTGGCCGGGCATGTGGAGCACGTCGAGGACGAGGTCGCCGATGCGGACCTGCTCCCCCTCGGTGAGGTCGCGGCTGGCAACGACCGGCTGAAGCTCGAAGCCGTAGTTGTTGCGACCGTCCAGCCGATCCGCGTCGTCTGGATGGATCGCCAGCGGCGCCTTCGAGGCCTCGATGAGCGGCGCGTTGTCGAAGATGTGGTCGATGTGCCCGTGCGAGTTCGCGATGAGGTGCAGGCGCAGCCCGTTCGCCTCCGCGCGCTCCATGAGCGGCTCCGCGGCGCCCATGCCCGGATCCACGATGAGCGCCTCGGACGATCGGCCGTCCCAGACGAGATAGGCGTTCGTCTCCCATGGCCCGAAGGCCCCGACCTCGATCCGCACGCCGTGCGCGGCGTCCTCGGCCGGGATGCCCTCACGCTCGACGATCGCCTCGTCGGTCACTGCTCGCGTCCGCCTCCGGGACCGACGACGCCTTGCGCTCCATCGGTCAGGCGGAGCCCCAAGTGCGCCGCCAGCTGACGCGCGAGCTCGACCTCGACCTCGTCCATCGGCACCGGATGGCCGATCTCTCGGGCCAGCGATGTGACGCCCTTGCTCTGGATGCCGCACGGGATCATCTCGTCGAACCAGCGCAGGTCGGTGTTGACGTTGAGGGCCAGGCCGTGGGTCGTGACGCCGCGCTTGACCCGCACGCCGATCGCGGCCAGCTTCCGCTCGCCTTCGACCCAGATGCCCGGAAGGCCCGTGAGGGGGGCGCTGGCCACTCCGAATGCCTTCGCCGTGTCGATCACGGCTACCTCGAGGGTTCGCACGTAGCGGCGCAGATCGAGCGCGTCCTTCAGCTCGACGATCGGGTAGGCCACGATCTGGCCCGGCCCGTGGAACGTGATGTCGCCACCGCGGTCGACGCGGACGAGCTCGGCGCCGATCTCACGCAGCCGCGCCGGGGTTGCGAGGAGGTTCGAGTCGTCCCCGCCGCGGCCGAGGGTGTAGACGGGAAAGTGCTCGACCAGGATCAGGCGGTCGCCGATGCGTCGGCCGCGGCGCTGCTCGGCCATCTCGTCCTGGAGCTCCCAGGTCGGTGTATAGGCAACGGTTCCCAGCCGATCCACGATGAGCACGCCGCCGTGGCCGAGCAGCAGCGGGTGATCGTCGCTGGCCGCGCGGTAGGGCGCGTTGCGATCGGGCCGGCGCGCGACGCCGGTTGCGGTCGCCGCGGGAGTGCTGATGTCGCGGACAACAGATTCGGTCATCGGCGGTTCCCGGTACGACATCCGGCTGGCACCGGATGTAGGGATGCGGAGAAGAAGGCAGCCGGGATCGCGCGAGTTCCATCGGTCTTGTGCAGGGGACGGAATGGAGCGGGCCGCATCGCCACGCTAGGGATGCGCGCTCCGATAGTTGACGACATCAGCTGCAAGCGCGCGGCGGGCCGGTGGTCAGACCGCTGCCGCATCGGCGACCCGGCCGGGAACCTGCTCGGCGGCGTGGTACGACGAGCGCACGAGCGGCCCGGATTGGACGTGCTTGAAGCCCATGTCGAGGCCGACCCGCCGCAGCGCCATGAACTCGGCTGGGGTGTAGTACCTCACAAGGGGCAGGTGCTGGCGCGACGGGCGCAGGTATTGGCCGATGGTCAGGACGTCGACATCGGCCTCGCGCAGCAGTCGCATGGCCTCGATGATCTCCTCCCAGGTCTCGCCGAGCCCGAGCATGATCCCGGTCTTCGTGACCATGTCGTCGAAGCCGATCTCGGACGCGGCGCCGCGCCCCAGGGTCAGCACCGAGACCGACCGATCCCAGCGCGCACGCAGGCGGACCGCGCGCTGGAGGCGCGGCACCGTCTCGACGTTGTGGTTGAGGATGTCGGGCTGGGCCGCGACGACGGTCCTGATGTCGTCCGGGCGCCCGTTCAGGTCGCTGATGAGCACCTCGATGCTCGTCCCGGGGTTCTCGAGCCGGATCTGGCGGATCGTCTCGGCCACCATGCCCGCGCCGCCGTCGGGGAGGTCGTCGCGGGCGACCATCGTGACGACGACGTGCTTCAGGCCCATGAGCTTGACCGCCTCGGCCACGCGTCGCGGCTCGTCGTGGTCGGTGATCGGCGGGCGGCCGGTGTCGATCGCGCAGAACCCGCAGTTCCGCGTGCAGACGCTGCCGAGGATCATGAACGTCGCCGTCCCGAGCGCCCAGCACTCGCCGATGTTCGGGCAGCGCGCCTCCTCGCAGACGGTGTTGAGCGCCTCATCGCGGAGGACGTGCTTCGTGTTCGCGTACGTCGACCCGGCACCGATGCGGACCTTCAACCAGTCCGGCCGTCGCCCACCCGGCCCGGCGTTCTCCGGCACCGGGTCGCCGGGCGCGAGGAGGCCACCATCGGTCTGCGGGCCGCCCGGATACATCACCTCCGACGGCGATGCATGGCCGCCGGCCGGGTTCGAGACCACGTTCAGCTCGCCGAGCGCGCTGAAGTCGGGCCGCGGTGTGTCGAGCGCCATGCGAAAAGTCTAGCGACTCCACCGTAGCATGCGCCGATGCACGAGATCGCCGACGGGATCGAGGCGTCGCTGCGCGCCGTCGGCACGCTGAAGCGCGCAGAAGGGGAGAAGCTCTATCTCCGGAGCGATCTCGATTTCACCGGATCGACGGTGACCGACACCCGCGCGGTCGTGAAGGAGCTCGACGCGGGGCTGGCGCTCGATCACGATGGACTGATCGCGCTCGTCGACGCACTGTGGTCGAAGCCGGTGTTCGAGCGCCGCCTGGCCGCGACCGTTTTCCTGCAGCGCCACCCCGGCCTCGTGACCCTCGCAGATCTGCCGCTCATCGAGCGGCTCGTGCGGGAGTCGCGCACGTGGGCGCTCGTCGACTATCTCGCCTCCGACGTGCTCGGCCGCATGGTCGTCGCCGACCCGGAGGGAGTGAGACCGGTGATGGACCGGTGGGCGACCGACGACGACTTCTGGGTGCGCCGATCGTCGCTGCTATGCGAGCTGCGACCGATCCGTGCCGGCGCGACCCTCGATCGGTTCCTGGCGCGTGCAGATCCGATGATCGGCGAGCGCGAATTCTTCATCCGCAAGGCGATCGGCTGGGTCCTGCGCGAGGCCGGGAAGCGTCGGCCGGACGACGTCGCGTCGTGGCTCGCGCCGCGGACCGACAGGGCCAGCGGGGTCACGATGCGCGAGGCCGTCAAGTACCTCCCGCCCGACGTGTCGGCCGCGTTGATGTCGGCGTACCGCGAGGGACGCCCGGCCGCCTGAAGTACCGGGGGGTCCCATGGTTTCCAGGCGTGGTGCGCCGGGGCATCACGGGTGCGGCGCGGCACCGCAGTACCCGCCCGGTGGACGTCCTATTCACCGGCCCGGGTTCGGCTTCTAACGTCCGCGCACATGTTGCGCGACTCGTTTGACTCGCGGCAATCGGCGGCGACCGATGCTCCTTGCGCTCGTCTTCGGCGTGGTGCTCGTGCTCGTCGGCGTGACCGCCAGTGCGCTCGTGGCGGTCGCATCCGCCCATCTCGCCGATCGCGACGCTCGGCGGCGTCGTCAACAGGGACGCCACCCTTGTCGAGCTCTTCGTCAACGGCGAGCTGCGCGCCGACGACCTCGCATCCGAAGGACAGAGCGAGGCGCGCGTGCGCGAGCTCGGCGAGCAGCTGAGCGCCCTGACCGAGCGCGATGGGATCGTTCGCATCGAGATCCGCGGCCTCGACGGCGAGGTCCTCCTCAGCGACGACACCTCGCTCGTCGGGACCGATGCGCGCCTGACCGCCGACACGCGTGCCGCCGGGGACGGTGAACCGAGCGCCGCGCTCGTCGAGGCCGGCGTCTCGCTAGACACGACCAGGGCAATGGCGAACCCATCGGGGATGGTGCAGGAGTACCTGCCGATCGAGGACGGCGACGGCGAGGTGCTCGCGGTCGTCGCGATGTGGCGCGACGCCGCCGACCTGATGGCGCGGATCGACGCGACGCGACGCGACATCATGCTCGTCACGCTCGCCGCGGCGGTGCTGCTCGCCGGGCTCCTGTTCCTCGTCTTCCGCGCCGCCCAGGCGCGGCTGAGCCGGCAGCATCGCCAGCTCATCGAGTCGACGCGGCGCGACGCGTTGACCGGGATGCTCAATCACGGTTCGGTCGTCGCGCTGCTCGCGGACGAGATCGAGACGGCGCGGTCGCGCGCGGGACGCATCGGGGTGGCGCTCGTCGACGTCGACAACTTCCGGCTCTTCAACGACACCCACGGCCACGCCGCCGCCGACGAGGTCCTCCTTCGCGTCGCGGCGCTCGTGGCCGCCGAGGATGGCCACGTTGCCCGCTACGGGCCCGACGAGTTCCTCATCGTCCGGCCGGGCGCCGGCACGGACGAGGTCGTCGACGCGGTCGATCGGCTTCGGGCCGGGCTCGAGGCCGAGTCGGTCCAGTTCGGCGACTCCGAGCGGCTCCCGATCAGCATCAGCGCGGGCGTCTCGGCCTATCCGGAGCACGCCGCATCGGTCACCGACCTCCTGTCCGCGGCCGCAGTCGCGCTGGCCGAGGCGAAGGCAGGCGGTGGCGACAGCGTGCGCGTGGCGACGGTTGGGGAGGAGGAGCGCGTCGTGGCCGGCTCGTTCGACGTGCTCCAGGGCCTCGTCATCGCGGTCGACACGAAGGACCGGTACACGAAGCGCCATTCCGAGGACGTCGCACGCTACGCCGTGTTCCTGGCGCAGCGCATCGGGCTTGACGACGAGACGCAGCACACCATTCAGCTCGCCGGGCTGCTGCACGACATCGGCAAGATCGGCATCCCTGACGTCGTCCTGCGCAAGCCGTCGCGGCTCACGGACGACGAGTTCGCCATGTTCAAGCAGCACGTCGCGTTGGGCGACGCGATCGTCCGCGACGTGCCGAACGTCGAGCTCGTGCGCGCCGGCATCCGCCACCACCACGAGCGCTGGGACGGGGAGGGCTACCTCGAGGGCCTGGAGGGAGACACGATCCCGCTGATCGGCCGCATCCTCGCCGTGGCCGATGCATTCAGTGCAATGACGACCACCCGGCCGTACCGCAAGGCCCTCCCGCTGACCGAGGCGCTCAAGCGGCTGGGCGACGCAGCGGGCACCCAACTGCAGGAGGAGCTCGTCGCCGAGTTCATCACGGGCATCGAGACCGCGGCGGATGCGCCGATACCTGGCGAGGAGCCGACGCAGCTGTGGCGGCCCGAGCTGTGGGTGGCGTGACGATGCGGAGGGTGTTGCTGTCTCTCGTCGGCATGGCCGTCATCGCCATGTCCCAGCCGAGCCCGACGTCCGCCGTGCTCATCGTCTACACGCTCGTCGCCGTGCCGGCCACGGCGACGGCCGAGGTCGTGACAGCCTTCAACATGACCCTGACGAACGTCGCCGGCCCGGACGACCTCGGCTGCCTGGAGGTCACGCTGCCCCCCGAGTACGAGATCCACTCCGTGAGCGACCCGGTCGGTCCGCCTGGACGTGACTGGTCGTCGTCCTTCAACGACCAGAACACCGTCGTGGTCTGGAGCGAGAGCGGCGGCGGAAGGCTTCGAGTTCTTCAGTCGGCCACGTTCACGATCGTGGCCATGCCGAAGGAAGCTGGGCCGACGACATGGTCGAACCACGCGCATCGCAGCCACAACTGCGACGACTCGGAGCAGGTCGGAGTGCCCGTCGCGGTCCTCGTGCTGCCGCCGCTGCCGACCCCGACGCCCCGGCCGACCCCGAGGCCCACGCCGAAACCCACTCCGCCTCCGACTCCGCCGCCCACCCCCGCACCCTTGCCGGTGCCGGTGCCCTCGCTGCCTGTGCCGCTGCCGTCGATCGGCCAGCCGCCCACCCCCGAGCCGGAGCCGACGGGGCCGCCCACCTCGTCGGCTCCGCGCCGCAGTCCGCGGCCGACCGCGTCCGACGACGAGCCCGCCACCCGGCCGCGTGCGTCGGTGCTCGACGAAGGGGCCTCGGTCGGCCCACTGCCCACCGCCGGGGGCGGCGGCGGTGGAGCGGCTGGATCTGCCGCCGACCCTCCGGTCACGCGCGACGCGCCCAGCGTCGCCTTCGATGAGCCAGAGCTTCAGCTTGGGCCGGTGGGGATCGACGTGTTGGCTGGGATCGAGGTCTGGAGCGTGCCGGCGGCCACCCTCGGCGTTCCGGGCATCCTGCTCCTCATCTGGGTGGCGCTCCAGGCCGTCGGCGCGCTGGCGTGGATCCCGGCGGTGAAGCGTCTGCGTGGCGACGAGGACGGGGCCGGGCCGTAGGACTCGCCCGTTTCGACCTGGTGATTCCCATGGGGCGGGCGTATCGGAGACTCACTGGCCGATCTTGCCGCCCCACGCACAGGATGGCCAGCCGCGTGGCCGCCAGCTTGTCCACCCCTTCCACACGACGGGAACTCGGCCACTGATTGGCCGCAACATCCGTGTGGCGGGCGTCGCATCGGGAAACGCCTAGCCGATCGGCGTGTTGGCGTCCCACTCCTCGAGGAACTTGCGGACATCGGCTAGGAAGAACCCGACCTGCGCACCGTCGAGCACGCGATGATCGAACGAGCAGGTCATGTTCATCATGTGGCGGATGGCGATGACGTCCGCCCCATCCACCTCGATGACCCTCGCCCGCTTCACGATCGCCTCCATCGACAGGATGGCGACCTCCGGCGCGTTGATGATCGGCATGGAGACGACCGACCCGAACCAGCCGGTGTTGTTCACGGTGAAGGTGCCGCCCTGCAGCTCGTCGAGCCGAAGCCTGCCGGCCTGGGCGCGGCTGGAGATGTCGCGAATCCGGGCGTTCACGCCGCTGATCGAGAGCTGGTCGGCGTTCGCGATGACCGGAACGATCAGCCCGTTGTCGACGGCCACCGCGATGCCGATGTTCATCGCCTGCTTGAGGATGATCTTGTCGTCGGCGAACTGGCTGTTCAGCGTCGGATGCTTGCGCAGCGTCTCGGTCACGGCCTTGACGATCACGGCGACATAGGACAACGCCGCGCCCTCGCGCGCCTTGAAGGCCATGTTGTTGGCCTCGCGCCACTTCACGACGTTGGTCATGTCGACCTCGACCACGGTGTACGCGTGGGGGACGGTCTGCTTGACCTGCGTCATCTTCTTCGCGATGCCCTTGCGCATCTGGGTCAGCGGCAGCTCCATGTCGCCGCCGGACGGAGCCGGGACCGATGGCGGCGCCGGCCGCGCTGCCGGCGCCGCGGCCGCGGCCTCCGGCTGCGCAGGTGCCGGGGAGGCGGCCGCCGGTGGCTGCTCGGCGGGAGCCGGCGCTGGGGCCGCCGATGCGGCCGCCGGAGCGCCCTTGTCGATGAAGGCGAGAACGTCGTCGCGCGTCACGCGGCCTCCGGCGCCGCTGCCCGACAGCTGGGCGACGTCGATGCCGTGCTCGCGCACGAGCCGGCGCACCGCAGGAGTCATCCGCGCCGCGGCTCCGTTGCCGCCGCTGGGCGTCGCCTCCTGGGTGGCCGGGGCCTGGGCCGCGACCGGCTGAGGCTCGGGCGCTGCGGGCTCTGGCTGGGCGGGCGGCTCCGGGGCGGGTGGCGCCTCCGCGGCGGCCGGAGCCTGCTCCTGTTCCTCGACGGGCTCCGGGCCGGCGTCGGCAGCCGCGTCCGGCTGCTCAGGCTCTTCGGCGGGAGGTTCAGCCGCCGGAGCTTCAGCTGCTGGCTCCTCGGCGGCGGCTGCTGGCTCCTCGGCGGCGGCCGCTGGCTCCTCGGCGGCGGCCGCCCCGCCCTCGGCGTCGATCTCGGCGACCGGCGTACCGACCGCCACCGTTTCCCCGTCGGGGACGAGGATCTTCGCGATCGTCCCGCCGACCTCGGCCGGGACCTCGGCGTTCACCTTGTCGGTGACGACCTCGAATAGCGGGTCGTACTGCTCGACGGTGTCACCCTCCTTCACGAGCCAGCGCTCGATCGTGCCTTCGGTGACCGACTCGCCCAGCTGGGGCATCTTGATCGTGGTTGCCATCGGTTCGGAGCCTTCCTCGCGGTCGCTTCGTCTCGGTCGTGTCTTCGTGATTGTGGCAGGGAGGTCGGGATCGGTCAGTAGGCGGACAGCTGCCGCGCCGCGGCGACGATCCGGTCGGGACCGATCATGAACCAGTCCTCGAGGTTGTGGTGATACGGGACGCCGGGGACGTCGGGTCCGGCGAGGCGGGTGACCGGCCCATCGAGGTGCTCGAAGCCCTTCTCGCCGATCTCCGCCGCGATCTCGGAGCCGAACCCGCCGAAGCGGTTCGCTTCGTGGACGACGAGCGCCTTACCCGTCTTCGCGACCGATGCGAGCACCGCCTCCAGATCGAGCGGGCGGAGCGTGCGCAGGTCGACGACCTCCGCCTCCACGCCGTCCTCGCGCGCGAGGGTCTCGGCCGCCTCGAGCGCGCAGACGCGCATGTAGCCGTAGCAGAAGATCGAGAGGTGCTTGCCCTCGCGGGCGACCGACGCCTTGCCGATGGGCACGACGGTGTCGCCGTCGGGAACCTCGGCCTTGAAGAGCCGATACGTCTTCTTGTGCTCGAAGAACATCACCGGGTCGGGATCGCGGACCGCGGCCTTCAGGAGGCCCTTCGCGTCGGCCGGCGTGCCGGGCGCGACGACCTTGAGCCCGACGGTCGAGGTGAAGTAGGCCTCGTTCGACTGCGAGTGGTACAGCGCGCCGTGGACGCCGCCGCCGTACGGCATGCGGATGACCATCGGTGCGCTGAAGGTGCCGTTCGATCGGTAGTGGATCCGGCTGATCTCCGACACGATCTGGTTGAAGCCGGGATAGACGAAGTCGGCGAACTGCATCTCAGCGATCGGGCGCAGGCCGTAGACCGCGGCGCCCATCGCGGCGCCGGCGATCATGCCCTCGGTGAGCGGCGTGTCGAGCACGCGCTTCTCGCCGTACTTCGCCCACAGCCCCTCGGTGGCGCCGAAGACGCCGCCCTTCTTGCCGACGTCCTCGCCCAGGACCATGACCCGCTCGTCGCGCTCCATCTCCTCGTCCATCGCCGAGCGGATCGCCTCGAGGATGTTGAGCTCTGCCATGTCAGTGACCCTCCGAGCCGGTCGGCTCGAGCGGAACGGGTGTGCCGCCGCCCGGAATCGGGTCGGCGTAGACGCGTTCGTGGGCGTCGTCGGCTGAAGGCTCCGGCCGCGCTTCGGCATTCTTCGAGGCCTCGTTGACCTCGGCCTTGATCTCCGCCTTCAGCCGCTCGTCGGTCTCATCAGTCAGGACCCGCACCGCGCGAAGCTCGTTGGCGAACATCGGGATCGGGTCGCGCTCCTTGAGCGCCTCGACCTCGGCCGGGTCGCGGTAGCGGCGCTGGTCGTCGTCGGACGAATGCGAGGTCAATCGCACGACCTGTGCTTCGATGAGGGTCGGCCCGTCGCCGCGGAGCGCGCGGTCGTGGGCCTTCTTGGCGGCCGCGTAGCAGGCGAGGACGTCGCCGCCGTCGACCACCACGCCCGGCATCCCGTAGCCGGCCGCGCGGGCCGCGACCGAGCCGCCGGCCACCTGGCGATCGAGCGGCACGCTGATCGCGTAGCCGTTGTTCTCGCAGATGAAGATGACCGGCAGGTTGTGGACACCGGCGAAGTTCATCGCCTCGTGGACCTCGCCCTGGTTGGCCGTTCCCTCGCCGAACGAGGTCTGCGCCACGACGTCGTCGCCGCGGACCCACGCGCCCATCGCGATCCCGACGGCATGGAGGACCTGCGTCCCGACGGGCGACGACAGGGAGACGATGTTGTACGGTGCGCCGCCGTAGTGGCCGGGCATCTGCCGCCCACCGGACGACACGTCGTCGGCCTTGGCGAGGTGGGCGGTGATGATGTCCTCGGCGCTCATCCCGAAGGTCATGGCCGAGGCGATCGAGCGGTAATAGGGCGCCATCCAGTCCGTGCCCTGTCGCATCGGCCAGGCGGTGGCGACCTGCGCGCCCTCGTGGCCCTGGCCGCTGATGATGAAGGCGATCTTGCCCGCGCGCTGCATCAGCCACATCCGCTCGTCCACGGCGCGGGCGAGCAGCATGGCGCGGTACATCGCGAGCACGGCATCGTCGCTGAGGCCGAGCTCGGCGTGCCGAGGGCGCGTGTCGGTCTTGGCCACGTCTGCCGTCCCTCCCTGCTACACGTGGATGGCCGCGCCGTCGACCGCCATGGCGGCCTCGGCGAGGACTTCGGTCAGGGTCGGATGAGCGTGGACGCTCATCGCGATCTCGGCGGCGGTGCCCTGCACCAGGCGGGCCAGCGTCGGCTCAGCCAGCAGGTCGCCCGCGTGCGGGCCGATGATGTGAGCGCCCAACAGCTCGCCGCTGCCGGCATCGGTCACGAACTTCGCGAAGCCGTCGACCTCGCCGACGATCGTGGCCTTGCCCAGAGCCCGGAACGGGAACGACCCGGACTTCGTCTCGCGACCCGCGGCCCGCGCTTCCTCCTCGGTCCAGCCGACCGAGGCGATCTGCGGCCGGCAGAACGTCACCCGCGGCATGAGGTCCATGCGCACCGGCTCCGGGTCGTGGCCGGCCATGTGCTCGACTGCGACGACCGCCTCGTGGCTGGCGACGTGGGCCAGCGCGAAGCCAGGAACGATGTCACCGATGGCGTAGAGGTTCGGTGCGCCGGTCCGCATGAACTCGTCGACCTTGACATAGCCGCGGTCCACCTCGACGCCGGTGATCGCCTCCAGACCGATGTTCTCGGTCAGCGGGCGACGGCCGACAGCCACCAGGATGACGTCGACGGTGAGGTCGGTGCGCTTCGAGCCGTCCTTCGTCGCGATCTGGAAGCTGATCTCGTCCTCGCCCCTCCTCAGCGTCTCGTTGTCGATCGTCGAGGCGACGTGGGAGGTGATGCCGCGCTTGCGGAAGACGCGCGCGAGCTCCTTGCCGACCTCGGGGTCCTCGAGCGGCACGATCCGGTCGGCAAACTCGATGAGCGTGACCTCGGACCCGAAGTCGCGGTACATGGATGCCCACTCGACGCCGATCGCGCCGGCGCCGACGATCGCCACTCGACCCGGGACGTCGCCGCGAGTCACGGCCTCGTCCGAGGTGATGATGAGACGCCCGTCGGGGTCGAGGCCGGGGAGCGAGCGCGGCGCACTGCCGGTCGCCAGGATGAGGTTGTCGGCGGATGCCTCGAGCTCGCCGGACTCGCCGCCGCTCACGCGCACGCTGGTGGGCCCGGTCAGCGTCCCATTGCCGCGCAGCACGGTCACCTTGTTCTTCTTCATGAGAAACTCGACGCCGGATACGTGCTTGTCGACGACCGCGTCGCGCCGCGTGCTCAGCGCGCCGTAGTCGAGGCCGATGCCGTCGTGGCCGGCGAGCCCGAACTCGGCGCCCTGCTCCTGCACTCGGTGCAGCAGATCGGCCGTCTCGAGGAGCGCCTTCGACGGGATGCAGCCCCGGTTCAGGCACGTGCCGCCGAGCTTGTCGCGCTCGACGAGGCCGACGTTCAGGCCGAGCTGCGCGCCGCGGATGGCGCCGACGTAGCTCATGCCGCCGCCGAGGATGAGCAGGTCGAACCGCTGCGGATCCGCCATCAGCCGGCCGCCGCCACCGGTTCGCCCTCGAGCGCACGGCCCTCGTACGCGGCGATTTTGCGGCGCCACTCGTCGGGCACCGGGATCGGCCTGGCGAGGTCGTAGTCGTAGGTCACGAGGACCGACTGCGACTCGCCCGCGAGCCGCCCGTTCGCCGTCATCCGATGGCTCATCGCGATGCTCGATTGACCGATCCGGTCAACCTGTGTCTCCACCTCGACGTCCTCGCCGAGCATGATCGGCGACCGGAAGTCGAGCTCGACGCGGGCCAGGATCAGCGGCATCTCCACGAACGGCTCGGTGGGCTGGATGACGTCGAGCAGGTATCGGACCCGGGCCAGCTCGATATAGCTGAAGAAGACCGCGTTGTTGACATGCCCGAAGGCATCGGTGTCGCGAAAGCGCACCTGCAGGGGCGTGCGGTGACGGAGCTCATCGGTCACGGAGGCGTCATTCTAGACGGAACGGACCCATGCGACCCTTGCCCCTATTCGTCGCAATCGCGGTTACGAATGGGCCTGGGCTCACGGGCGAGGTGGCCTGACCTCGGCGGCAGGCCGCTCGGATGGCGTCGCCTCGCCGCCGCCCTCGATCTGCGCCATGGCCGCCTGGGCGAGGAACCCGCTGCGGGTCTGGCCCTTGCGCTGGGCGGCGTCGTCGATGCGCGCGAGGATCCGCTCGTCGATGGAGATGAGGACACGTTTGGCAGGCATGCGCGGGAGTATAGACAGGTATATACGCGGACGCGATACACGGCTCGGCGTCCCCGTCACCGGATATATCGTTAGTGATATATCGGCTGACAGCGCGCAGTCACCGACCGAGAGCCCCTTCCACCCGAGAGATGAGCGTCGCAAGCAGCGCCGTCCGGGGCACGACGCTCTGGAGGTCGAGCCATTCGTCGACCGAGTGGTCGTCGCCGCCCACCGGTCCCAGGCCGTCCAGTGTGGGCACTCCCAGCGCGGCGGTCGTGTTGGCGTCGGACGCTCCGCCGGTGGCGGCATCGCGGAGCGCGAACCCGAGCTCGCCGGCGATCTCCACGGCGAGCGCCACGATGCGGCCGGACGCCTCGGTCCGCTCCATCGGAGGATGGCCGGCCGAGCGCGAGAGCTCCACTCGCACATCCGGGACGGTGGGCGCTGAGGCAAGCCGCTCGATCTCGGCCGCCGCAGTGTCGAAGGCGTCCACGGTCGAGGCCCGCAGGTCGACGTGGAGCTCACAGCGCTCGGGCACGACGTTCGGCCGCGTGCCGCCGTGGATGACGCCGGCATTGACGGTGACCGTGGGCCATCGCCCGTTGAGCGCGTGCAGCGCGAGCACCTGGTGCGCGGCCTCGAGGATGGCGGAGCGACCTTTCTCCGGCTCGACGCCGGCGTGGGCGGCGCGTCCGGTGATGCTCACGTGGTAGTCGGCGATGCCCTTGCGCGCGCTGACGATGTCGCCGTTTGCCCGTGCGCACTCGAGGACGAGCACCGCGTCGTGGTTCGGCGCGAGGGCGCGAATGACCGGCGTGCTGAATCGCGAACCGATCTCCTCGTCCGGGTTCGCGACGAACGTGACCGCCGGCCGCTCGCCGGCTTCCTGCAACGCACCGATGGCATGGAGGCCTGCCAGGAGCCCGGCCTTCATGTCGGTCACGCCCGGACCGAACGCGCGTCCACCCTCGGACCGATACGGCCGCTGCGCCGCGGTGCCCGGGTCGAAGACCGTGTCCATGTGGCCGAGGAGCAGCAGCCGTGGACCGTCTCCCTCCAACCGGCCCACGACGAGGTCTCCGAGCTGCCTCTGGTCGGCGGCCGGGGCGTGCTGGGTGCGTTCGACGGTCGCGCCGAGCGACTGGAGCGCTTCGGTCACGAAGTCGGCGACGCGGTTCACGCCCTCGGGCGTGTACGAGCCGCAATCGATGTTCACGAGCTGCTCAAGCTCGGTCAGGAAGCGAGGCACGCGCGGTTCGACGATGCGCGACAGCGCGGCAGGATCGGGCATGGCCGTCAATATACTCACGCGCATGCCGCCGAAGGTCGGACGCCGCGGGCGCGACGTGGAGCTCGTTGAGCTCCGAGTGCTGGATGGACCGAATCGGTTCTTCTCGCGGCCCGCGGTCAAGCTCGAGTTCGCTGGACTGCAGCCCCGCGAGGCGGCGCGCGTGACGGAGGCGGCTGGGCGGGCGGTGCGGCGGCTGTCGACGGAGCTCGGGCTGCCGGAGCCGAGGCTGGCGACGCGCGAGTCCTTCGACGAGCTGCGGTCGTCGATTGCCTTCCCATGGCGGCGGCGGACGATCTCGCAGGCGATCGGCGCATCGGCCACGCGGATTGCGCTCGGGCGCTCGACGTTCAAGCGCGAGCTCGGGGGGTTGCGGGCGATGGCGCTGGGCCCGCTCGCGACCGTGCCGAAGGCGCGCATCCCGATCGTTGCCGTCACCGGCACGAACGGGAAGAGCACGACGACCCGGCTGATCGCCCACGTTTGCGCCACCGCGGGCATGGACGTGGGGATGACGAACTCGGACGGGATCTACGTCCGCGGCGAGCTCATCGAGGCGGGGGATTGGACCGGCTTCGGAGGTGCGGCGCGGATTCTCTCGGAGCACGGGCTCGACGTCGCGATCCTCGAGACGGCCCGCGGCGGCATCCTCCTGCGCGGGATCGGCTACTCGTCGAACGACGTGAGCGTCGTCACCAACGTCAGCGCCGACCACCTCGGCCTGCAGGGGATCGACACCGTCGACGAGCTCGCCGACGTGAAGTCGACCGTCGTGCGCATCACGAAGCGCGGCGGCTGGGCGGTGCTCAACGCCGATGACCCTCGCGCCTGGGCCATGCGCCGGCTAACTCGCGCCCGCACCTACGCCTTCAGCCTCGAGGGCAGGACCGGTGAAGTGCGCAGAGCGCTGAGGCATGAAGGTCGGGCGGCGACGCTGGAGGATGGCTGGCTCGTGCTCCACGGGGCGACGAAGCGGCCGCGCCGGCTGCTTGAGGCGGCCGATCTGCCGGTTACATTCGCCGGGCTGTCCGTTCACAACATCGCGAACGTGCTGGCCGGTGCCGCCGCCTGCGACGCGCTGGGCCTGTCGACGCGCCAGATCAAGCGGGGCCTGCGTACGTTCGCGGCCGACCACGGCGCGAACCCGGGGCGGCTCAACCTCTTCGAGCGAGATGGGATCTTGGCCTTGGTCGACTTCGCGCATAACGAGGCAGGCCTCGCCGGGTTGATCGCCGTTGCGCGGGCCGTCGCCGGGCGAAATCGCGTGCGGCTCGCCTACGGGACAGCAGGGGACCGGACCGACGAGATCCTCCATCGACTCGGGGTCTTGGCCGCTGCCGCTGACGATCTCGTCATCTGCGAGAAGCGCCATTACCTGCGGGGCCGGGAGCTCGAACCGATGAACGAGATCCTGCGGGCCGGCGCACGCGAGGGCGGCTACACCGAGGAGGTTCCGGCATACGAGACTGAGCTGGCGTCGCTCCAAGCACTGATCGCGCGGGCCGAGCCCGGCGATGTCTGTGCGGTGATGGCCCACGTCGAGCGCACCGAGCTCTTCGAATGGCTTGACGGCGAGGGCTTCCGCGCGGTCGATGTCGCGCGACTGCACCAGCTAGTCGGCCGCTAGCGCGGCCGCGGGCTCAGACCTCGATGTCGACATCCTCGTCGGCATCGGGGACCCCGACCACGGCGCGGAGTCCATCGGTCTCGCTGGCGCCACCGTGCTGACGCCGCTGGAGCTCCTTCCAGACCTGGTTGGCGTGGTCGACGCAGACGACCACGACGTCGCCGTCGGTCGCGTGGTCGAGCGCCTCGCGGGTGGCCTCCAGCTCGACGAGCGAGATCGAGACGGAGGTGGCACGACGCTCCGCGCCGGCTGACTCGATCCCCTCCGCGATCAGCTCGGCGGTGTTGCCGCGCGGACGGCCGCGGTTGTTCTCGTCCTCGCGGATGATGATCTCGTCGAAGATGCCGGCAGCCACGCGGCCGATCTCTCGGATGTCCTCGTCGCGACGGTCGCCGGCGGTCGCCACGACCCCGATCCGCCGGCCGGTGACCGGCGCCTTCGCGCCGCCCGGCGATGGCTCGGTCAGGCGCTCGACGAAGTCGCCGACGGCACGCAGCGCCGGCGGGTTGTGGGCATAGTCGACGACGACGCGATAGCCGTCGAGCTCGAACATGTTCATCCTGCCCGGCGCCATGTAGTACGACGTCGTGAACGTGCGGAGGCCCTGGCGGATGTCGTGGAGATGGGCGCCGGCGGCCCAGGCGGCTGCGGTGGCGGCCAGCGCGTTCTGGACGTTCATCCGCGCCCGACCCTCGAAGGTGGCCGGGATCAGGTGGGTCCAGACCAGCGACATCGACTTCCGTCCTTGGCGCAGGACGATCATCTCGCCGTTGCGACCCTGTTCGAGGGTGACGGCGCGGCGGCCGCGGGCGGCCTGGAACTTCAGGCGCTCGTGCTCCGGATCGGTGCTGAAGTAGATGACGGAGCCCGAGCAGTGGCGCGCCATGGCGGCCACCAGGGGATCGTCGGCATTCAGGACGGCAACCCCGTCGCGCGGCACGGCCTCGACGACGACGCGCTTGACTTCGGCGAGCTGGCGGATCGAGTGGATGCCACCGAGGCCGAGGTGGTCGCCGGTCACGTTGATCACGACGGCGACGTCGTTGCGGTGGTAGCCGAGGCCCTCGCGCAGGATGCCGCCGCGGGCGACCTCGAAGACGGCGAAGTCGACGGTCGGGTTCTGGAGCACCATCGACGCCGACTTCGGGCCCGATGCGTCCGCGCGGCGGACGACGCGGCCGTCGACGTAGATCCCATCGGTCGAGGTGAGGCCGACCTTGCGGCCCATGCCCTTCATGATGTGGCTGATCATCCGGGCGGTCGTCGTCTTGCCGTTGGACCCCGTCACGGCGACGATCGGGATCCGCGATGGAGCCCCCAGCGGGAAGAGCATGTCGATCACCGGCTTGGCGACGTACTGCGCCTCGCCCTCGGTCGGGTGGGTGTGCATCCGGAAGCCCGGCGCCGCGTTGACCTCGACAATCCCGCCGCCCGTTTCGCGCACGGGCAGCCCGACGTCCGGGCAGATGAGGTCGATGCCGGCGATGTCGAGGCCCACCACCTGCGCCGCCAGCTCGGCGAGCTCGACGTTGTCGGGGTGCGCCTCCTCGGTCCGGTCGATGCTGATGCCGCCGGTGCTCATGTTGCCGGTGCGCTTGAGGTAGACGCGCTGCGACCGCGGCGGCGCATCGGTCATCTCGAACCCCTGCTCGCGGGCGTAGGCGATCGCCTCGTCGTCGACCTTGATGCGGGTGAGGACCTTCTCGTGACCGATGCCGCGGCGCGGGTCGGTGTTCGTGATCTCGACCAGCTCCGCGAGGCTGTGCTCGCCGTCGCCCTCCACGTGGGCCGGCACCCGCTGCGCCACCGCGCGCAGCTGGCCACCGATCACGAGGCACCGATAGTCGTTGCCGGTCAGGTAGGTCTCGACGACCACCGTGCCGCCGCGGCTCTCGCGCCGTGAGACCTCGTAGGCGACGCGGACGGCCTCCTCGTCCGCCAGGTTGAGCATCACGCCGCGCCCATGGTTGCCGTCGAGCGGCTTCATCGCCACCGGGAAGCCGATGCGGGTCGCGGCGGCTACGGCCGCATCGACGTTGCGAACGACCTCCGCGCGGGGGACCGGAACGCCGGTCGCCGCCAGCAGCTTGTTCGTGAGCTTCTTGTCCGACGCGATGTCGACCCCCAGCGACCCCGTCAGCGAGGTCATCGTGGCCCGGATGCGCTTCTGATGGATGCCGTGCCCTAGCTGGACGAGCGACTGGTCGTTGAGGCGGATCGAAGGGATGTCTCGGAGCGCGGCCTCGTCGAGGATGGCCTGGGTCGACGGGCCGAAGGCGAGCCGCTCGGCGAGCAGGATGAGGCGCTCGAGCTCGGCGGCGAAGTCGAACTCCGGATCGGCCTCCACCAGATGGTTGACGAGCCGCACGGCGAGCTTGCCGGAGGCAACGCCGACGCCCTCCTCGGCGTACGAGTAAACGACGTGGTACTGGCCCGGGTCGCCGGTGCCGCGGGTCTTGCCGCGGCCGACCTCGGTGCCCGCCTCGCGCTGGAGCTGGAGCGCGATGTGCTCGGCGACGTGCCCGACCCAGGTGCCCTCGCTCAGCCGATCCTCGAACCCCCCGACTCGCCCCGTGCCGCAGGTGTGCTGCCCGACCGCCGGTAGCATCTCGAGCAGCGCCTCGGTGAAGCCGGGGATCGTGTTCGAAGGGAAGTGCTCGAGGATCCCGAGATCGACGACCAGCTTGATGGCCGGGTCGTAGTTCCAGTAGTTCGGCCCGCGGAAGACGCGGGTCTCGACGATCGTCAGCTCCGGCTTTGGGGCCGATCCGGGCGGCGCGCCCGCCGCCGAACGCTCGCGACGAGCGCGCGCGCGACCCTTCGTGGTCGTCACTCGCTGGCCTCCTCGACGCGGCGGGCGCGGAGGGCGCGGCGGCGCGCGCGTTCGGGAGCGGTGTCATCGGCGCCCTCGGCGGCGATCGTGCGGATCAGCCGGCGGGTGGCGTTGGTGGCGGCCTGGAGGCTGGCCAGCTCGCGGTCGGTCGCGCTCACCGGGCGCAGCGGCGCCATCAGCTTGCGCTTGCGCAGGTCGAACCGATAGCCCGATGGCAGCGAGTGGAGCGTCACGCCGGAGACCATGATCGGCCGATGCCGCTTGACCTCGTAGGCATCGGTGCGGATGTTGGCCGGGTCGAGGATGGTGACCGCACCCTTGCCGAGGATCTCGGCGATCCCCTTCGGGCTCACGAGCGCTGCCGTGTCCTCGTCGATGCCGACGCCGAGCAGCGCCGGCGACTGCGCGACCAGCGCCAGCAGGCGGCCGAACCGGTTGCGCTGCTCGAAGTGCTGGTCGATGAGCACGCCGGGCAGCAATCCGAGCCCCGCGCTCATCTGGGTCATGCGCTGCTTCGGCGTCGCGCCGCTCGTCCCGAACGCGACCATATGGCTGGCGATGGCCGATGCCCCGGCGCTCGTGCCCGCCACGATCGCCCCGTGCTTGTGCCGCTCGACGAGGGTCCTGCCGAGCAACGTGCCGGCGATCACGCTCGACAGGCGCAGCTGGTTCCCGCCGGTCATGAAGATCCCGGTCCCGTCGTGCAGGGCGGCGACAAGCCGCTTGTCGTTGGCATCGTCGCGCACGAGCGGGCGCATGCCACGCACGTCGGCGATCCCCATCTGCCGGAAGAGCGACAAGTACAGCTCGGTCGCCTCGTCGCCCAGCGACGAGGCCGTCGAGATGACGACGACCCGGGCATCGGTGCCGCCGGCCAGCGACACGAAGCGCGCCAGGATCTGGCGCTGGCGGAGCTTGTCCTCGGCCCCGCCGATGAGTAGAAGGTGTCCGGCCCGGGCCTGCCCGGGGCTGGGCGTGGCAGGCATGGCGCGCAGCATACCCAACTCGGCCGTCACCCAATGCAGCGCTAGACTCGGAGGGATGCCTGCCGCGGACCCGATGCAGAGCGAGGAGCGCGACTACTACGAGGTGCTCGGGGCCGAGCCCTCGGCGTCGGCCGAACAGCTGCGTGCCGCCTTCCGCGGCGCGGTCCTGCGCCACCACCCCGACCGCGCGCCCTCCTCCGAGGTGGCGACCCGGCGCACGTCGATCCTCAACCGCGCCTGGGCCGAGCTGCGCGACCCCGTCCGCCGGCTCCACTACGACCACGCGCTCGAGGGCGGGCGCGCCGCGACGCTCGACTGGCCGCTCGATCCAGGGCAGGCGCGGCGCCCCACCCGGCGGCGCGCGCGTCGGCCGCGGGTCGAGGAGCCGAGCCCGTGGCACCAGCCCCAGTGGCGCTGGGTCTCCGGCTTCCGCGTCCCGGCCGAGGTCTTTCTGGCCGGGCCGTCGGCCCAGGACCGCTGGATCATCGACCACCACATTGCCGGCGAGGACTGGCGCGAGCACACCCAGCGCTACTGGCTGCGCTTCGCCGCGCGGCACTACGGCGAGCGCGGGCGGACAGAGGACATGCTCGGCGCACTGGAGCTCATGCTCGAGCAGGACCCGCCGATGACCGAGATCGTCGACGCCGGCCTGCGCGAGGCGTACATCGCTGCCGGCGAGGAGCTGCGCGGGGCGATGGTCGTCGCCGCCATCGCCGAGGGTCATCCGCCGGACTCGCCCCAGCGACGCTGGGCGGACCGCGAGCTGCGCGTCCTGCTCGGCGAGTACCGCGACCAGCACGTCCGCCGCGGCGCGCCGGGCCAACGCGCCGAGAACGCCGAGCTGCTCCTCAACTTCCTCGAGTCGATCGGCCTCGAGCCGAGCTTCACCGATTACCGCGCCGCGATCGTCGCGCACCGCCGGGCGCGCACCACGGGTCGTGCCGCCGAGCTCGTCGAGCGCGTGATGCGGGCCCCGGTCAGCGAGCCGGGCCGGTGGTTCAGCCTCGTTCAGGTGCTCACCGAGGCCGGGCAGCTCGACCGCGCGTCGGCGCTGCTCGCCGAGATCGCGCGTGGCGAGCATCCCGACGCACTCGACCCTCGTCGCGTTGCCAGCCCGCTCAAGCGGATCGCAACAGCGCGCGAGCGCCTCGCCCGCGCCCGGCGGCGCGGCCTGGCCGCCACGGGCTGAGCGATGGGGCGCATCGGTGAGGCGCGGGCGCCGCTGCTCGGTGCGATCGTCGGGGTCGCCGCCACGCTTCTCGGTGCGTGGCTGGCCGGGCCGGACGGTCGCCACCTGCCGTACACCGTCCTTCTCGTGCTGGCGATCGGCATCGTCGGCCTGGGTCTCGGGGCATTGGCCGCGCTCGCCGCGTACGTCGCCGGCGCGACCACCGTCTTCGCGATCGTTCTTGTCCAGCCCGGCGGCGTGCAGGCCCTGGAGAGCAGCGACCTCGTCCGCTTCGGCGCGTTCGTCTTCGGCGCGCCGGCCCTGGTTTACCTCGTGAACCGGGCCGAGACGGCGCGCGCGCAGGCGGCAGGCGCCCTCGCCGCCAGCCGCGCCGCGGAGCAGCGACTCGAGGCCGAGCGGGAGCGGATCGCGGCCAGCGGCGTGCTCCTCGAGCAGGCGCACGCCGAGGCGGAGCGCGATCGCGCACGGCTCGAGGAGGTAGCGGAAGCCATTCCCGAGCCGCTGATCGTGTACGACAGCGAGCTGCGCGGGACGTACGGCAACCGGGCTGCGCTGCGCCTCTTCGGCCGCAGCTTCGTGGAGCGGCCGATCGAGGAGTGGGGACGCTCGACCGAGCCGCGCGACGAGAACGGCCGGCGCCTCGAGCGAGGGGAGTGGCCGCAGATCGTCGCCCAGCGCGAATCGGTCCGCCGTCGCATCGTCCTGCGCATCCCGATGTCCGGGCGCGACGTGATCGTCGACGTCGAGGGCACGCCGATCCCCGGCGGCGGCGCCGTGCTCCTCCTGCGTGACGTCGGCAAGGAGGAGGACGAGCGGCGCCGGCTCTCGCGCTTCGCCAGCTTCGTCGCGCACGAGCTGCGCAACCCGATGGCCGTCGCCAAGGCGCGCACCGAGCTCGCGCAGCGCGACCCGAACCTGCCGGCGCGTGCCCGCAACCACAGCCGGCGCGCGCTCGAGTCGGTCGACGCCGCCATCGGCATCCTCGAGCGCCTCGAGCTCTACTCGCGGGCGGACAGCGGCAACGTCGAGGCGCTGCGCGAGCCGTTCGAGCTGGCGCCGGCCCTCGGCTCCGCAATCGAGCGGCTGCGAACGCGCGGCTCGGAGCGCGAGGTGTTCGTTGCGCTGGCGCCGGGCGTCCAGGTCGTCGGGGACCGGCCGCTCACCGAGCAGGCGATCACGAACCTGCTCACCAATGCGGACCGGTACTCGACGCCCGGCGCTCCGATCCACATCGAGGTCGAGGACGGTGAGACGGTCACCCTCCGTGTCCGTGACGAGGGGCCCGGCGTCTCGGACGACGTCGCGTCGCGCCTCTTCCGCGACCGCGTCGCAGCGGGCCGCGGCCTCGGCCTCGGCCTCTACCTCGTCCACGCCTCGATGCAGGCGATGGGCGGATCGGTCCAGCTCGAGAAGCGACGTCCGCACGCTTCGTTCGTGCTGCGCTGGCCGGCAGCCGTCGACCAGTGAGCCCGGACCCGGCGCGCCTGCTGCGGCTGTCCGGGCCGATCGTCGGATATCCGCTCGAGCCCTCCAACGCGGAGCTGGCCGACGCAGCCGGGCTGCCGCTCGAGGCGATCGTGCGCTACGACATGAACACCCTCGGCGACGGGCCGCTCCCGGCGGTCCGCGATGCGTGGCGCGCCTGGGATCCCGGGACGGTGGTCGAGTATGGCGACCTCGGCTACCGGCGGCTGCGAGCGGCGATCGGCGCCGAAGCGGGCGTGGCGCCCGAGCGGGTGATTCCCGGAGCCGGCGCCGACGAGCTGATTCGGCTCGTCACGACCGCCGTCGTCGGCCAGGGCGACGCGGTCGTCGTCCTCACGCCGACCTTCCCGATGTTCGCGGTGGAGGCCTCGCTGGCCGGCGCGAACGTCGTGGCGGTGGCGCGCACGCATCCCGCCAAGGCTCAGACCGCGGACGAGATCCGCGCCGCCGCCGAGAGGGCAGCCGCGCGCCTCGTCTGGCTGTGCTCGCCGAACAACCCGACGGGCGACGCGATGCCGCTGGGCGAGGTCGCGCGGGTGGCCGACGGCCTCGAGGCGATCGTTGTCGTCGACCAGGTCTACCTGGAGTTCGCCGCCGCGGCGGGGCACGACGACCTCGACGCAGTGCCCCTGACGGAAACGCTCGACAACCTGCTCGTCCTGCGATCCCTGGCAAAGAGCCACGGGCTGGCGGGCGCCCGCATCGGCTACCTGATCGTGCCGGTAGTGCTGGCCGAGCGCTTCGACGCGATTCGTCTGCCGTTGTCGGTCGGCCTGCCCACTGAGGAGCTGGCCGTGGCCGTGCTGGCCGACCCGGTGGCCGCGGAGGAGCGGCGCGCCGCGATCATGCGCGAGCGGGCACGCCTGGCCGATGCGCTGCGGCGGCTCGGCTGCGAGGTGCTCGACGGGGTCGCCAACTTCGTGACCTTCCGGCCGCCGGATGCTCGCGTCCTGGCCCAGGCGCTGCAGCGGCGTGGCCTCGTGCTGCGCGCCTACGACGCGGGCGTGATGGCCGGCTGGCTGCGCGCGACGGCCCGCGGCCCCGAGGAGAACACGCGGCTGATCGCCGCATTGGGCGAGCTCCTAGGCGGCTGAGACCACCTCGAGCGGCCCGAGGTCGGCGGCGGCGAGCTCGTCGCGGACCCGCGATGCGTCGCCGGTGAGCAGGATGAGCGCCTCGTCGGGTCGCACCAGCTCGAGCGCCGCGGCATGGACCTCCGGCGGTCCGACCTCCTCGATCCGCGTGCGGTAGGTGTGCCAGTAGTCATCGGGCAGTCCATAGACCGCGAGCGGCTCGATGGCACCTGCAATTCCGGCGGTGGACTCGAAACGGAGCGGGAAGACGCCGACGAGAAAGTCGCGCACTTCGGCCAGCTCGGCCTCCCCGGGCGGCGCGGTGCGGATCCGATCGAGCTGGCCGAGCAGCTCACGGATGGCGTCGGTCGTGACCTCCGTCTGGACCGCGGCGTTCGCGGTGAACGGGCCGGCGGCACGGCGGGGATCGAACGAGCACCGCGCGCCGTAAGTGTAGCCTAGCTCCTCGCGCAGACGGAGGTTGAGGCGGCTGCCGAACACGCCGCCGAGCAACGCCGCCATCACCATCGCGGGGAAGTAGCGCGTGTCGGCGCGGTCGATGCCGAGGTGCCCGACCCGCAGCTCCGACTGGACCGATCCGGGCCGATCCACCAGCACGATCCGACGTCCGCCGCGCTGGCGCGGCTCGAAGGTCCGATGGCCGCGCCCGCCGCCGCTCCAGTCGCCGAGGTGCCGCTCCACCGCCTGCAGCGCCTCATCCGGCTCGATCGCGCCGGCGACGATCAGGTTGGCGACTCCCGGCGCGTAGCGGCTGGCGTGGAAGTCTCGCGCGGCGCCGACGTCGAGCACGCCGACCGTCTCGGGCGATCCGGCCGAGAGGCGGGCGTACGGCGTGTCGGACGAGAACACCTCGGCCAGGAAGCGCTCGTCGGCGAGGCGGCCGGGATCGGCGCGCGCCTGGAGGATGTCGTTGAGACGCTCGGCCTTGAGCCGTTCGAACTCGCGCTCCTCGAGCCGCGGCGTCCGGATCATCTCGGCCAGCAGCGCCAGCCCGTCGTCGAGCTTCGCGCCGAGCGCGGTGAATCCGGCGCGCGCGCTGTCCCACGACGACTCACTGCCGACCTCGATGCCGAGGCGCTCGGTCGTCTCCGCGAAAGCGGCCGCGTCGAGGCGCTCGGTGCCGGTCACGAGGACCTGCGCGGTCAGCGCCGCAATGCCGCCCTGCGCCTCGTCCTCGCCGGCGGCGCCTGCATCGGTCAGAAGGTGGACGCTGACGAGTTCGCGGTCGGGCAGCGGCACGAGCCACGCGTTCATGCCGTTCGCCAGCGCATGGCGGGTGAAGTCCGGGAACCGATATGGGCGCGGCGCGCCCGATGGTGGCCGCGCGACCGTCACGCCGCGGCCTCGGCGGGGATGTAGGTCAGCGTCACGCGGTTGTCGGCACGGATGGAGTCGCGCAGCACAGCGGCGACCCGGCCGGCGTCGACCGCGGCGTAGCGCACCACGTCCGTGTTGACGCGATCGGGCTCGTCGAAGAGCGTCGTGTACATGCTGAGGCGATCGGCGCGCTCGCTGATGCGCTCGAGCGCCGACGCGGCGTGGGAGGCATGCAGGTTCCGGACGCGCTCCAGGTCGGCGTCGGTCGGGCCGTCGGTCGCCAGCCGCTCGATCTCCGCCAGGGTCGCGGCCTCCAGCGACTCCGGCGCCACCCCCGGTCGGGCGGTGACCCACAGCGTGAACATGCTCGCGCCCCCGATGATCGGGAAGACGAAGACGCTGACGTCCTGCGCGAGGCGCCGCTCTCGCACGAGGCTGGCGTAGAGGCGCGACGCGCGACCCGAGCCGAGGATGTCGGCGGCCACGTCGAGCGCGTCGAAGGCATCGGTCCCGAACGGCGGGACACGATGCGCGAGGTAGATCCGCGGCAGAGGCACCTGGTCGGGGACGGTGACCCGTACGTCGCTGCCGATCCTCGGGTCGACGGTCATGTCGGGCGGCGCGGGCTTGGCCGAGGCCGGCGGTATGGGGCCGAAGTGGCGCTCGGTCATGGCGAGGGCCGCATCGGTCTCGAAGTCCCCGGCGATCGTAAGAACCGCGTTGTTCGGCGCGTACCAGGTCGCGAAGAACTCGCGCACGTCGTCGAGCGATGCGGCGGTGAGGTCCTCCATCGAGCCGATCGTCGGGTGGTGGTAGGGGTGCTGCTCGGGATAGACGAGAGACTGGATGCGCTCGTCCCAGTCCCCGTACGGCTGGTTGTCGACGCTCCAGCGACGCTCGTTCTTCACGACGTCGCGCTGGTTGTCGAGCTTCTCCTGGGTCATCGCCGGCAGCAGGCTCGCCATGCGGTCGGCCTCGAGCCAGAGCGCCATCTCGAGCTCATGGCCGGGAAGCGTGTCGTAGTAGTTCGTCCGGTCCAGCCAGGTGCTTGCGTTCAGGGTGCCGCCGGCGGCCTGGACGAGGCTGAAGTGCTGCCCCTTCTCCACGTTCGCCGACCCCTGGAACATCATGTGCTCGAAGAGGTGCGCGAATCCCGTCTTGCCTGGCTTCTCGTGCTTGCTGCCGACGTCGTACCACAGGTTGACGGCGACCATCGGCGCGCGCGGGTCGCGCGACAGGATGATGCGCAGCCCGTTATCGAGGGCGTGGCGCTCGATCGGGATCTGCGGCAAGACAATCCTCCGGATGGACCGATGTCCGTGATTGGTCCGTTCAGTCGGTCACGTGGCGGTTGGCGAGCGGGTCGCGGGGTATATCAGTATTGATATATCCGTTGACAGCGGGCTCACCGTGCCGCGGAACCGTCACCGACGGGGATCACGAATGGCGAGCCGAGGACTTTGACCCGATTCGAGAGCCTGGGGTGGTGAGCGCCCGGGGATTCGAACCCCGAACCTAGTGATTAAGAGTCACTTGCTCTGCCGTTGAGCTAGGCGCCCAAGGGGATGATGCCGCAGGCGCCGTTCCGGGTCAATTTAGAGTGGTCCGCCGCCCACCGCCCGACAGATCGGGCGGCAGTCAACAGGAGCGCACTTCCTCCGTGATTTCGACCGACAGATCGGGCAGAACCTGACATGAGCTCCGGTCGTGTGAGATCTCGCCCGATCGGTCGGCGACCACGGGTCTAGCCGGGTGGCCCAGGACCGCCGTTCGGCTCGGGCGCGTCGCCGTAGTGGGCGCGCGCGAACTCGTCGATCATGTCGGTGTCGGCCGCCTCGAGCTCGAGCAGCCATTGCCAGGTCGAAGCGACGATCGGCGCCGGGAGCGGATCGGTCCCGCCCCACGGCGAGAGGATGAACTTGTACCGGCCGCTGACGCCGCTCGCGGTCTGGGTGTTGACGTAGCTGGTCAGCCCGTCGATCGACTCGGCGTCGAGGGCCGCCGGGTCGTACCAGATCACGACGCCGCCGTGCTCGAGGTTGTGGATCAGCTGCGTCTCGGGCTGCGGGGCGGAGTACACGCCCCAGTTCGCGAGCGCGCTGGGATCCCAGTGAGGACCGGAAGCTGCGGGCAGCGACGAGTACGGATCGGTGCTGCACAGCGTCGCATCGTTCTGCTGCGCCGGGTCGCGGCAATCGACCCCGGGGGCCACATGCGTCCCGCCGTCGTTTTGCTGCTGGACGCCGATGCTCGCGGATGGCGTGCCGCCGAAGAGAAGGACGAGGGCCAGGATCAGCACGCCGACGACGAGCACGCCTCCGATGAGCAGCAGGCGCCAATCGGGCAGCGCCGGTGCGCTGCCCTGGTCGATCCGCCTGCTCATCGCCTCCGAGCTGGCGCGCTCGCGCTTCTGGATCCCGGAAGTGCGTCGTCGCTTGGCCATACGGCGCGGAAGGATAGTCGAGGATCCGATCCCGCGCCGTCGGCACCCGAATTGCTCGTTGGTATGATCGTGTATCCCGCCGGCTTGGCGGCTGAGCGACGATTCGAACTCCCGTCGACGGAGGTGCCATGACCACGGGCGATCAGCCGCGAGGGCGGGAGAATGCCTTCACGCTTGTCCGACGCCTCGCGTCGGGCGTCGTCGAGCTCGGCAAGCTCGAGGCGCAGCGCGGCCGGCAGGAAGTCACCGAGAACATCATCACCTACCGGACTGGCGTGGTCTTCTTGGCGATCGCGTTGGCGTTTGCGGTGCTGATGGCGATCGTGCTGATGATCCTGCTCGTGTTCATCATCTCGGAGCTGACGGGCGTCCGGCCGTGGATCATCGCCCTCTTCATGGTGCTCCTGCTGATTGCGTTGGCGGGCATCTTCGCGTGGCAGGGGATTCGGAGAATCCAGTCGGCCAAGTTCACGCCGGACGAGACGATCGAAGCGGTCAAGGAGGACTTCGAGTGGGCGAAACGCTTGCTGAGACGCGGGTAGAGATCGACGCCAAGCGCACGGAGCTCGAGCGGACCACCGCCCAGCTGCGCGACGCGCTCGATATCCGCAAGCGATTCCAGGAGAACCCGGCACTGGTCATCGGCATCGGCGCCGGCGCGGTCTTCCTGCTCGTCGGCGGCCCGGGCCGGGTGGCCGGGCTCGTCCGCCGACGGTTCTTCCCGACCGACCCGGAGAAGGCCTACGACTCACTTCCGAAACCGATGCAGGCCTGGGTCGATCACATGGCCGGCGCTCTCGGCCCGCGCGCATCGGAGAGCAGACGGGCGCTTTCCGAGGAGCTCGTGAGGTGGCGGCACGATCCGCGCAAGCACGGCAAGATCAGCAAGAAGCTGGCGAAGCAGATCGCCGAGGGACCGCCTGGCCCGCAGCGCGCCGCCTGGTCAGCCTTCGAGGCGGCTGCCGCGATCGTCACGGCCGCCCTGGCGCGGAAGGCGGTCGAGCGCTTCCTGTCGGGCGAGCCGCCGTCGGGCGTCGAGGCCCTCGACGCCGCCGGGACTGCGGGCGGCGCCGCGGAGCCCGATCCGAAGCATGCCAAGGACGACGTGACGAAGCCGAAGGCCGAGCGCACCGAGGCCGCGAAGGCCGAGTACTCCGGGATGAGCGCCCGACCAGGCTGATCCCATCTGCCGCATCGGTCCATTGGTAGACTGCGGCGGGCGAGTGGCGGAATGGCAGACGCGCCGGCTTTAGGAGCCGGTGTCGCAAGACGTGCGAGTTCGAGTCTCGCCTCGCCCACCACCGGATCGGTCCCGCGAGCCGCCCGATCGGGCCGGAGGCTGACGCTCAACCGTCGTCGGGCAGGACCGCCACGTTCATCCAGCGGTCGCCCGTCGCCCGGCGCATCGCGAAGGTGAGATCGAAGGGCGACGACTCCCGGCTGATGGATTCGCCGTCCGCATCGAGCGTCTCGGTGATCATCGTCCCGCGGCCGGCGAGCCCCAGGCTCAGACCGGTCTGTGCGCCGAACGGCTCGATGAGCGAGACATCGATCCCGTCGAACTCGTAGTGGGTGAGGACCGTCGTCCCAGACGTCGAGGTCGCCCGCAGCCGCTCCCGCATCTCGACGAGCCGGTCCCCATGGTCGACGGCGACGAGGATCGACTCGTCCCGCCGCAGCAATGCCTGGTTCTCGAGCTCGAGGTTGCGGGCAAGGGTCACAACGACCTCGTTCATTCCGGGGCCCGCGAGCTCGTGGTCGAAGTCGACGACATCCTCTGCGACGGTGATCGCCGGCAGGGTGGCCGGATCCACGTTCGTGGGCAGCCGGTTGAGGAGCTCCTCCGTGTTGCCCAGCGCCGGGCCGCGTGCGGGCGCCCCGGCGGCGACGATGCCGCCGCCGATCACGAGCACCGCCAGCGCGACGAGGGCGACGCGCGGCGCGAGCCGCCAACCGCGGCCGCCGGCGAGCCGCGACGCGAATGCGCCGATGCGATCCCCGGCCGATGCCGGTGCCGGCACCAGCCAATCGACCACGGGTCGAGCGATGCTCACGACCACGAGCCCAGCCAGCAAGCCGACCTTGGACCCCCACTCGTCGGTCTGGGGGGCCATCAACAGCGTGCTCGTCACGGCGACGAGCACCCCGAACACGACCCGGCCCACTCGTCCGAGGGGAACCGTCTTGGGGTCGGTGATCATGAAGAACAGGAAGATGAGCACTTCGGGTGAGGTGACGACGATCCGCCAGAAGTCGACGCCGCACACCGGGGCGAAGGCCCAGTTGGCGGTCATGCAGTGCCCGGAGACCGCCACCAACCCGAGCCCGAGCGCCAGCGTGAACCAGAAGCTCGCGGCGAGCCCGAGGAGCGCCAACCGCCGCGTGATGAGCAGGCCACCGACGAGGATCACGGCGTACGCGGCGATCATCCATGCATCCAGCGGCCCCCACCAGAAGTCGAGCGGCTCTACGCGTGCTGGTCCGAGAACGAGGAACGCGACGACCAGGCCGATGTTCGACGGGTTGAAGATGTGCGTCCCGCGATAGCGGATCACGTACTTCGACAGCAGCGACAGCCCAGCGATGACGGCGAACCAGTGCCAGGCGTAGGTGCTCCACGGTTCGTCGGGCGGCGTGCCGACGACCCGCAGGATCAGTGCGACTCCGCTGCCGGTGAGCATCGCGCTGGCCGGCCAGACGAACGCGCGCGACTGCCGAAACGTCAGCGCCACCTCGAGGATGGCGCAGGTCAGGATGGCGGCCAGGATCTGCGGCACCGTCACCGTGAAGCCCAACGCGACCTGGCCGAGGACGTGGATGGTGATGATCACCGCGGCGACGTGGAGCCGCGGATCGCGCAGGTTGGGCAGGACAAGCGGGTAGGCCTCGCCGCGAATCGTCAGCGTCCGAGCCGTCAACGGACGCCAGCCGGGCACGTCCGAGGGAGGGCGTCGCGCGAGGGGATGCTCGGGAACGAGCGTTCGAGTGCCATCGCCGTCCACAGTAGGATATCCAGCGAACCGCCCGAGATCGGGCAGTCGCTCCAGTTCGGAGGCAGGAGGCCGAGCATGACACGCGATGACGAGCGTTTCCAGCGCGCGGCCCAGGCGCCGATCGTCGGAGGCCTGCCCGACGCGCCCGGCATCACGGCCGCAATGGGACTGACACCGGGCCTCGGCGTGCACCTTCGAGGGCTCGCGGATGAGCTGCTGGTCCACGACTTCCCGGGTGCCACTCTGCGGCGCGCAGAGCGCGAGATGATCGCGACGGCCGTCTCTGCCGGCAATGACTGCTTCTACTGCATGGATTCCCACGCCGCGTTCGCGAGCGAGCTCCTCGCGCGGGACGGTGACACGGTTCGCCCCCCGCTCGTCGACGAGCTGAAGGTCGGGTCGCTCGGTGGGTTCGACCCGAAGCTGCGGGCGCTCCTGCACGTCGCCGGTGTGGTCCGTCACAACCCCCTGGACCTCACGGCGGCGGATGTCCAGTCGGCGACGAGGGCGGGAGCGACGGACGGCGACGTGCAGTTGGCCGTCCTCATCGCCTCGGCCTTCTCGATGTACAACCGCCTGGTGGACGGGCTCCGCGCGATGACGCCGCCGACGACCGAGCCCTACGCGGCGCCGGCCCAGCGGATCGCCGATCAGGGGTACAGCGGTCCCCCTGTCGCCTCGGCGGCGCCGACCGGCTGAATGGTCACCGTATCCACGAGGCCCGAGCCGGGCTCGAAGATGGTCCTCGAGATCGAGGTCCCGCCGGACGAGGTCGATCGCCACTTCGCCACCGCCTACCGCCACGTCGCCGAGCGAACGCGCGTCCCGGGATTCCGGCCCGGGAAGGCGCCGAGGCAGGTCATCGATCGGTTCGTCGGCCGCACCAGCGTCGTCGCCGAGGCGATCGACCACCTCGTGCAGGACTCGTACGACAAGGCGCTCGACCAGACCGATGTGATCCCGATCGACTCGCCGGACGTCGACATCGATCCCGCCTCGCTGGCCGAGGGTCGGGCGATCACGTTCACCGCCACCGTCCCGGTCCGCCCGGAGGTGACCCTCGGCGCGTACACCGACTACTCGTTCGGGCTCGAGGTCCCCGAGACGACCGACGAGCAGGTCGACCAGGTCATCGACGAGCTGCGCGAGCAGCAGGCCACCCTGCGCCCGATCGATGGGCGCGGTGCGCAGAAGGACGACATCGCGTCGGTGAAGTTCACCGGCACGATCGATGGCGAGCCATTCGAGGGCGGATCCGCGGATCGTCTGCCACTGGTCATCGGCGAGGACCGGATGATCCCCGGGTGGGAGGATCAGCTCATCGGCCTCGAGATCGGTGGGGCGAAGGGCTTCGACATCACCTTCCCCGACGACTACCGCGTCGAGGACCTCCGCGGAAAGGACGCGCACTTCGAAGTCGAGCTCCTCGACCTGCGCGAAAAGCTCCTTCCAGAGCTTGACGACGAGTTCGCGAAGTCCGTCTCCGACGTCGAGACCCTCGACGCGCTGCGCGCCGAGATCCGCGACGCGCTCACCCAGCGTGCCGACGCGGAGGCGCGGCACCAGTTCGGCGATCGGATCATCGACTTCGCCGCCGCCAATGCGACCGTCGAGCTGCCGGAGGTGATGATCGTCAACGAGGTCGAGATCATGCGCGACGAGCTGCGCTCGCGGCTGGCGCAGCAGCGCATCGGCCTCGACCAGTACCTGGCGCTGTCGAAGCAGTCCCCGGAGGAGCTGACCGCCGAGCTCCGCGAGCCGGCGGAGCGGCGCGTGAAGACCCTTCTCGTGCTGTCCGCGATCGCCGAGAAGGAGGAGGTCGACGCCACCGACACGGAGATCGACGCCGAGATCGCCGCGCAGCTTGACCGCTACGAGGACCCTGGCCAGCTCCGCGAGCACCTCAGCAGCCGGCGCGGCCGCAGCTATCTGCGGATGACGCTGCGCAACCGTAAACTGGTGGATACGCTCATCGAGCGCGCCCTCGAACCAGCCACCACCCAACCCGAGCAATCACAGGAGTCCGACTGACCGATGCTCGTCCCGATGGTCATCGAGTCGAGCGCCCGCGGTGAGCGGGCCTTCGACATCTACTCGCGGCTCCTCAAGGACCGCATCATCTTCCTGGGCGACGCGGTGGAGGACAACGTCGCCAACCTGATCATTGCCCAGCTGCTGTTCCTCGAGTCCGAGGACCCCGAGAAGGACATCCAGCTCTACATCAACTCGCCGGGTGGCGTCGTGACCAGTGGCCTCGCCATCTACGACACGATTCAGTACCTGCGCGCCCCGGTCTCGACGATCTGCATCGGCCAGGCGGCCTCGATGGGAGCCGTGCTGCTGGCTGCCGGCGCGACCGGCAAGCGCTACGCGTTGCCGAACAGCCGGATCATGATCCACCAGGGCTCCTCGGGCTTCCGTGGCAACACCCCGGATGTCGAGATCCAGATGCGCGAGAATCTCCACCTCGTGACCCGGCTGCTCGAGATCCTCGCGGTGCACACCGGCCAGACGATCGAGAAGGTCAAGGCCGACTCGGACCGCGACTACTTCATGAGCCCCGACGAGGCGAAGGCCTACGGCCTCATCGACGAGGTCTTCGCCGGCAACAACGAGTCGCTGATCAGCCTCGCCCAGAAGGCCGGTGGCGAGATGCCGACCGCCGAAGAGGCCGCGGAAGCCGACAAGCCCAAGAAGTAGCGGCGTTCCCGTCGCGTTGCCACCGGGCGGGCGTATCGGCCACTCAGTGTCCGATCCTGCCGCGGGGCGGGACAGTCCGCGACCCAGATCGCCGTCTGCGTCGCCCGACCTGCCGTGTGGCGGGAATTCGGCCACTTCTTGTCCGTTACGCCCGTGCCAAGGGAACCCTGCTACGCCTCTCCGCGGCGAGCAGCTGGCGCTTGATGGCTGGGTCGCTGCCCCAGCCGGACCAGCCGTCCGCGGCACGCACGACCCGGTGGCACGGCACCGCCGGGAAGAGCGGACAGCGCGACATCGCTCCGCCGACCGCGCGGGCCGCGCGGGGTGAACCCACCATCGCCGCGACCTCGCCGTAAGAAAGCGTCTGGCCAGACGGGATCTGGCGGACGCGCTCGTAGACAGCCGCGTCGAACGCCGAGAGGCCTCGCAAGTCGACCGGGGGCAGGGGTCCGCCCGAGAGCGCAACCTCGATCCACGAGGTGTCGAGCGTCGCCGGCTCGAGCGATGAACCCCGGAAGCGGCGTTCGAGCGCGGCGAAGGGCTCGGATCGAGAGACAGTGGCGATGCCGGCATCGGTCTCGGCCACCCACATCGATCCGATGAAGGTCTCGACGCGCGCGAAGCGCAGCGTCGCGATCGGTGCCGACCAAGACCTTTGGGCCATCGGAGAAGGTTGGCATGCCCGTGCTACCATCGGCCACCGATGACCACCAAGTCGAAGGTTCCGTACCGCTGCTCCTTCTGCGGCAAGAGCCAGGAGCAGGTCCGCAAGCTCATTGCGGGCCAGGGCGTGTACATCTGCGACGAGTGCATCAACCTTTGCCAGGAGATCATCGAGGAGGAGATGCTCGAGACGCCACGCGCGTCGAAGGCGTCGGCGACCCCCCTCCCGAGCCCGCGCAAGATCAAGGACCAGCTCGACGCGTACGTCATCAGCCAGGAGCAGGCCAAGAAGGTCCTCTCGGTCGCGGTGTACAACCACTACAAGCGGGTCAACGCCGGCCACACCGTCGACGACGTCGAGCTCGGCAAGTCGAACGTCCTCCTCGTCGGTCCCACGGGAAGCGGCAAGACACTGCTGGCGCAGACGCTGGCGAAAATCCTGGACGTGCCGTTCTGCATCGCCGATGCGACCTCGCTGACCGAGGCCGGCTACGTCGGCGAGGATGTCGAGAACATCCTCCTGCGCCTCATCCAGGCCGCCGACTTCGACGTCCAGCGGGCGCAGCGCGGAATCATCTACATCGACGAGATCGACAAGATCGCGCGCAAGACCGATAACCCCTCCATCACGCGCGACGTCTCCGGCGAGGGCGTGCAGCAGGCCCTGCTGAAGATCCTTGAGGGCACCACCGCCAACGTGCCGCCGCAGGGCGGGCGCAAGCACCCGCACCAGGACTTCATCCAGATCGACACCACGAACATCCTCTTCGTCTGCGGCGGGGCGTTCGAGGGGCTCGAGAAGATCATCGAGGAGCGGGTCGGCAAGCGCGGGATCGGCTTCGGGTCGGCGGCGCAGCAGTCGAAGGAAGAGCGCCGCCAGGTCCTCCTCGACAAGCTCATGCCCGAGGACCTGCTGAAGTACGGCCTCATCCCCGAGTTCGTCGGCCGCCTGCCGGTCGTCGTCTCGCTGGCCGCGCTGGCACAGGAAGACCTCGTCAAGGTCCTTACCGAGCCGAAGAACGCGGTCACCCGGCAGTTCACGAAGTTCCTGTCGCTCGACAAGGTGGAGCTCGTCTTCACGCCCGATGCGCTCGAGGCCACCGCCAAGCTGGCGATCGACCGCAAGACCGGCGCGCGGGCCCTGCGCACGATCGTCGAGGAGGCGCTGCTCGACGTGATGTACGACATCCCCGAGCGCACCGACGTCACCAAGGTCGTCATCACCGCCGAGACGATCGAGCACGGCCAGCCGCCGATGCTCGTCACCGAGACCGAGGAAGAGCCTCGCCGCCGCCGCGGTCGGGCTGCCGCCCGCGAGGAGCCCGAGGAAGAGTCCGCCTAGGCTCTCGCATAGCGGCGTGGCAGGCCGATTCCCACCCCACGGGCGTATCGGCCAATGAGTGTCCGAAGTTACGTGGGGCGCGACGATCTGCCACCCAGATCGCCACCAGGGTCGCCGAAGTGTGCGCGGGGCGGGAAATTTGGCCAGTTCCTTGCCGCTACGCCCGTGACGCGGGAATTCGGGGCCTTGGCTCTGAAGCCTCTAGCCGGGATCGGCCTCCGAGTCAGGCTCCGCGGGCTCGGGGTCGAGTGCGATTCCCTGGCCTCCGCCGCGGCGGCTCAGCCGCGTCGCCACCAGGATCTGTCCGTTCGGCACCGAGTGGAACGACCCGTCGGCGTCGCGCAGCAGCGTGCGCCGCAGGCTGAACTCCTCGACGGTGCCCTCCACGCCCGCGACGCGTACGAGGTCGCCGTAGCTGTACTGGTTCTCGAGGACGACGAAGATGCCGGCCAGCCAGTCTCGCACCAGGGTCTGCGCGCCGAGCCCGACCGCGATCCCGACGAGGCCCAGCCCGGCGATCGCCGGACCGATGTTGATCCCCAGCTCGCCGAGCACCATGAGCACGGCGATCACCAGGATGATCGCAGCGCCGACACGCACGATCAGCTGACCGACGGTGCGGACCCGGCCCTCGAGCCCCTCGGGCGGCAGAAGGCCGCCGGATGCGGCGGATCGATGCTCGACCACGTGCCGCACGCCCACGTTCACGCCGATGCGCAGGGCGATGATGGCGACCAGCGCGGCGAGCGCGATGAGCACGATGCGCACGACGAGCTCGGCCGACGCCGGTAATTCGCTCATGGACCGATGGTAGCAACCGGGGCGGGGAGTACCGGAGTCCCGCGACCGACCGTACTTTGGGCGCCTCTGTCTTGGCGCCGGGCGGCGCTAGGATGTGGACCGGCCGCAACACATTCCCGCGCCTCAGCCCGAAGGAGAAGATCCACCGCATGACCGCCAACCAGCGCCGCCCGGGGTTCCGCCTTCCGTGGTCGTCCGAGATGGACGCCGAGGGCGGAGAGGTCGCGCGCGGCGGCGAGGATGAGCCGATGACGCCCACGCCCTCCGGCGACCAGCCCGCCGCCGAGCAGGCCGCACCCGACAATGCGTCCGCCTCGACGACCGAGCCCGCGGCCGAGATGGAAGCACCAGCGGGCGCGAGCGAGAAGGCCGGCGAACCCGCTGAGCAACCCGCCGAAGCCGTCACCGAGACTGCGGACGATGGTGCGGCCGCGGCCGCCGCTGCCGCAGCCGGGCAGACCGGCGACGAGTTCATGCGCGACTTGGTCGCCGCAATGCGGAAGGTGGCCGACGAGGCCCGCGACACCGGCGTCGCCGACCTGCGAACCAAGGCGGACGAGCAGGTTCGTCTCCTCGAGAGTGACGCCGACCGGCGCCGCAGGGAGCTTCGCGAGCGGGCCGAGACGGACGTCGCCGAGGTCGGGGAGTGGGAGAAGGCCGAGGCGGAGCGGATCACGAAGGAGGCCGAGCAGCGCGTCGTCGCCCGCCGCGCCCAGCTCGACCAGCAGCTCGCCACCGATACGACGCGCACCGAGGCGGAGACGAAGGCGGTGCGCGAGCGCGTCGCCGAGTACGAGCGCGAGCTCGACGCGTACCACTCTCAGCTCATCGAGATCAACGACCCGGCCGCGTTCGCGGCCGCGGCCAAGCGCATGCCGAAGGCGCCGAGCCTGGATGGCGGCCCCGCGGCGAAGACCGACATCCCTGCACCTTCGACCGCGGTGGCCACCGCGGCGGCCGCCGCCGCGCCGACGAGCGCCGACGACCAGGTGCCCGTCGAGCCGATCACGGCCGCATCGAATGGCGTCCCCGAGCCCGCGCCCGAGGTACATCCGGCCGAGGAGGAGGTCCTCGCCGCGCGACTCGCCGAGCTGGATGCCACGCTCCCGCGGACGCCAGACGCACAAGCGGCCAAGCCGGCGCCGACCGGCGCGGAGCCGGCCACGACGGAGGTCGTCGTCAAGGGCCTCGGGAGCTTCGGGGCGATCACCGGCTTCCGGCAGGCGCTCTCCGGCGTCGAGGGCATCGATGCCGTCGCGCTCAGCCTGGGACAGACCGGCGAGTTCGTGTTCCGCGCCACCCACGCCGCCGGATTCGACGTCCGAAACGCGATCGCGCAGCTCGAGGGCGACGGGGCGAACATCGAGGATCGACCCGAGGGCGGCCTGCGCGTCACCCTCGACCGCGCTCGCTGAGCCGAGTCCCGTATCGGCGCATGGCACCTTCATCGGTCCGCGTGCGGGTGGGTGATAAACTTGGTGCTCGGCATTGACCGTGAGGAGTACCCCTCCACCGGCCGCGCAAGAGAGGCGTGCCACGGCTGAGAGCCCGCCGCGGAACGAGAGGGAGAAGGTCGCACGCGAGCCGCACGGGTCCGCCCGATACCGCGGAACACGAGGAGGCTCACCGTGAGCCTCGAACGAAGGTGGTACCACGACCCGTTCGTCCTTCGGCGAACGGGTTTTTGCTTGACCGATGCAGGAGCGCAGGACCGATGACGACGACGCGACGGGAGCTCGCCCCGCGCTACGACGCCGCCCTCGTCGAGCCTGCGATCTACGCGCTGTGGATGGAGAGCGGCGCCTTCACGCCGGACGCAGAGCAGCCGCCCGGGGCGGATCGGTTCGTCATCACCCAGCCGCCGCCGAACGTAACCGGCGCCCTCCACCTGGGGCACGCCCTGACCGCGACCGTCGAGGACGCGTTCATCCGCTATCACCGCATGCGCGGCGACGACACGCTGTGGCTGCCCGGGGTCGATCACGCCAGCATCGCCGCGCAGTTCGTCCTCGACCGGATCGTCGCCGAGGAGGGGGAGACTCGCGCCTCGCTCGGCCGCGAGCACTACCTCGAGCGGATGTGGCGCTTTATGGACGAAACGCGCGACATTATCGGCGAGCAGCACCGCAGGCTCGGCGCGAGCCTCGACTGGACTCGCCTCCGATTCACGATGGACCCCGGCAGCGCGCAGGCCGTGCGCGTCGCCTTCAAGCGGCTGTGGGACGCCGGGCTGGTCTACCGCGGAGAGGGGCTCGTCAACTGGTGCCCCGGCTGCCGGACGACGATCAGCGACCTCGAGAACATCCATCGCGAGGAGACCGGGACGCTGTGGACCGTGCGCTACCACCTGGCGCGCGCGGACGGCACGCCGGACCCCGACGCGTGGATCAGCGTGGCCACCACCCGCCCGGAGACGATCCTCGGCGACACCGCGGTCGCGGTGCACCCCGACGACGATCGGTACCGGGGCATCCTCGGCCGCGACGCCGTCCTTCCGTTCCTGGGTCGGCGCCTGCCGATCGTTGCGGACGCGTCGGTCGAGCGCGAGTTCGGCACCGGGGCGGTGAAGATCACGCCGGCGCACGACTTCGGCGACTACGAGCTCGGCCGCCGGCACGGGCTGCCGATGATCTCCGTCCTCGACGAGGCGGCGCGGATGAACGAGAACGGCGGCGAGTTCGCCGGGATGGATCGGTTCGACGCCCGCAGAGCCGTCGTCGAGCGCCTGCGAGAGATGGGCGACCTTGAGAGCGAGCGTCCGCACCAGATGGTCGTCGGCCACTGCGATCGGTGCGACACCGTGGTCGAGCCGCGCCTCAGCGTGCAGTGGTTCATCCGGACGAAGCCGCTCGCGGAGCGCGCGCTCGCATCGGTCACCGAGGGGAGGACCCGGATCCTGCCCGCGCACTTCGAGAAGGTGTACGCCCACTGGATGGAGAACATCCACGACTGGGCCGTCGGACGGCAGCTGTGGTGGGGCCATCGCATCCCGGCATGGTTCTGCCCCGACGGCCACATCACCGTCTCGGACGCGGAGGGCGGTCCGGACGCGTGCGCCGAGTGCGCCCGCCCGGCGGTCGAGCTGACCCAGGAGACCGACATCTTCGACACCTGGTTCAGTGCGGGCCTGTGGCCGTTCAGCACCCTCGGCTGGCCGGAAGACACGCCCGACTACCGGCGCTTCTACCCGACCAGCGTGATGGAGACCGGCTACGACATCCTCTTCTTCTGGGTCGCGAGGATGATGATGCTCGGCCTCTTCCTGACCGATGCCGAGCCGTTTCACACGGTCTACCTCCACGGGATCGTGCGCGATCCGACGGGCGCGAAGATGAGCAAGACGAAGGGCAACGTCGCAGACCCGCTCGAGATGATCTCTGCCATCGGCGCCGATGCCCTGCGCTTCGCGCTCACGGCCGGCACTGGCCCTGGCAGCGATCAGCGCCTGACCGATGCGAAGCTCACCGGCGGCCGCAACTTCACGAACAAGCTGTGGAACGCCGCCCGATTCGTGCTCCGTGCCCAGCCGGAGCCTATTGGCAAGCCGTCATCGGAGCCCTCGCTGCCGGCCCGCTGGATCCGCTCGCGGCTCGCGGCCGCCACCGAGCGCGCCACCCGACAGCTCGACGACCTCGACCTGCCCGGCTACGCCGCGACCGCCTACGAGGCAGCATGGAGCGACTACTGCGACTGGTTCCTCGAAATGGCCAAGGTCGACCTGCGCCGTCCGGACGCGGCCGATGCGGACCGCGCCGCCACCTGGTCGGCCGCCGCCGACGGGCTCGCAACGCTCCTGAAGCTGCTGCATCCGCTCATGCCGTTCGTGACGGAGGAGATCTGGCAGGCGCTCGCCGAGCTCGAGCCTCGAGCCACCCGCGCTGAGCCGCTCCTGATCCGGGCGGCGTGGCCGAAGCCGGGCGCTGCCGATCCCGAGGCGGAGCGGGCGTTCGCGGACCTCTCCGCGCTCGTGCGTGAAGTTCGCACCCTGCGCATGTCGGCCGGCACGCCCGCCGGCGCGTGGGTCCCGGTCGTGGTCGAACCGGCCGACGCCGATGCCCGCGCGGCACTCTCGGAGGCGGCCCCGTATGTCGAGACGCTCGCCCATGTCCGACCGATCGAGCTGCGATCCGACGGCGAGCGCCCGACGCTCGTTGCTGCCACTCCGCTCGGCGCCGCCTGGCTGGGGGTGGACGCCTCGGCCGCCGGCGGCGGGTCCGACCGCCGAGCGCAGCGGGTGGCCGAGCTCGAGGCGAACATCGAGCGCGTTCGTGGGCTCCTCGCCAACGACGCATTCGTGTCCCGGGCACCTGAAGCCGTGGTGCAGCGAGAGCGGGAGCGCCTTACTGAGCTCGAGGACCAGCTCCGCCAATTGGGGTAGCCCTCGATCAATCGGGGCGTTTTCACACGAGGCTCGCGTCCGGAGCGATAGGCGCACGCGACGGCACTACTGTGAAGGACGGCTCGACCCATCCACGCGCTGCTCACAGATCGGGCCAGATCCAGCGCGAATGCCCTTTGTGCGCAGAATTGCCCGATGGATCGGGCCAGGTCCAGCAGAAGCGTCCCTCGAGCGAGGATCTGCCCGATAGATCGGCCGACCTGACCGGACCCAATACCCGATTGGGCCATGGCGGCCCGGCGAGACCCGGCTGGTAGAATCGCCGCGCCGAGCAGCACGAGGGGCCTACTCAAGCATGTCGTTCCTCCGGCGCAAGAAGACCGAGGCCGAGCCGCCGCCGCCGCCGACCGCGATCCAGGAGGAGGTCCGAGCCCAGGAGTATGGGCTACGGATCTCGCTGGTGGCGCGCAGCAGCGACGGCCTCCGCCTGCCCGCCGACCCGACGGTCGCGGCCGCGATTCCGGGAATCGTCGAGCCGGTCAGCCAGACGCCGGTGGAGACGATTGCGCCACTCCCCCTCGAGTTCTCGGACGCCTCGCCGGCGATCGAGCGCTTCAACGAGGTCCAGCAGTGGGTGCTCGCGCGCCGTGACGTCGGCCCCGTCGGGCGCCACGGCCTCTACGTCCTCGAGATGACCGATGCGCTCGACATGACCGTCGACACCTTCCACGCTGGGCTCCTGCACGGCGATACCGATACGAGCGGCTACCCGGACTACAACGCCATCGTCGGTGGGCTCGCCTCGCATTGGGACGAGCTGTCGGGTGAGCTCATCGTGCGCGCCGTCATCGGCTGGGGTGGCAAGGGGCTCCGCGGCGACACGGACCGCATCGGTCAGAAGCTGTTGAGCTCGCTCTACCAGCAAGTGCTCGCGTCGGGCTACAGCCTCGGGGAGGCGGAGCAGGCGAGGCTGCCGGCCATCGGTGCCCGATCGGGCCTCACCTGCGCGCACTGCGGCTTCGAGGCCGGGAGCGCCAGCGCCTTCTACTGCCCGAAGTGCGGCATGCGGATGGCGCGCGGCGCCTAGCTCTGGCGCGGAGGTACTTTCGGGGTAGGCCTTACTCGGCCCGAGTCCCATTGTCCCCGCACGGTGCGACCCGGAGGATGGTGACCAACAGCACCGGACTCCCCAGATCCGCCGAGTAAGGAAGGCCATGGAGCGACCCACCATCCTGCTTGCCGTCGCCGAGGACGGTGAAGCGTACGTCGACGCACTCCAACGCGCCGGCTTCGAGCCGATCAGCGTCGATCCCGGGCAGGTCCACGGCACCCCGCACGTCGACATGGGCGTTGTCGACTGCGACCTGCCCCCCGAGGTGGTCACCGCGGTCTACCAGCAGCTCCACGACGCGAAGGTGTCCACCACGCTGCTCCTGATGAGCGCCTCGACCGATCTTCCTGACGGTATCGGCGGCAGTCGTGACGAGATCGCCCTCAAGCCGATCCCGCCCGATGCGCTGGTCTATCGGCTCCAGGCGCTTCTCATTCGCACCGGCCGTCATCTGCCGACCGAGTCGGGCGCGTGGGCGGCCGACGAGTCCCTCAGCTCGGCGCCGATCGCCGGCGAGGGCCACGTCGTCAGCGTCTTCGCCCCCAAGGGAGGCGTCGGGAAGACGACGGTGGCCGTGAACATGGCAGTCGCCCTGCGCCAGCAGACACGCTCCGAGGTCCTCCTCTTCGACGCCGACGTCGGCGTCGGCAATGTGACCGCCGTTCTCGACGTGCCCTATCGGATGGGCCTTGCCGACCTCGCGGACAGCCCCCCGGAGGAATGGACCGATTCTGCCTTCGAACAGATCGTCGCCACGCATCCCGACAGCGGCGTGCGCGTCCTCACGTGGGGAACCGATCCGGCCGAGTCCGAGCGCATCACCGTCGACCTCCTCCTGGCCGCCCTGCGATGGGCCCGCGACCACCACTCGTACGTGATCGTCGACAACCACCCCGGCTACGCCGACCGCACGATGGCGATGCTGGCGGTCTCGAACGAGATCTTCCTCGTCGTCACTCCAGAGGTCGGCGCCCTGCGCAACAGCACGCAGTTCCTGGAGCTGGCCCGCGAGCTCGGGTTCGGCAACGTGGTGCGCGTCATCGTGAACCGAGCGAACCACGGCATCCGTTCCCAGGACATGGCGAAGACGCTGGGATTGCCGATCTCGGCCACGATCGTCAGCAACGGGCCGAAGGCTGTCATCTCCTCGAACGAGGGGCGTCCCATCGTCCTCAAGTTCCCGCGCGAGAAGATGTCCGACGATCTCCACGCCGTCGCCCGCCTCGTCTTGCACCCAGAGCCGATGTCGACCGGTCCGACCTCCGAGCGCGCCAAGCGCGCGTGGTGGACCCGGTTCGGAACCCGAACCTCCGAGGCCTAGCCCTCCCAAAGCGCGTCCGCGGTTGTGCCATCATTCCGCGGCCGTGCCGACCTACGACTACCAGTGCCGCTCATGCGGCTCCGTCACCGAGCTGATCCACTCGATGCTCGAGGAGGGTCCATCGGTCTGCGAGCGGTGCGGCGGCGAGCTCCGGCGCGTGCTCTACCCAACCGGGATCATCTTCAAGGGCTCCGGCTTCTACCGGACCGACTCTCGCAGTGGCGGAACGACGTCATCCGAGCCTAAGCCGTCAGGGGGCGAGGCCGCAGCGAAGACGGGCGCGAAGCCGAAGGCCTCGAGCTCGGAGGGGACGAAGGGTTCGGGCGACTCCGGGACCTGATCCGCTCAGGCCGGCTGAGCCTGGCGCGTGCCGCACCGGCGGCAGAACCGCGCGTTCGCCGAAAGCGACAGTCCGCACTCACTGCAGTTCTGGACGCCCACGTTGCCGACCGCACCGGCCACCTCGCGGGCCGATGCCTCCCAGAACCGCTGGCCGGCTGCCGCTCGCATCGCGAGCTCGGCCGAAGTGACGGCCGCACCGCGCGAGCGGTAGGGAAGGACCGCCGGCATGTCGGCCTCCGTCGGGTCGCCACCGAGGCCGAGCGAGTCGAGCTGCGCACGCCGCGCGGCCACCTCGGGCGTCTCGTCCGCGGCCGCGGCCGGCTGGGCGCCCTCCGGCTGGACGGGCCGCGTGGGAAAGTGAAGGATCGTCTCGCTGACCGGCGCGATGCGCGGCGCGATCGGCGTCGGCGCCGCGGGCTCCGGCTCGGACTCGGCGGCGGCGACGGACTCTGGCTCGGCGGCGGCGGCGACGGGCTCCGGCTCGGGCTCGGCCTCGGCGGCGACGGGCTCCGGCTCGGGCTCGGCCTCGGCAGCGACCGGCTCGGCCCCGGCGATGATCGGCTCCGGCTCCAATTCGAGGACGGCGTCCGCGTCCCAGGCCACCACACGCAGGTGCGGCGGCTCCTGCACTGCCTCGGCCGCCACGGGCTCCGGCTGCGGCTCGACCGCCTGCACCGGCTCGGCCGGGGTCTCGGCAGCGGTCGGGTCCTCGTCCAGCGCGGCGGCGACCCAGGACGCGTCGGGCTCGGTGAGCGCGGGCTCGGCGACGGCGTCGCCGGCGGCGGCCTGCACTGCGGCAGCTTCGGCTGCCCGAGCCGCGGCAGCCTCCGCTTCCTGCGCGGCTTCGAGTTCGGCCGCGGCACGGGCCGCTTCCTGCGCGGCTTCGAGTTCGGCCGCGGCACGGGCCGCTTCCTGCGCGGCTTCGAGTTCTCCCGCGGCACGGGCCGCTTCCTGCGCGGCTTCGAGTTCGGCCGCGGCACGGGCCGCTTCCTGCGCGGCGAGCGCCTCGGCCAGCATGTTGGCGGCGACCTTGTCGGCCTGCTCCTTGGTCTCGTACACGAACCCGTCGGCGCCCACGAAGCCGCCGACCGTCGCGACGGGCTCCTCGGGCTCGTAGACCGGTGCCGCAGGCGCGTTGGCCCAGGCACCCGGGGTCGCGGCCCAATCGTCGGGGACGTTGCCGTTCGCGGCGATGGCCTCCTCGGGCAGATCGGACGTCGGCCACGCCTCGAGGCCGAGGTGGCGGCGAACCTCCTCATCCGACACGTCGGCCCCGGCGATGCCGGCGACCGGCTCGGCGACGGCTGCGGTCGAGGCCGCGAGGCGCTCGGCGAGGTCATCGGTGCCCGGGACGGGGACGCAGCTGCGGCATCGGCCGGCGTCGTCATTCCAGCAATTCACGCACGTGTACTGGCGGCAGTCGATGCAGAAGTTGAAGGCCTCGTGGAAGGCTTCCAGCTGTGCGGTGGCCAGCGCGCCTTCCTCGGTCCGCATCGCGTCGTCGAGCGCGTCGCCGAGGGCGTCCTGGCTGGTCAGGTAGTTCTTGAGCCCGCCGATCAGCCCCCGAGTCTTGCGCAGGGGATTCAGGCGGGTCGGCGCGCTGAACTCGTAGCGCGTCCCGCAGCGTTCGCAGAAGGTCTCAGTCAGGGTCTCAGTCAATGCCGCTCCACTCCACCGATCCGGCGGGCCACGAAGTATACCGATGGGCCTCGTCGGCCCCGCATCCGCCGAATGGGGCATGCCGGAACGGCCGTTCGTACCCCAAGTGCTAGCATCCGGCTCGATGGGGATCCTGTCGCGGATCGAGGCCTTCCTCGAGCGATTCCTCGAGGCACCGGCCGGACGACTGGGCGCCTCGATCCAGCCCGTGAGCCTCGCGAAGCGTATCGAGCGCGCGATGGACACGAACAAGACGTACGGCGAGGCCGGGGTGATCGTGCCGAACCAGTACGACCTGCACCTTCACCCGACCGACTTCGCCGCCTTCGAGTCGTACCGTGGCTCGCTCGAGGACGACCTGGCCCACGGCGTGCTCGCACGCGCTCGCCACGAGCGCTACACGCTGGTGGCGCGGCCGCGGGTCACGATCCTCGCCGACGAGGCGACGCGCCGCGGGGAGATCCGGGTGGCCGCGAATGTCGTCGACGAGCGTGGCGGTGACGTGCGCGAGGCCGAGCCGATGCCGGCGAGCTCCGACACGATGGTCTACGCGCATCCGGGTGGAGCGTCCGCGCCGGAGTCGGCCCGGCGCGCCTATCTGCTCGTGGCCACCCGAGGCAGCACGCCGGTGCAGTTCGACCTCGGTGGGCCGCTCATCGGCATCGGTCGGGCCAGCGACAACGACGTGATCGTCGACGACCCGATGGTCAGCCGGCACCACTGCCAGCTCAAGCTCCAGCATGGTGCCTATGGCTTCACGGACCTCGGCAGCCGCAACGGGTCGAGCGTCAACGGCCAGCCGGTGACCGAGATCGCGCTGGGTCCGGGCGACATCATCCGCATCGGCGACACCCAGATCGAGTTCCAGGTGCGCGGTTGACCGGCGACATCCTGCGGATCCTGTTGCTCCTGCTCCAGATCGGCTTCGTCGTGCTCCTCTACCTGATCCTGCTGCGGTTCGCCGGGTCGCTGCTGCGCGACCTGCGCAACGCGGAGCAGGCGCAGATCGCGTCGCGCTCGGGGATCGGGCGGCTCTCGGTCCTCGAGTCTCCCGACGACGAGCCACCGGTCGGGACGACGCTGCCCCTGGGACCGATCAACTCGATCGGGCGCAACGTGAACAACACGATCTACGTGGAGGACGACTTCGTCAGCTCGAACCACGCGATGCTGACCTTCCGCGGCCGCGCCTGGTTCGTCGAGGACCAGGGCAGTACGAACGGCACCTACGTCAACGGGCACCGCATCGACCGGCCGGTGGCACTGAGCTTCGGCGACGAGCTGACCATCGGCCGCGTGCGGATGCGCCTCGACCGATGAACGTGAGCGGAGCCTGATGCGGGTCACCTGGCGTGTGGTCGAGCTCCGGCTGCTGCTGCCGATCCTGGTCATGGTCCCGCTCGGCTTCGCGATCACGAACATCGCGCTCCAGGGCCAGCTCGACCCGGGGCCGCTGGGGCTCGCGATCGGCTATGTCTCGATGTTCCTCGCCGCCCACGTCTTCCTTGTGCTGTCCGGCCATCGCGGCGACCAGCTCATCCTGCCGGCGGTGGGAGCGATGGGCGGCATCGGCCTCATCATGCTCAACCGACTCCCGCAGGAGCTGGCCGGGACGAGCGCGTTCGGCGTCGAGCTGGGCATGGCCGCGACCCAGCTGCTGTGGTTCGCGATCGGCCTGGTGGTGATGCTGGCGATCGCGATCGGGCTTCGCGATGACGGGATCCTCCGCCACTACAAGTACACGTGGGCCGCCATCGGCATCGTGCTGCTCGTCGCTACGTTCCTCATCGGCTACGAAGTCAATGGCGCGCGGCTGTGGATCGACCTCGGGCCGGTCAGCGTGCAGCCCGGCGAGTTCCTCAAGGTCGTCCTCGTCATCTTCCTCGCCGGCTACCTGGCGGAGACGCGCACCCTGCTCACCAGCGCGCGCCTGCGGATCGGGTTCCTGTCGATCCCACCGCTGCCGTACTTCCTGCCGATGCTGGCGTTGTTCGCGGCGGTGATGCTCATCGTCGTCCGCCTCAACGATCTCGGGACCGCGCTGCTCTTCTTCGGCACCTTCCTGATCATGCTGTTCGCCGCGACCGGCCGCCGGTCGTACGTCCTTATCGGCCTCATCCTCTTCGTCGCCGGCTTCTTCGTGGCGTACCAGCTGTTCGGGCACGTCCAGGCCCGCGTCGACGTCTGGCTGGATCCGTTCGCCGACCCGCTGGGGGCGGGCTTTCAGCCGGTGCGCGCGCTCTACGCGCTCGGCCGCGGCGGCGTGTTCGGGGAGGGCCTGGGGCAGGGGATCGTCACGCTCGGTGGCGGTCTGACAATCCCGTTCGTGCACACCGACTTCATCTTCACCGCCATCGCGGAGGAGCTCGGGCTGCTCGGCGCGTTCGCGCTGCTCGGCTTCGCGGCGGTGATGGTCTTCCGCGGCCTGCGCATCGCGGCCCTTGCGCGTGACGACTTCAGCGCCCTGCTGGCGGTCGGGCTGACGGCGAGCCTGGGCCTCCAGACGCTGATCATCATCGGCGGCAACACGAAGCTCATCCCGCTCACCGGCATCACACTGCCGTTCGTCAGCTACGGCGGGTCGAGCGTGCTGGCCAGCTTCATCATGATCGGCCTGCTACTGTCGATCAGCCACCGGAGCGCGATCGGCGCCGATACGGACTCCGGCTCGTGATCGCCACCAATGTTCGCCGGCTTGGCCTCTACCTCATGCTCAGCTTCGCGATCGTCTCGCTCAGCGTGGTCTGGTGGCAGGTGCTCGAGGCCCCAAACCTCGCCGTACGCGCCGACAACCCGGAGGTCATCGCCGCCCGCCGGACGCTGCCACGCGGAAGCATCTTCGACAGCGAGGGCCAGCTGCTGGCGAGCTCGGAGGTGAGCGGCGGCCTGAGCCGGAGGACGTACCACGACAGCGCCTTCACCCACGTCATCGGCTATGCCAGCCACCGGTTCGGGAGCACCGGCATCGAGCGCGCCTACGAGGACCTGCTGGTCGGCCAGACCGATCCGAACCCGATCCGCGACCTCGTCAGCGACATCCTCGACCGCCAGCCGACGCCGAGGGACCTGTCGCTGACGATCGACCAGCGGCTCCAGGACTTCGCCGCCGCAGAGCTGGGCGGAGACCCGGGCGCGGTCGTCGCCCTGGACCCCCGAACAGGGGCGGTGCTGGCCCTGGTCTCGACGCCGACCTTCGACGCAACGCCGATCTCCGGCGATCCGGGCGGCGCGCAGGAGCCGATGGATGCGCTCCGCAACGACCCGGCCGAACCGCTGCTCGGCCGCGCGCGGCAGGGCCTCTACGTCCCCGGGTCGATCATGAAGGTGTTCACCGCGGCCTCCGCGCTTGACGCTGGCGTCATCACGCCGGGGACGACCTTCGCCGACCAGCCGCGGCAGGAGGTCGAGGGCTTCGTCGTCGACGGCTTCACGATCCGCGAGCACGACCTCGGTGGCATCCAGCCCGACCTGTGGGCCCTATCCGAGGCGCTTCAGGTGTCGAGCAACATCTACTTCGCGCACGTCGGGCTCGAGCTCGGGGCCGAGGCCTTCCTGGAGTATGCACACCGCTTCGGCTTCTGCGACCCGGTGGCGATCGGTCCGCCCGGGCGGGCGCTCGGCGTTGCGCCCAGCTACGTCACCGCCCCGGTCGACAATGACTGCGGCCCGTTCAGGGGCGACGTCGAGCTGGCGAGCGCGGCCTTCGGCCAGGGCCTGACCCAGGTGACGCCGGTGCAGATGGCGATGGTCGCCGCCGCGATCGCCGGCGACGGGGTGATGCCGCAGCCGTGGGTCGTCCGCGACGTCCGGACGCACACAAGGCGCAACGTGATGAGTGACTCGGTGCTGCAGACATTCAGCTCGCTCAGCGGCACGCGGGTGGTCAACAGCCAGGCCGCCGCCGAGACTCGCGCCGCGATGGTCGATGCCGTCAACGCTGAGCTCGGCCGGCTCTTCGCGGGACAGGGCGACATCACGCTCTACGGCATCGGCAACCACCGCTCCGCCGGCAAGACCGGCACGGCGCAGCTTGGCGGCGAGCAGGCACCGCACTCGTGGTTCATCGGCTTCGCGCCGGCGGAGGACGGGGCGACGCCGGAGATCGCGATCGCGGTCCTGGTCGAGAGCGGCGGATCGGGGAGCGGGCGGGCCGCGCCGATCGGGGGCCGGGTCATGGCCGAGTACCTCCGCCTCACCGGCGGTTGACTCGCAGCCACGGCGCTCGTCACATCCGAGTTCCGAAGCCCGATGTGACCGGGAGGAGGAGGCGTATCGACCATTCAATGGCCGAATGACTCCATCAGGCGACGCCTGCGAGTACTCACGAGCGCTCACGCACTTTCCGGGGCACAGTCCTGAAGCTCAACGGCCGATACGCACCCAAGGAGAGTCAAGGCGCGAAGGACGCGGATGTCGGCATCACCATGCAACGCAACCGTCGCGCGCGTCGTCCATCGGTCAAGGGCGCCATGAACCGGTCGGTAACGCGCTGGGGTATTGTCTTGGGGAGTCCAGGGCCCCGAGACCGGTGCCCACGCACCGTAACCTGGGAGACCAACCCATCGTGAAGAACGTCCAGCAGCCCGCGGAGCGCGTGATCGCCAGCGTCGAGCGCGTGATCGTCGGGAAGCACGTCGAGGTGCGCATCGCCCTCGTCGCGCTCCTGTGCGAGGGCCACATCCTCATCGAGGACGTTCCCGGAGTCGGCAAGACGATGCTCGCCAAGGCGCTCAGCCAGAGCCTCGGCTGCTCCTTCCGCCGCATCCAGTTCACCCCCGACCTGCTGCCGTCCGACGTGACCGGCCTCTCGATCTTCAACCAGAAGACGGCCGAGTTCGAGTTCCGCCCCGGACCGATCATGGCCCAGGTCGTCCTGGCCGACGAGATCAACCGCGCGACGCCGAAGACCCAGAGCGCACTCCTCGAGTGCATGGAGGAGCGGCAGGCGACGATCGACGGCATCACCCACCCGATGCCGTCGCCGTTTCTCGTCATCGCCACCCAGAACCCGATCGAGTACGAGGGCACGTTCGCCCTGCCGGAGGCCCAGCTCGACCGGTTCATGCTCCGCCTGCGGCTGGGCTACCCGAAGCCGATGGAGGAGATCGTCATCCTCGACGAGCAGAAGCGCCGCCATCCGATCGACTCGGTCGAGCAGGTGCTGGGCCTCGAGGAGCTCCGCGAGATGCAGTCGGGAATCAAGGAGATCTACGTCGACCAGGCGGTGGCCGAATACATCGTCCGGCTCGTGCGGGCCACGCGCGAGCATCCCGACGTCTACCTCGGAGCCTCCCCGCGCGGCTCGCTCAACCTCTATCGCGCATCACAGGCGTACGCCGCGCTCGCGGGGCGCGACTACGTTATCCCCGACGACGTGAAGCAGCTGGCGGTGGCCGTTCTGGCGCACCGCCTCATCGTGAAGAGCCAGGCGTCCCTGCGCGAGGTCGATCCCGAGCAGATCGTGAAGGAGATCCTCGCCTCGGTCCCGGTCGCCGAAGCTGCCGAGGCGGCCGAGGCAAACCGAGCCCAGATCAGCTGATCCGACGCGCCGATCGATGGGCTTTCTCAGCCGCCACCTCAGGCTCCTCTTCCTCACCACCGCCTTGGTGGTGGCGGCCTTCAGCACGGGCATTAGCTTCCTCTTCTTCCTCGTCTACCTGACCGCCGGGATCCTCATCGGCTCCTGGCTCTACGCGCGCCGCGGCCTGCACGAGGTCCGCGCCGACTATCGGGTCCTCAACCCGCGCACGCACGTCGGCGAGGTGCTCCAGGCGGTCTATCGCGTCGAGAATCACGACTGGGTCGGCAAGCCGTGGGTCGAGCTGTGGAACGAGTCGACCCTGCCGTCCAGCCTGCCCGGGCGAGTCGTCGGCATGACGAGGAACGGTCGGCGCCAGTGGCTGGCGAAGGTGACGCTCACCCGGCGCGGCAGCTACCGCCTCGGCCCGCTGCGGGTGCGGACCGGCGATCCGTTCGGGCTGTTCACGAGCGAGATGCTCGTCGGCCACGCGACGAGCGTCGTCGTCTTCCCCGAGGTCGTCGACCTGCCGCACTGGCGCCTGCCGCCGTCGCCGATCGACGGCACGACCCGCACTCGCCGTCGCTACGAGGCGGCCACGCCTCTCGTCAGCACCGTGCGGCCGTACGTGCATGGCGACGCGATCAACCGCATCCACTGGCTGTCGAGCGCGCGCCACGGCGAGCTCCACGTTAAGGAGTTCGACCTCGAGCAGGCCGCCGACCTGTGGATCGTCCTCGACCTCGAGCGGGCGGTCCACGCCGGCGTCGGGAACGAGGCGTCCGTCGAGACCGCCGTGACGATCGCGGCATCGATCGCGATGCGGACGCTCAACGACAACCGATCCGTGGCGATGACCGCATCGGCGCGGCGCATCCAGATCCACCAGCCCGACCGCGGGCCGCGGGTCGAGCAAAAGCTGCTCCACCTGCTCGCCAACGTCCAGGCGGACGGTGCGGTGCCGCTGGCCGAAGTCCTGAACGCCACGCTGACCCAACTGAGGCGCGGCATGACGCTGTGCCTGATCACCGGCTCGACCGACCGCACCTGGGTTCGCGGCCTCTCGGTGTTGCGTCGCCGTGGCGTCGGGGCGCTGGTTATCCTGCTCGATCGGGCCTCGTACATCAGCACCGAGCCGGACGAGGCCTCGCGCGCGGAGCTGGCCGCCGTCCGGCACGCACTCGCCGAATACGACGTCGAGCACCGTCTCGTCCAGCGCGCTGACGACATCGCCGATGCGATCGGTGGACGGTCGCGGGCCCGTGTCTGATCTCCGCGAGCGGTTGCGCTACCCGCGCGCCGGTTGGATCAGCCTCCTTCTGCTGGCCGTGATGGCGCTGGCCCTGGCCTGGTCCGTCCAGGGGGCGGGCTGGCTCGAGCAGCTGGACTTCCTGGTGCCGGTGGCGCTCTACGCCGTCGTCGCCGGCGCTCTCCTCGGCATGCTGCGCGGCTCGATCGTGTTTGCCCTTCCCATCGGCGCCGTCATCGGCACCGGCATCGTGCTCTGGACGGTCGGGGGCGAGTACTTCACCCAGCTCGACCAGCTCGGGCGGCTCTTCGCGCTGCGCACCGAGTTCATCGAGTGGCTGACCATCGTGTTCAGCACGGGGTATCCGCCGCAGATGTCGCCGTACGCCATCGGTCTCGCCGCCCTGATGTTCGCGACCGTGTTTGCCGCCGCCTACGCCGTGTATCGGCACCACCGCGTCCTCGACGCCATCCTCCTCCTCGGCGCCGCGCTCATCACGAACATGTCGGCGACCTTCACGGACCTGTTCGGCCAGCTGCTGCTGTTCGTCGTCGCGGCGCTCCTGCTCTGGCTGCGCGCCGCGCTCGTCGACCGCCAGGACGGCTGGCAGCGCCGCCGCGTGAACGAGACCCTCGAGGTGCCGACCGCGATCATGCGCTCGGGGATCCTCTCGGCAGCCGCGGCCATCGGCCTCGCCTGGCTGCTGACCGCGGTGGCGGTGGCCGCTCCCTTGACCGATGCGTGGCGATCGATGGACGGTGTGTGGACCGGGGTGCGCGATCAGTTCGAGGGCGTCTTCGGCAGCCTCACCAACCCGCAGTCGCGGATCAGCGGCAACAGCTTCGGCAGCTCGTTCATCATCCAGGGGGAGTGGGTCAGCGTCGACAACGAGGTGCTCCTGCTGTATGCGTCGCGAGCGCTCTACCTGCGTACGACGACCTACGACACCTACACCGGGCGCGGCTGGGACCAGTCGGAGAGCGTGCGACGCCCCGTCGAGGCGGGGGATTACCTCTTCGACGAGCTGACCTCCGAGCGCCCGATCGTCGCCGATGCGGTCAGCGTCGTGGACATCGGGATCGAGATGCGGCAACCGATTGGCCGCAATCTCTTCACGGCCGGGTCGCCGATTCGGATCTACGCCCCCTCGGTCGTCGTCGAGCCACGCGGCGAGCCGTTGATCGGGGGCATCGAGCATGCCAACGCCCTCGGCGAGGGCGAGGCGTACGAGCAGCTCGTCGCGATCTCGACCGCGACCGAGGCGGAGCTGGGCGCCGCCGGAGCCGAGTATCCCGACGAGGTCGTCGAGCTCTACCTTGACACCACCGGCCTGCCCGATCGGGTCACGCAGGAGGCCGAGAGGGTCACCAGGCGCGCCGCCAACAACTACGAGCGGGCGCAGCTGCTCGCGAACTACCTCCGGTTCGATCCCTCGTTCTCGTACGCGACGGAGGCCGCGGTGCCGGCAGGGGACCAGGACCTCGTCGACTTCTTCCTCTTCGATGAGGCTGCCGACCGGACGGGATATTGCCAGTACTTTGCCAGCGCGATGGTGATGATGGCTCGATCGCTCGGGCTGCCGGCGCGGCTGGCTGCCGGCTTCGCACCCGGCGAGCGTCAGGACGCCGAGGACACCTTCCTCGTCCGCGAGGCGAACGCGCATGCCTGGGCCGAGATCTACTTCCCCGGCTACGGCTGGGAAATCTTCGAGGCCACGAAGTCGATCAACCCGGGCTTCGGCCGCGCGACTGGCGACCCGGGCGCGGAGGTCGCACCGCCAATCGTCGGAATCGATCCGTTCCTCGAGGACCCGGAGCTCGCCGAGGCACTGCGCGGCGCCGGCGGCGAGATCGCGCTGCCGTCGCCCGACCTCGTGGAGGGAGCCGTCGACCCGGACGCGCCGGAGGCCGCACCGACCGACGAGTCGGCGCGTGGTGCCAACGCGCTCCTCATCGCCGTCCTCGTCCTCGGCGGGCTGGTCGCGCTATGGCTGCGGATGAACTACCTCCAGCGCAGGTGGCGGCTGCTCCCCGCCGGGGACCGCGCCTGGCGCCAGCTCACCGCGGCCGCCAGCCGCGCAGGGGTCGGACCGCGCCCGTCGGAGACGATCTACGAGTATGCCGGCTGGCTCGAGGACCAGCTCCCGAGCCAGGCTGACCCGATCAGGACGGTCGCCGATGGCAAGGTCTGGCAGTCGTACTCCGGTCGGCGCCTCACGCTTGCCGCTGCCGGCAAGCTCGACACGGCACTGCGCAAGCTGCGCTGGCCGCTCATCTGGCTGGCGGTGCGCCGCTGGGCCCGACGGATGACGAGCCGCGAGGGGTCCGAGCAGCCCTAGAGGGCGAGCGGCCGTCCCTCGGCTCCCTCGTCGATGTGGGTTCGCTCGCGGCCCAGCAGGTGGAGCGTGTCGTTCCAGCGCTCGAGCCTCCACCTCCCGTCGTCCGCTCGCACGGCTGTCGCGACCGACGCGTTGTCGATGTCGAGCGCCTCGGCCCGCTCGGCGTCCAGGTCCAGCAGCTCGCGCGCGAGGTAGCGGAGGATGCCGCCGTGGCTGACGAGCAGGACGGGCCAGGCGGAGCTCGTCTCGACGGCGGCCAGCAGGGTCCTCACTCGGGCCGCGGCGTCGGTGAGCGGCTCGCCGCCCGGCGGACCATAGCCGGCCGTCGTGCGCCAGGCACGGTAGCGTTCGCCGTCGGTCGCTTCGAGCTCGGCGTGCGTGCGCCCCTCCCATTCACCGGCCCCGATCTCGACCAGCCGCGGCTCTGGCTCGACCGCGATACCGAGCGCGTCGCCGATGGCAGCGGCTGTCTCCGTCGCGCGAAACAGGGTCGAGGCGAGGATCCGGGCGGGCCTGAGGTCAGGGTCGTCGGCGATTCGCGCCGCAACAAGCCTTGCCTCGTGGTGGCCGGAGTCCGAGAGGGGCGGGTCGAGCCTGCCCTGCCAGCGGCCCTCGCGGTTCCAGTCGGTGACGCCGTGCCGGACGAGGACCAGTCTCACCGCGCCGGGGCGGTCGCGGCCTCGAAGACCTCGCGCGCGGTCGCCGCCGCAGCGGCCCCGTTTGCCGCGAAGCCGTGGGCGGGCAGCGTCTCGCCCATGATCTGGATGGCTTCGGCCATCTCGTCGATCCCGACCTCGCCCATGTGCCCGAAGCGGAAGATTCGTCCCGTCCACTTGCCCTGGCCGCCGGCGACCACCAGGCCGCGCGAGCGCATGTCGGCGTTGAACGGTGCCCACTCGATCCCGTCGGGCAGCCATGCCGCCGTGACGGTCGCGGACCGATCCTGTGGCGCGGCGACGAGGGTCAACCCAAGCGACTCGAGCCCCGCGGCGACGGCCGTGGCGATCGCGGCATGGCGGGCCCACGTCCGCTGCCGGCCCTCGGCGCGCAGGCGCTGGACGCCGATGCGCAGGCCGTAGAGGACGGCGATCGCCGGGGTCCATGGCGTCTGGCCCTTGCCGGCCCACTCGAGCGCCTCGGCGAAGTCCCAATACACGCGCGGCATCCTCGCCGTCTCGCCGGCGGCGACGGCCCGCGGCCCGAGCGCGGCGATCGCGATCCCCGGCGAGGCCATCCACGCCTTCTGGCTGGCGCTGATGACGAGGTCGACGCCCCACGCGTCCATCTCGAACGGCATCGCGCCAAGCCCGCTGATGCCGTCGACGATCAGCAGCGGCTCGCCTTGAGCGCCGCGCACGACCTCGGCCAGGGCCTGCATCGGGTTGGCGACGCCGGTCGAGGTTTCGTTGTGGGTGACGAGGACTGCGCGGTAGGCATCGGTCCCGTGAAGGTGCGCGCGAAGGGCCTCAGGGGAGGCCGATGAGCCCCACTCGACCTCGAAACGCTCGACGTCGGCACCGAATGCTCCCGCGATCTTCGCGAACCGGTCGCCGAACGAGCCGATCGTCACGACCAGCACCCGGTCCCCGGGCGAGAGCGTGTTTACGACCGCGGCCTCCATGGCGCCCGATCCCGATCCGGTCAGGAGCACGACGTCTCCAGACGTACCGATGAGCTCCGCCAGGCCGGCCGACGTCTCCTGCAGCAGCTCGCCGAACTCGGTGCCGCGATGGTCGATCATCGGCTGCGACTGCGCCTCGCGGACCTCGCGCGGGATCGGCGTCGGGCCCGGCGTGCGGAGGTTCTGTTCCATGCGGCGCATCATAATCGGGGCATGGACCAGGTCATCCAGATCGTCGGTGCGCTGCTCGTCCTCCTCGGCTTCGTGCTGGCCCAGGGGCGGGTGTGGACGACCGACTCGTGGGCGTATCTCGCGGTCAACCTCGTCGGGGCCGCCATCCTCGCCGTCCTCGCCGGGCTCGACGGGCAGTGGGGCTTCCTTTTGCTCGAGGGTGCGTGGACGCTCGTGACCGCTTGGAGCATCGTGGGCAAGCTGCGAGGGACCGATGCCCCGGCGCCCGCGCACTGACGCCACCGAGCCGCTCTTCGAGGAGGGCGCGGCTCCGGACGCGCCGCTCGCGGCCCGGATGCGGCCGCGGACGCTCGACGAGTTCCTCGGTCAGCCGCACCTGGTGGGCGACGAGGGCGCGCTGACGCGCGTCGTGCAGCCGGGGCACCTGCCGTCGATGGTGCTGTGGGGCCCGCCTGGGTCGGGCAAGACGACGCTGGCGCGCCTGCTAGCGGACCGCGCCGGCGGCTCGTGGCGCCAGCTCTCGGCGGTGACCAGTGGCGTGGCCGACGTCCGCGCGCTGGTGGCGGAGGCGAAGGCCCTGCGGTCCGCCGGCGGGCGGACGGTGGCGTTCATCGACGAGCTGCATCGGTTCAACAAGAGCCAGCAGGACGCGCTGCTGCCGCACGTCGAAGACGGGACGATCGCGCTGATCGGAGCCACCACCGAGAACCCGTACTACGAGATCAACTCGCCGCTGCTGTCGCGCATGCGCGTCTACAGGCTCGAGCCGTTGGACGAGACCGCCTTGGGCACCATCGTTGACCGCGCGCTGGCCGATGCGCACCACGGCCTCGCCGGCCGCGCCTCGCTGTCGGCTGAAGGGCGCGCCGCGCTGCTCGGCCTCTCCGGCGGCGATGCCCGCCAGGCGCTCAACGCGCTCGAGTCGGCATCGGTCACGGTGGGGGATGGTGGTGAGATCGGTCCGGAGCAGGTGGCCGAGGCGGCGCAGCAGCGGCTGCTCGAGTACGACCGCGTCGGCGACCAGCATTACGAGGCGGCGTCGGCGTTCATCAAGTCGATGCGCGGCAACGACCCCGACGCGGCCCTCTACTGGATGGCGTCGATGATTGCGGCGGGCGAGGACCCGACCTTCGTCGCGCGACGGATCGTCATTGCCGCGTCGGAGGACGTCGGGAATGCGGATCCGCGGGCGCTATCGCTGGCCGTTGCCGCGATGCATGCCACCGAGATGATCGGCCTCCCCGAGGCGCAGTACGCGCTGGCCCAGGCGGCGGCGTACGTTGCGTCGGCGCCGAAGTCGAACCGGGCCGGCGCCGCGTACTTCGCGGCCCTGGCGGAGGTCGAGGAGAACGGCCGGCAGCCGGTGCCGTTGCACCTGCGGCCGTCGGCACATCGGCGGCTGGCGCGCGAGCACGGCTACGGCCGCGGCTACCTGTACCCGCACGACTATGACGACGCCGACGTCGATCAGCAGTACCTGCCTGACGCCCTCGCCGGCCGCGTCTTCTACGAGCCTTCCGAGGAGGGCCTCGAGCAGAAGATCGGGGAGCGGCTCCAGCGCCTCCGACGGCTGCGCCTGGAGGCCAGGCGGGGCGCGCCGGGCAATGACAAGAAGCGCGGGCCGGCCCGTCGTTGAGCGACTGGTATCGCGAACGGCAGAGCCGGCCAGCCTCCTTCGCGAATGGATTCCGCCGCTGAGCGGCTGGAAACGCGAACCGAAACCCTCTCGTTCGCGTTAGCGGTCCCTGAGCGACTGGGCCGCCGAGGAACGGGCGAACCTAAGGCGTTCAAGCTGCGGGTGAGGGCGCTGCTACGTCCGCGCCCCCGAGGGCATCATCGTCTCGCTGGCCGAGCTGCTCAGCTGAAGCGTCGAAGGCGAGCTGGTTGAGGGGGCACCAGTGATGGCGTAGCGTTGCACCGTGAGCCGGGACGTCGAGGATCTGAACCGGCGCCTCCTGCGCGCCCGCGACGCCATGGACCGCGCCTACGCCGAGCCGCTCGACGTCCGCGCCGTGGCCGCGGTGGCCCACCTGTCCGAGGCGCACTTCATTCGCAGCTTCCGCGCCGCCTTCGGGGAGACGCCGCACCGTCACCTCCAGCGGCGGCGGGTGGAGCGCTCGATGTTCCTGCTGCGCGAGACTGATCGCAGCGTCACCGATATCTGCCTCGACGTCGGCTTCACCAGTCTCGGGACGTTCAGCCGCACGTTCCGGGAGATCGTCGGCGAGACGCCGTCGGCATACCGAGCCGGAAACGGGCCGATCATCGCGCCCAACTGCGTGCAGATGGCCACCACACGACCGCGGGTGGCGGCGGGAATGGCGCCGCAATCGAGCAGTTTCGGAGAAGCGGCCGTCGCACCGGCTCCGTAGGCTGAACGTCATCCGATCGAACGCAACGAGGAACCACGCCATGCCTAGCACGAAGAACACAACGAAGTCCGCCTCCGGGCGGAACACGACGTCCGAGACCTGGACCGACGAAGAGAAGGCTGCGATGCAGGAGCACGCGCGCGAGATGAAGGCCAAACGCGGCGCCAAGGGCAAGCCGGACGGCGAAGCCGACATCCAGGCCAAGATCGCGGCGATGCCCGAGCCGGACAAGTCGATGGCCAAGCGATTCCACGCGATCGTCAAGGAGACAGCGCCGCACCTCACGCCGAGGACCTGGTACGGGATGCCCGCCTATGCGCGCGAGGACGGCAAGCTCATCTGCTTCTTCCAGGCCGCGGCGAAGTTCAAGGCGCGCTATGCGACGTTCGGCTTCGAGGAGGCCGCGCAACTCGACGACGGCAACTTCTGGCCGACCTCGTTCGCGCTGAAGAAGCTGACCGCCGCCGACGAGGCGAAGATCGCCGCGCTCGTGAAGCGCGCGGTGGGCTGAGGAGGGACATCGAAGTGATCAAGAGCCTACAAGTCACCACCATCTACGTCCTCGACAAGGATGAGGCGCTCGACTTCTACGTCAACAAGCTCGGGCTGGAGGTCGGCGACGACTTCAAGCAGGGCTCATACCGCTGGCTGACGGTCCGCGTCCCGGGCGAACCCGGAATCGTGGTGAACCTCGAGGAGCCCGGCCCGCCGCTCCATGACGAGGCCACCGGTGCACAGATCCGCGAGCTCGTCACCAAGGGCGCCATGAACGGCCTCGTCTTCCAGACCGATGACACCCGCGCGCTGTTCGAGACCCTCAAGGAGCGCGGCGTCACCGATTTCACCCAGGAGCCCACCGACCACTTCTACGGCACCGACATGGGCATCCGCGACCCGTTCGGCAACGCCATCCGGATCCTTCAGCCCAAGAAGGTCGCCCAGGAAGCGACCGCCTGAGCGCGCGCGGCGACCGCTCATGAAGCTCGAGATGTACCGCCGCCTGCTGGCGGATCGGCAGGCGCGACGCTTCCTCGCCGGCCTGGGAGTCTCGGCGCTCGGCGATGGGCTGAGCATCGTGACCATCGCCTGGCTGGCGGTGGTCATCGCCCCGGCCGGCGATACTGGCGTCTTCGTCGGCGTCGCCGTCGCCGCCTACACGCTCCCCGGCGTCATCGGCGCCGTCCTGCTGCGGCGGTATGTCGCCACCCGCCCGGCGCGCGAGATGGTGATCGGGCACGCGGCGCTGCGCGCGGTCTGCATCGGGCTCATTGCGATCCTCTCGATCGCCGGCGTGCTGCCGCCCTACCTGTACGTGGCCCTGCTGGCCGGATCGTCGCTGCTGTATGCGTGGGGCAACGCGGGCCAGTACACGATGCTGTCGGCCCTCGCCGGCCCGGACGGACGGCTGGCTGTCAACTCGCTCGCCAGCGCCCAGGTGTCGTTCGCGACCATCGTCGGCCCGGTGGTCGCCGGGATGCTGCTGTTCGTCATCAGTCCGGGCGCGATCCTGGCGTTGGACGCTGCCTCGTTCGCCGTTCTCGGCCTGGCAGCCTGGCGGACCCGGACCGATGCCGGCCCGACGGAGGCTCCGGTCGACACGGCCGCAGCCGAGTCGGGATTCCGCCTGCTGCGCCGTCGCGACCTGCTGAGCCTCACCGTCGTGACGTGGCTGTTCTTCTTCCTGTATGGGCCGGTCGAGGTGGCTTTGCCGGTCTACGTTGCGCACGATCAGGCGGCTCCGGCCGGGCTCCTCGGCCTGTATTGGACCTGTTTCGGCGTAGGCGCCCTCATCGCAACCTTGATCACCGGCGCCCTCCGCGCCCGCAACATGCGCCGCGTGACGCTGCTCATCGTCGTGGGATGGGGGTTGTGCCTGCTGCCGTTCGGCTTCGCACCGATCCCGATCACCGTCCTGAGCTTCGCGCTGGGCGGGTTGATCTACGGACCGTTCATCCCGCTCACGTACGCGCTCTTCCAGTCCAGCGCTCCGGCGGCCAGCCTGCCGTCGGTCCTCGCCGCGCGTGGCGCCGTCGTCATCGTCTCGACGCCACTCGGGACGGCGGTCGGCGGACCACTCGTCGCGACGCTCGGCGCGACCGGCACGCTGGTCGCTTCCGGGGTTGCAACCATTGCGCTGGCCATCGGGGCGTCGATCCTGTGGACGGAGCGCAGCGAGCGCTCTGTCGGTGCGCACGCTCGGGTCGAGGACGACCTGGCGTCCGAAGCCCGGTGATCAGCCTTGTCGCAGCGAGTCTCGACAGATCGAGGCAACTTCGCACGGGAGCCGTTCCGCGCGCGATTCCCGCGGTCCATCGAGGCCTGCGCAGCGTGAGCTTCGCGCGGGTGCGACGCTCGTGCGTATCGGCCCTCGATCCACCGCGGGAACGGCACGCGAGCGGGGGCTCATGCGGAATCCCCGCGATCCAGCGAGACCGTCATCGGTCCTGGGCTACCCTCTCGGGCATACCAAGGAGCAACCATCCGTGGGCAAGCTGATCTACCTCCTCAACCTGTCGCTCGATGGGTTCTTCGAGACGCCGGACCACTCGCCGGACTTTGCGACGGTCGACGAGGAGATTCACGGCTGGTTCAACGACGAGATCCGGGCGCTCGATGCCACGCTCTACGGCCGCCGGATGTACGAAGTGATGGCCGCCTATTGGCCGTACGGCGAGGACGACCCAGAGGCGACCGATGCGATGCGCGAGTTCTCGCGCCTCTGGAAGCCGATGCCCAAGATCGTCTTCTCGACGACGCTCGACTCGGTCGAGCACAACGCCCGCCTCGTGCATGGCGACGTGGGCACCGTACTCGATGACCTCCGCCGCGAGTTCGACGGCGACATCGGCGTCGGTGGGCCGAACCTCGGCAGCCAGTTCGTCAGGCGGGGGCTGATCGACGAGTATCGGCTCGTCGTCCATCCGGTCGTGCTCGGGGCCGGCACTCCGTTCTGGCCGCAGCTCGACGGTCCGCTGCGACTGAAGCTGCTCGAGACGCGCACCTTCGCCTCTGGCGTGATGGCGGTCTCGTACGCGCCCGCAGAGTCGTAGTCGCTGAGCGACTCTTGTCGCGAACGAGACCGTGGCGTGGCCTTTCCGCGGGCGGTTTCAGCCGCTGAGCGACTGGAATCGAGAACCTGGAGCCGCTCGTTCGCGTTAGCAGTCGCTGAGCGACTGACCGCCGCCGCCCGGAGAGCTACCCGATGATGCCCAGCGCGTTGAAGACGAACCACGCCACGATCAGCAGGCCGATCATCAGCAAGGTGAGGATGCCGATGTTGCGGAGGTCGCGCTCGACGTAGTGGTACTCGGCGCGCTCGCGATCGGTCAGGCTCGAGCCTCCGCCGGCAAAGGCGCGGGCGGCCGAGGGCGCCGACACCACCGGAGCCGATGCCTTCCGCGGCTCTTCCCGAGACTCCTCCGCGCGCTCGTCGAGCCCAGCCTCGTCGACGGACGGGGTCGCCGGAACCGAGGGAGGCGGAAGCGGGCGCTGGGCGCGGCGCTGGCGGGAGCGACGGGAGGCGGCCTTGCCTCCGGGACGTCGGGCCATCGGTACCTCGGTGGATGCGATTCGGGATGGCAAGCCGCGGTCGGGTGGGCGACCGCGGGGCGGCTATGATACCGCCGATTTCATGGCCGATCTCAATGCGTGGCTGTTCGACAACCTGGCGCTCGCCTTCGGCGTGCTGGCCGCGCTCGTGGTCCTGCTCCTCATCGGCTTCCTCGTCCAGAGCGCCCGACTGGGCCGCGCGGTGCGCGACTACCGCGAGCTCGTGCGTGGGACCGATGGCGCCACGCTCCACGATCGGCTCGTCGGCAGCGCCGAGCAGGCCGTAAAGGCGTCCGAGCGGATGGGCCAGATCGAGGCGATGCACGGCGTGATCGAGGCGCGGACGCAGCGCAGCCTGCAGCACATCGGTCTCGTGCGGTTCAACCCGTTCGACGACACCGGATCCGACCAGAGCTTCGTGATCGCGCTGCTCGACGACGCGCGCGACGGCGTCGTCATCTCGTCGCTGCACGGGCGGTCGAACACGCGCGTCTTCGCCAAGCCGGTGACCGGTGGCGAGTCGCAGCACGCGTTGTCGGACGAGGAGACGCAGGCGATCCGGATCGCCCTCGAAGGGTCGTCGACGGCGTAGGTGCCGTGACGATCGGCGCCATCGACCCGGAGCAGCGGCGCGTCGCCGAGCGCCTCGTCCTTGCCGCGCTGCGGAAGTTCCACCGCGAGCAGCCGCTGTCCGTCGACCTGCGCCTGGACTCCCTGGTTGGACGTGTGCGGGCGGCGGCGGGTCGCAAGCCGCCGCCCCGGCACCGCGGTTCCGCCCCGTTGACGTTGGAGGACGCCGCGCTTCGACGCGTGATTGACGAGATGGCCGATGACGGCCGGCTGACTCGCAACGGCCGCAGGGTCGGCCTGCCCGACGTCGCGCCGTCGCTGGAGCCGGAGATGGCCGAGCGGGTCGACCGCCTCATGGAGGGGCTGCGGTCGGCCGGCGCGGAGCCGCCGCGCGTGGACGGGCTGGCGGCGCGGCTTGGGATTCCGCCGACGGTGCTCGACCAGCTGCGGGCCGGCGGTCAGCTGCGCCAGATCGCGCCCGGGATCGACTATCCGGCCGACGTGTGGTCATCGCTCCAGGCGCGCGTCGAAGGGATGCGCGGACCGATGAGCGTCGCCCGGCTCCGCGACGAGCTGCACACCAGCCGACGCCATGCCGAGGCGATCCTCGAGGCGATCACACGAAGCCGAGGCGCTCGAGGGCGGCATCGGCGGGTGGGCACTCGTCGGCTGCGGCCAGGCGCGCCTCCCTGAATGCGGCGGCAGCAGCCCCGCGATCCCCGCGCTGCTCGTGGAACCCGCCGATCGCGAGCAGCAGGTCGACATGTCGGGCCCGCAAGAGCGCGCGACGATCCTCGACCTGCGACCCGTCGCCATAGAACGGGCAGTCGTCGAGGTACTCGCCGCGGTAGAGGCTGCGCGCCTCATTGAGCGCCGCCAGGGCGGCGGCCGGGACGGTTGCGGCGGAGGCATCGGTCAGGCGCTGCTCGAAGGTCGCGACATCAGTCCAGGCGACCACCGACGGGTCGAGGCGGTATCGGTCATTCGAGAAGCCGATGGCCTTCGAGCCCTGGCGCTGGCCGCGGCCGGGCTCGAGGGTCCGACGCAGACCGCCCAGCGTGCGATGGAAGGCAAGGTCGCCGCGCTCGAGGTCGACGTCGGGCCAGATGAGCTCGACTGCCTCGTCCTTGGTCAAGCCGCGCTCGCCGCGGTCGAAGAGGAAGGCGAAGAGCGCCTCCGCCTGGCGCGTGCCGGCCTTCTCGCCTCCCCATTGGCGGATGAGCTCGCCGTCGCGCTCGGCGCGGAGCGGGCCGAGCGCAAAGACATGCAGCCCGGCGGCCGAGTCGAGCGAGGCCTCGAGGGCGCCGTGCAGGCGGCGTCCGCTGGTCGACACCGCGGCCCGCTCGTGGGACAAGCGCTCGAGGTCGCGGGCCTGCTCGGCCTGGCGGGCGCCGAGCTCCAGGCTGGCCGCGAGGTAGCCGGTCGCCATCGCGAGCACCTCGCGCTCGCCCGAGGTGAACGGCAGGCCCGACTCCTTCGCACCGAAGGCCACTGAGCCAAACGTCGTCCCCTCGCGCTCGAGCGGCAGCACCAGCACCGATGATCCGACGCTCCCGCTCGACGCGATCACTTCGTCGGCCGGACCTCGCGCCTCGGCCCCGGAGAGGCCCATCGTGCGCGCCACCTGGCCGAGCGCAGGCTCGATCGAGTCCTCGGGCCGTCGCGTAGTCAGCACGCCCTCGCCGAGCGCGCGCAGCAGCCGGTCATAGATCGGGTCGCCGCCGGCGGACGCCACCCGGCGCCGCATGCGTGTCGCAATCGGATCGAAGACGGCGACCGTGGCCACCAGAGCCAAGCCGATGACCAGCGGCAGCTCGATCGCCAGCGTCCGCCGCACGAGGGAGTCCAGACCGATGAGGACGCCGACGTAGATGGTGATCCCGAGGCCAGCCAGGGCCGAGAGGCGGAAGGCGCGACCCGCGACCTCGGGCGCAAAGAAGATGCCCTGCGCGAAGACGCCATATGAAGCCAGCACGACCGCGACCATGACGAGGGAGACGCCGATCCACGGATCGCTGTCCGAGAAGGGCGGCGTGATCCGCAGCACCCCGCCGACCGTGCCCACGACCAACGCAAGCAGCGTGACCTGGAGCTGACGCCGCCGCGCGCGGTCCGGCCCGACCTCGCGGATGGCGAGTGCGACCCATGCGATCGCAGCGGTGAAGATCGTGACGCGGAAGGCGATCCACGCCCAGCCGACCGCCTCGCCCGAGATGCCGGGGAAGGAGAGGTGTGGCGGTGAGACCCGCGGCTCGAGCTCGGGAGCCGCGATGCTGAGCGCCACGACCGCGATCGAGACGGCCCAGAAGCCGATCAGCGAGATCGCCAGCCATCGCGGCGTCTGCCGCTCGACGGTCAGTGCGGTCGCGACGGTCAGGACCGCCGGCGGCAGGAGCGAGGCGCCGGCGACCTCGAACCACCGTGCCACCTCGTCAACCCCGGCGTCGGTCGTCTCGCGGCGCACGATGATCGACAGCGACCACACCACCAGGAGCGCGGCCAGGACGCCGAAGGCGCGCGCGCCTGCCCGACGCGGCGCACGCAGGCCGACCGTGAGGCCGATCCAGGTGGCCAGCACCGCCGTCGCGCCGTGGGCTACGACCTCGAGCTGCTCGGGCATTCAGACGACTCCTCCGACTCGTCGCTCGCAACCGTACGCTCGCTCCGCCCCTCGGGCAAGGTTCCGCAGTCCTACCGCAGAGCCACCTGCGATGCTGCGCACAGACCGATGCGCATTTCAGGGAGTCGCAGCAGTGCAGGAGCCGTCCGAGATGACCGCCACCGAGGCAGCCACTCGCGCAATCACGATCCGTCGCTGGCGCCCGGGCGCCGTCACTCTGGCCGTCACCAACCTCGCACTGCGGCTCGCCACGCGCGAGTACGGCTCGATGCGCTGGACGCTGGAGCGGACGCCGCCCGCGTGGTCATCGGCCCTGTCGGAGGCTCGCGCGCTGCGGACCGCTCGCGACGCCGCGCGCCGGGTTCCCGCCTACCGCGACCACCTGGAGAACCACGGGATCGACCCGGCTCGCATTGCGAGCCTCGACGAGCTGCCCGAGACGGACAAGGCCAGTTACATCGATCCGAACCCGTTGCCAACGCGATGCCTCGACGGCCGGCTGCCGCTCATGGGGACGACGATCGATGAGTCGTCGGGCTCGACGGGCACACCGTACAACTGGGTCCGCTCGGCAACGGAGCGCGACCACGTTAGACGGATGATCGGGTTCTTCGCGCGCTACTCCTTCGGGTCGGAGCCGCTGGTCGTCCTCAATGCCTTCTCGATGGGCGCCTGGGCCACCGGCATGACGACAGCGATCGCCCTCGAGCGCAACGGCCTCGTCAAGGCGACTGGTCCACACGTCGACAAGATCATCGGCACGATGCGCGAGCTGGGGCCCGGCTATCGGTACCTGATCGTCGGCTATCCGCCGTTCCTGAAGCTGCTCCTGGATGAGGGCGACGCGCGCGGATTCGACTGGAGCGCCTACACGATGCACGCCCTCCTCGGCGGCGAGGGCAACTCAGAGGGTCTCCGCGATTACCTCCTGCGCCGGTTCGAGTCCGTCGTCTCCGGCTATGGCGCGACGGATGTCGAAATCGGTCTGGCGGCCGAGACGCCGGTGACCGTTGCCTTGCGGCGGCTGGCGCTGGAGCGGAGGGAGATCGCGGAGGCCCTCTTCGGCGAGACCGATCGCGTCCCGATGGTCTTCCAGTACAACCCGATGCTTCACCACGTCGAGACGAACGCCCGGGGCGAGCTGCTCTTCACCGTCTGCCGCTCCGGGACGCTGTCGCCGAAGGTCCGCTACAACGTCCATGACGAGGGCGGCGTCCTGCGGGACGACGAGCTCCGACGCCGGCTGGCGGCGTTCGGCCTTACACCGGAGGCGCTGGCACCGGCCGGATTCGGCCGCCTGGTCCGCATGCCGTACCTGTTCGTCTTCGGCCGTGCCGACTCCACCGTGTCGGTCATGGGCGCCAACATCTACCCCGGCGACGTCGAGGGCGGCATCTACGCAAATCCTTCGTTGGCGGCGCGCGTGCGCTCCTTCAGACTGTCGCTGCTCGAGGAACGCCCCGGCGAGACGAGGCCGATGGTGGCGATCGAACTCGAGCGCGGGGAGCCGACGGCGGACTTGTCCGCGGCGCTGGCGGCGCAGATCGAGGCGTACCTGTTGGCGACGAACACCGACTACCGCGAGGCCGCCGGCGAGTACCCGGAGCTGATGGTGCCGGTGGTGCGGCTGTACGCGGCCGAGTCGGGCCCGTTCGAGGGGAGTGGGGAGCGCATCAAGCATCGGTACGTGGGGTGAGGCCAATCACATTGGCCTACCGCCCGGCGAACCGCCGAAACAGGGCCTTCCTCGGTCATTCGGCCAACCTCACTTGCCAGGCGACGGAGGAAGCACGTCCCGTCCGTCCGTAGGCCAATCACATTGGCGCCCCAAGAAACCCCGCCTAGCCGCGACAGGCAACCTGTCCGGTAAGCGGCCGATAACCGCGGGGTGAATCTGTCAACCGGTACCATCGAGGAAATGTCACCGGTCGTCCCGTCGCCCGATCAGCTCCCGTTCTTCGAGGAACTGGCGACGCCGACGGCCACCCGCGCGAGACGGCCGCACCTGCGCATCCAGCCGCCGCTGCTGGCCGACCTGACCCCCCGTCAGCGGAAGGCGGTGACGCACGGCGAGGGCCCGCTGCTGATCGTGGCCGGCGCCGGCACCGGCAAGACCACCGTCATCACACGACGGATCGCCTGGCTGATCGCGGAGAAGCGGGCCAAACCCAGCGAAGTCCTGGCGCTGACGTTCACGGATCGCGCCGCCGACGAGATGATCGAGCGCGTCGATCGGCTCGTGCCATACGGGCATAACGACGCGCAGATCGGCACGTTCCACGCCTTCGGCGATCGCCTCCTGCGCGAGCACGCCTTCGAGGCCGGGCTCTCCGACCGATCCACGGTCCTCGGCCGGGCCGAGCAGGTCATCTTCCTGCGCGAGCACCTCTTCGAGCTGCCGCTGGACCGATACCGCCCGCTCGGCAACCCGACCCGCTTCCTCTCGGCGCTCGTCACGCTCTTCAGCCGCCTGCGCGACGAGGACGTCAGCCCGGCGCTGTACGCCGAGGTTGCCGAGCGCCTGACCGATGTGGCCGCCGCCGCGCCGCTCGACACGGCGCTGGCCGAGCGTGCCGCCAACCAGGCCGAGCTGGCGGCGACCTACGCCGCCTACGAGCGCCTGATGCGCAGCGGTGATCGGCTCGACTTCGGCGACCAGGTCAGCCTCGCGCTCCGCCTCCTGCGGGAGCATCCCGCGGTGCTGGAGGAGGAGCGTGGCCGGTATCGGTACATCCTGGTGGACGAGTTCCAGGACACGAACCACTCGCAATGGGAGCTCGTGCGGCTGCTGGCCGCCGAGCACGGCAACGTCACCGTGGTCGGCGACGACGACCAGTCGATCTACCGCTTCAGGGGTGCAGCGCTGGGCAACATCCTCGGCTTTCGGGCGGCGTATCCCTCGGCGGCGAGCGTCGTGCTGGTCGACAACTACCGCAGCCGGCAGGCGATCCTGGATGCGGCGCATCGCCTGATCGGCCACAACGATCCGGACCGGCTCGAGGCGCGCGAGGGCCTCGACAAGCGGCTGCGCGCGCGGACGAAGTTCGCGAGGCCCGAGCCGGCTGACGGCGCGATCCAGCTGACCGGCTACACGACCGGCTCGGACGAGGCCGATGCGATCGCCGACCGGATCGCCGCCTCCATGCGCTCCGGGCGCAGCGCAGGGCAGCACGCGGTCCTCGTGCGTGGCAACCGCGACGCGGACCCATACATTCGCGCGCTGAACATGGCGCGCATCCCGTGGCGATTCAGCGGGACGGCCGGCCTCTACCGGCAGCCCGAGGTGCGGGTCCTCATCTCGTTCCTGCGCGCCGTCAACGACGCGGACGACTCGATCAGCCTCTACGACCTCGCCACGTCCGAGATCTTCGGCCTGGCGCCCGGCGACGTGACCCTGGCCCTCAACCGCGCCCGACGGCGCCGTTCACCCCTGGCGGTCGCGCTGCGAGATGCCGCCGAGCATCCGGAGGACTCGCCGTTCACGCTGCGCGCGCTCGAGGTCGTGCAGCGGCTGCTGGGGAGCCTCGAGGCGCATCGGTCCATAAGCACCGAGCGCTCCTGCGGCGAGCTGCTGTACCACTTCATCACCTCGACCGGCTGGCTGGGACGGCTGGCCCACGAGGCGCGCGAAACCGGGGAGGAGCGCCTCGCGAACGTCGGGCGCTTCTTCGAGATCGTGCGGCGGCAGGGGAGCCTGCTGCGCGACGACCGGCTGCCGTTCCTAGTCGAGCAGCTCGACACGCTCATCGAGACCGGCGACGACCCCTCGACCGCCGACGTCGACGCCGGCCCGGACGACGGCGACGCTGTCCACGTCCTGACCTACCACAAGGCCAAGGGACTCGAGTTCGACGTCGTCTTCCTCGTCGGCCTCGTGGCGGACCGATTCCCCGGCCGCGACCGGCACGACGCGCTCGAGATCCCCGACGAGCTCGTCCGCGACGCCCTGACCCTGGCGGCGGACTCGCACGTGTCCGAGGAACGGCGGCTGTTCTACGTCGGCATGACCCGAGCCCGCGACGAGCTGCACTTGAGCTGGGCGCAGGACTACGGCGGGCGGCGGTCGCGATCGGTCAGCCAGTTCGTGACCGAGGCCCTCGACCTGCCGCCGGCGACGCCGGCCGAGGTGGTCCAGCCCTCGCTGACCGAGCAGCTGGCGCGTCACGCCGGCTCGCCGCGCGAAGCGACGGCGCCGACGCGCCGCGGGATCGGCGACAAGCCGCTGATGCTGAGCTTCGGGCAGATCCACGACTACCTCGAGTGCCCGGCGCGCTATCGGTACGGGCACATCGTGCGCATTCCGACCCCGGCCTCTCACCAGATGGTCTACGGGCGTGCGCTTCATGCGGCCGCGCAGGCCTTCCACCGTCGACAGATGGCCGGCCGGCCGATGGAGCTCGACGAGCTCCATGCCGCGCTCGACGCGAACTGGGAGTCGGTCGGCTTCCTGACCCGCGCCCACGAGGAGGCGCGCAAGTCCGCCGCGCACGAGGCGATCGCACGCTTCTGGGCCGACCAGCAGCGCGACCCGGCGCGCCCGGTGGCGGTCGAGCAGGAGTTCACGGTCGGGGTCGGGCCGGATCGGCTCCGGGGCCGCTACGACCGCGTGGACCGCGACGACGCCGGCCGGACGGTCATCACCGACTACAAGTCGAGTGACGTCCGCGACCTCACCACCGCGAATCGCCGTGCGAAGGAGTCGCTCCAGCTCTCGATCTACGCCCTCGCTCACGAGGCGGAGCACGGAGCGCTGCCGGACGAGCTGGCGCTCCATTTCCTGGAGTCGGGAATCGTCGGTCGAGCGGAACCGACCGAGAAGCGCCTGGCCAAGGCCCAGGAGTCGCTGACGACCGTCTCCGCCGGCATCCGCGCCGGGCGCTTCGAGGCGACCCCCGGACCGATGCGCTGTGGTTACTGCCCCTTCCGCGAGATCTGCCCCGACGCCACTCGATGAGCGGCCGCCACCGCACGATCGTCGCCGCACTGTTCCTGCTCGACATCCTGGCGCTCGTGCTCCTCGTGGCATTCGCCGGGTCAGCCTGCCCGGTCGAGACCGAGCAGCAGCCCTGCCCCGACGCGACGCGCAACCTCGTCTTCGGGATCGGCATGGCGGCGGCCGCGGTAGGACTGCTGGTGACGCCGTTCGGCTTCCTCGGCGAGTTCGTGGCACGCCGCCGCATCGTCTATCGTGGCGCCTGGGCACGGGCCGCTCGACGCGGCCTGCTGGTGGCGCTGGTTGTGGCGATCCTGGCAGGCCTCCGCCTGGCCGGTGCTCTCAACGTGCCGACCGCGCTCTTCGTGCTCATCCTGGCCGGCGTGGCCGAGTGGTTCGCCATCCGCACCGATACCTGACCGGAGGACCGATGACCGATCCAGCCGTTGCCGACGCGACCGCCGCCGTCCTGCCGGACGCGCTGGACCTCTCGCACCGGGTGCATGCAAACCCGGAAATAGCCTTCCAGGAGGTCCGGGCCTCGCGTTGGACGGCCGAGCTCCTCGAACGTCACGGCTTCGAGGTGACCGCGCCGGCCGGCGGGCTGGATACGGCGTTCGTGGCCCGTTGGCGCGGGGACCGACCGGGGCCGGTGATCGCGTATGCCGGCGAATACGACGCGCTGCCCGAGATCGGCCATGGCTGCGGCCACAACCTGATGTGCTCGTCGAGCGCGGGCGCGGCGATCGCGGCGGCCAGGATGCTGGGTCGGGACTTCGCCGGTGAGATCCGCTTCATCGGTACGCCGGCGGAGGAAGCCGGGAACGGGAAGATCCACCTCATCAGCGCCGGGCTCTTCGCCGATGTGGACATCTGCCTTCAGATCCACCCGTCGGACTCGAACAGCGCCGAGGTGCTGGCGCTGGCCATCACCGAGGTCGGCGTGACCTTCCACGGCAAGACGGCCCATGCCAGCGGCGACCCGTGGCTCGGGAAGAACGCGCTCGACGCAATCGTGTTGCTCTACACGATGGTCGCCCAGTGGCGGCAGCACCTGAAGCACGGCGAGCGGGTGCACGGGATCATCACCCACGGCGGCGCGGCGCCGAACATCGTTCCCGATCTGACGTCCGGCCGCTGGTACCTACGCACGCCCGTGGACGAGGACCTCGACGCCATGGTCGAGCGTTTCCGAGAGATGGCCGATGCGGCCGCGCTGGCCACCGGCTGCACGGTCGACCTCGCGATCGACCCGGCGAACCGATGCAGGACGATGGTGAACAACCCGACGCTGCTCGAGATCTGGCGCCGCCACCTGGCCGACGCGGGGATCGCCGACGACCCGATCGACCCGAACGCCGGCAGCACCGATATGGCGAACGTCAGCCACGAGGTGCCCACGATCCACCCGTACCTCGCGATCGCGCCGCGCGGGACTCCAGGGCACTCGCGGGAGTTCGCCGCGCATGCCGGCGGGGAGGACGGCGACCGCGTCCTCGAGAAGGCGATCGGGATCCTGGCGGCGACCGGCCTGGAGCTGATCCGGGATGCAGACAAGGTCGAGGCCGCCCGACGCGAGCTGCGCGAGGCCGGCGGAGGACGACAGGAGCCTGTGGCCTGAGCGACATCCTCACCGGCCACGGCAGCGAAGAGGCGCTGCTGGCCGAGCTGTACGACCTCGAGCACGACGCGGTCACTGAGGACCTGGCGTTCTACCGCGAATGGGCCAGGCGGACGCACCATGCGACGATCGACCTTGGCTGCGGTTCCGGTCGCCTCTTCGGCGAGCTGCTGCGCGGCGGCGCGCGGAAGATCGTCGGCATCGACGGGTCGGCCGCGTTGCTGGATCGCGCGCTCGTGCGCATCGGTGTCGAAGAGCGGCTCAAGGCAGCCCGCGACGATGGGCAGATCGAGCTGGCGCTCGGCGACGTGCGGACGGTCCGGCATCCGCTTCGGTTCAGGCTGGCGATCATGGCCGGCGTGATCGCGCACCTGGACGGTCCCGAGGACGCGGTGCGGGCGTTCGTCGCCGCGAGGCGCCTGCTTCAGCCGAAGGGCGTGCTGATCGTCGACACGATCGGGCCTGGAGGCCTGCCGCCGCACGATCTGCCGTTGTCGGTCGACTGGGAGCGCCCGATGGGTGATCGGCGCGTCGTCAGGCGCAGCCGGCTCGTGCGTTCGGAGGCGCCCGAGGGGCTGCGTGTCGACTACGTCACGCTCACGGACGTGGTCGAGGCCGATGGTACGATAGCGCGGCTTCCGGCCGGCTTCCGGCTCTGGTATCCATCACCCACTGCGCTCATCGGTCTGGCGAACGAGGCGGATCTGGAGGTGGAGGCGGCCTTCGGGTCCCACGACCTGGATCCCCTCGACACCCGGAGCGAGCGGTGCATCGTCGTGTTGCGGCGCGCGACGTCCGGTTCCGAGCCATGGGAGAATTGATGCCAGGCGAACAGATCAGGCTCCTGATCGTGGAGGACGTCCCGCAGGTCGCGTCGCACATCCGATCGCTGCTGGCGGCTCAGTCGCAGATCAAGATGCTCGACGTCGTCACCGCTGGCGATCGGGCCGTCGCGAGTGTCGCCGAGATGCGTCCGGACGTCGTGATCGTCGATGCACTGCTCCAGGGCCGGGTCAGCGGCCAGCAGGTCGCGCAGCAGATCCGCCAGGCCGAGCCCGCTGTCGGGGTCATCATGCTGACCGTCCCGCAGAACCCGATCGGCGAGAACTCCGAGCGCGGGATCGACGCCGTGCTGAAGATGCCGTTCACCGGCTTCGACCTCACGACGATGGTGCGCAAGGTGGGGGAGACTCGCGCGATGGAGTCGGCGCGGTCCGGCTCGCTCGTCGTGACCCTCTTCAGCCCGAAGGGCGGCGTCGGCCGCACGACGCTCGCGTACAACCTCGCCGTCTCGCTCGGCCAGGAGCACCGGGTCTGCCTGATCGACGGCTCCCTCCAGTTCAGCGACCTGCGCGGCCTCCTGCGCGTGCCCGCCGTGGCGCCGAGCATCGTCAACCTGCCGACCGACCGCATCCGCGACCAGGACCTCGCCGAGGTGACGTGGCGCGACCCGTCGGGCATCGACATCCTCCTCGCGCCGCCGCGGATCGAGATGGCCGAGATGGTCACCACCCGCGACGTCGAGAAGGTCCTCTCCCTACTGCGTCAGCTCTACGAGTTCGTGATCATCGATACGCGCGCGGCGCTCAGCGAGGACGTTCTCGTCTTCCTCGACTCGGCCGACCTGATCCTCCAGGTCCTCACGTATGACAGCATGGCGATCCGCGCGCTCGCGATGTCTGCGGAGACCTTTGCCGCCATCGGTTACCCGCCCTCGAAGCTGTCGACCGTCCTCAACCGGGCCGATGCCTCCGGCGGATTCGACAAGGCCGATGTCGAGCAGGCGCTCGGCAGCCGCATCGACTTCGAGGTCGTCTCCGACGGACATCTTGTCCTCGCCTCGAACAACGACGGGACCGCATTCGTGACCGCCAGCCCGGACGCGGAGATCTCGCAGGGCGTGAGGGTCATCGCTGAGTCGCTCTCCGTCCACCTCCGCGAGCGATCACCGGCGCTCGCTCACCGCTGAGACGCAGCACGAGCCGCTCCGTGCACGCCGGGGACACGCGGCCGATCGGTGTCTTCGACTCCGGCGTCGGCGGCCTCACCGTCCTCTCCGAGCTGAACCGACGGCTCCCCGCGGAGTCCACGGTGTACCTCGGTGACAACGCGCGGACCCCGTATGGGCCGCGACCTGCCGACGAGGTGCGGCGCTTCACGGCGGAGGCGGTCGACTGGCTGCTCGGCCAGGACGTGAAGCTGCTCGTGCTGGCCTGCAACACCGCCACCGCGCGGGCACTGCCGCTCGTGCGAGAACGATCCGCCGTCCCGGTGCTTGGCGTCGTGCGGCCGGGCGCGGTCGCTGCCGCGGCCGCCACGCGCAGCCGTCGCGTCGGCGTCATCGCCACTGCCGGCACCGTGGAGTCGGGTGCCTACCCGGCGGCCATCGTCGAGGCCGATCCGGCCACACATGTTGCTCAGCTGGCATGCCCCGAGCTGGTCCCGATGGTCGAGGCCGGCATCGTCGACGGGCGCCGCGCCGAATCCGTCCTGCGCGCATATCTCGAGCCGCTCCTGGTGAACGAGGCGGGGATGGACACACTCCTGCTCGGTTGCACGCACTACCCGCTGCTGCGCGAGCCGATCGAGCGGATCGTCGGCGACGGCGTCGCGGTCGTCGACTCCGCCTTCACGACCGCGCTCGCCGCCGAGGACCTGCTTGACGCGCTCGGGGCCCGCGCCCCGGAGGGCGCGGTCCCGGCCCACCGTGTCGCGACCACCGGATCGGTCGAGGCGTTCGTCGGCGTCGCCCGGCGGCTGTTCGGAGATCGCCTGCCGGCGGTCGAGTCGGTCGAGATCGAGCCTGTCGCCCTGCTTCCCGTAGACTGAGATCCCATGGCAAACCACACCACCCGCCTGGGCGCGGGGATCATCGTCGGTGGGCTGCTGGCGTTCGGCGCCAGCGTCGCATCCCGCGAGATCATGCGCCGCGCCGGGACGAGGCTCATCGACTGGGAGGCGGTCCGCGCCATCGCCCACCGCCGGCTTGGCTCGGCGGCGGCGCCAATCTCCGCCCCCCAGCGCGCAGAGGCCGAGGCGTTCTACCGGTCCACCCTGCTGACGATCGAGCCGATCGTGGCCGAGGAGATCGGCTCGCAGCTGCCGGAGGCGCTCGAGATCCCGGCCGTCGTCGACCGTCTTCAGTGGGTCGATCTCAACCTGGCCACGTTCCGCGTCCTCTTCGATCGCATCGAGCGCACGGTGCTCGAGCAGCAAGAGGGGCCGGACACCGCGGGGCGCGCGATGTCTCGCTGGCTGAACCGCACCGTCGGCAACCAGCAGCTCGGCTTCATGCTCGCGTTCCTCGGGCGCAAGGTGCTCGGCCAGTACGACGTGTCCCTCCTCGCGGCGGGGCCGGCGCGCGGGCGTCTGCACTTCGTCGAGCCGAACATCGTCGGCACGGCGACAACAATGCGCATCCCGCGCGACGAGTTCCGAACCTTCATCGCCCTCCACGAGTCGACGCACGCCTTCGAGTTCGAGGCCCACCCATGGCTGCGGCCGTACTTCGCCGACCTCGTCGGGCGCACCGTCGAGTCGCTGGCGGCGGAATCGGGCGGCCTCATGGAGCGGATGCGCGAGGCGCTGGCCGCCGGGGAGGGGCACTGGCTCGAACGGATCATGACGCCCGCCCAGCGCGAGACGTTCAACAGGACCCAGGCGCTGATGTCGCTGCTCGAGGGTTACTCCAACCACGTCATGAACGCGGCCGGCGCCCGGATCCTGCCCAACTTCACCGAGATCCACGACAAGTTCGAGCGCCGTGGCGAGCGCCGTGGCGCGCTCGAGAAGGCGGTCATGCGCCTCACCGGGCTCGACCTGAAGATGGAGCAATACGCGGCCGGCGAGCGCTTCGCCGATGCGGTGATCCGCAACCGCGACCGCGCCTTCCTCAACCGCGTATGGACCGGTCCGGAGATGCTGCCGTCGCTCGACGAGATCCGAAGCCCCGAACGCTGGATCGCGCGCGTCGACGCGGCCACGCCACTGCTGCCGGGGGCCGCCTCCTGAGCGAGCCGTCGACGGTCCTCGCAACGCCGATCCTCGGCGCGCCACTGTCGAGAGAGCTCATCGCGCGCATCGAGGCCGAGGGCGTGCGGTGCGAGCGCATCGCCGCCGACGGGCGCATCCACGGTGATGCCGACGAGTCGGTCTTCGACCAGGCCGACATCCTGCTGCTGGGGGCCGTGCCGGCATCGGTCCTCGACCATGTCGTGGCGCGCACGCCGAAGCTGCGCTGGATCCACTCGGCGTCGGCGGGCGTCGACCGCATCTCGATCCCATCGGTCCGCGAGCGCGGGCTAACGGTGACGAACGCCCGCGGCGTCTTCAGCAAGCCGATCGCCGAGTACGTGGTGATGATGTCGCTGGCCGTGGCCCGACGGCTGCCGCAGCTCCTCGAGCTCCAGCGCGAGCGGACCTGGCAGCCGCTTCGTGGGCGTGAGCTGTCCGAGCTGACGGTCGGGATCGTCGGCTACGGAAGCATCGGCGCCGAGATCGCGCGCCTGCTCCAGCCGTTCGGGTGTCGCATCCTGGCCACCCGCCGGCACCCCGAGCGCGGTGCCAAGGGCGTGGAGCTCTACGGGCTCGAGGACCTGCGCGAAGTGCTGCGCGAGAGCGACATCGTGGTCGTCGCCGCGCCGCTGACGGACGAGACGGCCGGGCTCATCGGCGCGGAGCAGCTGGCCGACATGCGCGAGGACGCCTGGCTCATCAATATCGCCCGCGGTCGGCTCATCGACGAGCTGGCATTGCGGCGGGCGCTCGAGTCGGGCTGGATCGGTGGAGCCGTGCTCGACGTCTTCAGCGAGGAGCCGCTGAGTCCCGACTCGCCGCTGTACAGAACCCCGAACGTCGTCATCACGCCGCACACCTCGTGGGCGTCCGACCGGGTCATCGAGCGCTCCGTAGACCTGTTCATCGACAACCTGCGCCGCGACCACGCCGGTGAGCCACTGCGCAACGTCGTCGACCTCGAGGCCGGGTACTAGCGCCAGTGCAGGTCACGATCGTCGGGGTGCCCGGAAGCGGCAAGACCACGGTGTTCAACGCGCTCACCGGCGGTCACGCCGAGACCGGCGGCTTCTCGGGCTCCAGGGCGGCACCGAACCTGAGCGTGGTCAAGGTGCCGGATGAGCGCGTCGACCGCCTGGCCGGCCTCTTCAACCCGAAGAAGACGACGTACGCCGATGTCACCTATGTCGACGTCGCCATCCCCGCCGGCGCGGCCCGCGAGGGGACCGTCAACCCCGACGTGCTCGCGCTGGTCCGCAACGCCGATGCGCTCCTCCATGTCGCCCGAGCCTTCGACGACCCGGCCGCCGCAGTTCCGGCCGACCCGTGGCGCGACGTGGATGACCTCGACCTCGAGTTCACCGTCGCCGACTTGTCGGTCATCGAGAAGCGACTTGAGAAGCTCACCACCCAGGGCCGCCACGGCTCGCAGGCCGAGCGCGATCAGGCCCAGCGCGAGGAGGAGCTGCTCCGACGGCTGGAGCCACACCTGTCCGAGGGCCGCCCGCTCCGCTCGTTCGGCCTCACCGATGACGAGGAGCTGCTCCTGCGCGGCTATCGGTTCCTCACCCAGAAGCCGGTGCTCGTCGTGCTGAACATCGACGAGGGCCGCCTGCCTGAGGCTGCCACGCTCGAGTCGGACGGTCGCGCCCGCTACGCCCAGCCGTCCACCGATGTCGCGGCGCTGGCCGGCAAGATCGAGGCGGAGCTCTCGGAGCTGGGCGACGACGACGCGCGGCTCTTCATGGACGACCTCGGCATCGCCGAGCCGTCGCGCGGCCGGATCATCCGCCTCACCTACGAGCTGCTCGGCCTCTTCAGCTTCTTCACCGCCGGCGAGGACGAGTGTCGCGCCTGGACCCTCCGCCGCGGCGCCACCGCCGTCGACGCGGCCGGCGCCATCCACTCCGATCTCGCGCGCGGTTTCATCCGCGCGCAGGTCATCGGCGTCGACGAGCTGCTGGAGGCGGGCTCGATGGCCGAGGCCCGCAGTCGCGGCATCCTGCGCCAAGAGGGCCGCAATTATGAGATGGAGGAGAACGAGGTCATCGAGGTGCTGTTCAACGTGGGCCGATGAGCGAGCAGAAGGCGCGGATGCTGGCCGGCGAGCTCTACCACGCGGATGACAAGGAGCTCCGCGCCGATGCCGAGCGCTGCGCGCGGCTGCTCCGACGCTTCAACGCGTCCGAGGATGTGGACGAGCGCGCTGCGACGCTGCGCGAGCTGCTCGGTGAGGTCGGCGAGGGCGTCGTCATCAGGCCCCCGCTGTTCATGGACTACGGCTACCGGACGACGATCGGCGCGGGGACGTTCATCAACAGCGGCGCGGTGATCCTCGACGTGGGCCGGGTCAGCATCGGCGCCGATGTCCAGATCGGCCCGAACGTCCAGATCCTCACGCCGACCCACCCGCTCGAGCCGGAGCTGCGGCGGAGCGGCGCCGAGGCGGCGGAGCCGATCACGATCGGCGACAACGTCTGGCTCGGCGGGGGAGTCATCGTCTGTCCCGGCGTGACGATCGGGCGCGACACGGTCGTCGGCGCCGGCGCGGTCGTCACCCGCGACCTGCCTCCCGGCGTCCTGGCCGTCGGCAACCCCGCGCGGGTGATCAGACAGCTGATCTAGCGTATATACGTACATACGCGGCGCCGCGCCAGACTAGGAGCGCTCCAGCTCGGCCACGATCGAGCGGAACTCCTCGCTCTGCTCGACGAGGTAGTTGTCCTCGTCCTCCATGCCGACGCTCATCGACGCGCGCAGCTTCTCGTCGCCGATGTACTTGAACCCGTGCGAGCGATCGAGCTCGCGGGCGATCGCCTCGGCCAGCGTGTCCTCCTCGAACGTGTCGAGGACCGCGGCGCGAGCCGCCTGCACGATCGACTCGAATTGGGCTGGGGTATGGTCGCGCTCGGACACGAGGAGCGCATCGGTCATCAGGTCGGTGGCGCCTTCGTGAAGCTCGAAGAAGTAGAGCGGCATGCACCGATGATAGACCGATGACTCGCCTGCTGATCGTGGGCGGCCTGACCATCGACCGCTTCGCCGATGGCACCTCGGCGCCTGGCGGCTCGGTGATCCACTCGGGACGTGCGGCGATCGCGGAAGACGCGGAGGTCACGATCCTGACGGTCGCCGGCGACGAGCCGGAGGCGGCGATCGGGCTCAGGGAGCTGTCCGAGCTCGGTGACCTCATCCACCAGCGCGCGCCCTCGACCGTGACATTCGGTCACGACGAGATCGACGGACGACGCGTCCTCACCTACCTGGCCGGCACCGGACCGATCGAGCCGCCCATCCTCACCGATCCACCCGAAGCCGCGCTCCTCGCTCCGATCGCCGACGAGCTGCCGGCGAGGGCACTCCTCGCCCTGCGGGACGGCGCGCGCCCGAGGGTGACCGTCATCCTCATCCAGGGCTGGCTGCGCCGCCTGCGGATCGGCGAGCCGGTCCGGCCCGTGGAGCTCGACGAGGTCCCGCCGGCGACCTGGGGTGCCTTCGGCATGGCAGACGCGATCATCGTGTCCACAGAGGACGTTGCCGAGTCGCAGAAGGACCCGCTTGTCGAAGCGGCTGCGCTGCGCAAGCGGCTCGGCCCGCACCCGATTCTCGTCCTGACGCTCGGTGCGCATGGTTACCACCTCGACGATCCCGCCGCCGGCCACGTTGTTGCCAGCGCCCCACGGCGGATCGTCGAGGGTGTATCGATGGTCGGCGCGGGGGACACCTTCGGCGTTGCCATGGCGATGCAGCTCGGCCGGGGCGTCGACGCCGCGGCTGCCGCGGCTGCCGCGACCGACCGCGTCATCGGCATGCTCGAAGGGCGGCGATCCTAGGCCGCGGCCCTTCGTCGATCATATTCGGCGCGGCGGTCGGCTGCCGCGACCCATCGGCGCAGTCGCCGCAGCCGGCGCTCGACGGTGAGGCGAGTGCGACCGACCTCGGCGATCGTGCCGCCGCGACCGAGGGCGAAGGCGATGTCGAGGACCCGTGACGCGGCGGCAGCCGCCTCCATGGCCCCGTGCAGGTCGCCGCGATGTCGCTCGCGGATACGGGCGACCTCGATCCAGGCAGTGGCGGCGTCGACCGATGCCCGCCGCGTGCCAACCGTCCACAGCTCTTCCGCGCGCTCGACCTCGCCGAGGGCGAGCAGCAGGCGCGACGCCACGCGGCGCAGTGCATTCGCCTCGGACGCGTCGACGGCGAGGGCCTGGGCCGTCTCGACCAGCTCGAGGGCGTCCTCGACGGCCCCGGCGCGAAGGAGCTCGAGTGCCATGCCGCGCGGGTCGAGCACGCGCGCGTCACGCCAGCCACCGTCCCGCAGCCGCGACAGCTCGGCCTCCAGCAGCACGAGGCTGACCACGTCCTGGAAGTTGTGGTCGAGGACCTCGGCGAGGATGTCGGGCGAGCCGCCGCGCAGGTAGCCGAAGTAGCGGGCGGGGACCTCGGAGCCGGGGCAGTCGGACGCGCGCCGCACGCCCAGCACCCCGGCTTCCACATCCGCCAGGCGTGCGCCCCCGAGCGGCCGCCGGAAGAGGCGACGCGCATCGGGCAGCAGGTCGTCGTGCTCGGCGGGCAGGGTGGCCTGCTCGCGGAAGAGGCCGTGGACGGTGAGCCGGGCGGAAAGCATCGGGACGTCGAACGCCCGGCCGTTGTAGGTGACGAGGCGCGCGAAGGTCGCGAGGTCTGCCGCGATGGCGCGGAGGAGCGGCGGCTCGTACGGGAAGTCGGGGAGCAGGTACTGGCGCACGGTGACCCGAGGCCCGTCGATGTGCGCCACGGCGGCCATGAAGATCACGGTGCCGGCACCGGTCGAGAGCCCGGTCGTCTCGGTGTCGAAGTAGGCGGCCGCGGGCAGTCCCCGGAGCGATTCGGCGGTGGCCGGCGCCACGCTCACGCTGCGCTCGATGACGAGCGCCGTGCCGCCACGCGTGACCTCGGTTCGGGCATCGAACCAGCGGGCGAGCGTCGCGACCCGGTCGTCGGTCCGTGGTCGCTCGGCATCCGGTGCCGGCCGGCTGCGGACCGCTTCGAGGCGGTCCGCGAGCGTGCGCGGGGCGAGCATCGGTCAGCTCATGCCCACCAGCAGTTCGCGGACGACCTCTTTCCCGCGCACGCCGACCTCGATGGCCGGCCCGACGCAGGCCGGGCAGCCGTCTGCGCACGGGCACGACTCGACCGCCTCGCGGCAGGCGCGGACGAGGTCGTCGACGAGCGTGAAGAGCCGCTCGGTCAGCCCGACCCCGCCGGGGACGGCGTCATACAGGTAAAGCGTTGGGCGGCCGGTGAACGGCGCCTGGACCTGGGCCAGCACGCCGAGGTCGCGCGGATCGCACATCAGGAGCAGCGATGCCGTCGTGCGGGCCACGCGCGCGAGGCCGATGAGCGCGCCGTCGAGCGTGTCGCGGTCGTAGCGGTTCACGAGCTCCGCGGGCGGCACGAGCCAGGTGGAGGTCGTGTGCATCTCCTGCTCGGGGATGCTGATCGAGCCCCAGCCCACGTTCTCGTGAGTGTGGTACTTGAGCTTCTTGAACATCGTGACCTTCCACGCGACCATCACCTCCCCGCGCTGGCGGAGGCCGGCCGGTGGGGGATCGGCCTGCTCGAACACCTCGAGCACCTTGAGCGTGATGCCGAGGTCGGCATCGGTGTAGTAATCGACGTCGGTGCGCGTGACGTAGGCCTTCCGCTCTTGCCAGTCGAGGCGATCGACGTGGTGCTGGATGCCCTGGTGGATGTAGATCGCCTTCTCGTGGACGAGGAGTGGCGCGGCGAAGAGGTCGATCTCGCCGAGGACGCGGTGACGATCCCCGGTGGTGTCGACGATGACGACGTTCTCCGGCGCGCCGGTTCGAAGGCTGAAGTCGGACGCCGGGAAGTTCTCGTGGCTCCAGTAGTAGCGGTCGTCGTCCGCGCGCCGGATCCAGCCGTCCTCCTGGAGGACGTCGAGCAGCATCGGCGTCTCGTCGATCCCGAACCGTTCGCGAGCCGGGACGGGAAGCTCGAACGTCGACGCGCGCAGGTGGTTGAGGAGCACGTGGAGGTTGTCCGGGTTGACGAGCCCGTGCTCCGGCGAGCTGTCGAACAGGTACTCCGGGTGCGCCGCGAGGAACTGGTCGATCGGCGCCGACGAGCAGATGAGCGCCGCCAGGCTCGTGCCGGTGCGGCGTCCGGATCGGCCCATCTGCTGCCAGGTGCTGGCGATCGTGCCGGGGTACCCGATGCTGATCGCCGCATCGAGCGAACCGATGTCGATGCCCAGCTCCAGCGCGTTCGTCGCGACCACGCCGCGGACCCCCCCATCACGCAGCCCGGCCTCGATCTCGTGGCGCTCGTTCGGCAGGTAGCCGCCGCGGTAGCCGCGGATCGTGTGTGGGTGGCCAGGTGGCGGCTCGAACGTCTCGCGCAGGTAGCTCGTGAGCACCTCGACCGATGTGCGCGAGCGGGCGAAGGCGATCGTCTGGACGCCGCCGCCGATGAGCCGCTCGGCCAGCCGCTGGCCGGTGAGCAGCGCGGAGCCGCGGATGCCGAGCTCCTCGTTGGCGACCGGCGGGTTGACGACGAGGATGTGCTTGCGGCCCGCCGGTGCGCCGTTATCGTCGATCAGCTCGACCGGTGCTTCGAGCACCCGCTCGGCCAGCTCGCGCGGGTTGGCGATCGTGGCGCTGGCACAGATGAAGATCGGATCCGCGCCGTAGTGGGCGCAGATCCGCCGCAGGCGGCGGATGAGGTTGGCGACGTGGCTGCCGAAGAGGCCGCGGTACGTGTGCAGCTCGTCGATGACGACGAACTGGAGGTTCTCGAAGAGCTTGAACCACTTCGTGTGGTGCGGGAGGATCGCCGAGTGGAGCATGTCCGGGTTGGTGATGACCACCTGCCCGGCGGCGCGCACGACGCTGCGGACGTTCGCCGGCGTATCGCCGTCGTAGGTGTGCGTCTTCAGGCCGATGTCGGCCGCCCCTGCCAGCGCGCGCAGCTCCACGAGCTGGTCCGCCGCCAGCGCCTTCGTGGGGAAGAGGTAGAGAGCCCGGGCCGCGTCGTTCTTCGCGACCGCGTCGAGGACCGGCAGGTTGTAGCAGAGCGTCTTTCCCGACGCGGTCGGCGTGACGACCACGACGTTCCGGCGCTTCGACACCGCCTGGTAGGCCGCCGCCTGGTGCGTGTACAGCGCCTCGACTCCGCGTCCGCGCAGCGCGTTGACGATTCGCCCATCCACGGCCGTCGGCCACGGCGCGTGGCGTGGCGGCCGCGGCTCCAGCTCGCGATGCGCCGCGACGAGCGGGGCGAACAGCGGGTCCTCCAGCAGCATGGCGATCGCCTGGTCGGCGTTGCTCGGGGGCGCGGTCAGCATCGGCTCCTCCTTCCAAACCGAACATCCGTTCGAATACGAACGATAGCACGGGTGTTCGAAATCTCGGAGGCCGATGCGACAGCTCGGGTGTCGCAAGCGTGACTGCGTGGGCTAGACTCGCTCCGCGATGACCGGAATCGACGTTCCTGCCCCGTCTCCGTCGCGCTCGCCCGGGCGCTCGCGCCTCCGCCTGCCCGCCTCGCGCGGCGGGCTCGCGTGGCTCGTGGTGCTGCTGATCGTCGGGACGCTGCTAGCGGTCCAGTTCGGGCGGCAGATCTACGCGAACTGGGAGATCGGCCAGCGCGCGGCGGAGATCGAGGCCGAGATCGCCCAGGTGGAGGGCGAGAACGCGCTGCTCCAGCAGGAGCTGGACTACCTGCGCAGCGATGCGTTCGTCAGTGCCGAAGCGCGGCGCCTGGCAAACCTCGGTCGCCCCGGGGAGCAGCTGATGATCATCCCGCCCGGCGCCGAGGCGCCGCTCCCCGAGGAGCTCGCCGCGCTCCAGCGGCCGAAGCCGCTGCTCGAGCAGTGGGTCGAGCTATTCTTCGGTCCGGGCAGCTAGACACCGCCGTCTGGGCGTCCCTCGACCGCCAATGGGATTCGCCTACGATCCGACGAGGCGGCCATCGTCGGTCGTCCGGCCATCTGAATTGGCGCAGCGACCGAGGAAGGGCCGATTCCGGCGCTCCGCCGGTCGATAGGCCAACCAGGTTGGCGCCTGAGGACGTTTCAGTCGGTGGGGGCCTCGTCCTTCCTGATCCGCCTGGGCCGATCCGCTGGGCGCGCCTCGACCCGCGGCCCGGCGGCCAGGACGGCCTCCGAGACGCCGTCGGCGTAGTCCTCGAAGTTCTCGGCGAACATCGCCGCGAGCTCTCGGGCTTTCTCGTCGTAGGCCGCGGAGTCGCCCCAGGTCGAGCGCGGCCGCAGCACCGCCGACGGCACGCCGGGAACGGAAACCGGGACGGCGACGCCGAAGATCGGATCGGTCTCGTACTCGACGGTGTCGAGCGCGCCGGAGAGTGCGGCGCGGACCATCGTGCGGGTGTGGTCGATGCGCATCCGCTCGCCGACGCCGTACGGGCCGCCGGTCCAGCCGGTGTTCACGAGCCACACCGGCACGTCGTGCTCCTCGAGCCGCTCGGCGAGCATCGAGGCGTACTCGCCGGGGTGACGGGGGAGGAAGGGGGCGCCGAAGCCGGCGGAGAAGGTGGCACGCGGTTCGGTCACGCCGATCTCGGTGCCCGCCAGCTTGGCGGTGTAGCCGCTGATGAAGTGGTACTGCGCCTGCTCGCGAGTGAGGCGACTGATCGGCGGCAGGATGCCGAACGCGTCGGCGGTCAGGAAGACGACATTGCGTGGATGCGTCGTCATCCCGGTGGGATCGGCGTTGCCGATGAACTCGAGGGGATACGCGCCGCGCGTGTTCTCGGTGTAGCGCTCGGAGTCGAGGTCGAGCTCGCGGGTGACGGCGTCGAGGTCGACGTTCTCGAGGATCGTGCCGAAGCGGCGGGTGGTGGCGAAGATGTCCGGCTCGTACATCGGCGAGAGGCGGATCGTCTTCGCATAGCAGCCGCCCTCGAAGTTGAAGAGGCCGTCGGGACCCCAGCCGTGCTCGTCGTCGCCGATGAGGCTGCGTTCCGGATCGGCGGAGAGCGTCGTCTTGCCCGTCCCGCTCAACCCGAAGAAGAGCGCCGGGTCGTCCTTGCGACCGACGTTGACCGATGAGTGCATCGGCAGGGCGCCCTCATCGGGCAGGAGGTAGTTCATGACGGTGAAGGCCGACTTCTTGATCTCGCCGGCGTACTCGGTACCGACGATGATGATCTCCATCCGCTTCAGGTGGAGGAGGATCGCGGTCTCGCTTCGGGTCCCGTCGGTGGACGGATTGGCCTTGAAGGAGGGGATGTCGATGATCCGGAAGTTCGGCGCGAAGTCGCGGAGATCCTCGAGCGGCGGCAGCCGGAAGAGGTTGCGGGCGAAGATGCTGGCCCAGGCGGTCTCCGTCGTGACGCGGAGCGAGCGCCGGTGGTCGGGATGGGCACCGATGTAGAGGTCCTGGCTGTAGATCGGCCGATCGGCGATGTAGGTCATCAGCCGGGCGCGAAGGCGGTCGTAGTGCTCCTCGCTGATCGGCTGGTTGACCGATCCCCACCAGATCTTCCCCGCGCTCGACCGCTCCTTGACGACGAACTTGTCCTGCGGCGAGCGCCCGGTGTGCTTGCCGGTGCGCACGACGAGCGAGCCGTGGGCGCTGATCGTGCCCTCGCCGTTGCGGACGGCATGCTCGTAGAGCTCGGCGGTCGAGAGGTTGCGATACGTCGCCTCGATCGTCGAGGTCGAGCTGCGAAGCTGGGTCGTCGCCACGGTCTTCTCCTTACGTGCGACCTGGCGCCCGGCTCGGGCTGAAGGGTCGCCTATGTGAGTCGACCGGCCGCGCGTCACGGGTCCATCGGGCCCGTGAGTCGGCTTCCGCGGTCACTGTTCAGTGCCTCTGATCTGCGTCGCCATGCCGGCGGCGCAGTTCCGAGCATGATACGCGACATCGACCGATCCAGGGCTTGACGGTCGTGAAGGAGCCGCTTGGCACGCTCCTTACGATTGGCGCATGTACCAGATCGTCGTCTTCCTCCACGTACTGGGCGCGTTCGCGTTCGTTGGGGCCCACGGCGCGTCGATGATCACCGCGTTCCAGCTGCGTGGCGAGCGCGACCGGTCACGCCAGGCCGCGCTCCTGCAGGCATCGCAGATCGGCATCGGTGTCATGTATGTCGGCCTGCTCCTGCTGCTCGTGGCAGGGATCACGGCAGGCTTCATGGGCGGCCACTGGGGCCGCGGCTGGATCTGGGCATCGCTCGGCACGCTGGTCGTGGTGATGGCCGTGATGTACGTCCTCGCGACCCCGTTTTACGGTCGCATGCGTGCCGCCGCCGGCGTCGGCGGCATGGGCCAGTCGGCCGATCGGTTCAAGCCGCCGGCCACCGAGGCCGACCTCGAGGCGCTCTCCACCTCCAACCGCCCCTGGGTGCTGGCGACGGTGGGCGGCATCGGCCTCGCCGTCATCATCTGGCTGATGCTGGCGAAGCCGTTCTGATGGCATCCGACCGCATCGGAGCGCTCGAGACACTCCTCGCCGAGGCCGAAGCGGCACACGGCGTGTACGAGACGACCGAGCTGAACGGCGTCTATGACCAGGACTGGCCGCGCTGGTACGCCTCGTACGCCGTCGACCATGGCATTGGCTCCCTCCTGGGCCGCGATATCAGCGCCGACGAGCTCGAACAGCTTCTGGCGACCAGCTGGAACGAGCTCCAGCAGGCCGACCCGCGGCCGGCGGACCCGTGGACGACCTACATCGCCCGTCGTCTCGCCGCGGAGCTGTCGGCGTAACCCGAGTGGAGCGAGAACGTCGGTCACGATAGAATCGATGGCCGTGGCGGAGTAGCTCAGTGGTAGAGCAGGGGACTCATAAGCCCTTGGCCGGTGGTTCGAATCCGCCCTCCGCTACCACCCCCCTCGACGACCTCGCACGTGCCATCGACGGCGGTGCGCAGCGCTTGGAGATCCCCGACGACGCACCGATGGTTCTGGCGGTCTCCGGCGGGCCCGACTCGATGGCCCTGCTGCACGGCGCGGCCCGCCTGGTCGAGACCAATGTCCGCCGCTGGCGCCTGACGGTCGCCCACCTCGATCACGCGCTGCGTCCGGACAGCGCGGACGACGCTCGGTTCGTTGCCGAGGCGGCTGAGGCGCTCGCGCTGCGGTTCGAGGGCCTCCGGACCGATGTCGTCGCGCTCGCGCGCGACGAGGGACGCTCGATCGAGGACGCCGCCAGAGAGGCGCGCTACCGGTTCCTGGAGGAGGTGACGCCCGGTGGCGCGCTGATCGCGACCGCCCATACCGCCGACGACGCCGCCGAGACCGTCCTCCTCAACCTCCTGCGCGGCAGCGGGCTGGCTGGCGCCCGAGGAATTCCCCAGAAGCGGGGTCGGATCGTGCGGCCGCTCCTCGGCGAGCGGCGAGCGGCGCTGCGCGAGCTGCTGGAGGCCGGCAGCATCGGATACCGGATCGATCCCTCGAACGCGGAACCGGCATTCCTGCGCAACCGCGTCCGCAACGAGGTGCTTCCGCTGCTGGAAGAGATCCGCCCGGGCGCCGCGGAGCGCATCGGTCAGTTCAGCCGGCTGGCGGCCGATGACGAGGCGCTGCTGGAAGACCTGGCGAGTGCGGAGCTGGCGCGGAGGACGACCGAGGACGGGATCGACTGGCACGACCCGCCGGTGCCGGCGCTCGGCCGTCGCGTGCTGCGGCTCGCGGTCGGCGCCCCCGCGCCAAGCGCGGAACGCATCGAGGCGCTCCTCGAGGCGGCGGCGGGAAGCCGCGGTGGATTGACGATCGAGCTGGGCGGCGGCAGAGTCGCATCGGTCAGCCGACGGTGTATCCGGATCTTGACCTGATCTGAGCCAAGCGCGAACCCAGTACGTATAGAAGGTACAGGCAGGACCTGATCGGCTGTTTGTTCGGCCGTCGGTGCGCACATATACTGGCCCGGCCCATGGCAGGCATCGCCATCGGCCGGCGTGGCTCTCGGGCCGCGTCGATCGCACGGAGGCGAAAGCAGACCCAACTTGACCAGCCGCATCGTTCGCAACAGCGTCGTGCTCGTCGTCCTGGCCGTCTTCGGACTGGCCGTGCTCTGGACGTTCATGAGCCCGGGCACGAGTAACGAGACATATACCTACAGCCAGCTCCTCACAGACGTCGCCGATCCGGAGGGGACGACGGTCGAGTCGATCACCCAGGAAGGGACGACGCTGACCGTCAACTTCTCGAATCAGGAGCAGGACAAGACGGCGACCGTCGCGTCCCCGGACATCAACTACCGCGCGGAGGTCTGCGCGGTCGCCGGCGACCCCGTCAACTGTGGGGGCATCTCATACGACTACGTCCAGCCCAGCGCCGCCGGCGGCATCATCACGCTGCTGATCACCGCCCTGCTGCCGGTCCTGCTCATTGGCGGCTTCATCTTCTTCATGATGCGCCAGGCGCAGGGCACGAATAACCAGGCCATGAGCTTCGGCAAGAGCCGGGCGCGCATGTTCCTGGGCAACAAGACGGTCGTCACCTTCAACGATGTCGCCGGCGTGGACGAGGCCAAGCAGGAGCTGACCGAGGTCGTCGAGTTCCTGAAGTACCCCGAGAAGTTCAACTCGCTCGGCGCGCGTATCCCGCGCGGCGTCCTGCTCGTCGGCCCGCCCGGCACCGGCAAGACGCTCCTCGCGCGCGCCGTCGCCGGCGAGGCGGGCGTGCCCTTCTTCAGCATCTCCGGCTCGGAGTTCGTGGAGATGTTCGTCGGCGTGGGCGCCTCGCGCGTCCGCGACCTGTTCGAGCAGGCCAAGCGCAACTCCCCGTGCATCGTGTTCGTCGACGAGATCGACGCGGTCGGCCGCCAGCGCGGTGCGGGCCTCGGCGGCTCCCATGACGAGCGTGAGCAGACGCTGAACCAGATCCTCGTCGAGATGGACGGCTTCGACACGAACACGAACGTGATCGTCGTGGCGGCCACGAACCGACCGGACGTCCTCGACCCGGCGCTCCTGCGCCCGGGCCGGTTCGACCGCAACGTCATCCTGGATCGGCCCGACATCAAGGGCCGCAAGGAGATCCTCAACGTCCACATCAAGGGCAAGCCGCTCGACAAGACCGTCGACATCGAGGCGCTCGCGCGCCGCTCGCCGGGCTTCTCCGGCGCCGATCTGGCGAACCTCGTCAACGAGGCCGCCATCCTCGCGGCGCGGCGCAACAAGAAGAGCATCGGCGCCGACGAGTTCAACGAGGCGATCGACCGCGTCATCGCCGGGCCCGAGCGCCGCAGCCGGATCATCTCCGAGGAGGAGAAGGTCATCATCGCCTACCACGAGGGCGGTCACGCCGTCGTGCAGCGCGTCCTGCCGAAGAACGACCCCGTGACGAAGGTGACGATCGTGAGCCGCGGCATGGCACTCGGCTACACGATGAGCCTGCCCGCGGAGGACCGATACCTCCACAGCAAGTCCGAGTTCGAGGACAAGATCGCCGGGATGCTCGGCGGCAACGTGTCCGAGACCATCGTCTTCGGCGACACGACGACCGGCAGCTCGAACGACATCGAGAAGGCGACGACCCTCGCCCGCGCGATGGTGACCCAGTACGGGATGAGCGAGAGGCTCGGTCCATTGGCCTTCGGCAAGAAGGAGGAGATGGTCTTCCTCGGCCGCGAGATCAGCGAGCAGCGCAACTACTCCGACGAGGTTGCCGCCAAGATCGACGCCGAGGTGCGCGAGATCATCGACCGGGCCTACGCCCGCGCGAAGGTGGCGCTCGAGACGCACCGCGACGTGCTCGACCGCCTCGCGGCCCTGCTCGTCGAGAAGGAGACGATCGAGCACGACGAGTTCGAGGCGCTCTTCGACGGTGTCCTCCCGCCGCGCTCCGGCGGACCGACCCCGAAGAAGATCGGCGCAGAGCCGGCCACGGACGGGGTCGAGGCTCCGGCTGAGCCGGAGGCCGAGGGCGGCGGCACGAAGCGACGTCGCCCCGGACCGGCACCGCAGCCGGCGTAGCAGTCTTCAGGACCGATGAAATGGGGCCCGCACGGCGGGCCTCAATCATTGTTGGTCCGGCTCAGCGGCTGCCGGTGAGGCGGTCCCAGAACGATGGGCCGTCGCGCAGGTCGTCGAGGAACTTGTCCCAGCCGGCCTCGGCCTTCACCGAGCGCTCGAGTCCCTCGACCCGCTCCTCGACGATCTCCCGGACACGGATCGCCTCGCCCTCGTCGAGCCAGAAGCCGTGGCGCTCCACGCACACGTCGAGCTCGAGGTTGTAGGCCCGGTAGTTGAACGCCGACATCTTGGCGCCGCACTTCGGGCACGACAGCTCCGACTCGCGCGTGGCGTACTCGATCATCGCCCGGCGCTGCTCCTCGGTCGACTCGACCGTCGCCTCCAGCTGCGGGAGCTCGCCCTCGTCCAGCCAGCCTCCCTTGCATTGGGGACAGCGATCGACCTCGATGCCTTGATGGCGCTCAACCACGAGCTCGGCCTGATCCCTCGGACACTGCACGCGACGGCCTCCGTATCGGTCTGATGAGTGAGTGGCGTCAAGCGTAGCGCGCACCGGGGTTTCCGGCGGCCGCCGAGCTGCCTGCCAACCTGATTGGCCTACGGACCGATGAAGCCCTTCCCCTCGGTCCCGAGGCTAGCCGGGCTGGCCAAACGACCGAGGAAGGCGCCGATTCATCGGTCCATGGGTCGATAGGCCAATGTGATTTGGCCTCCGCATTCCGATGGTTAAGACGGTAGCCCGATCGGGTCATTGGCATCTAGGAGGCGGACCGTATACTCGCCAGCGTGTTGCGTGCAGGCACCCCTGCCGCAGCGCGCACCGAGCATCCGAGCACGAGCACACGGAGCCGCCACACAGATGATCGACGAGCCGGTCGCCCAGACCCCGAACCAGACCCCGACCCAGACTAAGGCCCAGCCGAAGGCCGACGAGGACTGGAAGCTCGACGCGCCCTCGGGCACGCTCGCACCGCGCTCCGCGCTCGACGTCCTCACGCGCCTGAACGAGCGTGTCGCGTCGGGGAGCATCGACGACCTCGTTCCGATCGCGACCGGCTTCGTGCCGATGGACAAGACGATCGGCGGCGGCTTGAGACCCGGTGAGCTGATGCTCATTGGCGGCGCGCAGGGCCAGGGCAAGACGACGATGGCGCTGCAGATGGCGCGCAACATGGCGGCTTCGGGCCAGGCGAGCGTGCTGTACGTCTGCTTCGAGCACGACGAGGAGTACCTCATCCAGCGCATGGTCGCGATGGAGTCGGCGCTCAGCCACCTGCCCCAAAAGTCGGGCGCGGTGAAGATCCAAGACGTCAAGAAGGAGGTCGTCAGCTCGTACACGGCCTCGGCCGAGACCGGCACGAAGGCGAAGCTCGGCGCGAACCCGCGCCTGCGCCCCAGCCTCGAGCGGATCGCGCGCTACGGCTCGAACCTGTACCTCATGCGCGGCACGGCCACGCACTCGACGATCGACAACCTGCGCGAGCTCGTCAGGGAACATCGCGGCTCGGACGACGAGCGGCGACTCGTGCTGTTCGTCGACTACCTCCAGAAGGTGCCGGTCCTCCCGGAGCCGACCACCGAAGAGGAGAAGGTCACGCGGATCGTGTCGGGGCTCAAGGACATTGCCCTCGGCGAGATGCTGCCGGTCGTCGCGATCGTGGCTGCCGACCGCGAGGGCCTGAAGGCCAAGCGTCTGCGCAACCACCACCTGCGCGGCTCATCGGCCATCAACTACGAGTCCGACATCATCCTGATCCTGAACGACAAGTACAACATCGTCGCCAAGGTCAACATCGAGTTCAACCCGTACCAGGCCCAGCGCTACCGAGACTGGGTGATCGCGTCGATCGAGAAGAACCGGGGCGGGCAGGACAACGTCGACCTCGAGTACGAAAAGCTCTTCGAGTACAGCTGCTTCGACCCGACCGGGCGGATCACGGCCGAGAAGCTCATCGAGGAACGCCTCTACAACGACTGAGGGTCCTGACCGATGGCGACCGGCCCCCAATCCTTCGACCCCTATGCCGTGCTCCAGATCCTGCCCAGCGCGGAGCAGGAGGTGGTGAACGCTGCCTTCAAGGCGCTCGCCCTGAAGTACCACCCGGACCACGACGCGACCCGACGCGCGGCCGAGAAGATGGCCGAGCTCAACCGCGCCTACGCCATCCTGCGCGACGAGCGGTCGCGCGCCGCGCATGACCGCGCCCGTCGAGCGACCGTCGCCGGGATCAGCGTGGCCCACTCGTCGCGGAACGGCTCCGTGCCTCCGCCAACGACCCCCAGTCCCGGGAGCGTGCTGACGTTCGGGCGTTACACCGGCTGGAGCCTCCGCGACCTTGCCCGCCGCGACCCCGACTACCTGCTGTGGCTCTCGCGCCACTCCTCGGGGATCCGCTACCGCACCGAGATCTACGGCATCCTGCGCACGATGGGCGTCTCCGCCGCCTGAGCTCTCCGTGCGTGCGTATGGCGCGCAGTGTGCCCACTGGACGGTCACCTTTCCCAGCGATACCCCGATGGGTGCGTGGGCGCCATCCAGTGCCGGAATCAGTCTCCTGGCTGGCACATTCCGCAACTGAGGCGTTGATACGCACCCTCTGGGATGCAAGCGGCCACTGCCGGGGACACGCTAGGCTCTGTGCAGCCATGACCGATGAGCCGCGGCCGCTGCGCGCCGTCTTCCTGGACATCGGCGACACCGTCATGCGGCCGAATCCCTCGTGGGAGGCCGTGTACGCGATCGCGTTCCGCGAGTTCGGGGTCGAGGTCGAGATCGGCGACCTGTATGCCGCGCTGCGCAAGGCCTACCACCACGGTGGCTGGGGGATCAATGACGTCGGCTTCGAGCCGAGCGAGGAGGCGAGCTTCCTGCGCACCGTCGCAATCGACGCCGCCGCGATTGCCGAGCTCGGCCTGGACCCGATGCCCGAGGCCTTCTACCGCCGGCTTGGCGAGCTGTTCATGGTGACCAGCCACTGGCACATCTTTCCCGACGCCTACCCGGCGTTGAGCGCGCTCCGCGAGCGGGGCCTGGCCCTGGGAGCGGTGAGCAACTGGGTTTGGAACCTGCCCGAGCTGCTCCACGCGCTCGACCTCGTCCGGCACTTCGACTTCATCGCTGCCAGCTCCCGCATCGGCTTCGAGAAGCCCAACCCGCGCATCTTCGAGTGGGCCCTCGAGCAGGCCAGGACGGATGCGAACGCGGCCATCCACGTCGGCGACCACCTCGTGGCCGACATCGAAGGCGCCCGCGGGGTGGGGATCGACGCAGTGCTCATCGACCGATTCGAGCGCCACGATCCGGCGCAGGTGCCTGAGGGCGTGCCGGTGATCGCGTCGCTAGACGAACTCGTTCCGATCGTCGACGCTCGGCTGGACGGTCGATGAGCGAGACCTGGCGCTGCTTCGTCGCCGTGCCGCTGGGCGAGGACCTGCGCACGGCCCTTCGCCTGGCGATCGAGCGATGGCGCGAGGATCCAGGCCTCGCGGGTCTGCGCTGGGCCGATCCGGCCTCGTGGCACCTGACGCTGGCCTTCCTTGGCGCGGTCGAGCCCGGTGACGTCGACAGGATCAGCGCCGCGGTCACCGAGGTGGCCGCTGCGCACCGCCCGATGCGCCTAGCGACCGGCGGACTCGGGGCGTTTCCTTCGGCTGGACGAGCGAGGGTCGCGTGGTACGGGGTCGCGGATCCCGACCGTCTCGTCACGGGCTTGGCGCGCGCCATCCGTCGGGCGCTGAGGGTGGAGGGGTCGGAGTTCAGGCCGCACATCACGCTAGCCCGCGCGAGACGCGAACCGGTGTCGGTCCGCGGGCTCGTCGAACGGCCCTCGCCTGCAGGGATGCTGGTGGTGGATCATCTGGCCCTTATGCGCAGCGACCTTGGACGAGGCCCCGCCCGCTACGAGCGGCTTATGTCCGCGGAGCTCGGGGTCGCGCGGCGTGTCTGACGTCCGACCGCTCATGCGACTGCCGTACGTCGCGGTCATCGGCGAGGGCGACCCTCGCGGACCCGACGCGCACCGGCTGCTCGAGGCCGCCGAAGAGGTGGGTCAGCACTTGGCGCGGGGCGGCGCGACGGTCGTCACAGGAGGTCTCGGCGGCGTGATGCGAGCCGCATCGCGCGGGGCGCGGGGCGGGGGCGGCGACACGATCGGCATCCTCCCCGGCGCCGATCCGGGCGAGGCCAACGAGTATGTCCACGTCCCGATCGCGACGGGACTCGGCGTCGTCCGCAACCTCGTCGTCGTCACCGCCGCCGATGTCGTCGTTGCCGTCGGCGGGCGCCATGGGACCCTGTCCGAGATCGGGCTCGCCCTCCGGATGGGCCGGGATGTGGTGACGCTCAGCTCATGGCGAATCGAGTCGGATCAGCGGATCGGCGGCCCGCGCATCCACCGCGCCAAGGATCCGCGAGAGGCCGCCGCGCTCGCGCTGCGCCTGGCGAAGGAGCGACCGGCCGTCCCGCAGGGCGGCTAGTGGACGAGTCCTCGCTGATCGAGCTGGTACAGCTCACTCGGGTCGTAGGGCATATCGAGGGTGCCGCCGCCGGTGATCTTCCAGCGCCAGCTGATGATCTGGATGGACAGGCATCCGGCGGTCGGCCCCGGCCCGCAGCCTGTCGAGGCGCTGCCACCAGAGACCTCGACTTGCGCCTTCGGTGCGTAGATCGTTCCCGCCAGGATCGTGCTGCTCTGGCCGCCGAGATGCACCGGGGCGTCCGGATTGCTCCCGGTCCCGTCCTGCCACATCAGAATCCCCTTCCACGGGCAGGCCTGCGGGCTGACGAGCCCGCAGGTCGCAGAGTTCGTTGCCTTCGCACGGAACGCCTGGGCGGCCTGGAACCGAACCGCCCCCTGGCATTGCTTGGCGATCGACGGGCACCTCGGCCCATCGGTCGAGAAGATCGTCACCCGGGCGTCGACTCCCGTCGCGCTGGTGACCGCCTCGATCGATGCGGATCCGCCCGAAAGGCTGATTCCGCTCCCTGCGAGAATGTACATCCCCGGCTCGAGCTTCAACGCGACGCGCGAGCCGACCGACCATCCGCCGTAGTACACCCCCGGCTGCAGCGTGCACACGTCGATCGAGCTGTCCGTCGGGTCGGCAGGACAATGCGGACCACGCGACAGGTCGCACCCGCTTGTGGACGACGGGGTTGACTGTGTGCCGTTCGGACACACACCGTTCGGGAAGTCAGCGAGCCGTGGCTCCGGGATGCCGGCGAGCGGATCGCCCAGAGGCACGGCGTCCTCGTCGAGGCACGGCGAGACGGTCGCGCAGTCGTGGCCAACCCCGGAGCCTCGCTCGGTGCAGCTCCCGACGGTGTAGGTGTAGGGCGCCCGAAGCGTTCCGCTGATCGAGAGCGCTGAGGAGCCCGTCCCGCCGCACACGTCGTCATCCGAGCTGCCGCATGGAGAGTTGACGTGCACGTAGCCGCCTTCGATGTCCGGCGTCACGGGGAAGATGCGGATCGTCCCGCCTCCATCCGCGTCGCCGGCGGAGCCGGCCGAACATTCGGGCTGCAGCGCGACGAGGGAGCTCGAGTTCGAGTTCCCGGCGGTGTTCGCGGCCACCGCTCCGGTCGTCACGACGAGGTCGTCCTGACCGAGGATGCGCGCGAACAGCGTCGGTCGGGTGGCGGAGATGACCACCTGGGCGAACCCCTGGCGGCCCGAATACGGGCCACTGACAGGCGGCGCATTAACCACGAGGTCCCCGTTTGCAAGCGCCGCCCCGCATCCGGAGTCGTCCTCGAAGAATCCGTTGTGTTGCGCATAGAAGCAGGCATCGGTCTCCGCGGCGGCCTGGTCCCACGTCGCGTCGCCGAGCTCGTCCTTCAGATATCGGGCCGCCGCGATGGCCGCCGGGTCGGCCGCGTTCTGCTGCTGTCTGCGCATCATCCACGAGAAGCCCAGGTCGACGACGAGCGCGGCGATCCCAATGAGCACAATCATCCCGAACGCGGTGATGATGAGGACCTGCCCCCGTTCGTTGGTACTCATCACGACCTCATTGCTGGCGCTGGATAGGCTCGGTGATCACGGCGCGAAGGGTCACCTCGGACGGGATGAGGAGGAACCCGGCGAGCGGGGGGCGCCACACTGTGCAGGCGTACGCCGTCACCTGGTTCGCGACCTTGTTCGCCTGCGACTCACTGATTGCGCTGGCCTGATCGACGGTGCTGCCCGCGAGCGATCCCGTGCACCCGAGCGTGCTGGCGTTCTGGGTCGGGTCGATGCCACCGATCGTGCAGGCGGCCCACCCCGAGTCGATGGCCCCGATGTCGTCGTAGGTGCCGGGAGGTGGCGCGTCGTACGCGCCCTGCGGAGGAACGCTCCCGTCGTCCATCCGGTAGCCCGACCAGCACGCGGCGATCCGCAGCGAACCGGGGCTCATGCCGAAGATCGCCTGCCGGCCCGCGGCCGTCATTCGTGGCCACCCCTCGTCAGGGCGATCGCAGCGAGCGTACGACCCGGACGGCGGGAGCATGGAGCCGATCGGATCCAGCTTCGAAACGGTGGGGCATTGCGCCGTCGCCGAGTTCGTCGATGCGAACCGAGCCGCCTCGCGCGCCGCGTTCGTGACCTGCTGCTGGTAGAAGACCCCGATGCCGAGCACGATGATTCCGAACAGCACGGCGAAGAACATCGGGGCGATCAGCGCCATCTCTACCATCGTCTGGGCCCTCGGGGACGCCGGCTTCGGCGAGCGCAGGTTCATCGGTCAGTAGTCCGCGGCGGCGAACGTCCGTTCGCGCTGGAGCCAGATCTCGCCCAGGCTGAGGCCGGCCCCGAATGGGAAGTTCACGTCGGCGAGGTTGAAGAGGGTCGTGAACTCGTAGCAGACATAGACCGTGACGTAGGCGGTCGCGTCGTCATTCGAGTCGGGAACGAACTGCGCGGCCGGGACGGGCGCATCGTTGCCGGAGGCGTCAGTCGGCATCGCGGCGCACTTGGCGGGTGGCGTGTCGCCGCCGCAGATGTCAGATCCGTCGTGAACGCACACCGTCGTGAACGGCATCGCGCATGAGCCGCCGCTCCCGACCCGGTTGGGCAGGCGTTCGGCCTCCCGACAGACTTCGCCCTTCGCGACGTCGTGGAGCGCAGTGTAATCCGCGGCATCGAGATCCCCGCTGCGCCGGAGCTGAAGGTACTCCTGCGCGGCTGCCTCGGCCGCGTTCCGCGCGGCAGCCTCCACCACGATGCCAGCCTGGAACACCCGTCCGAAGTCGGCGATGCCGAGCAGGAGCACAAGGAGCAGCGGGAGGATCAACGCGAACTCGACGAAGGACTGACCACGCCGCGATCGTGCGGCGGCATCGGTGCCGGTCGATTTGACGATTGGTGCCGACATGGTTGGGCACGATGTCGGGCGGTCCAGCAGGCTGGGGAAGGCTTCCACTGACCCCCAGAAACGCGCTCGGTCCCTCCCTGCAGGGGCGGTACCTTAGTACCAGATGCCTCCCCTGACTACCGGTTCCGACCCCGATTGGTGACCCCCCGCACCGCAGTTCGGTCCCACGTGGGCAGTCACGGCGGGTGAGGTGCGGAGAGGTGTGAACATCGAATCTAGGACGCCGACCTTGCCAAGGACCTGACAACCGGTCGGTAGACTCCAGACTGATGACCGAGCGCGTCCTCGTTCTGCCCCGCAGCGCTGTGCCGGGTGGCTGCGATTTCCACGGCATCCGCGCCGCAGATCAGACCAGGCTCGAGGCGCTGCGCGACGCCGTCATGGCCAATGGGCGCTACCTCGAGCGACCGGTCGCCGAACAGGATCCGGGCCACAAGCAGCTGATCCCGTATGTCGTCGTGCGCGACGGCGATCGTGTCTTCCTCATGGAGCGGACCGATGCCGGTGGCGACGCCCGCCTCCACGGTAGGGCCAGCATTGGGGTCGGCGGGCACCTCAACCCGGTCGACGACGGCGATGACGCGCTCATGGCCGGCCTGCGGCGCGAATGGGACGAGGAGCTCACGGCCGGATGGGCACCCGAGTTCCGGCTCATGGGCCTCCTGAACGACGACAGCAATCCGGTCGGCGCCGTCCACCTCGGCGTCGTCTTCGCCGTCGAGGCCGATGGCCGCGCGGTCGAGGTGCGCGAGCGCGAGAAGCTCACCGGCGCCTTCGTGGCGCCCGACGCCGTCCGCGCGGCGTGGCCCCGGCTCGAGACGTGGTCGCAGCTGGTGGCCGGCGCGATCGGCCTCGGTCCGCCGCCTGGTCGCTGAGCGAGCGTTCCGGCGCGGCGCCGATATACTCGATCCATGGTGAGACGGGGGCTTGCCGCCCTGACCTTGGCGCTCGGCATCATCGGCCTCGCCGCGCCGGTCGCGGCCGACGCGGACGAGATCGCGCGCATCGAGCTGACCGGTGTCATCGACCAGGTCAACGCCGCGTACGTCGAGGAGGCGTTGCGCGTCGCGGCCGAGGACGAGATGGCCGCCGCGCTCATCGTCATCGACTCGCCGGGTGGCGAGCTGACGAGCATGGACCGGATCATCAAGGCCATCCTGGGCAGCGACGTGCCGGTCATCGCCTGGGTCGCGCCGGAGGGCGCGCGCGCGGGCTCCGCGGCGACGTTCATCACCCTCGCCGCTCACGTCAACGCCATGGCCCCGAACACGAATATCGGCGCGGCGTCGATCGTCGGAGGGGGTGGCGAGGAGCTCCCGGAGACGCTCGCGGCGAAGATCACGAACGACTCGGTCGCCCGTATTCGGTCGCTCGCCAACGCGCAGGACCGCAACGCGGAATGGGCGGAGTCGGCGGTGCGCGAGGCGGCCAGCATCGACGCGAGCGAGGCGGTGAGCATGGAGCCGCCGGTCGTCGACATCCTCGCCTCGACGACCGACGAGCTGTTCGCGGCCATCGACACCGGCGAGCGCGCCGACGGGCACGCCTACGAGTTCGATGGTGCGCCGCTGCCACAGCTCTCGGGGTTGACGATCACCGACCTCGAGATGAATCCCGGTCAGGAGTTCCTCCACCTGCTCAGCGATCCGAACATCGCCTTCCTGCTGTTCACCATCGGCTTCTACGGGATCGTCGCCGAGCTGTTCCATCCGAACTTCTTCTCCGGGATCCTCGGCGCGATCGCGATCGTCGTCGCCCTGGTGGGCTCCAACGCACTGCCGCTTAACGTGGGCGGCCTGCTGCTGGTGCTCGGCGGCATCGGGCTGCTGGCGCTGGAGGCGGTGGTGGCCAGCTACGGACTGCTGACGGTCGGCGGGATCGTGGCCATCGTGCTCGGCGCGTTCGCGCTGTGGACCGGCGTGGAGCCGGGCGAGTTCGCCTTCGACGTGAGTGTCGACCCGTGGATCGTCGTGGTCATCGTGGCCGTCGGGATCGTCTACGCCTGGGTGCTGGTCCGTGCGCTCATGCAGATGCGCAGGAGTGGCGTGGCCAACGAGCCGGTCGCCGCGCTCGTCGGCGGGACCGCCATGGCACAGACGCTCATCGCGCCGACGGGGATCGCCTATGCTGGCGGCGAGAGCTGGTCGGCTCGCAGCCGCGATGCCGAGATCGGTCCGGGCACCCCGCTCAGGGTGGTGGGGGTAGACGGGCTGGAGCTGATCGTCGAGCCGGCGCCCGCCGGCGACGGGGGAGCAACGGAGGGTTAGCGCGCCATGGAAGACTTCGTCGGACCGATCATCATCGCGATCGGCGTTGCGATCGGCCTGTGGCTGCTGTTCAGCATCGTCAACATCGTTCGCGAGTACGAACGGCTTGTCGTGTTCCTCTTCGGGCGGCTCCAGGGCGCGAAGGGACCGGGTATCGTCCTGCTCATTCCCTTCGTCCAGCAGGCGGTGAAGGTCGACCTGCGCGAGCGATTCCTGGAGGTGCCGCAGCAGACGTGCATCACCAAGGACAACGCGCCGATCAACATCGACTTCCTCGTCTACTCGAAGGTGTTCGACCCGCAGACCACCGTCACCGCGGTCACCGACTTCACCGGCGCCTCCCAGGCGCTGGCGGCGACGACGCTACGTGCCGTCATCGGTGACATCCCGCTCGACGACGTGCTCGCCAAGCGCGAGGAGATCAACCACATCCTGCGCGCCAAGCTCGACGAGGTCACCGAGCGCTGGGGCGTGAAGATCACGTCGGTCGAGATCCGCGAGATCGTGCCGCCACGCGACATCCAGGACGCGATGAACCGCCAGATGTCCGCCGAGCGCAACCGGCGCGCGGTGATCACCGAGTCGGAGGGCACCCGGCAGGCGACGATCAACGTGGCCGAAGGCGACAAGCAGTCGAACATCCTGCGCGCCGAGGGCGAGCGCCAGTCCCAGATCCTGCGCGCCGAGGGCTACGCCAACGCGCTGCAGACGATCTTCAGCGCGGCGCGGGGGGTCGACGCGAACACGATGTCTCTCCAGTACCTCGAGGCCATCAAGGCGCTCGCCGCCGGCGAGGGCACGACGTGGATCGTGCCGATGGAGCTCTCGGAGCTCACGCGGCCGATCAGCCAGGCCATGCGCGAGCGGTCCGCCCCCAGCGACGGCGGCTGATCGTCCCTCGGTGATCGTCCGAGTCCTGCGAGCCGTCGGCCGCCTCGTTGGGCTGGTCGCGGGCGCCTATCTCGCGTACGTCGCCGTCCGCGGGTCACGGCTGCTCGTCAGCCCGGAGGTTCGTCCGTTCGAACCCGATGACTCCGGCTTGCCGGCGACGCCGGCGGAGATCGGCCTCGACTACGAAGCCGTCAACTTCACGACCGATGACGGCGTCACCCTCTCCGGCTGGCTGGTCCCGGCCGCACGAGAGACGCGCACCGCGGTCGTCGTCCTGCACGGCTTCAGCGGTCATCGCCTCCCGGAGCTGGCGGCCTTCGTGCCGTGGCTCCACGAGCGCCACCACGTCCTCCAGTTCGACTTCCGCGGTCATGGCGAGAGCGGGCCGGGCTGGGTCACGCTCGGGTCGCACGAGCGGCGCGACGTCGCCGCCGCGGTCGCCTTCCTGCACTCGCGCGGCCTCGGTCCGATCGCGCTGTTCGGGGTGAGCATGGGCGCCGCCATCGCCATCGTCGCCGCTCCGGACCTGCCTGTCGCTGCGGTCGTCGCCGACTCGGCCTTCGCCGAGCTGCACCACCCGATCGGCAACCGCATGCGCGAGGTCGGCTACCCGCTGCCAGGGCTCGGCTCGCGGGCGATCGTCGCAGCCGCCGCGCTTCGCACCCGTTCACGCCTGCCCGACGCGATTCGCTACGTGGCGCGGCTGGCGCCGCGCGCGCTCCTGGTCATCGCGCCAAAGGAGGACCAGCTCATCAGCTGGCGCCAGGGGTTGCGGCTGTACGAGGCGGCCGGTGAGCCGAAGGAGCTGCTCGTGGTCGACGGCGCGGGGCATGCCGAGGCGTACGCGGTCGACCCCGAGACGTATCGGCACCGGGTGCTCGAGTTCCTGGAGCGGCACCTCCAGTAGCCGCGAGGCCGATTTCACCTGGTGAAGCTATCGGCCGAGATTGAATCGGTTCTCGGCCGATCCGGTCACCGTATGCAACGGACGGCCAACAACGCGGCGAAGGCGGGCACTTCTTGGCCGTTTCCTTCGCCCGTGAAAACGCGGACGGGAACCGGGACCATCGGTGCATGGAGTCACCGCTCGTCGGCCGCATATACTCTGTGCCGATTCTCCCCGCATCGGGTCGTGAATGGCTGCCACCAAGGTCCTGGTCGTCGACGACGACCTGAACATCCAGCGCGTGCTCGTGTTCACCCTCAAGCAGGAGGGATACGAGGTGCACGTCGCGTCAGACGGGCAGGCCGGCGTCGAGATGGCGGCCAGCATCGTCCCGGACCTCATCCTCATGGACGTCGCGATGCCGATGCTCGACGGCTACGCCGCCACGCAGCAGATCCGTGCCTCGGAGAGCGGCGCAAAGGTGCCGATCATCATGCTCACCGCCGAGGCCGACGTGGAGCAGCGCGTCAGGGGCCTGCGGGCCGGCGCCGACGACGACATCGTCAAGCCGTTCCACCCGCTCGAGCTCATCGCGCGGATCAAGGCGCTGCTCGCGCGCTCCGGCGGCGGGCAGCAGAAGAAGACCGCCGAGAAGGCGACCATGGGGCGGCTGGCCTGCTTCTACCCGGCCAAGGGCGGGGTGGGCACCACGACGATCGCTATCAACACCGCCATCGCGCTCGCCACGCGCCTGCGTCGCAAGACGGCGCTGTTCGACGCCAACCTCCAGTTCGGTGACATGCGCGTCTTCCTGGACCTCAGCCTCAACTCGTCGTCGATCGTGAATGCCATCACCGAGCCCGCCCTCGACGACGAGCTGCTCAAGAAGCTGCTCGTCACGCATCACGGGGGCTTGGAGCTGCTGCTGGCGCCGCCGAACCCGGAGTCGGCCGACATCGTGGCCGAACGCCAGCGGACCGATCCGGCCTCGCTGACGAACATCCTGGCCCTGCTGCGCCGCGCGCACGACTACACGATCGTCGACATGGCCAAGACGATCGACGACTTCAACCTCCAGCTCTTCGACGAGGCAGATGTCATCTTCGTGGTCATGACCGCGGACCTCTCCTGCCTGAAGAACGTCCGCCTCGTGCTCGAGGTGATGGACTCGCTCGGCTACGAGCGTTCGAAGATCCAGCTGGTGCTGAACCGATCGAACGCATACACCGGCATCAACGTCGACAACGCCGAGTCCGCGCTCGGGCGCAAGATCGACTACCAGATCATCAACGAGTACCGCGGCGCGATCAGCGCCCTGAACTCGGGCGAGCCGTTCATGGCGTCGCGACCCGACGGCCCCCTGGGCCAGAGCGTCAGCAAGTTCGCCCGCGAGCTCGACGCCATCTTCGCCGAGGAGGCGGTTCCCGCCCGCGTTTGACCGAGGAACCGCGTCGCAGTCGGTGACGTCGGTAAGCCCGCGCTAACCGGGCGGTAAGCCCTCTCTCCCTACGCTGCGTCAGCCGGTCGCCGCTGGTAGTAGGGAGGCGAGCAGGCAGGCGGCCGGCACTGTTCAACCGTCAGATCACCGTCGCCTCCCGCGAAGGGCGGATGCCAATGCTCGCGAACGCGCTGAGCGCCTCGATCGTCGGGGTCGATGGCGTGCCGGTGCGCGTCGAGGTCGACGTCTCGTTGGGCCTGCCGGGCCTGACGATCGTCGGCCTCGCCGGCAGCGCGGTGCTCGAGGCTCGCGAGCGCGTGCGTGCCGCCCTTCGCAACTCCGGCTTCGAGGTCCCTCCGCGGCGGATCACGGTCAACCTCGCTCCCGCCGACCTGCCGAAGGAGGGAACCGGCCACGACCTGGCCATGGCCACCGCCATCCTCGTCGCCTCCGGCCAGCTGGAGGCCGACCTGAGCCGCATCGCGCTCATCGGCGAGCTGGCACTCGACGGGTCCCTGCGGCCGATCCCCGGCGTCATGGCGCTCGTCGCCGCCGCCCGCGGTGCGCGGGCGGACGAAGCGATCGTGCCGAGCGAGAACGGTCCGGAGAGCGTCGCGGTCGGCGGCATGACGGTACGTCCCGCGGCATGCTTCAGCCAGGTCGTGCGGCACCTCGCCGGGTTGAATGAGCTCGAGCCGTTGGTGCCATCGGCGACGCCGGCACGCGCAGCCAGCCGGGAGGACGCGCCGGATCTCGCGTCGGTCATCGGCCAGGTGGTGGGCCGTCGCGCGCTGGAGATCGCGGTGGCGGGGCGCCATAACCTCGCTTTCACCGGCCCGCCAGGCGTGGGCAAGACGCTGCTCGCCCGCTGCGGCGCCGGGCTCCTGCCACCCTTGACCGAGGAGGAGGCAGCGGAGGTGAGCCGAATCCATTCGGTCGCCGGCGTTGCCGATCCACGCGCTCCGGTCTCACCATGGCCGCCGTTCCGGGCGCCGCATCACACGATCTCGATGCAGGCGCTGGTGGGCGGCGGTCCGCGCGTGCGCCCCGGCGAGGCGAGCCTCGCACATCGTGGCGTCCTATTCCTCGACGAGACGCTCCAGTTCCGGACCGACGCGATCGACGCCCTCCGTGGCCCGATCGACGCCGGCACGGTGCTCATCGCGCGGGTCGACGGCGTCCTCGCGCTGCCTGCGCGGTTCATGCTGCTGGCCGCGTTCAACCCGTGCGCGTGTGGCTGGTTCGGCGTCGACGGCGGCGAGTGCCGATGCGAGGATGGTTCGCGTCGTCGCTACCAGGCCCGCCTGTCAGGACCGATGCGCGACCGGCTCGACCTCATCGTTCGCCTCGAGCCGACGATCCGCGGGTTCGGTCGGGGAACGGCCGAGCCGACAGCGACCGTGGCGGCGCGCATCGCCCGCGCGGCCGACGCACAGCGCGACAGACAGGGACGGGCAAATGCCGAGCTCGAGACGGCAGGCCTCGACGCACCACATGGCTTCGGCGGCCCGCTGCTCGACCTGCTCGAGCTCCGGGGACGGCAGATGCGACTCTCGCTGCGTCGCCTGCACCGCGCCGCCCGCGTGGCGCGCACGATCGCGGACCTCGAAGGCAGCAGCCATGTCCATCGCAACCACCTCGACGAGGCACTTCAGCACCGGCCGAAGGAGCTCGCCGCGTGATCGGGGTGGGCGTCGGCCAGTCTTCAGCGGGTCGGACATTGCGAGCGAGCGAGCGCGAATGCTGGATCGCGTTCTCGCTGGTGCCCGGAATCGGTCCGGCCGGGTTCGCGCAGCTCCTCCGGCACCACGGGTCGGCGGCGGCGGCGTGGGAGGCGGGACCCGCCGGGCTGGACGGCATCGCTCGGCTCGGGCCGGAAGCGAGGGACGGCCTGGCGGCGTTGCGGCGCGACGACGCGCGGACGATCGTGCGACGCCTGGCGGAGCGCACCGCCGAGGCCGGCGGACGGATCGTGACCGGGCTCGACGATGAGTATCCCGGCGCCCTGCGGACGCTCGACCCGCGCCCGCCGACGCTGTTCGTGGCAGGTGACGGCACCGCATTCGCGGAGCGCGCCGTCGCGGTCGTCGGCACGCGGGGCGCATCGGGCTACGGCCTCGCCACTGCGACAGATCTCGGCGACGCTCTGGCGCGGGCCGGGACGGTCGTCGTCTCCGGGCTGGCGCTTGGCATCGACGGCGCCGCGCACCGTGCCGCCGTGCACGCCGGAGGACGCACCGTTGCCGTCCTCCCCTCACCATTGAACCGCATCTACCCGCCGAGGCATCGCGGGCTGGCACGCGAGATCGTACGCGGCGGCGGTGCATTGATCAGCGAGGTCGCGATCGGCGCTCCGGTCGGCCGGCCAGACTTCGCTCGTCGAAACCGGATCATTGCCGGCCTGTCGGAAGCGGTCGTCGTGGTCGAGGCGCCGGATCGCTCCGGCGCGCTGCTGACGGCAGCGGCCGCGATCAGCACCGGTCGCGAGCTCTACGCGGTGCCGGGACAGATCGATGCGCAAGTGGCACGCGGGTGCAACCGGCTCATCGCCGACGGCGACGCGGTGATCGTCACCTCGGTCGCCGCAGTGCTGCGGCAGATCGGTTTCGCGTTCGGCGAAAAGCCACCCGCAGTAAGCGCGCTGTCCGAGGTCGAGGGCCAGGTGCTGCGAAGGTTGCTCGAACGGAGCGGATCGATCGAGGAATTGGTTGACCGTACGCAACAACCCGCAGCGTCGGTCGCCAGCGCACTGACCCTCCTGGAGGCGCGCGGCCTCGTGAATACGTTCGGCGGAGCGACATTTCACCCGACGCTGGGCGCGCGTCGGCTCGCCGGACTCGTGTGACACGCCAGGTAGGCATGGGCTATGCTCCTGCGAGAACTGGACGCCGCTCGCGTGCCCACAAGGGCGGTATGGAACCCCCATGGAGTGTGTCTATTGCGTCCGATACGAACCGAGCGCGCGGCTGTGTCCGCCACCCCGTTCGCGTCGCTTGGCAAGTTGCTGAGCAGCCATCGAGCCATCACCCGCGTCTCGCTGGCAGCACTCTCCTTTACCGTCCTCGCCGCCTTTAGCCAACAGCCCGCAGCCCAGGCTGGCCCCGAGGCGACACCGCTGACCCCGGAGTCGCTCCTCCCCCAGAGTGTCGGCATCGCCGTCGACACCATGGCGCCGATCACGATCTCCTTCCAAACCCCGATGGACACCGCATCGGTGGAGTCTGCATTCCAGCTTCTGCCGGCCCAGCCGGTGCAGCTGTCGTGGAACGAGACGCGTACCGCGCTGATCGTCGCCCCCCAGCGGCAGTGGCGCACCGACGAGCGATACCTCGCCGTCGTCGGCTCCGAATCGGCAGAGGCAGATGGCACGAGCCTGCGCTCGGCGCAGCGATTCGCCTTCACGACCCTGACCGCCCCGGCGGTGACCGACTTCCAGGTCTATCTCGCCGGCCCAGACCTTGCGGCTGCCAGGGCCGCGTCGGCAAGGGACGTCACCGTACGCAGCTCCGTCATGGCCGCCGACTCGGGCGCGCGCGCCGACAGCGACATGCGCGGCCAGCCGATCGGCGACGGCGCCAAGAGCCAGCCGCCGACGCGCACGGCCACCGATGTCAGCGCGGCCACCGCGATCTCGATCGACTTCAGCGTCCCGATGGACCGGGCCGATGTCGAGGAGCGCTTTGCCATCAGCCCGAAGGTCAAGGGCTCCCTGAGCTGGGATCACAGCAGCCTCGTCTTCACCCCGCGCGAGCGCCTGGAGCCGGGTACCCGATACACGATCCGCGTGATCGGCTCGCACGACCAGCATGGCAACGCGCTGGGCGGGGAGGGCAACTTCTCGTTCGTCGTGCAGCAAAGCGCCCAGCTGACGAAGACCGGGCCGGCTGCCAACGCCACTGATGTCGAGCCGGGCACGCTGGCCATGTGGTTCAGCCAGCCGATGGACCGCAAGGCCACCAACAAGTCGCTGCGCGTGACCGATAGCACCGACAGCCTGCAGGTCGCCGGGAAGCTGACGTGGAACAAGAAGTCGACGCAGCTGACCTTCACGCCCGATGGGCCGTTCGCGCCAGCCCGCACCTACGAGGTCACGCTCGCCAAGGGCGCACGTGACGCCGATGGCAACGTCGTGAAGGCGAGGTGGTCGTTCACGACGAAGTCGGTGCTCCCCTCGGTTGTGGGTGCGCCGGCTCAGAGCGTGACGACCCGCGCCGCGCCGGCGATCCCGCCCGCCGCTCCGGCGACGAGCCTGGCCGGCTACGCGCTGAACCAGGTCAACGCCGCGCGCGAGGCGTACGGATTCGCCCCGGTGGTGCTCGACGCGAAGATCTCGGCGGTCGCGTCGTCACACGCCATGGACCAGGCCGCGAACGGCTACTTCAGCCACTATGGCCTCAACGGCAGCACGCGCGATTCGCGGCTGCGCGCAGGCGGCGTGAGCTTCGGATGGTCGGGCGAGAACCAGTGCTACCACGTCGGCATCAGCCAGCAGGCGACGCTCAACTGGTGTCATCAGCAGTTCATGGCGGAGCCGTATCCGGGCGACTTCAACCACATCGCCAACATCCTGAACCCGAATGCCCGACGGATGGGTGTCGGCATCGCCACGGTCGGTGGCAAGACCGTGATCACTTGGAACTTCGCCGACTGAGTCGGTGCGGCCGCGCCGCCGACGGCGGCGGGGCCACGGGTTCCATCTCGCTCGCATCGGCCCTCCAGCCGCGGCCGCCGCGCTGCGGTCCGGCCGAGGGCCGGTGCTACACTCCCTGACCGAATGACGCGGACCATGGAGGCGGTGTGATGGCGAAGCCGCTCGTCATTGTCGAATCGCCGGCCAAGGCTCGGACGCTCGCGCGACTGCTGGGCGACGAGTACCGCGTCGAGGCCAGCATCGGCCATGTCCGCGACCTCCCCGAGAATGCGAGCGAGGTCCCTGCCGAGATCAAGGACAAGCCGTGGGGCTCGATGGCGATCGACGTCGACAACGGCTTCCGCCCGTACTACGTCATCGCGCGCGACAAGGCCGGTCGGATCCGCGAGCTGCGCTCGGCGGTGAAGGACGCGCCCGAGGTCCTGCTCGCCACCGACCCCGACCGCGAGGGCGAGTCGATCAGCTGGCACCTGCGCGAGGTGCTCAAGCCACAGGTGCCGATCCGGCGCATCGTCTTCCACGAGATCACCGAGGAGGCGATCCGTCAGGCAATCGCCGAGTCGCGGGAGATCGACCTCAAGCTCGTCGACGCCCAGGAGAGCCGCCGCATCGTCGATCGGCTGTACGGCTACATGCTGTCGCCGGTGCTCTGGAAGAAGGTCCAGACCGGGCTCAGCGCCGGACGGGTGCAGAGCGTGGCCGTGCGCCTCGTCGTCGAACGCGAGGAGGAGCGCGGCGCCTTCCGTAGCAGCGCCTACTGGGACCTGGAGGCGCGTCTGCGCAGCTCGGACATCGGCTTCGCCGCCCGACTCGAGCGCATCGGTGACGCGCGCGTTGCCAGCGGCCGCGATTTCGATGCCGCCGGCCGCCTGAAGTCCGAGGAGGTCCGCCGCCTCAGCGAGGCCTCGGCCCGCCGGCTTGCGGCGGCGCTGCAGGAGTCGCTCCCGTGGCGGGTCACCGCCGTCGACGAGCGGCCCGGGGCCCAGCGGCCGTCGCCGCCGTTCACGACCTCGACGCTGCAGCAGGAGGCGAACCGCAAGCTCGGCTTCTCGGCCGACCGCACGATGAGCGCGGCGCAGCGCCTCTTCACCGAGGGCCTCATCAGCTACCACCGCACGGATTCCACGACGTTGAGCGAGCGGGCCCTGGGCGAGGCCGCCGGCGCCATCCGTGGCCTGTACGGGGAGCGGTTCTACGGCGGCCCGCGCCAGTACCGCACGACGGTGAAGAACGCGCAGGAAGCGCACGAGGCCATCCGGCCGACCAACTTCGGCCACCCGCCGTCCGCGGTGCAGCGCCTGGGCCCCGACGAACAGCGCCTCTACGACCTCGTCTGGAAGCGAGCGGTGGCGTCGCAGATGGCCGATGCGCGCGTGCTGCGCACGAGCCTCGAGATCACCGCCGATGGGCCAGACGGACCGGCCGTCTTCACTGCCTCGGGCAAGGCGATCCAGTTCGCCGGCTTCCTGCGCGCCTACGTCGAGGGCTCCGATGACCCGGCCGCCGAGCTCGGCGACCAGGAGACGGTGCTGCCGAAGCTCAGCGTCGGCGAGCTCGTGACTACCGACGGGCCGCTCACCCTCGAGTCGCTCCAACCACTCGGCCACGAGACGGTGCCACCCGCTCGCTACACCGATGCGTCCCTCGTGAAGCGTCTCGAGGACGACGGCATCGGCCGCCCGTCGACGTATGCCTCGATCATCTCGACGATCGAGCGGCGTGGCTACGTGTGGCGCCAGGGCAAGGCGCTCGTGCCGAGCTTCACCGCGTATGCCGTCACCCGCCTCCTCAAGGAGCACTTCGCCGTGCTCGTCGAGCTCGGCTTCACCGGGCTCATCGAGGAGGGCCTCGACGAGATCAGCAAGGGAGAGCGCGACCGCAACGCGTTCCTCACCGAGTTCTACGACGGCGGTGGCGCGCGTGCCTGGCCGGGCCTGAAGCAGCTGGTCGAGAACCAGGAGCAGATCGACTACCCGGTCATCGCGCTCGGCGAGCAGTCCGACGGCGAGGCGCCGGTGGTCGTCCGCATCGGTCGCTTCGGCCCGTACGTCCAGGTCGGCGAGGGCGACGATGCCAGGACCGCGTCGATCCCCGACGACACGCCACCGGCCGAATTCACGCTCGAGCGGGCGGTCGAGCTCGTCGAGGCGCGGGCAAAGGGGCCTGACCAGCTCGGGACCGATCCGGCCACCGGCCTGCCGATCTATCTGATGACCGGCCGCTTCGGCCCATACGTCCAGCTCGGCGAGACGCCGGAGCGAGGCAGCACCGAGAAGCCGCGACGAGCGTCGCTCACCAAGGATGACGATCCGGACTCCATCACCGAGGAGCGAGCGCTTCAGCTGCTTGCGCTGCCGCGGCTCGTCGGCCGCGATCCGGAATCGGGCGAGGAGATCGTCTCGAACTTCGGCCGCTACGGCCCGTACGTGAAGCGCGGTGACGAGTTCCGTTCGCTGGCCGGCGACGCCGAGGTGTTCACCGTCACGCTCGACGAGGCCGTGGAGCTGTTCCGGCAGGAGAAGCCGTCGCGCCGAGGCGGAAGCCGCCAGGTCCTTCGAGAACTCGGGGCGCACCCGGACTCCGGCCAGCCCATCCGCCTGCTCGAGGGCCGCTACGGTCCATACGTGACCGATGGCACGACGAACGCATCCCTGCCGAAGGACCTGGCCGCCGATGCGGTGACGCTCGATGGCGCCGTGGGGCTGCTGAAGGCCCGCGAGGGCGCCAAGCCGCGCGGACGCGGGCGGCGGACCACGTCGGGGCGGAGTGGAACGCGACCGCGAGGCACGAAGCGCACTGCCGCCGGCGAGCGGTGACTGAGGCCGCGCGAACCGAGCTGCCGCCCGACGCGAGGCGAGCGGTCGAGGCATTCCTCGAGTCGCTGGCCGGACGCAACGCGTCGCCGGGCACGATCACCGAGTACCGTCGCCACACGACCGAGTTCCTCGCGTTCCTTGACGCGCGTGGCGTCCGATGGACGAGTCCGGACCGGGCCACGATCCGCGCCTACCTTGGCGGCCTCGCGGACCGCGACCTCGCCGCGAGCTCGGTCGCCGGGCGCCTCGCCGCCGTCCGCTCGCTCTACCGCCACGCGCTGCGCAACGGCCGCATCGAGACCGATCCGCTCGCCGGGGTCCGTGCTCCGCGCCGGCCATCGCGGCTGCCGCGGGTGCTGTCGATCGACGAGGCCGCCTCCCTCGTCACCGCGCCGCGACGGCTCCGCACCCGCGACGAGGCTCTCGTTCGCCGTGACGCGGCGATGCTCGAGCTGCTGTACGCGACGGGCATGCGCATCAGCGAGCTCGCCGGGCTCACCGTCGATCGAGTGGACGTCGACCGGCGTCGGCTGCGGGTGATCGGCAAGGGCAACAAGGAACGCCAGCTGCTGTTCGGGACGCCGGCGGCGGCTGCTCTGCGCGGCTACCTGGCCGAAGGGCGTCCGGTGCTCTCGGCCCGCGGCACGGGCAAGGCCACCGCCGTCTTCCTGAACGCCAACGGTGCGCCGCTGAGCGCTCGCGGAGCGCGAATGATCCTCGCGCGCTGGGTCCAGGCTGCCGGGGCGCCGAAGCGGACCAGCCCGCACACGCTGCGCCACTCGTTCGCCACGCACCTGCTCGAGGGCGGCGCCGACCTGCGCGTCGTGCAGGAGCTGCTCGGCCACGCCAACCTCCAGACGACCCAGGTCTACACCCACCTCTCCGATGCCGCCCTGCGCAGCGCCTACCGCGAGGCGCATCCGCGCGCCGGGCGGTCCGGCAGCGGGCGGGCGGGACGGTGACGCGGGGCGACGTGCCCGTCGGGCCGACCCCGCCGGTCCAGCCCGAGCCCGATCCGGTCGGTGAGCCGCGCGACAACGTGGCGGTGGGGCGGGTGCTCGTCACCGCAAGCCTCATCCTCACCGGCGCCGCGCTGGCGAGCCGCATCCTGGGCTGGATTCGGCTGCTCGTCATCGGCTCCCAGTTCGGCACCAGCAGCGAGCTCGACGCCTACTTCGCCGCCTTCCGCATCCCTGACGCGATCTTCCAGCTCGTCGTGGCAGGCGCACTGAGCGCGGCGCTCATCCCGGTCTTCAGCAGCTACCGGGCGCGAAGCGACGAGGCCGAGGCCTGGAGGCTGGCGAGCAGCGTCATCAACCTCGTGCTCATCGCGCTCATCGTGCTGAGCGGGCTGATGGCGATCTTCGCGCCCATCTTCGTGCCGATCGTTGCACCCGGCTTCGATGCGCCGACGACCGAGCTCACCATTCGCCTGACGCAGATCATGCTCATCAGCCCGGTGCTCATCGGCATGGGGGCGGTGGTCAGCGGCATCCTGAACAGCTACCAGCAGTTCACGATCCCGTCCCTGGCGCCGTTGGCATACAACCTGGTGATCATCGCGGCGGCGATCTTCCTTGCGCCGATCATGGGCATCGAGGGCCTTGCCGTCGGCGTCGTCATCGGCTCCGCCGCGCACCTCGCAATCCAGCTGCCCAGCCTGGCCAAGGTTGGGCGGCGATACGAGCTCTCGATCAACGTCGACCATCCCGGCGTGCGCAAGGTGGTTCGCCTGATGGGTCCGCGCATGCTCGGGCTTGCCGCAGGGCAGCTGAACTTCCTCGTCAGCACGATCCTCGCGTCGGGGCTGGCGACGGGCAGCCTCACCGTCTACAACTACGCGTTCCAGCTCAGCCAGCTGCCGGTCGGGATCATTGGCGTCAGCGTCGCGATCGCCCTCTTCCCGACGATGAGCCAGGACGCCGCGCTCGGCCGCGTCGGCGAGATCCGTCGCCAGGCCTCCGGGGCTGTGCGGGTGCTGATCTTCGTCGCCGCACCGCTCATGGCGGTGATGATCGTCCTGCGCGAGCCGCTGACGTCGGTCTTCTACCAGTACGGCGTCTTCAGCCAGGAGGACGCCGAGCGAACCGCCAGTGCGCTCGGATGGTTTGCGGTGGGCCTCATCGGGCACATCGTCGTGCACGTCCTGGCGCGTGCCTTCTACGCCATGCAGGACACGCGGACGCCGGTGACGTGGTCGATCGTCGCGGTCGGGGTGAACGTGCCACTCATGATCCTGCTGGTCGGGCCGATGGGCGTCGAGGGCCTGGCCCTCGCGCTGTCGATCAGCGCCCTCATCGAGGTGATCGGGCTGCTGTGGAGCCTGCGGACCCGGCTCGAAGGGATCGAGGGCCGATTGATCCTCTGGTCGCTGGTCCGCGCGCTGCTGGCGGCAGCCGTGGCGGGGCTGGTCATGGCCGGCGGACTGGCGCTGTTCGACGCCGTCATCCCCGAGGTCATGGACGATCCCCTCGGCCGCCTGCTCGCACTGATTGCGCTGTCAGGGGCCGGCGCGGTCGCCTTCGCGCTCGTCGCCGCCGTCCTGCGCTCGCCGGAGCTGCGGCAGCTGCGCGACGTCGTCCGGCGGCGGAGGCGGGCCTGATGCAACTTCGCCCGGCGACCGATGCAGACGCCTCCGCCTGGTCCGCCTTCCTGGCCCGGACAACGTCCGGCGACTTCCTGCATGACTGGGCATGGGCCGATGTCGCCGCATTCGACGGCCAGCCTCAGCGCCGCTTCGTGCTCACCGATGACGACGAGATCGTGGCCATCGTCGCCGCCCAGGCGCGCCGGATCCTTGGCGGTCGGGAGTTCTGGTACGTGCCGCACGGCCCGGTGCTCGATTACCGCGACCCTCGGGCGGGCGAGCGGGTGCGGGCGCTCGTCATCGGCCTGCGCGAGGTGTCGCGGCGCCACCGCGCGGTCGCCGTCAAGCTCGAACCGCGCCTCGAGCATGACGACCCGCTGCTCGCCGTGTTCGGCGGTCGCGGCCTCCGGCGCACCGGCGAGTCGCTCCAGGTGCTGCACACGCGGATCGTCGAGCTGCACGATGACGATGAGGCGCTGATGGCCGGCTTCGACAAGGACACGCGCTATTCGGTGCGCCGCGCCGAGCGCGAGGGCGTGGAGGTGACGATCGTCGGCGACGCGACCGACCAACGACCGATCGACGACCTCCATGCGCTGGTGGCCGAGACGCAGGCTCGCGCCGGCTTCCCCCTGCCACCGCTCGAGCGCTACCGGATCGCCTGGCGCGCGCTGGCCGGCGCCGGTGGCGCGGCGATCCTCGAGGCGCGACGCGAGGGCGAGCTGCTGGCGTCGGGGATGGTCGTCATGGAGGGCGATCGGTCTTTCTACCTGTTCAGCGGCTCCCGGCGCGAGGAGCGCGGCGAGCCAAAGCGATACGCGAGCTACGCGCTGCAGTCGGCGATGATGCGGCTGGCCCGCTCGCGCGGCTCCCGCAGCCACGACCTATGGGGCGTCGCACCTCCCGACGCGGGGCCGGAGCATTCGTGGCACGGCGTCGGGCTGTTCAAGAAGGGCTTCGGCGGCCGCGAAGTGCGCTGGGCAGGGTCGTGGGACCTCGTCGTCGACCCGACGCTGTACCGGCTGCGGGCCGCGACGCACATCGCTCGCGGGTGGCTGCGACCATTGCGCCGATGAGCATGGGACTCGGGGCGCTCACCGACGTCGTCGGGCCGGAGCGCGTGATCGGCATCCCCGTTGGCGAGGTGACCTCCCTCGCGTACGACTCACGCCGCGTCATGCCCGGCGCGCTCTTCTTCGCCGTCCCGGGCGTGCACGTCGACGGGCACGACTTCGTTGTCGAGGCGATCGCCAGCGGCGCCGTCGGCGTCGTGGTCGAGCGCGAGGTGGCGGGGACATCGGTCCCGCAGCTCGTGGCGGAGGACAGCCGCCATGCGCTGGCTGATGCTGCCGACCACTGGTACGGGCGGCCGAGTGAGCAGCTGACGGTCGTCGGCGTCACCGGCACCGATGGCAAGTCGACGGTCACCGCCCTCGCCGCCGAGGCGCTGCGCCACAGCGGGCGCTACCGGCCAGGGCATATCGGGACCGTGTCGGTGGGGATCGGCGACCTCGTGCAGCCGAACGACGACCGCAGCACGACCCCGGAGGCACTCGAGCTCCAGGAGCTGCTGGCGCAGATGGTCGCCGCCGGGAACGACAGCGTGGTGATGGAGGCGACGTCGCACGGCCTGGCGCTGGGCCGGACGCGCAACTGCCGCTTCGACGTCGGCGTGGTGACGACGGTGACGAGCGAGCATCTCGAGTTCCACGGCACGGTCGAGAGCTACCGCGGCGCCAAGGCGCGCCTGGTGGAGGAGGCGCCGATCGCCATTCTCAACGCCGATGACGAAGCCTGCGGCTACTTCCGCGAGCGGGCGCGCGACCGGGTGATCACCTACGGGATCGAGACCGATGCGGACCTGCGCGCGCACGACCTGGAGGCCGATGCGTCAGGCACCAGGTTCCGGTTGGACTCGCCACGATGGACAGGCCAGGCGCGGATCGCGATGCCGGGGCTGTTCAACGTCTCGAACGCGCTCGCAGTGCTCGGCGTCGGCGAAGCGCTTGGCCTCGACCTCAAGCTTGCGGCGGATGCGCTGGCGCGAACCGCGGGCGTGGCCGGCAGGATGGAGCTGATCGACACCGGTCAGCCGTTCACCGTCATCGTCGACTACGCCCACACCGCCGACGCGCTGCACAAGATGCTCACCACGCTCCGGCCGCTGACGAAGGGCCGGATGATCGTCGTCTTCGGGTCGGCCGGCGAGCGCGACCCGACCAAGCGCGCACCGATGGGCCGCGTCGCCGCCACCGATGCCGACCTCGTCGTCGTCACCGACGAAGACCCGCGCCTCGAGGATCCGCGCCTCATCAACGAGCAGATTGCCGCGGGCGCTCGCGAGGCCGGCGCGGCTGACCGCGAGAACCTGTGGGTGATCGACGATCGGCGCGAGGCGATCGCGCATGCGATCGGTCTTGCCCGGGAGGGCGACCTCATCCTCCTCGCCGGCAAGGGCCACGAGACGAGCATCTTCCACGGCACCGACAAGCTTCCATGGGACGACCGCGTCGTTGCCCGCGAGGCGCTCGTCGCGGCGGGGTGGGGCGGTTAGTGGCTGACCTTCGGGCCTGGCGCGTGACCGATGCCGATGCCTGGAACACCTTCGTCGAGGCCGCGCCGTATCACGCGTTCACCCAGCTGTGGGAGTGGGGCGAGGTTCGAGCGATGGGTGGCTGGCGGCCGCTGCGCCTGGCGATTGGACCGTCGCACGACGAACCGCTGGCCGGGGCGCAACTGCTCCTGCGCGCGATCCCGCTCGTCGGCTGGCACCTGGCCTACGTGCCGCGTGGCCCGGTCGGACAGCTGGACGATCCGGCCATCCGAGACGGCCTGGTCGCGGCTCTTCGCGCGATCGGGCGGGAAGAGCGCATCGCCACGGTTCGGGCCGACCCCGAGGCGGCCCCATCGACGCCGTACGGGCGCGGGCTGCTCGAAGCCCCCTGGCGATCGGCGCCGAAGGTGCAGCCACCGATCACCCGCGTGCTCGACCTCACCATCGGCGAGGAGGCGCTACGCGCCGACCTGAAGCGCAAGCATCGGCAGTACGTGAACAAGGCGGAGCGTGCCGGCGTGACGGTTGAGCGATTCGACGGCTCGACGCCCGCGGAGGTCATTGGTCCGGCGCTGGGCGACTTCAACCGGATCTATCGGTCTACCGCGGAGCGTGCGGGCTTCGTGGCCCGACAGCCGTCCTACTACGAGCGCGTCTGGTCGATATTCGCCCCGACCGGCCGCGTGCGGCTCGCCTTCGCGCTCCTCGATGGCGAGCGTGTAGCGACGATCTATCACTTCGCGTGTGGCGACCGCGCGGTCGAGGCCTACGGCGGCATGACCGATGCCGCCGCCGACGCCCGGGCCAACTACCTCCTGAAGTGGGACGCCATCGCCGGCTTCGCGCGCGAGGGCTTCTCGGTGTACGACATGTGGGGCCTCGCCACCGGCGGCATCCGCCAGTTCAAGGAGGGCTTCGGCGGCCTCGAGGTCGAGTACGTCGGCGCTCGTGACCTGGCACTGCGCGCACCGATCCACGCAGCCCTGCGCGTCGCTCTCCCGGCATACGGATTGGCTCAACGGGCACGCCTCCGGCTCGCGGGCCGCATGGCGCCCTCAGAGACGGCCTGACCGATGCGACCGCTGCGATGACGGATCCTGCGCTGCTCCACCCCGCTGTCCGCGACGCGCTCGGCGCCCTCGGCGTCGACTTCGACGTCATGGAGTGCGACCCCACGCTGGCCGATACCGCCGCCTTCGTCGCCGCCTACGGCGTCCCGCTCGATCGCAGCGCGAACACGATCGTGGTGGGCTCGAAGGGCGCGGAGCCGATCTATGTCGCCTGTGTCGTGCTGGCGACGACCGCCCTGGACGTGAACAACGTCGTGCGTCGCGAGATGGGCGTGCGCAAGGCCTCGTTCGCAGCCGCCGATCCGGTGCGCGAGCTCACCGGGATGGAGATCGGTGGTGTAACACCGTTCGGGTTACCCAACGACCTTGCCGTCCTTGTCGATTCGCGCGTGATGGAGCCCGATTGGATCGTGCTCGGCGGCGGAAATCGGTCATCGAAGCTCCGCGTTGCGCCGGAGGCGCTTGGTCAGGTTGCATCGCTCCGCGTCGTCGAGGGTCTGGCCTTCGTGCGCCCGCCGCACGACCCCAGTCGCGGAGCGGTTCTTAACGCGAACGACCCTGCCGCACCCGGCCTCGAGATCGAGGATTGAGTCGGTTAGCGGCTGGAACCATGAAGGATGCGCAGGGAACGATGCCGCTGCGGCCGTTCGTTCGCGATAACAGTCGCTGAGCGGCTGACAACGCAGGCCCGGCCGCGCTTCGGAATCAAGAGTGGCGCGTGCTAGCATCACGCTCCCATGGCGCAGCTCGCTCGATTCTCGCCTGCCGCCGTCGTGCAGAGGATCACGCGCGGCGGTGAGGCGCTGGGCGAGCCCGTGCACACGATCGACGAGATCGTCGACGAGGCGACCCTCCACCGGCCCAGCATCAATGCCCAGCTGCTCCGCCGCGCCTACGAGACGGCCGTCGCCGCCCACGAGGGCCAGCTGCGGAGCAGCGGTGAGCCGTACATCACGCATCCGGTGGCGGTGACGTACTACCTCGCCTCGCTCCAGATGGACGCCGAGACCCTGGCGGCTGCACTCCTCCACGACGTCCCCGAGGACACCGATTACACGATCGCCGACCTCGAGAAGGCGTTCGGCCGCGAGGTCGCGAAGCTCGTGGACGGCGTCACGAAGTTGTCGAAGTTCGGAAGCGCCCGGACGATGGAGGAGCAGCAGGCCGAGAACATCCGGAAGATGTTCATGGCGATGGCCGAGGACGTGCGGGTCGTCATCATCAAGCTCGCCGATCGGCTGCACAACATGCGCACCCTCGAGCACCTGCCGCCGGAGAAGCAGGAGCGCATCGCGCGCCAGACGATGGAGATCTACGCCCCGCTGGCGCATCGGCTCGGCATGTGGCAGATCAAGTGGGAGCTCGAGGATCTTGCCTTCAAGTACACCGAGCCTGAGAGGTATCGCCAGCTGGTCGACATGCTGGCCGATCGGCGGAGAGCCAGAGAGGGCTTCGTCAACAAGAGCATCGGCATCCTGCGCAAGGAGCTCGAGAAGGTCGAGATCAAGGCGGAGATCAGCGGCCGGCCGAAGCATCTCTACTCGATCTCCAAGAAGATGGAGCGCAAGGGTGCGGAGTTCACCGAGATCTACGACCTGAACGCGATCCGCGTCCTCGTGGACGATGTCAAGGACTGCTACGCGGCTCTCGGCATCGTCCATTCGCTGTGGCGTCCGGTACCTGGCCAGTTCGACGACTACATCGCCATGCCCAAGGCGAACATGTATCAGTCGCTGCACACCGCGGTCATCGGTCCGGAGGCCAAGCCGCTCGAGGTGCAGATCCGGACCTACCGGATGCACGAGGTCGCCGAGGCCGGCATCGCCGCGCACTGGCGCTACAAGGAAGGCTCGCGCGGCGACCGCAAGTACGACGAGAAGCTTGCCTGGGTCCGCAACCTCATGGACTGGCAGCGCGAGGTCACCGACCCGACCGAGTTCGTCGAGGGCCTGAAGCTCGACGTGTTCCAGGACCAGGTCTTCGTCTTCACGCCCAAGGGCGACGTCAAGGACCTCCCGCGCGACGCAACGCCGCTCGACTTCGCCTACCGCATCCACACCGATGTCGGCCACCGAACCATCGGCGCCAAGGTCAACAACCGCCTCGTGCCGCTCGACTACCGGCTGCGCAACGGCGACATCGTCGAGATCGTGACGACGAAGGCCGCCCACGGGCCGAGCCGGGACTGGCTGAACATCGTCCGCACCTCGCACGCCCGCGAGAAGATCCGCGCCTGGTTCAAGCGCCAGCAGCGCGAGGAGAACATCGCGCAGGGCAAGGAGCTGCTCGACCGCGAGCTGCGGCGCCTGGCACACGAGACACTCGCCGGGATCGATGCTGCGAAGCTCACCGAGATCGCCCAGCAATACAAGCTGCGGGAGATGGACGACTTCTACGCCGCTATCGGCTACGGCGCGATCTCGTCCGCATCGGTCGTCAGCAAGCTCGAGATCCACGACGACGCCGCGATCACCCTGCCCGAGATGGCGCCCCCGGCGGCGCCGTCCACGACCGGCGTCAAGGTCAAGGGCGTCGGGGATCTGCTCGTGCGCTTCGCAAAGTGCTGCTCACCGATCCCTGGCGACGACATCACCGGCTACGTCACCCGCGGCAAGGGCGTGACGGTGCACCGGGCGTCGTGCCCGTCGGTGCTGTCGGAGCGGGACATCGAGCGCTTGATCGATGTCGAGTGGGAGCTGGTCGGACAGCAGACCTATCCGATCACCGTTCGGATTTCGGCGCTGGACCGGCCCGGGCTGCTGAACGAGATCACGAACGTCGTGGCCGAGTACAAGGTGAACATCGTGGCCGCCTCGGTGGCGACGCATCCCGACGGCACCGCCGAGATCACCGCGACCTTCAAGGTCACGTCGTTGCAGCAGCTCGCGAAGGTGCTGGCCAAGATCGAGCGGCTGCGCGACATCACATCGGTCACCCGCGAGGCGAGCTGACCGATGAAGGGCGATCGCGTCGAGGCCGTCGTCGACACCGGCCAGGGCGGCACCCAGACCTTCGAGATCACCGCCACCCGCGCAGGACGCCGGATCGAGGTCACCACCGCCCGCGGCATCGTCGAGGTGTCGGAAGTGACACGTTCGGGCACGCCCGTCCGAACCGGTCGCTTCATGCAGAGCCGGCTCGTCGCCCTCGTCGAGCATCCGGCACACGAGGAGTCGAGCGAGCGGCCGGTCGAGGTGTCCACCCGTCGCCGAATGGGCAGCCGCACGAGCGAGTGACCGAAGAGCCCATCGAGCGCGTTCGGCAGCTCTGCCTCTCCTGGCCCGAGGTCACCGAGCGGCTCAGCCATGGTGAGCCGACCTGGTTCCATCGCGACAAGCGCAGCTTCGCCACCGGCGCCGACCATCATCACGACGACCGCGTCGCCGTCTGGCTGGCCGCGCCACCCGGCGCGCGCGACCCGCTCGTGGAGGCCGAGCCCGAGCGCTACTTCGTGCCGCCATACGTCGGGCATCGCGGCTGGATCGGCGTCTACCTCGATGTGGACATCGACTGGGAGCGGACCGGGGAGCTCATCGGCAACGCGTACCACACCATCGCCGCACCGGGCCGATAGATAGACTCGGCACCGATGGCCAAGAAGATCGCCGCGCCGCGCGGCACGCGCGACCTCCTGCCGCCCGACACGCGCGCCTGGGAGCACGTCGAGGCGGTTGCTCGCGACCTTTCCCGCCGATACGCCTTCGAGCGCATCGATCTCCCGCTGTTCGAGCGCGTCGAGCTCTTCGCGCGCGGACTGGGAGAGTCCAGCGACGCCGTCGAGAAGGAGATGTTCCGCGTCGGCGGCGCATCGGGCAGCGAGGAGGAGCGCTCCGAGTGGGCGCTGCGACCCGAGCCGACCGCCGGGATCGTGCGCGCGTTCATCGAGCACGGGATGCACGTGCGGCCGGGGCCGCTGCGGCTGTGGCTCATCGGTCCGATGTTCCGCTACGACCGGCCGCAGGCCGGACGTTATCGGCAGTTCAGCCAGTGGGACGTCGAGGTCATCGGCGACCCCGGTCCGGCCGTCGACGCGGAGCTGATCGAGCTGGCAACGCGCTTCTTCGGCGAGGTCGGCCTGACCGATGTCGTCGCCCACGTGAACTCCATCGGTGACGCGGTTTGCCGCCCTGGCTACCGCCAGGCGCTGGTGGACTATTTCAGCGCCAACCTCGAGCGCCTGACCGATGACTCCCGTCGGCGCCTCGAGGTCAATCCGCTGCGCGTCCTCGACGACAAGGCGCTGGCTCCAGATCTGGCCGATGGCGCGCCGAAGAGCGCCGACCACCTATGCGACGCCTGCCGCGCCCACTTCCGCGCCGTCCTCGACCTGCTCGACGGAATGAGTGTGCGCCACGTGATCGACCACCGGCTGGTGCGCGGCCTCGACTACTACACTCGCACAACGTTCGAGTTCTTCGTCGCCGGGCGCGAGGGCCAGCAGGACGCCGTCGGTGGCGGCGGCCGCTACGACGGCCTCGCCGAGCTGCTTGGCGGCCGGGCGACGCCGGGGATCGGCTTCGGGATCGGCCTGGACCGGACGGTACTCGCACTGGAGGCGCAAGGCGTAGCCGTGCCCGACGGGCCGCCGCTGGTGGCGGTGCTCGGAACCGGGGACGACCACGCCGATCGCCTGCGCGTGGCGGGGGAGCTTCGCGCGGCCGGCCTCCGCGTCCGAGCAGACACCGGCGACCGCAAGCTCGGGAAGCAGCTCGAGGCGGCCGCCAAGGGCGGGGCAAGGTGGGCCGTGATCGTGGGCGAGGAGCTCGCCCAGGGCCGTGTGCCGCTCCGGAACCTTGGCGACAGCGAGCAGGAGGTCGTCCCGCTGAACGAGGTGCCCGGCCGCGTCGGAAAACTGCCCTAGGCGGGCACGCCCTCGTACGCGCGGCGAAGCTCCTCGACGTCGATCTTGCCCATCTGGAGCATCGCCTCCATCGCGCGGCGCGCGGCATCCTTGTCGTCGGACTCGACCATCTCGTTGAGCGCCTTCGGGACGATCTGCCAGGAGAGCCCGTATCGGTCCTTCAGCCATCCGCAGGGACCGGGCTCGCCGCCGTCAGCGGTCAGCGCGTCCCACAGCCGATCGACCTCCGCCTGGTCGTCGCACTCGATCACGAGCGAGACGGCCTCGTTGAACCGGAAGTCCGGCCCGCCGTCGAGCCCCTGGAGCTGCTGGCCGCCGACGGTGAAGTCCACGGTCAATACCATCCCTTCAGGGCCGCTGGGCGTGTCCGCGGGCGACCTCCACACCTTGTCGATCCTGCTGTCGGGGATCAGCCCGACGTAGAAGTTGGCAGCTTCCTCCGCCTTGCCGTCGAACCAGAGGCAGGGGAAGACCTTCGGCCTTGTCATTCGTCGATCTCCTTCATGCAATGCGAGCCATACCTGCAGATCCGGGACCGACCGAGGGCGCCGAACTCATCGCAGGCGCTACGATGCTCGCCCCATGAGCACCGCTTTTCGGAGCCACACATGTGGCGAGCTGCGCGCCGAGCATGTCGGCGAGCGGGTGACGCTCGCCGGATGGGTGCATCGGCGCCGGGATCACGGGCACCTGGCCTTCTTCGACCTGCGCGACCGCCACGGCATCACCCAGGTCGTGACGAGCGCCGAGGAGGGCCCGGGAGCGCACGAGGCCGCCGAGCCGGCCCGGAACGAGTGGGTCGTGCAGGTCGAGGGGACCGTGCGGCATCGGCCTGAAGGCACAACGAATGCCGACCTGGCGACGGGCGAGATCGAGGTCGCGGTCGAGCGGTTCGAGGTGCTCAACCCGTCGAAGGTGCCGCCGTTCTACATCAACGAGGAGCAGCCGGGGCTGGACGAGAGCCTGCGCCTGAAACATCGGTATCTCGATCTGCGGCGGCCGCCGATGCAGCAGCGGATGCTCATGCGCGCACGGCTGGCGAGCAGCATCCGGCGGGCGCTCGAGGACGAGGACTTCGTGGAGATCGAGACGCCGCTGCTCATCCGCTCGACGCCGGAGGGCGCGCGCGACTTCGTCGTCCCGTCGCGGGCGCAGCCCGGGCGGTTCTACGCGCTGCCGCAGTCGCCGCAGCAGCTCAAGCAGCTTCTCATGGTCGCCGGCTATGACCGCTACTACCAGCTCGCGCACTGCATGCGCGACGAGGACACCCGCAAGGACCGCGGGCCGGAGTTCACGCAGGTCGACATCGAGATGAGCTTCGTGACCGAGGACGACGTGGTCGCCACGATCGAGCGGGTCGTATCACGCGTCTCGAAGGAGGTGCTCCCGCACAGGTCGCTCCTCCACGAGCCGTTCCTGCGCCTCACGTTCGCTGAGGCCATGGACCGATACGGATCCGACAAGCCCGACGTGCGCTTCGGCATGGAGCTCTCCGAGCTCAACGAAATCGTGTCCGGCGTGGACTTCCGGGTGTTCTCCGAGCCGATCGCGGCCGGCGGCGCCGTCTTCGCCATCACCGCTCCCGGCTGCGCCGACTACTCGCGCAAGCAGCTCGACGAGCTGACCGATCTCGCCAAGCGGCACGGCGCGAAAGGGCTGGTGCACCTGGCGGTGCAGGCCGATGGCTCAATGCATGGGCCTGCGGCGAAATTCCTGGAGGGCCGGGAAGTGGCGCTGCTGGCTGCCACCGGGGCGGGGCCGGGCGATCTCGTCCTCATCGTCGCGGATGGCGACCGAATCGCCGCCGCCGAGGCGATTGGCCACGTCCGCGTCGAGATGGGGGATCGGCTCGGCCTCCGCGACCCGAACGTGCTTGCGTATGTCTGGGTCCACCGCTTCCCGATGTTCACCTGGGTCGAGGAGGAGTCGCGCTGGGACGCAACCCACAACCCGTTCAGCGCCCCGATGCCCGAGGACGTTCCGCTGCTCGACACGGACCCCGGTGCGGTCCGCGCCCAGCAGTACGACTTGGCGCTCAACGGCTGGGAGATGGGTGGCGGATCGGTCCGGATCCACCAGCGCGAGCTGCTCGAGAAGGCGTTCGGGCTCATGGGACACACGATCGACGGCATGCGCGACCAGTTCGGTGCCCTGCTCGATGCGCTCGAGTACGGCGCGCCGCCGCACGGCGGGATCGCCTTCGGCCTCGACCGATGGGCCGCGCTCTACGCCGACGTCGACAACATCCGCGAGGTCATGGCTTTCCCGAAGACCCAGTCCGGCGCGGATCTCATGATGGGTGCCCCATCACGCGTCGCTCCGGAGCAGCTCGAGGAGCTCTGGCTCCGCATCGTCGAGGAGTCGCCCGCGGGCGAGTGACGGGCGGCATGGGCCCGGCATGGCACAGCCGAACGCCGCCGAGCTGCTGCAGAAGACCGACGAGGAGCTCTGTTCGCTCTAGCGCTCATCGGCTCAGACGAAAGGTAGCGTCCCGGGCGTAGGCTGCTTGCCATGCGGGGGCCGTTCCTGGGTCGCGACACGGAGCTCGCCAGGTTGGAGGAGCTGTGCCGTGGCAGCTCCCGCGGCTCGGCCGCTGTGGCGCTCCTGTCTGGAGATCCCGGATCCGGCAAGACGCGCCTGATGGCAGAGCTTCGCCAGCGAGTCGCGACGCTCCGCGCACTCGACGTCCGCGGGTACGAGCCGGAGCGCGGCATCGCCTTCGCCGCCGCCCGCGACGCGCTGATCTCGCTCGGCCTTGACGCCCGTCGCTTCGATGCCGGCCAGGCGCGCCTCGGTGTCTTCGAGGCAGCCTATCGGGCGCTCCCCGCCGGGCCTCTGCTGCTCTTCGTCGACGACCTCCAATGGATCGATGAGGCGAGCGCGGCGGTCTGCCACTACCTCCTGCGCGCCGCTGCTGGCGAGCGTCGGCCATTGGTGATCATCGCCGCCGGACGGCCGTCGAGGCGCATGCGGGAGTTCGCAGGCGCGGTCGATCGGCTGGACATCACGAGCGCTCGTCTGGAGGTGGGCCCTCTGTCGCGCTGGGATGGAGTGCGCCTTGCCTCGCAGCTGGTTCCGTCGATCTCGGGCGAGGAGGCCGAGCGCGTGTGGCAGCATGCAGCGGGCTCGCCGTTCTGGATCGAGCACCTCGCCACCAACCGTGGCGACGGTGGGGACGTTGCCGCGGAGCCCCTGATCGGCAGCCTCTCCACCGAGGAGGGCACTGTGCTGGCCCTGCTGGTCGCCGCGGCACGGCCGCTTGCCATCGAATCGGTGGCCGAGCTGCTCCGCGAACCGATGTCCGAGGTTGTGGACGTCGTATCCGGATTGGCCGGCAGCGGGATCGTCATCGACGATGCGGGCGTCGTTCGGATCTCGCACGACGTCGTTCGTCAGACCCTCGCGCGCCTGATGCCGCCGGAACGGATTCGCCGCATGCACCTCCGTCTGAGCGACTGGCTCCTCGAGGGTCCAGACGACGCGCATCGGCTCCTCGAGGCCCTCCATCACCTGGCCGAAGCTCGCTCGCCGATGCTGCCCGTCGCCGTACGGCTGGCGGCCTCCGACGAGCGCCGCCTGATCGGGTCGGCCGGACTGGCCACGCTGGCCGCGGTCGCCGATGGGGAGCGCGGTCCGGATGCCGACCGGCTCAACCGGCTCGTCGCCGCCCTCGCGATGGACCTTGGAGAGCACGAGGAAGCACTGCGGCGGTGGTCCTCGAGCCTCGATCGTTCGGATGGCGAGGATGCGGCCGTCTGCGCCTTGGGGGCGGCCCGCGCCGCGCTTGAGCTAGGGCGGGTCGATGAGGCCAGCTCGCTCGTCCAGCGAGCGCGCGACGCCGTGGCCGAGCCGGACCTCCGGCTGACCGTGGAGATCGAGGCGATTGACTCCGCGATCATTCGCTGGCTCGAGCATCGCTCGGAAGAAGCCGCAGATGCGGCCGCACGCGCGGTCCAGGGCGCTCGCGCGCTCGCCGAGGCGGCTGGCGGTGTCGACGGGCTCGCGGCGGACGCGCGCCGCGCGTACCTCCAGGCCCTTCGATCCGCCTCGGACGCGGCGCTGCACGCCGACGACCCCCCTCGCATGCTGGCCCTCGCCGATGAGACCGCGCGGGTCGCCGCCGGACATGACGACCGAACCCACCTCCAGGCACTTACGAGGCGTGGATTGGCGCTGCGCTTCCTGGGCCGCAACGCCGACGCGGAAGCGACACTGCGCCGCGCATGGGACATGGCGCGCGCACGAGTGCTGCCGCAGGCAATCCTGGAAGTGGGTGGCCTGCGGGGGACTGTGCTCGTCAGCCTTGGCCGCCTGGCCGAGGCCGCGGATGTCGCGCGCGAGTGCCTGCAAGTCGGCCAGCGCCTGCAGGAGTTCGGTCCCTCGCGGGTGTTCAGCCTTACGGTCCCCGCGATGCTCGAGGTGCTCGGCGGCGATTGGCGTCGAGGGATCGAGATGCTCGCCGCCGCGGGAGGCGAGGAAGTCGAACCGCACTTCCGGCTTCATACGCATCTCGAGCGAGCGGTCGCCCTCGCGCGGCTTGCACCGCAGCGGCGTGCCGAGATCGCCGATGCCATTCTCCGGGCGACCGAGGACGCCGAGCTGGCGGATTGCCGGCGCTGCACGTCGGAGACATCGGCTCGCGGCGCGGAGGCACTGGCCCGGAGCGGCGAGCTCGACGACGCCAAACTCCGCATGGAGGGCTGGCTCGCGGAGGCCGATGACCGCCTCATGGCCTGGTACGGGCAGCGGGCGCATTCCGCCCTCGCGGTCGCGAGCAATGGCCCGGATGCGCTCGTCGGGCTCGCCGACACCGCGGAGGAGGCACTTCGCCAAGGCCTCATCATCGAGGCGCTCTGGGCTCGACTCGATCGGTCGCGCCGCTTGCTGCTGACGGACCGGGAAGCAGCGGCCGATGAGCTGCGGCGGATCGGCGGCGAAGCCGACCGTCTCGGCGCCAAGACCCTGGGGCGCGCCGCACAGCAGGAGCTGCGGGCACTCGGCGTTCGTACCTGGCGACGTGGTGTTGCCGCCGAGCAGCGTGCCGGTGGTGCTGCGGCCGGTCTGACAGAGCGCGAGCGCGATATCGCGCGGCTCGTCCGCGAGGGAGCCAGCAACCCCGAGATCGCCGCTCAGCTGTTCCTCTCGCGCAAGACGGTCGAACGCCATCTCTCCAATGCCCTCGCCAAGCTCGGCGTGCGAAACCGGGCCGAGCTGGCGGCCGCCACGCGAGGGATGGACGACCCCAGCAACCGGGAAGTGGCCGCCGAAGATTGAGGGACCTCCCCGATGATCGCAGGCGGTCATCGGATCGACGCTGACTCCCGAAAGAGGCGGCCAACAAGGCCATCTCACAACGGGTCAGCAGGAGGTCCAGACGATGTTCAAGGTCAGCAGGATCAGTCAGGCAGTCCGGTCGGCATTTGCCGTCGCTTCGCTCGCCGGCATCGTCGCTCTCGCCGCCGCCGGCATCGCGGTTCGCGACGCGAGCGAGCCCAATGTCCGCAGCCTCGGCCCCGGCGACGACTTCGCCACTCGCCACGCGCCTGCCGGGCTCGTGCTCACCTGGGCCGACGACTACGGCACGCGTCGGTCCGCCGCTGTCGGGCTCGGCACCAATGACGACTACGGCACGCGTCGGTCCGCCGCTGTCGGGCTCGGCACCAATGACGACTACGGCACGCGTCGGTCCGCCGCTGTCGAACTCGGCACCAATGACGACTACGGCACTCGTCGGTCCGCCACTGTCGAACTCGGCACCAATTACGACGACGGCATCCGACTGGGGCGGTGAGCTCAGGATCAATCCGTCAGGTGGCGGACTCCTGAATGACCCGGCGGCGGCCCTGGAGGAGGGCCCTTCCGCCGGGTCGTGCGTGTGGATCGTCAATCCCTCGGCCGACATGCATCCTTGAGGTCCCGCGCCGACAAATAAGGTACCGCTAGCTCGGGAATTAGGGGATGTGCCAGATGATCTGCGAGGTCGACGGGCCGATGCTCGGGGCAGACGTCGCCACTCGGCGACGAACAGGATCGAGCAGGAGGCCCCCGACATGTCCCCGGTCAGCAACATCTCCCCAATCAAGGCAGCCTTTGCCGTCGCAGTGCTCCTGAGCCTCGTGGCTGCGGGGCTCGCCATCCGCGGCGCGACGTCTCCGGGCCTCCCGGCGCTCGGGATGGTCGACGACTACGCCACGCGCCACGCCGTCGAGGCTGAGGTTGAGCTCACGGCCGCCGACGACTTCGGCACCCGTAACCGGCCGGCGAGCGTCAAGCTCACGGCGGCTGACGACTTCGGCACCCGCAACCAGGCCGCAGCGGTCGAACTCACGGCCGCCGACGACTTCGGCACCCGCAACCAGGCGGCGGCCGTCGAACTCACGACCGCCGACGACTTCGGCACCCGACACGCCGCGAAGGCGATCGAGCTCGGCCCGAACGACGACTGGGCGACCCGCAAGGTGCGGTGATACAGGGGGGAGGACTCCCGCCGGTTCGGTGTGAGTCCTCGTGACCCGGCGGTGGCCCGTTATCGGGCAAACCGCCGGGTTTTCGCACGACTACTGTTACTCGGCCGACAAGTAGCTGCCGTCGGCGTCGTGCGTCTCGCGCCCGGTCAGCGCGGGGCTGAAGACGCAGACCAGCCGCAGCGGCTCGAGGACGCGGATGGCATGCCGGTCGTGCTGCGGCGCATAGGCATCGCCTGGCCCGATGCGATGGACGGCGCCCGTGTCGCGCTCGGTGACCTCGGCCGCGCCATCGATGACGAAGCACGCCTCCTGGTGATGCTTGTACCAGAGGTTCATCTGGGCACCGTTGGCGACCTTCGTCTCGGACAACGAGAAGCCGAGGCCGTCGTCGCGGACGAAGAGCCGCCTCGCGCGCCAGCCGTCGCCGCGGACGTCGAGGTCCGTATCGGTGATCTCGTCGAGGGACCGGACCAGCATCGCGCCATCCTCTGCTGCGATTCTTCCACCGGCGAGTGTATCGGCCAGGTACCCACGGATGAGCGGGGGATCCGGGGGCATGCTCAACCAGTTGTGAACACCAGTCACGTCCCTCGACGCCGCTGGCGCCACGCGCGCCCTATCATCGGTCCACCATGGCGATCTACCTCGACCACGCGGCGACGAGCCCGCTGCGCCACGAGGTGCTGGAGGCGATGCTCCCGTACCTGCGCGAGCACGGCGGGAACCCGTCGAGCCTGCACGCGAGCGGGCGGCGAGCGCGCCAGGGCGTCGACGAGGCGCGCGAGCGCATTGCCCAGAAGATCAACGCGCAGCCGCGCGAGATCGTCTGCACCGGCAGCGGCACCGAGGCCGATAACCTGGCGATCAAGGGCATCGCATGGGCCGGCACGCCGCGCGGGCGCCACATCATCACGACCGCCGTCGAGCACAAGGCTGTGCTCAACTCCGTCGGCATCCTGGAGCGCAGCAACTTCGAGGTCACCGTGCTCCCGGTGGACCGATACGGCCGCGTCGACCCCCTCGCCGTCGCCGACGCGCTGAGCGAGCGCACGACCCTGGTCAGTGTGATGGCGGCGAACAACGAGGTCGGCACGATCCAGCCGATCGCCGAGATCGGGGAGATCGTGCGCGGGCATCCCGCGAAGCTCCACGTCGACGCCGTGCAGTTCTCCGCCCATGAGCAGATCGACGTGAACGCCTGGCAGGCCGATCTCGTCAGCCTCTCGGCGCACAAGCTCGGCGGCCCGCAGGGCGTCGGCGCGCTGTTCGTGCGCCGCGGCACGCACATGCTGCCGCAGCTCCACGGAGGGTCGCAGGAGCGCCAGCGTCGGGCGGGGACCGAGAACGTGGCCGGTATCGTCGGGTTCGGCGCAGCATTCACCCTTGCGACCGATACCGATCGGCTCCGCGATCTGAGCGCACGCCTGCGCCATGGCCTGCTGAGGATGGACGGCGTCGCGCTCACCGGCCACCCGGAGGAGCGGCTGGCGAACAATGTCAGCGTCGTGATCGACGGCGTCGAGGGCGGCGACCTCGTGGCGGCGCTCGATCTCGAGGGCGTCGAGGTCTCGACCGGCAGCGCCTGCACCTCGGGCAGCACCGAGCCGAGCCATGTCCTGCTGGCGATGAGCATCGATCCGGAGCTCGCCCACGGCTCGATCCGCATCACGACCGGCCCGGAAACTACCGTCGCCGACGTGGACCGGACGCTCGAGGTCTTTGCTGCCGTCCTGCCGCGGCTGCGCGCGGCGCGGGAGATGGTCGCCAGCGCATGAGCCGGATCGTGGCCGCCATGAGCGGCGGGGTGGACTCCTCGGTGGCCGCCGCCCTCCTCGCGCGCGAGCGAGGTGAGGACGAGGTCATCGGTGTCTGGATGCGTACCCACGCCGACATGCCGGAGGGCTACGAGCTCTCGCGTTCCTGCTGCTCGCCGGATGCTGCCGACGACGCGCGCCGCGTCGCGCAGATCCTGGGCATCCCGTTCTTCGTGCTCAACGTCGAGCGCGAGTTCGGCGCGCGGGTGATCGACGCCTTTGTGGACAGCTACCTCGATGGCGCCACGCCAAACCCGTGCCAGGCCTGCAACCAGTACATCAAGTTCGACGAGCTCCTCCGCCGCGGGCTGGCAGCCTACGGTGCCGATGCGGTCGCCACCGGCCACTACGCGCGCCTCGAGCACCGCGACGGACGCTGGCGCCTGCTTCGTGCGGCCGATGCGGACAAGGACCAGACCTACTTCCTGTGGGTGCTCGACCAGGACCAGCTAAGCCGGACGCGATTCCCCCTGGGCTCGCTCACGAAGCCGGAGGTGCGGGTGATGGCCGCCGAGCTGACCCTCCCGACGGCGCAGAAGCCGGAGTCGCAGGAGATCTGCTTCGTGCCGCTCGGCGACTACCGCGCGCTCCTCGAGGAGCGGCGTGGCTACGCCGGCGACCCCGGACCGATCGTCGACGCGGACGGCACGCGCGTCGGCACGCACACCGGCTACGCGCACTACACCGTCGGGCAGCGCCACGGTTTGGGGGTGGCCCTCGGGGAGGCCGTCTACGTGCGCGAAGTGCAGCCGCGAACGAACACCGTGGTCATTGGCCGCCGCGACGAGGTCGCTCAGGCCACCTTCAGCTTCGATGGCGCCCGGTTCACCTCCGGGGAGCCGCCGTCGGAGCGGTTCGGCGCATCGGTCCGCATTCGCCACCGGGCACCCGACGTTCCGGCCGAGGTCACGATGGTCGGTCGCGACCGCTTCGTCGTCGAGACCGTCGAGCCGGTCTGGGCCCCGGCGCCGGGCCAGGCCGCCGTCCTGTACGACGGAGACGAGTGCATCGGCGGAGGGCGCATCGCCCGCGCATGAGGTTGCTGCAAGCGCCCTCCCCACTAGGCAACTCGCGAGTCTGTCACCGACGATATCGTTACTGAAATATCCGCTGATGGTTGCGAGTCCCGCGCGACGAGAGGTCGTAGCACGCTCATGACATTCGGACCGTGGCTCATCTGGGTGCCGCTGCTCGCGCTCATCAACCTGCTCGTCTTCGTCGCCATCCGCGGGCGATGGGGCCGGATCGTGCTCGTCCTGGGGCTCGCGTCGGTTGCCGGTGTCGTCATCGGTGATTGGGTGGGGGAGCGATTTGGGCTGGTGCTGCTGCGCATCGGCGACATGCATGTGGTTGCGGCTTCGGTGGGCGCGCAGCTCCTAATGGTCGCCGCGACGCTCCTGGCCGCCCTGGGGCCGGTCCGCATCGAGGAGTAGCGGAGCCAATTTGGTCTGGACACCCGAGCCATTGGACGCCTACGATCCGACAGGGGGCACCCAAACGGAGGAATTAGATGTCCAGACTCCTCGCCGCTCGTCGCACGATGGTCAGGCCGGCGCTACCGGTGCTGGTCGCGCTGCCCGTCCTGCTCGCCGCCTGCGCCGACGTCGGCACGGCCAGCCTGACCTTCTGGGACGTCGTCTTCTCGATGATCGTGTTCTTCTTCTGGTTCATGTTCATCTGGATCTTCATCTCGCTCTTCGGCGACATCTTCCGACGGAACGACCTGTCGGGTGGCGCCAAGGCCGGATGGATCTTCCTGCTCGTGATCCTGCCGTTCCTCGGGGCGTTGATCTACATGATCGCGCGGCCCAAGGTCACGGCCCAGGACGTCGAGGAGATGACCCGGATGGACGCCGCCTCGAGGGCCGCCGCGTCCGTTTCGCCGGCGGACCAGATCGCGAAGCTGTCCGAGCTGCGGGCCGCCGGCGCCATCACCGAGGAGGAGTACAACAGCCTGAAGCAGAAGGCCATGGGCTAGGGCAGGACTGCGCCGGCAGAATTTGCCCATGGTCGAGAGAGTTGACTCCGAGCGGAACTAACGGAGAAGTTCGGCCGAATTCCGGCTTTGACGTGGCCGACTCAACCGCTTGGAGGCAACTTTCGACCAACTTCGCGGCATCGAAAGACGCACGTTGGCCGTTAGTTCCGCTGCCGGGCAATTCGCGCGACGGAATACCCCAAAGCGCGTAGAGTCGCGCCGATGGATGTCGCGCTGGCGATCTTCAACATCGGTGCCGGGCTGGGCGTGCTTGCCGCCGGCGGGGCACTGATCTACCTCGCCTGGCAGGCGACGCCGCTCATCAAGGAGTCGCGCGCGCTCACCCAGGACCTCCGCAGGCTGACCCGCGTCGCCGACGCCGAGCTGCGACCGATCCTCGCCAATACGAGGGAGCTGACGAGCAACGTCGAGGTGCTCAGCGAGGACGTCGCGGTCAAGCTCGACCGCCTGGCCGACCTCATGAACACGCTCCAGCAGGGCATCGAGCGCGGGCACATCACTGCCGCCGCCGGACACTCCGAACGGGTGCCGGTAGAATCGTGGGAAACGCGAGAGGAGTCATCGGACTCATGAAGGACTCCGGATTCGGCAGCTTCCTGGCAGGGGTCGTCATCGGCGGCCTGATCGGTGCCGCGCTGGGCCTCCTCCTGGCGCCACAGACCGGTGAGGAGTTCCGCGAGCAGATCGACGACTTCGTCGGCGAGAAGCGCGCAGAGTGGGACGAGGCGGTCAACGAGGGCCGCGCCGCCGCGGAGCAGGCCCGCGCCGGCATGGTCGGCGAGTTCGATGCCGCCGAGGGGCAGGCCCTGTAAGCCCCGACGTCAGACCCCGATCTAGCAGCGTGAGAGCCGGTGGTCGCCGGCTCTCCGTCGTGAATGGCAGGTAGACCGATGGAGCCGATGAGCTCGGCCGAGATCCGCGAGCGCTTCCAGCGCTTCTTCGAGGAGCGCGGGCATACGCGCGTGCCATCGGCGCCATTGCTGGCGAAGGACGATCCGACGCTGCTGTTCGTGAATTCGGGCATGGCACCGTTCAAGCGCGTCCTCACAGGCGAGGAGAAGCGCGACTACGTGCGCGCCGTTGACTCGCAGGTCTGCCTGCGCGTCGCCGGCAAGCACAACGACTTCGAGGAGGTCGGCCGCAGCCCACGCCATCAGACCCTGTTCGAGATGCTCGGCAATTGGTCCTTCGGCGATTACTTCAAGCGCGAGGCAATCCGTTGGCACTGGGAGCTGCTCACGCGGGAGCTTGGCATTCCGCCCGATCGACTGGCCGCGACCGTGTATACCGACGATGACGAGGCGTACCGCGTGTGGGCGGACGAGATCGGTCTGCCGCATGAGCGAATCGTCCGCTGGGGCAATATCGCGGCGGGCGACGAGAAGAATTTCTGGCGGATGGGTGACACCGGCCCATGCGGCCCGTGCAGCGAATTCCACTTTGACCGCGGCGCGCATCTCTCGGAGGGACCGGAATGCATCCCCGACCACTCCGAGCACTGCCCGCGCTGGCTTGAGGTAGGCAATCTCGTCTTCATGGAGTTCGATCGGGCGGTGGACGGCGCGCTGACGCCGCTGCCGTTCAAGAGTGTCGACACCGGGACGGGCCTCGAGCGTCTGACATCAGTCGTCCAAGGCGTCGACTCGAACTACAAGACCGATCTGTTCGTGCCGATCATCGAACGCCTGGCGGCGTTCATCGGCCATGACCCCGAGACGGTGGAGTCCGAGCGCTTCAGCTACCAGGTCGTCGCCGATCACTCGCGGGCGATGACGTTCCTCCTGGCCGAGGGCGTGACCCCGTCGAACGAAGGCCCCGGATATGTCCTGCGGCGGATCATGCGCCGCGCCGTGCGCCACGGGCGCCTGCTGGGCATCAACGGACCGTTCCTCGGTGAGACCTGCGGCGTGGTGATCGAGATCATGGGCGACGCGTACCCACCGCTACGCGAGCGTCGCGACGAGATCTTCGCCGCCGTCAACGCGGAGGAGGAGAAGTTCGCGCGCACCCTCGAGGCGGGCTCGGCTCGACTGGCCGAGCTGGTCGCCGCGGCCGGCGTCATCTCCGGCGCCGATGCCTTCCGCCTGCACGACACCTTCGGCTTCCCCATCGACCTGACCGTCGAGATGGCCGCCGAGCGGGGCGTGTCGGTCGACCGCCCCGGCTTCGACGCCGCCATGGCCGAGCAGCGCGAGCGTTCGCGCGGCGAGCGTCGGGGCGGCCCGGAGCTCGGCCCGGAAGTCGCGGCGCTGCGCAGCGAGTTCATCGGCTACCCGAACGAGACGAGCGCCAACGACCTTCGCGTGCTGGCGGTCGTGCCCGGCGAGCCGGCGGCGGTGGTGCTGGACCGCACTCCGTTCTACGCCGAGGGCGGTGGCCAGATCGGCGACAGCGGCGAGCTCATCGGTCAGTCCGGACGCCTTCAGGTGACCGATACGCAACGCATCGGCGACGCGATCGTCCACCTCGGGACGCTCGCGGGCAATCTGGCCGTCGCCGAGGTGGTGCGCGCCGAGGTCGACGAGGGCCGTCGCAGGGCGGCCGCTCGCAACCACACCGGCACGCACCTGCTGCACCGTGCGCTGCGCGACGTCCTCGGCGAGAGCGCCAAGCAGGCCGGGTCGTGGGTCGGCCCGGAAGGGCTGCGATTCGACTTCCCAGCCAGCTCGGCGACCCCGCGGGAGGCGCTCCGCGAGGTCGAGCGCATCGTCAATGCCCAGATCCGGCGCGACGCCCCGGTGAAGCCGGAGCTCATGCCGATCGCCGACGCCCAGGCGCTCGGCGCCGACATGTTCTTCGGTGAGAAGTACGTGCCCGAATCGGTGCGCGTCGTCCAGGTCGACGGCTACAGCAAGGAGCTGTGCGGCGGCACGCACGTCGCCTCGACCGGGCAGATCGGCCTGCTGCTCATCACCGGTGAGGCGAGCGTGGGCGCCGGCCTGCGGCGGATCGAGGCGGTCACGGGCGAGGCCGCCACGGAGCTCGTCGCCGAGCGACTCGAGGCGCTGCGCGCGACCGCCCAGCTGCTCGGCGAGCGCGAGGAGGCCGTTCCGCAGCGCGTCGAGAACCTGCTGGCTCGCCTGCGCGAGGCCGAGAAGGCCGCAAAGTCGCCGCGTGCCGCAGCCGCGAGGCTCGACGCGGCCGCGGCGCTCCACAACGCCCAGCAGGCTGGCAAGACCAAGGTGATCATCGATGCGTATGCCGATGCCGGTGCCGCCGCCCTGCGCAGCCTGGCCGACGATTTGCGAGGGATGACCGGCCGCTTCGTGGCCGTGGTGGGCGGTGCAACCGATGGCAAGCCATCGATCCTCGTTGCCGCCAGCCGCGATCTCGCCGACGAGGGCTTCGACGCCGGCGCGATCGTCCGCGAGGCGGCGCCGATCATCGGCGGTGGTGGCGGCGGACGACCCGACCTTGCGCAGGCCGGCGGGCGCGATCCCGCACGCCTCGACGAGGCGCTGCGCGAAGCGGGCCGCCTTGCGCTCGAGGCGCTCGAGCGCATCGAGACGGCCTGACCGGCACGCAGCCGTTGTGACCGCGGTCGGACAGCTCTGGAGTCGGGTCGCCGGCCGGGTGCGCGGCGCTGCCGGTCGGGGCAACGCCCCGGCGATCGCCGCGCTCGATATCGGGACCGAGTTCGCGAAGGCACTCGTGCTTAGCGTCGAGCGTGACGCTGAGGGCCGGCTGACCGGCGTCGTGCGCGGCAGCGGGCGGCAGCGGCAGGGCCTGGCGCATATGCAGTCGGGGACGGTCAGCGACATCGACGCGGTCGTGGCGAACAGCCGCGCCGCGATGGACGCGGCGCGTGGCGAGGCCGGCCGCACGCCGATCGCCGCGGTCATCGGGATTGCCGGCGAGCTCGTGAAGGGCGCCACCTCGACGCTGACGACCCGTCGCGACGATCCGCGCAGGCCGCTCGATGAGCCGGAGCTCGAGCGGCTCGTGCGCCGCGCGCAGGACAGCGCGTTGCGCGAGGCCGAGACCGTCATCCGCTGGGAGTCTGGCGTCGACCGGCTCGACGTGCGGCTCGTGCACGCGGCGATCGTCGAGATGACGATCGACGGCTACCCGGTCAGCAATCCCATCGGCTTCAGCGGCGCCCAGGTCGACCTTCACGTCTTCAACGCCTTCGCGCCGATGGTCCACCTCGGCGCGCTCCAGTCGGTGGCCGACGCGCTGGGGCTGCAGCTGCTCGGCGTCATCGCCGAGCCGTATGCCGTGGCCACATGTCTCGATCCCGGCGAGATCGGCGACGCCGGTGCCGTCTTCGTCGACATCGGTGGCGGGACGACCGACGTCGCGCTCGTTCGCAGGGGCGGCATCAGCGGGACGAAGATGCTCGCTCTTGGCGGGCGCGCGTTCACGAAGGGCCTCGCCGAACGCCTTGGCCTCTCCTTCGCCGATGCCGAGCGCGCCAAGCTGTCGGCCGCCGACGGCGCCCCCGACGTCGCCGACGCGCTCCTGGAGGACGCCCGGATCTGGCGCGACGGCGTGGAGCTCATGATCGGCGACCTCGCCGGCGGCGACCTCCTGCCGGGGCGCGTCCTGCTGTGCGGCGGTGGGGCCGACCTACCGCAGGTGCGATCGGTCCTCGACGAGGACGGTTGGTGGCAGCGCCTTTCCTTCGCGCGGCGGCCGAAGGTCCGCGCGCTGGCGCCCGACGAGGTCATGGGCCTGCGCGACGTGACCGGCGGGGTCGGCACACGGCAGGACGTGACGCCGATGGCCCTCGCCCACCAGGCCCTCATCCTCGACGCCGGCGCGACGGCCGTCGACCGTGCCATGCGCAGCACCGTTCGGGAGATGCGACTGTGAGCGATGCGCCGGCCGTCGTCTATCTCGAGGCCGATGACGAGATCACGAGTGTCGTCCGGCGCGTGCGTTCGGCCGAGGCCGAACGCGTGATCGTCGTCGTGCCGGGCCGGTCGCGGGCGACCTCCAGCGCAGTCGCCCTGCGGCTGCTCGCGCGCGCCGGCGAGGAGGAGGGGCGCGACGTGGCGGTCGTCGGCGACGCCCTGACCCGCTCGCTGTCTGCAGAGGCCGGCCTCGCGGCGTATGCCACGCTCGACGACGCGCGCCGCGCGGAGCCCGCGGCCCCGAGTGAGCCGACCGAAGTGCACCACGCCGCGATCCACGTCATGCGCGGGATCGACGAGACGGTCGCGACGCCGACGATCGTTGCCGACGAGGACACCCGTGCGGTCACCGTCGCTCGACCGCCCGCCGACCGGTCGCGAAGGCGCCCGATCGTCGTGGCCGCTGCCGCCGTCCTCGCGGTGATCCTGGCCCTCGGGCTCGCCGGAGCCGCGGTGTTGCCCGGTGCGACGGTCACGATCGACCCGGTTTCCGAGGCGGTGGGGCCGGTGCCGTACGTCATCGAGGTCGACCAGCCCGAGCAGCTGGGCGGCACCGCCGAGGCGACGGCGACCGTCACCGCCACCGGCGTGTACGACATCCTCGAGCCGGCGACCGGTACCGTCGTGCTCTTCAACTGGAGCGCGTTCGACCAGGCGATCGCGGCCGGCACGCTGGTCGCGGCGGGTGATCAGGCCTTCGCGACGCAGACCGATGTCGTGGTCCCCAGCGGTTCGCTGACGGCGCAGGGAACGATCCAGGCAGGAGAGGCCGGGGTGGGGGTCGTGGCAGCCGCACCGGGCCCGGCAGGCAACGTCGGGGCAGGGGCGATCAACACCGTCCTTAACCAGGACGCCGACGCTCGGCTCCAGGGATTCCAGAACAACGCCGAGCAGCGCGTTAGCAACCCGGAGGCAACAACCGCCGGCATCGACGAGTCCGGCACCAGGGTCAGCGAGGCCGATGTCGCCGCAGCGGTCGAGGCGCTGACGACCGACCTGGAGAGCCAGGTGGGGGACGAGCTCGCCCAGCACGCCGACGCGATCGTTGTGCAGACCGAACTGACGGAGCCGACGATCGAGGGCCTCGAGGACCTCGTGGGCACGCGCGACCAGGCCGAGGCGACGATTAGCGGAACGCTCCCCTGGGAAGCCTGGACCGCCGATCGGAACGAGGTCATCGAGGCCGCCCGCGGGCAGTTCGCGGACGACCCCTCGGTCGTGCAGGAGGGCTATGCCCTCCTGCCGGAGAGCATCGACGTCGCCATCGAGGAAGCGAACTTCGAGGGTGGCTCGATGCGCGTCGACCTCACCGCCAGCGGCCGCAGCGCCGCCGTCATCAGCACCGAGGACGTCGCCGAACTCATCGCCGGCCTCCCGGAGGCTGAGGCGGAGGCGGCGCTCGAGGATCTCGGCGACGCGACGGTCGAGCTGTGGCCGGACTGGGTCGCATCGGTCCCGTCCATGGCATGGCGGATCGAGGTGCGGGTGGCAGAGCCGTGAGGATCATCGGCCTCGACCACGGCGCCAGGAGGATCGGGGTGGCGGTCGGGGACACCGAGACGGGCATGGCATTTGCTCGTCCGGCGCTCCGGCGCCGCAACCTCGACCACGACTTGGCCAGGGTCGGTGAGCTGTGCGCGACCGAGGGGGCAGGGCTGGTCGTGGTCGGGTTGCCGCTGAACATGGACGGCAGCGAGGGGACCCAGGCGGCCGTCGCGCGCGCCTTCGGGGAGGGGCTGGGCGGCACCGGTCTGGCGGTGGCCTACGAGGACGAGCGGCTCAGCTCGTGGCAGGCGGCCGAGGAGCTGACGGCCGACGGACGTCGGGCGGGGCGGGGCAGCGGCGAGCTGGATTCCGCCGCCGCGCGCGTGATCCTGCAACAATACCTCGATGCCCGGCGGCCACCCGCCGGGCACCGTTCCGAGCCCGATTCGCCAGAGGAGACCGAATGAGCCGACGCTCGAGTGCCTATGAGTACGAGGAGCGCCGCAACGCCCGTATCCGTCGGCTGCGCGAGGAGCGCGAAGGGCCGATGCGCCGCCGGCGACGGGTACAGCCTCTCCTCCTGCTCATGTGGATCGCGGGCACGATCGCGCTCGTCGGGTTCCTCCTCATCCTTGGCTTCAACGCCATCTTCGCGCCGCGCGTCATGGCGTGGGTGGAGGACAACCCGGGCGCCATCGAACACGGCATCGTCCAGGACTTCGTCCAGTGGTACCGGCCCGAGGTGCTCTCCAACGAGCCGGCCTCGGAGCAGCAGCGCCGGGTGACGGTGACGATCGAGCAGGGCGCGACCGAGACGACGATCGGCGAGGCACTCTTCGCCGAGGGGCTGATCAACAGCCGGATCGCGTTCCACTACGAAATCCTCAACGCCGGCCGCGAGGGGACGATTGCCGCGGGCACATTCGACCTGTCGCCGACCCTGCGGCCGTCGGAGATCGTCCTGGCGCTCCAGGGCCAGCCCTTCGGGCCGACGACGAGCGTCCAGATCGGTGAGGGGCTGCGCCTCGAGGAGGTGGTCGCGACGTTTGGCGCGAGCGAGATGACGATGAACATCGAGGAGTTCGCCTCCCTGCTCCAGGATCCGCCCCCGGGCATCCTCAATGACTACGCGTTCCTCGCCGACGTGCCCGCCGGCCGCTCGCTGGAGGGATACATCCGCCCGGACACGTACGAGTTCCAGATCGCCGGTGGCGACGCGACGCCGCGCGCGGTCGTTCGCCGCCTCCTGGGCGAATTCGAGGATGCCCTGACCGACGAGATCGTTGCCGGGATCCGGAACAAGGGGCTGTCGCTCGATGACGCGGTGATCATCGCGAGCATCGTCGAGCGCGAGGCGGTCATCGACGAAGAGCGGCCGCGGATCGCGGCGGTCTACATCAACCGCATCCTCAACCCGGACAACGGCATCACGAACGGGCTCCTCAACGGCGACCCGACGCTCCAGTACGGGCTCATGACCGGCGAGATGCGTCCCGAGGGACACCCGCTGCTGCGGGGGACCGACGGCGCGTTTCTCCCACCCGATGAGTGGGGAGGGGTCGAGTGGTGGCCCCAGCTCCAGGTCCCGGGTGGGGACGTCGCGCTCGAGGAGGTGCTCCTCGGCTTCCAGACCTACACCCAGCCCGGGCTGCCGCCGATGCCGATCGCCGCGCCGCGCACCGGCTCGCTCGAGGCGGTGGCGACGGCCCCGCTCGACGAGGGATTCCTCTTCTTCGTGGCCGGATGCCCGGACGCCGTCCGCGACGGCTCGCACTACTTCGCGGCGACACTGCCGGAGCACAATGAGAACATCGCGCGCGCCAACGAGGAGTGCGCCGGATTGTGAGCCTGATTGCTTCAAGCACCGATGCGCGCGTCGAGCGGCTGCGATCCCTCCTCGACGAGCACGGGCTCGACGGGATGCTCATCAGCCGGATCGCGAACAAGCGCTACTTCAGCGGCCTCCGCCTCATGGAAGAGGAGGAGGCGACCTGGCCGGGGACGCTGCTCGTCACTCGCGACGCGAAGCTGGTCCTGGCCGACTCGCGCTACACCGAGCAGGCTGAGCGCGAGGCTCCCGGCTGGGGGGTCATCCTGACCACCGGTGGGATCGGGCAGGACCTGCCGGCGGTCCTTGAGGGCCACGAGGTGGTCTCGCTCGGCATGGAGGCCGAGGTGATGACCCACGCCGCCTGGACGTCGCTTGCCGCGGCAGCTCCCGGCATCGAGCTCCACGCCATGGACGACGAGCTCGTTCCGCTTCGCCTCATCAAGACCGATGACGAGATCGCCGCCATTGGCCGCGCCTGCGCGCTGGCCGATGACGGCTTCGCCCACCTCCTGGAGTTCGTGAAGCCCGGGATGACGGAGCTCGAGGTCGCGTGGGAGCTCGAGGCGTTCTTCCGCGCCAATGGAGCCGACGGTCTCGCCTTCCCGACCATCGTCCTCGCCGGCCCGCGGGCCGCGATGCCGCACGGCCAACCCTCCGACGCGACGATCGAGCGCGGCAACGTGCTGCTCGTCGACTTCGGCTGCAGGGTGGATGGCTATCGGTCCGACACGACCCGCACCGTGTTCATCGGTGAGGTCCCGGATGATGTTCGCCGCGCCCATGACGCGGTGCTGGCTGCCCAGTCCGCCGCGATGGAGGCGATCGCCGTTGGCGTGAACGGGCAGGACGTCGACGCGGTGGCGCGCCGGGTGATCGCGGACGCGGGCTTCGAGCCGTACGGGCACGGGCTCGGCCACGGGATCGGCCTCGAGGTCCACGAGCCGCCGAGCCTTCGTCGCACGCGGCCGTACGCCCTCGAGGCCAACATGGTCTTCAGCGTGGAGCCGGGGATCTACCAGCCCGGCGTCACCGGCATCCGGATCGAGGACATCGTCGTGCTCGAGGAGACCGGTCCGAGGCGGCTGACGAACGCGCCTCGGGAGCCGATCGTCATCGGCTGAGCGAAGCCACCTGAGCGCCGGATTACGCACGAGTGGGGAATTCGTCGCGTTCTTCCGCCTGCGAGCGTGAACGCTAGACTTCCCAACGCACGCATCGGTCCATCAACGGGAGCAGCGATTGATCAGCACAGGAGACGTCAAGAAGGGCGTCATCATCGAGCTCGACGGACAGCTCATGAAGGTCCTCGACTGGAGCCACATCAAGATGGCGCGAGGGTCGGCGCAGGTCCGCATGAAGCTGCAGAACGTGCGGCGCGGCGACATCGTCGAGCGGACGTTCCAGGCCGGGACGCGATGGCCGCGGGCGAGGGTCGAGCAGCGCAAGTCACAGTACCTGTACAGCGACGGCGGGACGTACCACTTCATGGACACCGAGACCTATGAGCAGTCCGCCGTCGGTTCGGCGCTGATCGGTGACGACGCGAAGTTCCTGCTGGAGAACACCGAGGTGCTGCTCAGCAGCCACGAGGGCGAGGTGCTCGGCATCGAGCTGCCGGTGACCGTCGACCTGCACGTGACCCAGACCGATCCCGGCTTCGCCGGCGACACCGCGACCGGCGCGAAGAAGGCCGCCACGCTCGAGACCGGGCATGTCGTGCAGGTGCCGCTGTTCGTGTCGGAGGGGGACGTGCTGAGGATCGACACGCGCAATGGCGAATACGTCACGCGAGTGCAGTGAGTTGACCGCCATTCGTAACAATGTCGGTTACGAATAGACCGATGTCCGACCAGCGCTCGCTCTGGGACCAGGGGCCGCCCGAGCCGCCCGCCGAGGCGGAGTCCGCCCCGGTTCGAGCCACTCCACGCATCCTGCGCGTCACCGACCTCAACCGTCGCGTCCGCGGCCTGCTCGACGCCGATGCGGTGCTCGCTGACGTGTGGGTCGAGGGCGAGATCAGCCAGCCGTCCTTCCCGGCATCGGGGCACTGCTTCTTCACGCTCAAGGACTCCAGCAGCCAGGTCCGCGCGGCGCTGTTTCGCGACCAGCTGGCCGGCGCCGCCGTGCGACCGGCCCACGGGATGCAGGTCATCATCCACGGCCGCGTCCGTGCCTACGAGCCGCAGGGCGTCTACCAGCTCTACGTCGAGTCGATCACTGCGGCCGGCGCCGGCGACCTCCACGCACGGTACGAGGCGCTGCGGGCCAAGCTCGCCGCCGAGGGTCTGTTCGACGAACGGCGCAAGCGGCCGATCCCGCGCTGGCCGCGGCGGATCGGCGTCGTCACCTCGCCGGTCGGCGTCGTGTGGCGCGACATCGCCAACGTCCTCCGCCGTCGATACCCACTCGCCGACCTCGTCCTCAGCGCCGCGAGCGTGCAGGGCGACGGGTCCCCACAGTCGATCGTGCGCGCCCTCCAGCGCCTCTACCATCATCCCGGCCTCGACGTGGTGATCCTTGCGCGCGGCGGCGGGTCGCTCGAAGACCTGTGGAGCTTCAACGACGAGCGCGTGGTGCGCACCGTCGTGAGCGCACCGGTTCCGATCATCGTCGGTGTCGGGCACGAATCGGACACGACGCTCGCGGACTTCGCCGCCGACCTGCGTGCCGCGACACCGACCGCCGCGGCCGAGCTGGCCACCCCCGATGCCTCGCAGCTGTCGACGATCATCGATCGCCTGCGTGACCGGGCCGGCGCCGCTCTCCTCGGCCAAGCCGCCTCGCGCCGCAGCTTCCTCGACGCCGAGGCACGCGCGCTGACTCGGCTGTTCCCGGACCTCGATGCCGCGCGGCAGCGCTCGGCCGACCTCCTCGACCGCGGCTGGCGGACAGTCGCGGACCGGGTCGAGCGCCGGCGCCTGGCCCTCGACGCGGCGCACGACGCGCTGCGCACGCTGTCGCCGGCCGCCACGCTCGAGCGCGGCTACGCCGTTGCGCGGACCGCCGACGGGCGGATCGTCCTCGACGCGGCCACGCTCCACGCGGGCGACCCGCTCCAGGTCATCGTCGCGCGCGGCAGCGCCGACACGCGCGTCGAGCGCACCGGCACCGACGAGCTCGTCCCATGATCGACGACGCCAAGCTCGCCGTCCTCACCGACGAGGAGCTCGCGCGCCAGCCGTTCGACGAGCTCGTCGCCGCGCTCCAGCGCACCGTCCAGCAGCTGGAGGCGGGAACCGTGGGCCTCGAGGAGAGCATCGAGCGCTATCGCCAGGGCCTGCGGCTCCACGCGGCGTGCGAGACGCGGTTGCGCGAGGCCGAGCTGACGATCACCGAGCTCGGACGTCGTGGCGCCACTCCGGTCACCGAACCGACCGAGGACGAGTAGCCCGATGCGCATCCGGCCGATGACGGCGGCCGATGCGCCGCTGGTCGCCGACCTCACGACCCAGCTGGGCTACGCGACCAGCGCCGAGGAGACCGCCTCACGGCTGGCCGCTCTCGACGGTCCGCACGCCGCGCTGGTGGCCGAGGAGGACGGCCGCGCCGTGGGTTGGATCCACGTCGCGCTCGTCACATCGCTCGTGTCGGGCCTCACGGCCGACATCGGCGGACTGGTGGTGGACGACGCGAGTCGGTCGAGTGGGATCGGCGCCGAGCTGCTGGGAGCCGCGGAGACGTGGGCGCGCGAGCACGACGCATCCAGGATGGTCGTTCGATCGCGGATCGCGCGCGAGCGGGCGCATCGGTTTTACGAGCGCGAGGGGTATGCGCTGATCAAGACGAGTCACGTCTTCGAGAAGTCGCTCGTCTGAAGCGCGCGATCCCGTCCGAGGGCGTATCGGTCACTAATTGGCCGGATTCCCGCCCCACGAGAGCCCTGGAGCCCGATGCCGGCTGACTCGGCGTCGGAGCCGCCCGCCCCACGGGATTCCGGCCACTGAAAAGCCGATACTCCCGCCCCACGAGAAATCGAACCGCCCAGACGCTTCGGGCTTGCTGATGTGCTCGCGGATCCGTCACGTCTTCGAGAAGCGGCTCGTCTAGGGGGCGCACCGGCCGCAGGCCGACATCGGTCCTATACTCCGGGCGATCTCCAGGAGGACAATCCACCCTTGACTCTGCTCGAGACGATCCGCGAACCGGGGCAGCTCCGCGACCTCACCGAGGAGCAGCTGGACGCCCTGGCCGGCGAGCTGCGCGAGAAGATGATCCGCACCGTCAAGCAGACGGGCGGGCACCTCGCAAGCTCCCTCGGCGCGGTCGAGATCACGCTTGCTCTGCACCGCGTCATGGACTCACCGCGCGACCGGATCGTGTGGGACACCGGGCACCAGGCCTACGCCCACAAGCTGCTGACCGGGCGATGGGACCGTTTCGAGACGCTGCGCCAGGTCGGTGGCGTCGGTGGCTTTCCGCGCCGCGGCGAGAGCGATCACGACGTCTTCGACGGCGGCCACGCCGGCACCGGCGTGTCGATCGGCGTGGGCCTCGCGTCGGCGCGCGACCTGCGACCGAAGACCGATCCGGCGCGGCGGCAGCGGATCGCGGTCTGCGTCGGGGACGCGGCGATCGGCGCCGGGTTGACGATGGAGGCGCTCAACCACCTCGGGAACGCGAGGCATCCGATGCTGATCATCCTCAACGACAACGAGATGAGCATCAGTCCGTCGGTGGGTGGGCTCTCGACACGGCTGAACAAGATGCGACTGTCTCGCGCGTACCAGGAGACGAAATCTGCAACGGTGCGCGCCCTGCCGAGAGTCCCGGTCGTCGGCAAGCCCACGTTCGACGTGCTGGCCTGGGCCAAGGAGGGCTTCAAGCGCTCGTGGGCCAAGGTCGGGTTCTTCGAGGACATGGGGGTCACGTACATCGGCGTCCTCGACGGCCACGATCTGGCCGAGCTCGAGTCCGCCTTCGAGGCCGCGTTCCAGATCGAGGCACCGGTGCTCGTCCACGTCAAGACGATCAAGGGCCGCGGCTACGCCCCCGCCGAGCTGGACTCGATGTCCTTCCACGGCGCCTCGCTGCCGCCGATCGACTTGGGCCTGATCGACCCGACCGAGGAGCCGCTGCCTGCCGAGAGCGAGCCGCAGCGCAAGCCGAAGACCTACACCCAGACGTTCGTCGAGGAGCTCGTCCGCTTGGCCGAGACCGATGCGCGCATCTGCGCGATCACCGCCGGGATGCCGACGGGAACCGGCCTCCAGCGCTTCTGCGACCACTTCCCCGAGCGATTCCACGACGTCGGCATCGCCGAGCAGCACTCGGTGGCGCTGGCGACCGGGCTGGCATTGGCCGGCCTCCGCCCGGTCGTCGCGCTGTACTCGACGTTCAGCCAGCGCGCCTACGACCAGCTCGTCCACGACGTCTGCCAGAACGACGTCCCCGTGCTCCTTGCCTTGGACCGATCCGGGCTGGTGGGCGAGGACGGCACGAGTCACCAGGGCATGTTCATGCTGCCCGCCCTGCGCTCTCTGCCGAACCTCGTGATCGGCTCGCCGAAGGACGAGCAGGAGCTGCGCGACCTCGTCGTGACCGGGTTGGCGCACCCCGGACCGATGACGCTGCTATATCCCCGTGACGCCGGCGAGGATCTCGCGGATCGGGAAGGCGTCGCGCTGGAGATCGGTCGGGGAGAGGTGCTGCGGGAGGGTGGCGACATCCTGATGGTCGGCTTCGGGCCGATCGTCCAGCGCCTGCTGTGGGTCGCAGAGGAGCTCGCCGCCGACGGCGTCGCCGCCACGGTCATCAACGCCCGGTGGGCAAAGCCGATGGACGAGGCGCTGATCGCCCAGCACGCCGCCGGCAAACGCCTCGTGGTCACCGCCGAGGAGTCGGCAGCGATGGGAGGCTTCGGCGACGGAGTCCTCGACGCGCTCAATCGCGCCGGCGTCCACGTACCGCTGCACAAGGTCGCGCTTGCCGAGGGCTTCGTGCATCACGGTGCGGTCGACGACCTCCGAGCACAGCAGCGGATCGACGGTCCCGGCATCCTCGCCCAGGTCCGCGAGGCGCTCGGCGTTCCGGCGCGGAGCCGCCGCACGAAGGTGACCGCCGCATAGGCCGCGGGCCGATCAATCGGGCCGTCCCTCGCACGAAGCGCGTTCCTCCGCGTTCTGGCCCGAACGATAGGGCCGAATCTCACAATTACTGACAACAAGCGCGAGTACGCCCGATGGATTGGCGTCCGGCGCGCCGATTGGCTCGTACCATCGCGGCGTGGCGCGCATCCGGCTCGATCAGCTGCTCACCGAACGCGGGTTGGCGCGTTCACGGGCCGAGGCCCAGGCGCTCATCCATGCCGGCGCGGTCGACCTCGAGGGCAACCGACGCCTGAAGCCGGGCCAGCTGGTCGCCGCGGTTGCATCGGTCTCGCTGGTAGTGAAGCCGAAGTGGGCGAGCCGAGCCGGGTTGAAGCTCGAGCACGCCCTTGATGCGTTCGAGATCGAGCCGAGTGGCCTCGCGTGTCTCGATGCCGGAGCCTCGACCGGCGGCTTCACCGACGTCCTGCTGGCTCGCGGCGCGCGGGTGGTCTACGCGGTCGACGTCGGGCGTGCGCAGCTCGTCCAGCGCCTCCGCGACGACCCGCGTGTGGTGAGCATGGAGCGTACGAACCTCCGGGACCTCCGTGACCTGCCGGAGCCGATCGACCTCGCAACGCTCGACCTGAGCTTCATCAGCCTCGGCCTCGTGCTGCCGGCGGTTCGCAACCTCTTGACCGATGCGGGGCGCATCGTTGCCCTCGTCAAGCCCCAGTTCGAGGCGGGAAAGGGGGATGTGCCGCGTGGCGGAGTCGTCACAGACCCGGTCATCTGGGACCGCGTGCTGCGCGAGGTCGCGACGGCGGCCACGGAGGACGGGCTCCTCGCGCACCGGGCCATCCGCTCGCCGATCACCGGGGCAGACGGCAACGTCGAGTTTCTCGTGGACATCCGCCGGGAGGAGGCTGGCGACGACGAGATGGCGAACTACAACCTGAGCGTCGTCGACGCCATCCACGAAGGCGATTGACACGATGTATATACGTATATACTCGCGATTGAAGCGACCGGACGTACCACGGGGCGTATTACGATCACAGCGATGAGACGCAGCAGGGCCTCGGCACCGACCGCCGAGCAGCTCGATATCGGCTTCGAGGGGATCGAGGTCGTCGCGCCCGCGGCGCAGGAGCCCGCGCCGGACACGATGCGCCAGATTGTGAGCCTGCGCATGCCGGACGCCCTCATGGCACGCGTCGAGCAGGCCGCCGCCGCCCGCGGCGTGTCGCCCTCGAGCCTCATGCGCGCGTTCATCGCGGCGGGGCTGGATCGGTCCTACGCCGCCGTCCGCGAGCCCAGCGACATGGCCGCCGAGCTGGCCGACATTCGGCGCGCGGTCGATCGGCTCGCGGCGACCCTCCAGCCGGGTGACCACGAGGCCGAATGAAGCGGATCGGCTTCGCATTCAACCCGTACAGCGACCGCGCGCCGGCCTTCCTCGATCGCGGCCGTGCCTGGTGCGAGGCGAACGGCGTCGAAGCCTGGGACGCGCAGGGCGACGCCTTCGACACGATCGCCGGGGAGCTCCCGCGCACCGACCTCGTCTGCGTCCTCGGGGGCGACGGCACCTTCCTGCGCACCGCGCGGGCGATCGGCGGCTCGGGGGTGCCCGCGCTCGGCGTCAACCTCGGGCGAGTCGGGTTCCTGGCCAAGGTCGAGTCGGAGGACCTCGAGAAGGCTCTGCACCAGGTGCAGGCCGGCGACTTCACCATCGAGGATCGGTTTCGAATCGCGGCCCGCCTGGTGCGCCCGGATGGCACCGACGAGGACCACGCCTGCCTGAACGAGGTCGTCGTCGCCCGCGGCAGCCGGGTGCGGATGATCCGCCTCGAGGTCGAAGTCTCGGGCTCTCACCTCGCGACCTACGTCGCCGATGGCGTCGTCGTCGCGACGCCCACCGGGAGCACGGCGTACAGCTTCAGCGCCGGCGGCTCCATCCTCGATCCGCGGCTGCGCAACATGGTCATCACCCCCGTGGCCGCCTACCTGTCACCGCTGCACAGCGTGGTCGCCGGCGAGGATCACGTCGTGCATCTCACCCTGCGCGAGGCGCACGACGGCGCCGTCGTCAGCCTCGACGGCCAGGCCGACCTGCCGATGCGCACCGGTGACCGCGTCGAGGTGCGCGCCCTGCCCGAGCCGATGCGGCTCATCCTGCCCACCGGCAGCACGCCGTTCTACGATCTGTTGCGCACGAAGGCGTCGCTGCTGCCGTACTGAGGCCGATACTGACGCCATGGCCCTCCGCGAGCTGACCGTCGAGAACCTCGCCGTGGTTGAGTCGGTCCGCCTGACGCTCGCTCCCGGCTTCACGGTGCTGACCGGCGAGACCGGCGCCGGCAAGTCGCTGGTGGTCGATGCCCTCGCGCTTGCGCTCGGTGCCCGCGCCTCGGCCGACCAGGTCCGCGCCGGGACCGATGCCGCCCGCGTGGAGGCGATCTTCGATGCCCCGCTGACCGCCGAAGATGATCCGCTGGCGGAGGTGGTTGCCGCCGGGGAGGGATCGGTTATCGTTCGCCGCGAGGTCGGCGCCGACGGGCGCTCGCTCGTGCGGGTCAACGACCGGGCGATGACCGTCGGCGGGCTGGCCTCGCTCGGCGCACGCCTGGCCGAGATCCACGGTCAGCACGACCAGCAGCGGCTCCTCGAGCCATCGCGTCAGCTGAGCCTGCTCGACGGGTTCGGCGGCCACGCTGGGTTGCTGGCGGAGGTCGCACAGGCACACCGAGCATGGCGCTCCTGCGTCGCGGCTTCGGCCGAGCTCCTGACCGATGCGCACGAGCTGGCTCGTCGTGTCGAGCTGCTTCGCCACCAGGCCGATGAGATCGACGCCGCCGCCCCTCGCCCGGGCGAGGACGCCGAGCTCGAGGCGCAGCTCCGGGCCGCCACCCACGCCGAGACGATCGCGCGGTCGGCTTCGTCCGCCGTGGCGGCGTTGCGTGACGAGGAGGCGGCCACGGAGCGCCTGGCGGTGGCCGAGCGCGAGCTCCTCGTCGCCGCACAGCACGACGATCGGTTCGCGCCACTCGCCGACCGGGCCGCCGCGCTCGGCGCCGAGGCCACGGAGCTGGCGCGGGACGCCGCCGCCGCGGCCGATGCCGTTGAGCTCGACCCGGCCGCGCGCGTCGCGGCCGAGGAGCGCGTGGCACTCCTCTACGACCTGCGCCGCAAGTACGGCGACACGCTCGAGGCGGTCGTCGCATTCGGCACGGCGGTGTCGACGGAGCTCGAGCGACTGGAGAATCAAGGGGGAGAGCGCGAACGTCTGCGCACCGTCGAGGTCGAGCTGCGGGTCGCACTGGACGCCGCCGCGGCCCGGCTGACCGCCGCACGGGACGCCGCCGCGAAGCGCCTCGCGAGCGCGGTCAACGTCGAGCTGCCTCCGCTGGGACTGCCTGCCGGTGCCTTCGACGTGATGCTCGTGCCGGTCGAGGCCGGGCCGTTCGGTGCCGACAGCGCCACGTTCACTTTCGCGCCGAACCCCGGCGAGCCGCCGCGTCCGCTCGGCCGGATCGCATCGGGCGGCGAGGCCAGCCGTCTCTCGCTCGCGCTGAAGGTCGTGCTGGCCGCGGCCGACGAGACCCCGCTGCTCGTTTTCGACGAGGTCGATGCGGGTGTCGGCGGGCGGAACGCCGCGGCGGTCGGGGAGCGGCTGAAGGTGCTCAGCGCGCATCACCAGGTGCTGTGCGTGACCCACCTGGCGCGGGTCGCCGCGCACGCGGATGCCCATGTCGTTGTCGGGAAGCGAGCCGTCGACGATCGGACGGTCACCGTGGCGCGAGTGCTCGGCCCCGATGAGCGCGCTTCGGAACTGGCGGCGATGCTCGCCGGCGACGGAGCGGGAGACGAGGCGCACGCTACCGCCGAGGCGCTGCTGCGTTCTGCGACAGGTTGAGTGCGATTTCATCCGATGGAGCTAACAACCAAGGTGAGTGCGGTACTTGGCCATTCGGGTCACCGCGTGAACGAAACGGCCAAGTTGAGCCGGAAACCGGCCCGTACTTGGTCGATACCTTCGCCCCATGAAATCGGTCCATGAGCGACCCGGTACTGATCAGGGCGATCGACGCGTTCCTCGTCGAGCTGCGCGTCGAGCGCGGGTTCTCGCCGCACACGATCGCTGCCTATCGTCGCGATCTGGCGCAGTTCGCGGAAGTGGCCGGAACGAGGTGGCGCGACGACCCGCAGCCGCTCCTCGAGTTCGTGCGAGGCCTGCAAAGAAACGGCGCAAAGGGCAGCACCCAGGCCCGCAAGTCCGCAGCTGTGCGCAGCTTCTACGCCTTCGCCCTCCGCGAGGGCGAAGCCACGAAGGACATCCCGGCGCTCGTTGATGCGCCGAGGCCTGGTTCCTACCTCCCCGACGTCCTGGCGACCGACGACGTGGAAAGGATCCTCGACGCGCCGCCGGCCGAGGATCCCATCGGCATCCGCGACCGCGCCATCCTGGAGCTGCTGTACGGCTGTGGCCTTCGCGTGAGCGAGCTCGTCGGGCTCGACGTCGACAGGGTCGACCTGCCGAACCAGCAGGTGCGCGTCATCGGCAAGGGCAACAAGGAGCGCCGCGTGCCGATGGGGGACGAGGCGCGCGAGCGCCTGCATCGGTACCGCATCGGTCCACGAGCGGAATGGACGGCCAAGCGTCCGACCGAGGCCGTCTTTGTCGGCCAGCGGGGAAACAGGATGAGCCGCGAGGCTGTGTGGCGGCTGGTGAAGCGCTGGACGAACGCCTCGGGCGTGACCGAGCGGGTCTCGCCGCACACCTTCAGGCACAGCTTCGCCACCCATCTGCTCGAGGGGGGAGCTGACCTGCGCGTGGTCCAGGCCCTCCTGGGCCATGCTAGCATCAGCACCACCCAGCTCTATACCCACCTGACCGGCGAACGCGTCCGCGAGGTCTACGCGCGGGCGCACCCGAGAGCGTGAACCGGAAGCGGAGCCAACTGAGCCGATGAGCTACGCACGCAACCTCCTGAGCCGTGGCGAGGAGGTCGTCTACGAGACCCGCCAGCACTGGTTCGCCGTCGTCGCGCGGGTCGGGATCTGGTTCCTCGTCCTGATCGTGGGCCTGGCCATCATCATCTGGGTGGCGTCGTCGCCGGCCCAGGTCCTCGACAACGAGACCGTCGACGGGATCGTCACCGTCATCGCGGTCGTCGGGCTGCTCGGCGGCCTGGCCTACATCGGCTTCGTGCTGTGGGACTGGCGCAACCAGGAGTGGCTCATCACCACGCGCCGTGTCATGCGCGCCGAGGGTGTGCTGAACAAGAGCGTGACCGATACGAGCCTCGAGAAGATCAACGACGCGCGCCTCGACCAGAGCATCTTCGGCCGGATCTTCGGCTTCGGAACCCTCGACATCCTCACCGCCGCTGAGGAGCTGGGCGGCAACACCGTCGCCGACTTCCCGATGATCGCCGACCCGGTCGACTTCAAGAAGGCGATGTTCGACCAGAAGCACATGATGGAGAATCCCGACCTCGCGCCACCGCGCTACCAGCGCGCGCAGGAGACGCCGGAGATGCAGCGCGCAGAGCCGATGCCGCCACGAGCCGGCTCCGACCGCGTCGCGGTCTACGACGAGCAAGGCACCTCGGCGCCGGCCCAGCCGGAACCGGCCCCCGCACCGCCGCCGGCCGCTGCCGAGACGCCCCCGAACGCGGCCGATGACCTCGGTGCCACGCTCGAACGGTTGGCGGGGCTCCGCGACAAGGGCCTGATCACGCCCGAGGAGTACGAGGCGAAGAAGCGCGACCTCCTGGAGCGCATGTAGTGGCCGAGGCCACCCTGGCGGACCTCCGCGACGGGGTGTACGGAGCGGAGCTGGACCGGCGCATCTCGGAGGCCACCGACGCCATCCGCGCGCGACTGGCGGACGAGCCGAGCCTTGCGAGCCCGAAGCTGGCCATGGTGCTCGGCTCGGGCCTGGGCGGCGTCGCCGAGCTCCTCGATCCCAGCCCGCTCGTGCGCATCGGGTACGGCGAGCTCCCGCACGTGCCCACATCGTCGGTCCCGGGCCACGCGGGCGAGCTGCTGGCCGGCACGGTGCGCGGCACGCCGGCCGTCCTGCTGTCGGGACGCGCCCACCCCTACGAGGGCCACTCGCCGCGCGAGTCGACCCTGCTCCTGCGCGCGGTCCTTGCCCTCGGGCCTCGAACGTTCGTCCTCACCAATGCCGCCGGCGGCCTCAACCTGGACTTCCACCCCGGCGATGTCATGCTCATCACCGACCAGATCAACCTGTCGGGCGACAACCCGCTGCGCGGTCCGAACCTCGACCGCTTCGGCGAGCGCTTCCCGGCCATGACCGATGCCTACGACCCTGAGCTGTGCGCCGCGGCGCGGGAGTCCGCCGCCAGGACCGGCATCGCGCTGCGCGAGGGGGTCTTCGTCATGCTCCCCGGACCGTCGTACGAGACGCGAGCGGAGATGCGGATGCTCCGCGGGCTCGGGGCCGACGCGGTCGGGATGAGCACCGCCCACGAGACGATCGTCGCTCGCCACGCCGGCAGGCGCGTGCTCGGCCTCAGCCTCATCACCAACAAGGCCACCGAGGACGTCGAGGAGGGCGCGACCCACGAGGAGGTCATCGAGATGGGCCGCATCGGTGCCGCGCGACTGGTGACGCTGCTGGGTGACCTGCTGCCGCGACTCGCCTGACCTGGACCGATGCTCCTCTTCCAGCTGTCGCCCGCGGAGCTTGCCGGCATCGCGGTCGCGCTGATCGTCGGCATCACGTTCCACGAGTTCAGCCACGCGTTCGTCGCCGATCTCCTCGGCGACCATCGGCCTCGCGCGCTCGGGCGCGTGAGCCTCAATCCGGTCGCCCACATCGACCCGATCGGGGCGCTCTTCTTCCTCATCGCCGGCTTTGGCTGGGGGAAGCCGGTGCCCGTCAACGTCGGAGCCCTGCGACCGGGCCGGATCGGCATGGCATTCGTCTCGGCTGCCGGGCCGATCGCGAACGTCGCCGTGGCCGTCGCCGCGGCGATCGTCTATCGGGTGCTCGACATCGCGGGGGTGGGTGGCCTGACCCTCGACATCTTCAACGCGATCGTCTTCTTTAACCTGCTGCTGGCGATCTTCAACCTCATCCCGATCCCGCCACTCGACGGCTACAACGCGGTCCTCGCGTTTCTCTCGCCGCGCAACGCGATGATGGTCCAGCGCTATGCACCCTACGGCATCCTCGTGCTCCTGCTCCTGGTCTTCATCCCGAACAGCCCGCTCGGGCTGCTGCTCGGGATGGCCCGCCCACTGACACAGGCGCTCACCGGTGCATAGGGTCGGGCAGTTCGTCTCGCACGTGCGGGCGCGCGTCGATCCGGCCGAGGGGGCGCTCGTCGAGCGTGTCCTGCCGGCGCTGGCGAACGAGCTGTTCACCGGCATGCCGGTCGCCGACCGTCGCCATGGTCTCGACGTCGCGCAGCGCCTGATCTCCTCCGGCCATGACGATCCAGACCTGCTCGCTGCAGCGCTCCTCCATGACGCCGGCAAGGGGCACCGCCTGCGGCTCTGGCACCGGGTCTCGGGCGTGCTGCTCGAGACGGTTGCGCCGGGCGGGCTGCGCAGCCTGGCCAGTCCCGACCCGCGCTCGTGGCGTCACCCGTTCCACCTCTACCTCCACCACGACGCGATCTCGGCCGAGATGGCGGTGAGCGCCGGCTGCTCGCCCCGCACCGGCGCGTTCATCCGCGGGCAGCCCGCCAAGCCCGATGCGCCGCTCCAGGCGGCGCTGGAGGCGGCCGATGACGCAAGCTGACCGCATGCAGCCGATCCCGGTCGAGACCGATGCCGGCGTGGCCGTCCCCATCGGCGACGGTTCGTTCTCGGTCGCGCTGCCGGTGTTCGAGGGTCCCCTGGGGCTCCTCCTGCACCTCATCGAGTCGCGCCAGCTCGACATCCTGACCGTGCCCCTCGCCGACGTGGCCGATGCCTACGTCGAGCATCTCGCCCAGCACCAGGTCGACACGGCCGCGTTGAGCGAGTTCGTCGCTGTGGCCGCGCAGCTCATCTTCCTGAAGTCGAAGCGGATGCTGCCCGCCGAGCCGCTCCCGCCGCTGCCGGACGGGACCGATGAGCCCGACGAGGACGAGCTGCGCCGCCGCCTGCTCGAGTACCGCGCCATGCGTGACGCCGCCGCCGAGCTCGGGAAGCGCGACGGCGTCGCCCCCGTCATGCGTCGCGAGCCGCGCGAATCCGACCTGCCGGCCGCGCCGACGGCCCCGCTGCCGCCCGCGGTGCTGGCCGCGGCGCTCGAGACGCTGGCGGCGATCCCGGAGCCCGCCCCGCCGCCGCCGGAGGTCGTCGCTCGCGAGATCACGATCGGCCAGCAGATCACCGTCCTGCGCACCGCGCTCGCCGGTGGCGGTCGCGTCCTTCTCCAGACGATCCTGGCCCGTTGCCACACCCGGACCGAGGCCGCGGTCACGTTCCTCGCCACGCTCGAGCTGGTCCGCCGTCGCGAGGTGCGTGCCGAGCAGGACGAGCTGTTCGGCCCGATCGTCGTGGAGGCCGGCCCGTGACCGACGACCTCGACACGTTCTACGAGGCCCTGCTGTTCATCGCCGAGCGACCGCTGGAGACCGATGAGCTCGCGAAGCTGGCCGAGGTCCCGCGCAGCCAGGCCGAGGGCGCGCTCTCGGCGCTGGCCGGCCGCCTCGAGGAGGACGGCCGCGGGCTGCGCGTCCAGCAGCACGGCGGCGCGTGGCAGCTCGTCACGGCGCCGGAGGTCGGGGCACGCCTCGCCGCCTATGCCGCTCGCGAGGAGGCCCGCCTCTCGGCGGCCGCGCTCGAGGCGCTGGCCGTCATCGCCTATCGCCAGCCCTGCACGCGCGGCGACGTCGAGCGCGTGCGCGGCGTCGACTCCGACTACGTCATCCGCTCGCTCTTGCATCGGCGGCTGGTCGTCGAGCTCGGCCGGCGCGACACGCCGGGCAGGCCCGTCCTGTTCGGGACGACCTTCACGTTCCTCGAGCGCTTCGGGCTGACGTCCATCGAGGACCTTCCGCCCCTGTCGAGCGATGCGGCGCAGCTCGCCGCCCTCGCCGATGCCGCCGATGGCCGGTGAGCGGCTCCAGAAGCTCATCGCGCGTGCCGGGCTCGCGTCGCGCCGCGGGGCGGAGCAGCTCATCGCCGACGGCCGGGTGCAAGTCAACGGCCGGCTGGCGGGGCTCGGCGACTCCGCGGATCCCGAGCGCGACGCGATCGAGGTCGATGGCCGCCCCCTGGCGGCCGCCCCAGCACCGATCCACCTCGCCATCCACAAGCCGCGCGGCTTCCTCAGCTCGGCCCGCGACGAGCGTGGCCGGCGCTCGGTGGTGACGCTCGTCGACGCCGGCGGCCATCGGTTGTGGCCGGCCGGCCGCCTCGACGTCGAGTCGGAAGGGCTGATGATCCTCACCAACGACGGCGAGTGGGCCAACCGCGTCCTCCACCCGCGCTACGGCAATGACCGCGAGTACGCCGCGCTCATCAGCCCACCACCGTCGGCCTCGGCCCTCTCCCGGCTGCGTACCGGCGTCACGCTCGAGGACGGCCCCGCGCGACTGCTCTCCGCGCGTCACGGACCTCCGCCGCGCGAGGTCGCGCGGAGCCGCAGCGAGCGGGGCGAGTGGCTTCGGGTCCGGATCGGCGAAGGCCGCAAACGCGAGGTGCGAAGGCTCTTCGAGGCCGTCGGCAGCGAGGTCGAGCGGCTCGTGCGCGTCCGCATCGGTTCGCTCACGCTCGCCGGCCTTCGCGAGGGCGAGTGGCGCCGGCTCCGGCGGAGCGAGGTGGCCGCGCTGTCGGGAACGCGGCCGCGGTGACCCGGGCGATCGCCATCGACGGGCCGTCGGGGGCCGGGAAGAGCACGATCGGCCACGCCCTCGCCAAGCGCATCGACGCGACCTTCGTCGACACCGGGCTGATGTACCGCGCCCTCACGCTGGCGGCACTGGGGCGGGGGATCGACGTCGACGACGGCGTTGCGCTCGGTGCCCTGGCGACCGAGTGCCTCATCGAGGTCGAGCGACCGCGCCCCGACCAGACCGATCGGCTCGAGACCGTCCGCCTCGACGGCCGGGATGTGACGCTCGAGGTTCGCACGCCGCCGATCGACCGCGCCGTCAGCGCGGTGAGCCGCCATGCCGAGGTCCGCGACGCGATGCTCGGGGTGCAGCGCGCGGCCGCGGTGCGCGGCGACACGGTGATGGTCGGCCGCGACATCGGCACCGTCGTTCTGCCCGACGCGACACTCAAGGTCTACCTCACCGCCCGCACCGACGTGCGCGCCGCGCGGCGAGCATCGGAGATGGGTCGTCCGGATCGGTACCTCGACTACCTCGCCGAGATCGAGCGCCGCGACGCCGCCGACTCGGGCCGCGAGGTGGCGCCACTGCGCCAGCCCGGTGGGGCCCTCGTGCTCGACACCGGGGAGCTGAGCGTCACCGACTGCGTCGAGGCCATCGTGCGGCGGCTGGAACAGATCGGTGCGTAGCTGGTTCTACTGGCCCGGCACGGCGATCATCGGCTTCGTGGCGCGCCCGCTCTGGGGAGCTCGCGTCGAGAGCGGGGACGAGCACATCCCGCGAAGCGGCCCATTCATCCTCGTGGCGAACCACTGCTCGAACGTCGATCCGCTGATCCTTGGCTGGGCGATCGGCAATCGCACCAACCGGCTGATCCACTTCATGGCCAAGGCCGAGATGCGTCGCTGGCCGGTGCTCGGCTGGCTGGCGGCGCAGTCGGGCGTGTACTTCGTGCGACGCGGCGAGGCCGACCGCGCCGCCCAGCGCTTCTCGCTCGAGGCGCTGGCCGCCGGGCGCCCGATCGCGCTCCACCCGGAGGGCACGCGCTCGCGCGACGGTCGCCTCAAGGCCGGCAGATCCGGCGCGGCGCTGCTGGCCATGCGCTCGGGCGCGCCGTTGCTGCCGGTGGGGATCGCGGGAACGCATCGACTCTTCCCGGGTCGCTCGCGGTTCCCGCATCCGAGCCGGATCGTCATCCGCGTCGGAGAGCCATTCACGCTTCCGCACGTGCCCGATGGCCGGCTCGACCGTGCGGTTCTTGGCGCGGGGACCGAGCGGATCATTGGCGAGATCGAGGCGCTCCTGCCCGCTGAGCAGCGGCGCGCTTTGTCAGAGAATATATCAGTAGTGATATAACCGCTGGCAGCTCACGGCTCGCGCGGGCCTCAGGGGGCAGGGAACTGGATCGGGTCGTTCGTCCAGCAAACGCACTGAGTGGTTCCGGACCGGGAGTATATACGTATATACGGCCGAAATCACCCTAGAATGAAGCCAATGACCACCGCAACCCGACCCGACGTCCGCATCGCCGAGCGCGCCGGCTTCTGCTATGGCGTGCGCCTGGCGATCGACAAGGCCAAGCACGCGCGCTCCGAGGGCAAGGATGTCACGACCCTCGGCCAGCTCGTCCACAATCCTGGCATCAAGGCCGATCTGTCCGATCGCGGCATCCGCACCGCCGACCTGGCCGACCAGGTCGAGGGCGGCACGCTCGTCATCCGCGCCCACGGCGTCCCCAAGTCCGAGTTCGAGAAGGTCAAGGGCGCCGAGGGCCTCGAGGTCATCGACGCGACCTGCACCTGGGTGCTCCAGTCACAGAAGGCCGCGCGCGAGCTGGCGGAGGCCGGCTACACCGTGTGCATCATCGGTCACGAGGACCATCCCGAGGTCAAGGGCGTGCGCTCGTATGCCGGCGAGAACCACGTCGTTGTGGACGACATGGACCGATCCACCTGGGAGCGCGTGCCACGCACGAAGAAGCTCGGCGTGCTCTCGCAGTCGACGATCCTGCCCAACAAGCTCGAGGAGTTCGCCGCCTTCTGCCTGCGCAGATGCCACGACATGCGCGTCGTCAACACGGTCTGCCCCGTCACGCTGACCCGGCAGGACGACTCGGTGAAGCTCGCGGCGGAAGTCGACGCGATGATCGTCGTCGGCGGCAAGAACAGCTCGAACACCAAGGAGCTGGCGGTGAAGTGCCGCGACATCCAGCCCGAGACTGTCCACGTGGCCGATGCGGACGAGCTCGCCGCCGAGTGGGCCGAGTGGCTGCGCGGCAAGCCGCGGATCGGCATCACGGGCGGCACGTCAACGCCCGAGGTCGACCTCGAGGAGGTCCGCGAGCGGGTCTACGCCCTCACCGCCGCGAAGAGCCAATCGCCGATTTGCCGCTGAGCGGAACTAACGGCCAAGATCGGGCCATCCCAGCCTCCCGGTTGATCGTCGGTTGCCGCCACGGGCAACTCACCGCCACGTCGAGCGTCCAAGGTGGCCGTTAGCTCCGCTGGGGGGCAACTTCCGCGCTCTCGTCCGTCGGGACGAGGTCGTCCAGCAGCCTTCGCAGCCGTCGCCGCAGCACGCGGTACGAGAGGTGCTGGCGCGCGATGTCGAAGTTGTGGCGAGCGTTAGTGCTGATGCGGTCGGGATTGGCGAGCAGGGACTTCACCCTGGCCACGGTCGTATCGGTGATCTCGCCGTCGATCTCGATCAGCTTCAGGCCGAGCGGCGCGATGTCGGCGACGTACACCGAGTATCGGTTGACGAGCACCGGCACGCCGTAGAACAGCGCCTCCAGGAGCGCATTGCCGAATCCCTCGTACAGGCTCGGATAGGTGATGAGGTCGGCAGCGAGATAGGCGTCGTGGAGCGAGTGCGCCGGGCGCAACGGCTTGCCCTCGTGATCCGGCGCGAAGCGGTCTGCGGCGTACGCAAGCCGGACCTTGTGGCGCTCCGCCAGCCGCTCGAGCTCGACGAGGTAGTCGAGGCCCTCGTCGCCGGCGGGCGAGGTGATGAGCAGGACGGCATCGGGATCCTCGAGGCGCCCGACGAGCTCGATGGCCAGCTCGATGCCCTTGCGCGGCACGACGCGCGTTGGCTGCACGACGAGCAGCCCGCGCTCGTTCATCCCGAGCTCCTGGCGCAGCCGCCGGCGGATGGCTGGATGGCGGCGAGGTCGAGCCTGGTCGAAGTCGAAGACGTTCGGGATGACCTTCGAGGTGATGCCGCGGCGCTTCTGCAGCTCAGCTGCCGCCAGGCTGTTGATGCTGACGTGGCGCACCCACGGCAGGTCGGGGGGAAACGCCTCGTCGAGCATCTCCGGCACGACGCAGTTCGCGAACCGCTCGCGCTCCCACCAATAGTCGTGGTGATGTCCGATGGCCGGCAGCTCCGCCTCCTCCACCACCCGGCGCAGCGCGAGGCCGAGCGGGAGGTGCATCGGGATGGCCCAGGCATTCTCGACGATCAGCGCGTCGAGCGAGCTGGCGCGGACCCAGTCGTGGAGCACCGGCAGCAACAGGTCGGCGAGGCGGTTGATCTCGGTGCGCACGGCATCGGGGTCGCTCTCCGGATCGAAGGCGGCCGCGGTGGCGCGGGCGGCGGGCGGCCAGGTGAAGTGCATCGGCGGGACCAGGCGGGCCTGGTAGCGGAGGGCGTCGACCTCGCCGGCACAGAGGCGGAGATCGTGGCCCATCTGGTCGAGCACCGTCTCCCACTTGGCGGTCTCGAAGGTCACGCCGTCGACGCCGGCGAGGCGCGTGGCGGCGATCCCGATCTTCACGCCGCGATCGTAGGGGATGCACGGCTAGACTCGTCGGATGTCTTCGCTGCCGGTCGTCGCCATCGTCGGGCGCCCGAACGTCGGGAAGAGCACGCTCTTCAATCGGCTGATCGGCAGGCGCACGGCGATCATCTCCGACGTCGCCGGGACGACCCGCGACCGCGTCTACGGAACCAGTGACTGGAACGGGCGCACGTTCACCGTCGTCGACACCGGTGGGCTCGAGCTCCGGCCGGGCAGCGACATCGAAGAACGCGTCCAGGACCAGGCGCGGGTGGCGGTCGAGGAGTCGGACCTCATCCTGTTCGTGGTCGACGCGCACGCCGGACTCGCGCCGCTCGACTACGAGGTCGCCGATCGCCTGCGCCGCGCCGACGCGCCGGTGATCCTCGTCGTCAACAAGGGCGACAACCCCGCGCGCGAGGCCGACGCGGTCGAGTTCTTTGCCCTCGGCTTCGATCCCTCGATCACGATCAGCGCCCAGCACGGTCGCAACACCGGCGACCTCGCCGACCTCATCGTCGAGCACCTCCCGCCGCCGAGCGAGGCGGAGGCGGCGGCATCGGTCCATCCGGAGGACCTGACCGAGGAGGAGCTGGCCGAGCTGGCCGAGACGGAGATGGGGGCGCCGCGCGTCGCGATCGTGGGCCGGCCGAACACCGGCAAGTCGACGTTCGTGAACAAGGTGCTGGGGTCGGATCGGATGATCGTGTCGGAGGTGCCGGGTACGACCCGCGACCCGATCGACACCGCCGTCGAGCTCGACGGCCAGCCGCTCGTGCTCGTCGACACGGCCGGCATCCGGCGACGGGGCGCGATCGATCGAGGGATCGAGCGCTACTCCGTCCTGCGCAGCATGAAGGCGATCGACTCGGCCGACGTCGCGGTCGTCATGACCGATGCGACCGAGGGCTACACCGCGCAGGACGCACACGTCGTGGGCTACGTCCTCGAGGCGGGGAAGGGCGTCGTACTCGTGCTGAACAAATGGGACGCGGTCGAGAAGGACGAACACACCGCCGACCAGTGGCTCAAGCGACTGCGTCGCGAGGCGCCGTACCTCGCCTGGGCCGACATCGTGTTTGCCTCGGCGCTCACCGGCCAGCGCGTCGAGCGGATCCTCGGAGAGGCGCTGCGCGTCGCGGAGGAGCGCTATCGGCGCGTGCCGACCGGCGAGCTGAACCGCCTGGTCATGGACGCGGTGCGCGAGCATCCGCCGTCGCATGTCCGCAACCGCCTTCCGAAGCTCTACTACGCCGCCCAGGTCAGCGTCGCGCCGCCGACGTTCGTCATCTTCGTCAACGACCCGGCGATCGTGCACTTCAGCTACAAGCGCTACCTCGAGAACCGGATCCGCGACGCCTACGGCTTTCTCGGCACCCCGATCCGCCTGATCCTGCGTCAGCGCGAGTCGGAGGAGTCGGCCAGGCGCTCGGTCCGACCGCGGAAGCGCGCCAGTCGGCGAGGATGAGCCACGCTCAGTCGCTGAGCGGCGCTTATCGTGACCGAGAGTCCGAGGGTCGGTGCGTCACGCGTGGTTGGGGTCGTTGAGCGGCTCATCTCGCGATTGAAGCAGGGACTCGCGGCATTCGTTCGCGGTATCAGTCGATCAGCGGCGCACCTCGCGATGAATCGAGAAGCCATTCGCGACGACCGTCGCTGTGCGGCGGACCCTCGTCGTTACTCGGTGGTGGCGGAGCTCCGACGTGCCCAATGTTCGTCGCGCCGGCGGGCGATGCGCATGAGGCCCTCGCCGTAGACCAGCGCTGCATCGACGCTCAAGCCGGCGTCGCGGTCCAGCGTCCCCAGCCGTGCGTAGTTGTCGCGCAGGATGCAGAGGGTGTCGAAGAGGTCGTAGTCACTCGGCTGGGGTTGCATGATCGTGATCCATGACGCTCGCCATTCGAGCATCGTTGCGTGAGCGAGCACTGAGCGGCAGGTGAGAATCTCTGATCTGCCGATGACCACTGATATCCTCGCGGCGTGACCGATCAGATCGGCGTCATCGGCGCGGGAGCGTGGGGAACCACCCTTGCCGTGCTCCTCGCCGACGCGCAGCGGCCGGTCAGCCTCTGGACGCACTCGACCGAGACTGCGGAGAAGCTGGCGCACGAGCGCACCAATGAGCGATATCTCCCCGGCGTCGTCTTCCCGCCCAACCTGCGCGTCGTGACCGATGACGCCTATCTCGCCGAACCCCACCGCTTCTTCGTGGCCGCCACGCCGTCGGCACACCTGCGCGGCACCCTGCGGCGGCTCGCCCCGGTGCTGTTCGCCGATGCGGCCGTGCTCAGCGTCGTGAAGGGCATCGAGGAGGGCACACACCTGCGCATGAGTGAGGTCGTCGAGCAGGAGCTTCCGGGACGGCGGGTCGCGGCACTGTCGGGACCCAACCTGGCGCGCGAGATCGCGGCGGGCAAGCCGGCCGGATCGGTCGTTGCGTCGCACGATGGCGAGCTGGCGGCGGAGCTCGCATCGGTGTTGTCGTCCGACAGGTTCCGGGTGTACACGAACCCCGACCTCATCGGGGTGGAGCTGGCGGGGGCGCTGAAGAACGTCGTGGCACTCGCGGCGGGGACGGTCGACGGACTCGGCTTCGGCGACTCGGCGAAGGCCGGGATCATGACCCGCGGCTTGGCGGAGATGACGCGCCTGGGCGTCGCGGCCGGGGCGCAGCCGCTCACGTTCGCCGGGCTTGCTGGCGTGGGCGACCTCATCGCGACGTGCATGTCGCCGCTGTCGCGGAACCGGAAGGCCGGCGAGATCATCGCCTCTGGCGTCCCGTGGCCGGAGGCGGGGGAGCGGCTTGCCGGCGTCGCCGAAGGAGTGGCCACGGTCACCGGCGCCCTGGAGCTGGCGGCCGAGCACGGCGTCGAGCTGCCGATTGCCGAGCAGGTGCGCGCCGTCGTCTTCGACCACAAACCACCGATGGCGGCCGTCGCCGAGCTCATGTCGCGCAGCACGAAGGACGAGCTGGACGACTGATGGCGCGTCCGCTGCGCTTCGGGATCAACGTCGTCCCGTACGCGGCCGCCTACAGCGCCATCCTCGAGCAGGTCCGCGCTGCCGAGGAGGGCGGATTGGAGCTCGTCGGCATCCAGGACCATCCGTACCAGCGCCGCTTCCTCGACACGTACTCGCTCATCGCGGACCTGCTGGCGCGAACCGATCGCCTGCGCTTCTTTCCCGACGTCACCAGCCTGGCCATGCGCGACCCGCCGATGATTGCGAAGGCCGCCGCCTCGATGGACGTCATGAGCGGTGGCCGATTCGAGCTCGGGCTCGGCGCCGGCAACTTCTGGGACGCGGCGGCGGGCATGGGCCGGCCGAAGCGGACGAACCGCGAGGCCTTCGCCGCGCTCGAGGAGGCGATCGCGATCATTCGCGCTGCGCTCGACGTGGGTCCCGAGCGGCGGGTCGTGCGCGGCGATGGGCCGCACTTCCCGGTGCCCGGTTACCCTCCAGGCCCACCGCCGGCGCACCGGATCGGCGTCTGGCTCGGGGTCTACCGGTCACGAGGGCTCGACCTCGTCGGGCGCCTCGCCGACGGATGGGTGCCCTCGCTCGGCTACACGTCGCCGGACGGGCTGGCGCGTGCGTCGCGAGCGATCGACGCGTCCGCGCAGGCGACCGGGCGCGATCCCGACGACATCACCAGGGTCGTCAACCTCGGCGGCGTCATCACCAGCGGCGAACGTGGCGATGACGAGCTCACCGGCCCGGTCGAGCACTGGGTGTCGACGCTGGCGTCGTGGGCGACCGAGATCGGGATCGACTCGTTCATGTTCTGGGCGGCCGATGGCGACGTCGATCAGGTTCGTCGCTTCGCGGGCGAGGTCGCACCCGCCGTGCACGAGCGGGTCGGCCGCTGATGGAGCAGGAGCAGGTCGCCTTCCTGAACGAGTCGGACGGAACGCGGTTCCTGTCGATCCCGATCGACGGCTCCGACTGACGTCGCGGAAGGCGCCCTCTGCTGCGGGCCTACATCAGGCCGATGACGTGGCCCTCCGGATCGGTGAAGAGCGCGATCGTCGTCTCCGGCGCAACCTCGGTCAGCGGCATGATGACCCGGCCACCGGCTGCCTCGACCTTGGCCAGGGTGGCGTTGGGATCCTCGGTGCTGACGTAGAAGGTGACATGCCCGTCGCCACCGTTCTGCGCGGGACCGATGCCGGCGGTCATCTCCCCCTGGCGCAGCAGGCCGTAGCCGCCGGGGTTGTTCGTGTCCAGGTCCCAGCCGAACACGTCGCCGTAGAAGCGCTGGAGCTTCGGCCCGTCCTTGCCGGCCACCTCGACGTGGATGATCTTTGCTGCCATGGAATCGGTCTCCTTCTGAGGTTCTCTCGGGACCGATGCCGTCATCGGCCGCTCGTCAACTCGACGTTCGGCGACCGCGCAAATCGACACCGGGCCTGGCGCGACCGGTGACGCTCGCTTCGGCCGCCCGTATACTGGCGCCGATCCTCGCTCGGTCGGGGCGTGGCGCAGTCTGGCAGCGCACTTGGCTGGGGGCCAAGGGGTCGGAGGTTCGAATCCTCTCGCCCCGACCACAGATTCTGAACGTGAAGTGAGGCCTCCGGATGCTGTCCGGAGGCCTCTCGGGATGTCGTGAGCCGTGTCGCTACCGGATGGTCGCGCGCCTCAGACTCGGGACGCTCGTCGCCGCAAGGATCAGAAGCAGCGCGCCCAACAGCTCGGGCACCGGCAACGCCTCAGGTCGCGCCGCGGTGTTCGGGACGCTGGCGGCCGTGACCGTGAGGATCGCCGAATCGCCGCACTCGGTAGCTGGGATCAGGCCCCAGACCGTCCAGGTGCCGACACTGCCGGGCAACATCGTGATCGTCACGCTGAACGATGACCTGTCCATCGGGATCGTGACGATCGGCTCGCTGTCCTCCGGCGGTGACGCATTCTCGCCCTGTACGAGGTGGATCTCCGCGCCGGCGCCGAAGTCGCCCGACACGGTGACCTGCCCGCCGTCGGCCACGGTGGTCGGCTCCACGGTGATGGTGCATCCCCCGCCTGCGACCGAAACGATCAGCTGGCCGCGCACGGCGCCGTCCGGGAACTGCTCCGTATGGATGTTGACGTAGTACGCCGCAGGATCGGCAATGATCGCTGCCACGATGGCAGGGTCCACGTCCTGCACGCAGCCGGTCATCTCGCCGGTGGGAGGCTCGGTGAACAGCGGCACGACCACGTCGCCGGCCACGCCCGCTTCCCCTTCGTGGATGTGTGCGGCGACGACGACGTCCTGTGCACCGATGCCGTCGATCGTCAGCTCGAAGCAGACCTCGTTCGTCTCGTCGTCGACGGTGATCACCGCAGACCCGGTCGCCCCGTCCGAGCCCGGACCGGGAACCTCCGCTTCGGCCGTCAGCTCAGCCGTGAACGTGACGATGGCCGCGTTGACGACCCCGGTCACGAGGATGGCGGCCGCGAACGCGGCGACGACTGCGACCGCAAGAGCCAGCGGCCGCGGGATGGGTGTCGTTCGACCTGTGCGCATGGGAGTCCTCCCTTGGCGGCGGCGCCGATTCAGCGTCGCTCTGGGTGAGCGTCCGTGCTGCAAGAGCGGTACCGCTCCCTGCGGCGCCGGACAGGCCGTTCAGCCGGATTGGCGGCGCAGGTGGTACGGGACGTCCGCGACGATCGTGTTCGGTCGCGTGAAGAGCCGCAGCTTGAGCCGGAGCGCGGTCTGGTTGTGCAGCAGGTTCTCCCACCAGTGGCGCGGCACGAACTCCGAAAGCACGACCAGAACCGGGCGCGACGGGTCGTGGCGCTGGAGGACGTCGAGATAAGCGAGCAGCGGACCGATGAGCGCCCGATACGGCGACTCGATGACGACGAGCTCGGCACCGCCGGACCACTCCGGCCACGCGCGGCGCAGCTCATCCGCCCCATCGTTGTCGTTCGTGACGTGGACTGCGGTCGCATCGGGCGAGATCGAGTTCGCGAAGGCGATCGCGGCGCGCGCCGGCTCGTCAAGGCGGGCGATCGGCACGATCACCATCGGTTTCGTGGCCGATCGAGCGCCCGGTGGGATCCGGTCGAGCCGCACGGCGACGTCCACCGAGCGGTAATGGGCCCGAATGGCGAGCATGAGCAGCACGAGCAGCGGGATCGCGACGACGACCATCCACGCGCCCGCCAGGAACTTGCTCTCGATCACGATCAGCGCAATCACCCCGGTCGTGAGCGCGCCCAGTCCATTGATCGCGATACCTCGCCCCCAGCCGGCCTCGCGACGCCGCCACCAGCGGACGACCATGCTCGACTGCGACAGCGTGAAGGCAAGGAACACGCCGAGGGTGTAGAGCGGAATGAGCGCGGTGACGCTGGCGCCGAAGGAGATGAGCAGGAGGACAGCGAAGCCGGAGAGCGCCACGATGCCGGTCGTGAACGCCAGGCGCTCCCCGCGGAACGCGAACTGGCGCGGCATGAAGTCGTCGCGGGCCAGGAACGAGGAGAGGCGCGGGAAGTCTGCGAACGCCGTGTTCGCCGCCAGGGCGAGGACGAGGACCGTCGCGACCTGGATGAGGACGAAGAGTGCGCCGTCGCCGAACACGAGTCGCGCGATCTGCGAGAGGACCGTCTGCTCCTCGTGCGGGTCCGGGATGATCCCGATGCTGCTGGCCATGAAGCTGATCCCAAGGAAGAGGGCCGCGAAGATGGCGGCAGCCCAGACCAGGGTGATCCGCGCGTTCCGCCACTCCGGCGGCTTGAATGCCGGGACGCCGTCGGAGATCGCCTCCACGCCGGTGAGCGCCGCGGCGCCGGAGCTGAACGCTCGCGCGATGAGGAAGATGCTCAGCACCTCCGCTCCGCTCTCGGCCAACAGCCAGTCTGCCGGTGGCGTGTAATCGGGCAACGTTCCCGTCGCCAGCCTCACCAGGCCGATGCCGACCATCCCGAGGATGAGGACGATGTACAGGTAGGTCGGCGCCATGAAGATCGTCCCGGACTCCCGAACCCCGCGCAGGTTGCCGAGCATCAGCAGGATCACGATCGCCACGGCGATCAGGACGCGCTCCGGCACCAGCTCGGGAAGGACCGAGGTGATCGCCGCGACGGCGGCGGACACCGAGACCGCAACCGTGAGCGTGTAGTCGATCAGCAACGCGCCACCGGCGACCAGCCCCGCGCTCGATCCCAGGTTGTCGCTGGACACGAGGTAGCTGCTCGCCCCGTTCGGGTAGGCGCGGATCGTCTGCCAGTAGCTGGTGGCGACGATGGCCAGCACGACACAGATCGTCACCGTCAGTGGCATCGTCAGGCTGATCGCTCCGACGCCAGCGAGCACGAGGATCCGCATCATCTCCTCGGTCGCGTAGGCCGACGAGCTGATGTTGTCGCTGCTGAAGATCGCCAGGGCCTTCAGCTTCGAGAGGCGCTCGTGCTCTTCCCGCTCGGAGCTGATCGGTCGACCGATCAGCACGGTGCGAATCCGTCGCAGCGTCCGCGTCCAGCCCGGCCGATCGAGGACGGTGCGTTCCGTGGCGATCAGCTCGCCCTCGTCGCCCCGTTGGAATAGCTCCTCATAGGGCCTGACCCGCCGGATGTACGTGTCGCCGGGCCGCCGGCCCTTCCGCGTCTCGGTGACCTCGAGGCGCGGGTCGATCCGTCGTTCCGCCATGCGCTCCTCAGCGACCCGAGGCAGCGATCGGCAGGACGGTCAGCTCTGGCTCCGAATCCGTCGGCTCGACGAGCTCGACCCGGACGCCGGCGCGCCGAGCGAGCTGCTCCGCGGCAGGAATCAGGCGCCGTGCATCGCCAACATGCACCGTGATGCGCGTGGCCTCACCCCCAGCGACGACGTCGATCGCTGCTCGGATGGTGTCCAGCGGAGTGCCGATCTGCGGCGGGTCGGGATGGCGCGACGGATCCATGCGTCCACCGTCGCACCGTGGACCAAGAGGCCGCGGGCATCTCGGGGGACGAACGCGCTCAATAAGCGCTCAATGTTCCTCGAGCACGAACAGCGGGATGAGCCGCTTCGTGCGGCGCTGGTAGGTCTCGTACAGCGGGAATTCCCTCGTCACCAGCGCCCAGAGCGTCTCGCGCTCCTTGCCCGAGACCTCGCGCGCGGCGATGGATCGCTCTTCACGCCCGACCTTGACCGTCGCCCCTGGGTTCGTCCGAAGGTTGTGGGCCCATGCCGGGTCCTGCGCCTTTCCGCCGCGCGAACCGGTGATGACGAGGGCGCCGTCGGACGTTTCGAAGGCATAGAGCGTGACCGTCCGGGGCACGCCCGTCTGGCGGCCGGTCGTCGTGAGTCGCACCTGCATCGCTAGAAGGCTAGCGGGTCACGCGGATGATCCGGTCGCGAAGAAGCGGCTGGCGAACGCCCGGTTGGACGCCGACAACCGCCTCATGCGACGAAGGGAAAGCCGAGGGCTACTCGGCCGCCTTCACGTTCGTTGCGCGGGGACCGCGCGGGTTGGACTCGACGTCGAAGGTCACGCTCTCACCGCCGACCAGGCGATCGAAGTCGATCGAGTCGCTCAGGCCGTCGCGATGGAAGAAGTAGTCCTTGCCATCCTCGCCGGTGATGAAGCCGAAGCCGCGATCGGCGACGACCTTCTTGATGGAACCATTGGCCATGAGTGGCCTCCTCAACGGTCGGTAGAGCGCAAGGGTACCCCGTTGTGGCCTGTAGCATCGGCGCCGATGACGGCGCTTCCGGCCACGCCACCCTTCGCGCTCCGCGCGAGGCTGCTCTCGCCGACCGCCGACGGCGGGATCCTCGACGAGTACGATGGCCTGGTCGAGGTCGATGCCAGCGGCCGAATCGCCGGTGTTGAGGCATGGCCCGCGGACGGTGCGGCGGCCGGCGTGGTCGACTTGCGGCCGATGGTCGTGCTCCCCGGCCTCGTCGACCTCCACGCCCACCTCCCGCAGCTGCCGAATGCGGGGCTCGGAAGCGGTCTCGACCTGCTGACCTGGCTGGACCGATACATCTTCCCGCTCGAACGGGCATATGGCGAGCTCACCGCGAAGCGGACGGCACCCGCGGCATTCCGCGCCTTCGCGGCCGCCGGGACGACGACGGTCGTCGCGTACGCGGCCATCTGGCCCGAGTCGACGGACGTGGCCTTCGCAGCCGCGGAGGCTCACGGGATCCGTGCGGTCATCGGCAAGGTGATGATGGACCGGATCACCTACGACTCCAGGATCGATCCGGGCGAGATCCTCGAGACGAGCCTCCGGCAGTCGGACGAGCTCGCGCATCGATGGCATGGTCGGGGCGAGGGCCGGCTCCAGTACGCGTTCACGCCGCGCTTCGCCGTGAGCTGCACCGCGGAGATGCTGCGCGAGTCCGCGGCGCTCGCCAAGCGCCACGGCGCGTACTGGCAGACGCACCTCTCCGAGGATGCCGCCGAGATCGACGAGGTGAAGCGGCTCTTCCCGGAGGCGGAGGACTACCTCGACGTGTACGACCGGGCGGGCGGGGTCGGGGAGCGGACGATCCTTGCTCACGCCATCCATCTCGGCGACCGCGAGGTGGACCGGCTCGTGAAGAGCCGGGCCGGCGTGGCGCATTGCCCGGCATCGAACCTCTTCCTGTCGAGCGGGATGATGCCGCTCGGCGCCTACCTGCGCGCCGGGGTGCGGGTCGGCCTGGGAAGCGATGTCGCCGCAGGCCCCGAGGTCTCGATGTTCACCGTCATGCGCGCCGGCGCGGTCACGCAGAGGGTGCTCGAGCTGACGGACCGAGCCGATCGGTCGTTGGCGGTGGCGCCGATCGACTGGCTGCGGCTGTGCACGCTCGGCGGTGCCGGGGTGCTCGGCCTCGAGGACGCGATCGGCTCGATCGAGCCCGGCAAGGAGGCCGATCTCATCGCCGTCGACCCTCGCATGACCACGCCACTGCTCGGCGACCAGCCGCGGATCGCGGAGGCGATTGACGTCATCAGCCGGCTCATCTTCAGGCCACACCCGAACATGGTGCGGGGCGCGTGGGTGCGCGGGCGGTTGCTCGACGGGCCGCCGGGCGCAGACGGAATCGGCTAGGCTGCGCGCGTGGATCGCGTCCTTCAGCTGCTCATCAACGGCGCGGCGCTGTATGTCGCCGTTCTGCTGGTCGACGGGCTGGACTTCGACTTCTCGCAGGAGAATGCATGGGTGGAGTTCGCGATCGTCGCGCTGATCTTTGGCCTCGTGAACACGTTCCTGAAGCCGGTACTCCGCATCCTGACCCTGCCGATCACGATGGTCACGCTTGGCCTCTTCCTGCTCGTCCTGAACGCCCTGCTGCTCCTCCTCGTCGGGTGGATCTCCCGCGAGTTGACCCTCGGGCTGACGGTTGACGGCTTCCTGCCGGCGCTGCTCGGGGCGATCGTCATCAGCATCGTCGGCTTCCTGCTCTCGATGGTGATCGGCGCGGGCCGAAAAGCGGCCTGACCCCGGCTCCGGAGCCGATGGAGCGCGCGCCCTGGTTCGTGGCCGCCGCCCTCGGTGTGACGCTGGCCGTCGTGATCCTGCTGGCAGGCCCGCTGCTCCTCTTCAACCCGCCGTTCGTGTCTGCGCTCCATCAGCGCCACGAGGTGGCCGCCGCGTTCGGCGTCCCGGCCGCCGAGGTCGAGCGGGTCACGACCGAGCTGCTCGTCGACCTCCTCACCGATGGCGATTTCGACTCCGCCTTTGCCGATGGGCCGCCCCTGCTCAACGAACGAGAGCAATCGCACATGCACGACGTGGCCCGCCTCGTCCGCATCCTCGCGATCTTGGTGATCGTTGCGGCCGTCGTGGCGGTGCTGAGCGCGCGGCGGATGCGCGGCGAGCCGCGGCGCGCTGGCGCCGTGATGCTGCGGACCGCGGCCATCATCGGTGCGGCGGCGCTCGCCCTGGCGCTGACCTTCGCGATCGCGTTCGAGCCGGCATTCCTGGCGTTCCACGCGATCTTCTTCCCGCCGGGGACTTATCTCTTCGAGCCCGGCTCGAACCTCATCACGCTATTCCCGGAAGGGTTCTGGTTCGATGCGTCACTGGCGGCGGGCGCCACGATCTTTCTATCCGCGCTCCTGTGCGCGCTGGCGGGCTACCGGCTCTGGCGGAGCGGCCCGCGGACCCCGCTGCCGGCCTGATCTAGACTCCCGGCAATGGGTTCCGGCTGGAAGGTCGGCCGGCTTGCCGGCATCGACATCTCGATCCATCCCTCGTGGCTGGTGATCGCGTTCCTGATCACGTACTCGTTGGCGGGCTCCCAGTTCCCGCGCGACTTTCCCGGCTGGACCGACAGCGAGTACTGGGTCGTGGCCGTCGCGACGGCGGCGCTCTTCTTCGTCTCGGTGCTCGCGCACGAGCTGTCGCATGCCATCGTGGCCCAGCGAGTGGGCCTCAAGGTCGAGGGGATCACCCTATTCATCTTCGGCGGCGCGACGACGATCGACGCCGACTCCCGGACGCCGCGTGAGGAGGCGCTGATCGCCATCGCGGGGCCGGCGGCGAGCCTGCTGATCGGCGGGCTGATGATCGTCATCGGCCTCTTCGTCAGCCAGCCGCAGCTCAGCGCCCTCGTGAGCTGGCTCGGCTTCGTGAACGTCGCGCTCGGGATCTTCAACCTCATCCCGGGCTTCCCCATGGACGGCGGTCGGGTCCTGCGCGCGTTCCTCTGGCGCGTACGCGGCGACCGGCTGGTCGCGACCCGCAACGCGGCGTGGGTTGGGCGGCTGTTCGCCTATGCGCTGGTCGGGCTCGGGATCTTCATCGCGCTTCAGCCGGGCGGCATTGTCAGCGGCCTGTGGCTCGCAGTCATCGGCTGGTTCCTGTCGAACGCGGCCGAGGCGACCCTGATGCAGGCCGGCGTCGAGCACAGCCTGCGCGGCGTGCGCGTCCGCGACGCGATGGACCCGAACCCGCCGGCGATCGCGCCGAACGAGACGGTCGCCGACCTCGTCAACGAGCGGATGCTGCGCGGCGAGGATCGCTCGTACCTCGTCAAGCACGACGACGGCGGCCTCGCCGGGATCGTCACCCTCAGGGACGTGCGGCGGCTGGCGCGCGACGACTGGCCGATCGCCCGCGTGACGGACATCATGACCCGCTTCGCCGACCTCGTGACGATTGCGCCCGACGCGCCGATGTCCGAGGCGCTGCGGCTCATCCAGGCGCGCGTCGTGGCCCAGCTGCCGGTCGTCGAGCCCGACAGCCGCGTCCCGCTCGGCATGGTGACCCGGCGGGGGATCCTCAAGCTCATCGACGCCCGCACGAAGCTCGGGGCCTGATCGGGGCGCCGATGCTGTCGCTCGACGACGCCCTCGCCCGTCTGCTGACGCACGCTGCTCCGGTTGCGCCAGAGCGCGTCGCCATGACCGATGCCGCCGGGCGGGTCCTAGCCGATCCTCGGATCGTCGCCGCCGTCGACGTGCCGGCCTTCGCCAACTCATCGATGGACGGGTTCGCCCTTCGCGCCGCCGATGCACCGGCGACCCTTCGCGTCGCCGGTGAGGTCGCCGCCGGGGACTCGTCGCCGCCTGTGGTCGAGCCCGGCACGGCGGTCCGCATCCTGACCGGCGCGCCGATGCCGCCCGGCGCCGATGCGGTCGTGCCCGTCGAGGACGTCCTGGAGTCCGATGGGGTCGTGTCGGTTTCGGCGTCAGTGAAGAAGGGCGCCTTCGTGCGCACACGCGCCCACGACACGCGCGCTGGAGACGAGGTGCTGCTGGCGGGGCCGTTGTCGTCGGCCAAGCTGGCGGTGATCGCCTCGCTCGGTCTCGGCACCGTCGAGGTGCGGCGGCGACCGATCGTGGCGATTCTCTCCACCGGCGACGAGCTGGTGGCTCCCGGAGACGCACTCCGGCCCGGCCAGATCCACGATGCCAACGGCCCTGCCCTGGCCGCGGCGGTGACGGAGGCCGGCGGCGAGCCGCTGCCCCTGCCGCGTGTCGGCGACGACCCGGAGGCGATCGAGCGCGTCCTTCGCGGCGGTGCAGCCTCGGCCGACCTCGTCGTGACCTCCGGCGGCGTGAGCGTCGGGCGCCACGACCACGTCCGGGCCGTGCTTGAACGCCACGGGACGCTCGACTTCTGGCGGATCGCCGTCCAACCCGGAAAGCCGCTGGCGGTGGGGGAGCTGGGGGGCACGACCGTCATCGGTCTTCCCGGCAACCCGGTCAGCGCGCTCGTCACCTTCGAGCTCTTCGTCCGCCCCTTCGTCCGAGCGATGCTCGGGCTCGGTGGTGACGGGCGGGCGCGCGTGCGGGCAATGGTCTCCACGCCGATCCCGAAGGATCCGGGCCGTCGAGCGTTCATGCGCGTCGTGGTCGGCGCATCCGACGACGGCTACGTGGCCCGGCCCGCGGGCGGACAGCAGTCATCGCAGCTGCGACCGATGGCCGATGCGAACGCCCTCCTCGTCGTGCCCGAGGGCGCCGACGCTGCCGAGCCGGGCACCGCCTACGAGGCGATTGTCCTCGAGCCGCTCTCGTGAAGCCGAGCCACCTCGGCGACGAGGGCGAGCCGCGGATGGTGGACGTTGGCTCGAAGCCGTTGACTGCCCGGCGCGCCGTGGCGGAGGCATCGGTCCGGATGCGACCGGATGTGCTCGCGACGCTCATCGACGCCGGCGGGGCGAAGGGAGACGCCTTCGTCACCGCGCGGTTGGCCGGCATCGGTGCGGCAAAGCGCACCGCCGAGCTCATCCCGCTCTGTCATCCGCTGCCGCTCGACCGGGTGGATGTGGAGGTCACGCCGGACCCCGGCGGTGTCGTGGCAATCCGCGCCGAGGCGGCTGCGACGGCCCGCACCGGGGTCGAGATGGAGGCGCTGACCGCCGCGACGGTCGCCGCACTGACGCTGTACGACATGGCCAAGGCGCTCCAGCGTGACATCGTCATCGAGTCCGTGCGGCTCGTCGAGAAGTCGGGAGGTCGATCCGGAGAGTTCGTCGCCGATGCCCCCGTCGAGGCTGCCACTCACGAAGCGATCGTCGTCACCTGCTCGAACCGATCCGCGGTGGGACAGCGTGAGGACGAATCCGGCCCAGCCATCGTGTCGGCGCTGCGCGATGCCGGATTCGACGTGGCACCCGAGCCGCTGGTCGTCCGCGACGACGAGGGTGAGATCGCCGCGCTGCTCGCGCGCCTGGCCGATGCGGGTCATCGGCTTGTCCTGACTAGCGGCGGCACCGGGCTGGCGCCCACGGACGTTACGCCGGCGGCGACGCGGCGCGTGATCGACCGCGAGGCGCCCGGTCTGGCCGAGCTCATGCGGGCGGCAGGGATGGCCCACACCCCGATGGCGGGGCTGTCACGCGGGGTCGTCGGTACGCGCGGCGCGGCCCTGATCGCAAACCTGCCCGGCTCGCCGAAGGGGGCAACCGAGTCGCTCGAGGCGCTCCTACCGGTCCTTCGCCACGCGCTCGACCAGCTCGCGGGCGCAGACCACTGAGCTGCGCTCCACGTATTCGTAACCGCACGCGCTACGAATAGGTAACCAAGCCCCAGGGGTCCACAGCCGCCGAAGCCACAGCACCCGCGGCTACCATGCGCCCACGCATGGAACCCACCATCCCGTTCTATCCGTTGATCGTCGTGCCCGTCATCGCGGCGATCGTCGCGTTCTGGCGTCGTGGACGATGGCACCTGGCGGTCCTGCGCAGCGGGAGGCCGCTGAACCGCACCGATCGGCCGTTGGAGCGCGTCAAGGCACTCGGCGTCTTCGTCTTCGGGCAGCGCCGCCTGCTCCAGGACCTGGGCCCGGGCCTGACCCACGCCTTCGTGTTCTGGGGCTTCGTCGTCCTCCTGGCGACGACCGGCAACTACATCACGAACGGCCTGGTGGAGGCGATCGTCGGCTGGCCGCTCGGCGGCCTGGCCTGGAGCATCGTCGTCGTCTTCGCGAACGTCTTCGTCGGGCTGGTGCTCGCATCGGTCATCTACTACGTCGTTCGGCGAACCATCACCAGGCCCGCGAGGCTGGCGCTCACCCGCGACGCGTTCGTGATCCTCGGCCTGATCTTCTTCATCGTCCTCACCGAGCTCTTGGGTGATGCCTTCGCCTATGTGGTCGAGCCCGACCACCCGTCACGGACGTGGGCGGTGCTGGCCGGGCCGTTGAGCCTGGCACTGGAGGGTATCGGTCAGGGGGCAGCGCAGGCCGGCTACGGAGTCATGGGCTGGGCGCACATCCTGCTCGTGCTCGCGTTCCTCGCGTACCTGCCGTTCAGCAAGCACCTGCACATCATCAGCAGCGAGCCGAACGTCTATACCAAGAGCCTCGAGCAGCGCGGCGCGTTGCGGCTGATGGATCTCGAGGCGGAGCCGGAGGAGGGTGAGCCCGAGGCGGTGTTCGGCGCGAAGGGCCTCAAGGATCTGACCTGGCGGCACCTCCTCGACCCGCTGGCCTGCACCGAATGCGGCCGCTGCATGGAGTTCTGCCCGGCTTCGGTTACCGGCAAGACCCTCTCGCCCAAGCACCTGATGGAGGGGATGCGCGACCAGATCCTGGTGGCGGAGACGGCGCTGGCGGCGGCCGCATCGGCCCAACGAGCCTGGAAGGGCGGAGCGAACGGCGGCGCAGCGGCCTCGGAGGAGGCGCTGAACCTCGCGCATCAGCGCGCCGAGGAGGCGCTGAGCCTGCCGTTGATGGACAACGCGATCCCGGAGGAGGCGGTATGGCAGTGCACCACCTGCGGTTGGTGCGTCGAGGGCTGCCCGGTGCTCATCGAGCACGTCGACACGATCGTCGAGATCCGCCGGAACGCCGTCCTCGAGGAATCGCGATTCCCGAAAGAGCTCAACACCGCCTTCCGCAACATGGAGAACGCGGGCAACCCGTGGGGCCAGCCGCGCTCTGCGCGACTGGACTGGGCAAAGGGGCTGGAGGTGTCAGTCCTCGGCGAGACCGATACACGCTTGGGGTTGACGAATGGCGACGGCGGAGCACCCTGGCGCACGATCTTCTCCTCCGCGCCGATGACCGATGCGCTTGCCGGCAGCGTCCTGCTCTGGATCGGCTGCGCCGGTGCCTTCGATGACCGCAACCGTAAGGTCGTGCGGGCGATGGCCCAGCTCCTGCGACAGGCCGAGGTGCCGTTCTCGGTCCTCGGGCCGAGGGAGACCTGCACCGGTGACCCGGCGCGGCGGGCCGGCAACGAGTACCTCTACCAGATGCTCGCCGCGGAGAACGTGGCGGCGTTGTCGTCGGTCCATGCCGAGCACGGGATCGGCACGATCGTCGCGACGTGTCCGCACTGCTTCAACACGATCCGCAACGAGTACCCGCAGATGGGCCTCGCCGGCGTGCAGGTCATCCATCACACGCAGCTGCTCGACCGGCTCGTGGCGGAAGGCCGCCTGGTGCCGACAGAGCACCACGAGGCGGTCGTCGCCTACCACGACGCGTGCTACCTAGGGCGCTACAACCAGGTCTACGACGAGGGCCGTCGCGTGGTCGAGTCGGTGCCTGGACAGTCGATCGTCGAGATGGACCTCCATCACCGCAAGGGCATGTGCTGCGGCGCGGGCGGCGCGCGGATGTGGATGGAGGAGCGCGAGGGGACGCGCATCAACCACAAGCGCGTCGAGCAGGCGCTCGAGAAGTCGCCGGATGAAATCGCGACCTCGTGCCCGTTCTGCCTGATCATGCTCCGAGACGGCACGACTGACCTCGACCGGACCGATGTCGCCGTCCGCGACGTCGCCGAGCTCCTCGCCGATGCCACCGGAGCGTGGTCGCGCGACGTGGGAGGTTCGGCCTAGGCCACGGAATCCGCAAGATCAGGCCAGCGAACCTGCGGAATTGTTGACCACGCAAAGCATCTCACCCTAGACTTCGGGCGTGGCCGTTAGCAGCATCGCGCAGCCCGGGCGGCGTCCGACCCTCGATGACCTCGACAAGGCGATCATCCGCTGCCTCCAGCTGGACGGGCGGCGCCCGTACGCGCAGATCGGGCGAGAGCTGAAGGTCCCCGAGGCGACGGTCCGCCAGCGAGCCGAGCGGCTGATCAGCCGCCGCGTGGTGCAGGTGGTCGGCGTGACCGATCCGCTGGCGATGGGCTTCCAGCAGCCGGCGCTCATCGGCCTCAGAGTCGACGCCGCAAAGCTGGAGCAGATCGCCACGAAGATCGCCGCGCTCGACGAGGTGACCTACCTCGTCGTCACCGCCGGACGGTTCGACCTGATGTGCGAGGTTGTGTGCGAGGACAACGAACACCTCATGCGGGTGCTGACCGAGGACCTCGCCAAGATTCGCGGCATCCGATCCAGCGAGACGATGGTGGAGCTGCGGTTCGTCAAGGAGAGCTACCAGTGGGGGACGCGCTAGGAGGACGGTCGTGACGGTCACCGACCGGGGAGTGAATCGGGCACGCGTGGCCGAGATCGGCGCGCGCGAGGAGGAGGAATACCGCCGCCGCACCCGTCGCAGCGCCGACTTGTTCGAACGCGCGAGGAAGTCCCTGCCGCTCGGCGTCGCCAGCTCCTTCCAGGCCTACGACCCCTACCCCCTGTTCATGACCGATGCGCGCGGCAGCCGCATCACCGACGCGGACGGCAACGAGTACATCGACTTCGACATGGCCTTCGGCGTCCTGGCCGCCGGGCACTCGCACCCGCTCCTGGCCGAGGCGCTCCAGCACCGGGTGGCGAACGGGACCTGCTACACCTTCCCGGTTGAGGACGGCATCGCGCTGGCCGAGGAGATCAAGCAGCGCTTCGGCGGCGACCTCGTGCGCTTCAGCAACTCCGGCACGGAGGCGACGATGGACGCGATCCGCGTCGCGCGGGGCTACACCGGCCGCGAGAAGATCATCAAGTTCGAGGGCGGCTACCACGGCCACCATGACGACGTCCTCGTCAGCATCCAACCGCCGCGCGAGGCGATGGGGCCGATCGAGCAGCCGGCGACCGTGCCGGCCTCGGCGGGCATCACGCGCTCCCGGATCGCGGAGACGGTGATCGCGCCGTTCAACGAGCCGGAGGTCCTCGCGGGCATCCTCGAGGCCAACCGCGACGAGATCGCGGCGATCATCGTCGAGCCGGTGCAGTTCAACATCGGCGTCGTGCCGCCGAAGCCCGGCTACCTCGAGCGGGTGCGCGAGCTCGCCACCGAGCACGGCGTGGTGCTCATCTTCGATGAGGTGAAGACCGGCGTCGTGCTCGCCTGGGGCGGCGCCTTCGAATACTTCGGCGTCCGACCCGACCTCTTCTGCCTCGCCAAGAGCATCGGCGGCGGCATCCCCATCGGCGCCTTCGGCGGCCGCGACGGGGTGATGCGGGTCATCGAGACGCTCGAGAGCAGCGACGTGCCCGGCTCGGGCATCGACCGCTCGACGATACCCGGTGGCGCCAACCGCGTCGCGCACCTGGGAACGTTCAATGGCAACCCGCTGTCGATGACGGCGGGGCTCGTGACGCTGACGCGAATCCTCACGAAGGACGCGTATCCCCAGCTGCACGCGATGGCCGACGCCCTCACCGCCGGCTGCCAGGCGGTGCTCGACGAGTTCGAGCTGCCCGGCTACGCGATCAACGTCGGTCCGAAGGGCTGCGTCATGTTCACGCCGGAGCGAGTGACGAACTACCGCGACTTCATCGGCCTCGACGCCGAGCTTTGGGGGGCGTTCTTCCTCTTCCTGGCGAACCGCGGGATCCTGCTGCCGCCGGGACCGGACGACCAGTGGACGCTATCGGTCCAGCACACCGAGGCCGAGATCGAACGGCACGTCGCGGTCTTCCGCGAGTTCGCCGCCGAGCTGACCGCCTGACGTCGTGCCTGCGTGGCACGACGATTGATGCGCAGTGGAACCCGGGGCGTATGAGGGGATGAGGAGGTAGGGTGATGCTCGAGCGCTGGGCGCTTCCGCTTCGCGGCCTGTCGAACGGGATCGCGTCGGCGGTGAGGGGCTTCTACGGGGTCCTCGGCGGTCCCGGCAGGCTGCTCCAGGACTTCCTCAACGGCTCGTGGCTCGGGCACTCGCTGCATGCCGTGCTCGTCGACATCGTCATCGGCGGCGCGACCGTGGCGGTCCTCCTCGATCTGCTGCGGATCCTGTTCGGGGTGGCCGGGCTCGAGGACGCGGCGTCCTGGACGGTTGGCCTCGTCTTTCTGTCAGCGCTCGGGGCCATCGTCACCGGCCTCACCGATTACAAGGACACCAACCACGACACGCCCGCGCGTGACGTCGCCGGACTGCACGGGCTCATCAACATCGTTGCGACCGTCGGCCTCGGGATCTCCCTCTGGCTGCGCCTGGTCGACGCGCACGACGCCGGCTTCTGGGTGCTGCTCGTCTCGTACCTGGTCGTGAGCTTCGGCGGCTACATCGGCGGCCACATCGTCTTCAAGTACGGCTACATGGTGAACTTCAATGCCTTCGCGCGCGGGAAGAAGGCGGCCGAGTTCACGGCGGTCGTGCCTGCCGCAGAGGTGCCCGAAAACACGCCCACGAAGGTGACCTTCGGAGCCACCTCGGTCATGCTCGTTCGCCGCGGCGAGGTGGTGCACGCCCTGAAGGAGAGCTGCTCGCACCTCGGCGGGCCGCTCTCGCAAGGTGAGCTCGACGGGGACCGCATCACCTGTCCGTGGCACTTCTCGGTGTTCCGCATCACCGATGGGGCAGTCGTTCACGGGCCGGCGTCGTCGCGCCAGGTTTCGTATCGGGCCCGTATCAACGCCGGGCAGGTGGAGCTCCAGGGCCCGCACGACTGACAGCCGCGCGCTCCGCGTGGAGGCCCGTAGACTCAGCCATCGGCCGACCGGCCGCCACGATTCAGGCTGAGGAGGGCCCGGACATGTACCGCATCCGCCGGTTCGGCGTCGTGCGCACGGCGAACGTCTTCGCGATCCTGTACTTCCTGATCACGCTGGTCTTCGTGATCCCGTTCGCGATCATTCTGGCATCCGCCGGCACGATCACGACGACCGATCAGTTCGGGAATGCCGTCACCGTCGGGACCGGGCTCTCGTGGATCGTCCTGCTGTTCTTCCCGTTCCTCTACGCCATCCTTGGCTGGATCTTCACCGCGATCTTCTGCCTCCTGTACAACCTCTCGTCGCGCTTCGTCGGCGGCATCGAGGTCGACGTCGACGGTGGTCCGACGCCTGTGGCGCCGGCGATGCAGTCCCCGCCGGCCTGACCCCGGCGAGGGCCGAGCCCCGCGCCATCGGCTAGACTCAGGACTCCCCGAGCACGTGCCACCCGTACCTCGCCGCGAGGAGTCCGCGTGACCTACCTGCCCACCGCCGAGCACGACGAGCTGCGCGCCGTCGTGCGCGAGCTGGCCACCGAGCGCATCGCGCCGCGGGCCGCGGAGATCGACGAGAAGGCAGAGTTCCCGCACGACCTCATGGAGCTGCTGGCGCAGCAGGATCTCCTCGGCACCTGCTTCGAGGAGCGCCACGGCGGCACGAACCTGGACACGGTGGCCCAGTGCATCCTCGTCGAGGAGATCGCGCGGGCCGACGCGACCACCAGCCTCATCCCGATCGTCCAGAAGCTCGGAGCGCTGCCCATCCTGCTGGCCGGAACCGACGAGCAGAAGGACCGATATCTGCCGCGCCTGGCGAGCGGCGAGTGGCTGGCCGCCTTCGCTTTGACCGAGGCGGCCGCCGGAAGCGACGTCGCCAGCAACCGGATGCGCGCCGCGCGCGATGGCGACGACTACGTCCTGAACGGCTCGAAGCGCTTCATCACGCACGGAAGCGTGGCGAACCTGCTGACGGTGTTCGCCCTCACTGACCCCGAGGTGGGTGGCCGGAACGGGATGAGCGCGTTCATCGTCGAGACCGACACCCGAGGCTTCGCAGCGCCCCGAGTCGAGCACAAGATGGGAATCCGCGGCTCTCCGACTGCCGAGCTGACGTTCGACGATGTCCGCGTGCCCATCAGGAACCGGATCGGCGACGAGGGCGAGGGCTTCAAGATCGCGATGGAGACCCTCGATCGATCCCGGCTGAGCATCGCTGCGCAGGCCATAGGTATCGCGCAGGGAGCGTTGGACGCATCGGCCTCCTACGCCGCCGACCGGCAGCAGTTCGGGCAGGCCATCGCGGAATTCCAGGGCATCCAGTTCATGCTCGCCGACATGGCCTCGCAGACCGAGGCCGCCCGCCAGCTTACCTACGCCGCCGCAGCCAGGGTCGACGCGAAGGCACGCGACCTGCCCTACTGGACCAGCAGCGCCAAGCTCGTCGCCGGCGACACTGCCATGCGGGTCACCACCGACGCCGTCCAGGTGCTGGGCGGATACGGCTACATCACCGAATACCCCGTGGAGCGGATGATGCGTGACGCAAAGATCACGCAGCTCTACGAGGGGACCCAGCAGATCCAGCGCCTCATCGTGGCGCGCCAGCTCCTTCAGCGAGCCGGTGTGGGACGGCGGGGCTGAATGAGGAGCGAAGCTTCGAACCGATGAAGATCGTCGTCACCATCAAGCAGGTCCCGGCCACCGGCGCCGACAAGCGCTACACCGATGACCTGCGCCTCGACCGCGCCAGCGTCGAGGCCATCATCAACCCGCTCGACGAGTACGCCATCGAACAGGCCCTGCGCCTGGCCGATGCGGACTCCGCTGACGCGGTCACGTATCTGTCGATGGGGCCGGCCACGGCGGCCGAGGCGCTGCGGCGCGCTCTCGCGATGGGCGGCGACGATGCCGTGCTCGTGACCGATGACGCCCTGGCGGGCGCGGACGAGTGGGCGACCGCCAGGGTCCTCGCTGCGGCGCTCGACAAGCTCGCTCCGGATGTCGCTCTCATGGGCATGGCCTCCGACGACGCTCGCGGCTCGCTCGTGCCGGGCGCGGTCGCCGCGATTCGCAACCTCCCGCTGCTCTCGTACGGGTCGGAGCTGGCCCTCGCCGATGGCCAGGCCCGCATTCGCCGCCTCTCGGCGACCGGGTTCGACTGGATCAGCGCCTCGCTGCCGGTCGTCGCGACCGTGACCGACCAGGTGGGCGAGCCGCGCTACGCCAGCCTCAAGGGCATCATGGCCGCCAAGCGCAAGCCGCTCGAGACATGGTCGCTCACCGACATCGGGCTGTCGGCCGACGACCTGAAGGGCGGCGCGCTGACCCGGGTCACCGATGCCCGTCCTCCGGAGGCAAAGGGGCCGACGGAGCGGATCGAGAACCTCCCCGCCGCCGATGCCGCGACGAAGATCGCGGACTGGCTGGCCGCACGGAAGCTGATCTGATGAGCACCGACATTCTCTTCCTCGCCGAGTTCGCGGGTGGCTCGCCGGCCCGATCGGCCCTCGAGCTCGCTGCCGGAGCGTCAGAGCTGGCGTCGCAGTCCGGCGGCTCGGCGGTCGCACTCGCCTACGGCACGGGCGCCGCGTCCGGCGCGGCCGGCCTTGGGGCGGCCGGTGCCGCGCGTGCCATCGTCCTCGGCGACGAGGAGCGACCGGCCATCACATACGCCCCCGCAGCGATCGCCGCCACGCGCGACGCCGGCCTGGCAGTGCTGGCCCCGGCGACGCCGAACGGCCGAGACCTCGGCGCCGCAATCGTCGGTAGCCTGCATGTGCCAGCCTTCGGCCCGGTCCGCGCTGCGCGCGTCGCGGACGGAACGATCGAGCTCGAACAGTCGACCCTGCAGGGCAGCGTCGTCACGACCTCGCGACCCGTGGACGGGGCGCCGACACCGGCGGTCGTGCTCGTCCTCGCCAACACGTTCACCCCGGTCGAGGGCGGCTCCGGCAAGGCGGAGGTCAGCGAGGCACCGGCGGCCGAGGAGTCGGCGCTCACGAACGTGACCGTGGCGGAGAGCCACCCGGCCGAGGCCAAGGTCGTCGACCTCGAGGAGGCGACGATCATCGTGGCCGGCGGCCGCGGCGTCGGCGGCGAGGAGGGCTTCGCGCCGCTGCGCGAGCTGGCGGATGCCCTCGGCGGCGCCGTCGGCGCCAGCAGGGCGGCCGCCGATGCCGGCTGGATCCCGTACCAGCTCCAGATCGGCCAGACGGGCAAGGTGGTGAAACCTTCGCTCTACATCGGTGCCGGAATCAGTGGTGCGATCCAGCACCGGGTGGGCATGCAGACCGCCGAGCACGTGATCGCGATCAACAAGGACCCCGACGCTCCGATCGGCGAGTTCGCCGACCTCTTCGTGGTCGGCGACCTGTTCCAGATCGTGCCTGCGCTCACTGAGGAGATCCGGAAGCGCAAGGGTTCGTAGGGTAGGATCGGGCCGATGCGCGCACTTTTCGGCGGTCGACGGAGGAGCGTCTTCGGGCCCGGCAAGGAGCTGGGACTCTACCGCGACGAGCTGCACGAACGCACGCAGCGCATCGACACGCGCCTCGCGCAGGTGGCCGACGAGATCGAGGCGCTCCGCCGTCGCGACATCGACCCCGACACCGCGATCGAGCGGCTGACCATCCACGAGGAGGCCCTCGAGGAGGAGTCGGAAGGGATCCAGGAGATGCTGGCGCCCGAAGAGCTCCACGGACTGCACATGGAGTACGAGGCGAACCTGGAACGGTCGCTGCGCGGCATCCTCGTCGTCGAGCGCGGCTGCGCGATCACCCGCCTTCCGCACCGACCCCCCGAGGACGAGGAGCCGTACACGTACTACAAGCGCGGCTCCGGCAACGTGACCCACTCGCGGCTGCGGATGGCGGAGATCATCGAGGTGCTCCTCACCTGGGAACCCGGCCTGCCGGCCGAGGCGACGGTGGCGACGCGGATGGAGCGCGCGAAGAAGGCATAACCTTCAGCGGGTCAGCGTCACCTTGCCGAGACCGTCCGGTGCGTCGGGATTGACCCCACGCTTGGTGGCCACGGCCTCCACGAGGAGCTGGCCGGGCACGACGAACAGCAGCGGGGTGAGCGCCTCCGGCAGCGAGTGGGGGAGCGAGAGCGCCTCGGGCCGCCCCGACGTCTCACCGCCGCCGAACAATGTGGTTCGCCCGCCGCGCGCGGCCACCGCGGCCAGGGTTGCGTCGACGTCGGCCCCCATCAGGCCGTCCGGCCGGATGGCCAGCGTCGGTACGCCCGCCTGCGCGAGCACGAGCGGGCCGTGCATGAAGTCCGCGGTCGAATACGCCTCGGCGAAGAGGCCGCACGTCTCCTTCAGCTTGAGCGCCAGCTCGAGGGCGGTGGCGAGGTTGAAGCCACGCGACACGAGCAGTGCCCGATCTGTGGCGGCAAAGGTGTCGACCGCGGGCGCGCCCGGCCCGGTCAGCCAGTCGCGGGTCTGCGCGATCGTGACGCGCAGCGCGCCCGGCAGCGCGGCAAGGCCGTCGGCGAGAACCGGCGTGGGCCGGATCGCGTTCGTCAGGGCACCGACGACGGCGAGCTCGGTCACGTAGGTCTTCGTGGCCGGCACGGCCAGCTCGCGTCCGGCGTGGATGCGGAGCGCCAGGTCGGCTGCCGCCGCCAGCGGCGAGGCCGGTTCGTTCGTGATCGCCACCGTCAGCGCACCGCTGCGGCGCGCCGCCTCGACCACGGCGACGACGTCGGGGCTCTGGCCCGACTGGGAGATCGCGACGACCATACCGCCGCCCCAGTCGAGCCTCGCGCCGTACACGGTCGTAACCGACGGCTTGACGAGCCCGGTCGGGAGTCCGAGGTGCGTCTCGAACAGGTACTGCGCGTAGACCGCGGCGTGGTCCGAGGTCCCGCGGCCGGCGATCATGATCCAGCGCGGATTCGCTCGAGCGATCGCCGAGGCGACCGATGCGAGCTGGTCGGGCTCGTCAAGGACGCGCTGGACAGCGGCGGGGATCTGGCCGATCTCGCGGCCCATCCGCGTCGGCAAACGGGCCGCGTCGATCACGTCACCGTGCCGAACTGCGGCAGGTGCGGTCGGTTTGCCTCCAGCAGCGCGTCGAGCAGCGGATCGACGTCATCGATCCGCCCACCGACCAGTGGATGTGCCTCGAGCGCCGCGCGGACGTCGGTGCGCTCCCCGGAGAGCGCGGCGCGGATCGCCAGGCGCTCGTACGCCTTCACGGCGCGGACGAGGTCGCGCATCGCCGGCGGCATCGCAGGCTGTCCGATCGGGTGGGCGCCGTCGCGGTCGATGTGCGACGGGACCTCGACGACGTCGTCAGGCTCGAGCTCGGTCATCGCCCGACCGTTGCGGACATCGACCACCTGGACGTCCCCGGCGCCGTCGTGGAGCGAGGCGAGCAGCTGTGCAGCGGCCTCGCTGTACCACGCGCCCCCGCGATCGGCGAGCAGCGCCGGTTTGGTGTCGAGCGCCGGGTCGGCGTACATCGCGAGCAGGCGGCGCTCGAGATCCATCACCTCCTCGGCGCGGTGGTGCCCGCCGTTCTGCTCGGCCAGGACGTCGTCGAAGACGTAGTAGTAGCGCAGGTAGTACGACGGAATCGCCCCGACGTCGCGGACGAGAGCCTCCGGCAGGCGCAGCTCGGCGGCGACCTCGCCGCCGTACCGATCGAGCAGCTCCGGAAGCCGGTCGGTCCCGTCAACGCGGGCGGCCGTGATCCAGCTCAGGTGGTTGAGGCCGACGTGGTCGAGCTCCAGCCGATCGGGGTCGATGCCCAGCCGCGCGGCGATGGAGCGCTGCAGGGTGATGGCGACGTTGCACAGGCCCAGCGCGCGATGGCCGCGATCGACGAGGGCCTGGGACACGATCCCGACCGGGTTGGTGAAGTCGACGATCCACGCCCCGGGCGCGGCGTGGCGCTCGGCCAGCTCCGCCAGCTCGAGGACCACCGGCACCGTTCGCAGCGCCTTGGCCAGGCCGCCCGCTCCGGTCGTCTCCTGGCCGATCGTGCCGAATCGAAGGGGGAGCGTCTCGTCGAGCAGCCGCGCGGCCTGCCCGCCGATCCGGAGCTGGATGAGGACGAAGGAGGCGCCGTCGATGGCGGCTCGCGCGTCATCGGCCAGGGTCAGGCGGCCGCTCCAGCCGAGTCGGGTCAACATCCGCTGCGCGAGCCCACCGACGACCTCGCGACGCTCGGCGTTGATGTCGTGGAGCACGAGCTCGTCGATCGGCAGGCGTGCGTGCCGGCTCGCGAGACCGTCGATGAGCTCGGGCGTGTAGGTGCTGCCGCCGCCGATGACCGCGACCTTGAGGCCCATCCGGCCCTCCAGGGTATTGACAGATTGCTTATAACGTTATGAGCAGACATCGGTCAAGGCCGTAACGAGGACGGAATGGCTCGTTTCCAGCTAGAGCGCGGGCCCATCCCGCTGCACCACCAGGTCTTTCGGGACCTGAAGTCGGCACTCGACGCCAACGAGTGGCGACCGGGCGAACGGATGCCCACCGAACGTGAGCTCGCCGAGCGCTACGGCTGCAGCCTGATCACCGTGCGCCACGCGTTGAGCGAGCTGGTGCGCGAGGGGCGGATCGAGCGCACCCGCGGGCGCGGCACGTTCGTCCTCCAGCCGCGGATCGATCGCGACATCGCCGGCGCGATGAGCTTCTCCGAGGAGATGCAGCGACGCGGCCTCGACCCGACGACGCGCGTCGTGACGGCCCGCATCGAGCCCGCCGGCGAGTCGGTCGCCGGATCGCTGGGCGTCGCGGCGGATGCGCCGGTGGTGTATCTCGAGCGCGTGCGTCTCGGCAGCGGCGAGCCGCTGCTGCTCGAGCAGGCCCGGCTCCCGGCCGAACGATTTCCCGGCCTGCTCGCCTTCGACCTCGAGCGCCGCTCCCTCTACGACATCCTCTCCGAGCGGTACGGGACACGCATCGTGCGCGCCCGCGAGGCCGTGGAGCCGGTCGTCCTCAAGCGTCGAGAGGCCGAGCTGCTCGACCTGCCGACGCGCTCACTGGCATTGCAGATCGATGGCGTGGCGTTCGCTGCCGACGGTTCGGCGGTCGAGGCGGCGCGCAGCTTCGTGCGGGGCGATCGCACCCGCTACTACCTCGAGCGGGACGTCGTTCGCGCTCACTGGCTCGACAGCACCGATCGGATGCGCGTGGCGGTGGCCGGCGTCGGCCGCCGTGACGGAGGCGCCGCGGTTGGGGGTGAGGAGGGAAGCGGCTGAACGACCCCGTTCCCGGAAATGTGGAGGTAACCGGTTTGGAGGGTACAGGTTCATGAGGAGCACATTCCTTCGGTTCGGCGTATTGATGGTCATCCTGGGCATCGTCCTCGCGGCGTGCGGCACCCAGACTGGCCAGACCGATGCGCCGGACTCCAGCGGGGCCGCGGCGACAGGCGAGCCCGAAACGGGCGAGCCGGTCGAGATCCGCTGGTTCTGCTGTCTCGGGGCCGGTGACGATGCGGAGACGCAGGTCCCGACCGAAGAGCGAATCGTCGAGGAGTTCAACGCCAGCCACGACAACATCGAGCTCGTGCTCGAGGTCGTCGACTACGACCTGGCGTACGATGCGCTGGCGGTCCAGATCGCTGGCGGGAACGCACCCGATATCCTCGGGCCTGTCGGCGGCACAGGAGCAGCGGCCTTCGAGGGTCAGTGGCTCGACCTGACGAGCCTCATCGAGTCGACCGGCCACGACCTGAGTCAATACTCGGAGGGATCGGTCGAGTTCTACCAGGTAGAGGGCCAGGGGCAGATCGGACTGCCGTTCGCCATCTTCCCGTCGATGCTGTTCTACCAGCGCTCGATGTTCGACGAAGCCGGCCTCGAGTACCCGCCCCAGGAGTACGGACTGCCGTATAGCCTGGACGGCGAGGATGTCGAGTGGAACTTCGACACCCTCCGCGAGGTTGCGAAGCGCCTGACCGTCGACGTCAACGGCAACGATGCCAGCAGCCCGGACTTCGATCCGGAGCAGATCGAGCAGTACGGCTACGATCCGGTCTTCCAGGACGCCCGGGCCATCGGCTCCTACTTTGGTGCCGGCAGCCTGGTGGCCGAGGATGAGACCACCGCACAGGTTCCGGAACCATGGCGCGAAGCCTGGATCTGGCACTACGAGAACATCTGGACAGAGCACATCACGATGGACATCGCGCTGCGCGATGCGCCGGAGTTCGGCAATGGCAACCCGTTCAACGCGCTGCGCGCCGCGATGGCGCTCTCGCACACGTGGTACACCTGCTGCGCCAACGCGGTCGACGAGGAGGGCAACCCGATCGATCCCGACTGGGACGTCGCGGTCGTACCGTCAAACGGCGGTGTGACGACGGCGAACTTCAACGCCGACACCTTCCGGATCTGGGGCGAGACCGAGCATCCGGAGGAGGCGTTCGAGGTCCTCGAGTACCTCATCGGCGATGCGTCGCAGGACCTGCTCGGCATCTACGGCGGAATGCCCGCCCGGACGGCCGACCAGGACCAGTTCTTCGCAGACCTCGATGAGCGGTGGACGCAGGGCGTCAACTGGCAGGTTGCCAGGGACGGCGTCGAGTTCGCGGACAATCCGAGCTTCGAAGCATGGGTCCCGAACTACCAGGAGGCGTTCGCGTCGATCGTGACCTTCGGCGATACGATGCGCACCGATGGCAGCCTCGACATCGAGGCAGCGATCGATGACTTCGTGGAGGAGCTGCAGGCGATCTTCGACGCAGCCGAGTAGCGAATCCCGGGCCCGTCCGCCATCCGTGGCGGACGGGCCCAACCCGATCACCGGAGCATCGAATGTCGATTGTCGAGCTCGAGTCTTCGAAACAGGCGAGCAGCAAGCCGCCGTGGATGACGCTGTCCCGCAGGGAGGCGATGTGGGGCTGGATCTTCATCTCGCCCTGGATTCTCGGCTTCGTCCTCCTGACCGCGATCCCGATGATCGCCACGCTCGTTTTCACCTTCACGAACATCAGCCTCGCCCAGAACGAACCGCTGCGGTTCGTCGGTCTCGAGAACTACCAGCAGATGCTCAGCGACCCCAGGACCTGGGATGCGCTGTTCGTCACCTTCCGGTACGCGGCGGTCTCGCTGCCGATCTTCCTGCTCCTGCCCTTCGCGCTCGCGATGCTGATCAACAGCAAGTCGCTGCGGGGCACACGCTACTTCCAGGCGCTCTTCTTCATGCCGTTCGTCATCCCCTTCGTGGCGGCTCTCTTCGCCTGGGCTGGCATGCTCAACCCGCAGACCGGCTGGATCAACGGCCTGCTCGAGTCCGTTGGTATTGCCGGGCCTGACTGGCTCGACGATCCGAACTGGATCTACCCATCGCTGGTGATGATCGGCCTGTGGGGCATCGGCAGCGCGATCATCATCAACCTTGCGGGCCTGCAGAACGTCCCGACCGAGCTCTACGACGCGGCTCGCGTGGACGGGGCGGGCTGGTGGGGCCAGCTCCGGAACGTGACGCTGCCGCTGATGTCGCCGGTCATCTTCTACAGCATCACCCTCGGGGTGATCGGTGTGCTGCAGTACTTCCTCGTGCCCCTCGTCCTCAACTCCGGCGACGGCCGGCCGGCCGGCACGACGTTCTTCCTCAACGTGCACATCTACAAGACCTTCTTCACGTTCCAGGACATGTCCGCTGGTGCGACGCTGTCCTGGTTCCTGTTCGTCATCATCCTGGCCATCACCTTGGTGCTCTTCTGGAGCGCGCGGTACTGGGTCTACTACGCGGGGGACACGAAGTAGATGGCCACCGAAACCGATCTCGTCGGCGCTCCACCCATCCCGGCGCTGGAGCTCGAACGTGCACGGCGGCGCCCCGTAAACCGGCGCGCCACCCTGAAGTCCTTCGGCGTGACCTTCTTCGCGGTGGTCGTGCTGGCGGCGTTCCTCTCGCCGATGCTTCGTACGGTCACGATCGCGCTGAAAACGCCGACCCAGATCGGCGAATCCAATGCGCCCTTCTGGCCGGCCACACCCGGAACCTTCGAATTCGAGGGCGACGAGCTCGAGGTCTACCTCGTTCCGCTCCCCGACGGATCGACGCGGGAGCTGGCGATGCTGCAGCCCGGCCGCCAGGAGAGCGTCTTCGTCGATCCCGCGGCCCCGGACGCAGAGCCGATCGTTTGGCAGGGGTCGTGGCGCGCACTCGAACGCCCGTGGGAGTTCGCACCCCACTGGGAGAACTTCTCCGAGGCGTGGGAGATCATCGACTTCCCCAGGCTGGTCTTCAATACCGCCGCTCTGGCCATCATCGGCACCCTGGGCACCCTGCTCTCGTGCGTGCTGGTGGCCTATGGGTTCTCACGATTCCGGTTCCGAGGGCGGAACATCCTCTTCCTGATCCTGTTGTCGACGATCTTCCTGCCCGCGGCGGTGACCCTCATCCCGACCTACACGATCTTCGTCAAGCTCGGATGGGTGGGCACCTGGCTTCCGCTGCTGGTTCCGGCGTTCTTCGCGAACGCCTATGACGTGTTCCTGCTGCGCCAGTACTTCATGACGCTGCCGCGTGAGCTCGACGACGCCGCCAGGATCGACGGGGCAGGCCCGCTGCGCATCCTCACGTCGGTCATTCTTCCGCAGTCGTGGGCCGTGATCATCGCCGTCGCCGTGTTCCACATCGTCTACACCTGGAACCTGTACTTCGAGCCATTGCTGTACCTGTCGTCGAAGCCCGATCTCCAGCCCATCGCCACCGGCCTGGCGCGGTTCAACAGCATCTACAGCGAGCAGGTTGAGCTCGTGCAGGCCGCTACGCTGATGACGATCGTGATCCCGATGGTGATCTTCTTCATGGCCCAGCGGTTCTTCATGCGCGGCATCGTCATCACAGGGGTCGAGAAGTGAGCGACGGCCTGCAGGTCGCCCTCACCTTCGACGCCGAGCACCCGGACCGCCCCCATCACGGGGCACACGCCGGCTGGGTGCTCGACGAGCTTCGACGGCTCGACGTGCGCGCATCGGTCTTCCTCCAGGGCCGATGGGTGGAGGCCTTCCCCGAGATGGCTGGGCGCGTGGCGGCTGAGGGCCATCTCGTCGGCCACCATTCGTTCTATCACGCGCGGATGCCGCTCCTCAGCGAGGACGGCTTCGTGGAGGATGTCCGCGAGGCCGAGCGGGTCATCACCGAGGTGACGGGCACCGATCCGCGGCCCTGGGCGCGCTTCCCGTTCGGCGCCGGCGCCGACCATGCCGACCTCGTCGCTCGCCTGGCCGCTCTGGGTTACCGGCACGTCGGTTGGGACGTCGAGGTCTACGAGTGGGATCCCGGCCGCTCGGCCGACGAGATCGCGGCGCGCGCCGTCGACGGCGTGCTAGCCCACGGCGATGGCGCGATCGTGCTGCTCCACACCTGGCCCGATCCGGTCGCGCCGGCGTTGGCCGAGATCGTCGAGCGGCTGCGCGCCGCTGCCGCGCGGTTCGTGGGCGTCGACGAGCTCGACCTCCCGACGGACCTGTCGCCGGTCGGCAATCCGCAGCCGCCAATCGCGGCGCCGATGGGGTGACCCGGCACGTAGCGGCGGTCCTCGCCGTCGATGGCGGCAACTCGAAGATCGATCTCGCCCTCGTCTCGCGCTCCGGCGAGCTGCTCGCGCTCGTCACCGGGCCGACGATCTCGCACCAGCAGGTGCCGATGGAGGTGGCGATGGCCCGCCTCGTCGACCTCAACGCCCGCGCCGCGCGCGACGCGGGGGTCGTGCCCAGGTCCAGCCGCGGTGCCTTCTGTGTGGCAGGCGCCGACTTCCCGGCGGACGTCCGGGCGCTGACCGGCGCCTTCGCGGGATCCGGCGTGGCGGAACGCGTGTCGGTTCACAACGATGCCTTCGCCGCTCTCCGCGCGGGCGCGCCCGACGGCTGGGGCGTCGTCGTCGTCTGCGGTGCCGGGGTGAACGCGGCCGGGGTCGGTCCCGATGGACGAACGGCGCGGCTGGCCGGCATCGGTGACCTGTCGGGGGACTGGGGCGGCGGGGAGGGGATCGGTCGTGAGGCGCTCGGGGCGGCGGTGCGGGCGCGCGACGGGCGCGGTCCGGCGACAGCCTTGGCCCGGCGGGTGCCGGAGCGCCTCGGCGTCCGGCGGCCGATCGACGTCGCGCGCCGGATGTACGAGGGCACGATGAGCAGCCGGCGCCTCGAGGAGCTCGCGCCGCTCGTGTTCGAGGTCGCCGGAGAGGGCGACGCTGCGGCGCGCAGCATCGTCGACCGTCTCGCCGAGGAGCTTGCAACCATGGCCGTGGCCATCGCCCGCCAGCTGCGCGTCGCGCGCCGGCCGGTCGACGTGGTGCTGACCGGCGGCGTCTTCCGCGCCACCGACCGACCGTTCTACGAGCGACTCGAGGCGGGCGTGCGTGCAGCGGTACCGCACGCCCGGATCCACCGGCTGCGCGACCGCCCCGTGCTCGGGGCGGCGCTCATCGGTCTCGGCGAGATGGGCGTGACGCGCGGCGGCGCGGCCGAGCGTCGGCTGCGACGGGAGTTCCGCGCGCTGGCCTGACCCGCTGCACGATGGGCTAGGCTCGACGGATGACTGCCGAGGAGACACGCGACGGCGTCGCGCTGACGAACCTGGATCAGCCGCTCTTCGAGGGAGCGGCAGCGACGAAGCGCGATCTGGTCGAATACCTCGATGCCGTCCGTGACCGGCTCCTGCCCGAGCTGGCGGACCGCCCGCTCTCGGTGATTCGGGTGCATCGAGGCCAGGAGGCCTTCATGCAGAAGAACGTGCCGCGCTACACCCCGGATTGGGTGCGCACGGTGCGCCTCTGGTCGGAGAGTTCCCGACGCGACGTCGACTACGCGCTGTGCAACGACCGGCGCACGCTCATCTGGTTCGCCAACCAGCGAGCGGTGGAGTACCACCCGACCCTCGTCCGCGCCGATCGCCCCGAGTGCCCGACGCACCTCGTCATCGACCTCGATCCGCCCGACCTCGGCGCCTTCGCCATGGCGGCACGCGCGGCTCATCTCGTGGGCGCTGCGCTTGCCGAGGTGAACCTCGCGGGTGCGCTGAAGACGAGCGGGTCGAAAGGCCTGCACGTGTACGTGCCGGTGGACGGCGAGCCATCCATGGCGGATGCGGCCGCTGCAACTCGCGCGATCGCGGAGCGGGCGACCCGTCTCGACCCCCAGATCGCGACGACGGCCTTCATGAAGGAGGACCGCGGCGGGAAGGTCTTCATCGACGCGACGCGGGTCGGCTGGGCCTCGGTCATCTCCGCGTACAGCCCGCGGGTGCGGCCCGGCACGCCCGTGTCGTTTCCGGTCGCCTGGGACGAGCTCGACGACGTGTCGCCGAACGACTTCACGATCCACACCGCCGTCGGAGTCCTCGGCGATCGCGACCCGTGGGCCGAGCACATGCCGGAGCCGCAGCTGGTGAGCGCGTCGTTGATCGAGGAGGGCGCCTCGATCCCAGGAGGCCGCGTGCAAGCCATGCACGAGGGAAGGCGCCGCGCGCGCGCGACCAAGAACCAACGCTGAATCGCGAAGGCGGCCGATCGGCTGTCGGCCAATTCGTAGCGCGCAATGCTACGAATAGAGCGGTCAGCTGAACAGCCCAACAGGTTGTGGTATCGTTCAGGGGGATACCACCACTGGTATAGGAGCGCCGAGACAGCATGCGATGCCCCCGTTGTGAGGCGACAGGAACCCGCGTCATCGATTCGCGGGACCTCGAGAACGGCAGCACCATCCGCCGCCGCCGAGAATGCGAGGCGTGTGGCCATCGGTTCACCACCTACGAGCGACCAGAGGGTGCGCGCCTGATCGTCGTCAAGCGCGACGGCAGCCGCGAGGAGTTCGAGCGCGAGAAGCTGCGAGCCGGGCTGCTCAAGGCGCTCCAGAAGCGGCCGGTCACCCTCGACCGGGTCGAGGCCGCCCTCGACGAGATCGAGTCCACGCTTCGCGGCCGCGGTGACGCGGATATCCCGTCGACCGAGGTCGGGCGCCTGGCGACGGAGGCGCTCAGAGACCTCGATCAGCTGGCGTACATCCGGTTCGCATCGGTCTATCACGCCTACGACGACATCGAGACCCTGCAGCGCGAGGTCGATCGGCTCATCCGGCAGCGCGAGTAAGATCGTCGCTGCATGATCCTGTCCGACCGGGACATCCGGGCCGAGATCGACGCCGGCCGGATCGTCATCGATCCGTTCGTGCCCGAAGCGGTCCAGCCGTCGAGCGTCGACCTCCATCTCGGCGACCGCTTCCGTGTCTTCCGCAACAACCGCACGGCGGTCATCGACCCGCGCACCGACCAGCCGGAGCTGACCGAGCTGGTCGAGATCGCCGGCGACGAGCCGTTCATCCTCCATCCCGGAGAGTTCGTCCTCGGAGCGACCTTCGAGCGCGTCGGCCTGCCCGATGACCTGGTGGCGCGCCTGGAAGGCAGGTCGAGCCTGGGCCGGCTCGGGCTGCTGATCCACTCGACGGCCGGGTACGTGGATCCTGGGTGGGAGGGAACGCTGACCCTCGAGCTATCGAACGTCGCCAACCTGCCGATCAAGCTGTACGACGGCATGAAGATCGGCCAGATCAGCTTCCAGCGGCTTACTTCGCCGGCTGAAGTCGTCTACGGCGACGAGCGCCTCGGCTCGCGCTATCGCGGACAGACCGATCCAACCGCAAGCCGCTACCACGCCGACTTCGAGCGCGGGCGGGTCGTTCGCCGATGACCGCGCCGGCGAGCGCGCCGCTCCACGACATCGGTCCTGCGAAGCCGTTCGCCGGTGGCATCACCGTCCGCGTCGTGCGCGCGGGCTGGTTCCGGCCCGATGCCGGCGCCTTCTTCGGCGTCATCCCGCACCCGCTGTGGACGCGATTCGTGACCGCCGACGAACGCGGACGCATCCTGTGCCGGCTCAACCTCCTGCTCGTCGAGGCCGGCGGGCATCGACTGCTCGTCGAGACCGGCACCGGCGTGCGGATGAGCGACAAGGATCGCGACATCAAGGGCGTCGACGGCGGCGACCCGGCCGAGGCGCTGCGGGCCGTAGGGGAGGACCCGGCCTCGATCGATTACGTCGTCGTCACGCACCTTCACTACGACCACGCGGGCGGCATGCTCGGACCCGATGGTCGCCCGGCCTTCCCGAACGCGCGCTATGTCGTTCAGCGGGACGAAGCCGAGGCCGCCCACGGCGACGAGCTGCGGGTCCAGGGGATCATGGAGGTCGAGCAGCTCGACGCGGTCCGTGCCGCCGGGCAGCTGGCCGAGGTCAACGGCGAGGTCGAGGTCCTGCCCGGCGTTCGGGTGCTCCGCACCGGCGGGCACACGCGCGGCTCGCAGGCGGTGCTGATCGGCGTCGACCGGCCCGGCAGACGCTCCGACGACCCGCTCCCGGATCGCGCCATCTTCTGGGGCGACCTGATCCCGACGCGCTGGCAGGTGCCGGTGCGTTGGGTCAGCGCCTACGACGACTACCCGATCGACGCGATCGAGGTGCGCAACCAGCTCGTCGCCCGCGCCGCCGCCGCGGGCTGGTGGTGCTATTTCACCCACGACCCGGGCGAGATGCCGGTGCGGCTGGAGGCAACGGAGCGTGGGTACCGAGCGGTGGAGGGTTGATTCGTAACGATCTCGGTTACGAATAGGGAGTGCCCTGGCCGCAACGACGGTCCCTCACTCGACTGAGCCCGGGCGGCCGGATACCATGGTCATGCCACCTCCGACGCCCTGGATGTCGGATCACCCAACGTCGAAAGGACGCACTTCACGAATGAACATCTCCTCGTTCGCGCTGCGCCGCGGCGCGCTCATCACCCTGATCCTCGTGTTCGCCTCCGGGCTGGCCGCATGCAGCGGCGGCTCCGACGCCAGCGAGCCCGCTAACGGCGGCACGGGCGGGACCGCCACCGTCGAGGATGGTGCGGTTGAGATCACCGCCGAGCAGTCACTCGTCTTCAATGTCGGCACCATCGAGGCGCCGGCTGGCGAGGACTTCACGATCACCCTCGTCAACAACGACTCGGCGCCGCACAACATCAGCATCTACACCGCGGAGGGTGGCGATCTGCTGGGCGAAGTCGGCGCGACCGCCGAGGCCGGCCAGACCGTCACGCTCGACGTGGGCGCGCTCGAGCCGGGCGAGTACTACTTCCAGTGCGATATCCACCCGGACATGAACGGAACGGTCGTCGTCGGCGGCTGAGCCATCCCTTCGAGACCGATGACGGGGGGCGCCAAGGCGCCGCTTCTTCTTTGTCGCAATCCCGGACGTCCGCCGCTCAGCGGCGGCTATCGCGAACCAGGGCACGGCTCCGGCAGGCGCTCGCTGGCCCGAGCGGTTCATCGGTCCGCTTGGCGGCGGATTCCGCGAACGAAGACGCGGTTTCGGCCCTTCCGGGGTCTTCCGGGTCAGGTTTTCGGTCCCTGAGCGGTGGCTTCAACCAGCCGACGCGAGCAGCTCGTCGATGATCTCGACCATTCGAGCCGGGTCCAGCGGCCCGATCACCTCGCGGAGGACGGTCCCCGACTCGCCGATGAAGTAGTGGCGCGGCAGCCCATCGGTTCCGGCCCAGTCGTAGTAGATGTCCAGGCCGGGATCGAGCAGGATCGGGTAGGTGACGCCGTAGCGGTCAGCGAAGTCGGCGACTGCGGCCTCCTCCTCACCCCAGTTCACGCCGAGGATGAACAGGTCGTCCGCGTACTCCTCGGCGATGCGCTGCATGGCCGGCATCTCGGTGCGGCACGGCTCGCAGCTGGTGGCCCAGAAATTGACCCAGGTGATACGGCCGCCGGCATCGGCCGATGACCACTCGCGACCGTCGAGGTCGGGCGCTTCGAGTGCCGGCGCGGCCTGGCCGACGAGCGTCCCGGATCGGCCGTCCGGCGCCCCTCGCAGGAGCGGCACGCTGACGAGCCAGGCGAGCAGTACGCCGAGGACGACGATTGAAGCCAGCCAGAGCAGGCTGTATCGGCGCCGCCGGAGGACCGATGGGATCATCGGCCCGCGAAGACCTCCTCGAGGTCGGGGCGGGTGATGACGAGCTCCGCGCGCTCCTTGCCGTCGACGATCAGCACCGGGATGCGGTGCGCGTAGCGCAGGAGGAGGTCGTCATCGGTCCCGATGTCGATGGCGCCCCAGCCGTCGGATCCGAGCATCTCGTCGAGCAGGACGCTCGCCTCCTCGCAGAGGTGGCAGCCCTCGCGGACATAAAGGGTGGCTCGGGGCATGGGCGGGATCATAGAGTAGGATCGGCCGAGCGCCGCCCGCGTAGCTCAGTGGATAGAGCGCCGCCGTCCTAAGGCGGGCGTCGGGGGTTCGAATCCCTCCGCGGGCGCCACTTCAGTCGCTGTTCCCTCGATACGCGAGAGGTGTTGACAACTGGCACCAAGTTATCCACAATCCGCCGCCCACGCACGCACGCGGAAATGGATGGATGCGCGAGGTCAGCGACGTCACTCAGCCCAGCACTCCGGACGCGGCTCGCGCGGAGCTCCTGATGGAGGCAATGGCCGATCTCAACGTACGGGCGACGCGGTACGTCCAGGAGCCCGCGGATGACGCGTGGCACGATCTGGTGACGGCCCTGGCCCGCACCCATGGCGACAGCCATGCCTTCGACCTGCTTCGCGCCGTCGAGATCCGCCTCCGGACTTCGCGCCGTCGGTGACGGACGCGGGGGCAGGCTTACCGGGTGGCGGTCGCCCCGGCCCTCGCCTCCTCGTGCACGCCCTCGGCGAATTCCTCGAGCATCTTCGCGTCGAAGGCGGGAAGATCCTTGGGCGTGCGCGAGGTGACAAGCCCCTGGTCGACGACGACTTCGGCGTCGAGCCACTCGGCTCCGGCGTTGCGCAGATCCGTCTTCAGCGACGGGTAGCTGGTCACGCGCCGGCCTCGAACGACATCGGCCTCGACGAGCATCCATGGCGCGTGGCAGATGGCGGCGATCGGCTTGCCGGCATCGGCGAAGTGGCGAACGAATGCCACCCCGCGCTCGTTCTGACGCATCGTGTCGGGGTTCTTGACGCCGCCGGGTAGGAGCAGCGCGCCGTAGTCGTCGGGACGCGCCGTGTCCAGGGTCAGGTCGACCGTGGCGGTGTCCGCATCGGTCTTGCCACGGATGGTGCCGTGGTGGTCGGAGATGATCGTGACGCCGGCGCCGGCCCCACGGAGCGCTGCCATCGGCTCGGTCAGCTCGCTCGGCTCGTAGCCGTCGGTGACGAGGACGGCGACATTAAGTCCATCGAGTTGCATCAGTATTTCTCTCGTGTGGAGTTCATGAGGCCAGGGCCGCACGTGACGTGCCAGCCCGTCGCGCGCGGTCTGAAACCATTGGGAGGCGTATCGGACATTCAGCTTGCGAGGTGTTGCGTGAAGGGTGCATGGCGACCGCTGATTACTCCGGGATGTTGCCGGACGGCGTTATCCCGCCATCGAGTGGCTGTTATGCCTGTACCGGTTCGTGTGGGAGGAGCGTGGCGAGCCCGAGGTGACGCCGGCGACGCCGGAGGGCTGACGCCCTACAGCGCGAAGGGGAAGAGGCCTGCCAGCGTGGCGAAGGCGTTCAGGTAGATCAGGACGCCGATCGCCACGATGAGCAGGCCGGTCACGACCTGCACGACGCGGTGGTTGCGCCGCAGGAAGGCGACGAGCGGGCGGATCGCCGGGAAGGCGAAGGCGGCCACGAGGAAGGGGATCGCCAGGCCGATCGCGTAGGCGGTCAACAGCAACGCGACCGCGGGCGCCGATCCGCTCGACGCACCCATCGTGAAGATCGCGCCGAGCACGGGACCGATGCACGGCGTCCAGCCGATCGCCACGAGCCCGCCGAGCGCGAGCGCCCGCGTGGAACGCGCCGCTGGCAGCCACTCCGGGCTGACGCCCACCTGGAGCCGATCGAAGACGGGGCCGAAAACGCCCGTCGTCAGCACGCCGATGACGATGACGAGCACGCCGACGACCATGCGCGCCTCGGGGATCCGCAACAGCGGGCCGCCGAGGATGCCGATCGCGGTCCCGAGCACGATGAAAAGGACGCTGAAGCCGCTCACGAAGAGCAGCGCCTGCGGCAGCACCTGGGCGCGGGTGGCGGCGACGGTGCCGGAGTCGTCGGCGACCGCCGCGTTGCCGAGGAAGGCGAGGTACACCGGCAGCAGCGCAAGCACGCACGGCGAGATGAAGCTGAGGACCCCGGCCGCGAAGGCGACAGCGATGCTGACCTCGGTCATGGCGCCGAGCCTAGCGGAAGGCCGCCGGTTGCACGCCCGGCTCGACAACGATCGGCTGGGCGATGATCCACAGGCTCAACACCGTGTAGCCGATCATCAGCGCCACCATCGGCAGGCCGGCGACGGTCGCGCGACCCGGTGCGTCGCGGAGGGTGAGCCGATGGGCGAGCACGATGCCCGCGATGTGGCCGCCCACGATCGCCGCCACGCTCAGGTACCAGATCGCGCCGACCGGGATCCAGCCGATGTCCGGCGCCAGGCTCATCAGCGGGTCCACGATGAGGGCCGGCAGCCAGATCGCGCCGCGGATGACGAGCGTCAGGTAGTGGGCGATCAGGTAGCCCGCGGCGATCGGTAGGAGCGTCGCAGCGTAGGCCGCCGGTCGCATAGCCGAGGCCGGCGCGAGCGCGCGGGTGAGCGCCAGGGTGGCAGCGAAGGCGAGGAGGAAGGCGGCCACGACGATGGCCAGCGCCGCCGTTTCGGACAGGAGAAAGGCGACCGAGGTTACGCCGAGGGCGCCGATGATCGGCGTCAGCATCCACTCCAGCAGCGTCGCACCGAACGCGGTCTCGCTCAGGCCGTCGTGTGTGACGCCGGCGAGGACGAGGACGATGAAGGCCGCATCGGACCACCCGGGCGGAGCCGGCTCGGTGAGCCCGACGAACCATGTCCGCAGCTCCGCGCGGCGCTCGCCGTCGTCGGCCGCGGTGGCGCACTCCGGGCAGTCGATGCACCGATCCGCGTCGCACGCCTCGGCGCAACCAACGCAGAGCTCACGGCCGACGGAGCGACGGGCGACCGGACCGATGCGCCCGAACCAGCCGAGGAGCACCTCGAACAGCTCGCCGTGTCGCAGCCAGGCCACCGGCCCGAACAGCGCCATGCCGAGGAGGGTCAACACGGTGTAGCCGGCCAGCAGCCCGGCGACGGTGGTCGCCACGTCGCTGCCCGGCAGGATGAGCTCGCACCAGACGCCGGTCGCGAGCAGCGCGACGGCCGGCCATCGGGCCAGCCACGGCGGGTAGGGGAGACCCGCGTCGAGGCGCTCCGCCCCGAGGCGGCGTGCGATCCACTCCAGTGCCGCGTAGGTCGTGCGGAACGGGCTCAACGACGGCCAAGGGTTGCCGACGACCGCCGCGACGATCGGCAGTGCGACCCAGATCCCGATCCACAGCAGCACCGCCGGGAATGGCGAGATGTCGGCGACCAGGAACCCGACGACGATTGCCCCGTACCACCACGCCAGGCCGAGGGCTCGAAGCAGCGGTCGCAGGATCGCGCCGATGACCGGCGCGACGACGACGGTGTGGTAGTCCGGGTCGCTCGCACGGCGCGTGGCGACGACGGCGACAACGAACGAGGCGGCGACGGCGACGGCTGCCCCGAGCAGGTAGAGCCAGAGCGCGACGGGCAGCTGGAAGGCGCCGTCGATCGCGTGGGCCGATGCCCGATGCGGGAGCGCGACCGCGAGCCCAGCCGCCACCAAGGCCGCCAGCGTCAGGCGGCGATCAGTCCTCATGGACGGTGAGGATCCCGATGGTCACGCCCTGCGGGTCGTCGACCGGATGCAGCTCGATCGGGAACTGGCCGCTGGTGGTGGCCTCGAACTCGATGGTGAGCTCCTCGCCGGCAGCGATCGTCGTGGCGGGCACCACCGCGTCGAGTCCGTGAATGTGGAACACGCCGTCCACCTCGGAGTCGATGACGAGCGTGACGAGCTGGCCGCGGCAGGCCGCCGGGTCGTCCGGCTCCAGCGCGCCGGCGCTAACGGTCAGCTCGATCGTCCGTTCGTCGGCATCGCAGTCCTCCGGTCGGTTCTCCGAGACACATCCGGCAAGGGCGATGGCCGAGACGAGGAGGAGCGGGGCGATGCGTCCGGGGCGATGCATGACGGCCGAGTATAGGGAGACCATCTGGCGCGGGCCTTGCATCGCATTCCCGGCACGAGCACCATTCCCCTGGAGGTGCAATCATGGCTTCGGTGTCGAGAGCATCGACGTAAGGTGCCGTTGCAGGAGTTCATCGAGAGCCGTCGCTCCGAGACCGACTCGTGGCGCGGAGAGGTGGAGGTCCCGTCGGGACGATGACTCGTCGTAATCAGTCCGGCGGAGGGATGACCGGCGCAACCGGTGACCTGACGCCCGACGACATCCAGCGCGACTTCGAGCCCGGCGAGTGGCGCGAGGCGAGCGACCCCGCGCACCACGCGGACGTCACCCGCTCGCAGGGATCACATGCCCACGAGCACGTCACCCCGAGCGAGCCCGAAGCCGAAGATGACGCGCCCGAGGGACACGAGGCGCGCGAGTCCCGGATCGGCGGCGACGAGCGCGCCGACCAGGAGGAGCACTTCTAGGGTCCGTCAGCCGACCGGCTGCTTGACGTTGGCGTCGTCGTCGACCTCGATCCGGTGGCGCTCGGCGGCCCGGAGGATCTTCCTGCGCGCCTCCTCCTTGGCGGACTTGCTCTCGAATTCGGTCTGGTTGAAGCGCGCGATCGCGTTGCGCACGTGCGACTCGTCGTTGAGCGGCAGGTGCTCGCCCCCGTCGCTGTCGACGTAGGCGAACTGGTCCTTCCGCAGCTTGTCGCGATCTTCGGCGTCGAGCTCGGCCATGGTTCTCCCCTTCGTGTGATTCGTCATCCGTCGCCGTGGCACATCGCGTGCCGGTTGCGGCAAGCGCTTGCTCGGCCCACGGCATGCCTCTTGCGTTGAGGGCGGCGTGACCCAGCCAACCGAGCCGATCATCGCGGCCCGCGACGTGACGCGCGCGTTCGACGGGCGCATCGTCGTCGACGACCTCAGCTTCGACGTCAGCCCCGCGACGATCCTCGGAGTGGTCGGGCCGAGCGGCTCGGGCAAGACGACGACAATTCGCATGCTCACCGGCACCCTCGGCCGGACGAAGGGCGAGATCACGGTCATGGGCGAGGACCCGATGCGGTTCAGCCGCCGGGTCCGCGGCAAGCTCGCGTACATGCCCCAGCTCTTCAGCCTCTACGAGGACCTCTCCGCGCAGGAGAACGTGGGCTTCGTGGCCGCGCTGTACGGCATCGGTCCGTTCAGGCGGACCGGGCGGATCGTGCGTGCACTCGAGGTCGTCGACCTGCTCGACGCCCGCCACGTCTTCGCGCGCGATCTCTCGGGCGGCATGCAGCGACGGCTCGAGCTGGCGTGCGCGCTCGTCCACGACCCCGAGGTGCTCTTCATCGACGAGCCGACCGCCGGGATCGATCCGATCCTGCGCCAGACGATCTGGGACGAGCTGCGCCGGCTGCGCTCCGAAGGGCGAACGCTCGTCGTCACCACCCAGTACGTGTCCGAGGCCGAATATTGCGATCGGGTGGCGCTCATCCTCGACGGCGAGCTCGTTGCCCTCGACTCGCCGGACGCCCTGCGACGGATGGTATTCGGTGGCGATGTCCTCCAGATCACCGCGGACCGCGACGTCGACCCCGACCTCCTGGGGCGGGTAGAGGGCGTTCAGAACGTGCGCCAGCAGGGGCCGCGGACGCTGATGGCCACCGTCTCCGATGCCGGTGCTCTGACGCCGCGCATCGTCGAGGCGATGCGGGCGGCCGGGGTCGGCGCGGCCGGGGTGGAGGAGCATCAGCCAACGTTCGACGACGTCTTCACCGAGCTGGTTGGACAGCGGCGCGCGGCGCGGAATGGCGAAGCGTCCGATGGGTAGTCTCGTCCGCATCGGCTCCTTCACCGGCAAGGAGCTTCGCGAAGTCATCCGGAGGCCGGGCGTGCTGTTCAGCACGATCATCGGTCCCTTCGCGGTCATGCTCGTCTTCGGCCTCGGCTATTCGGGGTATCGCGCGCCGTTCACGACCGAGATCGTCATCCCCGAGAGCGTCGGCCTCCCGCGCGAGCCGGAGTATTACGCCGAGCTTGCGCCTGGACGGCTGGTGGTCGAGGACATCGGGACCGATGCGGCCGCGTCCGAGCAGCGCCTCCGCGACGGCGAGATCGACCTCGTCATCGTCGCGCCCGACGATGCCGTCGGCGAGCTGCGCAGCGGCCGCCAGACGACGATCCGGGTGATGTGGAACCAGATCGACCCGGTCTACAACCAGCTCGCCGGCCTGGCGACCTCGATCCTCGTGAGCAGCCTGAACGCCGAGATCATCGAGGCCGCGGCGGCAGAGGGCATCGCCTTCGTCGAGGGTGAGGTCGGGGAGGAGGTCCCGGAGGTCCCACCCGAGGTCGTGGCACGGCCGACGACAGCCGAGACGGAGAACGTGGCGCCGAGCGAGCCGAGCGTGGTCAGCTATTTCGGCCCGGCGGTCTTCGCGCTCGTGATCCAGCATCTCGCGATCACGCTCACCGCCCTGTCCCTCGTGCGCGAGCGGCTCAGCGGCCAGCTGGACCGCTTCCGGGTGGCGCCGGTGACGTCCAGCGAGCTGCTCATCGGCAAGTACGTCGCGTATGCCGCGCTCAGCCTGGCGGTGGGCGGAGCCCTCGGCGCGCTCCTTGTCGGCGTTCTCGGCGTCCCGCTGCTCGGCGGCTGGCTGCCGCTCATCGGCATCGTCCTGCTCCTGACCTTCGCGTCGCTCGGCGTCGGGCTACTCATCTCGCTCGTCGCAGACTCCGAGCGCCAGGCGGTGCAGCTGTCGATGATCCTGCTGCTCGCGAGCGTCTTCTTCTCCGGCTTCGTCCTGCCGGTGACCGACTTCGCGGAGTGGACGCAGTACCTCGCCTACACGCTGCCGGTGACGCACGGCATCGCGCTGCTCCAGGACATCATGCTGCGCGGCGAGGTGACCGCGGTGTGGATGGTCGCGGCGCTGGCCGTCATCGGGCTGGTGCTGTACGTCGGCTCCCTCATGCGGCTGCGGCGGATCATGCGACAGGCGGATTGACCGATCAGGCCGGCGGCGCCTCCTGGGCCGCGCGCTGAGCTCGCAGCATCAGCGACCCGGCAAGGAGCGCAGCCACGGCCGGCAGGGTGAGGTAGGCCAGCAGCAGCGCCACGAGCCCGCGAATCGGGACCGGGTTGACGGGCACCGCGTCGCGGAGCGCTTCGAGCTCATCGGCGAGTGCCTCGAGCTCGGCGCCGATGGCATCCGCGTCGGTGCGGACATCGGAGACCGATCCCGAGGAGACCTCGAGCGTCGCGGCCAGCCCTTCTGCCTGGTCGGCAGCGTCGGCGAACTCGTCGGCGAGTGGCTGGAGCGGCTGGGCGCCGAAGATCGACAGGTTCATCGCCGCCGACAGCGCGTCGAGGGTGGCCCCCGCATCCGCGGACAGCGTGGCCGCCTGGGCGATCGAGCCCTCCGCGTTCACGAGGGATGCGTCGATCGATTCGAACGAGTCGGCCGCCGCCGCGGTGGAGCGAGCCGCCGCTTCCAGCGTCGTGTCGGTCGCGGCCGCGAGCCGCTCGAGCTGCCCGGCGGCGTCGAGGCCGAACGTGAAGCCGACGATCGAGAGGCCCAGACCGACGAGGCCGTATGCGACCAGTCCCCATGCCAGCGTGGATCGGCCCATGGCGCCCTCAGTCCTCGGCGAAGAAGGGGTCGTCGCCGTACAGCTCGAGCCAGCGACGGCGCATCTGGCGGATCGTGGCGGCCACGGCGGCGTCGGGCGTGCCGGGCGGCAGGAGGCTCCCGATGGCCGCGCGCACGCGATCGCTGTTCTCCATGCCGAGCAGCGCCAGGTAGTCGGCCACGCGCTGCGCCGCGCCCTTGCCACGCGCCCGCTCGCGGACGAGGACGTCGGCCTCGTGGTCGAGCGCGCCGGCGTAGTCCGCGTCGGTGCGCTCGATCTCGGCGAGGAGGAGCGGGACCTCCTCCAGCCGCGGGTCCGAGTACGCCCAGCGCATGAAGCTGTCGTTCGGGCCGGGTTGGCGGTCGTGATGGCCGGCGTGGAACTGCTGGAGGTACTGCCGGCGTTCTGTCTCGGTGCGTGTCAGCGCGATCTGGGCGAGCTGGCGCATCTCCGGCGTCCAGCGGCGCAGCGACTCGACGAACTGGCGCAGCGTGAGGCTGCCGGCGGGCTGGGGTTGAAATCGATGCTCATGAACATGCTGCACGGGCGACCGTATACTAGCCGCCGTGCGCCGAGCCCTGCCCCTGGCCCTCCATGTGACGAGGGCCGCATGAGGCGCGCGAGGGGGGTCTTCGCGGTCGTCTCCGCGGTCCTGCTCGCCCTCGTGGCGACGTCTGCCGGTGCGCCGATTCAGGCGGCCGGGCCGCCGCTGCGATTCCTGGCCGGACCTGCCGGCACGCTCGACCCGGCGTACATCGACGATGCCGCCGACGTCCAGCTGCTGCTCCAGCTCTACGCCGGGCTGACGCGCCTCGACGAACGCGGCGAGCCCTATCCGTCCCTTGCCTCGGGCTGGACTGTGAGCGACGACGGGCTCACGTACCGCTTCACCCTGCGCGACGACCTCGTGTTCAGCGACGGCTCGCCCCTCGTCGCCGAGGATGTCCGCCGCTCGTGGCTGCGGCTGCTCGACCCTGCCACCGGCGCGAGCGCGCCGGACGTGCTCACCGTGATCGAGGGCGCCAGTGAGCGCCGCGCCGGCGCGGTGGGTGATGACGAGGTCGGGATCGAGGCGCCGGACGACACCACGCTCGTCGTGGGGCTGCGCCATCCGGCGTCGTACTTCGTCGAAATCACCGCGACGCCCGCAACGTTCGTCGTCCCGCCGGCCGCCGACGCCACCCCGACCTGGCAGACGCCGGAAGCGTTCGTCGGCAGCGGCCCGTACGTCGTCGCCGGGACCGATGGCGCCGACCTCACGCTGCGCGCGAACGAGCACTACGTCGCAGGACCGCCTCCGATCGACGAGCTCCGCTGGATCGCGACGATCGAGAGCAACGGCGCCACGGCCTTCGCGAACGACGAGGTCGACCTCGCGCAGGTGCCCGGCTGGGACGCGACCTGGATCGCGTTCGACGCCGATCTCGGCCCACACCTGCACGCCGCCGAGCCGCTATCGGTGAGCTACTTCGGCTTCGACACGGCCAGGCCACCGTTCGACGACGAGCGAGTCCGCCGGGCCTTCGCCCTCGCGGTCGAAGGAGGACGTTTGGTGCCGCTGGCCGAGGGTGCCTCCGCGACGGCAGCCGACAGCCTCGTCCCGCCGGCGATCTGGCCGGACGGCTTCTCGCCGGCGTCGGATCACGATCCAGACGAGGCGCGCCGCCTGCTCGACGAGGCCGGCTATGGCGACCGGTCCGACCTCGGCACGATCGTGGTGAGCGGCGCGGGGCTCGGCGTAGGCCCGGCCGTCGAGATCTGGCGCGAAGAGCTCGGGGTCGAGGTCGAGATCGAGGTGATGGAATTCGCAGAGTACCTCGCCGTCCTCGACTCGCGGCCGCCGGGCATCTTCACCGTCAACTGGATCGCCGACTACCCGTCGCCGCACGCGATCTACGGCCTCCTCCTGGAGCCGGGCGCCGGGAGCAACTACGGCGACTGGCGCGACGACCGGTTCGTGGAGCTGCTCGAGGCGGCGGCGCGGGCGCCGGAGGCTGAGGTCGGCGCCGCGTACGACGCGGTGGACGCGTACGTCGCCGAGCAGGCTCCGGTCATCCCGTGGGCGTACGGTGATACCTGGTGGCTGGTGGCGGACGGCCTGCGCGGGCTCGGCAACCTGACGATCGGCCTTGTCGACTTCGGGAGGGTGTCGTGGGACGGCTGACCCGCTGGCTGGCGCCGCCGCTGCTGGCCGCGACGCTCCTCGTGCTCGGGACAGATGTCGCCGCCGCCTTCGACGGCTTCGGCGAGTCGACCGCCGAGTCGAGCTACGGCCAGGAGATCCGCTTCACCACGACCGTAGAGGGCGATGCGCCCGACCGGCTCGAGCTCCTCGTCCGCACGCCGGGCAGCGACGGGTCGCTGGTCCTTCCGGTCGAGCCGACCGGCTCGAGCGCCGAGTACGTCTGGGACACGTCGGTCGACCATGTCGTGCCGAACACGCTGATCACCTACCAGTGGCGCGCGACCGATGGCGACGAGGTCATGCTGTCGACGGAGGAGCAGTTCCGATACGTCGACGATCGGCCCGGGCTCGACTGGCAGAGCGTCCAGCTCGGCGAGTCCACGGTGCACTGGTACGGTGACGGCGAGGACCAGGCGCTGCGATTCGGCGAGCTCGGTGCGGTGGGGGTGGAGCAGGCCGAGCAGTTGCTCGGGACCGAGCTCGCCGGCCCGGTCGACGTGTTCGTGTACCTCACTCGCGAGGAGTTCTTCGGAGCGATCGGCCCCGGCGCGCGAGAGTGGACCGGTGCGGCCGCGTACCCCAACCTTCGCACGATCTTCATGTGGAACTCGGCCGAGGCCGGGTCGGCGGCCTACCTCGAGACAGTGATCGTTCACGAGATCACCCACATCGTCTTCCACGACGCCACCGACAATCCCTTCCATGAGCCGGCCACATGGCTGAACGAGGGGATCGCGACGTGGTCGGAGACGCAGGGCGCGTCCGCCGAGCGGGCGATCGTCGAGCAGGAGGCTTCCGGAGCCGGGCTCTTCTCGTTCGACGCGATCACCGAGCAGTTCCCGATCGGCGAGCGTGGAGGGCGCCTCTCGTACGCCCAGGGCACGACGATGATCGACACGATCATCACCGAGTATGGCCGCGAGGCGATCGCCGGCATCACGGCCGCGTATCGCGACGGCGCCTCCGACGCCGAGGCGCTCGAGGCGGGGACCGGTGTCGCGGCCGACGGTCTGTACGACGGCTTCTTCGCCGAGTTCGGGGTCGACGAGCCGGCGCCGATCGAGCCGGAGCAGATCGCGGCATCGAACGTCGACCGGCCGACCGCCGGCACCGTCGATCCTGGCGGGGTCGACCCGGGGGCCGAGCCCCCGCCCGGTGATGCCGTGCCGGGCGAGGGCGAGCCATCGACCTCGGGATCCGATGTCGCGGCCGTCGTCGCGCTGGGAGTCGGCCTCGCCGCCGCAGCCGGCGGCGCGCTGGCGATGACCCGCCGCGCCGAGCGGAGGTCGCGCACATGACCCGGCGCGAGTCGTCTGGCGGCAGCCGCCGCACCTGGGCGATCAGCATCGCTGCGGCGCTCGGCGTCATCGGCTTCGTGGGAGCCGCCCAGTGGAACAGCTCGCTTGCGCGCCAGGAGTTCATCACGTCCGCCCAGCGTGTGCTCATCACCGAGGCGGAGCAGGCGCAGCGCGAGCAGGAGCGGCTGCGGGCGGAGATCGAGGTGGCGGAAACTCGGGTCCAGACCTTCCAGGAGGCCGATGTCGGGTCGCAGGCGGCGCGCGAGGAGCTGAACCTCGCGATCGCCGAGGCTCGGCTGCAGACCGGCCTGATGGACGTCCGCGGGCCGGGAATGGTGCTCGAGATCTCCGACAGCCTGCGCGAGGTGCCGGTCGGCGAGAGCGCGACGAACTACATCGTCCTCGTCGACGACCTGCGCGACATCGTGACCGCGCTGTGGGCGTCCGGCGCCGAGGCGATCGCGATTTCCGGCGGCCTCGTCGAGGGTCCGGACCCCGAGCGGCTCGTTGCGACCTCGTCGATCTACGGCGCGGGCGCGGCCGTCCTCGTCAACGCCGTCCCGTTGTCGCCGCCGTTCCGGATCGAGGCCATCGGGCCGGAAGGGCTCCATGATCGCTTCCTCGCCCATCCGAGCTACCTGGCCCGTGTCGCGCGGCGGATCGAGGCATATGGCCTCGAGTTCGCCAGCGAGCCGCGGGAAGAGCTGACGCTGCCCGCCTTCATCGGCAATACGAGGCTGCGCTGGGGGGCGCCACTCTCGGAGGAGGCAGACTGATGGCCGCACGGGTCGCACAGGTCAGCCTCTTCGGAGTGGCGATCATCATCGGCCTGCTCCTCGTCGGGCAGCTCCGCTCGCAGGCTCGGCCGATCGAGCTGTCGAACCTGTCGGCCCAGGAGCTCGCGGAGCTGATCGAGACGCTGAACGCCTCGAACGTCGAGCTCAACGACGGGCTCGACGAGCTGCGCGCCCAGATCCGCGACTACGAGAGCGCCGCCGTCCAGGGCCAGTCGGACATCACGATCAGCCAGGAGGTGCTGCTCGGCATCTCGGCGCTCGGCGGCCTCGCCGGCGTCGAGGGCCAGGGGATCCGGATCACGGCCGAGGGATCGTTCGATCCGATCGCGGTCAACGACCTCATCCACGAGCTGCGCAACGCCGGGGCGGAGGCGATCGCGGTCGACGAGATCCGCATCACTTCCCGGTCCGTCGCCGTGCTCGGCACGAGTGCGATCGAGATCGACGGGGTCCCGATCGGTCCGAGCTTCGAGATCAGCGCGATCGGGTCGCCGGACGGACTTCAGGCGGCGATCGAGCGACCGGGAGGCATCCTCAGCCTCTACGAGCAGTCGATCGACGCGCGGTTCAGCGTGAGCCAGGTGGACCGGCTCGTGCTGCCCCCGACCGAGCGCAACCTCGTCCCGGCGGCGGCCAGCCCGGTCGAGTAGCCTGTTGCGGTCCACCACCACGGGAGCCTGAGCTTGGTAGTGCCATGAGAGACCTGATCGAGCGCGCCCTTGACGGGGCGCAGCGGGGCGGCGCGACCTACGCGGACGTCCGCGTCGTTGAGCGCGAGACCGAAGGACTGACCGTCAAGAACGGTGCGCTCGAGGCGGCGACCTCGAACTCCAGCGCCGGATTCGGCGTGCGCCTCCTCGTCGACGGCGCGTGGGGCTTCAGCTCGAGCGCGAACCTTGACCTCGAGGAGGCCGAGCGCATCGCCCGCGAGGCGCTCGAGATCGCTGCGGCCTCGGGCATCGCCGGCGGCGAGCCCGTGCAGCTCGACGAGACCGACCCGGTAACCGATACCTACCGCACCCCGTTCGACGAGGACCCGTTCGCCGTCAGCCTGGACGACAAGCTCGCGATCCTCATGGAGGCCGATGCGGGCATGGCGCGAGTCCCGGGCGTCGCGATCCGCGAGGGAAGCATGGTCGCCGGGCGCGAGCGCAAGACCTTCGCGTCGCTGGCCGGCGCCTGGATCGAGCAGGAGATCGTCGAGGCCGGTGGGGGAATCGAGGCCACGGCGGTCAACGACTCCGAGATGCAGCAGCGCAGCTACCCCAACTCGTTCGGCGGCCAGTCGGTCACGGGTGGCTTCGAGGCCGTTCGGGCGCTCGGCCTCGCCGACCACGCCCAGGAGACCGCCGAGCTCGCGGTCGCGCTGCTCGATGCGCCACAGTGCCCGTCAGGCGAGATGGACCTCATCCTCGACTCGACCCAGGTCGCGCTCCAGATCCACGAGTCGTGCGGCCACCCCACGGAGCTCGACCGCGTCTTCGGGACCGAGGCCAGCTTTGCCGGCACGAGCTTCCTGACCACCGACAAGCTCGACCAGCTCCGCTACGGCAGCGACCTCGTGAGCATCGACGCCGACGCCACCGCGCCGGGCGGTCTCGGCACCTTCGGCTACGACGACGAGGGGGTGCCGGCCCAGAGGGTGCCACTGATCGAGAAGGGGACACTCGTCGGCTACCTCACGAGCCGCGAGACCGCACCGCGCATTGGTCGCCGCAGCATGGGCAGCGCTCGCGCCTGGATGTGGAGCAACATCCCGCTCATCCGCATGACGAACATCAACCTGCGGCCGGGCGACGCCGGCAGCCTCGAGGATCTCATCGCGGACACGCGTGAAGGCATCTTCATGAGCGTGAACAAGAGCTGGTCGATCGACGATCGGCGGCTGAACTTCCAGTTCGGCGACCAGGCCGGCTGGCTCATCAAGAACGGCAAGCTGACCCAGCTGGTGAAGAACCCGACGTACACCGGCATCACCCCGCAGTTCTGGGGCAGCTGCGACGCGATCTGCGGCCCCGACGAGTGGACGCTGTGGGGGCTGCCGAACTGCGGCAAGGGCGAGCCGGTCCAGACCGGGCACGTCGGGCATGGCGCCGCGCCGGCGCGATTCCGCAACGTGAAGGTGGGAGTCGGACGATGGTAGCCACCCGCACCGAGGTCGACGACCTCCTCGACCGGGCGCTGTCCCACTCGAGCGCGGGCGCCACCGAGGCGCTCTACCTCGGCCAGGACGCGGCGCTCACGCGCTTCGCGAACAACCGGATCCACCAGAACGTCCGCGAGCACGACGCCCAGCTCCAGGTCCGTGTCGTCGACGACGAGCGGATCGGCGTGGCGACCACGAACCGCCTCGACGAGGAAGGCATTCGTGGCGTCGTCGAGCGCGCGACGGCCATCGCCGAGCGCTCAGCGCCGAACCCGCGCGCGGCGATCATCCCGGAGCCCGACGGCCGCGGCCACGATTCCGAGCTCGGCTTCGTCCCCGCCACCGCCGAGGCGGGAGCCGAGCTACGCGCCGCGGGTGCCCGCGCGGTGATTGCCGCCGGCCAGGGGGCGCGGCTCGAGACGGCGGGCTCGTTCTCGACCACGGTGATGACCATCGCCGTCGCCAACTCGAAGGGGATTCGCGCCAGCCACCGCTCGACGCGGGCGAGCCTGCTGACGGTGATGATGGATGGCTTCGCCTCCGGCGCCGCATCGGGATACGCGCACGCGGGTGCCGCCGACATCGGCGACATCGATGCCGAGGCGATCGGTGCCGAGGCGGCGGGGAAGGGCGATCGCATGCGCGGCGCCGAGGCGCTCGAGTCCGGCGAGTACGAGGTCATCCTCGAGGAGTACGCCGTCGCGGGATTGTTGGAGTACCTCTCCTACATCGGCTTCAGCGGCCTCGCCCTCGAGGAGGGTCGCTCGTTCATGGAGCTCGGCAAGCGCGTGATGGGCGAGAACGTCTCGATCTGGGACGACGGCGCGGACCCGACCGGGATGCCCGGACCGATCGACTTCGAGGGCGTCGTGCGCAAGCGCGTCGACCTGATCCGCGACGGCGTCGCGAACGCGGTCGTCCACGACGCGGCGACCGGCGCCCGAGCAGGCAGCGGGTCGACCGGCCATGGGCTGCCCGCGCCGAACCTGATGGGGCCGATGGCCCTCAACACGTTCATGGCGCCTGGCACGACGCCGCGCGACGAGCTCATCGGCGGCGTCAAGCGCGGGGTGTGGGTCACGCGCTTCCACTACATCAATCCGGTCCATCCGAAGAAGGCGATCCTCACCGGCATGACGAAGGACGGGACGTTCCTCATCGAGGGCGGCAGGCTGACGCGGCCCGTGCTGAACTTCCGATTCACGCAGTCCATCCCCGAGGCCTTCAGCGACGTCCGAGCCACGAGCCGCGAGACGAAGCTCCTGCCCGGGGAGTTCTTCGGCGCCTCGCGCGTGCCGGCGCTCCACCTCGGCTCGTTCAACTTCACGGGCGCGACCGTCTCGGAGGGCGCCGGGTGACGATGGCCGCCCCGCTCGAGCTCCGCATCGGTGATCGGCTCCGACTGCGCAAGGAGCATCCGTGCGGGAGCCGCGACTGGGAAGTCGTGCGGCTGGGGGCAGATATCGGTCTCGTGTGCGACGGCTGCGGCCACCGCATCCTGATGGACCGCCTCGACGTCGAGCGTCGCTTCACCGCGTACCTCGCCCGCGGCTCCGAAGGGCCCGCCTAAACCGATGGCGCACGTGGAGCTCCAACCCCACGACGCCGCCGCCGACCTCTCCGGCGCCGGGACCGTTTTCCGCAACCGCGCGTTCGTCTACCTGTGGTCAGCCCAGGCGCTGAGCCAGCTGGCGAGCAACATGGTGCTCGCCGCGCTGATGGCGACGGTTCGGCGGACGACCGGCTCGGACACGGCGGTCGCGGTGCTGATCCTCACCTTCCTCGTTCCGGCCGTGCTGTTCAGCACGCTCGGCGGCGTGCTCGTCGAGCGCAGCAACGCGAAGACGATCATGCTCGCCACGAACGTGGTCCGGGCGATCGGGATCGTCGCCTTCATCTTCGTCGCGCCGACGACCGCGACCGCCAACGTCCCGCTCGTCTACCTGATCAACTTCGGGATCGCGACGGCCACCGCGATCTTCGCTCCGGCCGAGCTGACCGCCATCCCGCGCATCGTGGATCGGCGCAACCTGATGGCCGCGAATTCGATCTTCGTGCTGACGATCAATGCCACCTTCGCCATTGGCTTCGGCTTCCTCGGCCCGCTCGTGCTCAATGTGCTCGGGCCGATCGCGGTGTACGTCATCGTGGCGGTGATGTTCGCTGCGGCCGCGATCGCGATCCTGCCGCTGCCAGACATCAGGCCTGACCACGTCGTCGCGGCGGCGGCCGGTGCCGCGGGGCGCGCCGCGCACGAGCTCTACGCCCAGCTGGCCGAGGGCGTCGCGTTCGTCAGGCGTCATCGCGTCGTCGCCTGGAGCCTCGCATACCTGGGCATCAGCTCGAGCCTGATCGGCGTGCTCGGCGCCATCGGGCCGGGGTTCGCAGTCGACGTCCTGGGCCTCACGCCGGAGAACTTCTTCTTCATCATGGGTCCCGCCGGGCTCGGCGCCGTCCTCGGCATCCTCTTCCTGAACTCGTACGGCAAGGCCATCCCGAAGCGCCTGGTGATCGACATCGGGCTGGTCTCGATGGGTATCACGCTCGTGCTGCTGGCGTCCGTCAAGCCGGTGGCGAACGCGGTCGGAGGAGCGACCGTCCCGCTCGAGGAGGCGGTGCCGGCGATCGCGCCGCTGGTCAGCGTCATCGCCGTCGTCGTGGTGATCGCCCTCTTCGCCGGCCTCGAGTACGCCTTTGTCGCCATCCCGGCGCAGACCGCGCTCCAGGAGGACCTGCCGCCCGACGTTCGCGGCCGCATCTTCGGCATTCTCAACACGCTGCTGTCCGTCGCATCCTTCCTTCCGGTCCTCCTGGCGCCGGCGATGGCCGACATCCTCAACATCTTCTTCGAGGGAGCGGGCATCCCGGCCGTGATGGCCGTCCTCGGTCTCCTGACCCTGTGGGCCGGCATCGCGTCCTGGCGCCGCAACTCCAGCCAGGGCCTGCATGACCACGATCGCGGGATCCCGCCACCACCCGGTCCGACCCCCGAGCCTGCCACGCCGCCAGGGCTTCCGGATGCGCCCGACCCGACGGCGCCGAGCGAGCCGCCGCACCGGCATCGGCGACGCCATCGGCCCGTCGCTCATGGCGACTAGGGTCGTCGCCGCCTCGTTCCTCGCCGTCTCCATCCTCGTCGCCTGGCTGACGATCACCCAGCCGTTCGCGGCGCGGCTGCTCCAGCTGCTCATCGTCGCCTCGATCGGGTACGTCGGTTGGCTCGCCTGGCACGGCGCGCGCGTCATCCGGGCCGCACTGGCGCAGCGCACCGAGCCGACCGGCAGTGCGGGCGACCTGCCGTTCGTGTCGGTCGTCCTCCCGGCGTCGAACGAGGCGTCGGTGATCGGCGTGGCCGTGGCCTCACTGCGCGACCAGCGCTACGCCGGCACCGATGGCGCGCCGAACTACGAGCTCGTGGTCGTCGACGACGGATCGGCCGACGGCACCGGCGACCGTGCACGACACGCCGCAGGGGGCGCGGCTCACGTGATCGTCCGGCGGCGGGAGCGCGAGCCCGGCCCGCGCACGAAGGGGGCGGTGCTGGCCTGGGCGCACCCGTCCCTGCGCGGCGACGTGCTCGGGGCGATCGATGCCGACACGCTCGTGGATCCCGACTTCCTCGAACGCGCCATGCGGGCGTGGATCCGCGACGCGAGCGCCGATGCGATCCAGGTGGCGCGGGCGCCGCGCAACGCATCGGCCTCGTGGCTGACGAGGGCGCAGGCCGAGGAGCAGCTGATGGACCTGACCAGCCAGTGCGGCCGATGGTCGACCGATGGCACCGCCGAGCTGCGCGGCAACGGGATGTTCGTGCGGCGGGAGGCGCTCGAGGCCGCCGGTGGCTGGAGCCCGCGCGCCTTGACCGAGGATCTCGATCTCTCGACGCGGCTCGCAGCGGACGGCCGGCACGTGACGCTGGCACCCGAGGTCGCCGTCGGCGAGGAGGCGGTCGAGACGATCGGTGCGCTGTGGCGGCAGCGGCTGCGCTGGGCGGAGGGCAGCCTGCGGCGCCTGCTCGAGCACGGACCCGGCCTCGTGCTCGGGCCGCAGCCGATCAGCCGCAAGGCCGACTTCCTCGCCTTTGCAGGCGAGTTTCTCGTGCCGCCGCTGTTCGCCGCGACCATCGTCGCCAGCCTGGCCACCATCCCGCTGCCACGGCCTGCCGACTGGAGCGTCCCCGCGGCGCTGTTCCTCAGCTACGGCGCGGGGATCTTCCTGCTGGCCCTCGGCGGCCTCTGGGCGACCGGCGAGCGCGGCCTGCCGCTGGTTGGTCGCGCCGCCCGCGGGGCGCTGTTCCTGTCCCACTGGCTGCTGGTCGTGCCCGTGGTGCTCGTGCGGATCGCGTTCGGCCCGGAGCCCGCCGGATTCGTGCAGACGCCGCGCTACACCGCTGAGCCGGACCGATGAGCGCGCCGCGCGCCGACCTCGTGGTCGCGGGCCAGGTCGTGGTTGCCGCGGAGCCGGGCGGGCCGGAGACCGTTGAGGCGATCGGCATCTCAGGCGGCCGCGTGGTCACCGCCGGGACGCGGGCCGAGGTGACCGATGGGGCCGCCCGTGGCGCGCGGGTCGTCGATGCCGGCGATGCCGCCGTCGTCCCCGGTCTCCACGACTTCCACATCCATCTCGTTGGCCTGGCGCGCTCGCGAAGGGCAATCTCGCTCGACGACGCGGCCGACGGCGCCGAGGTGCTCGCCCGCCTTGCCGCCGCGTCGCAGTCCGGCGCGACGGACGCCTGGCTCACCGGCCGGGGCTGGAGCGAGCGGCAGATGGCAGGCGCGGACCCTGGCGCCCTCGACGCGGCCGCCGCGGAGCGGCTCGCCTTCCTGACCAGCCACGACGGGCATTCGGCGTGGGCCTCGCCACGCGCCCGGCGTCTCGCCGGCCTCGACCCGGCGACCGACGATCCGCCAGGTGGCCGTCTGGAACGCGATGCGCGCGGCGAGCCGACCGGCGTGCTGCGCGAGACGGCGATGAACCTCGTCGCGCCATTGGTGACGCGTACACAGGGCGCGGCGCTGCGCGCGGACCTCGACGCAACGCTCCGCGAGCTCGCCGGCCTGGGCTTGACCGGGGCCACGGAAGCGGGGGATTACACCGATGCCAACGGGATCGGCGCCGATGCTGCCTTCGGCGATTCGTACTCCACCCTCACCGACCTCGGCGACCTCCTCGACGGGCGGATGCGGATGACGATCGGCATCCCGGCCGATGCCGTTCTCGCGGCGGCCGCATCGGGCAAGCGCACCAGCGCGCCGCTGGAGGGCCGGCGCACACTGCGGTTCGGCTGGGCGAAGGAGTACTCCGACGGAGCGCTCGGTTCGGGGACCGCCGCGCTGTTCGAGGCGCGCACGTGCGGCACGCCCGATACGGGCATCCTGCGCGTGTCCCCCGACGAGCTCGATGCGCTCTTCGCCGCGGGTCGCTCGGCCGGGATCGGCCTCGCGGTGCACGCGATCGGCGACCGAGCGGCCGCGGCCGTCCTCGACGCCGTTGAGCGCGCGCCGACGCGGCCCGCGGAGACGCCCAACGATCGGATGGAGCACGCCCAGCTGCTCCGGCCCCATGAGGTCGACCGCTTCGCGCGCCTCGGCGTCACAGCCAGCATCCAGCCGATCCACGCCGCGGCCGACCGCGACCTCGTCGAATCCTGCTGGGACGGGCGCCAGGACGGCGCCTACCCATGGCGAGCGATGCGCGCGGCCGGCGTGCATCTGGCGGCGGGTTCGGACGCGCCGGTCGAATCGGTCAACCCGTGGCTCGGCATCTTCGCGGCGGTCCATCGCCGCCTCCCGAGCGACGCTCGCGACGACTGGCGCCCGAGGCAGTCGCTCACGGTCGTCGAGGCGCTCAATGCCTACACGCTCGGCCCGGCACGCGCGCTCGGCGTCGTCGACGAGGGGCACCTGCGACCGGGCGCTCGGGCCGACCTGGCGGTGCTGAACGTGGACCTCGGCGCGCTCCTGGCCGCCGACGAACGGCTCGCTGGGGTGCGCGCGGAGGTTACGATCGTCGGCGGCGTCGAGGTCCCGACGGCATGACCCCCGAATCGTGCTTCGCAGCGAGCCTCGCAGGCGTTAGGATGCGCGAGGGATACACAAGCGGGGAGACGCCGTTCCGTGAAGGACCACGTAGCTCAGCACGGCGCTTCGGAAGTGGGATCTGGCGGGTCCCGGGCCGACGACTCCGACGCGACGAGCTTCGACTCGACCGTCCTCGACTTCGGCCACCACGCCGGCCGAACGATCGCCGAGCTGGCGAGGACCGACCCCGACTACCTGCGCTGGCTGGCCCGCCACCCCTCCGGCTTCCGGTACCGTGCCGAGATCGAGCGCGTGCTGGACTCGGCTGTTCCGCACGCGGGCGACTGAGAGGGCTGACCTACACCGCCTCGGCCCGACCGCCCGGTTTGGATGACGACGTCCATCCATGTCCCAGGCAGCGTACGAACACGGGGAATGTCGGCATGATCGCGCGCGCCTGGCCTATGCTCTTGCCCGGCGGGCAACCGATCGGTGACCGTCAGCCACAGAGGAACGGAGGAGCACGCACGCAATGACGTCAAGCAGCAGCAGCGGCAGCACCAGCGGCTGGGCCGTCGGATTCACCGCCTTCGCGGCGATGATGATGATCCTCATCGGCTTCTTCCAGGCACTGATGGGCCTCGTCGCCGTCTTCAACCAGGACTTCTACGTCGCAACGCCGAACTACGTCTTTGCGTTCGACGTCGGCACGTGGGGCTGGATCCACCTGATCTGGGGCGTGATCGTCCTCCTCGCCGGGTTCGCGGTACTTTCCGGCCAGACGTGGGCACGCTTCGTCGGCACGATCATCGCGATTGTCTCTGCGATCGAGGCATTCGCCTTCCTGCCGTACCAGACATTCTGGTCGCTCACCGTGATCGCCCTCTGCGTGATGGTGATCTGGGCGCTCACCACCCAGGTCGACATGACCTACGACGCCGATGCGATCTAGGCGGGGACTCGGCTCGCACTGACGCCCTCGGTTGCCGGCTGACCGGATCGGCTCTGTCACACTTCGCGCCCCGAACGCATCAGGGCCCGTGAGCGTGGAGTGCAGGTGGAGCTGATCCAGGCCGGGAACCCATCACTCTCGGTAGACGAGTTCGACGCGCGGTTCGACCGCGCGCGATCCCGCGTGCGCGCCGTCGCTCGCTCGATCCTGGGCGAGCAGCACGCCGACGACATCGTCCAGGACACCTACCTCGCCGCCAGGTCTCGGCTCGACCAGCTGCGCGACGTCTCCGCGCTGGACCGATGGCTCGCGCGCATCGCCGAGAACCTCTGCTACCAGGCCCTCCGGCGCACCTCGGTCCAGGGCCGCAATCTCCCGCGGCTCATCGAGGAGGTGCCCACGAGCGACCTTGCGCTGCGCGAGATGATCGAGCGGCTCCCGCTGCGCGAGCGCGCGATCCTCGTCATGCACTACGGCCACGGCTACACGCTCGAGGAGATCGCCGGCATCCTGTCCCTCTCGTACCCCAACGTCCGGGCGCTCATCAGCCGCACGCGTCGGCGCCTCTATCGCCAATGGAAGGAGATGGACCGATGAGCTGGCGCGCTGCCGAGGCAACGTGCCGCAACGCCGCGCGCATCGGCGAGACGCTGCTGGACGGCGGGACGCTGAGCGCGGCCGATCGCCTCCACCTGGCTGGCTGCGCCGCCTGCACACGTGAGGCCGAGTTGGCCGAACGCTTCCTCGGTCGTCTGGCGTTCGCGGCGGAAGCGACATTGGACGACGTGCCCGCTGGCCTTGCCGACGTCGGTGCGTCTCGCTGGATCCGTGGCGTCATTGTTCCGACGACGATGGTCGCCGGGGCCGCCGCCGCCGGCCTGCTGCTCGCGGCCGTCGTCGGGCTGCGGCTGACGCCGCCCGTCGGAGAGGCGCCGACGCTCGGTGCGGTGGCGGCGGCAGAGGAGCACCTCGAGCAACTCGATCTGACGTGCGTTCCGGTCGCCGGCGGAGCCAGGTGCGAGTCCCGTGCCGCGGACCACGTCCACCGCATGACGCTCACCGCGCAGGACGGAGCCGTCATCGGGATGGAGGCGGGGATCATCGGCACGCAGGCTCGACCGATCGACCTGCGCGGCGCCGACGACCTGCTGCGGCGGATGACGACCGCCACGCTGGAAGGTTCTCACGAGGCCGTCGCGACCGCCTGGCTGGCCGCCAACTACGCCGAGTGCGCGGAGACGTGCTCGGCCAACGTGGCCGGCATGCATCTCGTGCTCGAGAAGCGCGACGACGCCGTCGTCCTCACCGTCGAGGCGCGTTGATCCGACTGGCCAATGTCACGATCGGCCGCCCGGCCGCATCGGGGCTGCATGACGCGCGTGGTCAATCTCGCCGGGGCGCTCGCCGCCATCGGTCTGCTCGCCGGCTGTGGCGGACGCGCCGAGCCGGTCCCTCCCTCCGGGCTGGCGATGCCGGACTTCGCCCGGGACGAGGTCGAGGCGCTGCGGTCGCTGTGGCTCGGCAGCCTGCCGGACCTGCCTGCCGACCCGTCGAATCGCGTCGCCGACGATCCGGCCGCCGCCGCCCTCGGCGAGGCGATCTTTGCCGACACGCGGTTCAGCGCGAACGGCGAGGTCTCGTGCGCGACCTGCCACCAGGCCGAGCTCCACTTCACCGACGGGCTGCCTCGCGCGCAGGGCATCGGCGAAACGACGCGCAAGACGATGACCATCGTCGGCACCGCGTACAGCCCGTGGCTGTTCTGGGACGGGCGCAAGGACAGCCAGTGGGCCCAGGCGCTGGCACCGATGGAGCACAGGGCCGAGCACGGCGGCAACCGCGGCATGTACGCCCATCTCGTCGCGGAGCACTACAGCGCCGAGTACGAGGCGATCTTCGGCCCGCTGCCGGCCCTCGAGGATGCATCCCGCTTCCCGGACCAGGCGGGGCCGGTCGAGGACGCTGCTGCGGCCGGCAACTGGGAATCCATGACCGATGCGGATCGCGACGCCGTGACCGAGGTGTTCGTGAATGTCGGCAAGTCGATCGCCGCCTTCGAGCGCGGCCTCATGCCGGCGCCGACGCGCTTCGACGCCTTCGTCGAGGCGCTCCTCGCAGGGGAGCCCACGACGTCCCTGACCGCGGACGAGGTCGCGGGTCTTCGCCTCTTCATCGGTGAGGCGGGCTGCACGAACTGCCACAACGGGCCGCTGTTCACGAACAACGCCTTCCACAACACCGGTGTGCCGCCGGTTCGCGATCGTGAGCCGGACCGCGGGCGCGGCGACGGCATCGGTCTGGTGCAGGCGGATGAGTTCAACTGCCTCTCCCGCTGGAGCGACGCCGGCTCCGGCGATTGCACCGCCCTGCGCTTCCTGCGCGACGACGCCGAGGCCCTGCTTGGCGCCTTCAAGCCGCCGACGCTGCGCAACGTCTCGAGAACCGGGCCGTACATGCACGCCGGACAGCTCGCGACGCTCGCCGATGTCCTGCGCCACTACCGCGACGCAGCCGAGGCCGCCATCGGCCACTCGGAGCTCCAGCCGCTCGTCCTGACCGATGCGCAGCTGGCGCAGCTCGAGGCCTTCCTGCGCACGCTCGACGAGGCTCCCGTCCAGTGAGGTCGCTCGCCGCCGTTCTGCTCGTCATCGTCCTTCACGCCGGATGCGCGAGCACCGCGCGGGGTCCGTCCGCGACGCCCTCCACAACGCCGATTGCGACACCCACGGCGGAGCCCTTGGCCTCCGAGCCGAGCCCGACCGTCACGCCGGTGCCGAACCTCCGGGCCGGGGTGATGAGCGAGAGCGGCCTCCTCCGCGCGTCGTGGGAGAGCCGGCCCGCGGATCCGGCGATCAACCAGCTGCACGAATGGGTGCTTCACATCGAGACGGCCGCCGGCGAGCCGGCCGCAGGGGCGACCGTCAGCGTCAACGGAGACATGCCCGCCCACGGTCACGGGATGCCGACCGAGCCGCAGGTGACCGCCGACCTCGGGGACGGCGACTACCTCGTCGAGGGCATGTCGTTCCAGATGGGCGGCTACTGGATCGTCGGCGTGACGGTCACGTTCGAGGGCCAGACCGATCTCGTGCGATTCGGCCTCGACCTCTGACGGGACTACGATGAGGGCCCGTGGAACCGATCCCGACCGAGCTCTTCCTTGCCGGGTATCCCCCGGGCATCCGGTCGATCGCCGAGCGCCTCTGCGACGTGGTCGTAAGAGCCGTTCCCGACGCCATCGAGCGCGTCAGACCCGGCTGGCGATTGATCGGCTTCGACGTTCCGGTCGGCACGCGAACGCGGTACTTCGCGTTCGTCGCGCCCGAGGTCGAGCACGTGCACCTCGGCTTCGAGTACGGCGTCTGGATGGACGACCCGCACAACCTGCTCCGCGGCGCGCACCTCGACCTTCGCAAGGTGCGCTTCGTGACCTACGAGCCGGGCGACCCGGTCCCGGAGGGCGATCTCGTCGAGTACACCCGCGACGCGGCGCAGCTGGCCATCATGTCGCGCCCCGAGCGGCTGGCACGCAAGCTGGGTTCGGCATGACACCGCCTCACGTTGCATTAGGACCCGTTGGCTATCGTTATGGGATTACACCGCACCGCACCGGAGTGTCCCCATGGCGCAAGTCGCAACCACACTGACCAACAAGCCGGCCTGGGTCGATCTCGCGACGATCGATGCAGCGGCCGCACGAGACTTCTACTCGAAGCTGTTCGGGTGGGAACTCGAGATCTCGGAGGACCCGCAATACGGCGGGTACGCGACGGCGAAGCTCAGCGACAAGTCGGTCGCCGGCATCGGACCGAAGCAGGAGGGGGATCAGAGTCCGACTGCGTGGTCGCTCTACATCGGTACCGAGGACGTCGACGGTTTGGCCAAGAAGGTCCAGGAGGCCGGTGGCAGCGTCATCGCGCCGCCGTTCGACGTCGGCGACCAGGGCCGCATGGCGGTCTTCACCGATCCGTCCGGCGCCTTCATCTCGGCCTGGCAAGCCGCGGGGATGAGCCAGTTTGCGACGGGGATCTCAGATGGCTTCGGCTGGGCTGAGCTCAACGCGCGCGGACTCGAGCGTGCGGTCACGTTCTACGAGACCGTCTTCGGGTGGACGCACTCCAAGCAACCGTTCGGTGAGGGCCAGGAGTACACCACGTTCGAGCACGCCGGGGAGCCCCTCGCCGGGGCGCTGGAGATGGACCCGCAGATCCCAGCCGAGATGCCGAGCTTCTGGCTGAACTACTTCACGGTTGACGACGTTGATGGTCGCTTCAAGAAGGCAATCGACCTTGGTGGCAGCGAAATGGTGGCTCCGACGGACATGCCCGGTGGCCGGTTCGCCATCATTGGCGATCCACAGGGCGCTGCCTTTGGCATCCTGAAGCTTCAGGAGCAGTAACCAAGACGGGCCCAGGCCCGATGGCCGCCGGTCGCCTCGCATGTCTGTCTGGGGATGCCGGCGGCCACCCCGATCAGCGGTCCTGACGACCGCTGAGCGTGCGTGACCGGCGCCCGGCTGCGTGCGAAAGTGCCCTCCGCGTGCGGGCTGGCTCAGATATCCTGCACCGCGAGTCTGCGGCGACGGTGCTCCCACTCGGAGCGTGCCCACGTCGACGAGGATCTCGCAACATGGAGGGCTGGGGGAAAGTTCATCGCGTGAGATGAGCCTGACGCCATCGTGTCACTGGCCGGGCGCAGAGGCTACCGGCGTCTGGGGGAGCGTTTCGCAGTCCCCATCGCCGCCCTGCTGGTTCTCATCGGAGCAGCTCTCGCCATCCCAGAACCCACGCACGCCGCGACCATCACGTGGGACGGCGGAGGTCCGACCGGCAACTGGTCAGACGCACTGAACTGGTCGACGAACACCGTCCCCGGCGCGGCGGATACTGCCGTCTTCGATGCGACGAGCGCGAAGCCGGCGGCGATCGCGCTCGCCAACGTCAACGTTGGCGGCGTCCAGGTCGATGCCACGTACGGTGGGTCGATCACGCAGGGCGCGGGTCGAACGATCACGGTCGGGCCGGCAGGATGGACGCAGTCCGGCTCGTCACTCAACGGCAGCGCGGCCGCGATCACTGTGAACGGCCCGTTCTCGTTGTCCGGGGGCACATTCACGAGCACGACAGGGACGCTGTCGCTGGCCGGTAACCTCACCCATTCCGGCGGAACGTTCCTGCATGCGGCCGGCACCCTCCGGTTCACCGGGGCGGCGGCGACCATCGACGTCTCTGGAACCGAGTCGCTATGGAACGTCAACTTCGCGCACAGCAACGCGGCACCGAAGACCATCGCGGCCGGTGACACGCTGGTCGCGTCGGGACTCCTGACCTTCACGAATGGGACGGTCGACGGCGGCACCGTCGCCGCCCGCGGCAACCTGCTGCAGACCTCGGGCTTCGACGGCGGCACGGCCACGCTGCTGATCGACGGGGCCGGCGACCAGACCCTCACCGGCACCGCCACCGCCGCCGCCGGCCAGCTGCCCAACCTGGTCATCGACAAGCCGGCCGGCACGCTGACCCTGACCGGCACGCTGCGCACCGCCCGCGACTGGACCTACGTCGGTGGCGGCCTCGATCCCGGCACCAGCAGCGTCGTCTTCGCCGGCACCCAGACCATCAGTGGCGACCACGCCCTGTTCAACGTCGAGTTCCGCAGCGCGCTGGTCAAGACCATCGCCGCCGGTGACACGCTGCGCGTCGGCGGCCTGCTGACGCTGACCGACGGCAGCCTGGTCGGCGGCACCGTCGCCGCCCGCGGCAACCTGCTGCAGACCTCGGGCTTCGACGGCGGCACGGCCACGCTGCTGATCGACGGGGCCGGCGACCAGACCCTCACCGGCACCGCCACCGCCGCCGCCGGCCAGCTGCCCAACCTGGTCATCGACAAGCCGGCCGGCACGCTGACCCTGACCGGCACGCTGCGCACCGCCCGCGACTGGACCTACGTCGGTGGCGGCCTCGATCCCGGCACCAGCAGCGTCGTCTTCGCCGGCACCCAGACCATCAGTGGCGACCACGCCCTGTTCAACGTCGAGTTCCGCAGCGCGCTGGTCAAGACCATCGCCGCCGGTGACACGCTGCGCGTCGGCGGCCTGCTGACGCTGACCGACGGCAGCCTGGTCGGCGGCACCGTCGCCGCCCGCGGCAACCTGCTGCAGACCTCGGGCTTCGACGGCGGCACGGCCACGCTGCTGATCGACGGGGCCGGCGACCAGACCCTCACCGGCACCGCCACCGCCGCCGCCGGCCAGCTGCCCAACCTGGTCATCGACAAGCCGGCCGGCACGCTGACCCTGACCGGCACGCTGCGCACCGCCCGCGACTGGACCTACGTCGGTGGCGGCCTCGATCCCGGCACCAGCAGCGTCGTCTTCGCCGGCACCCAGACCATCAGTGGCGACCACGCCCTGTTCAACGTCGAGTTCCGCAGCGCGCTGGTCAAGACCATCGCCGCCGGTGACACGCTGCGCGTCGGCGGCCTGCTGACGCTGACCGACGGCAGCCTGGTCGGCGGCACCGTCGCCGCCCGCGGCAACCTGCTGCAGACCTCGGGCTTCGACGGCGGCACGGCCACGCTGCTGATCGACGGGGCCGGCGACCAGACCCTCACCGGCACCGCCACCGCCGCCGCCGGCCAGCTGCCCAACCTGGTCATCGACAAGCCGGCCGGCACGCTGACCCTGACCGGCACGCTGCGCACCGCCCGCGACTGGACCTACGTCGGTGGCGGCCTCGATCCCGGCACCAGCAGCGTCGTCTTCGCCGGGACGCTGACGCTGACTATGGACGGGCCACCGCTCTTCCGCGTTGATGTGCGCATCGGCACCACGACACTTGGGGCGCCGCTGCGGACGCTGGACGACCTCACCGTCACATCTGGAACGCTGGCGACCGGCGGCCAGCTCCTCGAGGTTGAGGACGACCTGCTCGTCGCTGGAGTGCTCGACGGCGGTGGCGGCGACGTTCGCGTGGCGGGCGATGTCACGGTCACCGGCAGCTTCGCCCCGGGCGGTGGGCGGCTCGTGTTGGATGGGACCGCGGTTCAGACGCTCACGGCCGGAACAGTGCAGTTCGCCGACCTGACGGTGGACAACCCGGCAGGGGCCCTGATGGCGAGCGACCTGGACGTCGACGGCACGCTGGAGCTCGCGGCCGGCACGCTGACCATCGGCCCGTTCCGGCTCACGATCGCGAATCCGATCACCGGGACCACAACGAATCTCGTCGCCGATGCGACTTCTCTGATCACGATCGCCGGCAGTTCCGCCGATATCCACCTCCCGGCCTCGGTGACCGACCTGGGCGAGCTCGAGATCACAAACCCGCAGGGAGTCGCAATCGACGGGCCGCTGACGATTCACGCCACGCTGGTCCTCGTGGGAGGTAACCTCGTGGCCGGCCCACACCTCGTGTCGATCGATGCTGGCGGAGCCGTCTCGCGCACGATGGGTCATGTCGTCGGCAGCCTGCGCAAGACGATTACGGCGGGCGGCGCAGTGTCGGTCACATTCGAGATCGGCGATGCCAGCGGCTACGCTCCAGTCGAGGTGAGCTGGCCCTCGGTGAGCACCACAGGCACGCTGACCGCGTCGACAATTGGGACTGATCCACCCTCCCTCTCCGACTCGGACCTCGATCCGGCGGCAAGCGTGAATCGCACGTGGACACTGGCTCCCGAGGCCCTCGCACCGGAGCCATACTCCGTGACCCTCACCTTCCTGGTCGATGAGGACGACCCCACGTTCGATCCGACCAGCTCGCTCGGGGCGGCCTTCGATGGAACAACCTGGACCCTCCCTCCGGTCAGCGCCCGAACGATGTCGAGCATCAGCCTCGACGTCCCGGCGATGGGCGCGGTCTCCTTCGGAGCGGCGATGCCGGCTGCAGACCTCGCGGCCACGATCGCCGGACCGACGAACGTGATCGTTGACGTCGTGAGCACCTACCAGGTCACGGCTTACAACGCCGGACCGTTCGCAGCGCCATCGGTGACGCTCACGATCGACGTTCCGGAGGGTGCGCGGCTCGACTCGGTATCCACGCCCGACGGTGCCTGCTCCGTGGTGGACCAGACGATCACCTGCGATCTGGGGTCGCTGGCATCGGGCGACCAGGCGACCGTATCCCTACGCGTCTCGTTCAGCCCGTCCGGCGTTCACGTCCTCGGCGCCGCGGTATCGGTCGGCTCGGGCGCCTCCGACCCGTCCCCGACGAACGACTCCGCGGAGCTGAGCGTCACGGCGGCTGAGCCCCCCGCGAGCCAAGACCCGTCGCCGGACCTCCCCGACACCGCCGCGACGGCTGGCGGGATATCGATCCTCATCGGCATCGTTATGGTGGCGGCGCTCGCCGTGCTCCGCACCGCCCAGGCGCGGACCAGAGTCGGACGCACTCGACGATAGATCCGAGAGGGTCGACGCTGGTCAGGACTCGCGCTCAGTCAGGTTCCAGGGCCCTGGACGAGGCAAGTCGCTGGGCTCGCGCCGCGGTGGCATGGGATTGATCTCCGGTGCCATCCGAGCGCGTGATCGAGCCGATCCCAGAGGTCGACACCAGTCGGCCCGATAAGGCGTGACCCAACCGCGCGCCGGATCCCGATCTCCCGCTCGGTCGTCTCGAAGCCTTCAGTGATGGCGTCTTCGCCATCGCGATCAGTCGTCCTCGAGCAGGCGGTCCCGGAGGACGCCGGCGTTGACCTCCTGGCCGCAGGGCCGGCACGGGCGGGCTACCTGACGGCAGAGGCTCCATCCTCGCCCGCCAGGAAGTCGAGCTTGGCATGCCGGGAACCTGCGCCGCCCGCGCGCTAACCCCCGATCGGGTCCACGAGGAACTGCGAGACCGCGAGGATGTTGCCCTCGCTGTCGCGGAACCAAGCCGCCCGCTCGACGCCGGCCAACTCGGCGATCCCATCGACGGTCCGCAGGCCGGGGAAGTCGTACTCCTCGAACACGACGCCGCGCTCGCGCAGCTGAGAGACGGTGCGCTCGATGTCGTCGACCACCCAGCCGGCCAGCGTGTGCTGAGCCGTCCCAGCGGACGATGTCGGATAGAGCTGGAAGATCGTATCTCCGCTCCGATACGTCAGCCAGGCATCGGTCTCGACGAGCGGCTCGAAGTCGAGCACGTCGCGATAGAACGCCTTCGCCCGCTCGAGATCCGACGCCGGGAGCGTGGGCCACAGGTCTCGGTCGCGAAGCATCGGGTCACCTCCTTCGTCTGCATTCCTAAGAGTCGAAGCGGTTTGCCACCGCCGGTTCACGTCGTATCATCGGACCAGTCGCCCGAGCCCACGAGGAGGACCGCTGTCGTGACTACGTTGAACCGGCGGACGTTCTTGAAGGGGGCCGCAGCGACGGCCGGAGCCGTCGCCCTCGGCGGGCCGTTCCGCGGGTTCGTCGAGCTCGCCTCCGCGGCGCAGCGGTATCCGACCTTCGCCGACCTGCGCCCGATTCCGGACCTGCGTGACGGCCAGGTCCGCCTGTGGCTGCCATCGGGATTCAAGTACCGATCGTTCCACGACACCGAGCAAACGGTCGTGCTCGACGACGGGACGACCCTGCCTGGCCGTCACGACGGGATGGGAGCTTTCCGGGGGCGGGACGGCAACGTCATCCTCATTCGAAACCACGAGATCAACAACCCCGGCCCGCCGTTCGGCGATGCCGCCGCGGCATACGACGGGATGGCGCAGAGCGGCACGACGACGATCGAGGTCACGCCGACCGGCAGAGTCGTCAATTCCTTCACGAGCCTGAACGGCACGCAGATGAACTGCTCCGGCGGCCAGATGCCGTGGCGCAGCTGGATCACGTGCGAGGAGACCGTGAACGGGCCCGACGTCGGTCCGGACTTCACCGGCGTCTCGAACGTCCCACTTCAGAAGCGCCACGGCTTCATCTTCGAGGTGCCGGTGGACGGTGTCTCGAACCGCGAGCCGATCACCAACGCCGGTCGCTTCGCGCACGAATCGGTCGCCTTCGATCCGAGGGACGGGATTCTCTACCTCACCGAGGACAACTTCGGCTTCCCCTCCGGTTTCTACCGATACATCCCGCGCCGCAACCCGATGCTCACGGGCCGCCTCGACAACCGCGGCCGCCTCCAGATGCTCGCGGTCAAGGGCCACCCGAACATCGACCTCGCCGCGGCCCAGCCGAGGGGCGCCAGGTACAGGGTCAAGTGGGTCGATATCGACGACCCCGCGCCGACGTTCCCGCACACGCCGGGCCTGCCTGCGCCGACGACGAACAACGATGCGATCACCTACGTCGGCAAGCAGGGATTCGACCAGGGCGCTGCCTACTTCTCGCGGCTCGAAGGATCGGCTTACGACAACGACGTCGTGTACTTCGTCGCCACACAGGGCGGCGGCCCGGCGGAGACCTCGTTCGGTCCGATTGCGGACGGCTACGGCAACGGCACCGGACAGGTCTGGGCGTACCACACGCGGAGCGAGAGGCTCGAGTTGCTGTTCGAGTCGCCCGGAGCCGATACGCTGGACTTCCCGGACAACGTCACGACCAGCGACCGCGGCACCCTCATCCTGTGCGAGGACAACGTCAACGACAACTTCCTGCGCGGGCTGACGCAGCGGGGTCGCCTGTTCGATGTTGCCCTCAACCGGATGGTGAGCTCGACGGGCGTGCCCCGCTTCAACGACGAGTTCGCGGGAACGACGTTCAGCGCGAACGGCAGGACGCTGTTCGTGAACATCCAGGCGTCGCGTGGGATCACGTACGCAATCTGGGGTCCGTGGCGAGCGATCGGCGTCTAATCGCCGGCAGTCAGCGCGCCTCGGTGTCCGAGATGTAGAGCGGCTCGCGCGTGTCATCGGGCACGCGCAGGATGTATCGGACCGGCGGCCCGGCGGGATCGCTCCCGAGCGCCGACCGGTCCATCACATCCTTCACGGCCGGTGGCCACCACTCGAACGCGTCGGCGCGGGACGTGGTGTAGATCTCCGGCGGCAGATCGAGCTCGTCCATGTACAGCTCCCGGCCATCGTGGGGTTCGCCGACCAGGCGCACGCGGATCAAGCCGCCGCGACCGTCCATCCGCATCTTGAACTCGGCGGGCTTCGGCTGCGGAGCGGGGGAGCCTTCGCTCATCGAGTCGCAGTGTATGCCCTGCTCGCGTCCAGTTAGGAGGTCTGATAGGATCGCGACCTGCTCGGCGTGGCGACTGACGTACCGTTAAGCACCCAAACTGAGCACGAAACGGCGGGCGGCTAGCTCAGCTGGTTAGAGCACTTGCTTGACATGCAAGAGGTCACTGGTTCGAGTCCAGTGTCGCCCACCAATCACCCAAAGTCAGCACGGAATGACCGCCTTAACCGGCGGTCGGCGGCTTCGCTCTCTCAGCGTGCGTCGAATGCGGCCTGGCAGGATCTCGCCAGCTCGACGGCTCGGTAGCGTCAAATCCCCAGCACAGTGCTGGCCGCATGGGACGTCGCTTCAGTGTCGGCGCGCACCACACCTCGTAGCGGTCAGGCAAGTTTGGCTGCATGCCCAGCGCGTCGGTCATGGCTCCAAGTGTGAGCAGCACGACTGCCACCACGAGAGTTGCCGCAGCTGGGATGAAGCGAGCCATGACTTTCGGCGCCGCAGCGAGCGTGCCGCCTCGTTGCCTCTAACACCGATTTCACAGAAGACTTCGGTCCAGGAAACCGGAAGGCCGCCGTCGCGAGGTGGGGCGTTGGCGGGCCATCGGTTCCCCGCTGTGGAGGAGCGCGGGTGCTTCGAACGTTAGCGGCGAGGTGTCGCGCGGATGTAAGCGAAGCGATAACAGACTGATAACGGCGGACGGCGATACTGCGCGACATGCATGAAGGCAAGCTAACCCGGCTCTGGGTCCGCGCCTCGGCATCACTCCCCCTCGGATGGCACCTGGCCGGCGTCATGCGCCGCGAGATCGCAACCCAGTTGGTACCGGCGGGGAGCACGACGGGCGAGGATGAGTGGGTGGCCCTGGCGCTCGAGGCTGACGGGCCGGGCTCTGCCACTGGAACCGGCACATCGTCAGAACAGGCCCTCGGGAGTCTCGCCGAGCAGCTTCGGCAGATGGGGGCAGTCCGAACGGATAGGGCCGACTTCCGTATCCTCGTGCTCTATATCCGGAGGCAACTCGATGCGTGACGAACGAATCAAGGTCTGGCAGCACAAGAAGACGGGCAACCAGTTCGAAGTACGCATGACGGATGAGTACAAGACAGCGCGGCGTATCCGAAGAGGCGACACCGGAGAACTCACTCTCCCGAGCGGCACGTATACCGACGAGGATCACGCGCTCGGGGCCGAGTTGGCGTCGAATGCCGACGAGTACGAGGAAATCCCGATGCGCGAGATAAACCCGGTCAACTAGGGGCCGAACGCGTCAGTTCGTATGCTCATCGGCATGGAGGTGCCCGTGCTCACCGATGGAGTGGTTGTCCTCGCCGCGAGCGGCCAACCGATCGACCCAAAGGCGCGATACGAACCGGTTTCGAGCCATGCTCATGGCGACAAGGTGTTCAACCCAGGGCTCACCTTCTTGCTAGGCGATGACCTTCACCTGACGGCCAGTCCCGGTCTGTGGGTCCGGGAGGATGCCGCCACGCCCGAGAGGCTGCCGCTCGCGCCGAGTACATCGCCCGGCGGCGGGCGCACCCTACCTGCTGAAGCGTAAGACGCGTTGGCTCCGCGCATCCTCAACCCCATCCCGGCTGAGCGCCGCCGGATCGCGCTGCGCAACTACCACTACAAGGCCGGCCGCATCGCCCATCAGAGCTCCCTAGGACATGGCCGGAACGGGCAAGAGGTCACTTTGGTCCTGGCCGAGGCCGTGCCCGAGCACGGTGCGTCAACTCTCCAATGAGGGTAGCGAGGCCAAGAGCTCCCCGACCACGCCGTCAAACGGTTCAAGCGCCACCCACAGTGCGTCGAAGGCTGTCGTGCCGCACCCCAGCGTTGGCCCGTGGACCGAATCGGCCGAGGAGATCCAGCGCCCGTCTATCTCCAGAACGCGCACATCAACCCAGAAGGCGGAGGAGCGGAGGCGATAGTGATGGACCACGGCGGGCGGCATCGGCTCCGACGGGTTCATGCCTCGAGGCCCGGACAGATCGCCTCGTGGCCTGAGCCGTCGGGCGCGACCAGTGCGAGACAGAGGGCACAGGGCGTGGGCCGCCCCGACGTCGGCCGGTCATGCGCCGGACTCGACGCGGGTAGCGGGCGAGGGCGTCTCCGAGCTGCTCGCCGGCTGACCGGAAGTACCCCCCGTCTCATGGGGACAACCGTACTCCCGGCACCCTCTCAAGCGATATAGCTGCGCACGGCAAGCGGTGCCACCGATCACCGGAAATTACTCGGGGGGCTTGACCTTCCGACAGGAGGCAGTACCTTCGGCGCAAGCCGTCTGTGGCGTCCGACCTCCCATGGTCCGCTGCGGACGGCTTCCACGCGGCCTGCGGTCGCAGTACTTCAAGCCGTCCCACTCGAGCGCTAGGCCGCCACGCCACCGGGCTACCGGTCATGCCGCCAGCGGGCCAGGCCCAAGGGCGCGCAGCGCGACGTGGATGATCCGGTCGTGAGGGCTGCGCCTGCAATGTTCCGCGACCTGGACGGCCATCCATCCGCGACGCCAAGGGGGATGATCGGCTAGCGCACCAAGCGCGTCTGGACATTCGCAGCCGGAAGCCGCACTCTCGCACCTGCCCCGTTGCTTCAACCGAGAGGAGCTGCGCAGATGGCAAACGCGGACGTCGGCGTCACGATCGGCCGCCCCGTGGAGGACGTGTTCGCGGTCCTCACCGACCCTACCCTGTCGCCGAAATGGGCGGCGAACGCGATCAGTGGCGAGCTGTTGACCGATGGCCCACCCAGGGTCGGAAGCCAGAGGCGGGCCGTGGTGAAGGGCATGTTCGGCGGGACCATGGAGAGCGTCATGGAGGTGACCGAATTCGAGCGGAACCGTGCGGTGGCGCTAAAGCTGATCAGCGCCTCGTGGGGCGGCACCGGCCGAACGAGGTACACCTTCACGCCGGCCGGCGACGGCACGCGAGTCGACTGGCACTGGGAGATGGAGCCGGGAGGCTGGTTGAAGCCCTTTGCCGGCCCCTTCATGTCGTTCTTCGGGCGCGCCTTCCAGAAGGACCTCGACAACCTAAAGGCGATGATGGAGTCGGGCCGCCTCTAGGGTGAGACTCTAGCCGCCTGGCCGTATGGCTTCACCGCCATAACTTGCCCGACTTAGGCTCCGGCCTACGCGTGGGGACACTACGCATCCATGCCGATACTTGACATGCAAGAGGTCACTGGTTCGGGTTGACGCAGGGTGTTTACTGCCCGCAACAGGAGGCGTCGACGCGCGGACACGGTCGTCGACTGCTGCCCGTTGATCCAGTATCGAGACCGCGCCTCGCGGTAAGGGTGCCCAATGGCCCGATCCGGTTCACGAACTGCGTTTCAACCGCGTAAATGGCTCCATGGCCTTGCCAGTCGATACGAGATCGGAGTCACGCGCCCCCGCGGTCAACAGGGCGTCGGCTCTCGGGTCCGCGGTGCACTCAGTGGGCTCGTCCTCGCCGTGGTCCTCCTGGTTGCGACGGTTAGTCCCACTCTCGCCGCTGGTCCGAAGGACAAGGTCTCCGAGTGCAAGCTCCCCGCGACCACCGGCTGGCACGACGAGGGTCACGACACGGACTTCGATGTCTTCCTGCGGCCGAGAGGTCGTCTTGGCGCCGTCATGCTCTTTGTCGACTTCCCCAACGCGCCAGCGAGCGAGGCCCCCGCAGGATTGCGAACGACCGATCCGTACTACGACTGGCTGGCGCCGGCGGCAGGCTGGCTGCGGACGACGTCGTACGACAAGGTGCGCCTGCGCATCACGCCGGTGGACACGTGGTATCGGATGAGCCAGCCGGACTTCGCCTACGGCATGGATCGTGGCATCACCTTCGACGAACACGTCGAATACATCGCCGAGGCGGTGGCTCTCGCCGACGACGATGTCGACTTCTCCCGATACGAGATCGTCTACATCGTCACGCCAAGGAACGCCACGGCCATCTCGAGTTCGCCCGGTTTCATCGACGCCAGCGACGAACGCATCCTCGCTGACGGCGTCGCCGTCACCCACGGCGCAACCTTCGGGCAGAACATCTGGGAATGGGGCGCCTTTGGGTACCGAGTGTTGGCGCACGAGACCGGTCACATCTTCAGCTTGCCGGACCTCTACGCGTACGACGGCGGCGACATTCACCGATATGTGGGCGGCTGGAACCTGATGGGCACCCTCAGCAACCCCGCTCCGGATCACTTCGCCTGGGAGAAGTGGAAGCTCGGCTGGCTGACCGACGCCCAGGTCGTCTGCGTCAACGAGGTCGGCACCCGGCGAATTCGGCTGACTGCCGTCGAGCGCCGGGGCGGCACGAAGCTCGTCGTCGTCCCGACCGGCCCGTCAGCCGCGTATGTCATCGAGAGCCGGCGGGCGATCGGCAACGATACCGATGCGTGTTCGACCGGGGTCCTGATCTACCACGTTGACTCGACAGTGCCGACGGGCTTCGGCCCAGTCCGCGTCGTGGACGCGACCCCGGGTGACCTCACTGAGCCACCATGCACCGATCTCGATGTCGCCACGTTCGGCAGGGGAGAGCGACCGAGAGCGTTCAGGGACACCGACGTCGGTCTCATCGTCCGGGTCAAGCGGCAGACCGGCACCGACGACTACATCTCCGTGACGATCCGCCGCTGATTGCGAGCAGCGGTCGCCCATTGCGTGCGGGCTGTGGGATGAGTAGAGTCGTGCCACCAGCGCCGCAGTCCCCACAGGCTGTTCAGGGGCTCATCCGGGGGGACCTCGGCGCAGGATTCCCATCGATCTTCGGCGTTCCACCGGAAGCGATACCGGCCGGTTCTGATCCTGCCTGCGGGTGAGCCGCGGACGGACACGACCCACGATGGAGGAGGAGGGAGCACATGGCGTCGGGCCACATGTTCGAGGCGAGGAGGAGACTCGTGTCCATGAAGCGAAGGCTTGTCTCGGTCGTTGCTGTCTTTGCCCTGGTCGTGGGCCTGGCACCCGCATCGGCACGCGCTGCCGACGACTTCACCGCCCTGCAGCCGGGGGAGAGCGTGACCTTCGGGCAGGAGGTGCCGATCAACATCGTCTTCATCGGCTACAAGCAGAGCAAGATCAACACAGGAGCACTCCTGAACGAGCTGCCCGATGCGTACGAACCGGTTGTCCGGTTCCCCCAGTTCTACGGCCTGCCGGGTCGGGACATGGGGTTGCGTTTCAACTTTGACTACAACGTTTCCTTCGCGGGGAACAGCTTCACGAACCGGTTCTTCACCCACCTGAGGCAGATCGGGACGAGGGGCGGCCTCACGGACTATCAAACGCTCTACAACGAGCAGGAAAACAACGTCCTCAACGTCACTGGCCCGGTCCTGTACATCGACGCGCCCAGTGTCGAAGGCTGGCTGGCTCAGAATCTGGACGTTCCCGACAAGGGCTACACGGTCGTCTTCATCAACTGGCATGGCCGGCCCGACTTCCGGTTCCACGTCTACACGAAGACCGACGCGCCCGATCCGGACACGGGCCACAACTTCGGCGAGCTGGACTCGCGGCAGATGATCGCCTGGGGCGGCAGCCACAGCCGCCTGTGGTTCCACGATCTCTCCGCCGGTCCCGAATTCAACACGGACAACTGGAACGTCGACGATCCGGACCTCAACGGAAACGACGTCGAGGACTATCGGATGCCGCCGACGTGGGAGTACGGCGGTGGTGGTTACCGCAGGGCGTCGGCGCTGAGCCCCGACCTGGGGTTGGTGACGAGATTCGTTGGCATCAACCTGCTCTTCACGGCCTCACCGCTCTACGATCCGCTGGTTGCCGCTCCCGGTCCCAACGGCGACAGGGTCCTTCACATGAACATGTTCGAAGACGACCCGGCGAGCCGCGGGACCGATTGGATCGACAGCGGGTTCATCGAGGACCGTGTGTCTGAATTCCAGCCGTACTACGACTGGAAGACCAGGCTGGTCGACAGAAACCCGATCGACGCCGATGCCCGGCGGGCGTTCAGAATCTTCGCCGGACTGCGCGACGTCGAAGACTGCTGGGTTCCCTTCGGAGACCCGTTTGCCGAGTTGTTCTGCTACTTCGACGAGAACCTCGGAAGATATGTTCCCGACTACGGTCGGAACGACTACGTGGCGCCGATCTTCAACTTCAACACCACCGAAGCGAGGCTCGGGAACCAGTTCGGCCTCCTTGGATTCGCGGACGACAACTGGACGGACGGGACCCAGACCTACACGTTCACGTTCGGCGCCGCAGCCTATCGCGAGCTGGGTTACGGCTTCACCTCGACGGTCGTTCACGAAGCAGGTCATCACTTCGGGATGGCGCATCCGCACGATGGCTGGGACTCAGAGCTCGGGTTCGATTACGGGCCGGGGGACGAGTTCTACTTCGCCTGGGGCGGCGACGAGAGCGACACCGTCATGCAGTACCTCGGTGTCACCAACCGGTTCGGCGAGTTCGACCAGGACAACATGTATCGCTGGGAGTTTGCCGGCTACCTGAACTGGGCGAACGGACTGCTGGATGACATCCTCGCGCACCCCAGGGCCAACGCGGTGAAGAGCACCCTCGCGAAGGCCGAGCAGTTTGCCAGGACAGCCGTCCGGAACTTCACGAACTGGAACTACCTGGGTGCGGCTGCCAACGCGCGCAGAGCCTACGAGGAGGTTGCCAAGGCGGCAGCCGAGCTTGGCATCGAGAGTCCGACGGCGGCCACGCTGCGGGTCGGAATCCCGAGCGCGGCGACGCTGGACAAAGGAGATCCCATCCGCAACCCGGGCAACTGAGATCCGATCGATGAGCTGAGCCTCCGGGCTCCATCGACGAACATATGCACCTCGTGTCGCAGACTGTGGCGCGAGGTGCACTCGTTCCACGAGTGTGGACCTGTGGCTAGCGCGTCGTGCAGAGGATCACGCGATTGACCTGGTCCGTGTGGTACTCGTACACGCTTCCGCCCAGGTCGAGCGAGATGTTGTAGCCCGGCGTCTCGCGCTGGATGTAGTCGACGCCCGGTCTAGGACATCCCAGGCCGGCGTCACGCCACTGAACCGGCGTGGCCGTCACCAGCGCGATCTGCTCGACCGTCGCGCCCAGCGTGCGTGCCAAGTGCTCGCTGGCGCGCGCGACCATCTTCTGGGTGGTTGCATCGAGCGGGATGTCCGAGCCCATATCCGAACGCTCCGAGGCCATCGAGGGACCGAGATCTTGCGCTTGCGTGCCGTCCGAGCGGTTCGCAATGGTCGCCGGTTGGCAACCAATCGAACCTGCGAAGCAGAGTATGCAGGCGAAGGTCACGCACGCAGATCTCATCGGTCTTCCTCGCGGTCCGAAGGCCTGTCGCTCGGACGCAGGTTGCCGCCCCGCCGACAGCGAAGCAGTCGGGAGACCTGTTGCTTGCTGTCATCCCCGTAGCAGGCGATGGTCTCCCGACTGCTCCTGGCCGAAACCATATCGCTCGAACCTTGCCGTCCGCCTTACGGCCGGGTAGGAAATTGTGGATAACCTGGCGACCTCTCATGGCGCAGCAATCCAGCTCAGTCACTCGTGGCAGCGACCGAGGCGTAGGCGACACGCCGAACCACGCCAGCCGTCCAAGGGTCTGTACGCTGTCCGACGGACGTTGGCGCTACCCTTTGAGACAGGGACCGGCCGCGACCCTTCTCCCCCCAGAGTCGCGCCCGGTCCTTCTCGCGCCGTCGGCCGAAGCTCGATGATTCGCTGCGGCCATGATCGGTCCGCGGAACCGGCCGTGACGTGGGAGCGTCCACCGCGCATGACGCTCCGCATTGCGATGATTGCGACGCTGCTGGCGGGCTGCGCCGCGCCCCCGGAGGCGCTCGACGGGACCGAGTGGCTGTCACTCGCCGTGACCGAGGCCGGTGCAGATCGCCCGCTCGTGGACGACACGCAGATCCGCCTGAGCTTCACCGATGGCCAGGTCGGCGCATCGGCCGGCTGCAACACGATGGGCGGCGCTTACACGGTTGAGGACGGACGGCTGATCGTCGACGGCGGCGGCATGACCGAGATGGGCTGCGACGAGGAGCGCCACGCGCAGGACGACTGGCTGTTCGGCTTCCTCCGTTCGCAGCCGTCGCTCGTGCAGGAGGGGGACAAGCTGACACTGACGTCGGGAGAGACGGTGATCGCACTCCAGGACGGCGAGGTCGCCGAGCCGGACCTGCCGCTGACGGGAACGACCTGGACGGTCGACTCGATCATCACCGGCGACGCGGTGTCTTCGGTCCCGAACGGCGCGACGGCAACCCTCCTCTTCACCGATGACGGGCGCCTCGAGGTCAACAACGGTTGCAACAGTGGCGGCGGCATCTACGACGTGACCGATGGCACGCTGCGCGTCGGCGAGCTCATGACCACGCTGCGGGCATGCGACGCGCCCGCGGCTCAGCTCGAGTCGGCCGTGATGAGCGTCCTCAATGCCGAGGAGATCGAGTACGCCATCGATGCCGGCGCGCTGACGCTGATGGCCGGCGACCAGGGTCTCGGGCTTCGCGGCGGCTGAGCCTCAGTTGGGGTCGAGCAGCGAGACGATCTCCTCGCGCCCGGGCATCCCGGCCCGCGCACCTGCCGCGCCCACCGACAGCGCCCCGGCCGCATTGGCGGCGGTGATCGCATCGGGCAGGGCCAGACCGTCGGCCAGCCAGGCGGCGAGGACGCCGCAGAAGGTGTCGCCCGCGCCGGTCGTGTCGACGACGCCGCCGGCCGGATAGCCAGAGAACCGCTGGCGCCGATCCCGGTCGGCGAGGAGCGCGCCGGCGGGTCCCTGGGTGACGATGATCGGTCCGTGGTGTCGCACGGCAAGCTCGTCGAGCGCCGGCCCGGTCTCGTCGTTCCCGATGGCCACCACCAGCTCGTGCTCGTTCGGCGTCAGGATCGGTCCGAGCGAGAGGACCTCCGCCGGCAGGGCATGCGCCGGAGCCGGGTTGAGGATCGCGAGCGTGCCGCCGTCGCGAGCCGCGCGCAGCGCCTCGACGACGGTCGACAACGGGATCTCGTGGTTGGTGAGGAGCACCTCGGCCTCGCCGATCAGTGCGCGGTCGTCGGCATCGAGCTCCAGGGTGGCATTGGCGCCGGGCGCAACCGTGATCTGGTTCTCGCCGCGCGGCCCGACCACGATGAGCGCGACTCCGGTCGGCTCGCCGTCGACACGTCGGACCCGCGACACGTCGACGCCCTCCGCCTCGAGCGCCGCCACGGCGTGCTCGCCGTGGTCGTCTGCGCCGACCGCGGCAATCATCGTCACCTGTGCGCCCGCGCGCGCCGCAGCGACGGCCGCATTGGCACCCTTGCCGCCGTGATGGACGGCGAACCGCCCGCCGAGGACCGTCTCTCCGGGTGAGGGGAGATGGTCGGCGGTCACGACGAGATCGACGTTGACCGAACCGATGACGACGACGTGTCCAGGCATCGGGATGAGTATGCGCGATGCGGTCCCCGGACCATTGGACGATCAACCAACCTTGGTGGCGTTGCCATGCTGCGCGGCGTGAGGGCTGCCATCATCCGACCGATGCGCTTCGCGACGGCCGCCGCCATCGTCCTGGCCGCGGCGACGATCGCCGGCTGCGTGCCGATCTCGACGGTCGGCACACTGGCGCCGACCCTGACCGTGGACGACTCGAGCGGCGTGGCCATCCCCATGCAGAACGGCATTCCAGTGCCGACCTTCGAATGGCAGCCGCGCCCGCGGATCGACCTCGACGGGCCGTGGCTCGTCGAGCGCACTGAGCTCGGCGTCGACCTGACGATGGCCGCGCGGGACGGCTCCCTCGACGACATCGAGGCCGAGGCCGGCGGCCGCCAGCTCCCGGACCACGACGACGCGGCGTGGGAGGAGCTCGAGGTTCCCGGCACGCTGAATGAGCCACCCGACGGCGAGGAGGGCGGTGCCTGGTATCGCCGCCACTTCGTCATCCCGACCGGCTGGGCCGGTCAGTCGGTGACGCTCAGGTTCGGATCGGCCAACTACGTCGCCGATGTCTGGCTCAACGGGACGTGGCTCGGCTACCACGAGGGGGGCTCGACGCCGTTCGCGTTTGCCGCCGGCGAGGCGTTGCGGCCGAGCGAGCAGAACGTGCTGGCGGTGCGGGTGCACACGATCGAGCTCGGGACGCGGAGCGACGTCGTGCCGTGGGGAATCATCGACTGGTGGAACTACGGCGGGCTGACGGGCCCGGTGTGGCTCGAGGCGGCCCCATTGGCCCACGTCGCGCGCGCCGACGTCTTCCCGCACCTGGACGCCCTGGACGTGAACGTCGTCGTCCACCGCGCCGCCGTCCCGCAACCGGATGACGAACCCGACGGCGAGCGGATCCAGCTCGCCATCTTCCCGGCATCGGTCGACGAGGAGAACCTGCTCAACCCCGACCCGCGGCCGCTCGTCTCCGACCTGGACGACCCGCTGGCCGTCATCAACGAGGGCCTCGACCTACCGGCCGCCGGGGACTCGACGCTGGTGCCGATTTCGGTGGTGTTCGGGGAGGCCGATGCCTGGAGCCCGGCTCGCCCCGCGCTCTACGTCCTGCGCGTCCAGCTCCTCGGCGCGGCGCGGACCGTCCGCGACGAGCTGTGGACGACCTTCGGCGTCCGCCACGTGGCCATCGACCCGGTTCAGCCGCGCGTCATGCTCAACGGCGAGGCCGCCTTCTTCCAGGGCGTCGGCCTTCACGCCGAGACCGTCGCGGTCGACGCCGACGCCGAGCCGACGGGAGGCACGCCGTACCAGGAACCGGAGGAGGTGCTCGCGGAGCTCGAAGACGCGCGCGCCCTCGGCACCGACCTGATTCGGACCGCCCATCTGCCCGCCGATCCAACGGTGCTCATGCTGGCCGACCGCCTCGGCTTCGCCGTCTGGGAGGAGATCCCGCTCTACCACGCCACTCCGCTGGTGTTCGAACGCGTGATGGCCAGGGGGATCCCGCAGCAGATGCTGCGCGAGATGGCGCTGCGCGACATGAATCGGCCGTCGGTGCTGTTCCACGGCCTCGCCAACGAGTCGACCGGTGCTGACGAGCGTACCGATGCGCTCGCCGAGCTTCACGAGGTCGACCGCGCCATCGACGGCACGCGCCTCACCGGGCAGGCCGCCTACGGCTGGCAGCCCGAGGACCCGACCCACGCTCCGCTCGACGTGGCCGGCTTCACGATGTATCACGGCGTCTTCTACGGCTCCGAGCCGGGCCCGGACACGCGCCGCGCGCTGCGCGCCGCGCACGAGGCCAATCCGGAGAAGCCGATCCTCGCGCTCGAGTTCGGGCGCTGGGCGGACTTCGAGTTCGACGAGGAGCGCCAGCAGGTCGTGTTCGAGGAGACGTACGAGGCGCTCGTGTACTACCGCGCCGATCGGCCGGGCGGCTTCGTGAGCGGGGCGGTGTGGTGGACGCTCCACGACTTCGCGACCCAGCTCGGAGGCATCGGGCTGGAGCAGTTCGGGCTGTACCGGCCCGACGGGTCGCTGCGTCCGGCGGGCGTGTCGGCCGGCGAGTCGTTCAACGCACCGGCGGGTCGGGGACCGCAGCAGATGCTCGATCCCGATCTCGAGCGTCCTCGCGCCCGCCCCGCGCGCGAGGTGGGGGAGTGGGCGCTGGCGGCCTACCTCGCGTACGGCCTCGGGTTGTCGACGGGGGTGATCGGTGTCGCCGTCCTGCTCCTCACGCGGCGCGGCGGGCGCGCGATCGGCAGAGCGGGATGAGGTTGGTTCGCGGTCGCCTGGCCGCCGTCTCGGTTCGCGCCTCGTTCGTGGCCGGCCTGTGGGTCGGGGTCACGCTTGGCCTCGTGCTCGGCTCGATCGCGGGTGCGCTGCTGACGTGGACGGCCGGAACGATCCTCGGCTGGCAGCGAGACCTCGCCTTCACGCTCGGGGTGGCGCGGGCCCTCCTGCCCTTCGGCAGCGAGGTCGGCGCGCTGCGCTGGATCAGCGCGAACTGGTTCATTGTCATCCCGGTGACGGCGGTCGTCGTGGCGGTCGTGGCCGGCCTGATCGGCGGCCTCATCGGGGCGCTGCTGGCCGCGGTCTACAACCGCTCGCCCCGCCACGCGACGGTGGTGGTCGAGATCCCCGACGTTGTCGACGAGCCTACGGCTGCAAACGCCGCGGGTGCCACGACCCGTCCCCGCCGCGCCGGTACTCGACGCGATCGTGGAGCCGGTCGGGCCGGCTCTCCCAGAGCTCGACCGTCCGAGGATCGATGAGGTAGCCGCCCCAGGTGGGCGGCAGCGGGACCGCGTCTGGGTGGCGCTCGTCGACGGCGCGCACGAGCGCCTCGAGCTCTGCCCGCGAGCCGATCTCCTGGCTCTGGGCGGATGCCGTCGCCGACAGCTGTGCTCCACGCGGCCGGGTCCGCCAGTAGGCGAGCGACTCCTCCTCGGGCAGCAGGCGGATCGGTCCGGTCACGCGTGCCTGGCGATCGAGCGCGGACCACCAGAAGGCCGCGGCGGCCCACGGGTTGACGGCGAGGTCGCGGGACTTGCGGCTCGTGCGGTTCGTATAGAACCGCAGCCCTTCCGCATCGAGGCCGTGGAGCAGGACGAACCGCACCGATGGCATGCCGTCGCCGTCGGCAGTGGCCAGCGCGAAGGCGTTCGGCAGCGGGACACCGGCGCCGGTCGCCTCGCGCAGCCAGGCATCGAGCTGACGGATCGGGTCCGGATCGAGGGTCGTCGGGTCGAGCGGCATCGGTCAGGCGGCCACGAGCGCGGCCTGCAGGGCCGCCGCCAGCGCCTCGATGTCGTCCATCCCGACGTACGGTGCGCAGCTGACGCGGACCAGCCGGCGCCAGGTCTGGACGTCGGGCTCCTGCGGCCACGGCGAGATCGCGACCTGGATCCCGGCGTCGAGCAGCGCGGAGTGCAGCGGGTCGGCGTAGGTGCTCTCCGGGCGTGGCTCGGTCGTCGGCGGCAGGGGGACGCTCACCATGGCACCGATCATCGCCTCCGGTGCCGGTGAGGGTTGGCCCAGGGAAGCGGCAACGCGTTCGCCCGCCGCCACGGCCAGCCGGTGGCCGCGCTCCCTGAGCGCCGGCCAGCCGCCAGGCAAGAGACCTTCGCCGAAGGCGATCGCCGCCGTCACGCTGAGCCAGGGTGTCGGGTCGAGCGTGCCGGTCCAGTCGTGCTCGAGGCGGAAGCGGCTGCGATCGGCCCGTGGCGAGCTCGCGCCATGGCTGACGACAATTGGCCGGACGCGCTCCTGGAGATCGCGCCGGACGTGCAGGAAGGCGCTGCCCTTTGGCGCGCACATCCACTTGTGGCAGTTGCCCGTCGTGTACGCCGCACCGATGGCAGCGAGGTCGACCTCGAGCATGCCCGGCACGTGCGCCGCGTCGACGAGCGTCTCGACACCGCGTTCCGCCAGTGCCGCGACGATCTCGGTCACCGGCAGCACGAGGGCAGTCGGGCTCGTGACGTGGTCGAGCATGACGAGCCGGGTCCTCGGACCGACCGCTGCCAGCACGGCGTCACGGGCGGCCTCGGGCGAAGCGCCCGGGAAGGGGATCCTCGCCGTCACGAGGCGCGCGCCGGTCTCGTCCGCCACGGCCTGGAGGGCGTTGCGGGCAGCGGGATAGGCATGGTCGAGCAGCACGACATCGTCGCCGTGCGACAGCCGGAGGCTTCGCGCGACGATGTTGATGCCCGTCGTCGCGTTCGTGATGAAGGCGAGGTCGTCCGGATCGGCGCCGACGAAGGCGCCGAGGGCGGCGCGCGCCTCGTCGAGCGCGGCCTCGAGATCGCGAGCAAAGAAGGCGACCGGCTCGCGCTCCATCCGCGCCCGCCATGCGTCCTGTGCCTCGAGCACGGCCCGCGGCGTGGCGCCGAACGAGCCGTGGTTGAGGAAGGTCACGCCGGGGTCGAGCGTCCAATGGACGGCGAGCTCGGAGGGCATCGGCTCCGTATCGTACGGCCGATGCCACCTCCACGCGGCCCAGTCCTCGTGCCCTCCGGGATCGTGCGACGAGCTACGGCGCTCTCGACAGAGTCATGATGCGACTAGGCACTTTGCCCGGTTCCAGCATCTATTGGATGTGACGAGCTTGCAGTCCTCCGCAGCCAGCGTTGCGCCAGAGAGCATCGACGTGACCGATGCGGCCATGGTCACTGAGCTCCACGACGCGCACGGTGCAGCGCTCTATGACTTCGCTCGTCACCTAGGCCTCAGCGACGAGCAGGCGGCAGATGCCCTCCAGGAGGCGATCCTGCGGTTGTGGCGGGAGATGCGGCAGGGGACGATCATCGAGCGGCCACCTGCGTGGCTCTACCGCACGATCTATCGCCTGGCCATGCAGCAGCATCGATGGCGCCGCCAGCTCGCGCAGCTCCTCCCGCGTCTCGCCCCGCGCCGCACCGACTACGCAGGGCCGGAGGCATCCGACGCCGTGACGGTATGGCGGGCCGTCGACAGCCTGCCCCCACGACAGCGTCACGTGCTCTACCTCCACTACGCGGCGGATCTGACCTTCGAGCAGATCGCCGGCGTCCTCGGCATCTCACCCAGCGCAACCCGAACACATGCGAGCCGCGGTGTCGCGACGCTGCGAGGACGCCTCGCGACCGAGGAGGATTCGAGATGAACGAGCAGCGCCTGACGCGCACCCTGAGCGACGGACCTCCGTTCGCGACCCGATATGTCGCGGCCCCGCTTGCGCTGGACGAGGAGCCCGCAGCGGGCCGAGCGGGCGGTAACGGCCGCCTCCTGGTGGTCATCGCGGCAACGGCGCTGCTCCTTGTGGCGGCACTTGTCGGCACGGCGCTGATCGGCACGATCCTGAGCGACGACCGCACCGTCCCGCCGGACGCCGTGGCGACACCGATCGCGACCGCGATGCAGACACCGATCGCGACCGCAATTCAGGGGGAGGCTCCGCGCCCGTGGACGGCCGCGGCCGGCACCAGGGGGTATGCGCCTGGCCGATGGTGGTGGGACCCGTCGCGCGGCTCACTCTGGATGCACAACGTGTCGGGCGAAACCCCTGGTGTCGACCTGACGATCTCCCGACCGGCATCTTCGCCGGACGGCGACGAGCCGGGGACCACAGCCGCTGTCGTCGCCGGCCATCCTGGAACGTATCTGGAGATCACCGGCGGGGACCGGATGGAAATCTGGACCGTCACGTTCGAAGGGACGACCATCGTCATCAGCGTCAGCGGATGGCCGGAGGGCGAGGGCGACGAAGCCAAGCGCGCTGACGCTCGCGGGATCGTCGAGTCGATGAGCCTCGAAGCGTGGGACACCCCCGCGGGGTTCCGGCTGCTGTTCACCCTGCCTGAGGGTTGGGACTCCGGCTAGGCTCGGATGGCGTCCGGTCGGTATCGTACGGCCGATGCGCTCCGCTTCGCGTCCCGACGCGATCGTCTTCGACCTCGACGGCACGCTGGTCGACACGGTGCCGGCTCGGATCGATGCATGGCAGGCGACGTTCGCCGAGCGCGGCATCGCCGTCAGCCGCGAGCAGCTCGAGCCGATGATCGGGATGGACGGTCGCCGCCTCGCGGCGGAGGTGATGGGCGACGGCGCCCCCACCGAAGAGGTCGACCGGCGCGCGGGCGAGCTCTTCGACGAGCGGAACCGCGATCCCCGGCCGCTGCCGGGGACCCACGAGCTCCTCGAGCGACTCGACGCCGGCCGGGTGACCTGGGCCATCGCCACGTCGTCGCGTGCCGAGCAGGTGGCCGCATCCGTCGGGGCGCTCGGGCTGCGTCACCAGCCACGGATCGTCGATGGCAGCGCGGTCCAGCACGCCAAACCGGCTCCCGACCTGCTCCTACTGGCGGCGCGCATGCTGGGATTGGATCCCACGGCGATCTGGTACCTAGGCGATTCGACGTGGGACATGCGCGCGGCGAAGGCGGCCGCGATGCGCGCCATCGGCGTCATGGCCGGGGCCGCCGTGAGCGAGCGCGAGCTGCGGGACGCCGGGGCGGACGTCGTGATCGGCACCGTCGACGAGCTCGAGCTGCCGGAGTAGCCCGATGCCGCTGGAGGAGTATCGGCGCAAGCGCGACTTCGGGAAGACCTCTGAGCCTGCACCCAGCGACGTCGTCGAGCGCAGCGGCCGGTTCACCGTCCAGCGCCACCGCGCGACCGCGCTCCATTACGACGTCCGCCTCGAGATCGACGGCGTCCTCGTGAGCTGGGCGGTCCCGAAGGGCCCGACACTCGACCCGAAGGCGCGTCGGCTGGCGATGCGCACCGAGGACCACCCGATCGAGTACCTCGATTTCGAGGGCGTCATTCCCGCGAACGAGTACGGCGGCGGCGACGTCATCGTCTGGGAGTGGGGCATCTTCGAGCCAGAGCCGGGCGAGCCCTCGCCACGCACCGGCCTGCGCAAGGGCGAAATCAAGTTCATCCTCCACGGCCAGCGCCTGCATGGCCGATACACGATCGTCCGGACCGAAGACGATGACGGCCGCGAACGCTGGCTGCTGATCAAGAAGAAGGACGAGGCCGCCGTCGACGGCTGGGACGCGGAGGACCACCCGGCGAGCGTCAAGACCGGTCGGACGAACGACGAGGTCCGCGACGGCATGCCCCCGCGCTTCATCGCCGACCCGCCGCGACCCCCGGGCGAGGTGGACCTGTCGGCAGCCCGTATCGCAACGATGCCCGACTTCATCCAACCCATGAACGCGACGCTGGCGACGCACGCCTTCGACGACCCCGACTGGCTCTTCGAAGTGAAGTGGGACGGCTACCGGGTCGAGGCGGTCGTGCGGGAGGGAACTGTCAGGCTCTGGACGCGCCGCCGCCAGGATGCCGCCGCATACTTCCCGGACCTTGCCGGCGCCACGGGCTGGATCGATGCTCGTGAGGCGATCGTCGATGGGGAGGTCGTCGCGCTCGATGAGCAGGGGCGTCCTCGATTCAGCCTGCTCCAGGACCACACCGGCATCCGCACCTGGCGCACGCCCGGTGGCAAGCGCCGCGAGACCCCCGCCGACGTCGTTTACCAGGCCTTCGACCTCCTCCACGTCGACGGGCAGTCGCTCCTCGGCGTCCCACTTGAGGAGCGAAAGCGCCTGCTGCGCAGCCGGCTACGGCCACACCCGCTCGTGCGATTCGCCGGCCACGTCGACCGCGACGGGGAGGCCTTCCTTGCCGCCGCGCGCGCGCAGGAGCTGGAGGGCATCGTCGCCAAGCTGAAACGGTCGCCGTACGAGCCGGGTCGGCGCAGCAAGTCGTGGCTGAAGCTCAAGGTGCGCCGCGAGCAGGAGGTCGTCGTCGTCGGCTGGCTGCCGGGGCAGGGGAGCCACATCGACCTCGGCTCGCTGATCCTGGCCGTTCGCTCCGGCGACCGGTGGATGCATGCGGGCCAGGTCGGCAGCGGCCTCGACGCGCGGACCCGCCGCGCGCTGCGTCAGCGGCTCGACGAGATCGCGCTGCCGGACTCGGTGCTCGACCCCGCCCCGCGGCTACGCGGCGCACGCTGGGTCGAGCCGGCGCTCGTCATCCGCGTCGAGTTCACCGAATGGACCGCCGACGACATCCTGCGCCAGGCCGCATTCAAGGGTTTCGAGCCCGATCGCGATCCGCGGACCGTGCGCCGCGAGCGTGAGGTGCCCACCGAGCGGGCGACGGCGGAGGCAGAGCGCGCCCATACTCCTGAACCGATGGCATCCGCGAAGACGACGAAGAAGTCGACCGGCGCGACGGACGCCACCCCGGCCATTGCCGCCCTCGAGGCGATCGAGAAGGAAGGCATCTGGGTCGTCGACGGCCACGAGATCCGGGTCACGAACCTCGAGAAGGCCATCTTCACTGCTCGCGAGGGTGAGGCGCCGGTCACGAAGCGTGACCTGCTGCGCTACCACGTCGAGGTCGCTCCGACCCTGGTGCCGTACCTGGACGGTCACGGGCTGACCGTGCAGCGCTACCCGAACGGGAACGAGCAGAAGGGCTTCTGGCAGAAGGATCTCCCCGGCCACGCGCCGGCGTGGATCAAGCGCTGGACGTACCACCACCGCGAAGAGGGGCCGAAGGAATACGCCGTCGTCGACTCGGCCGCCACGCTCGCCTGGCTGGCGCAGGAGGCCGCGGTCGAGCTCCATCCGTGGACGAGCCCGATCGACGCGCCGGACCGCCCGACGTATGCGCTCATCGACATCGATCCCGGGCCGGACACGACGTGGGAGGAGCTGCTCGTCCTGGCCCGGTTGTATCGGACCGCCCTCGGGCACCTGGGCGTCACCGGCCACCCGAAGGTGACCGGGAAGCGGGGGATCCAGGTCTGGATCGGCATCGCCCGCGGCCCGACGTTCGAAGACACGCGGAACTGGGTCGAGGGATTGTCGCGCGCCGTCGGCGCATCGGTCCCCGACCTGGTCAGCTGGGAGTGGGCCAAGCGTGCGCGCAAGGGCAAGGCGCGGCTCGACTACACCCAGAACGTCATCAACAAGACGCTCGTCGCCCCGTACAGCACGCGGCCGGCGCCGGGCGCACCGGTGAGCATGCCGATCACCTGGGAGGAGCTCGACGATCCGGACCTGCGGCCGGACCGATGGACGATCCGCGATACCCTGGACCGCATCCGGACCGCTGGCGATCCGTTCGCCGGCGTGCTCACCGACACCCAGGCCCTGCCGCCGCTCGGCTGACTCATCTACCATGGAGCCGATGATCGAGAAACTGCTCACTGTCACTCCGGCGGCCCGCGAGAAGATCGACGGCGTCCGCGAGTTCAACGAGTTCCCCGAGGCGGTGCTGCGCATCCGCATCCTCGCCAAGGAGGGCCCCCGTTTCCGCTACGAGATCGCGCTCGAGGATCCGCGTGATCGGACCGATGACGACCTCGTCGTTGACCTCAGCGGCCTCTCGGTGGCCGTCGACCCGGTCACGGCGGCCGATCTCGCCGGCTCCACGGTCGACCTCGATGCCGGCGTCACTGGCGGCGGCCTGCGCATCGACAACCCGAACGAGGGCTGGCAGGACCCACTGGCGAAGGCGGTCCAGGAGGTCCTCGACAGCCAGATCAACCCCGGCGTCGGCTCACACGGCGGGATGGTGACGCTGGTCGAGGTGCGCGACGGTGCTGCCTACCTCCGCTTCGGTGGCGGCTGCCAGGGCTGTGCGGCGGTCGACGTCACCCTCAAGCATGGCGTGGAGGCGGCGATCCGCGCCGCAGTGCCACAGGTGACGGCCATCGTGGACGCCACCGACCACGCCGCGGGCGCGAACCCCTACTACAGCCACGGTCACTGAGACCGGCGGGCACGAGAAAGGGGGCCCGATCCCGGGCCCCTTTGGTGTGTCGCTGTTCCGGCTTACTTGAAGCGGGGGAAGTCGCCACCGCCGGTCGCGGCCATCACGGTCGTGGCAATGCTGAGCAGAGTCAGCGCCGCGGTCGTGCCGGCCACCACCAGCGTGCGGACGAGTCGGCTGGTGCGCATCGGTCTATGGCTCCCTGGTGTGACGCTCGGCTGCTGGTGCGTCGAGTCGCCAAGCCCAAAGTCGCCACGATGGGACCATTGGACAATGACCCATCGGTCCCGCCGGACATTTGTTGGCGGCGTACTTTCGGCGGCAAGTCCGGTCAACTGACGCTTGCCAACGCGTGTAAACTGCGCCCATGCCACGCACGAAGAGCGGCGCGCGCGCCACGACCGACCAAGACCGGGCACTGGCGCAGCACATCGGGCAGCGCCTTCGTGAAGCACGGCATCGGGCCGGCCTGACGCAGCAGCAGCTGGCCGGCGATCGATACACGAAGGCCTACGTCAGCGCGCTCGAGACCGGCATCGCGCGACCATCGATGGTCGCCCTCCGCTACCTCTCCGAGCGCCTCGGGCTGCCGGCCAGCCACTTCATCGACGAGGGCCATCCGGCATGGACCCGGCTGGAGGTCGACATGCGCCTCGCGGCGGGGGACTGGCAGGCCGCAGCCGATGGCTACGAGACTCTTTTGGCCGATGCGACCGATGACGCTGGCCGGGTCGACCTGCTTCGCGGCCTTGCCGAGGCTGCCGCGCGGCTGGATCTTGGCAAGGAGGCCGTGGCGGCCGCCTCCGAGGCGGCGCGCATCTACGCCGAGGCCGGTCGCGAGGCCGACGCGGCGCTCTCCCGCTACTGGCTCGCCTACGGTCTGTACCAGTCCGACAACGAGGTCGATGCCCGCAGCATCCTCGCGGCGCTCCTCGAGCAGGTACGCGCGGGATTGCGCGTCGAGCCCGACTTCGAGATGCGCCTGCTGACCTCGCTCGCGGCCGTGGAGTCGCGGGCCGGGCAAGCCTCACGCGCGCTCTCATACCTCGAGGAGGCGCGCGGGCTGTCCGCCGACCTCGACGACCGACGTCGCGCGGCATTCCTCTTCAACCTCGCTATCAACTACCGCGAGGTCGGCGATTACGAGGCGGCGATCCGCACGGGGACGCAGGGCATGGCACTCTACCGCGCCGCGGGAGCCATCTTCGAGTCGGCCCGCATCGAGAACGACCTCGCCCTCGCCTTCCTTGCTACCGGCCAGGTCGACCGGGCGCGCGAGCTGGCCGCGGACGCGCGACGCCAGATCGAGGAGACCGGCGACGAGCGCTGGATGGCGGCCGTCGTCGACACCGAAGCCCAGGTCGCGCTGGCCGACGGCGACGTCGATCGAGCCCTGCGACTGGCCGAGCGCGCGCGCGAGTACGCCGACCGCAGCGGGAACGAGTTCGGCGGCCTGATGGCGATGCTCACCGAGGCCCGCGCCCTCCGTCGCGCCGACCGGGGGGAGGAGGCGGAAGCACGATTTGCCGAGGCTGCCCGCGTCGCCAGGGCCAGCCGGGCACCGAACCGGCTGCGCGAGGTGCTACGGGAGTGGGCTGACCTGCGTGCCGCGGCGGGCGACCATCGCGGGGCCTACGAGCTCACGAGCGAGGCGCTCGCGGTCAATTGAGTGTTGACAGGTGCGGTCCACTGACCGTAGTCTGGTCGCCGACGAGTCGGACGGGCACGCCGACTTGCCTGCCGGGATCGGAGATGGGGCACGTCTCCGATCCCTTCTCGTTGCCCGCACCTGCACTACGGGCTTGCTGACGCCTCAAGGAGGACGAAGGCACCCTCCGCGATCGGCGCGCCATCGGGCTCGAGGTAGATGCGCATCACGTAGGCGCCGGGTCCCCAGGCGGTGAGCAGGTCCGCGGTCGGCACGGTGAAGCCCATGAGCGCGGGCGCGTCAGGGATCAGCTGCGCCTCGACCGGCTCCTGGACCGTCTCGAGCGGCCCGCCATCGGTGCGTTCCACCTCGACGTAGATCGCCTCAGCCGGCTCGCCCCCATCCACCGCGTAGGCGAAGGTCATCTCGGGCGAGAAGCTCGTCGTCCGCGCCTCGACCGGGATGACCCGCTCCTCGGTGAGATCGGTGCCGAAGACGATCGGCAGGATCGCCGCCGCCGCGTCGCTCGACGGGCTCGGCACGACGGCACCCTCGTCACTCTCGCCCAGCAACCGCACGGCGCCGGCGATGCCGAGCACGAGCAGCAACGCCGCGACCCAGCCCGCGATCAGCCTCGCCCGCGGGGAGAGAGCCATACGACCGCCCTCACCGGGCCGGCGCGCCATCGAGTGTGGGCGCCGCCACGGGAATCGCTCTCGCATCGGCCTAAGTCGCGATCCGTGCGATGGTGCTCATCGGCACCGTCACTCTACGGGACCGGCGAGCGGGTAGCATGGCTCGGATGACGCGACGACTCTTCATCTTCGACGATCCCGATCGGTTCGTGGCCGGCACGGTGGGGGACCCCGGCGAGCGAGCCTTCTACCTCCAGGCGCGCAAGGGCGGCTCGCTGGTGAGTGTCGGCCTCGAGAAGGTCCAGGTCGCCGCGCTCGCCGAACGCATGGACGACCTGCTCAACGCGGTCGAGGTGCCGGAGGGTGGCGTCCCAAGCGACGACCACGGGCTGGAGGAGCCGATCGTCGAGCTCTTCCGGGTCGGCGCGATGGCGCTGGCGTGGGACGCGGGCAATGAGGCGGTCGTCATCGAGGCCCAGACTCCGACGGAGGACGGCGAGTACCTCGAGCTCCCCGACGAGGCGGAGGATGGCCCCGACCTCCTGCGCGTTCGGATCGACGCCTCCGACGCGCGTCGATTCGTCGCGCGGGCCGAGGTGCTGCTGGCGGGTGGACGGCCACCCTGCCCGTACTGCGGCCAGCCACTAGAGCCCACGGGCCACTTCTGCCTGTCGGGCGGGAACGGGTCCCTCAACTGAGGGAGGACGTCGCGGACGATCTCGACCCACCGCTGCGGGTCGACTGGCTCGACGCGGACGAGTTCATGGATGGGCGCCCGGGTCGCCTCGGCCTGACCTTCCTGCCCGGAAAGCGCGGCCCCTCGATGCGCTACCCGGGCCGGGTCTACCGTCGAGACCTCACGCGCGACCTCGAGACGCTGCGCCTGGCCGGCGTGCGCGCCCTCGTGCTCCTCGTCGAGGACCACGAGCTGGCGCGCTGGGGCGATCCCTTGATCGTGGATCGCGGGCACACGGCCGGGATCGTCATCGACCGCCATCCGATCCCGGATGGATCGACGCCGCCGAGCGCGGATGCGATGGACGCGATTCTCAATCGCCTTGATCTGGCGCGCGACGGCGGCGATGCCGCGGTGGCATGCATGGGCGGGGTGGGCCGGGCCGGCACGGTCGCGGCCTGCGCGCTCGTCGCGGCTGGCAGCTCGGCGGCTGGAGCGATCGCACGGGTGCGCGCGGTGCGGCACCCGACCGCTGTCGAGACGGCAGGACAGGTGGCGTTCGTGGAGGGCTACGAACGTCACATTGCCGAGCGTGGGCACCCCTCGGATAGAGTGTCGCCGTGAACGAGCGATGGGTCTGCAAGCGCTGCTTCGCGGACAACGAGGATTCAGCCGGCGCGTGCCAGCGATGCGGCCTCGCCCGCGGCTCCGAGTCGACCGATGCCGACCAGACCGCGTGGGCCACGACGCCGCAGGCCGCAGCCGGCGGTGCCCGGCGTGGCGGCCTGCTGAGCCTGGTTCTCCGCTTCTGGTGGATCCCGGCGGCCGCGATCGCGCTGGCAGTCGGCTATTTCACGACGGCCCAGCGCGGAGACGACGGGGGGCTGTCGACGGCCGGGAACGTCACCGTCGACGAGCTCCGCGTCGGCGACTGCTTCAGCGCCGCGGAATTCAGCGAGGAGAACGTCGAGATCGGCGACGTGGACGGCATGCCGTGCAACGAGCCGCATACGTTCGAGGTCTTCGCGGTCGCCGACTACAACGGCTCGGCCTATCCCGGAACGCAGGCCGCGTTCGAGCTCGCCTTCGCCGAGGTCTGCATCCCGCCGTTCGAGAACTACGTCGGTGTCCCGTACGCGGACTCCGTCCTCTACGCGAACGCCCTCTACCCCACCGAAGACGGCTGGAACTCTGGAGATCACGAGTTCATCTGCCACCTTCACGAGGAAGACGGACGGCCGCTTTCCGAGTCGCAGCGAGGCGCCGCCCGCTAGCTGCGGATTGCCCGGGCGACGCGTCCGTCAGGGCGGGCTCGGCAGCTGGGCGACCTGCTGATCGCCGGCAGCTGAGCCGGCCGAGGTATCGGCCGGCGTCGCCATCTCGGCGAACTGGCACAGGGCGTTGGCGAGGCGCATCTGCTTCGGCGTACGAGCCCGTACCCGCAGGAGCGCCGGACTCGCGACCACTACGGCGACGCACCGCGCGCGCGACGTCGCGACGTTGAGGCGGTTGCGGGAGTAGAGGAAGTCCATCCCGCGCGGGGCGTCCTCCGGCGACGAGGACGTCATCGAGTAGACGCTGATCGGCGCCTCCTGTCCCTGGAACTTGTCGACGGTGCCGACGCGCGCCTGCGGGAGCTCGCGCTGGATCGCTCCGACCTGGGCGTTGTACGGCGCGACGATCAGGACGTCGTGGTAGCCCAACCGATGCTCCGCCCCGGTGCTGTCGGTCCAGGTCGAGCCGCTCTCGACGAGCGCGCGGACGAGCGCCGCGACCTGGCGAGCCTCGTCTGGCGACTCGCTCTCGGCGCCGACGTGGTCGACTGCCAGGAGGCGGACGCCCGTCCCGCGGATCGGCTCGGGCGCGTGCAGACGCTGGCGCTCGAGCTCCGGGCGAGACTCCAGCTTGCCCTCGTAGAAGGCCTCTGACGTGTATCGGGTCACGTCGGGATGGAGGCGCCAGGTGTGCTCCAGGAAGAGTCCGAGATGTTCGGGCATCGCGTCGTGGTCACCCAGCACATGGGCGAGCGCCGACCGATCCGCACCCGGCGGGTGCGATCCCTGGAGCGGCTGATCGAGCTGCTGAGGATCCCCGAGGAGGACGAGGGAGCGTGCTGCCCCGGACACCGCCAGCGCGTTCGCGAGGGACATCTGCCCGGCCTCGTCGACGAACAGCACGTCGACGATGCCCTCGCTCGCGGCCGGGGCCCAGAGCCAGGGGGTTCCGGCCGCAACGTTGAAGGTGCTCGTGGCCAGACCGGCCTGCACCTCGCCGTTCTTGGTCGCGATCGTGACCCGCGGATCATCGAGCGCATCCGTCGGCTCGGTGACCTTCTGGACCGGACGCACGTCGACGAGCCCGTTCGCGGCCTCGAGCACCTCCCGCAGCAGATTGCCGATCACCTTGTGGCTGTTTGCTGTGATGCCGACTCGCTTCCCGGCGGCCAGCAGCCGCACGATCATCCGCGCGCCGGCGTACGTCTTTCCCGCGCCGGGAGGTCCCTGGACGGCGAGGGTTCCGGCCTCCAGCTGCTCGACGATGCGGCGGGCCGCGTCGAGCTCCGACTCACCCGGCCCGCGGAGCTGTGTGCCATCTACCTGGCCGATCTCGGGCGGGTGCGCGAGCAGCAGGTCGCGCGCGGCGCGGTAGGCTCCCGGGCCGTTGATCCCGTTGGCGGCGACCCACTCGCCGAGCCGCAGGAGGGCGGCGCGTTGCTCCTTGTCGCCGTAGATGTTCATCGGCACCAGGGCCTCGGGATGCACCGCATCGTCTCCCGCGGGAACGTCGAGCTCGACGGTCGAGCTCGCGTCGTCGACGACCAGGTTCTCCGCGGGCACCTTCCAGGTGCTCCACTTGGCATCGGGCGCGGATCGGTACTTCCGCGGGTCGTAGATCTCCGAGCGCGGGCCGATGTCGTGGTCCTGCGCCGCGAACCGATAGCGCCAGCGCTGGCGGAAGAACCGCGCCTTCGCCGTCGGCTTGAAGGGCTCGCCAACGGGGCCGACCAGCTCGAGCGGGCCGAGCGCCTCCTTGTCCGCGCTGAGCTCGGGCAGGTCCATGCCCATGCGGTTGAAGAAGTCCCAGAAGGCGACCTTCGCCTCGCGCCGATGCCACGACAGCAGCTGGGCGAGCAGCCAGCGTGCGTGCTGCTCCGGGCCGCGATCCGCCGGCTCCTCGGGCACGTCGCGGGTCAGCTGCTCTCCGACGAGCGCGACGCGAGCATCGGCCTCACGCAGCTGCTCGGGAGCGTCCGGAGAGCGGGGTGCCGGGCGGGGGACCTCCTGCCCCGACTGCGCCGCGAGGTCGACCCGCTGCAGCTCGAGCCAGTCGCGGAGTCGCAGCGTGCTCAGCACGTCGTCGCGGTTGTAGGCCTCGATCGAGGCGAGGATGTCAGAAGCGGGGCGCTCTCCGTCGCCGAGCTCGAGCCAGGCCTCGAACTCGACGATGCTCGATCCCGCGTCGCGCAGACCTTCCGAGCGCTGGAAGTCATAGAGCCCCTCGATCCGCTTGATCGAGTAGCTCTCGACCGAGGCGCGCAGGCCCTGCCGCACCGCCCGGAAGAGATCGACGAGCACGCCGCCGCGAAGGAGCCGATCCACCTCCTCCTCGCGCGTCCCGTGCCGGCCCATGAGCCGCTTGAGCGCGGTCGGCTCGTACGAGGCGTAGTGGTAGACGTGCAGGTTCGGGTGGCTCGCGTGCCGCTCGGCGATGAAGTCGATGAGCCGCTCGAACGCGCGTTTCTCGCCGGCCAGGGAGACGTCAGCCGGCCGGTCGGGGTCGAATGACCAGAATCCGGTGAATTCCGCCCCGACGTCCATGACGCCGAACAGGTAGTCAACCCCGTCGTCGAACGCGTACGGGTCGCCCTCGAGGTCGAGGAACAGGTCGGCGGGGTCGGGCTCGGGCAGGATGGCCAGCCCGCGCTCGTGGTCGATCGGCTCACCGGGCGGAGGAAGCAGCAGCTCGTGGATCGGCTTCGGCAGCCCTCGACCCTCGACCTGGATGCGGGCCTGCTCGCGGACGCGCTCGACGCTGGATGCGCTCGTCCCGTCGAGCGGCGGGTCGAACGGGATCGGTGCCGCTGCGAGGCGTTCGACGGTCTGCAGCTCGCGGGCGACGAGCGCCTTGCGCTGTCGCGCCGTGATGCCGGCCACGAGGGAGAGGTGGTCGTCCTCGCGACGCCGTCCGCGACACAGCTCCGCCCAGCGGCAGACGTCGCAGTGCTCGACCGGCTCCGGGTAGGTATCGGCCGGTGGGTAGCGGGCGGCGAGGGCGGGAGCGCCATCGGTTCCGAGCACGGTTGCTTCGAAGCGTGCCCGCGCGGCGCGGTAGTAGGCCATGTAGTCGTCGACGCGCAGGTGCGCCGTCTCCCGCGCGCTCCCGCCGAGGACGACGTGCATCTCCTCTGGCTGTACGCCCTGGATCGCGGTCAGCTGCTCGACGTACAAGCAGATCTGGAGCACGGCGCCGGCCTTGACATGCCGCGCCAGCTTCGTGTCCGCGACCTCGTAGTGGTACCCGCCCCAGGCCGATGGCCGGTCCGCAGCGTCCTTGCGCCGAAGGAAGTCGGCATACCCGAGCCAGCGGCCGTCGAAGAAGGTCGCCTGGAAGACGACGTCGACGCCCGAGGCCATGGCTTCGATCGTGTCAGCCGCCTGCCGTCGCAGCCGATCGCCACGCTCCTCGTCCTCGTGGCGGTCGATCGTCGCCACCAGGAGCCCTTGATCGCGCAGATCGGCGAGGTAGCGCGCCTCATGCTCGAAGCCGCGCTTGCGGATGACGTCGAGCTCGCGATCCTCGCGCATCGGCTTCGTTACGAGACCGGCCAGCGCCGCCCGCTCGAGCGCGGTGAGGTGCTCGCAGGCCAGGTAGCCGACGAGGTCGGTTGCTGAGAAGACGGGCTTGCCGTCGATCAGCTGCATCGGTGCGTGTGCGACCCCCTCATCCAGCCAGCGTAGCGTCCCGGTGCGACAGCTCGCGTGTCGCGATCGCTATCGCGAGCCGGTGGACTCAGCTCGCCGCACGCGCTCGATGACGAGCGCCCAGGCGCAGTCGGAGACGACGCTGACGAAGACCTGGCCGCGCACGTCCAGGTCGTCGAAGCCGCCTGGCTGGAGCGTGCCCGGGACGAGATCGTTGCCAATCGTGGCGCGAATGGCCGGCAGCGGCTCGTCGCCCCCCTCCGCGAGTGACACCGCGAAGCGGCAGTCGACACCCTCGGGGTCGACTGCCACCCAGCGAATGGCGTGGTCGCCGCGACCGATCGCCACGGGGCCGTTCTCGGCATCGCCGGTGTGCGCGAAGGACGCCACGAGCCGGGATCCGCTCGCCGTCTCGCCGGTCGACGCCAGCCAGGCATCGGGCTCGAAGCCCGCCGCGATCCAGCCCTCGTCGAATCCCGGCTCCGCGGCATCGGCGTCGGTGACGAGGTACCAGCCGAGGTCGTCGGTCGGGATCGGTCCCATCACCACCCGGAGCCGCGCATTGACTGGCAGGAGCCCGGTGACGACATTGCCGCTCACCCCGGGACGCTGTCGCACGCGCAGCCCGTCGATGGCGGTGACGACCAGCTCGCCGGCCGTGAATTCGGGAACGGCGCCGAAGTCGGGAGTGGGCGAGGCCGTGGGGCTTGGCGTTGCGGTCGGGGAGGTTGAGGGCGTCGGCGATGGCGTCGCGGTGGGGGTCGGGATCGGCGTCGGGCTGGGCAGCGGCGGGAGAACGCAGGCGGCCAGGAGCAGGGCGATGACGAGGATCGGAACTGGCGCCCGGCTCGGACTCCCCACCCGCACTAGGGTAGCCGCTCAGCGGTCGAGCCGCGGCACCTCGGAGGCCAGCAGGTCGGCGATCTCTCGCGCGTTCGTGGTCCCGTAGTTGGCGTAGCAGTTGTTCATGAGGACGTGGATCTCGGGGACCTGCGCCGCAGTCTCGCGGATGCGCGGCACCCATTCGCCGAGCTCGCCCTCGTCGTAGAGGTAGCGGAAGCGCTCGACGACCGGGATGCCGGACTTCTCCCATGTCTCGCTGCGCCGGCCATGGAAGCGAACGACCGCCATCTTCGGCGATGTCACGACGGTCATCGGCGGGAGCGATGATCGGGTCCCCGGCGGCGCGTCGACCATGACGAACGGGATCTCGTACTTCTCGAAGAATCGGACCGTTCGCTCGCGGTTCTTGTCGTTCAGCCACGACGCGTGACGGAGCTCGACCGCGAACGGCGTGTCGCCCAGACGCTCCTTGGCCTTCACGATCTCGTCTCGCGACTCGTTCGACGGGAAGAACCAGCGCGGGTACTGGAGGAACACCGCGCCGAGCTTTCCCGAGCTGCGCAGCGGCTCGATCCCGTCCTGGAACCGCGCCCAGATCTCGTCCTCGATCTCGTTCGGCAGGTCGCGGGCATAGACGCGCTTCTGATCGGCGATCTCCGGCGGAAGCGCCTCGCGCAGATCCTTGGGCAGCCGCTTCGGCTCCGATGGCTGGCCGGTCATGAGGGCGTGGGCCTTGATATCGAAAGTGAAGTCCGGCGGCGTCCGCTCCAGCCAGAGCTCGCCCTGGAATCGTGACGGCAGCGCGTAGTACGTGGCGTCGACCTCCACGATCGGGAACTGATCGGCGTAGTAGACGAGCCGGTCCTCCGCCGTCTTCGCATCAGGCGGGTAGAAGACGCCGGGCGCCGTCGTCGTCGGATCGGTCCACGAGGCAGTGCCGATCCGGACCGTCGCACCGTCGATCGTGAGCGGCTGCCGGGCAGCGGTCGCGTGCCGCTCACCGCGGTCTCCGGCGGCTTCCGGCCCGGGATCGTGGAGGCTCGTATCGTTCATCGGTCCATCCTAGGCCGGAAACCTGCCAGCTTCTGTCAGGACCCATTGACTCGTTCAGCCGCGGGTGCTGTGCGTCGGCGGTTATATCGTTAGTGATATATTCGACGACAGTTTTGGCGAACGCCGTCTCGAGGCGGCTCGGCAGGCTCGCCTATGCCTGGCCGAGCGCCTTCCGGACCGCTGTCGTGGAGAGCACGAGCATCACGACCACCGCCGCCCCGAAGGCGACGAGGTAGATTGGATGCCACTCCACGGTGAGCACCGCGATGCCGGTCGCGACGGCGATGATGACCTGGAGCATGGCGGCCAGCGTCCACGCCCAGCTGCGGCGCCGTCGCGCGCCCCGAGAGGCGATGGCCGCGGAGATCCCCAGCAGCAGCGCGCCACCGGCCGCGAAGCGCAGCGGCACATCGGCGTCCGGCCCGCCCTGAGCACCGACGACGGAGGCTCCCATGCTGAGGAAGATGGCGACCACGAGCCCGGCGAAGGCCTCGCCGATGAGCGCGGCGCGGAGCACGCCGACCATCGGCACGCGCGCTTCTGGGGTGCTGCCCGCCCTCGGGGCGGCGGTCTGGGCGGCCATCCGCGTCAGTTTCGACGGTTCGTCAAGCGCCCGCAACGCGATCCTGCGACGCGCGGTGTCGGGCATCGGTCGTGCACAGTGCCGTCCACATGAGCCGTGTCACGCGCCTGCCGGCCAGGACCCGCGACCGATCGAGCTCGCTGACCGAAGTGGAGACGCTCGCCTGGCTGCTCGACAACAGCATCCCCGTGCCGTTCCTTCCGGGCCGCCGCTTCGGTGCCGATGCGATCATCGGACTGGTTCCGGGCTTCGGCGACCTCGTCAGCGCCGGCCTTGGCCTCTTCGTCGTGTGGCGCGCCTCGCGCATGGGCCTGCCGCGGATCGTCGTGGCCCGGATGCTCGTCAACTCGGCGATCGACCTCGTCGTCGGCGTGATCCCGTTCGCCGGCGACGCGTTCGACCTGTGGTTCAAGGCCAACACGCGCAACCTCGACCTCGCGCGGCGATGGCTCGATCAGCCGGACCGCTCGACGCGCGACGAATGGCTGGCGCTGCTGGTCATCGTCGCGCTCCTCGTGGGGATGGTGGCGTTCGTCTTCTGGGCGGTCTTTGCCGTCATCGGGTGGTTCGTTGGGCTGTTCTGAGCGCGCCGATACGCCCCACGGAATACTTCCGACACCCCGGCCATTCCCGCACCACGGGCACATCGGCCAGTCAGTCGCCGTCTTCCCGTCCCACGGGAGGTTTATCGCCCCGGAGCGGCCGTCTCAGGCTCCAGGCCTCGCAATCCACGGGAACCCGGCCAGTGATGCGCCGATACGCCCGCCCCCACGGGAATCTCCCGCCGCTGCCGGTCCCGGCCCCACGGTCATCCCGATCGGGCACTGGCCGCGGCTACAGCGCCCCGTGGCGCTCGAGCATCCGGCGGGCGAGGGTGATGGAGCGCTCGCGTAACTCGGGCGGATCGAGGATCTCGGCGCGACTACCCATGCCGATGAGGCGTCCCGGCACCTCCTCCGGCCAGTCGGCGGTCACGCGCAGGTGGAGCCAGCCTTCGGGGTCTTCGACGGCGAGCCGCTCGGCGTCGCGGACGGCCTGCAGCCCGATCGCATCGGCGAGCACCCCCAGCACGGCCGGATCGATCCGCACGACGAAGGTGACCCGCGGCGCGCCCTGCTCGTAGGTGGACGTCGACTCCGCCCAGTAGGCGGGCAGGTCGAAGTCCGGAGGCCGCTCGAAGTTCGCGTCGCTGACCGTCACCTCGGTGATGCGCGAAACGCGATACGTCCGGATCTGCTCATCGCTCCTGGCGACGAGGTACCAGACCCCGGCCTTCAGGACCAGACCGATCGGCTCGAGCTGGCGCTCAACGGCCTCGTCGCCGCGCCGGTAGCGCACGCTCGCACGACGCGCCTCCCAGACCGCATCGGCCAGCCTGGCGAGATGGGGGACCGGATCGCTCGAGCTGAACCAGGCCGTCGCGTCGAGGTGGAATCGCTCGACGAGTCGCGAGGCGCGCGCACGCAGCTCCCCCGGAAGGGAGGCGAGGACCTTGAGGCGCGCCGCGGCGACGACTGTGCCCAGCCCGAGCTCCGCGGCCGGCCCGGGCATCCCCGAGAGGAAGAGCGCCTCGGCCTCGTCGGCCGTCAGCCCGGTGAGGCGCGTGCGGTACCCGTCGACGAGCTGGATGCCGCCGTGCGGCCCGCGCTCGGCGTAGATCGGCACGCCCGCGGCGCTCAGCGCGTCGACGTCCCGGTGGATCGTGCGCTCGCTGACCTCGAGCTCCGTCGCCAGTACCGCAGCCGTGGTGCGGCCGCGGGCCTGGAGGAGCAGGAGCAGCTGGACGAGTCGTGACGCTCGCATCGGCGCCGAGGATACGCGCGAATTGGCGACAGGATCGGTCAGGTATTGGCGCCCAGAAAAGCGTCGACCTCGTCGAGCGCCCGGTCGAGGACCGGACCGACGCCGTGGCCGACGCCCGGATAGGTCACCAGCGTCGCCGCCGGGAGCTGGTTCACCGCCTCGCGCAGCAGGTCGATCCGTGCGAACGGGTCCGACTCGCCCGACAGGAGCAGGACCGGGCAGGTGATCCGCGGCCAGTGCGCGCTGCGCTCGCGCCAGGCCTCGTGGCGCCCCGGCGCGTGGAGGGGGTAGGCGAACAGGACGAGCGCCTTTGGCGCGTCCTCCGCCGCCAGCAGCGTGGCGACCCGTCCGCCGAAGGATTGGCCGCCGGTGACGATCTGCGAGGGGTCGGCACCGATGGCGTCGCGGTAGACCGGCATCGCGCGCTCGACAGAGCCCTTCGGCAGGCTGACGATGTCCACCTCGTAGCCGCGCTCGCGAAGTCCGGCCGCATGCGGCGCCAGCTGCTTCGGGTTCCCCGACGCGCCGGGAGCGAGGAGGATCTTTTGAGCGCCGACCATGCTCGGAGGATACCGCCCTCGCCGTCATCGGCGTACGCTGGCACCATGACCACCGAGAAGATCGCGAAGTCCGACGCCGAGTGGCGCGCGGAGCTGACACCCGAGCAGTACCACATCCTTCGCGAGAAGGGCACCGAGCGCGCCTTCAGCGGCGCGTACTGGGACGAACATCGGCCCGGCGTGTACCGATGCGCCGCCTGCGGCAACGAGCTCTTCGACGCCGACACGAAGTTCGAGTCGGGGACCGGCTGGCCGTCGTTCTACCAGCCGAAAGAGGCCGATGCGGTCGAGACCGAGACCGATCGCTCCTTCTTCATGACGCGCACGGAGGTGAACTGCGCCCGCTGCGGCAGCCACCTCGGCCACATCTTCGACGACGCTCGCGATCAGCCGACCGGGCTGCGCTACTGCATCAACTCCGCGTCCCTGAAGCTCGACCCGTCGGCGCCGCCGCCGGAGCCAATGGAGCAGGTCTAGCGGCCGTCGGCCACGGCCCGCATCGCCGTCGCCGCCTCGCGGACCTGGTCCGCATTGACCTCGAGGTGGGTGACGGCGCGTACCGTGCGCGGCCCGAACGGGTTGAGCCAGACCCCACGCGCCCGGCACACCTCGACGAACGCGGCGGCATCGGGGACGCCGCGGCGCTCGACCAGCGAGAAGACAACGATGTTCGTCTGCACCGTCGCCAGGTCGAGCTCGACGTCGTCGCCGCGGAGCAGCTCCTCGGCGAGGAGGCGCGCGTTGGCGTGATCGTCCGCCAGCCGGTCGACGTGGTTGGCCAGCGCGTAGGAGCCGGCCGCGGCTAGGAGGCCGGCCTGGCGCATCGCCCCACCGGCCATGCGCCGATACCGATGCGCGCGCTCGATGAGCTCGCGTGAGCCGGCGAGCATTGAGCCGGCCGGCGCGCCGAGCCCCTTGCTCAACGACAGCGACACGAGGTCGAAGCCCGCGGCCAGGGACGCGGCCGTCGAACCCGTCGCGACCGCCGCGTTCAGGATCCGCGCCCCGTCGAGGTACGTCGCCAGTTCGGCCTCGCGCGCCACCGCCAGCGAGGCCGCCAGCGCATCGGCCGGGAAGACGATCCCGCCGGCGCGGTTGTGCGTGTTCTCGGCCACCAGCAGCGACGTCGGCGGGTAGACGATGTGGCCGCGCGGCTTGATCGCGGCGCGGACGGCATCGGCGTCGAAGACCCCTGCCGAGCCGATCGGGCTGAACTGCACCCCGGCATTGGCGGCGCCGGCGCCGGTTTCGTGGAGGACAATGTGCGAATCGGTCGGCACGAGCACGTCGTCGCCGGGCCGCGTGAGGGTGCGGAGCGCGACCTGGTTCGCCATCGTGCCGCTCGGCAGAAAGAGCGACGCCTCCATGCCGAACAGCGTCGCGACCTCCTCCTGGAGCTGGTTGACCGATGGATCCTCGCCGTACTGGTCGTCACCAACCTCCGCGGTGGCGATCGCGCGGCGCATCGGCTCGGTGGGGCGCGTGACGGTATCGGAGCGCAGGTCGATGCGGTCGGGCATGGCGCCGATGATAGGCACCAGCCTCAGGCGATCGGAAGGGTCCGGCCGGAGCGGCGCGAACGCGGCCGCTGGAGCATGGCCGCCAGCTGGCCGCTGGCCGGCGGGAAGGCCGATGGCGTACCGCGCAGCCAGTCGAGCGCGGCCTCGAGGTCCTCGATGCAGAACGGCTTGGCCAGCACCGCGACGTTCGGCCCGCGCACGATCTTCATCGGCATCGAGGCCAGCAGCATCCCGGTGCAGATGAGGACCCGCGGCAGGCCGAGGACGGCGCTGCGCCGGCGCGGGGGAAGCTCCATGAGCTGGGTGCCGTCGATGACGAGGGCATCCGGCCGCTGGCCGAGCGCACTGCGCGCGTCGAGCTCGTCGGGCGTCAGGATCTCGGCCTCGGGCAGAAGCTCCTCGAATAGCTCGCGCACGCCTGGCTCGCGATCGCTGACCCAGACCAGTCCGGCCACGTCAGCCATTGTGAGCAAGTCCGATGCCCGTCACAAGACCGACACCCGCCCCGGCGTACGATGCATCTCGCAACCTGCACCGTATCCACACCATGCCCAGCGAACCGCCGCCTCCCGCGACCATCCCTGCCTGGCGAGCGGCGTTGGCCGGCGCCGCGGCTGGAGCGCTCGCCCTCGGCGTCGCGGAGCTGCTGGCCGGCATCCTGCCCGGGGCAACGAGCCCGATCGTCGCCATCGGCGACCTCGTCATCTTCCTCCAGCCTCCCGGCGCCAAGCAGTGGATGGTCGACCTCTTCGGCGAGGCCGACAAGCTCGTCCTCAACCTGTTCATCGCCGCGGTGGCGGTTGGAGCGGCCGCGCTCGGTGGCGTGCTGGCGCGCAATCGCCCGTGGGTCGTGCCGATCGGCGCCAGCGCATTCGGCATCCTCGCGCTTGCCGCCGGCCTCCGCGACCCGCTGGCCGAGCCGATCACGACCGTGATCGTGGTCGCCGTCGCCGTGCTCGTCGCGGTCTATTCGATGCGCTGGCTGCTGGGACTCGCGGCGGGCGACCCAGCGCGCGAGGCCGAGATGCCCGCGTGGGGGCGTCGCCGGTTCATCGGCACGTCGATCGCCGTCATCGGGCTGGCGGTCGTGAGCGGCGTGGTGGGGCGGACCCTGCTCGAGCGCGGTCGGCAGGGTGCGATCGCCCAGGCCGGGACACTGCCGGCCCCGACGGCGACCGCACCGCCTCCGCCGGAGGGTGCCGAGCTCGCGGTCGAGGGCATCACCCCGCTCGTGACGCCGAACGAGCAGTTCTACCGGATCGATACCGCGCTCCTCGTCCCGCGGCCTGACATCGACACGTGGCGGCTGCGCGTCATCGGGATGGTGGACCGGGAGCTCGAGCTGACGTACGACGAGCTGGTTGCGATGCCGCTCGTCGAGCAGTACGTGACGATCGCGTGCGTCAGCAACGAGGTGGGCGGCAACCTCGTCGGGAACGCGCTGTGGCGCGGGGTGCGGCTCAAGGAGCTGCTCGAGCAGGCGGGTGCGCAGCCTGACGCGACACAGATCGTCGGCCGCGCGGTCGACGGCTTCACCGTCGGCTTCCCGACCGGGTACGCCCTGGCGGACGACCGCGAGCCGCTCGTGGCGGTCGGCATGAACGGTGAGCCGCTGCCGGTCGACCACGGCTTCCCGGCCCGGCTCATCGTGCCGGGCCTCTTCGGCTACGTCAGCGCCACGAAGTGGCTGACCGAGATCGAGCTGACCACCTGGGATGGCTTCGACGCCTACTGGGTGCCGCTCGGCTGGTCGAAGGAGGGACCGATCCTGACGCAGTCACGGATCGACGTCCCGCGTCATGGAACGCGCCTCGATGCCGGGACGGTGACGATCGCCGGTGTGGCCTGGGCGCCGGACCGCGGCGTCAGCGCGGTCGAAGTGCAGATCGACGACGGCGGCTGGACGCCGGCCACGATCAGCGCAGCGATCTCCGACGCGACCTGGGTCCAGTTCAGCCACGCCTGGGAGGCGACCCCTGGCGATCATCGGCTTCGAGTTCGAGCGACGGATGGGAACGGCGAGGTCCAGACCGATCAGCGGACCGAGCCCGCTCCCGACGGCGCACGCGGGCACCACGCCATCGAGGTCAGCATCGGCTGACGGGCGTCAGGAATCCGGTGGTCCGGACGGGCGAACGGCGACCGGCGAGAGGGTGATCTCGACCTCGATGAGACCCTCCTCGAGCGGCATGTCGCTGACCTGGCGCCACGCCTTGTGCGACAAGTTCGCAACCCGCTGGTCTGCCGTGCCGACGTAGCAGGGGCAGGAGTCGACGACCGGCAGCGAGACGCATCGGTCAGCGCAGACGAGGACGTAGGACGGCTTGCCATCCGGGATGCCGCCTCCGATCTCGAGCGGAAGCGCCACGGTGGCCTTGCCCTCCCAGCCGCGGCTCTCGGAGTATGACGAGGCCATGCCGGTCACCGATCCGTCGACGACGGCGATTGCGGGCTCCGGCTCGGCCGCGGTCGCGCTCGTCGGCATCTTGGCCGTGGAGCGGTCGGCGAGGCTCGCGTCGGGGTCGCCGGCGAAGGCGTACCAGTAGTCGAGCTTGCCTTCGAAGTAGCGCGACCGATGGAGCCAGGCCTCGGCGCCGGCCACGCTGGCGTGCGGGCGAATGAACAGCCGGTCGCCCTCGAAGCGCGGCTCGCTCATGAAGATGTCGCGATACGGCCGGTTCGGTCCGTCGAGCAGGGCGCCGACGAGGTGAGCGGCGCCCTCGTAGAAGTCGGTGGCGAAGAAGGCGCTGGCTCCGAGGTCGGCGAGTGGGGCGCGGGAGTAGGCGCTGACCCGCTCGGCGGCAACCTTGCGGCTGGCCTTCTCGTGCTGACCCTCGCCGGCACCGGGGGCGTAGCAGGCGTTGGAGTAGATCATCACCCAGCCGGGGGCAGGCTTGGCGTGCTCCGCGATCCAGGCTTCGCCGTAGTACGCCAGCGTGCCGTCCGCGAAGGAGTCGGAGTGGTCGCCCTTCGCGTTCGGGCCGTTCAGGCCCCAGCCGTTCGTCGTCAGCGGACTGGGCGTGTCCGAGTACGGGTTTGGCGAGCCGACGCCGTGGCCGAAGTAGATGACGATGTTCGCGCCGCGCACCGCCTTGAGCACGGACTTCGCATCGGCGTCGGGCGAGTAGGCGCGGGCGACAGAGGCGCCGCGATCCTCGGCGGCATCCGCAGCCGTCTCGGCGAGGCTGATGTAGACGGGGGTCAGCTCTTCCCCGACCGGACCGACGATGATCGCCACCTTGACTGCCGACTTCGCGGCCGCTGCGGGCGCGGGCAGGCCAAGGCCGGCGACGACCGTCGCCAGCAAGGTGAAGAGGACCAGCACCGAGCGCAAAGGACTCCCCCCAACGCGGGCAAAACGAGGGTGAGGATCAGCGGAGCCGTAGCATTACCCGAAATTGGCGCCGTGGCAACAGGGAATCAGGCCAAGCGGAAGGTGTTGTCAGGTCCGCGCGGGCTCCAGGCGTGCGGCGGCGGTCTCGTCGGGACCGGACAGGACCGCCCTCGCGATCACGTCGGCCCAGGCGGTGTAGCCGACGACCGAGGGGTGGAATTGGTCCTCCGAGAGCACGTCCGTTCGACCGTGGATGAGCGGCGGGACGTCTCGCGCGAGGTCGGCATAGGCGGCGCCGGCGCGCTCGGCCTCGGCGCGGCTGATCGGTCGCAGCAGGCGGGCGTACTGGTCGGCGAGGAAGATCAACGGCTCGATGCCACGCAGCGCGCCGCGGAAGGCCGGGATGCCGGCCAGCACCACGCGCGCCGATGGCGCCGTGTCACGGATGCCGTCGAGGACCGCGCGCAGGCTGTCGCGGAAGCGCCCCGGCGGCGTGTTGTGGGTGGCGTCGTTCGAGCCGATGACGATGGCGACGACGTCGGCGCCGGCGAGGAACGGGTGGGTCTCCGTAGGGCGCAGCGGCTCGATCGCACGCGGCAGCTGGTGGCGCACGAGGTCCGCCGCACGGGCGCCGGCCCAGCCGTAGCTGACGACGTGGACCTCCCGGTGTTCCGCCTCGGCCAGGCGCCGGGCGATGAGGTACGGGAGCGCATCCTCGGCGCGCTCGACGCCGACGCCGGCCGTGGTCGAGTCGCCGAGGACGACCATGCGCAGCCGATCTCTGTCGGTCGCGCCCGCGGTCGGGGTGACAACGTGGTTGACGTAGAAGCCGGGATGGCCGGGGAGGAACTCCATCCGGCGCAGCCGCATCAACTGCACCGCCACGATCCCTGCGAAGGCACCGAGCGCCGTGCCGAGCAGGCGAGCCAGCGTGCTGAGCGACGTACCCATGCCATCACCCTACCGTTTCGATTTGCTTGACGCCAACCGCACAATCGGTCGCGTGCCGGACGCCCCCGTGATCATCGTCAATCCCACCGCTGGGTCCGGCCGGGCCGCGAAGCTGCTGCCCTGGCTTCGCGAGCGGCTCGCGCACCGATCCGATGCAGAGCTCCACGTGACCGGCCGTCGGGGCGAGGCGGAGGAGCTCGCGGCGCGCGCTGCGAACGGCGGCTGCGACCGGGTGGTGGCGGTCGGCGGGGACGGCACGATCCAGGAGGTGGTCAACGGCATCCTCGAGGCCGGCGCTCGGCCTGCGATCGGCATCGTGCCGGTTGGGTCAGGGAACGACCTGGCGCGCAGCCTCGGGCTGCCGACCGATCCGGCCGAGGCCTGGACCGTCGCCATCGGCAGGGTCACGCGCGCGATCGACGCCGCGCTGGCAACGAACGGGGAGCGGCGACAACGATGGTTCGCATCGGCGGGCGGCATCGGCTTCGACGCCCAGGTCGCGGCCGCCATGGCGACGCGCCGAGGCTGGCAGTCCGGCCGCGCCGGCTACCTGCTCACCACCCTGACCGAGCTGCGCCGCTTCGACAACCGCCGGTTGCGGCTCGTGCTCGACGGAGAGCCACTCGTCTGCCGCGCGCTGCTCGTGGCCATCGCGAACGGGCCGTACTACGGCGGCGGCATGCGGATCGCGCCCGATGCCCAGCCCGACGACGGCTGGCTCGACCTCTGCGTGGTCGGCGACGTCTCGCGCCTCACCGCCATCCGGGAGCTGCCGAACCTCTACCGGGGCACCCACGTCCGCAACCCCGCGGTCTCGCTCCATCGCGCGAGGCTGATCGAGATCGAGGGCGACGGCGTGACCCACTCGCATCTCGACGGCGAACCGTTCGGCTCGATCCCGCTCCGCGTCGAGATCCATCCCGGCGTCCTCAAGGTGGCGAGCACCGCGTGAAGCACGGACGCGCTAGGCTGGCGCCGATGGAGTCGAATCGCATCGAGGTCGGGGCGCCACTGATCGGCGCCGGCGGGCGCCGCATCGGTACGGTCGACGCCGTCTTCGCCGACTACCTCCTCGTCCGGACCGCGAGCCTGCTGCCGGTGGACCTCTATGTCCCACGCACCGAGACGACGGTGGCCGATGGGCGCCTCCGGGTCGGCGTCGGCCGGCGCGAGGCCTACCAGAGATGGCACCGCCCGCTGAAGCGGGCACCGCACGTGGTCGAGTGAGCGCCTTCGCGGCCGACGTGGCGGCCAGGTTCCGCAAGGCGAACACCGTCACGATCGAGACCTCGTCCGGCGCCGGGAAGCCGGTGCACCGCACGATCATCTGGATCGTGGCCGACGCGAGCGGACGCGCGTTCGTGCGATCGGTCAGGGGTCATCGCGGGCGCTGGTATCGCGAGCTCGTGGCGAACCCGTCTGGCGCCGTCTTCGTCGGTGGGCACCGCATCCCAGTGCGAGCCGCGCCGGCCGACGAGACCGGGATCGACGCCTGCAGCGGGCTCCTGCGCGAGAAGCATGCGACCGCGAAAGCCTCCCTCGCCTCGATGCTCCGCGACGAGGTCCTCGACACCACGCTCGAGTTGGAGCCGGCCTAGGGCTGGGTCCAGCATCGGTCTTGCAGTACCCTTCTGGAGCCATGCACGACGCCGATACGATCCAGCCCCTGAACGGCCGCCCACCGTACGAGCCGGGCGACGCCGAGGCGTTCTTTGCCCACGTCGGCTCGGGCGGCAAGGTCGAGGCCGACGCCTGGCTGCCCGACGAGTACCGCGCGGCGGTCCTGAAATTCGTCGAGATGCACGCCAACTCGGAGCTGATGGGGGTGCTGCCGGAGCGCGACTGGATCATGCGCGCCCCGACGCTGCGCCGGAAGCTCGCGTTGACCAGCAAGATCCAGGACGAGGTCGGGCACGCGCAGCTGCTCTACCGCGTGGCCGAGGACCTCGGCAAGCCGCGCGCGGCGATGCTCCAGGACCTTCTCGACGGCAAGACGAAGTTCCATAACGTCTTCCACTACCCGACGCGCTCGTGGGCCGACGTCGGGATCATCGCGTGGCTCGTCGACGCCGCCGCGATCGTGTCCCAGCAGGCGCTTCGCGACTCCTCGTACGCGCCGTACGCGCGCACGATGCGCAAGATCTGCTGGGAGGAATCGGTGCACATCATGCACGGCCGCGACGTCGTGCTGACCCTCATGAACGGGACCGATGCGCAGCGCGCGATGGTGCAGGAAGCCCTGGACCGATGGTGGGGCCCGCTCATGCAGATGCATGGCCCGCCGACCGATCCGGCGAAGGACAAGGATCTCCACTGGGGGATCAAGTCAAAGGGCAACGAGCAGCTGCGCCAGGAGTTCCTCTCGATCTACGTGCCGCGCATCCGGGAGCTCGGCCTGACGATTCCCGACCCGGAGCTGCGCCTCGACGAGGAGACCGGTCGCTGGCACTACACCGAGCCGGATTGGGCCGAGCTGAAGTCGGTCGTGACCGGCCATGGACCGGCCTCGCAGTCGCGGTTGGACTTCCGCCGCGTGAACTTCGCCGAGACCCAGTGGGTCCGCGACGCGCTGTTGGGAGGCGCCGCCGCCGTCGCCTGATTCGGGGGCGCGAAGCGTCCGAATTCCCACGGGATGGGCATTGCGGGCTCGGAGCGGTCGCGACGCGTCCGACTTCCCTCCGGGTGAGCACCATCGGCCCCGATTGACCGTTCGCGCCGCCGCGATCGGCGCAATGCCCATGGGGTGGGAATCTGTCACGTTCAGCCCCGGCGAACGGTCCGGATTCACACCAGGCGACCGGTACGCACCGCTCGCAGGCGATGAACGGTTCGGATTCCCACGCGGCGTGAATTCATCAGCTTATGGCCGCCAACCTGGCGCGAAGATCACCTCATGTGAATTCGGGCCTACCCGCCGATGGCACGCGCCCCACACGCGGGGTACGCTTCCGGCGATGAACGAGCGCGTGTGGGAGGTCTTCCGCCAGGAGGACGAGGGTGACCCGATGATCCATGCCGGCAACGTGAACGCTCCCGACGAGGAGCTCGCGATGCATTACGCACGCGAGTTCTATGGCCGGCGAGGCGAGTCGCACCGGCTGTGGATCGTGCCGCGCGACTCGATCACCGAGCTCGACGACCCCGACCTGCTCAAGCCGCCGTTCGACCGCAGCCACAAGAAGCCCGGCGGCTACATCATCAAGCACAAGCTCGAGGCGGCCAAGGCGCGCGCCGCGAGCGAGGCGCCGGAATGACCAACACGGCACCCACCACGCTCGACACCGCCGCACGGGAGGCCCTCGCCGAGCTCCTGCTCAGCGTCGCCGACGACGAGTTCGTCATCGGCTTCTGGGACTCCGAGTGGACCGGGATCGCGCCGATGCTCGAGGAGGACGTGGCGACGAGCTCGATCGCCCAGGACGAGATCGGGCATGCCCGGGCGCTCTACGAGCTCCTGGCCGACCTGACCGATGACGACGCCGACCGGATCGCCTACGGCCGCTCGCCTGACGACTTTCGGCACGCCGCGCTCCTCAACCACGCCCGGGGCGACTGGGCCTTCAGCGTGGCGCGCCGCTATCTGTACGAGACCGCCGACGCCGTCCGCCTCACCGCGCTTGCCGGCTCGAGCCACGAGGCGCTCGCCGCGCTCGCCGGGAAGATGCGGCGCGAGGAGACCTACCACTTGCTCCACGCCGATGCCTGGCTGCGCCGGCTGTCCGAGGCCGGCCCGGAGATCCGCGAGCGTCTGGCGACCGCCATCCGAGAGCTGTGGACCGATGTGCACGAGATCTTCGCGCCGCTCGCCGGCGAGGACGTCCTCGTCCGCGACGGGCTCCTGCCGAGGCCGATGGCCGCCCTCCATGCGGATTGGCAGCACCAGGTCCGTCCGATCCTCGAACCGATCACCGGCCCGCTGCCGGACGCGAGCCCGACCATCGACGGGCGCGCCCGGCGCACCGACGACTTCACGTGGCTGCACGCCGAGTTCACGAGCGTGACCCGCGCCGAGGCGGGTGCGATGTGGTGACCGAGGCGGCGATCGACCCGCGCGAGGCGCGGGTCTGGTCCGAGCTGGCGATCATGGCGGATCCGGAGATTCCGGCGATCAGCCTGGTCGACCTGGGTGTCATCGGCTCAGTGGCGGTCGACGATCGTCGCGTCGAGGTCCAGCTGCTGCCGACGTTCGTCGGCTGCCCGGCCATCGGTGTTATGCAGGAGCAGATCACCGAGCGCATCGGTGCCCTGGGGCTGGCCGACGAGGTGAAGGTTCGAGTCAGCTTCGACCCGCCATGGACGAGCGAGCGCATCACCCCGGAGGGTCGCGAGCGCCTGCGGCTCAGCGGGTTCGCGCCGCCGCAGATCGGACCGGCGCCCATCGGCGGCAGCCTGCAGGAGCTGAAGGTCCTCGCCGTTGCCGAGTGCCCGTACTGCGGCTCGCGCAACACGACTCTCGAGAACCCGTTCGGGCCGACCCTCTGCCGCGCGATCTACCACTGTGCCGACTGCCGCCAGCCCTTCGAGCAGTTCAAGCGCGTCTGAGGGGCTTCATCGACGCTCGGCACGCATAGCCGCTAGGCTTCGCCGCATGGCAATCGACGGGGACGAGATCGCTCCCGACGCATCCGACCACCTCGCCGCGATGCGTCACAGCGCGGCGCACATGATGGCCGCAGCGGTGCTCGAGATCTTCCCCGACGCGAAGCTCGGCATCGGTCCGGCGATCAAGGACGGGTTCTACTACGACTTCGACCTGCCTCGGCCGCTGACGCCAGCAGACCTCGAGCAGATCGAGGCGAAGATGCGCGAGCAGCAGGCCACCGGCCTCGCTTTCGAGCACTCGAAGGACCTGCCGCGTGCCGATGCGGTCGCCGAACTCGAGGCGAAGGGCCAACCTTTCAAGGTCGAGATCGTGAACGACCTCGACGAGTCGGAGGGCCCGACCGTGAGCTTCTACCGCCACGGCGACTTCGAGGACCTCTGCCGCGGCGGCCACCTCGGCTCAACGAAGGACCTCGGCGCGTTCAAGCTGCTGAACACCGCCGGCGCCTACTGGCGCGGCGACGAGACGCGGCCGATGCTCCAGCGCATCTACGGCACTGCGTGGGACACGCCGCAGGAGCTCGACCAGCACCTCTGGCGGATCGAGGAGGCGAAGAAGCGCGACCATCGCAAACTCGGCCGCGAGCTCGACCTCTTCACGTTCCACCCCGAGTCGCCAGCCGCCCCATTTCTCCATCCGCGCGGCATGGAGCTGTGGCGGGCGCTCGAGGACTGGTCGCGCGAGGTCCGGCGCGACGCGGGCTTCCGCGAGGTGCGAACCCCGAGTCTCGTCCGCAAGGAGCTGTGGGAGACGTCGGGCCACTGGAACAACTACCAGGACAACATGTTCGTCCTGGACGACCATGACCACGTCTCCGGGCTGAAGCCGATGAACTGCCCGGAGGAGATCCTCATCTACCGCACCAGCGGGCGGTCGTATCGCGACCTGCCGATGCGCTTCAGCGACTACTCCGTGCTGTTCCGCAAGGAGCGCACCGGCGTCCTGGCCGGCATGTTCCGCGTTCGGCAGCTGACCCAGGACGACTCGCATGTCTTCTGCCGCGACGACCAGGTCGATGACGAGATCCGCCTGGCGCTCTCGCTCGTGCGCAAGCAGTACGCGCCGTTCGGCTTCGAGCCACGCGCGAAGCTGGCCACCCGCCCGGAGAAGCGCCTCGGGTCGGACGAATTCTGGGAGCGCGCCGAGAACCGCCTCCGCGAACGGCTCGAGGAGGACGGGATGGACTACACCCTCGATCCCGGCGGCGGCGCGTTCTATGCCCCGAAGATCGACATCTTCATCGAGGATGCCCTCGGTCGCGAGTGGCAGATGGCGACGATCCAGGCCGACTACCAGCTGCCGCAGCGCTTCGACCTTGAGTACCGTGCAGCCGACGGCGGCTTCGAGCGCCCGGTCGTCATCCACTACGCGATCTACGGGTCATTCGAGCGCTTCATCGGCATCATCACCGAGCACTACACCGGCGCCTTCCCGTTCTGGCTGGCCCCGGTGCAGGCGATGATCGTCCCGATCGCCGACCGCCACCTCGACTACGCCGGCTCCGTCCGCCAGGCCCTGACCGATGCTGGCCTGCGAGCCGAAGTCGACGATCGATCCGAGCGCATGCAGCTCAAGCTGCGCGACGCCCAGGAGCAGAAGATCCCGGTGATGGCGGTGGTGGGGGATCGCGACGCCGAGGCCGGCGCCGTGTCGCCGCGGTTGCGCACTGGCGAGTCGTCGCAGGGGGTTGCGCTGGCCGAGTTCGTGGCCGACCTTCAGGGGCGCGCCGCCTCCCGCGAGCTGTGGCCGGTGGCAGAGGGCGAATCGGCTCCCGCCAATTCGTAACCGAAGGAGTTACGAATGAGGAAGATGCGCGGCGTGGGCCAGTTGGCGCTCCTCTCCACCGATCCACTTCGGGTCGCCGAGTTCTACGCGTCTGCGTTCGGCTTCCAGCGCTTGGCCGGTGACGAAGGCGGGGTCGACCTCGAGCTCGGAGGATTCGAGCTGAGCTTCCGCCGCGGCGAGCAGGCGACGAGGGAGGGGATCCAGATCGGCTTCAAGGTCGAGACGGCATCCGAGGTCGACGCCTGGGCGCAGGAGCTAGGGCGGCGGGGCTTTGCGCTGGCGGCGCCGCCATCGGGCGATCACTGGGAGGGTTCGCGGAGCTTCCGAATCGCCGATCCCGACGGCCGTCAGGTCGCGGTCTTCTACGACTATCCGCGTTGACCGTGCGTTCGGGATCGGTGTATCATCCGCCGGCAATTCGCGCACGTTCGCAGGGCCACCCGTCCGTGATCGGAGAGGTGGCCTTGTTGTTGAAGGGGTAACAGACTGGCAAGGGATCTCCGCATTAACGAGATGATCAGGATCCGCGAGGTTCGGATCATCGACGATGAGGGGCAGCAGCTTGGCGTGATGCCGACGTTCGAGGCGCTCGCGCTGGCCCAGGAGAAGGGCCTCGACCTCGTGGAGGTCGCGCCCACCGCGGTCCCACCGGTCTGCCGCATCCTCGACTACGGGCAGTACAAGTACGAGCTCCAGAAGCGCGAGCGGGAACAGAAGAAGAAGCAGAAGTCGCAGACCTTCAAGGAGGTGCGCCTGGGCGTCAAGGTCGACGTCCACGACCTCCAGGTCAAGGCGCGACGTGCCGGCCAGTTCCTGGACCACGGGGACCGCGTGAAGGTCACCGTCAGGTTCCGTGGGCGCGAGATCAGCCACGCGAACCTGGGTCGCGACCTGCTGATCCGGACCGCGGAGCTCCTCGCGGAGCACGGGACGATCGAGCGGCAGCCGCTGCTCGAGGGCCGCAGCATGTACATCATCATGGCCCCACTCGAGAAGCGGGCCGAGAAGAAGACCGATACAGGCGCCGCCGGCGAGGCCGCCGAGCCGTCCAGCCAGCCGCCACCGGGCGGCGAGACCATCGGCGACGCGATCGCCGCCAAGGGAAACGCGTCACAGGCGGCCAGCGAGGCGCCGGCACAGTAGGGATCGAGCACAAGCCATGCCGAAGATGAAGACCCACAAGGGGACGGCCAAGCGCTACAGGAAGACCGGCTCCGGGAAGTGGATCCGGCCGAAGGCCTGGCGCGGCCACCACCTCGAGATCAAGTCGAGCCGCCGCACGCGCCGCTACGCCGGCATGGCGCCCGTCTCGTCGACCCACACCAACACCCTCGAGAAGCTCATGCCCTACGCCGGCAAGGGGAAGTAGCCGATGGCCAGGGTCAAGCGCGGCGTCGCCGCGCACAGGCGCCACAAGCGCCTCCTCAATCGCGCGGAAGGCCGCCGCGGGACGCGCTCGAAGCTCGTGCGCCCGGCGCGCGAGGCGCTGATCCACGCCCTCGTCTACGCCTACCGCGACCGCCGCGACCGCAAGCGCGACATGCGCCGCCTCTGGATCGAGCGCATCAACGCCGCATCGCGCCAGCACGGCCTGCCGTACGGCCGCTTCATCGCAGGGCTGAAGGGCGCCGGCGTCGAGGTGAATCGCAAGATGCTCGCCGATATGGCCGTCCGCGAGCCTGCCGCCTTCGCGGCGATGGTCGACACCGCCAAGTCCTCCTTTACGACCTGACCGGCGCCCCGCCGACGCCGGTCACTCACGACCCCCTCCGGGATTCCGGGGCGGGGTCCTTCGTTTTCCTCGATGATGTGAGCGCAGCATGACCGATCTCCGAACCGACCTCGAGCGCCTCCGCGCCGACGCTTCGGCACGCGTCGCATCGGTCACCGACGCCGATGCGCTGGGCGAGCTGCGTCACGAGCTCTTCGGCCGGTCGGGGAGCCTGACGCGGCTGCTCAAGCAGCTCGGATCGGTCCCCGCCGAGGAGCGTCCCGCGCTTGGACAGCTTGCCAACGACGTCCGCGGCGAGCTCGACGCCGCCATCGAGTCGCGACAGGCGGCCCTTGCCGGTTCGGAGGGCGACGACCGCCTGCCAGACGAGGCGCTCGACATGAGCGCGCCGGGACGGCCGGTGCCGATCGGTCACCTGCACCCGGTCATGACGCTCATGCGCGACCTGCGCGAGATCTTCCACGCGTACGGCTTCGAGGTCTTCGAGGGTCCCGAGATCGAGACCGAGGAGTACAACTTCGAGCTGCTGAACATCCCGCCCGACCATCCGTCGCGCGACCTGTGGGACACGCTGTATGTTGCCGAGCCGGGAAGCGTCGAGGCTGGTGAGCCGCGGCCGGCGACCGATGACACGATCCTGCGCACCCACACCTCGCCGGTCCAGATTCGTGCCATGCGGGCACTCGAGCCGCCGATCCGGGTCCTGATGCCCGGCCGGTGCTTCCGCCACGAGGCCGTGGACGCCAGCCACGGCTTCGAGTTCTTCCAGGTCGAGGGGCTGGTCGTGGACGGTGACACGAGCCTGGCCGACCTCAAGGGCCTGCTCGAGGAAGTCGCCCGCGCGCTGTACGGGCGCGACGTGCGCACCCGCTTCCGCCCCGGCTATTACCCCTTCACCGAGCCGAGCGTGGCGTTCGACATCGCCTGCCTCGTGTGCGGCGGCGACGGGTGCCCCGCCTGCAAGCGGACCGGCTGGATGACGATCCTTGGTGCCGGCATGGTCCACCCGACCGTCCTGCGCAACGGCGGCTTCGACCCCGACGAGTTCCAGGGCTACGCGTTCGGGATGGGACCGGAGCGGATGACGATGCTGCGCCACGGCATCGGCGACATCCGGCTCTTCTTCAGCGCCGACCTGCGCTTCGCGACCCGGTTCCCGGCGGGGCACTGACCGATGCGCGTCCCGCTCTCCTGGCTGCGCGAGTACATCGATGTCGACCTGTCGCCGCGGGCGCTGGCCGAGGAGCTGACGATGCGCGGGATGGAGGTCGACACCGTCGAGACCGCGGGCTCCGACTGGACCGATGTCGTCGTCGGGCGCGTGCTCGAGGTGCGCCGCCACCCGAACGCCGACACGCTGTGGCTGGCACGAGTCGACGTGGGCGCCGCAGGCGGTGAGCTCGATATCGTCTGCGGCGCCCAGAACCTCGAGGCCGGCCAGCTCGTGCCGACGGCGCTGGTCGGCGCGGTGCTCCCCGGCGACCGCCGCATCGAGCGCACGAAGATCCGCGGCGAAGTGAGCCACGGGATGCTGTGCAGCGCGGCCGAGCTCGGCCTCGGGACCGATGCGGACGGCATCCACATCCTCGGCCGCGACGACGAGATCGCGCTCGGCTCGCCGCTGGCGGATGTCGTCGGCGAGACGGTCCTTGACGTCGACGTCAAGCCCAACCGGGGCGACGCGCTGAGCATGGTCGGCCTGGCGCGCGAGATCGCCGCCTTCACCGGCGGGTCGTTGCGACTGCCGGACGCCACCGTCGACGAGACCGATGACGACGCCACGGCCCACGTCAGCGTCCGTATCGAGGAGCCCGAGCTCAACCCGCGCTTCGCGGCGCGCTGGTTCGATGGCGTGGGCAACGGCCCGTCGCCCGACTGGATGCAGCGGCGGCTCATCGCGGCCGGGATGCGGCCGATCAGCGCGGTCGTGGACGTCACGAACTACGTCATGCACGAGCTCGGGCAGCCAATGCATGCCTACGACGCCGACGCCGTCCCGGGCGGCGAGATCGTCGTGCGACGCGGACGCCCGGGCGAGACGCTCGAGACCATCGACCACACTGAGCGCGCGATCGACGAGCGGATGCTAGTCATCGCCGACCGCGAACGCCCGATCGGGCTGGCAGGGATCATGGGCGGTGCGGGGACCGAGGTCGGGGAGGGAACGACGCGGGTCATCCTCGAGTCGGCGATCTTCCACGGCCCGACGATTCGCAACACCGCCCGACGGCTTGGCCTGCGCTCGGAAGCGAGCATGCGTCATGAGAAGGGGATCGGGCACGACCTGCCGCGGTACGCCGCCGATCGGGCGGCGAAGCTCCTTGCCGAGATCACCGGCGCCCGCGCCGCGCGCGGCATCGTCGACAACGACCCGGGGCAGAAGCCGCCGCGCCGGGTGGAGGTCGAGGTGACGCGCATGCGCCGGCTGCTCGGCATCGAGCTCGACGCCGGCCGGGTCCATGAGCTGCTCGAGCCGCTCGAGTTCGACGTGACGGGGGATGGAGACACCCTCTCCGTCGAGGTGCCGTCGCACCGACTCGACGTCGTCGTCGCGGCCGACGTGGCCGAGGAGGTCGCGCGCGCTCACGGCTACGAGCGCATCGCCGGCCGGCTGCCGCAGGCCGCGCTTCCCCCATATCGGCTCGACCCGAGCGAGCCACGGAATGTCGTGCGGCGCATCCTGGCCGGACTCGGGCTGAACGAGGTGATCGGCAACGCGCTGATCGGTCCGGATGACCTCGAGCAGGTCGGGCTCGACCCGGCCGATCCGGAGCTCGTCCGCCTCTTCAACCCGCTGAGCCCGCAGCACTCGATCCTGCGCCCCTCCATGGCGCCCTCGATGCTCGCCGGCCTCGCCGAGAACGCCCGCCGTCGCCGGCCCGACGCCTGGCTCTTCGACCTCGGCAAGGTCTACCGTCATCCGGCCCAGCCCTCGCCGCGCGATCGCGCTTCGGAGACCGCGGGGACGGGCCGGTACGAATCGTGGGAGCTCGGGATCGCGCTGGCCGGAAGCGCCGTTCCGGCCGCGCCCGGCGAGGAGCCGCTGGTCGCAGACGTGGCCACGCTGAAGGGGATCGTTGACGCGCTCCACGACGGACTCGGCGCCCCGCGGCCCGGGTACCGGGCGGAGCCCGAGGGTGAGCGTCATCCGCATCGACACCCAGGTCGCACGGCGCTCATCACCGATGTCGCGGGACGAGCCTACGGCTCGCTCGGCGAGGTCCATCCGCGCGTCGTCGAGGCATGGGGCATTGTCGGGCGTCCGGTCGACGCGGCGATCGATCTCGGCCGCCTGCTGGCGCTCAGCCCGGATGTCGTGCGTGCCGTGGCGGTTCCGGCGGCACAGCCGATCGACCGGGACCTCGCCGTGGTCGTCGCCGAGGAGACGCCGGTCGGCGAGGTCCTCCGCATCGCCCGAACCTCCGCTGGGCATCGGCTCGACGACGTGCGGCTCTTCGACGTGTACCGCGGCGAGCAGATCGGTCCGGGGCGCGTGAGCTATGCGCTCGCGTTTCGATTCCAGCCGCTGGAGGCCGGCGACGAGGCAGAGGCGGATCGTGCGCTGAACAAGGTGCGCGCGTCGCTGAAGCACCATCTCGGGGCGGAGATTCGCTGAATGCCAGTCCCAGGTGCCTCTCGTCTGGCCGCCTGCGCTGCTGTCACGCGTTATAGCGTTAGTGATATAACCGATGGCAGGCCACGGCAGTCGCTGGTGGCCGGTGTCGGCGCCGACAACTTCCTTGTCGCCCGATCGACACGGCTGGTACCCTTGCGCCCGCCCGAGGCCGCCCGGCTCTCGGCGGACGAGCGGGAGGTCTTGGCGTGGAGGCGTTCCAGAGCCTGAGCTGGATCGACCTGGCGATCATCGTGGTCCTGGCGGTCGGCGTCTTCGCCGGCTTCACGCAGGGCACGATCGTCTACGTCCTGAACTCGCTCGCGCTACTCGTGGCCTTCGTGGTTGCCGCCCAGCTCAAGGGACCGATCATCGATCTGCTCGGGTTCTGGACCGCGCTCTCGCCGGAGGGTCGGGAGCTCCTCATCTTCATGCTCCTCTTCATCGGCCTGAGCGTCGCTGCCTGGTTCGGCATCTGGGCCACCTACCGGCGCACGCGTCTCCCGATCGCCAAGCAGCTCGACGAGATCGGCGGCGCGATCCTTGGCCTGCTGTATGTGGCGCTCTTCATCAGCCTGCACCTGGTCGTGCTCGACAGCTTCTTCCGCGGTGGCGGCGAGGCGGCCGGCTGGTTGGGCGGCTACTACGACGAGCTGAACAGCTCGCTCATCATCGGGTTCTTCCGCGAAACGATCGTCCCGGTGGCCGGATTCGTGATGCGCCCGTTCGTCCCCGACGAGATCGCCGTCCTCCTATCGTGAGCGGAGCGACGGCGGGCCACGCGGTCGCCGTCGAGGCGGCATGGTTCGATCGCCCCGCGGCAAGCCTCGCGCTCGACCTGCTCGGCAGCCGGCTCATCCACGCCTCGCCCCGGGGAACGGTGGGCGGCCGGATCGTGGAGGTCGAGGCCTACCGAGGCCCGCAGGACCTCGCCGCGCACTCGGCTCGAGGTCGCACCAACCGCAACGCGGTGATGTTCGGCCCGCCCGGCCACCTCTACGTCTACCTCATCTACGGGCTGCACCACTGCCTGAACGTCGTCGCCGGTCCCGGCGGGAAGCCGGAGGCGGTCCTCATCCGGGCCATCGCTCTCGACGACGGCGTGGATCTCGCGAGAGAACGTCGAGGTGGCTCTGTGACGGAGGCGAGGCTCGCTTCCGGCCCGGGCAACGTCGGACGCGCGCTCGGCGTCGACCGGAACCAGAACGGCGCCGATCTTCTCAACAGCCCGGTTCGGGTCGAGCCGCGCTCCGCGCCGCAGCCCCGCGTCAGCCGCGGCCCGCGCATCGGCGTCGGCTATGCCGGCCCCTGGGCCGACCGACCGCTGCGCTTCTGGATCACCGATGACCCGCACGTCTCCCGTCGCTGAGCCCGCGGCAGGATCCGCCGCGGACGCGGGCACGCTCCGCGCGCTCGAGTTCGGGACGATCGTCGAGCAGCTGGCCGGGCACGCCTCGTTCGAGCCATCGCGCGAGCTGGCGCTGGCAACCCAGCCCGTCGCGGACAAGGCCCACGTCGGGCTTCTCCAGGACCAGACCGATGAGGCAGATCGGCTCCTGACCGACCAGGCGCAGGCGAGCATCGGCGGGGCTCGTGACATCCGTGCCGCGCTCGAGCGGGCCGGCCGCGGCGGGCGCCTGACGCCGGCGGAGCTCCTCGAGGTGGGGGAGACGCTCGAGGCGACCGAGCGATTCGCGACCCGCCTCAAGGCCTGGCGCGGGCCGCACCTGTCCGGCATCCGCGACGCGCTCGAGCCGGCGCCGGACCTCGCGGCGCGGATCGCGCGGAGCATCGACGAGGGTGGCGAGATCCTCGACACCGCCTCCGCGGAGCTCGCGGCCATCCGCAAGCGGCTCCGCACGGCCCAGGACCGTGTGCGCGAGCGCCTCAACGCGATGCTGCGCTCGTCGTCGATGGCCGGGGTCATCGGTGAGGCGATCGTCACGATGCGTGCCGGCCGCTACGTGATCCCCATCCGGGCCGAGGCGAAGGGCCGCGTGAAGGGGATCGTCCACGACCAGAGCGCGTCGGGCGCGACCCTGTTCGTCGAGCCGCTCACTGTGGTCGAGCTCAACAACAAGTGGACCGAGGCATCGCTCGCCGGACAGCGCGAGGAGGAGCGCATCCTCGACGAGCTGTCAGCGGAGGTCGAGAGCCGCGCCGACGCGCTGCGCGACAGCCTGTCGGCACTGGCCCGCGCCGACCTGTGGATGGCCCGGGCGCGGTTGAGCGCCGCCATGGACGGCGTGCGTCCGAACGTCGTCGAGGACGCCGCCGAGCTCCTCTCCGCCCGCCACCCGCTGCTCGGCGACGCGGCGGTGCCCATCGACCTTCGCCTCGGCGACCGCTTCGGCTACCGCGCCCTCGTCGTCACCGGCCCGAATACCGGCGGCAAGACCGTGTCGCTGAAGACGCTCGGCCTCCTGTCGCTCATGCACCAGGCCGGCCTGCGCGTCCCGGCTGCCGAGGGCGCGCGACTGCCGGCCTTCCGTCGGGTCATGGCCGACATCGGCGACGAGCAGAGCATCGCGCAGTCGCTGTCGACCTTCTCGAGCCATCTCCGCAACGTCGTGCGCTTCGTCGCCGACGCGGGACCCGCCACGCTCGTGCTGCTCGACGAGGTCGGCGCCGGGACCGATCCCGCCGAGGGCTCCGCCCTTGCGATGGCCATCCTCAGCCGGCTGCTCGACGCCGGCGCGATGGTGGCTGCCACCACTCACTACGCCGAGCTGAAGACGTTCGCGACCGAGCATCCCGGCGTCAGCAACGCGGCGGTCGAGTTCGACGTGACCACGCTGCGCCCGACCTACCGCCTGACGATCGGCCTTCCCGGCAAGAGCCAGGCGTTTGCCATCGCCGAGCGCCTCGGCCTGCCCGAACCGATCCTGGCCGATGCGCGCGACCGCATCTCGGCCGAGCATGCCTCGATGGAGGAGACGCTGGCCGCGATCGCGGCGGCCGAGCAGGCACAGGTCGCGGCGCTCGAGGCCGCACAGGCCGAACGGGCCTCCGCCTCCGACGAGCGCGAGCTGGCTCGAACCGGCGTCGCCCGGGCGCGCCGCGAGGCGGCGCAGCTCCTTGCCGACGCCCGCCGCGCCGCGGACGAGCTCGTCGCGCGGGCCGAGCGCGAGGTGGCCGACCTGCGCCGCGAGATGACTCGCCAACGCAACCTTGGCGGCGGCAGGCGCGGCTCGAGCGTGGCCGCCTTCGACGAGCTCACCCGTCAGGCGGCCCGCGCGCGCACCGAGACGGAGGTGGAGATCCCGGCGGACGCCGAACCGGCGGAGGAAGGCCCGCAGCCGCGTGTCGGGCTCTTCGGACGCTCGAAGACCCTCGGCAGCACGGGACGCATCGTCGAGATCAGCGGCCGCACCGGGCGGGTCACGCTCGAGACCGAGGTCGCGCGCCTCGTCGTTCCGGCCGACGACGTCGAGGTCGTGCCCGAGCCGGTCAGCGGGCCAACGCCGCGCGATCTCGGTGCGGAGGAGATGCGCCGCCGCGCAGCCGAGCGCGTGTCACCGCGGCTCGACCTGCACGGCGAGCGCGTCGAGGCCGCGCTCGAGCGCCTGACCGCCCACCTCGACGATGCCCTCCTCGCCGGCCTCGACGAGGTCGTCATCGTCCACGGCATCGGGACCGGCGCCCTGCGGCGCGCGGTGCGCGAGGCCCTCGCAGAGCACCCCCGCGTGCGATCGGTGCGCGGCGGACGCAAGGACGAGGGCGGCGACGGGGCGACGGTCGCCGAGCTCTAGGGCTCCTCCGTCGGCGTGGGGGTCGGCTCGGGGCTGAGGCTCGGCTGGGGCGTCGGCGACGGAGTCGGGATCGGTGTCGGGGACGGCGTCGGCGTTGGCGATGGTGACGGTGTCGAGGTCGGGAACTCGCCCGGCGTGCACTCCTCGAGCGGCGCGAGCGGCGCGTCGATCGGTCCCGGGAACGGCACCCGCAGGGTGGTGTTGAGCTCCTCCTCGCGGCCGATCCAGAGCTCGAGCCACTCGCGGTTCGAATCGTCCCAGTCGGGGTGGTGGTCCTCCCAGCCGTCGAGGTCGAGGAAGAGGCGGAGGTCGGGCTCGGGCGGCGCCGGCGAGGCGTCCGGATCGGGCGTGCCCGTCGGGTCGGCCGTCTCGAAGTCGCCGCAGCCCTCCTGCCAGATCCTGCCGGAGGCGACCTCGATGGCCAGCTCGCGATGCGTTGTGTCGTCCTCATTGGGCTGGACGTCGGTGCGCACGAGCTCGGTCACCATCGTCTCGGTGAACTCGCCGGGCAGCAGGCCGCTCATCGCGTCGATCTCGACCTCGGCGATGCCGTCGGGACGGCGGAAGTCGTAGACCGGCAGCTCGTTGCGGGCGGCGACCTCGGCCATGTAGTCGTGCCAGATGAACGTCGGGCCGTCGGCCGCGAAGACGTCCTGGATCGGGCTGAAGTCGCTGTTGCCGACCCACACGCCGGTGACGATCGCGCCGGTCGGGTCGGCGGGATCGTCCGGGTTGCCGGCGAGGTAGCCGTAGGCCTGGAGGTCGCGGAAGTCGTTCGTGGTGCCGGTCTTCAGCGTCGCCGGACGCCGGCCGTCATCGGTCTGGAGCTGGAAGCGCGGACCCCACAGCGGGTTCGCCTCGGGATCGGTGTTGTCGGCGAGGATGTCGGTGACGAGGTGGGCCGAGGAGGCGGAGAGGACCTGCTGGCCGTCGCCGGCATCGGTGGCGTGGTCGTAAATGACGTTCCCGTCGGAATCCTCGATGCGCTCGATGAGGTACGGCTCCATGAGCCGTCCATCGTTGGCGATCGCGCCATACGCGCCCGCCAGGTCGATCTGGTGGATGCCGAGCGTGCCGAGCGTCAGTGAAGGGACCGCGTGCTCGTCATCGTGGGCCGGGTCGAACTCGAGGCCGAGGCTTTCGGCCATGGCCACGACCTCCTCGCTGCCGATGAGCTGCTGCGCCTTCGAGACCGGGATGTTCAGCGAGTACTTGAGCGCGTCGCGGACGCGGACCGGGCCGCGTTCGCGATTGTCCGCGTTGGGCGGATCGAAGCCATCGGCGATGTTGGTTCGGACGTCCATGAACATCGTGGCCGGGCTGATGACGCCGCTCTGGAAGCCGGTGGCGTAGGTGATCGGCTTGAAGGCGGATCCGGACTGGCGGTAGGCCTGGCCGATGACGTCGAAGTTCGGCTGGTGCTCCGGTGTCGCCCTCCCGTAGAAGTGGGCCGAGCCGACGTAGGCCATCACGGCCCCGGTCCGGTAGTTGACCGTCACGATGGCGTCGTTGTTGATGTTCCGGCCCTGGAGCTGCTTGATCCAGGCCAGCGCCGCCTCGCCATACCGTTCGACGAGCCGCTCGTCGCTGAGCCGGTCCATGTCGTAGCCGATCCGTGCCCACTTTTCCGCGACGCGCTGATAGCCCCGGTAGTCGAGGGTGGTGTGGATGGTCAGGCCGCCTGTATCTAGCAGGTCCTCGCCCTCGAGCAGCTCGTTCGCTTCTCTTCGCACGGCATACACGAAGTGCGGCGCGCGATACCGATTGGATCGTGGCGGGGCCAGGATGATCTCCTCGGCGACCGCCTCGTCGTGCTGCTCCTGCGTGATGAAATCGGACTCGAGCATCTGGGCGAGCACGAAGTCGCGCACGACGATGGCCTGCGCCGTCGGCGGGACCACGTGGACGGTCTCGCCGTCACGCTCCTCCTCGACGGCCTCGGTTGAGGGGTCGAGCCTCGATGGCGCCCGCACCAAACCGGCGAGCATCGCGGCCTCGCTGACCGTCAGCTGGTCCTCGGGCGCGTCGGAGGTGATGTCCTTGCCGAAGTAGGCGTTGGCGGCGGCCCAGATCCCGTACGCGTTATTCCCGTAGTAGGACTGGTTCATGTACATCTCGAGGATCTGCTCCTTGCCCTCGGTTCCGGTGTAGCGCCCGTCGAGACGGAGGGCCAGGATCGCTTCCTTGATCTTGCGCTCGACCTGGCGATCGGCATCGGCCATGAGGTCAGCGCCGAAGAGGCGCATGCGCACGAGCTGCTGGCAGATCGTCGATGCGCCGGACACCGTTTCGCCGGCCTGAAAATTCTGGAGGAAGGCTCGGACGATGCTGCGGAAGTCGATACACGGGTTGTTCCAGAAGCTCTGGTCCTCGGCCGCCACCTGGGCGTCGATCATGACCTGCGGGATCTCCTCGAACGGGATCTCACGTCGATCCTCGATGGCGAACGTGGCGAGCTCGGTGCCGTCGGCCGAGACGACGGTCGACCCCTGGGCCAGGTCGATGTTCTCGATGTCCTCGACGGGCGGGAGGTCGCTCGTGTACGACGCGTAGACGCTCAGGATGCCGCCGAAAAGCGCCAGCGCGGCGAGGCCGAAGGCGATGAGGATGATGCGGGGCGCCGCAGTCGACCCGGGTCGGCGTCGCGGGTCGTATCCCCTTGCCCCCCTGCGCGGTGCGGGTCCCCGGCCCGGCGGCGGTGGTCGTCGGGTCATTCGCGCGGCAGGGTAGCACGGAAGCCGGGATGGCTCCGCTGGGCAGCGAGGCTCGTTGGCACCGAATCCTGACGATTGGGAGACCGTGGCCGTTACCGCGATCCCGTGCGGCGGTCGCTGAGCGGCGCTTATCGCGAAGGAGCCGCGAGTGCCGGCATGGTGATCGCGGTTTCGGCCGGTCGGCGAACGAATCCGCGAGTCAGGAGGGGCGTGCGCCGGCCGTAGCGCTATCCGTTCGCGATAACGGTCGCTGAGCGGCGGATCCGTCGCGTGCCCGGCTGTGGAACGACGGGTCACGGCGGAGCCGTCCGATTTCACGCCAGGTGACCGTTACGCATGCCGACTCTCCGTCGGAGCGTCCGGATCACGCGTGGTGGGAATTCGGCGCCTTCAACGGCCCGGATCGGCGCGCATCGTGCACCTCACGTGAATACGGACCGATCGGGGTCCGCCCGCCTCACACCGGCAGTTGCACCGGGCGGAGCATCCCGTTCCTATACTCGTGCGCATGGCCGACCCCGAGACTCGCACCGCGGTCCTCGACGATCTCGAGTGGCGGCGCATGATCGCCGACCACACCGATCGCGACGCGCTCCGTGCTGCCATGGCGGCCGGCCCGGTCTCCTACTACGGCGGCTTCGACCCGACTGCGCCGAGCCTCCACTTCGGCAACCTCGTCCTGCTGGTGACGATGCGCCGGCTCCAGCTGGCCGGGCACCGTCCGGTCGGCCTGGTCGGCGGTGCGACCGGCCTGGTCGGCGACCCGAGCGGCCGCTCAGCCGAGCGCCAGCTCCACGAGCGTGATGTCATCTCCGGCTGGGTCGAGCGCATCCGCTCGCAGATCGAGCGTTACCTGGACTTCACCGGCGAGAACGCGGCGATCGTCGTCAACAACCTCGAATGGACCGCCGAGCTGAGCGCCATCGATTGGCTGCGCGACGTCGGCAAGCACTTCAGCGTGAACCGCATGCTCGCCAAGGAGGCGGTGGCGGCCCGGCTCGAGACGGGTGGCATCAGCTACACCGAGTTCAGCTACCAGGTCATGCAGGCGCTCGACTTCCTCGAGCTCAACCGGCGCCACGGCGTGACCCTCCAGCTCGGCGGGAGCGACCAGTGGGGCAACCTGACCGCCGGGGTCGACCTCATCCGCCGCGTCGAAGGCGTCCAGGCGCACGCGCTGGCCACGCCGCTCATCACCCGGCCCGATGGCGAGAAGTTCGGCAAGAGCACTGGCTCGACGCTGTGGCTCGACCCGGCGCTGACGACCCCGTTTGCCTTCTACCAGTGGTTCGTCAACACCGATGACAGCGTCGCCGGCACCTACCTGCGCGTCTTTAGCTTCCGCCCGCGCGACGAGATCGAGGCCCTCGAGGTGTCCGTTGCCGAGCGCCCGGATGCACGCGACGCCCAGCGGGCGCTGGCCTTGGAGGTGACCAGCCTCGTGCACGGGACCGATGCGGCCGCTCGCGCGGCCGAGGCGAGCCGCGCGCTGTTCGGCGACGGCGACCTGGGTTCGCTCGACGCGACGACGCTGGAGGCCGCGTTCGCCGATCTCCCGCGCGCCGACATCGGTGGCGCGAATGGCATCCCATCGGTCCTGGACCTGCTCGTGGCGTCCGGGCTATCGGAAAGCCGTGGCCAGGCGCGCCGCGTGCTGGGGGAAGGTGGCGCCTACCTCAACAATCGTCGGGTCACGGACCCGGGCGCCGTGCCGGCCGGATCCGACCTGCTCGCCGGCCGCTGGCTCCTCCTGCGCCGCGGCAAGCGGAGCCTGGCGGTCGCCGAGGTGCGCGCGCCGTGAACGCGGCCTTCGCGACCGGCGCGCTCGCCTCGGCGCTCTCCGCCGCCGGGCTCACCGCGATGGTCGTCTGGATCGCGACCGTGGTGACCGGCTCGTCGGATCCATGGTCGGTGGCGCCATGGCTGATCCCAGTCGTGGCGCTGGTGATCGGTGCGGCGACATTCCTGGCCGAGCGCTACCTCCACCAGCGCGAGGGCGCGCGCAAGCGGGCGACGGGGGAGCCCTGGGCCTACCGCGAGTGATTGACGGCACATGATCGGAGCGGCCCTGGTCGGTGCGCTCGCCCAGGCTTCGCTCATCCTGAGCGGCCTTGCCGTCTACGTGGTGCACGTCCCGCGACGGCTGGTCGGGATCCTCGCAGGCTACGGCGCCGGTGCGCTGATCGGTGCGATCGCCTTCGACCTGATCCCGGAGAGCGAGGTCCTGCCGGCGATCGAGACGGCCGCGTGGCTTCTCGTGGGCGCGGCCGTCTTCGTCGTCGCCGACCGCATCGTCGAGTCCAGGTTCGGTGAGGGGGGCGCGGCCGGCCCGCTGGGGATCGTCGTCGGGGCGGTGGTGGATGGAGTGCCTGAGTCGCTCATCTTCGGGATCCAGCTCGCCGCGGGGCAGGGTCTGAGCGCGGCATTCCTGGCCGCGGTGTTCATCTCGAACATCCCACAGGCCCTCGCTCCATCCGTGGACCTCCGCGAATCCGGCTGGTCACCCGCGCGTCTCGGCGGCATGTGGGCGGTCGTCGTCGTCGTCTGCGGCCTGACAGCTGGCCTGGGTTTCCTCCTCGCCGATGCGACCGGTGCGACCGGCGGTCGGGCGGCAGCCTTTGCGGCGGGAGGGCTGCTGGCGATGATGACGAACTCGCTGATGCCGTTCGCTTTCGAGCGTGGCGGCTCACTGGCCGGGATCGCGACGGTCATCGGGTTCGCGATCTCCCTCGCCTCGACCTGAAGGTCAGTGGCCGCGCAATTCCCGTCCCACGGGACGATCGGCCACCGATTGGCCGGGATTCCCGCCTCTCGGCAACAACGGCAACACGGAGAGTCCCAGCCTATTCCGTCCGCCCGTGCGACGGGATTTCGGACAATGAGTCGCCGACAGGCCCGCCCCACGGGAATGTCCCGCGGAACGGCACGTCCTCTCAGTGGCCGCGCTCCGAGGAACCGTGCCCGTTCTTCGAGGCCTCGGCGACGACCTTCTCGGCGATCGTGTGGGGCACCTCGGCGTAGTGGTCGACCTGCCAGCTGAACCGGCCGCGGCCCTGGGTGATCGATCGCAGCTCGGTGGCGTAATGGAACATCTCGGCCTGTGGGACCTGCGCCTTGAGGTGCTGGAGACCATCGGCCGAGTCCATCCCCAGCACGTGGCCGCGCTTGCCGGTGATCTGGCCCATGACGTCGCCCATGTACTCGTCGGGGACGACGATGTCGACCTCCAGGATCGGCTCGAGCAGTGCCGGGGAGGCGGCCTCGAAGGCCTTCTTGAGCGCCTGTGAGGCGGCGACCTTGAACGCCATCTCGGAGCTGTCAACAGTGTGGTACGAGCCGTCGACGAGCGTGGCCTGCAGATCGACGACCGGGTAGCCGGCCAGAACGCCCTCTGCCATCGCCTCGCGCAGGCCCTTCTCGACGGCGGGAATGTACTGGCGGGGCACCACCCCGCCGACGATCTTGTTGCCGAATTCGAAGCCGGTGCCCATCTCGGCTGGGGCGAACTCGATGACGACGTGACCGTACTGGCCGTGGCCGCCGGTCTGGCGCTTGAACTTGTTGTCGATGCGCGCCGCCTGTCGGATCGTCTCGCGGTAGGGGACGCGCGGGGTAGCGGTCTTGACCGATGCGCCGAACTTGCGCTTGAGCCGATCGACGATGACGTCGACGTGGGCGTCGCCCATGGCGGTGAGGATCGTCTCGCCGGTGCCCTCCTCGCGACGGATGCTGATCGCGGGCTCTTCCTCGCTGAGCCGATGGAGGGCCTGGCCGAGCTTGTCGAGGTCGGCCTTCGACTCCGGCTCGATGGCGACCTGGAGCGACGGTGCCGGGAACTCGATGCCGGGCAGCGCGACTGCCTGCGACCGATCGGCGACGAGTGTGTCGCCGGCCGCGGTCGAGGTCAGCTTGGCGACGGCGGCGATGTCGCCGGGGCCGACCTTTGCGAGGTTCTCCTGGTCCTTGCCCTGCACGGCCAGGAAGGTGCCGACTCGCTCCTCCTGCTTCTTGTCGACGTTGTAGATGTGGCCCTGCCCGGTCTGCGTGCCGCTGATCACGCGGAAGTAGGTGAGACGCCCGACGAACGGGTCGGCGGCGGCCTTGAAGACCTGCGCCACGAACGGGCCGTTGGGGTCGGGCTTGATCTCCTTGCCGTCGGCAGTGGCGCGGGCACCGACTTCCGCCGGCGACGGCACGTGCTTGACGATCATCTCGATCAGTTCGCGGACGCCGATGTTCTTCGTCGCCGAACCGACGAACACCGGCACGACCGACCCCTCCCGCGTGCCCTTGTGCATTGCCGCGCCGATCTCGTCGTCGGTGATCTCCTCGCCGTCGAGGTACTTCATCATCAACTCGTCCGACGCCTCGGCGGCGGCCTCCACGAGCGCGTCGCGGCGAGAGTGCTCGATGCCCTCGAGCTCCGGCGGGATCGGCACTTCCTTCGGCTTCCCGTCCTCGTAGACGCTGGCGTGCTCCTCGATGACGTCGACGTAGCCCCGGAACGAGTCGGCGGTACCGATGGGCAGGTAGACCGGCGCGATCTTCGGGCCGAAGCGTGCCTTGAGCGCGTCGAGCGTGGCGTCGTAGTTCGCGTTCTCGCGGTCCATCTTGTTGATGAAGACCATCCGCGGCAGCCCGCGGGCGTCGGCCAGCTTCCAGACCTCGTCGGTGCCGACCTCGACGCCGGCCGAGGCGTCGACGACCACGATCACCGCGTCGACGGCGGCGAGCGCCTCGACGACATCGGCCTGGAAGTCGGCGTAGCCGGGCGTGTCGACGATCGTGACCCGCACCCCATCGTGCTCGAGCGAGCCAATCGCGAGGTTGATGCTCTGGCCGCGCCGCTGCTCGTCGGGATCCCAGTCGAGCGCGGTCGTGCCCGCCTCGACGGTTCCCAGTCGTGAGATTGCGCCCGCGTCGAAGAGCATCGCCTCGGCGAGGCTCGTCTTGCCGGCGCCACCGTGGGAGATGAGAGCGACATTCCGGATCATGTCGGGGGTGGTCGGCTTCATCGGTGCTCCTTGCGGACAAGTGCGTGCTCAGCGCCGAGGCCGATGGAGTCGCCTCGGGCGATCGGTGGCCGAATCAGGGACGGTCATTATAGAAGCGGCGTGACCGGTGCCCCGGAGCTCGACTCCGGGCAATCACCTAGTCTGGGTGATGCCCCAGATCTTGGGGAACTTCAGGCTCGACGCCATGGCATGGAACTTCGGCGACATCCTCCTGACGATGCTCGCCCTCTTCTTCTGGGCCGCACTGATCTGGATGTTCATCGGCGTATTCGCGGACATCTTTCGGAGGCACGACCTCTCGGGTGGGGCGAAGGCCGGCTGGGCCTTCCTGATCGTGGTGCTGCCGTTCATCGGCATCCTGATCTACCTGGTCGCGCGACCGGCTGACGCTGATGTGGGCCTGCCCAGGGTCGAGAAGCGCACGGACGTGCCGTACACCCGACTCTCGGCCGCCGACGAGATCGAAAAGGCCGCCAAGCTCCAGGCAGCCGGGGCCATCACGCCCGCCGAGTTCGCGACGATCAAGGAGCAGGCGCTCGCTCGAGCGGCAGGCAGGTAGCTCGAACCCGGGTCTATCCTGATCTTGCAGATGCCGAATGGTCGGCACCGGCGACCGCGGGGAGGCGGCCCTGACCCTCGACCGGTGAACGGAGGAAGGTCTTGACGGCAATCGCACCAGCTGATCCCGTCGTCCCGGCATGGTTGCGTCGCACGGGCGCGGTCAGCTGGCGGCTTCTCGTCATCGCGGCCCTCGCCGCGGTCACGATCTGGGTATCGGTCCTGCTCGGGACCGTCACGGTGTCGGTCCTCCTGGCGCTGGTGGTGGCAGCCTCGTTCGCGCCGATGGTGGGGCGCCTCCGTGCCCGCGGATGGTCGTCAACGAAGGCATCGGCCGCCGCCACGGTGTCTGCCGTGCTCATCGGCCTGGGCGCCGTTCTGATCGTCGCGATCGGTTTCATACCCGACTTCGCCAACATGGCCGAGGGCATCCAGTCCGGTGTCGACGAGCTGCGCGCCCAGCTCGAGGCCGCCACGATTTCCCCGGTCATCAGTGCCCAGCTCGAGGAGATCATTGACGGGATCCGGTCGTGGATCGGGTCCGGTCTCGGAGACGTGGTCGGGGCGATCGCATCGGTCGTCACCGTTGCATTCCTCTCGCTGTTCCTGACCTTCTTCGTGCTCAACGACGGCGAGAAGGCGTGGGTCTGGCTGCTCCAGGTCACGACCGATGAGAAGCGGGCCCGGATCGACGCCAGCGGTCGAGATGCGTTGGAACGCGTCGGTGGCTATCTGCGCGGGACCGCGACCCTCTCGGCCGCCAGGGCGGGCCTCTACGCCGTCGCCCTCTGGGTCCTCGGGGTCCCTGAGGTCCTCCCGCTGTCCCTGCTCGTCCTGCTCGGCGGATTCATCCCATACGTCGGCCCGTTCATCGCCATGGCAGCCGTGTTCCTCGTCGCGCTGGGCACCGTCGGGCTGCAGGCCTCGTTGGTCCTGCTGGTGCTGATGCTGGTGGCCAACGGGATCGTGAACAACTTCCTTCGGCCGATCGTTTACAGCCGTTCCGTGAGCCTCCATCCGGCGGTCATCCTGATCGCGATCCCAGCCGGGGCGGCAATCGCGGGCATCATCGGCGTCTTTGCGGCGATCCCGGCGACGGCGTTCGCGGTCGCGATCGGCGGTGCCCTGGTCGAGGCCCTCGAGCCCGATACCGAACCGCGCTCCGAGCGGCTCGTGGCCGGCTGGATCGACCGCCTCGCCCAGTGGAGCTGGCGGCTGCTCGCCGCGGTCGGTGTGCTCGGCGTCGCGGTCTTTGTCATCGCTCAGGCGCCGATGGTCGTCGCGCCCGTCGTCCTTGCGCTCGTGATCGCCGCGGCAGTGGCTCCCATCGCGCGCGCCCTGCGCACGCGGGGCTGGGGGTCGGGCCGAGCAGCCCTCGTCGCCGCCGGTGGAACCTTTCTGCTGATCATCGCCCTCGTCGTCGTCGCCGTGCTCCAGTTCGCCGGCCCGATGGCCGAGGCCGCTGAGGCGGCGATCGCGAGCGCGGCCGAGCTCGAGGACGATGCGGGTGGGACGCTGGCGTGGGTCGAGTCGCTCGCGGACGCGTTCGGCGGCAACCTGCTGGAGGCGATCGCGGCCTTCCTCCAGCTGATCGCCTCGATCGGTGTGGTCCTGCTGCTGTCGGCGCTGCTCGCGTTCTACTTCCTGCGCGACGGGCATCGGGGCTGGGCGGTCGTGCTCCAGCGCGCAACCTCATGGCGTCGCGAGGCGCTCGATGCCGCTGGTCACGATTCGGTCGACATCCTGGGTGGCTACATGTTCGGCACCGCGGCGATCTCGGCGGTAGGCGCGATCTCGCAGCTCGCGATCATGCTGATCCTGGACCTGCCGTTCGCGGTCCCGATCGCGGTGCTGTCGTTCATCGCTTGCTTCATTCCGTACTACGGTGGGTTCATCACCACCGGGCTGGCGTTCCTCGTGGCGGTCGGCTACGGCACGCCGACCCAGATCGTGATCATGTTCGTGTACACGATCGTGTTCAATCTCGTGCAAGGCAACATCGTTACGCCGTTGGTCTACAACCGAACCGTGCACCTGCATCCGGCGGTCGTCCTTCTGGCGATCCCGGCCGGCGGTGCGGTCGCCGGAGTGGCGGGCATGTTCCTGGCCGTCCCGATCCTGGCGGTCATCGCCACGACATGGCGCACCCTCCTCTACGTCCTGGGCGACCGACCGACCGCACGGCCCGTGCACATGGTCGACAGGCCGGAGGCCAAGGGACTGAGCGAGCCCGGCGCCGAGGCCCTGGGTCCGCAGCCGGCGGATTGAGTCTCAGCCCGAGGGCGCGTCCCGCTCGCCGAGCTCTCGCCGCAGGGCGGCGATCTCCGATCTGATGCTCGCGAGCTCCTGGGCCAGCGCTGGATCCGGGGTGGGCTCGCCGTCGTCCTGGCCTGGCTGGGGGACCAGAAAGCTTGCGAGGATGCTGGCCAGTGAGCCGATGATCCCGACGCCCGCCAGCATGACGAAGACCGCAACGAGTCGCCCGAGCGCCGTCACCGGGAACTGATCGCCGTACCCGACGGTCGTGATCGTCACGAGTGACCACCACAGTGCATCGCCTCCGGTCGTGATGTTCGCATCGGGCGCTCCGCTCTCGAGCTGGATCACCAGCAGCGTGCCGACGGAGATGACAAGGAAGGCGGCGAGAATAGTGATGAACCCGGCGTACTGACCGCGGTTCTGGAGCACGTCGCGGATGAGGCGGCGACGATTGCTGCCGCTCAGCATGCGCCTGATGCGGATCAGCCTGCTGAGGCGCGCGAGGCGGAGCAGCGCTGTGGCCGGGAACCCGACGAGAGCGGGGAACGAGCCCAGGAGGTCGAGCCAGCCGCGCTGGGTGATGAAGTAGTCGCGTTTTGGATGGGACCTGGCGAGATTGATCCCGAAATCGGCGAGGAAGATGACGCAGATGAAGTTGTCGAAGGCGGTCAGGGCGCTGATCGTCGCTGCGTCGAGAGGCAGCAGCAGCAGCGCCATGATGAGGAGCGAGAACACCGTGAGCACCAGCATGAAGATGGTGTACGAGTGGCTCTCGGGCCTCGCCTCCACTCCCTCGACCGCCTCGCCCGTCGTCGCCCTCATCGCCGCGTGCCTCCTTGGCCCCCTCGCGTTTCGGGAAGCATAGGGAAGCCCCGCCGCTGACGGCGAGGCTTCCGGATCGCGTCTGGAAGTGCTTGGTCGCTACGCGCAGCCGACTCCATCGCGCATCTCGTCGTGGGCGGCCTGGACCTCCCCCGCGGCCTCCTGCACCGGCACGAGGGCTTCTGAGATCGCGACGTCGGGCTCGAAGTCGTCGATCGCCGTGGCGACCTCCTGCCAGGCAGCGTCGACGGCGGCATCATCGGCCTCGGGGACGTCGGCGGTTGCCGCCCGCACCGCGTCCCAGGCCTCCTGGACGTCGTCGCGAGCGGCCTCGACGTCTTCGACCGATGCGGTCGCAGGATCGAGGTCTCGGAACGCCCCGAGCGAGGTGGAGAAGGCGGATAGGCTGTCGCACAGCGCGGCCTCGGCATCGCCCTGGTCGGTGGGTGCCGTCTCGGTGCAGGCTGCCATCGTCATGACGGCGACCGCGGCGATCCCGAGTGCCGCGATGCGGCGGGGAAGCAATGTCATCGCGTGGGTCTCCTCGTTCATCGGTGTGGCGTCGTTTGACGTTGGCTCCCGCTCGATTCGCCTTCATCGCCTCGTTCGGATGAAATTCGGGCTGCTCGCTGATCGGGCGACTTTGCGGTAGCCTCCAACTCGGATCCGGCGCCGAATGCGCCGCAGGGGGCCGTGAACCGAGAACGCGCGCATGCTCGACCTGCCACCCTCCCGCCGCACGCGTCCCTCCGGTTGGACGTCAAGTTGACCTTGACGACTTCAACCGTCCTCGCGCACGCCCCAGTCGTACCACGATGACGACGACGAAGTCGCGCCGAGTGAAAGCACAGGGCGAGGAGCGCCTGCTACCGAGCGGCTTCCCGGTGCTCGAGACGAAGCTCGTTCCACCACCGTCTCGCGCGGGGCTCCTGAGGCGCGATGCGCTCATCTCCCGGCTCGCCGCGAGCCCGGAGGTCCCGATCTTGGCGGTCCTCGCCCCCGCCGGCTACGGCAAGTCGACCATGCTGGCCCAGTGGGCGGAGAGCGACCCCCGCCAGTTCGCGTGGCTGTCCATCGACGATCGTGACAACGACCCGGCGGTGCTGCTCTCCTACATTGCCTTCGCACTCGGGGGCGCAGCGGCTCTCGGCCCTGATGTGGCCGAAGCGCTTGCGTCACCGGGGCCATCGGTCTGGAGCGCCGCCGTTCCACGACTCGGCGCGGCGCTCGCCAAGCGGCCGCGCGCCTTCGTGCTCGTCCTCGACGACGTCGACCGTCTGACCGAGTCCGACTCCGCCGACGCCCTCGTGGCGCTTGCGAGCCATCTGAAGGATGGATCGCAGATCGTCCTGGCAGGTCGGACGGCAGGCCGCTTCCCAATCCCGCGCATCCTGGCCAGTGGGCGCGGGAGCCTGATCGAGGCGAGCGACCTCGAGCTCGACGACGACGAGGCCGCTGCTTTGCTCCGAGCCGCAGGGGTCGACCTCCCGGATGAAGAGGTCGCGGCGATCAACGAGAGCACGGAGGGGTGGCCGGCCGGACTCTACCTGACCGCCCTCTCGATCCGGGCACGCGGGACCGCTGGTGAGGCGCCGAAGCCGGCCACGCCGCTCAACGGGGGGCTCGTCGCCGACTACATCCGCACCGAGATTCTCGGGCGACTCACCGATGACGACCTCGCCTTCATGCTCGACGCCGCCGCCCTCGACCGGCTCAGCGGCCCGCTGTGCGACGAGGTCATGGAGCGCGAAGGATCAGGTGAGCGACTCAACGACCTCTCCCGTTCGAACCTCTTCCTGATCCCTCTCGACGCCGAGCAGGAGTGGTACCGATATCACCATCTCCTGCGCGAGCATCTCCTCGCCGAGCTGCGCCGCCGGAACGAGCCTCGGGTCCGGGCCCTCCAAACCCGCGCCGCGGCATGGCACGGATCCCGCGCCGACGACGAGTCCGCGCTTGAGTACGCCATGCTGGCCGGCGACATCGACCAGGCCGCCCGCCTGTTGCCGCAGCTCGCCCAGCGGGCGTACAACTCGGGTCGAGTCGGGAGCCTGCGCCGCTGGTTCGAGGCCATGGATCAGGCGGGAGTGCCGCAGACGCACTCCGATCTGGCGGTGGTGGGCGCGATCCTGTTCTCCCTGCTCGACGACGTGGCCGAGGCCGAGCGCTGGTCGAAGTATCTTCACGAGACGCCGCTGGACAGCGTCGCCGATCCTCACGCGACGGCCATGCTCCGGTTCGGTCGCGCCTTCCTCTGTCGCAGCGGCGTCGACCAGATGCGGGCGGATGCAGAGGCAGCGCTCGCCGTCTTCGCCGATGACGACCAGTGGCGACCGCTGACACTGCTCAGCCTGGGCGTTGCACAGCTGGCGTCGATCGGTCCCGAGCAGGCGGAGACGACGCTGGAGGAGGCGGTGCTTGCCGCACGCAGCGCCGGGTTCGCCCAGGGGACCGCCGCAGCGACCCTCGTCTATCGCGCCACGATCGCAATGGCCCGCGGCGACTGGGATGCGGCGTCTCTGTACGTCGCCGAGGCTCGCGAGCAGGTGGAGGCGGGCCGTGGCGGCGAACAGATCCCCGGCGTCCTGACCGATGCCGCCGAAGCGCGAGTCGCGCTCCACCGGGGTGAGCCGGAGGCGGCCAGCGCGCACCTCGCGCACGCCCAGCGGCTGCGTCCGCTCCTGACGCGCGCGCTCCCGTGGGCCGCGATCCGGGCACGCCTCGACCTCGCGCACGCGCACCTCGCCCTCGCCGATGCGCCTGGCGCGAGGACGCTGCTCGCCGAGGTGCGCGATGTCCTTGTGCGGCGCCCGCACATGGGGTCGCTCGCCGCCGAGACCACGGCCTGCCAGCGCCAGGTCGATACGATGCGCGGTGACATGATCGGTGCCTCGACTCTGACGACCGCGGAGCTGCGGCTCCTGCCGCTGCTCACCACGCACCTCTCATTCCGGGAGATTGGCGCCCAGCTGTTCGTGTCTCACAACACCGTGAAGACGCAGGCCATCTCGATCTATCGGAAGCTGGATGCGACGTCCCGCAGCGAGGCGATCGAGCGCGCGGCCCAGGTCGGACTGCTCGACTCGGCCGGGCCCATCCATCGTTTCATCCAGTCGGGGTGATGTGGGCTAGCCTGTCCAAAGGGTCGAATCAGACCTGCCGCTAGGGCCAACTCTCCATGGCGTCTCAACGGGATTCAATCCGGAGACTGTCGCTGCACGACCAGAACTACCTCGATGGTGTGCAGTCAGCCGCAGGCCGCGAGGCAGAGGCGCCACGCCTCGATGCTCGCGGTTGCAGCCTCGGCCGCATGGCGGCGCTGTTCGCCCTCGACGCGTCCGCGAGCTCGTACGGATGGGCAGCGTCGCGCGCGCTCGCCTCGGGCGTGACCTCGGAAGAGCTCGTGGATCTGCTCATCGCCCTGGCGCCGGTCCTCGGCTCCGCGCGCGTCGTGTCCGCGGCTCCCAAGCTCGGGTTGGCGCTGGGCTACGACGTCGATGCCGACATCGAGGGCTTCGATGCCGGCCTCGAGCCTGGCTGAGGGCCAGGGAATTCAGACGATCAGCTCGGCGAGCCGTATCCGGGGACCCGCCCGCGTCCACCGATGGCGCCGCCCGCATACGAGCCAACGTCTGCGGCGAGCGCGAGGCCCATCCACAGCCAGTCGAGGCCTTCAAGGCCCAGCGGCGACACGAGGACGAACATCAGCGTCGTCCAGGGCAGGAAGAGGAACCCGAGCAGGGGGACGAAGAACGTGTCGAACGCCGCACCCCACCGCACCGGTTCGATGAGCCACCAGAAGAGGATGACGACCCTGGGGCCGAAGAGCAGCAAGCTCAGGAAGAGACACATCGCGGGAGCACCTCCGACTCACGCCCGGTTGAGCGGACGTCGCGCCCGGGCAGCCCATGGTTTCGCGCTGGCGTCTACAGAAGCATCACCCGCAGCGGATGAAACGCCCGTTCTCGGAATGGTGGATGCTCGCCGCATCCGACAACGAGGTGAGCGGGGCGAGAGGCATGACATCGACGACGCTCAGGCCGACGGGCGAACCGAGCGGTGGACCGCCGGCAAAGCACATGCGCTGGATCCCGGGAGGCACGTTCCTTATGGGTTCCGAAGACTTCTATCCCGACGAGCGTCCCGTCCACCAGGTCACGGTCGACGGCTTCTGGATGGACGAGCACCAGGTCACCGTCGCCGAGTTCCGCCGCTTCGTCCGGGCCACCGGCTACGTCTCCCTTGCGGAGCGTCCGCTCAATCCGCACGACTATCCCGACGCCGATCTGGACCTGCTTGTCCCCGGCGCGCTCGTTTTTCATCCCACGCCCGGACCGGTCGACCTCGACGACTACCGCAACTGGTGGTCCTACGTCCCTGGAGCGAACTGGTTGCGGCCCGAGGGCCCTGATAGCGACACGAGTGGCCGCGACCGCCACCCGGTGACGCACGTCGCGTGGGAGGACGTCGAGGCGTACGCCTCCTGGGCCGGAAAGACGCTGCCGACGGAGGCTGAGTGGGAGTACGCCGCGCGCGGCGGACTGGAGGAGAGGGTCTTCACGTGGGGGGACGAGTTCAAGCCCCGCGGCCGCATGATGGCCAACACGTGGCAGGGCGAGTTCCCCTGGCAGAACCTCCTCGAGGACGGGTACCAGCGCACATCGCCGGTCAAGTCCTTCCCGCCGAATGGCTATGGGCTCTTCGACATGGCCGGGAACGTGTGGGAGTGGACCTCCGACTTCTATGCCGCGAGGCACCCCGATGACACGGCCCACTCCTGCTGTGGTCCGCCCGTGAACCCGCGCGTGACCTCGCCGGACCACAGCTACAACGTCGGCCAGCCGGGGGAGCAGTTCCCGCGGCGAGTCGTCAAGGGTGGGTCGCACCTCTGCGCGCCGAACTACTGCCTGCGTTATCGGCCGGCCGCTCGCCAGCCGCAGTCCATCGACACCTCGATGGGCCACCTCGGATTCCGTTGCATCGTGCGCGGGGCCGGCAACGCGGGTTGAGGATGACGGGGCACACCGAAGCCGCCCACGCGGATCCGCTGGAGGAGCCCGGCCGGTCGCTGCGGCGGGCGGCGACGATCACCGCGGTCGTCGGTGCGGCTCACGCGATCCTCTTCGTCGTCGCCTACCTGCTGCTCGCCGCCGTGCCCGGCGCCGAGGCCACTGACGAGGAGATCATCGCCTACTACTCGAGCCCGTCAGCCAGCGTGCCGAGCCTCGTCGGCCTCTACGTGATGCCCTTCGCCGCCATCGCCTTCATGTGGTTCATCGTCGCCTTGCGGATGTGGGAGGCGTTCTCGGTCCGGCGCGAGAACATCCTCTTCTCCAACCTCCAGCTCGTCAGCGGCATCCTCTACGTGGCCATGCTGTCGGTCGGGGCCGCAGCGCAGGGCGTGCTGGCCGCTAGCGCCGCCTATGCCACCGGGCCGATCGACCCCGTCGTTGCCCGACAGTTCCCGCAGTACGGGAGCACGATCATGATCGTCTTCGCCATCCGCATGGCGGCGATCTTCGTGTTCACGACGTCCAACATCGGCCGGACATCGGGCGTGCTGCCGATCTGGTTCGCGCGCATCGGCTTCGCGGTCGGGATCTTCATGTTGCTGAGTGCGACCCTGCACCCGGTCCTCGTGCTGGTCTTCCCGACCTGGATGCTCGGGCTCAGCGCCCTCATGCTGATCAAGGCGCGCTCGATCCCGCGCGACGTCCGGCTGCCGGACACGCAGCCTGGCGGCGTCCTCCGCGCAATCTCACCCGATCGGGATGATGCTCCCCGAAACGCCTCCCAATAGTCTCGTGACACGGGCCGAGGACCGGTAACGGTTCTTCGACATCGACACCCACCGCCGCATAGCGGGCCTACGCCCGGATTCGAGGAGGAGCACCGCATGGCCATCGGACCCATCGAGCTGCTGGTTGTGAAGTTTCCCGGCAACCAGTTCAAGGGCGAGATTGCCCCCGCCCTGCAGGAGCTCGTCGAGAACAGGACGATCAAGGTCATCGACCTCATCTTCGCGATGAAGGACGAGGAGGGGACCCTGGCGATCCTCGAGCTGAACGCCCTTGGTGACGAGACGCTGGCCGTCTTCGAGCCAGAACCATCGGAGCTGAGCGGCTCACTGACCGAGGACGACGCCCGATCGCTGTCAGGCGGGCTCGAGAACAACTCGTCCGTCGCGATCCTGCTGTTCGAGAACACGTGGGCGACCAAGTTCGTGGAAGCCATCCGCAATGCGAACGGCGAGCTGGTCATGATCGAGCGCGTCCCGCGCGCCGTGATCGACGAGCTGATCGCCGAGGTCGCGGCAACTCAGCAGTCGATCGACGTTGGCGACCAGGTCGGAACGCCGGCATAGCGGAGCCAGCCGAAAGGAGAGCACCGAAGATGAGACGCCGTCGAGGTGGTTTGGTCAGGGGAGTGGCGCGCACCGCCGTCGTGGTGGGCACCGCGTCCGCCGTTGCGGGTGGTGTCCAGCACCATCAGCAGCAGAAGTACGCCGCGGAGGACGCGCAGGCCCAGCAGGAGGCCGACGCAGAGGCCTATCAGCAGCAGATGGCCGCCATGCAGGCTCAGCAGGCCGCTGCTGCAACCGCCGCCGCAGCCGCACCGCCCGGGACACCGGATCTGACCGCTCAGCTCATGCAGCTCGGTCAGCTGAAGGACCAGGGCGTCCTCTCGGAGGAGGAGTTCCAGGCCGCGAAGGCCAAGCTGCTGAGCGCCTGACCATCCGGGAGGGGGCACGGTCCGCCTCCCAACAACGGGGGGATGGTTACCGTCCACTCGGCGCCGTGCGAGTGGTGCGTTGAATGTGGCTGGGCGCGGGATACCGGGTCAGCCGACGAACCACAGGAGCTGACCCGTGGCTGATTCCGTGAAGCGCGATGTCCTGCCCATTCCCGACGTGCAGCACGTCGGTGTGACGACCTACGAGGCGAAGGACCCCGACACGGCCTTCCCTCCCATCCAGCCGCTCCGCCCACCCGATGGTGCGCCGAACGTGCTGATCGTCCTCCTCGACGACGTTGGCTTCTCCGCATCGAGCGCGTTCGGTGGGCCCTGTGCCACGCCGAACTTCGAGCGATTTGCGGAAGACGGGTTGAAGTACACCCGCTTCCACACCACGGCCCTGTGCTCACCGACGCGAGCCGCGCTGCTCAGTGGGCGAAATCACCATTCCGTCGGCATGGGCGGCATCACCGAGATCGCGACGTCGGCGCCCGGCTACAGCTCGGTGCGACCGAAGAACAAGGCTCCCCTCGCGGAAGTCCTCAAGCTGAACGGCTATTCGACCGCGCAGTTCGGCAAGTGCCACGAGGTCCCCGTGTGGGAGACGAGCCCGATGGGTCCATTCGACGCCTGGCCCACCGGAAGCGGATTCGAGCACTTCTACGGCTTCATCGGTGGCGAGACCAACCAGTACGCCCCGGCAATCTACCGAGACACCGTGCCGATCGAGCCGGAGGTGGCCCCGGGCGAGGACTACCACTTCACCGAGGACATGACCGACCGGACGATCGAGTGGATCCGCCAGCAGAAGGCGCTGATGCCCGACAAGCCGTTCTTCGTCTACTACGCACCGGGCGCAACGCATGCCCCGCACCACGTTCGACCGGAATGGTCGGACAAGTACAAGGGCAAGTTCGACAGCGGCTGGGATGCCGAGCGCGAGCGGGCATTTGCCCGTCAGAAGGAGCTGGGCGTCATCCCGGACGATGCCGAGCTGACCGCCCGCCCGCCGGAGATCCCGGCCTGGGCTGACGTTCCCCAGGACCTCAAGCCCGTCCTCGCGCGCCAGATGGAGGTCTACGCCGGTTTCCTCGAGCACACCGACTACCACGTCGGGCGGCTGTTCGACGCGCTCGGGGATCTCGAGATCCTGGACGACACCCTCGTGTACCTGATCATCGGGGACAACGGTGCCTCGGCCGAGGGCACGCCGAACGGGACGTTCAACGAGCTGCTCGTGCTCAACGGAGCCAACCATCTCGAGACCACCGAGTTCATGGCCGCGCGGATCGACCTCTTCGGCACCCCCAATGCCTACAACCACTTCGCGGTTGGCTGGGCGCACGCCATGGACACCCCGTACCAGTGGACGAAGCAGGTCGGATCGCACTGGGGCGGCACGCGAAACGGGACGATCGTCCGCTGGCCGAACGGGTTCAAGGCGAAGGGCGAGATCCGCAACCAGTTCCATCACGTGATCGACGTTGCGCCGACCGTCCTCGAGGCTGCTGGCCTGCCCGCACCGCTGTTCGTCCACGGCATCCAGCAGGCGCCGCTCGAGGGCGTCTCGATGGCCTACACGTTCGAGGACGAGGGCGCCGAGGACCGCCACACCACGCAGTACTTCGAGATGTTCGTGAACCGCGGCATCTATCACCGCGGCTGGACGGCCGTCACCCGCCACTCGGTCCCGTGGGATCCGCGGACTGGCAAGCAGCCGATCGACGACGACGTCTGGGAGCTGTACGCCCCCGACGACTGGACCCAGTCACGAGACCTGGCGAAGCAAGAGCCGGAGCAGCTGGCACGCCTCCAGCGCCAGTTCCTCATCGAGGCCGGCAAATACAACGTCCTGCCGCTCGACGATCGGCGCGTGGAGCGCTTCAACGCCGACATCGCCGGGCGCCCGCAGCTCATCAAGGGCAACACCCAGATCCTGTTCGGCGGCATGGGCCGCCTGTCGGAGAACTCGCTCTTGGTCCTGAAGAACAAGTCGCATTCCGTCACGGCCGACGTCGTCGTGCCGGAGGGCGGGACGAGCGGCACGATCGTGGCCCAGGGCGGGGCATTCGGCGGGTGGAGCCTCTACATGACCGATGGGAAGCCGGCGTACTGCTACAACCTCTTCGGGCTCCAGCAGTTCAAGGTCCACGGCAGCGATCCCATTCCCGCGGGCGATCACCAGATCCGCGTCGAGTTCACGTACGACGGCGGCGGGCTCGGGAAGGGCGGCACGGCCGGGCTCTTCGTCGATGGCAGCAAGGTCGGGGAGGGCCGCGTGGACGCGACGGTCCCGATGGCCTTCTCGGCGGACGAGACGACGGATGTCGGCAACGACACCGCAACGCCAGTGACCGATGACCTCGAGGAGGGCAAGGCGCAGTTCGGCGGCAAGGTGCGCTGGGTGCAGCTCGATCTTGGCGAGGACGCCGCGGACGCCGATCACCTGATCTCGGAGGAGGAGCGCTACCGGATCGCGATGGCACGCCAGTAGCCCCCGACGGGTGCGCGGGTTCCCCGCAATCGATTAGGAGGCGCGACTCGCGTGGAAGCCCTCGATCTCACCATCCTCGCCGTGGTCGGCATGCTTTACGCAGCCGTCTCGGCCCGTCTGGGTCGGACCGTCCTGACGTCGGCGATCTTCTTCCTCAGCGCGGGGATCCTGCTCGGCGATGCCGTGCTCGGCTGGTTCGTGATCGAGGCAGACGGCGCAGCGCTGCGCCTCATCGCTGAAACCACCCTGGCGCTCGTGCTGTTCGCCGACGCGTCGCAGATCAACCTCCGCCTCCTGCGGCTGGAGATCGCGGTTCCGGCGCGGCTGTTGGGCATCGGCCTGCCGCTGACGATCATCGCCGGCGCGGCCGTGGCGCTGCTCGTGTTGCCCGGGTTGAGCGTCGTCGAGGCGGCGCTGCTTGCCATCGCGGTCGCACCCACCGATGCCGCGCTTGGCCAGACGGTCGTCTCCGACGAGCGCGTGCCTTCGCGCATCAGGCAGGGCCTGAACGTCGAGAGCGGGCTGAACGACGGCCTCTGCGTGCCGCTGCTGCTGATCGCGCTGGCCTTCGCGTCCGCCGAGGGTGGAGGTGAGACCGAACCGGTGCGACTGGTGCTGGAGGAAATCGGCTTCGGCGTCGCCGGCGGCCTGATCGCGGGCGTGCTCGGCGCGGTTGCGCTACGGATCGGGCGACAGCGGGGCTGGGTCGCCTCGGCGTGGGCGCCGCTCGTGCCGCTGGCGGCGACCGGCATGGCGTACGGGCTCGCCACGGTGTTCCACGGCAGCGGCCTGATCGCCGCCTTCACAGCCGGACTGGCCTTCGGAACGATCGCCACGGCCAAGGAGGAGGAGTCTGCGGAGATGATCGAGACGATCGGCGACGGCTTCAGCGCGACGACGTTCCTCGTGTTCGGAGCGGCCATCGTCCCGCTGATGCTCGAGACCGTCACCTGGGGCTCGCTGCTGTTCGTGGTGTTGGCACTGACCGTAGCGCGCATGTTGCCGGTTGCGCTGGCCCTGCTCGGCGCGAACGCGCGACTCCCGACGGTCGCGTTCGTCGGCTGGTTCGGCCCACGGGGCCTGGCCTCGATCGTGTTTGCAGTGCTCATTCTCCAGGCCGAGCCGATCCCGAGCCTTGGGATCGTCCTGGCGACGATCAGCCTGACGGTGGTCGTATCGGTCTATGCGCACGGTGTGACGGCATTGCCCCTCACCGAGCGCTTCGTCGCGTGGATGCGCGCCAACCCGCGTGCGGAGGCTGACGCGCCCACGGTCGAGGCGTGACGGTCCAAGTGGGCGGCCTCCGCGGATGGGTCAATGGGATCCGCCCCGGGAAGGGCACCATCAGGGACGAGGCCATCGCCGGCTTGCCGGGCGCGATTGGCTCGGTTCCGGACGGCATGGCCGCGGCGCTCCTCACCGGGGTGAACCCGATGCCGGTGGCCGCCGAGAGACGGGGAGTTGCTGCCAGAAGCGTACGATCTGACTGCCCGGGCGCTCCATCCGCGACCGTGACTTCCAATGCCCTGGACGCCGCCCCTGGGACGCCCTCAACAGGAGGTAGAACCGTGCCGAATGGCCAGCCGAACATCGTCGTCTTCTGGGGCGACGACATCGGGATCACGAACCTCAGCTGCTACAGCGACGGCCTGATGGGGTACCGCACCCCGAATATCGACCGCATTGCCCGAGAGGGGACTCGATTCACCGATGCCTACGGCGAGCAGAGCTGCACCGCCGGTCGGGCGGCCTTCATCACCGGCCAGAGCGTCTACCGCACCGGGCTGTCGAAGGTCGGTCTCCCCGGCGCCCAGAACGGGATCAACGCCGAGGATCCGACGATCGCCGAGCTCCTCAAGCCGCTCGGGTACGCCACCGGCCAATTCGGCAAGAACCACCTCGGAGACCGCGACGAGCACCTTCCGACCGCGCACGGCTTCGACGAGTTCTTCGGCAACCTCTACCACCTCAACGCGGAGGAAGAGCCGGAGCATCCCGACTACCCTGACCCGAAGGTGTTCCCGAACTTCAGGAACCGATTCGGGCCACGTGGCGTGCTCAGGTCGCGGGTGACCCGTACCGGCAACCACAGGATCGAGGACACCGGTCCGCTGACGAAGAAGCGCATGGAGACGATCGACGACGAGATCGTCGACGGGGCGATCGACTTCATCCAGCGCAAGCACAAGACGAAGAAGCCCTTCTTCACGTGGATCAACACGACGCACATGCACTTGCGGACCCATCCGAAGCGTCGCAGCCTCGGGCAGGCGGGCCGCTGGCAGTCGCCGTACCACGACACGATGGTCGACCATGACAGGCACGTGGGCCGCGTCCTCGACGCCCTCGACAAGCTCGGCATCGCCGAGGACACGATCGTCGTGTACTCGACCGATAACGGCCCGCACATGAACACGTGGCCGGACGGCGGCATGACCCCGTTTCGCTCCGAGAAGAACACGAACTGGGAGGGAGCCTTCCGCGTTCCGGCGATTGTCCGCTGGCCAGGGCGAATCGCGGCCGGAACGGTCTCGAACGCGGTGATCAGCCACCTCGACTGGCTGCCGACGCTCCTAGCGGCTGCCGGCGATCCGGACATCAAGGCGAAGTTGCTCGAGGGTCACGAGCCGGCCGGCAAGCGGTTCAAGGTTCATCTCGACGGATACAACCAGCTTCCGTACCTCACCGGCGAGACCGACGAGGATCCCCGGAACGAGTTCTTCTACTTCTCCGACGACGGGGACCTCGTGGCGCTTCGATACGACAACTGGAAGTTCGTGTTCATGGAGCAGCGCGTGCGCGGGACGCTCCAGGTCTGGTTCGAGCCCTTCGTCCCGCTCCGCGTCCCGAAGCTCTTCAACCTGCGGACCGACCCGTTCGAGCGGGCAGATCAGACGTCGAACACATACTGGGAGTGGTACATCGACCGGGTCTTCCTCGTGGTCCCGACGCAGGCGATCGTCGGTGAATTCCTGCAGACGTTCATCGACTACCCGCCGCGGATGAAGGCCGCGAGCTTCACGATCGACCAGGTCCAGGCAAAGCTCGAAGCTGCGATCGCACAGGGCCGATGAACCCGGATGATGGCGACGAACGCCGGATTCGCGTCGTCGTCGGTGACGACTCGTTCCTGATCCGCGAAGCCATCGTCCAGTTCATCTCGAGGACTCCCAGCCTCGAGCTCGTCGCGATGTGCGCTAACGGGGACGAGGTGAGGGAAGCCGTCCAGCGGCTTCGACCCGACGTCGTCGTGACCGACATGCAGATGCCCCCATCTGGGGACGACGAGGGAATGCGGATCTCCGAGCTATTGCGCGCCGAGCATCCCTCGACCGGTGTTGTCATATTGGCGCAGAACGAGGATCCCAAGTACGGCCGCGCACTTGTCACGCACGGCGCGGAAGGCCGCGCGTATCTGCTCAAGGATCGGATCCATTCGCGTCGCGAGCTGATCTCGGCCATCGAGCTGGTGGCGAACGGAGGCTCGGCGATCGATCCGCACATCGTCGCCGGCTTGATGGCGGCACCGGGAACAGACGAGGCCGGCTCGGCGGTGGCCTCGCTGACGCCTCGGGAGCGCGAGGTGCTCACCTTGATGGCCGAGGGCAGGAGCAATGCCGCCATCGCCCAGGAGCTGGTGCTGACGAGGCACGCGGTCGAGAAGTACGTCGGGGCGATCTTCGGGAAGCTCGGGCTCGTTGACGAGCGGATCACGAGCCGCCGGGTCACAGCGGTTCTTCAGTATCTCGACTCGGTGAACGCCTGAGGGACGCATCGAACGCCGGGGTGCCCACGCCCCCGCGCGACGCGTGCATGCACCATCGCGGTCTGGTCTCGACGGGCCCCACGATCGCGGTGTGAGCGTGGCACCCGCTCTCCCGAGCGACGACTCCCTCCTGCTACGCGGCGCTGCCGCGGGCGACTGGCACTGCGTTGCGGCGCTTTACAACCGGCATCGCAACGGTGCCCTGGCGGTTGCCACGAGCGTGCTGGCCGACCCATCCGAGGCGGAGGACGTGGTCCACGACGCCTTCGTCGACCTGCCACGCATGGCGCGCTCCTACGACGCACGGCGCGGGCGCCTTACCCAATGGCTGTACCGCAGCATCCGCAATCGCGCGATCGACCACGTGCGGCGTCGCTCGAGGGTGGTGAGCCGCACGGCGCGTTCCGCCGACGGGCCCGAGGCCCTGCTGGAGATGATTCCGGCGCGTGGGGCGTCGCCGCTCGACGAGGCGGAGGCGCACGAGCTCCTCGATCTGATTGCCCGGCTCGACGGCCGCTACGCGCCGCTCATTCGGCTGTCGTTCGTCGACGGCTGGAGCCACTCGTCGATCGCGCGGATGACCGGGCTTCCGCTCGGCACAGTGAAGACGCGGATCCGGAACGGCCTCCGCCAGCTGCGGCCCCTCATGATCGACCTCGACGCCGGGGCCGAGTCCGCGATCGGCGGGATTAGGCGAGGAGCCTGGCCTTCGCCGCGGCGAACTCCTCGTCAGTGAGAATGCCCGACTGCTTGAGCTGGGCGAGCTGCTCGAGCTGCGCGGTGAGGTCCGGGGCGGTCGCCTGACCGGCCAGGACGGTCTGTGCCTGCTGTGACTGCTGCGCAGCGATCTGCTGCTGGAGTGCGGCGGCGTCTGCGGCCGCCTGCGCCTCGACTGCCTCTGCCTGCCACCTCTCGTCCTGGCGATGATGGACCCGTCCCGATACGGCCGCTGCGGTTCCCGCCACGACGACGGTCCGGGCCATCGTGCGGACGAGTCCGGGGCCCCGTCGTCGCATCATGCGTTCGCCCTCCTGTTGATCGCGCTCGTCACGCCGGTGGCGCGGAGAGCGCCTCGGCCCGGGCCGCGATGAGCTCGTCGACCGCCGCCCGTGGGATGCGCTCATTGAGGAGCACCTCTCCGTGCGCGCGGCTGACGGCGTCCACGAATGTCTTCGCCCAGGTGTTCTCGAAGAGCAGGATCGCCGCGGACGAGTTGTTCGGCATCGATTGGGACAGCACTCGCGCGTCTTCCTCGGTGAGCGTGTCCGCAAGCTCCGAGGTCATCGGTGCAAATACGGAGAGGTCACCCTCCATGTCCGTGACCTCGAGGACGTCGATGTCCCCGTCGGCGTCCTTGATCGCGAAGAGCAAATCGATGACGCGGACCGTGCCGTTGTCGACGAGGTTGGCGAGCGCGGGCGCGATCTCACCTCGGAACTGGTTGCCGGGAAACCTCAGCATCAGCACTTCGACCGGTCCGAGCGACATCGGCCATCCTCCTCATCGGCGCACCACAGGCGTACTCGATACGACGTCCGTGCTCGAGGCGGATGTGGTCATCGGAGTGGCGCGACCCGAGCGCTGGTGCGACGCGCGCCGCTTCGCTACCATTCCGCCCGAAGATTCCGAGGAGCACCGATGTCCGGCCACAGCAAGTGGTCCCAGATCAAGCGGCAGAAGGGCGCCAACGACGCGAAGCGCGGCGCGCTCTTCACGAAGCTGACGCGCGAGATCATCACCGCCGCTCGCCAGGGAGGCGGTGACACCGATGCCAACTATCGCCTGCGGATGGCGGTCGACAAGGCCCGTGCCAGCTCGATGCCGGCCGACAACATCAAGCGCGCCATCGAGCGGGCCACCGGCGGCGGGGCCGATGCGGAGCAGTTCGAGGAGATCACCTACGAGGGGATCGGTCCGGCCAGCGTGGCGGTGATCGTCGCGGCGATGACCGACAACCGCAACCGGACCGCGTCCGAGGTGCGGAGCGTCTTCACCCGTCACGGCGGGACGCTTTCGTCGGTCGCCTGGCAGTTCGTCCAGCGTGGCGTCATCAGCATCCCGCTCAATGGCCGCGATCCGGACGAGATCACCCTCGCCGCGATCGACGCCGGCGCCGCCGACGTCGCCGCGCCCGATGCCGGGTCGCTCGTCGTGACCACCCAGCCCGCCGACCTCGAGGCGGTTCGCCGGTCGCTTGCCGAGGCGGGGTTCGAGGCAGAGTCGGCCGAGCTGTCGATGGAGCCCACCACCCCGGTCGAGATCAGCGATCCGAAGACCGCACGCCACGTGCTCGAGTTCGTCGAGCTGCTCGAGGACCTCGACGACGTCCAGGACGTCTACGCCAACTTCGACATCCCCGGCGAGCTCATGGAGCAGCTCGAGCAGCAGATCGCCTAGGCCGCGATCTCCTCGACGGCCGGGACCACGTCGCGGCCGATGAGCTCGAGGTGGCGGACGTCCGAGACGTCGGGCATGTTCACGATGAGGTGCTGCACGCCGGCATCGGCCTGAGAGCGAGCGCGGGCGACGACGTCCGATGGCGCCATCCGGCCCGGCCGCAGGTCGACCTCGTCGAGCGCGGTGATCTCGATCTCGTCGAAGTCGCGGCCGATGTCGTCGCAGTGGGCACGCAGGATCTCGAGCTTGGCACGGATCTCGTCGGGCTCCAGGACGAGGAAGTTGCACGCGTCGGCGTAGCGGGCGACGAGGCGCAGGGTGCGGCGCTCGCCGTTGCCGCCGATCATGATCGGCGGGTGCGGGCGCGCGAGCGGCTGCGGCCGGATGATCGGTTCGGCCATCTCGTGGTAGCGACCCGAGAATGGGGAGCGGTCGTCGGCCCAGAGCTGGTGAGCGATCCGCAGCGTCTCCTCCAGCCGCGCGAAGCGCTCGCGACGCTCGGGCCACGGCAGGCCGAGCCCGATCGCCTCGCGCTGATACCAACCCGCACCGATCCCGAAGGTGAGCCGCCCGCCCGATAGGACGTCGACGGTCGTCGCCGTCTTGACCAGCAACGCCGGAGGACGGAAGACGGCGCAGCCGACGAGTGCGCCCAACCGAATGCGCGAGGTCACGCCGGCCAGGAAGCCGAGCGTCGAATACGACTCGAGCATCGGCTCCTCCGGGCCGCCCCAGCCGGTGTCCTCGGGGAGCTGGAAGAGGTGATCCATGACCCACAGCGACTCGAAGTCGGCCTCCTCCGCGGCCTGGGCGATCTCGACCAGGTGGCTGCGCAGCGCCGGGGTGCCGCCGGGAAAGCTGAAGGAGGGAAGCTGAAGTCCGAGGCGCATCCGTCGATCTCCTAGCCAGAGGTGCCCGTGCGACGCCGGCGTGCCCGGGCCGGAGCGGGTGACCTCGACGCCGCGGAGGGAGGGGTCGCGGCGCCGAGGTACCCGCCAAGCAAGGCGCCGAGATCCGGGACGGTCTCCGACCGCAGCCGGTAGCGCTTCTGGCCCACGCCGACCGCGACGAGCCCCGCGGAGCGCAGGATGATCATGTGGTGGTGCATGCTGGTCTTCGGGACGCCGAACATGTCGGCCAGCTCCATCAGGCTCTTCTCGCCGTCGGCCAGGGCTCGCAGGATGCGCAGCCGCTTCTCGTCGCCGAGCGCCTTCGAGAGGCGCACGAGCCGGAGCGGGGGAGCATCGGCGTCGGCCGAGACGCTCTCGTCGGCGACCGGGTAGACGATCAGGAGGGTCTCGCCGAACTCGTTGTAGGTGACGAGCGGCCGGTTCACGAAGCTCGGGATCATGATCACGCGGTCGACGCCGGGCCGTGGCGCGAACTCGACGCCGTTCGTGGCGGTGGTGATGAACTGATCCAGCGGCAGCTCGCGCTGGAGCTCGCGCTTCGCCTCGGCGTCGCGCTCGAGGATTGGCATGATCGTCAACGACTCGGGCTTCCAGACCCGCTCGGCCCAGGCCTCGATGACCGCGATGAGCTCGGCCTTGAACGCCTCACCGTCGACCGCCAGCACGCGGCTCAGATAAGAAGTCCACGGCTCCCACTCCGGGTGCGAGGTGCGCAGGAAATCGCGTTGCGCCTCCTGATCGCCGCCGAGGGCGGCGCGGATGACGGCGGGCGGTGTCATGCGCCGGGTCTCGCGCGCATAGAACTGCACGAGGTGCAGCCGGATCTCGGTGGCATCGGTCTCGCGCAGGTGGGCGAGGAAGGCAGGCACGTCGCGTGGGGTCGGGGTGTCGTAGACGAGGGCCGTCAGGTGCACGAAGGAGTCGTCCTCGCCCATCATCACGTCGCCGATGCGGCCGATCAGCTCCTTGCCGGCCCGCTGGCGCGCCTCGGTCAGCCAGGCGTCGCCGATCTCGTAGGTATCCCCATCATGCTCGCTGAATGCCACCGCCATCGACTGCAGCAGCTCGTAGGCGGGGGAGACGTCGATCTTCAGGATCGGCGGGCTGTCGGGGCGACGCGTGGGTGCCATGGATCGGACCTCCTGCGTGAGGGATCAGGCGGCGCGCGGCTGTGGGTTGGGCTTGGGGCGAGCGGGCTCGACCCGCTCGCCGGAGATCGCGGTCCCGGCCCCGATCAGGGCCCGACCGAGTCGCACGCGAAGTCCCGCGTGCGTTGGTGTCTGCTTGGTCCCCCTGCGCGGCGTCGGCCGCAGGCGTCGCTGGCGTTCCGCGTGGAAGTGATCCAGGACGCTGGGGTTCGACAGAATCATCATCGTTCTGGATCCTTCCCTTCGTCCGGCGTGTGTCCGTGCGTTCGAGTTCTCTCGAACGTGATGCGTATCGTACGATAGAACCCGTACAGCGTCAACCCCTTCGTACGATAAGAATCGAATAAGCCCTCGGCCGCGCCGGGCTACCATGCAGTCGTGATCACGCTCGGCATAGATCCCGGCACCGCCGTCTGCGGCTTCGGCGTGGTCTCGCTCGACGGTGGATCGTTGCGGCTGATCGACGCCGGCTGCGTCCGCACCGATGCCGAGGGCTCCGATTCCGAGCGCCTGCGACGGCTCCACGCGGCGCTGAGGACGATCGTCGCCGAGCACCGTCCGGAGCGGATCGCGGTCGAGCGCCTCTTCTTCCAGCGCAACGTGCAGACCGCGATGGCCGTCGGCCAGGCACGGGGCGTGGCGCTCCTCGCCGCCTCCGAGGCACGCGTGCCGATCGACGAGCCCACCCCCAACGAGGTGAAGCAGGCGGTCTGCGGCAACGGCGCCGCCGACAAGCGGCAGGTCGCGGCGATGGTCGAGCGCCTCCTCGGCATCTCGCTCGAGCGCGTTCCTGACGACGCGACCGACGCGCTCGCCCTCGCGATCGGCTGCGCGTACCGGGCATCGGCGGAGCCGAGGGTCATCGCCGGGTGATCGGCTCGATCAGGGGCCTCGTCACCCACGTGGGCCAGGACCAGGCACTCGTCGAGGTTGCGGGGATCGGCTACCGAGTGGTGGCCGGACCCGCGCTCCTGGCAAAGCTGCGGGTGGGCAGCGAGGCATCGGTCTTCACACATCACCTCGTGCGCGAGGACCAACAGGCGCTGTTCGGCTTTGCGAGCACCGAGGAGCTTGCCTTCTTCGAGCTGCTGATGACCGTCTCCCAGGTCGGCCCGCGGTTGGCGCTCGCGATCACCGCGGCGCATCCGGTGACCCGACTCCAGCTCGCGATCGTGACCGATGACGTCGACGTCTACACCAGCGTCTCCGGCGTCGGCCGCAAGACGGCGCAGCGGATCATCCTTGAGCTGAAGGAGAAGGTCCATGCCGCCGGGATCGCGGTCGGTCCGGGTGCGGGCTCCGACTCCGACGTCGTCGCCGCGCTGGAGTCGCTCGGCTACACCGCCACCGAGGCCCGCCGCGCCGCCGGCGCTGTCGCCGGGACCGATGGCGCCCTCGACGCCCGCATCAAGGCCGCCCTCCAGGAGCTCGCGCGCTCGCGCTGATGGAAGAGGACCGCGACGCGCGCTGGTCCGACCCGAAGGTCGCAGAACGGATCCTGCGCTCGTTCCGCGTCTGGGCCGTCGTCGGCTGCTCGTCTCGGCCGTGGCGGGCCTCGTTCGGGGTGTCGCGCTACCTCCTGAGCCAGGGTTACGCCGTCGTGCCGATCAACCCGAAGGAAGAGGTCGTCCACGGCAAGGTCGCGTACCCCGACCTGCGCTCGGTGCCTGCCGATCCACGCGCGCCGATCGAGGTCGTCGACCTCTTCCGTCGTTCGGAACTCGTCATGCCCCACGTCACCGAGGCGATCGAGATCGGCGCCAAAGCTGTCTGGATGCAGCTCGAGGTCTGGAACGAGGGGGCCGCGCAGCTGGCAGCCGACGCCGGGCTTCTGGTCGTCATGGACCGATGCCCCGCGATCGATCATCCGCAGATGATCGGCTCGCGCGCCTGAGCCGCCGGTCAGTTGCGGCGCAGCACGAGACCGATGTGACCGAAAGGCGGTCGCGGATCCGCGTACGTCTTCGTCCGGCCGTCTTCGGCCTCGGCGCCGACGTCCCAGAGACGGTTCTGCGCGTCGAACGAGACCGACTCGAGCTGCGGCCATCGGTCGAGCATGCGCAGGCCGATCTCGTTGACGAGGTGCTGGATCGAGAGCGACACGAACTCGTGGAAAACGGCATTGGCGAGGTCGGCGACCTGCTCGGTCGCGATGTACTTAGAGGGGTCCGCCAGGACAGCGTGGGACGCATCGGTGTAGGTCCAGCCGATGTCGCTCCAGATGTACAAGGGCCGGTCGCGGCGCTCCGGCAGGGTCGTGTGCTCGTCGCGCGCGAAGTCGGCGAACGCGGAGCCGGTGATCTTGATGAGCTGGAGCTCGCGATGGCCCGACTCGTGGTCGGTGATCTCAACGGTGCCCGACGCGTCGCGGGCCAGCTCCAGGCGGGCGGAGCCATAGTCGCATCGGTCTCGGCTGAAGAGCCGGTCGGAGGCCGCGAAGCCGTCCTCGGCGGGCACGATGGCTGCGGGGAAGGGAAGGTCGCGCCCGAGCATCGTCAGCCGTTCCATGTGCGGGTAGGTGTCGAGGAACGCCGTGCCGACCTCGAGCAGCCACTCCTCGAGGGCGCGGGCGCGGGCGCGAAGCGAAACGGCATGGATGAAGTTCTTCATCGTGTCGGTCGCCACGACAAGGCGGTTGTCGCCCTTCGTATACGCGTCGATGAACTGCGTGCCGCGAACGATCACCTCGATCTCGGCGGCGGCGAGGACGTTCTCGCGCCCGGCGAATGGCGACTCGGGGATCGGCGCGATGCCGGTCAGCGGCTCGGCGCGGGTGCGGTAGACCTTGACGTCGGCCTTGCCGTATCGGATCTCGTGCTTCACGTCCCCTCCTCGCCGAAGAGGTCGATGGCGGCGCGGCGGATCTCGGCCTCGATCGCATCGCGGTCTCCCTCGTGCGCGTCCCAGCGGGTGACGAGCTCGCTGAACTGTGGATGGCTCGAAACGGCCACGATCCTCCGGGCTCCGTCGATCGGATGCGACACGTCGCCGAGGATCGACGCGGCGGCATGGAGCGCCAGGAGCTGTCCCGCTTGTGGTGCATCCCACCCTTCGAGCCCGATCTCGTCCATGAGGTGCGCGATCGGCGCTTCGAGCCCGCCATCCTGGCCGGCGACCGACAGGTTGAGCAGCGCCGGCGACTCGACTCCCTCCTCGATGAGCCGATGCGTCGCGCGGATCAGCCCGACACGGTCGATCTCGCCGACCATGTAGCGCGAGACCTCGAGCGCGATCGACTCGCGGAGGGCCTCGGGCAGCGGGCGCGGGCCGCGCAGCTTCTCCCATCGGTCGTGGGCGATGAGCACGACGTCGTCGAGGCCGCGACGCAGCTCCTCTTCGCGGTCGGCGCGCAGGGCACGCTCGAGGATCGGGATGATGTCCGCCCGCGGACGGCCGGCCACGAAGACGACGAAGCGGAAGCCGAAGAGCCCCTCGTACGCCTCGTTGAGCGCCACCAGCTCGTCGGCGACCCAGGACTGGTCAGGCCCCGACTGCTCGTCGTATCCCTGCTCTGCGTGCGAGTCGGGCGAGACCGTCGCCGGATCGGCGCCGATGCGCGCATGCGCGTTCAACAGCTCGACCTGCTCCGCCTCGGGCATCTCCCGGGCGACCGCCCGCGCCGCGCCGAAGAGCCCGTCGTCGGTCTCGAACGGTCGTGCATGGGCCAGGCGGCGGACGAAGGACGGCGCGCCCTCGAACAGCGGCTCGACTGCCGCGGCGAAGGTGTCTGGGGCCATGGCGTCGAGCTCCTCGACGGTCGGCATCGCGTCAGCTGCCCCGGTACGTGCTCATCCCGTACGGGCTGAGCAGGAGGGGCACGTGGTAGGAACGGTCAGCATCGGTGATGCGCAGGGCGACCGCGGCGCTCTGGAAGAATGCGTCGGGATCGTCGGCATAGCCCCCGACATCGAAGGCGAGCTGGTAGTCACCCTCCTTGAGGTCGGCACCGCCGAGAAGGTCTGGGATGCGGCCGTCGCCATCGGTCTTCAGCTCGCTGACGAGCTCGGGGGCACCGTCGTCGGCCAGCCGGAAGAGGGCGACGCCCACGTCGGGCGCGGGTGCGCCGCTGGCGAGATCGAGGACGTGGGTGCTGATCGTCGGGCGCGCGGCCGCCATGGGAGCCTCCGCTATGCTCCGCCATCATGCCCGATGCACCCGTGGCTCGTACGGCCCGCTTCGACCTGCTCGTCGCCGGCTCGCCCGGCCCGAATGTCGCCAGCACGTGCACGCTCGTGCGGGACGGCTCGGTGGTTGCCGTCGTCGACCCGGGCCTGGCGCCGTCCCAGGAGGCCATCCTGACGCCGCTTCGGGCGCTCGGCCTGGAGGCCTCCGACGTCACCGATGTTGTCATCTCGCACCACCATCCCGACCACTGCCTGAACGTCGCGCTGTTTCCTCGCGCGCGGGTCCATGACCACTGGGCGATCTACGACTTCGCCGGCCGATGGGATGACGTCGAGTGCGAGGGTCGGGCACTGTCGCCGTCGATTCATCTGATCCGGACCGCCGGTCACACGGCCGAGGACCTGTCCACGGTCGTCGGCACGCCCGAGGGTGTCGCGGTGATGACGCACCTGTGGTGGACCGATGCGACGCCCCTCGAGGATCCTTATGCGCCGGACCCGGCCGTGCTCCACGCGTCGCGGGAGCGCGTCCTGGGGTTCGCCGACGTCATCGTGCCGGGGCATGGCGCGCCGTTCGTTCCCTCCGAGACGACGCCGCGCTGAGTCGGCACTCCGCGCCAACCTCAGTGGCCGACTGACCGACGGACCGCTGGAATCGGCTCTTCCTCGGTTGCTTGGTCAGCGTGGTTGGCTGAACGACCGAGGATCGGCGACCCATCGGTCCATCGGCCAACGTGGCTGGCACGAGACCCGTTCGCCGGAGCGTATGCTGCGGCGTATGGCTGACCTGACGATTCGCGTCGGCGACCTGCGATTCACCGCCCGCTGGGAGGAGGCCGCGCCGCTGACGCGCGCCGCGCTCGAGCCGTGGCTCCCGATCCGCGACAAGCTCATCCACTGCAAATGGAGCGGGGAGTCGACCTGGATCCCGTTTGGCGAGAAGCGACCGGACGTCGGCTTCGAGAACCACAACTCGCACCCGGCACCTGGCCAGCTGCTGATCTACACCGGCGAGATCAGCGAGTGCGAGATCCTCTTCCCGTACGGCGCGTGCAGCTTCAGCTCGCGCGTCGGCCCGCTGGCCGGCAACCACTTCGCGACCGTCGTCGAGGGCCACGAGCAGCTGGCCGAGATGGGGCGGCGGGTGCTCTGGAAGGGCGCCCAGGACATCGAGATCAGTCCGGCCTGACCCATGGATCTGATGGCGGCGCCGGGGTCTGACGTCGTCATCCTCAACGGCGCAGTCGTTACGCCTGACGGCTCCATGGCGGCCGACGTGGCGATCACTGATGGGCGCATCGAGCGCATCGGTCCCGGGCTGGATACTGACGACGCCCACGTCTTCGACGCGACGGGATTGCTCGTGCTGCCCGGTGTCATCGACGTCCACACCCACCTGCGGCTGCCGGACGCTGAGCGTCCGCATCGGTTTCGCCAGGACACCCAGGCGGCGGCGGCAGGGGGTACGACCACGGTCCTGACCTTCAACAACCCCGGCACCGGGATCAGCGAGGACGGCGCGCGGTCGGTGCTGCGCGGCCTCGGGGAGTTCCGGGAGCGGACGGCGGGGGAGTCCGCCGTCGACTACGGCCTCTGCGCCGTTGTCAGCGGGCAGCAGGACGACCCGATCGGCGAGCTCCCGGCCCTCATCGAGGCCGGCGTGCCGACGTTCAAAGCCTTCATGGTCTACGACTTCCGCCTGGCCGATGCGGACCTCGGTCGGGCGTTCCGCACGGCGGCGAAGCACGGCGGGATGCTCCAGGTGCACTGCGAGGAGCCGGCGATCATCGACCCGCTCGTGGCCGATGCGCTGCGGCGCGGCGACACGGCCTGCCGGTTCCACGCGCTGACGCGGCCGTCGCGGGCCGAGGGCTCGGCGACGCGTAAGGCGATCGAGATGGCCCGACGGGCGGAGGCGCCGCTCTACATCGTCCACCTCTCGTGCGCCGAGGCGCTCGAAGCGGTGGCGGAGGCCAAGGCGCGCGGAGAGCCGGTCTACGCCGAGACCTGCCCGCATTACCTCATCTTCACCGATGCGCTCTACGCCGACCCGAACGAGGCCGAGGTCATCAAGCGGGTGATCTCACCGCCGCTGCGCACGGCGGCCGACGTCGAGGAGCTGTGGGCGGGCCTGCGCGACGGGATCCTGGACGTCGTGGGGAGCGACCACGTCCCCGATCGGCTGGACACCGAGAAAGCGGTCCCGGCGCCGCCCTTCCCCGAGATCAGCAACGGCGGCCCCGGCATCGAGACGCTGCTGAGCGTCGTCTTCTCCGAGGGCGTCGCTCGCGGCCGAATCTCCGTCGAACGGCTGAGCGAGGTCCTCGCCGCGACACCCGCGCGCCTCTTCGGGCTCCCCTCGAAGGGCGTCATCGAGGTCGGCCGCGACGCGGACCTCGTCCTCTGGGACCCTGGCGCGCGGAGGACGATCCGTCAGGCAGAGCTCCATCACACCAGCGACTACACCCCGTACGAGGGCATGGAGGTCTCCGGCGCTCCCGTGCGCGTGCTCGTTCGTGGTGCGGACCCCGAGGTCGGTGCTGGCCGGTTCATCGAGCGACGCCTTGGGTGACCGGGCCTGTCGGGCCGATTCGGTCCGAGGTGTACCCTTGTGCCTTGTCCCGCGCCCACAGCCGCCTCGCGCGGCGCTCTGCCTCGGACCTCCGCGCCATCGACCGCGCCACGCTGCGCATCGAGGAGCTGACCGTCATCCTGGATCGCCAGCTGAGCTCCGAGGAGCGCGACGAGGAGCGGATCAAGCACCTGCGCCAGGCCACCGGCCAGATCACTCGCGCCGCGAACGACGGCATCCAGGCCTACCGTCGGATCGCCTCGGCACTGCGCGCGGAGGCCTCACACGCCGACGCCGATCCGGTCGAGGTCGCGGACGCGACCCGGGCCTTGGCGGAGGCGCGGACGCGGATGCTTGCCGCGCTCGAGGTGGCCAGCCAGCGGTATCCGTGGGCAGAGCCCTGGAACGCGCTGGCCGCCAAATAGCCGAAGACCCGGCGGCGGAGGCCACCGGGTCCGTAGCGGTGCTGAGGAGCTGCGTCGCCTAGCGGCGGAAGCAGTCGCTGCAGTAGACGGGCTTGGTGCCGGTCGGGCGGAACGGGACGCGAGCTTCCTTGCCACAGCTGTCGCAGGTGGTCGTGAACATCTCGCGTGGGCGGTCGCTGTAGCCACCGCCGTACCCACCGCCGCCGTTGTCGTAGCCACCCGAGCTCTCGCCGCGCGCGGCCTTCTTGGCTGCGCGGCAGGCCGGGCACCGGCGCGGCTCACTGAACTGGCGATCGGCGTAGAACTGCTGGTCGCTCGCGGTGAAAGCGAACTCGGTCCCACAATCGACGCAGGTCAGCGTCTTGTCGGTATAGGTGAACAAAGAGAAACACTCCTTCTCTTGCGGCCTCAGCGAGCCATCTCGCCGTATCAGACCGAGAGAGGAGCGTTCGTGGTGCCGCGGTTTGGGTGCGCACGTTGCGCGATTACCGAAGGAGGATACCACGGAACGTGCGCGAGGGCTCGACACGCGACCGGCGAGCCGTAGACTGCGCACATGCCACGTGACGAGAAGCTCGAGCACCTCCAGCGCGTCCCGCTCTTCGCGAAGATGGGCACGCGTGAGCTGGAGCGGCTCGGCGAGCTCGCCGACGAGGTGGAGGTCGGCCTCGATACCGTCCTCGCGGAGCAGGGCAGGGTGGGCCACGAGTTCTTCATCGTGCTCGAGGGCAGGGTCATGGTCTTCGAGGGGCGCACGCCGGTTCGGACGCTCGGGCCGGGCGAGTTCTTCGGCGAGATCGCCCTCATCGAGAGCGTTCCGCGCACCGCGACCGTCCGCGCCGAGGGAATCGTCCAGCTGCTCGTCATCGGCCACCGCGAGTTCAACGCGCTGATGGACGAGTTCCCGACCGTCCGCAGCGCCGTGATGGACGCGCTCGCCGAACGGCTGCGTCGCACCGAGGAAACGTGAGCGGCCTCTCCCGACAGCGGTGAGGGAGCGCCTGGCCGAGGTCGGGCGGCGGTATCTGCCCTCCGGCGCGATCATCGTCTCGGCGCTCTACTTCGGCAGCTACTGCGTCGGGCTGGTGCGCGAGCGCGTCCTGGCCGGCACGTTCGGCGCTGGTGCGGAGCTCGACGCGTACAACGCCGCATTCCAGCTTCCCGAGCTGCTGTTCGACGTCCTCGTCGAGGCCGGACTGGCCGCGGCCTTCCTCCCGATCTTCGCGCGCCTGCGGGCAACCAGGCAGGGATTGGCCGATGCCGATCGCTTCGCGCGGACGGTCCTCGCCCTCGGCGTGGCGGTCATGGGGGTCGGGTCGGTCGTGCTCTTCGTCTTCGCCGAGGCGACGACCGAGATCATCGCGCCGGGATTCACCGGCGAACAGCGTGAGCTCTACCTCGACCTGTTCCGGATCATGCTCATCACCCAGGTGATCTTCGCGGCCTCGCTGACCCTGGCCCAGGTGCTCCTCGCCGAGCGGCGCTACTTCTGGTTCGCGGTCGCACCGATCCTGTACAGCGCCGGGATCATCGTCGGAACGCTGGCGCTCAGCGACGCGATCGGCATCTACGCGGCGGCGGTCGGCGCGGTGTTCGGATCGATCCTGCACCTGGGCACGCGGGTCTTTGGCCTGCGACACAGCTCGTTCCGCATCGGCTTCGACTGGGAGCTGCGGACGGGCCAGATGCGCGAGTTCGTGCGCCTGACGATCCCCCGGCTCGTCAGCCAGCCGGTCGAGCCGATCACCTTCGCGTTCTTCACGAACCTGGCGTCGCGCATGGCGGCCGGCAGCCTCACCGTCTTCAACATGGCGCGCAACTTCCAGAGCGCACCGGTCACATTCGTCGGCGCCTCATTCGCGGTCGCCGCCTTCCCGGCGCTCTCGACGGCATACGCCGATACCGACCGGCCCGCCTTCCTCCGGCTGGTCGGACGCAATCTCGTCAGCATCGTCTCGCTGACCGTGCTGGCGTCGATCGGCATGGTGGTGCTCGGCGAGTTCGCGATCGGCATCCTCCTCGGCGGCGGCGCGTTCGGACCCGACGACGTGTCGCGCACCGCGGCCGTGCTCAGCGCGTTCGCGCTGTCAGTCCCGTTCGAGAGCACTTCGCACCTGCTGAGCCGGGCGATCTTCGCAACCCGGCACACGTTCTTCCAGGCGATCGCCTCGGTCGCCGGCATCCTGATCACGATGGCCGCCACCTTGCTGCTCGTGGCGGGACTGGACCTGCTGGCGCTGCCGATCGGCTTCGCGATCGGCCAGGCAGCGAAGACCGGGATGCTGGCGGCGGTCCTCGGGTGGCGCCTGCGAGCGTGGCCGGCTACGAGCCCTGTCGCGGCGTCGTCGGGATGAGGACGACGATGCGGCCGTCGCGGTCGGGATAGGCGCCCTCGGGGCGGGTCCAGCCTGGGCCGATCGACTCGTAGCCGGGCGGGCCCTGGAAGGCCGGCCAATTGCGCTCGAGCTCGGCGAGGTCCTCGAAGTTGCCGGGTTCGTCGGACTTGCCCCAGATCGACGACGTGCGCGGGTACCAGGGGTCGAGGATGTAGGCGCCGCTGATGACGGCGTCGTCGAAGATCGTCGGGTCGGCGTCGGCGCGGTAGCCGGTCATGACCCAGGTGTGGGCGCCCCACCACGGGAACATCACGACCGGCTTGTTCATCTCGGTGATCGCGATGGCCGAGTCGCGCAGCGCATCGGCATAGGAGTCGTAGGCGAACTCACGGTAGCCGGGCTCGCCATACGCGGCGAGCGCCTTCCTGACGGCGTCCGGCCCCCAGCCGCCATTCAGGCTGTCGTCCAACGACTCCCACTCAGCGATGCGGTCGTGGATCACGGTCTGGAACTCGTTGCCCGCCTGCCCGAGGCCGAGGATGGTCAGCACCATCTGGGTTCCCGCCACCGCGCAGTCCTTGTCCGTGATCTGCGACGTGAAGACGGCCGCGGGATCCCTGACGAGGTCGACGTCGACCGCGATGCGCGGGATCGGCGTGGGCGACGGGGTGGGGGAGGCCGAGGGCTCGAGCGTGACCTCCGGCGTCGGCGCGGGCGACGGCTCGGGCGTTACGACCACGGTCGGGAGCGTGGGCCGGTCCGGCGGGGGATCGATCCAGTTCTCGACAAGTGCCGACCAGCGGTCGAAGCGCTCTCCCATGCCCAGGACATTGGCCTGGACGACGGCGAAACCGGTGACGAACAGGAGAACGAGGACGAGCGCGGCAAATGGCCAGCGCCTGCGGACGAGGGTGTTCATGGTTGGCTCGGGCGAGAATGACAGGCGTTCGAGGGTCCGGCAACATGGGCCGATGGCAGAGTGTGCCGTGGCGCGTCCGGCGAGCCGTCTTGACCGGGTCGTCCGCTTCCTGTCAGGGAATATGCCTTTAGTGATATATCGGGTGACAGTCGCGGCGCCCCGCGTGAAGGTGCGGGCCGCGGTCGCGTCGCTCGTCCTCCTTGGCAGCCTGCTGGCGCCGGCAGCGAGCTCCGCGGTCACCACGACGAACGTCGGGCAGCGTTACGAGATCACCGCCAGCCTCGACGTCGGCGCCAACCGTCTTGACGCCGTCGAGACATTGACTGTCACCAACCGATCGGCACTGACGATCAACCACCTCAACCTGTCGGTCGTCCCCCGCGCGCTCGGCTACCTCTCGATGCCCGACCCGATCACCGTCGACGGCGCCGAGGTCGACGCCCGGTGGACGACGGGCATCAACCTCCGCGTGTCGCTGCCGAACCTCGCGCCGCGAGAGACGGCGACGCTGCGGATCCCCTTCGCGCTCGAGATCGGCCGCAGCCCGGATGCATTCACCGCACGGACGAGCGTCGAGAACGGCGTGCTCAGCTTCGGCCAATGGTTCCCGATCGTCTCGACCGAGCACGACGTGTACGGCCTCGGCGACCCACAGCTCTCGTTCACCGCCGACGCGATCCGGTTCGAGCTCACCACCACCACAGCGCTTGGCCGAAATGCGGTGGCCTGCCCCGGTCTCCGGGCGGCGCCCGGCACCAGCGGCACGTCCTGGACGTGCCGATCGAACGATGTGCGCGACTTCAGCTTCGTCGTCAACCCGCGGTTCAACCTCACCAGGCGGACGGTCGGCGACGTCGACTTGCGCGTCTACACCGAGACCGTGTCGGGAGCGGCCACCGCCGATCTGGCAGCGGACGCCCTGGCCCGGATGTCCGAGACCTTCGGCGACTACCCCTGGCCGGACCTCGTGCTGGCCGAGGTCGGCTCCGGAGGCGGGTTCAGCATGGAGTACCCGCGCATGATCCACCTCACGCGCGGCAAGGTCGTCGACCCGTACGTCGTCTACCACGAGGTCGCGCACCAGTGGTTCTACGGCCAGCTCGGCAACGACCAGCAGCGCGAGCCGTGGCTGGACGAGGCCTTCGCCGACTTCAGCGCGCGCCTGCTGATGGGCATCGGCGAGAACCAGTGCTCCACGCGCCCGGTCGACAGCGAGGTCTTCGCCTGGGATGCCGGTCCGACCAGCGGCGGCGACTGGACCAGCTGCGACGGCTACTTCCACGCCGTCTTCTACCGCGGCACCGAGTTCATCGCCGCCGTGCGGTCGGCGATGGGCGACGACGCCTTCTTCTCCGCCATGCGCTCCTGGGTGGACCAGTACCGCCATGGCTTCGTGACCGGCGAGCGACTGCTGCGCCACTTCCAGTCACGGACCGATGCGGACCTCGCGCCGGTCTACGCTGCCTACCTCGCGGACCCTCTGGTCGTCCGCCTTCGCGGAGCCCCGGCCGGCGTCTTCCCGCAGTGATCCTCCGTCACGCTCCCGTGGCGAGGTCGACCAGGACGAGCGCGACGATCCGCGACAGCTCGACGTGCGTGGTGAGGTCCACACTGTCGATCGTGTCGCACGGCGCGTCGCTGCACGGGTCGGAGGGCTGACCGGCGACCGCGCCGGAACCCGCGGTCTGCGCCGCGGTCACGAGCTCCCGGCCGCCGCTGAAGAGGCCGCCGACCGGGATGCCCGCCGCGGCGAACGGGCCGTGGTCGGAGCGTCGATCGACGTCGATGCGATCCCAGCCGAGGCCGGCGTCCTCGAACGCCGCGACGAAGCGGGCGGTGAGCTCGTCGGAGCCCGCCGGCGCGTCGTCCTCGTCGTAGACGAACCGCACCGCGTTCGGCGAGGCCAGCATGTCGAAGTTCAGGTAGGCGACGATCTCGGCGCGCTCCTCGGCAGAGAGCGACTCGACGTAGGCGCGCGAGCCGAACGGGCCGCCCTCCTCGGCGCCCCAGAAGGCGAACCGGATCGTCGCGTCGGGCGGAGGGAGTTCCCGGAGCCGCTGAGCGATGACGAGCAGCGTGGCGACGCCCGAGCCGTTGTCGTTGATGCCCGGCCCGGCAGGCACCGAGTCGAGATGGGCACCGATCATCACCACGCCCGATCCGCTTCCGGGGAGCTCGGCGAGGATGTTCGTGCTCGAGATGGCGGCGATCGTGAAGTCACGCTCGGCCACCGCGTAGCCGGCGGCCCTCAGCGTCGTGACGACGTGGTCGACGCTGGCGTCGAAGCCCGGCGTGCCAGTCGCACGGTTGCCGCCGGGCGCGGCATCGGCGATCTCCTGAAACGCCGCGAGGTGCGTGCGCAGCGTCTGCCGGTCGATGAGCGCGGCGAGTGCGCCGCCATCCAGGCGTGGCTCCGGTGGTGGCGCAGCCGACTGAAGCGGCGTCGGCGAAACGGCCACCGAGGGTGAATCCGAGGCGGTCGGTGTCGGTGCCACCGGCACTGCCGGAGGCTGCGTGGTGCAGGCGGCGAGCAGCAGGCCGGCCAGCAGCCCGCGGCGCTTCATCGGCCCCGCGTTGCCTGGATGAACTCGAGGAAGCCGATGTCCCCGGGCGAGTGTCCGGCGCGCGTGAGCAGGACGGCTGCCTCGCTGAACTGCTGGATGCCATGGCTGACGAGGTGCATGACGAAGATCCAGAGGGCCTGACCGCGGTCCTCGTCGCGGACCGGTGGGGCCTCGAGGTCCGCATCGGTCAGGGAGGCGAGCCAGGCGCGCATCTCGGCCTCGTCGCGACGCCAATGCTCGGCGACGGCCTCGACGGTGGGGTAGTCCTTGCCACGGAGCTCCGCTTCCTCGCCCCACTCCGCCCAGTCGGCGCCGCGCAGCCGCTCGCGCCAGCTCCACTGGACGTCGAGCTCGTGGACGAGCGTCGCGCGCAGATCCCGGTTGGTGACCGTGTCGGTGGAGGTGAAGGCAGCCTCGTCGAGCTGGTCCGCCGCGCCGAGGACCGTGTCGCGGACCCAGTACAGGTAGTCGAAGAGCGTGGTCGCCTCGGACGTTCGCATCGGCACAGTGTCCACGACCCACGGTGGCCCGTCCACGGCTCCGGCTTGGCGCCATCGGGTAGGCTTACCGGTCAGAGGCCGGCGGAGGGTCCGCCTTCCCACGCGAGTTCGACATGACCTGCCCGAGCTGTGGCGCTCAGAACGAGGGAACCCGAAAGTTCTGCGGCGAGTGCGGCCGCGGACTTGCGGTCGCCTGCGCGTCCTGCGGTACGCCGAACGCGCCGGGCACGAAGTTCTGCGGTGAGTGCGGATCAGGCCTGACGGCTGCCGCAGCCTCCGAGCCGCATGCGCAGGATGGGAACGGCGTCGCCGATCGCGGAGCCGACGTGATCGCGAGGTCCGCCTCGGAGCGGCGTCTCGTCTCGGTCATGTTTGCGGACCTCGTCGGGTTCACGACGCTGGCCGAGACCCGCGACGCGGAGGAGGTGCGCGACCTTCTGACCCGCTACTTCGACACCTGCCGCAGCCTGGTTGACCGCTACGGCGGGGTGATCGAGAAGTTCATCGGCGACGCGGTCATGGCGGTGTGGGGTACGCCAGTGACGAACGAGGACGACGCCGAGCGTGCCGTCCGAGCGGCGCTCGAGCTGACGGAGGCCGTCGTCGCGCTGGGCGAGGATGTCGGTGTGCCGACCCTGCGCGCCCGCGCCGGCGTGCTGACCGGCGAGGCTGCCGTCGCGCTGAACGCCACCAACCAGGGGATGGTCGCGGGCGATCTCGTCAACACCGCATCGCGGATCCAGGCGGCGGCCCAGCCGGGCACGGTGCTCGTCGGCGACGACACGATGCACGCCACGAGCTCGGCGATCGAGTACGAGGCCGTCGGGCCACAGGACCTGAAGGGAAAGGCACTGCCGATCAACCTGTGGCGGGCCGTCCGGGTTGTCGGACTCCTGGGTGGGGCTGTGCGAGCGAGCGAGATCGAGCCGCCATTCACCGGACGCGAGTCGGAGCTTCGCCTCACGAAGCAGCTTTTTCACGCCACCAGCGACGAGCGGCGGCCGCACCTCGTGTCGGTCATCGGCATCGGCGGCATCGGCAAGTCGCGGTTGGCATGGGAGTTCGAGAAGTACATCGACGGCCTGGCGGCCGACGTCTGGTGGCATCGCGGCCGGTGCCTCGCCTACGGCGACGGGGTGGCGTTCTGGGCGCTGGCCGAGATGGTCCGCGGGCGCGCCGGGATGCTCGAGGACGAAGAAAACGCGACGGCTCTGCCGAAGCTGCGGGCTTCCCTCGAGGAGCACATCCCCGACGCCGACGAGCGCCGATTCGTCGAGCCGCGCCTGGCCCAGCTGCTCGGCATTGAGGCGCGGGGCGCAGGCGACCAGGAGAACCTGTTCAGCGCGTGGCGCATCTTCTTCGAGCGCCTCGCCGACACGTCGCCGACGATCCTGCTCTTTGAGGATCTTCATTGGGCCGATGACGCCCTCCTCGACTTCGTCGAGTACCTGCTCGACTGGGCGCGCGACCGGCCGATCTTCATCCTCACCACCGCGCGCCCCGAGCTTCTCGAGCGGCGGCCGACGTGGGGCGCAGCGAAACGCAGCTTCACATCGCTCTTCCTCGAGCCGCTCCCAGCGGCGCATCTCGAGCGGCTGCTCGAGGGCGCCGTCACCGGCCTGCCGGCCGAGCTAAGCGCCCAGATCCTCGAGCGGTCCGAGGGCATCCCGTTCTACGCGGTCGAGACCGTGCGAATGCTGATCGACCGCGGCCTCCTGGCTCGCCAGGGCGGCGCCTACCACCCGACGGCGACGATCGAGACCCTCGACGTCCCGTCGAGCCTCCAGGCGCTTATCGCAGCGCGTCTCGACCACCTGTCAGCCGCTGAGCGGCGTGTGCTCCAGGACGCATCGGTCCTCGGGCGAACGTTCACCGTGCCGGGCCTTCAGGCCGTCTCGGGACTGGAAGACACCGAACTTCGCACGATCCTCGGCTCGCTCGTTCGCAAGGAGATCCTCTCCCTGCGCACTGACCCGCTATCCCCCGAGCGCGGCCAGTTCGGATTCCTCCAGGACCTCGTCCGGCGCGTCGCGTACGACATGATGTCGAAGCGCGATCGGCGGCCGCGCCATCTGGCAGCCGCCGATTACCTCGCCTCGGTGGCCGGCGGCGAGGACGACGACATCATCGAGGTCATCGCCTCGCACCTGCTCGATGCTTACAAGTCTTCGCCCGACGCCGACGATGCCGCCACCGTCCGGACGCGTGCTCACGAGGCGCAGGTCCGCGCCGGAGACCGCGCTGCGTCGCTCGGTGCCAACCTCGCTGCCCAGCGCTACTACGAGCGCGCTGCGTCGCTCGTAGACAGCCCGGTCGTCCAGGCAGGGCTGGTCGAGAAGGCTGGGCTGATGGCCCTGGACGGCGCGCGCATCGAGGAGTCGGTGGCGTTCTTCGAGGACGCCCGGCGCCGCTTCGACGAGGCCGGGGAGGCCCATGCCGCCGCACGCGTCTCCGCCCGTTCTGCGGAGAGCATGTGGGACCTTGGGCGCCTCCGCGACGGCCTGACGATCATGGACGAGGCGTTCGAGCTGCTCTCGGAGGACGCGCCGGATGCCGACCTCGCGCAGCTCGCGGCGCAGATCGGACGGTTCGCCTTCTTCTTCGGTGACAGCGAGGTTGGCGCTCGACGGATCGAGGCCGCTCTCGCGATCGCGGAAGAGCTGGACCTGCCGGAGGTCTACTCGGAGGCATTGAACACGAAGGCCCTCATTCTCAGCAGCCACGGACGGTTCCGCGAGAGCCGCGCCCTGCTGGCCGATGCGCTCGCAGTCGCCATCGATCACGACAAGCCGTCGGCGGCGCTGCGGGCGCACAACAACCTCGCTGACTTCCTGTGCCAGGACAACCGCTACTCCGAGGCGCAGCGCCATGTCGGCGACGGCCTGTCGCTCGCGCGGCGCGTGGGCAATCGGTATTGGGAGCAGATTGTCCTCGGGTTCATCTACCCGCGCTTCGCGATCGGCGCGTGGTCCGACGCGCTCGCTGCGATGGACGAGCTCGGCGCGCTGGACGAGCACATCCGCTCGCGGACGGCGTTCACGCAGGGATACGTCGCCTTTGGCCTCGCGATCCGCGTCCATCAGGGTGACGATGCCGCGGCAGATCGGCTCCTCAACTCGTTCGCGATGCTCGCCGACTCGCCCGACGTGCAGGAGCGCGCGGAGTACCAGACAGCGCTGGCCATCAAGAGCTGGGCAGCTGGAGATCACGCGGCCGCGCGAGAGGCCGCCGAGAAGGCGATGGAAGCCGGTTCGGATCTTGGACCCGACGACTACCGTGTCACCGAGTCCCGAGTGGTCGCCGTCGACGCGGCGATCGCTGGCGGCGACCTCGATGCGGCCGAGGCGCTCGTCGCCGCCTCTGGCGTCGATCGGCCCGGACAGCGCCGTCACTTCCAGCTCGCCCACGGCATGCGCGCCCGGGCCGCGATCGATGCCGCTCGCGGAGACGCGGCAGGCGTCGAGGACGCCCGCAAGGGCGCCATCGGTCTGTTCCGGGAGATCGACTACCCGTTCTGGACGGCGGTGACGATGTACGAGCACGCGTCCTGGCTGCGCGACCAGCAGCGAGAGACCGATGCCGAGCCGTTCGTCACCGACGCGCGCGTGATCTTCACAGGTCTCGACGCAACGCCCTGGCTGGAGCGCCTCGATGCGCTCGGGATCCCCGCGTCGGCTGAGGCCATCCGCGCTGGCTGATCTGGAGGCTCAGGGCTTCGGCTGCTCGGAAAGCGGCAGCAGCTCCGGCTCCGGGTTCGTGCCTCCTGCCGGTGCTCGCAAGAAGCCGATCAGGCTCCTCCGTCGGGCGGCGGCGAGCTGTTGCTCGACGAGGAGCTCCTGGGCGGCGCAGTCGGTGTCGTCGCATTCGCTGCCCCACCACGCAACGCGCCGCCGCTGGATCGCGAGGTAGATGTCCGCGTCGCTGCAGTTATCGATGTACTGGCCGACTCCGGCTCGGGCGGCGGCGACGGTCGGCTGATAGTCGGTGGCGTACCAATCGCGTGCCACCTCGTCGCGGTCCACGATGCGGCCCGCGTGCTCGGACATCTCGAATGCGTGCGTCTGGACGGCCTGGAAGAGCTCGCCGTAGGCGTCGAGATCGGTAAGCGCGAAGCGCACGTCGGGGAACGTCGCGGCCATGCCGCTATGCCGACGAAACTCGAATTCGCGGGCCGTTCGGAACACGGCCTCCTCCTCGATGTCCGGCCCGACGGTGTACGTCGTCTGGACGCGGCTCACCGTGGCGTCGAGGAATTCGCGGCCGGTCCGCCGCGCGAGGGCAACTCGCTTGTGGCCGTCGTTCACGAAGTAGGCGCGGTCGACGCGGATGACGTCGATCGGGTGGTCAAGGGTGGCGGACGACGCCGCCTCGATGTCGTCGAGGGCCTTCGCCAGCCGCGGGTTGAGCGGATGCCAGCAGCCGTCGAAGTCGCGTCCGCGCTCGACGGTCCCGATGATCGAGGCGACTGGGATGGTCTCGGTACCCTCGGGGACCGGCCGCCCAAGCTGCAGCTGACGGCTGACCCAGCCAAGCTCCCAGATCGGCCCGCACTCGCGGGGCGTCCCAGGCAGTCTCATGCGCTCAATCCTACCCTTCGGCCGTAGACTCGGCCGCGGCGTGATCATTCGGCCGCTCACCGACGACGACGTACCCTTCATGCGCCGCATGCTCGACGCGGCCGCCTTCTGGCGACCCCTCACCCTGCGGTGGCGGATTGCTCGACCAGTCCTGCGCCTGCTGGTTCGCCGATACCTCGCGATGTACCACGCCGGCTGGGGCCGCGAGGGCGACCTGGGGTTCGTCGCCGAGATCGGCGGAGAGCCGGTCGGAGCGGTCTGGTACCGCTTCTTCACGGAGGAGTCGCACGGCGACGGCTACATCGACGAGGACACGCCGGAGCTGGCGATCGCCGTGGTCGAAGGCCATCGCGGGCAGGGGATCGGTCGCGCGTTGCTGGAGGCCATCGCGAATGCCGCGCGTGGGCGCGGTGTGGAACGTATCGGTCTCAGCGTCGACCACGACAATCCCGCCAAGCGGCTGTACGCGTCGGTCGGCTACCGGGAGCTCGCGCCAGACGACCCGGAGGGCCGGATGGTGCTCGACCTCAGGAGGTGACGATCAGCGACACGATGTTGCCGGCTGGATCCTTGAACCAGGCGATCGGCGGGCCCTGGTCGCGCATGATGCCGCGCTCGTCCTGGTTGAAGTCCGGGCCACCGTAGCGCTCGAACGTCACGCCTTTGGCGACGAGCTCGTCGACGGCCCCATCGATGTCGTCGACCTCGAGGTTGAGCGCGGTATAGGTCGCGGGCTCGTGATTGTCCTTGGGGTAGATGAGCACGGTGTGCCCGTTCGGGAACTTCAGCGTGAGCATCCCGTCAGCCTCGGTCACGTCGAGGCCGAGCGTGTCGGCGTAGAAGGCCTTCGCCTCGGGGATGTCGTTCGTCGAGAAGCCACTGAAGGCGTTCTTACCGTTCAGCATCGTGGTCTCCTGATGCAGGTGCTGCGTCCATTGGGACCGCCGGCGGAGCCGTTCCTCATCGATGCGCCTCAGCTGGTGTCAGGCGCACCATCGGGATCGTGCGCTCGATCTGCGAGGGATAGTCGCCGAACCACGGCAGCCGCTCGACGTGCCGGTCCCACAGCCGATCGCGCTCGTCGCCATCGACGATCGTCGCCTTCGCCGGGAACGATCGACCCTTCGCCTCGACGGACACCTCCGGCGTCGCACGAAGGTTGCTGACCCAGGCCGGATCGGTGGGGGAGCCATTGGCTGTGCCGGCCACTATGTAGTCGCCGCCGTCGCGACTGAAGGTGAGGAGGGCACGGCGCGGCTGGTTGGTCCTGGCGCCGGTCGAGGTCAGGACGAGCATCGGGCGCCCGGTCATCGGGCCGGTCGTGATGTCGCCGCCGTGCGCGCGCATGTCGGCGATGACCCCATCCTCGAAAGCGGTCAGATCAAAGTCGGACATCAGTGAAGCGGTTCTCCTGGCTCGCTGAAGAGGCTGCACGTGCAAGCCGCACGAACCGTGCCGATGCGTCAGAAGCCGGCTCGGGACCTTCGGGACATCGATCATCGGTAGGACTCCATGAGCTCGACCAGCTCCGTCGGGTGGCTGAGTGCCGGCGTGTGGGCGCTGTCGAGCTCATCGGGCTCGATGCCAAGCCGATCGCGCACGACGCCGCGCAGCCACTCGGCCGCGAAGAATCGATCGTCGCGGCAGACGATGAAGTGGGTCGGCACGTCCGGCCAGGCGGGGAGCGGCCACGGCTCGTTGCTGGTGGAGTCGGAGTGGCGTCGCTCCTTCGACAACGCCTCGGCAGCCAGATCCGGGTCGACGTCGTGGTAGAAGGCGCCGATCGTGCTCGCGTCGCCGCCGGTCGGCATCTGCCAGCCGGTGGCCTGCCACATCTGTCCGGCGGTCTCGCCTGGCTGCGGGATCATGGCAGCGACGAGGATCAGGCGCTTCGCGCCGACCCGATCAGCCACGATCGGTGCGACATACCCACCGTAGGACTGGCCGACGACGACCACCTCGCCTCGATCACCGATGGCGTCGATCACGACCTGGGCGTTGTCCAGCAGCGTCGCGTCGTCGTCCTCGATCGGCAGGTCCGGAGCGACGGTGTCGTGGCCGCGAGCTCGGAGCTCGCGCTCGACGAGGTGCCAGTACCACCCGACGTCACCGCCGCCATGAATCAGCGCGTAGGTCGCCATCGTTCATCGAGACCTGGGCCGGCCCGGGAACTCATCGGTCCCGAGCTATCGACAATGTGTAACGCGGGTGGATACTAGTGTTAGAAATCGCGGCCGGCAGTGCACAGGAGGATCAGGACAATGGGTGAGCAGAGCCTCTACGACCGACTCGGCGGCGCGTTCGCGATCGCCGCCGTGGTCGACAGGTTCAGCGACGCGCTGATCACGAATCCGAAGGTAGGGCAGCAGTCGGGAAACCCGCAGCTTCGGGAGTGGCATACCGAGCGGCTGGATCGGCTCCCGGGGTTGAAGTTCATGCGCACGCTCTGGGTGTGCAATGTCGCCGGCGGCCCGTTCGAGTATGTGGGCACGAGGCCGGGTGCCACGCCGGTCGGCCTGGAGGAGGCGCACCGCGACCTCCAGATCGCACCGGCCGAGTTCGACGAGGTCGCAGCGGAGCTCGGGCGAACGCTCGACTCGTTCGGCATCCCCGAGCGAGAGAAGGAGGAGACGCTGGCCGCCTTCGCGGCGCACAAGGGCGAGGTCACGGAAGGCTTCCTGGTCGCCGCCCGCTGACCGATCCGGCGGGGGACTGGGCGAAATCGAACGGGCGTTCTATTCTGCGCTGCGTGGGCTATGTCGGCAAGGAGGTCTTCCAGACCAAGATCGAATGCTCATGCGGCGCAGCGGTGACCATCGCCGACCTCCGCGAGCACATGGTCCGCCGCCACTGCAACGTCGAGGGCTGCTCGGAGCGCGCGCTGCGGACGGTGTCGTTCGGCTTCCGCGATCCGCAGTTCAAGATGATCGGCGTCCCGATGGGGATCTGCCGGCGTCACGAGCACTCGATCGGGAAGGGGCGGATGCACGTGATCGTCGACCCGCCACGAACCTGAGCCTGGTCGCCACAATCATTGACGGATACGGGTGCCGACCGCACGATCACCAGCGATGGGGCGGATCCAGCGCAAGAACCTCGCCCACCCGGACGAAGTGCGTCCCTACGACCATGGGGTCGGCAGCCTCACGAGGGTCGGGACGCTCACGCTCGGTCGAGCCGAGCTGGAGCCCGGCTGGCGGTGGTCGACCCACATGGGCCCGGTCATGGGCACGCCCTCCTGCCCCGTCCATCACGTCCAGCTCCTGATCTCCGGCAGGTTCGGCGTGCGCATGGACGACGGAGAGGAGCTCGTCCTGGAGCCGAACGACGTGGCGGACATCCCGCCCGGCCACGACGCCTGGGTCGCGGGCGACGATCCGGCCGTGCTCCTCGACATCGGCGGCAACATCGAAGCCATCGGCGTACCGCGCGAGCACCAACGGATCGTCACGACCCTGCTCATGACGGACATCGTCGACTCTACCCGCCTGGCCAGCGAGCTCGGCGACCAGGTCTGGCGCCAGCGCCTTGCCGATCACAACCGCGTCGTGCGGACGGCCCTGGCGCGCACCGACGGCCGCGAGGTGAACACGACCGGAGACGGATTCCTGGCCACATTCGCAAGCGCAGCCGCCGCGATTCGCACGGCGGCTGCGATCCGTGACACCGTTCGGGGTCTGGGTCTCGAGGTTCGAGCCGGCGTCCACACCGGTGAGGTCGAGCTCCTGCCCGATGACGTCGGCGGCATCGCCGTGCATGCCGTTGCCCGGATCATGGCGCTCGCCGGCCCTTCGCAGGTGCTCGTCTCGGCCGTCGCTGTCGGGCTGGCCGAGGGCAGTGGAATGGCCGTCGAGCCTGCCGGGTCGCATGCCATGAAGGGACTCGAGCGACCGATCGAGGTCTATCGACTGGTCTAGTGACTGCGCCGATCGTCCTGCGTGCCGCAGACCTCGTAGCCGAGCGACCCGAGGGCACGTCGGATGACATCCACTTCACCGAGGCCCTTGCGGAGTCCGTCATCTGGTACGCCAGTCAGCCGGGAGACCTCGTCCTCGACCCGTTCGCCGGCTACGGCACCACCGTGGCGGTGGCTGAGCGGATGGGACGGCGGGCGATCGGCATCGAGCTCGTCCCGGAACACCTCGAGATCGCTCGACATCGGTCTGGCGGACGAGGGAGGCTGATCCTGGGAGATGCCCGGGACCTATCGCGGCTCGTGGATGAGCCCGTCGACCTCGTACTGACCTCGCCGCCATACATGCCGGCCACCGATCACCCGCAAAACCCGCTCACCGGCTACGCGACCAATGACGGCGACTACGCCGTCTACCTGCGCGAGCTCGGCGCGGTCTTCGGGCAGGTCGCGATGCTGCTGCGACCCGGTGGCCAGCTCGTGATCAACGCGGCGAACGTCATGGCGACAGATGGGACAGTGACGCCACTGGCGAGCGACATGGCCGGCGTCATCGACGAGCACGTGCCACTGCTCGGCGTGTCGACGCTTCAGTGGGACGAGCCGCCAACCGGCCTGGACGGCGACTACCTGCTCTGGTTCGCGCGGCCCGCGGGGTGAGCCCCCTGGCGTGCAGCTTGCGACGCATCGGCATCGAGTCGGCCCCCGGCGTCAGCCCAGACGGCCGTACGCTCCCAGGGTGAGGAACTCGGCGAAGTCATCGGAGAGGACAAGCCCGTCGAGCAGAGCTGCGGCATCGGTCCAAGGGGAGTCCGGTGAAACCGATCGGAGCTTCGCGAGCTCCTCGTCGCGAATCGTGGCGTATCGGTCTGGCGTAAGCGTCCCGCCATCGGCGAGGCCGATGCCGTGGACGCGCCATTGCCACAGCTGCGAGCGGCTGATCTCCGCCGTGGCGGCATCCTCCATGAGGTTATTGATCGCGGCGGCGCCGTTCCCGGCCAGCCACGACGCGAGGTAGGCGAGCCCGACCGAGACGTTCGCGCGCACGCCGGCCTCGGTGACGGCACCACCGGGGACGCCGACGTCGAGGAGGTCGCGAGCGGTGACACGGACCTCCGGCCGCAGTCGGTCCTTCTGGTTCGGCCGATCACCCAGGACCGAGTCGAACACCGAACCTGCGACCGGCACGAGATCGGGATGGGCGACCCAGGTGCCGTCGAAGCCGTCGGTGGACTCGCGGACCTTGTCGTCGCGCACCTTCGCCATGGCCTGCTCGTTGACCGCCGCATCCCGACGCGACGGGATGAAGGCCGCCATTCCGCCGATCGCGTGCGCCCCGCGCCGATGGCAGGTCTGAACCAGCAGCTCGGTGTAGGCGCGCATGAACGGGACGGTCATCGTGACCTGGGCGCGATCGGGGAGGACCATGTCGGGCCGAGTCCGGAACTTCTTGATGATGCTGAAGATGTAGTCCCAGCGGCCGGCATTGAGACCGGCGGCATGGTCGCGCAGCTCGAAGAGGATCTCGTCCATCTCGAACGCGGCGAGGATCGTCTCGATGAGCACCGTCGCTCGGACCGATCCCTGCGGGACGCCCAACGCCTCCTGCGCAGCCACGAAGATCCGGTTCCACAGCGCCGCCTCGAGGTGGCTCTCGAGCTTGGGCAGGTACAAGTACGGGCCGGAGCCGCGATCGAGCAGCTCGCGGGCGTTGTGGAAGAACCAGGTGCCGAAGTCGAAGACGGACGCGCTGATCGGCGTGCCGTCGACCAGCACATGGGCCTCAGGCAGGTGCCAGCCACGCGGCCGGATGCACAGGGTGGCGATGCCGTCGTTCAGGGCGTACGCCTTCTCATCGGTCTGGAAGGTCAGGCGCCGGCGAACCGCCTCGCCCACCGCCCAGTGGCCGGTCACGACGTTCTCCCAGGTAGGGGAGAGTGCGTCCTCGAAGTCGCACATGAAGACCGATGCGCCGCAGTTGAGCGCGTTGATCATCATCTTCGGCTCTGCCGGCCCGGTGATCTCGACCCTTCTGTCGTCGAAGTCCGGCGGCGCCGGCGCGACGCGCCAGTCCGGGTCGCGGCTCTCGATCGGGTTCGGCAGGAAGTCCGGCACCTCGCCGGCGTCGAGGCGCTGTTGGCGTCGCGCGCGGTCCTCCAGCAGCCTCAGTCGTTCGGGATTGAAGGACCGATGCAGCTGCGCCACGAAGTCGAGGGCGTCGGCCGTGAGGACGTCGTCGAGGTGTTCGGCGTCGCTCGTCACGACGACGCCGGCCGGCAGGACTCTCATCCGTGAATTGTCCCACCTGAGGGATTCACCCGAGCGGCGTCACCTCGCCCGTACTCAGGTCGTACCGTGAGCGCCGGGGCGGATCGGACTCGGTTCCGGGCGCCGGGTTGCGCTCGAGCATCGCGATCTCGATGGTCGTCGACGGGAAGACGGCGTGGATCTCGAGTGGGACGGCGCCCGCGTTGGCCGTCGCGTGCGGCGTCCCGGCCGGGATGAAGATCACCGCACCGGGCTCGACCGGGCGCTCGTCATCGCCGAGCCTCGCGATGCCGCGCCCGTCGAGGATGGTGATCGCCTCGTCGACGTCGTGGGTGTGCAGCGGGATCCGGTCGCCGACGGCGATCGCCTCGCGAATGATGGCGAGGGTCTCCACGCGGCCGGACGCGTCGCCCGGGTCGGTCAGCAGGGCCCATCGCGTATTTGGCCGATGGTCGTCGGGATCGCCGATCATCGGCTCCATCGTGCCGCGCCCGACGATGCTCACGAGGCGCTGGTCGCAGCGTGTCGGGTGGACGGTGGCCCTTCGTGCACGACGATGACGGCCAGCAGGATGGCCAGCAGCGCCAGCAGCTGCGCGACCGATGCGACCGCAACGCCGATCGGCAGCGTCGCCACCGCGGCGATGGCCGCGAGCGAGCGGACCCACGGGTGGCCCCAGCCGATCGAGAGGCGCAGAAGCACGTCGCCGACGAGGTAGAGGCCGATGCCCAGCCCAAGCGCCAGCGCCGCATACGGCTCGAGCGGCTCGAACGCGTGGCCGATCGCCGACTTCACCCCCGCCGCAAAGCCGACCACGCCGAGGATCATCGGGATCTGGGCGTAGAAGAACGCGTTCAGCGCGATCCGAATCCGTCGCTCGGGCGAGGCCTCGAGGATCGACGCTTCGGCGTGCTCGTCGTCGCCGCTGAAGTACAGCCACCACAGGCAGCTGGCGATGATGAGCGCGAGGCAGGCCGCGACGAGCAGCGAGGCGTCGAGCCGGAGCCCGGCGGCGCCGACGCTGATCGCGACGATCGACTCGCCGAGCACGATGATGAGGAGGAGCCCGTGCCGCTCGACGAAGTGGCTCGCCTCGATCCGGAATCCCTGCGGGCTGGCGACGAACGAGGTCACGACCGCCAGGCCGAACGCGGCGGCCCATGCGAGGTACACGACCGGCTCTGACAGGAAGCCCGCGGCGAGGATAATCGACGCTCCCACGAAGTTGAGCAGTCCAAGGCTTCTGACGCCGGCCATGCCGCTGCCCCACTGTGCGCCCGCGAAGAGCCCGGTGTGGATGAGGATGACCGCCATGAAGCCGATGCCGAACACGACGCCGCCACCGGTGAAGGCGGTCGGGATCGCCAGGGCCATCACCAGGAAGCCGACCATCGCCGCCAATAGGAGGAGCTTGCGGATCGGCCGATCCGGCGCGACGGCATTTGTCAGCCAGACGTAGCCGCCGAACATCCACCACAGCACGCCGAACAGCAAGAGGATCCGCAGGACGCTGATCGCCGATGGGTCGTCGACCAACACGGCGGTCAGCTGGGTGACGGCAAAGACGAAGACAAGGTCGAAGAACAGCTCGAGCGTCGAGACCGATCGGCGCTCGGGCTCGACCGGCCGCCGGTTCGTCATCGGCTATTCGCTCAGCGGAAGCGCATGAGGATCATGCAGGTAAAGACGACGACGAACAGCAGGAGGTCGATGCGTGTGAAGGCCCGCAGGTCGCTGGACCGCGGCGGGGTAGTCGGGCGCGTCCTTGAGGCCCTCGAACTGCGGACCGATGTTCCGCGCCCCGTTGGCGATGAGCGCGAGCGTGCCCAGCAGGGCGACAACGAAGATGAGGCCGTACGTGGTGGTCAGCGCCTCCCACGACTGGATCCGGCCGAAGACCGTGCCGCGCAGAATGCCGAGGAGGATGACGAGGACGCTGACGATCGGGAACACTCGCTTGCCGATTTCGCCCAGCCGCGAGTTCGTGATTCGTCTCTGCTCCTCCGGCAGCTCGGCCAGCGCGGGGCTGACCAGGAAGTACATCGCGATCGCGTAGCCGAACCACGTGATGCCCAGCAGCACGTGCAACCACTGCACCGCGAACGTGAGCCAGTTCACAGGCCGTTCCTCCGGTCCGCCGCCGATGGAACTCGGGCGCCACTGGTCGGCGGCCGAAGCGTAGCGCGTTGCCACCCTTGGACACGGGCTATTTGGTCGGGTCGGCGCCCTTGCGCTTGTCGCGCTGCTCGAACGCGCGCGTGCCGGCCGGATGCATGCGACCGTCCTTCGTGAGCTCGGCGATCTTCGCGATGTTCAGCGCACTCCAGCTCGACGTCCGGCGCCGCGGCGTGAAGCGCGTCGTCCGCAGTTCGTCGTCGATCTTGTAGGTGATGCCGTCGATCCAGCCGTAGCACAACGCCTCGTCGACGGACTCCGGGTAGGTCATCGCCGTCGTTGCGGAGCTCTTGCGGTAGAAGCCGACGAACAGCTCCGGCGCTGAGGCGTGGTTCGCGTCGAGCCAGTCTCGGAAGTCCTTCGCGGTTTCGAAGATCGAGACCTGCTCGCGGGTGGGCCGCTGGACCGGAGACACCGGCAGCTCACCAGCCTCCGGCGTCGCGAATGAGCCGATGCAGGACGCGGCCGGCCACGCTTCGGCGGTAGCCGGCGGTCGAACGCACGTCGTCGATCGGCGCGATCTCGTCCATCAGCGCCGCTGCGGCGGCGTCGGCGGTCTCGCGTGTCGGTGGCGCGCCCTCGAGCGCGGCCTCGGTCGCCGGGGAGCGGACCGTGGTGGCCGCCACCGAGCCTAGGGCCAGCCTCACGCCCGTCCAGGGGTCGTCGTCGTGCGCAGCGCGCCAGGCCAGGGCCATCACGACCTTGCTGATCGCCTGCGCCCGGCGCGTTCCGATCTTCCTGAACCGGACCTGGCGATCCTGGGCGAGAGGGATCCGAACGCGGACCAGCAGCTCGTCATCGCGACGCGCGGTTTGCCGGTACGCCGGCCAGAAGTCGTCGGCCGCGACCGTTCGCTCGCCGGCGGCCGAGCCGAGGACCATCTCCGCACCGCAGGCCAGGAGCACGGGCAGCGTGTCACCGGCCGGCGAGGCGTTGACGACGTTCCCGCCGATCGTCCCGCGGTTCTGGATCTGAGCCGCTCCGATCGTGGCCGCCGCCTCGCCGAGCGCCGGCAGGAACTCCGCGACGAGCGGCGAGCGGCGGATCTCGGTGTACGTGGTCAGCGCACCCAGCACGAGCGCATCGGTCTCGACGCTGATCCCTCGCAGCTCGTCCAGCCCCCAGATGTCGAGCACGCGCTCAGGCGGCTCTCCGATCTCTCCGGTGACCTGCACGAGGAGGTCGGTGCCGCCGGCGACAGGGCGCCATGGCGGCCCGGAGCCATCTGCCAACAGGGCATACGCCGCTTCCAGGCGGGTGGGGGACTCGGACGGCGGCTCGACGGCGTTCGGCATCGGTGTCTGTCAACCTGGACGGCGCAGGCCGCGGAGGACGCGGAGCAGCAGCCAGATGCCGAGCACGAGCATGATCAGCTGCGCCGCGGTGAGCGCTAGGGTGACATCGCGGTCCTCGATTGCCTTCGCGAGGCTCTCGCGGTCTTTGCTCATGCCGTGGTCCTCCGTTCGGCGGCCAGCGCAATGGCCTCGATGATCTTCGTGTACCCGGTGCAGCGGCACAGGTTCCCCGCGATTGCCTCGCGGATGTTCTCGTCGGTCGGCGCCGTTCCCGAGACCAGGAAGGCCTCCCCGGCGATGAGCATCCCCGGCGTACAGATTCCGCACTGCGCACCACCGGTCTCCAGGAACGCCTGCTGGAGCCTGCCGAGGGTTCCCTCCGGCGCCAGTCCCTCAACCGTCTGGACCGATGTGCCCTGTGCCTGGCTCACCGGCACGAGGCAGGCATCGACGACGGCGCCGTCGAGGAGGATGCTGCACGCGCCGCACTCGCCCTCGCCGCAGCCCTCCTTCGTGCCGGTCAGTCCGAGGTCCTCGCGCAGCACGTCGAGCAGCCGCCGCATGCCGGTGGCCTCGACCTCGACGGGTGCGCCGTTGACGGTGAACGCGAAGCTCACAGGTTGTCCCACGCAGAGTGCGCCGTTTGCCCCGGAGCGAAGCTAGTGGCCAAGAAGTAGCCCCGAAGCGCCCCGAGGCCGCTCCTGCCTGCCTGCGACGCGCATCCCGGGGCAACTTTCGGACAAGAAACGGGCCTCATCGGCTTAAAGTTGGTGGTTAGCTCCGATAGCAGGCAAGTTTCGCGATTCATCGTGGGTCGCCTGGGTCCGTTGGAGCCCGGAACGGCATCTCGTCGCCGCCCGCCGGAAGGTCCTCGATCGGGGGCGTGCGCGGCGAGGGCTCCTCGAGCGAGACGCCCGGCACGGGCGGGGGAGCGCCATCGGTAAGGGCGGCGATGATCCGCTCCGGCGTGGCCGGCAGATCGTGGATCCAGACACCGGTGGCATCGTGGATGGCGGCCACGACAGCGGGCGCGCCGACGTCCATCGGCAGCTCGCCGACCCCCTTCGCCCCGTGCGGTGCTCCCGAGAACGGCTTCTCGACAAGGATCGAGCGCAGCGGCGGCGCGTCCAACGACGTGGGGATGAGGTACGTCGCGAGCCGATCGTTCAGGTAGCGCCCGTCGACGAGCTTCATCTCCTCGATCGTCGCGTAGCCGATCGCCTGGAGGGTGCCGCCCTCGACCTGTCCCTCGGCGAGGATCGGATGGATGACATGACCGATGTCGTCTGCGCTGACGCAGTCGCGCACCGAAACCTCGCCGGTGTCGAGGTCCACCTCGACCGATGCGACGCACGCCGCCCAGCCGAAGGCGGGGTAGGCATCGCCGGTGTAGGTCTTGTCGTCGAACGGCTCACCGGGGTACGGAACGAACTGCTCGTCGATCCGCATCGGTCCGGCTTCGCGATAGGCCGAGGCGAACTGGCGACCGGTCTCCTCCTCCACCCTCGCCCGCATCCGCTCCGCTGCTCGGATGAGCAGGCCGCCGACCACCATCGCGGTCCGTGAGGCGACGGTTGGACCCGAATCGGGGACGATCGAGGTGTCCTGCGGCGCGATCTCGACCTCGCCGAACTCGATGCCGAGCGTATCGGCCACCAGCTGCGGGAAGATCGTCTTCGTACCCTGGCCCATCTCGGTCGAGGCGGTCAGGATGCGGATGCGTCCGTCGTCGGTCAGCTCGAGGCTGGCGACCGATGCGAGCTTGACCTCGCCCGAGCCGGTGAAGCCGGCACCGTGCCAGGCCAGCGCGAGGCCGATGCCCGAGGCGACGCGCGCGCTGTCGCCGCGCCCCTCGCGAATGGCGCGCGTCTGCCCGGCATGGCGGTCGAAGGCCGCCGCTTCCGCCGCCGCCTCGAGGACGTCGATCCCGCCGACGCTCTCGCGGAGGACCTGGCCGGTGGGCGTGACGTCGCCCACGCGGTAGACCCAGCGGCGGCGCAGGTCGAGCGGGCTGGCGTCGAGCGCCTCGGCGATGCGGTTGACCTGCATCTCCGCGGCGAACTCGGTCTGCGGCGCGCCGAATCCGCGGAACGCGCCGTTCGGAGGGGTGTTCGTGGCCATCGCGCGACCGGTGATACGGACGTTCTCGCACCGATACGGACCGCCGGCATGCAGCACGCCGCGGGAAAGTACGACGGGCGTGAGCGTGCAATACGCGCCGCCGTCCATGATCACCTCGATCTCCTGCGCCACGAGCTCACCGGTGTCGCCCACTCCCCAGCGCGAGCGGACGACCGCCGGATGGCGCTTCGTGGTGGCGCTGATGTCCTCGTGGCGGTCGTAGATCATGCGCACCGGCTTGTGGCATTTCAGCGCCAGCATCGCGGCGTGGAGGGCGATCATCGAGGGGTATTCCTCCTTCCCGCCGAATCCGCCGCCGGTCTCGGTCTGCACGACCACCGCCAGCTCGTCGCTCATATTCAGGGCGCGCTTCATCGCCTTGTGGACGTAGTACGGGCACTGCAGAGAGCCGTGGACGGTGACGCCGCCGTCCTCGCGCGGCACCGCGATCATGGCCTGGTTCTCGATGTACAGCTGCTCCTGGTGGCCGACGCGGTAGGTGCCCTCGATCACGACGGTGGCTTCGTCCATGGCCTTCGTGGCATCGCCGCGCTCGACGGTGTAGTGGGCGAACTCGTGCTGCGACTCGAGCGGGTCGAAGACCGCCGGCAGGCGCGTGGTCCGCAGCGTCACGTGGGCCTTCGCGGCCCGGAGCGTGGCGCGATCAGGCGCGGCGATCAGCGCGCACGGCTCGGCCTGGTGCTGGATCTCGCCGCCGACCGGCACGAGCACCGGCTGATCGTCCTGGATGAGGCTGACGAGGTTCTCGCCGGGGATGTCGTCGGCGGTGACGACCACGACGCGCTTCCAGTCGAAGGCGTCGTCGAGCTCGATCGCCTCGAGGCGCGCATGCGGCTCGGTCGAGCGGATCGTGGCGCCGAACCAGGCGCCGGGGAAGACGAGGTCGTCGGCGTACTTCGCCTCGCCGGTGAGCTTCTCGGGGCCCTCGCGGCGGAGCGGCGCGGCCGGGCGCGCGCGGCCCGGCGCGGGCGCGTCGACCGGGATCACGAGCGGAGTCGCATCAGGCGGGGCACTGGCCGGCGTGGCAACGCCCGGTGGTGCGGTGCGGGTGGTCAGGCTCGGAGCGCCGTCCATCGGTGCATCCTAGCGTCCCGAAGGCCATTGACGGGGCTCGTAGATTGATGGCCGATGAGCTTCTTGGATCGGGCTCGCCAGGCAGCCGAACAGGCTCGCCAGGCAGCGACGGACGGCATCGGCGCGATGAGCACGCCCGAGGCCAAGGCCGAGATGCGCGCCGAGGCCAGCCGGGTTGGGCGGGACATGAAGGGCGCGGCCGGCTCGGCCAAGCGCGGGCTGATCACCGCCGTCGAGAAGATCGACCCGGGCATCCTCGCCGAGCTCGTGATCAAGGCCACGGCCATCCAGGAGATCGCGAACCGCTCGCTGCGCGAGAAGGGCTCGATCTACCGCATCTCGGAGATCACCATCACGGCCTCGATCCCGCCGCAGATCGGCTTTGCCATCGGCCGCATCGGTGACGAGCCCGAGCCCGAGGAGCCGGTGGGCAGGCTCGTCACCTCCAGTGAGCTGGTCGACAGCATCGACACCGATGACGGCGAGGTCGTCGATCTCGAGGGCGACGTTCTGGAGACGATTCCCGAAGGCTGATCGTCGCCGCATCCTGCAGGATCAAGCGAAGCACGGACGCCTCGTTCGACTACTCTCCGCCGGCTACAACCGAGCAGCGGAGGGAATCACCATGGCATGGCTGGGGACCATCTTCCTCTACCTGCACGTCGCAGGCGTCATCATCGCGTTCGGCCCGTCGATCGCCTTCCCGTTCTTCGCCGCCAAGGCGGCCCAGGAGCCGCAGCACGGCAACTTCGTGCTGCGGACCACCGAGTTCATCCAGTCGAGACTGGTGGAGCCGGGCGCGGTCTTCGTGTTCCTGATGGGCGTGGGCCTGATCGTCACGCGTGGCTACAACCCGCTGACCGAGATCTGGCTGCTCATCGCGATCGTGCTGTTCATCATCACGTTCTTCTACGCGATGCTCGTGCAGCTCCCGACGGTCAGGAAGATGATCGCGCTCACCTCGGGCGCGCCACCGATCGTGACCAATGGGGAGCGCCCGAGCGACGCGCCCGCAATGGCCGGTCCGGGGACGCCAGCCGTGCCCGCCGCCGGCCCAGCCGGCCCGCCGCCGGAGTTCCTGGCCCTCGCGAAGAAGGCGGGACGTGGCGGCCAGTTCCTGACGGCGATGATCTTCACGATCCTCGCGCTGATGATCTTCAAGCCGTTCTGATGTTGAGGGTCGTCAGCGGACCTCGCTGATCTCCAGCAGGTGGCCGTCCGGGTCGCGGAAGAAGGCGCGGATCTCGTGCTCGTACTCGACCGGCGCCGTGAGGAACTCGGCGCCGCGTTCTTTGAGCGTGTCGTAGGCGGCCCGACAGTCGGGCACGCGCATGGTGAGCTCGTGGTCGACACGGTCCGGGTCGCCCGGCGGGGCAAAGCTGACGGTGGGCTTATCACGCGTGGGCTCGCCGCCGCTCACCAGCAGCAGCCAGGTCCCCTGGAACTGGAGAACGGCCGAGGATCCGCCGTACTCGCGATAGAGACTTGCGCCGAGCACGTCGCGGTACCAGTCGCGTGATCTGTCCACGTCGGCCACCACCAGGAGCACGGTGACCTCGACGCCGTCGGTCGGGAAGGGCTCAGCCATCGGCCACATGGTAGGCCGCCGCATCCAGCCTCAGCCGGCGTGGAAGAGCACCTCTTCGCCGCGAAGGATGGCCGGTGAGTCACCGAGACCATCGAGCGCCTCCTCCCACGACTCGTACAGGGTCAAGAACGTTGCCCGCGGCAGCAAGTCATTGGCGAGAAGTCCGACGAGCGCCGAGTAGGCAGCAGCACGGGCGGGCTGCGGGATCTCGCGCCGGGCGCACGCCACGGCGAGAGCCTGGGTCGCGGCCTCGAACAGGTCGAGCCGATCGGCGGCTGCGAGGCGTGACAGGGCCTCGCTCCTCGCATCCGCGACGCGCGGGCTGAGCTCAGTAGTGAGCTGAGCGATCCGTGCCTGGTGGCTGCGGAGCAGGTCGAGCTCTTCGATGAGCGCGTTCAACGCCAATACGGCGTGCTCGGCTGAGGCGGGCATGGTGGACACTCCTCATCGCTCGTCGTGCAGGGCATGGGCACGATCGGTGCCGAGCGAGGCGCGATTATCGGCCGCGTCTCAGGACGCGTCCAGACCTCGCGCCGGTATGTCCGAGGCCTGGCTCGACGACCACGTCGCCGCCGACGAGCACCCACTCGATGCCGTCGGGGAAGCTGCGCGGCTCGTCGTATGTCGCATTCGAGCGGACGCGATCCGGGGCGAAGACGACCACGTCGGCCACAAACCCGTCCCGGAGCACGCCGCGGTCGCGAAGCCCGAGCCGCTCCGCCGCGGCCGACGTCATCGAGCGAACGGCCTCTTCCACGCTCAAGAGTGCCTCTTCGCGGACGAACTGACCGAGCACGCGAGGGAAGGAGCCGTAGGTCCGAGGGGACGGCTTCTCGCCGACGAACGTCGAGTCCGTGCCGATCATCCCGACCGGGTGGCGGACGAAATCGCGCAGCGTCTCAGTCCACGGGCCAGGGGTGACCTGGTTCACACGCAGGTCCTCCTCGAGCAGAAGGTCGCAGAGAACGTCGACGGAATCTCCGTTGCGGTCGCGCACCAACTCGCCAAGGGTGCGGCCCTCCCAGCGCAGCAGCTCCGGTCGCGCGAACGCGCCGAGCCGAACGTCGTCCCAGACATTTCGGCCGGCATAGAGCACGCCGCGCTCGGAGAGCTCTCGCCGGATCTGGTCGCGCACGGATGGGTCGGCGAGGCGCTCCTTGGTCGGGATCGGTCCACCTGCCTGCACCCACGGCGGAATCATGATCAGCAGCCGTGTGCTGGCCCACTCGTAGGGATAGGTGTCGAAGGTGAGGTCGAGGCCCTCCGCGCGGGCGTCGTCGACCAGAGCCAGCATCGGTCCGGACCCGCCAGGAAAGGTCTGCCGGTGATAGAAGTGGGTGATGTGGGCCGGCCCCTCGCCGCGCCGGCCGACCTCGATCGCCTCGCGGAAGGGATCCAGGTACCGATCGCCCAGCGCGTAGCGGACATGGGTGTGGTAGAAGCCGCCGTGGGCCGCCGCCTCGCGGGTCAGGGCGGCCAGCTCATCGGTGCTGGCGTACGCGCCGGGCGGATAGTCCAGGCCCGACGAGAGGCCGATGGCGCCCTCCTCCATCGCCTCTCGCAGCATCGACCGCATGTTCTCGATGTCGGCCTCGCTCGCCTCGACCTCGTCCCAGCCGATGGCGGACATGCGCAGCGCGCTGTTGCCGACGAGGAACGCGAGGTTGACCGATGGCTGCAGGGCGTCGAGGCGGTCGAGATAGGTCTCGACGGAGCCCCAGTCGTGTGGCGTTGCCTCCGGGGGCGCGCCGTCGAGGCCGGCGTTCATGTGGACCAGCGCCTCGAGATCGTTCGGGTCGGGGATCGGGGCGTAGCTGAGCCCGTCGACGCCGATCACCTCGGTGGTGACGCCCTGGCGCACCTTCGGCTCGTGGAGCGGGTCGGCGAAGATCATCAGGCCCGAGTGGCTGTGGAGGTCGATGAACCCGGGGCTCACCACCAGGCCCCTCGCATCGATCCGACGGGCAGCAGGAGTCGTTTCCTCGGTCTCGCCGAACACGAGGCTCAGCCGGCCGTCCCGGATGCCGACCGCGGCGGCGAAGCCGTCGGCTCCGCTGCCGTCGACGACCGTGCCGTTCTCGACGATCAGGTCGAACGGCTCGATCACGCGGCCGGTGACCAGCTCTGGAGCTCGACAACGTTGCCCTCCGGATCGGTGACGTAGCACCACGTGACGCGCCGACCGTCGGCCGTCGTGAGCGTGACGACGTCACCGACCGGGCTCCCGCCCTCCTCGAGGACCCGGCGTCTGGCGTCCTCGACGTTCGCCACGGCGAAGGCGATGTGGCCGAAGCCTGGCCGATCGATGGCGGGCTCCTGGCCCTCGCCGGTCGAGGCGAACGTGTAGATCTCGAGCGTCGGACCGTCGCCACCATGGCCGGGCAGGCGGAGGTGGACGCCCTTCAGCGCCGCATCGGTGATGCCGGTGCCCCGCGAGAGGTCGGGCCCTGAGTAGTCGCGCTCCGGCGGCACCGGCGTGCAGCCGAAGAGGCGCTCGTACCAGCCGGCCAGGAGCCGCCAGTCGCGCGCAATGAGGTTGGTGTGGCCGTATCGGGCGCCGTCGATCGGGCCTGTGGTTGGATCGGGCATGGAACAATCGTAAGGCCGTCACCCCAGAATGGACCGATGAAGGTCGCGGCGGTGATCCTGGCCGCAGGAGCGTCGACCCGGTTCGGCTCGCCGAAGCAGCGCGCGCGGATCGGCGGTCGGACGCTCGTCGAGCGTGCAGTCGACACCGCTCGCGAGGCGGGACTCGATCCGATCATCGTCGTCCTGCCTCCGGGCATCGAGGCTCCGGCGGCTGTCGAACGCGTCCTCAACGACGATCCGGCAGCCGGTCAGAGCCGCTCGCTCCGCCTCGGGTTGGCCGTGCTCGGCGCGGAGGTGGATTCCGCGGTCATCCTGCTCGCCGACCAGCCGACGCTCTCGGTCGACACCCTGCAGGCCATCCTGACCGAGCCAGACGGCGGGCGGCCTATCGTCGCGGCCTCGGCCAACGGCCGGTTGGGACCACCGGTGCTGCTGCGGCGCGACGCCTATGGCCTCGCCGACGGTGCCACGGGTGACGAGGGCCTGCGGAGCGTCCTCGCCGCCAGGCCCGAGCTCGTGACTCACGTCGAAGTCGGCGCCCATGCACTGGACGTCGACACGCAGGAGGATCTCGAGCAGCTGGGGGAGCGATGCCCGGGTTGCGGAGAGCCGTACCTCCCGACCGACGCGACGACAACGCACGAGTACCTCGGCGCCTCGCCGGCCTGCTGGGAGATGTTCTCCGAGCTCCTGGCCCGAGAGTTCGGCGACCCGACGTACGGTCTGGTCCACCGCCACACCGTCGACGTCTACGCGGCGCAGCATCCGGGCACAGACGGCCGCAGGCAGCGGCAGTCGGTCGCTGTCCACCTCATCGGCCTCTGCCAATGGCTGGAGCACGGATTGAGCGCAGCGGAGCTCAATCCGATGACGCAGGAGCTGGCGTCTTCCAAGGCGGACTGGCCGTGGCTGACGCCGCCGGAGCGGTATGACTTCACGGTGGTCGACGTCCTGCGGGCTACGCGCGGGGCCGAACACGTGCGACTGACTCGGGATTGGGCGGCATCGGTTTGGGAGGCTTGGTCCGATCACCACGCAGCCGTGCGACGCTGGGCTCAAGATGCGCTGAGGTGACCGCGCGTCGTCGCGTTCCCGCTCTCGACCGCCGTGCTCGTGCTGGACGCATGTGCCAACCGGTGCCGGCGCCCCTCCCATGATCGGTAGAATCGCTCACATGTTCGATTCGGCCGCGAGCCACGACCGATGACCATCGAGCGGATCACGACCGCCGAAATCGCCGAGGAGGAGCGCGCGCTCGAGTCGACCGTCCGGCCGCGACGGCTCGACGAGTTCGCGGGCCAGGACCGGATCAAGGAGAACCTGGCGATCCTCATCGACGCGGCGCAGAAGCGCGACGAGCCGGTCGACCACGTCCTCCTGTACGGCCCGCCGGGGCTTGGCAAGACGACGTTGGCGAACATCGTCGCCGCCGAGATGGGTGCGCAGATTCGGACGACGAGCGGCCCGGCCATCGAGCGCGCCGGCGACCTCGCGGCCGTCCTCACCGCGCTCAGCGCCGGCGACGTCCTGTTCATCGACGAGATCCATCGGCTCAGCCATGTCGTCGAGGAGATCCTCTACCCGGCCATGGAGGACTTCGCCCTCGACGTCGTGCTCGGCAAGGGTCCGGGCGCGCGGACGGTGCGGCTCCAGATCGAGAAGGTGACCGTCATCGGCGCCACGACCCGCGTGGGGTCCATCACCGGACCGCTGCGCGACCGGTTCGGCGTCACCTATCGGCTCGACTACTACACCGATGCGGAGCTCGAGCACATCCTCCGCCGCTCGGCGGAGATCCTTGACGTGGGCCTGACCGATGACGCCGCCAGGCTCGTGGCGGCTCGCTCACGCGGGACGCCTCGGATCGCGAACCGGCTGCTCAAGCGCGTCCGCGACTATGCCCAGGTCCGCGGTGGCGAGGACGACACGGTCACCGAGGCGCTCGCCAGGGACGCCTTGGCCCTGCTCGACATCGACGAGCGCGGCCTCGACGCCATGGACCGCCAGCTCCTGCGGGCAATCGCCGAGCACCACGGCGGGGGACCGGTCGGCCTGGCGACGATGGCGGCCACCGTCTCGGAGCCGATCGAAACGATCGAGGACGTCGTCGAGCCGTACCTCATGCAGATCGGCCTGCTGGCGCGAACCCCTCGTGGCCGACAGCTCACGCCAGGTGGCTGGGAGCACCTCGGCCTGACCCCGCCAGCGGCGGCTGGCGCCTCGGTTCCGGCGCAGCCTGGCCTCTTCGACGCGTAGCTGCGTGACACCGGAGCTCGGGCGAATCATCCTCGTCATCGGCCTGGTGCTGGTCGTCGTCGGCGGCCTGGCGGCGCTCGGTGTGCGGCTGCCGTTCGGACGGCTGCCGGGCGACATCGCGATCGAGGGCGAGCGGGGCAGCATCTACATTCCGATCGCCTCGATGATCGTGGTGAGCATCATTCTCACGGTGATCGTGAACCTCTTCTGGCGCCGATAGGCGGACGACCCGACTTCCTCCATTCGCCAATGATCCGAACGTCCAACCCGGCTGGTTGGCGAATCAAGGGAACTGTCCGCGAGCCCGCGCGAAAAACGGCCACAGGACGGATCGGTCCGGGAGTAGCCTGCGGAGCGGCACCAGTGCCCAACAACGGTGTCGGGCGCGCGCGTGCCTTGGAGCGGAGGTGGTCCGTGGAAGCGGAGGTCACCGAGGTACCCAGGGGCGAGCCGGCGCAGCCAGCGGAGGCGCAGGGCGGCTTCGACTCCTACTTCAAGCTCAGCGAGCGGGGGACGACCATCGGGCGCGAGCTGCGCGCAGGCCTGGCCACGTTCATGGTCATGGTCTACATCGTCTTCGTGAATGCCAACATCCTGGGGGCGGCCGGACTCGATCCGGCGGCGGTGGCCGCGGGCACGGCCCTCGTGGCCGGGCTGCTCAGCATCCTGATGGGGCTCGTTGCCAACTTCCCGATCGCGCTCGCCGCGGGACTCGGGATCAACGGCGCGGTCGCCTTCGGCCTCATCCTCGGCCAGGGCCTCTCGCCGGCCGGCGCGATGGGCGTCATTGTGCTGGAGGGCCTCGTCGTCCTATTGCTCGTGCTCGTCGGGCTGCGCGAGGCGGTCATGGACGCGGTGCCGCTCAGCCTGAAGCGCGCGATCGGCGTCGGCATCGGCCTCTTCATCCTGTTCATCGGCCTGGTGGACGCCGGGCTGATCATCAATGCGCCCGATGCGTCGGGTCCGGTCCCCGTGTTCTTCGTGTTCCCGAACACCGCGGACCTCGGCGTCTTCCTGCTCGGGCTGATGCTGACGATCGTCTTGTACGTCCGAAAGGTGCCCGGGGCGCTCGTCATCAGCATCGTCGTGACCGCGATCCTGGCGTACCTCTTCGGCGTCACGCAGGCGCCCGAGTCGCTGCAGATCGCGCCGGACTTCTCGACGCTCGGGCAGTTCGACATCACCGAGGTCTTCACGGTGCTCGGCGTGACCGCGGCGATCCTCACGATCTTCGCGTTCATGCTGACCGACTTCTTCGACACGATGGGGACCGCAACCGGGATCGCGGAGCAGGCCGACCTCGCCGAGAAGGATGGACGGATTCCAGGGATCGGCCGACTCCTGTTGGTTGACTCGCTCGGGGCGGCCGCCGGCGGAGCGGCGGGCGTCAGCTCGAACACGAGCTACATCGAGAGCGCGGCCGGCGTGGCCGAGGGTGGTCGAACGGGCCTTACGGCCGTCGTCGTCGGCGTGCTCTTCCTACTGGCGATCCTCGTGACGCCCCTGGCGCCGCTCATTCCGTTCGTCGCGACGGGCCCGGTGCTCGTCCTGGTCGGCTACCTCATGGCGACGATGCTCAAGGACATCGACTTCGTGAACGTCGAGGATGGGCTGCCGGCCCTCCTGACGTTGATCATCATGCCGCTGACGTTCAGCATCACGAACGGCATCGGCGCTGGGTTCATCACCTGGGTGCTCATCAAGGTGGCGCTCGGCAAGTTCGGCGAGATCCACTGGCTCATGTGGCTGGTATCGCTTGCCTTCGTCATCTACTTCGCGCAGGCACTGCTACCGGGCGGCATCTTCGCCTAGGCGAGCAGCTCAATCGATGCGCCCGGCCGGTCCGTCCGGCCGGGCGTTACCGTGTCCGGCGTGAGCGAGCCACGACTGCGGGTCGACGACTTCGACTATGACCTGCCCGAGGCAGCGATCGCGCAGATCCCGGCTGAGCCGCGGGACGCGTCACGACTGCTGGTCCTCGATCGCGCCACGGGGCGCGTCGAGCACGCGCGCTTCCGGGACGTCGGGCGATGGCTCAGCCGCGGCGACGTGCTCGTCGTCAACGACTCGCGGGTGCTGCCCGCTCGCCTGGTGGGGATGCGCGCCTCGGGTGGGGCGGCGGAGATCCTGGTGCTGCGGCCGCTTGGCGATCGGCTTCGATGGGAGGCGCTCGTGCGCCCCTCGCGCCGCATGCCGGCCGGCTCCGTCGTGACGCTCCGGTCAGGCGACCGCGTGGAGGTCGGGGAGCGGCTCGCCGACGACACCCGAGCCGTCCGCTTCGAGCGCGACCCGCACGAGGTCATGGCCGCCGCCGGCGAGATGCCGCTGCCGCCCTACATCCACGACCGTTCGGCCCTACCGGCCCGATACCAGACGGTCTACGCGCAAACCCCCGGCTCGGCCGCCGCTCCGACTGCCGGACTTCACTTCACCGACGAGTTGCTCGGGTCCCTCGAGGCCGCGGGCATCGCGCGTGCGGCGCTGACGCTCCATGTCGGGCTGGACACCTTCCGGCCGCTCGAGGGCGAGTTCATCGACGAGCACCGCATCCATCGCGAGTGGTACGAGGTTCCTGATGCCACGCGCCGGGCGCTGGCCGAGGCCCGCCGGGTGGTGGCCGTGGGCACGACGGCTGTCCGGGTGCTCGAGACCGCCGCTCGCACGGAGGCCGCCGAGGGCTGGACGGACCTGTACGTCACGCCGCCGTATCGGTTCAAAGCGGTCGACGCGCTGATCACGAACTTCCATCTGCCGCGGAGCTCGCTGCTCTTGCTGGTGACGGCGTTCGTGCAGGATGGAATGGGGGACGCATCGGCCTTCGAAGCGCGCGACCGGCTGCTCCGCGCCTACCGCGAGGCGCTGGCCAAGGGGTATCGGTTCTTCAGCTTCGGCGACGCGATGCTGATCCTCTGAACGAGGACTCTTCGCCGATCCATCGGGCAATGCTCGGTACTTCGGCCGCTCGTTCGGGATTTGGCCCGATCGATCGGGCGTCACGTTGCCGGAGGGCGCCACATGCGGGATTCCGCCTGCTGTATCGGCGTCGGTGGCGGCGGAACGGACTAGCCCTGGTCGTCCGAGCGGGTCGGGACGGCCTCGCGCTCCTCGTCGGAGAGCTCGAGGATCTCCTCGTCGTCACCGATCGGCACCGCGGTCGGAGGTTGAGCGGCCTCTGGCGCCGCATCCGGCTTCTCGTCCTCGGACTCCTCGGCAGCAGCCTCCGCCGGCTCGCCTTCGTCCTCGGCTCCGCCCTCGCCCTTGCTTTCGGCGATCTCCTCGGGGCTGTCGCCGGTCGGCGGAATCGGCCGCGGTCCGCCGGGGATGACGCCCGGGACGTCGGACGACACCCGGCCGGCGGGGACGCCGAACGGCTCGGCCATGACCGCGCATACCCGCGCGAGGTCGCACAGCGCCTGGCCGAGATCCGGCGACTCGGTGGCCGCTTCGAAGTGCGGGTGATTGAGGCGGAACGACCATCGCGTGCGATGCTCGCGAGCCCAGAGGCGGAAGGTATCGGCCCGTAGCTCGACGCCGCGCAGGACCTGCCACGGGTACATGAGCATCGCGAGCCGGTACCGGGCCGAGGAGCCGAAGGGGGCATATCGGTGATCGAGCAGTCCGACCTCGGTGGCGACCATCACCCTGCGCTCGTCACCCTCCTGACCCGCCTCCAGCGCGTAGACGGCGAGGTCCTCGACGCCGAGGCTCTGGAGCTCGAGCGCGATCCACTCCTTGACCTCTTCGTTGAGGAACGGCATTCGCGGCCACTCGGTCAGTCGCACTCGCGTAGGTTATCGAATGGATACAAGTCCCATAAGCCCTCCGGCACACTGCCGTATCCTCGGCCGATGCCGGCCGCCTTCACGTTCGAGCCGACCGCAGTCGGTCGCGCGCGACTCGGCCGGCTGACGACAGCCCACGGACCGATCGATACTCCGCAGTTCATGCCGGTCGGCACGCAGGCGACCGTCAAGGCGCTCACCCCCGGCGACCTGCGCGCGGCCGGCGCGCAGATGATCCTCGGCAACACGTACCACCTGAACCTGCGCCCCACCGCCGAGCGGATCGCGAGGCTCGGAGGGCTGCATCGGTTCATGGCCTGGGACGGACCGATCCTGACCGATTCGGGCGGATTCCAGGTCTTCTCGTTGGGGCATCTGCGAAGCGTCGACGACGACGGGGTCGCGTTCACATCGCACCTCGACGGCTCGACGCACCGGCTCACGCCGGAGCGCTCGATGGAGATCCAGGCACTGCTCGGCTCCGACGTGGCGATGGCGTTCGACCAGCTCGTGGATCCGGGACTCCCGCGTGCCGAGATCGCAGAGGCGATGGAGCGGACGCATGCTTGGGCGCGGCGGTCCCTGGATGCGCGCGCGCCAGGTCAGGCGGTGTTCGGGATCGTCCAGGGCGGCGTGGACCCCGAGCTGCGACGCGAGTCGGTGGCGGCGATCGCTGCGCTGCAATTCGACGGGATCGCCGTCGGCGGGCTATCGGTGGGGGAGTCGAAGGCCGAGATGGCCTCGACGCTGGAGGTCGTGGCCGACGCGCTCGGCGACGACCCGCGGCCACGGTACCTGATGGGCGTCGGCTCGCCGGTCGACTTCTTCACCGCCGTCGAGCGAGGGATCGATCTCTTCGACTGCGTCCTGCCCACGCGCGTGGCGCGCACCGGCCAGGTCTGGACCGATGCCGGCCGGCTCAACCTCCGCAATGCCGCGTTCCTCGACGACCCCGCACCGATCGATCCCGCCTGCGCGTGCGAGGCTTGCCGTGGGTTCACGCGCGCCTATGTCGCGCACCTGTTCCGGGCGCGTGAGCTGCTCGCGTATCGGCTGGCGACGGTCCACAACGTGACCTGGACGCTCGAGCTCATGCGACGCCTGCGCGCCTCGCTGGCCGACGGCTCGTTCAGCGGGCTGCGCGACCACGTTGTCATCGCGTTCGGCCGATAATTCGTATGACGACGTATGACATCGGTGTAGAATGAGCCGAATTCACGACCGGGGAGCTGTCACGAAGCGAAGCGTAGAATCGGCCGCAGCGGTGCTGCAGTAAGCGCCGGATAAGCAGGTGGTAAGAGCCGGCGGCGCAGGATCTGCGCGCAAGCTCGACCGGCTCACGCATTCGGAGGTTCGAGCGATGGCAAAGGGGCGGGATCGACCACGCAAGGAGCCAAAGCGAAAGCCGAAGGAGAAGGCACCGAAGAATCAGGCCGGATCGGTGACGCCGACGACCTATCAGCCGCCGATGCGCCAGGTCGAGGTCATCAAGCCCAAGCGCAAGGAGCGCGAGGACGAGCCCCAGGACGAGGAGTGAGCTGACGCCACCGGGGCCCATGCATCGAACGAGGAGCGGAACGAACACGATGGACGCAGCGGCGGTGGCGACCCAGACCCCGGCGACGAAGAACGGAGACGGCGAGCGAAGCCGGGCCGTGGACGCCGCCATCCTCCAGATCGAGAAGCAGTTCGGGCGCGGCTCGATCATGCGGCTCGGCGACCGCGAGGCCCAGAACGTCCCGGCCGTCTCGACCGGATCGGTGGCGCTCGACCTTGCGCTCGGCGTCGGCGGCGTGCCGCGCGGCCGGATCACAGAGATCTACGGCCCCGAGTCGAGCGGCAAGACGACGCTCTGCTACCACGTCGCGGCCAACGCGCAGCGCAACGGCGGAGTCGTCGCTTTCATCGACGCGGAGCACGCGCTCGACCCGGGGTACGCCAAGAACGTGGGCGTCGACGTCGACGAGCTGCTCGTCAGCCAGCCCGACACCGGCGAGCAGGCCCTCGAGATCGCCGAGACCCTCATCCGCTCTGGTGGCGTCGACGTCGTGATCGTCGACTCGGTTGCCGCGCTCGTGCCGCGCGCCGAGATCGAGGGCGACATGGGAGATGCCTTCGTCGGCCTGCAGGCACGGCTGATGAGCCAGGCGTTGCGCAAGCTGACCGGCGCGATCAACCGCAGCCAGACCGCGCTGATCTTCACGAACCAGCTGCGCGAGAAGATCGGCGTCATGTTCGGCAACCCCGAGACGACCCCCGGCGGCCGCGCTCTGAAGTTCTACGCCAGCGTGCGGATGGACATCCGCCGCATCGAGACCCTGAAGACCGGGACCGATGCGATCGGCTCCCGCACCCGGGTAAAGGTGGTGAAGAACAAGGTTGCCAGCCCGTTCCGGGTGGCCGAGTTCGACATCATGTACAACGAGGGCATCAGCGTGGAGGGCGGCCTCCTCGACGTCGGGATCGCGGCCGGCATCCTGACGAAGACCGGCGCCTGGTTCAACTACGGCGACATCCGCCTCGGACAGGGACGCGAGAACGCCCGCGACTTCCTCAAGCAGAATCCGGAGATCGCGCAGAAGATCGACGGCGAGATCCGCGGCAAGGTCGCCAGCATCGAGGTCGGCGTCGAGGGCATCAGCGAGGCCGAGTAGCCGTTCAGCCGATGACCGACGAGACCACCGTCGCCACCACCGCGACGCGCTGGGCGCTGGACCACATCGGGGACCCCTCATACGCCGGGCGCTGCCTGTCATTCGTCGAGGACGCCGTCGAGCGCCCGAACGAGGTCGAGGTCTTCGGCGGCTCGAGCGCGCGCGAGTCGGCCGAGCGATACGGTCCCGGGCCGTATCGGCCCGAAGCGCCGCCACCAGCCGGCTCGCTGATCTTCTACGCCTGCGAGGGACCGGCCGATGGCGCGTGGCGCGACTGGGGCCACGTTGGCATGGCGCTCGGTGACGGGCGCGTCGTCCACGCCTGGGACGAGGTCCGCGTCGATGACGCCACCGAGATCGAGGGCCTCCCGCCCCGCGCCGGCTGGACCCCGGCGCGGCTCCTCGGCTGGGTGCCGCTCTCCCGGGTCCTCGAGGGCCACCGACCTCGACGCTGGACCGATGGCTGACTCACGCGCACGCCGGGCCAGGCCCGCCTTCGAGCCACCGGACATTGCCAGGGCAATGGAGATCGCGGTCGGCTACCTCGGGACGCGTCCGCGCACGCGCTGGGAGATCGAGCGCCGGCTGCGCCGGGCCGGCGCCGCGGATCCGGTCATCGCCGAGACCGTCGAGCGTCTCGCCGAGCTCGGCTACCTGGACGATGCCGCGTTCGCGCGATGGTGGGGCGAGCAGCGCGACCGTCACGCGCCTCGGGGGAGCCGGATGATCGACGCCGAGCTGCGCCAGCACGGCGTCCCGCGCGAGGTCATCGAGGCGTACCGCGTCGAGCACGCCGCTCCCGAGCGTCGGCCCGAGGACGAGATGGTTCCCGCCAGCGAGGCGGAGCGTGCCGCCGACGCCCTGGCGCGCCACCTTCGCGGCCGGCCATTGCCGACCGACCCGAAGGCCGTGCAGCGCATCGGGATGTTCCTCATGCGCCGGGGATTCGATCCCGAGACCGTGCGATCGACGATCCGCGAAGCCGGCGCCGACGTACTCTAGAGCCGTCCAAATCTCAACCGTCCGTATCAGGTAGCCGTGTCATGGTCAGGAGCACCGCCGCCAATCCCGAGGAGTACATCGCCTCGTTGCCAGACGGCCGTCGCGAGGCGGTCGCGAAGGTCCGCGACGTCGTCAACCGCAACCTGCCGCCGGGCTACGAGGAGGGGATGACCTCCGGGATGATCGGCTGGTGGGTGCCGCTCGAGACGTTTCCCGACACGTACAACGGGCAGCCGCTCGGCCTCGCCGGCCTTGCCAGCCAGAAGAACTACATCAGCCTCTACCTCAACACGGTGTACGGCGACCCGGCCGAGCAGGAGCGGTTCAAGCGGCGGTACGCTGAGTCTGGCAAGAAGCTGAACATGGGCAAGAGCTGCCTGCGCTTCCGCCGCCTCGAGGAGGTGCCGCTCGACGTCATCGGCGAGACGATCGCCCGGGCGCACCTCGACCGAACCCTCGCGTACTACGCCGAGGCACGCGGCTCGTCCCGCAAGACGCGGGCCGCGGCGGGATGAGGGCGCAGCGTCGGCTCCTGAGTCGCGAACCGTACCTCGATCCGTGGAACCCCGGATGCGGCTGGGGGAGCGATCCGGAACAATGAGGTCGCCAATGAAGCTGTCCGAATGGCTCGACGAATACCGTCGCTTCGAGCCCGCCTCCATCGTGCGGCCGGTCGCCGAGCCCGAGGATGACTGGGAGGAACCCGGCCTCTTCGCACCGTCGGATCGCATGCGTGACGAGACCCCTCGCTGGCGCGAGCGCGCCGTGCGGGTCGGATACGGGCGGCCCACGGCCCTCTGAGCCGCGAGCGGCGAACGCAGCCCGGCCCTCATCGGGCTAGGCTGCACGCATGCGTTACGCCCTCATGACCGAGCCCCAGCAGGGGCTGAGCTACGACGAGATCCTGGCCGCAGCCCGGACCGCGGAAGAGGCCGGGTTGGAGGCGTTCTTCCGCTCCGACCACTACGCCAGCTTTCCCGGCGGCGCCGGCAAGCCGACGACCGATGCGTGGGCGACGCTCGCCGGCCTGGCGCGCGAGACCTCGACGATTCGGCTCGGCGTGCTCGTCTCGCCGGTCACCTTCCGCCTGCCGGGAAACCTGGCCAAGGTCATCCAGACCATCGACGAGATGAGCGGCGGCCGGGTCGAGGCCGGCTTCGGAGCGGGCTGGAACGACGATGAGCACGCGCAGCTCGGCCTGCCGTTCCCTGGGCTCGGCGAGCGCTTCGACATGCTCGAGGAGCAGATGGCGATCGTCCACGGCCTGTGGACCGAGCCCGACGGCTGGTCGTACGACGGCGACCGCTGGCAGGTGCGCGGATCGCGGCGCCATGGGGAGATCGCCCGCGGCGGACGGCGCCACCCGCATGTCATCTTCGGCGGCAAGGGCGGCCCTCGTCTGGCGCGCCTGACAGCGCGCCACGGCGACGAGTTCAACCTGAGCCCGGGCTCACCGGATGCCGCGCCCGAGGCGTACGGCAATGTCCGAACCGCCTGTGCCGATATCGGCAGGGACCCCGACGAGGTCGTGTACTCGGCGATGACCGGTGTCCTGGTGGCCGAGACCGAGGCCGACCTGAGGACGCGAGTGGCGGACCTGCTGGCCGCCCTCGGCCAATCGGCCGACGATGCCGAGGCGTGGCTTGCGGATCGGCGCCAGCGCTGGATCATGGGCACCCCCGAGCAGGCGTTCGAGCGCGTGCGCGCCTTCGAGGCAAGCGGAACGCAGCGGATCATGCTCCAGGACTTCGTCCCTCGCGACCTCGAGCACATTCGGCTCATGGGGCGCATCTTCGCGTAGCGACGAGCGACCAAGCTCCCGCGAGAGGCGGACGGGCAGTTGGAGTACACTCCCGCTTTCCGGCCGTGATCGGCCGCATAGATCCCGGACCGACCGACTCGCCCGCCGCGCGGGCGCCAACCCCGCCCAACCAGGGCTCCAACGACGAGGGGGAGCCGAAATGCCTGAACTCGTTGTCGTCATCGTGGCGGTCGTTGCCGCCGTCATCGGTGTGCTCGTGGGCTTCATGGCCCGGCGTCTCGTCGCCTCCAGCTCGGTCAAGCATGCCGAGAGCTACGCGCAGCGTCTCGAGGCCGAGGCTCGCGCGAAGCAGAAGGAGATCGTCCTCGAGGGCAAGGACGAGGCTCTCCACCTGCGTCGCGCCGCCGAGGAAGAGGCGCGCGAGCAGCGCGCCACCCACCAGCGGACCGAGCGCCGCCTCCTGGATCGGGAGGAGGCGCTCGATCGTAAGGCGGCGGCGCTCGAGGAGCAGGCGCTTGCGCTGAACGCTCGCGCCGAGGGCCTGGAGGTCGAGGCGGCCCGCCTGAACGAGCTCAAGCAGCGCCAGCTCGTCGAGCTCGAGCGCGTCTCGGGCCTCTCGGTCGCGGAGGCGCGACAGACGCTGATCCGCCAGGTCGAGGACGAGGCCCACGCCGAGGCGCAGCATCGCGTGCGCGAGATCGAGCGCCACGCGGCCGAGGAGGGGGACGAGCGTGCACGGCGGATCCTGACCACGGTCATGCAGCGCATCGCCGCCGACCACACCAGCGAGGCCACGATCACGGTCGTGAGCCTGCCGAACGACGAGATGAAGGGCCGGATCATCGGTCGCGAGGGCCGCAACATCCGCGCGCTCGAGCAGGCCACGGGGGTCGACCTCATCATCGACGACACTCCCGAGGCGGTCGTGCTGTCCGGCTTCGACCCGGTGCGGCGCGAGGTCGCGCGCATGGCGCTCAACAAGCTGATCAGCGACGGACGGATCCATCCCGGCCGGATCGAGGAGACGGTCGCCAAGGCGCGTCAGGAGCTCGAGGTCGTCATGCGCCAGGCCGGCGAGCAGGCCGCGTACGACGCCGGCGTCCCCGGGCTCCATCCCGAGCTCATCAAGCTCATCGGCCGCCTGAAGTACCGCACCAGCTACGGCCAGAACGTGCTCAATCACTGCGTCGAGACGGCGCGTCTCGCCGGCCTCCTGGCGGCGGAGATCGGCGCCAACGTGGCCGAGTCGAAGAAGGGCGGGCTGCTGCACGACATCGGCAAGGCGGTCGACCACGAGGTCGAGGGGCCGCACGCTGCCATCGGCGGCGACATCGCGGCCCGCTACGGCGTCAACGCCATCGTCTGCAACGCGATCGCCGCCCACCACCAGGAGGTGGAGCAGGAGTCGACCGAGGCGACCGTGGTCCAGATCGCCGACGCGATCAGCGCCTCGCGGCCCGGCGCGCGCGGCGAGAGCCTTGACAATTACGTCAAGCGCCTCGATGACCTCCAGCAGATCGCGCTGAGCTTCCCCGGCGTCGAGCGCTGCTTCGCCATCCAGGCCGGTCGCGAGATCCGGATCCTCGTGCGGCCTGAGGACATTGACGACCTCGCCTCGAGCCGGCTGGCCCGTGACGTCGTGCGCAAGATCGAGGAGCAGCTGCAGTACCCCGGCCAGATCAAGGTGACCGTCATCCGCGAGACGCGGGCCGTCGACTACGCGCGGTGAGCGCCGGCGGCGACGAGCTTCGCATCTGCGTCATCGGCGACATCATCGGCAAACCGGGACGCCTGGCCGTCGCCTCCGTCCTCCCCGAGCTGCGACACACTCTCGACGTCGACCTCGTCATCGCCAACGGTGAGAACGTGGCGGCCGGGGCGGGCCTCACCCCCAGCCTGGCCGAGGAGCTGCTTGGCGGCGGTATCGACGTCATCACCTCGGGCAATCACATCTGGGACAAGCGCGAGATCTACGAGTACCTCGACACCGATCGGCCCGTCCTGCGACCGATCAACTACCCCGACGAGGCACCCGGTCGCGGCTGGCTGATCCACCATACCGATGCCGGCGACGAGGTCGCCGTGATCAATGCCATGGGCCGTGTGTTCATGAACCAGCTCGATTCGCCGTTCACGAAGCTCGACGAGCTGCTCGATGGCGCGGCCGATCCGCTGCCGCCGGTCCGGGTGCTGGACTTCCACTGCGAGATCACCTCGGAGAAGAACGCGATGGGCTGGTACCTCGACGGGCGGGTGTCGGCGGTGGTCGGGACGCACACCCACGTGCCCACCGCCGACGCGCGGGTCCTGCCATCGGGCACCGCCTACATCAGCGACATTGGCATGACCGGTCCGCGCGACTCGGTCATCGGCTTCAGCCTCGAGACCGTCCTGCCGCGCTTTACGCGGCACCTGCCGACTCGCTTCCACGTGGCGGAAGGGCCTGTCTCCTTCAACGCCGTCGTGATCACTGCGTCACGGGCGACGGGGCGGGCGAGCACCATCGAGCAGGTCCAGCAAACGGTCGAGGTGTAGGCCGAGAGGGTTGACCAGACCAGCTGACCGGGCCAAGCAGCAGCCTCCCCTGATCGGCGTCGTCGGCCCCACGGCCTCCGGCAAGACCGATCTCGCCCTCGCGCTCGCCGATCGTCTGCCGGTCGAGATCGTCGTCGCCGACTCGCGCCAGGCATATCGAGGCATGGACGTCGGCACCGCGAAGCCAGGCGCGACGGCGCGACGGCGGGTCGCGCACCACCTGCTGGATCTCGTCGACCCCGACGAGCCGTTCACCGCTGCCGACTGGGTCGAGCGGGCGCGGGCCGTCGTCTCTGAGATCGCCGGTCGCGGGCGGCTCCCGTTGCTCGTGGGCGGCACCGGGCTGTACGTCTCGGCGTTGGTCGACGGCCACGACTACGCGGCCCAGCCCTGGTCGCCCGAGATCCGGCGCCGCCTGACCGACGAGTTCGAGGCCGATGGCCTCGAACCTCTCGCCGCGCGCCTGGAGGCCGCCGACCCGGCCGCCGCCGTGGCCATCGACCTGCGTAACCCGCGCCGGGTGCTGCGCGCACTCGAGCGCATCGAGGCCGGGGGTGGGGGAGCGACGCCACGCGCTACCCCGTACCAGGGCCGGGTCGCGCTTCTCGGCCTCGTTCGGCCTCGTGACGTCCTCTACCGGCGCATCGACGAGCGAGCGGCATGGCTGTTCGCGAATGGCCTGCTCGACGAGGTGCGGAGGCTGAGCGACAAGGGCTTCGGGCCGGAGCTGCACCCGATGACCGGCCACGGCTATGCCGAGGCGGCCGCTCACCTGGCGGGGGAGTGGACGCTCGAGCAGGCGGTGGCGGTCACCGCGCGCCGAACGCGCCAGTACGCCAAGCGCCAGTTGACGTGGTTCCGCCGCGACCGACGGCTGCTGTGGATTCCGGCCGGCGATCGGCCCGGGGATGATCCCGAGATTGTGGAGCGCGCCGAACGCATGCTCCGCGCCGCGGTCAGCTGACCGGCAGGCCTATCGACTGGCGCCAGGCGGCGACGCCGGCAAGCGCCTCGGCGTGAGGCATCGGCGTAAGCATCGTCGTCACCGGCTCCAAGGCCTGCTCGAGCGGGCCTGGCCGGCCGAGGAAGAAGCCCTGGCCGGCGGTGATGCCGAGGCGCAGAAGCGGGCCCATCTGCGCGGAGCGCTCGATGCCCTCGGCCACGACAAGGGCGCCGGTGCGCGCCGCGAGCTCGACGACCGATCCGAGCACGGCGGTGGACGGGCCCTCCGCCTCGCTGCGCTGGACGAGGCTGAGGTCGACCTTGAGGATGTCGAACTCGATCTCCGACAGGAGGCGCAGGCCGGCATTGCCGGCGCCGATGTCGTCCGCGGCGAAGCGCACGCCGGCGCGTCGGAACGCGGCCATGCGTGACCTGGCGCGCTCGAGGTCGTGCAGTGGGTGGTGCTCGGTGAGCTCGATGATGAGCCGGTCGGGCGCGAACTCGTGGCGCGCCAGGATGGCGAGGATGGCGCCGCTGCTGAACTCGGAGGCCTCGAGCGTCGACGGCGCGAGGTTGACCGTGAGGAACTGATCGGCGGGCAGGCCGCGCGCGCCGGCGACGATCGTATCAACGCATGCGAGGTCGAGGTTGGTGACGTGCCCTCCGGCCTCGGCGGCCGCGAAGAGCTGCATGGGGGTGGCGAACGGAGCGGGCGGCAGGGGACGGATGAGACCCTCGACGCCGATGACGCGGCCGTCGGGGATGGCGACGATCGGCTGATACGCCGGGTGGAGCTGGCCGCGGGCGATCACCTCGGCCACGGCGGAGCTCGAGGCGCCGGCGGGATCCGATGCCTCCATCGACGGCTCGAACATGACGATCTCGGTGCGTCCGCCGCGCTTGGCGGCGTAGAGGGCCGCATCGGCCTGGGAGTAGAGCTGGGCGGGTCCGAGCGCGAGCTCGGGGAGCGCCGATAGTCCGCCCGAGAACGACAGCGGCTCAGACTCGATGCGCAGGGTAGGCTCGAGGGCCTGGGTCAGCAGGCGTCGCGCGACGATCCGGGCGCCGTCGAGGTCGGTATGCGGAAACAGGACGGCGAACTCGTCGCCCCCGACGCGGAAGGCGCGGTCGGCGCGACGCAGCGAGGTGTTGAGCAGGGTGCCGAAGCCGCGCAGGACCCGGTCGCCGTTGGCGTGGCCGCGGCTGTCGTTGATCGACTTGAACTCGTCGATGTCGATGAGCAGCAGTGACAGCGGCACCTCGTAGCGCAGCGCCGCGGCAACCTGGCGGTCGAGCTCCTCGTGGAATGCGCGGTGGTTGCCGAGCCCGGTTAGCGGGTCGCGCAGCGCATCGGCCACTGCGGCCTCGTAGCGGACCTGGAGCTCGGCTTGGGTCTTCACGAGGGGCGCGACGGTGCGCCACATCATCACGGCGGCGACCGGCACGGAAGCGGCCGCGCCGGCCGCGATGGCGATCGTGGCGTCCTCATGCAGCGCCAGCACGACGCGGTAGACGGTCGCGAACGCGAGCACGCCGAGCACGACGCCGCCGAGCATGCGGCGGGTCAGGACGCCGGTCGAGGCCACCGTCTTCACGGTGGCCCCATCCGTTGGCTCCACGTGACCTCCTGGACTTGCCTGCCCCCATCGGGTCCGGTGCGGTGAGGTATGGCAGAGCGCGCGTGGGATGGCACTAGGACGTTGGTACCGCGGGCTCGCAGGAGCGTGCCGGCACGCTCCGGGGTAGCATTGATCGACAGATGTCCCAACGTCCGAACCCGCGAACATGATCGACCTCACTGCCCCGGTCGAGCGCGCCTTCCTCATCGGCCTCGACGATCCCGGCAACGGCCGGTGGCCGGTGAGCCGCTCGCTCGACGAGCTCGCCGCCCTTGCCGAGACGGCCGGGGCGTCGGTGGTTGGCAGCGCCTTCCAGCGCCGGCGCGCGCCCGACCCGGTGTGGTACTTCGGCAAGGGGCGCGCTGCCGAGCTGATCGACGAGAAGGCGGCCACCGACTTCAACGTGCTCATCGTCGATGACGAGCTGGCCCCCAACCAGCAGCGCAGCCTCGAGAAGCTGCTGGACTGCAAGGTGCTGGATCGATCCGCGCTGATCATCGACATCTTCGCTCGCCACGCGAAGACGAAGGAGGGGCGCCTGCAGGTCGAGCTGGCCGCGCTCGAGTACCACCTGCCGCGCCTGACTCGGCTGTGGACCCACCTCTCGCGCACCGCGGGCGGCATCGGCGCGCGCGGCCCCGGCGAGAGCCAGCTGGAGACCGACCGGCGCCTCATCCGCGAGAGGATCAAGAAGGTACGCGCCGACCTGGACGAGGTGAAGCGCCAGCGAGCCACGGCGGCCCGCAACCGGGACCGCCACGAGGTCGCCACGGTCGCGCTCGTGGGCTACACCAACGCCGGCAAGAGCACGCTCCTCAGCGCCCTGGCCGCTGCGGACGTCTACGCGGCCGACATGCTCTTCGCCACGCTAGACCCGACCAGCCGCCAGGTAACGCTGTCCTCAGGCCGTACCGTCGTCATGACTGATACGGTCGGCTTCATCAACAAGCTGCCGCACGACCTGGTCGATGCCTTCCGCGCCACGCTCGAGGAGGTGATGCGCGCCGATCTGGTGCTCGAGGTCGTCGATGCCGCGGACCCGAACTTCGTGGCCCAGCAGGTGGCGGTGCAGTCGGTCCTCGACGAGCTGGGGGCCGGCGCCAAGCCACGGATCACGGTCTACAACAAGACCGACCTCCTCCCGCCCGATGCGGGAGCCCCGCCTGCCAGCGAGTCGAGCGCGTTCGTCAGCGCTCTCACCGGCGAGGGTCTCGACGCGCTGCGCGAGCGGATCGGTGACGCGCTGCGCCACCAGATGGTGCCCGTCGACGCCGTCGTGCCGTACGAGCGCGGCGAGCTCGTGGCTCGCGCCCGCAGCTCGGGCGACGTCAAGGAGCGCTACGAGGCCGGCGGCGTGCGCGTCAGCGGCCACCTTCCTCCCAACGTCGCCTCCGAGCTGGTCGCCGCGGGGCGCGCCGGCCGCCGCCGTCCCTCCGCTTCGCGCTGAGCGAGGTGGCCGATCCGGCCCAGCCGCTCGTCGTCGAGGGGCACCTCTCCGTCGAGGCCGTCCTTGAGGCCAACGTCCGCCCGACTCACCGCGTGTGGGCCGTCCGCCCCGGCGATCGGCGCCTCGGACGGCTGCGCGCCCTGGCGCGCGAGCGCGGGGTGGTCATCGACGCCGTCGACGCCGATCGGATCGAGGAGCTGGCCAGCGGGCGCAGCCACGGCAGCGTCATCGGCCTTGTCGGCGCGCGACGGGAGCGAGCGATCGATGAGCTCCTCGCCGAGGTGGGGGAGGGGTCGATGCTCGTCTTCCTCGACGGCATCGAGGACCCGTTCAACTTCGGCCAGGCGGTCCGAGCCCTCTACGCCGCGGGCGTCAACGGTCTCGTCGTGCGTCGATCGTGGGAGACGGCGCTGAGCGTCGTCACGCGCGCCTCGGCCGGTGCCAGCGAGCTCATGCCGACGGCCCACGCGGACTCGGTCGAGACCGCGGCGGAGTCGGCGCGCCGTGCCGGTCTGCGCGTGGCGTGTGCCGTCGCCGACGCGGATGCGATCGAAATCCATCGCGCCGACTTGACCGGCGGCCTGCTGCTCGTCATCGGCGGCGAACGCCGGGGGGTGACGCGCTCGTTCGTGGCCCAGGCTGACACGCTCGTGCGCATCGGGTACGGACGGGAACGAGCGCCGGACCTCGGGGCGGCGGCCGCAGCCGCCATCATCGGCTTCGAGGCGCTCAGGCAGCGCCGGGGCTAGAAGACGCGGCGCCCGGCGAGCCGATCCGGATGGGCGGCCAAGCCCTCGAGCCGCGAGCGACGCTGCCAGACACGCTCGCGGATCGCGAGCGCGGCGACGAGGTAAAGCGCGCTCAAGGCGATCAGCAGGCCGTATCCGACGGCCATCGGGCCGAGCTCCCCGCCGACGACAGTGCCGCCGACCATGCCGAGGATGCCGAGTGTCAGCCCGGCGACGCCAAGTGACCACAACCTGCTGTGTCGCATGCGGCCAGCCTAGGCTGCGCGATGCGCGCATCGCATAGGACCATCGGAGCAGCCAACCCCGGTACTCGGGCTACTCAGGCATGCACTTCCGCAAATGTGCGTTATGTGATGTTGCCGGGTGGAGAAGTCGCCTCCACCCGCTGTTTGGGCTGCCTATCCTTCCTGCGGCACCATCTGCTGAGCGGCCCACGCGTTGCCGTCGGGGTCGCTGAAGTACACGAACCAGCCCCAGGGCTGCTTGTCGACGTCGCTGGCGTCGACGCCGCGTGAGCGCAGCTCGTCGCGCAACGCTGCCGCATCAGGCACGACAAGCTGCAGGCCCTTCTGCGACCCCGGCGCCATCTCGGTGACCCCGGTGCCCAGCACGATCGAGCAGGCTGACCCGGGCGGCGTGAGCTGCACGAAGCGCAGCGTATCGGTGACGCGGTGGTCGTGATCGGCGTTGAAGCCGACCTGGTCGACGTAGAAGGCCTTGGCGCGGTCGACGTCGGTGACCGGCACGGCCACGAGCTCGAGCTTCATGTCCATTGGTCCATGCTAGCCGTCTACGACTCGGTGAGCTCCGTCGGTGCGCCGTGGACGGCCGGGATCGAGCCGATGCGCCCGGCCTGGTAGTCGGCGAAGGCCTGCATCACCTCGTCCCGGGTGTTCATGACGAACGGGCCGGCCCACGCGACGGGCTCCTGGATCGGCTGCCCACCGAGGACGAGCACGTCGAGGTTCGGGCTGCGGCTCTCCTGATGCGCCTCGGCGGCCGCGCGGAGGGCGTTGCCCGGGCCGAACACCACCAATTGGCCGGTCTCGACCGGGATCCGCTCGGCGCCGACCGATCCGTGACCGGCCAGGACGTACACGAGCGCGTTGTGATCGGCCCGCCAGGGCAGCACGAGCTCCGCCCCCGGGCTGAGGGTGGCGTGCAGGAAGGTCATCGGCGTATAGGTGGAGCCGGGACCGGCATGCCCGTCCAGCTCGCCGGCGATGACGCGCACGAGCGCTCCCCCGTCGGCGGACGCCAGCAGTCCGACCTCGCCCGCCCGGATGTCCTGGTAGCGCGGAGGCGACCACTTCTGAGCGGCCGGCAGGTTCACCCACAGCTGGATGCCGTGGAAGAGGCCACCGGATACCACGAGCGCCTCGGGCGGCTTCTCGATGTGCAGAATTCCTGCGCCCGCGGTCATCCACTGGGTGTCGCCGTTCGTGATGACTCCCCCACCTCCGTTCGAGTCGCTGTGCTCGAAGGTGCCATCCATCATGTAGGTGACCGTCTCGAAGCCGCGGTGCGGATGCCATGGGGTGCCCTTCGGCTCGCCAGGCGCGTATTCGACCTCGCCCATCTGGTCCATGTGGATGAACGGATCGAGCGCGCGCAGGTCGACACCGTGGAAGGCGCGTCGCACCGGAAACCCCTCGCCCTCGAAGCCGCGCGGCGCACTGGTGACGCTGACCACAGCGCGCTCGCGCGCGAGCGACGGATCCGGCGCGGGAACGCGTGGGAGGAGGGTGATGTCGTCGACGGTGATCGCAGGCATGGACCGATGATACCACAGGTAGTTGCACATGCAACCAGTGGTCGGCGCGGTATCGTTTGGGATGACGAAGCTCACCCATCGCCTTCGTCGGTTGCGGCCTGCACGACCTCAAGGGCATCGACGTGCAGCGTCGCCGCTACCTGGTCGATTCCGCCAACTGACCGCGTCGCGTCGCCGTGCCCCAGTAGAACGGGCCTTCGCTCGTGACTGATGCGGCCCACCCGAGCTCATCGAGCCTCCGTGTCAGATCCTCGGGCCGCCACAGCACCTTGACCGCGCGGTGGACCGATCCATCGGTCAGGGGGCGGCGAACGATCCCGGCCTCACGATCGACCCAGTCCTCTCGCCACTCGTCGTGATGGCCCTCGTCGACGACGAAGATGCGCCCTTCCGGACCCAAGAGGCCATCCAGGACCTCCCAGAACGCCGCGAGGCGGCTCCGAGGCACGTGGGAGAGGAAGAAGCCGAAGAAGACCGCGTCGAACGGACCCGGGACGGCGGGATCGAAGGCATCGACGACCGCGTGGCGCACGTTCGGGCGCTCCCCCACCCTCGCACCGTTCAGCTCGAGCATCTCGGCCGAGGCATCGGTCACGACCAGCTCGTCGGCGTACTCGGCCAGGATCCCGGTCCATTGGCCGGTGCCGGCGGCCAGCTCGAGCACCCGGCCGCGCGGCGCGAACGCGCGGAGCGCGGCGCGGATGCGGTCCGTGTCGGCCTCGAACGCGTCGCCCTCGGGCGTCGAGGTTGCGTCGTACTCGGCGGCACGGGCGCGGTAGTAGGCAATCTGCTCGTCGATGAGCTCGCGCTCGGGGTCCATCAGCGACGTTCCGCAGGCACTCCCAGCGTGACCGCGGCGGCCACGGTCGCGGTCGCCAGCGCGACGGCCTGGTTGGCCGACATGTCACCCGTACCGCCGAACAGCTGGGTCGCCGCGCTGGGAATCGCCTGCAGGATGACGGGGATGAGGGTCCAGCCCAGCACGAGCGCGGTCGGGGCGGTGGCGCCCGGCAGGCGCAGCATCCGCGTGGCGACGGCCACGAGCACGCCCAGGAAGGCCGACAGGAGGAGGATGAGGATGAGGGCAGGCTGGTCGCGCGCGCCGGACGCGTTGACGAGGTTGACGATGCCGCGGTACGCGATCGTCACCGCCAGGGCCAGCAGCAGGCCGAGGACCGCGGCCCTCGCGCCGGTCACGACGCCATCCCGCCCGCCAGCCGCTCGGCGAGGCCGCGAGCGATGCGGTAGGACTTGCCCGCGCCCATGACGAGCACGGCATCGCCATCGCCGAGGTGGTCGGCGACGTACGCGGTGGTAGCGTCGACGTCGCCGGTGGCGATGGCCGGGGTCCCGGTGGCGCGCTCGATCGCATCGGCCAGCGCCTCGGCGCTCGTTGCGGCCATCGCTTCGGGCGTATCGCGGCTGGCAAAGATGTCGGCGATGACGACCTCGTCGGCATCGGCGAAGGCGGTCGAGAACTCGTCCATCAGCAGCGCCGTGCGCGAGTACATGTGCGGCTCGAAGACCGTCCAGAGGCGGCGGTCCGGACCGACCCGCTGGCGCATCGCGGCAATCGTGGCCCGCACCTCGGTCGGATGGTGGCCGTAGTCGTCGTAGATCGTCACGCCGGGAGTATCGGCGATCAGCTCCATGCGCCGCCCGGCTCCGGCGAACGTCCGGAGCCCATCCGCCAGGCGGTCGAGGTCGGCGCCGAGCTGTGTGTGCGCCATGGCCAGCGCGGCGGTGGCGTTGAGCACGTTGTGGGCGCCGGCGAGCGGTGACTCGAAGGGACGATCGAAGAGCGTGAAGGCGGTCCCCTCCGGCGTGAAGGTCACGTCCGAGGCCGCAAGCTCGCCGCCGGGACCGTAGCGCACGACGCGCCCATCCCAGTCCCGGAGACGTGCCACCAGCTCATCGGCCCCGGGGTCGTTGGCGGCGGTCAGCAGGACGCGACCGCCGAGGGCCGGATCGGTGCCCATGCCGCGCACGAAGCGCTCGAACGAATCCATGACCGCCGATGCGTCGGCGAAGTAGTCGGGATGGTCCATCTCGACGTTAGTGACGATCGCGCCCGCCGGGTGGTAGTTGAGGAAGTTGTCGCCGAACTCGTCGGCCTCGACCACGAAGGGACGCCCATCCCCCGCCCGGACCGATGCGCCCCAGGCACCGATGAAGGCCCCGACCTCGACGGTCGGATCCAGCCCGGCGGCGATGAGCAGGTGGCCAAGCAGGGCGGTCGTCGTCGACTTGCCATGCGTGCCGGTCACCCCGATGCCGGTGCGCCCCGGCGCCGCCATGAGCTCGCCGAGCAGTGCCTGCCAGGTGTGCACAGGTAGATTGGCGGCCTCGGCAGCTGCGAGCTCGGCGTGGCGCGGCACCGCGCGCAGCGCCGGGGAGATCGCGACCCGGTCGACGCCGGAGAGATGCGCAGGGTCGTGGCCGAGCTGCCAGCCGATGCCGGCGGCGTCCAGTGGCGGGGTGTACGGCGACGGGGCGTCGGCGTCACAGCCGTCGACGATCGCGCCGGCGCGCTGGAGCAGGAGCGCGGCGCCGGCGGACCCGGACCCGGCGATGCCGATGACGTGGATCCGCTCAGCGGGGCGGATCACACCGGCGGCTCTGCGGCGATCCGGGTCGCGAGGTCGAGTGCTGCCAGCGCCGAGGCGCGCTTGTTGCCGTCGCGGTCGTGCGGCCACGCATGGCGCTCGACGATCGCCGGGCCGTCCCGGAGCGCGACGGCCACGTAGGTCAGGCCGACCGGCTTCTCCTCGCTGCCGCCGTCGGGCCCGGCGATGCCGGTGACCGCGACCGCGAGACTGGCCGCCGGGAATCGGTCCAGCGCGCCGGACGTCATCGCCTCGGCCACCTCGGCGGAGACTGCGCCGACCTGATCGAGCAGGTCACGGGGCACGCCGAGCAGCTCCTCCTTCACCGCGTCCGAGTACGACACGATGCCGCCCAGGAAGTGGTCGCTCGATCGCGGCACCTGGGTGATCGCGTGCCCCACGAGCCCGCCGGTGCACGACTCGGCGGCAGCCATCTGCCAGCCGAGGGTCACGAGCGCACGGCCGAGTCGCCGCGCGGCGGCTTCGAGGTCGTCATCGGTCGGTGGACGCTCAGCCGTCATCGTATATATGTATATACTCCCTTACCGACGGCTCGTCATCGGTAGTTCGTGAACTGGAGCGCCACGGGATAGTCGAGCGCGCGCAGCTCGGCGATGACCGCCTGGAGCTCGTCCTTCGACTTCGCGCTCACGCGCACCGCATCACCCTGGATCGCCGGCTTCGTCTTCGGGAAGGACTCGCGGATGCGCTTCGCGAGCTCCTTGGCCTGGTCGCTCGTCAGGCCGCGCTTCAGCTTGATCTCCTGGCGAACCGTCCCGCCGGACGCCGGCTCGATGCGTCCCCACTCGAAGATTTTCAGGCTCAGGCCGCGGCGGATCGCCTTGGACTCCAGCAGGTCCTTCGCGGAACCGGCCCGGTACTCGTCGTCGGCCGTGAGCGTCAGCGCGTCCTTGGCGAGCTCGAAGCCGACCCTGCTTCCCTTGAAGTCATATCGCGTCGCGATCTCGCGGCGTGCCTGGTCGAGTGCGTTGACCAGCTCCTGCTGGTCGAAGTCGCTGACGAGATCGAACGAGGAATCTGCTGCCATGCCTTCGCTTCCCTACCCTTCTGCGCGGGTGATGCGCCACTCTACGACGGCTCCGTCGTCTCCCATGGCGCCGATGCCGATGCCGTCGATGGTGAGCCTGACCGCGCCGGCGTTGCCGGCCAGGATGCGGATGTCGCCGTTCGCCGCGAGACTGATCCGGTCACCGGCCTCGGCGATCTGTCCCGAAACGCCCTCGAGCGGCGTGCCATCCTCCTCGACCTCGAGGTAGGAGTCCGCCCCGCCGAGGCGGATCGTGGCGCGAAGGCGGTCGCCCGATATCACGTCCACGCGTCGGGTGATCGGCTCGCCGCCATCCGTCGCGACCGTGAGTCTCCACCGGCCGGGCCCGAGCTCGAGCTCGCCGCCGAATGCGCCGGTCGCGTCCGCGGTGAGCGACAGCGGATCGGGCGGGGCCGGATCGGTCGTCTCGACCCGCACCGGCCGGCCGGCACCATCGGTGACGGTGAAGTTCGGCGTGGGCAGCCGCGCGAGCGCCGCCGTCACGGTGACCTCGGCGTTCGGCGCCGCGGTGCCCGCGACCGCCACGGTGCCGCGAGCAGTCGCGTTCGCCGCCGGCTGGTCGAGCGTCAGCGCCGCCGGAGCGGCGGACGGGCTGCCGGCGACGTCGGTGACGACGAGGATCGTGCGCCGCTCCACCTCGGAGTCGCGGCCCGTGGCCGGGTCGGTCGCGACGAGCTCCATGACGTTCGACCCGGGCAGCAGCTGAACGGTGACCTCGAAGTCGCCCTCCGCATCGGCGACCACGGTCGGGTTCTCCGGCAGGTTGCTGACCTCGACCGTTGCGTTCGGCTCGGTCACGCCGCGCACGGTGATCTCGAGCTCGGTGTGACCGTTCACGGTTCCGGGCGGCTCGACGATGCGCAGCTCGGGCGTGCGCGCGAAGGTGACGAGCTGGAAGCCCAGGTAGGCGACGAAGCCGCCGACGATGATCGTGAGGATGGCGGCAACCACGGCTCCCGGCGTGACCACGAAGGCGCGGGTGCGCCGCGCCCCGAGCGGACGCGGCGGTGCCGCCGGGCGCGCTGGACGCTGGCCGGCCGCCGTGGCGCTCTCGATGCGATAGAGATCGATCAGGTACTCGGTGTCAAGCCCGAGGTACGTGCCGTAGTTGCGCAGGAAGCCCTTCGTATAGACGGCTCCGGGCAGCTCGCGGTAGTCGCCGCGCTCCAGGGCCGAGAGGTAGCGCTCCCGGATCTTCGTGTCCCGTTCGACCCTGGCGAGGTCCACGCCCTTCCCCTCGCGGGCGGTGCGCAGCACCTCCCCGAGCTTGTGGACGTCGCTGGTCACGCGTCGTCGTCCTCGTCGGGCGCGTAGTCACCGCCCCAGCCGTCGCTCGTCACGAGCACCTCGCGGAAGCGGCTGCCGTCGGCCGGACCGACGATCCCGCGGTCCTCCATCTGGTCGAGGATGCGTGCCGCACGCGCGTAGCCGATGCGCAGGCGACGCTGGAGCAGCGAGGCCGACGCCTTGTCGGAGCGGCGCACGATGTCGACCGCCTGCGACAGGAGCGCATCGGCGTCGTCGTCCTCGTCGCCGTCCCCCGGCCGCCCGCCGCCCTTGCCGTCGCGTCGCGGCGCGGTGATCTCGGGCCGGTGCTGGGCGCCGCCCTGCGCGCGCCAGTGGCGTGCGAGCCCTTCGACCTCTTGATCGGTGACGAGCACGCCCTGGAGGCGGACGGCGCGCGGCGCGTCGATCGGTTGGTACAGCATGTCGCCGCGACCCAGGAGGTCCTCCGCGCCGGTCGTGTCGAGGATCGTGCGTGAGTCGATCCCCGAGGTCATGGCAAACGCGATCCGTGACGGGATGTTGGCCTTGATGAGGCCGGTGATGACCTGGACCGATGGGCGCTGGGTCGCGACGACGAGGTGGATCCCGGTCGCGCGCGCCAGCTGAGCGATCCGGGTGACCGTGGCCTCGACCTCGTAGGCGGAGACCATCATCAGGTCGGCGAGCTCGTCGATGACGATGACGATGTAGGGCATCCGCGGCTGGCCCTGGCGCAGCGCCTCGTTGTAGCCGGCGATGTTCCGGACGCCGCGCGACGCGAACTCGGCGTAGCGGCTCTCCATCGTGCCGACCGTCCACTTCAGGGCGTTGACCGCCTTGTCGGGCTCGACGATCACATCGGTCAGGAGGTGCGGGACGCCCTTGTACTGCGCCAGCTCGACGCGCTTGGGGTCGATGAGGATGAGCTTGACCTCCGCCGGCGTGGCGCTCATCAGGAACGAGCCGATGATCGCGTTGACGCAGACGCTCTTGCCCGAGCCGGTGGCCCCTGAGATGAGCAGGTGCGGCATCTTCGACAAGTCCGCGCTGAACGGCAGGCCGGCCACGTCCTGGCCGAGGGCGAACGCGAGCTTCGAGCGCTTGGCGACCTCGCCGTGCGGCCGGCTGGCGAGCACCTCCTTGAGCGTTACGAGGTCGAACGCCGAGTTCGGAATCTCGACGCCGACGTATGGCTCACCGGGGATCGGCGCCTCGATGCGAATGCTGCGCGCGGCGAGCGCGAGCGCGAGGTTGTCCTGGAGTGTCTCGATCCGGCTGAGCTTGATGCCCGGGTCGACGTCGAGGGCGTACTGCGTGACGACCGGTCCCTCCTGGATGCGGGCGACCTTCACGCCGATCCCGAAGTGCGCCAGCGTCTCGCGGATGCGCTGGCCCTTGGCCGTGAGATCCATCTGCGCTGCGCTCGATTCCGGGGCGTCGGCGAGCAGGTCGAGCGTCGGCAGGTCCCAGGCCCGCTCGACGGCCTCCAGCGCGGCGTCGGACGCCTCCTGCTCCCCCATCGCCGCAATGTGCGCCTCCTCGGTCTGTTCGAGCTCGTCGACAACCGACGCGCCCGCGGCCGCGGCCACCTCCGGCAAGACCGGGATGGGCGTCGGACGCGCGCCGTTCGCACCCGGTGCCGGTCGCTCGCGCCGGACGATGACCGGCGGCTCGTCGTCGGCCTCGGGCTGACCGGCGAGGCGATCGCGCATCCGCTCGAACAGGCCGTTGCGCTCCTCCCCACGGGGGGCCTGCTGGGCATCGGTGGGTCGCGGGCGCCTCGCCGCGGCCCGGCGGGCCGCCTCGTCCGCGTCCTCGCGACGCGCGTCGCGACCGGCGAGGTAGGCGGCCACGAGGTCGCCGACGGTCATGTTGAAGTAGAGCAGCAGTCCGACGATCGCGAGCAGAACGAGCACGACCCACGCCCCAGGCACGCCGAGCGCCCCGGTGAGCAGTCCGCTCATGCCCGCGCCGAGCAGCCCACCGCCCTCCCCGATCTCGATGGCGTTCTCGGCCGTGCCGCCCACGAGGTGGAGCATCCCGAGGATCGCGAGCGCGAAGATCGCGGCGCCGGTCGCGGCCATCCACCGCTCCGCGGGCATCGTCTTCATCCACAGCATCAGCGCGAATCCCGCCAGCAGTGGAGCCGCGAACGCGATCCCCCACCCCAGCGTCGTCGCGAGCACGTCGTGCCACGGCTGGACGATCGCGCCCGCGTCCGGCGCGAAGAGGGCGATGACGCTGAGGATGGCGAGAAAGAGCAGCACGAGCGCGAGTCCCTCGCGTACGAACCGACCGCTCACCACGAACGGCTGTGGCTGCCGTCGCCGGCGCGTCGTCCGGCGGCGGGGCGCCGTTCTCCGTCGCGTCGCCACGCGGCTCAGACCTCCATCACGATCGGCAGGATCATCGGCCGACGCTTGGTGTGCTGGTGGAAGTAGCGGCTCAGCGTGTCGCGGATCTTCGTCTTGACGTAGCCGGCCTCGGCGGTGTGCTCGTCCTCTCGGCGCTGTCGGAGCGCGTCGACGAGATGGTCTCGGGCGGCGCCCATGAGCGGGTCCTCCGGGTCGGAGAGGAAGCCCCGGCTGACGAGGTCGGGCTGACCCGCGAGCTGCCCCGTGTTGCGGTCGAGCGTCACCGCCACCATGACCACACCATCGGAGGCGAGCATGCGCCGGTCACGCAGCACGACGCCGTCGATCCCGTCGATCGCCGCGATCCCGTCGACGAGCACCGCTCCGGCGGTCACCGACCCGGCCATCCGGGCACGGGTGCCGTCGTACTCGACGACCTGGCCGTTCTCGAGGACGAAGATCTTGTCGACGTCGACGCCTGCCCCTTCGGCCAGCAGGCCGTGCTGCACGAGCATGCGGTACTCGCCGTGGACCGGGATGAAGTGTCGCGGCTTCACCAGGCCGAGCATGAGCTTCAGCTCCTCGCGCGATCCGTGGCCGGAGACGTGGCAGTGGACGAGCGGCTCGTAGTGCACCATCGCCCCCTCCTTGAAGAGGTTGTCGATCGTGCGCGCCACCGCCTCCTCGTTGCCCGGGATCGGCGAGGCCGAGATGATGACGGTATCACCGGGCTCGATCGTGATGTTGCGATGGTCGCGGTTGCTCATCCGCGTCAGCCCGCTCATCGGCTCACCCTGCGAGCCGGTCGTCATCACCACCAGCTGCTCCTTCGCCAGACGCTGGAGCTGGTCCTTCCGCACGAGCGTGCCGTCGCGGTCGTCGAGGTAGCCGCGCTCGAGGGCGATGGCGGTGTTCTGCTCCATGCTCCGGCCCAGCGCGATCATCTTGCGGCCATGCGCCCAGGCGGCATCGAGGACCTGCTGCACCCGACCGATGTTGCTGGCGAACGTGGCGACGATCACCCGCCCCTGTGCCTCGCCGACGAGCCGGTGAAGGCTCTCGCCCACCGTGGATTCCGAGAGCGTGTAGCCCTCCTTCTCGGCCCGTGTCGAGTCCGACAGGAGGAATTCGACGCCGCGATTGCCGATCTCGGCGATGAGGCCCAGGTCGGCGCGGCGGCCGTCGGGCGGGGTGTGGTCGAACTTGAAGTCGCCGGTGTGCACGACCGTGCCCAGCGGCGTGGCGATCGCGTAGCCGACCCCGTCGGGGATCGAATGGCTCACGCGGAACGGGGTGATGCGGAAGATCCCGACGGCGAACTCGCGCCCCGGCTCGACGACGTGGAGCGGGGTCGACTCGAGCAGCTTGTGCTCGCGCAGCTTGCCCTGCACCAGGCCCTCCGTCAGGCGGGTGGCGTAGATCGGGGTCCCCGGAATGCGCGGCAGGACGTACGGCAGCCCACCGGTGTGGTCCTCGTGACCGTGGGTGAGCACAATCGCCCGGACGCGCTCGCGGTTCTCCTCGAGGTAGGTGGCGTCCGGGATGACGAGATCGATCCCGAGCATCTCGGGATCCGGGAAGGCGAGGCCGCAGTCCACGACCAGGATCTCGCCGGCGGCCTCGATGGCCGTGATGTTCTTGCCGACCTCGCCCACCCCGCCGAGCGGGATGATGCGCAGCGTATCGGCCATTCATCGTTCCTCGAAGAGGGTCATCTGTGCGGCCTCGGCGAGGCCCGGATCGGGGGTGACCGCCGTCACCGTCGCCTCCTCCGCCTGGATCGTCGCCGCGCGTTCGGCCGCAATCGCCTCGCGCGCGTCGAGCAACGCTCCCGGCAACCCGCGCATGTCCCGGAAGAGGGTGTCGCGCAGCGAGGCCTGGTGCAGCGCCGCAGCAGGATGGTACATCGGGAAGACATGCTGACCGGAGAAGGAGCGGCGCAATCGCCCGTGGGCCTCGCCGATCCGCGCGCCCGGCAGGTATCGCCTCAGCGAGTGGCGTCCGAGGGTCACGACGACTGCCGGATCGAGCGCGCGCTCCTGGCGCTCGAGATAGGCGGCGCACGCCGCCGCCTCCTCCGGCTCGGGATCGCGGTTGCCGGGCGGCCGGCACTTGACGATGTTCGTGATGAACACGTCGCCCCGCTCCCAGCCGATCGATCGCAGCAGCTCGTCGAGCAGCTGTCCGGCGGGGCCGACGAACGGGCGTCCGGTGGCGTCCTCGCGCGCGCCCGGTCCCTCCCCCACCATCAGCACGTCGCTGCGCGGGTTGCCCTCGCCGGGCACGGCGTGGGTGCGGCGCACGGAGAGCGCGCAGCGCGTGCACACGCGGACCTCGTCCGCGACCCGCGCGAGCGCGGCCGGGCCATCCGGGAGCGGCTCGCTGGCGCTGCCGGTCATGGCACCGAGGGTAGCGCGCCGCCGCGTGGCCGCGGCGGCATCATCGGCCTACGAGCGGTCGTTGTCCCCGGAGCTCGCGCCGGCCTTGGCCATATGCCGCTCCATGGCGGCACGCCGGCTGAGGTTGACGCGGCCCATGCGGTCGATCTCGGTCACGACGACCATCAGCTCGTCGCCGATGCTCACCACGTCCTCGACGCGCGGGACCCGGTAGTCGGCGAGCTGGCTGATGTGGACCAGCCCTTCCTTGCCGGGCAGGATCTCGACGAAGGCGCCGAAGTTCATGATCCGGGTAACCCTGCCGAGATACTCCTTGCCGACCTCGACGTCCTTGGTCAGGCCCTCGATCCATTTGATCGCCTTCTCGGCGGCCTCCCCGCTGGTCGCGGCGATCTGGATCGTGCCGTCATCCTCGATGTTGATCTCGGTCCCGGTCTCCGCCGTGATCTGGCGAATGACCTTGCCGCCGGCGCCGATGACGTCGCGGATCTTGTCGACCGGAATCTTGATCGTCGTGATGCGCGGCGCGTACGGGCTCAGCTCCTCGCGGGAGGCGCTGATGACCTCGGTCATCTTGCCGAGGATATGCATCCGGGCCGCATGCGCCTGCTGGAGGGCGTCGCGCATGATCTCGGTGGTGATCCCGGCGACCTTGATGTCCATCTGCAGCGCCGTCACGCCGTCGGCGGTGCCGGTCACCTTGAAGTCCATGTCGCCGTAGGCGTCCTCCTTGCCGGTGATGTCGGTGAGGACGGCGTAGCGACCGGTCTCCTTGTCGGTGATCAGGCCCATCGCCGCGCCGGCGACGGGCGCCTTGATCGGCACGCCGGCGTCCATGAGCGCCAGCGTCGAGCCGCAGGTCGAGGCCATCGAGGTCGAGCCGTTCGAGCTCACGACCTCGCTCACGATGCGGATCACGTACGGGAACTCGTCGGCGCTCGGCAGCACCGGCACCAGGGCCCGCTCGGCGAGCGCGCCATGGCCGATCTCCCGCCGGCCCGGGCCGCGCATGAACTTCGCCTCGCCGACCGAGTAGGGCGGCATGTTGTAGTGGTGCATGTAGCGCTTCTCGGTCTCGGGAGAGATCGTGTCCATGCGCTGCACGTCGCTCGACGGGCCCAGCGTCACGATCGACAGAGCCTGGGTCTGACCGCGCGTGAAGATGCCCGAGCCGTGGGTGCGCGGCAGGACGCCGACCTCCACGCTGATCGGGCGCACCGTTGAGGTATCGCGCCCGTCGATCCGGATGTTCTCGGTCAGCACGAGCTCACGGACGGTCGCCTTGGTCAGCACGTCCATCAGCGCGGAGCCGATACCGTGGCGGCGGCGGATGTCCTCCAGCCGATCCCCCTGCTCGGAGCGGTCGTAGGACTCGCGCGCCCGACGGACTTCGTCGGCGACGTCCTGGCGAATCGCGTCGAGCCGCTCGGCCAGGCCGGCCGTGAAGTTCAGGAACAGCTCGGCGGTGGCCTCCGCGTCGGGCATCGCCCGGTGCGCGGCGGCATGGTCACGGCCGAAGACGAAACGAACGAGGTCACCGAGCTTCCAGACGCCCGCATCCGGATACAGCTGGTAGCCAAGCTCGAGGGTGTCGAAGACGCCCGACGGCTCCCACTTCAGGTCGTTGGGGAGGTGACGCAGGATGAACGGCAGATCGAAAGCAATGTTGTGGGCGACGACCGGCGTGTGGCCGACCCAGCCGACGAAGTTCGCCAGCACCTCGGACGCGGTTGGGGCATTCGAGACGTCATCGGTGCCGATGCCGTGGACCTGGTGCCCGACGATCGGGCGGCCGGGGTTCACGAGCGATTCGAAGCGATCCACTACCTGGCCGTCACGCACGCGCAGCGCGGCGATATCGACGATGTAGCCGTTCTCCGGCTTCATGGCGGTCGTCTCGAGGTCGAAGACGACGAATTCGCTCTGGCCCTGGGACAGGAGCTTGCCGAGCTTGACGACCGAGTCGGCCTTCGGCCCGACGAACGGCACCTTCTTCGGCTTGCCGGCCGATGCGACCAGCTTCTCCTGGAGGTCGACGGACTTCTGGAGTTCGGCGTGGCCGTAAGCGATGGCATCGGCCATCACCTCCTCGGGCAGGATCTTGGCGCCGGCCTCGACCATCATCACCGCGTCGCGCGTGCCGGCCACGACGAGGTCGAGCTCGCTCTCGGCGAGCTGGCTGTTCGTCGGATTCGTGATGAACTGGCCGTCGATGCGGCCGACCCGCACGCCGCCGACCGGGCCCTGGAACGGGATCTGGCTGATGCTCAGTGCTGCGGATGCGCCGTTGAGCGCGATGATGTCCGGATCGTTCTCCTGGTCCGTCGAGAGGACGGTCAGGACGACCTGGACGTCGTTGTAGTAGCCCTTCGGGAAGAGCGGGCGGATCGGCCGGTCGGTGAGGCGCATCGCCAGGATGGCGGCCTCCGACGGTCGCGACTCGCGCTTGATAAAGCCGCCCGGGATCTTGCCCGCAGCGTACATCCGCTCCTCGTAGTCGACGGTGAGCGGGAAGAAGTCGGCGCCCTCTCGGGGCTCCTTGCTGGCCACCGCCGTCGCCAGGACGACCGTGTCCCCATAGCGGAGCAGAACGGCGCCATCGGCCTGTTCGGCGAGCTTCCCGGCCTCCATGCTGAGGACCTGGCCGCCGATCTCGGCCTCGTGCTTGACTGCCACTGATTCCTCCAGTGTTCTCGTGTGCATCGGCACCGTGCTGCGCGGCGCGCCCTCTACGTGCGGTGGCGCAGGCTCAGCGCAGGGGCCGATGCGGGTGATCTGTGATGGTTGTGCGAGACCCAAATCCCCCACGGAGCCTGGGTCGATCGCGGTCGATCGTTAACGTCGCAGCCCAAGGCCGCTGATGACGGCGCGGTACCGATCCACGTCATGACGGACCAGGTAGGCCAGCAGCCGCCGTCGCTGCCCGACGAGCTTCAGGAGCCCTCGGCGCGAGTGATTGTCCTTCGGGAAGCTGCGCAGATGATCTGTCAGCGACTTGATCCGCTCGGTGAGCAGCGCGATCTGCACCTCGGGTGACCCGGTGTCTCCTTCGTGCGTTGCGTACTCGTCGACGATCGCGCTCTTCGCATCCTTGGCGAGCGGCACGTATTCCTCCACATTCGTTTCCGTAACGGTCGGAGTTTACCAGAGGGCCTCGAAGATCGCTCTCGGGCAGCCTGCTCGATGGATATTCGTAACCGCGTCAGTTACGAATCGGTGGGGAGGAGCCGTCGCGCTTCGACCTCGTCCGCACGCATCTGCTCCACCAGCGCGTCGACCGATGCGAACCGGCGCTCCTCTCGCAGCCGCGCGTCGAGCTCGACGGTGAGGGTCGTGTCGTACAGGTCGCCGTCCCAGTCGAGCAGATAGACCTCGACGAGGACGCGGCCGTCGTCGTGGAACGTGGGTCGCACGCCGACGCTCACCAGCGCCGGATGGTCGGGGCCGACGGAGCGCTCCGGCACGGCCGAGTGACCGAGATAGATCCCGAGCGCGGGCAGGGCTGGCGTGTAACTGAAGGCGAGGTTCGCGGTCGGGAAGCCGAGCTCGCGCCCTCGATGGTCACCCTCGACGACCGTCCCGCGCAGCAGTGGTCGCGCGGCCAGGAGCGCGGTCGCCTCCCCTACCTCTCCGTCGGCCAGCAGCGCGCGAATGCGCGACGAGGAGACCGGCCGGCCGTCGACAAGCAGCGGCTCGACCCCGATCGCGTCGAAGCCGGCTTGGGCACCGATCTCCGCCACCCGCTCGAGCGTTCCCGCGCGACGATGGCCGAAGGCGGACTCCGGCGTCATCGCCACGCCGCGGAGCTCGATCCCCGGCGAGAGCGAGTCGAGGAAAGCCTCCGGCGAGAGCGCGCGCAGCTCGTCGTCGAACGGCACGACCACGACATGGTCCGCGCCGGCCGTCACCAGGCGCTCGCGGGTGAGATCGCGGGGAAGCAGCCGCGCAATCCGGGTGTCCGGCCGGATGACCTCCTCGGGGTGCGGCTCGAACACGATCGCCACCGCGCTCGCATCACGCTCGCGCGCCGCGCGAATGGTCGCGTCCAGGAGGTGTCGATGGCCGAGATGCACTCCGTCGAATACGCCGAGCGTCACCACCGCCGGCCCAATGGCCGGGACGTCGAGCCTCACGCTCCGCCATCCGTCGGGATGACCTTCTCGGGCCGGAGCTCGCCGCCGGCCAGCGAGCCGACTCCGAGCAGACGTCCCGCCTCGTCGAGGACCTTGACCCGACCCGGCGATCCATCGTCGAGGGACTGGGCCGAGCCATGGGCGAAGCGCCAGGCGGCGTCGCTCCCGAGGGAGACGGCCGGCAGCGGCAGCAGCTCGCCAACGGGTCGAAGTGCCTCATCCAGCCGGCGGTCGGCGGCAAGCTCCTCGAGCCGCTCAGGCGTGATGCCGTCCTCGACCCGCAGGCCCGCGGCCTCGGTTCGCCTCAGGGCGTGCAGGTGCCCGCCGCAGCCGAGCCGCTCGCCGAGGTCGCGCGCGATCGAGCGCACGTATGTGCCGGGGCCGCAGCGCAGGTCGATCCTGACGTCGAGCCAGCCGTCCCCTGCGCTCACGTCCAGCAGGTCGATCGAGTCGACCGTGACCGTTCGCGGCGGCAGCGCGATCGGCTCGCCCGCGCGCGCGGCGCGGTGGGCGGTGCGACCGCCGAGCTTCCGCGCGCTGAATGCCGGCGGCCGCTGGTCGAAGGTGCCGACGAGCGGGGCCAGGGCGGCGGCAATGGCCGCGTGCGGCGGCATCGGCCCGCCGACGACGCTGATCGGTCCCTCGCCGTCGTCGGTCTCGGACGTCTGTCCCAGGCGGATCACGGCGTCGTAACGCTTGCGGCCGCCGGTGAGCTCCTCGCTGAAGCGGGTGGCGGCACCGACGAGGATCGGCAGCACGCCCGAAGCGAGCGGATCGAGCGTGCCGGCGTGACCGATCCGCCTCGTGCCCGTGAGGCGACGCATGAGCCCGACCATGTCGTGACTGGTGGGCCCGACCGGCTTGTCGAGGTTAACGACCCCGAGCATCGGTGCGGTCGAGCTCGCGCTCGCACTCGTCCAGGACGAGGCGCATCGCCTCGTCGAGCGGTGCGCTCACCGTGCATCCCGCGGCGCGGGCGTGGCCGCCGCCACCGAACGCCGAGGTGATCGCCACCGCGTCGGCGCGCGCCGAGGTGCGGACGCTGACCCTGATGCCGGAGGGATCGCCCTCCTTGAACAGCAGCGTGATGTTGGCGGTCTTTGTCGATGCCAGCAGGTCGATGAACCCCTCCGACGCCACCGGCTCGGTGCCGGTCTCGCGCATCATGGCCTCGGTCATCAGCGCGAACACGATCTGCCCGTCGCGGCGTTCGGTCGCTCCGGCGAGGATGCGGCCCCATAGCGCGAGCGTGCCGAACGGCTTGTCAGCGTAGATGGACCGATGGATCGCTGACAGCGGCGCGCCCCCCTCGACGAGGTCCGCCGCGACGCGCAGGGTGCGCGGGGTGGCGTTCGGGTGGGCGAAGGTGTGCGTGTCCTGGACGATGCCCGCCAGCAGGACCGTGGCGATGTCCGGGTCGACCTCGGTGCCGAGGTCGGGCACGAGGAGCGCGACCATCTCGCAGGTCGCGGCCGCCTCGGCGTCGACCCACGCGATGGCGGCCTCGCTCCCGTCGTTCGAGACGTGGTGGTCGACGTTCACGATGGTGGCGCTGGCGAGCCACTCGGCGCAGTCGCGCGCCACGGCGCCCGTCCTCGACGGCGGGCCGTCGGTCACCAGCGCCACGTCGGGCTCGAGCGCCGGCCTCGTCCGGACCTCTCCGGCGTGTGGCAGCCAGGCGAGCGCCGGCGGCACGGGGTCGGCGGCGACGACCTCGACCTGCTTGCCGAGCCGCTCGGCCGCGATGCGCACCGCCAGCGCCGAGCCGAGCGTGTCGGCGTCGGGGTTCTCGTGGCAGATCATCGTGATCCGGGTCGCGCCGCGAATCGCTTCGGCGACAGCTTCCCGGCTCACGGCTTGCCCTCGTCGGCGAGCTCGTTCAGCAGCCGCAGCACGCGGTCCCCCGCCTCGATCGAGTCGTCGTGGCGGATGACGAGCTGCGGAACGTGGCGGATCGTCAGCCGCCCCCCGAGCTGGCGGCGCAGCCATGGGGCAGCATCGGTCAGTGCCTTCAACGCAGCCTGCTGCTCCTCGGGCGTGCCGAGCACGCTGACCCAGACCTTCGCCGATCCGAGATCGCGCGCGGTCTCGACCCGCGTGACGGTGGCGAACCCGATGCGCGGGTCCTTCATCTCACGCTGGAGCAGCTCCATCAGCTCGGCCCGGATCTGGCTGTCGAGCCGATCGGTACGCTGGCTCATTCGGTCCCTAGGCCTGCTCGGCCACCATCTGGTAGCACTCGATGACGTCGCCCTCGGCGATGTCGTCGGCGTCGAGGCCGATGCCGCACTCGAGGTTGATGGCGACCTCGCGGACGTCGTCCTTGAACCGCTTCAACGAGGTGATCCGCGTGTCGGCGATCAGCTCATCGCCCCGGAAGAGGCGGGCCTGGCCGCCGCGCACGATGCGGCCGTCGGTCACGTACGAGCCGGCGATGTTGCCGGCCCGTCCGGCCTTGATGACCATGCGGACCTCGGCGTGGCCCTCGATCTGCTCGACGAGCTTCGGCTCGAGGAGGCCGGAGAGGGCCTGGCCGACGTCATCGGTCAGCTTGTAGATGACGTCGTAGATGCGGACGTCGACCCCGGTCGCCTCGACCGATCGCTGAGCGCCGGCATCGAGCTTCGCGTTGAAGCCGATGACGACTGCGTCCGACGCCGAGGCGAGGTTGATGTCGCTCTCGTTGATGTCGCCGGCACCCTCTCGCAGGATGTTGATCCGCACCTCGCTCGTGTTGAGGCGCTCGAGGGCATGGCGGATCGCGCCGAGCGAGCCCTGCACGTCGGTCTTCAGCACGACTCGCAGCTCGGCAACCTCGCTGGCCTGGATGGCCGCGCTGATCTCCTCGAGCGTGCTGACCGTGCGTCCGTCGCCGCCGGCGGCCGCCAGCCCGGCAGCCTCGGCCGCGTCGCGTGCCGTCTTTTCTTCGGCGACGACGCGCAGGATGTCGCCGGCCTCCGGCAGGTCCTGGAGACCGATGATCTCCACGGCCGTCGCCGGCTCGGCGGTCTTCACGCGCTTTCCGGACGCGTTGTTCAGCGCGCGCACGCGGCCGTAGGTCCGTCCGACGCTGACGACGTCGCCGACCTTCAGCGTGCCGGTCTGGACGAGCACGGTCGCCACGTTGCCTCGTCCCTTGTCGACCTTCGACTCGACGATCGTGCCGATCGCCTCGCGGTCCGGGTTGGCCTTGAGGTCCTGGAGGTCGGCGACGAGGAGGACCATCTCCATCAGATCGTCAATGCCGGTCCGCTGCTTCGCGCTCACGGGGACCGCGATGATGTCGCCGCCGTACTCCTCGATGAGCACGTTGTTGTCGGCCAGCTCCTGCTTGACCCGGTCGGGCTGGGCATCGGGCTTGTCGATCTTGTTGATCGCCACGATCATCGGCACGCGCGCGGCGCGGACGTGGTCGATCGCCTCCTTGGTCTGCGGCATGACGCCGTCGTCGGCGGCGACCACGATGATCGCGATATCGGTCACCTGTGCGCCGCGGGCGCGCATGGCCGTGAAGGCCTCGTGGCCGGGCGTGTCGAGGAAGACGATGCGCTTGCCGTTGTGGTCGACCTCGGACGCACCGATGTGCTGCGTGATCCCGCCGCTCTCGCCGGAGGCGACCTTCGTCTCCCGGATCGCGTCGAGCAGGCTCGTCTTGCCGTGGTCGACATGGCCCATGACTGTGACGATCGGGGCGCGGGTGATGAGCTTGGCGGGATCGTCATCGGTCCACAGCGGGGTCCGCCCGTTGGTCTCGCCGGCCGTTCCGGGGGCGACGAGCTCGCGCTCGGCTGCCTCGGCGGCAGCGGCGCGCTCGGCGGCGCCGCGCTCGGTCGTCTCGAACCCGAGCTCCCCGGCGACGAGCGACGCGGTGTCGAAGTCGATCGACTGGTTGACCGTCGCGAAGATCCCGTTGCGGATCAGGACGTTGATGATCTCGGCGTCGCTGACGCCGAGCGCCTCGGCGAAGTCCTTGACGACCACCGGGTTCGGAAGCTCGAAGGGGCCGGCCGGACGTACCGGGGCGGTCTCGGTCAGGACGCCGCCCGGACGCGGGCCGGTTCGCTTGCGCTGCGGGCGGGGCCCGCGACGCGGTCGGTATCTATTTGGCGGCATCGTTCACCTCGAATGCGAGCGCGGAAGACGCGGGCTCCGCGCCGAGCGCCCGTTTGATGGCCGCCGCGGCCGTGGTCTGGTCGCGGCAGGCCGGATCGTGACAGAGATACGTTCCGCGACCCGGCTGACGCCCGGTGTCGTCGCGGATGACCGACCCCTCGGCGGTGCGGACGAGCCTGGTCATCTCGCGCTTGGCGCGCGGGGTGCGGCAGACCGCGCAGCTGCGGGTCGGAACGTGGTCAGGTCTTCGCTTCGGCATCGGCCGGCGCCTCCGCGTCCGGCTCGAGCCCGTCGAGGCCGGCTCCCTCGCCGTCGTCGCCGTGCTCGACGTGCCCGCCCCCGGCCGCGGCCGTGGCCACGCCGGCCTCCGAGCGGATGTCGATCCGCCAGCCTGTGAGCTTGGCGGCCAGGCGGGCGTTCTGCCCCTCCTTGCCGATGGCCAGGCTGAGCTGGCGCTCGGGCACGATGACGTTGGCGATCTTGTGCTCCTCGTCGATCCGCACGCTCAGCACCTCGGCTGGGCTCAGCGCCTCCGCCACGAATCGCCCAGGATCTTCGTCCCACAGGACGATGTCGACCTTCTCGCCGTTGAGCTCGGCCACGATCGACTGGATCCGCGCTCCCCGCTGACCGACCGCCGCGCCCTTGGCGTCGACGCCGGTCTGGCGGCTCTCGACCGCCACTTTCGAGCGGCTCCCCGCCTCGCGCGCGATGCCGCGGATGACGACGGTCCCGTTGTAGATCTCGGGGATCTCCATCTCCATCAGGCGACGGAGGAAGCCCCGGTGCGTGCGGCTGGCGACGATCACCGGCCCGCGCGTCGTGCGCCGCACCTCCATGACGTAGACCTTGAGGTGCTGACCGATGCGATACGTCTCATTCGGCAGCTGCTCCGTCACCGCCAACACCGCCTCGACGTCCTTGCCCATGTCGAGCACCACCGCCGAGTCCGTCGTGCGCTGCACGTTGCCGGTCATGATCTCGCCCTCGCGGGCCGCGTACTGCTGGAAGACCACGTCCCGCTGGGCCTCGCGGAGGCGTTGCCGGTACACCTGGCCCGCGGTCTGTGCCGCGATCCGCCCGAGCTGGGCCTGCGTCACGTTCTCCGGGATGCGGACCTTGCCGCCGACGCCGGTGGTTGGGTCGAACTTCTGGGCGTCCGCCGCCGTCATCTGAGCTTCCGGATCCTCGATTTCCTGCTCGCCGGCGACGACCTCATACTCGCGCGCGACGCTGATCTCGCCGGTCTCCGGATTCACTGTGACGACCACGTTCTCGGGGGCATCCGCGTTGCGCCGGTAGGCCGACTCGATCGCCTGCTCCAGCGTATGGATGAGGATGTCCTGGGGCACACCTTTCTCGGCATTCAGCTGGAGCAATGCTCCAATGAAGTCTCGATTCATGCCCCGCTCCTCTTCCCGCAGACAAACAGAGACGTGGGAGGCGAACCGACCCACGTCTCAGGCGCTCAGTTCAGTATTTATTGGTTCGCAATGGCCGGTCGAACCGGGCCGAAGTATACCCGATCCCCCTTTTCCCCGCCACCGGCGGGCCTCACCAGCTCCCAAAGCTAGTCGAGCTTCACGGCGCGGAACTGCGACGGTGAACGATCCGGTGATCGTTGCCGTGATGCTTAATAGACGGCGGTCAGATGACCACGTCATGGAGGGTCGGCTGGATCGAGATGTGGTGGAGCGCGCCCGCTCCGGCGATCAGGATGCGTTCGCAGATCTGGTGCACCAGGTCAGTGACACGCTCGTGGGCATCGCCTGGCGGATCATCCGGGATCCCAGTCTCGCCGAGGACGTCCTGCAGAACGCCGTATTGACGATCTGGCCGAAGCTGTCGCATCTGCGAGACGCCGACCCCTTCGAGGGATGGGCCGTCGGCGACCCCGGCTTTGCTGGCCCCCCCGTCGTGATCTGGAGCGCTGATATCCTTGCTGCACGATGTCGAGGCCGATCTCACCGAGAGCATGAGGACCGCTACGCTCGCGAAGCCGTTTGCGCTCGATGAGCTAACGGAGCTTGTCAGCAGAATGCTTGGAGAGCGCGCCCTGGCATCGGGATAAGCGGCGGCCTCCGAAAGTGCTACGGGCATCACCCTCCGGACGGGACGACGCGGCCGGATTCGGCCTGGTCGCAGCCGCCTGGGCGGTACGGCCCTTGCTCAAGGGCCACCATGAAGGTTGTCGCTCCCTTGTTGGTCGGCGCGACGGCCGGTGCCCTCTCGACTGTCGCGATGAGCGCTGTGATGCTCGGCGCGAAGCGGGCCGCGGTCACCGGGGAGCTGCCGCCCGAGCGGATCACGCGGAGGGCGATCGACGCGGTTTCTGCAGAACCGCCGGATGATCACCACGAAGGTGCCATCGCGGCCGTCGCGCACCTCGGCTTCGGAGCGTTTGCCGGCGCGCTGTTCGGCCTTCTCACGACGCGAACCGGGGCCGCACGCGGCTCGCCCGCGATCGCGGCATTCACAGGCATGATCTACGCGACGGGTATCTGGCTCGTGAGCTATCAGGGCTGGGTGCCAGCTCTTCGCATCATGCCGCCCGCATCCAGCGACCGGCGCGGGCGCGTCGTGACGATGCTCGCCGCCCACTGGGTCTACGGCGCGGCGCTCGGGGTTCTCGTGACGCTCTTTCGGCGCTAGCGTCAGGTCCACGGCGGTCGAGCCGCCGCGAAGCCCGGCCATTACCCGCCTCCTGAGCTAGCAGGGAGGATCTTGCGTCGGGATTGCGGCGGCGCCTGGCTTGCTACGCCTCGTCGCCCTCAGTCTCGGCACTCCTCCCGCGCAGAAGGAGGGTGGTGCCGGCGGCGAGCATGATCGCGCCCCAGCCCAGGAAGCCAAGGTCGAATAGCAGCTCGTTTGATCCGGGCCGCACATGGTGCACGCCCAGCAGATGGTGGTCCACTAGGCCCTCGATCAAGTTGAACCCGCCCCACCCGGCGAGCATGCCCCCCGCCAGGCGAAACCACCCCAAATACGCACCTTTCCGCAGGCCGCCCCAAATGAGCAAGATGCCGATTACGGTGACGACCCACGTCGCGGCATGAAAGAGACCGTCAGCCACCGTATTCAGCTCGAGAGTAGCCAGCGAGTTCGGGGGCGTATGGGCCGAGAGCATGTGGTGCCACTGGAGGATCTGGTGCAGAACGATGCCGTCGACGAAGCCACCGAGCCCGACTCCCAACAGGATCGTGCCGACGGTAACCATCGGAGCCACACCTGGTGGAAGTCGAGCTCGGTGTCCGGCTGGCGCTAGGCGCTGGCGATCCGGACAGCGAAGTCGGCTAGGCTCTTGCCGAGCCCGTCCGCGCTGGCCTTGATCTCCTTCTTCATCTTCATCGCGCTGTCCCGAAGGTCGGTGTTCTTCCGATCCCGCGCGATCTTGATCATCGCGTCAGCTGAGTCCTGCTGCTTGCGCTTCAGATTCAGCAAGACAGCCTGCGCCTCATAGGCTTCGCTCTCCTCACTGCCGGCCTTGGCCGATGTCGCATCTGCTAGCGATCCGAGGGCTTCGGCGACTTCTTCGCGCTTGCCGACCGCGCCGAACGGCTTCCCGAACTTCTGGAGCTCGGCCAGGTGCCGCTGGTCGACAGTGAGGTCCGCGGTGAGCTGGCGCTTGACGGCCGCCACTGGGTGCGAGTTCCTCAGCTTGGCCCCCGCATCGCAGATGGACTGCTGGATGGCGATGGCCTCGTCGAACTCGTGGGTGATGAATTCTGTGCCTGACGGCATCGGGTGGATCCCCCTAACGGCTGCTTGGACGCGGTCGACAAAGCACGGGCCGTGCCAACCGGAGCGTCGCGAAGCCCGGCCATTACGGGGCGCGTAGAGTGCCGCGATGAGGGCGGGTTGCACGGCGAGCGTCCGCACTGCTCATGTTTGTGTTGGCCTGGTGGTTCGCGTGGCAGGTCGTAGTGCCACCACCCCTGACCTGGATCTGCCGCAGCGCCCAGAGCTATGCAGGGGCACGAGCCGTGCAACGTGGGGAGGGCTCCACCGGCGACGCCCGGTCGACATCCGTGTGCATGAGGTGCCCGGGTCGTGGAGGCAGACTGGCGATAGTGGATACGGAGTCCTTCGGCACATCGCCGGAAGGCTCTCTTCACGCTCCTAGCCGCCCGTGAACAGGCGCTGGATGTCCTGGATGCTGATGAGCACCACGAGCGCGATGAGGACAGCAAACCCGGTCAGGTAGATCAGGGCCTCGCGCTCGGCCGGCATCCGGCGCTGTCGGATCGCCTCGATGAGCACGACCGCGATCCGGCCGCCGTCGAGGGGCGGGAACGGCAGGACGTTGAGAATCGCGAGATTGATCGAGAGGATGCCCACGAACTGGACGATGGCCAGCAGTCCGGCGTCGATGACCTCGCCGGTGATCTGGGCGATGCCGATCGGTCCCCGCGCGTCGCCGGCACCTTCCGGGTTCAGCCCGATCAGCCCGCCGACCGCTGCGGCCAGCCCGCCGGGGATCTCGACCGCCGCCCGCACCGCGGTCGAGAAGCCGACGCCCAACGCGTCGATCGGGTTCGTCGCCTGCGGAGGGCCCTCCCCCACCTCGTCGGCGCGCCAGCTGAAGCCGATGGCGCCGATGCCCTGCCGGATCTGCTCCTCGGTCAGGTCGCGGGGCGTGACGGTGACGGTCGTCGTCTCGCCGTCACGGACGATCGTGAGCGTGACCGGCTCGCCGGCGCGACTCGTGACGTAGCTGGTGAGGTCGCGCGATTGCTCGAAGGTCTGGCCGTCGGCGGCCGTGATGACGTCACCGACCTCCAGCACCTCCTCGGCCGGGCTGCTCTCCTGGATCTCGAGCACGTGGAGCGGACCGAGGCTCACCGGCTGCGGCAGCGCCGCGGCCCACGAGAAGGCGAGCGCGGCAAGGATGAAGTTCATCGCCACGCCGGCCAGCAGCACGCCGATGCGGATCCAGATCGGCTTGCGGTTGAAGGCGCCGGCCATGGCGTGGTCGATCTCCGCATCGGTCAGGCCGCCCTCGCGCAGGCGGCGGATCTCGACGTCCCCGTCCTCGCCGAGCATACGCACGAAACCGCCGAGCGGGATCCAGTTCAGGCTGTACCGCGTGCCGTGCCACGTGACCGATGCGATCCGCGGCGGGAACCCGATCCCGAACTCTTCGACGGTGATCCCTGCCCGCTTGGCGCTGATGTAGTGCCCGAGCTCGTGGACGAGGACGAGCACCACGAGGATGGCGATGAAGGCGGCGACGGTGCCGATGACGTCCATCAGGCGAACGCCTCGGCCAGGGTGCTCCGCACCTCGGCGTCGAGCGCGATGATGCCGTCGAGGTCCGGCTCGTCGGTCGAGCCCCAGCGATCCACCGCCGAGCCGATCGTGTCGGCGATGGCCGGAAACGCGAGCCGCCCCGCCAGGAAGGCGTCGACCGCCACCTCGTCGGCGGCGTTCAGGATGACGCCACGGTTGCCGCCGGCCTCGGCGGCCGCGCGCACGACGGCGTAGGCGGGATGGTCCGCATCGGTCAGCGGCGCGAACTCGAGGCTGCCCCACTCGGCCGGTGCGGACGATGTGGCTGGCGAGGGCAAGCGCTCCGGGTGCGTCAACGCGTACTGGATGGGGAGCCTCATGTCGGGCAGGCCGAGCTGGGCCTTGTACGAGCCGTCGGCGAACTCGACGAGCGAGTGCACGACGCTCTGGGGATGGATCACGGCGTCGATCTTAGAGTACGGGAGCCGATACAACCATCGAGCCTCGATGACCTCGAATGCCTTGTTCACCAGGGTCGCCGAGTCGATCGTGATCTTCGGCCCCATCCGCCACGTCGGGTGCGCCAGCGCGTCCTCGGCCGTGACCGATGCGAGCTGTGCCGCGTCCCGGCCGCGAAACGGTCCCCCGCTGGCGGTCAGGATGAGACGCGCGACGTCGTCGATCCGTTCCCCGATCAGGCACTGCCAGATGGCCGAATGCTCGCTGTCGACCGGACGCAGACGATCGAGCGACTCGCCGCCGACGTCGTCGAGCAGCGCGGCCACGAGGTGGCCGCCGGTGACGAGCGTCTCCTTGTTCGCAAGCGCAACGCGCTTGCCTGCCCGCAGCGCGGCGAGCACGGCGGGCAGGGCGGTCATGCCGGTCGTGGCCACGAAGACCATCTCGACGTCGTCGGATGTCGCCAGCTCCTCGAGTCCGCCGGCCAGCCCAGCGGGTCTCGAGGCCGGCGGGTCGGTCACCCGGCGCCCAGGCTCTCGCCCGCGGCCATTCGGAGAGCTGCGTGGTGAAGCGGTCGTCGGCATGACCCGCGGCGAGGCCGCGCACCTCGAAGCGGTCGCGCAGGGCGGCCACGACCTCCAGGGTCTGGCGCCCGATCGACCCGGTCGAGCCCAGGATCGCCAGGCCGGTCACACCACCCGCCCGGCGACGAGCAGCGCGTAGCCGGCGAGCACCGGGGCGGCGAAGAGGAACGAGTCGATCCGGTCGAGGATGCCGCCGTGCCCCGGTACCAGGAAGCCGGACTCCTTGCGCCCGGCGGCACGCTTGAGCATCGACTCCGCCAGGTCGCCGGCCTGGGCGGCGATGCCGACGACCGGACCGATGATCAGGGGGTGCCACGGCTCGAGGCCGATGAGCACGGCGCCGATGCCGGCGGCGATCGTCGCCAGCACCAACCCTCCGGCGAGGCCCTCGATCGTCTTCGATGGGCTGATGTGGTCGAGCATCCGCCGGCGCCCGATCAGGCGGCCGGTCGCATAGGCGCCGGTGTCGTAGCCCCACACGACGAGGACGAGGGTCAGCGCCCACGCGGCGCCGGAGCCGAGGCCGAACACGCCGACCGGGGTGTTCCACGACCCGCCGGCCGGGGCGAGGTGCGCGACGAGCACGATCGCCGGCAGGAGGAGGCCGACATACGAGATGCCGAACGTCGTCGTCGCCCACGTCTGGAAGCCGGCGCGCGGGTCGGCGCGCGTGAACGACACGAGCGCGAGCAGGAGCATGGCCGCGACCAGCGTCGCGGCCACGAGGCCCGGAGGGTCGAGCGCCGTCAGGAGGGTGGTGACCACCCCGCCCACGCCGCCCTCGTTGGCGCTGACCAGGCCCGCGGCGGTCAGCCCGATGCCGGCCACGATCGCGAGCACCTGCGGCGGTTCGTAGCCGGCCGCGTCGAGCAACGCGACGACCTCGACGAGGGCCAGGAACGCGACGAAACCGATGAGCAGCGACAGCCATGGCTCGCCGAGGAAGACGATCGCCAGGATCAGCGGCGCGAGGAGGAGGGCGGTGATGAGGCGCGTACGGAGCATCGGTCAGCTGCCGAACCGGCGCTCGCGACGCTCGTACTCGGCCAGGGCAGCGTCGAAGTCGTCGGCGCTGAAGTCCGGCCAGTACTTCGCGCAGAAGACGAGCTCGGCATAGGCAGCCTGCCACAGCAGGAAGTTGCTCGTGCGCTGGTCGCCGCCGGTGCGGATGACGAGATCGACATCAGGCTGGCCGGCGGTGTAGAGGAGGTCGGCGAAGTGCGCCTCGTCCACCTCGTTCGGGTCCACACGCGCGGCCATCAGCGCCCGCGCGGCGTCGACGATCTCGGCGCGACCGGAGTAGTTGAAGCAGATGTTGAGCGTGAGGTCCCCTCCACGGCTCGTCCGGTCCTCGGCCGCGCGGATCGAGCGCTGGACGTCCGACGGCGCCTCATGCAGGCGGCCGATGACCCGGACGCGCACCCCTTCCTTGATCAGCTCGTCGGTGTACTGGCGCACGGCGCCGTCGATGAGTCCGAACAGCCCGGAGACCTCGGCGTCCGGGCGTGTCCAGTTCTCCGTGCTGAAGGTGTAGACGCTGAGCGTCTCCACGCCGCGGTCCCGGGCGCGGCGCACGACCGGGCGGATCGCCTCGATGCCCTGGACGTGTCCCGCGAGCACCGGCAGGCCGCGCTCACGAGCCCAGCGCCGGTTGCCATCGGCGATGATCGCCACGTGCCGTGGCCGAACCGGCTCGGGCACCGGTCAGACCTCCAGGATCTCTGTTTCCTTGCGGTCGGCGCGCGCGTCGATGGCCTCGATGTGCCGGTCGGTCAGCTTCTGGAGGTTCTCGAGCTCGCGCCGCTCCTCGTCCTCGCTGAGGTCCCCGTCGCGGAGGGCCTTCTTGAGGGCGTCCGCGGCCTCCCGCCGATGGTTGCGGACCTCGACGCGAGCGTCCTCCGTCCGGCGGCGGACCTGCTTCACCATCTCGCGCCGGCGCTCCTCGGTGAGCGGCGGCACATTGAGCCTGACCACGGTGCCATCGACGTTCGGCACGAGGCCGATGTCGCTCTTCGTGATCGCCTTCTCGATCGCCGACAGGACCGATCGGTCCCATGGCTGGATGACGATGAGGTGCGGGTCCGGCGTGCTGATTCCGGCCACCTGGTTGAGGGGCGTCTGGGTGCCGTAGTAGTCGACGGTGATGCGCTCGACCATCCCGGTCGATGCCCGGCCGGTGCGCACGGTCGCGAAGTCGCGCTCCATGGCCTCGATGGCGCGCTGCATCTTCGGCTCGATCGAGATCAGCGCCTCGTGCATCATCGGGACTCCTCTGCTGCGATCAGCGTACCGATGCGCTCGCCGCGGACCGCCCTGGCGATGTTGCCGGCGACCGTCATGTCGAAGACGACGATCGGCATCTCGTTGTCCATCGCCAGGCTGACGGCTGTGGCGTCGAGCGCCTGGAGCCGGTTGCTCAGCAGCTCGGTGTAGCCAATGCGGCTGTAGCGCTGCGCCTCCGGGTGCTTCTCCGGGTCGGCATCGTACACCCCGTCCACCCGGGTCGCCTTGAGGATGACCTGGGCGTGGACCTCGACGGCGCGCAGGGTTGCGGCCGTGTCGGTGGTGAAGTACGGATTGCCGGTCCCGGCCACCATGACGACGACGCGGCCCTTCTCGAGGTGCCGGACGGCGCGGCGCCGGATGTACGGCTCACAGATCTCGTTCATGGCGATGGCGCTCATCACCCGCGTCGGCTGGCCGAGCTGCTCGAGCGCGTCCTGGAGCGCGAGGCCGTTCATGACGGTCGCCAGCATGCCCATGTAGTCGCCGGTCGCGCGGTCCATGCCCTTCGCGCTGGCCGCCAGCCCGCGGAAGATGTTCCCGCCGCCGACGACGATCGCCGCCTGGATCCCCTCGGCGGCCGCGTCGGCCACCTCGCTGGCGATCTTCCGCACGACTCCGGGATCGATCCCATATTCGGCGTCGCCGAGCAGCGCCTCGCCGGACAGCTTTAGCAGCACCCGGCGCGGGGGCGTGGTCGCCATGGCGGCGGCCGCATCGGTCATGCGCGCTCAGCAGCCTCGCCGCCGTCGGCGTCAGCCGGCGCGGACTCCCCCACCGCCATCCGGGCGAAGCGGGCCACCCGGATGTTCTCGCCGAGCAGCGCCACCTTCTCGGTGATCAGGTCGGCAACCCTCTGGTCGGTGTCGCGATACGGCTGCTCGAGCAGGCAGATCTGCTCGAACCACTTGTTGAGCTTGCCCTCGACGATCATCGGGACGCGATCGGCCGGACGCCCCTCGCGCTCGGCGTCGACGGTGAAGAGCCGCTTCTGCTCCTCGATGAGCTTCGCCGGCACGTCCTCGCGGCCGATGTACGCCGGCTCGAGCGCGGCGACGTGCATCGCGATCGATCGTGCCAGCCCCTGGAAGTCCTCGGTGCGCGCGACGAAATCGGTCTCGCAGTTGAGCTCGAGCAGTACGCCGAGGCGTGAGCCGTGATGGATGTAGCTGGAGATCACGCCCTCGCGCGCCGCCCGCCCCGCCTTCTTCGCGGCCATCGAGAGACCCTTCTCACGCAGCCAGAGCACGGCGGCATCGAAGTCGCCTCCGGACTCCTCCAGCGCGCGCTTGCAATCCATGATGCCGGCCCCGGTCATCTCGCGAAGCCGCTTCACGTCCTCAGGCTTGATCATCAGTGTGTTGGTCATGGTCCTTTCCTGGCGCGCCTAGTGGGTGCGCGCCTCCTTGATCTGCTCGTCGATCATGCGCTCGTGCTCCCGGTCCGGATCGTGCTCCGGCTCGCCCTCGTCGATATGGGCGGCACGGCGCGCCCGCGCCTTGCGCTCCTCTTCCTCGTCGTCCTCCGGCTCGGGCTCGAACACGAGCGCCTCGCCCGAAGCCAGGGCGGCGGTGTAGTCCGCCTCGGAGGTGAGCGCCGCGTCGTCGACCGGTGGCAGCGCCTCGGCCTGCTCGAACTCCTCGTCCAGCTTCGCCTGGCGCTCCTGCTGTGCGGTGGTGGCCGCATCGGCGACGACGCCGCAGATGAGGCGGACCGAGCGGATCGCGTCGTCGTTGGCCGGGATCACCCAGTCGATGAGGTCGGGGTCGCAGTTCGTGTCGGTCATCGCGACGATCGGGATCTCGAGCCGCCGCGCCTCGGCCACGGCGATCGACTCGCGGTGCGGGTCGACGATGAACACCGCGCCGGGAAGCCGGCGCATCTTGCGGATGCCGCCAAGGGCGGCATCGAGCTTGTTGATCTCCTCGGTCAGCTTCGAGGCCTCCTTCTTCGTGAGGCGCTCGAACTCGCCCGCCTCGCGTCGGGCCTCGAGGGCCTCAAGACGCTGGATGCGGCGCTTGATCGTGGTGAAGTTGGTGAGCATCCCGCCCAGCCAGCGCGTGTTGACGTAGTGCTGGCCGGATCGCTGCGCGGCCTCCGCGAGCGCCTCCTGGGCCTGCTTCTTCGTCCCGACGAAGAGAATGCTCTCGCCTCGGCGCACGGTCTCGCGGATGAACTCGAGGGCAGCGTCGAGCCGGCTGACCGTCTGGGCCAGGTCGATGATGTGGATCCCGTTGCGCTCGGCGAAGATGTACTCGCGCATCTTCGGGTTCCAGCGCCGGGTCTGGTGCCCGAAGTGGACGCCCGCTTCGAGCAGCTGCTTCATGCTGGTGGCAGCCACGTGTAGGTAACCTCCGGTTGTTCCTCCGCCAGGCATCGGCTCTCGGGTCGACCCTCTCTTGTCTCATGAGGGCACCGTCGACCAGCGGGATCCGCCAGGCGTGTGTGATGGGACAGTGCTCGCAGAGGCCCGCGAGCGGCGCTGAGTATAGCCGGTCGCGCGTTCGGGCACCAATCGCCGCCCTCGTCACCTGGCCGATGCGGATGCCACCGATCCGCACTGCACGGTACGGAAGTACCCCCAAGGTCCCCCGTGCGTACCTTGACCCTCCGGAGGGCCCTCCTAGCATCGGCCAGCGTCCCGATTGCACTGCCTGGAGGACCGATCCATTGCGAGCCCCACGCCTGGCCCTGATCGGAGGCATCACCCTCGCGATCGCCACCACGCCCGTTCTCGCCGCCACCGTGCTGGCGGCCGACCCGACCGTCGTCGTCCAACCTGGAGACACCCTCACCGGGATCGGTCGGCGTCATGGGGTCTCAATCCGGCGGCTGATCGACCTCAACGGCCTGGCGAACCCGAACTGGATCGTTGCGGGGCAGCGGCTGCGAATCGGTCGTGGCGAGTCCGGGTCGCCCGGTGGCTCGAGGGCGTCGGATGGCTCGAGGACATCGGGTACCACCAGGGTCCACATCGTCAGCCGCGGCTCGACGCTGTCGCACATCGCACTGCGCTACGGCGTCAGCGTCAGCGCCATCGTTGCCGCCAACCGGATCGCCAACCCCAGCTTGATCTTCTCCGGCCAGCGCCTCGTCATTCCCCGAGCATCCGCGCCGCGCCAGTCGGGCTCGCGCTCCACAGGCGGGGGTGGATCGGCCCGGCAGGCGGCGCCGGTCGTCCACGTCGTCAGTCGGGGGTCGTCGCTATGGCACATCGCGCTTCGCTACGGCGTCAGCGTCAGCGCCATCGTTGCCGCCAACCGGATCGCCGACCCGAGCCGGATCTATACCGGCCAGCGCCTCGTCATCCCCAGGGCGGCCGCGCAGGCCGCTCCGGCCGCGAGGGCCGCGTCTCGGCCTCGGATGTCGACGTCAATGGCGAGGCTGGTCGACCGGCGCGCCTGGATGCGCGGCGTCCTCGTGCGCGAGGCCGACCGCCACGGCGTGCCGCGTTCGCTCGTGCTCGCGGTGGCTTGGCAGGAGTCGGGCTGGCAGGAGAAGGTCGTGAGCCACGCCGGCGCGGTCGGCGTCATGCAGCTCATGCCCGGCACCGCCGAGTGGATCGGCGAGACGATGCTCGGCCGGCGGGTGCGGATCCACCAGGCGCGCGACAACATCCACGCAGGCGTCCGGCTGCTCCGCCACTACCTCGACCGATACGATGGCAACCTCAACCTCGTCCTCGCCGCGTACTACCAGGGCCAGCGCGCGGTCGACACCCACGGCATCTATCCCGTGAGCCGGCCGTACATCGCCTCGATCAGGTACCTCAAGCGAGTCTTTGGCGGCTGACGCCTCAGTCGATTCCCGGGACGCGGGCAAGGCACCACCGGCCGCGCTCCTCGCTCGGCTCGACCGTGACGAGGTCGACGCGCAGCGCCCGATGTGCGTGCCGGCCACTCGCCGCGATGGCACCCAGCGTTCGGCCGAGGCGCGCGACGCGTCGGGCGTCGACGGTCGCCGCCGCCGCTCCGGTGCGACGAGTTCGGCGCGCGCGCACCTCGATCGCCACGAGCGTGCGGTCCGGGTCGATGGCCACGAGGTCGACCTCGCCGCCGGTCGGTGAGCGGGCACGGCGCTCGACGACGCGCCAGCCGGCGGCGGTCAGCCAGGCGGCGACCGCCGCTTCCGCGGCGAGCCCGAGCTGATGACGCGGATCGCCCATCGGTCAAGGATGAAGCGCGGGCCATTACCCGCCGCTTAGCGACGGGTTACCGGCGTCAGGCAGTGGCCAGGGCGACTTCGAGCGGGTCGACCGGGTCGAGCTCCGCAAGCTCCAGCTCGTCCAGCATCTCGGGCGAGGTGAAGTCGAGCTCCAATTGCTGGCCGAGCTCCACGGCGCGGACCCGCGCGAACGACCGACGGTGGAAGGCGGTGATGCCGTGCTCCTCGATCCCCCGCCGGTGATCGAGGGTCGCATAACCGGCGTTGTGCTCCCAGCCGTAATGGGGGTAGCGGCTCGCGAGACGGTCCATGAGCCGGTCGCGGATGACTTTCGCGACGATCGATGCGGCGGCAATCGAATAGCATTTCGCGTCCCCGCGCACGATCGCGGTGTACGAGCCGACGTGCTCCTGGAAGCCGTAGACGCGGAGGCCGTCGATGAGCACGTGCTCGCGTTCGGCCACGCGGCAGATCGCCCGGCGCATCGCGAGGTTCGTGGCGTGATAGATGTTGATGCGATCGATCTCGGCGACGCTCGCCGCACCGATGCCGACCGCCAGCGCCCGGCGGCGGATGTGCGGGAAGAGACGCTCACGCTGTGCGCGGGACAGCATCTTCGAGTCGCGGACGCCGGGGATGCGTCGCGCGTACGGGGGCCAGGCAACGGCCGCGGCGACGACCGGTCCGCTCAGGGAGGCCGCGCCGACCGCATCGGCGCCGACGATGACCGTGCGTCCGGCCTGCCAGTGCTCGCGCTCGACGCGCGTCGACGGCCGCATCACGCGCTGCGGTCGTCGCTTGCCCGTCATGCCACCAGTCTAGGCCGCCGTCGAGGCGGCGCAGGGTCAATCGGCGCGGGTTAGTTGGCGCGGCGCTCGCGGAGGGTGGCAGATTTGCCGACCCGGTCGCGTAGGAAGTAGAGCTGGGCGCGTCGGGCGACGCCGTGGCGGACGACCTCGATCTTGTCGATCCGCGGCGCGTGGACCATGAAGGTTCGCTCGACGCCGACGCCGCTCGCGATGCGGCGGACGGTGATGGCCTTGTTCAGCCCACCGCCACGCATGCGCATGACGGTGCCCTCGAAGACCTGGATCCGCTCGCGGTTGCCCTCGACCACCTTGACCGAGACGCGCACGGTATCGCCGGGGGCAATCTCCGGGACATCGGTCCGGAGCTGCTCGCGCTCGAGCTCCTTGATGGCGTTCATCGGGACGACCTCGTTCTCGCGGCTGCGCCGCGGCTGATCGGTGTGACATGCGAACGCGACCGCTGACAGCGGCCGCGACGGGCGGGAGTATAGCAGCGCCCCCTCGGGCGCGGCAAGGCGGCTCAGTTCCTGAGCGTCGTGCTCCCCGACGAGTCGGCTCGGCTCAGGGAGTTTCACCGCGCAGCTCCTCGAGGAGCGCGCGGTCGTCGTCGGTCAGCGGTGCGGACTCCAGAAGGTCGGGCCTGCGCTCGAGCGTGCGGCGCAGGGCCTCGCGCCGGCGCCAGCGGTCGACCTCACCATGGTTGCCGCCGAGGAGCACGGGCGGGACCTCGAGGTCCACGAACCACTCCGGACGGGTGTACTGCGGATGCTCGAGGAGGCCCTCCGCGAACGAATCGGACTCGTGCGAGGCCTCCTGGATCGTGCCGGGCAGCAATCGCACGACGGCGTCGATCAGGACGAGGGCTGGCAGCTCGCCACCGGTGAGGACGTAGTCGCCGATGCTCACCTCCCGGTCGACCAGCGTCCGAACGCGCTCGTCGATCCCCTCGTAGCGCCCGGAGACGAGTGCCAGGTGTGGGGACCGCGCGAGGTCCCGCGCCAGCGCATCGGTCAGACGCTCGCCGGCTGGGTCGAGCAGGACGACTTCAGCGCCCGCGTCGCGCAGCGGCCCGATCGCCGCGAAGAGCGGCTCCGGCCGCATGACCATCCCCGCCCCGCCCCCGTAGGGGTAGTCGTCCACGGACCGATGGCGGCCGAGGCCGTGCTCGCGCAGGTCATGGACGCCGAAGACGACGATCCCCTGCTCGGCCGCTCGGCCGACGATCGAAGTGCGCAACGGCAGCTCGAAGAGCTCCGGGAAGATCGTGACGATGTCGATGCGCATCGGTCAGCGAACCTCCTCGGCCTCGTCGGGGGTGACGACCATTACCCCGGTCTCGAGGTCGATGCGCTGGACGACGCTGCGCAATGCGGGAACGAGCCGCTCACCGGAGGGACCGACGATCCGGTACACCTCGTTGCCTCCGGCGCGGAAGACCTCCACCAGCTCGCCCACCGCTTCGCCACTCGGAGACTCGACTCGCAGGCCGATGAGGTCGTCCCAGTAGAACGTGCCCGCCTCCAGCTCGCGGGCTGGAACTTCGAGGTAGCGCCCCGCGAGCGCCTCCGCCGCCTCCCGGCTTTCGATGCCGTCGAGGTGGACGACCGGGACCCGGCCGCCGGACTCGACGTGGCGGATGCGACGGGCAGCCGCTTCGCCCTCCGGCCAGACTTCGGCATCGGCCTCGAGGCGCTCGGGCCAGTCGGTCAGGATCTCGACGCGCAGGCCGCCCTTCAAGCCCTTCGCGCCGAGGACGCGCGCGACGGCGCGCCGATCACTCGGCGTCGGAGACGATCTCGAGCTCGACGTGACGTCCGTCCCGCGCGGCCATCACCCGCAGCAGGCTGCGCATGGCATTGGCGATGCGCCCGTCGCGGCCGATGACGCGGCCCATGTCTTCCTGGTCGACACCCAGCGTGAGGAGCGTCTCGTCGCCCTCGTCCTCGACCTCGACCCAGACCGCGTCCGGCTTGTCGACGAGCGACTTTGCGACGTACTCGAGGAACTCCTTCACGCCTTGCTCGCTTTCTCGTCGACGGCCGATGCGGCGGGCTCGTCTTCGGCCACTGCCTCAGCGGCAGGCTCGTTCTCGGCCTGTGCCTCGTCGGTGGGCGCCTCGGCAGGCTCGGCCGCAGGGGCCTCGTCGTCAGCGGCCTCAGCCGCAGGGGCCTCCTCGGCGGGTGCCTCCTCGGCGGCAGCCGCGGCAACGGGGGCCTCCTCGGCGGGAGCCTCGGCTGCGGGCGTCTCCTCGACCGACGTCTCGGCGGCGGCGGCCGATGTCCCGGCGGCGGCAGCCGCAGTCGTCGGGGCCGGTGCCTCCGCCGGAGCGGTGGCGGCCTTGGCCTTGGCGGCGGACTTGCGCGATGGCTTTGCGCTGGCGGTGCGGGTGGCGCGCTTCGGCGCGGGCGCATCGGCCCCGGCCTGCGAGGTCGCCTCGGCCTGGCGCATGAGCCTGACGACGGTGTCGGAGGGCTGGGCACCCTTGCCGATCCACGCCTTGATCTTGTCGGTCTCGAGGCGGACGGTGGCCGGCTCGGTAAGCGGGTCGTAGTAGCCGAGGATCTCGAGCGCCCGCCCGTCGCGCGAGCGGCGCTTGTCGATGGCGATGACGCGATACGCGGGGCGCTTCGTGGCCCCGACGCGCGTCAGCCGGATTGCAACTGCCAAGGGGTTCTACCTCTGGTGTGAGTGCTGAACGTTCAATCGGCTCAGGGCTCTTCGACCGTGAGCACTGCGTGGAATTCGATCTGATCGGGCCGTGTCGGGACAGTGAGCGCGAAGGACCCGAGCCCGGACAGGATATCGCGTGCGTCTTCGGGGAGCTCGACGACGAGGCTGAGCAGGCCGCCGAGGGTTCCGACATCGACCCACGCCTCGGTCCCGGCCCGCACCCCGGCGACGTCGAACGCCTGCTGATAAGCGCTGGCTCCGTCGAGGGTGAAGCCGCTACCGCGGGCCTCGGCCACGGCAGCGACGTCGACGGGATCGAGACCGATCACGACGACTCCATCGACGACGCCGAATGCCGCATCGATCGTATCCGGCACGGAGATCGCCGTGATCTCGATGCCATCCAGCGTCTCGGTCGAGCTGCTGCCGCCGCTGGCTCCGATCCGGTCGGCAACGCGCCGAAGGGTCCCTGCCGCCGCCTCGGGATCCGACGGGCGCAGCAGGAGCTGCCCGGACGGCATCGCTGTCGGCCCGATCCCGCCGAACGCGAGCGCCGTCTCCCCGTCGAGGAGCGGCAGGACGTCCTCGTCGAGGTCGACGCCGAGCGCGAACGCGGCCAGTGCCCGGATCGTGTCGAGCGAGCTCGTGACCTCTTCGCCCGCGGGGACCTCGTCCGCCACCGCGAGAGCCTCCTCGAGCACGCCGCGCAGCCCGAACACCGTCACCTCGGCCAGCGTCTGCTCCGGCATCCAGGCGGTGAGCGTTCCCTGCTGTGGCACGGGGTCGGCCGCGGGCGAGGCGGCGGTCGTCGGGAGGGGCGCGCTGCCGCTCAGGCGCAGCCCATCGGTCTCCGCAACGAGGACGGCGCTGGCGGTCGTGGCTCCGCCGAGGTCGGTGGCCGTCCCGGAGGCCTCGGCCACGCCGGCCAGATCGACGTAGAACGAGGCAAGGTGGTCGGAGAGCCCGTCCATCGCATCGGTGAAGGCCGGTTGCGTGGAGAGCGACTCCTCACCGGAGCTCGTGTCGATCACGGTGTGGATCGCATCGGCCCCGTTTCCGACCACGAGCATGCCGTCGACGATCGCGTAGGCCGTCCCCTCGCTGACCTGGAGCTCGACGCCCTCGTAGGTCTCGGGCGTGAAGGTGAGGCCCTGGTCCGCGGTGAGGTTCGCGAGCGAGGTGCGGGCCGTGTCGGCATCGCTGGTCTCTGCGAGGATCACGGTCGCGGCCTCGAGCGCATCGGTGCCGGTCGGCCAGGCGGCAACCGCGATCTGGTCGCCGAGCCACGGCTTCACATCGGCCCGATAGTCGATGCCGGTCATCGACAGCAGGTTCTGGACGACCTGGTCGATCTTCTCGTCGAGGGCCGCGTCGTCGGCGAAGCCGGGCAGGCGGCCGATCAGGCCCGACAGGTTCATCTGCTGGCCCGTCGACGGCTGGAGGTAGAGGTTGGCGTAGACGACCGTGTTGGGCGGGGTCATCGTCGCGGCTCGGTCCGCGGCCCCCGCGAAGAGGACGACGTAGCTGGCGATGACCGCGACGGCGACCAGCCCGATGAGGGTGACCGAGGCGATGACGAGCCGATGCATCCGTTGATCAGCGACCGAGCAGCGCGCCGAGGCCAGCGCCCGAGCGCGGCATCTTGCCGCCGGAGATCATCTTCATCATCTTCTGCATCTCGGCGAACTGCTTGAGGAGCCGATTGACCTCGGCGGTCGACGTCCCGCTCCCGAGCGCGATGCGCCGCCGTCGGCTGGCCTTGATGAGCTCCGGCCGGCGCCGCTCCTCGGGCGTCATCGAGTCGATAATGGCCTCGATCCGCTTCATCTGGCCCGAGTCGACCGCCTCCTGTGCGGCGCCCGCCATCTGGCCCGCGCCTGGGATCATGCCGACCAGCTGGCCGATCGGTCCCATCTTCTTGATCTGGTTGAGCTGGCTACGAAAGTCCTCGAGCGTGAAGCGGTTCTCCATCAGCCGCTGCGCGGCTCGCTCGGCCTCGTCGGTGTCGACCGTCTCCTGCACGCGCTCGACGAGGCTGACGATGTCGCCCATGCCGAGGATGCGCTGCGCCAGGCGATCGGGATGGAAGGGCTCGAGGCCATCAGTTCGTTCGCCGGTGCCGAGGAAGCTGACCGGCAGCCCCGTCGCCGACCGAATGCTGAGCGCCGCGCCACCCCGGGCGTCGCCGTCCATCTTCGTGAGCACGAGCCCCGTGATCGGCAGCTTGGCGTGGAACGCCTCCGCCACCCGCACCGACTCCTGGCCGGTCATCGCATCGACGACGAGCAGCGTCTCTGCCGGCGTGACCGAGCCGGAGAGCCGAACGAGCTCGTCCATCATCGCGTCGTCGACGTGGAGGCGGCCGGCGGTATCGAGGATCATGACGTCGACGCCGCGGGCCTTCGCCGTCTCGAGCCCCGACCGGGCGACTTCGAGCGCCGGCGTGCCGACCGGTCGCGTGTGGACCTCGACCCCGACCTGGTCGCCGAGCTGGACGAGCTGGTCTACCGCAGCCGGCCGATAGACGTCGGCGGCGACGAGCAGCGGCCGCTTCCCGTCCTTGCGCAGGCGCACGGCCAGCTTCGCGGCGGTCGTCGTCTTGCCCGAGCCCTGGAGGCCGACCATCATCAGGACCGATGGCTTCGCCTCGAGCTGGAGCTTGTGGCGCTCCCCGCCGAGCACGGCGACGAGCTCGTCGTGCACGATCTTGACGATCTGCTGGCCGGGATTGACCCCGTTGAGCACGTCCGCGCCGAGGGCACGCTCGCGGACGCGGGCGACGAACTCCTTGACGACCTTGAAGTTGACGTCGGCCTCGAGGAGGGCGAGCCGAATCTCGCGCAGCGACTCGTCGAGGTCGGCCTCGGTGATGCGCGCCTTGCCGCGAAGGCGCTGCGTGACGCCCTGGAGGCGTGCGGACAGGGAGTCGAACATGGTGGACCGATAACGGGTGGTGTCTCAGGTCCGGCGCCGGGGCGCCGGCAAACGGCTGCCCATTCTAGGGGCGGCCGGGTCGGGCGGCAACGCACCGGCCCGGGCTACTCGGCGAACAGCCACTCCACGAACGCCTCGGGGTCGAACGGCGCGAGGGCATCGACCTCCTCCCCGACGCCGGCGAAGACGATCGGCACGCCAAGCCGATCGGCAGCGGCCAGCGCCACGCCGCCCTTGGCGCTGCCGTCGAGCTTGGTCAGCACGATGCCGGTCACGCCCGCCTCGCGACTGAAGGCCTCGGCCTGGACGAGCCCGTTCTGCCCGGTCGTGGCGTCGAGCACGAGCAGCACATGGCGCGGCTGCCCGGGCAGGCGCCGCTCGATGACCCGGCGGATCTTCGACAGTTCGTCCATGAGCTGCTGCTTGTTCTGCAGGCGCCCGGCGGTGTCGACGAGGACGGCGTCGAGGCCGCGTGACTCGGCCGCGGCCACCGCGTCGAAGGCGACGGCGCCGGGATCGGCGCCAGCACGCTGGGCAACGACGGATACCCCGAGCTGCTCGCCCCAGATCCGCAGCTGCTCGATCGCCGCCGCACGAAACGTGTCCGCGGCCGCGAGTGCGAGCGTGTGCCCCTCGGCGAGCAGCCGGTGTGCGAGCTTGGCGATCGTCGTCGTCTTGCCCGTGCCGTTGACGCCGACGAAGAGGATGACCGACGGTGCAGGCCCGAGGTCGAACGACCCCGAGCCGATGCGCGCGAGTCGATCCCGGAGCTCGGTCGCCAGCGCGCGGCGGGCGTCCTCGCCGGTGCGGCCGCCGTCGGCGCGGAAGCGCTCGCGGGCGGCGTCGATGAGCTCGAGCGTGGTCGTCGCGCCGACGTCCGCGCCGATGAGCACCTCCTCCACCTCGTCCCAGGTTGCGTCGGTGGCCGGCGAGCTCCCGCCGAGGATCGAGCGCAGCCGCGCCCCGAGCCCCGACGGCGCGGCCCGCAGTCCCATGCCCCGCGGCTCGCGAGCCGGTCGGGCGACGGTCGCCGGCGGCGGCGCCGGCTCGACGGCGGGCGGAGCCGCCGGCTCGGGTGGCTCCCGGCGGCGGCGGAACACCTAGGCGCCGACCTCGACGGGGACGTCGGCGAGCCGCAGCGAGAGGACGCGGCTGACGGCGGCATCGGTCATCGTCACGCCGTAGATCGTATCGGCGACCTCGATCGTCGCGCGGTTGTGGGTGATGACGACGAAGTCGATCGACTCGCTGAGCTTGCGCAGGGCCTCCGCGAAACGACCGATGTTCGCCTCGTCGAGCGCCGCGTCGACCTCGTCGAGGATGCAGAACGGAACCGGGTTCACGGTGAGCATCGCGAACAGCAGCGCCACGCCGGTGAGCGCCCGCTCCCCGCCCGAGAGCATCGCCAGGCGCTGGAGGCGCTTTCCCGGCGGCCGGACGACGATCTCGATCCCGCCGGCGGCGTCGCCATCGGTCTCGTCGGAGCGCTGCAACGAGGCCGATCCTCCGGCGAACAGGAGACGGCAGAACTCGTCGAACTTCTCGCCGATGGCGCGGAAGGCGGCGTCGAACAGCTCCTCGATCTCCGCGTCGAGCCGGGCGATCAGCTCCTCGGTCGACTCGATCGCCCCGTGCAGGTCGGCATCCTGGCCGGTTATCTCCTCGAGTCGCGTCGCGACCTCGCGATGCTCCTCGACGGCGAACGGGTTGACCGAGCCGATCTGCGTCAGCGTCCGGCGGACGCGGCGGACCTCGGCGTCCAGCGCCTCGTCGTCGAGCGCGTCGATCTCGTCGAGGGGTGCCTCGACGCTCGTCTCGGGCAGCCCGTCGAGCGCCAGCTCGCGCTCGCGCGCCAGCGCTGCGAGCGCCTCGTCTCGGAGGGACGCTTCAATGGCGGTCGTCTGCGCCTCGCGCTCGAGCTCTCCCATCCGGGCTCCTCCGCCACCCTGGTCGCGCTCGAGCTCGAGCAGCTCGGAGCGCCGCGCGGTCCGCTGGGCCTCGGTCCGGGCCTGGGTCGCGGCCGCCTCGGTGTCGCTCGCGCGTGCGGCTGTCGTCGCCGCCTCCAGCTCGTTCCGCTCGGCGGTGAGCCGCTCCACGCTCGCTCGACGGTCCGGCACCGCCGCGCTCAGCTGGGCAACCCGGGCCTCACGGAGCGACCGATCGCGTCGGCGGCCGGCGACTCGTGTCTCGAGCGTCTCGGCCTCACCGCGGGTGGAGTTCCAGGACTCGCGCGCCACGTCGCGCGCTCGAGCGCGCTCGTCACGGAGCGCCCTCGCGCGGTCGGCGGCCGCCTGGAGCTGCCCCAGCCGTGCAGGCGGCGTCGTCGGGTCACCGCCGGCCGGCCCAGGCGCCTGGGCGAGGTCGGCATCGAGCTGCGCGAGTCGCTCCGTGTGCCGGGAGAGAGCGTCATCGGCGGCTGCAACCTCGGCGCGCAGGCGTCGGATGGTGGCATCGGCCTCGTCGTTGGCCTCGCGCGCGGCCAGGTGCGCGTCTCGCGCGGCCCGTAGCCGCTCCGTCGTCGCGTGGGCGTCGGCCTGGGCGGCGCGCGACTCGTCCTCCATGTGGCCCACGGCGGCGGCAAGATCGCGCCGGCGGGCGTGCGCGCGGGCCGATGCGCCTCCGGGTGGGTCGGCGCGGCCGCGCAGCACGATCACGCCCCGTCCATCGGCGAGGTCGCCCTCGGGCGTCACGGCGCTCCAGCCGGCCGGCAGGCGCTGCCAGCCCTCGAGCAGCGCGCCCACGTCACGGGCGACCGCGGTCCTCTGGAATGCGAGCGGCGCGCGGTCGCCGGACCCGGTCCACTCGGCAAGGGTTCGCTCGCCCGCGACCGCCTCGAGCGCGGCACTGCGGCCGTCGGCGCCGTTGGCCGACGTCCCGGCGAGCAGCCGCGCCGCGCCCCGGGCGTCCGCGAGCTGACCGCGCGGATCCTCGCCGGTCCACAGCAACGCCCCTTCCAGCTCGCCGCCGACCACGGCCTCGACCGCCGGCCACGCCGCCTCCGGCGCGTCGAGCGTGTCCAGCAGGCTCGACCAGCCTGCCGCCGCGAGACGACGGCCGAGCCGGGCCTCCGCGTCATGCGGCTCCTCCGCCGCGGCCAGCTCTGCCCGCGTGGCCCGCAGCCGCTCGGTGATCTCGACGGCGGCCTGGCGCGCGGCGTCGGCGGCGGCCTGCGTCGCGTCCCGCTCCTCCTCGGCCCGATCGAGGGCCGCGCCGGTGGCGGTCGCGCCTGACTCGGCGCCCACCAGGGCCCGGCGCGCCGCTGCCTGCCCGGTGCGAGCCTCATCGAGCGCCGCGACCTGCTGCTCGCGTTCGGCGCTGGCCTCCTCATGTCTGGCCCGCCGCCGGGCGGCCTCCTCCGACTCGCGCGCGACGGCGGCGATCCGGTCGCTCTCCCGCGCGCGAAGCTCCGCCACCGCCTCCTCGGCCGTCAGGAGCGCCTCATCGGCCGCGGCGAGCTCGGCAACGGCCGCTCGCCAGCCATCCTCGGCCTCGGCGGCGCGTCGGAGTGTCGGGGCTACCTCGGCGGCGGCCTCGTCGTCGGTGCTGTCGAGCTCGCGCTGCGCCTCGGTGAGCTCTGCCGTCTCACGCTCGAGCGCGGCGTTCAGCTCGCGGAGCCGCCCATCGAGCGCCTCGAGCCGGCCCTCGGCCCGGATGACGGCCTCGCGCGTGGCCTCGCGCGCTCGACCCGCGTCACGAGCCGCCTCCTCGGCGGCCCAGTAGCGCTGCTCGGCGGCCTGGACGGCGGCTCTACCGGCATCCTGCGTCTCGCGGAACGCGGCCAACGCCGATTCGGCCGCCGCGGCGGCCCGCCTGGCCTCGCCGAGCGCGGCACGGGCAGCCCGGTCGCGGCGTCGATGCGAGGCCATCACGAGGGCGCGGGCCCGTGCCCCCAGCGTATCGTGCTGCTGCTGGTGCTCGGCCTGGAGCGCGAGCCGGCGGACCTGCGGCTTGAGCTCGGCGATGAGGTCGCTCACGCGCGTCAGGTTGTCGCGCGACTTCGTGAGCCGGACGCACGCCTCGTTGCGTCGCACCTGGAGGCCCTTCACGCCGGCCGCCTCCTCGAACAGCTGGCGGCGCTCCTCCGGGCGCAGCGAGAGCGCCGCGTCGACGGTTCCCTGCCCCACCACGACCAGCTCGTTCGCCCCGAGGCGCCCCTCGCCGAGCAGATCGACGACGTCGCGCAGCCGGGCCTTCGCCCCGTTGATGAGGTACTCGCTGTCGCCTGACCGATACGCGCGCCGGCCGACCGAGACCTCGGCGAAGTCGATCGGGAGCCAGCCGTCGCCGTTGTCGAGGGTCAGGATCGCCTCCGCCATCCCCTGAGGCCGGCGCTGCTCGGAACCGGCGAAGATGACGTCATCGGCGCGCCGGGTCCGCAGCGAGCGGTTCGACTGCTCCCCGAGCACCCAGCGCACGGCATCGGCCATGTTGCTCTTGCCGGAGCCGTTCGGACCGATGACGGCGTTGACGCCGGGCTCGAAGACGAAGCGCGTCGGATCGGCGAACGACTTGAAGCCGTGGAGGCGGAGCTCCCTGAGGCGGCTCATGGCGCCGGGATGGATCCGGCGCGGATCTCGACGAGTGCGGCCTCAGCGGCCTGCTCCTCCGCCCGCTGGCGGCTCGATCCGGAGCCGGTCCCCAGGCTCGCGCCGTCGAGGACGACGATGACGCGGAAGTGCTGCTCGTGCGGAGGGCCGGTCGTGCCGGCCAGGTGGTAGACCGGCTTCGTGCCGCGGTGGCGCTGCGTCCACTCCTGGAGCCGCGACTTCGCGGACTTCGGCGGCCCCTCGATCTCGGCCAAGGCGTCCAGGCGCGGCCCGAACAGCAATGCCAGCGCCTGCTCGGTGCGCTCCGGTCCCTCGCTCAGCGAGAGGGCTCCCGCCATGGCCTCGAAGGCGGCGGCGAGGACCGAAGGCCGGGTCGCGCCCCCGGCCTCGGACTCTCCGCGGCCGAGGCGCAGGAGTCGGTCGATGCCGATCTCCAGGGCCAGTGCGGCGAGGGCATCGCGGTTGACGAGCGCGGCGCGTCGGGCGGTGAGGAAGCCCTCGTCCTCGTCGGGATAGCGGTCATAGAGCAGGCGGCTGACGGTGAGGCCGATGACGGCATCGCCATAGAACTCCAGGCGCTCGTTGTGACCGGAGACGGCGGTCGGGTTCTCGTTGTGGAAGGAGCTGTGGACGAATGCCTGGCGGATCAGCCCCGGATCCGCCGGATCGATGCCGAGGCGCTCGGCGAGCTCGTCCAGCGAAGGAGCGTCCATGGGCGAATCCGGTCTACTGCTGATGCTCCTCGATGAACTCGACGGCGTCGGAGACCTTCTGGATCTTCTCGGCATCCTCGTCCGAGATCTCCATGCCGAACTCTTCCTCCAGGCTCATGATGAGCTCGACCAGGTCGAGGGAATCGGCGTTGAGGTCTTCGACGAACGAGGCCTGTGGGTTGACCTCTTCTTCGTCGACACCGAGCTGCTCGACGATGATCTTCTTGAGGCGTTCGAACGTGGTCCCATCAGTCACGTGTTCAGGCTCCTCCACCCGATCTGGAAACGCTCCCTAGAACGCCATTCACGAGGCGGCGAGCCGCATCGCCGGCGTAGATCCGGGCGAGAGAGACCGCATCACGCATCGGTTCCCCGCTCGGGGTCGCGGCGGAGTATAGCACCTCGTAGAGCGCGCTCCGGAGGATCGTCCGCTCCACGCGACCGAGCTCCGGAACGGGTATGAGCGGCGCCTCGACGGCGATCCTGGCGTCCAGGTCCGAGCGGTGCTCGTCGACTCCGGCGACGATGCCGGCCGCATGCGCGCGCACCTCCTCGGGCACGTCCCGCTCGTCGGCAAGACGGTCGAGAGCGGCCGGGGCGGCGCCCGGGCGGAACTCGGCCTCGAACAGCGCCAGCATCGCCAGACGCCTCGCCAGCAGCCCGGCCGCGGTGGCCCGCCTCTTCGAGGCGCTCGTCACGGCGCCGGCGCTCGCTCGCGGTGGAGCCGCGCGGCGATCCGGGAGCGCACGCCGCGATGAGCGAGCGCGGGGTGCTCGCGCGACCACTCGTCGATGAGCTGCGGGACCCGCGCGTGCGCCGCCTCCGAGGCGACCCGGATGGCGTGCTCGATCATCCGCGCCTTCGCGCGGCCGTGTGTGACGATGCTCACGCCCTTCACGCCGAGCAGCGGCGCGCCGCCATACCTCTCGTGGTCGAAGCGGGCGCGGGTCCGGTCGAAGCCGGGCCTGAGTGCCAGCAGCGCCAGCGGCGCGATCGGTCCCTGCTGGAGGTCCTCGCGCAGCGAGCGGAAGATGAAGCTGGTGATGCCCTCGAAGAACTTGATGACCACGTTGCCCACGAAGCCGTCGCACACGACGACATCGGCCCGGTGGGCGATCATGTCGTGCGCCTCGACGTTGCCGACGAAATGCAGGTCCGCGGCGGCCAGCTTGGCGTGCGTCTCGCGTGCCCGCTCGTCGCCCTTCTCGATCTCCTCGCCGATGTTCAGCAGACCGATCCGGGGGTTGCTCACCCCCAGCACGTGCTCGGCGAAGATGGCGCCCATCGCCGCGAACTGGACGAGGTTCTCCGGCTCGGAGTCCATGTTGGCGCCGACGTCGAGCAGCATGACCGGCCCGGTGGCGGTCACCATGTGGGCCGGGAGCGCCGGACGGTCGATCCCGCTGATACGGCCCAGGCGGAAGATCGCGGCGGCCATCGTGGCCCCGGTCGAGCCGGCGCTGACAACCGCATCGGCGTCGCCGTCGCGGACGAGATCGGTTGCGACGACGATCGAGGCACGGCGCTTCGTGCGCAGCGCGGTGGCCGGATGCTCCCCCATCCCGATGACCTCGGGCGCGTCGACGAGGCGCAGGTTGGCGGGTTGCGGGCGCCCGTCCTCCGCGATCTCGCGCTCGATGCGCGGCACGTCGCCGACGAGGATGACCTCGTCAGCGGGAGTTCCGACGGCGTAGTCGATCGCTCCGCGGACGACTTCGCGAGGGGCGAGATCGCCTCCCATCGCGTCGACCGCGATCCGCATCGGTCGTTAGAGCTGCTGGCTTTCGGCCGGCCCGACCGCCTCGATCGTGACCGCCTCGCGCCCGTTGTACCACCCGCAGGTGGGGCACACGTGATGGGCACGCTTCAGCTCGTGACAGTGCTCGCACTCGACCAGCGGCGGTGCGCTGATCGCGAGATGCGCGCGGCGCTCACCCTGGCGCGCCTTGGACACCTTTCGCTTGGGAACGCCCACGCGGAAACTCCTTGACCGATGAAAACTGGGACGCCGCAGTATAGCCGGATTCCCTCTGAATGCCCGATCCAGGGCGTCTGCCGATGGATCGGGCCAAATCTCGAACGGACAACCCATATGCCGCGTCTGGCCCGATCGATCGGGCAGAATTCTGCACGAGAGCCCCTTGTGCGACCAGCAGCCCGATAGATCGGCCTCAGGACTCGTCGCCATTCCGGAGGAGCGCGGCGAGCCCGGCCAGCCGCGGGTCGATCTCCTCGTCGCCGTGGGCGTGCTCGCCGCGGTCGAGCCGCTCACCGCAGGTCGGGCAGAGCCCCTGGCAGGTTGGCCGGCAGAGAGCGAACACCGGCTCGGTGAGCGAGAGCTCGTCGTGGAAGACCGGATCGAGCTCGATCTGGTGGTGCTCGTCGATCCGCGGGACCTCCGCGTCCGCGGCCTCGGCCTGGACCGGCGCGCCGCTCACCGGATCGATGGTCGGCAGGAACTCTTCGCTGATCGCGACGCGCACCTCCTCGACGAACGGATCGGTGCACCGCGAGCAGGTGCGTCGCAGGGTGGCTGTCAGCTCGCCGCGCAGAAAGATGCCGCGGTTCGTCCGCTGGAGGCGCAGGTCGGCGTCGATCGGTCCGGCCAGCTCGACGTCGGGCCCGAGCGTCAGGTAGTGGTCGCGCAGGCGGATCTCGCGCGTCGACCCGGGCGGCTCGTGGAGCAGCCCCGCGACGTTGAAGGAGGTCATGGCCGAGGAGCGGCTTGGGCCTTCTCCTGCGGGTCGACGGCGACGGCCGCGTCGGCTGATGGCGGAGGTGTGACGCCGTCGTCGCCGGCAACGCGGTGGCGCTCGTCGAGCATGTCGATGCCGCGCTTGATGCTGGTCAGCGCCTTGATGCACTCGCCCTCGAGGCGGATGAGCACACCGGCGGCGTACTCGTCGGCGCCACGGCGGACCTCGCGAGCCTCGTCCTGCGCGCGGTCGAGGATCTCGGCGGCGCGCTGCTGGGCGGCGCGCACGAGCTCACGCTCCTCGAGCATCTGCACGGCCTGCTCCTGCGCGCGGGCGACGATCGCGTCCCCCTCCTCCTGTGCGCGCTCGGTGATACGACCGGCCTCCTCGGTGATGCGCCGTGCCTGGCGCACCTCCTCGGGCACGGCCACGCGCAGCTGGTCGATCAGCTCGAGCACCGTTGCCTGATCGAGCACCACGTTGTTCGTCAGGGGCAGCTTCTTGGCGGCCGCGACCAGCGACTCAAGCCGCTCGACGAGGAAGATGATATCCGTGGCCGCGACCCTCCTTGCTCGCGATTATACGCGTGGGTCGGCGTGCATTCGCTCGCTCAGCGCTTGAGCGACCGGCCCCGGCAGCATGGCCGTGACGTCGCCCCCGAAGCGCGCCACCTCCTTGGCCAGCGACGAGCTCACGAAGCCGTACTCGAGCGCGGTCATCAGGAAGGTCGTGTCGACCTCCGGCGCGAGCTTGCGGTTCGTCAGCGCCATCTGCAGCTCGGCCTCGAAGTCGCTCACCGCGCGGAGGCCGCGCACGATGAACCCAGCCCCGTGGCGACGGGCGAAGTCGACCGTCAGGCCGTCGAAGGCGTCCACGGTCACGTGCGCGCCGAGGTCGGCGACGCAGGTGCGGATGAGCCCGACGCGCTCGTCGATGTCGAACAGCGGGTGCTTCTTCGGGTTGTTCAGCACACCGATCACGAGCCGATCGAACAGCTTCGCGGCGCGCTCGGCGACGTCGAGATGCGCGTTCGTGATCGGATCGAACGAGCCGGGGAAGACCGCCACTCGCGTCATGCGTCCGGAGCCTCCAGGAAGGTGAGCATCGTTTCCCCGAAGCGCCGTTGCCGGACGACGGCCAGCCCATCGACCTCGGGCGTCTCGGCGCGCCAGAAGTGCTTGATCACGACCGATGCGCCGGGCGCCAGCAACGGCACGAGGGCGCGAAGCGGCGCCACGATAGCACGCACCTCGTACGGCGGATCGAGTACGACGATGTCCCACGGTCCCCCGGCGGCTGCCAGGAATCGCTCGACATCGGCCTCATGGACCGATGCCCCCTCGAGCCGCGTCCGTTCGAGGTTCGCCCGCAGCGTCGTAAGGGCAGCGTGGTCACGCTCGACGAAATCTGCCCGCCGCGCGCCACGTGACAACGCCTCGATGCCGATCGCCCCGCTCCCGGCGTACAGGTCGAGCACCCGCGCATCCGGCACCCGGTCGCCGAGGATCCCGAACAGCGTCTCCTTGACCCGGTCGGTGATCGGCCGCGTCTTGTCGCCCTTCGGCGCAGCCAGCGACAGGCCCCGGGCCGTCCCGGCGATGACCCGCATCAGGCGGCGTCGCCCTCCGCCTCGGCCGGCGCGAAGGTCTGCTTGCATGCGCGCCAGCTCCGGGCGGAGCTCGCCGGCGCCAACCAACGTATCGGCGAGATCTCGGGCGCGTTGGGCGAGCGCCAGGTGCCGGGGGTCGAAGAGGCTCGCGACCTTGAGCGGTGGCAGGCCCGACTGGCGGGTGCCGAGCAGGTTGCCGGCCCCGCGCAGGCGGAGGTCCTCCTCCGCGATGTGGAAGCCATCCAGTGAGCCGCGCACCACCTTCAGCCGCTCGAGCGCCAGCGCATCGGTCGAGTCAGACAGGAGGATGCAGAAGGACCGATGCGGACCACGCCCTACCCGGCCGCGCAGCTGGTGCAGCTGGGCGAGGCCGAATCGCTCCGCGTCCTCGATGAGCATCACGCTCGCGTTCGGCACGTCGATCCCGACCTCGATGACGGTCGTGGCCACGAGCACGTCGCTCTCTCCCGCCGCGAAGGCGGTCATCGTCGCGTCGCGCAGGTCGGCGCGCTGCTGGCCGTGGACGAGGGCCACGCGCAGGTCCGGCAGCGCCGCTTGCAGGCGCTCCGCCTCGGCCTCGGCGCTGGCCGCCTCCAGCGCGTCGGACTCGACGACGAGCGGCGCGACGACGAACGACTGCCGGCCCTCCCCTGCCTCGGACGCCAGGAACGCCTCGATCTTCGGTAGCGCGCGACGGTCGCGGATCTCGGTTCGGATCGGCTGGCGGCCCGGCGGCATCTCGCGGATCGTGCTGATCGAGAGGTCGCCATAGACGGTCAGCGCGAGGGTCCGGGGAATCGGCGTGGCGGTCAGCGCCAGCGTGTGCGGCTCACCGCCGGCGCCCTTGGCCTGGAGGGCGGCCCGCTGGCCCACACCGAACCGATGCTGCTCGTCGACGATCGCCAACCCGAGCCGCGGGAACTCGACGGCCTCGCTGATGACCGCGTGCGTGCCGATCACCACCTCGGCCATGCCGCCGCCGATCGCGTCGTGGATCTCCCGTTTGCGCTTGGCCGTGAGCGAACCTGACAGGAACTCGGACCGCACGCCGAGGCCGTCCAGCAGCGGCGCCAGTCCGGCGTGATGCTGCCGCGCGAGGATCTCCGTCGGGGCCATCAGCGCTCCCTGCCAGCCGGCCCACACCGCCGATGCCAGCGCGACGGCTGCCACCGCGGTCTTGCCGCTGCCGACGTCGCCCTGGAGCAGGCGGCGCATCGGCCGCTCGGACGCGAGGTCCTCCGCGGTCGCCGCCACGGCCGCGGCCTGGTCACCGGTCAGGGTGAAGGGCAGCGCGCCGACGATCTCGGCGAGGTCCGCATCGGTCACGCGGATGGTGGGAGCCTGGAGGTCGTCGCGCGCCTTGCGTGCCTGCGCCAGGCCGAGCTGGAGCGCGAGGAGCTCGTCGAAGGCCAGCCGGTCCAGTGCCGGCTTCGTCTCCGCCTCGGTCTCAGGGAAGTGGGCGGTCTGGAGTGCCTCGGCGAGGGGCGGGAGGTCACCGCGTTCCGCATCGGTCAGCGGGTCCTCCAGCGATGGAAGCGTTACCTCGAGGATCCGCGCCAGCATCTCGCGCAGCCGCTTCTGCGTGATGCTTCCGGAGAGGTGATAGACCGGAACGACGCGCGCGGTGTGGACCGAGTCGCGGCCGACCGGGCTGAACTCGGGTGACGTGAACTGCCGGCGCCAGCCTCGCTCGGTCACCTTGCCGGAGACGATGACCTCGTCCCCCGCCTGGAGCCGGCGCTCGACGAAGCGGCGCCCGAACCAGATCGCCTCGGCGCTGCCACCGCCCTCGTCGGAGAGCTGGGCGATGACCCGCTGCGGCCGCCGCCCGAAGCCGGGCTCGACACGGACGGCGTCGACCTTCACCCGGGCCGACTGCTTCTCGTCAGGCACGAGCTCGCCCAGCGTGCGCAGCTCGCTGAAGTCGTCGTACCGGAACGGCAGGTACCAGAGCGCCTCGCGGGGCGTGGTGATGCCCAATCGGGCGAGTCCGGCGGCGCCGCGGGCCAGCGATGGGAGCGCGGTGCGGATCGGCCGGTCGAGATCGCCCGGCGTCACCACCCGGCTCGATTGCATGGCTCGATCGTAGCGTGCTACGATTTCACTCGTTCCGGCGCCCGGCGCCGGCCTCTTCGTGACTGGAGATCCCCTCGACCATGGCCCGCGTCTGCGACATCTGCGGCAAGCGCCCGATCACCGGCTGGAATCCCCAGTCTGTCGGTATGAACCGAAAGCGCGCCCTGCGCCGCTGGCTGCCCAACCTGCAGCCGATGACCCTCGAGCGCGACGGCAAGGTCACGAAGGTGAAGGCCTGCTCCCGCTGCATCCGGACTGCCCAGAAGGTCTAGGTTCGGCTGGCGCTCACGTAGATACGCTCGGACCGGTAGGCCGATATGCCCGCGTCGATGGCGCGGGCGTCGCTGTGTTCAGGCCAGGTCCCGCTCGGATTCCAGCACGAGCGTGAATGGCCCGTCGTTCACCAGCTCGACCGCCATGTCCGCACCAAACCGACCTGTTGCGACGTCCACGCCCGTGGCGCGCAGCCGCTCGGCGAATCGATCGATCAGCGGCACCGCCCGCTCGGGCAGCGCGGCGCGGGTGAAGCCCGGACGCCGGCCGCGGCTGACGTCCGCATAGAGCGTGAACTGGCTGACGACGAGGAAGGAACCGCCGACGTCGGCGACGGCCAGGTTGGTGCGCCCGTCCGCATCGGCGAAGTAGCGCAGGCCGACAAGCTTGTCGGCCATCCGGTCGATGACGGTGGCGTCGTCATCGGTCCCGATGCCGGCGAGGACGACGGCCCCCAGTCCGATCTCGCCCAGCAACGCATCTCCCTCGCGAACCGATGCGCGGGTCACGCGCTGGACGACGAGGCGCATCGGTCTAGGGCGAGGCGGACGGCGAAGCCGACGGCTCCGCCGATGGGAGAAGCGGGCGCCGAAGGCTCGACGACAACCGGACCCGAATCCTCGCCTTCGCGCGGCGCGCCGAGCGCCGCCTCGGTGAAGGTGGCGCGGGCGTTCCAGATCATCCAGCCGCGAGCGTCATTGTCGGCGGCTGCCTCCATCTCGGCGCGGACCTGCTCGGCGGTGTACGGCGGGAACTGGCCGTAGCCGAAGTCCTGGATCCAGGGCCGGATGACGACGGCCAGCCCCTCCTTCTGCTCGTTCATGATCTCGAGGGTCTTATCGATGACGTCGTACGGCGCGGTGTTCGGCACGGCATGGCCGAAGACGCCGGGTCCGTAGTGCGACGGGTAGACCATGGGGCAGAAGTAGTCGACGTACGGCATGATCACCTCCGGCCGCTGCCCGATCCCCTGGTCGTCGGGGACGATGAAGCTGATCGGGAACACGTCCGCGCCGAGGAAGGCGCGGGTCGTTTCGAGCTCCGAGCTCACGACGCGCAGCACGCGCTGGATCGCCGGCAGACGGAAGGACTGCGTGTTCGGCAGGTTCGTATCGGACACGTTGTAAGTCGCCGTCGCTGAAGAAGCGGATGTAGTCGAGCTGGACCTCATCGAAGCCCTTGTCGGCGAGGTCGCCGGCGATCGAGGCGATGTACTCGGCCACGCCGGGCGCCGATGGATCCAGCCAAGCGCCGCCGATGTTGTCGCGCCACGGTTCGCCGGTGGCGCTGTTGCGCACCGCCAGCTCGGGGCGCGCCGCAGCCGAGGTGTTGTCCTTCATGACCACCATCCGCGCGATCGTGTAGATCCCGCGCTCCTCGAGCATCGGCAGCAGCTCCTCGAGGTCGAAGACCGGGGTCTCGCGGATGGCGCCGACCTCGGCGGCGGTCTCGAGGTCGGTGGCGTAGTAGAGGCGGCCATCGGTCTCCTTGACGTCGATGACGAGGGCGTTCGCCTCGGTGCTGTCGAGGAGGGCAAGCATCTGGTCCAGGCGGCCGGGCGCCTCGAACACGGCCGACGGCGCGTAGAGGGCGCGGGCGGTGAACGGCTCGAGCGCCACGTCGAGGGTGGTGCCATCGGTGATCGCGGTCTCGGCCAGCCGATACCCGGGCATCTTGTAGAAGACCGTCGCCCCCTCGGGCACCTCGGTGAGTGTGTATTCGCCGTCCTCGTCCGTCTCGACCATGCGCTTCTCGCCGTCGACGAAAACGCGCACGCCAGCCACCGGATCCCTGCCGGCACCGGTGACCACCCCGCTCACGACGTTCGGGCGCAGCTCGATGGCGAGGTCGCCCTCGTCGGGCACCGTTCCCTCACCGGGGTCGTGGCCTTCCGCTGAGACCGATACGGTCGCTCCGCGCATGGCGGTCAGGCTCGCGGCGCCGTCGGCGTCGGTCATGGCGGTGAACCCGTCGACCTCGAGGGCGGCACCCTCGACTGGCGCGCCCGAGCGATCCACGACGGTCACCGCGACTTCGCGGGGCTGCTCCGGGGTCGGCTCGGGCGTCGGGACGAATGGGAGCTCCGGACCGTCCTCGCCGCAGGCGGCCAGCAGAATGACGAGCGAAAGGACCATGAGTCCGAGCGAGAGCGAGCGGCGGGGCGGCAGGGTCAGGTCCTTTCGGCGGATGGATCGGTCTCGGGTTCGGCGTGCGCCTTGGCCGCGCCACGCAGGTCGGCGACCGTGGGCGCCAGGTCGCCGGCGGTACTGTACAGGGCGCTGCCGACGACGAGCACGTCTCCCCCGCTCTCGTGGGACACGCCGATCGTCTCGAGGTTGACGCCGCCATCGACGCCGATCTGGAGCTCGAGGTGACGCCGGTCGACGACCTCGCGGAGCATCCGCAGCTTCGGCACGACATCGTGGATGAACGTCTGGCCGCCCCAGCCGGGGTGGACGGTCATGACCAACAGCAGGTCGACCTGGTGGAGCCACGGCACGACCGCCTCGGCCGGCGTCTCGGGGTTCAACGCGATCCCGGGGCGCTTCCCCGCCCGTTCGATCTCGGCGATGACGGCCCGCGGCTCGTCATCGGCCTCGACGTGGAAGACGATGAGGTCGCTGCCGGCCTGCGCGAAGCGCTCGGCATAGGCCAGCGGCCGGCTGATCATCAGGTGGCTGTGGAACGGCAGCGCGCTGTGCGGCCGGACGGCCTCGACGGCGACCGGGCCGAACGTCAGGTTGTCGACGAAGTGGCCGTCCATGACGTCGAGGTGGATCGAGTCGACGCCGGCGGTGGTGGCGCGCTCGACCTCCGAGCCGAGCCGCGCGAAGTCGGCGTTCAGGATGCTCGCGCTGATGTGCGGCGCGCTCCTCATGCGGTGGCGACGGCCTTGCGGGCGTCGCGGAGCGAGCGGCCCGAGAGCTGGGCATGGAGCTGGCCGCAGGCCGCCTCGATCTCCCGGCCGCGGGTGTCGCGCACGGTCACGGTGGTGCCCTCGCGAACGATTCCCGCGAAGCGCGCGATCCCGACCGCCGGCGTGCCGCTCCAGCGCGAGCCCGGGGTCGGGTTGAGCGGGATGAGGTTGACATGCGAGCGCCAGCCCGAGGCCAGCTCGGCCAGGCCGGTGGCCTGCTCGTCGGTGTCGTTGAGGCCGTCGATCATCACGTACTCGAGGCTCACCCTGCGGCCGGTGCGAGCGGCGAAGCGCCGTCCGGCGCCGATGACCTCGCGGATCGGCCACTTGCGGTTGATCGGCACGAGCTCGTCGCGCAGCGCATCGGTCGCGGCATGCAGGCTGATCGCGAGGTTGACCTGCGGCAGCTCGTCGATCATGCGGTCCATGCCCGGCACGACGCCCGAGGTCGAGACGGTGATGTGGCGCGCCCCGATCCCCAGACGCGATGGGTCGTTGAGCAGCCGAACCGCCTCGAACACGCGATCGGCGTTGTTCAGCGGCTCCCCCATGCCCATGAACACGATGTTGTAGTGGCCGCTGCCGTCCTCGCCCAGCGCCCGCCACGGCGGCCGGTGCCAGTGCAGCACCTGGTCGACGATCTCGCCGGGCGTGAGCTGCCGCCCGAACCCGGCCTGGCCGGTGGCGCAGAACGGGCAGTTCACCGCGCAGCCGGCCTGCGAGCTGATGCAGATCGTCGTCCGCTCTGCGGTCCGACCGCGCGCCGGGTAGCGCATGAGGACCGACTCGATGCGCTGGCCGTCGGCGAGCTCGTGGACCGCCTTGGCGGTGAGGCCGCCGTCGGCGCCGATGACGTGGTTGTCGGCGATCGTCGTGAACCGGAAGTTCGCCGCCAGAGCCGCGCGCAGCGGCGCGGGAAGATCGGTCAGCTCCTGGAAAGAGGAGGCTGAGGACCGATGGGCGCCGCCGAGAATCTGCCCGGCCCGATACGCGGGCTCGCCGCGGGCGTCTAGCCACGCGGCGAGCTGGGTCTGGTCGATCTCGCTGATCGCCGGTTTGGGGCCGGCGATCGGAACGTCAGTCACGGCGCCCGAAGATCAGGAACACGTAGTACAGGAACGTCAGCAGCGCGGTCAGCGCGCCGGCGACGTAGGTCCAGGCTGCGGCCTTCAGGACGGCGCGGGCGCCATCCTGGCGCTCCCCGACCATGCCGCTGCTGTTGACGAACGCCAGCGCCTTGCCCGATGCGCCGATCTCGACCGGCAGCGTGGCGAAGGTGAAGATCACCGCCGCGCCGAAGCCGATGAGGCCGATGATCGCCAGCCCGGTGATCTGGAAGATCAGGCCGGCGATGACGAGCCACGGCGCGATGCTGGAGCCGAACTGCGCGGCCGGTACGATCGCCTGGCGCAGCTTCATGGCCGGCTCGCCGGCATGATCCTGCAGCGCGTGGCCGACCTCGTGGGCGATGACGGCGGCGGCCGCGACCGAGAGCCGTGGCGCGGAGCTCGTCACCCCGGAGGTCGTGAGTGCCGAGCCGTCGGCGACTTGCGTGCTCACTCGCAGCACCTTGCCGCGCGGGTCGTAGTGATCGGTCAGCTGGCCGGGCGTCGGCTCGATGCGGACGTCCTGGAGGCCCTGGCGGTCGAGCAGCCTGCGCGCGAAATCGAACGCGTCGAGGCTGATGCCCGAGTCCACCTTGGACCATTTGCCATAGGTTGACTTCACGCGCCACATCGCCCAGCCGGTGATGGCCAGCGTGGGAATGAGGACGACGAAGATGTAGATCGGGTCGAAGAGACCGAACATGTGTCAGGCCCACCTCCTGCGGGCTCCGATCGAGTATATCCGAATCCGGCGGATTCCCCCTCGCGGCCGGCAGCGGCACGAGACGTGCCGTAGCGGTGACTCCACACATGCAATCTTGGGGTGAATCGATGGGGATCAAGGTTCGAACGAACGACGTCAGACGCGCCGGGGAGCGTGCTCGCTCCCGGATCGCGGATGAGCCATCCGGGCCGGGTTGGCTCGGAGCGCTGGGGATCGGCATCGTCGCCGGTGCGACCGGTGCGGCCATCGCCTATCTCAGCGACCCGCAGCGCGGCAAGGCACGCCGCGCGCAGCTCGCCGACCAGGGCGCGGCAGCCGTCCGGCACGCGTCGCGCGAGGCCGAGCGTGCGCTGCACATCGTGACCAGCACGGCGGAGGGAAAGATCGAGGCGCTGACCCAGGGTGGCAGCCGCGTGGCCGCCACCGACGACGTCACCTTGCGCGACCGCGCCGCGTCCATTCTCTTCCGCGACCCGAAGGTCCCGAAGGGCTCGATCAACATCAGCGCCGAGCGCGGCACCCTCGTCCTCCGCGGCGAGGTGCCGGACGCGAAGATGCGCGACAAGCTCGGGCGCGAGGCCGAGAAGATCGAGGGCGTCTGGGGCGTAAACAACCTCCTCCGCGTGCCGGGAGAGGCTGTCGGCGAGGAGCTCGCGCCCGCTGCGACAGGCGGAGCGACCAGCTAGCGGACCGCCTCCTCGGGGCGACCCGTTCCGAGGAGGATGTGCTCGCGGGCGAGGCCGCGTCGCCAGGCCTCGGCAGGCATCGACGGCCGGCCCTCCGGCTGCACGATCTCGAGCTCGAGCGCACCAGCGCCGCAGGCGACGCGCGGCTGCGGGCCGGGCATCAGGGCGCCGATCGGGACGTCGTCGACGCCCGACACCGGCCGTGCCCGCCGGACATGGAGGCGGCGGTCGTCGATCGTCGTCCACGCCCCGGGCCACGGCTGCAGCGCGCGGACCTGGCGGTCGATCTCGACCGCCGGCCGGCGCCAGTCGATCCAGCCGTCGGCGCGCGTGAAGGGATGGACGTGCGTCGCCGCCCGATCGTCCTGGGGCTCGGTCTCGATCTCGCCCTCGGCCCACCGCTCGAGGGCCGGCGGAACCACCTCGGCGGCGAGGTCCGCCAGCCGCGCCTCGAGCTCGGGGGTCGTCTCGCGGCCGGTCAGCGGGACCGGCCAGCGCTCGACGATCGGTCCGGCGTCCAGCTCCTCGGTCATCACCATCAGCGTCACGCCGCCCTCCGGGTCACCCGCCTGGATCGTGCCGGCCACCGGCGCTGCCCCGCGGTGTCGCGGGAGGAGCGACGGGTGGACGTTCAGGGGCGCTCGGCGGCCAAGAGCCAGGAGGTGCGGCGGCACGATCTGGCCGTACGCGACGAGGACAAGGCCATCGGGCTCGTAGCGGACGAGCTCTTCGCGCGCATCGTCCGAACGCAGGCGCGCGGGCGTCACGACGGGAATGCCACGTTCACGCGCGGCGGTGGCGATCGGCGTGGCTCGCAGCTGGAGCCGGCGGCCGGCCGGCCGATCCGGCTGGCTGACGACGAGCATCTCGTCGGCAAGATCGGCCACGCGTTCGAGCAGCGGTACGCCGAACGCGCCGGTGCCGAGGAAGGCGATGCGGCCGATGCCCCCCACTAGATGCCGGCGGCCGTCTGTTCGGAGACCTCGTCGTGGGCCTCCGAAACGCGCACGAGCTCGGCATCCGGACCGAGGAGGTCGATGTAGAGGTGTCCGTTCAGGTGGTCGATCTCGTGCTGGAGCGCCCGTGCGAACAGGCCCTCGCCCTTCACCCGGAACTCGCGGCCGTGGCGATCCTTCGCCTTCACGGTCACCTTCGCGGCGCGCGCCACCTCGGCGACGTACCCCGGGATCGAGAGGCACCCCTCCCAGTCGACCTGCTCACCAGACGACTTCACGACCTGCGCGTTCACGAGCTCGGTGATGCGACCCTCGATCTCGATGACCGCGACCTGCAGTCCCACGCCGATCTGGTTGGCCGCCAGTCCAACGCCCGGCGCGTCGCGCATCGTCACCAGCATGTCGTCGAGGAGCCGATGCAGGCCGGCGTCGAAGCTCGGGACGCGCTTCGTTCGCTCACGGAGGATCGGCTCGTCGGCGACGAGGATGGGACGGATCGGCATGGCGGGCCGAATTGTACCGATGTGGCTGTGGGCCGAGTCACTCGAGGCGGGTTGCGCGCCTGCCACCGGATATATCACTACTGATATGACTCGTGACACGCGCCAGATCGAGCCAGCTGGTGGTCGCTGACTAGAGCAGGGACTCCGGGTCGACGTCGATGGCGATGCCCTGCGGCACCCGCTCGAGCGCCATGGCCCGCGTCTCGGCATCGGCCGCGCGAATGACGACCTGGAACCGATAGCGCCCGGCGCGGCGCGCGACGTAGGCCGGCAGGGGTCCCATCACCTCGACGCCCGGCGCCGCGACCACTGCGGCGGCATCGCGCCCGCGGGCCTCGGCACGCGCCCGATCCGGGTCCCCGATCAGCAGCCGCGCCAGCACGCCGAACGGCGGATAGCCCAGCAGCCGGCGGCGCAGCAGCTCGTCGTCCGCGAAGCCGTCGACGTCGAGGCTCGCCGCGGCCCGCACGGCGTGGTGCCCTGGCGCGTAGGCCTGGATGATCACCCGCCCCGGCATCGGTCCGCGTCCTGCCCGGCCCGCGACCTGTGCCAGCAGCTGGAAGGTCCGCTCGCTGGCGCGGTAGTCGGGCAGGTTGAGGGTCACATCGGCCGCGACGACGGCTGCCAGCGTGACCGAGGACTGGTCGAGGCCTTTGGCTGCGAGCTGCGTGCCGACGAGCACATCGGTGCGGCCGTCGCGGAAGTCGTCGTACACCGCCTCGAACCCGCGGCGCGCAGCGAGCGCGTCGGAGTCGAGCCGGGCGACTCGCAGTCCGGGGAACCCCGCCAGCAGCTCGGCCTCGACCCGCTGCGTGCCCGCGCCGAAGTAGCGGATGCGGCCGCTCCCGCATGCCGGGCACTTCTCGGCCGGCGCGGCGCTGCGTCCGCAGTGATGACAGCGCAATGAGCCCCCGGCGAGGTGGTAGACGAACGGCAGGTCGCAGTCCGGGCAGCGCAGGCTCTCGCCGCAGTCGCGGCACAGGATGAACGTGGCGGCGCCGCGCCGGTTGATGATGACGACGGCCTGCTCCGAACCGCGCCGCAGCGTCCCGAGCGCGTCGGCGAGCTCGGACGAGAAGATCGACCGATTCCCGCCCGCCAGCTCCGCCCGCAGGTCGACGACCGAGATCTCCGGCACGCCCCCGACCCGCCGCTCCGCAAGCCTCGCCCGTTCCGCATGCCCGCCGCGCACCCTGGCCAGGGTCACCAGGTCCGGCGTCGCCGTTCCGAGGACCAGTCGCCCGCCGGCCATCTCAGCCCGCCGCCGGGCGACCCAGCGCGCGTCGTAGCGTGGCGTGCGGTCGGACTTGTACCCGCCGTCGTGCTCCTCGTCGACCACGATGAGTCCGGGGTCGAGCGGTGCGAAGACCGCTGTCCGGGTGCCGATCACGACGCGAGCCTCGCCGCGCAGGATCCGCCACCACTCGTCGTGACGCTCCCCCGCCGAGAGGCCCGAGTGCAGCACGGCGAGCTCGTCGCCGACGACGGCACGCAGCCGGTCGGCGATCTGCGGGATGAGGCTGACCTCCGGGACGAGGACGATCGCGCCCCGGCCCGCGTCCAGAGCCTCCTGCACGGCTGCGATGTAGACATCGGTCTTGCCCGATGCGGCCACGCCCTCGAGGAGAAGCTCCCCACGCGGAGCCTGCGCACCGATCGCGTCGAGCGCGGCGCGCTGCTCCGCTGCCAGCTCGTTGCGCAGCAGTGGCAGCGGAGCCCGATGCGCCAGCGGGTCACGCTCGACGGTCCGCCACCCGAGCTCGACCCGTCCGGTCGTCTCGAGGCGGCGGGCGGGCGCCAGGAGCGCCGACGGCTCCATCCCGAGCACCTCGGCCAGCTCGGGAATCGTCCGCTCCCCGTCGCGCAGCGCCTCCAGGATCGCCCGTTGGACCGGAGCGCGCCGCGGCGGCTCGGCGTCCGACGGCAGCGAGTGGATGACCCGCACCCGTCGCGCCGAGACGTCCGGCGGACGGAGGGACCATTCGGCGCGGATGGCGCCTGATCGGCGCAGCCCCTCGACCCACGCCTCGCGTCCCCGCCGCGGCGCGTGGCGCTGGAGGCTGGTGTCGCCGATCCGGCCTTCCGCGTCGACCAGCGGCCGGAGCTCGTCCGGGAGCCCATCGGTCAGCTCGACCACCCAGCGGCGCACGAGGCGCGACTCGAGGCCCGGCGGGAGCATCGCGGCCAGGGTGGTGCCGATCGGCGCGCGGTAGTAAGCCGCGATCTCCTCAGCCAGCGCGAGCAGGTCCGGCGTCAGCATCGGAGCCGAGACGACGGCCTCGACGGCCTTCAGGCCGTCCGAGGCCTCCGCGTCGCCGGGTAGCAGGTAGCCGAGTGCGAGGCGCCGACCGTACGGAACGAGGAGAAGGGCGCCGGGAGCCGGGTCGCCGAGCTGCGGCCGGCAGGAGGTAGCTGAAGGTCCGCTCGGGCCGGTCGGCGACGGCCTCAACCGCGACCCGCACCGGTCGAGGGCTCTGGGTCACCGGGCGCGCCTAGACGCGCGGACGGCGAGGAGGATCGCGGCGGGCCTCGACCTGGATGATCTCCCAGATGCGCTCGGCGGCCTCCTCCGGATGGCCGGTCTCATTGACGACGACGTCGTCGTACTCGTCGGCCTGCGCGATCCAGCGCTCGGCGTCGACCCGGCGACGCTCGAGGCTCGCCTCCGACTCGGAGCCGCGCTCCTCGAGCCGGCGGGTCAGGTCCTCCATCGACGGTGGCATGACGAAGATGAGGAGCGCGTCGGGGACGAGGCGGCGGACGGTGCGTGCGCCCTCCGGGCTGATCGTCAGGATCGCGTCACGGCCGGCGGCGAGGATGCCGCGCACCTGGTCGACCGGCGTCCCGTACCACTCCCCGTGGTTGTTGGCGTGCTCGAGGAGGCCGTCGTTGTCGCGCAGGTCGGCGAACTCGCTCTCGCTCAGGAAGTGATAGTGGACGCCGTCGATCTCGCCGTTGCGTTGCGCGCGCGTCGTGGCAGTCACGATCGGGACGACCTGCGGACGGCGTCGCGCGAGCTCGGCGACGATCGTGCTCTTCCCCACCCCCGACGGGCCGCTGACCACGACCAGCATCGGGTTCGGGAACGTCATGCGCTTGTCGTCGGTCAAGCCGCCACCTCCGCGCCAACGCCCTCGGGCAGGCGTCCGGCACCGACCGTGACCCCGGCGGCCTCCAGGCAGGCCGCGAGGTCCGGCGGCAACGCGCTCCACGCCCGCAGCGACGCCCCGTCCGACGGGCGCTCGAGACCCAGCCGCGCCGCGTGCAGGAATTGCCGGCGCAGGCCCCCTGGGCCCTCGCCGCCGCCGTAGCGCACGTCGCCGGCGATCGGGAGGCCGAGATAGGCGAGGTGCGCCCGGATCTGGTGCGTCCGCCCGGTGCGCGGGTGGAGCGCGAGCAACGCATAGCCGCCGCCGGTCGCGAGGTGCTCGTAGTCGGTGACCGATGCGCGCCCGCCCGCGGTGACCGCCATCCGCTGGCGATCGCGCGGGTCGCGGCCGATCGGCGCCTCGACGCGACCTCGAGATGCCGGTGCCTCCCCGCGGACCAGGGCGAGGTACTCCTTCTCGACGCTGCGCTCGCCGAACTGGCGCATGAGGCTGGTCTGCGCCGCGTCGGTCTTGGCGACCACGATCAGCCCGCTCGTCTCCTTGTCGAGCCGGTGCACGATCCCCGGTCGCCCGACGCCGGCAATCGAGCCAAGTGGCTCGCCGCGATCGCGGGCTCGACCGAGCAGCGCGTTGACGAGGGTGCCGCTGCCGTGCCCGGCGGAGGGGTGGACGACGAGGCCCGCTGGCTTGTCGACGATGAGCATGTCGTCGTCTTCGTAGGCGATGACGAGCGGAATCGACTCCGCCACCAGCGAGTCGTCGGGCGGGGCGCTGAGCACCACGCTGATCCGCTCTCCCCCTGCGAGCCGGTCGCTCGAGCGGCGCTGACCACCGTCCACCAGCGCCCGTCCGTCACCGATGAGCCGCTGGGCGTGCGCGCGGCTGATGCCGGCCACGGCGGCGACGGCGAGATCGACGCGGCCGGCCGGCGCGACGCCATCGACCGTGCGATCCGCCACCGTCACGCGGCCGGCTCGTCCTGGCGGCGCCGGCCGTCGGCGAAGGTGAGGTAGGCCACCAGCAGGAAGATCCCGACCACGACCGCCGAGTCGGCGACGTTGAACGTCGGGAAGCGCCACTCGCCGATGCCGACGCTGATGAAGTCAACGACGTAGCCGAGGCGAAGCCGATCGGTCAGGTTGCCGAGCGTGCCCGCGAGGACCGTGCCGAGCACGATGTGAATCGCCGGGCCGCGATCGCGGAAGGAGCGGAAGAAGTAGCCGATCATCACCAGCGCGAGTACGGTGACCGGCACGAACAGCCAGAATGCGCCCGGAAAGAGGCTGAACGCCGCGCCGGTGTTCCGGACGTACCAGATGCGCACGAAGTCGCCGAGGACGTTGAACGATTCCCCCGGCTCAAGAGCCATGACGACGAGCGCTTTCGAGACCTGGTCGGCGACGTAGAGCACCAGCGCCGTGCCCGCCAGTACGAGCGCGGCTCTCAGCGACCCGTCGCGTTCCCTACCGGCCTCCACGACCCCACTCTACCGGACAGCACGGTCAGGCGCGGGCGACCGCAAGCTCGAGGCGGACGCCATCCAGCGTCACGGACTCGCGCTGGTCCGCGTCGGCCATGCCCGCGCCCGGTGCGAGCTCGAGCTCGACGGCGAGTAGCTCGTCGGCCAGCCAGTCGCGATGCGCGGCCAGCCGCTCGACCGCCGTCGAGTCGCCGCCGATCGTCACACGCACACGATCGCTGATCTCGAAGCCGCCGCTGCGGCGCATCGCCTGGAGCCGGTGCGCAACCTCGCGCGCCAGGCCCTCGGCCTCGAGCTCGGGGTCAAGGGTCGTGTCGAGCGCGACGAGCAGGTCCCCTTCCTCGGCGACTTCGTGGCCCGGCCGCGCCCGCGCCGTGAGCTCGAACTCGTCTGGCTGGAGGATGACGCCGCCGACCTCGACGGTTCCGTCCTCGCGCAGCTGCCACTCCCCCGCTCTTGCGCCGGCCATGATCGCGCCGACCGCGCTTGCCGTGCCGCGGGCCGACGATCGGCAGCAGGGGGTAGAGGCTTCGCTCGACCATCTCCGACTCGTCTCCGATGAGCTCGAACCCGCGGACGTTCAGCTCGTCGAGCACCTCGGCTTTCAACGCCTCGGCCGCGGCGAGGTCGGACGCCATGGTCTTCGTTGCCGATGCCGGCAGCTTCACCCGCACCGCGCGCAAAGGCTGGCGCGTCCCGATCCCGGACGCCGCCCGCGCCGCCCGCCCGAGCGCCACCGTCCGGCGCGCCAGGTCGACTGTGGCCTCGAGCTCCGGCAGCTGACCGCCCCGCGACGCGCTCCGGCATGTCGGTCAGGTGGACGCTGTCCGGCTGCGAGGCATCCACCGCGACGACCAGGTTCTCCCAGATCTCGTCGGTGAGGTGCGGCGTGATCGGCGCCATCAGGCGCATGAGCATGGTGAGCACCTCGTGCAGCGTGGCGTGGGCGGCGCGCTTGTCGGCGTCGAGCTCGCCCTTCCAGAAGCGGCGACGATTACGGCGCACGTACCAGTTCGACATCTCGTCGACGAAGCCCTCGATCGCCCGGGCGGCGCGGGCTGCATCGTAGACGTCGAGCGCAGCGCGGACCTCGCCGACCAGCCCGTCGAGACGGGAGAGGATCCATCGGTCGAGAATCGTCCGCGCTCCTTCGACGCCATCGGTCTGGTCTGGGGTCCATCGGTCGAGGCTGGCGTAGGTGACGAAGAAGCCGTACGTGTTCCACAGCGGCAGGAAGAAGCGCCGGACCACCTCGTGGGCCGGTCCGTACCCGAAGTTCAGGTTCGTCGACGGGTTCGTGGCGGCGAACAACCAGCGCATGACGTCGGCGCCGATCTGCTCGGCGGCGTCGTCGAACCAGATCGCGTTGCCCTTGCTCTTGTGCATCTCCTCGCCGTGCTCGTCACGCATGAGCGCATAGGCGAAGAGCGTCTTGAACGGTGCGCGGCCGGTCATCACCGTCGACATTGTCAGCAGGGCGTAGAACCAGTTGCGGAACTGGCCGGGAAAGGACTCGCTGACCCAGTCGGCCGGATACCATTTCCCCCACGCCTCGCGGTCCGAGTTCCAGCCAAGCGTGGAGAGGCCGACGATTCCGGCATCGAGCCACGGGTTGCCGACGTCGGTCGTCCGCTTCGCGCGCCCGCCGCAGGACGAGCAATCGATCTCGACGTTGTCGATCCAGGGCCGATGCGGGCTATGGCCGTCGAAGGCGTCCCAGCCGGCCACCGCGCGCTGGCGAAGCTCGTCCTTCGAGCCGATGACCTCCCAGGCGTCGCAGTCGGTGCACTCCCAGATCGGCAGGGCGAGGCCGTAATAGCGCTTCTTGCTGATCATCCAGTCGCTCATGTTCCGCAGCCAGTCGAGCTCGCGCTCCTCGAGGCCGATGCCGGGCGGCAGCCAGGTGACCTCGCGCGTTGCGTTGCTCACCGGCTCGCGCAGCGGGTCCATCGCGATGAACCACTCGTCGACGAGACGGAAGATCAGCTGGGTCCCGCAGCGCCAGCAGTGCGGGTAGGAGTGCGTGAAGCGCTCGGTCGCGACGACCAGCCCCTTGCCCCCCAGGTCTGCGACCACGTCACGCGCGAGGTCCTGCGACGGGTCCTCTGTGGCGCCGGCAGCGCGGCCGGTCTGCCATCCGAAGCCCTCGGCGAAGACGCCGAACTCGTCGACCGGGTCGAGGACCGGCAGGTCGAAGGCCCTGGACAGGGCGAAGTCCTCCTGCCCGCAACCCGGCGCGATGTGGACGATGCCGGTGCCTTCTGCATCGTCGACCTCGCTCCATGGGATGACTCGATGGGTGACCTCGGCGGCCGCGGGGAGTTCGTCGAACGGCCCGGCGTAGGTCAGGTCGACCAGCTCGCCGCCCTTGGCCTCGCGCAGGACCGCGGCATGACCCGCGACGCGCTGCTTCGAGCCGGCGCTCACCCACCACTGTCTTCCTTCGTGGCCCTCGACGAGCTGGTATGCCAGGTCGGGATGGACCGCGGCGGCGACGTTGCTCGAGAGCGTCCACGGCGTCGTGGTCCATACGAGCAGGTCCTCGGCCTCGTGCCCAGGGGTCGTGACCGGCAGTCGCAGCGTGACCGACAGGTGGGCGACGTGCTTGTATCCCTCCGCCGCCTCCATGTTGCTGATGCCCGTCCCGCAGCGCGGGCACCAGGTCATGACGTCGTGACCGCGGTAGAGGAGGCCGCGCCGCTGGCACTCGGCCAGGAGGGCCCAGATCGTGTAGTTGTTCTCGTCCGAGTTCGTGTAGTAGCTGTGGTCCCAGTCCATCCACATCCCGAGTCGCCTGCTCTGCTCGGTGATGAGTGCGGCGAATCGGTCGACGCGCTGCTTGCACAGCTCGACGAAGCGGTCGATCCCGAACGACTCGATCTGGCGCTTGTTGTTGAAGCCGAGCTCCTTCTCGACCTCGACTTCGATCCAGAGGCCCTGGCAGTCGAACCCGTTCTGGTACCGCTGCCGTTCGCCGAGCATCGTGTGGTAGCGCTGGAAGAGGTCCTTGTACGTGCGGCCCCATGCGTGGTGGACGCCCATCGGGTTGTTGGCCGTGATCGGTCCGTCCAGGAAGCTGTAGCGTCGCTCGGAGTCCGCGTTGCGCACGAGGTAGCGGGCCATCGTGTCGCGCTCGCGCCAGCGCTCGATGACCTCGCGCTCCAGCTGGGGCACGTTCAGCTTGCTGTCGACTGGCCTGAACACGTCGTGCGTGGCTCCAGATACGAGAAACCCGTCCCGAGAATCCGGGACGGGAGGTTGAAATCCCGCGGTACCACCCGCGCTTGACCGATGCGTTGCGCACCGATCCACTCGCTCGCCTCGCTATCGGGGGCTTCCGGGAGGCTCCACGTACGGGACGTTGGCCCGCTTGGCGCCTCCGGCTCGAGAGTGATGGTCCTCGTGGCCGATGCCGCCCGCTCACACCGTCCGGGCTCGCTCGTGGCTCGTCGCCGACGCGACCGCGTCTCCGTCATCGCCGATCTTCGATTGGGGCGCGATGGTCGCAGCCGCCGCGGCCCGGTGTCAATTCAAGGACCGAACAAGGCGCGCCCGATGAAGACCGATGCCACGAGGCCACCCGTCACGACGACGCCCACCAGGCGCGGCCACCATGCCATGGCCATGATCGCGCCGAGCGACGTCGCCGGGCCGGCCATCACCAGGGCCAGCGAGGTCAGGCGCGCCAGGTCGGATCCGGGCTCTGGCATCCGGCCGGTGGCGATTCCGATCCCCCACGCCAGCCCGGCGCCGAGCAGCGGCAGGAAGACGAAGGCCGCACGAGCGCGCGCGCGCTGCACGCCAACGGGAGGTTGAGGCATGGTGGTCGGTTGTGCCTCGACGACTGCCGGCTCGGCGTCGGCGGCTGCCGGTGCGACCTCGGTGACGGGTGCGGCATCGGTTTGCGCTGCCGCGGCCGCCGCGGCCGCGGCAGCGACCTCCGCATCGGCTCGCTCCCTGCCGAGGCGCTCCTCGAGCATCGCGCGCTCGATCCCGGTCATCGGCCGTGGCGGCTCGGGAATATCCCGCGCCTCGATCTCCGGCGGAGGCTCGCCGGTCGTGGCGGGCGCGATCGCAGCCGCATCGGCTTCCGGCAGCTCGGCCGCCGCCGCGGCCCGCGCCGCGAGCCGTTGGCGTGCATGCGCGGCCTTCGACAACGCATCGAGCAGGTCGTCGTCCCGGGCCGGCGCGATCGCCAGGCGCCCACGGTCGGTCGGAACGAGGATCGCGGTCGGCGTCCGCGCCAGGCGCACGATCTGGATTCGCTCCTCGTCGCGGAGCACGGCACGGCCGAGGCCCCAACCGAATGCGCCGGACTGCACCCGCAGCCGCGATGCGCTCGGGCCGTTCAGGCGGACGCGCGTCACCGGCCCGGCGCTGAGCAGGTACACCCGCTCGCCACCGATCCAGCTGACGTGGATGGCCGACTCCTCCACGTCGAGCCGAACGCTCAGGAGCACCACCATGAGCGCCAGCCCGATGAGGCCGAGGACGGCGCCGACGGCGACGAGCGCAAAGCCGATCGGCGGGGGGATCACGAGCAGCCCGGCGGCGATGGCGGTGCCGGCCGCCATGAAGGACACGAACGGGACGGCGAGCAGCCGCGGCAGCGAGCGGGCCAGCTTGACGCGGGCGATCGGCCCCCGGGCGAGCGTCATCCGCTCATGCCTTCTCGGTCACCCGGTACTCGAGGTACCGCCCGGTGAGCAGCCGCGTCTGGGCGTCGAGTGCGGGCAGCGTGCTGAAGAAGATGCCGACGAGCGGCAGGGCGATCCACTGCACGTAGCTGAGCGATCGCTCCCAGGGACCCCATTCGGATGGTCGGGGCGGGACGATGAAGTGCTCGACGACGACGAGAACGAGGAGGCTGATGAGCGCGAGTGTGAGCATCGAGCTAGCGAACAGCGGCAAGTTCTGGCCGAGGGTCGTCTCGGCGAAGGCCGGGTTGAGCAGGAGGGGGAGGGCGGCGCCGAACGTGATCACGAACGGGGCGATCGCCCAGTTGATGTGCTCGCCGAAGAGGTTGCCGATCCGCCAGAACCGGCTCCAGAACGGGATCTCGGTGTGCACGATGGCGTTCTCGATGACGTACGGAATGTCCGTCACGCCCCAGGCCCAGCGCCGGACCTGGAGGTACTGCTCGGCCATCGTGCGCCAGTAGGTCCGGGCACGCACTGCATCGCCGTAGATGGGCATGAACAGCGGCACGGCCCGGAACCGATCCCCGTACCGGAAGTAGCTCTTCCAGTAGAAGCGGCTGTCCTCGGGAATCGCGTCGGTGGCCCAGTACCCGACGTCATGGACAAGGTGGAGCGTTGTCGAGTACGAGCTGAAGCTCTGGAGCTTTTCCGGAAGGACGCTGCGCCACATCTGCAGCTGGGTGAGCACCGCGGCAAAGAGTCGCTGGAAGACCGGCGCCTGCCACAGGTTGTTGTGGAGGTACGGGATCGGCTGGTACAGCTGGGTGTCGCGGTTCGGATCGGTCAGGTGCATCCAGGCCAGGTAGGCGAAGTACTGCCGGTGAACGCGGAAGTCAGCGTCGAGGTCGGTGACCATGATGCGTTTCGGATCCATGCCACGCTCGCGCACGAGCAGCCGATGCAGATAGCGCCCGCCCCACGCCATCGCGCTGCTCTTGCCGACCACGATCCCCGGCTCGAGCGGATCGAGGATGTGGATGAACTCGACGAAGGCGTCGCCGAGCTCTTCGCGCAGCACGCGCACGTTCTCGATGCCGCCCGTGTCGGTCTCACGCGTGATGATCGCGCAGATCTTCCGCTCGGTCGGCCACTCGGCCTCGGCCAGGGCACGAACCGTGTGGCGCAGCTTGTCGAGCGACTCGGTGTAGGTCGGGATGAGGGCCAGGTGAATGAGCTCGTCGGCGCCGGGGACCCTGGCCACGCGCGCGGTCCAATCCACCGCCTGGACTCTGCGGATGCGCCGGAACGCGACGATGACCGCGGTGCTGAACCAGACGGCACGGCAGAGCCAGTAAAAGTTGAAGCTGAGAACGAAGTACGCCACGAGCGATGGATAGCTGAAGCTCAGCCAGATCGGCAGGATCAGGATGGCCCACGAGATCGTCCCGGGCACCATCTCGAGCAGCCGGACGAGCCAGCCGTAGCGTTCGCGAGGCAGCGGGGTGGTCATCGTTGCGCCTGCCAGCCGGGCGGCCGGCTGGGCGCCGATGCCGATCCGCCGCACGGGCCTCCTAGTAGACGGGGGTGAGCCAGTCGCGATAGGCGGGCAGGCGCCCGCGCACCGCGTCGAAGTAAGCGCGCGACAGCTCGCGAGTGATCGGGCCTGGCCGGCCGCTGCCGATCGTCCGACGGTCGATCTCGATCACCGGGCTGATCTGGGCGCCAGTGCCGCACAGGAAGACCTCGTCGGCAGCGTAGAGCTCGGTCCGATCGATCGAGCGCTCGCGCACCTCGGCTCCAAGATCGGCCCGCGCCATGTCGATCAGCCGCCGCCGCGTGATCCCCTCGAGGATATTGTCGGTCGCAGCCGGCGTGATGACCGCGCCGTTCTTGACGATGAACAGGTTCTCGGCGCTCCCCTCGCTCACATGGCCGTCGGCGTTGAGGATGATCGCCTCGTCGTAGCCGTTGAGCTGAGCCTCGCTCTTGGCGAGCGCCCCGTTCACATAGGCGCCCGTGATCTTGCCGCGCGCGGGGATGGCGTTGTCATCGGTCCGGCGCCAGGTGCTGACCTGCGCCCTGATGCCGCCCTCGGTGTCGATGTACTGCCCGAACGGGACGCCGAAGATCGTGATGTCGGCGTCGAGGTTGTGGAGCCGGACCCCGATCGTCTCCGAGCTCTTGTAGACGATCGGTCGCAGGTAGACGTCCTCCCGCAGCCCATCACGACGAAGGAGCTCGACGGTGATCTCGGCGAGCTCCTCGGGCGACTGGCGGACCTCCATCATCAGGAGGCGAGCGGACGACCGAATCCGCTCGTAGTGGGGTACGAGCTCGAGGCCGAAGAGCTGCTCCTCGTCCGCGTTCCAATACGCGCGGATCCCCTCGAAGACGGCCGTGCCGTAGTTGAAGCCGTGGGTCATGACGTTGATGTTCGCGTCGCGCAGCGGCACGAATTCGCCACGGAAGAACGCCCACAGCTCGGTGGTCGTCTCCACCTGCGCTGCCTGCGGTCTGCTCTCCTGCTTCAGCACAGTGCCTCCCTCTGTTCGCAGTTCGAGCCGCGGGTCACGGCCGCTGCTCAAGCGCAAGAAGTATACCCGTGGTCCGGTCCCCAGACGCTTGCTCGCTGTTCGAATGTTGCGGAATCAGTGGCCGGTTGAGCCGGCCCCGAGCGGCGTGAAGAGGGCCAGGTAGACGTAGATCAGGTACAACGGACCGCCGATGAGCAGCGTCCACGCCGAGAGCTTCCCGGTGCGCAGCATGTTGCCGAAGATCAGGAGCGTGGCGACGATCGCGACGCCCGCCGAGGCGAAGCCGATGGCGCTCTCCTCGGTGAAGGTCCACGTCGTGAAGAGCAGCCCGAGCACGGTCGGCAGGCAGCTCTGGAACACCATGGCGCCGGTGATGTTGCCCATGGCCAGCGTGTCCTTGCCGGTGCGCACCCATAGCACGCTGTTGAACTTCTCCGGCAGCTCCGTGGCGATCGGCGCAATGATGAGGGTCAGGATCAGCGGGTCGAGGCCGATCGCCAGCGACAGCTGCTCGACAGCCCCGACGAAGACCTGCGCGCCGATGATGATCAGCGCCAACGCCGCGAGCACCTGGCTGACGATGATCCGCATCCGGGGCGGTGCCCCCTCGACGTCCTCCCAGCTGTCCTTCTCGCCCGGAAGGAGGTCGATGTCCAGGGTGTGCGGTCCGGCCATTCCCGGCAATCTCGTGGCGTGCAGCGGGTTGAGCTCGTCGGGATCTCCGGGCTCGGGCGCATCGGTGAAGTGCAGGCGCACGTACACCGCGTAGATGACGAACAGGACCGCGGCAGCCACCCACTTCAGCCAGCTCAGATCGGCCGGCAAGAAGGCGGTGCCGATGGCGAGCCCGTACCCGACGATGAAGAAGGCCACGTCCCGCCCGAGCACGCGCACGTTGACGCGCATCCCGGTGCCCCGCTTCCCGCCGCGCGAATAGAGGATGACCGCGACGCCGGTCACGAACATCGCGAGGGTGGCGAGGGTGAACGGCGCGCCGAGGATCGCCCCGACTCCGATGGCCTCCGACGTCTCCGCGTCGCCGCCGAAGATCAACGGCCCGAGGATGGCGATGACCGGGATCAGCGTCTCGGGCAGCGCGGTCGCGACAGCGGCCAGCACGCTTCCGACCGCGCCCTCGGCGAGGTTCAGCTTGTGGCCGAACCACTCGATGCCGTTCGTGAAGAGCTCAGCCGCCAGCAGGATCACCGCCAGCGACACGATGAGCAGGACGATATCCACGGTTGACCTCTAGCCGTCGCGGAGCACGGCAGCCGCCATCGGCGGACGCCGCACGGGATGGCCGAAGGTCTCTCCTGCCGGCCGCGAAGCGGGCCGGCCCGAGCCACCGGGCGGAGCCATCTCCGCCGTCCTGACGATGGCGCGGGTCAGGGGATACTCCCCCTCGGGCCGGCTGAGTGTCGCGGACGGGCGCAGCGCGGTCAACTGGCGGCCGTGCCCGCTCGCCGTCGCCCGGCTACGGGCGGAGATGCTGGGGCGCGTACGGCAGCAGCGCCACGTGTCGAGCGCGCTTCAGCGCCGTGGTCAGCATGCGCTGATGGCGGGCACACGTGCCCGTCTTGCGCCGCGGCTCGATCTTCGCACGCTCGCTGAGGTAGCGGCGGAGGCGGTTGACCTCCTTGTAGTCGATGCTCTCGGCCTTGTCGACGCAGAAGTTGCAGACCTTGCGCCGGCGCCGATCGCGGTAGTAGTCGGCCGCCTCGCGGCGGGATCGGGGGCTTGCCATGTTCGGTGTCGTTTCCTCTCGAACTCGTCAGTGTCGATCCGGTCAGAAGGGAATGTCGTCGACGTCCATCTCGGCGCCGGGAGCCGATGAAGTCGTCTCGGCGCCGCGGGGCTTGACCTGGGGCGGCGCATCGCCGTACGAGCCCTCGCTGCCGGCGAAGGAGCCCTCCTCGCGCGGCCGCCGCTCGAGGTTGACGACGCGCGCGAAGCGCAGCTCGAGCGCCGTGCGCTTCTGGCCATCGCGCGCCTCGTACTCACGCGCGCGGAGCTGGCCCTCGGCGAAGACCTTGTTCCCCTTGCGCAGCTGCTCGGCGAGGCGTTCTGCGGCCTGCTCCCAGACCTCGACGCCGATCCACATCGTCTCCTCGACCCACTCGCCGTCAGCCCCGCGGCTGCGGTCGTTGACCGCCACGCGGAGGTTCGTGACCGCCTTCCCACTGGGCGTGTAGCGCAGCTCGGGATCGGCGCCGAGGTTGCCGATGATCATCATCTTGTTGAGCGTCATCCCTGGCTCCTCTCTTCGACCGGGCCGTCAGGCCTCGGCGCGCTCCTCGTCTGCCGACTCTGGTGATGTCTCGGCGGCCACGAGCTCCGGCTCCGGCTCTGGCTCTCGCTCCGGCTCTGGCTCTGGGGTGAGCTCGTCGGGGACCTCCGCCGTTGGATCGGCCTGGAGTACCGTGTCAGCGGCCACGTCGACATCGTCGGCCTCCGCGGACGCGCGCGGCGCGACAGCAGGTGCAACCTCCTCGGCCGGACCGCGGTCCTCGAGGACGGTGACAAGGTGACGCAGGATCTCCTCGCTGATGAGAAGGCCGCGTTCGATCTCGCGAACCTGGGCGGGCTCGACGTCGAAGTGGATGAGGAAGTAGCTCGCCTCGCGGTGGCGGCCGATGTCGTACGCCAGGCGGCGCTTGCCCCAAGGCGAGACCTTGCTGAGGCTGCCACCGCCATTGACGATGGCGCGGGTGACCTTCTCGACCCCGGCCTGGAGCTTGTCGTCCTCCAGGTCTGGCCGAAGCAGGAGCATGAGTTCGTAACGGCGCATCAGGTGCCGTTGACCTCCTCTCTATGGGTTTGCGACGTCCAGCGCTGGCGCGCTCGAACGCGGCAGAAAGGGGTTCGTGTGGTGAGCATGAACCACGCCTCCGTGACAGGAGGCGATGAGCCAGTATAGCCGGTTCCCTGGCCAGGCGGCAACGAATGTCGACCCGGCTCGTATACTGCAGGGCCAGTTCCCCCGCACCGATCCGAGCACTCAATGCCGCCCAATACGATCCTCATCTGCGCCCGCGCCCAAGCGCTCCGTACCGAGCTCGAGACAGCGCTGACCGACGCCGGCCACGAGGTCACGTCGGTCGCCACCCCCGCCGACGGGGTCGCGGCGATGCGCAAGACCCCGGTCGACCTCATCGTGGCCGAAGGTCTCGCCGCCTCCGGTGCAATCGCCTCGCTGCGGACCGCGAGCGACGGACGGATCACGCCGATCCTCATCGTGTCGCCGGCGCACGACGTCGAGGCTCGAATTGCGTTCCTCGAGGCCGGCGCGGACGACGTCATTGCCGGCGGCTTCGCGCCGACCGAGCTCGCAGGCCGGGTCATGGCCCTGCTGATCCGGACCGGTCGCGCAGCGACCGACTTCGCCTCCCACACGGGCTCCGCCGAGATCATCACGTTCTTCAGCCCGAAGGGCGGCGTTGGCACGACCACCCTGGCGGTGAACACCGCGGTGCTCCTGGCGGGTGGAGCGGGCGCCAAACGGTCGCCGGCGGGATCGACGAACGGGGCGCTGCCGGTCTCGCGCGTCCTGCTCATCGACTTCGACCTCCAGTTCGGGCAGGTCGCCACGCACCTGAACCTCACGCCGCGCTATGACCTCGCCGGCCTCGCCACAGATGATCCATCGCTCGCAGACCCCGAGCTGGCGCGCACGTACCTCACGACGCACAGCTCCGGGTTGAATATCCTCGCCGCTCCGGCGCGCCCCGAAGCCGACTTCCGCGTCAGCCTGGAGCACCTCGAGCGGATCATCGAGCTCATGCAGCCGTCGTTCGACCACATCCTCGTCGACCTCGGCAGCCGCCTCGACCCGCGCAGCCTCTGGCTCCTCGAACAGTCCGACGCGCACGTCTTCGTCCTATTCCCGGAGATCGCCGCCCTTCGCGCGATGAGCCTCCTGATGACATTCCTGGCCGACGCGACGCCGTTGCGGGCCCGGACGCACATCGTCATCAACCACATCTTCCCCAAGGAGCTGCTCAAGACGCGCGACGTCGAGAACCTGCTCCGCGCGAAGCCCGCGGCCGAGGTGCCCTACACCGAGGTCGAGATGATCCGCTCGGTCAACGAAGGCGTCCCGCTGGTCAGCAGCCGGCCGACGCATCCCGCCGCGATCGCGATGCGCCGTGTGGCGCAGACAGTCATCGGCATCGAGCAGCCTCAAGTGGCTGCCAAGCCGGAGCGGCGCCGGATGTTCGGCCGCCGCTGAGGCTGGTGCCGGAGGAGGGAGTCGAACCCCCACGCCTTGCGGCCGCCGGGTTTAAGCCGGCTGCGTCTGCCATTCCGCCACTCCGGCGCGGCGGCAAGCGTACGACACCGCTCCGGGATGCGTCCGCTCAGTTCAGGGCGCGGCGACCTCTTCGCAGACCGCCGTGTTCGACAGTGATGGGTCGTTGCACTGGATCCCCAGCAGCATGTCAACCGTGCTGGGATTGATCTCGTCGTCGACCACCTGCTGCGCGCCCGCGATCCAGTCGGCGACCGATTCGCAGCTCTCGATCGTCGGCTGCAGCTCGGCCTGCAGGTCGCCCAGGTCGGAAAGCGAAGCGACTTCCATGTCGGCGAGCGGCGCAAATGACTCTTCGCAAGCCGGCGAGGCGTCGCCGATCACGGGACCCGACGCTTCGGCCGATCCCATGGGCGTTGAGCCCAACGGCTCATCGGTCGTGCCGTCTCCCTGGGTGGTGCATGCTGCGAGCAGGCCGACGAGGGCCAGTCCGGTGAGAAATCTGTTCATGCCGATGGATCCCCTGTGTTCGCTGTGCTCTATTGGAAGTACCCCGGCTGGACGCTCGGGGATCACTCAAACCGTTTCGGATCCGTCCTCGACGTCCGTGAGTCCGGCATCCGTCGGCGAGTTCTCAGGCGCGGCGACGTAACGTCCGGCCATCGCTGCGGCTCGCCGATGAGCCTCCGTTCGAACGTTGGTCTCACCATCGACGATCACTCGCAGGGAGCAATGACATGAAGCTGACCGCCACGATGATGCTGACCGTGGACGGCGTGTACCAAGGCCCCGGGGGCCCCGATGAGGACCGACGCGGCGGGTTCGACCGCGGCGGTTGGATCGCGCCGCTCTTCGACGAGGAGACCGGGCGGTTCGTGACCTCGGTGTTCGAGCGCGCGGATGCCCTCCTCCTCGGGCGTCGGACTTGGGAGATCTTCGAGGGATACTGGCCGCACCATGACGAGGGCGACGCGGTCTCCCACGGCATCAACGTCCTGCCCAAGTACGTTCCCTCGACCACGCTCAAAGATCCGGACTGGAACACCCACGTCATCGGGGGCGACGTCGAGGCGGCGGTGCGCGAGCTCAAGGCGAAGCCCGGGCGCGAGCTCCAGGTCCATGGCAGCGGCGACCTGCTCCGGTGGCTGCTCGAGCGCGACCTCGTCGACGAGCTCAACCTGCAGATCTACCCCGTCGTGGTGGGCGACGGGCTGCGGCTGTTCCCGGAACAGGGGCAGACGCACGGTCTGAAGCTGGTCGAGTCGCGATCGACGCCGTCGGGCGTGACGATCCAGACCTATCGACCGGCCGGCCGCGCGACCTTCGGGGCCGCCGGCTGAGGGCTGAGCGCTCGGCACGGCGCGTCATCGAACGGCCAAGGAGACCGGCGCGACGATCCGGAGACGTCGGTCACGATGGACAGCCTGCTCATCACCTGCCGACGATCTGGGATCACGCGCAGGTGGCCTCCGAGCCGAGCGCGTGACTCGACATGGGCGTGGAGGACGACTCTGTGCCCGCGTTAGTCGCCGCCGCGGAAGACGCGGAGCAGTCGTCCACCGGTGAACATCCCGTCGGTCACGAAGATCTCGCCTGCCCGCGTCACGACGATGCCGCCTGGCTGCGACAGCGTGCCACGCACCAACTCGCGGCGCTCGCCGTTTGGACGAACTTCCTTGAGCACCGCCTTCGGGAAGGTGCCGCCCGGCGCGAAGCCCTCCTCGAACTTGAGCCAGCCCCCGCGCGCGATCTCGTAGACGTAGAGCCTCCCGTTCCGCGGGTCGAACGCGATGTCCATGATCGAGGTGAAGCCCGACCTCCACACCCCGCATGACCTTGACTGATGCGTGACGTCGCAGACCGCGTCTTGGGCATTCGGATCGACCCGCCAGATGTGGGCCGAGCCAGGCCGACCGGGAAAGCCGACCAGCTGGCCGACGTACGCCCAGCCCCCGCGGATGGCGATGCTCGTCGGCACTGCCTCCGCCGGGAGCCTGGGTGGCAGGGTCGGATCGCCGACCTTGTCCGTCCTGACGCGCTGCTGCTTCCAGCGCGCCACCGTCCAGGCGGTGCCGTCCGGCTTGACGCGGATCACGTCGTTGCCGGCCGCATCGGCGAGGAGCACATCGTTCGATCTGAGGGCAGCGAGGCCGAACGGGTTCGTCTCGGCCGGATCCTGGGGCGAGATGTTGTAGGGATCCGGGTCGGCGGCCTGGTACGCCGCCATGTCAAGGATCGGTGAGATCGTCCCGTCGGGGGCCTGGCGATACAGGATGAAATCGGTCCCGATGGCCCATGTTGCGCCATCCGGCGTGATCGCGGCATCGACGATACTGACCTCATCGAGGAGGGTCACGCTCGTGCCCTTCTTCGGTCCCTTGAAGAAGTACTCGAGCGCAGGACCGGGAGGCCCGTATGCGCCCGCCCCGATCGCGACCGATGTCCGCGAACGTACGACGAGCGCCTTTGGTGAGTTCAGGTCGCTCAGCAGTACCCTGACACGGCCTCGACCGTCGTCATCGGCTGAGACCGGACCGGCGGTGCCAAGGATCGTTGCTCCGATGATCAGACAAGCGGAAGCAAGGCTTCCTACGCGCCGGAGCCTCACGGTCGGTCCTCCTCTACCTCGCCAGGGTGAGGAAAGTGTAGAGCCGACGTCAACGAATGGCCGACGGCGGGCCGGCGGCCTTCGAGCATGCGAAAAGCCCCGCCGGGACTGCCGACGGGGCCGTTTCGTGCTTAGATCGTAGTGGAGGCGACGACGGGAATCGAACCCGTGTACGCGGTTTTGCAGACCGCTCCCTGAACCACTCGGGCACGTCGCCACCGGTCCGTTTCGACTGGCTGCCCCGGGTCGATTCGAACGACCGTTAACGGATCCAAAGTCCGCTGTCCTGCCACTAGACGACGGGGCACCGATCGGGCCCCACGCTAGCAGGTCGGCCTTGGAGCAACCAGCCGCCCATCCGGATCAGATCGGGGAATGGAGCGGAAGACGGGACTCGAACCCGCGACCCTCACCTTGGCAAGGTGATGCTCTACCAACTGAGCCACTTCCGCCCGCTTGTCCGCCCCCGATTGTACTGCGAGGAGTGGTGCCGAGGGCCAGGATCGAACTGGCGACACCTGGATTTTCAGTCCAGTGCTCTACCGACTGAGCTACCTCGGCTCATGCAGTTCGTCGGGAACGGCCGCAAGAATACCGATGCGTTCAGCCGGTCGCAACCTGGCGACCTCCATCAACGTCCCGTCGTGAGGCCCATCCGGCCGGCGATGTTCTCGAGCTGCCGGATCCGCTCGCCGATCGGCGGATGGGTGTCCCAGAGCGACTTCGCCCGCTCTTCGAACGACTTGATTGGGTTGACGATGTAGAGGTGCTGGGTCGCGCGGTTGGCGACCTCGAGCACCTCACGGTCGTCGCTGATCGTGCGCAGCGCGCGCGCCAGGCCGACGGGGTTGCGGGTCAGCTCGACGGCGGTCGCATCGGCCAACGACTCACGCGTCCGGCTGACTGCCGCCTGCACGAGCCGGCCGATCAGCGGCGCGAGCACGGCGAGGACAATGGCGAGGACGAAGATGAGCGCCGCCGCTCCCCCACCCCCACGATCCGAGTCACTGCTGCTCCGGCGGCCGCCGCCCCAATAGGTGAAGCGCAGGAACCAGTCGGCGAGGAGCGCGATCGCGCCAACCAGCACCCCGACGAGCAGCGTGAACCGGATGTCGAGGTTGCCGATATGGCTCATCTCGTGGCCGATGACGCCCTGGAGCTGCTCGCGGTCGAGCTTGTCGAGCAGCCCGGTCGTGACCGCCACGCTGGCATGCTCCGGGTCGCGGCCGGTAGCGAACGCGTTCGGCGCCGAGTCATCGATGACCCACAGCCGCGGCGGCGGCAGCCCGCCTGCCAGGCGCATCTCCTCGACGACGTTGACGAGCTGCTTGAGCGGCTCCGCCGGGTTGGCCCGATCAATCTCGCGGGCGCCGCTCGTGGCCATGACGAGCGCGTCGCCGGCGAACCACGAGCCGATGCTCATCGCGGTGGCCAGCCCGAGCGCCAGCACCAGACCGCCCCAGCCGAATCCTGTCGCGTAGCCGATCGCGCCGCCCAGCAAACCGAGGACGACGATCACCACGGCGACGAGGAGCCAGCTCCGGCGCCGGTTGCGATCGATCTCGCGATAGAAGGTGGTCGGCGCCAGGCGCGCCGAGGCGCTCATCGGCTAATCGGTCAGGTCGTGCGCAGGTTCACCTCGGGCACCGCGGTGTCGGCCTCCTCGATCTGGAAGTAGTCGCGCTCGCGGAAGCCGAACACGCCCGCGATGAGCACGTTCGGGAAGGTCTGGACCGAGGTGTTGAACTCGCGGACCGAGGCGTTGTAGTGCTGCCGGCTGAACCCGATCTGGTTCTCCGTCGTCGTCAGCTCCTCCTGGAGCTCGAGGACGTTCTGGTTCGCCTTCAGGTCAGGGTAGTTCTCGACGAGGGCGAACAGCTGACGCAGCGCGCCGGTCAGGAAGTTCTCCGCCTGCGCGGCCTGTCCCGCATTCGCCGGACCTGCCTGCTGGGCGGTCACGGCCGCGCTTCGAGCCTCGATGACCCGCGTCAGGGTCTCCTGCTCGAAGTCCATGTAGCCCTTGACGGCGTTGACGAGGTTCGGGATCAGGTCGTGCCGGCGCTTGAGCTGGACGCTGATCTGGTTCCACGCCTCGTCGACCATGTTCCGCAGCCGGACGAGCGCGTTGTACGTGAAGATCAGGAAGACGGCGATCACCGCGACGGCGATGAGCAGGATGATCAGCCACAGTTCCATGCGGGAGGCTCCTCGAACCAGGGAGTTGACCCCCGAATCGTACCAGCCGCGAGCCCGCTACTCTGAGGGCGCCTATGACCGCGACAGCCGCTCCCCCACCCGCCGTTGCCGTGAGCGATCTGCGGATGCGGTATGGGGCGAAGGACGTCCTCCATGGGGTGAGCTTCGCCGTCGAGCGCGGCGAGGTCGTCACGCTGCTGGGGCCCAACGGCGCGGGCAAGACGACGATCATCGAGATCCTCGAAGGCTTCCGCATGCCTTCGGCAGGCGCCGTCGAGGTGCTCGGGACCGATCCGGCGCACGCCGACGAGGACTGGCGTGCCCGCGTCGGGATCGTGCTGCAGTCGTGGCGCGACCACGGGAAGTGGCGGGTGCGGCAGCTGCTGCACAACCTCGGGCGCTTCTACGAGCCCTATGCCACCGCCGATCGGCCGCGTCCGCGCCCGGTCGACGAGCTGATCGAGACCGTCGGGCTCAGCGAGCAGGCGAGTCAGCGGATCTCGACGCTGTCGGGCGGGCAGCGGCGGCGGCTCGACGTCGCCATCGGTCTGATCGGTCGACCGGAGCTCCTCTTCCTCGACGAGCCGACCGCGGGCTTCGACCCAGAGGCGCGCCGCGACTTCCACGACCTCGTGCGCGGCCTCTCGGACGGAGAGGAGACGACGATCTTCCTGACCACCCACGACCTCGACGAGGCCGAAAAGCTCGCCGACCGGATCGTCATCCTGGCAAGCGGCCGGATCGTGGCCGATGGAACGGCCGATGACCTGGCCAGAAGCGTCTCGACCACCGCCGAGGTGCGCTGGACGCGCGACGGCTCACGCCACACCGAGACGACGACCGATGCAACCGCCTTCGTCCGGACACTCCTGGGCGACGGGGGCGAGGTCGCGGACCTCGAAGTCCGCCGCGCCAGCCTGGAGGACACGTACATGGCGATGGTCCGCCGCGACGAGGCGCCCGACGCATGAGCCCGGCCGCGTTGCACGGCGCCCGCATCGGCCTCGAGCGTGGCTGGATCATGTTCCGCCACATCATCACCACCGCCGATGGGATCTGGAACACGGTCATCTGGAATGGGATCCCGCTCGCGATCCTCATCCTCAATCGCGACGAGGTCGTCGAGGGCACCGAACTGTCGCTGGCCGTCGTGGCCCTGCCCGGGTTCCTGGGCCTGATGATCGCGGCGTCGGCGATCGGCCCGGCCTACTACCTCGCCGCGGAGCGCGAAGACGGCACGGTCCTCCGTGCCAAGGCAGTGCCGCATGGCATCCTGGGCTACGTCACCGGCGTGCTGACCCAGGCGTCGCTCGAGACGTTCCTGGGGATCGCGCTCATCCTGATTCCGGGCTTCTTCCTCTTTCCCGGCCTCGTGGTCGATTACCCGCTGCGGTGGGGCGTCTTCGTGATCGTCGTCGTCCTCGGCCTGCTGGCCGTGCTGCCGGCCGGCGTCGTCATCGGCTCGCTCGTGCGCAGCCCGCGCCTGGTGGGTGGCCTCGGGTTCCTGCTCATCGGCGGCATGGCGGTCGTGTCCGGCATCCTCATCCCGCTCCAGACGATGCCCGGCTGGGTGCAGGTCATCGGCCAGGTGCTGCCGACGTACTGGATCGGCGTGGGCATGCGGTTCGTCTTCCTGCCCGATGCGGCCGCCGCCATCGAGATCGGGCAGGTGTGGAGACTGTGGGAGGCGACCGCGGTGCTCGGCGTCTGGGCGCTCGGCGGCATCCTCGTCGCGCCGGCCGTGCTGCGGCGCATGGCGCGTCGCGAGTCCGGAGCCTCCGTTGAGGCGAGCCGCCAGGAGGCGCTGCAGCGAATGTAAGGGTCGATGGTGGGCGGTGAGGGGCTCGAACCCCCGACCTCCTCGGTGTAAGCGAGGTGCTCTGACCAGCTGAGCTAACCGCCCGGGGCATCCTATCTCAAGGACCGACAGGAGCTGAGCGCACGTGCATCCCCGGACCAGTCACGGCGATGGCATGCAACACACCGTTCACTGCGAGTAGTAGCGCGGGCTGGACCGGTGGGATAGGCTGCCCGATGCAATCCGTCATTCCTCCCGAGCACGAACATGCGCCGCCTTTTCCGAACCCGCCGTCGCACCCTCCTCATCGCCCTTGGTCTCGGTCTCGTGGTGGCTGGACTGGCAGGCCTCTCCGCGTTCGCGCTGAACTGGTGGTCCGAAGATGGAACGAACGTGGCGGTCGCGCCCGACTTCAGTTCGCCGGCCGAGATCGAGCCGGGCACCGATACGATCGTGGCGGTGGGCGACATCGCGGTGTGCGGTACATCCTTCGACGAGCAGACCGCCGAACTGGCCCAGAGTCTCCCCGGCACGATCCTCGGCCTGGGCGACATGGTCTACGAGGACGCGACGGAGCGCGAATTCAAAGCGTGCTTCGAGCCGTCGTGGGGCGGGCTCAAGGAGCGCATTCGCCCGGTGCCGGGCAACCATGAGTTCCAAACGGCGGGAGCCGGGCCGTACTACGAGTATTTCGGCGACGCCGCGGGGACGCCGGGGCTCGGCTGGTACAGCTTCGACATCGGCGCATGGCACGTCATTGCGCTCAACTCGAACTGCCTCGATCAGCCGAATCTGTGCTCGGACGACTCGGCGCAGGGCGACTGGCTCGAAGAAGATCTGGCCCGTCACCCGACGGCTTGCACCCTGGCGTTCATGCACCATCCTCGCTGGACCTCGGGGGAGCACGGCAGCGATCCCCAGCTCGGAGAGTTCTGGACGATGCTGTACGACGCAGGGGTCGACGTGGTGCTGACTGCACACGACCATGACTACGAGCGCTTCACGCCGATGGACGCCAATGGCGCGGCCGACCCGACGAGGGGCATTCGGCTGTTCATCGTCGGCACGGGAGGGCGCTCGCTCGATCCGTTCGCGGAGATCCTGCCCACCAGCGAGGCCCGCAATAACGTCTCCTTCGGCCTCCTCCAGATGGCGCTGCACGACGATGGGTACAGCTGGCTGTTCCACCCCACCGACCCGGAGGGCTACCGAGATGCAGGGTCCGATCGCTGCCACTGAGGCGCGATCAAGCTGACATTGGATCCTGCTCCAACCGGATCACGACGCCTCTGACGCGGGGGAGCTCCTCCTGCCCATTCCTGCTCTGCCGAAGCGCAGGTACAGGGACGGCACCACGAACAGGTTGAGGAAGGTCGAGGTGATCAGCCCGCCGAGGATGACGATCGCCAACGGATGCTCGATCTCGTGACCGGGCCTGTCGCCGGCGATCGCGAGCGGGACCAGCGCCAGACCCGTGGCGAGGGCGGTCATGAGAATCGGGGCGAGACGCTCCCGGGCGCCTCGGATGACGAGGCCCGGCCCGAATGGCTCGCCCTCCTCACGCTCGAGGTGCTGGAAGTGGTTGATCATCATGATTCCGTTACGGGCAGCAATGCCCAGCACGGTGAAGAAACCGACCAGTGAGCCCAGCGAGATCACGCCGGTCCCGAGCCATGCGGCGAGGATTCCACCGACTAGGGCAAACGGAAGGGTGAGGAAGGAGAGGATCGCCAGCCGCGTGCTGCCGAAGGACGTGTGCAGCAGGAGAAACACACCGATCCCGGCCACGATGGCGAACAGGAGGAGGCGGTTCTGGGCAGCCTGGCGTTCGACGTACTCGCCGAGGAGCTCTGGATGGTACTCCTGCGGCCACTCGATCGTCGCCAGAGCTGTCTCGACGTCCCGATACACGGCACCGAGATCGCGTCCCTCAACGTTCGCATCGACGTCAATGCGGCGCGCCAGACGTTCGTGATTGATGTGCCCTGGCGTCGCGGCGACTCGCACATCGGCGACCTCGGCCAGCCGAACCTTGCTACCGTCCGCTGCGTCCATCAGCAGGTTCTCGACATCGCTGAGGCTGTTGCGGGCTTCAGGCACGCTCCACACGTGGACGTCATAGGCCTGTCCCCCGAAGAACACGTCCCCGACCTCTTCGCTCGCGACAAGTGCCGCGGCCGCGCGCCGCACGTCACCGGGCTTGATCCCGTACTGCTCGGCGGCTGCCAGGTCGACCTGGACCTGGATCTGCGGGATGTCCACCTGCTGCTCGGTGTGGAGATCGATGATTCCGGGGATCTCAGAGAACGCCTCCTCGACTTCGGTCGCCTTGTCGTGCAGGACCTGGAGGTCCGGCCCGTAGATCCGCACAACGATCGCCTCACTCGAGCCGGTCAGGACCTCACGAATGCGCTCCTTGAGATAGGTCTGGACGTCCCGTCGCAGTCCAGGGTAGCCGTCGACAACCTCCTGAACAGCAGCGTGAGTCGCGTCGTAATCGACTGACGGGTCGATGCTGATCCAGTTCTCCCCGAACTCGACGCCATACGGTTCGTCACTGAGGAACGCCTGGCCGATGTGGGAACCGCAGTTGCGGACGCCTGGGATCGATCGGAGCTCGATGCACGCGTCGATCGAGATCCGCGTCTCCTCCTCCGCCGAGGTGGCCGGCGCCGTCACCCAGTGCATCAGAAAGTCACGTTCCTTGAAGTCGGGCAGGAGCGACTGACCGAGCAACGGCCAGACCACCACGCCGAGAACGCTCACGGCGGCGACCGTGGCGAATGCCGGCCGCGCGCCGCCAACAATCCGAGTCATGAGCCTTTGGTAGGCGTCCTGCAGCCGCTGCGTGACCGGTGAGCGGTGACGTTCGATCGGCGCGTTGCGCAACAGGATGTAGGCGAGGGCGGGCGTGACCGTCAGAGCGACGACCAGCGATGCCAGGACCGCGAGGCCATAGGCAACCGCGAGCGGGAAGAAGAACGCGCCGGAGAGCCCCTCGATGAAGAACACCGGGGTGATGGCCACGATGTCGATCAGGGTGGCGTAGACGATGGCGCTCCGAACCTCGAGCGACGCGTCCAGGATGATCCGGGCCGTCGAGACGCCGGTCTTTTGGACGCGGTTCTGCCTGAGGCGACGCACGATGTTCTCGATGTCGATGATCGCATCGTCCACGACCACGCCGACGGAGATCACGAGTCCGGCGAGGATCATCGTGTTGATCGTCACGTCGGTCAGGTAGAGCACCATCGCCGCGGCCATGAGCGACAGCGGTATCGCGACCAGGCTGATCAGGGCGGTTCGCCAATCGAAGAGGAACAGGATCAGGACGACGAAGACCAGCAGGCTGCCGATGAGCAGCGCCGAGGTCAGGTTCGCCAGTGCGATCTCGATGAAGCTCGCTGGGCGGAAGATCGTGGTATCGACGTCGATCCCGGCCATCCCCGGCTTCAGGTCTTCCATCGCAGCCTCGACGCCGCGGGTCACGTCGAGCGTGTTCGCCCAGGGGAACTTCTCCACGATCAGCATGATCCCGCGTCCGTCGTTGATCACCGCCTCGCCGTGGAGCGGCTGGTGGCCGCGAACGAGCTCGGCGACCTCATCGAGGTTGACGAGGTTGCCGTCGCGACCCGAGACCTGCACGTGGGCCAAGTCCTCGGCACCCCGGATGGGTGGCGGATGGGCGATGTTCAACCGCTGGTTGGCCGTCTCGATCCAGCCCCCGGTGCCAAAGGCGTTCGCCTCCGAGAACATCAGGATGCCCTCGTCGAGCGCCTCCGAAGTCGACTCCATGACCGTGGCGATCGAAATGCCATGCTCGGCCAGCTTCTCGGGGATGACCTGGACCTGCATCTGCTCGAGGCGCTCGCCGTAGATCATCACGTTGGCGACACCGGGCACGCCCAGGAGGCGCGCGCGGATCGTCCAGTACGACATGCTGGACAGGTCGAGCAGGTCGACGGTGTCCGAGGAGAGCCCGATCTTCATGACCCGGCTCGTGGCCGAGAGAGGCTGCATGATGAACGGCGGACTCGCCCACGTTGGCAGTGTGCCGGTGATCCCGTTGATCCGCTCCTGCACCAGCTGTCGCGCCCTCAGGAGGTCCGTGCCGGACTCGAAGATCATCTCGATCTGTGACAGCTGGGCGACCGACTTCGAGCGCAGGATGTCCAGCCCTTCCACGCCGGCCAGGGCCTGCTCCAGCGGAACCGTCACCAGAGATTCGACCTCCGCGGCGGAAAGACCCAGCGTGATCGTCTGGACCTCGACCTTTGGCGGGGCGAATTCGGGGAACACGTCGACGGGCATGTTCCGAATCTGGCCGAGACCGAAGAACATCAGCACGGCCGCCGACGCGACGATGATGAAGCGGAAGCGCAGGCTGGTGGCGATGATCAGGCGAAGCATCGTCGTTGGCAATCGCTTTCGTTTCAGCTGCTGGTCAGTGGCCGCCGCCGACGCCGGTCTCGGCGCCGTAGAGCTCGGCCGCTCCCACGATCACGACCGGAGTACCGGCAGGAGGTCCATCGGTGATGATGGCCTCGTCACCGCTGATCGACTCCACGACGATCGACTCGCGCTCGAAGCTGAGTGGCTCGATCGCCACGTAGGCCCACGTCGCACCCGACGCGTCGTAGATCACCGATGCGTACGGGACCACCGTCTGCGCGCCGGAATCCTCGACGTCAGCCGTCTCTATGCCGAGCCGCTCGGCTGCGTTGGGCGAGAGCGTCAACGTCTTGAGGCCCGACTCGAGCTCCTCGATGTGAATGGCCTCTTCGGAAGGCGGCTCCGCCGGGTCGCTGCACCCCGCCACCATGATCCCGGTGACAAGGGCGCCGATGAGTACCCACGTGCGGTTGCGCTTCATCTCTCAAACCTTCCTATGCCATCGTCGGCTCGAGGGCCGAATGCTCATCCAACAGGGCCTCCGTTTCGGCTTGCGGGCTCGGACCGGAGCGCATGTACAAATCGGGAATGACGAATAGCGTCCACAAGGTCGAGGTGATCAGCCCGCCGAGGACGAAGATCGCCATCGGCCGCACGACCTCGAGGCCCGGGATGTCCCCGAGGACAACGAACGGGAGCAGACCGACCGCGGTCGCGAGCGCGGATGTCAGCGTTGGCCCCAGGCGATCGTTGGCGCCCGCCAGGACGAGCTGCGGACCCACGCCGTGCTGTCCGGTGCGCTCCAAACGCTGGAGGTGATCGATGAGTGAGATGCCGGTGCGGAAGCTGATCGCGAGCACCGCGAACAAACCGGCCAGCGTTCCGATCGAGACCAGTTCGCCTCCGGCAAGCCCCGCCAATATGCCGCCAACGAGCGCCGCCGGGAGCGTGACGAACACGGCTGCCGCAAGACGCCAGCTGGCAACGACCGCCTGAAGGACGAGGAACGCCATGACCGCCACGCCTGCCAGCACCGCCAACAGGGTGAGCTGGGCAGCCTGTCGATCTGCCGCCTCGCTGAACACCTCCGCGTGGTACTCCAGCGGGAACTCGATCGCGCCGACCGCCGCGTCCATGTCTCGAAGCACGGATCCGAGGTCGCGACCGCTGACGTTCACGCCGACCTCCATGATCCGGCGGACCCCCTCGCGGGTGATGACGCTGGGTGTGGGTGCGATTCGCACGTCCGCAACCTCGTCCAGTCGGACCAGCTCTCCGCCGGGCGTTTCGATCATGAGGTTCTCGACGCTGGAGATGCTGTTTCGCAGCTCCGGCTTGCCCCAGACCACGACTTCGAACACCTTCTGCTCTTCGAAGAGCAGGCCGACCTCGATGCCAGAAAGCAGCGTGGTCGCAGCCCGCCGGACGTCTCCGGCCCTGAGCCCGAGCGCATCGGCCGCCTCGAGGTCAACCACCACCTCGAGCGCCGCCTCCTCGACGGGGCCGAGGACCGAGGCATCGACGACGCCGCTGACGCTCGCCACTGCTCCGCGGACCTCCTCGGCCCGATCACGGAGGACCGACAGCTCATGACCGTAGATGCGAACGACCGCGTCGTGCTCGCTACCCGACAGCACCTCGTTGATGCGCTCCTGCGGGTAGGTCACGATCGCCTTCCCCAGACCGGGATAGCCATCGACGGTGTTCCTGATGGCGGCAATCGTCCGGTCGTAGTCGGCGGAGGCGTCGACCTTGAGCCAGATCTCGCCCGAGTTCACGTCGGTGATCGCGTCGGAGAGGATGGCTCGTCCGACGTGACCGTCCACGTTCTGGACGCCGGGGATGGTTCGCAGTTCGCCCGTGGCGCGGGCGACGATGCGGGCCATTTCGGGCCTTGACGTGCCCGGGCCACCGTCCCAATGGATCAACAGGTCCTGGGTCTTGAAGGATGGCGGGGCAGAGGCAAAGCCGGCGCTCGGCACGATGAGCGCGCCGATGAGGACGGCCACGCCCACGATTGCGACTCCGCCAGTGAGCAGGCCGGGTCGGCTGCGGCGCAGAAGCGGGCTCAGGGCGGCTGCATAGCGACCGCGGACTCGACTGATGAACGGCGACTCACGTCGCTCCGCGGAGCGGCGCGACAGGAGCAGGACAGCCAGCGCAGGTGCGACGGTGATTGCCACCACCAATGAAGCGAGGACTGCCACGCCGTAGGCAATGGCAAGGGGCGGCAGGAATGCGCTCACCGCGCCGCCGACGAAGAAGACCGGGACGAGGCCCAGCAAGATGATCAGGGTGGCGTAGATGGCCGGGCGGCGCCCCTCGAGGATGGCCTCCGTGACGAGCTCGGAAGGGGTCCGCTCCTTGTCGCCCTCGCGGGACCTGCGGAGCCGGTCGAGGACTCTGTCGACGCTGGCCGCGGCGTCATCGACGATGACGACGATGGCCACGATCAAGCCAGCCAGAACCATCACGTTCAGCGAAGCACCGGCGTAGACCAGGACGAGCCCGGCAACGGTGAGGGAGAGCGGGATCGTGACCAGGCTGATCAGCGCGGCTCGCCAGTCAAAGAGCAGGGCCCCGAGGACAAGGGCGATGAGAAGGAAGCCGATCAGAAGAGCCAGCGAGACGTTACCGACCGACGCCTCGATGAAGGTGGCGGGTCGGAACACCCCCGTGTCGATCTCGATGCCGCTCAGGCCTGGCAGCATCGCCTCGACCGCCTCGTCGATGCTTCGCGTCACGTCGATGGTATCGGCGCCGGGGAATTTCTCGATCACAAGCAGCAGGCCCTGCCCATCGCCGACGACCGCGTCGCCGATGAGCGGCTGGTGGTCCTCCACCACGGTTGCGACGTCGCCAAGGTGGAGCGTCCGGTCGCTGTCCTCGGTTTCCACCACGACGCGCGCCAGATCCTCCGCGGATCCGATGGGCAGCACGTGCTGGATGCCCAAGCGCTGATTCGGGGTATCGATGAATCCACCTGTACCGGGCGTGGATGCCTCGAGAAATGTCAGTGGCGAGACCCACACGGAATTGCCGGTCGTGCTGATCACTTCGCCCAAGGAGACGCCCTGCTCCTGAAGCTCAGTCGGGTCGACGAGCACCTGGAGCTGGCGGTTGCGCTCGCCCCAGATCGACACGTTTGCCACGCCCGGAACGCCCATGAGTCGGGGGCGGATCGTCCAGCGTGCGAGGACCGACATGTCGATCAACGACAGGTCACTCGAACGCATGCTGACCATCATCACCCGGTTCTCGGTTGACAGGGGCTGGAGCATCGCCGGGGCCTTCGACACGTTGGGCAGCGCATGCGCCTGGGTGAGCCGCTCGGCCACGACCTGCCGAGCCTGGAAGATGTCGGTGCCGGGCTCGAAGGTCATCACGATCGACGACAGCCCGGTGATCGACTCAGATCGGATTTCCTCGAGGAATGCGACGCCGTTGAGGAGGTCGGCTTCCAGCGGGACCGTGACAAGCTCTTCGACCTCCTCGGCCGATAGGCCGAGCGCCTCGGTCTGAACCTCGACGTACGGCGGGTTGAATTCGGGCAGGATGTCCACCCGCGCGTTCGGAATCTGAGTCGCGCCAAGGACCATCAGCCCCGCCGCGATCCCGAGGACGAGGAGCCGGAACCTCACACTGGATACGACGATCCCGCGCATCATGATGCAGGCGCCTCTGCGCTCTGACGCCGTCCGGATCTAGTTGTCATCCTCAGACTCCTCCGGGTCGTCCTCGTCCTCACCTACGTCGTCAACGTCGGCTTCACCGTCGTCAACTACGTCGTCAGCGTCGGCTTCATCGTCCTCGTCGATCCCATCCTCATCGTCGCCAATGTCGTCCAAGTCACCGTCGATCTCGCCATCCGTGATGGGGGTGGGAATGACGCCCGCGACCGTCTGGTCCCGCTCGAGTCGTTGCGCGTCAATCTCCCCGAAAACCGCAGGCGCCAGGATCAGGACGGCGGCAACCGATGCGATTGCGGTGAGGCGGGCGAGGATCGGTCGGGAACGTTCCACCCCATCGGTGGCTGGGACGCCTCGCCGCTCCTGCTGGGGGCGCGTCGACTGTCTGATGCGTTGGAGCAGACCCGGATTCGGCCTGCCCACCGCCCGCAACCGAAAGGCGGCCCGGAGATCCTCATCGGTAAACCGCGACATGTCGCTGTTCGTCTCCAACTCACGATCCAAAAGGTGCAGGCCAGCGCGACCTGCTGCTTAATAGATGCAGAAGCCAATCGGTTGGTTTGCCGGACGGCCAAACGAGCTACGCAGAGTCCCCACTCAGCGGCACTGGCGCCTCAGCCGGGCGCAGCCGTTCACGATCCTGCGGGGCGAAGGCCGAGGCACGACCGTCGCCGGCTGCCATCGCCGTTCTGAGAGCTGTCCGCGCCCGGAACAGTCGCCACTTCGCGGTGCCTGATGGGATCCCGAGGATCATCGCGACACTGGACATGGGCCGATCTTCCAGGTAATAGAGCGCGAGGATCGCTCGTTGCTGAAGCGGAAGCCCATCGATGGCCCGGTTCAGGGCATCACTGTCGATGACTCCGCTGGTCCAGGGATCATCAGCCTCTGCGGATTGGCGAGGGGTGACCGACTCGAGCGAGACGACGATGGGTCGCGGCCGCCGGCGCATGCTCATCCGGCACGCATTGACGACGATCCGCCCGAACCATGCATCGAAGCGCTCGGGTTCGCGCAGGGAATGCAGGCCGCGCCAAGCGGCGATGAAGGCCTCCTGGGTGGCATCCTCTGCCTCTTCCGTGCTGCCCAGTATCGCGCGCGCAAGGCGGAACGTTGGCAGGAGTCGAAGTGCGACCAGGGCGTCGAACGCCTCTGCATCGCCGGATCTGGCTCGCTCGACGAGGCGGATCTCACCGCGCGCAACCGGCGTGACTGGCGACGGCCCTGTTGCCGGCACGGGTCCGACACCTTTCGTCGCCCGGGAGTGCTTGCGCCCCTGTGCCGCCCCCAGACCCTGATTCGTGCGCAGCTTGGAACAAGCGTCGCGCAGTGCATCCCTTGGCATTCGCTCGGGCCCCCCGTCTCCTCTCAGATCACGCGCTGGCTTCGCTTGCCACTCGCGCGAACCGGTCTGCATCCTCCGTAGGCCGAAAGTACCTCCCCCGCAGCACAATGACAATCCCATCTGTTGACTGAACGCATCACTCAATGCGCGACGAGTTACGCGACGCTCGGCGGATCGCGGCACCACGGCGGATTGCACGACGCCGCTCGCGTCATCGCGAGCGGCGCATCGGTCAAGCGAAGTGAAGTGGTGCCCAGGCCGGGACTTGAACCCGGATGGGTTTCCCCATACGCCCCTCAAACGTACGCGTATACCAATTCCGCCACCTGGGCCCCGAAGGGTTGGTACCGAGGGAGGGACTTGAACCCACACGACCCTTAAGGATCACTAGGTCCTGAACCTAGCGCGTCTGCCTATTCCGCCACCTCGGCACATACGCACCCGGAACGAGTCCCGAGTGCGTGTCCGGATTCTAGCATGGGGCCTGGTTCAGGCCTGCGGCAGCAGGTTGAGCAGGCTGAAGGCGACGAAGAGGACGGCGAGGACGATCGTGAGGCGGAAGAGCGTGCGCTCGATCCCGCGCCGGCTGCGATAGGCGGTCACTTCCCCACCGAACGCGCCACCGAGGCCTGTGCCGCGCTGCTGGAGGAGGATCGACGCGATCAGCGCGATGGCCAGGATGACCTGGGCGACGAGGATGGCGGTGGTCATGGCCGGCGCAGTCTAGCCGATCAGCGACCGGCCAGTCATCTCCGGGCCGGGCGGGAGGCCGAGGAGCTCGCACAGGGTCGGGGCGATGTCGGCCAGCTCGCCGTCGCGAAGGCGCGCGCCGGCGTGCGCCACCGAGATGAGGACGAACGGCACCGGCGAGGTCGTGTGCTTCGTCTGCGGGGCGCCGGACTCGTCGCGCATCTCCTCGATGTTGCCGTGGTCGGCGGTGATGACGAGCGAGGCGCCCTCTCCGAGCGCGGCTCGTGCGAGGCGGCCGAGCACGCCGTCGAGGACGTTGGCGGCTTCGACCGCGGCCGACCAGACACCGGTGTGGCCAACCATGTCGGCGTTTGCGTAGTTGGCGACGATGAAGTCGTGCTCGTGGCGGCCGAGAGCCTCGATCAGCGCGTCGGTGATCGGGCCGGCACTCATCTCCGGGGCGAAGTCGTAGGTCGGCACCTCGCGGTTCGAGGGAATGAGGATGCGGTCCTCGCCGGGAAACGGGTCCTCGACGCCGCCGTTGAAGAAATAGGTGACATGGGCGTACTTCTCGGTCTCGGCGACGTGGAGCTGCCGCTTCCCGAGCCGTGACAGGTGGGCCGCCAACGAGTCGATGGCGAGGGGCGGGAAGGCTACGGCCACCGGCAGCTCGTCCGGAGCCTGGTACTCGGTCAGCGTCGTCGCGTCGAATGCGCCGGCGCCCCCGCGATCGAAGCGGTCGAAGGACGGCTGGGCCAGGGCGTGCGTCAGCTGCCGGCCGCGATCGGCGCGGAAGTTCAGGTGGACGGCCGCATCGTCGGGCGTCATGGGAACGACCTCGCCGACCAGCGTGGGCTGGATGAACTCGTCCCCATCGTCGCGGGCGTAGGCGTCCGCGACGGCGGCGGCTGCCGTGGGCGCATTCAGACCGATCCCGTGGACGATCGCGTCGTACGCGCGCTTCGTCCGATCCCAGCGGCGGTCGCGGTCCATTGCCCAGTAGCGGCCGGTCACGCTCGCGACCCTGGCGCGGCTGCCGAAGCGCGCCTCGAGCTCGGGCAGGAAGTCGTCGGCCGAGCGCGGCGGGGTGTCGCGGCCATCGGTGAAGGCGTGGAAGAGGACGCGGTCGGGTGCCAGCCCACGGCGCGCGGCGAGCTCCACCATGGCCACGACGTGCTCGTCGACCGCGTGCACGCCGCCGGGGCCGACAAGCCCCATCAGGTGAAGGCGCGAACCCGCGGCAAGAGCTCGGTCGCATGCGGAGTTCAGGGCTGGGTTCTCGAAGAATGAGCCATCGGCGATCGCGGCGCTGACACGCGGCAGGTCCTGGAGGACGCGGAAGCCGGCGCCGATGGTGAGGTGGCCGACCTCGCTGTTGCCCATCTGCCCCACCGGAAGGCCGACGGCCTCGCCCGACGCCTCGAGGCGCGTGTGGGGCCACTCGGCGAGCATCCGGTTCCAGTTCCACATCGACGCCGATAGCAGCGCGTTGCGCGACGGGTCCTCGTTGAGCCCGAACCCGTCGAGCACGACGAGCAGGACGGTCACGGACCCGCGGCGTCCGATGCGGCACGGAGGATGGCGGCGAAGACTTCGGGCTTCAGGGATGCGCCGCCGACCAGCGCCCCGTCGATGTCGGGCTGGGTGAAGAACTCGGCGGCGTTCACATCGGTCACGCTGCCGCCGTACTGGATCGGGATGGCGTCGGCAGTGGCCGGGTCGAGCTCGCGAAGGATGGCCCGGATCAGCGCCGCCACGGCCTGGGCGTCCTCGCCGGTCGCGGCGTCGCCGGTGCCGATCGCCCACACCGGCTCGTAAGCGATGACCAGGCCGGAGCCTTCCAGCCCGTCCAGCCCGGCCAGCGCGGCGCGCGCCTGGCGCTCGACGACGGCCTCGGTCTGGCCTGCCCGCCGCTCCTCGACCCGCTCCCCCACCGCGGCGATCGGGCGCAGCCCGTGGGCGACGGCGCTGGCGACCTTTCGGCCGACCGACTCGTCGGTCTCGCCGTCGTACTGGCGCCGCTCGGAGTGGCCGAGGATGACGAAGGTGGCGATCCCGTCGAGCATGAGCGGGCTGGTCTCGCCGGTGAAGGCGCCACGCTCCTCGAAGTGCATCGTCTGGGCACCGATGTGCAGGCCCGGGACGGCCCCCGCCACGTCGCGCAGCCAGATCGTCGGCGGGCAGACCACCGTTGTGATCCGGGGATGCTCCGCCGCCACGATCTCGACGACCTCCGCGAGGGCGATCGCCTCTTCGAGTGACGGGGGGTTCATCTTCCAGTTGCCGGCGACGACCGGACGGCGCATCAATCCTCCTTGGAGCTCGCCAGCTCGACGAGCCGGCGCAGGCGGTGGTTCACGGCCGATCGACTGACACCCAGCGCGGCGCCGAGCGCGTCGAGATCGGCATCGGGCATCCGACGGCGCATCGCGGCGGTCTCGCGGAGGGCCGGCGTCAGGGCGGCGAGGCGGCCATCGGCCTCGATCCGGTCGATCGCCGAGAGCTGGCGATCGGCGGCGCGCACCGTGCGCCCGAGATTGGCCTCCTCGGCGTTGAGGATGCGGTTCAATCGGGACCGCACGTCGCGCCCGACGCGATGGGTTTCGAGCTCGAGGACGCCGCGGTTCGCGCCGACGAGCCGGAGCAACGCGACGATCTCCTCCTGGCCCTTCAGGTAGACGACGTGCCGGCCGCGCCGCTCCGAACGCAACGCCCGCACATCGAGCGAGGACATGGCCGCCTGGAGCTCCTCAGCCGCGGCTCGCTCGACGAGGACGAACTCGACATGCGGCCCGCTCGCGCCCAACGAGATCGAGCCGGACCCGAGGAGCACGCCACGCAGAAAGGCGCGACGGTCGCAGGACGGTGCCGCCTCCCACGACCACGAACCCAGCGCGCTCCGGTCGAGCTCGACGACGAGGTGATGGCGGGCCCCGACGCGCATCCGATCCGCGACCACCGGACGGGGCGACGCGACCGGCAACCCGAGCGTGCTCGCCAGGTGGACCGCGGTCCGCGCGGTGGCATGGTCCAGGGTGCGGAGGGCGTCGCCGGACGATCCGTAAACCAGGCCGATGAGCTCCGCGCGACGGTCGCAGGCACGCGCCGGCTGGATGCGCGCCAGCTCGCCCTTGACCTCGCCGGCCAGCAGCACCGCGACGGTCAGGAGGCGGTGGCCGCCTGGCGGCCGATGCGCCGCGTCCGCGGCCGCGAGATTCGGTCCTCCTGGAGGAGGCGCATGAGCGCGGTTGCGAGCTTGGCGGGATCGTGATGATGGGCGTTGGCGGGATCGATGACGTCCTCCTCGATGATGACGACCGGAAGCTCCTCGAGCCGTCGGACGTCGACCTCCACCGGCTGCGCACGCCAGACTTCCGGAGGACGGGCATTGGTGTTGCGGTTGATGATCACGTAGTCGATGAGGTCCTCGCCAACATGGTTGAAGAGGGCTTCGAGGTGATCCGCGGCTGTCATCGACTCGGTCTCGCCGGATTGGGTGGCGACGTTGCAGACGTAGGCCTTGAGCCCGGTGGCGGCGGCGAGTGCATCGCGGACGTCCGAGATCAGCAGGTTCGGCAGCACGCTGCTGTACAGCGATCCAGGCCCGAGGACGATCATCTCGGCCTCGAGGATTCGTTCGAGGGCCTCGCCGTTGGCCCGCACGTCGGACGGCTCGATGAAGACCTCCTCGATCGGCTCGTCGGCGGAGGCGATCCCGACCTGCCCGTACAGTGTGCGTCCCGACACGAGCCGGGCTGAGAGGTTGAGCGGGACGCTCGTGGCCGGCAGCACCTGGCCGCGCACGGCAAGCACCCGGTTCGACTCGCGCACCGCCTCCTCGAAGTCGCCGGTGACGGCGGTCATCGCGGCGATGAAGAGGTTGCCGAAGGCGTGATGGTCGAGGCCGGAACCCGTGGGGAAGCGGTACTGCATGAGCTGGGTCATCAGCGGCTCGGCATCGGCGAGCGCGGCGATGCAGTTGCGGATGTCACCGGGCGGGATGATCCCGAGCTGCTGGCGCAGCTGACCGCTGCTGCCGCCGTCGTCGGCGACCGTCACGACGGCCGTGATGTTCGCGCTGTACCCCTTCAGCCCGCGCAGCAGCGTCGACAGCCCGGTCCCGCCCCCAATGGCCACGATCCGCGGCCCGCGGGCGAGGTAGCGCTTCGTGTACAGCACCTCGAGGACGCTGTCGTTGCGCCCGACGAACGGCGACACGACCGAGCGCATGAGGCCCCACATGCCGACGACCGTGAGGGCGAGGCCAAGGGCGGCCACCAGCCCGGCGCGGATGCGCGGATCCAGCCAGGCGCCGGTCAGGAAGTGGACGATCGGGATCTGGGCGACGGCGTTGTCGCGATACAGGTCGCGGATGAAGATCGCCGCCCCGAGACCCAGGATCGCGACCCCCACCAGCAGCAGGAACAGCCAGCGCTTGATGTGCATCCCCGGATACATCCAGCGCGGCAGCTTGGGACCCTTCATCGCTCCAGCTCCCGGTGGAACACGCTGACCGAGACATCCGGCAGCTGCCCGATGCGCCGGGCGAGCTCCTCGGCCAGCGCGATCGAGCGGTGGTAGCCGCCAGTGCAGCCGAGCGCGATCCGCAGCTGCTCCTTGCCCTCGGCACGGTAAGCCGGCGCGGTCAGCTCCAGGAGCTCGGTGACTAGCTCGAGGAATCGATTGGCCGTCGGCTGCTGGAGGACGAATTCACGCACCTTCGACTCGAGCCCGGAGAGCGGCTTCAGCTCGGGATCCCAGTACGGGTTCGTGAGGAATCGCACGTCGAAGACGAGGTCGGCCTCGAGCGGGATCCCGTACTTGAAGCCGAAGGTGATGATGTCGACGCGCAGCTCGTTCGTCGTCGCGACGTGCGGGACGAGCGACCAGAGCCGGTCCTTCAGCTGACCGATCGAGAGGCCCGAGGTGTCGACGACGTGATCGGCCAGCTCGCGGGTCCGCGCGAGGCGGCGGCGCTCCTCGGCGATCGACGCCTGCACCCCGGTCCGGGCCTCCAGCGGATGCCGGTGCCGAGTCTCGCTGAACCGATTGACCAGGTCGGCGTCGCTCGCCTCGAGGAAGATCACCTCGAAGCCCGGTCCGTCGCCGTCGAGCACGGCCGCGGCCCGTTCGATGGCCGGCGCCGGGTCGCCGGCGCGGATGTCGAGGACGAGCGTCGACTTCCGGTACCGATCGCGGTCCTGGCGTCGGAGCTCCAGGAAGTTCTCGAGCAACGCCGCGGGCAGGTTGTCGACGACCGTGTAGCCGAGGTCCTCGAACACCTTGCCGGCCTGGCTCTTGCCGGCGCCGGAGAGGCCGCTGATCACGAGCAGGTGCTCGAGCTCGCCGTCGGAGGGCAGCGCGACCGATCCTCCCTCGCTGCTCGCCCGCCGATCGGGCGCGGTCTCGGTGGGCGTAGTGCCGGCCACGGTCCCCTCACATGCTCGAACGCGGTCCGAGTATAGCCGCGCTCACGCCCCTTCCCGACCCTCGAGAAGGCCGCGGACCGTCGCCGCCGAGGACGATCGCAGCGCGTCGAGGTCGTATCCGCCCTCGAGCGTCAGGGCCACGCCCGCGATTCCCAGCCTTGCAGCCGTTTCGCCGAGCGCGCGCGCCACCGCGTCGTATCCCGCCTCGGTGACCTCGAGCTCGGCCAGCGGATCGGCGGCGTGGGCGTCGTAGCCCGCGGAGACGACGATGGCCTCTGGGGCGAAGGCTTCGATCGCGGGCAGCAGCTGCTCCCGCCAGGCGGCCACGAATGCCTCGTCCCCCTCGCCGGCCCGCAGCTCGACGTTGTGAGCGAAACCGCCGCCGTCGTCGGTCACGGCACCGGTGCCTGGGTAGAACGGGTACTGGTGCGTCGACGTGTAGATGAGGTCGGCGTCGCCCTCGAAGATCGTCTGCGTCCCGTCGCCGTGATGGACGTCCCAATCGACGATTGCCACGCGCCTCATCCGGCTTTCCGCTCGCAGCCCCGCCACCGCGACCGCTACGTTGTTGAGCAGGCAGAAGCCGCTGCCCCGCATCCGGCGCGCGTGATGACCGGGCGGCCGCACGACCGCGAACGCGATCTCCGCGTGGCCGCTCGCCGCGGCTCGCGCCGCCTGCAGGCTGGCCCCCGCGGCCACCCGCGCCGCGGCCACGGAACCCGGCACGACGTAGGTATCCGGGTCGAGCCATCCTCCCCCGTGCGCCTCGGCCTCGATCAGCAGCGCCACGTATCCGGGGTCGTGGATGCGCGCGATGTCATCGTCGCTCGCTGCCTCCGGCGCGTCCTCGACGAGAAGCGCGCCCGCGGCGTCGCGCACGCCGGCCGCGACCGGCTCGCGGCGGTCGGGTCGCTCCGGGTGCCCAGGCGAGGCGTGGATGTCGGAGCGCGCATCGGTCAGGAGCAGGACCCGGCCGGACACGGCGGCGCTATCGGCCCATGAGCCGGATGAGCTGGAGCGTCACCTCGAAGAGCCCGTACATCACCAACGCGAGGGTGAACGAGCCGATGACGATGTCCCCGGGCGTGATGAGGATCGCGAAGAGCCCGATCAGCAGGATCACCCAGCGGCGGCGGCTCGACAGGAACGCGTAGCTGAGGATTCCGACCCGTGCCAGTACGAAGAGGATGACTGGAAACTGGAGCGCCAGGCCGAAGGCGAGGAGGAACATCGTCACAAAGCCGATGTAGTCGCCCAGACCGATGAGTGGCGGCACGCCCTCGATTGCGAAGTCCAGCAGGAACCCGACGGCCAGCGGGATGAGGAGATAGCCGAGCGCGACACCGGCCGCGAAGAGAAGGACGGCCACACCGAGCAACGGCCAGACGAGGCGGCGCTCGGGCCGGGTCAGCCCCGGCGTCACGAAGGCCCAGATCTCGTACAGGATCACCGGCATCGCAAACGCGATCCCGGTCATGAGCGCCAGCTGCATCGTGACTCCGAAGGCCTCCCCGACCCCGGTCTGGATGAGGTTCGCGTCGCTCGCGTCGAGCGGGGCCCGCAGCAGCGTGATGATCGGATCGGCCAGGAAGAAGCCGGCCACGGCCGCGAGCGCCACCGCGATGGCGATGACGATGATCCGGCTGCGGAGCTCCTCGAGGTGCTCGAGGAGGCTCATCGTGACCTCGTCGCCCGTCATCGCGACCGACGGGTCAGGTCACGCGGGCGCCGAGGCGCGACCGCACCCTCAGTCAGTGTGTGCGGTCCGAACCGTCGCCCGCAGGCGGATCCTCGGCCGGCCCGCTCCGGGGCCGCGACTCGCCGCGCACCGACTCCTCCAGGTCGCTGGAGGCCTTGCGGAACTCGCGGATCCCCTTCCCGACGGCATTGCCGATGTCTGGCAGCTTGCCGGGGCCGAAGATGATCAGCACGATCACCAACAGCAGGATGAGCTCCCAAGGTCCGGGAATCGGCATCTGATCAAGAACCTCCGATCTCTCCCGCACGAACGGGGCTGGCCTTCGAGTGTAGCACCGCGTCAGAAAGTCGAACGGAGTGGACCGATGCGGCCGCCGCCGCGGCCGCCTGCCAATCCCGTCCAGACGACGCGAGCGCGATGCCGCGCGACACGTTGACGAGGCCCGGAGCCCATGCCCCGTCGGCGGCGCGGGCCGCCGCCTCGCCGTCCCCGCCCTGCGCCCCGACGCCTGGAACGAGGAATGCCGGACCGGGGACCGCCTCGCGGAGCATCGCCAGCTCCTGCGGGGCGGTGGCGCCGACGACGAGGCCGACGCGGCCGTCGGTCCAGCGTTCGGCGGCCCAGCGCGCGACGCGCAGATGGATCGGCCGGCCGTCGGCGACGAGCGACTGGAAGCGCCCAGCCGACGGGTTGCTCGTGCGCGCCAGCACGTAGACGAGCCGGTCGCCCGCGGCAAGAAACGGCTCGATCGCGTCCTCTCCGAGGTACGGCGAGAGGGTGACGCCGTCGGCGTCGAGATGGCCGAAGAGCGCGGCCGCGTAGCGCTCGGCGGTCGTCTCGATGTCGCCGCGTTTCGCGTCGAGGATGCAAGGCAGCTCCCTTTCCACGGCGGCGCGCGTGCGCTCGAGCGCCGCCCAGCCGGCGGAGCCGAACGCCTCGAAGAATGCGACGTTGATCTTCACGGCGCACGCATGCGGCGAGGCCGCCTCGATCAGGCCGCGCGCGAACGTCTCGATCCCGTCGACGGTTGGCGGCAGCCCTTCGGGCAGCCGGTCCGGATGCGGGTCGATGCCCAGGCACAGCGGCGAGCCGACCGCGGCGCGGCGGGAGCGGAGGCGCTCGAGCGCCGAGGCGCTCATCCGGCGCGGGCCAGCACGGGCGGGAGCCGTCGCTCCATCAACGGGCTCGCCGATCGATGAGCGAAGTCGACAACGCGCAGCCGCAGGCGCGGTATCCCGCCGAAGTCGTCTCGCTCGAGCGTGCCGACGAGGTCGACCTCGTCGCCAGGCTCCGGCAGTGGCCGCTCCGCCTCGAGCCCGAAGACGATCGCGTCGAATGTCTCCAGCCCTCTGCGCATGCGCAGCACGACGTGCTGCTCTCGGTCGCCGACGCGCCGCGCCTCGGTGAGGATCATCCCGGTGACTGCCAGGACCGGCTCGACGTGCCCCGGCCCGTACGGCGCGAGGCGCGCGAGCTGCTCGGCGAGCGTCCAGTCCAGCAGCCGCGCCGGCAGCACGAGGTCGACGACCAGGCGACCCGGCCGCTCCGCCTCGGCGGCCGCATTCGCCGGAAACGGGCGGGATAGCGCCCCGAACGCAGCCGAGAAATCCGCCCATGATCCGGGCAAGAGGCTGAAGCCGCCGGCGGCCGCATGCCCGCCTCGCTTGGTGAGGAGCGCGGCGCACGCCTCGAGCGCGGCGGCGACGTGGAAGTCCGCGGGGGCACGGACGGAACCGCGCACCTCGTCCCCGACGAGCGTCGCGGCGGCCACCGGACGGGCGAGACTGTCGGCCAGGCGGCCGGCCACCAGTCCCACGAGGCCCGGTGCCCACGCGTCGTCGCGGACGAGCAGCGGACCCGTTCCCGCGTCGACCTCGGCGAGCGAGCGGGCCGCTTCCACCGCGATCTTCGTCAGGTCGCGCCGCCGCTCGTGAACGACCTCGAGCTCGCCGGCCATGGTCTCGGCGCGCGCTGGGTCCTCCTCGAGCATGAGCGCGATCGCCAGCTCGGCGTCGGCGATCCGGCCGGCGGCGTTGATGCGCGGCACGACCCCGTAGGCGAGGTCGCGGGCGGTTGGCTGAGTCGGCGCGTCGCAGCCACGCGCTAGGAGCGCGCGGAGTCCCGGATGCGCGGTGTGCGCCAGCTCGTCGAGCCCGAGTCGGACGATCGCCCGGCTCTCGCCCGTCATCGGCGCGAGATCGGCGACGGTGCCAATGGCGGCAACGGCGGCGAGCCCGTCGGCGGCCACGCCGTGCCGGTCGAGCAGGGCGGCGGCGAGCTTGTAGGACAGCCCGGCTCCGGTGAGGTCGGGATCGGGGTAGGCGCAATCGGGGCGGTGCGGGTCGACGACCGCGGCGGCCGGCGGCAGGACGGCCGGCGGAAGGTGATGGTCGGTGATGACGACGTCGATGCCCATCCCCTGTGCCGCCACGACTTCGGCCCCGTTCGAGACGCCGCAGTCGCAGGTGACGACCAGAGTCACGCCGCGGCCGGCCAAGTCGCGCAGGCCCGACTCCGACAGGCCATAGCCCTCTGCAAGGCGAGACGGGACGTAGCGGATCGGATCCGCGCCGAGCCGGCGCAGCGCGGTGACCCACACGACGATCGCGGTCATGCCGTCGGCGTCGTAGTCGCCCCAGATCGCGATCCGCTCCCCTGCCCGAATCGCCGCGTCGACGCGGTCGAGCGCGCGGTCCGCATCGGCCATGCGGGTGAGGTCGTGGAGGGCGCCGGCGCCCGCCTGTAGGAAGAGCTGGAGCTGGGCGTCGGTGCGGAAGCCGCGTCGTGCCAGGAGCGTGGCGACCGGGGCCCCGAAACCGCTGAAGGCCGGCGGGTCCGGCACCGGCTCCGGCAGCAGCCACTCGAGGCTCGGGACGATCACCCGTCAATCGTAGCCCGCGGCGGCTCACCCGCGGCTTACTGTTCCGTTATCGGTCGCGTGAACTCGATCGATTCGACGATCTCGGTGGCTTCGTCGAGCAGCGCCGCGTACGAGTCCTCGTCTTGGGCCTCGACGTCGATGATCAGAGCGGTGCCGTCACCGCGGTCGAGCAGATAGATGCGCATGTGCGCATCCTGCGCGATGACCCAGTGGATGCCAGCGTCCGGCGCCGGGCTCACGAACAGAGGACGCGCGGGCGTCCCGCCGCTGAACGGGCACGTTTCCGTCCACGCCGGATCTAACGCCAGGTCGACCATCGCGCCTTCAAGACCACCGATCGAAACGGCGACCGGATCGGACGCGACGACGCCCTCGGCCGTGGTGAGCCACGATATCATCTCGGCGACGCTACGCCCGATGAGCGGATCGGGTTCCTCTGGGCAAGCGTCTCCCTGGGAAGCGATGGCGATCTCGTTCGCCATGAAGATCCCCGCGAAGTCATTCACGGCCGGCGGCTGGACGACGTACTCGATCGGCCAGTCCGCGGAGTTCGTCCAGCCCGGGGGCACTGTGTATGACATCGCGCCACGCTCATACTCCCAGTCACCGTCGGCCGGCAGGAAGGGCGCGAAGTAGGTGGACAGGTGCGTCCCCGCCTCGAGCTCACCGAGGCACCCAGCGTCCGGGTTCTCGTTCTCGCAGGCTGACCGAGCCCAGGTACCGGGGAGTGAGGCCAAGCGGGAGCCGCAGGCATCCTCGACGGCCGCGATGGTCAGCGTGCCGCCACCGGCGGACAGCGACCAATCGTAGGTTCCGACGTCACCCTCCTCGCACCCTGCCCCACCCTCCGTGGAGGTGAGGCTGAGCCGGTCGTCGCCGACCGCGGACCCGCGGGACGCCAGCACATCGTCGCTGCCGGTATAGAAGATGAAGGTCGTGCCATCGGCGCCGAACTCGAAGTTGGACCGATCCTGGTCTGGTCCGAACTCCGGGACGAGTCGGGTCTCGCCGATCCACGGGTAGCGGAGCTCGTCGGGGAGCTCGACGGCCGTCGCCGGGGGCGATGCATCGACCGAGGGCGTCGCAGCCGAGGGCGCGTTGCCACACCCTGAGGCGAAGGCCACCATGAGCACCGCCACGGCCTGGTGGCGGTGTCCGATCAGGATCGACCGGGCCGTCATGGCTTCGGCCGCCAGGCGGCTCGCTCGGGCAGGACGCCGCCAACTTCCCGGACGAGAGATCCGTCGATGCTTACGACATAGAGGGTGTACGGGCCGGGGCTGGAGGCAACGGCGGCGATCTGTGTCCCGTCGGGAGACCACGACGGACCGCCCCAGAAGCGCATGCAACAGCCCGGTCGCGTCCAGATCTTCCGCTGATTGCCGCCATCGGCGTCCATCACCCACAGCTGGTATTCCCACGGCACCTGGATGGTGTCCGTTGGCGGGAATGGGACATCGATGACATAGGCGATCAGTTCGCCGTCCGGCGACCACGTCGCGTAGACGGGGCCCGAGCTTCCGCCAACGGTAACGAGCGTCTCGGGCTCCCCGCCGTCGAGCCGTACCCGACGCAGCGTGCCCCTCTGGCCACCGATGAGCAGCTCACTGCCGTCGGGAGACAGTGCCACGTCAGACACCCCCGTCCCCGAATACACCTCTTCGGTGGCCGTCCCGAGATCATGGACCCGTGCCGACCCGTTGCTGGCGTACGCGACGAGTGTGCCGTCGCCCGATAGTGAGAGGCCGCTGCATCGCGTGCCACACCTCGCCACGTGAAGCTCATTCCCTGACGCCATGTCACGGACGACGACGTCGCCGGCGCGGATGAATGCCAGGGTCGACCCGTCCGCCGACCATGTGGGCAGCCGGCAGCCATCGCAGAACTCGAGCACCGCCCGCTCGCCAGTGGCGGGATCAACGGAGACGAGCCCCTGTTCGTCAGCGGCCACGATCTCGCCGTTTGTGTGGAGCAGCGGAACGGGGTCGGGCAGCAACAGACGTGCGCCGATGGCCGCACCGGTGGCGGCGAGGAGCAGGGCGATCGCCGCGATCAGCAGGGCGCGACGCGACGCCTGCATCGGTCCGAGCCGGAACCAGCCGCGAGCCTGCGGCGTAGCCTCGGCGGCTCGGACGATCTCGTCGAGCAGCGCGGGAGGCGGTTCGGCGCTCCGCGCTCTCAGGACCTGCGCGAGCAGGTCATCGGTCAGGCGAAGGTGCTGATCAGCCATTGCTCGCCTCCAGCGCCCGCTCGAGCGCCCCACGGGCGGCGTGCAGCCGCCACTTCGCCGTTCCCTCGGGGACGCCGAGTTGCCTCGCGAGATCGACCACCGACACGCGGTTCACGTGGTGCATGACGAGGAGATGTCGCTGGTCGGCACTCAGGTGCTCGAACGCGGCATTGATCGCCGCCGACTCCCCGACCGAGGCGGTCGTGTCGGCGCCACGCGGCTCGGGCCCATCGTCGATGGCGACCTCGCGCGACCGCCGTCGCCGCCGGAGCAGGTCACGGCATCGGTTGACGATCACCTTGTTGAGCCAGGCGTCGAACTTCGCGCCGTTTCGCAGAGCGGGGAGTTGCCGCCAGGCCGCGACGAAGGCCTCCTGGACGACGTCGGCCGCGTCGGCCTCGTTGCCGAGAATCGCGGATGCCGTTCGGAACGCCCGGCTCAGCCGGGCCTCGACGAGTGCCTCGAAGGCCGCGACGTCGCCCGTGGCCGCCCGCTCGACGAGATCAACATCGAGAGCGATCGCCGCCTGGGGGCGTCCCGTCATGTCCACACGATAAGGACGACGGGAAGATGGCTCGGGTTGGGTGGAAGTTATTCCTGGGCGCGGGCGGGTGCTCTCGTCCGGCCCTTGCGGCGCCGATCCCAGTCGTCCCAGGCCACCAGGATCTGGCTCGCGTTGAAGATCGACGAGTACGTCCCGCTCACCACGCCGAGCAGGAGCGCCAGGGCGAAGGTGCGGATCGTCGGCGGCCCGAGCAGCAGTAACGCGCCAAGTGTCACGACGACGGTCAGCGAGGTGATGATCGAGCGGCCGGCCGTCTGGAGGATCGAGTGGTTGACGATCGCCCCGAACGGCTCGCCGGCGTGCCGCACACGGTTCTCGCGGATGCGGTCGAAGACCACGATCGTGTCGTGCACGCTGAATCCGATGATCGTCAGCAGCGCGGTCACGAACAGCGCGTCGAACTCCAGGAAGAAGAAGTAGCCGAGGATCGCGAACGTTCCGACGACGAGGAGCACGTCGTGGAGGAGGGCGATGATCGCCGCCGTCCCGTAGCGGAAGCCGAACCGAATCCACAGGTAGGCCAGGATGAAGAGCTCGCCGATGATGATGAGGATCGCGGAGCTGCGGATGAGCTCGTCGCCAATGATCGGGCCGACGGTCCGAACGAGGCGCGGGTCGCCTGGCCCGAACTGCTCCTCGAGCTCAGCCTGGAGGTCGGCGAACTCGGTGCCCTCGGCGATCGGCAGCGGCGTCGGCTCGGCAGTCGGTGTCGGCTCAGGCGTGGGGGTCGGGCTCCCCGTCGGACCCGGAGTTCCCGAAGGCGACGGACTGACCGATGGCGACGCGCCCGCCGACGGGCTCACGCTTGCCGATGGCGCCAGCGATCCGGACGGCGACGGCTCGGGGAGCACGGCCGGCAGGAGGTCGATCGGCTCGGTGCGGATCCGCAGATAGCCGCCCGGCAGTTCAGTGACGACGACGTCCTCGTGGCCGCGCTCCTCGAGGGCCGCGGTCATCTCGGCGGCCGATGGCTCCTCGGCGTAGCGGACCTCCCACTCCGTGCCACCGGTGAAGTCGATCGACGGCCTCAGGCCGCCCATGATGATGAAGATCAGCCCCGGGATCGTCAGGATCGCGCTGAAGAGGAAATACCAGTTGCGCTTGCCGACGATGTCGTACATCGGTCAGCGCTCTACGTGGTAGAGCTCGATGTTGCGGCCCCAGCCCGTTCGGATGACGCGCCGCAGCATCGTGCGGGTGACGGTGACGGCGCTGAACATGCTGACCAGCACACCGATGATGAGCACGAGCGCGAAACCGCGCACGACCGTCGTGCCCTGCCAGTAAAGCCATCCGGCGACCAGGAGGCTCGCGACGTTCGAGTCGAGGATGCTCGACCACGCGCGGTTGAATCCGGCCTCGATGGCCGGGCCGAGCGTCTTCCCGGCGCGGATCTCCTCCTTCATCCGCTCGAAGATGAGGATGTTCGCGTCGACCGCCATGCCGATCGAGAGGATGAAGGCGGCCACGCCGGCGAGCGTCAGGGTGACGTGGATCATGCGGAACACTGCGTAGACGACGAGCGTGTAGAAGATGAGCGCGATCGCGGCCAGCACGCCCGGAAGCCGGTAGTACGCGATCATGAAGATCAGCACGAGTGCCAGGCCGACGGCGCCGGCAATGAGCGCCTGGACGAGGAAGTCGGCCCCGAGCGTCGGGTCGACGGTCTGGACGCCCTGCTCGGTGAGCGAGATCGGCAGCGCGCCGAAGCGGAGCGTGTTGTAGAGCTCGGTGCGCTCCTGCTCGTTGGCCGGTGTCTGCGGGCCGACGGTGATGATCGTCTGGCCGCCGCAGATCGCGTTCTGGATGTTCGGGACGGTGATGACCTCGCCGTCGAGGGCGATCGGTCCGGGCTGGCCGACGTTCGCCGTCGTGAAATTGCACCAGGTCTCGCTCGCCTGGTCGCTGAGGCTGAACTGGACCCCGATGATGTTGCCGTCCACCGCCGGCGTCACGCTCGTGATGTCGATCTCGCCGCCGTCGAACAGCACGCCCACCGACCCAGCCTCGAGCAGATCGCTGATGTCCTGGCCGTCGGTCAGCTGCTGGCCCTGCGGGTCGATGAACTCGAGCTGGCCGGTCGAGCCGACGAGGCGGCGGACCTGGTCGGGATTGTCGACGCCCGGCACCTCAACGACGATGAGCTGCGATCCGTCGCCTGCGGTCTCCGTCCGGACCTGCGGCTCGGTCACGCCGATCCCCGCGACGCGCCGCTCGATGATCGTGCGAGCGGTCTCCATGTCGGTGGGCGTGATCGGCTCGGTGCTCTCCGGCTCGGCCTTCAGCGTCACCTGGGAGCCGCCCTCCAGGTCCAGGCCCAGCACCGTGCGGAACTCTACGCCGGCCACCTGCGTCGGGAGCCAGTCCAAGCCAAGCGTGGTGCGCGGCAGATCGATGAAGACCGCCACCAGGGCGATCAGGCCGATCACCCATGGGGCCATGCGTCGCCAGGTCATGCTCGGACGAAGGTCCTCGAATACTCCTCGGGGATGTCGTGCAGGCGGCTGAGCGCCTCGGACACGAAACGCGCCGCTTCACCAGCGGCGGGCGGCCAGAGTATAGCGAGTTTGCGCTCCGATGCCTCTACGCGAGCATTCCCTCGCGAGCCAGGTGCGCCTTCAGCCTCTCGGCCAGGTCGCGGCTGATCCCGGGAGTCCCCGCCACTTCGTCCACCGACGCCTCCTTGATGCGTCGCACCGACCCGAAGCGCTTAAGGAGCGCCTTCTTCCGGCCGGGACCGATGCCGGCGATCTCGTCGAGCTCGCTACGCAGCGCGCGCTTGCCGCGCACGTCGCGGTGGTAGGTGATCGCGAAGCGGTGCGCCTCGTCGCGGATCCGCTGGACGAGGTAGAGCGCCTGCGAGCGGCGAGGCAATACGACCGGCGCGGATCGGTTCGGCAGGTAGAGCTCCTCGAAGCGTTTCGCCAAGCCGGAGAGCGGGACGTCGGTGATGCCGAGGTCCGACAGCGCCCCGATCGCCGCCGAGAGCTGGCCCTTCCCCCCATCGACGATGACCAGGTCCGGCACCGTCCAGGCTGCCTCGCGTCGTGCCCGGGCGGCCGCGTCGTCGTCGATCGGTCCGGCGACCGGATCGAGGTCGAGCACCTCGCCGTCCTCTCGATCCCCCTCCGGCGCCTCATCGGCGCCGACCGCCGCCAGGGACAGCGCTCCGGTCTCGTTCCGGAGCCGGGCCACACGGCTGAACCGGCGACGGAGCACCTCGGCCATCATCCGGAAGTCGTCGGGCGTGTCGCCGGAGCGGATGCGGAACCGCCGATACTCGCGCGGCTCGGGCTTGCCGTCGATGAAGACGACCATCGAGCCGACCGCCGACGTCCCCTGGATGTTGCTCATGTCGTAGCACTCGATCCGCTCGGGAGGCCGCGGCAGCTCGAGCGCGGCAGCCAGCTCGGTGAGCGCCTCGTCACGGCGGGCCTCATCGGCCATCCACTCGGTCCGCTCGCGCTCGAGCGCCCCGCGCGCGTTCTGCGTGGCGAGGGCAACGAGGCGCCGCTTCTCGCCGCGCTCGGGCACGGTGATCGTGACGCGCACCCCCCGCCGGTCGGCGAGGTACGCCGCCAGCTCATCGGCATCGGCCGGCATGAGCGGTGCGAGGACGGCGCGCGGGACGGCATCGGTCGTGGCGTAATACTGCTGGAGGAAGGAGCCGAGCACCTCCGCGTCGGTCACGTCGCGGGCACCCTCGACGATGAAGTGCTCGCGGCCGATGAGCTTTCCGTTGCGCACCTGCATGACCTGGATGCAGGCCTCGTCCTCCTCGCGGGCCATCCCGATGGCATCGTGCTCGGCGCGGCTGAAGGCCGCCATCTTCTGCTGCTCCATCGTCCGCTCGACGGCGCGGAGCTTGTCGCGTGCCACCGCGGCCTGCTCGTATCGCAGCGTGTCGGAGAGCTCGCGCATCTCGCCGCGCAGCTGCGCCGCGATCGGCTCCTGCTTGCCATCAAGGAAGTCGACGATCTGGCCGATCGTCTGGCGGTAAGGCTGCTTCTCGATGGCCTGGATGCACGGGCCCTGGCATCGGTTGATGAAGTACAGCAGGCACGGCCGTTCGAGCACGCGTTTCCCTTCCGGGATGTCGAGGTTGCAGGTCCGGAACGGGAAGATCTTGCGCAGCAGCTTCAGCGTCTCGTCCACGCTCGAGGCGCTCGCGTAGGGCCCGAAGTAGCGGCTCCCGTCCCGCACGAGCCGGCGCGTCCGCACGATCCGCGGGAAGTCCTCGCCGAGCGTGATCTTCACGAACGGGTAGCTCTTATCGTCGCGTAGCCGAATGTTGAACCGCGGCCGATGCTCCTTGATGAGGTTCGACTCGAGGAGGTAGGCCTCGCTGACCGTATCGGTGACGGTGTAGTCGACATCCGTCACCTCGGTGACCATGCGGCCGATGCGGACATCCTCCGGCGGCCGCTCTCCAAAATACGAGCGGACGCGGCTGCGTAACGCGTCGGCCTTGCCGACGTACAGGACCCGTCCCGAGGCGTTCTTCATGAGGTACACGCCCGGGCCGGTCGGCAGCCGGCGGAGCACGGCGCGCAGCGGCTCGGGGAGGGCGCGCTGCGGGCTCATGGACCGATTCTAGGCCGGTCTCTCGAGGCGATCTCCCGGGTGAAGTCAGGGCAGCCCCAGATAGACCGAGTCCCCTTCGGCGTACGCGAGCAATCGATGCAGGCCGGGAGACGTGCGCGCGATCTCGTCCCGCGAGAGCCATCCGACCTCGGCGATCTCGCCGAGCTGCGGCGCGAGCTCACCGCCGGTCACGCGGCCCGCGAAGATGAACGAGGTGTTGCCCGCGCGACGCGCGTCGACGACGAGGATTCGCTCGAGCGCGACCTCGAGGCCAGTCTCCTCGTGCGTCTCGCGGACCGCGGCGGCATGTGGGGTCTCGCCGCGCTCCACCCGCCCGCCGGGGAGCATCCACCCGCGCGAGTACGTCGGCTTCACGACGAGGATCCGGCCTTCGCCGTCGGTCGCGAGGACGTTCGCGCCCTCGACGCGACCGTATCGGCCTCCGAACAGGCCGGCCAGGCCGACGACGCCGCCGATGAGGAGCCGCGGGAGGTCGGCGGCGCGGATGCGCCGCCTAAGGCGCATTGGTTGCAGGCGCGGGCGTGGCGGCCGCGGCGAGCTCGCCGGACAGGTGCTGGTGGATCGTGGCGTAGTCGCCCGGGCCGGTCCAGCCGGTCGGGATGAGGATGTACTGGCCGTCGGTGTTCGTCGTGGCCGTCAGCACCGGGCCCTCGCTGAGCTCAACGCGGCGATCGCTCGACATGTGAGACGACAGCAGGAAGAGGTCGATCACCGAGACGTCCGTGCGGACGCGGCCCTCCATCGCGTCCATCAGGCCGAGGCCCGGCAGGATCGCCCCAACGCCCCCGTCCCCGACGCTCGAGCGAAGCGCGGCGAGCACCCGCGCCTGGCGCACCGATCGCGCGAAGTCGGTCGACTCCTCCACCTTGTTCGTGTACCGCGCGCGGGCATACGCCAATGCCCGCTCCCCGTCGAGGTGAATCTCACCGGCCTTGAACCGACCCGTGTTCCAGCTGCCGGCTTCGTGCAGCAGCTCGTGCGTGGTGTACCTGAAGGCGGTGGGATTGTCGATCGTCACGCCGCCGACCGCGTCGACCATCTCGCGGAACCCGGTGAAATCGATCGACAGCCAGTGGTCGATCTCGAGGCCGGTGATCGTGGAGAGGACGTCGGCCATCAGCGCACCGGCGGTGTCGAGGTCGCCGTTCGCATGGCCGCTCGAGAAGACCTCGTTGATCTTCCCGTTCTGCGGGAACGCGGCGACGCCCTCGACCCAGAGGTCGCGCGGGATCGGGATGGTGACGGTCGTATCGGTCTCGGGGTCGATCGAGAGGATCTGGATCGAATCCGCGAGGTATGCACCATCGTGGCCCTCTCCGCCGTAGCCGACCATCAGCACGTTCACACGGTCGCTGCCCTGCAGCGGGAAGAACAGCTGTGTCGACGGGAAGGAGGCACTGGACACGGTCGCGTTGAAGGCCGCGGCCCGCATCCCGAGCAGCACGACCGCCACGATCACTGCCACCAGTGCCAGCAACAGCACGTTGCGGACGGTCCGCAGGATGGAGCCGGGTCGACGGCTCCGAGTCCGGCGGTTGAGCGTGGGCTGGCTCGACCGCGCATGCTTCCGGCGGTCACCCCGCTGTGAGGCCCCGCCCGACCGGATGAGCTCGCGGTCGTAGGGCAGGTCGGTGTCCCGTGCGTCGTCTCGGCTCAACTGGGTCTCATGCTGCGGCTGGGTTCGGTCGCGCTGGGCGGCAACAGGATAGGGCTTCGCTCGTCTCGACGGCCGGGACCGTCGCGATGTCACCGGTAAGTGACCGGTAACCCGCCGATAAGCGGGGCATTCGCACCATGGACCGATGCAGACTGCCGTCGCCACCGCGCCGTCCCTCGACGTCGGACCGATTCTGGCCGCGCTCGATCCGGAGCAGCGCGCGGCCGCGACGCTGCCCGACGGACCGGCCCAGATCATCGCGCCCGCGGGCAGCGGCAAGACGACGACGATGGTCGCGCGGCTCGCGGTTCTCCTCTCCCGCGGTGTCGAGCCGTCAAGGATCTGCGTCGTCACCTTCAACCGGGACGCCGCGCTCGACCTCGTGGCGCGGGTGGCGAAGCGCCTCGGTCCGCAGATGCCCGACGCCACGTCGATCGAGATCCGGACGCTGCACGCACTCGCCCGGCACGTTCTGCTCGACGCCGGCGAGGGCTCGAACATCCTCGCCGACCGTCTCCCTCTCCTGCGAGCCGCGCGGCGGCGGCACACCGCGGCGGATGGATTGATTCCCTTGCCGGAGGCCACCCAGCTCGACACGTGGCTGTCCGCCGCGAAGGTCGAGGGGCGCGACCCGCCGGCTGAGGCCGCCGCCGTGCTTCGGACCTACGAGGAGCTGCTGCGTGCGCGAGGCGCCATCGACTTCGACGACCTCGTCGTGCGCGCCGGCAACCTGCTCGAGACCGATCCCTCCCTCCGCCGTCGCTGGCAGCGGCGTTTCGAGCACGTCTGCGTCGACGAGTTCCAGGACGTCGACGCCGCCCAGCTCCGCCTCGTCCGGATGCTTGCGGCGCCGGAGGACAACCTCTTTGTCGTCGGCGACGACGACCAGACGATCTACGCCTGGCGCCTCGCCGACGTCCGTCGAATTCTCCGCTTCGCGGAGGACTATCCGGCGGCGCGACGGGTGATGCTCGCGACGAACTACCGATGCCCGGCAGCGGTGATCGAGGCGTCGGCGCGCATGGTCGCGGTCAACCGCGAGCGCTTCGCGAAGCCGATCCGGGCGCCGGGCGGCATCGACCTCGACCCGCAGGCGATCTCGGCCCATAGCACGGCGAATCCGGGCTGGCCGGACACCATGGCGCGGCTTGCCGCGGCGGAGGACCGTGCCGGTCGGACGGTGTGCTTCCTGTCGCGGACGCGCGGCGAGCTGACTCCGATCCTGCTTGCCCTCGTCCGTGCAGGCGTCCGCCACACGGCCGCCATCCCGCCGATCGTCGAGGCCGAGCGGGCGCTCGAGCTCCTCGGCGCCGCCCGCGACACGGGCAGCAGCGGACACCCGTTCCATGTCCTGCGGCGCCTCCGGCTCGGACGCGGCTGGGACCGCTGCAGCCCATCGGGCGACCTGCTCTCGGACGACGATCACGCCGCCCTCGACGCATTGCTCGGCTGGGCGACCGGCTTCCGAACCGTCGAGGCGTTCGCCGAGGCCTTCGCCGGCGCTCGCGCCCGGATCGCCGCGCTCCGAGACCCTGGCGCACCCGTCGAGCTCGCGACCGTCCACGTCTCGAAGGGCCGCGAGTGGGAGACGGTCGTGCTGGTCGGCTTCGAGGCCGATCGGATCCCGAACCGGCGCTCGCTGGTGGACGCGGACCACCCAGTGCGGGCCATGGAGGAGGAGCGACGCCTCGCCTACGTCGCCATCACCCGCGCGACTCGCCGGCTGATCCTGGCGCTCGACCCGGCGCGGCCGTCACCCTTCCTGGCCGAGATGGGGCTCAGGCTCGGGCGTTGATCCGTTCCACGACTCGATGGCCGCGTTGAGGCGGCGAAGCTCGCGTCGTCGCTGCGGCGGCCCAAGCAACGGTTGGAGGAGGCGACCGGCAAATTCCGCAAAGCTGCCGCCCCACTCGATGTCGCCGCGCATGACGAGCACCGAACGGTCGGCGCCGACCGCGCCAACCTCGACCAGCACGGTCATGACCGATCCACGCGTCGTCATCCTTTCCTCGACGAGAACCGGTTGCTCATAGCGGGTGATTTCGTGCACGGAGTCGACGGTCGATCCGCCGTATCGGTTCGTGACGTGGTGCCGCGAGCCAACGTCCGTCCAACCGCCCGAGAGGAGCCGCACGGACGCAGAGGGGTCGATGCGCGGAATGTGGCGCGGGTCGCTCACCACGGCGAACGCCCTCGCCGCTGGCGCGTCGATCTCGATCGCTTCCTCGAATCGAGACACCCGACGCGTCAGGAGGCGGCGGCGACCGGCTCGCGCCGCCGGCGGCGCGGGGTGGAAGGCTCGGCCGGCGCATCGGTGATGCCCAGCACGGGGCGCAGGTATTGGCCGGTGTAGGACTTCGATGAGCGAGCCACCTGCTCGGGCGTGCCTGCGGCAACCAGCTCGCCGCCCTTGTCGCCGCCCTCCGGGCCGAGGTCGATCACCCAGTCGGCGGTCTTGATGACGTCGAGGTTGTGCTCGATGACGACGACCGTGTTCCCGCTCTCGACCAATCGCCCGAGGACCGCGAGCAGCCTTGCGACGTCGTCGAAGTGGAGGCCGGTGGTCGGCTCGTCGAGGATGTAGAAGGTCTTGCCGGTCGCCCGCTTCGACAGCTCGGTGGCGAGCTTCACGCGCTGCGCCTCACCGCCCGAGAGCGTCGTCGCCGGCTGGCCGAGGTGGACGTAGCCCATCCCGACGTCGTTGAGCGTGGCCAGCTTCGAGCGGATGGAGGGCACCGCCTCGAAGAAGCGGAGCGCCTCCTCGACGGTCATCTCCAGGATCTCGGCGACGTTCTTTCCCTTGTAGTGGATCTCGAGCGTCTCCCGGTTGTAGCGCTTGCCCTTGCAAACCTCGCAGGCGACGTACACGTCGGGCAGGAAGTGCATCTCGATCTGCACGATCCCGGCGCCTTCGCACGCCTCGCAGCGGCCGCCCTTGACGTTGAAGCTGAACCGGCCCGGCTTGTAGCCGCGCAGGCGGGACTCGGGGACGGCGGCGAGGAGCTCGCGCAGCGGCCCCCACAGGCCGGTGTACGTGGCCGGGTTCGAGCGCGGGGTGCGGCCGATCGGCGACTGGTCGATCTCGATGACCTTGTCGATCAGGTCGATCCCCTCGATCCGGTCGTGCTTGCCCGCCGGCTCCCGCGATCCCCAGATCCGCTGCGCCAGCGCCGGGTGCAGGATCTGGCTCACGAGCGACGACTTCCCCGAGCCGCTCACGCCAGTCACGGCCACGAAGCGGCCGAGCGGGAACGGGACGTCGATCGCCTTCAGGTTGTTCTCGCTCGCGCCGCGCACGACGATCGCGTCGCCCTTCCCATTCCGCCGGCGCTTCGGCACCGGCACCTTCTTCTCGCCGCGCAGGTACGCCGCCGTGACCGACCGATGATTCTCGAGCAGCCCATCGAGCGGCCCGGAATGGATGAGCCGGCCGCCGTGCTCCCCTGCCGCGGGGCCGATGTCGATCACCCAGTCGGCCGAGCGGATCGTCTCCTCGTCGTGCTCGACGACGAGGAGCGTGTTGCCGAGGTCGCGCAGCCGCACGAGCGTCGCAATCAGCCGGTCGTTGTCTCGCTGGTGCAGGCCGATCGACGGCTCGTCGAGGATGTAGAGCACGCCCATGAGCGACGAGCCGATCTGGGTCGCCAGCCGGATCCGCTGCGCCTCGCCGCCGCTCAACGTTCCCGATGCCCGGTCCAGCGTCAGATAGTCGAGCCCCACGTCAACGAGGAAGCCGAGCCGCGACCGGATCTCCTTGAGCACTTGCCGGGCGATGGTGTTCTCGCGCTCGTTCAGGCGCCGCGGGAGCGCGTCGTACCACGCGAGCGCATCGGTCACCGAGCGTCGCGTCGTTTCGATGATGTTCTTGCCGGCGATCGTCACCGACAGCGACTCCGGCTTCAGCCGCATCCCGTCGCAGGTCGGGCACGGCTTGTTGGTCATATACCGCTCGAACTCGGCGCGCATCGACTCCGAGCCCGTTTCGCGGTGCCGCCGGGTGAGGTTCGGGACGATGCCCTCGAAGGTCGTCTTGAAGGTGTGGATGTTCCCGTTGCGGGCCCGGTACTTCACGTCGACCCGCTCGCCGCTGTTGCCGTACAGCAGGATCTGGCGCGCCTCCGTCGTCAGATCGCGGACGGGGACGTCCGTCCGGAAGTCATAGTGCTCGGCGACGGCGTCGAGGATCTTCGCGAACCAACTCTCGGTGGCAGCCATCCGGCGCCAGGGCAGGATCGCGCCCTCGTCGACCGACAGCTCGTCGTTCGGCAGGACGAGGTCCGCGTCGATCTCGAGCCGCGAGCCGAGGCCGGTGCAGTCCGGGCAGGCGCCGTGGGGCGAGTTGAAGCTGAAGTTCCGCGGAGCCGGCTCCTCGAACGACCCGCCGTGCTCTGGGCAGGCGTACTTCTCGCTGAAGACCCGATCCTGCTCCTTCTTCGGGGCATCGGGCAGGTTGACGAGCAGGATCCCCTCCGACAGTCCGAGCGCCGTCTCGATCGAGTCGGCCATGCGGCTCGCGTCCGGGCGAGCGTTGCCGTCGTCATCGGTCTGGCGCACGACCAGGCGGTCGACGACGACGTCGATCGAGTGCTTGTACTTCTTGTCGAGTTTGATGTCCTCGTCGAGGTCATGGAGCAGACCGTCGACCCGGACGCGAACGAAGCCGGCCTGCTTCGCGCCGGCCAGGAGCTTCTCGTGCTCGCCCTTGCGGTCACGGACGAGCGGTGCCATGAGCATGACCCGCGACCCGTCGGGCAGCGCGTAGACCTGGTCGACCATCTGCTCGACCGTCTGGCGCTCGATCTCGCGGCCGCAGATGGGGCAATGCATGCGGCCGATGCGCGCGAAGAGGAGGCGCAGGTAGTCGTAGATCTCGGTGACGGTCCCGACCGTCGACCGCGGGTTCTTGCTGGCGCCCTTCTGGTCGATGCTGATGGCAGGCGACAGCCCGTCGATCTGGTCGACGTCCGGCTTCTCCATCTGCCCGAGGAACTGGCGGGCATAGGCGGAGAGCGACTCGACATAGCGGCGCTGGCCCTCGGCGTAGATCGTGTCGAAGGCGAGGCTCGACTTGCCGCTTCCCGAGAGCCCGGTGATCACGATCAACCGGTCGCGCGGCATCTCCACGTCGAGGTTCTTGAGGTTGTGCTCTCGGGCACCGCGAACCACGATCTTGTCGGAGGGCATTGCGTCCGGCATCGTAACAGGAATGAGACCGATGCGAACGCCTGTTCGGTTTGCCGCGGTCTCGCTGACGACCATCCTCGTCCGAGTCTCTCCCTCATTCATGCCACCCACTGACCGGTATTAACGCCGGCTCTATTCCGCTTCCACAGTCACCTTCCCACGACGCAGAATGGACCGATGGAGCACCCGCAATCGATGACGGCTCGGCCGCGGCCGGCCGGCGTCCCATGGGAAGCCTGGGTCCTGGGTGCGGCGACCGTCGTGGCGCTGATCGCCGGAACGGTCGTCCGCGGCGACGTCGGAGGGATGTGGGTCTTCTCGACCGACAACCTCGGCCAGTCGATCCGCTCGGCCCTGCCGCTGCTCGTGGCCACCGCGGTCGTGGTCGGTGCCGGTCGATGGCCGGCCGGACACGCCTGGCTGCTCACCGGCGCGTGGCTGCTGGCGGCCCTCGGGGTCCTCTCGGTCATCGTGGACGTCCAGATCACCTGGATCACGACCCGCGATGGCGGGATCGAGGGTGTCGAACCCTGGCTCCTCGCCGGCGGCATCGCAGGCGGCGTCGCGGCCGCGCTCGGGTTCGGTGCGCTGGCTGTCGGGGTCTGGCGATCGCGTGGCGAGGGATGGCAGGGCATCCGGGCCGCCGCCGCGATCGGTCTGGCGGTCGTCACCGCGCTGGCCGCGGTCGGTCCGCTGGCGGCGATCGGAGTCCTCGGGGCCTACGGCTCGCTGCCGACGACGGTCATGAGCCTGACGCTCGCAACCGCCGGCACCGTTACCGTGGGCGCGCTCGCCGTCGCGGCGCTGCGCGGTGGCTCGGCGCGTGGATCGATTCCCGAGCTGATCATCGCGTCCGGGGCGGCGGTCTGGGTCGCGGCCGAGGGCCTCTCGTGGTTGCTGCTCATCACCGCGCAGATGGAGCTCCTGATGCTCGGCTCTGTCGAGCCGGTGAAGAACGTGGCGCTTCTCCTGATGGGCATGGGATTCGCGAGCGGCGCCGTGTTCGGGCCGGTTGATGACTGATCCGGTGAGCGGAGGTCGAGTCGTGGGAGGGCCCTGACCTTCCCGGATCACTTGCCGGTGATTAGCTCCTGGTACCAGCGACCGCTCGCCTTCGGCGTCCGCTTCTGCGTCTCGTAGTCGACGTGCACGATGCCAAAGCGCTTCGTGTATCCGAAGCCCCACTCGTAGTTGTCCATGAGCGACCAGGCGAAGTAGGCCTCTACCGGGACGCCGGCCTCAATCGCCTCCGCGGTCGCCACCAGGTGGTCACGCATGTAGGCGACGCGGTCCTCGTCGTCGACCGATCCGTCGACCGCAAGCCGATCCGGGAAGGCGGCGCCGTTCTCCGTGATGGCGATCGCCGGCGGCGCGTACTCGCGACGCACCCGCTCGAGGAGCTGCCGAAGCCCGTCGGGGTGGATCTCCCAGCCCATCTCCGTGAGCGGCAGCCCACCGCCGACGCTGACGGCGCGCTCCGGCCCGTTGATCACCTCGCCGTCGCGCGGGGCGCGAATGACGTGGCGCGTGTAGTAGTTCACGCCGAGGATGTCGATCGGCGGCGCGGCTCCATCGAGCTCGGCAACGTCGATGCCCTCGAGGATCGGCTCGTAGGCCGCCACGACGTCCCGCGGATAGCCGCGGCCGAACACCGGGTCGAGGAACCAGCGGTTCGCCGTCCCGTCGTGGAGCCAGGCGGCGGCGCGGTCCGCATCGGTCTCGCTCGCGGGCTCGACATGGTGGAGGTTGAGCGGAATCCCGATGCGCGCCCCCGGCACCGCCGTTCGGATCGCGTCCGTGGCCGCGCGATGGGCGAGGTGGGTGTGGTGCGCCGCCCGCAAGGCGGCCGGCCAGTCCTGGCGCCCTGGCGCGTGCCGGCCGATGCCGTAGCCCAGCATCGCGATGCACCACGGCTCGTTGAGCGTCAACCAGTTCTTCACGCGATCGCCGAACCGATCGGCCAGGATGGCGGCGTACTCGGCGAAGCGCGGGACGACGTTGCGGTCAGGCCAGCCGCCGGCGTCCTCGAGGGGCTGCGGCAGGTCCCAATGGAAGAGGGTCAGCCACGGCTCGATTCCCCGCTCGAGCAGCCCGTCGACGAGCCGGTCATAGAACTCGAGCCCCTTTGGGTTGGCCGCTCCGCTGCCCGTCGGCTGGATGCGCGGCCAGGCGACGCTGAACCGATACGCCCCGATGCCGAGCGCCCGCATGAGATCGAGGTCATCGGTCAGGCGGTGATAGTGGTCGCAGGCGACGTCGCCGTTCGTGCCGTCCTCGATCCGGCCGGGCGTGTGCGAGTAGGTGTCCCAGATGCTCGGGCCGCGGCCGTCGGCATCGACGGCCCCCTCGATCTGGTAGGCCGACGTCGCCGCGCCCCAGGCGAACCCTGACGGGAATCGCTCGGCGAGCGGACGCGCGGTGACGGAAGGGGTGGACATGGGCCGTTGTCCTCTTGTTGGTTCAGTCGGACGCTACGAGGATGCCGATCCGGCGATCGCGACCAGGGCTCGCCCCTCGCCAGCTTCGCCATTGCTGATCGCGCCGTCGCAGCAGGCGAACCAGGAGTGGATCGCGTCGAGTGCCGCGCGGTCCGCTTCCGACGCGTTCGCCAGAAGATCCTCACCCCGTGAGACGGCAACCGCATGGTCGACCCAGACGCCGTCCTCGACGTAGCCGAGCCCGAAGCTCAGCTCGCCGAACCTCCGCAAGACCAATGTCCGTCGATGCATGCCTCTCCCTTCCTCCGTGAGACCCTTGCTGGCCTAGACCGATCCGGCGCTCGAGTCGCGCACGATGAGCTGGGTGTCGAGGATCACGCGCCGCGGCGCGCGTTCGGGGAATCTGATCTCCTGCATGAGCAGCTGCGTCATCTCGCGGCCCATCTCCTCGATCGGCTGCCGCACGCTCGACAGGCTCGGCTGTGTCGTCGTCGCGAGCTGTGAGTCGTCGAAGCCGACCACAGCCACGTCGTCGGGGATCGACTTGCCGGCGGCGCGAAGGGCGGCGAGCGCACCGACGGCCATGAGGTCGGAGGCCACGAAGACGGCATCGAGGCTCGGATGGCGATCGAGCAGCCGCTCCATCGCCGCCCGTCCGCCGTCGTGTGTGAAGTCCGCGATCTCGACCATTCCGCCATCGGCACCGGTACCGGCATCCGCGAGGCGGTCGTGGTACCCGAGGAGCCGATCGACGCCGGCCGCCATGTCCTGCGGCCCGGCAATCGTCGCGATCCTCTTCCGGCCCGCGTCGGCGAGATGGTGGACGGCGCTCGCGGCGCCGGCGCGGTTGTCGACGTCCACGTACGTGAGCCCGTCGGCCGGCGGCCGCCCGCCCACGACGATCGGGATGCCGTAGCGCCGGAGCGCAGCCGGCAGCGGATCGGCGCCGTGGAGCGAGATGAGCATGACGCCGTCGGTGTGGCCGGCACCGAGGTATCGCTCGACCCGGTCCTCGTCGGTCCGGGCCTGCGGCATCAGCAGGATGAGCTGCATCGACTCGTCGGCGAGCGCCTCGCTGATGCCGCGCAGGATGCGCGGGAAGAACGGGTCGCCGAAGAGCTGGCCGCTCGGTTCCGGGATGACGACGGCGACCGAGTCGCTGCGCCGCGTGACGAGGCTGCGGGCCGCGCGATTCGGCACGTAACCCAGCGCTCGCACGGCCTCCTGGACCGCCTCGCGAGCCGGCTGGCTCACCCGACGGTCGCCGTTGACGACCCGTGACGCCGTCGCGCGGGATACGCGAGCTGCGCGCGCGACCTCCTCGAGGGTCACGGCGCCTTCGGGCTCGTGTGAGAGCGCTCTCACGGTCATGGGGCCATTCTAGGCCGCTTGGTCAAGAGAGCGCTCCCACAACCGGCGTACCCAGGCGATCCTCGTCGGGGCGCAGTGGGAGAACCGCCGCTCGGCAGCGTGCCGATTCGTAATCGCGCGGGTTGCGAATGGGGAGAGCGTCCATATGCCTCCCAGCGTCGCGCAGATTGATCGATGAGGTGCGCTCTTGGGTGGACGCGCGCAGTTGGCAGGCGACGGCTGGTGCCCCATTCTCAGTCCCAGTACCAGACCAGTACTTTTGGAAACGAGCGGACCGATGTTTTCGGTGGCAGTCAAGGGTTACGGCATCGTCATCTGGGATGGCGACGGCATGTGGCGGACCTTCGCCGCGAACGAGTCGATGAGCGCCACCCTCTCCGCACGCGTCGAGCTCGCTCTCCAGGACCTGGAGCTCGGCTTCCGCAGCGACGACGCCGTCTGCGCGGCACTCCTCGAGATCGCGGGCGCCCACCTCCTCTCGGTCGACTGCACTCACGGCCCGAACGACTGCTGCGACGACGACTCCCTGAACTGAGGCCGTCGGTTTCCGCGCCGCTCCGGCGGTGCTACCATCGCGCTCCCGCCGGTCCACCGATCGGCCGCGCCGTGGGGAGCTCATGCCCGACAGCCCTGACGACCTGGCCATCCACGCGCGCGCTGTCACGCGCGTCTACAAGGCCAATCCGGAGCCCGTGACCGCCCTCGGCGGCGTCGACCTCGACGTCGAGCCGGGCGAGTTCTTCGGGCTGCTCGGTCCAAACGGCGCCGGCAAGACGACCCTCATCAAGATCCTCACGACGCTCCTGCTGCCGACCAGCGGCACGGCGCGAGTCGCCGGATTCGACGTCGTCAACGAGACGGCGAAGATCCGGCGCGTCATCAACATGGTGTCCGGCGGAGAGCAGTCCGGCTACGGCCTGCTCACGACGCGCGAGCAGCTATGGATGTTCAGCCAGTTCTACGGGCTGACCCAGCGTGACGGCTGGAAGCGCGTCGACGACCTGATCGAGATCACGGGCCTGCAGGAGCAGCGGGACCAGAAGGTGCGCACGCTCTCGACCGGCCAACGGCAGAAGCTGAACTTCGCGCGCGGCCTGCTCAACGACCCGTGGGTCCTCTTCCTGGACGAGCCGACCCTCGGCCTGGACGTTGCCGCCGCCCGCGACCTGCGCGAGCACACGCTTGAGTGGAAGGCGGAGACGGAGGGCCGCACCGTGCTGCTCACTACCCACTACATGGTCGAGGCCGAGCAGCTGTGCGACCGCATCGCAATCGTCGACCGAGGCCGGATCCTCGCCCTCGGCACCCCCGAGGAGCTGCGGCGGCGGGTGCAGGCGGAGTCGATCTTCCGGATCGAGCTCGACCAGCTTCCCGCACAGGGCGGGCTGGCGAGCATCGGCGAGCTCCCCGGGGTCCTCTCGGCGGTGCGCACGGACGTCGAGGGCGACGGCGCCGGCTCCGACCGGGTTGCGCTGAAGGTGGCGCTGGCCGACGACTCTGCGCTGACCAGCGTGGTCACCGCGGTCGCGGAGCGCGGTTCCCACCTCGTCGGGCTCGCGAAGTCGGAACCGAGCCTCGAGGACGTGTTCGTCGAGCTCGTCGGTCGCGGCTTCGGCGACGAGGACGGGAAGTCGGCGTCGTGAGCAGCTACCAGACGCTCGCGAAGACCCCACGCGAGGCCGCCGAGTGGTCGACGGGCCGCCTCGTCAGGGTCAACCTGCGGGCGATTGTCGGTCGGGCCTACCCGCGGATCATCGGTCTCACGCGGGAGCCGTCGTGGATCTTCTTCGAGATCCTGCTCCCCTTCCTCGCGGTCAGCGCGTTCGTCTTCGTCTACCGAGCGCTGGAGGCACCGGAGGAGTTCATCGGCTTCGTCGTCCTCGGCGGCGCGATGACCGCCTTCTGGCTCAACGTCGTGTGGATGATGGCCGCCCAGTTCTACTGGGAGAAGGACCAGGGCAACCTGGAGCTCTACTTCTCGGCGCCGATGCACCTGATGAGCATCCTCGCGGGCATGGCCATCGGTGGGCTGGTGATGACGAGCTCTCGCGCGTTGGCCGTCATCGGCATCGGCTCGATCCTTTACGGCGTCACCTACGACATCCAGGAGCCGTGGTTGCTGGTGGGCGTCTTCTTCCTGACGATGGTCCCGCTGTACGGAATGGGGATGCTCTTCGCCTCACTGTTCCTGATGTGGGGTCGCGAGGGCTTCCACCTCGCCCAGCTCCTCCAGGAACCGATTTACTTCCTCGGCGGCGTGAACTTCCCGCTCCGTGCAATCATGCCGGTCGCGGCGATCATGATCGCCATCCTGCCCCTGGCGGTCGGTCTCGACGCGATGCGCCAGCTCGCCTTCGCGAGCAGCGATGTCGAGGGGGTGCTCCCGGTGAACGCGGAGATCGTCATCCTGGCCGTGATGGGCGTCGTCTTCCTCGTCGCCGCCCGACTGGCGTTGGCCTACCTCGAGCGGCTCGCGCGGCGCGAGGGGCGCCTGACGTTGCGATGGCAGTGACCGGCCGCTCGGCAACCGTCCGCGGCATCACGTTTTCGGATGCCTGGCGCAGCTTCCGCACCGCCATCGGTCTCGGCTGGGCGGTCGAGGCGAACTGGTCCGATCCGCTCCTGTTCGGCATCTACACCCTGGCCAAGCCGCTGGCCGCCGCGTTGATCCTGGTCGTGATGTTCCAGGTCATCACCGGTGGGAACAACCCGGAGTTCCTCCAGTTCCTCATCGTCGGAAGCGCGCTCTGGAACGTCGTCTTCGGCGTCTTGGCCGGGCTGGTGCAGTCGATCCTCGAGGACCGCGAGCGCTACCGGATGATCAAGTATGTCGTGCTGACCCCGCCGTCGCTCTTCCCGTTCCTGCTCGGCCGTTCGCTGGCGCGGGTCGCCATCTCGTTCGTCGCCGTCGCGCTGACGCTGGCCGTCGGCGTCTTGTTCCTGGGCGTCGAGCTCGACGTGAACCTGTTCTATCTCGTGCCGGCCACGGTGCTCGGCATCCTGGCGGTCGTCGCCCTCGGCATCTTCATGGCGGGCTGGTGCCTCCAGCTCCGCCAGGAGGCATGGTCCTACCCGGAGGCGATCGCCGGCGCGCTGTACCTCGTCTCCGGCGCGATCTTCCCGATCGACTACCTCCCGACGATCCTCCACCCGATCGCGTACGCGATGCCCACGACGTGGTGGCTGGAGGCGTCGCGGCGCGGGCTGCTCGGCCATGGCACGCCGGGGGTCATCGGCGGCGTCCCGGACGGCCTCGTCATGCTGTTCCTGCTGATCTCGACCGCCATCGCGGTGCCCCTGGCGCTCGCGGCGTTCGCCTGGTTCATGCGCCGCGCCCGCCAGGCGGGGCTGCTCGACATGGTGACCGGCAGCTAGCGCACGAGCTCGTCGTAGTCGCTCACGACGAGCGTGTTCCGGCAGCGCTCGACGCGCTCCGGCACGCAGTCCTCCGCAGTTGCGTCAGAGAAGTGGCCGACGAAGACGAGCTGCTGCCCGCGGAGGTTCGGCCCTCCGGGCTGGGCCCTCGACGGGAAGGCATTGCCGAGCGGAGCCGCCAGCCGGAGGCCGTCACGGAGCAGCTCGGCCTGGGTGACGTCTTCGGCCGGCTGTGCCGGCATCAGCACGCGCAGCGGGCAGTCGCGTTGGAGCCACGCGACCTCGGGGTCGGCGCCCCCGGTGTCGCCGATGCAGTCTCCGTCGAGCTCCGCGTACCAGCCGACCACGTGGAGCTCGTCGCTGCCCCACTCGCCTTCGAGCGCCTCCTCGACGGTCAGCGGGTCGACCTCGGCCCGCGGCTCGCCAAGCGATCCGACGACGATCAGCATGGCCGTGACTACACCCAGGGCCACCAGCAGTCCCAGGCCGATGCGCAGCTCGCGCGTCACCTCGCCAGCTCCGACCAGCGCTCCCGCAGCAGGCCGATCCCCCGTCGCCAGAGCTCGACCCGCGCCGGATCGTTGAGCCACGTCGACGCTCCCGACGGGTGCGGAAGGCACAGGACAGATGCGCCCGGGGCAGCCTCCCATGAGAGCTCTCGGCCCACGAGATCGTCGAGTCGGGCGTCAGGCCCGAACGCGAACCGATGCGCGGTGCCGCCGACGAGCAGCACGAGCCGCGGAGCGACGAGCCGGACCTCCTCGAGGAGCGTCGGCGCCCAGCGGGCGATCTCGGCCCGCGACGGCGGGCGGTCGACCGACGATCCCGGCGCTCGACCGGGATAGCATTTGCCGACCGACGTGGCGTACCAGCGCCCGCGGAAGTCGTCCACCCCGATGCCGGCAGCGGCCAGCCAGCCGCACAGCCGCTTTCCGGCGTCCCAGGCAAAGGGCACACCGGTCTCGATCTCGCGCCATCCGGGCGCCTGGCCGATGAGCATCGCCGGCTCCGTGCCATCGCCCGAGAGGACGGGCGGGGCGCCGTCCTCGCAGCGCGTCATCGCGTCCTGGAGTGCCCGCAGCTCGCTCCCCGGCGCGCCGCGTCGCGGTTCCGGGACGAGCCACTCCCCGGTGTGGCGGAGCCGCTTCGGCTCCAGGGTCGCGAGGTCGGTCACGCGCCGGCGCGAAGGGCCTCGGCGGCCCGCAGGTCGTCCGCGATCGCGAGGCGCAGCATCCGTCGCACGCCGTCGTGGTACGGGCCGGCGGCCTCGATCGCATCGGTCAGGGCATCGCGCGCCGCATACAGGCGGTCGACCGGGTCACTCGCCACTGCTCCAGGCGCGGCATGTTCGAGGTCGCGGACGAACGTCACGTCCTGGCGCTCGATCGCGTCGAGCAGCGGCGCGGCCGTCGAGGGATCCGCGACATCGAGCGCGGCCGCGAGCTCCTCACGCGCAAGCTCCAGCCAACGCAGCCAGGTGGCGAACTCCTCGTCGGATGGCGGCAGGTCGTCGAGGGTGAAGGCCGCGCGCCGGTCCCCGTTTGCCGCCGCGCGCTCGACCTCGTACCAGTTGTCGCCGACGAACGATGGGGCCGGCTCGCCGTTGGCATTCAACCATGCGGTGAAGCGGCTGACCCGCATCGGCATGGCGGAGGCGGCCTCGTCATCGGTCGCGGCGAAGACGGCGCAGCCCGGGAGCTCGGCCGCGTAGGCGCCGATGAGCCCCTGCCCGTCGACATCGGTCTCGATGAAGATGGCATGCGGCATCGTGCCGGCCATCTACGGACGCCTCCGGCGTGGCGGCCGTCGTCGCGACCCGGCGGCGATGACGTTCGGGCGAGTCTGGACGCTGAAGACCTGCGTCGCCTCCGTGCCGCGGGCTCCGCCCCTCCCGTCGTCCACGGCCGCCGCGGCGTAGACGTCGGCCGGGATCGTGCCCGGGGCGGCGGCGAGCTCCTCGCGCAGTCGCCGCAGCTGGAGGACCTCGTCGCGAAGCGCGGCCGCGCGCTCGAACTCGAGGTTGCGCGCCGCCTCCTTCATCTGCGCCTCGAGGCGGCCCATCATCGCGGCGATCTCCTCCGGCTCCTTGCCCTCCAGCTCCAGCTCGGCTCGCTGCTCCGCGACGCGTCGCAGGCCCTCGTGGATGTCGCGGATCTCCTTCATCACCGTCTCGGGCGTGATGCCCTTCTCGGCGTTGTAGGCGACCTGCTTCGCACGCCGCCGGTCGGTCTCGTCGATTGCCGTCTGCATCGAGTCGGTCACCCGGTCGGCGTACATGACCACGTGGCCACCGATGTTGCGCGCCGCCCGCCCGATGACCTGGATGAGCGACCCGCCACTCCGCAGGAAGCCCTCCTTGTCCGCGTCGAGGATGGCGACGAGCGTCACCTCGGGCAGGTCGAGCCCCTCGCGAAGCAGGTTGATCCCGACGAGCACGTCGTAGACGCCGAGGCGCAGGTCCCTGAGGATCTCGACGCGCTCCAGGGTGTCGACTTCCGAGTGGAGCCACTGCACCTTGATCCCGAGCTCGGCGAGGTAGTCGGCGAGGTCCTCGGCCATCTTCTTCGTGAGCGTCGTCACGAGCGCCCGTTCTCCGCGCTCGACGGTGGCTCGGATCTCGGCGATCAGGTCGTCGACCTGGCCTGCCGTGGGGCGCACAGCGATCTCCGGATCGACGACACCGGTCGGCCGGATGAACTGCTCCGCGACCTGTTCGGCGCGCTCGGTCTCGTACGGGCCTGGCGTCGCGCTCATGTAGACCACCTGGCTCATGTGGTCCTCGAACTCCTCGAACGTGAGCGGGCGGTTGTCGAGGGCCGATGGCAGGCGGAACCCGAAGTCGACGAGGATCTCCTTGCGGGTCCGGTCGTTCTTGTACATGCCGTGGACCTGCGGGATCGAGATGTGGCTCTCGTCGACGACGAGGAGGAAGTCGGTCGGGAAGTAGTCGATGAGCGTCCACGGCCGCTCGCCCTCCTCGCGGCCGGCGAGGTGCCGCGAGTAGTTCTCGATGCCGGAGCAGTACCCGACCTCGCGCATCATCTCGAGGTCGAACTGGGTCCGCTGCTTCAGCCTTGCCGCCTCCAGGTCGCGACCCTGGTCATTGAGCCAGCGGACGCGCACGTCGAGCTCGTCCTCGATCTTGTCGATCGCGACGAGCATCTTCTCGCGCGGCGTGACGTAGTGCGTCGCCGGGTACAGGTTCACCTCCTGGCGCTCGGCGAGCACCTCGCCGGTGAGGTCGTCGATCTCGACGATCCGCTCGACCTCGTCCCCGAAGAAGTCGATCCGCACGACGTACTCGCCGTGCGGCGGCTGCACCTCGAGGACGTCGCCGCGGACCCGGAACTTCGCGCGGCCGAGCGCGGCGTCGTTGCGCTGGTACTGGAGGTCGACGAGGTGGCGCAGGATCCCGTCGCGCCGGTAGTGGCCGCCGCGCTTGAGCTGGATGACGGTCGCCCCGTAGTCGACCGGCGCTCCGAGCCCGTAGATGGCCGATACGGACGCCACGATCACCACATCTCGACGCTCGAACAGCGCGCGCGTGGCGTTGTGCCGCAGCCGGTCGATCTCCTCGTTGCGGGACGAGTCCTTCTCGATGTACGTATCGGTCCGCGGGAGATAGGCCTCCGGCTGGAAGTAGTCGTAGTAGCTGACGAAGTACTCGACCGCGTTGTCGGGGAAGAACTCCTTGAACTCCTGGTAGAGCTGCGCGGCGAGCGTCTTGTTGTGGGCCATGACCAGGGTCGGCTTCTGCACCGCCTCGATGACTTTTGCGGCGGTGAACGTCTTGCCGGTGCCGGTCGCGCCGAGCAGGACCTGGTGCTTCAGGAGGCGGCCGATGCCGTCGGTCAGCTCGGCGATCGCGGTCGGCTGATCGCCGGTCGGCTCGTAGGGGGCGTTGACCTTCAGGTCTGGCATGGGGATTCGATTCTAGCCGCCCTCCGTCGGTCCCAAATTTCGCCGGTCGTCCCGGGTCGAAGCTACGGTCGAGCCGTCTTCCTCACCGTCCCTCGGGTGCCCCATCCGGGATCCGATCGCCGAGCAGGCGCTCGAGTGCCTGGTCGACCTGATGCCGCGTCACCTCGAGATCCGCCGACCCGTCGATGACGACGTCCGCCGCGGCCAGCATCGCCTCTTGGGACGACTGGCTGGCGAGACGCGCCCGGGCGCTCGCCTCGTCCATGCCGCGGGAGGCGGCCAGGCGGGCGATCGCATCGGCCTCGTCGCAGCGGACGACCCAGATCTCGTCGCATCCGTCGGCAAGCGGCGACTCGAGGAGCTTGATGACCTCGACCACGACCGCCTCGACTCCGCCCTGCGCCAGCTCGGCCAACCGTGCCCGGATGGCCCCGCGGACCCGCGGGTGGAGGATCGCCTCGAGGTCGCGCAGTGCTGCGGGATCGCTGAAGACGACCTCTGCCAGCTCTGCCGCCTCGTACGTGCCGAAGCGACGCTGGATCTCGGCGCGCGCCTCCGCGTCGTTGTGGCGGATCTCGCGCGCGACGGCATCGGCGTCGACGGTCGCGACCCCACGCTCGCGCAGCATCCCGGCCACGGTGCTCTTGCCGCAGCCGATGTTGCCGGTCAGGCCGATCACCTTCATGGCCCGACCGATGCTACCGGCTCGCGCTGGCAGCGCGGGCAGAAGTGGGTGCTTCGCTGGCCGACGACGATGCGGCTGATCGGCCGCCCGCATCGGTAGCAGGGCTGGTCGGTGCGCCGGTAGACCATCAGCCGTTCCGCGTTGTCTCCCGGCTCACCGTCCGTGCTGACGTAGTCGCTGAAGCTGCTGCCGCGGTTCGCAATCCCCTGGCGCAGGACCTTCCGGATGGACCGATGCAGCCGGCGGATCTCCGCCTCCTCCAGGCTGTCCGCCGCTCGCAGCGGATGGAGGCGCGCTCGCCACAGCGCCTCATCGGCGTAGATGTTGCCGACGCCGGCGATGAAGGACTGATCGAGCAGGAGAGCCTTCAGCTTCGCGCTGCGGCGGGCAAGCCGCGCCTTGAGCCGCTCCACGGTGAAGCCGCTGCTCAGCGGCTCGGGACCGTGGCCGCTGAAGACCTCGCCGATGCGGTACCTGCGACCGTCCTCCGCGACGCGCTTCGACCGCGCACCGCGCCCGGCGCCGACGCTCTTGAGGCCGCCGCCGGGCCACAGGCCGATGCGGCCGAACTTCCGAATGTCGCGATACCACAGCTCGCGCCCATCGGCCAGCGCGAAGGCGACGCGGACGTACGGGTCGGCCGGCGTTCCCTCCGGCACCACGAGCAGGGCGCCGGTCATGCGGAGCGCGACCGTCATCACGCGGCCGTCCTCCATGTGGAGCAGGACCGTCTTCGCGCGGCGGCTCACCCGCCGGATCGTGGCCTCGGCGACCTCGGCGGCGAACCGCTCCGGCGGCTGCGGGTGGCGGATCGTACGATGCCAATGGACGGTCGCGTCGCGGATCGTGGCGCCGGCCACCGCGCGATGGAGGTCGCGGGCGACGGTCTCGACCTCGGGGAGCTCCGGCATGCCGAAAGTGTGTCCGATCGCGGGCGATCGGGTACATTGCGCGCCACATCACGTCCCGAGCCCGCGCATCGATGTCCTGCCCGAATTGTGGATCGGCGAACGCTCCCAGCCGAAAATTCTGCTCTCAATGCGGCGTCCGCCTGGCCCTGAGCTGCGGGGCCTGCGGCACCGTCGCCGTTGCCGGCGACCTGTTCTGCGGCGAGTGCGGTGCGACGCTGGCCGAGTCGTCCCCGCCACCGGCCTCGACCCCCGACGCGCATGCAGCGCCCTCGACGCCGATCTCCGAGCGACGCCTGGTCTCGGTGCTGTTCGCCGATCTGGTCGGCTTCACGACCCTATCCGAGACCCGCGACGCCGAGGATGTGCGCGAGCTCCTGACGCGCTACTTCGACGTCGCCCGCGAGATCATCGAGCGATACGGAGGCGTCGTCGAGAAGTTCATCGGTGACGCCGTCATGGCGGCCTTCGGCACGCCGACGGCACACGAGGACGATGCCGAGCGCGCCGTACGCGCCGGGCTCGAACTCATCCTCGCGGTCCGCGAGCTCGGCACCCAGGCCGACTCGGCGGACCTCCAGCTGCGTGCCGGCGTCACCACCGGCGAGGCCGCGGTCACGATCGGGGCGACGGGCCAGGGCATGGTCGCCGGCGACATGGTCAACACCGCCTCGCGACTCCAGTCCGCCGCCCCGCCCGGCTCCCTCCTGGTGGACGAGGCGACGATGCGCGCCGCATCGGTGGCGATCACGTTCGAGCCCGCCGGCGAGAAGGTCCTCAAGGGCAAGGAGCTGCCGGTCAGCGCCTGGCGCGCGGACCGCGTCGTCGCCATGCGCGGAGGCGCGAACCGCAGCGGTGCCCTCGAGCCGCCGTTCGTGGGGCGCGATGCCGAGATGCGCATCCTCAAGGAGCTGCTGCACGCGACCGCGCGCGAGCGGCGGGCGCGGCTCGTGTCGTTCGTCGGCGTGGCCGGGATTGGCAAGACCCGCCTGGGCTGGGAGTTCCACAAGTACATCGACGGCGTCGTCGAGGACATCTACTGGCACCAGGGACGATCCCCGGCCTATGGCGAGGGCATCACGTTCTGGGCCCTCGGGGAGATGGTACGGAAGCGCGCCGGCCTCGCCGAGTCCGATGACGCCGCGACGACGCGCGAACGGATCTCCGCCACCGTCGCGGAGTACGTCCCCGACCCGGAAGAACGGCGCTGGATCGAGCCGCGACTCCTCCAGCTGCTCGGCCTCGAGGAGGGACGAGCCGGCGAGCGCGAGGAGCTGTTCGCGGCGTGGCGCACGTTCTTCGAGCGCGTCGCGGACCTCGGCGTGACGATCCTCCTGTTCGAGGACCTCCAGTGGGCCGATCCGGGCCTCCTCGACTTCATCGACCACGTGCTCGAGTGGAGCCGCGCACATCCGATCCTGATCGTGACGCTGGCGCGACCCGATCTGCTCGAACGCCGCCCGGACTGGGGAGCGGGGCGACGCAACTCCGTCTCGCTCTCGCTCGAGCCGCTCAGCGACGAGGTGATGTCGGAGGGCCTGGACGGGCTTGTCCCGGGACTGCCGGATGCCGCGGTGCGCCTCATCCTCGAGCGCGCCGACGGCGTGCCGCTGTACGCCGTCGAGACCGTCCGGATGCTGCTCCACGACGGCCGCCTCGCGGCGGAGGAAGGGTCGTACCGCCCGGTCGGCGACCTGTCGCACCTCGATATCCCCGAATCACTCCAGGCACTCATCGCCGCCCGGCTCGACAGCCTCGAGCCGGGCGATCGAGCACTCGTTCAGGAAGCGGCCGTCCTGGGCCTCAGCTTCACGCTCACCGGCGTCGCCGCGGTGTCGGGCCAGGATCCCGAGACGCTGGAGCCGCGGATGCGCGACCTCGTTCGGCGCGAGTTCCTCGAGCTCAACGTCGACCCACGCTCCCCGGAGCGCGGGCAGTACAGCTTCGTCCATCGACTCATTCGCGAGGTCGCATACGGAACGCTTTCCCGCCGCGACCGCAGAACGCGCCACCTGGCTGCAGCCCGATACTTCGAGAGCCTCGACGACGACGAGATTGCGGGCGTGCTGGCGACGCATTACCTGGACGCCTACCGGGCCAACCCCGAGGGGGAGGAGGGTGCCGCGGTGGCGACCCAGGCGCGAATCGCGCTGCGTGGCGCCGCCGAACGAGCCGCCGCGCTCCATTCGCACGACCAGGCGCTGGCGTTCCTGGACCAGGCGATCGAGGTGTCGCCCGAGCCATCCGATCGTGTGGAGCTGCTCGACCGAGCCGGTGCTGCGGCGCAGGCGGCCGGGCGCTACGAGGCCAGCAAAGCTCACCTTCGGGAGGCGGTCGAGCTGGCACGAGGCATCGGCGACCACGCTGCCGCTGCGCGCGCGTCGGCCAGGATTGGCGAGCTCCTGCTGCAGGGCGGCATGGTGGATCAGGGTCTGGCCGAGGTTCGGGAGGCGCTCGAGGTCCTCGGTGACGTCGACTCCGACCCGGCTGTCGTCGAGCTGCAGGCCAGGCTGGCACAGGTCTACATGCGCGCCGAGGAGAACGAGCTCGGCGTCGAGTGGGCGGACCGCGCCCTCGCCGGCGCGGAGCGGCTGGACATGGTGCCAATCATCGCCGAGGGCATGATCACCAAGGCAACCGCGCTGGGCAGCATGGGCCGCATGAGGGAATCCGAGGCATTGCTCGCCGGCGCGCTCAGCTTCGCCGATGAAAACGACCTGCCGGCCAGCCAGATGCGTGCGCACCTGAATTTGAGCAACTCGATGTGGATCACCGATCCCCGACGCGGCCTCGGGGTTGCGCGCGCTGGGATCGACATCGCGCGCCGGTTGGGGAACCGGCCGTGGTACGTCCTGCTGACGAACAACGCGATCGCTTGCGCCACCCGCACGGGTGACTGGGACTGGGCGCTGGAGCGCGAGGCCGAGCTTCGGGCGCTCGACCTCGAGCCTGCGGACCTGTTGAGCCTCACCGACACACCGATCATCCGCGCGTGTCGCGGCGTGGACGTCGCCTCCACCATCGCGGAGCTCATAGAGCTCGGTCGCTCGCTCTCGGATCCCTCCCAGCTCGGCGTGCTGAATCTCGTACAGGGAATGCAGGACCTCGTCGCCGGGCGCGACGATGAGGCCTTCGCCAAGGGCATCGGCGCGGCGGAGGCGAGCGTGACGGTCGTCGGCCAGGCGACATCGCTCGCCTCCCACGCGGCCGCATGGCGAGGCGACTTGGACGGGGCGCGCCGCGCGCACTCGATCCTCGAGGAGTCCGGCGTTCATGGGCCGGCCGTCGAGGTGAGCCGCCGCACGATGCGGGCGGTCGTCGCGGCTCTCGACGGTCGCGCCGGCGATGCCGCTGCCGCCTTCCGCGATGCCGCGCGCCAGTGGCGTGAGCTCGGCCTGCGGTTCGACCTCGCCCTCAGTCACCTCGATCTGCTGTCGACGCTCGGCAGCGCGGGCAACGGTGCGACCGCGGCGGCGGACGAGGCCAGGATGATCCTGCTCGAGCTCCAGGCCGAGCCGTTCCTGCGTCGCCTGGAGGCGCTCGAGCAGCGGATTCCGCCGGCGCCCACGGCGCAGGCCGTCGCCGTCCAGCCGGCGGAGCAGCGGTCCTAGCCGGTCGCCCTCACGAGGCGAGCGCGGCCGCGACCTCCTCCTCGGCCTCCTCGCGAGCGACATCGCCGGCCGACTTCGGCACACGGCGCCACCCATCGTCGGAGCGGAGATATCGGTCCATCTGCTCCCAGTTCTCCCCCACCTTGAGGTCGACCTCGAGTGGCACGTCCAACGGGAGGGCGCCCTCCATGATCTCGACCGCGAGGTCGGCGAGGGCGGGCAGCTCGTCCTCATCGGTCTCGAAGACGAGCTCGTCGTGGACCTGGAGGAGCATCTGCGAGCGCAGCCCGCGCTCGCGCAACGCGGCATCCAGGCGGACCATCGCGATCTTCATCCCGTCGGCGGCGGTGCCCTGGATCGGCATGTTGATCGCCATTCGCTCGCCCGCGGAGCGCAATGCCCCGTTGCGCGCCGTGAGCTCGGGCAGGTACCGTCTCCGCCCCAGCAGCGTGGTCACGAAGCCCTGGTCGCGGGCGAGGATCTTCATCTCGGTCGTGTAGCGGCGGATCCCCGGGTAGGCGGCGTAGTAGTCCTCGATGTAGCCGCGGGCCTCCTCCCGAGGGATGCGCAGCCGGTCGGCGAGGCCGAAGTCCGAGAGCCCATACGCGATCCCGTAGTTGATCATCTTCGCCACGCTGCGCTCCTTCGGCCCGACCTGGTCGGCGGCGAGGCCCAGGACACGAGCGGCGGCGGCGAGGTGGATGTCCGAGTGGGCGGCGAAGTCCGCCCGGAGCCCCTCATCGCCCGAGACGTGGGCGAGGATCCGCAACTCCTGCTGCGAGTAGTCGGCGCCCAGCAGTAGCCGGCCCGAGGGCGCGACGAACGCGCGACGGATGCGTCGCCCCAGCGCCGTGCGGATCGGGATGTTCTGGAGGTTCGGATCGGTGCTCGAAAGACGCCCGGTCGCGGCGATCGCCTGCTGGTAGGTCGTGTGCAGGCGGGCCTGCGCGTCCACGAGTGTCGGCAGCGCATCGACGTACGTCGACTTCAGCTTCGCCACCTGCCGATGCTCGAGGATGAGGTCGATGACCTCGTGCTTGTCGCGGAGCTCCTCCAGGACCGATGCGTCCGTCGAGCGGCTCGTCCGCGTCCGCTTCGTCGACGGCAGCGTCAGCTCGTCGAAGAGGACGGTCTCCAGCTGGCGAGGGGAGCCGATGTTGAACTCGTGCCCAACGAGCTCGTAGATCCGCGACTCCAACCCCGCAAGCGTCGCGGTGAACTCCTCGCGCATCGCCTCGAGCGCTTCGAGGTCGATCTTGATGCCGGCAAGTTCCATTCGCGCCAGGACCGGCAGGAGCGGCATCTCGACCTCGTCGTAGAGGTTCGCCAGGCCTCCCTCGCTCAGCTCCCGCTCGAGCGTCGGCACCGTGAAGACCGATGTCATCGCTTCGGCCGCCGCGCGGCGCGCCATCGCCTGCTCCTCGGCGCCGGTGTCGGGACTCAGCGGTCCGTCCGGCAACGTCGCGCCGAAGCGGGTGGCGGCCATGTCGTCGATCGTCTGCGACCGCAGCGCCGGGTTGACCATGTACCCGGCCACGAGCGTATCGAGGAACCGGCCCTGGAGCTCGATGCCACGATCCGCCGTCAGCGTCACGACCAGCTGCTTCAGGTCGTGGCCGACCCGCCGCGGCTCGGTGCGGGCGAACCACGCCGGCAGCCGCTCGATCGCGATGCTCGACGGGTCGCACGGCACGTACCAGCTGCTCGCGTCGGCGCCGGCGAGCGCGATCCCGAAAAGCCGCCGATTGAGCGGTCGACCGCTGCCGACGGCCCAGCCGAGACCGATGGCGTCACCGTGCGCCTCGAGCCACGCGGACAGGTCGGCCATCTCCTCCTCGGTGCGGACGATCCGCGGGTCCACCTGCTCGATCGCGCCGGCGGGGTCGGTCAGCGGGTCGGGCTGCGCCTGCGGCTCATCGGCCACGACGGCCGGCGCCTTCCCACCGAGCAGGTCGAGGCTGAGCTGGAGCCCGCCCTTCGTGTCCTTCTCGGGCGAGTCGTGCCCGGTCGGCGCGATGCTCGACGCCGGCAGCCGGTCGATGAGCGAGCGGAACTCGAGCTCGCGCAAGCGCTGCGCGACGGCACGGCGGTCGTATCGGCCGGTGCGCGCCTCCTCGAGGTCCAGCTCGACCGGCAGGTCAATGATGATGCGGCCGACCTCGCGCGACATGAACGCCGACTCGCGGTGCTCGGCCAGCCGGTCGCGGAGCTTGCCCTTCACCTCGTCGAGGTGCTCGTAGATGCCGTCGAGGGTGCCGAACTGCTGAAGGAGCGATGAGGCGGTCTTCTCCCCCACTCCAGGCACGCCGGGGATGTTGTCGGACGTGTCGCCCTTGAGCGCCTTGTAGTCGAGCATCTGGTCCGGGCGCAGGCCGTAGCGCTCCATGACGCGAGCCTCGTCGTAGATGACCGTCGCCGCGACGCCCATGCGCGTGGTGAGCAGCCGCACGTGGTCGTCGACGAGCTGGAGCCCGTCGAGGTCGCCGGAGACGATCATCGTGTCGACGCCCCCCGCGGTGGCTCGCTTGGTGAGGGTGCCGATGACGTCATCGGCCTCGTAGCCCTCGAGCTCGCGGATCGGGATGTTCATCATCGAGGCGATCTCGCGGACGATCGGGAACTGCGAGCGCAGGTCGTCCGGCATGCTCGGCCGGCCCTTCTTGTACTCGGGGTACGCGTCGAACCGGAACTGTGGCTTGCCGATGTCGAAGCTGACCATCGCGTAGTCGGGCTTCACGTCCTGCATCCCGCGCAGGACGATCTGGAGGAACCCGAAGACCGCGTTCACGAGCAGGCCGTCCGACAGCGTGAGCGGCGGGAGCGCGAAGTAGCCGCGGTAGACGAGGCTCGGCCCGTCGATGAGCATGAGGAGAGGTCGTCGGTCGGCCATCGGTGCGTGAAGTCTAGACCGATGACGGCCTCCCGGCCGCCGTAGAATCAAGCCCGATGCAGGCCGGTCGGACCCTCGATCCGTACGCGATCCTCGGCGTCGGCCGCGATGCGACTCCGCTCCAGGTGGCGCGCGCGCATCGGCGGCTCGCGAAGCGTCATCATCCCGACCTCCACGAGGGCGCCGCGGCGGTCACCGAGGCCGCGGAGCAGATGCGCCGCATCAACGAGGCGTGGGCGATCCTCTCAAACCCCATCCGTCGGCGCGAGTTCGATCGCTCGTATCCCGCTGCCGGAACCGTCGCTGCCGCTGCGTCCGGCGGCCACTGGGCCGCCTCGCGGACGCCAATCCGGCCAATGCAGCCGGCCTCGACCCGGACCTGGGCCTCCTGGCGGGCCACGGCCGACGACACCCGTGCCGCCCCGCGCACCGTCCGCCAGCCCGGCGAGGTGGTGATCCCCCGCACCCGCCGCCCACCACGGCCGCAGCCGGCTCCGCCGACGTTCCGCGACTCGGGGTGGGCCGCGCTACTGGCCGCGGGCCTGATCGTCCTGCTGCTGGCCGGCGCCGCGGTCGCGGGTCGCCTAGCGCTCTAGCCAGTCCGTCAGTCGCTCAGCGACCGTTATCGCGAACGAGCCCATCTTCGTGCGCCGTTCTCGCTCATCGGCGTCGTGTTTCAGCCGCTCAGCGACCGAGTCCTGGCGTGTGTCGGTTTCGCGATCGGCCTGGATCGCGTTAAGAGTCGCTCAGCGACTCAGATGCCGGTGCGCGGGACCATGATCCAGCGCATGAGCGCGGCGGCGACCATGAGCGCGACGCCGGCGAAGAGGACCATCGGCCAGACCGAGCGCTCTGCCGCCGTCGTTCTGGCAAGTCGCTCGCCGTCGGAATCGGACTCGTTGATTGCCGCGCCATCTCCCCCGGAACGGAGCGGCTCGACCGCGGGCTCCTCGGCCGATTCGCCGTTGTCGGCCTCGCCGGCGCCGTCGCCGACCGAGGCGCCGTACTCGGACAACTGCCGCTGGTCGGTGGCGTCGGGCGCCATCTCGGCCGCGGTGTCGGCCTCGAGGCCCGGCACGGCCTGGCTCGCCATGCCTCCGAGGAGCGGCACGGACGTGCCGACGAGGCCCACGACCGCGAGGGCCGCTCCGGCGGTGAGGACGGGAGCGAAGAGTCGACGCGCCCACCCGCCGGCGCGGTCGAGGCGGGAGGGCTCGGGATCGGTGACCGGTGGGAGCAGTTGCAACGGCCGATGCGGACGCAGGTCCGGGAGCTCGGCAAGCGAGGCGCGGAGCGCGCCGAGCTCGGCGAGGGTATCGGTGCAGCGGTGGCAGGAGGCGACGTGTTCGGACAGCACGGAATCGGCGACCGCCTCGGGATCGCCCGAGGCCAGCGCCGAGAGTCGCTCGTCGTGCGGGTGGTTCGGAATCAGCATGCCTTCGGTCCAGACGTGCTCATCGGATGAAGAGTTCCCGATGCTCCGCGAGGAGCTCGCGCAGGCGTAGGCGCCCACGGTGGATGCGTGACTTCACGGTGCCGAGCGCGGACTGGGTCATCGCCGCCACCTCGTTGTAGTCCATGCCGTAGACGTCGCACAGCACGATCGCGGTTCGCTGATCTTCCGGCAGCCGCGCAAGGGCCCTCTCGAGGTGTCGATACATCTCGGCCCTCGTGGCCTCGACGTCCGGGTTGACGGCGGCACGGTCCGGCAGCTCGGGCGCGCCCTCCTCGGGATCGGGGAGCGGGCCGGCCGGCCTGCGCTGCTGCCGACGCAGGATGTCGTAGCTGGCGTTCGCGGTGATCCGCAGGAGCCACGATCGGAAGATCCCGCCGCGGTACGAGCCCATTGCCTTGTAGGCGTGGATGAACGCGTCCTGGGTCGCATCGGCCGCCTGGTCGGGGTCGCCGAGGAGCCGCCAGGCGAGGCCGTAGCAGGCGCTCTGGTAGTGCTCCATCAGCTGCGCGAATGCCGTGCGATCACCGTCGGCTGCACGCGCGATCACAGCCGCCTCGTCGGGAAGCGGCTGCGTGCGGGTGCCAGTGGTCGGCTCCGGGAGGTCGGCCATCGGCTTCCTATAATGACGGCTGCCCTCGCCGGGGTGGCGGAACCGGTAGACGCGTCGGTCTCAAACACCGATGGACGCAAGTCCGTGTGGGTTCGAGTCCCACCCCCGGCACCACCCGCGCACGTCGATGCAACGTCCGCGGTCTACCACGAGATGCTGATCCGTGGCGACGCGGTGTGCGAGCTGTGTGACTGGGCCCCTCCGCGCCCGTAGCATTGGTGGGTGTCGCGTACAACACCGCATTCGGGGTACGCCGAAGCGATGAGCTCGGTTTGACCCGCTCCCGCATCGGCCTCGTGCTCACGCTCGTCGTTGCAGGCTGTGCCGGAGGCCAAGGCGTGTCGAGCACCGCCGAGCCTGCCGACGAGGAATCGGTTCCTTTAGTGCGGGAGGGCGATTTCGCGGTGGAGGCGGTCGTGGAGACCGATCCGGTTCCGCACGGCGGCGACGCCGCTGACGACCCGGCTATCTGGGTGCATCCGACCGAACCCGAGCGCAGCCTGATCATCGGCACCGACAAGCAAGGGGGTGGCGGGCTCGCGGTCTACGACCTCGACGGCCGGCAGCTCATGTATCAAGCCGACGGCGCCATGAACAACGTCGACCTTCGCGGCGTCGTCGTCGTTGCCGGCAACGAGGACGACAACACGCTGGCCATTTACCGCCTCGAGCCGGAGGGACCGCGGCTCGTGCCGATCGCGCGGCGCGCCATCACCCCCGGCATCAGGATCTACGGCACGTGTCTCTACCGGAGTGCCATCAGCGGGGTGCTGTACGCGTTCGTGACCAGCGAGCGTGGCGAGGTCGAGCAATGGGCGCTCATCGAGCGCGACCAGCGCTACGGTGGGGAGCTGGTGCGCCGGTTCTCGTTCGAGTCGCAGACGGAAGCGTGCGTCGCCGACGATCCGGCGGCGACCGTCTACTTCTCGGAGGAGTCGACAGGCATCTGGCGCATACCTGCCGAGCCGGGCGACGACGCCGAGGGCACCCTCGTCGACCGCACCGGGCCCGGCGGCCACCTCATCGCGGACGTCGAGGGATTGGCCATCGCGGGCGACTCGGATGACGGCGTGCTCATCGCCTCCAGCCAGGGTGACGACCGCTACGTCGTCTACCGCCTCGACGGTGGCGGGTATGTCGCCACGTTCACCATCGAGGGGTCGGACGGGGTCGACGGCGTCAGCGGGACGGACGGGCTGGAGGTGACAACCGAGCCGCTCGGCGAATCGTTCGACAAGGGGCTGCTGGTCGTGCAGGACGGCCGCAATGACGACGCAAACCAGAACTTCAAGCTGGTTCCGCTGCGAAGCCTCCTCGCTCCAGAGGCCGATTGATCAGGCTGCCGGCGCGCGAGGCACCGCGCTCAGCCGAATGGCGGCGGCTGGTAGAAGGGCTCCCTTCGGATCGCGTGATCGAGATTGACGATGACGACCGCGACGGCCCATTCATCCTCAGCGGCGGACACCGTGCAGTCGGTGAGCGGCAACCACTGCCGGCCGGTGCTGGCCATGTATCGCCGCGGATCGGCACCGATCGGCAGGTGCACCGTGCCACTCACGCGGTACGGTCCCGCCTCCACTTCGAGAGGATGCAGACGGCGGCTCACGCGCGTCGACGACGGGGGTCGCGGCGCCGGAGCCACGGCGACGACTTCATCCAGGCTGATGTCGAGCCACTCCCCCCCGCTCCCGTCCGGTGCCTCGGACCGGACCCTCACGCGGTCTGTCTGGTTGAGGCCATCGCTGACGCGGCCGTCCTGCTTGGGGATCCAGCCCTCGACCACCCCATCCACGCGAAACACGGCGATGGGCTCGTGCTCACCGCGCGCCGATGGCTCCGCACCGAGCGCCTTCCCGCTTCTACGACTCCACAAGCTCATGGCCTCATCCGTACGCGTTCGCAGAGGTTACAACCACGATTCGGCGTGGAACACTCCTGGCACTCAGCGTCGCATCGGGTGACGGCTGGGGACGCTCGGGCCAACCGGCACGAGCGTGCCCATCGCCTGGCTCCAGGGTGAGAACAGCTGTTGGAACGCCTTCTCGTCGATCAGACCGTTCACCACCAGCGCTCCGGCCGCATTTCCGATGGCCTGCCCGACGATGAGCCAGGGCCCATGCGTCTCCGGCAACGCCGTGCGCCACGCCGTCACCGCATCGTGTCTGGCACGCTCGTATGCCTCTGTGAGACCAGCGAGGACTGCGGCCTGCTCAGCCTGCAGGGCCGCGCGACGATCGGCCCCGACACCATGAATCAGCAGGTGACTTGCGCGGGCCCGGTACAGGTCCGCGGCGTCGTCCAGCGTCAGGCTCCCGGCACGCTCGATGAGACCTTCGACGAGCCGGCTGGCGGGTCCGTACTCCCCCATCCGCACATGGTAACCCCAGGGCCCTCACGGCTCCGTGGTGTCTGCGAGGTCCAGCACGCCGTGGACGTATTGATTGGTCGTCACATCCGTGGCGAGGACGACCAGCCCGGTCGCTGCCCCGACGTTCTGCTTCGTTGACGTCGGAGTCGTGATCACCGGTCCATGCGTCCAGTGCAGAAACGCGGTTCCCTGGCCTGGCGGCAGCAAGATCTCATCCGCCGACGTGCGCTTGTAATAGACCGTGCCCTCTCCGAAGGGCGCCACGGCGAAGACATACAGCTCCCGCGCGTCCTCGTCGATCAGAAGGAGTGGCTGGGTGTGCTGATCCCGGAGCACGCCGAAGATGTGGGTCTCCCATTCGCCGTCGGGCCGAAGTCCCAGGAGGACCATCTGGGGATCCGTGCCCACGCTATCGTCGCGTGTGTCCAGAGAGGTCTTCACCACGATGAAGACGCTGGACCCCTCGGGGCCCGACAGGCTCCCAACCTCCATGTGGTTGTCGGCGGGAAGCCCGCCGTCCAGTGGGGTCCAAGTGACCGTCCACGCGTCGGCGGGATCGCCATCGGTGTGGCTCGCGAACGAGACCCTCGACTCGATCCGGTTGGTCCATGCGACTCCGACCTTGCCGCCGTAGGCGAGGATGGCGGCCTGCTCGGCGGGGACTGATGGCCCGTCCGTCGGAAGGACCTGTGGAATGGCCCACGAGTGGTCGTTGGCGAGGGAATGGCTGATCCAGACCTGGCCGTCGAGGACGTAGGCGACCCAGAGCGTGCCAGCGGTGTCCTTGGCGACCGTGAGGCGGCTCACGCCGGTATCGGTGAGCTGCACCGGAAAGTGCCGATTGAGCCGGTAGATGCGCGAGTCCGAGTCATACGCGTACCGCATCATCCGCGCATGCTCGCCGGCGGTGCTCGGCGACGCACCCCCGGTCGCGACATACAGAAGGTCTCCGTCCGACAGGACATCAGCCCTCGACTCGATGCGATCGTCAACGACCACGCCGGTGTCGGCCCACGTTCGCGCGTCTGCCTCGAGCCGGTAGATATGGGAGGTGGCCGTGTCGGGATCGATGAGCACGCCCCACCACGAGCCGTCGTGGAACCACAGCTTGTTCTGTCCCTCGTCAGCCGTGGGCGGCCGGGTCAGCGTCGAGGGAAACGCGAAGCCGATGTGGCGCGCGCTCGTTGGCGCGGGTGCGATCGATGGCGCGGCGCTCCCCAGGACCTCGGACCGCTCACGCGCTTCGTCCGAGCCTCCCTGCCCCAGGTCGAAGCCGAGGACAATGGCGACTCCTGCGGAGACCATGAACACCACGACCAGCGCGAGGGGAATGGCACGCTTGAGGAGCACGACAAGAGGATACGACTCAGGGGCACGACAGTCTGCGTCGGCTGCACTCGTCGTGCCGAGGTCGCGGACGAACCGACGACGTCGACCGATGCCGCTAGGTGGCTGCGACCTGCCCGAGGAAGCTCGGCCTTGCTTGCTGGCGGGAGATCCACGTGCCGGGCGGCTCGTCCCGCCGTCTCGCCTCGGCCACCGCCTCGGCGACGCTCGCCGATGGTGCGGCCATGACCGCGAGCTGCACGGACCGGCCGTGGGGCTGCGTCGTCGTTCCGTTCATCTCGCGGACCTCCAGGACCATCTCGTTCGGCGGCGCATTCGGCGCACCGTCGTGCAGCAACGGTACGGTCATGGACCGATGGCGCCCATCGGGCGCTCGACGGTATCGGCCCTGCGAGAAGCGTCCGGAGAGGTGCGGGCCGGATGACGTAGCGACCGCTAGACTCTGCGACGGTCGGCCCGTTGCGGGGCCGGCCACCGGCCGTCGGCGTTCTCACCGCCGGCGGCCACCCTGCGTGCTAGGCTCACCGCCACCCTGAACCATCCTGGAGCTCCGCTCGCCCTTCCATGACGACCGACGAGACCGTCGACTGCTACAACTGCGGCCGATCGAACCCCGAGTGGGCGCAGGTGTGCCGATCGTGTGGCGTCCAGCTGCGGCACGGCCAGACACGCGTCGTCCCGACCGGCCGCTTCCCGACCGATACGACCTCGCTCATCTCGATCGCGGCGGTGATCGGAACGATTCTCGGGGCGGTGGTCATCGGTCTCTTCATCTCCGGCCTCAACCCGACCGATCCGGTTGTCGGAGGGCTGCCGACATCTTCCCCGAGTCCCTCGCAGACGGCGGAGCCGAGCGTCGCCGCGCCGACCGACTCGCCCGCACCGACGCCCTCGCCGACGCCCGCGCTGCCCGGCACGATCGCCTTTGGCCGCGCCCTCGACGCGAACCGCGTCGTCAGCGAGCCGGTCAGGACCTTCACACCGCCGGACGCGTTCGCATACTCCGTCACGATGCCCCAGGCGTTCGGGACGAACACGCTCGAGAACGAGATCGCAAAGCTGGGCGGCGGTGGTGGTGAGAACATCGTCCTTCCCCGACAGGGGGTGCCGGTCGATCCGGCATCGAGCTCGTTCGGCTTCGTCATCGGCACCGCGGGTGACTTCCTGAGCTCGTGGGGGCCGGGCAGGTTCGAGTGGCGCGTCTACCTCGACGGGTCCCTCGTCGCGCGGGGAAGGTTCCGCTACTCGGAGGGCTGACCCTGACGGCCCTCAGCCGTCCGAGCCGGCGATGTCGGCCCAGGCGTCGGCGTAGAGACGCGCGTGGATCGGCAGGTAGCCTGGATAGGCGCGACGCGCATCGGTCACCGTCGAGGCATCCAGGGTGACGAGCGCCATCCGGTCTGTCGTCTCGACGAGGGGCGCGCCGTTGGGGTCGAAGACGATGCTCGGACCGCCGAGCAGCACCCCTTCCTCCGGATGCGGGCGGTTGACGCTCAGGACGTAGAGGCAGCCGGTCAGCGCGTTCGAGCGGAAGACCGTCTTCCAGCGCTGGTAGGTCTTCTCCTCGCTGGCTCGCGGAACGAGGGACGCCATCGCACCCTGGGCTCCGAGCAGGTGCGTGCCCTCCGGCCGGTTGTTGTCCGAGCAGATCTGGACACCGATCGGGACTCCGAAGGCGTCGATCCGTTGCGGCGGTTTCGTGCCCGGGTCGTAATGGCTCGTCTCCCAGAAGCCGGGCTCCTCCGGCAGGTGGAGCTTCTCGTACGTGGCCCGGACCTCGCCGGCGCGATCGATGACGAGGGCGCGGCTCGTCCTGCGTCCGCTGGCCTCGTCCCGGTGGATGATGCCGCCCACCAGGCCGACTCCCGCGTCATTCGCCGCCTCCCGTTGGGCGGTTGCGCGCGGGCCATCCATCGGCTCCGCGTCGTCGTCTTGGGCTTCCTTCGTGGCGGGGCGCCACGGGTTGAGTGGGAGCTCGGGCAGGACGGCCAGGTCGGCACCGCGCTCGGCGGCCTCGGCGAGGCGCTGGCGAAGGCGCTGGGCGCCATCTGCCTCCCAGAAGACCTCGGAGACGAGGGCGACCGTCAGCTTGCCGTCGGCCCGGGTGGGTGGGGTGGTCGTCATCGGTTCAGCGTACCCCGCTGACGACCAGACCGATGAAGTACGACGCGTTCCGGGTCACGTCCGCGTAGTCGCCGGGCTTCATGCTGCCGGTCTTGTTGTACCGCTCGAGGAATCGCTCGGCGGCGGGGCGCCCATCGCTCTGGCCGTAGCCGCTCGACGCCGGCGTGAAGAATGGGCAGTCGCGGTACGTGCCGACGGTAAATCGCTTTCCCGTGACGGTCTCGAGAGTGCGTCCCTCGTTGCGGCGCGCAAGGTCGAGCAGCTCCTCGTACGTCATCGGTTCAGCGTACGCCGCCGATAAGCCGGCGGTAACGCAGCTCGCGGCAACAACCGTGCTGCTTGGGCACCCGGTGCGCATTTGACAAGTCGCCGCCGGCCACGGGACCGATGAGCCTACTCCCCGAGGAACTCGCGGACGAGATTCTGGAAGTGGTACACGCCGTTCTCGCGCTTGGCGGAGAAGCGGCCGGCCTCGTAGGAGCGGGAGCGAAGGCCGCGCTGGACCTGCTCGCAGATGACGATGTCCTCCTGCTGGATCTCATCGGAGAAGGCGATCGTCTGCTGCATCGACTCCCAGCCGGGGCCGCTGCCAGGCTCCGCGAAGAACCACTCGAAGATCGTCAGCGTGCGGTCCGGCCCCAACGGCAGGATCACGTTCGAGGACATGTTGTCCTGGTAGATGTTGAACATCGTGTTCGGGAACAGCCAGTAGTACAGCGCCGAGTCCTCGGCGCCGGGCTGGCGCAGGAAGCGCCGATCCACCCCGATCTCCTCCCCTGGCTTCAGCTCCCGGATCGGCGCGTGCTGCTTCGAGTAGTAGCGGAACTCCTCGACGCGGTAGGCGTCGTAGTCGACCTCCTTGAAGAGCTGCGGGTGCGCGATCGGCAGGTGGTAGCCCTCGAGGTAGTTGTCGACGTAGACCTTCCAGTTGCACTCGATGACGTAATCGCGACGCTCGACAAGGCGCATGGACTCGACGTCGTAGCCCACCGCAGCCACCTCGGAGGGAATCGCGCCCATCATCTCGGCCAGTGGCGGCGCGGCTTCCGAGAGGCAAACGAACACGAACGGGCCCCACGTGTCGACGCGCACGGGCATCAACCCGAAGTCGTCCTTCGAGAAGCCATCTGTGTCCTCCATCTCGGGTGCGGCGCGCAGGCACCCATCCAGTCCATAGGTCCAGCCGTGATATCGGCATTGGAGCGACTTGCGATTGCCCCTCGACAGGGCAACCTGCCCGGCCCGGTGGCGGCAGACGTTGTAGAAGGCCCGCAGCTCGCCCTCGAGGCCGCGCGTGATCACTACCGGCTCGTCGAGCACGGTCACGGGGACGAAGTCGCCGATGCGCTGGAGCTCATCGGTCCTGGCGACGAGCTGCCAGGTACTGCCGAAGACCCGATCCTTCTCGAGCTCGAGCACATCGGGGTCGAGGTAGAAGCGCTTCGGCAGCGTCGAGGCGCGGCTGAGCGGCGTCGTGGGCAACGTCGAGGTCATGCGCGAGAGTCTATCGCGCCGGCTCTCCCATCCATCGACCGGAGACCGATACGCCACCCTCGGCGTCGCGGAGGTATTCCAGCCGCGTTCGACCGGGCCCGGACACGATGAGGCTGAAGGTGCCGGCCTCGTCGTCGATGACCGCGGTCCCGGTGAGTGGGAGGTCATCGGTGAAGGCGCAGCCGTCGAGGGCGACGTCGTAGCCGACGTCGGTCGGCTCGTAGGCGATCGACCCGCCGTGGAGGCACCCGAAGGCGAGCGGCTCGACACCTCCCCAGTTCCAGTAGTCCGGGTTGTAGTTGATCTCGTCGTCGGCGGCGAGCATCGCGTCCATCGGCGTCACGGCATCCGTCAGACGCGCCGGGGGGAGGGCCACGAACGAATCGGGGCTCATCGGCTCACAAGCCGTCTCACGGTCCTCGGGGAGCGTCCCGTCAACCAGGATGGCCGTGACGAGGTCGTCGGGGCAGGGGTTGCCGCGGCCGAAGATGATGTGCGCGCCACCGGGCTGGGTGATCAGGTAGCCATCGCGGGCTTGCTCGTACAGGCGCTCCGCCCCGGCATACGGCGTCGCGGGATCAGGGGTCGAGGCGAGGACGATGATCGGGAAGGGCGCATCGGCGAGATAGTCGGGCCGATCTGCCGTTGAGGCCGACACGGGCCACGAGACGCAGGGCAGGTCGCCATAGAAGATGCTGCCCAGGCGGATGTCGGCAACGCCCGCCGCCTCGCCGGCGGCGAGGTAGGCAGCCTCGCTCGCATCGGTGTCACCGGAGCTGAACGCGTAGTCCATGCACTCGACGGCGTAGTACATCGCGTCCGAGTAGGTCGGGTCCGGGATCGTGTCAAGCGTCTCGGGGTCCTGGCCCAGCGAGATGTACGTCAGCCGAGCGAGCGGGAGCAGCTCGCCGCGCGAGGCGTAGGCGATGGCGCGTTGGAGCAGCATCTGGTCAGTGGTGGAATAAAGGTAGCCGGCGGTGCCCGTCTCGAGGTCGCCGAGGCCGAAGGTGCGCTGCTCGATCTCGCCCGTGGCGGTCACGAAGTCGAAGGTCATCGGCCCTTCGGCGAGGCGGGAGGCAAGGACGTCCCAGGCGGCGAGAGGATGCTCCCCCAGGACGTTCCTCGCGCAGAGGTCGTCATCGGCGCAGGCTTCCATGGTGTGGACGAGCGTCTCGTCGAAGGCGGCAACCTGCTCCGCGTAGTAGTCGAAGGGCTCGAGCGTCAGGTCGACCGGCCCGTCGAGCATCAGGGCCGCCACGCGATCGGGATGCGCCGATGCGTACGCCTGCACGAACTGCGACCCGTAGCTCTCTCCGTACATGTGCATCTGGTCCTCACCCAGCCAGCTGCGGAAGGCCTCGAGGTCCTCGACCGCCTGGCGCGTCGCGTAGCCGGAGAGCGTTTCGGGCTGGACTCCGAGCTCGTCGACGCAATCGGCGCTGAAGGCACCGGCGGCGCCGGCGTAGGCCGCGGCCTCGTCGTCGGACAGCGTCGGCACGGCGGTCGTCGTGTACCACTCGAGGACCGCCTTCGGGCACTGGAGCGGAGCGGAGCGACCGACTCCTCGCTGATCCAGGAACACGACGTCGTAGCGATCGGTGATCGCCGGGTCGAAGACTGACGTGTACGAGTCGGCGACCGCGAGACCGCTCGTCCCGGGACCACCGGTGACGGTAACGAACGTGCCCCGGGCATTGCCGCTGGCGCGAAGGAGCCCGAACGTGACCTCGATGGTCGGTCCCCCGGCAGGGGCGAAATGGTCGAGGGGCACGCGGAGGGTGACGCACGTGAAGTCGCTGTCGGGGCAGTCGGACTCGTCGACGAGCTCGTACGCCGTCCGTGGCGCCTGCGACTCCGCGGGCGTCGCCGTCGTGGCACCAGGAGTCGCCGTCGCCGCTGTCGGCTCGCCGGTGCGGGACATCGCCCACACGACGGCGCCGGCAACGGCGAGAACGATCAGCGCACCAAGCCCAACGAGGAGGACGGAGTCGAAGCGGCTCGTTCGCGGGCTCGTGGGTGCCATGGCGGGGCGGATGCTAGAGCATCGCTATCGCCGCTCGGCGGCCCGCCTTGCCGGGAGGGCGGGCGAGTGTTACAACGTGCCGACCCGAGACAGGCTGCGGCGCCACGCACCGGTGCGCCGACATGAAGGAGAAGGCGTGAACATGAAGCGACGCATTGCGATCCTGCCGGTCGCGATGGTGGTCTTGGCTGCGTGCCAGCCGGCGGATAGCGGCGACAGCCCGAGCGCCGGCTCGACCGACGGCGGAGCCGCTGTCGACATTCCGACCATGGTCTGCGTCGGTGAGGCGACCACCTACCTCGATTGGCTGAACGGCGACCTCGAGCCCGACGTCCAGGATCCGATCGAACAGCCTGCGGACACCGCCGGCGACCTCCTCGAGACCGTCATGGAGAACGGCGTCCTTCGGATCTCGACCGACGCAAACTATGAGCCCCAGTCGTTCCGAGAGCCCGATGGCTCGTGGGTGGGCTTCGACATCGACGTCGGGACGGAGATCGCGAGTCGGCTCGGCGTCGAGCCCGAGTTCCAGCACCAGGACTGGGAGATCATCACTGCCGGGAGCTGGTCGGAGCGGTGGGATATCAGCGTTGGGTCAATGACGATCACGACGCCCCGCAAGGACCTGTTCAGCTTCACGCAGCCGTATTACTACACGCCCGCCGACATTGGAGCGAGCACCCGATCCGGCTTGACGTCGATCGAGGACGTGCCGTTCGACCTTCCTGAGGGCGCCGAGCCGGTGACCCGACCGACAGACGCGAACTGCATCGAGGACATCGCCGCCGGCCGGCCCGAGTTCGACCTCTTCATCACCTCAGGCACGGTGATCGACGCAGCGACCGCGGCCGGTCAGCCGGTTGTGAGGATCAGCGACCCGCTGTACCAGGAGAACCTGGCGGTCGCCGTCGACAAGGAGGGACCCGAGCATGCCGCGCTTCTCTACGAGATCGACCGGATCATCGGCGAGATGCATGAGGACGGGACCTTGACCGAGCTCAGCATGAAGTGGTTCGAAGAGGACCTGACACAGGATCCATCCGGCAGCTGAGCCACCTCCGGAGCACGCCGTGAGGGCGAGGACGCCGAGCGTCCCCGCCCTCAACTCTTTGAGAAGGACGGTGCCATGACTGCAGCAGTGGGCAGTCCCGAGCGGCTCTCGATCCGCGACCAGGTTCGCGCGGCTGAGGAGCGCTCTCGAATTGCCTTTCGCCTGAAGGTCGCGATCACATGGGTCGCGCTGATCGGCCTGATCCTCGGGGGTCTCTGGGTTACAGACAACATCGACACCGCATTCATCGGCGAGTGGGGCCCGTTCATCATCGGCGGTGCGGGCCTCACGGTCCTCATTTCGGTCGTGTCGATCGCGGTCGCCACGGTCCTCGCGCTCACCGCCGCGTTCGGCCGGCTGTCCACCAATCCGTACATCAACGGATTGGCGTCTCTGTATGTATCCCTCGCGCGTGGCACGCCGCTGGTAGTGCAGATCCTTTTCGTCTATCTCGCGCTGCCGCAGGTAGGAATCGTGCTGCCCGCCATTCCGGCCGGGATCATCGCCCTGAGCTTCAACTACGGCGCCTACATGACCGAAATCTTCCGTGCCGGCATCCAGGCCGTGGCGCGCGGGCAGCGCGAGGCCGGCGAGGCGCTCGGCATGCCGGAGCGCCTCGTGATGCGCCGCATCGTCCTTCCGCAGGCGGTCCGGATCGTGATTCCCGCCATCGGCAACGAGTTCATCGCGATGATCAAGGACTCTTCACTGGTCTCGATCCTGGCTGTCGAGGAACTCCTGTTCCGCGCCCGACTCGTGGGCCAGCAGAACTTCCGAAGCCTCGAGGCGCTCGTCATCGCAGCCACGGTCTATTGGATACTCACGATCCTCTTCAGCCACTTCCAGCAACGCCTGGAAGGACGGATGGCGCGCGGAGACCGATGAGCACCAACGGCGAAGTCATCGTCCGTGTCGAGGACCTCGAGAAGTACTTCGGCGACAACCATGTGCTGCGCGGCGTGAGCCTCGAGGTGCGCCAAAAGGAGGCGGTGATGGTCATTGGCCGCTCGGGCAGCGGCAAGACCACCCTCCTGCGGTGCATCAACTTCCTCGAGGAGCCGACGGTCGGATCGGTCGAGATCGATGGGCTCAAGCTTGAGGCCGATCCGCTTCATGCGCGCAGCCGGCAGCACCAGGAGCAGATCCGTCAGATGCGCCTCCGCGCGGGGATGCTGTTCCAGGAATTCAACCTCTTTCCCCACATGACCGCGCTCGGGAACTGCATTGAAGCCCCGATGCGGGTGCTGCGACAGCCGCGGCGGGAGGCGGTACAGCGGGCCGAGTACTACCTCGAGGTCGTCGGCCTTATCGAGAAGCGCGACGAGTATCCGTCACGGCTCTCGGGCGGCCAGAAGCAGCGGGTGGCGATCGCGAGAGCCTTGTGCATGGAGCCGAAAGTGCTCCTTTTCGATGAGCCGACATCCGCGCTGGATCCGGAGCTGATCGGAGAGGTCCTCCATGTGATGGAGGACCTGGCGCATGGCGGCACGACCATGATCGTGGTGACCCACGAGCTGCATTTCGCCCGGGAGGCCGCCGACACCGTCGTCTTCATGGAGGACGGCGTGCTGATCGAACAAGGGCCGCCCGAGCAGGTGCTCAACGACCCACGCAACGAGGCAACGTCGCACTTCCTGCGCCGCTTCCTCGATCGCTAGCGTCCGTCGGTCGGTCGGTCGATCGGCCTCATTCGAGCAGCCGGTCGGCGGTGACCTCGAGCGGACGCTCGGCCCATTCGCGCAGCTCGGCCGGGACGGGCGGGACGGCCACCGTCCACGGGTCCATCCGCGCGTCCAGGTGGACGTTGACCCGGAGCGCCGGGTCGAGCTCGGGGAAGTCGGTCCGGATCTGCGAGCCGCGGGTCTCGCGACGCTCGATGGCGCTGCACAACGTGGCCTCCGCGGCAACGAGGCCGGCCCGCAGGTCGAGGGCGTGCGCCAGGTCGGCCCACCCCTCCGCGCCCGGGCGCACGTCGACGCTCGCCGCCGCCTCGCGGATGGCAGCTAGCTCACGGAGGCCCTCGCGCAGCCCATCCTCGTCGCGAACGACCCCGCACTTCTCCCACATCAGGTCGCGCAGGCGTCGCTGGAGCGGCCGTCCGAGCTCCTCTCCGGGGCGGGTCAGCTCATCGAGCTCGTCGAGGGCCGCGCCGATCGCGCGTCGGGATCGGCTGAAAACCTCGCGCTCGAGCGAGAAGGCCGCAGCCGCCTCGCCAGCCCGCTTGCCGGAGATCAGCGCTTCGCCGAGCGAGTTGCCGCCGAGCCGGTTCGCGCCGTGGAGCCCGCCGACGCACTCGCCGGCAGCGTAGAGGCCGCGCACGTCGGTCGCGTGCGTCTCCGGATCGGCAACGATGCCGCCCATGCTGTAGTGGGCGGTCGGCGCAACCTCCATCGGCTCGCGCGAGATGTCGAGCATCTGCCACTCGATGAACTGACGGTACATCCGCGGCAGCTTCTCGGCGATGTACGCCTTCGGGCGGTGGCTGATGTCGAGGAAGACGCCGCCGTGCGGCCCGCCGCGTCCCTCGGCGATCTCGGTGTAGTTCGCCAGGGACACCCGGTCGCGCGAGCTCAGCTCGAGGCGATCGGGGTCGTAGCGCTCCATGAAGCGGTCGCCGAGCGCGTTGCGGAGAATTCCACCCTCGCCACGGACGGCCTCGGTCACGAGCGTACCCGCGGCCTCCTCGGGATGGACCATGCCGGTCGGATGGAACTGGACGAGCTCCATGTCCATGAGGCGGCAACCCGCATCGAGGGCAAGGCGCAGGCCGTCGCCGTAGTTCTCGTCGCGGCGCGACGAGCTCCGTCGCCAGAGGCGAGTGTGGCCACCGGTCGCCAGGATGACCGCATCGGCCAGGTAGACCGTGCGATCCCCGGTGACGACGTCGAAGGCGAGGGCGCCGAAGCAGGTGTCATCGGCCACGAGGAGTCGCGAGACGTAGTGGTCCTCGTCCACCCGGATGCCCAGCTCACGACCCCTGCCCGCCACGGTGCGCTGGATCGCGCGGCCCGAGTAGTCGCCCGCGTAGCAGGTCCGTCGCCATCGGTGCGCGCCAAAGAAGCGCTGGTCGAGCTCGCCGTCGGGCGTGCGTGCGAACTCGCATCCCCAGTCGGCCAGCTCGCGCACGATGGCCGGCGACTCGCGAGCCAAGATCTCGATCATCCGCGGGTTCCCGAGGAAGTAGCCCTCACGCCACGTGTCGGCGAAGTGCTGCTCCCAGGAGTCCTCCGGATCCCGCGTTCCGAGCGCCGCGTTGATGCCGCCGGACGCGAGCACGGTGTGCGCGTCGAGATGTGGCCGTTTGCCGAGCATCAACGCCTCGGCGCCCGACTGCGTTGCGGCGATCGCGGCGCGCCATCCCGCGGCGCCGGTGCCGATCACTAGGACGTTGGCGGACTCGGTTCGATGCATGCGCAAAGGCTACGCCGCAGACCGATCTCCCACACCAGGCGGTTGTAACCGGCGTACCTATCGGTCCGACTGAGGCTTGAGCCCGTAGACCTGGGCGCGGGGCAGGCGCGCTGCCTCGTCGCCCGGCCGGACATGCTCCTTCGCTACCACCAGCGCCGCCGGCTTGTCGGCGGGCTTGCCGCCCTCGTGCTCGAGCAGCCACTTCAAGCCGACCTGCGTCAGCGTGGCGCCGCCGGCGGTCCCGGGCTCGATGAACGGCACGACGACCATCCGTCGCCGCCCGAGGTCCTCGACCGCCAGCTGGACCCGATACGGATCCACTCGCAGCTCGGAGGCCAGAGGCGTGAGGTCGACGGTCTGGTTCGGGTAGCGGCGGAGGAAGCGAAGAATCGCGGCGTCGAGCTGGGCCCCGTCGATCGGCGCGTCAGTGGCCGGCGGCACCGTCGCGGTCTTCGCGGCTGCCTTGCGGCGTGGGCGAACCGTCGAAGCCGGGTCGCCGGGCTGGGCCGGCTTGGCGGCGCGCTTCGTGATCATCGGCTCGAAGGATAGCAACCGATGCGGCGCGTAGACTGCCGCGAGCGTGACCGAGATCGACCCGTACGTCGTCCTGGGCGTGCCCCGCACCGCGAGCCGCAGCGAGATCGCGCGCGCCTACCGCGCACTGGCGCGCCTCTACCACCCCGACGCCGGCGCCCCGGCTTCGAAGCGGATGATCCAGATCAACGAGGCCTGGCACGTCCTCTCGGACCCGAACCGGCGAGCGAAGTGGGACCGCCAGCACATCGTCGTCGAGCCCGCGCCGTGGCGCATGCCGGACCCGACGGAGGGCCCCCGCCGCCGGAGTCCGCCGACGCCTCCACCGGCGCCGCCGAGACCGATGGAGACGCCGCAGCGCGTCGCAGGTGTCGCGATCGGCGTCCTGGCCCTGGTTGCGGTGATCGTCGCGGCGCTGACCCTGTCGGCGGGACCGCCGGCGGAGGTCAACAGCTTCGACTCCACCGACGTCAGCTTCACCTACCCCACCGACTGGACCCTCAACGAGGGCGAGCCCGGCCAGGATCCCGCGCATCGCGTGATCGCCCACCTCGTCACGTTTCCGGTCTCCGATGACGAGGTCTGCACGACCTTCGACGATCCGTGCCCCCTCAACGGCGAGGGGATGCCGGCCGCGGGGGCATCGGTCGTGATGTCGGCGTGGGAGGGCGGATCCCCGAGGATCGCCGATCCCGAGGACCTCGACGCCGGCGAGATCGGCGGTGCGCCAGCCGCATTCCGGATCGAGCGCGCCGGACGGCGCGAGACCGTCGCGTGGTGGCAGCTCAGCCCGCCGGGCTTCCCGGACCGATGGATCGAGGTCCGCGCCGACATTGCGGGGCTCCAGACCGAGCGCCAGGAATTCTTCGACGAGATCGTCACGGTGCTCGAGTCAATGGAGTTCGAGCAGCCTTAGATGACGGGCGGTCATTGCTGCTGTCATCGGCTATATCACTACTGATATATCGCCTGACGCGCGCGAGACCGCGCCGCCCACCGGCGACGCCCCCGACAATTCGCTCGCGCTATCGCGCCGGCCGCGGGTATCGTGTTCCGCACACCACAACGCAGCAGACGAGGCAACCGACCGTGACCGGCAGCGACACGTTCTTCGTCCAGCGCATGGGGACCGAACAGGGCCCCTACGGCGTTCCCGAGCTCCTCGCGCAGGTGAAGTCTGGCGACATCCGCCAGGATACGATGGTCCGTCTGGCATCGGGCCCGGAGGGCACCTGGTTCCGCGCGGTCGAGATCCCCGGCCTCTACTCCGACAAGGAGTGGCTGATCACCGTCCTGATCTCGTTCTTCGTCGGCGTCTTCGGGATCGACCGGTTCTATCTCGGCTACACGGGGCTCGGCATCCTCAAGCTCGTCACGCTCGGCGGCTGTGGCATCTGGGCGATCATCGACCTGATCCTCATCGTCATCGGCAACATGACGGATGCGCAGGGGCGCCCTCTGCGCCGATAGCGTGACGCCGAGCTCGCGCCTTGGCCTCGTCGGCCTTGTCGCCGTTGGCGCGCTGCTGCCGCGCGCCGCCCTGACCCACCTGCCGACGACCTGCCCGATCCGCCGGATCACCGGCTACCCGTGCCCGACGTGCGGCATGGTTCGCTCGTGGCACTCGGTGCTGCGGCTCGACCCGGTCCAGGCCGTTCGCGATCACCCGTTCGGACCGATCGCCCTCGCCGGAATCGCCGCCGAAGCATGGCGCCCTGGCATCCTCGAGCGCGAGATGGGTCGAGCACGCGGGTTGCCGCCGGTCGTGCAGTTAGGCGCGCTGGGCGCCTGGCTCGCGTGGTGGGGCTCACGCCTGCTCGCGACCCGTCGGGCTCGGCGCTCGTGAGGCGCGGACACCCGGAGCGGCGCCGGCACCCGGGGCCTCGCCGCGCGTCACAGAATATATCAGTATCGATATAACCGACGACAGCACGCCCGCCCTCGATGAGCCACGCTTCACCGAACCCTAGGCGATCCGCTCCTCCGCACCCGCCCGCAGCTCGACGGCAACCGGCACGCCGGCGGCCTTGACCAGCGTCTCCCCGAGCCGATCGTCCCAGCGGACGCCCTCGGCCAGGCGCAGCATCGTGGTCGTGCCGCGCACCGAGAGCGCGACGCGGATCGGCCCCGGCCGGTCCCGCACGACGCCCTGGATCGAGCGGACGATCTCGTGGAACTGAGACTCCGGATAGCGGTCGATGAGCACGGCGACCATCGCGGCGGATCCGGCGGGCGCCGACTGGAGCGGGACCGAGTTCGTCGGCACCGGCGGCTCCTCCGCGGGCTCCGGTGCGCCGAGGTCCTCCGCCACCGGCACGGCCACAGGCGCGGGCGCCACCACGGGAATCGGCTCGCTGACCGATGACCGTCCGTTGCGCTCCCGATCCCACCGGCCTCGCGGCGCCAGCAGCCGGTCGCGTTCCGTGCCGAAGGCGGCAACCCCCATCCGAACGGCATCGTCCCAGGCCCACACCGCCTCGCACAGGATCTGCGGCGCCTCGTCGCGGCGGTCGAGGCGGCCGGAGACGAGCACGATCGAATCGTCGGCCCAGGCCGGCGCGGTCTGCTCGTAGACCTTCGGGAAGACGACGACCTCGACCGAGCCGGTCAGGTCATCGAGGGTTGCGACGAGCATCGTCGAGCCGGCGCGGGTGATCACCCGCCGCGACCCGGCGACGATCCCGCCGAGGGTGACCTTCGTCTGATCTGCCTCCTCGGCGAGGTCGACGACAAGCGCCGTCGCGTAGTCGGGCAGCTCCTTCTCGATCTCGCTCAGCGGATGGTCCGACAGGTAGAGACCGATGAGCTCCTTCTCCCACCGCAGCCGCTCGCGCTTCGGGATCTCCTCGCCGCCGCCGAGGAACGAGGTGGCGCCGCTCTCCGCGGGCAGCGCGAAGAGGTCGAACAGCGTCGACTGCCCCGCCGCCACGTCGCGCTGATGGCGCGCCCCGTTCTCCAGGGCGGCGTCCAGCGCCTCGAGCAGGGCGCCCGCGGTTCCCAGCGACGCCATCGCGTTCGCCTTGATCAGCGACTCGAGCACCCGACGGTTCAGCACGTGGAGGTCGACCCGCCGGCAGAAGTCGTCCAAAGAGACGAACGGGCCGGGCTCCGCTCCCCCGTCGCGGACGGCGACGATCGCGTCGACCGCGCCCTCGCCGACATTCTTGATCGCCGCCAGGCCAAAGCGGATCGCCTCGGGCGCGCCGGAGGCATCGGTCTCGACCGCGAAGAGGGCCAACGACTTCTGAACGTCCGGCGGCCGCACCTCGATCCCCAGACGCCGGCACTCCGCGATGACCGCGGCGACCTTCTCGGCGCGCTCACGGAAGCCGTTGAGGACGGCCGTCATGAACTCGATCGGGTAGTTCGCCTTCAGGTAGGCCGTCTGGTATGCGATCAGCCCGTAGCAGGTGGCGTGGGCCTTGTTGAAGCCGTAGCGGGCGAAGGGCTCGAACTCGGCGAACACCTTGTCGACGATGTGCGGCTGGATCCCCTTCTTCTTCGCGCCGGCCTTGAACTTCGCCTCGTGCTGGCGGAGGACGTCCTCCTTCTTCTTGCGGATCGCGTAGCAGAGGTTGTCCGCCTCGGGGCCGGTGTAATCGGCCATCGCGATGGCCGCGGTCATGATGTCTTCCTGGTACACGAAGATCCCGTACGTGTCCCGCAGCGCGGGCTCCAGCGACTCGTGGAGGTACGTGACCGCCTCCTCGCCGTGCTTGCGCCGGATGTAGGCGGGGATGTTCGCCATCGGTCCCGGGCGGAAGAGGGCGACCATGGCGGCCAGGTCGCGAACCTCGGTCGGCTTCAGCTCGCGGACGTATCGGCGCATCCCGGAGCCCTCCAGCTGGAAGACTCCCATCGTGTCGCCGTGGCCGAGCAGCTCGAACGTCTTCGCATCGTCGAGCGGCAGCGTGTCGACGTCCAGCCTGACGCCTCGGTGCTTCTCCACCAGGTCGATGGCATCGGCGAGGATCGTGAGGTTGATGAGGCCCAGGAAGTCGAACTTCAGGAGGCCGAGCGCCTCGCAGGCGTGCATCTCGAACTGGGTCATCGTCGTCCGGCCGTCGGTCGCGCGCTGGAGCGGCATGATCTCAGTCAACGGCTCGCGTGAGATGACGATCCCGGCCGCGTGCGTGCTCGCATGGCGTGAGACGCCTTCCAGCTGCTTCGCGATGCCGATGAGCTTGTCGACTCGATCGTCCCCGGCCATCAGCTCGCGAAGCTGGGGGGAGGTCTCGACGGCGCGGTCGAGCGAGATGTTCAGCTCGTTCGGGACCGCCTTGGCGACGCGATCGGCCTCGGCGTAGGTCAGGCCCATGGCGCGGCCGACGTCGCGAATGGCGGCCTTCGCGCCGAGCGTCCCGAAGGTGATGATCTGCGCCACGCGGTCGTCGCCGTACTTGCGCGTGACGTACTCAATGACTTCGTCGCGGCGGCTGTCCTGGAAGTCGATGTCGATGTCCGGCATCGTCACCCGGTCCGGGTTGAGGAATCGCTCGAACGGCAGGCCGTACTCGAGCGGGTCGACCGGCGTGATGCCGAGTGAGTAGGTCACGATCGAGCCGGGCGCGCTGCCCCGACAGGTGGTCATGATCCCCCGCTCGCGGGCGAAGCGGATGAAGTCGGCGACGATGAGGAAGTAGCTGCTGTACCCCATCCGCTCGATGATTCCCAATTCGTAATCGAGCCGGTTACGAATCTCATCGGTGACCGTGCCGTATCGGTCAGCGAGCCCGCGCTCGCACTCCTTGCGCAGCCAGGACGCATCGGTCTCGCTGGAGGGCACTTCGAAGTGCGGGAGTCTCAGCCCCTCGAAGTCCAGCGACACGTTGCACTGCTCGGCGATGACCAGCGTGTTGTCGAAGGCCTCGGGCAGTTCGCCGTTGAAGAGGCGGCGCATGTCGGCGGCCGGCTTCAGGTAGAACTCGTTGTTCTCGAAGCGCATCCGCCCCGGCGTATCGAGGTTCGACGCGGTCTGGATACAGACGAGGAGGTCGTGCGCCTCGTACTGCTCCGGGTGGGTGTAATGCGTGTCGTTCGTCGCGAGCAGCGGGATGTTCTGGCGCCTCGCGAGCTCCACGAGCTGTGGATGGAGCCGTGCCTGGTCGTCGATCCCGTGCTCCTGGATCTCGATGTAGAAGTTGCCGTCGCCCAGTATGGACCGATAGCTATCGGCGGCCTCCGCCGCTCCCTGCTCGTCCCCCTGCGCCAGCCGCTTCAGCACCTCCCCGCCGAGGCAGGCTGACGTCCCGATGAGCCCCGCTGAATGCTTCGCCAGCAGCTCCTTGTCGATCCGCGGCTTGTAGTAGTAGCCGTCGAGATGCGCGGCAGTCGTGAGCGCCAGGAGGTTTCGGTAGCCGACGTCATCCTTGGCCAGCAGGATCATATGGTGGTAGTCGGCGTCGGCCTTGCCCTCCTTGTCGGTCATGCCGCGGGGAGCGACGTACGCCTCGATGCCGATGATCGGCTTGATCCCCGCCTTCCTGGCGGCGGCGTAGAACGGGATGACCCCGTACATGGACCCGTGGTCGGTCAGCGCCAGCGCCGGCATCCCCTGCTCGGCCACCCTCTGGGTCATCTCACCGATACGGCTCAGCCCGTCGAGCAGGCTGAACTCGGAGTGGACGTGAAGGTGGACGAAGTCGCCGTCTCGGCTCGATTCAGGGGCTCGCAGGGTCACTCCGGCATGGTGCCAGATCGAGGACTCGCCGATGCTCCGCTACGGGCTAGCGGCCTCGCGCGAGCGCGGGACCCCGATCTAGCCGGCTTCCCTGGCGGCTTCGTGGAGCCGGAGGGGATCCACGATCGTGACCTGGCCGCGCTCCAGCCGCAGCATCCCGTCGGTCTGGAACTTGTGCAGGTGGCGTGTGACCACTTCTCGGGCCGACCCGACGGCGTCCGCGATCTCGCTATGGCTCATCGCTACGGCGAGGCGCGGCTGCGGACCCCGGACGGAGCTGAGGTGCAACAGTTGACGTGCCAGCCGCTGGTGGACGGATCCCTGGGCGCGGATCACGATCTCGCTGTACGTCTCGATGAGGCGGATACTCAGCTCGCGAGCGATCGCCATCGCCAGGTCCGGATGGGATTGTGCCAGTGTCACGAGGTGGTGCGTGTCGAGGCGTAGGAGATCGCAGTCCGTGATCGCCTGCGCCGAGATCGAGCCTGACGCGAACACCGCCGCGATGCCGATTGATCCGCCGGCCGTCGCGTGGCGCAGGGTGACCTGGCGGCCCGATGGGGTTCGCAGGAAGACCCGCGCCATTCCCGACAGGACGATCCCCGTCCATTCCGAGTCAGTCTCCGAGACGAAGACCTCACCGGCGTCGACGCGCTGAATGACGGCTCGCCGCGTGAGAGCATCGACGATTCGCGGATCAACGGTCGCTAGGAAACTCCCTCGTAACGCAGTCCTCGCCGTCACGGCCGGCCGCCGGGACGGCGGGCCGTTGGTGGCGGATCTGGCTGGGATTCCAGTGGTCATCAGAGATGCGACCGAAGCGGCGAGAATGCCCGCGGGGAGAGCAGCCAGCACAACGGGCTGTCCTGTCTATGCCCCTGCTGAGCATACCCACCCCGGCAAGGCCGTTGGTGACCGCAGTCACAGTAGTCTCACGCGCGCAGGCCCACAGTGGAGGGCGAAGTCCAAGCGCCTCAGTGCGACCGTGCCGCCCGCGGCCGCCAGGCTCGCTGGCCCTCCTGCACAGGAGCCCTCATGACCGCGGTCGAGACCGTAACCGAGATCCGCCCCTTCCATGTCGACGTCCCGGAGGAGGCGTTGGAGGGCCTTCGACGGCGGATTGCGGCCACGAACTGGCCCGAACAAGAGACCGTCGCCGATGAGTCGCAGGGCGTGCCGCTCGCCTTGATGCAGGAGCTCGCGCGGTACTGGGCGACCGACTACGACTGGCGGAGGGTTGAGGCCGAGCTCAACGCGCTGCCGCAGTTCGTCACCGAGATCGACGGGGTGGACATCCACTTCATCCACGTCCGGTCGCAGCACGACGGCGCGCTGCCGCTCATCGTCAATCACGGTTGGCCCGGATCGATTATCGAGCAGCTGAAGATCATCGATCGGCTGACCGATCCTCTGGCGCACGGCGCGAGCGCAGCCGACGCATTTCACCTGGTCATCCCGTCGATGCCGGGCTACGGGTTCTCGGGAAAGCCGACGAGCACCGGCTGGGGCCCCGAGCGCATGGGTCGAGCCTGGGCGGAGCTGATGAAGCGCCTTGGCTACAGCCGATACGTCGCCCAGGGCGGCGACTGGGGCGCGTTCGTCGTCGACCAGATGGGCTTGCAGGCGCCTCCGGGATTGATGGCCATCCACACCAACATGCCCGCCACCGTTCCGGCCGACGTCGACAAGGCTTCCCTGGCTGGCGAGCCACCGCCGGCCGATCTCTCGGCGGAGGAGCGACGAGCGTACGAGCAGCTGATCAGGACGTACGCGCAAGTCGAGTACGCGAGGATGATGGCCGCGCGCCCGCAGACTCTCTACAGCATCGCAGACTCGCCCGTCGGCCTGGCCGCCTGGCTGCTCGACCACAACGACGCGGACGGCCAGCCGGCCGCGGCCGTGGTCTCCGCCCTGGACCGGACGAAGAGCGACAGGAGCGAACTGACGCGTGACGAGGTCCTCGACAACATCACGCTCTACTGGCTGACGAACACGGGAGTCTCCGCGTCCCGCCTCTACTGGGAGTACAGGGGCGGCTTCTTCAACGCGAAGGGGGTCTCCATCCCCGTCGCCGTGACGGTCTTTCCCGGCGAGCAGTACCAGGCGCCGCGCAGCTGGGCCGAGCGGGCCTATCCAAACCTCATCTATTTCAACGAAGTCGACAAGGGCGGCCATTTCGCCGCCTGGGAAGAGCCCGAGATCTTCACCAACGAGCTGCGAGCGGCTTTCCGGTCGCTCCGAGAAGGGAGTTCCTCATGACCACGATGGTCGAGACTGTCACCGAAATCCGTCCCTTCCACGTCGAGGTTCCAGAAGAACGGATCGACGACTTGCGCCGGCGCATCGCGGCCACACGCTGGCCCACCCGGGAGCTCGTCGAGGATCGGTCCCAGGGCGTGCAGCTGGCGACGATGCAGGCGCTCGCCCGCTACTGGACGACCGAGTACGACTGGCGCACGTGCGAGGCACGACTGAACGCGCTTCCGCAGTTCACGACCGAGATCGACGGGGTCGAGATCCACTTCATCCACGTCAGGTCACGGCACGAGAACGCGTTGCCGCTGATCATGACGCATGGTTGGCCCGGCTCGATCATCGAGCTGCTCGAGACCGTCGGCCCGCTGACCGACCCGACGGCTCACGGCGGCACGACCGAGGACGCATTCCACCTGGTGCTGCCCTCCCTGCCTGGCTACGGGTTCTCCCGTGAGCCGACCGAGGTCGGCTGGGACGCCGCCCGCACAGGACGCGCGTGGGCCGAGCTGATGCACCGCCTCGGCTACACCCGCTACGTCGCCCAGGGCGGTGATGTGGGTGCTCTCGTCACGGACCTGATGGGTCGCCAGGCGGTCGAGGGTCTGATCGGCTACCACCTGAACCTGCTGACGGCGGTGCTCGCAATCGGCGACCAGCTGCCCAGGGAGTCCGAGCAGGAACGCACAGCGGCCGAGGCGGTCGCGTCGTTCAGGCAGGACGGCTTCGGCTACTTCCTCGAGATGGCCACACGGCCGCAGACGATCAGCTACTCCCTGCTGGACTCACCGGTCGGGCTGGCGGCCTGGCTGCTCGACCACGACACGGACAGCTACTACAAGATCGCCGGCGCCTTCGTCGACGGAAAGCCCACGGGCAGTCTCACTCGGGAGAGCATCGTCGACAACATCACGCTGTACTGGCTGACCGGCACGGCGGCGTCGGCGGCGCGGTCGTACTGGGAGGACGCACGAGCGTTGGCAGCATCGCTTGCGAGCGGTCAACCCCCTCCGCCGGTCAGCGTGCCAGTCGGCTTCACCACCTTCCCCGGCGAGATCTGGGCGTCGCCCCGGAGCTGGGTCGAGGCGGTCTACCCCGACCTCGCGTACTTCAACGAGGCCGACAGGGGCGGCCACTTCGCCGCGTGGGAGGAGCCGCGGCTGTTCTCCGAGGAGCTGCGAGCCGCGTTCGCGTCGCTTCGCTAGCCGAGCATCGGCTCCGGTGGCCCGCCTAGGCCGCAACCACCGGAGTCATCCCAAACGACAGAGTGCCGAGAGGAGTCCGAGCACATGAGCCTCGTCACACCCGACGCACCGTCCGATCTTGGCCGCCTCATCCGCTCGCTGATCCACCGGCAGGAGGCCGGTGGTGCGACCCTGCCCGATGAGGGTCGTCTCCCGGGATTCGAGAGCGCGACTGGCTGGCTCAACTCGGAGCCGCTGACGCCGGCAGGGCTGCGAGGCCGCGTCGTCCTGGTCGACTTCTGGACGTACACCTGCATCAACTGGCTGCGGACGCTCCCGTACGTCCGCGCCTGGGACTCGAAGTACCGCGACCTGGGCCTGACAGTCATCGGTGTGCACACCCCGGAGTTCGGGTTCGAGCACGAGCGCGACAACGTCGTCGCCGCGGCGCGGGATGAGAACGTCGACTACCCGATCGCGCTCGACAACGACTATGCGGTCTGGCGGGCGTTCGCCAACAATTTCTGGCCCGCCATCTACATCGCCGATGCGGAGGGGCGCCGTCGGTACCACCACTACGGCGAACGCGAGTATGCGATGACCGAGATGGTCATCCAGCAGCTGCTGATGGATGCCGGAGCCGAGGGCATCGACGGCGCGCTGATCCAGGTGGAGCCCGAAGGCTTCGAAGCGGATGCCGACTGGCCGAACCTCCGCTCACCCGAGACGTATCTCGGCTACGCCAGGACCACGGGCTTCGCGTCACCCGACGACCTGCGGGCCGATGAGGCCCACGCGTATCCCGAGCTTCCCGCGCCCCGGCTGAATGGGTGGGCGCCGATCGGGAACTGGACCATCGCGCAGCACGCCGCGGTGGTGAACGACGCGAACGGGCGTATCGTCTTCCGATTCCATGCTCGGGACGTTCACATCGTCATGGGCCCTGCCACGCGCGGGACGTCCGTGCCCATGCGCGTGACGGTCGATGGGCAGACGCCCGGTGCATCGCACGGACTGGATGTCGACGAGTCAGGCGCCGGGACGGTGGCCGACCAGCGCCTCTACCAGCTGATCCGCCAGAACGGTCCGGTCTCCGAGCGCGTGTTCGAAATCGAGTTCCTCGAGCCGGGCGTCGAGGCCTATTGCTTCACCTTCGGCTAAGGGAGCGCGGGTGACGCCAGACTAGCTTATCGTCTCCGGGCAGCCCAACGCCATGGTTGAGTCCGCCGACCTTCCCTATTCCGCCGGTATGCTGGCGCACATGTCGGCCGTTGCGACTCCCACGGCACGGGCCTTCGTCAGCAGCCTGGCATTCCTCCGCCCTGCGGATGCCAAGGGTGACGGACCGTACGCGGGTGTCGGGATGGGCCAGGTCTTCAAGTTGGCCAAAGAGTTCCAGGCGATGCCGCCGGCCGAGATCGAGCAGCTGCTCGAGAGCGACGATCATCTGGTCCGCGTCGGCGCCGTCAGCATCATGGACTGGCAGGCGCGAGACAGGAAGACGCCCGTCGAGCGGCGGCGCGAGCTGTTCGACCTGTACATCCGACGGCACGACCGGATCGACACCTGGGACCTCGTCGACCGCAGCGCGATCCACGTCATTGGCGAGTACCTCGTCGACAAGCCGCGGGAGATCCTGCACGAGCTGGCGCGTTCTGAGAGACCGATGGAGCGGCGAACGGCGATCCTCAGCACCTATGCGTTCATCCGGCGGAACGAGCTCGACGACACCTATCGGATCGCGGAGACGCTCGCGAATGACCCGGACGAGCTCGTCTGCAAGGCCGTTGGCTGGATGCTGCGCGAGGCCGGAAAGCGGGACCAGCCTCGGCTCGCCTCGTTCCTCGACGCCCATGCCGCGACGATGCCGCGGGTGATGCTCCGCTATTCCATCGAGAAGCTCGACGAAGCCGATCGCGATCGCTACCTCGGTATGAAGCGTCGCTGAACGACGCTCAGTCGAAGTCCCAGATCCCGCGGCCGGCCGAGAACTGGAGGACGAGCCCGCATCGGCGGCAGATCTGGAGGACGAGCTTGTGGCTCGTGATCCCCCACCGAGAGTCCATCCGACCCTGCTGGCGGTCGAACTCGGTGCTGCCGCACAGGGGGCACTTCAGGACCGGCTTCGCGGCTTCCTCGGCTTGTTCCCACGTCACCTTGCTGCTCCTCTCCGTCGCTGGGCGCAGCGTACCGCAGCGTCATCCGCCTGGAACGACCCATGGTCGTTGTAGCTCAGTCGCTGATGTCTTCGCGGGCCTCGACGGCCATCAGCGTCGCGGTCAGGAGGGCGACCAGCTTCTCCTCCCCCTCGCCCTCGGCAAATACCTCAGACTGAGCGACCGTCAGGGTCCGGCCAGCCTTGACGACTCTGCCGCGGGCGACGATCCGATCGCCCACCGCCGGCGCGAGCAGATTGATCTTGAACTCCGTACTGAGCACGCCCGTACCCGGCGGCATGAGCGTGAGCGCCGCGTACCCGGCCGCGGAGTCGGCGATCGCCGTCACGGCTCCGGCGTGAACGAAGCCGTGCTGCTGCGAGATGGCGGCGTGGGGACGGATCGCGATCTCAACGGCACCCGGCGTGATCGAGCCGAGTGTCGCACCCAGCGTGCTCATCAGGCCCTGTTTGGCGAAGCTCGATCGGACTCGCTCCTCGCGATCTGTCGCGTCAGGGGCTGGCTGGGTCACACCGGCATGGTGCCAGAACCCTCAGGTTGTAACCTCTCGATGAGGCGGCGCTGCCCCTGTTCAGCATCACATCTTCAGAGGTCTCAGCGGATGATGATCACGGTCGTGGGGGCAAGCGGACTCATCGGCACCAAGGTCGTTGAGCACCTGAAGAGCCAGGGTCACGACGTCGTCGCGTCCTCGCGGTCGTCCGGCGTCGACGTCCTAACCGGCGACGGCCTGGCCGATGCACTCGCCGGCGCAGACGCGCTGGTCGACGTCACGAACTCACCCGACCTGGCGGGTGGCCCGGCGCTGGAGTTCTTCACGAAGTCGGCCACGAACATCGTGGACGCTGCCAAGGCCGCCGGCGTCGGCCACTACGTCGCGCTGTCGATTGTCGGCGTCGACGGGCTCCCCGACAGCGGGTACTTCGTCGCCAAGGTCGCGCAGGAGAAGATCATCACCGAGTCCGGCATCCCCTACTCGATCGTGCACGCCACACAATTCGCCGAGTTCGCCGACGCGATCACGGAGTCCATGACGGTTGGAAATGAGGTGCGCGTGCCCGATGCGCTGATTCAGCCGGTCCCCGCCGACGAGGTTGCCGCCGCGGTCGCGCGCGCCGCGGTCGGCGAGCCGCTTAACCGGATCGTGAACGTCGGTGGGCCGCGGAAGATCACGTTCGAGCAGCTGGCCCACGATTCCCTGGCGCGGAAGGGCGACGACACGAAGACCGTCGTCGTCGACCCTGAGGCGCGCTACTTCGGGGGGAAGCTCGCAACGCGCAGCCTGGTCACGCCCGACTAGCGCCTCACTCACCTAACGACGCGGTACTTGAGGTGCGCGACCCCGGGCGCCTCGACCGCGCGGAGCTCCTCGAGCTGGAGCCCGGGGCCGACGCCGGCGAAAAGGCGCGCGCCGCCGCCCAGGAGGATCGGCGTGATGTGCAGCTCCAGCTCATCGACCAGCCCGGCTGCCAGGTACTGGTTGATGACGTCGGCGCCGCCGCCGATGAAGACGTCCTTGTCGCCGGCGGCCTTGCGCGCTTGCTCCAGGGCAGGCTCGATGCCATCGGTGACGAAGGTGAAGGTCGTGTCCGCGAGGGTCAGCGGCTCCCGCTGGTGATGGGTGAGGACGAAGACCGGCTTGTGGAATGGCGGTTCCTCACCCCACCAGCCCCGCCACGGATCGTCGCCCCATGGGCCGCGGGTGGCCGGGCCGAACTTGCCCCGACCCATAATCTCGGCGCCGACGTTCGCGAATGCGTCCTCGACCACGGCGGTGCTGACGTTTTCCTCGCCGCCCTCCATGCCGGCGGCCTCGCGCCACGCCTTCAAAGCGACCAGCCAGTCGTGGAGCGACTCGCCTCCCTCACCGAGCGGGTTCTCCTGGCTCTGGTTGGGGCCGGCCACGTAGCCGTCCAGCGAGGTCGAGATGTGCACCCTTACTTTGCTCATGTCACTCCAGACAATTCCATGTCGGCCAATTCATCGGTCGACAATCGCGTGCAAGCAGATCCCTCGACCTGATCAGCCCCGCGTGGGATTCATAGCCGCCAGCGCGTGGCGCCGTTTGGCTCGGCCGTCGCCACCGCGTAGACGGTCGTCGGCGCGATCTCGTACACGTCCCACGGCGGCGGACCAGCGCTCGGCGCGCTGAACTCGTGCCAGAAGGCGCCGTCCCGGACCTGCGGACCCCAATCGTCGTACAGCGAGGCGATGCGCTGCAGCTCGCTTTCGTCGCGGATGATCTTCGCCTCTCCCTCGGCGACGATGTCGATTCCCGGCGCCGCAACGCTGACCATGCACCTCGGATCGCGGGCGAGGTTCTTGCCCTTCTGCGTCCCCGCACCGGTCGACAGGTAGAACTTGCCGTCATCCCAGACAATGCCCACCGCCATCAGGTGCGGACCTCCGTCAGGTCGCGTTGTGGCGATCCAGAAACGGCCCGCCGAGTCCGCCACCTCTAGGTCGCGCGTCTTGTCCAGGGCGTCGATCACGCGCTCCCACTCGAGCGGTGGTGAGCCATAGATATCGAGGTTCTTCGTCTCGCTCGGGGAAATCGTCGTGCTCGTGGTCATGAAACTGTTCTCCTGGGGCGGTGCGGGTTGCGTTGGCACGACCGGCCGCACGCGCCTGATTCATCGGTCCCGGTCAATCAGTCGTCTGAGCCTGCAAGGCTGCGGCCAACCGGGGCGGTACCCAGATGCTGACCCGCGCGCCCGCGGAACTCATCGCCAGCGAGTTGACGTATATCGGCTACGGATATAGTCTGCCTCCGTCACGGATATAGTGCGGAGGCGCGGTGAGGAACAAGACGGACGCTCCCCTGACGCCGGCGGTGCTGCACATCCTGCTCGCGCTCTCCACCGAGGAGCGGCACGGGTACGGGATCATGAAGCAGGCCGAGCGGGAGTCGCAGGGCAAAGTGAAGATGGGGCCGGGCACGCTGTACGGCTCGATCGGCCGCATGATCGACGCCGGGCTGATCCGCGAGAGCGACAAGAAGGTCGACCACACGATGGACGACGAGCGGCGGATCTACTACACGATCACCGGGCTCGGGCGGAAGGCGCTCGAGGCCGAGCTGGACCGGTACCGCGACGTCGTCGCGGTCGCCCACGAGAAGCACCTCACCCCCAACGCCTTTGCCGATGGCGTCTGATCGGTCCATCCGCCGATACCGGCGCTGGTATGGCCGGCTGCTCCGCCTCTATCCCGGGGCATTCCAGGATCGGTTCGGCGAACCGATGGCGCAGACGTTCACCGACCTCTGTCGCGAACAGACCGATGCGAACCGGGGCCTCCTCGGCTTCGCCCTCAGGGCGTTCGCCGAGACCTCCGCCGCAATCCTGAGGGAGAACATGACGCAGCTGATGGAGACGAACAACGTAATCCGATGGGGCCGCTGGGTGCTCGTCACCGCGGCCGTCCTGGCCGTGCCGGCTCTGGCGATGGCGTTCAACATCGGCGTCCCCGACCCCGGCCAGGGCACCGAGGGCGTGAACTGGGGCCCGATGGACTTCGCCAGCATGGGCATGCTGATCCTCGGCAGCGGCCTGCTGTTCGAGTACGCCAGCTCGCGCGGCGGGAGCGTCGCGCACAAGGCCGCCGTCGGCATTGCCGTCGTGTCGGGGCTGGGCCTCATCTGGGTCAACCTCGCGGTCGGCATGATGGACGTCGGGAACGGGAACCTGATGTACGTCCTCGTCCTTTTCGTCGCGCTCGTCGGGGCCGCGATCGGCCGGTTCGAGCCGCGTGAAGCGTCGATCGCGATGTTCGCAACGGCGGGCGTGCAGGCCGTGGTCGTCGTGATCGCGCTCGTTGCCGGGCTAGGCCCGACGCTGCTGGCGGATGCGTTCTTCATCGCGGCGTGGGTCGCATCGGCCCTGCTGTTCCGGCAGGCCAGCCTCACGGCTGAGGCCGCGTAGGTCTGACAGGCTCTTGGCGACCCGCAACCGGCCGTTGTGGCTCCATCCGCACCGATGTTTCACAGCGCCGGCGGAACCAATGACGATGCCTGCTCGCGGCGGTGGAGAGGACGGCAGTGACGACGCATGAGGTGGTGATCGCCGGAGGCGGCCCGACGGGGCTGATGTTGGCGGGCGAGCTCGCGTTGGCGGGGGTCGACGTTGCCATCGTCGAGCGCCGCGCCAGCCAGGACCTCCCCGGCTCGCGCGCGGGCGGTCTGCACTCACGCACGATCGAGGTCCTCGACCAACGTGGCATCGCCGATCGGTTCCTGTCTCAGGGACAGGTGGCACAGGTCGCGGGGTTCGCCGGGGTCACCTTGGACATCAGCGACTTTCCCACGCGGCACAACTACGGCCTCGGCCTGTGGCAGATCCACATCGAGCGCATCCTGGCCGGCTGGGTCGACGAGTTGGCGGTGCCGATCTATCGCGGGCGTGAGGTGATGGGCTTCACGCAGGACGACGCCGGCGTCGACGTTGGGGTGTCCGACGGCGAGTCGTTGCGGGCGGAATACCTCGTCGGTTGCGACGGCGGACGCAGCGTGATCCGCAAAGCAGCCGGCATCGACTTCCCCGGGTGGGATCCTACGACTAGCAGCCTGATCGCCCAGGTCGAGATGGCCGAGCAGCCGGAACTGGGCATCCGTCGCGACGCCCTCGGCACCCATGCCCTGGGTCGAGTGGACTACGAGATCCGCGACGGACAGGTGGTCTATGCGGACCGGGGCCCGGTGGGCGTTATGGTGACCGAGCAGCACCCTGGAGCCACCAGCGAACCCACGCTTCGCGATCTCAGCGAGGCCCTCATCGCCGTCTATGGGACTGACTACGGGATCCACAGCCCAACCTCGATCTCCAGGTTCACCGACATGACCCGGCAGGCCGCGGCCTACCGCAACAGACGGGTCCTCCTGGCCGGCGATGCCGCACACGTGCATGCCCCTGACGGTGGACAGGGGCTCAACATCGGTGTGCAGGACGCGGTGAATCTAGGATGGAAGCTGGCCCAGGTGGTCAAGCGAGCATCGCCCGCTAGCCTCCTCGATACCTACCACGCCGAGCGCTACCCGATCGCTGCTCGCGTGCTGCGCACCACGATGGCGCAGGTCGCGCTTCGCCGCCCCGACGACCGCACCAAAGCGCTGAGCGACACAGTCTCCGAGCTCCTCGGCATGGGCGAGCCTCGCAAACACCTCGCCGCGGAGCTGTCCGGCCTGGGTGTCCACTACGACCTCGGTGAGGGACATCCGCTGCTCGGGCGCCGCATGCCGGACCTCGACCTGGTCACCGCCAACGGGCCGCTGCGCGTCTTCACCCTGCTGCACGGTGCCCGCCCGATATTCCTCAACTTCGGAGAGCCCGGCAGCTTCGACATCACTCCATGGGCCGATCGCGTTCAGTCGATCGACGCCAGTGACGTGGGCACGTGGGAGCTGCCGACCATCGGGGCAGTCACGGCTCCCACCGCCGTTCTCGTTCGCCCCGACGGATATGTAGCCTGGGTGGGAGACCGAAGCCAGCCAGGCCCGGCTGACGCACTGACCACCTGGTTCGGACCCGAGCAGTGGGGAGGATGAGAGCGACGGTCGAAGCTACTGGCGGACGCGTTCTTCATCGCAGCCTGGGTCGCATCGGCCCTGCTGTTCCGGCAGGACAGCGTCGCACCGTCGCCGGCTGGGTGATCGGCACCGCCAGCGACCTCGCCTACAAGCACGCACCAGGCGAGTCACCCGGCCCGGCGGGGATGAGCTGCCACTCCGAGCCGTCCGGGCCGGTCACGATCGGCCCGTTCGGGCCGGATCGGATCTGTACGACGGTCGTGTTGAAGCCCCAGCCCTCAGGAGGATTGCCAGGCTGCTCGTCAACGTCGAACTTCCAGAGCTGGCCCTCGTACTCGATGCGGGGGAAGGCGAGCCCGCAGTGCGTAGTGATTTCGATGGAGCCAGACGGCAATGGGGTTGGACTGACCGATGGAGTCGTTGGAGGCTCTGAGAACCTCCCGCCATCCGCGGGATGCACGGTGATTTCGACAAAGCCCGGGTGATCCACGAAGACCGCGCAGACCAACCGGCCATGGTTCTCGCCCTGGTCGAATGCGTCGCGCGTGATGTAGATGTCAGCGGCGTCGTCGCTCATCGCATCACCGACGACCTCATGCACGTCCAGAGCAGCCGTGGTCGAGCGGCCGGCATACGAGAGCGGCGTGCCCGCAGGGAATCCGCAAGCCTCGGGCGCTTCCGTCCCCTCAGGTGGAGGCGAGGCCGATGGAGGTCCCGCCTGACTGGTCCCCGTCCCGCCATATCTACACCCCGCGAGGGTGAGGATCGCAACGACGAGCAGGAAGCGCATCCGCATGCCGAGCATCTTAGGCAGGACGTGGCGAAGGGACCGCTGGTGCCCTCAGCCGAGGGCGCGTAGCTTCGACTCGATCTCCAAGCAGAGGTGCCGCCTTCATGCGGGTCTCGTACTTGCACGCACACGACCCCCATGAAGGAACGACACATGACCGCTCGAGAGATGCCCGCCCGACCTGCAGGCGCCGGCGCGCCATGGTGGGTCACCGTGTTCACCCCGCTCGCCAGGTTCCTCCTGAGAGCGGGCATTCCGCTTGGCCCGAATGGGCTCGTCACGGTTCGTGGCCGCAAGAGCGGCCTGCCTCGCACGAATCCGGTCGCGATCATCGAGGTTTCAGGCAGGCGGTGGATCTGGGCGCCCTGGGGCGACGTCCACTGGGTGCGCAACCTGCGCGGCGCCGGCCGGGCGACCATCGGCAAGCGGGGCCGAAGCGAGGAGGTTCGTGCTCGCGAACTGAGTGCCGATGAGCGGGTCGGCTTTTTCCGCGACGATCTCGGAGGGCTCGCGCGAAGCGTCCCGTTCGGCGTCTGGTTCATTCACACCGTCGATGGCGTCGATCTCAACGATCCGGTGGGCGCGGCCCACGGTCGGCCCGTCTTCGAGCTCCACCCGGCCGATGGGGCGACCCCATGATCACTTTCCTCCGCTGGATCATGGCCGTCGCGGCCGCCTCGCTGCTCGTGGCGGCGGCACTGCACTCCGGGCTCGTCATCTCCGGGCCGTTCGACGATGCGGCGATGTACGAGACCGGCGTCGCCATCGTGCTCCTGATCGGCGTGGCGCTGACCTTCCTCGGACCGACGTGGGCGCGCTGGGGTGGCTTCGCCGCCACGGTGCTCGCGCTGGCCGGTGCTTCCATCGGCCTGTACCTGGCGCTTCGCGGCGTTGGCCCGAACACCGCCCTCGACCTCACCTACCACGTTGCGCTCGTCGCGCTGCTTGTCGTCGGGATTGGCGTCGGGTGGCGGATCTCGCCGGAAGTGGCTGGTAGTCGACCACGAGGATCGCCCCGTATCGATGCGTCACATCGCGCACGCGGATAGCGGCTACTGTCAAGCCGATATATCTGTAGTGATATAACGCGCGACACGAGCGAGTGAGCCCGAGAAGAGTCGCTCTCACTCCCGGGTCTGGACTCGCACGCCGCACTAAGGCATCCTGTGGCCGGGTTCGGGCCGACCTGACCACTCTGTCGGGCGCCAAGTCCCGCGACGACTCCGCACGGTCTGTCATGACGATGACTCGGGGATCAATCGATCGATCGGATGTCAGCCGCCTCACGCCCGACGTGGTGCTGAAGGGGCGAGGATCGCGCCGCCTCGCCGCGAGACTCCTCCGCCTCGGTGGAGCTCTGATCCTTGGGCTCTCGTTCTTCCTCACCCAGGTCGCCGATGTAGCAGGAGCTGCGTCCCCGTCGGAAGCCTCTTCCGCATGGCTCGAGTCCCAAGCCTCCCTGCCTGAAACGCCGGAGGCCCCGCCGACCGTCGAGCCGCCGCCGGCCGATCCGCCGGAGCCGGCCCCCGAGCCCACCGAGCCGCCGGAGGTCGAGCCGGCGCCCACCGCGCCGCCGCACGTTGAGCCGTCGCCGAGCCAGCCGCCGGAGGTTGAGCCGGCGCCCACCGCGCCGCCGCAGGTTGAGCCGGCGCCTACCGCGCCGCCGCAGGTTGAGCCGTCGCCGAGCCAGCCGCCGGAGGTTGAGCCGGCGCCGAGCCAGCCGCCGGAGGTTGAGCCGGCGCCGACCGAGCCAACACCGCAGCCGACCCCGGCTGATTCCCCGAAGGTGCCAGAAAGCGACGCCGATGGATCAGCAGGAGGGCGAACGCAAGCTCCGCGCGCCGACGAACCGTCAGAACCCGCGCACATCACACGCGCGTACGAGGCCCGTCAGCCGGTCGTGGTCCACCGCCGGCCCTCGTCGCCCTCCCGCGAGGAAACGAAGCACGTGGGACCGAGCCGGGAACGGTCCGGGCCGACGAGGGATTCGCGTCCACCCGTCGCGCTCGAACTGGATCCCCTCTCCAGGCCGCGGATGGACGAAGGCCGATGCGACCTCGGTCGCGTCGAGGGCTGCGCTGACGTCGTTTCGGCATCGGCGGCGTCGGTGATCGTCATCGCCTCTCCGCGCATCCCCACCACGGTGAGTGTCGCCGTCGAGTTCGGGAAGGCCGGACATGGCTGGGCCGGAGCCATCGTCTTCAACCTCTGGCTTCGGAGACAGCTCAGAGAACGACGCATGAGCCAGAGACGGCTGGCGCACCTCTCCGGAGTGAACCACTCGACGATCTCGCGCCTGCTTGCCGGCGATCGGACTCCGTCCCTGGACACGGCGACGAAGCTCGCCCGAGCGCTTCGCGTGCCCACCGACATCGCGACAGAGCTCGGGTTCGTGACTGGACGGGCGACGATGCCGACACAGCGCGTGGAAGCGGCGTTGCGCGGAGATGAAGGTCTGGACGACACCGACGTGCGGGAGCTCATGGAGGAGTACATCGCCCGCCGGCGACGGCTGAGCCTGAAGAGTGTCGATTCGCCGACGGCGGTCGTCGGCTCATCGCGGAGCTCGGGGACCGATCCACCCGCCTGACTCTGCCTTCCGTTCCCGCTGGCGTCCGACGCGTGATCGGGGCCCCGAATCGTCGGCATGCGCGGTCTCTGCGTGCTGTCGCGTGATATAGCAGTAGTGATATAACGCGCGACACGAGCAAGGGAGCTCGAAAGAGGCGGCAGCATTCCCCCAGCGGGCCCGTGGGCTACCGTATCGGTCATGAGCGAGCAGGGCTGGCGGGGGTTCCTCGCCGCGGAGGGCGTCGACGACTGGGTCGTGCTGCACGGCGGGGCGACGACGTTGTACCGAGTTGGATCGGTCCAGGAGGCGCTGCGGCTGGCCGAGGCCGTCGCAGGCGTCCCGGGGTTCACGGGCACCGGGGCGCTGCTGACGATCGCCGATGACCGGCTCACCGTCCGGCTGACCCGCGACATGTGGCAGCTCGAGCCTCGCCACGTGGAGCTCGCGCGGGCCGTCTCGGCGGTCGCGCTGAAGCTCGGCGCGGTCGCTGACCGCGCATCGGTCCAGGAAATGCAACTCGCAATCTCCGCGAGGCCTGACGCGATTGATCTTGGCTTCTGGCGAGCGGTGTTGGGCTACGCGCCGATGGCCGACGACAACGGCGTCGACTCGCTCGGCCATGGTTCGACGGTCTGGATGCAGGAGCTCGACGAGGGGAAGCCGCTGCGACACGCGATGCACGTCGACGTGTCGGTCGCGCGCGAGCACGTCGAGGCGCGGGTCGCGGCGGCGCTGGCGGCGGGTGGCCGCATCGTGCAGGACGGAACGGAGGCGAAGATCCTCGCGGACCGCGCCGGGAATCGCGTTTGTGTCTGCGCGTGGCCCGACGGCTTCGTCTGGCCGAAGACCGACGGATAGGCGCAGTGGACCGAGCGCTCCCCATCGGTGTGCCTGCGAACTGTCAGCGGATATCACTAACGATATTTTCGGTGAGCGGCGCCACGGTGGACCGCGACCGCGGTGACGTCTGACGGACAAGGGATCGCGCAGTCAGGGAGTGGCCGCGTAGCGCGCGAGGATCAGCTGCGAACCATCGAGGACCCTGGCGTCCAGCAGCCGCAGGCTGGTCCGAGGTCCCGTGAACATCGGCACGCCGTCACCGAGGACGGCCGAGCCGATCATGAGATGCAGCTCGTCGATCAGGCCGGCGGTCAGCAGGTCGTTCCACAGCACGTGACTGCCGAACACGAGGATCTCGCGTCCTTCGCCACGCTTGAGCTCGGCGATCGCTTCGTGCGCATCGGCGCGGCGGAGGATGCGGGTGTTCGTCCACGGGTCGAGGTCGGTATCGGTCAGGGTATCGGAGACGACGACCTTGTCGATCGCGTTGTTCAGCCGCGAGATCTCGCGCTCGAGCGGCGGCTCGTCAGGATTGTCGGCGACGGACGGCCAGTAGCCCTTGAAGCCCTCGAAGGAGCGCCGGCCGAGTAGGAGCGTATCGGCAGCGTGAAGGCGCTCGGCGTTGTAGCCAGAGAACGGCGTATCGAACGGCATGGCCATGACGTCGCCGTTCGGCCCGGAGAAGAAGCCGTCGACCGAGATGATGTTGCAGACAATGAGCTTGCGCATTCGATTTCGCTCGTTCCTTCAGCTGAGCTGCTCGGCCAGCGCGATCATGATCCCCTCGGGGCCGCGGACGTAGCAGAGCCGGTAGTTGTCCTCGTACTGCACCACCTCCCCGACGAGTTCGGCGCCACGGGCCTGGAGGCGGGCAAGGATCTCCTCGATGTCGTCGACGGCGAACATGATGCGACCGATGCCGAGCGTGTTCACCGGTGCGTTCGGGTCAAGGTTGCGAGCCGGGGGCGTGTGGAACTTCGACAGCTCGAGCCGGCAGTGGCCGTCCGCGGTCCGCAGCATTGCGATGTCGCTTCGGACACCGTCGAGCCCGAGCAGGCGGTCCACAGATCGTCCCTCGACCGTCGCCTCGCCCTCCAGCTGCAGACCGAGTTCGACAAAGAATGCGGTCGCGGCCGCGAGGTCGTCGACAACGATGCCGACATTGTCCATCCGCTCGATCGTCATGTCGCGAGTCCTCTTCCTTGGTGCATGCGAGCGCACCTTCATCTCGATAACGGAGCCGATCACCGCAATTCGACATCCAGCCATCGCACGACGATCGGCTGATCGATTCCGGGCAGCGGCATCGAGGCTGCCTCCCTCTCGACCATTTCGCGCTCCGCCCGGGACAGCTGACGCCACGCCTCGACCGTCACGACCGCGCCTGCTCGGCGCCATGTGCCAACGAGCTCGCCCGCCAGGACCACGGCACCCGGCCAGACGCGCGAAGTCCAGAGGAGCGAGCGACGCGCCGGGTCGGGCACCAGGAGCTCGCGCTCGGCTCCCTGGAGCAGGAAGTAGGTGTCGCCGCTGGGAAGCAGGCGAGTCGCGCCCACGGTGTCGCCAGGGGCGCGGACGGCCGGCTCGTCATCCTCGAGCATCCATCCCTCGCCGATCGGCGTCCGCACGGAAATGAGCGATCCGGCCAGCCCATCAAAGGCAGCATTGGACACCGGCGGCTTGATGCCTGCCCAGTTGGAGAAGGCACCAGGCGTGGTCGGCCCGAAGATGTGCAAGTGACGGCGTGCGAGCTCGAGACGCGCCGTGGCGACATCCATCTCAGGTGCCGGGACCATCCAGACTGTCGGCTGTCGGGCGCCGTCCCATCGGATGAGCACCCGCCCGGTCGGAGCGGCGTAGCGCAGCTCGTTCGGATTGACGCCCAGCGCCAGACCGATCTCCGTGGCGGACATCGAGCGGCCCTCTAGGAAGGAGTCGAGACGCGCCGCGATGTCCTCGCCGCGCCGCCGGCGGCGTGGGTTGTCCGAGTACCGACCGAGCGAGAAGACCGCGAGGTCGCGACGCGGCACCACGTAGGCGCTGAACCGAGGACCCCACAGCTGCGCGAGCTCGGGGTCCTCCCACCCGGTTGGACCGATGCCCTCCACCCGGGCATGGAGGGAGAGCAGCGCAGCGCGCGGCATGCTGTCCTGTAGGCCGGCCCAGGCCGCTCCTCGGAGCGACGTCGCGCCGGACGGAAGGCGCTCGTCGATGGCCTGCACGCTGCGCCGGAACGCGAGGATCTGGTCGCGTGAGAGCTCGAGCGGCGAGCGTCCCGATGTCACGCCACGACCCTACCGCGGCGCTCGAGCAGACAGGGTCAGGAATCCGCGAGCCCCGTAGCATGGGTGCGTGAGCCACCTGCCCCCGGATCGGATGATCCCGCTCCTCCCCAGCCGGTCGATCGACGACCAGATCGCCTTCTACGCGTCGCTCGGCTTCGAGGTCACGTATCGGCAGAAGGCGCCGAACGTGTACGCGGCGATCCAGCGCGGCGCGATCGAGCTCCACTTCTTCGTGCTAAAGGGCTACGAGCCGGCCAACTCGTACAGCACGTGCTACGTGCTCGTCTCGGACGTTGACACGCTGTACGCCGACTTCCGGGATGGCCTGAAGCGCAGCCTCGGCCGCGTGCCGACCCGCGGCATCCCCCGGATCGGAGCGCTCAAGGACATGTCCTACGGCGTCCGCCAGTTCCTCCTGACCGATCCGGGCGGCAACATCATCCGCATCGGTCAGCCGTTGGCCACGACCGATGTAGTGCGCCCGACCTCGCGGCTGGCGAAGGCGCTGGAGGCGGCGACCCTGCTCATGCACTCGAAGGGCGACCCCGAGACGACGGCCAGGGTCCTCGACGCCGCGCTGTCCGATGACCCGGCTGCGCCCGACGTCCTCCTCGCCCAAGCTCGGATCCTGCGCGCCGATGCCGCCCACTCCCTCGGCGACAACGCGCTGGCGGCGGAGTTGCTCGATCAAGTTGCCGAGGTCGACCTCAATGCCGATGACCGCGCGTCTATCGCAGACGACCTGGGTCGCGCGGACGAACTCCGCGCGGCTCTCATCGGAGGCTCGCGGCGTATTCCTCGTCCGTGACGAGCTCGCCCCACTCGGTCTCCGGGCCGTCGGCCTGCGCCTCCCACAGCGTGAGGTGACTCATCAGATGGTCCGGCGCGGCGCCGTGCCAATGCCACTCCATCGGCCCTGTGTAGATCGTATCGCCGGGCCGGATCTCGACGACCGCCCCGCCTCGAGCCTGCGTGCGGCCGATGCCCTCGAGGACACGCAGGGTCTGTCCCAGGGCGTGGGCGTGCCAGGCGGTGCGAGCACCCGGCGCAAAGTGCACGACGCCCGCGCGAAGGCGAGAGGTCCCCTGGTCGTCGGCGATGGCATCGAACCAGGCGTCGCCGACGAACCTGTCCGCAGAGCCCTTGACCGACGGCCGCTTGGGCTGAACCTCCATGCAATGACCCCTCGCAAATGCTCTCAGCGGATGTTGCGGTTGACCCGGAAGAGGTTGGTCGGGTCGTACCGACTCTTGACGCTGGCAAGCCGGTCGTAGTTGGACCGGAAGGAGGCGCGCGTCCGGTCGTCGGGCTCGTCATCGGTCTGGAAGTTGACGTAGTTCCCGCCCGTCGAGAATGGCTTCAGCGCCTCCCAGGCGCTTCGGACCCAGGACCGATTCGACTCGCCGGCGGGCGAGTCCGGCGTCCACATCGACTGCACGACGCAGGCGAAGGCGGCATCGCGGTTGCCGATCGCGCCGTCGTCCTCGGCGTGCTCGGAGAGGGCGCCCGCGACCTGGAACAGGACGATCTGATTCGCCGGCGCGGTGAGGCCCTCGAACTGGGCGTGGTACGTCCGAATGAGCTCTTCCGAGAGGCCGGGCACAAACTCCGACTTCCAGTAGTAGTGGTTGCCCCGAGGCTGCGTCGCGTCGAGCAGGGTCTGCTGCGCGGTGTACTCCCTGGTCTGGATGAGGTTCGCCAGCGGCTCACCGAGAGAGGTGATCGGCTCGAGGTCGGCCGCCGCTTGGCCCGGATCGCCCGAGTGACAGGCCACGATCATCACGACAGGTGTGCCATGCGCCGCCTCCGGCAGCCATGGCGCCGGAGGGGCATTGCGCCGGATCGCCACCAGGGTGAGCTCGCGCCTCGCCGACTCGCTGACCCGGCGGAACGCATCGAGGACGCGCTCGGCCTCCGAGGCCGGCCAGGCAATCGGTCCACCAGTGATCTGCGGCCCGACGTCATGGAGGCGAAAGGTGAACTCGGTGACGACGCCGAAGTTGCCGCCGCCGCCACGAAGCGCCCAGAACAGCTCTGCGTTCTCGTCGCGAGATGCGCGAGTGACCGATCCGTCGGCGAGCACGATCTCGACCCCCTCGAGGTCGTCCACGGTCCATCCGAAGCGTCGGGTCAGGTAGCCGAAGCCGCCTCCGAGTGTCAGCCCCGCGACGCCCGTGAGCGAGACGAATCCGAGCGTGGTCGCGAGCTCGTGCTGCTGGGTGGCCCGATCGACGTCGCCGAGGAGGGCACCGGCCTGGACGCGCGCAAGCCGCGCTCCCGGGTCGACCTCAACCCGGTTCTGGGCCGACATGTCCAGCGTCAGCCCGCCATCGGTCAGGGCGAGGCCGGCGATGTTGTGTCCCCCACCCCGGATGGACAGCTCGACACCATGGTCGGCGGCGAAGCGCACGGTGCGTACGACGTCGTCGACCGATGCGGCCCGCGCCACGATCGCCGGCCGCTTGGCGATCATGCCGTTCCACAGCGACACCGACTCCGCGTATCCCTCGTCGTCGGGACGCAGGAGGGCTCCGTCGAGGTTGGTACCGAAGGCGTCCAGGGCCGACGGGTCCAGCTGGGTGCGACCGTCGAGGCCGGTGATCGGGATTGAGGTCGTGCTCACGGTGGGTCCTCCATCTCGGCTGGCCCTCTCTCCAGCCTCGCATGGTAGTCCCTCGACAAGTGATGTCGAGCGTGGCGAATCGGTCAGGGCGATTGCGACTCGCTATCGCTCGACGCCGGCACGTCGGGAGGCGGCGCACCGCCGCGCGTGCCCGCGTAGCGCCTTACCTCCTCCGTCGAGAAGGAACCACGGTGGCTCCGGATCCAGGAGCGCGCCCATCGATAGCGGATCGCTTCGTACGCGATGAGGCCGACGCACACTGCGGCGACGAGCGCGAGCGCGCCGAGTGCCGGCACGATCGTGCCTACGGGGATCAGCGCGAGCAGCGCGAGCGTGGCCGTCGGCCGGCCGTGTCCCCACCCGCCCCCAATCCGCAGCCGCATTGCGACATGGGCGGCCATGTAGATCGCGAGCCCGCCGCACAGGCCGACGGCATGGACGACCTCGAGCGGCTCGCCGGCATGGGCCAGAGTTACCTCCATGCCGAACGCGAACAGTACGATGCCGGCGACCATCGGCATGTGGAGGTAGCTGTACAGGTCGCGGGCGAGTGAGGCGCGCTCAGGCCCGGTCGCATCGGCGAGCCTCGCCTGCGAGACGTAGATGACCCAGTCGAAGTACGACCACCACAGCGCGGCGGCGACGACAATCCCGAGCAGCGCGGCCGTGATCAGGCCGGCATCGAGCGGCAGCCCGGCTGCGCCGACCCCGATGGCGATGATCGACTCGCCCAGCGCAATGATGATGACCAAGCCATGGCGCTCGACGAAGTGCTCGGGTGAGACGCGCCATCCGCGTCCGCGGCCGACCAGCGCGCTGAGGTAGTCGATCGCCAGAGCCGCGAACCACAGCGCGAGCTCGGCGGTTCCGTCGAAGAAGGCCGCGACCACAAGCAGCGACGGCCCGAGCACGGCGCCGGGGGTGAACCGCAGGACGGCGGCGAGGAGATCGCGATCACGTTTGCCGGCAATGGCGTACAGGAGAAGGTGATTGGCTCGCACGATGAAGTACGCGACGGCGAACACGAGGGAATCGGCGCCGAAGGCCATCGGGACGGCGAGCGCCACGACGAGCATGGCGGCCATCGAGCCGAAGACGGCCAGGCGAACCGCGCCTTCCTCCGGGTCGAGGGTGTTCGTCAGCCACGCGTAGGCGGCCCACGCCCACCACAGCGCACCGAGCAGGAGCAGGCCGCGTAACAGCCCATCCCAGGTGTCGTTTGCGGTGAGGAACCCGGTGACCTGGGTGATGGCGAAGACGAAGACGAGATCGAAGAACAGCTCGAGCGGCGTCACCCGCTGTTCGTCTTCGACCTGGCGAACGATCATCGGCTGCAGCCTAGGCCGATTCCGCCTCTGCCTTCAGATCGGCCGCATATCGTTCGAAGATCGGCTTGAAGTCGGGCAGCCGCGATGCCGCCATCGGCAGCGCGAGCCCGGAGAAGACCTCGATCATGTCGAACCTCGTGATGCCGGCAGGCAGCGGGGTCAGGCGATACGTCCGAACGCCGCGAAACATGATCGGGTTGCCCTGGGTCCACACCATCTCGCGCGGCGGCGTGAACGTCGTGACCTCGACTTCGAAGACTCGGCCGGGGGCCTCCGGGACCTCCATCCTCACCGTCCCGCCGAGACCAATCGTCCCCGCCATGCTCGTCAGCGTCGAGTTCCACCGCACCATGTCGCCGGCATCGGTCAGGAGCTGCCAGATCCGCTCGGCGCTCGCCGCGATCTCGGCGGTGACCGCGCACTCCCGTCGGAACATCGACTTGGACGCGGTTGCCACGGTCGTGGCGTAGTCGGGTTCTCGCATCACGTGTCGATGGTGCCAGACATCGGTCCCCTCAGGATGCGACCTCGAACAGCGCGAACCAATAGCCACGGACGACGTCGTGGGTCGCGCTGAGCCGATACCCGGCATCGGTCATCTCGCGCATCACGCGGCGCGGCGAGGACGCGTGGCGGCCCCGCCAACGTGCCAGCAGGCCCTCGCGCCGCGACTCCAGGATCGCGACCCTGGCGCCCGGCCGAAGCTGGGCGCGCGCTTCCCCGAAGTACTTCGGCGCATCCGGGAGATGGTGATACGTTGCCGAGACAAAGAGCAGGTCCACCGGCTCCGGGATCTCCAGCCGGTCGCGTCGCACCAGGATCTCCCGGAGGGTCGTGATTCCCCGCTCGTCGGCCGCGCGGCGCAGGTCATCCAGGGTCCCCTGGCTCGCATCCAGGGCGTACACGACGCCGTCGCGTTCCACCGCGCGGGCAAGGCGGATGGTGAAGTGTCCCGCGCCCGGACCGAGATCGCCCACGAGCATGCCAGGTCGGAGATCGAGGACCGCGACCACCGCGTCCGGATCGCGGAGACGATCCTGGCGCGTTCCTCCGGCGTAGAGCCATCGGCGGATCGGCCCGACCAGCCGGTCGAGGGTCACGCGTCAGAGACGTTGATGACGACCTTGCCGCGAGCGCGGCCATCCTCGACCCAGCGAAGCGCCTCGACGACCTGGTCCAGCCGGTAGCGCCGATCGATCATCGGCTTCAGCTTGCCGGCTGCGATCAGCTCCTTGAGCGTGTCGACGTCGGGCCGATGCAGCGGCTTCCACCACAACATCAGGCCGGACCACTTGTCGCCGAACCGCGAGATCACCAGGCTGCCACCGAGCGACGCGAAGATGCTCGCGGACGTGCCACCCATCGTCAGGTAGACGCCGTTCGGCCTCAGGGCTCGCCGAACGCCGAAGATGGAATTGTGCGAGTCGACCGCCACGATCCAGTCGTAGCGGTTGCCGACCCGCGTGTAGTCGACCTTCGTGTAGTCGATCACGTGATCGGCACCGAGCGAGCGCACGAAGTCCAGCTTGTCGCCGCTGGCGACGCCGGTGACCTCGGCGCCCATCGACTTCGCGATCTGGACGGCGAACGGCCCGACGTTGCCCGATGCGCCGTCGATCAGCACCGTGTCGCCGGGCTTGAACGTGCGGCCGTCGCGCATGCGCATCCCCTGGAGCGCCAGGACCCCCGAGTGCGGCAGGGTGGCCGCCTCCTCGAACGACATGCCGGTCGGGATCGGTTCGAAGCCCTTCTCGCGCGCACAGACGTATTCGGCGAAGGCGCCGAACGTGCCTGCGGCGAACAGGTCGGTCATCACTTCGTCGCCGGGCTTGAAACGCGTCACGCCGGACCCGACTGCCTCGACGACACCGGCCGCGTCGATCCCGACGGCGCTGTCCTTCGGCGCACGGAAGCCCCGGAAGAGGCGGATGAAGCCCGGCTTCGGCTTCAGGCCATCGAGGTCGGCACGGTTGACCGATGCCGCCCGCACGCGAATGAGCACCTGATCGTCGGACGGCGTCGGTCGCTCGACGTCCCGGAGCTCGACGACCTCGGGTGGACCGTAGCGGTCATGGAACGCTGCCTTCATGCGGTCGGTCACCGACCGATGGTAGCCACCCTCCGACGATTCGGGGAGCCGGTCCGCCGCCGTCAGCCGTTATATCGGTAGTGATATATCCGGTGACAGGGCGACAGGACCGAACCGATCGCGGGCCTGCCGGTCACTCGGCCACGGCGGCAGACTCTGGAGCGGCGGCTCCCTCTTCGACCTCCTGCTGATCCCGAGCGGGCACTCCCCGCAGCGTGAATGCGGCGACGATCGCCGTCAGGATCGCGAGAACAGTGGCCACCGCGGCGACGAAATGGAGCGCATCCATGAAGGCGGCCTGTGACACCGCCACAAGCGCTGCCCCCAGCGCCTCTGGCAATGTCTGAGCGACCGCGAGCGCGCCGCCTAGCGTGTCCTGCGCGGCGCCGACGACCTCGGCGGGAATTCCCGACGGGAGCGAATTGGCGATCTCGCTGCGGTAGACGGCGGTTCCCAGGCTGCCCAGGAGGGCGATCCCGAGGGCGCCGCCGAGCTCACCGCTCGTCTCCGACATCCCCGTGGCGGCCCCGGCCTGCTCCGGCGGGGCGCTGCCGACGATGAGCTCGGTCGCGAGCGTGATGACCGGCGCGAGGCCGAGCGAGATCACGAGTGAGGCGAGGACGATGATCGCGATGCCGGGCCCGCTGTCGAGCCCGAGGCCGAGCAGCGTCGCCGTCCCGACCGCGGCAATGGCCATCCCCGCGCCCATGATCACCGACGGGCGGAACCGATGAATGATCCTCGGCGCGAGGACGGACCCGACGATGAAGCCGGCGGCCGAGGGAAGCGACCAGACCGCCGCCTCGATCGGCGACAGCCCGAGAACGAGCTGCAGGTACTGCGCGATGAAGAGGAAGTACCCGACGACGACGAAGATGCTGAGCAGGTACGTCCCGAGCGAGGCCGAGAACGCGCGAATCCCGAAGAGGCGCACGTCGATGATCGGAGACTCGAGGTGAAGCTGGCGGCGCACGAACCAGACGCCCAGCAGGAGGCCTCCGACGATCGCGAGGACCGGCATCGGTGCCAGTCCACCCTGCGCGAGCTCCTTCAGCCCGAAGACCACGGCGAGGATGGCGAGAAGCGACAGCGCCACGCTGCCGAGATCGATTGGGCGAGCGTTCGGGTCCCTGTACTCGGGCAGGGTGCGCGGGCCGAGGATGAGCAGCAGTCCCATCACCGGGACACCAATCAGGAAGACCGAGCCCCACCAGAAGAATTCGAGGAGCACGCCGCCGAGCACCGGGCCGATCGCGCCGCCCGCGGAGTAGGCAGCGATCCAGAACCCGATCGCGGTCGTGCGCTGCTTCGGGTCGAGGAACATTGTGAAGATCAGTGAGAGCGTCGAGGGCGCGATCGTCGCCCCGGCGATGCCCATCACGGCGCGGCTGGCGATGAGCATCTCCGAACTCGTCGAGAAGGCCGCCAGCAGAGACGCGAGCGCGAAGCCCGCAGCGCCAGCCAGCAGTAGCTTGCGCCGCCCGATCCGGTCCCCAAGCGAGCCCATCGTGATAAGGAGGCCGGCGACCAGGAAGCCGTAGATGTCGATGATCCACAGCAGCTGCGCGCTCGACGGCTGCAGCTCCGCGCTGATCCGCGGGATGGCGAGGTTGAGCACGGTCAGGTCCATCGCGTAGACCAACGCCGCGAGCGTCAGCACCCCCAGCCCGATCCACTCCCGCCTGGTTGCCCGTGGCGGAACGGCGTACTCGCCCGTCATCTCGTTCATGCTCCTACTGACCAACCTCTCCGATGGGACTCATCGGTCGCGCCAGAGTGCCGCGGGCGGACTCCGTCATCGGTCCAGCCTACCGGGCGGTCTTTGCGGAGGTCCGACGCGCTGTCACGGAATATATCAGTAACGTCATAATCGGCGACAGTTGCGCGGGCGCTCGGACCGGCCCGCGAACCTCTGAAATCGGGCACTTGACACCACCGATATACAACCGTATGGTTGTATCATGCAGATTGCTCCTCCCGACTTCGACCAGATGTTCGGCGCCCTGGCGGACCACACCCGCCGCGACATCGTGCGCCGCGCGATCGACAGCGAGGAGGGCGTCGCCGAGATGGCCAGCCACTACCCCATGAGCTTCGCGGCGGTGCAGAAGCACGTCGCGATCCTCGAGCGGGCCGGGCTCGTCACCAAGCAGCGCATCGGCCGCCGCAAGGTCGTGCGCACCAATCTCGAGGGGCTGCGCGTGGCACGACGCCTGCTCGACCAGTACGAGGAGCTGTGGCGTGGTCGCATCGACCGCATGACCGCGCTCGTCACCGAACCAGAGGAGATCGACCAATGACCGTGACCGCTGTCCGAAAGGACGCCGATGCCCTGACCATGACCCTGGACGCGGAGTTCGACGCCCCGGCCGAGCGCGTCTGGCAGCTGTGGGCCGATCCGCGCCAGCTCGAGCGCTGGTGGGGCCCGCCGACGTACCCCGCCACCTTCACGAAGCACGAGCTCTCCCCCGGCAGCCGCATCGAGTACCACATGACCGGCCCGGAGGGCGACCAGCCCAAGGGCTACTGGGACGTTCTCGAAGTTGACCCGCCCCGCCGTCTCCTCGTGCGCGACGGATTCGCGAACGACGACGGCACGCCGAACACGGAGATGCCGGTGGGCCTGCAGCAGGTCACGATCGAGGAGATCGGTGACGGGCGGACTCGGATGTCGATCAACAGCGTCTTCCCCAGCACCGAGGCCATGGAGCAGGTCATCGCCATGGGCCAGGAGGAGGGCATGACCCAGGCGGTCGGCCAGATCGACGCGATCCTCGCCCAGGACCCGGTCGGCAGCCGGAGCTGAACCAATGACCGGGACCGGGACCGACGCCGGCTCGCCGCTCGGGCGCCTCATCGGCACCTGGGATTTCGAGGCCAGCTCCGGCGGGCGGTTCCTGGGCCGTGGCGTGGCGACGTTCGAGTGGGCGGAAAACGGCGCATTCGTCATCGAACGCGCCGACGACGAGCTCGATCCCGCCACTTCCGAGGACTGGGCGACCCACTCGCCGATGCCGGTCACGGCCATCCTCGGATGGGACGACACGACCGGCGAGATCGCTCAGCTCTACTCCGACGCTCGCGGCGTCTTCCGCAACTACCGCATGACCCTGACCGATGATGCCTGGACCGTCTGGCGCGATGCGCCCGGCTTCTTCCAGCGGTTCATCGGCACCCTCCGCGACGGCACGACGATCGAGGGCGCCTGGGAGTCGTCACCCGACGGCACGACCTGGGCACCCGACTTCGACATGGTCTATCGCAAGAGGACATCCCCTGGCGCGACCGATGAGAACGGCGGTCGCGCGCAATCTTCATAGCGTAACCAGGCGCCCAGAGAGGAATCACCGATGAAGAGCACGATCGCCGAGCCGACGACCCAGACCTTGGGCGTCCCCGGCGCCACCCTGGCCTACGACGTCCGCCGCAACGACGACAGCACCGAGCCGCCGCTGTTCCTGATCGGCTCACCGATGGGCGCCGCCGGCTTCGGCACGCTGTCGAGCCACTTCACCGACCGGACGGTCGCGACCTACGACCCGCGCGGGACGGAGCGGAGCACGCTGGACGAGCCGACGAAGCCGCCGACGCCCGAGGATCACGCCGACGACGTGCACCGCATCATCCAGGAGCTCGGTGGCGGGCCGGTCGACCTGTTCGCCAGCAGCGGCGGCGCAGTCAACGCGCTGGCGCTCGTCGCGACGTATCCGGACGACGTGCGGACGCTCGTCGCGCATGAGCCGCCCCTCCCATCGGTCCTGCCCGACCGCGAGGCCGCGATTGCGTCGGCGCAAGCCTGCCACCAGACCTACATGCAGCGCGGATGGGGCGCCGGCATGGCGCACTTCATCGCCGTCGTCAGCCACGAGGGCGAATTCCCGGACGACTTCGCGCAGCAGCCCGCCCCCGATCCGGCGATGTTCGGCATGCCAACGGAGGACGACGGCTCGCGGACCGATCCTCTGCTAGGGCTGGCATTGGTCGGTTCGATCGGGTACGAGGTCGACCTCGATGCCCTGCGGGCGGCCTCGACGCGCATCGTCATGGCCGCCGGCAACGAGGCCGGCACGATGGCCAACCGCGGCGCGTACGGCGTCGCAGAACGGCTGGGCACCACGGTGGTGGCGTTCCCGAGCGGTCACAGTGGCTTTCTCGGCGGCGAATACGGACAGCAGGGCGAGCCCGACGCCTTCGCCGCGAAGCTCCGAGACGTCCTGACTGCCTCGGCCTGACCCACGCGCGCAAGGAGACCACCATGACCATGACGACGACCCAGCCGACGACCTCGACGCTCGAGGCGCCCGACGCCACGCTGACCTACGACGTCCGGCGCAACGACGACAGCACCGAGCCGCCGCTGTTCCTGATCGGCTCACCGATGGGCGCCGCCGGCTTCGGCTCCCTCGCGAGGCACTTCGCCGACCGCACCCTGATCACGTACGACCCGCGCGGGTCGGAGCGCAGCACGAAGGCCGATCCGTCCACCCAGTCGACGCCCGACCAGCATGCCGATGACCTGCATCGGATCATCCAGGCGGTCGGCGGTCCCGTCGACCTCTTCGCCAGCAGCGGCGGTGCGGTGAATGCGCTGGCCCTCGTGGCGACGCATCCCGAAGATGTCCGGACGCTCGTCGCACACGAGCCACCGCTCGCATCGGTCCTGGCGGACCGGGAGAACGCGATGGCCACCGTTCGCGCGATCGAGGCGAGCTACCGGCGAGGAGGGTCGAATGCCGGGATGGCGCATTTCATCGCCGTCGTCAGCCACCGCGGCGAGTTCCCGGATGGCTATGCGGAGCAGCCCGCGCCCGATCCGGCGATGTTCGGCATGCCCGCCGAGGACGACGGCGCTCGCGACGACGTGATGATGCAGAACATCATCACCTGCACCCACTACGAGCCCGACTTCGACGCCCTGCGTACGGCGTCGACGCGGGTCGTCATCGCCGCGGGAGAAGGGTCGGAGGGCGAGATGGCGAACCGTGGCGGCCACGCCGCCGCCGAGCGGCTCGGCACCGAGCCGGTGATCTTCCCGAGCGACCACGGCGGCTTCCTCGGCGGCGAATACGGCCAGACCGGCGATCCCGACGCCTTCGCGGCCAAGCTCCGCGACGTGCTGGCGCGCGCCTGATCGGGCGTGGAGATCTCGACCTATCGGCCGACCGGGCGTCCGGAGTTCCGGCCGGTCGAGGTCACCTGACCCAGCTTTGACCGATCGGCCACGAGGTCGATCTCCGCGATCAGGCCGCCGACGATCGTGATCGCCAGAACGCCCGCCGGCTTGCCGCCCGGTGGCCCGGCGACCGCTCCGACCGCGCCGTTCACCATGGCGATGCGGGCGAGCGGCGCGAACGGTCGGCCGGATTCGAGGATCTCGCGCGCCACGGCCTCCGCTCCCACGACGGGTTGGCGCGCGAACCGCTGCCTCTCGCCAACGTCGAGGCGGAAGACAACGTTGGGGGCGAGCACCTCGAGGAGGGCCTCGAAGCTGCCGACTCGTGCCGCCGCGAGGAAGGCCTCGACGATTCGGCGCTGAGTGGGAATGTCGGCATCCGGGGTGATCGCCGTGCCTCGTACGCGCCGTCGCGCTCGGCTCGCGAGCTGACGAGCCGCGGCCGGCGAGCGGTCGACCACGCGGCCGATCTCCTCGAACGGCACGCCGAAGACGTCGTGCAACACGAATGCGAGTCGCTCAGGTGGGCTGAGGACCACGAGGAGCGCGAGCCCCACGGAGTCGGCGATCTCGACCTGGTCGCCGGGATCGGGCTCTCCGACCGCCTCGACGATCGGCTCCGGTAGCCACGAGCCGGCATACGTCTCGCGCCGCGCCTTCCGGGCTCGGAGCACGTCGAGACAGATCCGTCCGACGACGACGGTCAACCAGCCGCGCAGATCGCGATCGCCTCCAGGGTCGTATCGGTCGAGCCGCACCCAGGCGTCCTGGACGGCGTCATCGGCCTCGGTGACCGAGCCGAGCATCCGGTAGGCGACCCCGCGCAGGTGCGACCGATGGCGCTCGAACTCTTGCGCCAGGTGGTCGCGTCGATCGGTCTGCTCGCCGTTCGCCATCGTCTGCACACGGTACGTGGCCCGTGATGTCGGTGTGACCGGCGTCACATCGGCTCGGACGATTCCGTACACGCTCTGAAAGCCAACGTGAGGAGCCCATCGAGCGATGTCCACCGTCAACCGCGCCGCGCCGGCCGCCGGCCCATCTCAAACCGTGCGGGCGATCGCGCGAGCCACCTCGCCGTTGACCCTGCGTCTCTCCGGCCGGCGATTCTTCCCGCTCTGGGCGGTCGTTCATCACACCGGTCGCCGGTCCGGCCGCGCGTACTCGGTCCCGGTCGCCGTCCGCGCCTCGCCCGCAGCATTCACCATCTCCCTCCCGTGGGGCGAGGGAACACAGTGGGTGCAGAACGTCCTAGCCGCCGGCGGCTGCACCATCACCTGGCGAGGCACCGATCACCCGACGACCGAACCGGTCGTGATCGGCACGGCCGAGGCCGGTCCCTCATTCAGCCCCGTCCAGCGCGCGATCCTGCGTACCGCGGGTGTGCGGCTGTTTCTCCGCCTCCGGCGCAGCTAGGCCGGACGCTCCGCCGCCGCTTCGGCGCGCCTCGCCCGAATGCGCGCCCACCCTACGTCGAGCGCGATGCTGCCGATGAGGATGGCCACCAGCGTCGCGATGGAGGCCGGCTCCTGGATGAGCGTCGTGAGGATGAAGGTCAGCAGCGCGACCGTGACGGTGAAGAGGGCGACGATGAGGATGCTGAGGCGAGCACCGGTCTCGTTGCGGATCCGAAGGTGCCCGACCGTCACGAGCCCGAAGATCATCAGGGCCACCGCGCTCCCGATGGACGCGATCGCCGACAGGTCGAACGCGATGACCAGCAGCAGGATCGCCGCGGCGCCAACGAGCAGGCCGACCGACGCCCGGTCTGCGAGCCTGCGTCCCATGACGGGCGGGAATTGCTCGGTCGCTGCGAGGTGATCGGAGAGCCCTGCTGCCGGGTACAGGCCGGCGTTCGTCGCCCCGGCGGTCGCAAAGAGCGCCGTGATGCTCATGAGCACGTACCCGAAGTCGCCCAGCTCAGGCTGGGCCGCCACCGCGATCGCCGTCGGTCCCGAGTCGATGACCTCGTCGACGGTCAACGTGCCGAAGACACCCACGGCCACGGCCACGTAGATGATCGTCGCGAGGCCGATCGCGATGGCCATGGCCCGCGGCAGCTGACGCGACGGGTCGGCAAGGTCCTTGGCGGTGAAGGTCACCACGCCGAAGCCGAGGAACGCGAAGAAGGTGAGCGCCACACTCGAGACGATGTGCCGTGGCGCCGGGTACTCGGAAGGTGCGAGCAGCGCGGGATCCAGGTTCGCGATCGTGACCGCGGCGAACACCGCGAGGATGCCGACCACCACGAAGACGATCACGCTCTGGATCCTGGCGACGAGCGTGGACCCCGCGATGTTGAGAGCCGTCATCGCCAATACGATCGCCACCGCGAACGGCTTCTCCCACGCGGGGTCGCCGCCCGCGAAGCTGGCGCTCGCGTAGCTCCCGAAGGACACGGCGACCATCGCCGTCACGATGCTGTTTGCGCCAAACGTCAACCACGCCGTGACGGTCGCGACGTGACCGGCGCCGTAGCCTCGATTGACGTACTCGAGGAGACCGCCGGCCGATGGGTACTTCGCGCCCAGCTTGGCGAACGAGTATCCCTGGAGCGCCGCGATCACCCCGGCGAGGGCGAACGACAGCCAGACGGCCGCGCCCGCCACCTCGCCGGCGGCTCCGAGGAGCGAGAAGATCCCGGCGCCGACCATCGCACCGACGCCGATGAACGCCGCCTGCCGTGTGCTGACGTGTCGCTGGGTGGCCGTCAATTCCCGGCTCCGTGAAGACTTCGCGTCACCTCGCCTACGACCGCGGCCGAGCGCGCGGATTCGGCTCCGAGGGTGCGCGGTGCTCCAGTTTTCGGACCCTCTCGATCACCACTTACGCGGTCGCGAGTGGCCGCCTCCTCCCAGTCGCCGATCTATCGGCATTCCTGCACGCGAGGCCGGATCCCCGCGAAGTTTCGCCGATCTGTCTGCGACGACCCCTCCCCGTCGGTCAGTCGGGGCGCCAGAGGTCGGGCTGCGGCAGCCCGTTGATGCCGAGCGTTTGCGACAGCTCGCCCCAGTGCCAGGCCTCGTGGGTGAGCAGGCGCTGGAGGATCGAGCTGCGAGTGAGGACCTGGACCGTGTCGCCGAAGGGGCGCTGGATCTCATCGGTCAGCATCTGGGAGGTCCATCGGTCCAGGCAGCCGTCGACGATCGCGAAGGTCGAGTCCAGGGCTCCGGCGAGCTCATCGGCCGAGCGCGGGTGGTCGAGGTCGTCCGCCCAGTCGATCGCCTCCGTGCCGTTCCAGAACGGCGTCGACTCGATGCCGGGCTCCCCCACGACCGCGCACAGCCAGTAGACCCGCATCGCGGCGGTGTGGCCGACCGCGGCCCAGATCGGCAGGAGGTCCGGCGCGGGGCGGATGGCGAGCTGCTCATCGGTCATGGCGGCAATGACCTCGCGAACGCGGCGGTTGTACTGCGGCCACACGTGGTACGCGAATCGAACACTCATGGACCGATGCTACCGCCGGATTCCTGTCGGCAACTGTCACGAATTCGCCTCATCATGGTGCCATCCCGAGACCCGAATGAGGAGGAAGGCATGTCCGTCGTGGAGTGGCTGCTCGATTCGGACCCCGCGATCCGCTGGCAGCTCATGCGCGACCTGACCGATACACCCGCCGACGAAGTCGCGTCCGAGCGCGCTCGGGTCTTGACGGAGGGCTGGGGCGCCCAGGTGCTCGCTGCGCAGAGTGCCGACGGCACGTGGAATGGCGGCGCGTACTCGCCTGAGTGGACGTCGACGACACCCGCCCTCCAGCTACTGCGCCACTTCGGCATCGATCCATCGACCGACCAGGTGCGCGGCGCGCTCATGCTGGTCCGCGCCAATGCCCGATGGGAGTATGAGAATCTCCCCTACTTCGACGGCGAGGTGGAGCCGTGCATCAACGGCCAGGCCCTCGCGGTCGGGTCGTACTTCGGCCAGGACGTGCAGGTCATCGTCGACCGCCTGCTTACCGAGCAGATGGCCGATGGCGGCTGGAACTGCGAGCAGGAGGCCGAACGCGGCGGCTCGACGCGCGGGTCATTCGACACGACGATCAACGTCCTCGAGGGGCTGCTCGAGTACGAACGGGCGAATCGAGGCAACGCGGACGTTGCCGCTGCGCGCGAGCGCGGGCACGCGTACCTGCTCGAGCGACGCCTGCTCCGCCGGCTGTCGGACGGGGAGATCGGCGACCGCAAGTGGCTCCACTTCGCATTCCCGACCGGCTGGCACTACAACGCCCTGCGCGCGCTCGACCATCTGCGCGATGCCGGCGTGACACCCGATGACCGCCTGACCGAGGCGCTCGACCTCGTCGAGTCGAAGCGCGACGCCGACGGCCGTTGGCCGCTCGACCTCGCCCTCCACGACGAGCTGCTCGTGGATCTCGGCGAGCGCGTAGGCGAGCCGAGCCGCTGGAACACGCTCCACGCGCTTCGCGTGCTGCGCTGGGCCGGGCGAGCGACGGTCGCGACTGCCGGGAGCGCCGCGTCGGCATGACGGAGGAAATCAACGTCGTCCCGGCCAACGAGGCGAGCTGGGAAGACATCCAGATCGTCTTCGGCACCCGCGGCGACGCAGCCGGCTGCCAGTGCCAGCGCTTCAAGCTCGCCCCGAGGGAGGCGTTCAAGAGCTATCCAGCCGAGGAACGTGCCATGAGGCTCCGCGCACAGACGAACGCGGGCCATCCCGAGGCTGAAACGACCGCGGGCCTCGTTGCGTACCTCGACGGTGAGCCTGTCGGATGGTGTGCCGTCGAACCGCGCACTGCCTACACGGGCCTGCTCCGCGTCTTCCGCGTCCCGTGGGATGGCCGGACGGAGGACAAGACCGATGACACCGTTTGGGCCGTGACCTGCATCTTCGTTCGCGCCGGGTTCCGAGGCCGCGGTATCAGCTACGCCCTCGCGCAGGCCGCTGCCGACTTCGCCCGCGATCGCGGCGCTCGAGCCGTCGAGGGCTACCCGCTGATCACGGAGCCGGGGCAGGAGATCACGTGGGGTGAGATTCATGTCGGCAGCCGCAACGTGTTCGCGGCAGCCGGCTTCATCGAGGCCAGCCATCCCACGCCGCGGCGCGTCGTGATGCGGATCGACTTCTAGATGTTCACCGAGACAGTCCGCGACGCCGCGCTCGCGCGAGCCGTGGAGCTGCTGACCGACGACCAGCGCGTCGAGGGCCTCCTCCTGACCGGATCGCTCGGCCGCGGGCAGGGTGATCGGTGGTCGGACATCGACCTCGACGCCGTCATCGCGGACGACGCCGATGTCGATGCCGTGACGACCGAGTGGGAGACCATCGCATACCGCGAGTGGCCGGTCGTCCACCACTACGCCACCGAGTTCGGGACGACTCGCGTCCGCGGTTTCCTGCTGCGTGATGCGCTCCTCCTCGACCTTGCCTTCACCCCAATCGGCGATCTCGAGGTCTGGGCACCGGTGCAGGTGCTCTTCGATCGCACCGGCCGCGTCACGCAGGTCGCCGAGAAGTGGGCTCCCTGGTCCCCCACCCCCGACTGGCGGAGCGAGGCCGGGTTCGCCGCGCATGACGTCCTGCATGCGTGGGTGGCAGCCAACCGGGGAAGGAAGTGGCAGTCGGCCTACTTCCTGCAACGCATCCGCAACCGCACGTTGGCGCTCGCCTCCGAGCGGCACGGGTTCGACTCCGATGACTTCACGCGCGTCGACGACCTGCCGGCGGATGAGACGTCGCCGATGGAAGCGACGCTCGTCTCGAGCCTTGGACCCGATGTTCTGCTCGAGGCGATCGACCGGGCCACGCGCGCGTTTCTGGACGAGCTTCGCCGGCACGATCAGGCCCTCGCCGACCGACTGGCAGAGCCGTTCAACGCGATCCAGGACAGTGGCGCAACCCCAACCTCACAAGGAGAACGAGATGTCTGACACTCGAGGGGCGAATTCCCCATCCATCATCCTGGTCCCCGGCTTCTGGCTCGGCGCTTGGGCATGGGACGAGGTCGCCGCGAAGCTGCGCGCCGACGGCCACGACGTCACCGCCATCACGCTGCCGGGCCTCGAGTCGGCGGACGCGGATCGCTCGTCGATCGGCCTCGAGGACCACGTCAACGCCATCGTCCAGGCCGTCGAGGCTGCCGACTCCCCCGTCGTGCTCGTCGTCCACAGCGCCGCCGGCTACAGCGGCTACGCCGCCAGCGACCGCGTCCCCGAGCGGATCGCGGCGATGGTCTACGTGGACACCGCCCCGGGCAAGGGCGCCATGGACGCCGACTTCACCGATGCCGAGAAGCCGCTCGACTGGGCCTCGGTCGAGGAGGAGGAGAACCTCGACGGCGTCAGCGACGAGCAGAAGGAGACGTTCCGGCAGCTCGCGGTCCCGGTTCCCGGCGCCGTCCTGCGCGACTCGGTCGAGTTGACGAACGACGCGCGCAACGACATCCCGAGCACGCTGATCTGCACCGCCTTCACCGCGGAGCAGTACCAGACCTACGCGAAGGAGCATCCCGAGTGGTCGTTCCTCGCCGGCATCCCCGAGCTCCGCAACGCGACCTGGGTGGACCTGCCGACCAGCCACTGGCCGATGTGGTCGCGCCCGCATGAGCTCGCGAAGATCATCGGCCACGTCGCAAAGGTGCCCGCCGGAGCGGCACCGTGACCGAGGATGGCATCTCTCTACGGGAGTTCCACGAGGCTGATGGCACGGACGATTGGCGCCTCCTCGCCGAGGGAGCGTGCGCCTTCTTCAGGACCGGCTCGTTCGCGGAGAGCGCCCGCCTCGTGGACGCGATCAGCCGGCTGGGGATCGAGGAGCACCCGCCCGACGTCGACGTGCGCCGCGACGGCGTGACCGTCCGGCTCATCACGATCGCCGACGATTGGTACGGGCCGAGCCGCCGAGATCTCGAGCTGGCCCGGCGGATCTCGGCGGCCGCGCGGGAGCTCAGCTTCGAGGCCGATCCATCCGCGCTCCAGAGCCTGCTGGTCATTCCCGGTGCGCCGAACACCGCCGAGGTGATGCCCTTCTGGCGCGCGGTCCTCGGCTACGAGCCGCGCGACGACAGCCCGGACGAGGATCTCGTCGATCCGCACATGCGCGGACCGTCGTTCTGGTTCGAGCCGATGGCAGAGCCGCGTCCGGACGGCGGCGGCGCGATCCACCTCGCGGTGTGGGTGCCGCGCGAGCAGGCCGATGCGCGCGTTTCGGCGGCGCTCGCCGCCGGTGGCCGCATGGTGCGCGACGAGTTCGCGCCATCCTGGTGGACGCTGGCGGATGCGGCCGGCAACGAGGCCGACGTCGCGACCACCGAAGGCCGTGACTGAGCTTTGGCAACGGCGCCTCGTTCAGCCAAACTCCATGGCTCCGAAGCTGACACCAACGCACCGCACTGAGGGGCACGTCCGATGACGACCACGTGGACGACCGAGATCAAGGGCAGCGGCGCGTATGCCGATGTCAACGGCCTGAACCTGTACTACGAGATCCAAGGCGAGGGGCGGCCGATGATCCTGCTCCACGGCGGGCTGGGCTCGGGCGAGATGTTCGGACCGATCCTGCCTGCGCTCACCGCGAACCACCAGGTCATCGCTCCCGATCTCCAGGGGCACGGGCGAACCGCCGACATCGACCGGCCGATCAGCGAAGCGCTCATGGCCGATGACATCGCGGCGCTGATCGACCACCTGGGCCTCGACCAGCCCGACCTCGTCGGCTACTCGCTGGGCGGTGGCGTCGCCTTCCACACGGCGGTGAAGTACCCGGAGAAGGTCCGCAGGCTCGTCGCCGCCTCCATCTACTTCCGGTCGGACGATGTGCACCAAGAGCTGAAGGCGCAGCAGGGCCAGGTCAACGCATCGGCGGCGGAGTTCATGAAGGAAACGCCGATGTGGGAGCTCTATCAGAAAGTCGCACCCCGGCCAGAGGACTTCGGGCAGCTCCTCGACAAGATCGGCGACATGATGAAGGAGCCCTTCGACTACACGGAGGAGCTACGAGCCATCAAGGTCCCGACGATGCTCGTCGCGGCCGATGCGGACCAGGCGCCGCCGAGCGCGCTGGTCGATGCCTTCAAGCTGCTCGACGGCGGCCTCCGCGACGGCGGCTGGATGGGCGAGCACCGGCCGAAGGGTGGACACGCGCTCGCGATCCTGCCTGGCCTGACCCACTACAACTCGTTCGCCTCGCCGCTATTCGCCGCGGCGACCCTGCACTTCCTGGATCGGGAATAGGCAAGTGACGCGGCCGGCGCCCGGGCCAGCGTGAACGACGAACGACCCACCGCGGCAGACGTGGGCCTCAGAAGTGAGGTGCTCCGCGAGGGGGCCACGATGGCCCTCTACGTCAGCCTGTCCCTGCTCGCGGTGATGATCGCGCTCCCGAAGGACGTCGCGCCAGCGTCGTCCGACTCCCCAGCCGCCGTCCTCTTCTTCACCTCGCTCGGGTTGTTGCTCGCACACCAGCTGGCCTTTCGAATCTCCGCTCACCTGGCTCACCGCGGGCTGATGTCCGAGCACCTCGAGATCCTCGGCGCTCATCTTGTCGGCGGCCTGCTGGTCACCGCCATCGCCGTCATTCCGGTGCTGCTCATCGGCGGTCCAGCCGGGGTGCTCGTGTCCGAGCTCCTGCTCCTCGGCTTCATCGCGGTCGTCGGGTACCTGGCGGCTCGTTCCGTGCCCCTCGGCCGCATCCGGTCGCTTGCATACGTCGCCGGCGTCGTGGTCCTCACCCTCGCCATCCTGTGGATCGAAACCCTCGTCGATCATTGAGGTCCGCGTCGGGGTCTTGACATGCGGAATCTACGCTTGAGCCATGCCATCCCGACAGACCGACGGACCCGATCCCGACGCGATCACCGCCTACATCACCGAGACCTGGCCCGAGACGATCATCGCGCGGGCCATGAACGCGACGTTCTACTCGCTCGACGAGAAGCACTGGCCGAACTTCGCGACGATCGTCACGACTGACGAGCACGACGATGCCTCGAACCTGTCGCGCGAGGGAGTGTTTCGGCTGAATGTCGGCACGCTGACGAAGGAGACCTTCGAGCGGCTCGTGGCCGGCACCGAGGCTCCCGACTACACCGAGCTCGACCGGATCCTTCCGAATCCGGTCTACGCCAAGCAGCGTTGGATCTCGATCCTCAACCCAAGCCTTCGCTCGTTCGAGGAGGTCGTCAAGCCGCTCCTCGCCGAGACGCACGACCGCCTGGCAGCCCAGCAAGCCAGGTAGCGTGTTGGCCCCGCCGAACGAACCGTCCGAATTCACATGAGGCGCGCGTTCCGCACGCGGCCCCGCCTGTAGGGCGTCCGAATTCACGCGAAGCGTGTATCCGCACCGTTCATCGGCGCCCTCAGATGGCGATTGTCACCTGACGTGAATTGTGGACCAATCGGGGATCGCCGTCCCCTGTTGACATACGTAGGGCTATACGTATACTCATGCGCATAGGTATCCTACACCGCATGAGTTGGAGCTACGATGTACACGTGCCAAACAAGACCATCTACGTCTCGGACGACGCCCAGGAGCTCTTCCAGCGTGCGCAGGAGCTCGCAGGCGGCAACCTCTCCTCGGCGATCACCACCGCGCTCAAGCGCTACGTCGAGGGCGAGGATGCTCGCCAGGCCGGCTTCGAGGAGGTCATCGTCAAGGTCGGCTTCGGCGCGGGTCGCAAGGTTCGCTTCCACGCCGTCCTCCTCGGCGAGTGGTTCAAATCGGATGGCGAGAAATTCGAGCACTTCCGCGTCTACCGGGGGCCGAAGAAGTTCGCGCTTCACGTCGAGCACACCGAGTACTTCGAGATGCGCGATGCCCAGGGCAACCCGCTTACCGGCTGGCGAGCGTGGACCGGGATCGGCATGGCATCCGGAGGCGGGAAGCCCGCAGAGGCGACCCTCGACGTCTTCGACACGCTCGACGAGCTCCGGGATCGCATTCCGGCCGAGCTCTTCGAGACGGTCTCGGCATCGGTCAGACAGCCCGGCGTTCAGGATCTCGACATCTGACGCTCGCCCGTTCGGCGAGTTGGGGTCACGGTCATGACCGCCACCGCGATTCGGGCCACCGGCCTTCGGAAGTCCTACGGCGACACCCTCGTCCTCGACGGCATCGACTTCGAGGTCGCCACCGGATCGGTCTATGCCCTGCTCGGCCCGAACGGGGCGGGCAAGACGACGGCCGTCCACATGCTCACCACGATGCTCACCCCGGATGCCGGGGAGGTCGAGGTGGGCGGACACGACCTGCGGACCGATCCTGAGGGCGTGCGCACCGCGATCGGCGTGACGGGCCAGTTCTCCGCGGTCGACAACCTGCTGACCGGCCAGGAGAACCTCCAGCTGATGGCCGATCTCGACCACCTGCCGCGCGAGGACGGCCGGCGCCGAATCGCCGACCTGCTCGACCGGTTCGACCTCGTCGAGGACGCGGGCCGGATGGTGGCGACCTACTCCGGCGGCATGAAGCGCCGTCTCGACCTGGCCATGACGCTCGTCGGCAATCCGAGGATTGTCTTCCTCGACGAGCCGACGACCGGGCTCGACCCGCGTGGGCGACGCACGATGTGGGACATCGTCCGAGCCCTGGTGGCTGACGGCATCACGATCTTCCTCACCACGCAGTACCTCGAAGAGGCCGACGAGCTAGCCGGGCGGATCGCGCTGCTCGACGGTGGCCACATCGTGGCCGAGGGCACGCCGGCCGAGCTGAAGCGGCTCGTCCCGGGCGGACACATCCGCCTCGTGTTCGAGGACCCCGCGCAGCTCGAACGGGCGGCGGAACGGCTCGCGACCGCACGCCGCGACCCCGACGCGCTCGCGCTCGACGTCCCGACCGACGGCGAGGTCGCCTCGCTGCGGGCGGTGCTGGATCGGCTGTCGGCGACATCGGTCGAAATCGCCGGCCTGTCGCTCCACACACCGGACCTCGACGACGTCTTCCTCTCCCTCACCGGCAACAACTCCCCGCGAAAGGCGGCAACCCAATGACCTTCGTGCTCCAGGACACGGCGACGATGCTTCGCCGGAACCTGCTCCACGCGCGCCGATATCCGTCGCTCACGCTGCTCGTCGCGGCGATCCCGGTGATCTTCTACCTGATCTTCGTGTTCGTCTTCGGCTCCACGCTCGGTGACGGGCTGCCCGGAGCCGTCGGCGGCCGCGACGAATACATCGCCTATCTGACGCCGGGGATCCTGATCCTGACGGTCGCCAACGGCATATCGTCGATGGCAATCGTCATCGCCATGGACAAGCACGAGGGCATCGTCCTGCGCTTCCGCACGATGTCGATCCCCCGCGGCGCCGTCCTGGCCGGCCATGTTGTGAACGGTCTGCTGCAGACGATGTTCAGCATCCTGCTCGTCATCGGCGTCGCGGTGCTCACCGGCTTCCGGCCGACGACGAGCCCGCTCGAGATCGCCGGCGCCATCGGCATGCTGGCCGTCGCGAGCTTCGCGTTCAGCTGGCTGGCCGTTCCGATGGGCCTCGTCTCCAACAGCGTCGAGACCGCGAGCAACCTGCCCTTGCCGATCCTGCTGCTCCCGTTCTTCGGCAGCGCGTTCGTCCCGCCCGAGTCGATGCCCTGGCCGCTCAGCTGGTTCGCGGCGTACCAGCCGTTCACGCCGATGATCGAGACCGTGCGCGGCCTGCTGCTGGGCACGCCGATCGGCTGGAACGGCGTCATCGCCCTCGGCTGGTGCGTGGCCATCACCGCGGTCGGCTTCTGGGGGGCCATGCGCCTCTACAACCGGGACCCGATCCCGAGCGGAGCCTAGGTCCGGCCAAGCCGTCCCATCGCGTACGCGGCGAGCCGTCGGTGATCCGGCGGCTCGCCCGTCCTCGCAGAGGTACGCTTCGGCCCACCGGGTGCTACAACAGCCGGCATGGCGACACAGCTCCGCGACTACCGCATCCGCGCGGGCGATCTCGACACCTTCGTCCTTGAATGGAAGGCACACCTGGCGCCGCTGCGCCGGGCGCTGGGCTTCGCGATTCCGGCTGCCTGGACCGTCCGCGAGGAGGACCGATTCGTATGGCTCCTCGAGCACCCCGGCGGCTGGGACGCCTTCGAAGCAGCCGATGCGTCCTACTTCGCGTCGCCGGAGCGCGGCGCGATCGACCCGGATCCGGCCAGGCTCATCGAGGAGCAGCGCACCCTCCGCCTCACCGAGGTGCCGCTGTCCTAGGGCTCTTCCGTGTCGGCGAAGACGACCTCTCGTTGCCGGCGAATCGTCGGCAGCACGGCGATGACGATGGCCGCGACGGCCATCGTCAGCAGGATGGCGGAGATCGGTCGAGTGACGAAGATCGACAGGTCGCCGCGCGAGATGATCAGCGATCGCCGCAGATGGTCCTCCAGCAGCGGACCGAGCACGAAGCCGAGCAGCAGCGGCGCCGGTTCGCAGCCGAGCTTGGTGAGGAAGTAGCCCAGCAGGCCGAAGAACGCGATCGCGTACACGTGCCACGGGTTGAGGCCCAGGGAGATGGTGCCGATCGATGCGAACGCGATGATTGCCGGGAAGAGGATCTTGTACGGGATCGTCAGCATCCGCACCCAGATGCCGATGAGCGGCAGGTTGAGCAGGACCAGGAACAGGTTGCCGATCCACATCGACACGATGAGGCCCCAGAACAGCGCCGGCTCGTCGTTGATGACATTCGGGCCGGGCGTGATGCCGTGGATGATGAAGGCACCGAGCAGGAGCGCCATGACCGGATGCGGCGGCAGCCCGAGTGTCAGAAGCGGGATGAAGGACGTCTGCGCCGCCGCGTTGTTCGCAGCCTCGGGCGAAGCGACGCCCTCGATCGCGCCGTGGCCGAACTCCTCCGGGCGCTTGCTCAGCCGCTTCTCGACCGAATAGGCGCCGAACGACGCCAGCACGTGGCCGGCGCCGGGCAGGATGCCGAGCGCGGACCCGAGCACCGTGCCGCGCGCGATCGGCGCGGTGATGCGCCGGAAGTCCTCGCGCGTCGGCCAGAGGTTCGAGATCGCCTTCGTCACGACCGTCCGCGTCTTCTCGTCCTCGAGGTTCCGCAGGATCTCGGCGACGCCGAACAGGCCGACCGCCACCGACACGAAGTTGATCCCCTCGAACAGCTCGCGCACGCCGAACGTGAACCGCGGCGTGCCGGTGTAGATGTCCTGGCCGATCGTGCCGAAGAGGAGCCCCATGACGATCATCGCCAAGGCCTTGAGGGTCGAGCCGCGCGCCAGCGCGACGGACGCGATCAGCCCGAGCACGACGAGGCTGAAGAATTCGGGGGAGCCGAAGGTCAGCGCCACGCGCGCCAGCGGCGGCGCGAAGAGGACGAGCACGATCGTGGCGAAGGTGCCGGCGACGAACGATCCGATGGCCGCCGTGGCGAGGGCCGGACCCGCGCGACCTTTGCGGGCCATCTCGTAGCCGTCGATCGCGGTGACCGCCGCCGACGACTCGCCCGGCAGGTTGATGAGGATCGCCGTCGTCGAGCCACCGTACTGCGCGCCGTAGTAGATGCCGGCCAACATGATCAGCGCCGTGACCGCCTCGAGCCCGAAGGTGATCGGCAGCAGGAGTGCGATCGTGGCGGTCGGACCGATCCCCGGCAGGACGCCGACCGCCGTCCCGAGCACGACGCCGATGAAGCAATAGAGCAGGTTCTCCGGGGTCAGCGCGGTCTCGATCCCCAGCGCGAGATTCCCGAACAGCTCCATCGACGCGCGCCTAGACCGGGATCCACGGGCCGATCAGCGGCAGCCGCAGCTGAAGGGCGACGATGAAGATGAGGACGGACACGACGGTCAGCGCCGCGGCGATGATGAGCGCCTCGCGGATGCCGGTGGCGGAGCGCGCCAGCGCCGCCAGCAGCGTCGCGCCGAACAGCGCACCCACCACTCCCAGCCCGCGCACGGTGATGCCGAAGAAGAGGAGCGAGCCGGTGATGAGGACCACAGCCCGCCAGTCGACCGGGCCGATCGGCTCACCCTCGACCGCAATGAACCCCTTGAGGATGATGAGGCCGCCGAGGCCGGCGAGGACCACACCCAGAGCCAGCGGTACGTAGCCGGGCCCCATGTTGGTCAGCGAGCCGATGTCGTACGCCAGCGCGCCGACGGCAAAGGCGAGGCCGAAGGCGATGAAGATCGCCCCGGCCAGGATGTCCTTGAGCGCGCGACGGACTGCGGGCACTTGCCTTCTCGCCCTCCTGATAGACCGATGGGGCGGCGTGGTCGCCGCCCCATCCTCATTGGGTTGCGCTAGCCGGCGGTCACGCCGGCCTCCTCGATGATCGGCCGCCACAACTCGATCTGCGACTGGAGCTGCTCGGTGTGAGCGGCGGGCGTCGCGCGATCCTCTGGAACGGGCGCCGTCCCGAGCTCGCCGAGCCGCGTGATCACGTTCTCGTCCGCGAGGGCGACGAGGAGCGCCGCATTGAGCGCATCGACGATCTCCTGCGGAGTCTCGGCCGGCACGTACAGGCCGTGCCAAACGCTCACCTGGAGGTCGGTCAGGCCCACCTCCTCGGTCGTCGGGACCTCCGGCAGCGACTCGACCCGCTCCGGCGTGGTGACCGCGTATGCCTTCACCTCGCCCGCGAGGATCGGTTCGGACGTGTTCGTCGTCTGGTCGCACATGAAGTCGACCTGGTCGCCGAGCAGGTCGTCCATGGCCGGGCCGGTTCCGTCGTATGGCACCTCGGTCAGGTCCAGCCCGGTCGCGGTCTCGAACAGCAGGCCGCACAGCTGCGACGCGGCGCCGACGCCGGCGTTCGCGTACGTCACCGTGTCGAGGTTCTCCTCGACGTAGGTGATGAGCTCCTCCATGGTGTTCGGCTCGAAGTTCGGGCTGCCGATGAACGTCATCGGCACCTCCGTCACCAGGCCGATCGTCTCGAAGTCGGTGAGCGGGTCATACGACAGATCGGGGTACAGCGTCGGGGCGGTCGACATCCCGATGTGGTGCATCAGCACCGTGTAACCATCGGGTTCGGCGTTGGCGACCTGGTCGGCGGCAACGGTCCCACCGGCTCCCTCGACGTTCTGGACGACGATCTCGACGCCGAGCTCCGCCGCCATCGGCTCCGCGATCAGGCGCGTCACCGTGTCGGTCGGGCCACCGGCGGCGAAGGGCACCACAACGGTGATCTCCTGCTCCGGGTAGTTCCCGGCGCCGCCACCCTGACAGGCAGCCAGGATCAGGACCGCAACGGCGATGGGTGCTCCGAGCCGCCTTCGATGCGCGTGCGCGTATCGGTCTCGCATGGTGTGCACTGCCTCCCTATGAAGACACACGATGCTCGGGTGCCCGCCAGCCTAGCACTCCCCGTGCCCGCCGACTCTCGATGAGTTCGGAACCGCGACGCGGTCCTATCGATGCACGAACGAGGAGGCGAGACGCCGATGGCCGACGATGAGTCGCAGATCCGCACCCTGATCCAGCGCTGGGCCGATGGAGTCCACGCCGGCGACCTCGAGACGGTGGTCGCCGACCGCGCCGACGACATCGTGATGTTCGACGTCCCACCACCCGAAGAGGGCGTGCGGGGCATCGCCGCCTACCGCGACACCTGGCCGCCCTTCTTCGAATGGCAGGTCGCCGGCGCGTCGTTCGCGATCGTCGAGCTGGACGTCACGACCGGCGAGGACGTCGCCTTCGCCTGGGCGCTGCTCCGGTGCGGCACGCCCGACGAGCTCGAGGCGGATCCGGCCAACCGGCTCAGGCTCTCCATCGGCCTTCGCAAGGAGGGCGGCCGGTGGGTCGTCTCGCACGAGCACCACTCGTTTCCATACAAGGATTGACGGCTGACGCTCACTCGTTGGTCTCTGCGGCGGACGGTTCTCGAGGCTCCAGCACAACGACCGCGGTCTCGTTCGCGCGCCGCCGGGCAAAGTGATCGAGGTCACCGTAGCCGCTGTACTCCCCGACCTTCGCCCACAGTCGGGACCTCTCCTCGCCGACCGCCTCCCGTGCCAGCACGTCACGCCTTCCATTCTTCAGCTCGACCGTCGCCTCACGCTTGGACTGGAGGTTCAGCCACCAGGCCGGCTCGGGGCTCGCCCAGCCGTTCATCGCGACGGTGACGAGGTTCGGCCCGTCCTCGATGTAGCCGAGGATCGCTGCGCGGGGCTTCCCGGAATGACGCCCGACGGTCTTGAGCCGCAGGTATCCGAACGACCCACCCGGCTTCGGCAGTGCCAGCCCACGCCGCCCTCCCGTAAACCGATGGATGGCGCGGTGCCCCACCCATGCGCCACGGACGACCCAGCGCGGTGGAAGCCATTGGGATTTTCCTGGTGCGTGATCAACGGTGGGGGTGGTCATGCCGAAGCTCCTACTCGCTCGGTCCGCCAGTCATCAGGTATGCTGGATCGTTCCATACGGCGTAAGGCTATCCATACGGCGTAAGGATGTCAAGGGATTTCGCGCAACCGGCGATGACGGCCGGTGGTAGCGTTCCCGAAGTTGTCGGTGAGGAGTGAGATCGATGGCAGTCGCGAGGCCCGATAGCGCACAGCGACGCTCCCCGCTCACCCGGGAGCGCGTGCTGAAAGCTGCCGTCCGCCTCGCGGACCGTGAGGGCATCGACGCCGTCAGCATGCGCCGGCTTGGCACCGAGCTGGGGATCGAGGCGATGTCGCTCTACACACACGTGCGCGCCAAGGACGACCTACTCGACGGGATGATCGAGCTCGTCATTCGCGAGATCCCGGTCCATAGGGACGGGGACGACTGGAAGGCCTCGCTGCGCGCCACGATCCTCTCGGCCCGCGGTGTCGTCCTGCGCCACCCATGGGCGCCACGCATCATCGAGACGCGAGACGATCCCGGGCCGAGCGGCCTGCGGTACTACGACGCTGTCATGGGCATCCTCCGCGAGGGCGGCTTCTCGCTCGGGATGACCCACCACGCGATCCACCTGTTCGGCAGCCGGCTGCTCGGCTTCACCCAGGACCTCTTCGACGACTCCCCCGACGTCAGTCCCGAGGCGATGAAGACGATGGCGGCAGCGCTGGCCGACACGCACCCGTACGTGGCCGAGATGGCGCTCGGGGCCACCCACGACGGAGCCCTCGGCGGGTGCGACGACGACGTCGAGTTCGCATTCGGGCTGGACCTCATCCTCGACGGCCTCGAACGGCTTCAACGCGCCGAACCTCGCCTCTAGAGGGCCAGACCGATCCCGAGAGCGACCAACCACAGCGACCAGGCCACGTACGCGATCGGGACGATGGCGCCTGCGAGGGACCAACCCTTCCGCTCGTTCGGTCCGACGAACTCCGCGCTGCCGACGATCAGTGCCACGCCGATGGGGACGCCGACCCAACCCAGCCATGGCGCGATCGCCGTCGTGGACGCGATCGAAGCCGCCACGAGGATGGTCCAGGAGCCGGTCAACAGGTAGCCGAGGTGCTCACCGATGCCGATCCCGAGCAGGCGATGGATCGCGGCGAAGACGACTTCGATCGTCTGGCGCGTCGACGCTGCGCCGGGTCCATCCGCAGCAACGTACCGGCGTGCCAGTTCCGGGACTACAAATGGCCAGCGAACGAGTCCGCTCACCTGCACGAGAGCGGCCGCCGACCCGACCACCACCGCCGTCACGGAAAGCGCCGGATCGGCACCAAGGGCGACGCCAAGCAGCGCCACCAGCGGGAGCATCGCCAGCGCAGTGATGAGGAGCGCCTGCCAGCGTAGGAGAAGGCCGGTCCCGCCGGCATCGAAGCGCCGGAGGATGACGTCCGCCGGCTCACGCAGGATGCTCGGATAGTCGAACGCTCGGCCGAGCTCGAGGAAAGCCAGGTTGAACCCGATCGGCACGACGATCAGCAGGATCGCCGCGCCGAGCTCCACGCTCACGCCGGCGTTGCGACGGTCATGTCGCGGCGGCGATCGGCGGCTTCACGAAGGCTCCCGCACGCTCGGACTGCATCAGCGAATAGCCGATCCAGCCGATGGCGATGGCCAGAGGGACCTGATACGGGGTGCTCAGGGCGAGGACTCCCACCACTCCACCGATGATGAGCAGGACGGCCGCCGGCCGCGGATAGACGTTCGCGCGGAAGGTCGCGATCCCGAAGATCGTCCAACCCAGCGCGAAGAGGACGAAGGTTGCAACTGCGCCGACCGCCATCGAACCGGTGATCGCACCTGTCATCACCTGCGGCGCAACCGCCGCGATCTGCGGTGCGATGAAGCTCTCGAACCACCAGTCGCCGGCGACGAGGACGGTGCCGATGAACGCCAGCACGAAGCCGACCAGGCCCAGCTTGCCGGCCGCGTCGGCCTGCCGAAGGTACAGCCCGGTCAGCGCAAAGAGGAGCGCAATCGTTGCGACGAGCGCAAAGGCGTACTTCACCGAATGGAGGACGTTGTCCGCTGGCTGCGCCCCCATCGCGAGCCCGAGCGCCAGATGCAGCCCCTGGCTCACGATGATCATGGAAGCGGCGAGCAAGCTGACAGGACCGACCCAGCGGCCGATCGAGTGCGCTGTCATTGCGGGCCTCCTTGTGCGTGGGAGGCAACCAGATCGTCGCTGACCTGCCAGAGCCGGGCCGTCGTCGCGGTGTCGTAGGACGCCGCACTCGACTTCTTGGCCGTCTGGTTGGCGAAGTACCGGCCGTTGACCCCCTCCACGTCCGGGGAGCTGGCGAGATAGACCGGGGTGTCGGCGCCCCGCTCCGGACTCTTCATGAACGGCCGCAGAACGACGACGAGGGGGGCAAAGACCCGTGACGGGTCCTCCGCGCTGAATGCCGTGTTCGTCATGCCGGGGTGGAGCACGGTGGCGGTGACACCGGTCCCCTCGAAACGACGGGCCAGCTCATAGGTGAACATCACGTTCGCGAGCTTCGACTGGTTGTAGGCGCGCTGACCGGAGTACTTTCGCTCCCCCATCAGGTCGTCGAAGTCGATCTTGCCCATCCCCTGCGCCCCGGACGACACGGTGACGACGCGCGCCGGTGCGCTGGCGATGAGCCGATCCGACAGCAGGCTCGTCAGCAGGAACGGCGCGAGGTGGTTGAGCGCGAATGTGCGCTCCAGCCCATCGGCGGTGACATGTCGGTGGGACCAGAATCCGCCGACGTTGTTGAGGAGCACATCGATCCGTGGGTAGGCGGCCAGCACTTCGGCCGCCAGGCGACGAACCTCGGCCTGCGAGGACATGTCCGCGACGAAGACGTCGACGGCAGCGTGGCCGGATGCGTCACGGATCTCGGCGGCGGCTGCTTCAGCACGTGCGCGGTCGCGACCGGTGACGCCCACTCGGGCGCCCATGGAGGCGAGGCGGATCGCCGCCGCCTTGCCGATCCCCCCGGTGCCACCGGTGATCAGCACGGTCTTGCCCGCCATCGGCTGCGTGCCCGCATGGTCATTCATGCGGGTGACGGCACCGTGTGCGGCGCCTCCTTGGTTCCATCCGGCCCCGCGAAGACATAGGCGATCATGGCGACGAGCCCGAAGCTGAAGATCCCGAGCAGGAGCAGGACGAGGAACCAGGTCTTGCTCTCGAGCTGCGCGGTGTTCAGCAGCGCGCCGATCCACGACACGAGCCCACCGACCATCGCTCCGAAGAACGCGAGGCCGCCAACCGCGGCGATCCCGAGCAGGAACCACGCGAAGGTTCCCCCTTCGATCCCGACGACGTTCTGACCGCTCATGACGAACACGTCATTCGCGATCGCGATCCAAATGGTGGCGATGGCAAGGATGGCGCCGGCGACTGCGGCGATTGCACTACCGATGAAGAGTTTCGTGACGGTGGCCTTGGACACGATGGTCCCCTTTCATGCTTCTTCGGAGAGGTTGATTACGGACCGTACGGCCGTGCCGGTCAGGCCATTGCGGCCACTGCGGCCGGCGCCTCGTTGGGCGCGCGCTCTGGGTCGACGCCGCCGGTCGGCGGCTGAGCCACCGCGATGACGAGGGTGCCGCGCGCGTGCCCGGCGGCGACATGGCTGATGGCCTTGGCGGTCTCGGCCAACTGGTAGGTACCGCCGATGACCGGCGTGACCTTGCGGGCGTCGACGAGTTCCATCAGTGCGATCAGGTCGGCTCGGTTCTGGGTCTTGAGCGAGGGTCGCGCCTGCTGGCGCACGAACATGGACGCCACGGCGCCGCGAATGACGCGGCCGAGCTTGCCGGACGCGTGTCCTCCGCCGTTGGAGATGAGCATCCCGTTCGGCGTGAGTGCGCGCCTGGTGTCCGACATCGAACGGTCCCCCACGTTGTCGAGGATCACGTCATATCGCTCGCGACCCGTTCTGAAATCCTCGTGGGTGTAATCGATGACGTAATCCGCGCCGATGGACCGCACCAACTCCACGTTCTTGGTGCTGCACACGGCGGACACCTCGGCGCCGAGTGCCTTGGCGATCTGCACCGCGAAGGTGCCCACGCCACCGGACGCACCATTGATGAGGATCTTCTGCCCCGGCCCGACCTTGGCGTCATCGCGAAGGAGCTGCAGGGCGGTGGTCGCCGACACGCCGACCGCGGCCGCCTGCTCGAAGGTCAGGTTCGCCGGCTTCTTGACGAAGTGATCCTCAGGCCCACTCGCGTACTCGGCGAACGCGCCACTGCCCCAACCGAACACCTCGTCCCCCGGTCGCAGGCTGTGCACCTTGGCGCCAACCGCTTCGACCGTTCCCGCGACATCGGTCCCCGGAACACGCTGCTTCGGCTTGCTCAGCCCAGTTCCCAGCCGCATGACATACGGTTCGCCGGTCATCAGGACCCAGTCGCCGATGTGGATCGAGGCCGCCTGAACCCGGACGAGGACGTCGCCTTCAGCGAGCTCGGGCTTCTCGACGTCCTGGAGCTGCAGGACATCGGCTGAGCCGTACCTGTCTTGGGTGATTGCCTTCATCGTGTGGCCTCCGTATGTGTACTTTGTAAGCGTATGATGTACACTACGCCGTACACACTGGGACGTCAAGCCCGAAGTTTACGTAGTACGCTAGCGAGCCACGAGGTGGCAAATGAGTACACAACCCACGAGCCCGGACGAGCGTCGCGCCCGACTGACACGGGAGCGAGTTCTCCGTGCCGCCATTGCTGTGGCCGACGAGGCCGGGATCGACTCCCTCACCATGCGACGGCTCGGCGAGGAGCTCGGGGTGGGACCGATGGCGCTGTATCGCCACGTCGCCAACAAGGATGATCTCATCGACGCGATCGTCGACATCGTGTTCGTCGAGATCGGTCCGCCTTCCTCAGCGGGTGACTGGAAGACGACCATGCGCGACCGCGCGATCGCCGTGCGTGACGCACTGATCCGTCACCGGTGGGCGATCGGACTGATGGAGTCGCGCGCCCGACCCGGACCGGCCAATCTCGCGCACCACGATGCGGTCATCGGCTGCCTGCGTGCGGCGGACTTCGACATAGCGATGGCCGCTCACGCGTACTCGGTGCTCGACAGCTACATTTACGGCTTTGCCGCAACGCAGCTGGCCCTGCCATTCACCGCGGCCGACGCCGGGGAGGTGGCGGAGAGCATGCTGCGGCCATTCTCCGCAGACGCGTACCCGCACCTCATGGAGATGCTGACCGACCATGTCATGCAGCCCGGCTATGACTACGCCGACGAGTTCGAGCTCGGCCTCGAGCTCATCCTGGGCGGCCTCGAGCGGACGCTGGAGACCGCCCGCGAACGGGCATGAGGCTAGCCTTGCGTCGTGGACACACGGAGTCCGCGCACGACGGGCACCTGGATCGCCGTGGATACGCGCCGCTAGGCTTGAGCGATGGTCACCATCGGCTCCATCGTCATCCGGGTCGACGATCTCGAGAGGCAGAAGGCGTTCTGGACGGCCGCCCTCGACTACGTACCGCGCGGTCCTGAGGGCGGCGACGACGAGGGGTTCGCGCTGCTCCGGCCGCGCGACGGCACCGGCCCGAACGTGTCCCTCGATCGAGTGCGCGCGCCGCTCCAGATCCCGCCGCGCATCCACCTCGACCTGTACACCGAGGACCAGGCCGGTGAGGTCCAGCGGTTGATCGGCCTCGGCGCCAGCGAGGTGCACTGGGACAAGAAGCCTCCGGACGCCGACTACGTGATCCTCGCCGACCCCGAGGGCAACCGATTCTGCGTGGTCGACATCACGCGCTGACAGAACCTCGCCGCGGTTGGGCCGCAGTCGCGCCGCCGTCTCTCCGCAGGGACTCGCTCGTAGCGTGCGGGAAACGTCCGCAACACTGCGAGGTAGGTACTGCAATGACCGGCGAAACCCCACGGCACGCAACGGAATCGCGGCGCGACTATGTCAAGACGGTGACCCGATACGTCGGCAACGAGCTCCGACGCGTCACTTTCCAGCGGTCATTCCAGCGCCGCAGCTGTGCCCATCAGACCGATGAGCGGCAACTGCAGCCCGCGGCGCAAGCCTGCCCGGCGTGCGTCCGCGACTCGTCGACGTGGGTCCAGCTCAGGATGTGCCTCACCTGCGGTTCCGTCGGCTGCTGTGACACCTCGGTCGGGCGGCACGCCGTCGGCCACTTCGAGTCGACGGGCCACCCGGTGATGCGGTCGATCGAGCCCTCGGACACGTGGGGCTGGTGCTACGTCGACGAGGCGTATCTCGACGTCGGCATGGCCCGGGCGAGGCGGTGACGCGATCTCAGCTCCGCGGCTCGAGTACCACGACCGCCGTCTCGGTCGACCGCAGCTTCGCGTAGCCGTCGACGTCGTCGCCCATCTCGCGCCATCGCGCCCAGAGTCGCGAACGCTCGTCACCGAGGGCGGCGCGGCCGCGCACGTCGCGGGAGCCTTCGGCCAGGACGACGGTGGCGTCAGGCTGCGCCTGGAGATTGAGCCACCAGGCGGGCTCGCCGTCGGACCAGCCGTTCATCGCCATCGTGACCAGGTTCGGGCCGTCCTCGTAGTAGCCCAGGATCGCGACGCGCTCCCGGCCGGAACGGCGGCCGACGGTGGTCAACCGCATCGTCCCCCATCGGGTCGGTTTCGGCGGCCAGAGACCGATGCGACCGAAGGTCAGCCGGTAGATCGCGCGATGCACGACCCAGGCCGTGCGGACAACCCAGCGCGGCGGAACACTCGGGGACTTGGTGGGCTCGGCGGTCATGGTGCGTACTCCATTGTCGGCTGCGGGCGTCGTGCCTTTCGAAAGCCATCGATCGCCTCCCAGCCGCTGATGAGAATCGTCGCCGCCGCCACCGCCAGCATCGCGACCCCGTCGCCCTCGGCGAGCTGCGGCCATCCGACGGCATCGGCGAACGCCTGGTTGATGAGCGCCCCGTTCAAGGCCAGCGCAGCGAACGGCACCGCGAAGGCCGTCAGCAGAAGGGCGTGGACCACGGCGAGGCCGATCGTCCATCGGCCCACGACGAGCTTGACCATGTGAAAGACGGCCGTGAGCGCCAGCACCGCGATCAGCGCCGGGAACGAAGAGCCCCAGAGTGCCGGGTCGAACAGCGGGATCGGCTCGCCGTTCGCATCGGTCACCCACGACCACCCACGCAGGTAGAGCAGGCCGCCGATTGAGATCCCGAGCGTCACGATCTCCCCGACCGTCTCCCCGACCGTCACCGCACCGGAGCTCGGCAGCTCGGGCAGGCTCTCGACCGTCCACGGTGCGTTGAGCTCCCTGAGCTCCGTGGTCTTCAAGGCGGCCGGATCGAGGCGCTCGACGACGGCGAACGAGAGCGTCACCCAGAAGGCGAGGTGGACGCCGACCGTCAGTGCGCCACCGATGCCGGCCAGGAGCGCCGGGCCGATCCCGGCACCGCCGTTGATCTCGACGAGCGCCTCGACGATCCCGACGATCGGCACGACGATGCCGAGGAGCAGGAAGAGGACGTACCGATACGCGGTGAAGAGCTCCGGGCCGATGAGATACGTCGGCCGCCCGGTCATCCCGGCCGCGAGGCGGGCGGGATTGCCAAGCTCCTCGAGGACGGCGGTCTCCGCGGCGGCGCGGCCCTCGCCGTTGGCGACGCGGTCCTCGACGGCATCGGCAATCGAGGATCGCAGCTCGCGCTCGACGTCCGGGCGCTGCTTCGCCGGGATCCCGCGCAGCGTGGCCGCGAGGTAGCGCTCGGTGAGCGAGGTCATTCGATGTCTCCTCCGTTCAAGGTGTGCAGCGATGCGGTCAGGTCGGTCATGTCAGTCATCAGCTGGGCGGCCAGCGCTGAGCCGGCCGGGCTCGTCCGATAGAACTTCCGTGGGCGCGTGTCGTCCGTGTTCCACTCGCTCTCGAGCAGTCCTCGCTCCTCGAGGCGTCGCAGCAGCGGGTAGATCGTGTTCGCGTCGCTCGCGATGCCGGCCAGGTCGAGGCGCTTCAGCAGCGCGTAGCCGTACTCCGGCGCGCGCAGCGCCAGGAGGCAGGCCAGGACCACGGTCCCCCGCCGCAGCTCCTGCCGGTGCGTTCCGAGCAGCTCGTCGTCTACCATGGCTGCAACAATAGTGTGTATCACACAGTATTGTCAAGTCCATAGTCCGCAGACAGGAGCACCTGATCGGCGCCCTGCAGACTGTCATCGGTTATATCGGTAGTGATATATCCGGCGACATGCGTGAAAGCGCAGAGAAACGGCGGAGCACGCTGCCTCTCACGGTTGACGGTCCTGATCGGTCTGCGAACAATCGACGCGATGACCAGACCGATGGCGGAGCCGGCGGCGTCGGAGGTGGTGCCCGCAACGCTCGACCGCTGGGACGACGTGAAGGAGTTGCTCGGCTCCAGCGGCGAGGTCGGCTGCTGGTGCCAGTCTTGGCGCGGCAAGGACGAGGTGGCGAAGGCAACCGGCGAGTCGCGCCCGCAGACGCTGCAGCGTCAGCTGGCCGCCACCGATCCCCCGCCGCCCGGGTACATCGCCTATCTCGATGGCCTGGCGGTCGGCTGGGTCGGCGTAGGTGTCCGAACGGAGACGCCTCGCCTCGTGGGCTCGCGGACGATCCCCGCCATCGACGACTTGCCTGTCTGGTCGATCGGCTGCTTCCAGATTCGGCCGGGCTACCGCCGCCGCGGGATCGCCCGGGCGCTGCTCGACGGCGTCGTGAAGGCGGCCATGGCTGCCGGAGCTCCCGGCGTCGAGGCATACCCGATCGACCCGGAGGGCCACCGGGTCGAGGTTGGGGCCGGCTTCGTCGGGATCGCCTCGATGTTCGACGCCGCCGGCTTCCGTCGGGTCCTCGTCACCGATGGGCACAGCGGCCGGCTGCCGCGCATCCTGGTGCGCCTGGACCTGCCGGGCCGATGAGTTCGCGCCTCCGGCGCGGTCACTGACCCCGATGGCGATACGAGAGTTCGACGTGGCGTTGCCCGATGGCCGGACGCTGCACGCCTATGACACCGGTGGAGACGCGACGTTCGCCGTGGTCTGGCATCACGGCACGCCCAACATCGGCACCCCGCCGGAGCCGCTGTTCGCGGCCGCGGATCGGCATGGCGTGCGATGGCTGTCGTACGACCGGCCAGGCTACGGCCAATCGAGCGCCGACAGCGGCCGCGATCTTGCCTCGGCGGCGGTCTTGACGGCTGCAGTCGCCGATGCCGTCGGGGTCGATCGGTTGGCGGTCATGGGCCACTCGGGCGGCTCGAACCACGCCTTGGCGTGTGCGGCCCTGCTTCCCGACCGCGTGCTCGCCGTCATCGGCGTCTCCGCATTGGCTCCATACGAGGCCGATGGGCTCGACTGGTTCGCCGGCATGGCGCCATCCGGCGTCGCGACGCTCCGCGCCGCAGCAGCCGGTCGCGAGGCCAAGGAGCGCCACGAGGCGACCGCGACCGACGACGGCTCCGGGTTCACCGCGGCCGATCACGCCGCGCTGGCGGGTCCGTGGTCATGGTTCAACACAGTGGTCGGACCGGCGCTGCGGGACGGTCCGGGCGGCCTCATCGACGACGACCTGGCCTACGTCGCGCTCTGGGGCTTCGATCCGGCCCGGATCGAGGCCCCGGTGCTCTTGCTGCACGGCGGTCAGGATCGGATCGCGCCCGTGGCGCACGCGGAGTGGCTGGCGAGCCGGATCCCGAACGCCGAGCTGCGGGTCCTGCCCGACGAGGGCCACATCTCGGTGCTCACTTCGGCCACCGCGGCGCTGGACTGGCTCGCGACTCGCGCCGGCTAGCTCAGCGCCAGACGGTGACGAGCGTCGAGAGGGCGGCGACGAGGATCGCTGCAACCAGGAACGGGACAGCAACGAGGACCGAGCGCCAGGCCCGCATCGGTCAACCCTCCGTCGGCTGGTCGTCCGGCTCGCTTCGGATCGAACGGGCGACCACGATGAACAGAACGCCGAGGATGATCGTTACGGTGGGAACGACCCAGTCGAGTCGCACCTCGTCGACGCGGCCGAAGATGAGGAGCACGCCGATGGCGGCGAAAAGCAGGCCGAAGGTCAGCGAGACGAGGTCGGCAGGGTGACGGGTCATGATCATCGGTTCTCCAGCAGCGGTCGGGTATCGACCTGGACGAGGCCCAGGCCGGCTTCCAGGTCGAGCACGAACTGCGGACCGTCGCCCTCGACGACCTGGCGCTCCTCGAGGTTCGTTCCCTCTTCCGCGGCGCCGAGGATGCGGAGCTGGCCTCCGCCGACCGCCGCGTCGAGCTCCAGGCCGGCATCGTCGGGCAGGAGGACGACGATCTCGCCCATCGCCACCGTGGCGGTGACGTTCACCGGCTGGCCGGTGTCCTCCATCCGGGTCAGGTCGAGGACGATCTGGCCACCGGTGAGCCGATACTCGTCGCTGAGCTCCTCGGCGTTGCTCGGGCTGACGTAGTGGGAGCCGAAGCCGCCATCGATCGGCACATCGATCAGGCTGGCGGCGAAGCTGAACGGCAGGAGCACCACGCCGAGCAGGATCAGCAGCCGCGCGTGCCCGAACCACGTCCCGATCACGAGGCCAACGCCGAGGACGGCGAGCGCCAGGCCGAAGTAACGCCCGGGGTCGACAGCCGTGCCGGAGATGCCGGTCGTCAGTGCCAGCAGACCGATGCCGACGAGCATCGCGCCGAGGACATACCAGCCCAGCGGTGATGGCGGAGTTGGCGGCCGTCGCACGACCTCCGGCTGCGGGGCCGGCACGGGTTGCGTGGCCGCCTCGGACGTTGCCGACGCCGCCGCGACCTCCGGCTCACGCCGCCGCACGAGCACGGCGCCGATCGCGATGCCGATGAGCGCGATGACCGCGACCTCGACCGCGCCGGTGCGCGGCTCCAGGTCGGCCACGACGTTGAACAGCACGCCGACACCGACCAAGATCAGCGCCGCCGCGGCGAGGATGCCGACGATCCCCCCGCCGGCCAACCGCTGGACGATCGACTGGCCGTCGGTGTCGGTCGGGATGAACAGCCACGCTCCCAGGTAGAGGAGCAGGCCGAGCCCGTTGAACACCATGAGGCCGACGAAGCCGATGCGGATCAGCAGCGGGTCGACGTTGAAGTAGTCGGCGATGCCGCTCGCGACGCCGCCGATGACGCGGTCGTCGCCACGGCGCCGGAGGACGCGGGAGGCGGTTGGCTGTTCGGTCGTCATGCGCCGATCATCGGTCGCACGGGGGCGGGCTGACCATTGGGGAAGACCCGCATCGGACCCTGAGCCGGCCGGCCGGCCCTCGGGGTTCTCCCCCATCGTGGGCGGCCGCGGTCCTGTGGGAACATGCCGCGCATGGCCCACAGCGACGCCCGCGAACGCGCGCCCCGCCTCGAGCGCAGCCGCAGCAACCGATGGATCGCCGGCGTCGCCGGCGGCATCGGTCATCACCTAGGTGTGCAGCCCAACGCCGTGCGCGTTGCCTTCGTCGTGCTTTCCTTCGCCGCGGGCTTCGGCATCGTCGTCTACGTGCTGACCTGGCTCCTGGCGCCGCTCGAGGCGGAGGCCGATGGGGCCCAGCCGGCGATGCGCCGAATCGCGCTCCCCACGCCGCGGCGGGCGATCGGGATCGGTTTCGTCATCGCCGGGCTGCTTGCGCTCCTGTGGCTGGGCGGGCTGTGGTTCGAGGGCCACCTCGCCTGGCCGGTGGTGCTCGCCGCGATCGGCTTTGCGGTCCTGTGGGCCCGTGGCGACGGTCGCTGGACGCTCGCCAGCCTGGGGACGCCGCTGTCGTTCACGCGCTTCGCGATCGGCGCCTTGCTCATCCTCGCCGGGATGGCCGTCTTCCTCGCCGGGAGGACGTCGATTGAGTCGGTTGGCAACGTGCTGGTGGGGATGATCGTGGCCCTCGGCGGCGCGGCGCTCCTCGCCGGTCCGTGGGTGTGGGCGATGGGACAGCAGCTCGTCGAGGAGCGCAGCAGCCGCGTCCGCTCGGAGGAGCGCGCCGAGATGGCGGCGCACCTCCACGACTCGGTGCTCCAGACCCTCGCGCTCATCCAGCGCGCCAAGTCACCCCGCGAGATGACGAGCCTCGCCCGGACGCAGGAGCGTGAGCTGCGCGCGTGGCTGTACGGGCGCGCGCCGGAGCTCGCCGGTGTGCGGCTGCGCGACGCCGTCGACTCGATGGCGGGAAGGATCGAGCGCCAGCACCAGGTCAGCGTCGAGGCGGTCGTGGTCGGCGACGCGGAGATGGACGAACGGCTGCGCGGCCTCGTCAACGCCTGCGCCGAGGCGGTGGCGAATGCCGCCCTTCACTCCGGCAGCACCGCGATCAGCGTCTACGTCGAAGTCGAGACGGAAACGGTCACGGCCTTCGTGCGCGACCAGGGCTCGGGCTTCGATCCCGCCGTCGTCCCGGCCGACCGGCGCGGGATCGCAGACTCGATCGTCGGCCGCATGGAACGCCACGGCGGCACCGCGACCGTCGCGAGCCAGCCCGGGACGGGTACCGAGGTCGTTCTCCGGCTGCCGAGGAGGTTGCCGTGACGATCCGCGTCTTCATCGTCGACGACCACGAGCTGTTCCGCTCCGGCGTCCGATCCGAGCTCGGGCGCGACCTCGAGATCGTCGGCGAGGCCGGGACCGTCGAGGAGGCGGTGCCCGCGATCGTCGAGCTCCGCCCCGACGTTGTCCTGCTCGACGTCCACATGCCCAGCGGTGGCGGGCGCGCGGTGATCGAGGCGGTTCGGCCGGAGCGGCCGGACGTCAAGTTCCTCGCGCTGTCGGTCTCCGACGCGGCCGAGGACGTCATCGGCACCATCCGCGCCGGTGCACGCGGGTACGTGACGAAGTCGATCTCCGCAGAGGAGCTCTCTTCGGCGGTGCAGCGGGTCCACGACGGCGACGCGGTCTTCTCGCCGCGGCTGGCGGGCTTCGTCCTCGACGCGTTCGGCGGGGAGGCGCCGCAGCCGCTCGATCCGGAGCTCGACCTGCTCAGCAAGCGTGAGCGCGAGGTCCTGCGCTACATCGCCCGCGGCTACACGTACAAGGAGGTCGCGCACGAGCTCCACATCAGCGTGAAGACCGTCGAGACGCACGTCTCGGCCGTGCTCCGCAAGCTCCAGCTATCGAACCGATACGAGCTGACCCGCTGGGCCGCCGATCGCCGCCTGGTCTGACGGTTCCTGACACGGGTGGTCAGGATCGTGCGGGATGATCGCCACATGACCATCACACATGTGAATCCACCCTCCATGCATGCCAATCCCGCCTTCTCGCAGGGCACCATCGTCCCGTCCGGCGCGCGAATCCTGTACGTCGGCGGCCAGAACGGGGTCGGGCCCGACGGGCAGGTCGTCGGCGACTCGATCGGTCCACAGACCGAGCAGGCGCTGCGCAACGTCCTCGCCATCCTCGCCGAGGCAGGCGCAACGCAGGCCGACGTCGCGAAGCTGACGATTCACCTCGTCGAAGGAGCGGACGTCAATGCCGGCTTTTCGGCGTCGCAGGCGGTCTGGGGCGCGCATCCGACCGCAATCACCGTGCTGACGGTTCGCGGGTTTGCGAACCCGGACTTCCTCGTCGAGATCGACGCCATCGCCGCCCTCCCCGGCTGAGTCTCCTCCGCGGCGCAGGGGGCAGAATGGGGCGGTGATCCTGCTCATCGGCATCGGCCTCGCAATCTTCGTCTTCCCCTACCCGTGGAACATCGCGGTCGTGATCATCGCCGCGATCCTCGAGTTCTTCGAGACGTTCGGCACGTGGCGCTGGTCGCGGCGCGGGAGCGCGAAGGTCGGCCCCGAGACATTGATCGGCGCGAGTGGTCGGGCGATCACCGACTGTCGACCGGAGGGAATGGTGCGCGTGCTCGCCGAGGATTGGCGGGCGCGTTGTGAGGCCGGAGTATCGGCCGGGCACCCGATCCGCGTTGTCGGCCGGGACCAGCTGACATTGGTGGTCGAACCGATCGCCTGACGTCCGGATGACCGCGGTCTGTCCGCAGTCCGGCCGCACTCGGCCCGCAGGCCACCGAGCCTAGCGTCCCTCCAGAGGTCGCAGATGGCGACCGATCAGCAAGGAGGGCGACATGCGCTCAGGTTTCAGGGCAGTCAGTCTGGTCATCGCGATCGTGGCTGTCTTCACCCTTGCCGCGCCCGTCGCGGCGGCGAGCAAGTGGACGACGTTCAAGCAGGCGGGCACCAATGCCTTCGCCTTCAGCAACGCCTGTACGGACAACCCGGACGGGACGGTGACGTGCGGAGGACAGTCCATCGATGTGTTCGAGGGCCGGATCCGCGAAACGGGCCAACCGACCTTCAAGGGCGAACAGATTTGCTACAACGAATTCCAAGAGACCTTCGACCCGAGTACCGGGGAGGTCCTCGAGTCAAGCTCCGCCTTCGGATGCGCCGACGACACGGACTCGCTGACGATTCGCAACCTCTCCTCGATCAGCCTTGCTCCGACCGTCATCGAGCTGACGGAGCTTGTGTGCGATCCGACCGAGTGCACGGAGTCAGACGGAGGCTCGATCACGGTCCACGGAACATGGGCCGGCGTTGGCCCGACCATCCGCCAAAGTGGGAGGTTCCGCCTCGACGACGGCACCTGCATCCAGGTCAATGCCGACAAGGGCAAGTCTCGCCAGGCGACGTTCGAGGGGTCGCTCGACGCGATGGACGCGAGGCTCGGCAAGGGAAGCTTCACGTTCAGGACCACCTGCCCACTGGAACCGTAAAGCGATCTCGAGCGGCGGCGGAGCTCTCCGGACTCCGTCGCCGGCCGCTCGCTTTTGGTTTCGGCTCGGAAGTCCCGCCGATGTTCGGCGGGTCACGTCGGATGCCCCGTGGCCGGCGTAGCCCTGTTGAGCCGGCGGTCACAGCGTGCAACGATCCCCTGCATGCACAAGGTCCGACGCGACGCCGACATCTATGACATCGACGGCGGATGGTTTCGCGCGCGATGGCACTTCAGCTTCGACCGCTACGAGGATCCGGAGCACGACTCGTTCGGCGCGATGCGGGTCTTCAACGACGACCGGCTCAAGCCTGGCGCCGTCTGGCCGCTCCACCCGCACCGCGACGTCGAGGGATTGACGTACGTCGTCGAGGGCACGTTCGGACACCAGGACAACGTGGGCGGACCGTTCGGACCGTTGCCGGCCGGATCGGTCCAGCGCATGACGCTCGGGTCGGGCGCGCTCCACTCGGAGCTGAACGCGTCTCAAGACGAGCCGATGCGCTTCATCCAGATCTGGATCCTGCCCGACACGCCCGACCTTCCGCCTGCCGTCGAGCAGCGCGTCTTCACCACCGAGGACCGATCGAACCGGCTCCTGAAGGTCATCGGTCCCGAGGGCGGCGACGCGGTGAAGGTCCACCAGGACGCATCGGTCCACGTCGCTCGGCTCGACCTGGGTGTCGAGGCCGTCCATCCCATCGGTCGCGGACGAGGCGTCTACGTGTACCTCATCGAGGGGGCAGCCGCGCTCGACGGCGAGGGGCTGGCAACCGGCGACGCAGCGGAGGTGACCGATATCGACGAGCTCCGGATCACGGCCTCGGAGCCGTCCGAGCTGATCCTCGTCGACGTGCCGATGGTGTTCGAGCCGGTCGGGATCTGGCGCGGCCGGACGTGATCGCCGCCCGCTCAGTTCAGGTGGCTCTCCCAGTCCCGCGGCACGCGATCGGCCGGACCGGGAACCGGTTGATCCAGCGGCCGATGATGCGGCGGGGCGAGCTCGGGACCCTCGCCAATCTGGTCTGACGCGAAGTCGTAGAACCAGTCCTCGCCGGGCTCGAAGCTCTGGAAGATCGGATGGTGCGCTTCGGCAGCATGGAGGCGGGCGTGCTGGGACGGCGAGGTGTCGCAACAGCCGACGTGGCCACAGTGCGCGCAGCGACGCAGGTGATACCACCAGCCGTCTGCTGCGGCCAAGCACTCGACGCAGCCGGTGCCGCTCGGCGGAACCGTCGGGTCAATCGGTGCGATCTCGGCCATCGATGCATTGTGCGCCGGACCGCGAGTGTGGGCGTTCGGGCCCGAAGGTCCGTCGAAGTGTCTGCGGTACCATCGCCAACCGATGACGATCTCCGCCTTCGCCTCTGGATCCGTCCCCGCGCCGCAGACCGCGGCGGGCTACGAGCCCGGCGTCTGCAACATTGGTCCCGCCGAGATCGCGCGGCGGCGGCGAGCGGGGCACGTCGGCCTGATCGCGACGGTCGGCCTCCTCGCCGCGCTCGTGCTCATCGACGCGCATCCGCTGGCGCGCCTCGCGGTGATCGTGCCGGCGACGATCTCAGCATCTGGCTACCTGCAGGCGAGGCTGAAGTTCTGCGCCGGCTTCGGGCAGCTGGGCGTCTTCAACCTCGGGCCGCTGGGAGAGCGGACGGCCATCACCGATGCCGACGCGCTGGCGCGCGACCGCCGGCGGGCCCGACAGATCAGCCTCACGTCGTTCGCGATCGGGATCGCTGTCGGCGTCGTCGCGGTCCTGCTCCCGTTCTGAGGTAGGCCCGGACCATCTGGCCAGATGCGTGGTCTGCCTGTCTCATTTCCCGGCCGTAACAGCGGCCAATCGGTTGCCGCTCCGGTGTAGAGTTTTCGCCGAGGATGCGCCCTTGGCGTGTCCGCACAGGAGGAGTGGAATGGATCTGTTCGTCGCACTGATCGCGGTCGCCATCGGGCTTGTGGCCACGTTCTTTGGCTACCGTCTCTTTCGGGCGGTGCTCCCGGTTTTCGGCTTCGTCGTGGGCGCCATCGTGGGCGCACAGGCGGTCTTTCTGATCTTCAACGAGGGCATCTTCGCCACGCTGCTCAGCATCGTTGCCGCCGTGGCCGTCGGCATCGTGTTCGGGTTGCTCGCCTACTTCTGGTGGGCCCTCGGCATCGTGCTTGCCGTCGGCGGCATGGGCTTCGCCATCGGCAGCGCGCTCCTGCCGGCGCTGAACCTCGATCTCGAAATCGTCAGCTGGCTCCTCGGCCTGGCCGTGGGCGTGGGCTTCGCACTCGCCGCCATCGTCCTCCGCCTGCCTCGGGCGATCGTGATCGCGGTGACGGCGCTCTGGGGGGCCGGCGCGACGCTCGGCGGCGTGCTGATCGTCCTCCAGCAGATCGAGCCCGAGGAGCTCGGCTACGGCGCGGTGGATGCGGTCGTCAGCCAGTCCTTCCTTTGGCTGCTGATCTACCTCGCGCTGGCGGCGGTCGGCGCGGTCTGGCAGGCGATGACGACCAGCGACGTCGAGGCGCTCTGGGTCGACGAGCCCGCGCAGAACACCGCTCCCGTCCCGCCAACGCCCGGCTGAGCCACCTCCACCGCGTCAGGCGCCGGTGGCCGGAGGCCGCCGGCGCTTCTTCGTGGGCGCCTTGGCGCCTGAAGTCGCGTCCGGCGTCCCTTCCCCACTGGACGACGTCGGCGGCGTCGAAGGCTTCGGTCCCGGCGCTTTCGCCGTTGTCGACTTCGCCGCGGGCCTGCGGGAGCGGGTGGTCGTGCCCGAGCCTGCGGTCGGCTCGGGACTCACCGTGGGGGGCGGCGGCAGCACCAGCGGCGGGGTCTGAGGCGTGGCCGGTGGCGGCGTCCACTCGGAGGCGGCGGCAACCGCCGGTGCCGGCCGGCTCTGCCGATCGACGACGACGCCGGCGACCACGACACCGATGCCGAGGGCGACCAGCGTGAGCGCGATCCCGCTCAGGCCGCTCACCATCGAAGTCACGATCTCGCCGATTGCCAGACGCCCCTCCGGCGTCGAGGCAGCATCGACGACCTGGGCGGAGATGACCTGGACCGCGATCCAACCCACGAGCGCGGCCAGCGCGGCGGCGGCGCCGACCCGGACCAGGCCCGCGGACATGGTCGGCGCCAGCCAGACGGCGAGCGCCGCGACCACGAGCCCGACGATGACGAGCGCCCAGAGCGCGAGGTCGAAGGCACGAACGAGGCCCTGGGCACGCTCGAGGGACGCCTCCGACGCGAGGCGCACCTGCCCGAAGTCGGGCGGAAGTTCCCGACCGACCACCGATGCCAGTCGCTCGACGGCGGCCGTCGCGTCCTCGCTCGAGTCGAAAGGCGGGATCTCGCGCTCGATGCCGACGAAATCCAGGCCCGCATTGACGACCGAGCGCAGCACTTCCGCCATCAGCGGCACGAGGTTGAGCCGGACCTCTCCCTCCTCGATGACGACGTTCGGCAGCTGGTCCATCTCGTCTCGCAGCAGGAGCACCGAGCGCTCGTGCGCGATCTCGATCGTCGCGATCAGCAGGCTGGTGCCCTCGGGCGAGGAGATGAACGTCTCGACGGCGGCGCGAATCCGGGTCTCGACGCCGGCCGCGATCATCGGGGCCAGAGAGTCGAGGCCCAGGCTCGCGCTCGCGAGCCGGCGCACGACCGCGTCCGGCAGCTCGAGCACCTCGGCCAGGCGCTCCAGAAGTCGATCCTCGGCCTGCGCGAGCCGCTCGCCGAGTCGCGACTCGAGGCTGAGCGCCTCGACCAGCTGATCGCCGACCCGGTCGGCCACGACCGACTGGACCGATTCGCTCTCGATGACCGGTGACACCGCGGCCATGAACTGGTCGGTGTCGAGCACTGTCCGGTGCACCCAGAACCCGACCACCGATCCCGCCACGGCGATCGCGGTGAGCACGACGAAGACCCACGAGGCAACGCGCTGCCACGCCCTGCGGGATGGAGTGGTGTCCACGGTCGTCATTCGTTCGGCCTCGTTGCGTCAAGGAGCTCCGCGATGTTCGCGCGGAGGAGAAAAATGCCCGCGGCGATCGCCGCGACGATGATGCCGAGCTGCCAGAAGTTCACGAAGACGATGGCGGCGGCGACGACCGCCAGCAGCCGGACCCACGTGGCCAGCAGGCCGATGACGCCTCCGCGCAGGATCGATTCGATGAGCACGAAGAGGCCGATCACCCCGACCGCGATCGCGAGCCCGAATCGCGGCGACAGGAGGAGCACGCCGACCAGGACAATGAGCATGAGGCCGACGCTGATTGCCGCCCATGCCTCGAGCAGCATCCCCGTCCGATCCTCGCCTGGCGGCGTCGGCACCGGAATCCGCCGGAGGTGGGCGCGTGGCGGTGGCCGCACGCCCTCCTGCGCGGCAGCCTGGCGCTGCCGGAGGTCGCCGAGCCTGAGCTCATTCTCTTCACGCTCGCGTTGCAGATCGGTCAACGCCGCGCGATGCCGCTCGCGCTCCGCGACGCGCGACGGCGTGCGGGCATTGTCGGTGGATGCGCTGTCCTCGGCACCGGCGGCCGCCAGATCACGCTCGAGCGGCGGGATGGCCTTCGCAAGCTCGGCCTGCCGTCGCTCGACGGCCTTGGCTCGCTCGCGCAGCAGGGTCGTCGCCTGGGACGGCGGCGGCTCGAGGTCGAGCTCGGCGAACGAGACGGGATCCGCCCACGACGTGCGCACGCTTTGGTCGCGGTTGAACATCGGTCCAGCAGGGGCGTCCTCGCCCTCGAACGGGTCCTCGACCGACATGCCCCACAGGCCGCTATAGCCGCTGACCCATGGCTGCGTCTCGTCCATGACCACCGGATCCCAGGTGCGATCGGCGCCGGGACCGATGCTCACGCCGTCGCCGCGCGCGAAGTCGACGAAGGCAATCGACATCATGCTGCCCTCCGCGTCGCCACCGCCTCTCCCACGAATCAGCGTCGAGCCCACGGTCGCGATGCGCTGGATGAAGGACGGCAGGCGCACGGGCTGCTCGGCGAGGTACTCCCCGGGGCGGAAGTACGAGGCGTGCGATCCAGCGCCCGCGTACACGACCGGGTGATCGCCGATGAGGTCGAGCTGCTCGGAGTCGTCCCAGCGCCTTCGGAGGTCCCGGCCATGGTAGTCGTGCTGGGCGTATGCGGCCCACACGGGCACGGCACGGCCGTCCGCATCGGCATCGAGGTACACGAGCACCTGCTCCCAATCGGCCTCGTGGTCGTTCGCGCCGTTGAAGCCGGAGCGCCAGTCGTTGAAGGCGTAGAAGAACCAGTACTGGAGCGCGGTCCAGGTGGCCGTCCGCACGACGCGGCCGTAGTACGGGTGCACCGTGCTCTCGGCCGACAGCGACCGATAGCGCTGCACTGCGCGTCGCGCCAGCGAACCCGGCACCCGCCCTCGTGCGAGCAGCGAGATCGCGAAGAGAGCGTCGATGACACGCGACGTGTAGCCGACGCGAGCGAGGCGGCCACCGCCGGCGTGGAATCCCACGGCCTGGCGGCTGTCGCGATCGAACATCCTGGCGAGGATGTCTTCGTCGTCGCCAGTGCCCGCCACCGTCAGGAAGTCCCGGGCTTCCACGCCATCGCTGATCGCGTCGGCGAGCGTGAGCTCGGAGAGCATGCCGTCCGTGTCCACCACCTGGTGGCGGCCGCTACCCACGCTGCGCATGCGGACCGCGGACGCCAGATAGGCCGACACGCTCATCGGCAGGAATGACTCGCCCTTCGTGAAGCGGACGACCGGCTCGAAGGCACGCAGCAGATCGATGTCGGCGGCATCGAGCCGCGGGCGCGTTCCCGGCTTCCCAACGACTGCCGTCGGCGCCTCGGTCGTGGTCATGCTTCTGTCTTGCTCGCGTGGGCGGCGCGCATCTCCGGCGTAGTGAGGAGGAACGCGCACACCGCGAGCAGCGCCATGGCGACGTACTGGGGCGTGCCGATCCACCACAGAAAGATCGAAACCGCCAGGTCCCAGCCAAGCACGCCGATGGCCAGCAACCAACCGATCCGACCACCGACCAAGAGGGCGAAGGCGGCGAAGATGCTCAGCGCGGCGAAGGCGATCACGAGCCCGATCCGATCCGGAGGCGTGTCCGTGAGGCCGAGCTGGACGAGCGTGTTCGCGCCTTTCGTGAGGAGGATCAGGACCGGAGGGCCGATGAGCAGCCATCGCCGGCGCGGTCGAGTCGTCGGTTGAACCGTCGCATCTGCCAATGTGCGCCGCCTTCGTGCGAAGGGATTCCCGGGCCAGCATACCGATGGGGTCCACAAACGCCCATCGCCCGAGACGCATGAAAACGTGGATCGGCGCACGCTCGTGGCGCATACTCGGAGCGCGCCGCAGCTCGCGCCGCGGGCAGCGGCGGCACAGAGGAGGTGCAACGGAGCATGACCATCGCGTCAACCCCCGACGCGGACGCTGGCGGCGGCCGCGGCTGGTTCATCGCGCTCGGCGTCGTCCTGGTGATCCTGGGGCTGGTCGCGCTGTGGAACGTGATCGACGCGAGCCTGGTGACCACCATCATCATCGGCTGGGTGCTCGTGATCGCCGGCATCGCCACCTTCATCGGCGCATTCACCACGGACCTCGGGCTCGGGTGGCGCCTGTTGCAGCTCGTGCTCGGGATCCTCTACGTCGTCGTCGGCTTTGACCTGATTGCCGATCCACTGCAAGGGGCCATCATCGTCACCGTCGTCATCGGCGTGATGCTCATCGCGGACGGCATCCTCCGGATCGTCGCGTTCTTCATGGACCGGCCGAGGAGCTCGGTCTGGATGATCGTCCTGGCCGTCATCAACATCCTGTTTGGCGTGTGGGTGTGGACGAACATCCCGGTCAGCGGGATCGTGATCGGCGTCTTCGTCGGAGTCCAGCTCCTGGTCGCCGGAATGGCCTGGATCGTCGCCGGCTTCATGGGCGGTTCCGCATCGGAGCAGCCCGCGGGCGCCTGAGCGCGGGCTGACCGAAAGAGAGAGCGATGCGGTTCCTGCGCATCTGGTTCGGTGCGCTCGTCGATGGCGTCAGCGACCCCGATGCGCGCCCGCTCTACATCGCCGCCTTCGGCCTGCTGTCCATCGGCACGATCTTCTACTCGCTCGTCGAGGGTTGGACGGCCCTCGACGCGCTCTACTTCAGCGTGACGACACTGACGACCGTCGGCCTCGGTGACTACACGCCCCAGACCGGGCTCGGCAAGGTCTTCACGATCGTCTACGTCCTCGCCGGCGTTTCGGTCATCCTCGCGTTCATCAATACGGTGCTCCAGCGGGCCGCCAAACGACAGCGCGAACAACTGGAGCAGCTCCGTGAGCGGCCCTCGCCTCGCGAGCGAGAGCACTGAGAGGGCGCGGCGAACGTGCCGCGCCCGCATCGGTCAGGCGGGGACCTCCGCCGGCATCGGGCTCATGAGCTGGAAATAGTTGCCGTCCGGATCCGCGAAGGTGGCGATCAGCGCCTCGTCGGGCGAGTCGCCCATGCCGTACGGCTCGGCAACGACCGTCGCGCCGGCCGCCTTGAAGCGCTCGAAGTTGCCCTTGACGTCCGGGGTCTCGATGTTCCAGATGATCCGGCCGGGCTGTGGGTTCTGACCGGTGACTTGGTCGTGCGGCCCGACGGTGACGGCGCCGGAGCCGATCAACCAGCCGATGTAGCCGCCATCGCTCCAGGTGGGCTCGCCGAAGAGCTTCTTGTAGAAGTCGGCCAGGCGCTGCGGGTTCTCCGACCCGATCAGGATGCTGTTGAGGTTCATCCGGGTGCTCCTTGGTTGCGTGGTGACGAGTTGACCGCGACGTGCCGCGGTTCTCATCGGTTCATGGCCTGCAAGTGGCTGGCCGGACGATAGGATCGGACCGATGACGAGGGCTCATATCGGCGACGACGAGCGGCGGGCACGCCTCGGGATCCGTCACCTCCTTGCAGATGCGACGCAGGTTTCCTCGCTTGCCGAGGCTGCAACCGCGCTCGTCGTGCTCCACGCCACCGATCCGGCGACCGTCTTTCTCGAGGGCTGGGCGCGAATGCTCGACGCCTCGCCGGCCTCGATCGAGCGGGAGCTGTACGAGGAGCCGACCGTCCTGCGCATGCTCGCGATGCGCCGGACGCTGTTCCTGGTCCCGCTTCCGGACGTGCCGATGGTCTACGCCGCCGGCTCGCGGGACGTCGCCGACCGCGAGCGACCGCGGACGTTGAAGATGCTGGCGGGTGCCGGAATTGGCTCCGATCCCGGTCCGCACCTCGCCGAGCTCGAAGAGGTCGCCCTTGCCGCGATCCGCGAGCGTGGCGAAGTCGCCACCCGGGAGCTCCGCGGCCTTGACCCTCGTCTGGCCGAGCGATTCACGGTGGCGCGCGGCAAGAGCTACGAGGGCTCGATGGCGGTCATCTCGCGCGTCGTCCACCACCTCGCCCTGGACGGCAGGATCGGGCGCGGCCGGCCGCGCGGGACCTGGGTCAGCGGCCAGTTCCGGTGGAGCCCGATCGAGCGCTGGTTCCCGTCGGGGATTCCGCAGATCGACGTCGAGGAGGCGCGCGCCGAGCTCGTCCGGCGCTGGCTGGGCGCATTCGGGCCCGCCACGCGCGACGACGTTCGCTGGTGGACCGGCTGGACGGTCGGCGCGACGCGGCAGGCGCTCGAGGCGATCGGCGCCGTCGAGGTCGGGCTGGACGGCGGGGCGGCTGGGTACGCCCTGCCGAACGACCTCGAGCCGGTCGAGCCGCCGCCGCCGTGGGTCGCGCTGCTGCCCGCTCTTGACGCGACGACGATGGGCTGGACCGGCCGCGACTGGTACCTCGGCTCACATCGGCCGCAGCTGTTCGATACGGCCGGCAATGCCGGACCAACGATCTGGGTCGACGGCCGCATCGTCGGCGGCTGGGCGCAGCGGCGGAGCGGAGAGGTCGTGCCGCGGCTGCTGGAGGACGTCGGCGTCGAGACGACGCGCCGGATCGAGGCCGAAGCGGCGCGGCTCGAGGCGTGGATCGGCCCAATGCGCGTGACCGGCAGCTTCCCGACGCCGCTCGAGATCGGCGTGCGGAAGGAGTAATCGCGACCGGGCCCTATTTGTCGCCGTCCCAGCTACAGATGGGCTCACTCATCGCCCTAGAATCGGCCCATGAAAGCGAAGGTCGTCCTACCCGACGAGGCGAGCACGCTCCAGCTGTACGAGACCGCCTTCCGCTGGGGCATCGGCGCGGACCAGACCGATGGCTCGCTGAGCATGCTCGAGGTCACGATCCCGCCGAGGACGCTCATCAAGCCGCACCTCCACACCCGCGAGGACGAGTACTCGCTCGTCCTCTCCGGCCCGATCGGGGTCAGGACCGCCGACGACATCGTCGAGGAGGTGCCGACCGGCAGCTGGCTCATCAAGCCGCGCTCGGTCCCGCACGCGATGTGGAACGTTGGAAATGAGCCGGCGCGCGTTCTCGAGGTGGTCACGCCCGGCGGCCTCGAGAAGTACTTCCAGGAGATCGCGCCGATCCTCAGGGAGCACGGACCGGAGTGGACGAAGCGCTACAACGCCGCCGCCGATGCCTACGGGCTCGACATCCTCGACGACTGGACCGACGAGCTGAAGGCGAAGTACGGAATCAAACTCTGACCGCGGAGAGGTGCCTCATGGTGGATTTCAAGCTCGAGGCGATCGTGATCCCGGTGTCGGACGTCGATCGCGCGAAGGCCTTCTACGAGAACCAGTGCGGCTTCATTTGCGACGTCGACCACCAGCCCAACGACAGCTTCCGGGTCGTGCAGTTCACGCCGCCCGGATCGGCCTGCTCGATCACGTTCGGGATCGGCATGTCGACGAAGGAGCCGGGCAGCTACGAGGGATTCCACCTGGTGGTAACCGATATCGAGGCGGCGCGTGCCGAGCTCGTCGGTCGTGGCCTCGACATCAGCGAGCCGTTCCACTTCGGCCCGGAGGGCAAGACGCCGGGTCTCGATCCCTCACGCGGCGACTTCGGGACGTACTGCTCGTTCAGCGACCCAGACGGCAACGGCTGGCTGCTCCAGGAGGTCCCAAGCCGCCGAGGCCAATGAGATTGGCCTACCGACCGACGGACCGATGAAAACGGCGCCTCCTCGGCCACCCGGCCAACGTGGCTTGCCAAGCGACCGAGGAACGCTGCTAGATCGGTCCGTAGGCCAACCTGGTTGTCATGGGTGGCGGAACGAGCAAATGTCGGCGTCAGGAGTCCTTCTTCGACTTCGACTTACTCTTCTGCTTGTTGACCGTTCGCGCGGCGCGCTCCTTCGCCTCATCCTCGCTCACGCCGCGCTCCTCGTACGACTCCTTGATGTGCTCGTACTGGCGCTCCTGCTTCTTCGTGACGCCCATCGGCATGAGACTTCTCCTCCCTGACGACTATGCGGTGACCGGCTCGCCCTTCGTGAGCCGCTCGAGGGCCGGCTGGAGCTCTTCTCGGTAGAAGCGGAAGAAGCCCCCCTGGTCCGGCCCAACCTGGTGGATGCGGGTCATGGGTGCCTCCATGCATGACCGATGCCGACGCTCGCTCCGCTACGATGCGGCCGATGCTGTACAACTACACCGCCGCCACCGTCACGACGGTCAACGACGAGACCGATGCGGCCATCGCCCGCGCCGACGACCTGGTTGCCCAAGCCGTCGCCGCGCCGCCGTTCTTCGACGCCACCCTCCTCCCGCTCGAGCTGGCGGCCGCCGAGCTCGTCCGTGCCTACGGCCGCGCCGCGTTCCTGGGCCAGGTGCACACCGATGCAGCCGTCCGTGATGCCGGCAACGAGGCCGAAGCGCGCCTCAACAAGTGGCGCGTCGCGGTGGCCTTTCGCACGGACCTGTACGAGGCGGTCCGCACCCTCGCCGCCTCCGAGGCAGCGGCAGCGCTGACCGGGGAGCGAGCACGCCTGCTCGAGCACTGGCTGCGCGACTTCCGCCGTGCCGGCCACGAGCTGTCAGCCGAGGACCGCGCCGAGCTCGAGCGCCTCCGGACCCGGCTCGTCGAGGTCGAGGTCGCCTTCCAGCGCAACGTCAACGAGTACCGCGATGGGATCGACGTCAATCGCGAGCAGCTGGCCGGCCTCCCGGATGCATACGTCGAACGGCTGTCGCCCGGTGAGGCTCGCGGCACCCTCCGCGTCAGCCTCGACTACCCGGAGCTCAACCCATTCCTCGACCAGGCGCGTGACCGGGACCTGCGGCGCGACCTGTTCATCAAGAACTGGAACCGGGCGGTCGCGGAGAACCGGCCGCTGCTCGACGAGGCCCTCGACCTGCGGCGGCGCATCGCTGCCGTGCTCGGGGAGCCGACATGGGCGCACCACGCGATGGAGCTCAAGATGGCCCGCAAGCCGGAGCGGGTCCGGACGTTTTACGAAGAGCTGCTGCCGTCCCTCGCCGGGACCGTGCGCCTCGAGCTGGATCGGCTCGAGGGCCTGCTCGCCGCGGATGGCCACGACGGACCGATCACTGCCTGGGACTGGCGCTACTACGACGACGCGCTGCGTCGCTCGGAGTACGGCGTCGATCAGAACCGGATCAGCGAGTACTTCCCGCTCGACCCGACGATCGAGGGGATGTTCGCGATCACCGGCGAGGTGTTCGGGCTTCAGTACCGAGTCGTCCCGGAGGCCAACGCCTGGCACGAGAGCGTCCGCCTCTACGAAATCCTCGACGCCGCCACCGGCAGGCACATCGCCCACTTCTACGCCGACCTCTTCCCACGGGATGGCAAGTTCGGGCACGCGGCGGCCTTCCCGCTCGTCATCGGACATCTCGGCGCGGACGGCGACTACGTCGCGCCGGTGAGCGCCATCGTCGCGAGCTTCACGCCGCCGTCGGGGGACACGCCGTCGCTCCTCAGGCACTCGGAGGTCGAGACGCTCTTCCACGAGTTCGGCCACATCCTGCACATGAGCCTCACGCGCGCCGAGTTCTCCCGATTCAGCGGCGCCGAGACCGAGTGGGACTTCGTGGAGGCGCCCAGCCAGATCATGCAGCACTGGACATGGGACCCAGAGGTCCTGGCGAGGTTCGCGAAGCACCAAGCCACGGGTGAGCCGATGCCGGCCGAGCTGGTGGATCAGCTCGCGCGAGCGCGGTTCGTCAATGTTGGCCTGAAGACCGCGATGCAGGCCTACTACGGGCAGCTCGACCTCGCGCTGCACGCGGAGCCGGTGATGCCGGACATGGACCTCGCCATGCGCAAGACCTTCGAGGTCACCGGCCTCCCCTACCCCGAGGGCACGTTCTTCCTCAGCGGCTTTGGCCACCTGCTCGGCGGCTACGACGCCGGCTACTACGGCTACCTGTGGGCGAACGTCATCGGTGACGACATGTTCAGCCGGTTTGCCTCGGAAGGCGTGCTGTCGCCCGCCGTCGGAGCGGAATACCGGCGTGAGATCCTGGAGCCGAACGGCTCACGCGACGCCGACGTCCTTGTTCGAGCGTTCCTCGGCCGCGAGCCGTCGAACGCGGAGTTCCTGCGCCTGCGCGGAATGGGCTGATGCGCGGGCACGTTCGTACCGGTTCGCGGCGGTCCGCTGCCCGCTAGGATGCCCCGACGCGGTGCAAGCATGCACCGTTGCGGAACGTCCAGTGTGAGACTCGATGACCCGATTCCCCCGCGTGCTCCCGATTGCCATGCTGCTGGTCCTGGCGGCCTGCACGCCCACCGCCGATACCAGCACGCCGCCCGAGCCGACCGCCACGCCCGAACCAGAGCCGTCGGCAACCTCCGAGGCGACGCCGTCGCCCGAAGAGACCGAGGCACCGGATGAGACGCCGTCGTTGACCCCGATCGAGGGCGAGGGCGGATTCACGATCGCGTCGAACGCCGAGGCCGATGCGCTCATGGTCGACCGCTTCGACTGCCAGAACCTCGACGACGGCTACGAGGTGGAGTTCCCCGCCGAATGGAACACGAACGCCGAGATCGGCGGCACGCCGACGTGCAGCTGGTTCGCGCCGACGGAGTACGAGACCGGCGCGCCCGGTGACGTGCCCGACGAGGTCGCGATCGAGATCTTCGTGATCGATGGCCCCCGCGAATATCTTCTCGAGATCATCGAGGAGGACAGCGGCTTCATCGGTGCGACGCAGCCCGCAAGGCGCGTCCGCGTGGCCGGGAACGACGCTGACGCGTACGAGTACGTGGTCCAGCTCGGTCCGACGCCGGAGGAGGGCCCGAACCTCGTCGCCAGGACGTCGAGCCTGATGGGCGGGGACTACGACCTGAACCGGGCGATCCTCGACCGGATGATGGCCACGATGGAGTTCATCGGCATCATCCAGTGAGGTGCCGCGGTCGCTAGCATGGCGCGGTGACCACCGCCACCGCTCCAACCGCCCTCGACCGACTCGCCGACGCCTACTGGGAGGCCTTCCTCCGCCGCCACCCGACGTTCGCCACGGCCCTCGGCGACCGCCGCTTCGACGATCGCCTCGAGGACTACTCGTCCGATGCCAATGACGCCTGGCGCGCGCTGCTCGACGGCTTCGAGCTCGACCTGGCTGAGCTCGGCGAGGATGGCGACCCGACCACCCGCGCCGCCCTGGCCGACGCGCTGCGCGTCGACCGCGCCTTCCTCGACGCCGACCTCGCGGCCTTCAACGTCGACCCCATGAACGGGCCGCAGGTTGAGCTCCTGAACATCCCCTCCTACCAGCCGATCCGCTCCCCTGCCGAGGCCGATGCGCTCCTCGAGCGCTGGCGCGACATGCCGCGCTACCTCGACCAGGCGGCTTCCGACCTGCGCCGCGGGACCGCTGAGGGCCGTACGGCCGTCGCGACGCTCTGCACGAAGGTCGTCGAGCAGCTGGACGAGCTGCTCGCCAAGCCCGACGCCGACTGGCCGCTTGCCGATCCCGCGCGGGACGCGCCGGAGATCCGCGACCGGCTCGTGGACGTCATCGGTCAGGAGATCAGGCCCGCCTTCGAGCGCTACCGCGCCGTCATCGTCGACGAGACAGCTCCGGCCGCGCGACCGGACACGCTGCCCGGGCTCGCGCACATCCCCGGCGGGACCGAGGCGTATCGGCTCCTTACCCGTGCGCACACCTCGTTGGATGTCGTTCCCGAGGACGTGCATGCGATCGGTCTCGAGGAGATTGCCAGGATCGACGGCGAGTTCGTCGCGCTCGGAGCCCGTCTGCTCGGGACGGATGGGCTGGCCGCCACCCTTCGTGCCCTGCGTGAGGACCCGGCGCTGCACTATGGGACGCGCGAGGAGATCGAGGCGACCGCGCGTGCGTCGCTCGAGCGCGCCAACGGCGCAATCGGTGAGTGGTTCGGCAGGCTGCCGAAGGCGCCGTGCGAGGTCGTCGTCATGCCGGCGCACGAGGAGAAGCACTCGACGATTGCCTACTACCGCGAGCCGGCCGCGGACGGAAGCCGCCCCGGCCAGTACTACGTCAACACCTACGCGCCGGAGACGCGGCCGCGCTACGAGGCCGAGACGCTTGCCTTCCATGAGGCCGTCCCGGGCCACCACCTCCAGCTGGCGATCATGCAGGAGGTCACAGCGCTGCCGGCCTTCCGTCGCTTCAACGGCAGCACCGCCTACATCGAGGGCTGGGGCCTGTACACCGAGCGCCTATCCGAGGAGATGGGTCTGCTGTCGACAGAGAGCGATCGGTTCGGCGTCCTCTCCTTCGACGCCTGGCGTGCAGCCCGCCTGGTGGTCGACACCGGCATGCACGCGCTGGGCTGGACGCGGCAGCAGGCGATCGACTTCATGGTCGAGCACACCGCGCTGGGCGAGAACAACATCGCCAACGAGGTGGACCGATACATCAGCTACGCCGGCCAGGCGCTGGCCTACAAGCTCGGCCAGCTCGAACTGCTGCGCCTGCGTGCCGAGGCGCGCGAGCGCCAGGGCGATCGGTTCGACATCCGGCGCTTCCACGACACGGTGCTGGAGCAGGGCGCGCTGCCGCTGCCCGTCCTGCGCGGGGTCGTCGAGCGGACCCTACGGTAGCCCCGTGGTCGACCGTCGAGACCCGTTCCGGATCCTGCAGGTCCAGCCCGACGCCGATCCGGACGTCGTGCGCGCGGCCTACCGCGTGCTCGCCCGCAAGCTCCATCCCGATGCCGGTGCGCCACTGGACAGTGCCGCCGAGGGGCGCATGGCCGATCTCAACTGGGCCTGGTCGGTGGTGCGCGACCCGGTCAAGCGCGCGGTGTGGGAGTCCGACCGTCGACGCGCGCCGCCGCCGACCCCCCGCGAGGGCGCCACGCACGGAGCCCCGCGCGGGCCGCTGGGCGCCGACGGCGCGGATCTGCGGCTGGACTTCGGCCGCTACGAGGGCTGGACGCTCGGCGAGGTCGCGCGGCGCGACCCGGAGTACCTCGATTGGCTCCGGCGTCATGCGGCCGGCGCTCGTTACCGCGACGCGATTGACATCCTCCTGCGCTCCACTCGCCGCTAGTCGCTCGGCACAACGCCGGCCGCACGAGCGCGCCGGGTGGCCAGAGCTCGCCGCTCTCGTCAACGAGCTCGGTTCGTCGCGATCATCCGCACACCGGGGCTGCGATGGTGGTCGGTACGGACCACATCGTCGGGATACGGATCGGTCAATCAGTACGCGCTTTCCGTAGATCTCCGGATGTCCGCCGGTGCCGCGTCCGGCTATGGTCCAGCCATGCGTCTCGATGCGCGGCGCCGGGATCAATCGGCTTGCCCAGCCGGGGGGGGATCCACGGAGGGAGGTCCCGCGCTTCGAGGCGCGGCCAGAGCGGCCGCCCGAGCGGCCCATGATGAGGAAGCGGCCGCGGCTGCCCGCGACCGCTTCCGCATCGGCCCCATTCCTGCGATCGAGGCCGACGAGGTCATTCGACCCCACCTCGCGACCGAGGAGCGGGTCCATGCCTTGCGTCCTCATGCGATCCTGAGTGCACCGGGGGGCGAAGGCGCGATCGGATACGGCGGAACGCTGTACCTCACGTCACGCCGACTCGTCCACCTGGGACAGGTGGTGGTGAGCGTGAGTTTGGCGGATCTGGAGGAAAGTTCGCTCGCAGGCGAGCGGCTCCTCCTCACATTGCGCGATGGCGAAGGCCTGGCCGTCGACGTTGACCAGCCTCGACTCCTCCGCGCCGAGATGGCCGCCGTCGGGAGAGACCTTCGCCGATGAAGCGGTCCACCCAGCTCGACTCCAAGACGTCGACCGCGTCATCGGCCGATCCGGAAGCGCCGCCGGTCGCCGAGCCAGTGAGCGTTCATCCATCCACCGGCCTCGACGCCGCGAGCTATGGGCAGGATCTCGAAGACCGTTACGTACAGGCCCGCGACGCATGGACGCGTGCCATGCAGGCCGCCAGCAGCGGTCGCTCGGCCGACATGGCATCGCTCGCGATCGCTCAACAGACGTACGAGGCCATCGCCGAAGAGCGTGAGGACTGGCTCGCCAGCGGACGCGTGGCCATCCCGGTCGAGCCCTCGCCGAAGCGCCTCGACATCGAGATCGCGGTCGGCCAGGAGCTTGCCTGGCGACGCGTCCAGCAGCAAGAGGGCCGGAGCGGCCTCTTCACTCGGATTCGGCGGCGGCTCTCCCGACGCTGAGCCGATCCGCCAGTCAACCGGACCGAAAGCGCTGCGCGGCCTCCGCGCGATTCCTGACCCCGAGCTTGCGCAGCACGGCGCTGACGTGACTCTCGACCGTCCGCGGTGAGATCGCGAGGGCGCCGGCGATCTCGCGGTCGGTGAGGCCCTCGGCCAGGAGTCGCAGGACCTCCTGCTCCCGCGCGCTCAGCAGTCCGCCCATCTCGTCCGGCATCCCGCCCTGCCCGCCACGCTGGAGATGCTCGACGACTTCGGCCGCGTGCTGGCGCGACATCGCCAGGTCACCGCGCCGCAGGCCGCGCACGGCCCGGAGCAGGGCATCGCCGGTGAGGTCCTTGGTGAGGTAGCCGGCGGCGCCATGGCGTATGGCCTCCAGCAGGCTGCGCCGATCGGTCGACGCCGTGAGCATCACCACCCGCGTCTCGGGCAGGCGCGGCGCGAGCTCACGGACCGCCTCGATGCCGGTCATGCCGGGCAGGTCGATGTCGAGCAGCAGGAGGTCCGGGCGCAGCCGAGGAGCCATCTCCAGTGCTTCCTCTGCGTTGCGCGCCTCTCCAACCACCTCGACGTCGGGCGCGTCGAGCGCCTGCCGGATGGCCGACCGCACGAGCGCGTGGTCCTCGACCAGCAGCACGCGGATGGGTGCCTCAGCCTCCAACCGAGCCCTCCTCTCGCTGCAACGGCAGCACGAGCTCGACGCGGCTGCCGTCCTGCGGCTTGGAGCTGATCGATAGTGCGGCGCCGATCAGCGCCGCGCGCTGCCGCATGCTGTCGAGCCCGAAGCCACCGTCCACCGCGTCCGGGTGGAAGCCGCGGCCGTTGTCGACCACGACGATGCGCAGGTCGTCGGCGCTGGCCACGATCACCCGCACGACGGTGGCATCGGCATGCTTGCGGACGTTGGTGAGCGCCTCCTGCACGATGCGCACGAGCTCGGCTCGGGCCCGGGGCTCGATCGCCGGCTCCGGCCCGTCGCGGCTCAGCTCCGCGCGGACGGCGAACCGGTCCGAGAAGTCGTCGACCTGGCGTTCGAGGATGTCGAACAGCGGTCCGCTCTCGGCCCCTCCGCGCATGGCGGCGATGGCATTCCGCGCTTCGGCCAGCGCAATGTCGATGGCGCTGGCGACCTCCTCGCTCAACCGTCTCGGCTCGCCGTCGAACGCCGCGATCTGCGTCAGGCGGCTGTGCTTGAGCTTCGCGTACCACAGGTCCTGAGCGAGCCCGTCGTGAATCTCGCGGGCGAGGCGCGCTCGTTCCTCGAGCGTCGCCGCCACGAACTCGGCCTCGGCCAGGCGCCTCACCTCCATCGTGGCCGCCCGCAGCTCGGCGAGGTCGTCGCGGCTATCGACCACGATCCCGACGAGCAGGACGACGTAGAACGCGAGGCGCAGCAGGTCGCCGGTCGTCACCACCGAGCCGTAGCTGCCCGGGTGCATCGCGGTGTGCACCTGGCTGAACGCGGCGATCAGGAAGCCGGCGGCAAGGATCGCGTCCCCGGCCCGGGCACTTCGACGGTAGGATCGATGCGCGAGCAGCGCGGCGAGGACGAACGCGGCGCCGATGAGGCTCTCAGCCACGACCAACGCCTGCGCCGATCCGGGCGGCAGCGGCGCGGTCGGGTCGGTGGCGATCGCATCGAGCGCCTCAAGCGGTGCGAGCATCGGTAGGGCGTCCCGCACGATGTAGCCGATGACGATCAGCGCCCCGACCACCACGGCAGGACCGATGAGCACCGGCCAGGGACGCAACACGGGCGTACGGCGGCTGAGCGCCGCCATGCCGGCGGCAACGAGGAGCGTCGCGCTGACCCCGCGGGCCACGATGCCCGCCATGAGCGGCAGCTGGCCGGGATCGTCGAGCGAGGCACCGAAGGCGGCATCGGCCCCGACCACCGCGATGGTCAGGTTCATGCCGTTGAGGAGCGCCAGCACGGCGAACGCGGAGCCGCGCAGGAGTGCCGCGGCGTCGTTTGCGACGCGGCCGCGGCTCCAGGCCAGCGCGGACACCGAGGCCGAGACGAGGAGCGCGGCTGTGAGGATGGCGAGGTCGAGCCGGTCGTTGACGACGGCGGGCGAGATGTCGGGCACGACGAGGAGGAGCGTCGTGAAGAGCGTGAGGGCGGCGAACAGGACGAGCAGCGCCAGGTCGGCACGCCGGTACCAGGCTCCCTGCCGCCCGACGCGACCGACCGGTCCGGTCACTTCACGTCGCGCAGGGCGATCGCATCGGTCTCGTCGAGGAGGTCGTGCGCGAAGCGGAGCAGGGCGGATCGGCTGGCGTCACCGGGCACCCGCGCAGCGTACCCGCGTCCCGCCGGTGATGTTCGGCATCCCGACATCCCTCGTCCGCCTGTGGCATTGTCCCTCGGACGCCGACGGACGGATCGTCCGGGCGCCGTTGTTGCACCCCACGCACCTTACCTGAGGGGTTAGATGTCAGCGCCGGCTCCAGTACGTTTGGATCGCCCCGGCTGGCTCATGGTCGAGGAGCACCTCGATTCGTCACGCTCGCGCGCCGCCGAGACCGCCTTCACCATCGGCAACGGGCGCTTCTCTACGCGGGGCAGCCTCGAGGAGGGCTACCCAGGTGACCAGGCCGCGACCTTCATGCACGGCATCTTCGTGCCCCATCCCATCGCGGTCAGCGAGCTCGCCAACCTGCCGGACTGGACCGCGCTCGAGATCACCGTGGACGGCGAGCTGTTTTCCTTGGCGAACGGCACGATCCTCGACTATCGGCGGGCACTGGACCTCCGGACCGGCCTGCTGCGGCGCGACGTCACGTGGCGCAGCCCGCGAGGTGCGACCCACCGCCTCGCCTTCGAGCGCTTCGCCTCGCTTGCCGCGCCCGACATCGGGGCGCTTCGTTGCTCGATCACGTCCGTGGACTTCACGGGCGTGGTGGAGGTGTCGGCTCCGCTGGAGGCGAGCGGCAACCGGGACGGTGTGACCCATCTCGACTGGGCCAGCCAGCGCGTCGACGGCTCGATCGCGTCGATGACGGTCCGAGCCACGCAGTCGGGGATCTCGGTCACCCTCGCGACGCGACTGGAGGCCCGTGGCGTCGAGGCCGAGACTCGTGGGCTGGAGGACTCGAGACGTCCCACCACAGTCGCGCGCTGGGACGCCACGCCCGGCCAGACCGCGGTCGTCGAGAAGGTCGTCGTGATCTCGTCCTCGCGCGAGGCCGCCGATACGGACCGCACCTCGGTAGAGCGCCTCGCGGCGCTCGCCGGCGAGTACTTCGACAGCCTCTTCGCAGCATCGGCCGCCGCGTGGGAGCGCGACTGGGCCCTTTCCGACGTCGTGATCGACGGCGATGCGGAGGCCCAGCTCGCCATACGAAGCTCGCTGTACCACCTGCTGATCGCCGCGCCGCGGGGCGACGACCAGGTCAGCATCGGCGCCAAGACCCTATCCGGCTTCGGGTACCACGGCCACGTCTTCTGGGACACCGAGTCGTTCATGCTGCCGTTCTTCACCCACGTGCACCCCTCGATCGCCCGCGACCTGCTCTCGTACCGCTATCACCGACTGCCGGGCGCCCGCCGCAAGGCCACCGCCGGCGGATTCGAGGGGGCGCAGATCCCCTGGGAGAGCGCCGAGACCGGGGACGAGGTCACGCCACGCTGGGCGCCGGACGCCGGCGACCCGACCCGCTTGACCCGGATCTGGACCGGCGACATCGAGATCCACGTGTCGGCCCTCGTCGCCCACGCGGTCATGGCCTACTGGGCGGCCACCGAGGACGATGGCTTCATGCTCGAGCGGGGCGCCGAGCTCGTGCTGGAGACCGCTCGCTTCTGGGCGAGCCGCGCGGAGTGGAACGCCGACACGCGCCGCTACGAGTTCTCAGACGTGATCGGCCCCGATGAGTACCACGAGCACGTCGACAACAACGCGTTCACCAACCACTTCGCGGCGTGGCATCTCCGAACGGCAGCCGACCTGACCGATTGGCTTCGCGAAACCGATCCCGAGCGGGCCGCTCACCTCGGCGCGGCACCGGAGACGGCGGCGAGGTTCCGCGAGGTCGCCGACGCGATCAAGCTTCCGCGCGACGAGGGGACCGGGCTCGTCGAGCAGTTCGACGGCTACTTCTCGCTCCAAGACGTCGACCTCGCCGAGTACGCCGGGCGGACGAGCTCGATGCAGTCGATCCTTGGGATCGACGGCGTCGCGCGCACGCAGGTCATCAAGCAGCCCGACGTGCTCATGCTCGCCTACCTGCTGCCCGACCTGCTGACCCCGGCGGAGCTCGCCGCGAACTACGCTTACTTCACCGCCCGCACCGATCACACCTACGGCTCCTCGCTCGGGCCTGCCATTCAATCAATCATGGCCGTGCGAGTCGGCAAGGTCGATGACGCGTATACCCACTTCATGCGGGCCGCCCGGGCCGACCTGGGGGACATTCGCGGCAACACCGCCGACGGCATCCACGGGGCGTCGGCCGGCGGGCTGTGGCAGGCGCTGATCTTCGGCTTCGGCGGCGTTCGCTTCGAGGGCGACGAGGTCGTCACCAATCCGCGACTGCCGTCGCACTGGACGCGTCTGGCGTTCCACCTCGTGCATCGCGACCGGAAGGTCGACATCGACCTCCGCCAGCCGCCGGCCGCCGCGTCCGAGTCATGACGGTTCGGGGCCTCATCTTCGATCTCGACGGCGTCATCACCGACACCGCCGAGCTCCACTATCGAGCGTGGCAGCGGATGGCCGACGAGGCAGGGTTGCCTTTCGATCGGCGGGCGAACGAGGCGCTGCGCGGCATCAGCCGTCGGGAATCCCTGGGTCGGGTGCTCGGTCAGCGGACCGTGTCCGAGGCCGAAGCCGACGTCCTCATGGACCGCAAGAACGGTTACTACCGGGAGCTGCTCCAGACGATGACGCCGAGCGACGTCCTGCCCGGGTCCATCGAGCTCGTCGAGGCCGCCCGGGCACGCGGACTGCGCGTGGCCATCGCATCGGCCAGCCGAAACGCGCGCGAGGTCTTGGACCGACTCGGGATCGCCGATCGCTTCGACGCGGTATGCGATGGTCACACGGTCGCGGCCGCAAAGCCGGCACCCGACCTGTTCCTCGCGGCGGCGGCGGCCCTCGGCCTGCCACCCGGCGAATGCGTCGTCTTTGAAGACGCGGCTGACGGTGTCGCCGCGGCGCAGGCGGCGGGCATGGCGGCGGTCGGGATCGGGCCTCCCGAGCGCGTCGGCTCGGCCGAGATGATCCTGCACGGGCTGGCGGATGCCGAACTCGACGCAATTCTCCTGCTCGGTCGGAGGACCGGGACGCCCTGATCGCGGCGTTCAGACCTCGGCGACTTCCGCCTCGATGGCTTCGGGCATCGCCGGCTCCGCCACGCCAAAGCTGGCGGGCTCCCCGGCGGCCACGCCATCGGCAATGAGCCGCTCGTAGATGTCGACGTAGTTGCGGGTCATGCGCTCGACCGTGAACCGCCGCTCGAAGGAGGCGCGCACCTGCTCGCGGCTCACCTCACCGACTCGGCGGACCGCATCGACCGCCTGCTTCGTCGATCGAACGATGAAGCCGCTCACACCGTCGTCGACCACCTCCGGGACCGACCCGATGCGGTTCGCGATCACCGGGGTGCCGCAGGCCATCGCCTCGATCATTACGAGACCGAACGGCTCCGCCCAGTCGATGGGGAAGACGAGGGCGGCGGCATGTCGAAGCAGGTCCGCCTTGTCCTGGCCGGCGACCTCGCCCACGAACTCCACGTGGTCCGCCTCCAGCAACGGTTCGATGTGCCGCGTGAAGTAGGCGCGGTCCACGTCATCCACCTTGGCACCGATCTTCAGCGGCAGCCCGGTCCGGAGCGCGACCTCGATGGCTCGGTCAGCACGCTTCTCCGGCGAGATGCGGCCGAGGAACGCGAGGTAGCGGCCGGTCTCGTAGGACGGCGCGAACTCGTCCGGCGGCAGCCCGTGATGGACCGAGCCGACCCACCGCGCCCCTGGCAACGGCGCACGCTGGTCCATGGAGATTGAGACGAGGGGCATGTCACCGAACTGGGCGTACACCGGCTGGAGGTCCGGGATGTCGAGCCGGCCATGGAGCGTGGTGAGCTGCGGAACGCCGAGGCGCCGCGACATCGGGAAGTGGAAGTAGTCGAGATGCCAGTGGATGACGTCGAAGCTCGATGCCTCCGCAGCCACCTGCTCGAGCTGGACGATCATGTGGGCCAGTGGGTCGATCACGTCGTCACGGAGCCGGAGCGCTTTCGGCGTTCCGGCCACGAGCCGAGCCGCGGTCTTCGAGTCCCCGCTCGCGAAGAGCGTCACCTCATGCCCCTGGCGGACGAGCTCCTCGGTGATGTAGGAGACGACTCGCTCGGTCCCGCCGTAGCCGGCGGGAGGAACGCTCTCGATGAGGGGAGCCACCTGGGCGATGCGCATGCCGATACCTCGTGCGAATCCCGGTGGGTCAGAACGCATGACCCGTGCCGGGCGATGTCAGCTTGGAGCGCCGCCCAGAGAGCTCGGCTGGCAGGGTTGACCCAGCCGCGGGCGACGAGTCACCGATCGCCGTTGCTGATCACCTCGGTCCGCTTCGTCATTGTGGCCGGAACGGCGAACTTCGTGTTCGTCGCGGACCCGTAGAAGGCCACGAGCATCGTGTCCGGCACGTCCGTGGTGATAGACGGGGCAACGACAGCGGCGCTTGCCGCCGCCGATGCCTGGCCGCCGTGCGCCATGATCGGATGCTCGGTGTCCAACCGGCCGATCGGCGAAGTCAGAGCCTCATTGCCGCCGACGCATGTGACACGGACCCCAGCGCGCCGTCAGCCTCGCAGGGGCTGGAAGGTCAGGCGTCGAGGCGGCGGCGGAGCTCCCCGGTCACGAGACGCGCATCGGCGCGGCCGGCGGTGCGCTTCATCACCTGCCCGACGAAAAAGCCGAACAGCTTCTGGTTCCCACCGCGGTACTCCTCCACCTGGGACGGGTGCTCGGAGAGCACCGCGTCGATCTCGGCACCGATGGCACCGCCGTCCGAGACCTGGCCGAGCCCCTCCCGCTCGATGACCGCCCGCGGTGACTCCCCCGTCCCGAAGCTGGACGCCAGCACGGACTTGGCATTGGCCGCGGAGACGAATCCCTCCTCGACGGCCGAGATCAGCTCGGCCAGACCGTCGGGCCGCAGCGCGACCGCATCGGCGCGAAGCCCCTCGGCGGCATGCTGGTTGAGCAGCCGGCTGAACTCGCCGGTCACCCAGTTGGCGGCCCTCTTGGCGTCCACCCCGGTCTTGATGACCGCGTCGAAGTAGTCGGAGAGCGCCCGATCGGCGGTGAGGACTCCAGCGTCGTAGGCCGACAGCCCGAGCGCATCGGTGTAGCGGGTGCGGCGCTGCGACGGCAGCTCCGGGAGCTGGGCGCGGAGCTCGGCGACCCAGTCCTCAGCCGGGCGGAGCGGAGGCAGGTCGGGCTCCGGGAAGTAGCGGTAGTCGTTCGCCTCCTCCTTGCTGCGCTGGAGGATCGTGCGGCCCGCCTCCTCGTCCCAGCCGCGCGTCTCCTGGACGAGGGGTTCACCACGCTCGAGAGCATCGGCATGGCGTGCGACCTCGAACTCCAGGGCGCGCTCCAACGACCGGAAGGAGTTCAGGTTCTTGATCTCGACCTTGGTGCCGAACTCGGCCGAGCCGCGCGGACGGAGGCTGACGTTGCCCTCGATGCGCATGCTGCCCGCCTCCATGTCCGCGTTGCTGGCGCCGATGGCGCGGAGCAGCTCGCGGAGCGCCTCGCCGTAGGCACGCGCCTGGGCCGGCGACCGAAGATCCGGCTCGGTGACGATCTCCATGAGCGGGACTCCGGCACGGTTGAAGTCGACGACGCTGTAGCCGCGACCGGCATGCTGCATCCGTGCGGTGTCCTCCTCGAGGTGCGCACGGGTGATCCCGATCGTCACCTCGCCGCCCTCGCTCGGCACCGGCACCACCAGGCGGCCGTTCGACGTCAGCGGCAGCGCGTACTGGCTGATCTGGTAGCCCTTCGGAAGGTCGGGGTAGAAGTAGTTCTTGCGCTCGAAGCGGACCGCTTCGGTCTCGACGTGGCAGTCGAGCGCGAGGCCGGTGAGCATGACCAGCTCGACCGCTCGACGGTTGATGACCGGCAGGGTGCCGGGCAGCCCCAGGCAGACCGGGCATACCCGGGTGTTCGGCTCGTCCGGCGCTCCCTCGGTCGGCGCGGTCGGGCAGCTGCAGAACATCTTCGACTCGGTCCGCAGCTGAGCGTGGACCTCGATGCCGATGACCGTCTCGTACTCGGTCCGCGTCGTCACTGCCATGCGGCCCGATTGTACCGAGGGAGGCGCTATGCTCCGCCGATGAAGATCGGCGAATGGGACGAGCTGGGCCGCGCCCGCGCCCTCCTGCAGCGCCAGATCGGCGAGCTGAAGGCCGATGAGTACGCCACCCACGTTGCAGTCAACCCCGACAACGGGCGGCTCAGAGTCTTCGTGGCCTCCGACGTCGGGCTCCTCGACTACCACTACTCCCCGGCCGGCGGGGACCCCGAGGGACCGTGGATCCTGCGCGGAGAGGCCCATCGTTGGGCCTCCGTCCGTGGCCTCCGCCTCCAGACCGATGCGCAGCTCGACGAGGCGGCGGACACCGTCCAGGAGATCTGGCGGATGGTCGCCGAGGATCCGAAGATCGATCTTGTTGTGAGCAGCGAGGCCGGTCCGCGGGCGATCGACGGCCTGCTCGCGTTCGCACGTGCCTGCCTCATGCACGCCGCCTGAGCGAACTCAGTCCGGGATCGTGACTTCCGACAGGTCCTCTTCGGGCTTGGGCCACTGCGGGTCCATCGCCCGCGCCGTCTCGGCGAGGATCTCGGCCGTCGCGAGGTCGCGGTACCACTTGTGGTCGGCCGGGATCACGAACCACGGCGAAACCTCGGTCGAGCATCGCTCGATCGCATCGGCATACGCGGCCTGGTAGGCCCCCCACTTCTCGCGCGTCTCGAGGTCGCCGGAATCCCACTTCCAGCGCTTCGCCGGGTTGTCGAGCCGCCCCTGCAACCGCGCCCGCTGCTCCTCGCGGCTGACGTGGAGGTAGAGCTTCACGATCCGCGTCGAGCTTGCGGCGAGATGCGCCTCGAAGGCATTGATGCGCTCGTATCGGTCCTGCCAGACCGACTCGGGCACGAGCTCCTTGACCCGCACGACGAGCACGTCCTCGTAGTGCGATCGGTTGAAGACGCCGATGCGGCCCTTGCCGGGGGTGGCAGCGTGCACGCGCCACAGGAAGTCGTGGCGCAGCTCCTCCTCGGTCGGCACCCCGAAGCCGGTCACCCGCGTGCCCTGCGGGTTGAAGGCAGTCATCACCTTGCGGATGAGACCGTCTTTGCCGCCCGCGTCGAGCGCCTGCAGCACGACGAGCAGTGACTGTCCCTGCTCGGCCCACAGCTTCTCCTGGAACCCGGCCAGCTCGCCGCGGAGCTCCTTGAGGCGGGCACGCGCCGCCGGCTTGCCGCCATCGAAGCCGGGCGTGCTGCGCGGGTCGATCGCGGCGAGGTCGGGCCGCGTGCCGGGCGCGACCCGGAGCAGATCCCCGAAGCTCACGCGCGCACCGCGGTCAGGTACTGGGCACCGAACGGGATCCGGTAGCTGCCGTCGGCGGCTCGGGGTGCCGCGGCCATGAGCTCGCGCGTCAGACGCTCGCGCTCATCGGCGCTCCAGCCGGCGGTTGCGCGTTCGCGCGCCGCGACGCTGGTCCATGTCCGGAACTGTTCGTCGTCGGCGAGCGGGATCGCGACCGTCGAGTCGGCGTCGGTCTCCACCTCGGACCATCCAGCCGCGGTCGCCCAGCCGGCGACGTCGAGGGCGGTCGGGTAGTCGCCGAATCCGATCCCATAGCGGGTATAGACCGCTCCGAGGACACTGCTGGGCGCAGCCTCCTGCGGGCCGGGGACCGACAGCGACAGCCGGCCGCCGGGACGGGTCACGCGGAGCCACTCGGCAAGCGTGGCAATCGGGTCGGCGGCGAAGAGCAGGGCGTGGACGGCCAGGACGGCATCGAACGAGGCGTCGGGCAGCGGGATGGCCCCGAAGTCGGCCTCGATGAGGTCGACGTCTGGGTACGTTCGGCGCGCGATCTCGAGCATCCCGGGCGCCGCGTCCAGGCCGGTCACGCGTCGTCTGTCGCCGCCGGCCAGGCCCGCGGCGGTCCCGGTCCCGGTCCCAAGGTCCAGCACGCGCTCGCCGGGGAGCAGTCGCGCGCGGCGCACCACCTCGCGCGCGACCGGCTCGAGCGCCGGCGCCATCGTCGCGGCGTAGGCGTCGGCGGTGGTGGAAAACGCGGCCGCCCGACCCGGGCCCTGGAGCGTCACGCGCGATGGCGCTCCACGAATCGTTCGATCCGGTCCATCGCCTCGACAATCTCCTCGTAGGCGGTGGCGTAGCAGACCCGAACGTGGCCGGCGCCAGAGGGGCCGAAGGCGGTGCCCGGGACGACGCCGACCCGCTCCTCGGCCAGCAGCCGCTCGGCGAATGCGGTCTCGTCGAGGCCGGTCGCATCGGTCACGCGCGGGAAGCAGTAGAACGCGCCCATCGGCTCGAAGGTGGCGAGGCCGATCTCGTTGAAGCGATCCGTGATGAAGCGGCGGCGGCGGTCGTACTCGCCGCGCATCGCCTGCAGATGGGGCTCGCCGCTGCGCATGGCCTCGATCGCCGCGTACTGGGCGGACGTCGGGGCGCACATGATCCCGTACTGGTGGACTTTGGCGATGCCCGCCATGAGATCCGCCGGGGCGGCCACCCAGCCGATGCGCCAGCCCGTCATCGCGTAGCTCTTGCTGAAGCCACCGAGCAGGATCGTCCGCTCACGCATCCCGGGCAGCGCGCTGAACGCGACGTGCTCGTGGTCCCCGTAGACGAGTCGGTCGTAGATCTCGTCGCTGTACACGAGCAGGTCGTGCTCCTCGGCGACGCGCGCGATCGCCTCGAGCTCGGGCCGATCGAGCACGGCACCGGTCGGGTTGTTCGGGTAGCCGAGGAAGATGGCCTTCGTGCGCGGCGTGATCGCGGCGGCGATCATCTCGGCGGTGACCCGGAAGTCGGTGTCATCCGTCGTGCTCACGCCGATCGCTTCGCCGCCGGCGAGCTGAATGCACGGGGCATAGGCCACGAAGCACGGCTCGTGGTGAATCACCTCGTCGCCGACGTTGATCGTGGCGCGGAGAGCCGCGTCGACGCCTTCCGACGCGCCGACGGTGATGAGCACCTCGCTGCGCGGGTCGTACTCGACCCAGTATCGGTCTCGCAGGTTGGCGCCGATGAGCTCGCGCAGCTCGATCATGCCTCCGTTGGCGGTGTAGTGCGTCTCGCCGGCCTCGAGGCTGCGGATGGCGGCCGCGGTGATCGGCTCGGGCGTCGTGAAGTCCGGCTCGCCGATCGTCAGGCTGATGACGTCCTTCATCTCGTTGAGCATGTCGAAGAACCGTCGGATGCCCGAGGGCGGCATCTGCCGCACCCGATCGTTGAGGAAGTCGGCCGGGGCGCGGCGCGTGGCGGGTTGGCTGCTCATCGTTGCTGAGTCTAGCGGTCGACGCCGCCGCGCCACGCCTTCTCGCCGGCCTCGATCCGGATCGGGAGGCGGTTCGCCGGCCACGGCAGCGAGCAGGTGGCGTAATGCGTGAAGACGCAGGGAGGGTTGTAGGCCCGGTTGAATTCGACCACGACCGCGCCGGCGGTGTCCGGCGCATCGGTGTAGAGGTAGCGGCCGCCGCCGTAGGTCTCCTGTCCATTCGTCGCGTCGCCAAAGATGAGCCACAGCTCGCCGGTGTCGCCGCCCGGCAACGCCTGGAGCCGATGCGTCCGTCCGCCGACCTCGAACGCGACGTCGCCAGGTGACGGCTGACGCTCGGTGGCTCCGAAGACGTCCGGGACCTCGATCGCCCGCCCCGGAGTCGCCTCCAGGCGTGCGTCGAGGCGCCAGGCCGGATCGACCGGCCAATGGTCGATGCCGTCGAACTCGCGACGCGCCGGTGCATCGGTGTCCCAGGTCCGGATGGCGAGACGGCCGCCGCGGTCGATCAGGCACAGGCGCAGTGACCCGAGCTCGAGGAGCGTCGGCTCTCCTTCGGCATCGCTCGTCAGCTCGCGGTCGTGGACACGCTCGCCGTCGTGGATGAACGCCCCGTCGGCGGTGGCGCGACGCTCGACCACGGTCACCGTCCCCGCCAGCGCAGGCCCGCCCGGCAGCACGACGTCCGCATCCTCGGCCGAGCCGATCCGGTTGATGCCCGGCTTCAGCCAGCCGAGCCCGGCCAGGGTCAGCCAGCCCATCGCGCCGCCAAGACGCGCGTAGCGCTGGGTCCGCCAAGCTTCGACGCCCTCGCGATGCTCGGCGTCCGCCGAGGTCATCCCGCCGGCAGGAAGATGAGGATCGGCGCCGGCCGCGGACCGATGCGCACGTACGTTGCGCGCCCGTCGTTGACGGGATTCCTCGTTGCCGGGCGACCGAACGCCGTCGTGCCGTCGAGCGCCACGGCGATCGGTCCCTCGCCGAAGCGGGACAGGCACGCCGCCGCGTAGCCCTCGGTTGACGGCTCGGCCAGGACGAGCTCGCCGCGTCCGAGGGTCATCCGCCGACACTTTGCGCCCAGCAGGTCGTCGGTGCCGGTGTCATGCCACGCGTCCCCGAGCGCGGGGGCGAGGTCGGCAGCTGCTCGATCGCCGTCGACCGTGGCGAGCACGAGGCCGCGCGGTGGATCGGTCCAGTCGTCGACCGCCTGGGGAAAGAGGCGGTAGCGCGGGTCGTCAGCCGCCGGGACGTCGAGGAACTGGGTCGGCGCCGAGCGGATTCCCCACCACATGATGCGATTCTCATCCGCTGGCTCGGCGTAGAGCCACTGCGGGAAGCTCTGGGCGCCGCCCTCGCGCAGGACGCGGCTGAACGTGGCCTGATCGCGCACGGCGATTCGGACGTGGCTGACCTCTGGCATCTCGGCGCAGTCTAGCGGCGCGTCATCCGACCGCGAGCGAAGGCCGCAGCTCGGCGAAGCCGGCGGCGCGCTCGTAGGCATCGGCAACGCGCAGGACGGTGGCCTCGTCGAAGGCGCGCCCGATGACCTGGAGGCCGACGGGAAGGCCATCGGAGAGGCCGCACGGCACGTTGATGCCGGGCAGGCCGGCGATGTTCACCGGCAGTGTGCACGCGTCGTTGAGGTACATCGCCAGCGGGTCGTCGACCTTCGCGCCGATCTTGAAGGCGACGGTCGGCGAGGTCGGCGCGAGGATGGCGTCGACGCTCGCGAGGACCTCGTCGAACTCGGCCTTGATCAGGGTGCGGACCTGCTGGGCCTTCACGTAGTAGGCGTCGTAATAGCCGGCCGACAGGGCGTACGTGCCGAGCATGATCCGCCGCTTCACCTCGGCGCCAAAGCCCGATCCGCGAGTGCGGTCGTAGTTCTCCCACAGCTCGTCGGCTCCGGCGGAGACCCCATACCGCACGCCGTCGTAGCGCGCGAGGTTCGCGCTCGCCTCGGCCGGGGCGATGATGTAGTACGTGGCCAGGCCGCGATCGGTCGAGGGCAGGCTGACGTCCACGATGTCTGCGCCGAGGCCGCGCAGCGTCTCCACTCCGGCACGGACCGCCGACTCGACGCCGGGCTCCATGCCGGCCACGAAGTACTCGCGCGGGACGCCGAGCCGCAGGCCGCGCACGTCGCCGGTCAGGCGCGCGACGTAGTCCGGCACCGGCATGTCGACGCTCGTCGAGTCGCGCGGGTCGTGCCCGGCCAGGGCTGCCAACACGACCGCGAGGTCGCGCACGCTGCGCGCGAACGGCCCGCACTGATCGAGGCTGGAGGCGAACGCGACCATGCCGTATCGGCTGACCCGCCCGTAGGTCGGCTTCATGCCGACCGTGCCGGTCAGGCTGGCCGGCTGGCGGATCGAGCCGCCGGTATCGGTGCCGAGGGCGAAGTAGGCCTGGCCGCTGGCGACGGCCGCTGCGGAGCCGCCCGAGGACCCACCGGGCACCGTCGACTCGTCCCACGGGTTGCGGACCGGGCCGAAGGCGGAGTTCTCGTTCGACGAGCCCATCGCGAATTCGTCGCAGTTCGTCTTGCCGATGAGGACCGCGCCGGCGGCTTCCAGCCGCTCCTCCGCCGACGACGCATACGGAGACCGATATCCCTCGAGGATCTTCGATCCAGCTGTCGTCGGCAGCCCGCCCGGCAGCGCGTTGCCGTCCTCGTCGAGGGCCCGGGTCACGAAGATGTCCTTCAAAGCGTACGGGATGCCGAGCAGCGGCCGATCGGCCCCCTTGCCGCGAGCGCGTGCCGCGTCGGCGGCATCTGCGGCGGCGCGGGCCGCATCGGCGTCCATCGCCAGGAACGTGTTCAGGCGCTCCGCGTGGCGATCGATGCGCTCCAGGCAGGCTTCGGTCAGCTCGCGGGAGCTGGTTGTGCCAGTGCGCAGTGCGTCGGCGACCTCGGTGATCGTGCGGTCGGCGAGGGGGAGGTCGCTCACCGGCCCTCCTCCAGGACCGTCGGGACGCGCAGGAACGGGTCGTCGCGGAGCGGCGCATTGGCGAGGGTGGCGTCACGCGAGAGGGCCGGGCGTGCGACGTCCTCGCGCATAACGTTCTCGAGCTGGATGACGCTGGCGGTGGGGCCGACCGCGCTGGTGTCGACGTCCCGCAGCGTCTCGATCGCCTCGAGGATGTTCGACAGCTGCACCTGCATGCGGTCCACCTCGTCGTCGGTGAGGTGGAGCCTCGCGAGGTTGGCGACGTGGAGAACGTCGTCGCGGCTGATGTCGGCCATGGACCGATGGTAGCGCGAGCGACCGGTGACGCGAATCTGGCAGCATGACCGCGTGCCCACCCAGACCATTCCGATCGGCGGCGGGCGGATCGAGGCCTTCACGCTCGCCGGGGCCCGCAACAGCGCGCCGGTGATCGTCCTCGGCGGCGTCGAGACCGGCTTCCGGCCGCTGGCCGGAACGGAGCAGGTCCTCGAGAAGCGATGGGAGCGCCGCACCGCGGACCACCCGGTCACCGTCCTCGGCCGCCCGCTGCCCGACGACCCAGCCGACGCCGAGCGGATCATGCATCCGCGCGTGATCGCCGACGCCGTCGCCACCGCGCTCCGACAGCTGGAGCTACCGCCGGTTGCGATCGAGGCCGAGTCGGGCGGCGGGCGGATCGGCCTGTGGCTGACGGTGGACCATCCCGAGCTCGTCGAGCGCCTCGTGCTTGCTGCGGTGGCCTCCGAGACGCCCGCGAACTCCCCGATGGCGGAGCGCATGGGCCGATGGATCGCGCTCGGCGAGGCCGGTGATTGGGGCACGTTCTTCGCGAGCATGGCGCAGCTGATGAAGGCAGCCACCGAGGAGGAGTCCGGGTCGTTCGCGGCCGCCGCGCGGCTCCAGCCGCGGCCGGCGACGCCGGAGCGTTTCATCGGTGAGCTGAAGGCGACCCTGGACCCGAGCTCGTTCGTGACCTCCCGCCTTGGGGAGATCGAGGTCCCGGCGCTCGTGCTCGCCGGCGAGCTCGACCAGGTCGTGCCGGTGGCGTCCACGCGCCTCGTGGCCGAGCGGATCCCGGACGCCACCCTCATCACCGACCCGGAGTGCGGCCACACGGTGCGCAGCTCGTTCCGCGGCTACGACGACCTCGTCGAGTCGTTCCTGGCCGAGGCGGCCTGAATGCGGCTGGACGCGTCGCTCGGCTTCGAGACGCCGCTCGCGCGCGTCGCAGAGGTCGCGCGCGCTGCCGAGGCCGCCGGCATCGCGGGTCTCTGGACCGCCGAGACGAGCCACGACCCGTTTCTGCCACTCGTGCTCGCCGCTCAGCACACCGAACGTGTCGAACTTGGGACGGCGATCGCGGTCGCCTTCGCCCGTTCCCCGCTCGCGGTCGCACAGACCGCCTGGGACCTCGCGCAGCTGTCCGGCGGCCGGTTCATCCTCGGCCTCGGATCGCAGGTACGAGCGCACATCGAGCGCCGCTTCGGGATGCCGTGGTCGGACCGGCCCGTGGCCCGCATGCGCGAGTACGTCGGTGTCCTGCGCGCCGCGTGGGGTGCCTGGCAGACCGGCACGCGCCCGTCGTTTCGCGGCGAACACTACCGGCTGACGCTGATGACGCCATTCTTCGACCCCGGACCGATCGACCACCCGCAGATCCCGGTCTACCTGGCCGGCGTCGGCGCCGGCATGACCCGCCTGGCCGGCGAGGTCGCCGATGGGCTCATCGTCCATCCGATGCACTCGCGGTCGTACGTGGCCGATGTCGTCCTGCCAGCGATCGCCGGCGGCGGTCGTCGGATCACGATCGCCGCCTCGGTGATCGCGGCCACGACCGAGGACGAGATCGCGGCCGCTCGGCGGGCGATCGGCTTCTACGCCTCGACGCCGACGTATCGGTCCGTCCTCGAGCACCACGGCTGGGGCGAGGCCGGCGATGCGCTCTCCGGCCATGCCCGGCACGGGCGGTGGGACGAGATGGCCGCGCTGGTCTCCGATCCGATGCTCGACGCGTTCGCGGTCGTCGCTCCGCCGGGCCAGCTGCGGGCCGCCCTCGAACGCCACGCCGACGGGCTCATCGATCGCGTCGCGCCCTATCCGCCGTTCGGGACCGGCCCGTGGGCTGAGCTCACCGCGTGATCGACGAGCCACAGGGGCGCTGGGGGACCCTGGTCGCCCTCTCGCTCGCCGTCGTGCTCGCCCTCGTTCCGTGGTTCAGCGCCGCGGCCGTCGCACCGCTCATTGCCGCTGAGTGGCAGATCGATGGCCTGCAGGCCGCGCTGCTGACGGTGGCCGTCCAGGTCGGCTTCGCGATCGGCGCCCTCGCGCTGGCTCTAACCGGGGCAGCCGATGTGATCCCCGCGCGCCGGCTTGTGGCCGGAGGGGCGTTCGTCGCCGCGGCAGCCAACGCGGCCTTCGGGCTGCTCGCGGTCGACCTCGCAGCGGCGCTGCCGCTTCGCGCGCTGAGCGGCGCTGGAATCGCGGCCGTCTATCCCGTGGCGATGAAGGTCCTCGCCGGCTGGTTTGGCCGCGACCGGGGCCTGGCCGTCGGCGTGCTCATCGGCGCGATCACCCTCGGATCGGCGCTGCCACACGCGCTGCGATCCGCCGGCGCGATCGTCGACCTCGACTGGCGGCTCGTGGTGCTCGCCGGCAGCGTGCCCGGCGTGCTGGCGTCGGTGATCGCCCTTGCCACGGTTCGTGACGGACCGCTCTCGGTTCCGGCCGCCCGGCTCAGCCTGCGGCAGGCGCGCGCCGCGCTGGCGGAGCCATCGGTCCGGCTCGCGAATCTCGGCTACCTCGGGCACATGTGGGAGCTGTACGCGATGTGGACCTGGGTCCCCGCCTTCCTGGCCGCCAGCCTCGCGCTCAGCGGGGACGTGACGGCCCAGGGTGCCAGCGCGGTCGCGTTCCTCGTGGTCGCGGCCGGGGCGATGGGCTGCATCGCTGCCGGCGCCCTCGCGGATCGGCTCGGGCGGACGACCCTGACGATCGCGGCCATGGCCCTGTCAGGCTCGAGCGCCGTGGCCGCGGGCCTGCTGTTCGGCGCGCCGACGGCGGTGGTCCTCGCCGTCGTCGTGGTGTGGGGCATCACCGTGGTGGCCGACTCGGCGCAGTTCTCGACCGCCATCAGCGAGCTCGCCCCGCCCGGCACGGCGGGGTCGGCGCTCTCGCTCCAGACGGCGGCCGGGTTCCTGCTCACCGCCGCGACGATCGTTGGGGTCGGCCTCATCGAGCCAGTCGATCAGCGATCGTGGGCGCTCGCCTTCGGCATCCTCGCACTCGGGCCACTGGTCGGCATCCTCGCGATGTGGCGCCTGCGCAAGCGCCCCGACGCGACGCGGATGGCCGGAGGAAAGCGCTAGGGGCTACGACCCGAAACGTGGCGGGTCATCGTGCGGCCGTAGGCCTCGACCGTGCCATCGGCCCGCATGCCGGCCTTCTCCATCACCCGCCGCGAGGCGTCGTTCTCGAGGTATGCGAGCGCCACGATCCTCTCGACGCCCAGCTCGTCGTGACCGATGCGAAGCACGACCCGAAGCGCTTCGGTCGCGTAGCCGCGGCCCCACCGATCACGCCGCAGGATGTAGGCCGCCTCGACCTCCGGTCCATGTCCCTCGACCCACGCCAGGCCGGCGACGCCGACCAGCGGCGAACCGTCGGGCTCGTCGAGCGCCCACAACCCGAAGCCGTGGAGCTCCTCGTGACGCCGGATCGCGTCCACGGCTCGTTGCGTGGCGCCGAGATCGGCCACGGGTCGCCCAGTGCGGCCGACGAGGCGCATCGTCGCGGCATCGCCGTAGATGTCGAAGAGGCGCGTGGCGTCGGCTCTCTCGAGCGGGCGAAGGCGGAGCCGATCGGTCTCGACCGGCAGCTCCGGTCGCGTCGGTTCGAGCATCCGACGCAGGACGAGATCGCAGCCGGGCATCAGCGTCCCGTCGCCGACGATCACGAATCCATTGCGATCGTAGAAGGCTCGCCCTCGCTCGTTCTTCGAGTGCACCTCGAGCACGTAGGCGTCCACCTGGCCCTCGAGCCGCCGATGGAGCTCGCCGAGCAGCGCGCTGCCAGCCCCCGTGCCGTAGTGCGCCGGATCGGCGTAGATGCGGAAGAGCTCCGGGCCTCGCGAGCCGACGCCGAACTGCGCGAATGCAACAACGGTCCCGTCCCGCTCGGCGATCAGGAAGTGGCCGTCGGCCAGCTTCGCAGCCCGCTCAGCCTGCTCGGCAATCGCCTCCGGCGCGTAGTTCGCGTCGAGGAACTCGGCGATGAATGCCGGCTCGAAGATGTCGCGGTAGGTCTCCGCCCAGCTCGCGCGCGCGACCCTTACGATCGCATCCGCATCGCCGGCAACGGCGTCGCGGACGGAGACCGGCGTCACTCCTCCGTGACCTCGATGTGGACCGGCACCGCGCGCCGGATCGCGTCGGAGGCGGGGCAGTGCTCGATTGCCCAGACGGCGACCTCCTCGAGCCGCTCCAGGCCAATGCCCGGCGCTCCCAGCCGGAGGCGGATCCGCATCGACAGCGGTCCTCCCGGCACCGAGGCGTCCAGGCCGAGGATGCCGCGGTCGTCGGACTCCGAGTCGACGTCGACCTCGCAGCTAAACCCCTCCAGCGCGAGCTGCGCGGCGCGCATCGTGGCCAGCGAGGCGACGCAGGCGGCGACCGATGCCCGCAGGTACCACCCCGGGCCCGCGCTCGATCCGGCGCCGCCGACGGCGGCGGGCATATCGGTCTCGAGGATCTCGCCGTTCGGACCCTCCACCCGGACGGCCAACCCGGACGTGACCCGCGCGGTGGCGAGCGAATCGGTGTAGCGCGCCTCGTCGGGATGCTTCGTCAGGTAAGCGCTGGCACCCTCGATGGCGTCGCGGATCTCCGTCGTCAACCGTTAACCCTCCAGGATCGTGCGGAAGCCGTCCTCGTCGAGCACCGTGACGCCCAACGACTCGGCCCTTGCGAGCTTGCTGCCGGCCTTGTCCCCCGCCACCAGATAGTCGGTCTTGGCCGAGACCGATGACGCCGCATGGCCACCGGCAGCCCGGATGGCCTCCTCCGCCTCGGACCGGCTGAAGCCGGGCAGCGTGCCGGTCACGACGAGCGTCTTGCCGGACAACGGCCCCTCCGTTGGCTGGACCGATGCGCCCGGCGCCGGCGCCTCAGCGGTTACGCCGGCGTCGATGAGCCGGTGTAGCGTGTCGCGGGTGTGCTCGTCGCCGAAGAAGCGGACGATCCCCTCGGCGACGACCCGGCCGATCCCGAACACATCGGTGAGCTCCTCGACCGAAGCGCCGCGCAGCTTGTCCGCTGCGCGGCGGGTCCAGTCCGCATCGGTCTCCGTTTCGACTCTCGGGAGCTCGCGCATCAGCCAGTTCGAGAGGTCGATCGCCGTCGTCTCGCCGACATGGCGGATGCCGAGCGCGTTGATGATCCGGCTCAGCGGCCGTTGGCGGGCGGCGTCGATGGATCGGTGCAGGTTCTCGGCCGACTTCCGGCCCAGCCGCTCGAGGCCCTCCAGCGTCTCGACATCGAGGCGGAAGATGTCGGCCGGCTCCGTGACGAGCTCGCTCTCGGCCAGCTGAAGCATGATCTTGTAGCCGAGGCCGTCGACGTCGAGTCCGCCGCGGCCGGTGAAGTGGAGCAGGCCGCCGATCCGTTGCGCCGGGCAGTACGGGTTCGGGCAGCGCTGGATGACCTCCCCCTCCTCGCGCTCCGCCAACGTGCCGCACACCGGGCAGTGTGTCGGCATCTCCCACATCACCTCGCTGCCGTCGCGAGCGTCGACGACGGCGCTCACGACCTCGGGGATGACGTCGCCGGCGCGCTGGAGGACGACCGTGTCGCCGACGCGCAGGTCCTTTCGGCGGATCTCGTCGATGTTGTGGAGCGTCGCATTGCGGACCGTGGTGCCGCCGACGAAGACCGGCGTGACGTGCGCGACTGGGGTCATCGCACCGGTCCGGCCGACGTACACCTCGATCTCCTCGAGCTTCGTCGTCACCTGCTCGGCCGGGAACTTGTACGCAGTCGCCCACCTCGGCGCACGGCTCACAAAGCCCAGCTGCTGCTGCTCCTCGAGGGAGTCGACCTTGATGACGATCCCGTCGGTCTCGTACTCGAGGTTCTTGCGCTGCTCGGACCACTCCTCGGTGTAGGCGATGACCGCGTCGATTCCCTCGACGCGGCGCACGTTCGGGTTGACGGGGAAGCCCAGGCGCTTCAGCAGGTCCAGCGACTCCGAGTGCGTCTTCAGCCCATGCGCGCCAACCAGCTGGTAGGTCCACACGCTGAGCCGGCGGCCTGCCGTCACCTTCGGGTCCTTCTGGCGAACCGTGCCTGCGGTCGTGTTGCGGGCGTTGGCGTAGAGCGGCTTCCCATCCTTCTCGAGCTGCTCGTTGAGCTCGGCAAAGGCACCGCGCGGCATGAACACCTCGCCGCGGACCTCGAGGGTCTCGCCCGGCGGGTCCTCCTTCAGGGCGAGCGGGATCGCACGCACCGTCCGCAGGTTGGGCGTGACGTCCTCGCCGGTCGTGCCGTCGCCTCTGGTGGCCCCTCGCACGAAGCGGCGGCCCTCGTAGCGGAGGCTGATCGCGAGGCCGTCGATCTTCAGCTCGCAGACGTACGTCACCGGAGAGTCGCCCGGACCTCGGCCAAGCCCCCGGCGCACGCGTGTGTCGAACTCGCGGAGGTCGTCGTGGCCGAAGGCGTTGCCGAGCGAGAGCATCGGCACGTCATGGCGGACCGACGGGAACCCGCCCTCCACCGGCGCTCCGACGCGCTGCGTCGGCGAGTCCTCGGTCACCAGCTCCGGGTGCGCGGCCTCGAGCTCGTTGAGCTCCTTGAAGAGCAGGTCGTACTCGCGGTCGCTGATCGTTGGCGCATCGAGGACGTGATACCGGTGGTTCGCCTCGTTGAGGATCGCGCGCAGCTCCTCGACACGTGTCGCTGGATCGGTGATGGTCATGGGCGGGACTCAGCCGTCCTCGTCGGCTTCGTCGACATCGGTCCCGAACCAGGCCCGCAGGTGGGCAGTGTGCTCGTCGTAGTGCTCCGGCCCGTCGTAGACGATGACTGCCTCGACCGTGTCGCCGTTGCCGAGCTCGAGGCCGATGAGCCCCTCGTCGAGGCCGGCGATCCGCGCGCGGAAGCCCTCGAACGCCGCCTCCTCGCGCGCCAGCGCATCGGCCGGGGAGACGGAGCGGCCATCGGCCAGGAAGCGCTCGTTCATGGCGTCGGTGTCACCGGTCGAATACGAGAACGAGGCGGCACGGCCGTGGGCGGCGAGGTCGACGGCCTCGGACCCGTGCTCGCACCACACCGCCAGGTGGTGGACGAGGTCGCGAACGCTCCAGTTCTCCAAGACGCCCGGGACGGTCGCGAGCTCGAGATCCACCTCCGCCAGCACCTCGAGGAACGCGTCTCGCGACGCGTCGAGGTCGCGCAGCAGGCTGGGCCGATCAGCCACGCGCCGGCTCCTCGAGCACCCGTCGCAGCTGCTCGGCATGCTCGCGATAGTGGTCAGGACCGTCGCCGCGCACCGCCTCCAGGAGCGTGTCGCCCTCAGGTAGCTCGGTCGCGAGGAGCGCCGGATCGATCGCCTGCAGCCGCTCGACGAGCACCTCGAACGAGGCTTCCTCGCGCTTGCGGACCGTGGCGAGACCAGTGGACCGGGCGACGCGCGCCACGGTCTCGTTGACGGCATCGGTATCAGGCTCGTCCGGCTCGATGCGCTCCTGCTCGACGGCGTGAATCGCTTCCACCGCGTGACCGGCCCAGTAGCCGAGGTGCGCGATGATCTCCCGCGCGCTCCACTCCCCGATGAGCCCCGGCGTCGCCAGCGACTCCGGCGACACGGCCGACAGCGCCTCGAAGAAGCGGTCGCGCTCGTGCCGCAGCTCCGCGACGAGCGCATCAGTGCTCATCAGGAGGCGCGCTCCAGCCCGGCATAGGCGGCGATCAGTCGCTTCACGCCCTCGCCGACGAAGGCGACGGTGACCTCCTCGTCGCCCTTCACGATCCGGCTGCTGACGACGATCCCGTCACCGAAGCGCCGGTGGATCACGCGGTCACCGGCCTTCCACGCCGGCTCTTCCTCGGCGCCCAGCGCGTCGCCGGCCCCCGGCGCGGAGAATGTGCCCGCCCCCAGGTCCACGCCGCCCTCCTCGTACGAGGTCGCCGCCACGCGCTCGCGGGCGGCATCGAGCTCGCGGCCGACTGGTCGCGGGGCTGAGAGGTCGGGCAGCGTGATCGGTCGCAGCGGCTCGTTGACGCGCCTGCGGACCGGGGAGCGGTAGCCCGAGGGCAACCACGTGCCGTCGTCATCGGTCCCCCGCGGCCAGTCACCGCCGCCCCGTCGGAATGGCGCTGCGGAGCGCTCGGCCGCCAGCAGGTCCTCCGGCAGCTCGGCGAGGAAGCGCGACGGATCGGCCTGCGCGCCGACCCCATACGTCGACCGATGGTGTGCGTGGACGAGGTACAGGCGGTCCTTCGCGCGGGTCATCCCCACGTACGCCAGGCGGCGCTCCTCCTCGAGCTCGCGCTCGTCCTCCAGGGCACGGCGATGGGGCAGCAGCCCCTCCTCGAGGCCGACCATGAAGACGACAGGGAACTCGAGCCCCTTGGCGGCGTGCAGGGTGATGAGCGTCACCCGGTCGGGGACGTCCTCCATCTCGTCCTGGTCGCTGACGAGCGCCACCTCCTCCAGGAAGCGGGCCAGGCCCTCGGGCGCGGCGATCTCGTCGAACTCGGCGGCATGGTTGCGCAGCTCCATGAGGTTCGCCCAGCGCTCCTCGCCGTCATCGGTCCCGTCCTGGATGGCTTCCTTCAGGCCGGACCGCTCGAGCGCGGCGTCGAAGATGGCGGACGGAGGCTCCGAGGGCACCATCGCCATCAGCCCCTGCATGAGGTCGGCGAAGACACCGAGCTGCGCCCGCGAGCGACTCGCGAGGTTCGGGTTCTCGGGTGCGGCCAGCACAGCCTCCCACAGTGACGTGCCCCGAGCTTCGGCCCAGGCTGAGAGCTCCTCGACGGTCTTCGCGCCGATCCCCCGGGCCGGCGTGTTGATGATCCGCAGCAGCGCCACGCGGTCCGCGGGGTTGCGGGCCAGGCGGACGTAGCCCAGGGCGTCCTTCACCTCGCGCCGCTCATAGAAGCGGACGCCGCCGACGAGCTGGTACGGGATCCCGAAGCGCATGAGCGACTCTTCGAGCACGCGCGACTGGGCGTTGATGCGGTAGCCGACGGCGACGTCGCCGTAGCGTAGGGATCCGTCCTCGTCGTCGGCCCGGCTCGTCAGGAGGGCGGCCATCCCGCCGCGGCGAGCGCCGCCGACGAGCTTCTCGATCTGCCGCGCGACGAACTCGGCCTCCTCGTACTCGTTGTACGCGTCGAAGAGCGTGATCTGCGAGCCGGTGCCGCGATCGGTCCAGAGCTTCTTGTCCTTGCGGCCCTCGTTGCGGCTGACGACCGCGTGGGCCGCGTCGAGGATCGTCTGGGTGGATCGGTAGTTCTGCTCGAGCTTCACGACCTTGGCGTCGGGGTAGTCGGCCTCGAAGTCGAGGATGTTGCGTAGGTCCGCGCCGCGCCACGAGTAGATCGACTGGTCGTCGTCCCCCACAACCGCCAGGTTCTTGTGCTTGGCGGCCAGCTGGCGGCAGATGAGGTACTGGGCACGGTTCGTGTCCTGGTACTCGTCGACGAGGATCTGCTGCCAGCGCTGCTGGTAGCGCGCCAGAACGTCCGGATGCTGCTCGAACAGGAACACGACGCGCATGAGCAGGTCGTCGAAGTCGACGGCGTCGTCCTCGGCCAGCTGCCGCTGGTAGGCGGCGTAGACCCGAGCCGCGGTCTCGTCGTAGTAGTTCGCCGCCTGCTTGCTGGCGGTGGCGACGTCGGCAAGCTCGTCCTTGCGCTGGCCGATCCAGGCCAGCATCCCGGCCGGCCCGAAGCGCTTCTCGTCGAGGTCGAGGTTCTTCAGCACGGTCTTGACGAGCGCCATCTGATCGGCCCGGTCGTAGATCGTGAAGCTTCGCGTCAGACCGATGGCTTCGCCGTCGCGCCGCAGGATCCGCGCGCAGATGGCGTGAAAGGTGCCGATCGTCGCCTCGCGCGCCCCCTCCTCGCCGATCAGCCCGGCGATGCGCTGGCGCATCTCGTTGGCGGCCTTGTTCGTGAACGTGACCGCCACGATCTGCCAGGGCTTGTAGCTCGTCGCGATGAGATACGCCACCCGGTGCGCGAGGACCCGGGTCTTCCCGCTGCCTGCGCCGGCGAGGATGAGCAGCGGCCCGGACAGGTGGCTGACCGCCTCCCGCTGCGGCGGATTGAGGCGGTCGAGGATCTCCTTCGGCGTCAGACGCGGGGCCGATGGCGAACGCGCGGTGGTGTCGGCGGGCATCGCCTCGATTCTAGTGGCGATCCGCCCTCGTCACCGTTCGGCGGCGGGCCTCAGCGGCGGCGTCGGTCGATGATCCTCGCGCGCACGTCGGTGCGTCGGCCACGTTCCAGGATGAGCCCCACCGCCAGGACGATGAGGACTGCTGCGAGCTCCATGCTCATACCCATGCAACGTCTGTGCCGAGGTCTTGAATCAGTCGCGGACGAAGACGGGTTGCAGGTGGACCGTCGCGTTCGGCTGCGACGTCAGCGAGGGCCACTCCTTCGCGATCGCGAGGGCCTCCTCGGCGGTCTCCGTCTCGAGGATGACGAAGCCGCCGAGGATCTCCTTGGTCTCGACGTATGGACCGTCGGTCACGACGACGCCGTCGCCCTGGCGGCCGGGTCGCAGCGCCTTCACGGTCGCCGGCTCGTCGAGCTCCTCGCCACCAACGATGTGCTCGCGGTGCTTCCGGAACCACGCGTAGTGGCGCTCGACGTAGGCCTGCTGGTCCCCGGGCGACATCGCGTAGTACGCGGCGGCGTCGTCGGGATGGACGAAGTTCATGAGGACGTGACGCATCGCTATCGGTTCTCCGTTCTACGGCGCCCGTCTGGCGCCATTCGAACCCTACGACGAACCGATCCGTTGGTGGCTCGACAAATCACCTTGCCTACCTGCGGCCGATGACCATGAGCACGACTGCCTCGATCAGCGACCAGCCGATGAGCGCGCAGATCGCGCGCATGCCCATGGGGGTGAGCATTTGTCCGGTTCGGCCGCATCACGCGGCCAGCCAGGTCAGGTGGTCGGGTCCCAGATCGAGGCGTCGACGACCGCCTTGTAGAGGCCGTTGCTCCACGGGGCGGCGAGATCGTAGTCCCCGAAGCGCGAGCTTTCGCGCAAGAGCCGGCCGAAGTCCGAGCTCGCGTCCTTGTTCGCCTCGGCGAGCCTGTCCATCGCCGCGTAGCTGTCGAGCTCGAGGTAGGTCTTGTAGAACCCGCTCTGCTTCTCACTCGTGAAGATCATCGTGAAGGTGCCGAGGTACTTCACGCCCTCCGGGTGGCTCGCCGCAAGCGCTGGCTCGTTCTGCTGGAGCCACTCCTGGTAGGCCTCCTCCTGGCCAAGTTTGACGGTGTACCCGTACTCGGAGATGAAACGCATGATCGGGACCTCCTGCTCGGGAGCCCGGCCGGGCGCCGGGCGTCTGTGGGCAACCGTACGCTTGCTTGCCCCGTCAGCACAAGGTCCGGACACGACGAAGGCCCCGGCCGAAGCCGGGGCCTTCGCATCGGTAATTTGGGGGGTGGACTAGAAGTCCATCCCGCCAGCCGGGCGGCATGCCCATCGGGACCTTGTCCTTCTCCGGGAGGTCGGTGATGATCGTCTCGGTGGTCAGGAGCAGGCCGGCGACCGACGCGGCGTTCTCGAGCGCCGAGCGGGTCACCTTGGCCGGGTCGATGACGCCCCATGCGAACAGGTCGCCGTACTCGCCCTTCTGAGCGTCGTAGCCGCTGCCCGGCTTGAGCTTGCGGACCGCCTCTACGACGACCGAGCCCTCCATGCCGGCGTTGATCGCGATCTGGCGCAGCGGCTCCTCGAGCGCGCGGCGCAGGATGTTGACGCCGATGAGCTCGTCACCGAGCACCTCGACCTTGTCGAGCGACGGCAGGGCGTGGATGAGGACCGATCCGCCACCGGCGACCATGCCTTCCTCGACGCCCGCACGAGCGGCCGACAGCGCATCCTCGATGCGGTGCTTCTTCTCCTTCAGCTCTACCTCGGTGGGCGCGCCGACCTTGAGCACCGCGACGCCACCCGACAGCTTCGCGAGTCGCTCCTGGAGCTTCTCGCGGTCGAAGTCACTCGTCGTGTCATCGATCTGGAGCTTGATCTGGCCGATGCGCGCCTTGATCGCCCGCCGCGTCGCCCTTGCCCTCGACGATCGTGGTCGTGTCCTTGGTGGCCGTCACGCGGCGCGCCTCGCCGAGGTCCTCGAGCTGCACGCTGTCGAGCTTGCGGCCGACCTCCTCGCTGATGACCCGCGCCCCGCTCAGGGTGGCGATGTCCTCGAGCATGGCCTTGCGACGGTCGCCGAAGCCCGGCGCCTTCACGGCCAGGACGCTGATCGTGCCCTTGAGCTTGTTGACGACCAGGGTCGCCAGCGCCTCGCCGTCGACGTCCTCGGCGATGATGAGCAGGGGCTTGCCGGTGCTGACCGTCTTCTCGAGCGTCGGCAAGATGTCCGCCACGGCGCTGATCTTCTTGTCGGTGACGAGGATGTACGGCTGGTCGAGGGTCGCCTCGAGCTTGCCGCCCTCGGTGCTGGTGACCATGTAGGCCGAGACGTAGCCGCGGTCGAGCTGCATGCCCTCCACGTACTCGGTCTCCATCTTGAGCCCCTGGCTCTCCTCGACGGTGACCACGCCGTCCTTGCCGACCTTGTCCATGACCTGGGCGATCATCTCGCCGATCTCGGTGTCACGGGCGCTGATCGCGGCGATGTGCGCGATGTCGTCAGTCGTCGCGACCGGCTTCGACAGCCGCTTGATCTCCTCGACGATGGCCTCGACGCCCTTCGCGATGCCGCGCTTGAGACCCATCGGGCTGGCGCCGGCGGTGACGTTCTTCAGTCCCTCGGTGATGATGGCCTGGGCCAGCACGATCGAGGTCGTCGTGCCGTCTCCGGCAACGTCGTTGGTCTTGGTCGCGACCTCCTCGAGCAGCTGAGCACCCATGTTCTCGTACGGGTCCTCGAGCTCGATGTCGCGGGCAATGGTGACGCCGTCATTCGTGATGGTCGGCGCACCGTATTTCTTGTCGAGGAGGGCATAGCGGCCCTTGGGGCCCAGCGTGACCTTGACGGCATCGGCCATCTTGTCCACGCCGCGCTTCAGGGAGCGACGTGCCTCTTCCTCGAACAGCAGCTGCTTCGCCACGTTCTCTTCGTTCCTCTCGCTATTCGATGACGGCCAGGATGTCCTTCTGGGAGAGGATCAAGAGCTCGTCCTCATCCAGCTTGAACTCCGTGCCGGCGTACTTCTGGAAGAGGACCTTCTGGCCCTCGCTGACCTCCATCGGCTCGCGCGAGCCGTCGTCGAGCGTGCGGCCCGGACCGACGGCCAGGACGGTGCCCTCCTGCGGGCGCTCCTTGGCGGTGTCGGGCAGGACGATGCCGCTCTTGGTCATCTCGTCGCGCGGGGTGGGCTTGACGACAAGGCGGTCCCCGAGGGGCTTGAGCCCGGTGGCCGTGCCGCTGACCGTGCTGGTCATCTGTGTGTGATGCCTCCTTGCATGCGCAAACCGATGCAGAGTTGAAGCCTCTGAGACTGTTCACCCTCGCGGGACACCAGGTGCGGCCGATGCGGCCGGACTGGCACTCAACCATCGAGAGTGCTAATGCGCAAGGTAGCACTCTCCGGCGACGAGTGTCAACCGAAATCGGTCAATGAAACGTGAACGCCCCGGCCGCGATGGCCGGGGCGCTTGGGCGGTGGATCAGCCGTGAGGCTGGCTCAGGCGTAGTCCCTCAGCACGAGGGCGCTCGGCTCGGGCACATCGCCACCATCGGTGCCGCCATCGGTGGTGTCTCCGTTGTCCGGGCGGAGGACGAGGAAGTACACGAGCGCGGCGATCACGATGATCGCGACGATGATGCCGAGGATGAACCCCGCCCCGCTGCTGTCGGGATCCGTGGTTCCGCCACCCGGCGCGTTGACGTTGACCTGGCCCATACGGCCCTCCTTCGGTGTCGGGTACCTTCTGGTGGTCCTGCCACCTCGGGCGCCTCAATTGCAACCGGCATGCCATTGCGACCGAGCGGGCGCTCACCCGCTGGATCGACGGATGAGGCCCTCGTAGGCGCCGTGGATGGGCGCCACGAGCGTGGCTGCGTCGACGCCGCGCAGCCTCGCGAGCTCGGCGACCACGCGCAGCACCGTGGTCGGCTCGTTGCGGCGGCTCGCATCCGGACCGAGGTAGGGCGCATCGGTCTCGATGAGGAAGGTGCCCTCCGTGACCGCGTTCGCGGCGGCGCGCGGGCCGGCTGCCGATCTGAAGGCGACCGGCAGCGCGAAGCTGACGACGAAGCCCGCGGCGGTCAGGCTGCGGGCCATGGCCGCGTCGCCGCTAAAGGCATGGAGCACGCCGCGGCCTCCCCACGCAAGGAGCGTCGACGTCACGCCCTCGTGGGCGTCGCGGTCGTGGACGAGCGCCGGAAGTCCGTTGCGAGCGGCCATCGCCAGCTGGCGCTCGAACGCCTCGCGCTGGACCTCCGGCGGCGACAGGTTGCGGAAGTAGTCGAGGCCGATCTCCCCCACCGCGACGGTGCGTGGGTCGGCGACCAGCGCCTCGAAGCGCGCCCATCCGGACTCGCCCACCTCGGCGGCGTGGTGCGGATGGACACCGACGGCTGCGTCGACGATGCCCGGGTGCCGGCTCGCCAGCTCCAGAGCGCCGTCAGAGGAGGCGAGGTCCCAGCCGGGGACGCAGATGCGTTCGATCCCCGCCTCGACGGCGCGAGCGATCACCTCGTCGCGGTCGACGTCGAACCGCGCGTGCTGGAGGTGGGCGTGCGAGTCGATCAGCCCCGGAAGGCGCTCCGGGACGCGCCGACGGGTCAGCTCGCCGCCTCCGCGACCTCGAGGCGCGGGAAGATCGGCGCGGGCAGTCCGGCCTGCCAGTCGGACGGGCCGCCGCCCCAGGCCAGCAGTGCGTCGATGCCCGGGCCGCCGACGCCGCGCTCGTCGTACGGGACGGGCACACCGAGCTGCTCGTGGATGCGCCGAGCACCCGTCGGGGCGACGGGCGCCAGCAGGTGGCCGATGATCCGGCACACCTCGGCCATGACGACGAGGACCTGCCCAACTCGCCGGTCCTCCCCCGCCTTGTCGAGCGCCCACGGCGCCTGGCTCTCGGCATAGCCGTTCGCGGCACCCGCGAGGTCCATCATCGCCGCCAGCGCATCGCTGAGGCGGTGATCGGCCATGGCGGCGTGGTAACGCTGGACTGCCGACGTCGCGGTCGCCTGGAGCTCGAGGTCCGCCGGCTCGGTCGCATCGGTCACCGGGGGGAGTGAGCCGGCGAGGTATCGGTTCGTCATGCTCACCGAGCGGTTGACGAGGTTGCCGAGGTCGTTGGCGAGATCGGCGTTGTAGCGGCGCACGAATCCATCGAGGGTGACGTTCGAGTCGCGCTCGAACGGGACCTCGCGCAGGACGGTGTAGCGGACGCCGTCCACGCCGAACCGATCGGCCATCTCGTCGGGATCCTCGGTGTTGCCCGTGGTCTTGCTCATGCGCTGGCCGCTGACGTCGTACATGAACCCGTGGGCGAACACCTGCCTTGGAAGCGGCAACCCGGCGCTCATCAGCATCGCCGGCCAGTAGAGGCAGTGGAAGCGCGTGATGTTCTTGCCGATGACGTGGAGGTCGGCCGGCCACCACTTCGCCATCTCGGCAGGTTCGTTCGGGAAGCCCGCGCCGGTGAGGTAATTCGTGAGCGCGTCGAACCAGACGTAGATGCGGTGGCGGTCGTCGCCGGGGAACGGAATCCCCCACTTCGTCCCTGATCTGCTGATCGAGAAGTCGCGCAACCCTTCGCGCAGCCAGCCGAGCACCTCGTTGCGGAAGTGAGCGGGCTCGCAGAAAGACGGGGTTTCCGCATACAGCTGCTCGAGGCGCTCCTGGTAGGCGGAGAGGCGGAAGAAGTAGTTCTGCTCTTCGAGCCATCGAAGCTCGAGGGTCGGGTGGTCCGGGCACTTGCCGTCCACGATCTGCGACTCGGTCATGAAGGCGTTATCGCCATCGCAGAACCAGCCGGAGTAGACGCCCTCGTAGACGTCGCCGTTGGCCTGCGCCCGCCGCACCATCTCGACCGATGCCACCGCATGGTCCGGATCAGTCGTGCGGATGAAGCGATCGGCGCTGATCTCGAATCGGTCGAACGTCGCCCTCCACGTCGCCGCCCAGGGGTCGATGAGGTCGTGCGGGTCGATTCCCAGCTCGCGCGCGTCGCGCTCGACGTTGGCCGAGTGCTCGTCAAAGCCGGTCAGGAAGCGAACCTCCCTGCCGAGCAGCCGCTGGTAGCGCGCGATCATGTCGGCGCCGATTGCCTCGAAGACCGAGTGCAATGCCGGCCGTTCGCTCGGATAGAAGATCGCGGTGGTGAGGTAGAACGTCGAGCGATCGGCCATCAGTGCTCGCGCCCCTTTGGCCAGTACAGCTCCTTGCGCACCTGCTCCGGCGGGAAGCCACGGGCTGCGGCGATGTCCTCGACCGCCGTGATCATCTCGGGGTTCCCGCACAGGTAGAGCGTGGCGGTCTCCGGCGTGAGCCCGTGCTCGTCCAGCTGGCTCTCGACGATCGCCTCGACGCGACCTTTGCAGCCGCTCCAGGTCGGGTTCTCGTTCGGGCGCGAGATGGTCGGGACGTACCTGATCGGAAAGCCGCTCGCCTCGAGCTCGCTGAGCTCGTCGCGCCAGGCCAGGTCGTGCTCGTGGCTGACTCCTTGGAGGAGCACGATGTCATGCGTCCGGCCCCGATCCCGGAGCGTGTCGATCATGCTCGTGAACGGCGCCAGGCCTGTGCCCGAGGCCACGAACAGTGCGCGCCGGCCGTCGTCCTGGAGCAGGAACTTGCCCTTCGGGCCAGTGATGCTGATGGGGTCGCCGAGCTTCCGCTCCCAGAGCAGCGGCGTGAAGCCGCCGCTGTCGACGAGGCGGATGAAGAACTCGTACTCGCTCAGGTCGTCGGCGGATGAGCTGACGCTCATCGGTCGCCGGATCAGCTTCGGGCCGTCGTGGCCGACCAGCCCGAGCGTGGCGTACTGCCCCGGCTCGAACGGAAATGGCTCCTCGAGCGCCTGGACGCCGACGATCGCGAGTCCGGGAGCGATCTCCTCCCAGCGGCTCAGCCGTCCGTTGTAGGGGTAGTCGTCAGCCATGCATTTCCATCGATGGGCGCGCCAGCCTCACCGATGGGCCGCCGCGGGCGGCAAGTATAGGCGCGCCCGCCTGAGCGTCTGTCGACCTGCCTGAGCGTCCTCAGCAAACCCGAGCGCGGAACGCGGAGGCTTACCCGTTGAGGCACGGAACTTTTAGATCGGCCGACGCGTTCCGCCGCCTGCGACCAGGGCCAAACTGTTCGCGGGTCGTCTGTGGCAGGGAGTCGAGCCACGGTCGGTGTAGCTGCCGTTGACGCTGATGAAGCGCCAGCTGTACGAGCCGTCAGCCAGGAACAGCTTGAGGACGCCATGGATCGAGCTTTGGCGGGCCTGGCTGTTGGGCTTGATCGTCTCGAAGGAGCGGAGCGCGGTCCCGCCCGTGCCCACGACGAACTCGCGGATGCCACTCGCGTCGCTGATCCCGCCCGGGCGCATCGGCGCGAAGCGCTCGTAGCTGTGGTCGTGGCCGTTGACGACGAGCTCGACACCGGCCGCGTACAGCGGCCGCCACAGCTGCTTGACAGGCAAGACGTCGCCGTGGGTACCGGAGCTGCGCAGGGGCCGATGCCAGTACGCCATGCTGCACCGCGAGGGGTGCGCCGCCAGGTCGGCACGCAGCCACTCGAGCTGGGCGTCGCTGAGCCGTTCGGAGTTTAGGCTGTAGATGCGCCACGACCCGCGCGTGTACGCGAAGTACCCACGGCCGCTCGGGCCTGCCTTCGGGCCGAAATAGCCGAAGTAGCCGGCGGCATCTGCCGTCCCGTACTCGTGGTTGCCCGGGCTCGGCCGCGTCCGCCAGCGGAGAGGACCCCAAGTTGGGTCGTAGCACTCGGCGAACTCGGTCGGTGTCCCCGAGGTGTACGCGTTGTCCCCGGTGGTGAACACCGTGCCGCCGATCGAGCGGAGCAGCCGCCCGGTGCGCTCGTCACCCTGGCTGCGGCAATCCCCGATGTCGCCGGCGCCGACCAGCACCGCCCCGCCCCCACCCCGACTGACGGTCGGGGTGAAGCCCGACGCGACCGCGGCAAGCAGCACGGCCGAGATCACCAGCGCCGCACGGCGACGAGTTCGTGACGACATGGCGGGCCTCCCAGCGCATCGCACGTGAACGGATGCCCCTCTAGGATACCCGCCGATCGGATGCCGGAGACCGACAACGGGGCCGGGGAGCGGGGCCGCCGCGCGGGCGGATCATTTCGCTAAGACGGCCCAGCGGGGTGCCCCAGGTCGTCCGGATTGGGTGACCGCCCTCGCTGATCTTGCTCCGCCGTGCATCGGTTAGATCCCGGGGATCGGGCCACGATCCCCGGGGGGGTCTCTCAGCCGGCGCACCGCCGATAAGTCAGATCGAAGTCGTACGACGGCGGGAATAAGTCATGACCCAGGCTGAAAATAGGTCGCTGTCCCGATGCTCAGTCTGGAGCTTCGTCGGATCCTTCCGGCATCGAACCTGGCACATCGGAAGGAGACGAGAAATGACACGCCGGATTGAGGGGGCGGAGCTGCTGAACCGGCTTTGCGATCTCCGCGACGCATACGATCGACGAGGGCCCGACGATCGGGAGACGTCGGTCACGATGGAGAGCCTGCTCGATCACCTGACGACGATCTGGGATCACGCGCAGGTGGCCTCCGAGCAGAGCGCGTGACGCTTGTCTATGGCGCAGCAGAAGCGTCGCATCGTGCGGGACGGGCGACGAGGCCGGGGGATGAGCCCCGCCGCCCGACAGATCGCGACACGGCCTCGAGGTCGCTCTCGGGTCCGCTCGTGTTGCCGCCGCGGTACTCTTTCGTCGCGATCGTGAACGTGTGCAAGTTCGCAGATCGCACGAACGAAGCTACCGAGTGCCGATCAGCGCGCCGGCCTCCTACTCGAGGAGGCTCGGACGCGCTCCCAGACGAGATAGGCCGTGAGAACCGCGTAGGGAATCGCCAGCAGCGTGGCAAGCGATCGTGTAACTGGCAGCCCAAGGATCGACGACGCCAACCAGATGAGGGCGATGGCAACCATCAGCCCGGCCATCACTCGGAGTCGCATCGGGTCCCCCTTTCGTACTAGTCGTTCGGGGCATCATGCAGTCGATAGTCCTAATGCATCAAGCCCGCAGCCAATAAAAGTGGTGCGGCCTGAAACCGCCTTCGGGGAACCGCGGCCATCCCGACGCACCGATCCTCCCTGCCAGCTCATCAGGAGGGTCTGGCCGTGCTTCGCGGCGGCTCCAGTCGGATGCGAGCCGGCGTGAATTGCCGGCGACCCTATCGCCGCCTCGACTTCGGCCGCCGACCGGGCAATACAATCGAGGCCCGACCCATGGGGAGAAGGAGGTTGGCAATGTCCGTTGTGCTCGTTCATCAGGGCCCGACACTCACCAGGGAGCGGTACGAGGAGATCGTCAGGAAGATGACCGGCAAGAGCCGGCTTGAGTCTCCCGCCGACTGGCCCGTCGATGGGCTACTGGTCCACGCCGCCGGGCAGGGCGAGAAAGGGTTCCGGGTCGTTGACGTGTGGGAGTCCGATGTCGCAGTAGGGAAGTTCGGCGAGGTCCTTATGCCGATCTTGCAGGAGGTCGGAGTCACCGACTTGCCCGAGATCTATCCCGCGCACACGTTCATCTCGGCCTAGGGAGTTCGGCGCTATCCGCCGCTCGGCGAGATTCGCTGAATTCGCCGCTGCGAGGTTAGCGATCGAGGTGAGCTGCGCGGTATCGCTCGTACAGGCGGGCTAGCAGCGCCTCCAAGTCCGCCGCCAATTCATCGTCGAGGTTTGGAAAGTTGAAGGCCGCTTTGCCCGTCCGACGCTTGAGCAGGACATCTGACGTCCCCTCGAGCGCCTCGGGATAGGTATCCGCGACAAGCAGGTAGAGGCTGACGAAGCTCTTCCCGGTGCGGACGCTCGCGAAGTAGTCGTGGGCTTTGGCCCCCGGCCAGCGGAGTGATGGCATGCCGTAGATCGTCGCTGCCTCAAGCTCGCGTCGATATGGTTCGAGGAGCTTCCAGATCTGCGCCTCGGTGGCTTCTAGATCTGCCACGTCGGATCCCACACGACGGCGACGGCCTCGTGTTGCTCTATGACGAGAGGACTTGCTGGCCGAGCTGCTTGAGCTCCAGCATCTGCTTGCCCAGATCCTCGAGCTCGCGGTCATCGAAGACCTGGCGAGCCTGCTTGAACATCTCGCCCTCCTCCTCTTCGATGTGGTGCTCGATGTTCTCCTTCATGACCTTGAACTTTGCGCCCCAGGTCTCGTCGCTCACCGACGTTGCCTCCAGCTCACCCATGATCTCGTCGACCACGTGGTGCTCCTCGTAGCCTTCCAGCACGATATCCGCGGCCTTCGGGTGTGACTTGAGGGCCGGATAGAAGATCTCCTCCTCGATCCGCTCGTGGATCGTGAGTTCGGCCTTGAGCGTCTCGAAGAGGTCGGTGCGCCTTGACGCCGCGCTCGGTCGTCGACTCCCCATCCGTGAGCATCTTCTTGACCTTGTCGTGGTCAGCCTTCAGTAGGGTCAGCGCGTTCATCCGATCTCCTCGAAGTGGCGGGCCATAGCGGCGCGGTCTGGATCACCGCGACTAATGCACCGGCCGTGCCACTACGCCTGTCCCCACACACTGCGGTCCGCATGCAAGCGCCGCCGCTATCGGCGCACCGATCCTCCCTGCTTGTCAGGATGGCCGGGCTTCGCGGCAGGTCCGCCGGGTGCTACTGGTGCCCACTTACCGCCGGCTCATCGCTGGCACGACGGCTGCATCGACAGAGTGACCGGGGGGAAGATAGGACCGGGCGTGACTCCGGGGGGAAAAGAGTCGCGGCCGGTCCCGCTCTCACCCTAGGACGTATGTCAAGCACGTCTACAAATCACCCACAGATCTACCATCGGTCAGGCTCGCCCCGGCACGACGGGTAGGCCAATGTCCGGATGCTACGCGGATGAAGCAGGCGCCGAAACCGAGGCGAACGCTCTAGCCCAAGACCCATGCTTGCTTGTACTTGTAGCCTCGCTCGGCCATGCGAGCTTCAGACCGACTTTCGATACCGCGGAGCTCGCTGAACAGCCATTCCGCCCATGTCCTCGATTGCCGTTCTTCGTTCGTCAACGTCTCCGGTGGTGCCCGGGTGACCCACTGGTAGCGCCTCCCGACGAGATCCACAGCGTGCTGGTGAAGGATTCGCGTATCGTTGGGAAACAGCAATGATCCATCGGACCTCGACATGATCCCGAGGACGATGTCACCGAACCGCGTCCGCGTCTCTGCATGCTCGGGTCCATGTCGGCTCAAGGCCGTCGCATAGTTGCCGACTGCCTGGACGAACCACTTGTCCGAACCAGCGACCAGAGCTGCGACACGTTCGGGCCGCATCGGCTCCTGGGAACCCGCCATGTTCATCGAGCCATACCAACCGCGGATGAGACCTAGCAGCTCCCGGACGGTATCGACGATGTCATCGGCGGAGATGCTCGCCGGCAGGCCGCCAGCCCTCACGTGCAGATGGTCGATGTTGTACACGGTCGCTGTGCCAAACGCGCCCGCCGCGGCCCCAGAGGCGCCTGCGGCTGCTCCACCGCCCGTTGCGAGCGCTCCCGAGCCCGTCACCGCGGACGCGGACGGCTTTTGCCTAGCGCTTCCCTGCTCGCCCTCCGGCGCCTCAGGCGACGCTGTCAGCTTCGACCACAACCTTTGGAGACGGTCGCGTATTAGTCTCGGATCGGCATGTGCCACTTGCTCAGCTCGCGTTGTCTCCAAACGGCTTTCCCTTACGCATGGCCGCGCATTAGGTCAAGCCGTGCTTGCCCCGATCGTCTAGTGATAGGCGTCCCGGCATCCAGCGTCAATTGGGTTGTCCACCGGATCACGATCTCGTCAGTCTGAATATGCACAGTGCGAGCGAACGAGCGCTAAGCGGACGATCGGTTGCCCGCTTCGCTCAAGTCAGCCACCTTCGCCGCTGGGCGTCGTTGCGCTTAGGACCTTCGTCGCCTTGTCGCGCAGTCGCGTGTGCCACGACAGTGCACGCCGTGCAAACGGAGTCCCATGCTTTGGCGTGCCCAGGCAGTGCGACCCAGCGGTAGGGTCGATGCGACCCTTCGGTCAATCCGGTCCGCTCTGCCCGCCGGGCGGATGTCGGTGTCCGCCCGGCAGGACCGCAATCGGGGCGAACTCCTGCCCTCCTGGACGCTGCAGATCAGCGGTGCGCTGGCCGGAAGCGAGTTCTCAATCGAGCTCGCCGGACCGATCCTTGGGCAGCTGCTCGAGGATGCCATCGAAGTCTTGGTCACGCTCGGCATCGATGTACCGGATGAGTTCGACGAGCCGGGCGCCACATACACGCCCGTCAACGCCACAGACCCTGATTCGTATCCTGCCTAGTACGTCGCGACGGAAGTCGACGCCAAGCGGGTCGCACGACTCGCCGACGGACCTCCACCACGCCGGCGGCTTGGTGCCCCGGACGTCAGCGTTGAGGGTACGCACGAGCCGCCGACGTCCCGACGCACCGACTCTCCCTCTAGCGAAAGAAGCGCGTAACGCCGGGCGTCGCTGAGGCGACGTTCGGGCGGGACGGGCGACGAGGCCGGGGGATGAGCCCCGCCGCCCGACGGATCACATCGCGACGACGGCCTCGAGGTCGCTCTCGGAGGCGGCGCCGTTCTCGGCCGGCGGGGTTGCCTCCGCGTCATCCGGAGCCTCGGCGGCGGCCTGGGCCTCCTTGGCGTACTCCTTCTTCGAGCGGCCGCTGAGCATCTCGAGCGAGGCTACGACAACCTCCGTCTTCCAGTGGCGCTTGCCGGCGTCATCGTCCCACTGGCGCGTCTGGAGGCGGCCCTCGACGTCGACCAACTGGCCCTTCGACAGGAACTGGCCGGTGATCTCGGCCAGCCGGTCCCAGGCGACGCACGGGTGGTACTCGGTCCGCTCGTTGTTGCCGCCGCGGTACTCGTTCGTCGCGATCGTGAACGTCGCGACGTGCTTGCCCGACGGCAACGATCGCAGCTCCGGGTCCCGGGTCAGCCGTCCGACGAGCAACACCTTGTTCATGGCGATGGCTCCTTCCATCAGCGCAGCGCACCGGAGGCGAGACGGCCGCTGGGTCGCAGGAGCCTAACGCGCACCGGATTACCGACCGGTTACTGGCGGCTTACCGGGACGATCCAGGGCGGCGTCGCGGGTAGAGGTGGTCGATCCCCGGCGTCCGGAGCGAGAGCTTCGCAACCGGCGGCGACTGGCGCTTGAACTCCATCCGCGCCACGCGTCCGGCGACCCACTCGACGAGCAACCGATCCAGGCCGGCGGCGACGCATCGGTCCACCGTCCAGCGCCGGTCGACGAGGGCGAACAGGGCGCGGTCGAGGAGGTCGTAGGAGCGGCCGAGCTCGCCCTCGTCGGTCTGGCCGGGCCACAAGTCGGCGGACGGGGGCTTGTCGAGGATCTCCTGCGGCACGCCGAGCCCGGTGGCGACCGCCCGCAGCTGCGACTTGTAGAGGTCGCCGATCGGCGCAAGCGCGGCGGCCATATCGCCGTGCAGCGTCCCATAGCCGAGCAGCGCCTCGGTCTTGTTCGAGGTGCCGATGACGAGCGCATCGAACGCCGCCGAGCGGTCATACAGCACGATCATCCGCTGGCGGGCCATGACGTTCCCGCGCCGAACGTTCAGCCCACCCTCGTCTGGACCGCTGATGAGCTCGAGCATCGGCTCGACCATCGGCGTGATGTCGACGCGCTCGGTGCGGCAACCGAGAGCTTCGACGACGCGGAGCGCATCGGTCTCGGAGGCCTCAGACGACGTGCGGAAGGGCATGCGCACCGCCAGCAGGTGGGCAGGGTCGATGGCGCGTGCCGCAAGGAAGGCGACGGTCGCCGAGTCCACCCCGCCCGACAGACCGACGACCAGCCGCGAGAAGCCGGTCTGCGCCATCTGCGACCGGATGAAGCCGACGATGACCTCGATCGCCTGTATCGGCTCGATCGCCGGCAGCGGCGGCAGAACGGTCGTGGCCACCGGGCTCAGCCCTCCGGTGGGCTGCCGTCGAGGCCGGCGCGCTCGGCGATGATGCGGTCCAGCTCGCGCCGGACGAGCTCGAGGCGCTCGTCTGCCAGGAGCGGGAGGCCGTAGCGCTGCATGCGCAGATCGTCGGTGTCGAGCGCGCCGACGACCAGCGCCTCCTCCCACAGCGGTGCCTGCACGACGGTCGAGCCGTCGGCGGCGAGGATGCGCGAGCCGCCCCAGAAGGTCAGCCCCTCCTCGTTACCGACGCGGTTGCAGAAGGCGAGCGCCACGGTCCCGAGCAGCGCGTACGTGTCCTGCATCTTGTGCCAGCCCTCGATCGCCTGGAGCCCGGCGCTCGAGCCGGGCGCGCGCGACGGTCCGGCGGCGACGTTGACGAGCAGCGAGGCGCCGTCGAGCGCCTGGAGCATCGGCAGCGAGGCGTGCCAGAAGTCCTCGCACACGCTCAGGCCGATGCGCCCGATTGGCTCCCCGACCTCGACCGTCCGGATCCGGTCGCCGGCGCGCGTGAAGCGGCCCTCGTCGAAGAGGCCGTAGGTCGGCAGGTACACCTTGCGGTGGAGTCCCACCAGCGCGCCGTCCCGGACCAGCGCCACCGAGTTGCAGTACCGATGGTCATCGGTCTCCTCGACGAACCCGACCGCGACCAGCATGCCGGGCGCGTCATGACCGATGGCGAGCAGGCGCGGGTCATCGACGCGCATGGCGACGTCGGGAACCAGGTCCAGGAGCAGGTAGCCGGTCAGCGCCAGCTCGGGGAGAAGGGTGAGCTGCGCACCCTCGGCGGCCGCTGCCCGCACGCGGTCCGAGGCGATGTCGAGGTTCGCGTCGAGGTCGCCGAGGCGCGGCGCGACCTGGGCCAGCGCGATGCGGTACTCCACGTCGCGCAGCCTAGCCGATCAGTGCTGAATCACGTCCTGGCGCAGCTCCTCGGGCTCGGGCGCGGGCGGGACGTCGGCGGCCACAAGCTCCTCCTCGCTGACGTCGCGGGCATCGGAATGCTCGGCGGCAGCGGTCAGCAGCGAGGAGCGCCGCTCGCCGGAGAGCTCCTCGGCGAAGTGGCAGGCGACGCGGTGAGCGGGCTGCAGCTCGCGGAGCTCGGGGGTCTCGGCGGCGCAGCGCTCCGGATCGCCCAGTTCGCGGCGCAGCCAGCAGCGGGTGTGGAAGCGGCAGCCCGACGGCGGGTTGGCCGGTGAGGGCACGTCGCCGCGCAGGATCATTCGCTTGCGCTTCGTCTCGACCTTTGGATCCGGGATCGGCACGGCGCTCACCAGCGCGCAGGTGTACGGGTGCAGCGGCTTGTCGTAGAGCTCGCGGGACGGAGACAGCTCGACGACCTCGCCGAGGTACATCACCGCGATCCGGTCGCTGATGTGGCGCACCACCGACAGGTCGTGGGCGATGAACAGGTACGTCAGCTCGAACTCGCGCTGGAGGTCGGCGAGGAGGTTGATGATCTGGGCTTGGATGCTCACGTCGAGCGCGGAGACGGCCTCGTCGGCGGCGATGAACTCCGGCTGTACGGCGAGGGCGCGCGCGATCCCGGCTCGCTGCCGCTGGCCGCCGGAGAACTCGTGCGGATAGCGATTGATCGCGTTGCGCGGTAGCCCGACGATCTCGATGAGCTGCTGCGCCCGCCTCGTCGCCTCGCCCCCCTTGGCGATCCGATGCACGCGCAACGGCTCGGCCAGCATCGAGCCGATCGTCATCCGCGGGTTGAGCGACGCGTACGGGTCCTGGAAGATCATCTGCATTCGGCGTCGGATGCGGCGCAGCCCGTCGCCCTTGAGGGAGGTGATGTCCACGCCGTCGAACTCGATGCGACCATCCGTCGCATCCACCAGCCGGATCACCGCGCGCGCGAACGTCGACTTGCCGCAGCCCGACTCGCCGACGAGGCCGAGCGTCTCGCCGCGACGCACCTCGAGCGAGACGCCGTCCACGGCGCGCACCGCGCCGATGCGGCGCTGGAAGATCACGCCCTCGGTGATCGGGAAGTGGACCTTGAGCCGATCGGTCCGCAGGAGCGCGGCACCGGTGCGGGCCGTGTCGGGCCCTGGCCTGGGTGGCGCCTCGGCGATGCTCACGAGGCGCGCTCCGCCTCGAAGCCGGACGGAACGAGCGTCTCGCCCGCGGCCGGGTACCAGCAGGCGACCTCGTGGCCATCGGCGGCATCGGGAGCCTGCTCGAGGGCGGGGTTCTCCTGCCGGCAGCGCTCCTGCGCGTTGAAGCAGCGCGGCGCGAACGGGCAGCCGGCGATCTTTCGCGACAGGTCCGGCGGCTGGCCCTGGATCGGGACGAGCTCGCCACGACCCTGCGCGTCGAGGCGCGGGATGGACTGCAGCAGGCCGACGGTGTACGGGTGGCGCGGCCGGCCGTAGAGCTCATCGGTCTCGGCCCGCTCGACGATGTGGCCGGCGTACATGACGTTGATGCGCTGGGCCATGCCGGCGACGACGCCGAGGTCGTGGGTGATGAGGATGAGCGCGGTGTCGCGCTCGACGACCGCCGAACGCATGAGCTCGAGGATCTGGGCCTGGATCGTCACGTCCAGGGCGGTCGTCGGCTCGTCGGCGATGAGCAGCTGGGGGTCGCAGGCCAGGGCGATCGCGATCATCACTCGCTGGCGCATCCCGCCGCTGAACTGATGGGGGTAGTCATTGAGCCGGCGCTTCGCCGCCGGGATGCCGACGAGGTCGAGCAGCTCGACGGCGCGATCGGTCGCGCCGCGCCTCTTCAGCTTGCGATGCGCCTCGAGCACCTCGGTGAGCTGGCGCTCGATGGTGAGCACCGGATTCAGCGACGTCATCGGGTCCTGGAAGATCATCGCGATCCGGTTGCCACGGATCTCGCGCATCGACTCCTCGCTGAGGCCCAGGATCTCCTCGCCATCGAAGGTGACCTCGCCCGCATCGATGTGCGCCGCCGGCTTCGGCAGCAGGCGCATGAGCGCCAACGAGCTGACGCTCTTCCCGCAGCCGGACTCGCCGACCACGCCGAGCGTCTCGCCGCGGGCGAGGTCGTAGCTGATGCCATTCACCGCGTGCACGATGCGATCGCCAGAGCCGAAGGTCACCCGCAGGTCGCGTACCGAGAGCAGCGGAGAGTCCGCCGACGGCAGGTTGCGGATCATCGCCGCAGTCTCGGGTCGAGCGCCTCGCGCATGCCGTCGCCAAGCAGGTTGAAGCCGACGACGCTGATGACGATCGCGATCCCCGGGAAGAAGGCCAGCCACACCGCCTCGTTCAGGTAGCGATAGGTGTCCGACAACATCGCCCCCCACTCCGGCGTGCGTGGGTCCGGACCGAGGCCGAGGAAGCCGAGGGCCGCGGCGTCTACCACCGCCGTCGCGAGAGCGAGGGTCGCCTGGACGATGAGCGGACCAATCGCGTTCGGCAGCATGTGCCGCGTGAGGATCGTCGGGCCGCGCACCCCGACGGAGCGCGCGGCGATGACGTAGTCGGCCTCGCGCAGGCCCAGCAGGCTGCTGCGCAGCAGGCGGGCGAAGATCGGGACGTTGACGATGGCGATTGCCATCGCGATCTGCACCACCCCGCGGCCGAGGAAGGTCACGATGCCGATCGCCAGCAGCAGCCCCGGGATGGCCAGCATGATGTCGACCATCCGCATGATGATCGCGTCGACCTTGCCCTTGAAGAAGCCGGCGACCGCGCCGAAGAAGCCGCCGACGGCCACGCCGATGGTGACCGAGAGCACGGCGATGCCGAGCGTGAGGCGAGCGCCCCAGATGATCCGCGACAGCACGTCCTGGCCCTGGATGTTCGTTCCCATCCAGTGCTGCGCCGACGGGGGCAGGAAGCTGTCCGAGAGGTTGCCGCGCAGCGGGTCGTAGGGGGCGAGGAACGGCGCAAATACGGCGATGAGGACCATGAAGCCGACGATCGTCCCGCCGATGATCGCGGCCGGGCTGCGGCGCATTCGACGGAATGCATCGGCCCAGAGGCCGACCGGCTTGTCCTCGACGACGCCGTCGAGGGTGGTGGCGGCGGTGCTCACGAGTAGCGGATCCGCGGGTTCAGGAAGGCGTAGCTGATGTCGACCAGCAGGTTGACGATCACGAAGATGATCGCCAGCAGCAGGACGCCGCTCTGGATGACCTGGTAGTCGTTCGAGAGCACCGCGTCGTACATCCACTTGCCGACCCCGCCCCAGCCGAAGATCGTCTCGGTCAGGATGGCGCCACCGAGCAGGAGCCCGGTCTGGAGGCCGATGACGGTGATCACGGGCAGCATCGCGTTCCGCAGGACGTGGCGGTTGTCCACGACACCCGAGCGCAGTCCCTTGGCGTTTGCCGTGCGCACGTAATCCTCGTTGAGCACGTCGATCACGCTGGCGCGCGTGATGCGCATGATGATGGCGAGCGGAATGGTCCCGAGCGCGATGGCCGGCAGGATCAGGTGTCGCAACGAGTCGACGAAGGCGCCGGGCTGCCCGGCCAAGAGCGTGTCGATGGTCATGAAGTTCGTCACGCGCGGGATGTAGTACTCGATGAGATCGATCCTGCCCGAGTCCGGCAGGATCGGGAATTGGATGGCGAGGAACCACTTGAGCATGAGGCCCAGGAAGAAGATCGGGATGCTGATCCCGATCAGGGACACGACCGTGCCGCCCTGGTCGACCCAGGAGCCGCGCCGCTTGGCAGTGAGCATACCGAGCGGGAGGCCGAGGAGGAGCGCGAACAGCATTGCCGCGATCGCGAGCTCGATGGTGGCCGGGAAGCGCTGAAGGAAGTCATCGGCAACGTCGCGGCCGGTGAGGAAGCTGCTGCCGAGGTCGAAGACGAGCAGGCCCGACAGGTACTCCCAGTACTGCTCGAACAGGGGCCTGTCGAGCCCGAGCGCCTCACGCACCCGCGCCAGGCTCTCGGGCGTCGCCCGCTCACCAAGGATCGCGCTCGCGGGGTCACCTGGCAAGAGCCGGATGAAGAGGAAGATCACGACGGTGAGCCCGAGCAGGATCGGGATGAGCAGCAGGAATCGACGAAGGATGAACTTGCCCACGTCACCTCCTGCGCTCCGGGATGTTTCGAGGTTGCGAGAGGGCCTCGGCTCGCGCCGAGGCCCTCTCAGTCTATGCGGTGGTCAGCGATCAGCGATTACTCGCCGCTGAGCCACACCGTGTCGAAGCTCTCCGAGCCGGTCGGGTTGGGCTCGTAGCCCTGGACCTCGCTGGTGAAGGCAAGCGCCGTATCACCATGCACCAGGGTCACGAAGCAGACGTTCGAGTGGATCAGCCCGGCCACCTCGGCCCAGGCCTCGCCACGCGCCGTCTCGTCCAGCTCCGCCGAAGCGCCCTGGATCGCATCGTCGAGTCCCTCGACGTCGCAACCGAACTGGGCCGCCGGCTCACCCTGCTGGAAGCCGAAGTGGACGCCGTACCAGTTCGACGGATCGTCGTAGTCACCCGTCCAGCCCAGGAAGTGCAGATCGTAGTAGCCGTTCTGCGCGTCGAACAGGTATCCGGGATCGTCCCAGATATCGCTGTGCGACTCGACCACGAAGCCCGCGTCGGTGAGCATCTGGCTCACCGCCTCGTGCAGGCCCGCAGGATCGGGCATGTACGGACGGGTCACCTCGGTCGGGAACCAGAAGTGGATCGTGGCCGGGTTGTCGGCCGTGAAGCCGGCCTCCTCCAGGAGCGCGGCTGCGCCCTCCGGATCGAAGGTGTCGGGCGTCACGCCGGCCAGGACCTGCTCATGCCATCCGCTCGACGGCGGCATGAAGATATTGGCCGGTGAACCGCGGCCACCGTAGAAGGCCTCGATGAGCGCCTCCTTGTCGATGGCCATGGCGATCGCCTGGCGAACGGCCAGATCGGCCACGGGCGACTCCTCGCCACCGTAGACCTCCGCCACCCCGCTCTCCGCGGCGGCCGCGTTCTCGCGCGCGACCGGGTTCAGGCCAAGGTACAGGCCGTTGAACGAGAGGCGCTCGACGAGGGTGAAGCCCTCGCTCTCGACGGTCTCGTAGTCTGGTGGGTTGACGAGGTCGTAGCCCTGGATGCTGCCGCCCTGGAGCGCCTGGAGACGCGCCGCCGGGTCGGCGATCGGCCGGATGATCAGCCGATCCAGGAATGCCGTGGGACCCCAGTACTCCTCGTTTCGAATCAGCGTGGCGCTGTCGTCCGGAATGTAGTCCTCCATGACGAATGGGCCGGTGCCGGCCTGAACCACGTCGGTATCGAGCGTGCTCGTCTCCGACGAGTCCGCACCGGTCGACTCGAGGATCGCCGGGCTGATGATGCTGAACGGCGTCAGGGTGATCCCGAACAGGAACGTCGGGCTCGGCTCGCGGAGGGTGAAGGTCACCGTCAGCTCGTCGGTGGCCTCGACGCTGCTGATCAGGTTGTCCGGCCCGAAGCCGTCCATGAGCGCGCCGTAGTAGTAGGCGCTGGCCTGATCGGTCTCGTCGAGGTTCTGCATGCGGTCGAAGTTGATCTTGACCGCCTCCGCGTTCAGTGGAGTCCCGTCGTGGAACGTCACGCCCTCGCGGAGGGTGAAGACGTACTCAGTGTCGCCAGGCTCGCCCGTCCAGCTCTCGGCGAGCACGCCTTCGAGCTCGTTCGTGCTGCCCGGGGCGAGGTCGACGAGTGGCTCGTAGACCTGCTGAAGGACCCGGAACGACTCACCGTCGCTGGTGAGTGCCGGATCCAGGCTGGCCGAAAGGCGAGCGCCGGCGAAGACCAGCGTTCCTCCGGGGGTCGGCTCACCGGTCCCATCGGTCGGCTCGGCGGCCGATCCGGTCGGGTCCGGCTCGTCGGTCTCGGCTGGGCTGGCGCCCTGCTCTCCGCAGGCTGCCAGCACGAGCGCGAGGATCGACAGCAGGGAGACCAATCTCCAGGTGCGCATCCATGCTCCTCCATGTGGTGGTTGACTCGGACCACCGCTCCTCACGCTCTGTCCGGCCGTAGGGCCGGTGATCCGGGAGCTGATCCTTCGCTCAAAACGGTGCGCTAGTCTCGCACACTCCGGGGCAATCAGGAAGGTCCGCCGGCTGGCGGGATGGCCGGCGCCGCCGGCTGGTCGTCGGACTCGCCCGACTCGTCCGTCGGGTTCGAGCTGGACATCGTCGCCGCATCGACCGGCACCAGGTTGATCACGACCGCCGGCCCGCCATCGGCCGGAGCGTCGGCAGGATCGGTCGCCGGCGTGGCGTCGACGTCATCGCTCGCCGACGCCACGAGGGTGGTGCGCGCCAGGGGCAGCTGCTCGGATGGCGTCGGCCTCCACATGATCGTCGCGTCGTCCTCCCGGACCAGCCCGCTCCCGGCGGCGGGCGCGCGGCCCTCCCAGTGACGCAGCCCTGCGCCTCGCCCGGCCGGCGTGGTCGCCGTTACGACCTCGGCGTCGGTGGACCCCGGGACCGGGATCGCCCCGATCGGCGCCAGCTCCAGGTTGAGCGCGAGCAAGAGTGCGAGGCTCGCTCCGGCCATCGCGCTGCCGGCGCGCAGGAAACCCGCCAGCCTGGCCGACCACGGCCGCAACATGCTCGGCTCGGGCTGGGACATGCGAGCCAGCACGCCCTCCCACGCGCTGGGGCTCGGCGAGGCGTCGCCAATGCGCTCGGCGAGCGCCGTGCGCAGCTGACGCACCAGGGCGCGATCCAGGCCGACCTCGTCGCGACAGCCCTGACAGCCGGCCAAGTGGTCGAGATGCGGGGCCGATCCGGCGTCGAAATCGCCGAACCGCACCAGCCACAGCAGCTCGCGGCGGATGCGCCGGCAGCTCATCGGCTCACCCTCCGCATCGCGGGCGCGGGCCTGCGGACCGCGGTGACGGGGATGCGGCGCTCGACGGGCAGGCTCAACCGCAGCGCCTTGAGCGCGTAGTGGAGGCGGGACTTCATCGTGCCGACGTTGCAGTCGGCGATCTCCGCGGACTCGGCCAGCGAGTAGCCATGGAGGTAGTAGAGGATCACCGCGGTCTGCTGCTTCGGCGGCAGTGCGTCGATCCCGCGCTGCAGCACCTCGATGACCTCGCGCGACTCGACGATCTGGTCGGGCGGCGTGGCGAGGTCCACCACGAGGTTGGTGATGAGGCTGGTGAGCGGCTCCGACAGCGCCTTGCGGCGGCTGATCCGGCTGTAGCACAGGTTGATCGTCACGCGCTGGAGCCATGGGAGCGGAGATCGCGTCGGATCGAGCCGCTCGCGGACCCTGTAGGCCTTCACGAAGCAGTCCTGGAGGACCTCCTCGGCAAGGAACGGGTCGCGCGTGATCGCAAGCGCGGTCGCGAAGACAGGACGCTTGTAGGTGTTGAAGAACTCTTCGAAGGCGTCGACGTCGCCGCCCTGCATGCGCTCGACGAGGTCGTCGGGCCGTTTCGATTCCACAGGCACCTGTGCGGATCGTCCGCTGTGGGGGTTGCTCATACTACGTCGCGCCGTCCAGGAACGTTCAGACCGATGCAGTCAATACGCGGCGCGTTCCGACGGCATCTCAGGCAGATGGCGCCGCTTCCGGGGTAGGTTCGGACACCGGCTCGGCAGGCGCATCGGTCTCGTCGCCGAACCGATGACGCAGGTCCGGTCGTCGTGCCGCCGTCGCCTCGTCCAGCCGCCCGACTGGCGTCGTAACCGGGGCTCGCTTGATCGCCTCCGGATCCGACGCGGCGGTCGAGGCGATCTCGCGCATGACGTTCACGAAGTGGTCGAGGGTCTCGAGCGTCTCGGTCTCGGTCGGCTCGACCATGAGCGCCTCCTCGACGATGAGCGGGAAGTAGACCGTCGGCGGATGGATGCCGTGGTCGAGGATCGCCTTCGCGATGTCGAGGGTCGTGACGCCATGCTCGCGCTTCTGGCGACGCCCGCTGAACACGACCTCGTGCTTGCTCAGTCGGTCGTAGGGCAGGTCGTAGACGTCGTGGAGCTTGACGCGCAGGTAGTTCGCGGCCAGGACCGCATCCTCGCTGATCGTCCGCAGGCCGTCGGAGCCATTCGATCGGATGTAGGTGTACGCGCGCACGAACATGCCGAAGTTGCCGTAGCAGCTGCGGACCTTGCCGATGCTCTTCGGCAGGTCCCAGTCGAGCGCGAAGCGCGCGCCATCGGTCGAGCGCCCCGCGCGCGCATTCGCCCGCACCTCCGCGGCATTGCCGGCGGCCAGCACCGGCATCGGCCTGGGCAGGTATGGCGCCAGGCGCTCGCCGACCCCGACCGGGCCTGCGCCGGGTCCCCCGCCGCCATGGGGCGTGGAGAACGTCTTGTGCAGGTTGAAGTGCATGACGTCGAACCCCGCCTCGCCGGGGCGGAAGCGGCCGAGGATGGCGTTGAGGTTCGCGCCGTCCATGTAGGCGATCGCCCCGGCCTCGTGGACGGCGGCGAGGACCTGGTCGATCTGGTCCTCGAAGATCCCGAGCGTGCTCGGGTTCGTGATCATCAGCGCCGCCACGTCCGGGCCGAGCGCCTCGCGCAGCGCGCCGAGGTCGATCCCGCCCCGCTCGTTCGAGCGGATCGTCACCGATTGGTAGCCGACCATCGTGGCCGTCGCCGGATTCGTGCCGTGCGCCGAGTCCGGCACGAGCACCTTCGTACGCTGCTCGGCCTCGCCATGATCGCGGTGGTAGGCGCGGGTCATGAGCATTCCGGTCAGCTCGCCATGGGCGCCCGCCGCCGGCTGCAACGAGACCGCACCGAACCCGCTGATCTCCTTGAGCAGCTCGGCGAGCAGCCACATCAGCTCGAGCGAGCCCTGCGACAGATCCTCCGGGTCGAGCGGATGCGACTCGGCCAGGCCGGGCAGCCGCGCGGCCCATTCGTTGACCTTCGGGTTGTACTTCATCGTGCACGACCCGAGCGGATAGAAGTTCAGATCGATCGCCTGGTTGAGGTGCGCCAGCCGGTTGTAGTGGCGCAGCAGCTCGAGCTCGCTCACCTCCGGCAGGCGTGGCGCGTCCGTCCGAAGGACCGATGCCGGCAGCTGCGGCTGCCGGGACGCGCGCTCGCGCGCGACGTCCGTGGGCTGCGGGAAGCGGACCGCCCGCCGCTCCGGACGGGATCGGTCGAAGATGAGCGGTTCCACGACCGTGAGCTCCTCGCCTGCCGTCGCGCCGGAGAAGGCGGCGCCGCGACCGGAGGTGTCGGTGCGGGGCGGATCGGCGACGCTCATCGGGTCGCCTCCAGCGCATCGACGAGGCGAGCGATGTCGTCGTCGCTCGTGAGCTCGGTGGTCGCCATCAGGATGGTGTCGCGCAACGCGGGCTCGTCGCGCTCGGGCAGGTAGCCGGCGACGACGCCGCGCTCGACGAGCCCGGCGTGGCGGCGGGCGGCCTCCGGCACGCGCATCGTGACCTCGGCGAAGTACGGCCCATCGAAGCGCGGCTCGGCGAGCCCCGCATCGGTCAGGGCGCTGACGAGATGGCGCGCCTGCGTCGTCGACAGCTCCCCGACCTCGCGCAGGCCCTGCGGGCCGACCGCCGAGAGGTAGGCGGTGGCCGCGAGCGCCATGAGCGCCTGGTTCGTGCAGATGTTGCTCGCCGCCTTCTCGCGGCGGATGTGCTGCTCGCGGGCCTGGAGTGTGAGCACGTAGCCCTTGCGGCCGTCGGTGTCGCGCGTCGCGCCGACCAGCCGGCCGGGCATCTGCCGCACCGAAGCCATGCGCGCCGCCATCAGCCCGACGTACGGCCCACCGAAGCTGGCCGGGATGCCGAGCGGCTGGCCCTCGGCGGCCACGAGGTCGGCGCCATACGCTCCGGGTGGCTCCAGCAGCGCGAGCGACGTCGGCTCGACGACCGCCACGAGCTGCGCGCCAGCGGCATGTGCCGCGTCGGCGAGCTCGCGCATCGGCTCGAGCTGGCCGTAGAAGTTCGGCTGCGCCGCGACGAGACAGGCGACGTCGTCGCCGAGCGCCTGCGAGGCGACCTCGGGCGAGGTTGAGCCGGTGCCGCCCTCCTCCAGGTCGATCGGCACGGTCGCGACCTCGATCCCCGGCCCGGAGCAGTATGTCTCGAGCACCCGGCGGTAGTCCGGGTTGACGCCGGCCGAGACGGCCACGCGGTGGCGCCGGGTCAGCCGGCAGGCCATGAGCGCGGCCTCGGCGGTCGCGGTGGCGCCATCGTAGTGCGAGGCGGTCGCGACCTCCATGCCCGTGAGCTCGCAGATGAGGGACTGGAACTCGTAGATGCTCTGGAGCGTGCCCTGCGATACCTCCGGCTGGTACGGCGTGTAGGCCGTCGCGAACTCCGGACGCCCGATCACTTCCCCGACGACCGCTGGGATCAGGTGGCGGTACACGCCCGCGCCGAGGAAGCTGACGTCGGGGATCCGGTTGCGCCCGGCCAGGCGGGCCAGCTCGGCGCGCACCTCCTGCTCGGCCAGCGCCGGTGGCACGTCCCAGGCGCTCGCACGCACCGATGCGGGGATGTCGGCGAACAGGTCCTCGACCGATTCGACGCCGACCGCGGCGAGCATCCGCTCCCGGTCGGCATGGGTGTGTGGCGAATAGGTCATCGGCTCAGGCCCGCCGTCAGGCGGTCTCGGCAGCGTAGCCGTCCGCGTCGAGCAAGGCGTCGAGCTCGGACCGATCGGCCATCTCGACCTTGGCGATCCAGCCCTCGCCGAATGGGTCCGCGTTCATCAGCTCGGGGTTCTCGCGCAGGGCCTCGTTGACCTCGACGACGTCGCCGGAGATCGGTGCGTACAGGTCGCTCACCGCCTTCACGCTCTCGACGACGCCGAACGTGGCGAATTGGCTCAGTGCCGCGCCGACCTCGGGCAGCTCGACGAAAACGATGTCTCCCAGCTCATCGGCCGCAAAGCTCGTGATGCCGATGGTCGCGCGCGAACCCTCCTGGCGGACCCACTCGTGCTCCTTCGAGTAGGACAGGTCGTCGGGGTAGGCCATCCGCGCGTGCATCCTCCTTGGGACGTTCGCCGCGTCAGTCGCGCTGGCGGCGGTAGAACGGCAACTTTACCTGCTCGGCCCGGTACGGGCGGTCGCGGACGACGACCTCGAACGCGTTGCCGATGCCGGCGGCCTCGGCGGTGACCTTGGCCATCGCAATCTTGGTGCCGAGGCTCGGCGACAGCGTGCCGCTCGTCACCCGTCCGACCGACCGGCCGTCGGCGAGGACCCCGTATCCGCTGCGCGGGATGGCGTTGTCGACCATCTGCAGGCCGATGAGCTTCCGTCGCGGCCCCCCTACCCTCACGGCCTCGAGGGCGGCGCGGCCGACGAAGTCGCCCTTCTCGAGCTTCACGACTCGCCCCAGGTTCACCTCGAACGGGTTGGTGTCGCGGTCGAGCTCGTTGCCGTACAGCGGCATGCCGGCCTCGAGCCGCAGCGTGTCCCGCGCGCCGAGCCCGCACGGCACCAGCCCCGCCGGTTCGCCGGCGGCGACGACCGCATCCCAAAGCTCGCGGGCGCGGTCCGCGTCGCAGAAGAGCTCGAATCCGTCTTCGCCGGTGTAGCCGGTTCGGGCGACGACGCAGGCCACGCCGGCGACCGAGCCCTCGGCGGCGTGGTAGTTCGCCAGGGCGTCGAGGTCCACATCAGTCAGTCCTGCCAGGAGCGGCGCCGCCTCCGGGCCCTGTGGCGCGACCAGCGCGATCTCGTCGCTGCGGTCGTCGAGCGTTGCTTCGGGCCGCTCCAGCGCGCCGAGATGCTCGACCACCGCCGCGCGGTTCGATGCGTTGCACACGACCATGTACCGATCGGCGCCGAGTCGGTAGAGGATGAGGTCGTCGATGATCCCCCCGTCGGCGTCGCACAGCATCGAGTACTGCGCCTGGCCCACGGCCAGCGCGGAGGGATCACTCACGACCGCATGGCTCAGGAAGGCCAGCGCCCCGCTCCCGCGCACCTCGATCTCGCCCATGTGCGACAGGTCGAAGAGGCCGATGGCGGAGCGCACGGTGCGGTGCTCGTCGATGATCGAGGCGTATTGGACCGGCATCTCGTAGCCGGCGAACGGCACCATCCGCGCCCCGAGGCCGACGTGGAGGTCGTGGAGCGGGGTGTGGCGCAGCGGCGTCGCCGCCGGAGCCTCGGTCACGCGTGCGCCCCGGCCGTCAACGCATCGGACCCCGGTTCGGCGCCGAGAGCTGCCGCGGCCTCGTCCACCACCGAACGCTCGGTGGCGTGGGTGATGAGGGCCAGCGCCTCGGGCAGGTCGACCCAGCGGACCTCGTCGAACTCCGCGTCGTGGTCGTCGGGGCTGCCGCCGACGGCGCGCATGAGAAAGAAGTGCACGGTCTTGTTGAACCGCGTCGAGCCGCGGACGAAGAAGTAGCGGATCGAGCCCAGGCGACGCTCGATCTCGACCTCGAGCCCGGTCTCCTCGCGCGTCTCGCGGACGGCAGTCTCCTCGATCGTCTCGCCGGAGTCGGGGGTGCCCTTGGGCAGCGCCCACAGCGGCGGGCTGCGCCGATGTGCGAGGGCGACCTGGATGCGACCGTCGCGCGCTCGGTAGACGACACCCCCTGCCGACGTGGCGCGAGCGCTGCGCGTGATCGGCACCCCGCGGCGGCTAGGCGCGTCGGGCGCGCGGCAACCCGAACGGGAGCGCGGGGCGTCGGGCGGGCAGGCGGGCGGCGCGACCGACAGCGGGGAAGCGGAAGCGACTGGTCTGGGAGCGCAGCGCGCTGACGCTCACCATCGACGGCTGAGGCCTGCGCGGGCGGTGGAAGACCGTCCGCGGTCGGGCAGTCCCGAGCATGGACCGATGCGCCGAACGGCGGCTCGAACCGAAGTCGATGGATGGATGGGAGACGAAGCGGGCCACCAGACTCACTCGCATGGGCGGCATTGTACGCCCGGCCGGTGGCGGCGCAAGCATTTCCCGGCGAACCGGGTCAGCCCGCCACCGCGGAGTGGTAGATGGCCTCCATCTCCGCGACCCGTTTCGGCAGCGCGAAGCGGTCCGCATCCTCGTTCGCCCGATCAGCCAGGGCCCGACGCAACCCCGGATCCGCGACCAGCGCCGCGAGCGCGATGCCCAGCCGCTCGGCGCGGGTGGCCTCCGGCTCGGCGGGGACGATCCGACCGTCGACGCCGTCGCGGACGGAGTCCGCCACGCCAGGGCCCTCGACCGCCACGGCGGGCAGCCCGGCCGCGAGCGCCTCGGCCAGGACGAGACCCTGTGTCTCGGTGCGCGACGCGAAGGCGAACAGGTCCGCGCCGCGCAACAGGGCCAGCGCGTCGAGCCGCGGCAGCGCGCTGGTCAGGTGGACCCCGCCGCCGAATGCCCCCGCGCGTCGCTGCAGGTCGGCCTCCGATGGGCCGCCGCCGATGACGAGCAGGCGCGCTGATGGGGTCCGCTCGAGGAAGACGGCCGCGGCATCGATGATGACGTCGACGCTCTTCTCCGGCGCCAGCCGGCCAAGCGTGGCGACGACCACGGCGTCGGCCGGCCACCCGGCGACCGGCCGCGGATCGACGGCGTCGAGCGCCCGGATGCCTTCGACGTCGATGCCGGTGGGCACGACGCGGACCCGGTCGTGACGGTCCTCCGGGAGACGCCCACGGATCTCATCGGCCAGGTCGCCGGACGGCGCGACGATCGCCGCGCAACCGGCCCAGAAGCGCCGCAGGTAGGCATCGGTCAGGGCGGAGCCGGGCGCGGCCAACGGACCGAGGTAGTGGCCGTAGTCGGCGAACCGCGTGTGGTGGGTGAAGACCAGCGGGGCTCCGGTCGCCCGCGCCAGGTTGCGCGCGAGGAGGCCGGTGACGAACGGAGAGTGGGCGTGGACGACGTCCGGGCGCCAGCGGGCCGCATGGCGGACCGCGCCGGCCCACGGGTTCGGCCACGCCATCCGGTAGGCCGGCGGCACGAGGCGCGGGAGCTGATAGGACGGGAGCCACGCGATCTCGGGCTCGGGTCCCGGTGAGCCGACCGGGCGTCGGGACGCTCCCGCTCGCCGGCCGCGGGGCGATCACCAGCACTTCGTGGCCGCGCGCGCCGAGACCTCGCGCGAGCGCGTCGACCGAGACCGTCACGCCCGACACGTACGGCAGGTACGACTCGGTGGTCAGCGCGACGCGCATGACCGAACGGTGGGGAATGGTGGGCGATACTGGATTCGAACCAGTGACCTCACGGATGTGAACCGTGCACTCTAACCAGCTGAGCTAATCGCCCATTGGGGAGGCCGAGTATAGCGGCTGGCCTGTGCCGAACGGATCCGCGACTCAGCGAGTTGTCAGCTGGGTCAGCACCCGGACCACGACGCCGATCAGCAACATCGCGACGAGCGGCGACCAGTCGATCCCGCCGGTTGGCGGCAGCACGCGACGAATCGGCGCCAGGATCGGCTCGGTGGCCTGGTAGATGAACGCGGTCAGCCCGCCGCCGCCCGTCGGATTCGTCCAGCTCATCAGGACGCGAGCGATGAGCAGGAACCAGACGGCAAAGGCAAGGAACTGGACGAACGTGACGATCAGCTCCATCACCTCGGAGGATAGCGTCTAGGCTCGCGCTCCGAAGAGCGCGGTCCCGATCCGGACGAGCGTGGCACCCTCGGCGGCCGCCGCCTCGGCATCGGCGCTCATGCCCATCGACAGCTCCTCCAGACCGATACCGGACGCCTGGGCCAGCCGATCGCGCAGCTCCCGCAGGCGACGGAAAGTCCCTCTCGCCTCCTCGTCGGTCGCGTCCATCCGCGCGATCGTCATCAGACCGATGACCGGCACGCCCGCCAGCGCCAGCACTATGGCCAGCGCCTCCTCCGGCGCCATGCCGGCCTTCGCGGCCTCGCCGGTGACATTGACCTGGAGCAGCAGCGACGGTCGGTGCGTCTCATCGGCCCCGAGGCTCGTCAGGAGCTTCGGCGAGTCGACGGAGTGGATGACAGCGAACGCGCGGGCCGCCCGGCGCGCCTTGTTCGACTGCAGCCGGCCGACGAGATGCCATTCGGCCTCGGGGACGGCGGCGACCTTCGGCTCGGCTTCCTGGACGCGGCTCTCGCCGAGCATCGTCAGGCCGCCGTCGAACGCGGCCCGCGCGACCTCGAGTGGCCAGCCCTTCGTGACCGCCACGATCCGCAGCCGACCCGGATCGTGGCCGTTGGCCTCCGCGATCTCGCGGAGGCGACCGAGCAGGCGCGCGTGACGGTCACGGATCTCGGCGGCTGTCGGCGTCACGCCGTCATCGTTCCTGCCCGATCAATCGGGCACTTCCTCGCACGAACGTCTCTCCTGCGAGATTTCGCCCGATCGATCGGGTGATTCCTTGCAGGAGCCGGCCTTCTTCGCGATTCCGCCCGATCTATCGGGCCGGCGGCTGTCCTAGTCGCCCTTGCGGCGCAGGAAGCTCGGGATGTCGAGGTCGGACTCGTTGTACGCCGGGCGCTGGTCGAGACTGCCCGAGCTGACCGGAAGCGGCTTCCGTTCCGATGGACGCACCTCGGTCGCCTCACGCTCCGACGGCTTGGCAAACGGCGACTCGGTTCCGAGCTGCTCGGTCAGGCTCTGGCGCTGCTCGCGATCGCGCTCGATCTCGGCGAGGATCTCGCGGCTGCGCTCGTCGAGCGACGTCTCGATCCCGGCGCTCGCATCGGGCCCGTACTTCGACGGCTTCGCTTTCCTCGACGAGTCGAAGCCGGTGGCGATGACCGTGACCTTCACCTCGTCGCGCATCCGATCGTCGATGACCGTGCCGAAGATGATGTTGGCCTCCGGATCCGCGGCCTCCTTGATCACCTCGGCCGCCTCGTTGACCTCGAACAGGCCGAGGTCGCTGCCACCGGTGACGTTGAAGAGGATGCCGCGCGCGCCGGTGATGTTGACCTCCAGCAGCGGGCTCATGACCGCGGCGCGGGCCGCCTCGATGGCGCGGTTCTCGCCGGTGCCGATGCCGATGCCCATCATCGATGAGCCGGCCTCGCGCATGATCGTCTTCACGTCGGCGAAGTCGAGGTTGATGAGGCCCGGCACGGTGATGAGGTCGCTGATGCCCTGCACGCCCTGGCGCAGCACGTCGTCGACGACCCGGAACGCGTCGACGATCGAGGTCTTCTTGTCGACGACCTCGCGCAGGCGGTCGTTCGGGATCGTGATGAGGGTGTCGACCTTCTCCTTGAGCAGCTCGGTGAACTGCTCGGCGACGAGCTTGCGGCGCATCCCCTCGAAGCTGAACGGCTTCGTCACGACCGCGACCGTCAGCGAACCGAGGTCCTTCGCGATCTCGGCGATGACCGGTGCGGCGCCGGACCCGGTGCCACCGCCCATGCCGGCGGTGATGAAGATCATGTCGGCGTCCTTGAGCGCCTCGTAGATCTTCTCGGAGTCCTCCTCGGCGGCGCGCTGGCCGACGCCCGGGTCGGCCCCGGCGCCAAGCCCGCGGGTCATCTTGTCGCCGATGCGGATCTTGTGCGGGGCGTCGCTCTGGAGGAGCGCCTGCGCATCGGTGTTCACGCTGATGAACTCGACGCCCATCATCTCGGCCCGGATCATCCGGTTGACGGCGTTGCTCCCGCCGCCACCGACCCCGATGACCTTGATGAGTGCGAAATTCTCTGAGTCCGATCGGAGCGGCATGTCGGGTGATCCTCTCGATGAGTGCGGGCAAACCCGAGGGCTTCGACGGGTTTGACCGATTCTAGCGACCGGCGTATGACGGCGTCGGACGTTTTTCCACATCCGGGCACGGAGTTATCCACACAGCAGCGATCGAGCGTGGATAGGTCTGGACCGATGTCCACCATGGCGCAGAGCCCGGCAGAGGCCAGTGAGATTGGCTCTACGACCGGCGAACCGGCGAAATCGGCCCTTCTTCGGCCGTGTGGCCAATGGGGTCGGCGCGGCGACCGAGGAACGCGTACTCAACGGTCAGTAGGCCAACGTGATTGGCACTCGCGATGGCGGCTCCCCTAGCCCGGGAAGAGGTTCCGCACCCACTCGCCGACGCGGGAGAGCGGGTTCGTGCCGTTGGCGGTGCCGTACCCGATCGGTTCCTCGCCGAGGTGGTGTGCACCCCACAGCAGGAGGCCGATGGGAGTCGCGAAAGCCGGGTTGCCGATCTGGTCCATGAGCCCGCCGACGCCCTGCGGCGAGCCGGTGCGGACCGGCATCTCGAGCGTGTCACGGGCGAGGGCGTCGACGCCGGCGAGGCGCGCCGCGCCGCCCGTGAGGACGGCGCCGGCCGGCAGCATGCCCGCGTGGCCGGAGCGCTTCACCTCCTCGCGAATGAGGCTGAAGATCTCGCCCATGCGGGCCTCGATGACCTCGCACAGCTTGCGGCGCTGGATCGTCTGCCCGGCGGCCTCGCCGAGGACGGCGACGTTGAGCAGCTCCTGCGGCTCGACCTCGGCGAGATTGGCGGTCCCGTGCTTGATCTTGATCTCCTCCGCGAGGTTCAGCGAGGTTCGCAGGCCGATGGCGACGTCGTTGGTGACGTTGATCCCGCCGACCGGCAGCACGGCGGTGTGGTAGACCGCGCCGTCGACGAAGATCGCGATGTCGGTCGTGCCGCCGCCGATATCGGCCACCAGCACACCGAGCTCCTTCTCGGTATCGGTCAGCGTGGCCTCCGCCGCGGCCAGCGAGCTGATCACCATCTCGTCGATCTGGACGCCGGCGCCGCTGACGCACTTGGACAGGTTCTGGACCGAGGTGGCGGCGCCGGCCACGATGTGGGTCTCGACCTCGAGGCGCACCGCACTCATCCCGAGCGGGTCCTTGATCCCCTCCTGGCCGTCGACGATGTAGCCGCGCGGCACGACGTGCAGGATCTCGCGATTCGAGGGCACCTGGACTGCCTTGGCCGCATCGGTCGCGCGCCCGACGTCCTCGCGGCTCACCTCTCGCTTGTGCCCGGAGACCGCGACGACGCCGCGCGAGTTCTGCGAGCTGATGTGCGAGCCGCCGACGGCCACGAAGGCGGAGCTGATCTTGTAGCCGGAGAGGCGTTCCGCCTTCTCGACGCTCGACGAAATCGAGTTCACGGTCTGGTCGATGTTCGCGACCATCCCCTTTTTCATCCCGACGGACGGCGAGATGCCATAGCCGATGACGTTGACGTCACCGGACCTTCCGACCTCGCCGATGAGGGTTGTCACCTTCGTCGTGCCCGCGTCGATCCCGACCAGGACAGCTTCGCGTTCCAAGCTACCTCCTGCTCCGGGCGTGCTCGGTGAGCGCGCCATCGGTCATGGCCGAGCCTACAGGAAGTGACGCCGAATGAGGGCCACGTTCTGGAAGATGCGCAGGCCGAAGGCAAACAGCGCGACGAGGTAGAGATCGATGCCCAGCCGGTCGCCGACGAACGTCAGCGCGACGGCGACCAGCGTGTTCGTGATGAAGCCGCTGATGAAGATCCGGTTGTCGTAGTGGTCGTCGAGCTCGGCGCGGATCGCACCGAGCACCGAGTCGAGGCCGGCCAGGATGGCCACGGCCGAGTAGCGCGCCAGGTCGGGGCTCACATTCACGTTGAGCACCAGCCCGAGCGCGATTCCGAGCGCAAGGCCGATCAGCGGAAGCCACATCTGGGATGGTCCCGAAGCGAGGGTCTCGGCAGACGAGGCGTCGCGTCCCGATCACGTCACCCCTTCGCACGGAAATATACCTTTCCCGGGTTGCGCACATCCACCCAACCGACCTCGTCCTCCGCGTGGGCGGCGAAGAGGGTGCGCACCGCGGTGATCTGCCGCTCGAGCCGCTTGTCCGCTTCCGCGGCGGTCTCGCGCGGGTCGATGCCGTAGGCACCGAGGGCCGCCTCCCAGCCCTGCTCGGTCGCGATGAGCCGGAATCCGAACTCGTCGTCGAGTTGCACGCCGAGGGTGGCCTCGTCCGAGCCGAGGAGCGCCGGGTCGAGCGCGGCCACGCGAAGGGCGGTGCGCAGCAGCGGCGCGGGGATGACGTCACCCACCGACAGGAGTCCGGTGCTCGACCGATGGTCAACGATCTGGGGCAGTCCCTCCATCTCCGGATCGGGCTCGCTGGAGCGTCGGACGCGGGCGAAGATCGTTCCGTCCGACGCCCCGAGGAAGCGCCAAGCATCCGTCAGCCACAGGAACGCCGCCTCGTGCTCGATCACCGTCGCCTCCAGCCGGCCGCCGATGCCGGCTGTGACCGATGCGCTCGCCACCGCCGGCAGTCCCTCGATCTCCTCGCGGATCGCGTCAGTGTCCACGGCGAGGAGGCTTGCGCCGACCTGTGTCTCGAGCTCGTCGCGCAGATCATCGTCCGTGGTGTACGCCTCGCCGCCCCACGCCACCTCGGTGACGAGCAGCCACGGCCCGTTCAGGAGCGCCACGAGCACCGCTGCGCCGGCCACGGCGCCGACCCCGGCGATGAGCCGGCGGATCGACGGCAGCCTTGCGCCCACCCGGCGTCGGAGCGGGATGCCCGGCCGCCGCGCCATCCGCCCGGTGCCGCGCGAGACGGCCCGCGGTCGGGCCCGCTTGGCGGCGCGCACTGGTCGCGCCTTCGGCGCACGTGGCTGGGGCCTGAGCTTCATCGGTCTCGCTCCAGCGCAAGCTCGATGAGGCGGGCGATGAGGTCACCGAATGGCAGGCCGGCGAGCTCGGCCTGCTTGGGGTACATGCTCGTGGCCGTGAACCCGGGCAGCGTGTTCATCTCGGACAGGAAGGTCTCGTCGGCGGTGACGAGAAAGTCGATCCGCGCCAGTCCGGCGGCATCCACCGCGCGATAGGCGGCCAGCGAGAGCTCCTTCAGTCGCGCGGCGAGATCGGGATCCACCCGCGCCCGAGGCTCTACCGTGGCCAGGCCGGCGACGTACTTGGCCTCGTAGTCGTAGAACTCGTGGCTCGAGCGGACCTCGCCGGGCTCGAAGACGATCGGCTCGTCGTTGCCGAGCACCCCGCACTCGAGCTCGCGCGCGCCCTCCACGTATGCCTCGACGATCACCTTGCTGTCGAAGGCGAACGCCTCGTCGAGCGCGGCCGTCAGCGCGTCGAGCTCGTGGACGACCGACATGCCGACGCTGCTGCCGAGCCGCGCCGGCTTCACGACCACGCGCTCGCCGAGCGTCTCCGCCACGGCGCGACGGACGTGGTCCGGCTCACGCTCCCAGGCGCTTCGCCGGAACCAGCACGACGCCACGACCGGCAGGCCGTGACCCCGCATGAGGTCCTTGAAGACGACCTTGTCCATCGCCACGGCGCTGGCGAGTACGCCGGCACCGATGTACGGGATGCCGGCGAGCTCCAGGAAGCCCTGCAGCGTGCCGTCCTCGCCGAACGGGCCGTGGACCACGAGAAACGCGACGTCGATCGTTTCGGCCAGCGATCGGACCGCGGCGCGGGCGGCAACGCGGTGGTCGCCGGTCGTAGCCAGCGGATGGCTGGCGTGCGTGCGGAGCAAGGCCGCCTCCTCGGCCGGGCTGGCGGCGCCGACGAGGCTCGCCAGAGAGGTCCCGTCGACGGGCAGCGGTGCGGGTCCTTCAGGCAGCATCCAGCGCCCGTCGCGGTCGATATAGACGAGGTACGGCTCGAACCGATCCCGATCGATCGCTCGCAGCACCGACTCGGCCGAGGCGACGCTGACCTCGTGCTCGGCCGAACGACCACCGGCGAACACGCCGACCCGCAGTCGGCTCACTCGTTCGCCTCCGGCCAATCGCCGACGAACTCGATCTCGTAGCGCAGCTCGACGCCGAAGCGCTCGGCAACCGTGGCGCGGACGTGGCCCCCGAGATCGCGAACATCGGCTGCATGCCCGTCGCGATCCGTGACGATGAAGTTCGCATGCAGCTCGCTGACGCGCGCGCTGCCGACGCGGTGGCCCTTCAACCCGGCCGCCTCGATGAGCCGCCCGGCGTGATCCCCTGGCGGATTGCGGAAGACGCTCCCCGCGTTCTGGTCAGCCAGCGGCTGGGTCGCGCGCCGGTGCGCCTGGTGTCCGTCGACGAGGGCGCGGATGGCATCGGGGTCGCCCGGCTCCAGGCCGATCCTCGCGCGGAGGACGACCTCCTCGCCGTGCTTGAAGCGCGAGTCGCGGTAGGCGAAGGCGCACTCCTCGCGGCTGATCCTCGTGCGCTCGCCGTCGGAACCGAGCACCTCGACCTCGCGAACAACGTGGGCCATCTCGCCGCCGTGCGCTCCCGCGTTCGCCCACGCCGCGCCGCCGACGCTGCCGGGGATGCTGATCGCCCAGTCGAAGCCGGCGAGGCCAGCCGCAGCGCAGCGCTTGGCCAGCGCCGTCATCGAGGCGCCGGCATCCGCGACGAGCGTCGTGCCGTCGATCGTCGCCGCATCGGCGCGGACCCGGATGACGAGCCCGCGGATCCCGGCATCGGCGACGACGAGGTCGCTGCCCTTGCCGAGCAGGAAAGCCGGCACGCCCGCCTCGCGCGCCAGTCGCAGGGTGGCGACCAGATCGTCGAGCGTTTCGGGCGCGGCCATGCGATCGGCATGCCCGCCGACGCGCAACGTCGTGAGCGGCGCGAGCGAGACGTCGGCCCGCAGCTCGACACCGTGCTCGACGGCCATGGTGTCGAGCCGATCGAGGGCATCGGCCACCGTCGCGCTCATGCCGCGGTCTCCGAAGGCAGCGGCCCGCGCTCGGCCATCGCCAGCAGCTCGTCCGCCAGGGCCTGGGCCGCATCGGGGCGGCCAAGCCGTCGCGCGGCCTCCGCCATCGCCGCACGCCGCTCGTCGCCGCGCAGGGCCGTCACCGCGGCGACGAGCCGGTCGGCGTCGAGATCCTCGTCGGCCACGACGCGCGCCGCTCCCTCGTCGCCGAGATACGACGCGTTGTAGCGCTGGTGGGCGCCGGCATATGGATACGGCACGAGGATCGAGGCGACGCCGACGGCCGTCAGCTCGGCGCAGGTCGACGAGCCGGCGCGCCCGACAACGAGGTCGGCCGCCACGAGTGCATCGGCCATCCGGTCGGTCAGGAACGGCTCGGCCGTATAGCGCGGACGGAGCTCGTGGGGCTGGTGCTGGCGCGCGGCGCCCGCATCGGCCATGCCGGCCTCGCCGGCGAGGTGGAGGACGTGCCAGTCGGCGAGCAGCCGCGGCAGCCCGTCGATCACCGCGCCGTTGAGGCGGGTCACGGCCTGCGAGCCGCCAAAGACGAGGAGGAGGCGGTCGTCGGGGCCGAGGCCGAAGGATCGACGGGCGGCCTCGCGGTCGATGCCGGCGAACGAGCGGATCGGCGTGCCCGAGACGAAGCTGTTGCCCGGAAAGGCAGCCAGGGTCGGCGGGAAGCTGACGGCCACGCGAGTCGCGAAGCGACCGATGGCGCGCGTCGCGCGGCCCGGCTGCACGTTGCCCTCCCAGACGAGCGTCGGGATCCGGCGCACGCGCGCCGCGAGCACGAGTGGCAGGGCCAGATAGCCGCCGGTCGTGAACAGCGCAGCGGGGCGCAGCCGCCCGAGGAGCCACCACGCCTGCGGGACGCTGGCCGCGAGACGCGCCGGGTCGACGACGGTGTGCAGCGACAGGCCGGCCGAGCGCAGCGAGCGCACGACGAGCTCGTGGTAGCGCAGCTCCCCGCGCATCGGGTGATCAGCCACGATTCGTCGTTCGAAGCCACGGACGCCACCCACGTAGTCGAGCTCAACGTCGCTTCGTGCGTCGCGGAGCGCTCGCGCGACGGCCAGCGCGGGGTACACGTGCCCGCCTGTCCCGCCGCCCGACACCAAACACCGCATCGAGCATTGATCCTGTCTGACTGGTCTCGCGGCTGATCGACAGCAGGATGCCGACCGCCGCCAGGTTGATGGTCAGCGCCGATCCGCCGGCGCTGATGAACGGGAGCGGGATGCCCGTCACCGGCAGGAGCGCGGTGACGACCATCATGTTGATGCAGGCCTGCACCACCAGCCAGGTCGTGATGCCACAGGCCACGAGCCCGCTGAACGTGTCCGGCGCATTGATCGCGATCCGGTAGCCCTGGAACGCGATGACGACGAAGAGCGCGACCACCGTCAGCGTGCCCACCAGGCCCCACTCCTCGCCGATGATCGCGAAGATGAAGTCCGTCGACGGGGCCGGGAGGTAGAGGAACTTCTGGCGGCTCTCCCCGAGGCCGAGGCCGGTGAGCCCGCCCAGGCCGAGCGCGAGCAGGGCCTGGATCGTGTTGTAGCCGCTGCCCAGCGGGTCGCGGAACGGGTCGAGGAAGGTCTGCACGCGCTCGAGCTGGTAGCTCGTGGCGCTGATCATCAGCCACGCAGACGCGATCACGCCCGCCGTGATCGCGCTCAGGAACAGCAGGTTCGCACCGGCCATGAAGAAGATGCTGACCGCCACGATCACGTACACCCCGGCGGTCCCGAGGTCTGGCTCGGCGGCGATGAGGAAGAAGCCGGGCGCGACGAGCATCGCGAACGGGATGAGCCCGTTCCAGAACGACCGGACGGCGCGTCCCCGCCGGTCGAGCCAGTGCGCGAGGTAGAGGACGACGGCCAGCTTCGCGAACTCGGCGGGCTGGAGGGTGCCGACGCCGGGGATAACGATCCACCGTCGCGAGCCGTTGATCTCGGCACCGATTCCCGGGATCAGCACGATGACCAGCAGGACCAGGGTGATGACGTAGATCGGGATTGCCAGGTAGCGCAGGTGGCGGAAGTCGAGCCGCATCGCCACCACCAGCCCGGTGATGCCGATGCCTGCCCAAACAAGCTGCTCGAGCCCCTGCGCTGCCGGGTCGGCGCTGCTGATGTAGGAGCGGACGCTCGACGCCGAATAGACCATGACGATGCCGATGGCGGTCAGCGCCACGACCGCGAGCAGCAGAGCGTACGCCGGCTCGTGGCGCTCGCGGCGGACGCCGGTCTTGGTGCCCGTGGCGCGCCGCCTGCCGACGGCGATCGTGGCGGCGGTCATGCCTTCTCCCCCAGCCCCGCGACCGCCGCGCGAAACGCGTCGCCGCGCGCGGCGTAGTCGGCGAACATGTCGAAGCTGGCGGCCGCCGGCGAGAGCAGCACGACGTCGCCCGGGCGCGCCGCCGCGGCCGCGATCGTCACCGCCTCCTCCATCGACGCCGCGCGGCGCACCGGTACCCGTGCCGCAATGAGCGACTCAAGATCACCCGCCGTCTCGCCGATGAGGATCGCTACGCGGCCGCGCGCGGCGATCGCATCCGCGAAGGCGCGGTACTCGAGGCCCTTGTCCTTGCCGCCGGCGATGAGGACGATCGGCGCGGCGAACGCCTCCAGCGCCGCGATCGCCGCCTGCGGGATCGTCGCCTGAGAGTCGTTGATCCAGAGCACTCCAGCGTGCTCGGCGACCGTCTCGAGCCGATGCGGGACGCCGGCGAATGTCCGCGCCGCGCGGCCGATGGCATCGGTCCCGACGCCGATCAGCGACGCCGCCAGGGCGGCGCCGAGGACGTCGGCCAGCATGTGGCGCCCGGGGAGCCGGACCTCGGCGGCGGCCACGATCCGCTCGCCTCCGACCGTCACCCAGCCGTCCTCGAGCCAGGCATCGGTCCCCCCGCCGTCCGGGCGCTCCATGCCGTACCACGCCAGGGCCTCCGGCGCCAGGCGCTCCCCAAGCTCGCGGCAGCCGGGGTCGTCGCGGTTGAGGACCACCCGTCCGCCAGGCGCGGTGAGCTCCGCCAGCCGCGCCTTGACCGCGCGGTAGGCCTCCACGCTGCCGTGGCGGTCGAGGTGGTCCTCGGCGATGTTCGTGTACAGCGCAACGTCGACGCCACGACTGATCGTCGGGAGCTGGAGCTCGGACAGCTCGAGCACGACCCAGTCGTCGGGCCCCAGCTCGAGTGAGCGTTCGACCAACGGTGTCCCGATGTTCCCGCCCAGAGCCGTCGGGACGCCGCCTGCCTCGAGCATCGCCGCCAGCAGCGAGGCGGTCGTCGTCTTGCCCTTCGTGCCCGTCACCCCCGCCAGGCGCGCGCGGGTGAGACGCAGGAAGAGGTCGACCTCGCTGATCACCTCCGCGCCGCGCGTCTCGGCGGCGCCGAGCGCCTCGCGCAGCCAGGGGTCGGTCGTCGGGAAGCGGGCCGACACCGAGGGGCTCGTCACCAGCAGGTCGGCGTGCTCGATGAGTGCCGCGCCCTCGGCCTCGCCGACACCGAGGGCCAGGCGCACGGGGCGGGCGCCGAGGGCCGTGATGGCATCGGCGAGCTCGGTGGCGGGGCGCCGGTCGTAGGCCGCCACCACCGCGCCGGCATCGGCCAGGAAGCGGCTGGCGGCCACGCCGGAGCGGGCGAGCCCCAGCACGACCGCACGACGACCGCGCAGGTCGTCGGCGGAGCGGATCGGCGTGGAGGGCGTGGTCATCATCGGTCCGCCTACAGCCCCTGCACGTGGTAGGTGTACAGGAAGAGGCTGACGCCGAGCAGCCCGGCCAGTGCCGCGACGATCCAGAAGCGCAGCGTGATCTTCTCCTCCGCCCAGCCGATGAGCTCGAAATGGTGGTGGAGCGGCGTCATGCGGAAGACGCGTCGGCCGCGAAGGCGGAAGCTGAGAACCTGGATCACGACGCTCATGATCACGGCGAAGAAGACGATGCCGACGACCACGAGGAGCGGCAGCTGGCCGTTCACGGTGGCGATGACGGCGAGCGTCGCGCCGAGGGCGAGCGCTCCGGAGTCCCCCATGAAGATCTGCGCAGGGTGGACGTTGAACCACAGGAAGCCCATCAGCGCACCGATGAGCAGCGCGCAGAAGATCGCCAGGTTGGGGTGCGCGACCTTGATGCCCGCCACCGGGACGAGGCTGATGAGCAAGTAGGCGACGAAGCTGAAGATGAGGACCCCGCCGGCGAGCCCGTCGAGCCCGTCGGTCAGGTTCACTGCGTTGCTGGTGCCGACGATGACGAAGGCGATGAACAGGATGAGCAGGGGTGCGGCGACTTCGATCTGCCCGACGAGCGGGAGGTTCAGGGCCTGCAGGCGGTAGTGGTTCCAGAGGTAGACGGCGGCGAGGATGGCGACCACGGTCTGCCACACGAGCTTCCAACGCCCGCGCATCCCGATGCCGCTGCGGGCATTCACGAAGTCGTCGATCGCACCGAGAATGCCGACGCCCACCAGCGTCAACATCGGCGTCAGCGTGGCCGGACCCTCGAGACGCAGAGCCATCGCCAGGAAGAGGACCACGACGACGACGAGCATCCCGCCCATCGTCGGCGTGCCGGCCTTGCCGTAGTGCGCCTCGGGCCCGTCGGTGCGGATCTGCTTCCCGTAGCCCAGCCGCTGGAGGAGGCCGATGTAGATCGGCGCCAGGATGACGATTCCGGCGAAGGCGAGCAGCAGAGCCACGACGATCGAGATGAGGTTCACGATGCGTGCTCGCTCAGCAGGTCCACCGCCCGCTCGAGACCGATGCCGCGCGATGCCTTCAGCAGCACGACGTCGCCGGCGCCCGGGGCCGCCTCGCGCTCGAGCACCGCCACGGCGTCCTCGGCGTCGGCGGCCGTGACCACGCGCTGCGCCCCGGCGGCCGTCGCGCCCTCCGCGATCCACGAGCCGCGCGGCCCGACCGCCACGATGGCATCCGCGCTTGCGGCGGCGAGTGCTCCGATCTCCCGGTGCAGCCGCTCCTCGTCCGGCCCGAGCTCGAGCATGTCGCCGAGTATCGCGATCCGTCGGCGGCCGGCGAGCAGGGGCGTCTCCGCGAGGAAGTCGAGCGCCGCGGTGACGCTGACGGGCGAGGCGTTGTAGGTGTCGTCCACCAGGGTCGCGCCGGAGCTGGCCTCGACGACCTGCATGCGGTGGTCCGCGTGGCTCCCGGCCGCCAGCGCCTCTGCGGCCTCGTCCATTCCGACCCCGAGCCGCTCCCCGACCGCCAGCGCGGCGAGCGCGTGCGGGACGAGGTGGCGGCCGGGTGTCCCGCTCTTCAGCCGCCGCGTGCCCCACGGCGCGCGGACGGTGAACTCCGTGCCGGCGAGCCCGTGGCTGAGGACGTCGGTCGCGGCGACGTCCGCGGCCGGTCCCAGGCCGAAGGTGCGCACCCCGGCCGGCGTGAGCTCGGCCATGGCGGCAACGCGCGGATCGTCGGCATTCAGGACGGCCAGTCCGTCGGGCGGCAGCGCGGCCGGGAGCTCGGCCTTGGCGCTGGCGATTCGGTCGATGCTGCCGGCCCGCTCCAGGTGCGTGGGGTGCACGGCGAGCACGACGCCGACCTCGGGCCGAGCGATCTCGGCCAGCCGCGCGATCTCGCCGAGGGTGTACATGCTCATCTCGAGGACCGCCGCCTGGTGGACCGGCTCGAGCCGCAGAAGCGTCATCGGGAGACCGGTCTCGGAGTTGAGGTTGCCCTCGTTGCGCAGCGTGGTGAGCGCTTGCGAGAGGACGTCGGCGGTGATCTCCTTCGCGATCGTCTTGCCGGTCGAGCCGGTGATGCCGACGACCCGCGCCGGATGTCGTGACCGCCACCACGCAGCGAGGTCCTGGAGCGCGCGGAGCGCATCCGCCACGACCACTTGCGGAGCGTCGCGAACGTCGTCGGGAAGCTCGATCGGCCGCTCGACGATGGCCCCTGCGGCCCCGGCCCGCAGCGCATCGGCCACGAAGGCGTGCCCGTCCGTGCGCTCACCGGGGAGGGCGGCGAAGATGGACCCCGGAGTGGTGCGGCGCGAGTCGACCGACGCGCCGGTGATCGAGAACGGGGCTGCCGGGGCAGGCCCGTGCAGGCGGCCGCCGGTGGCGGCGAGCAGGTCCTCGAGGCGGATGGTGGGAGGCACACGCACTCCGCTGCGGACGTCGTTCGAGTCTAGCAAGGTCACGGCTGGGCGACCGGCTCGGGCGGACGGTCCGGCGGGATGGCGAGGTAGTCGAGCACTTGTGGCATGAAGCGGGCGTACACGGTCTCCGGGCGATCGGGCATGGTGCGGCCTCCGGCGCCGGCCGGGCGATGGATGAGGACGAGCGTGACGAGCTTCGTGTCACCGGCGGGGAGGAGGCCGACGAAGCTCGAATCGACCCAACCATCGCGGTACTGCCAGCGCTCGACGAGCTGGCCGTCAGGCCCTTCGACCATGATCGGCGCCGCGATCTGGGCCGTGCCGGTCTTGCCAGCGACCGTGTAGCCCGGGATCTGGGCGCCGGTGGCAATTCCGTCGTCGATCGCGTTCGTGAGGAGCTCGATCATCGTCTCGGCGGTCTCTTCTCGAATGATCCGCTCCGCAGGCGGCTGATCGGCGACGTGGGACGTGCCGTCCGGATCGGTCCAGCCCGCGACGACGTGCGGCGTCACCAGGTGGCCTCCATTGGCGAAGGCGCCATATCCCGCGACGAGCTGGATCGCGGTGAGGCTCAGCCCCTGGCCGAAGGCGTTCTGCGCGGCGGTCAGGTCGCCCGACGCGTTCGGGCCGTCCGGGTCCCAGACCACGCCACTGGCTTCGCCTGACAGCTCGATGCCGGTCTGCGCGCCGAAGCCGAATCGAAGGAAGGCCTGGTACAGCTCCCGGCGCCCGAGCTCGAGGCCGATCTTCGCCGCGCCGACGTTGTTCGACAGTGCCAGCACGTCGACGGCGGTGATCGGTCCGTGACCGTACGGATGATCCCAGCGGTCGGCGTTCTGGATGCGAATGGCCCCGACGCGCAGGTTGTTGTCGTCGACGAACCTCTGCTTCGTGGTGATCGCTCCGGCATCGAGCGCGGCGGCCACCGTGAACGCCTTCATGACCGATCCGGGCTCGTATTGGCGCGCGACTGCCGGGTTGCTGAAGAGCTCGCCGTCGGTGGTGGCGAAGTCGTTCGCGTCGTACGACGGGTAGCTGGCCATCGCCAGGATCGCGCCCGTCTCGGCGTTCATGATCACGCCGGTGGCCCCCGCGGCACGGTTCAACCGGTAGGTGTCCCAGATCGCCAGCTCGAGGATGTGCTGGACGCCGAGGTCCAGGGTCAGGCGCAGATCGGCGCCGTCGACCGGGTCGAGGAGCATGGTCGCCGAATCGGCGATCCGCCGACCGATGACGTCCTCCTGGGCGCTCACCGCCCCCGGCGTCCCGGCGAGCAGCGCGTGTTCGCCCTCCTCGACTCCATATCGGCCCCGGCCTTCGACGTCGACGAACCCGAGCAGCTGGGCCGCCAGCGTGGTGTTCTCGGCGATGCCCTGGATGGGGTAGACGCGCTGGGTCTCGGGAAGCATCCCGATGCCGCGCAGGTCGAGCGAGCGGATGCGCTCCGCCACCTCGGGGGTGATCCGCCGCTTCAGCCAGACCCAGTCGCGCTCGCCGTCCAGGCGTGCGCGGAGCTGGGCCGACGAGATGTCGAGGACCGGCGCCAGCAGGCGTGCCGCGAGAGCCGGGTCGTCGATCAGCGGCGGAGTGGCGAAGACCGACTGGAGCTCGATCGAAGTCGCCAGCAGCGCGCCGCTGGCGTCGGTGATCTCGCCGCGCTCGGCCGGCAGCTGCTGCTGCTGCGAGAGCTGGCCGAGCGCCATCGTCGAGAGCCACGGCTGCTGGACGACCTGCCACCAGACCAGGCGCGCGCCGATCGCCGACGCGACGAACGCGACGACGATGAGGAGGACCAGGGCGCGGGCACGGCTGTCGGTCCTGGCGAGCATATCGGTCTCCGTGCGGCGGCCGCGTTCGGCCGCGTGGGATGGGTCAATCGGCTGATGTTTCCGTGGGCTGGGCGAACGTGACGGCCGATCCGTCGAGGGTCTGGAGGCCGAGCTGGAAGCGCGCGCGCCGGGTGACTTCCGCCGGCGAGCGAGCCCCTGCCACGGCGGTCAACAGTTGCTGCTGCTCGGCGCGGCGATCGGCCAGGCTGGCGGCCAGGGTGTCGATCTCGTAGCCGCGTGCCGCGACGCCGGTCGACTGGCTCAGGTAGAAGATCGCGAGCGCGGCGGCGACCACGATCGCCACCACGAAGGGACGAACGTCGACCGATGCGCTCAGCCGAGCTCGGCCGCGTCGCCCTCGACGGGCGGGCCCGCTGCTCCGCCGGGGCCGGATGCGCCCTCGCCCGGGCAGGAACCACGGGCTCGTGGCCGGTCGGGCGCCGCTGACTGCCATGGCTCGGTCCGCTCGGTCGCGTGCTAGGCCGCGGTCGCGCGGCGGCGGGTGGCGATGGCGAAGCTCGTCGGCGCCTCGAAGTTGGCCCCCTCCTCGATCTCGATGGCCGCGACCTCGTCGCTGAGCCAGTAGGCCTCCTCGCGGGCCGCGTGCGTGCGCCGCTCGCGGAGGTCGCGCTGCCGGGCCGAGTACATCCGGCGCCGGCTGGCCTGGTGACGCGATCGTCCCTTGCTCACTCGGGTGCCCTCCTTCCTCCGTGCCCGCGCCTACGCGAGCTTCTCGGCGACGCGCAGCTTCGCGCTGCGCGCGCGGCGGTTCCGCCGGACCTCGTCGATGCCCGCGGTGGTGACGCCCTTGGTGACCGCGCGCAGCTGCGCGCGGTGGCCGCAGGTGCAGACCGGCGGCTTCGGGTCCTCGATGCAGTCGCGGCTCTCGCGCGCGACGAAGCGCTTGACGATCCGGTCCTCGAGGCTGTGGTAGCTGATGGCGGCCATCCGACCGCCTGGCCGCAGCGCGGCGAGCGCACCGGCCAGCCCGGCGGAGAGGACCTCGACCTCGCGGTTGACCGCGATCCGCAGCGCCTGGAAGGTGCGGGTGGCCGGGTGGATGCGGCCGGCATCGGCCCCGCCCGGGCGAGCCGGCGAGGCGGCGGCGACGACCGACGCCAGGTCAGCCGCGGTCATGAGACGCCCCTCTTCACGCGCCGCCACGATCGCCTTCGCGATGCGGCCTGCACGGCGCTCTTCACCAAACGTCGCGAGGATTCCGGCGAGCTCTCGCTCCGAGGAGCGGTCGATGAGCTCGAGAGCCGATAGACCACTGGTTTCATCGAATCTCATGTCCGGCGGCGCATCGGCCGCAAAGCTGAATCCCCGGCTGGGATCGGCGAGCTGGTAGCTGCTGAGGCCGAGGTCGAAGAGGACCGCGTCGAGCGGCGCCATGCCGGAATCGATCGCCGTGTCGTAGACCGACTCGAAGTTGGCGTGGCGCAGGATGACCCGGTCGCCAAATGAGGAGAGCACGGAGGTCGCCTCCGCGATGGCCGACCTGTCGGCATCGATGCCGAGCAGGCGGCCATGCGGAGACGTCGCCTCCAGAATCCGAACGGCGTGCCCACCGCCGCCGACCGTGCAGTCCGCCACGGAGCTGCCTGGACCCAGAGCGAGCGAGGCAACGACCTCGTCGACCAGGACCGGCAGGTGCCCTTCTCCCATGGCGCGTCGCACCTCTTGTGTCGAGCGGCGGGCCGATCGGCCCGGAGACGCATGAATGGCCTCGGCATCGTCAGATGCCCAGGTCGGCGAGGTGCTCGGCGAGCGCCTCCGGCTCGTCCTCGATCTGAGACCGATACGGACCCCACCGTGTCGGTGCCCAGATCTCGAGCCGGTTCAGCGCGCCGACCACGACCACCTCGCTCTCGGTCAGGCCGGCGTACTCCCGCAGGTAGCTCGGGACGAGGACCCGCCCCTGGCGATCGAGCTCCACCTCGACCGCCCCCGAGCTCATGAAGCGGCCGAACTGTCGCGCGGCCGCGTTGGTCGTCGGCAGCCCCTGGATGCGGGCCGCCAGCTCCTCCCAGGTGTCCGACGGAAAGATGGCCAGGCAGCCATCCAGCCAGCGCGCCAGCGTGGCGCCCTGTGCCAGCCGCTGGCGGAAGCGGACCGGGACCGCGACGCGACCCCGATCGTCCAGTGCGTGCCGGAACTCCCCGGTGAGGAAGGACGCTCGCTCCATCTGGCCTGTCGTTCACCACTATTCCCCATCTGGCCCCATTTGGAACCACAGGGCGCCACTATACAGGGCAATGACTGCCCGTCAAGGGGTTTTGCGCACTGGCGCAAGGGAGATTTCGGCAAGACCCCTGACCGACGATGGATCGGGCCGATTCGGGAGGAGGTAAGCGTCGTGCGAGATTTACGCCCGGTATATCTCCTGATGCCTCAGCCGATTCTCGTGGGGCGGGAGTATCGGAGACTCAGTGGCCGAAATCCCGTGTGGCTGGATGGTCAGGCGCCGGTGCAGCTCACGTCGGTCGCCAGGGCTCTCGTGGGGTGGGAATTCGGCCAATCAGTGGCCGATACGACCGTGGGACGGGAGCGCAAAGTCAGGGCGCGGGCGTCGCCTCGGGGAACTCGGTGAGCTCGTCGTCGGTGAGGTAGGCCGAGCGGCGCTCGCGGTCGGATGTCAGGAACACGGCGCGGACACGGAACGATCCTGATGCTGGATAGCGGTACGACCAGCCCTGGAGGCCGCCTTCCTGGGTCTCCCAATACACCCCGTCGTCGACTCCCTGGCGGGGTCTCGCGCGCGCATAGGAGAAGCCGTCGAACGATGTCTCTCGCATGTCGACGACCCGGCCGAGGCGGTTCAGATCAAAGAGCGTGTAGCTCTGCGGCCCGACCGACACCTCGTAGAAGGCAAAGGTGTCACCCGCCTCGGGCGTCGGCTCGGGCGTCGGAGTGGCCAGGGCCGACCCGCTCGGCGGCACGGCCGTCGGCGCCGGCGTGGTGCTCGGCCCTGCGGTGCCTGTCGGCGTCGACTCCGCGGTCGGCTCGGGAGTCGGCGATGGCGAAGCCGACTCCACCGCCACGGGGAAGAGACCCCGCCCCCAGACGAGGTAGCCGGCCGCGCCGCCACCGACCACGACCAGCAGGAGCAGCAGGAGGAGCAGCGGCGCGGTGCGGCGCCGGCGATCGACGGGCACAGGAACCGGCGCGGGCTCGGGTAGTGGAGCTCGAGGCTTGCGCAGCGCTTCGAGCTCCTCGGTCGGGATGACGAGCACGCCGCGCAGATATCGCGGGCAGTTGCCGTAGCCGCGTTCCTGGCAGACCCGCGTCTGCTGCTCTGCCGAGAGCGGAGCGGGGTCGCCGAAGGCGTAGCACCGGTGGTCGTCGCTGACGCCCTCGATGTATCCGGCCCGCTCCCCGGCCAGACCCAGGAACGGGCAGATGTGCTCAGGGCGCTCGGCCAGCTGGGCGAACAGGGCATGACGCTCGGCCTCGCGGACGGCCTCGGCGGCCGCTTCCTCCTGGCGCTTGCGTCGACCGAACACGGCACCTCCTGGCGTGGCAGCAGCACCGCGCACGCGACAACTGAGCGTGAGTCTAGCGCGCCGTAGCTCGCCGGCATCAGGCGCCAGGCGGTGCGCGGCCGATGGTACGAACGCGCCATTGTTGACAGGACGCCACGGTCGGTAGCCTGCGGACACGGAGGACCGAACGCACGCGAAGGGGGCACGCCGATGGCGCTGAACCCGATCGAGGGGAACGACGAACGTCGACCGATCCCGCGATCAGGTCGGATCCGTCGCTGCTCCGTTCGCCATGTCAGCATCCTCCCGGGCGAGCCGCCATCGGTGCAGGTCGATTGCCTGCTCGGTGGCGTCGAGCATCCCCTCCCGCTCGGCACCATGGACGAGGCTCGTCCGGTGTGCAACGCCTGCACGGCGCGATCGGTCTGGCGCGAGGACGAGGACTGAATCTGTCAGGAATTCGTAGCGAATGCCGCTACGAATCGGGCAGCGCCTGACTCGTCCCTGGAGGGCGGCCTGTAAGCCGAGTTCTGTCGTGAGCCGATGTCTCCATCGGTCACGGACGGTCATCCATCTGTGCGACCTACCCGGGAGCTGAGCGAGCCACCTGCTGCGGCCGAAGCCGCCTTGCGCTCCCCTATTCGGTCTTGCTCCGGCTAGAGCTTGCCGCGTTTCACTCCCTCCCGGCGAACCGGGCGGGCATCGTCACTGTGGCGCTGGTCCTCGCCTCACGGCGGACGGGCGTTACCCGCTAGCCTGCTCTTTGGAGCTCGGACTTTCCTCGGACGCGGCCTTTCGACCGATGCGCCCGCGACCATCCGGCCGCCTCCAGGGACCAATAGTCTACCGCCCGTCGATGGCGACGTTGCTCAGCCGATCCGCGTCGGCATTGAGCGCACGCGGTACGTGGCCGACCGTGTAGCCCTCGAACGAGCGCAGGACCTCCATGGCCGCCGCGTGGATCGGCTTGAGGGCGGGGTGCTTCACCTTATAGATACCGCTGATCTGGCGCGCGACGAGCTCGGAGTCCATGCGCAGGTCGACATGCGTGGCACCCAGACGGCGCGCCTCTTCGAGGGCCAGCAGGACGGCGGTCCACTCGGCGACGTTGTTCGTGGCCCGGCCGAGCGGCTCCGCGATCTCCGCCATCACCCGGCCCTCGGCGTCGCGCAGGATCGCGCCCGCGCCGGCGGGACCGGGGTTGCCGCGCGCGGCGCCGTCGGTATGGATGAGCAGCCTCACGAGATCCCGGCGCCCCTGATCTCGTTCGTCACCTCGAGGATGGCGCGGGTGATCTTGATGTCGCGCGGGCAGGCCTCAACGCAGTTGAACGTCGTGCGGCAGCGCCACACGCCGTCTGGGTCGGCCATGATCTGGAGCCGCTCGGAGTGCGCGGTGTCGCGCGAGTCGACGATGAATCGATGTGCGTTGACGATCGCCGCCGGCCCCACGTACTGCTGGTCTGACCAGAACACCGGGCAGCTCGTCGTGCATGCCGCGCACAGGATGCAGCGGCTGGTGTCCTCGAAGCGCTCGCGGTCCGCCTGCGACTGACGGCGCTCCTTGCCGTCCGCGGGGACATCGTCGTTGACGAGGTACGGCATCACCTGCTTGAACGAGTCCCAGAACGGCTCCATGTCGACGAGCAGATCCTTGAGGATGCCCATCCCGCGGATCGGCTCCACGCTGATGCGGCTGCCGGCATCGCGGACGAGGTACTCGCAGGCGAGTCGGTTGCGGCCATTGATGAGCATCGCGTCGGAGCCGCAGACGCCATGGGCGCAGGATCGTCGGAAGGTGAGCGTGCCGTCCTGGTACCACTTCACCTGGTGCAGGAGGTCGAGGACGCGGTCGGTCGGTTCGGCCTCGACGGCGTACTCCTCCCAGTGCGGCTCGCGGTCGAGCTCGGGGTTGTAGCGGAGGATCCGGAGGTTGACCTCCATCAGTAGCTCCTCGGCTTCGGCTCGAACTTCGTGATCGTCACCGGCTTGTAGTCGAGACCGATCTCCCCCGTCTCCGGCGAGCGCGTCACGAACGTGTGCTTGAGCCACGCGGCGTCGTCGCGCTCGGGGAAGTCCTCGCGGGCATGGCCGCCGCGGGTCTCGGTGCGGGCCAGTGCCGAGGCCACGGTCGCCTCGGCGCAGTCGAGGAGGAAGCCGAGCTCGAGCGCGTCGGTCAGGTCGGTGTTGTAGCGACAGCCGCGGTCGTCGACCCGGAGCGTCTGCGCCCGGGTACGCAGCGACGCGACGTGGTCGCGCGCCTCGGTCAGCAGCTGCTCGGTGCGGTACACGCCGCACTTCGCGAACATCACCTCCTGGAGCTCGGTGCGGATGATGGCCGGGCGCTCACCGTCCATCCCGGCGAGCAGGCCGGAGACCATTCCCTGGACCGAGGCCTCCGCCTTTCGATCGTCGACCGGCGCGGGAAGGTCGGCGAGATCGACGGCCATCCGCTTTCCTGCCCGTCGCCCAAAGACGAGGATGTCCAGCAGCGAGTTCGTTCCGAGCCTGTTCGCACCGTGGACCGATACGCACGCCACCTCGCCGGCGGCGTACAGCCCCGGAATCGCCGTGCCGCCAGCGTCGGCCACGGCACGACCGTCGATGTCGGTCGGGATGCCGCCCATCGCGTAGTGGGCGGTCGGCTGAATCGGGACAAGATCGGTCAGCGGCTCGAGCCCGAAGTAGGTGCGGATGAAGCCGCTCATGTCGGGAAGCTTCCTGTCGAGCACCTCGGCGCCGAGGTGGCGCACGTCGAGGTGGACGTAGTCCTTGCCGCCGATCCCGCGCCCCTCGGCGACCTCCAGGTAGATCGAGCGGCTGACCACGTCCCGCGAGGCGAGGTCCTTCATCGTCGGGGCGTAACGCTCCATGAAGCGCTCGCCGGCGTCGTTGACGAGGAATCCGCCCTCACCGCGCATTGCCTCGGAGAGCAGGAAGCCGAGCTTGTACATGCCGGTCGGGTGGAATTGGAAGAACTCCATGTCCTCGAGGGGCAGCCCGCGCCGGTACGGAATCGCCATCCCATCGCCGGTCAGGGTGTGGGCGTTCGAGGTGACCTTGAAGACCTTGCCGTAGCCGCCGGTCGCGAACAGCACGGCTTTCGCGCGGAAGGCATGGAGCTCCGACGTCGCCAGCTGGAGCGCGATCACCCCGCTGACCGGCCCGCCGGGACCCTCTGGCAGGATGAGGTCGAGGACCTGGTACTCGTCGAAGAAGGTCACCTCGCGGCGGATGCACTGCTGGAAGAGGGTCTGGAGGATGGCGTGCCCGGTGCGATCGGCCGCGAAGCACGACCGCCGGACCGGCCCCTCCCCGAAGTTGCGCGTGTGGCCGCCGAAGCGCCGCTGGTTGATGAGGCCCTCGGCGGTACGGTCAAACGGCAGGCCGAGGTGCTCCAGGTTGATGATCGTTTCCACCGCATCGCGGCACATCACCTCGGCCGCGTCCTGGTCGACGAGATAGTCGCCGCCCTTGACCGTGTCGAACCAGTGCCACTCCCAGTGGTCCTCCTCGGTGTTGCCGAGCGCGGCGCACACGCCACCCTGAGCCGCACCGGTGTGCGATCGGCTGGGATACAGCTTGCTGATGACCCCGATGCGCCCCTCTTGGCCGAGCTCCTGCTTCAGCTCGAGCGCCGCGTAGAGGCCGGCGCCGCCGGCGCCGACGACGACCGCGTCGAGGTCATGCACCCGGCTCGGCGGGATGAGGGGGCCGGCGGCGGTGACGAGGGTCACGAGAATGGCCCCGTCGGTGGCGCGGTGTTCGGGTCGAAGAAGACGATGACCGCCATGCCCAGCACCAGCCAGATCGCGCTGATCGCGATGAGGATGCCGACGAGCAGGCTCCGCGCCGTGCGGTTCGCGACGTAGTCGCCGATGACGACGCGCGTGCCGTTCGCGCCGTGGATGAATGCGAGCAGGAGGAGCAGGAAGTCGTAGATGCGCCAGAACGGCGTGCCCCATCGGCTCTGGACGAAGGCGAAGTTGATCTCGCCGCCGGTCAGCTCGACGAGCACGTGCATGATGAACATGTGGCCGAGGGCCAGGATCACCAGCGCCAGGCCACTGATGCGCATGAAGTACCACCAGAACCGCTCCCGGCCGGAGGCCTCGGGACGCGGCAGCGCCGCGCGCGACGAGTTGGCGTAGATGACGCGGGGGCGGCGGGCGGCGGTCATCGGCTCATCCGCCCCATGGCATGAACGGCCGCGTCATGAGGAAGGCCAGCGGGATCATCGCCACGATCGTCGCGCTGACGACGCCGTAGGTCAGCGGCCGGTAGTAGACGGTGAGCCCCGGCCAGAAGTCCATCGCGATCACGCGGACCCCGTTCAGCGCGTGGTACACGAGCGCGGCCATGAGCACGACCTCGCCGAGCCGCGCGGGGAGGTTCTTGAAGATCCCGACGGCTGCGTCGTAGACCTCGGGCCCGAACAGCACCGTCGAGGTCTCGACGATGTGCATGAACAGGTAGAAGAGCACGCCCAGCCCGCTGACACGGTGGCCGAACCAGGCCAGCTCCGCCCATGACACGCGATATCCGAAGACGGTGATCACGTCGGCGCCTCGATCCTCCCACGGGGCACCGCCCGACAACAGGTGCGGACGAGCGGCCCCTCGATTCTATCGCGCCACCCGGGCCGCCACCGCCTCGGCGAACTCGCGGGTGCCCGACGATCCGCCCAGGTCGTACGTGACCGCCGTGGCCGCGGCGATCACCTCCCGGGTGGCCGACTCGACCGCGTCGGCCGCATCGGTCTCGCCGAGGTGGCGCAGCATCAGCGCGCCGGAGAGGATGAGGGCGGTGGGGTTGGCCCTGTTCTGGCCCGCGTACTTCGGTGCGGAGCCGTGGACCGGCTCGAACACGGCCGCCCTCTCACCGATGTTCGCCCCCGGCGCGACCCCGAGCCCGCCGACGAGCCCGGCCGCGAGGTCGGACACGATGTCGCCGTACAGGTTCGGCAGGACAAGCACGTCGTAGAGTTCGGGCTTCTGGACCAGCTGCATGCACATGTTGTCGACGATGCGGTCCTCGAACTCGACGCGGCCGGCGTACTCGGTGGCCACCTGCTGGGCGGACTCGAGGAAGAGGCCGTCGGACAGCTTCATGATGTTCGCCTTGTGCACGGCGGTGACCTTGCGCCGGCCGTTGCGCACCGCGTACTCGAACGCGTACCGCGCGATCCGCTGCGACGCGGCCCGGGTGATGATCTTGATCGACTCGGCCGCATCGGGCCCGACGCGGTGCTCGATGCCCGCGTACAGGTCCTCGGTGTTCTCGCGCACGACGATCAGGTCGACGTTCTCGTAGCGAGTCTCCACCCCTTTCATCGTCCGCGCCGGCCGAACGTTGGCGTACAGCTCGAGCGCCTGGCGGAGGCCCACGTTCACGGAGCGGAACCCGGATCCGACCGGCGTCGTGATCGGTCCCTTGAGAGCGACGCCGTTGGCGCGAATCGACTCGATCACCCGGTCCGGCAGGGGCGTGCCCTCGCTCGCGATCGTCGCCTCCCCGGCCTCCTGGACGTCCCACTCGAAGCCGATGCCGGTCGCCTCGAGCACCCGCTTCGCCGCCTCGGCCAGCTCCGGGCCGATGCCGTCGCCGGGGATGAGGGTCACCGTGTAGCTCATCGAGTCCTCGCTGCTGCAGCCGGTCAACGCGCCGGCCAATGCGCCGACGAGTCTATACGCCGGTCAGTGGCGCAGCTCCCCCAGGCGCCTGGCCATCAGCTCGTCGGCGGCAATGACGCTGTGCGGGCTACCGGTCACGGCCTCGAGGAACGCCTCACGCGGCAGGCGGTAGCCGGTCATCGGATCGGCCACATCCACCGTCGCCGTCCGGGGCCGGTCACTGAGCAACGCGATCTCACCGAAGCCTTCCCCCGCGCCGAGCGTCCTCTGCTGGTGGCCGTCGTGGATGATCGCCACGCTGCCCGACTCGATGACGTAGAAGCAGTCTCCCGGATCGCCCTGGGTGATGACGCGCTCACCGCTCGCGAACGAGACCGGCTCGAGGCTGCGGGCCAGCTGCTCGAGAGCGGTGAGCGGGAGGGGTGCGAACATCGGCATCCGGCGCATCGCCGCAAGCTCGCGCTCGGGGAGGATGGCGGAGCGCTCCGCACTGCGGACGCCTTGGAAGCTGACCGCTGCGACCACGGGCAGCACGAGGCCGGTGATGACGAGCGCTCCCTGCAGCCCGGCGAGTTGCACAAGCACCGGAGCGAGGACCGCGCCGAGCGCGATGCCGAAGCCGGCCGAGCTCTGAAGGACGCCGAATACTCGCCCGCGCACCTCGTTCGGGACACAACGCGCCAGCAGCGTGTAGCCGGCCACGTCGAGCGACGCGTTCGCCGCCCCGACCAGGCCGGCCATCGCAAAGGCAAGCGCCGGGTTCGGCACCAGACCGATGACGGCGATCGGCGCTCCCCACGTCGCCAGCGACACGGTGAACGACAGCGACAGGCTGCGCCCGACCAGGAGGCTCATCGCCAGGACGGCGCCGACGAGGCCGCCCGCACCGATCGCCGCGTTGAGGTACCCGACACCCGACTGGCCGATGCCCAGGAGCTCGATCGCGGCCGAGACCAGGAGGACCGTGAGCGCGCCGCGGACGACGACCTGGCTGATGACGAGCCCGATGATCAGGCCGGCGGCCGGGTACGTGGCCAGGGCGCTGAAGCCACGGAGCGTCTTCCGCAGGGTCGCCGCCACGCCCTCGACGGCGGGGCGAGCGACGGTGACGACGTGGAGGCCGAGCACTCCGAATGCCGCAACGAGGTAGGCGACGGCCGTGACCCACAGCCCGAGCACCGGGCCGCCGACGACGAGCAGGACGCCGGCGATGGCCGGCCCGACCAGCGACCCGGCCGCCTCGCCCAGGCTCGTCACCGCATTGCCGGCGATCAGCTCGTCGGGCGTTCGCGCCAGCGCCGGCAGGAGGGCGCGCGTGAACGCCGTGTGCTGACGCGTCAGGACGCCCTCGATGATCGCGGCGGCCACGATGATCCCGAGCCCGAGGTCGAGCGCGATGGAGGCTGCGGCCAGCGCGACGACCGCAGCGCGTCCGAGGTGAAGCCCGACGAGCACCCGGGCCGGCCGGAACGAGTCGAAGACCGACGCGAGAATCGGCCCGAAGAGGCCGGAGGGGAGCGATGCCAGGAGGGTGAAGGCTCCGACCGCCACCACGTCGCCGATCCCGTAGGCGTAGACCAACAGCGCCACCAGGTACGCCTTCTCGGCCGCGATCCCGATCAGCCACGCCAGCTGGAGGCGCCTGAGCGACGGATTGGCGAGCACCTGCGCCAGCGTTTCGCGGACCTTCACCAGGGCCACGTTACGGTATCGGTGAGGCAGCCCACACGTCAGCCGCTCTCACCCGGGCATCCGCGGCGCCCCTCGGTACAATCGGTGCCCCGCGTCGGCCGAGAGCCTCCGAGCATGCGCGCCCGATGACTGACCGCAGCAGGAGACCTGAGTGAAGCTCCAGGAGTACCGATCCAAGGAGATCCTGGCCCGCCACGGCGTGCCGCTGGTGGCCGGCGAGACCGCGGCGACCCCGGAGGAGGCCCGCAGGGCGGCCGAGCGGATCGGTGGCCAGGTGGTCGTGAAGGCGCAGGTGCTCGTCGGTGGCCGCGGCAAGGCCGGCGGCGTGAAGCTGGCTGCGACGCCAGCCGAGGCTGAGGATCGGGCGCGCGAGATCATCGGCCTCGACATCACGGGCACGACCGTGAAGACCGTGCTCGTGGCGCCTGCCGCGGCGATCGCGAAGGAGTACTACCTCGGCCTCATCCTCGACCGTGGAGCGAAGGCCATCACCGTGATCGCGAGCGCGGAGGGCGGGGTCGAGATCGAGGAGACGGCGCGGACGAACCCCGAAGCGATCCTGCGGCTGCCGCTCCACCCGCTCATCGGCCTGCAGGAGCACGAGGCGCGTCGCATCGGCTTCTTCCTCGGGATCCCGGCCGCGCTGCGCAAGGACTTCGGCGCGGTCATGCGCGGGCTGTATCGGTCCTTCGTCGAGTCCGATGCCGACCTGGCCGAGATCAACCCTCTCGTCGTGACCGATGACGGCCGACTCGAGGCCCTCGATGCGAAGATCGTGCTCGACGACTCGGCGCTTCCCCGCCACCCCGAGCTCGATGCGATGCGCGACCTCAACGAGGAGGAGCCATCCGAGATTGCCGCGCGCGAGGGGGGCATCAGCTTCATCAAGCTCGACGGCAACATCGGCTGCATGGTCAACGGCGCCGGGCTGGCGATGACGACGATGGACCTCGTGAAGCTGGCTGGGGGGGAGCCGGCGAACTTCCTCGACATCGGCGGCGGCGCGAAGGCCGATCGCGTGGCGGCGGCGTTCAAGATCATCCTCGACGATGAGAACGTGAAGGCGATCCTCATCAACATCTTCGGCGGCATCACCCGCGGCGACGAGGTCGCCCGCGGCATCGTCGAAGCTCGCAAGTCGCTGACCCGCGAGGTGCCGATGGTGGTCCGCATCGTCGGGACGAACGCGGAGGAGGCTCGTCCCATCCTTGCCGAGGCCAACCTGATCACTGCCGACTCGCTGGACGACGCGGCCGCCAAGGCAGTGGCCGCGGCGGGGAGCGCCGCGTGAGCGTCCTCGTCAACCGCGACACGCGGCTGCTGGTCCAGGGCATCACCGGCCGCGAGGGCGAGTTCCACTCGACCGCGATGCTCGAGTACGGCACGAACATCGTCGCCGGCGTCACCCCGGACAAGGGAGGGCAGACGGCACTCGACGGTCGCGTGCCCGTGTACGACACCGTGGCCGATGCCGTCGCCGAGACCGGCGCGAACGCCTCGTGCATCTTCGTCCCGGCCGCCTTCGCCCCCGATGCGATGCTCGAGGCGGCCGCCGCCGACGTCCCGCTCGTGATCTGTATCACCGAGGGCATCCCCGCCCTCGACATGCTGCGCGTGTACCACGTGCTGCGGTCGAAGGGCGTGCGACTGATCGGTCCCAACTGTCCGGGCCTGACCTCGGTCGGCGAGGCCAAGGTCGGCATCATCCCCGGCAACATTCACGCTCGCGGGCCGGTCGGCCTGGTGTCACGGTCCGGCACCCTCACCTACGAGGTGGTGCAGGCCATGACCGATGCCGGCATGGGTCAGACGACGACCCTCGGCATCGGCGGCGATCCCGTCGTCGGAACGAGCTTCATCGACGCGCTCGACCTCTTCAACCAGGACCCAGAGACCGAGGCGATGGTGATGATCGGCGAGATCGGCGGCGAGGAGGAGGAGATGGCGGCAGCCTTCGTCGCCCGCGAGGTGCGCAAGCCGATGGCGGCCTTCATCGCCGGCCGCACCGCTCCGCCCGGGCGGCGGATGGGACACGCCGGGGCGATCATCTCGACCACCGGGGGCGGGACCGCCGAGTCGAAGCGCGCGGCGCTGGAGGAGGCCGGCGTCCGCGTCGCCGACTCGCCGTCGCACATCCCGCAGCTCCTGCGCGACGCCGGAGTCACGTAGGCGGGCGGCCGGACCTCGTCGACTCCCCTGCATGTCGGTGCTCGCCGGGGGTAACGCGGCACGGATGAACTCGTACATACCACGCAGTACACCCGAGCTTTCGCATGTCCCCGTCTTCCGTCCGACTGGGCCGCGCGCTGGTCGTCGTCGCCATGGCTGGCGTCCTTGCGGCATGCACCAGCGAGGCTGACACGACCCCGGAGGCGACCGAGCCTGAACCAACCCCATCGCCAAGCGCCTCGGAGGTCGAAGCAACGGCGACCGCCGCCGCGACCGCCTCCGCCGACGACTCGGCCGAGGCCACGGTCCTCGTCGCCGACTCCGACCTCGGCGAGATCCTCACCGATGCAGACGGCTTGACGATCTACTACTTCGCGAACGACACCGAAGGCGTAAGCAACTGCGAGGGCGAGTGCCTCGCCAACTGGCCGCCGGTGGAGGCGGGCGACGAGCAGACCGCCGGCGACGGCGTCGATGCCGACCTCGGCACGTTCGAGCGGTCCGATGGCACCGTCCAGCTGACGATCAACGGCTTCCCCGCCTACTACTTCGCAGGTGACGCAGCCGCGGGCGACGTGAACGGCCAGGGCCAGGGCGACGTCTGGTGGGTCTTCGGCCCGGACGGCGAGCCGATCGAAGGGTAGGCACACCGCGCAGGACGATGTCGGTCACGGTCATGGAGCGCTATCTCTTGATCCTCCGTTGAGGCCCGCATCATCGGCGCGAGCTGTTGCACCGATAAGGATCAGCGCTCGAGGAGCTCCCAGAGGACGCCGTTGAGCGTGCGTGGATGGACGAACGCCACGGTGCCGTGCGCGCCGGGCCGCGGCTCGCGATCGATCAGCTCGGCCTCAGCGGCGGCCAGCGCCGAGAGCGACGCCGGGAGGTCATCGGTCACGAAGCAGACGTGGTGGACGCCCTCGCCGTGGGAGGCCAGGTAGCGGCCGACGCCGCTGTCGTGGTCGATCGGCTCCACGAGCTCGAGGCGGGCCGATGGCTCGGGTCCGGTCGGCAGGAAGCAGAGGCGCACCCGCTGGGGCGCGAACGTCATCGGCGGAGTCTCCGCCTCGAGGCCGAAGAGCTCGAGGTAGCGCGGCAGGGCGTCCTCGATCGAGCGGACGACGATGGCGACGTGGTGGATCGGCCCGATGCTCACGGGCGGTGCTCACCCCACACGCCGCGCAGGGCGTTGGCGATCTCGCCCAGTGTGACGTCGGCCTCGACGGCGGCGCGGATGCGGGGCAGGACATTCTCCGATCCCCCCGCCGCGGCGGTGAGTGAGGCGAGTGCCGTGTCGGCGGTCGACTGGTGGCGGCGCGCACGGACGGCGCGGGTGCGCTCGACCTGCTGCCGCTCGAGCTCGGGATCGATGACCTGCGGAGCGGGACGCTGCTCGTCGCCCTCGTCCGTAAAGGCGTTGACGCCGACGATGATCCGCTCCCCCGCCTCGACCGCGCGTTGCACCTCGTACGCGGCATCGCCAATCGCGTCCGGCTGGTAGCCGGCCTCGAGCGCGACCAGGGTCCCGCCAATGGAGTCGATGTGCGCGAGCTCGGCCATCGCGCCGGTGTGGATCGTCTCGGTCAGCGTCTCGACGTAGTACGACCCCGCCAGCGGGTCCACGGTCGCTGCCACACCGGCTTCGTGATACAATACTTGTTGTGTCCGGAGGGCAAGCCTAGCGGTCGCTGGAGTCGGCAATCCGAGAGCCTCATCGAGGGCGTTCGTGTGGAGCGACTGGGTCCCGCCGAGGACCGCGGCCAGGGCCTGGACGGTGGTGCGGACGACGTTGACATCCGGTTGTTGGGCGGTCAGGGTCGAACCACCGGTCTGGACGTGGAAGCGCATCGCCAGGCTCTTGGGATCCTTCGCCCCGAATCGGTCGCGGGCGACGGTGGCCCACGTCCGGCGGGCTGCGCGGAACTTCGCGACCTCCTCGAGCAGGTCCCCGTGGGCGGCGAAGAAGAAGGAGAGGCGTGGCGCAAAGTCGTCGAACGCCATCCCGACGGCCAGCGCGGCATCAGCATAGGCGATCGCATTGGCCACGGTGAAGGCGACCTCCTGGATCGCCGTGGCCCCCGCCTCGCGCATGTGGTAGCCGCTGATGCTGATCGTGTTCCAGGCAGGCAGCTCGGCGCGGCAGTAGGCGAACGTATCGGTCACCAGGCGCATCGACGGCCCGGGCGGAAAGATGTAGGTCCCCCGCGCGATGTACTCCTTGAGGATGTCGTTCTGGATCGTCCCGCGCAGCCGATGCGGGTCGACGCCGCGCCGGCGCGCCACCGTCTCGTACAGCATCAGCAGGATGGCGGCGGTGGCATTGATCGTCATCGAGGTGGAGACCTCGACGGGGTCGATCCCGTCGAGGAGCAGCTCCATGTCGTCGATCGAGTCGATCGGGACGCCCGTGCGGCCGACCTCGCCGACCGCCATCGGGTCGTCGGAGTCGTAGCCCATCTGGGTCGGGAGGTCGAAGGCCACGGAGAGGCCGGTCTGGCCTCGCGCGAGAAGGTAGCGGAAGCGCCGATTGGTCTCCTCGGCCGAGCCAAATCCGGCATACTGGCGCATCGTCCACGGCCGGCCGCGGTAGCCGTCAGGGCGGATGCCGCGCGTGTACGGAAACGAGCCCGGCTCCCCGAGCTCCGTGGCCGGGTCGAAGTCTTCGAGATCCGCCGGACCATAGACCGGCTCGACCTCGATGCCGGACGCGGACCGATGCGGACGGCGCCGCTCGGGCGCGTCGGGCTCGCTCATCGGCCCCCGATTGTAGCCGTGCCTACTCCAGCCGAAGCAGTCCGGCGCCCGTGGCCACGGTCTGGCCGGGCGCGACCTCGACGTCCACGACCCGGCCGGCCCGTGGGGCGCGGACCTCGTTCTGCATCTTCATCGCCTCGATGGTGAGCAGCGCGGCGCCCTCTTGGACCTCGTCGCCCGCGGCCACCGCCACGGTCACGATCAGGCCCGGCAGGGTCGCGCGCACCTCGACCGGCCCCGCGTGGGAACGCGCCTCGGTCTCGGCTTCCGCGAGGATGCGCTCACGCCAGGAGCGGACGGTGACGGGGATGCGCCGACCGCGCAGCGTCACCGTCCAATCGGTCCCGTGTCCTTCCGCAAGGACGAGGACCGAGTGCTCGCCGTCGGTGAGTCGGGCGACGCCATGTGTCGCGTCGACCCAGTCGAGCCGCCAGCCCTCCGCCACATCGATCGGCTCGCCGTCGACCCTGATCTCGAGGTCGCTCATTCGCGAAGCGCCTCGCGCCGGCCCAGGTCACCCCATGCCGAGCGGTGGGTCGGAATTGGGGCCCAGCCCGCGTCCTGTCGTCCGCGCCGCGCGGCGGTCGCGGCCACTGCGGCCAACGCGCGGTCGTCATCACGGAGGGGTGGTCCGTTCGCCCACCGTTCCGCGATCAGGGAAGTGTCGTACTCCCCGGCGACGAACGCAGGGTCGTCCATCAGCCAGCGCAGGAAACCGGCATCGGTCTGCAGCCCGCCGATGAGCGTCTCGTCCAGCGCCCGACGCAGCCGGTTGATGGCGGTGGGCCGGTCGTCGGCGAGGACCATGAGCTTCGCGAGGAGCGGGTCGTACTCCGGACGCAGGTCCGTATCGGCCTCGATGCCGGCGTCGACACGAACGCCCGGGCCGGAGGGCATGACCCATGCGCCGATTCTGCCGGCGGTCGGGCGAAAGCCGTCGTAGGGATCCTCGGCGTAGAGGCGGGCCTCGATCGCATGTCCACGGCGGGGAGCATTCAGCACGTCCGCCGGTAGACGCTCCCCCGCTGCGACCCGGATCTGCCAGGCAACGAGGTCCAGCCCGGTCACGAGCTCGGTGATGCCGTGCTCCACCTGGAGGCGCGTGTTCATCTCGAGGAAGTAGTGATCGCCGCCGGCGGCGACGAGGAACTCGACGGTGGCTGCATTGTGGAAGTCCACGGTCCCGGCGACGCGGCGGGCGGAGTCGAACAGCGCCTCACGCGTGGCGTCGTCGACCGCCGGTGATGGCGACTCCTCGACGAGCTTCTGATGACGGCGCTGGACGGAGCAGTCGCGCTCGCCGAGGACGGCCAGCCCGCCGTGTCGGTCGCCGAGCAGCTGCACCTCGACGTGGCGCGCCGGCGAGACGAGGCGCTCGACGTAGATCGTCCCATCGCCGAATGCCGCTTCGGCCTCGCGGCGGGCCGCCTCCATCGCCGGCCGCAGCTCGGCGACATCGTCGACGCGCCGCATGCCGCGACCGCCACCGCCTGCCGCCGCCTTCAGCATCACCGGGTAGCCGATGCCGGCGACCGCCTCGACATCGTCCGTGAGCGCGACGGTCGTGCCGGGCACGATCGGCACGCCGGCCTCTGCCGCCGACCGGCGCGCCGCCAGCTTGTTGCCGAGGGACTCCAACGCCGATGGGGGCGGACCGATGAAGACGAGGCCCGCCGCCTCGACCGCCTGCGCGAACGCCGCATCCTCCGACAGGAACCCATAGCCGGGGTGGATCGCCTCGGCGCCGGCGCGTTGGGCTGCATCGACGACGGAGTCGATCGAGAGATACGAGTCGCGCGCCGCCGGTGGACCGACGCGTTCGGAACGATCGGCAAGGCGGACGTGCAGTGCGTCGGCATCGGCGTCGGAGTGAATCGCGATCGGCATGATGCCCATCTCACGGCACGCGCGGATGACGCGGATGGCGATCTCCCCGCGGTTTGCGATGAGCAGGCGCCGGAACGGTGGCGCTGGATTGTCCGTGCGCAAAGACGCCGCGCGGATCAAAGCGGGATGTTGCCGTGCTTCTTCGGCGGCAGCGCCTGCCGCTTGTTCTCGAGCATCGCCAGGGCGCCGGCGACACGGGCGCGCGACTCCGACGGCTGGATCACCTCATCGACGTAGCCACGCGCCGCAGCGATGTACGGGTTCGCGAATCGATCCTCGTACTCCGCGACGAGCCTCGCTCGTTCCGCGTCGGCGTCACCGGCCTCGGCAATCCGGTCGCGGAAGATGATGTTCACCGCGCCCTCGACGCCCATCACCGCGATCTCGGCGGTCGGCCAGGCAAAGTTCATGTCGCCGCGCACATGCTTGCTGCTCATGACGTCGTACGCGCCACCATAGGCCTTGCGGGTGATGATCGTGACCTTCGGCACCGTGGCCTCGCAGTACGCGTACAACAGCTTCGCGCCGTGCCGAATGATGCCGCGATGCTCCTGGTCGACTCCGGGCAGGAAGCCGGGCACGTCGACCAGCGTCAGCAGCGGGATGTTGAATGCGTCGCATGTTCTGACGAAGCGCGCCGCCTTGTCGGACGCATCAATGTCCAGGACGCCGGCCAGCACCTCGGGCTGCTGCGCGACGATGCCGATGCTGCGGCCTTCCACCCGCGCGAAGCCGCAGATGATGTTGCGCGCGAAGTGCTCGTGCACCTCGGTGAACGAATCGTCATCGGCGATCCCGCCGATGACGGTGTGCATTTCGTAGGACTGCTTCGGCGAGTCGGGGATCAACGCGTCGAGCATCGCACCGTCGACCGACGAGGTCGACCACCCCGCGCGACGCGGCGGCAGGTCGACGTTGTTCTGCGGCAGGTAGCCGATCAGCGTGCGCGCCAGCTCCAACGCCTGCGGCTCGCCCGACGCCAGGAAGTGCGCGATGCCGCTTGTCTCGTTGTGGACGCGCGCGCCGCCGAGTCCCTCGAAGTCGATCTCCTCGTGCGTGACGGTCTTCACGACATTTGGACCGGTGACGAACATGTAGCTCGTGCCCTCGACCATGACGACGAGGTCGGTGATCGCCGGCGAGTACACCGCGCCACCGGCGCACGGGCCCATCACCAGTGACAGCTGCGGCACGACGCCGGACGCCAGCGTGTTGCGCAGGAAGATATCGGCATAGCCGCCGAGGCTGACGACACCTTCCTGGATGCGCGCACCGCCCGAATCGGACAGACCGATGATCGGCGCGCCGTTCTCCATCGCCAGGTCCATGACCTTGCAGATCTTTTCGGCGTGGGCCTCCGACAACGAGCCACCGAACACGGTGAAGTCCTGGCTGTACACGAACACCAGCCGATCGTCGATGCGACCGAACCCGGTGACAACGCCGTCGCCGAGGTAGCGCTCCTCGTCGAGGCCGAAGTCGCTTGCACGATGCGTCACGAACGCATCGATCTCGGTGAAGCTGTCCTCATCGAGCAGGAGGTCGAGGCGCTCACGCGCCGACAGCTTGCCGCGTGCGTGCTGCTGGTCGAGCCGTTTCGCTCCCCCACCCTGTCGCGCATCGGTGCGCATCGCCGCCAGTCGCTTGAGCTTGTCGGCCGTCGACACGCAAGCACTCCTTCGCGTGATCGGTGGTGTGGGCCCGGCAGGAATCGAACCTGCGACCGTCCGGTTATGAGCCGGTTGCTCTAACCATTGAGCTACGGGCCCGCGAGCAAGACGGTGGACAAGTCCGAGTATAGACGGATGTCTTTGCACAACGACATCGACATTTCTCCACGTTGTGGATAACCCGGATGCCTGACATCGGGTCGAGCGCCTATCATCGGTTGCGTTCCTCCCGCCCCCGTCGCACGGAAGGTGTTGCGTTGACCAAGGTCATATCCATCGCGAATCAGAAGGGCGGCGTGGGCAAGACCACCTGCTCCATCAACCTGGGCGGCGCATTGGCGGAGCGCGGCTATCGCGTTCTCTGCGTCGACATGGATCCGCAGGCGAATCTCACCGTGGGGTTGGGCATCTCGCTCTCGGATGTCCGCGTCTCGATGGCCGACGTCCTTTCCGACGATCGCATCGCGCTCGACGAGATCGTGCGCGAGAGCGAGACGCAGGGGTTGTGGGTCGCACCCGCCACGCTCGAGCTCGCGTCGACCGAGGTCGAGCTGTTCACGGCCATCGGCCGCGAGATGGTCCTGCGCGATGCGCTGGCGGGCTGGGCGGACCGACAGTTCGACGTCGTGATCATCGACTGCCCACCAACGCTGGGCCTGCTGACGATTAACTCGCTGGTCGCGTCGAGCCGGGTGATCATCCCGGTGCAGACGCAGTACTACGCAATCAAGGGCCTGACCGCGCTGATCAAGGTCATCAACACGATCAAGATCAAGCTCAACCACGATCTCGAGGTGCTCGGCCTGCTGCCAACCTTCTTCGACGGGCGGACGGTGCTCGCGCGCGAGATGCTCGAGAACCTCAAGCAGCTCGGAGACCACCGGGTCTTCAACACGATGATCAAGCAGACGGTGAAGCTCGGCGAGGCGCCGCTCACCGGCAAGCCCGTCACGGAATACGCCACGAACTCATCGGCCGCGCGCGCGTTCCGCGATCTGGCCCAGGAGGTGATCGAGCTTGGGTAGCAGCAAGGGTCCCGCGTTCCGGGAGAACATCCACCGCCTGTTCGACGAGGCGCAGGCCGCCGACCTCGCGCCGGGAATCGTCTCGCTCATCGAGTCACGCGGCACTCACGCACAGATCCGCGAAGTGCCGGTCTCGAAGATCCTGCCGAACCCGGCGCAGCCGCGGCTCTCGTACGACGAGGAGTCGCTGACCGAGCTCGCCGACTCGATCCGCGAGCACGGCGTGCTCCAGCCGATCCTCGTTCGACCCAGTGGCTCGAAGTTCGAGCTCATCGCCGGCGAGCGGCGGTGGCGTGCGTCGAGCATGGCCGAGCGGGAGACGATCCCGGCCATCGTCGCCGAGTTCGACGACCAGACGGCCCTCGAGGTCAGCATCATCGAGAACCTCCAGCGCGAGGACGTCTCGCCGCTCGAGGAGGCGGCGATGTTCCGCAAGATGACCGAGGTGTTCGGCTACTCCCTGCGCCAGCTCGCGCAGAAGGTCGGCAAGGACAAGGGCTACATCGAGAACCGGCTGCGCCTTTCCGATGCGCCCGCCGACGTCCGCGAGCTCGTGTCCGTGCGCAAGGACACGATCAGCCACGCGTATGAGCTCATGAAGATCGGCGACGAGCGCAAGCGCCGCCGGCTGGCAAAGCGGATCGTGGCCGGCGAGCTGTCGCTCGCCAAGCTGCGAATCATCACCGGTACCACGGGCCATGCCGAGGAGGAGGAGAACGGCCATGTCGGGCGCAAGCCGAGACGGCGGGCGAAGACGGCTGCCGGGCGGGCTGCCGACGCGCGGGCTGCGGACGATGCGCTGATGGGGGCGCGCTCGAAGCTCGCCGAGGGAATCGACGACCTCGTCGATATCCTCCGCCAACCCGAGCTAATGGAGCAGATTCCCGAGGTCAACCGAGCGAACTTCGCGAAGCACCTGACGATCACGAAGCTGAAGATCGAGAATGCGATCGCGATCATCCGCGCCGGGACGCCCGCCTCAGCCGAGGGCGAGTGATCGGCTCCGCGGCTCAGGCGACGTAGCTCATCACCTCGCGGTTGGCGACGAGGAAGTCGACCAGCTTCTCCTGCGCCCTCGGATCGATCCGCCGCAGCCCGGCGATCGCTCTGGGCAGCTCGAAGATCGGCGCGGCGAGGTTGCCCGCGGTGTCGATCCCGATCACGTGGTCCGGTCCCCCGCCGACGAGGAACGCGCGCTGGAACCCGCGCTCGTCGAGCCCGGTCGCCTTGCGGAACGACGCGATCGCCGTCCCGACGCCGATCCGCTTGGCGAAGTCCATGAACAGATCGGCCGCCCAGGCATCGACCTGCTGGGGATCCTGCGCCGAGACCATCTCGCGGTAAGTACTGGCGTCGACCTCGCTCATCGCGACCGATTCTAGCGAGGCGCGGACATACCGCGGGACGCCGCGCCGCGGCCCGGCGCTGCGTTATCCTCGCCCCGAATGATCGACCAGCACGCCGACCCGCGCACCGACGACACGCTTGTCTTCGAGCTGCTGCGCACCGAACGAGGCGGTACGCGTCCGGAGGTCGTCGGCCGCGCGGTGTTCCGAGGTGGCAAGTCGACGGTGGAAGCGCCGGAGGCTGTCAAGATCGCCGTCGAGGAGCAACTCGGGCGCGCCTTCGTCGACCGGGTCCGGCCCGACGAGCGCCCCCGCGGCTACCGCCGCAGCGGCAGCGGCATCGTCGATCTGCTGGTCCCCGGCATGCCTGAGCACTTCATCGCCCGGATGCGAGGGCTGTGGCTGAGCTACCCGGACGGGTCGGTCATCACGGCGCGCAGCGCGACCGCGGGCGCCTCGACCGCGGTGGCGCTCCCCGAGGCGACCGACGTCGGCCCGCCGGTGACCGACGCGCGCACCCGCCGAACGACGCTCGGCGCCGCGGACCGGACGCTCGGCACGCGGCCGCTCGTCCTGAGCCATCCCCCCGACACCGGGGTCCGCCCGATGGGCGAGACGACGGTCGGCCTTTCCCCGGTCAGCCGGACCGACTGCGGCTGGCTCGTCTGAGGATGGGTATCATCGGTCCATGAGCCTGCTGAAGTTCGTCGCCATTCCGGGCCTTATCCTCATCACGGCGGGGGTGTACTGGTTCCTCACCTACGAGTGGGCCGGCTCGGTGCTCCTCCTCATCTTCGCCATCGCCATGGCCGTGATGATCTGGGTGCTCGGCCCGACCCTGAACGACGTGGGCCCGACCGCCCCGGTCGACCCTGACTGGCACGAGCGACGGAGCTGAGCGCCCGAGGACCCGAAGGGCAGGAGAGAGCCGGACACTGCGGCTGCCCTGGCGGCGTGAGCCGCCAACGCAGTGTCCGGCACAAAGGTACTAACGGAAGATGGGCCATAGCGTTAGCCCCGGGATGAAACGGGAGCCGCAGATGACCGTCGTCGCCATCCACCTCGCCTCCGCGCACGGCGCTCCGGTCGTGCCGGTGTCATCGGCCGAGGCCCGCGCGGGCATGGGCCTGGAGGGCGACCGCCACTTCTTCCCCGATGGCGCGGCCAATGCCGGGGAGGCACTGACCCTGGTCGAAGAGGAGGTCGTCGGGGAGGTTGGACTGCCACCGGGCGCCACCCGCCGGCAGGTCACGGTCCGCGGCGTGCGCCTGAACGAGCTCATCGGCCGCCGCTTCCGGGTCGGCGAGGTGGAGTGTTACGGGGTCGAACTCTGCGAGCCGTGCCTCACCCTCGAGCGGAACACCCGACCGGGGATCATCCAGGACCTCGTCCACCGTGGCGGCATCAACGCCGACATCCTGAGCGATGGAACGATCTCGGTCGGCGACCGGGTCACGAAGCTGGACTCGTGACCCTCCGCTCGCTCTAGGCCCTCTGACCGATGACGACCTCGTTCCCGTCGGGATCTAGGGCGCGACCGACGCGCTCGCCCCAAGGCTGGTCGGCGGGCTCCTCGGTGACTGTCCCGCCGGCCGCCCGGACGCGCCGGACGATGGCATCGCAGTCATCGGCGTAGATCCAGAGGCTGATCGGTCGCGGTCCTGGCGGACGGGCAACGCCCGCCTCGAGGCCAATCCCTAGGTGCGACGATCCGAGGTCGACGCCGACGTACACAGGGTTGCCGTCATCGCCGGGGAAGGAGAACGTGACCGTCCCGCCAAGGAGGTCACGGTAGAAGCCGAGCGACCGCTCGAGGTCGGGCGTCGAGATGATCGGGAAGAGCTCGCTGATCATGCGAAGCGGAAGCGCGTCGGGTCCCGGGTGATATCGGTCCAGGCGATGACCTTGCGGAGCCGGATGGCGATCGCGCCGTTGCGGCGATAGAAGTCGGCCGTCGTCGCGTACTCGGGAAATTTCGCGTTCGACGCCGCCGCCAGCCTCTCGGCGAGGCCAGCATCCACGGCCTTCAGCACCTCGGCGTCGCCCTCGATGAGGACGACATCGTCCACCCCGTCGAGGTGGATCGAGACGGCGGAGTGAGCCTGAACGTCGTGGACCCAGCGGGTCTCGCCGCTGCCGCCGACGTAGATCACCCCGTCGTGGTAGAGGCCGTCGATCGGGCGCACGCGCGGCCGGCCGTCGGCACCAACCGCCGCCAGCCAATAGACGCGGTCGGCAGCCAGGCGCTCCTCGACGTGGCTCCAATCAACGAAGGCGGTCGCGCGGCTGGTGCCGTAGGACGGCGGGATTCCGGGCCGGTCGACCCGTGGCGCGGCGATTGCGGGGGGTGAAACGTCGGTCATCGGTCACGCCAATGGTACGAGGTCGCGGCGCCGTGCGGCGGATCGGTCAGAGTTGAGGTACCCGAACAATGCGAGAACCTGCCTTTGAGCTGATCGGCCTCTCGAAGACGTTCGGATCCACCGTCGCCGCCGATCGCGTGACCCTAACGGTTCCGACCGGGTCGTTCTACGGGCTGGTCGGCCCGAACGGTGCCGGGAAGACGACCTCCCTATCGATGGCGGTCGGGCTCCTGCGTCCCGACGAGGGGTCGGCGCGCATCCTCGGCGTCGACGTGTGGGAGGATCCACCTGGCGCCAAGCGGATGCTGGGCGTCCTGCCCGATGGGCTCATGCTGCCGGAGCGCCTGACCGGCCCTGAGCTGTTGACATACCTGGGGCTCCTCCGCGGGCTCGACGAGGAAGTCGTGGCCCATCGGTCAGAAGAGCTGATTGACGTGCTCGGCCTTGCCGATGCCCCCGACACGCTCGTCATCGAGTACTCGTCCGGCATGCGGAAGAAGATCGGCCTCGCTGCGGCGATGCTCCACGCGCCACGCCTGCTGGTCCTCGACGAGCCCTTCGAGAGCGTCGACCCGGTCTCGGCCTCGACAATCCGCACGATCCTGCAGCGCTTCGTGGACGGCGGGAACACGGTCGTGTTCTCCAGCCACGTCATGGCGCTCGTCGAGATGCTCTGCTCGCACGTGGCCGTCATCGCCGACGGCCGGGTTCGCGCGGAGGGCCAGATCGACAAGGTCCGAGCAGGCCGATCGCTGGAGGATGTGTTCGTCGAGCTCGTCGGCGCCGAGATCGGCGGTCGGGAGGGACTCACATGGCTGGCGTCCTGATTCGACTCAAGGTCGCCACGCTTCGGCATGCGTGGCGTGGCGGTCAATCGTCGATGCTCTGGGGCGGCGGCGCGCTCGGGGCGTTGCTCGCGGTTGCCACCCTCGGCGCGGTCACCTCGACGGCTGGGCCCGGCGCGGCGCTCAACGCGGCCGCCGTCGCGTTCGCCGTGTGGGGACTGATCTGGATCATGCTGCCGCTCGTCGGCGGGTCCGGCGGCGATCCACTACGCCCGGAGATCTTCCGGCTGCTTGCCGTTCCGCCGCACCGCCTGGCGATGGGACTACTGGTCGCGGGCGTGATCGGCGTGACCCCGGCGGTGTCGGCCGTCGCGTTCGCCAGCCTCGTCGCCGTGGGCGCGCGGCTCGGCCCGGCGCCGGTCGTGGTGTCGATCGTGGCCGTCGTCATGACGATCGCGCTCGTGATCGCCCTCTCGCGGGTCGTGGTCGGGGCGATGGGCCGCGCGATGGAGACGCGTCTCGGCCTCGAGCTCGCCGCGCTCCAGTACGCCCTCGTCATCGGGCTGTCGATGTTCTGGCTGCCGCTCAGCGTGATCAGCGCGGAGGCCGGATCCGCACCGGGCGCGGGAGGGTTCGGCACCATCCTCGTCGACATCGCCCGCCTCCTGCCGACCGGCTGGGGCGTCCTCGCCGTCGAGGCCGCGAGCACGTCGAACTGGCCGGCGATGGTGGCGGCGCTCGTCGGGCAGCTGGCCGTCATCGGCCTCCTCGCGTGGGCTTGGTCGGGGCTCGTGGCGCGCCGCCTGGAGCTGTCGCCCGGCTGGCGATCCGGCCGCGGCCGCATCCTGCCACGGCTGCCGGCAGCCGTCCGCGAGATCGTGCCGGCCACGCCGTTCGGCGCGGTCATCACGCGCGAGCTGCGGACCTGGCTCCGCCATCCGAGGCGCGGGCTCGAGCTACGCGTCGCGGTGTGGAGTGCAGTGCTCCTCGCCATCGCGCCGGCCCTGCTGGGGTCCACGCTCCTCTGGCCGTGGGCGGCGGCCATCGTCGTCGTGATCGCCGGCAACGGCCTCGCGAACGTATTCGGCATGGACGGGACGTCGTTCTGGCTGACCCTCATGGCGCCCGGCACCGAACGGATCGAAGTCCGCGGGCGGCAGGCGGCGTGGCTACTGGTCGTCGGCTCGTTCGGGATCGGGGCGGCGGTTGTGCTGACCGCGGTCAGCGGCCACCCCGAGGCGTGGCCCTGGGTCACCGCCAGCCTCCCCGCCCTCCTCGGCGGCGCCGCCGGCCTTGGCATCCTGCTGTCGGTCGTCACCCCTGCCGCCCTCCCCGAGCGTCGTGGCGGCGACCCACTCGACCTGGGAGACGACCCGACCACCGGGGGCAACCTCATGCTCCACGGCGTCGTGATGTCGCTGGCCGTGCCCGCGCTTGCGATTCCGGCCGTCCTGGCGGCTGCGGCACATCCGGTCCTCGGGCTCGCCGCCGGCCTCGCGACGGGGACCGTCTACGCCTGGCTCGGAGGCTCGATCGCGATCTGGCGGCTTCGGGACGCCGGCCCCGAGACGCTCGAGCGCCTCCGATCGCGGCCTGCTCCGCGAAAGCCTGCGTTGGCGCGCGCCGCGGAGACCCCGGTCACCCGCTGGCGGTCGATCGCCCGGAACGTGCTGCTCCTCGCTGGCGCGCTGCTCGTCTTCCCGCAGGGCCTCGCCGCTCTCGCGCTCAAGTTATCGGGGTCCGAGTCGCGGGTCTGGTTCGCGGCGCTCTACCTGCCCGATCCGTGGCCGGTCCCAGCCGCCATCGCGTCGGTCGGCCTCGGGCTCGGCGCGTGGTACCTCGCCTGGCGGATCGGCCGGCCGCCGACCCGGACACGGGCGGCCTGACCGGAGCGATCAGCCCGGCGCCACCCCAGCTCGCAGCGCAGCGGCGTAGAACGCCCGAGCGGCGAGCAGCTGGCGAACTCCGGCGACGTCGCGATCGAACCGCTCGGAGCGATACGCCGGGTCGGAGATCGCGAGCCCGCTGAAATAGAGGCCGACGATTCCGCCGAGCAGCGCGCAGACGGTCAGGATCTCCGCGGTCAGCGCGCGGACCTCGCCGAGCAGGTCGACCGAGACGAAAACACGCGGCGCCTCGCCGATCCACCCCGCCAGGACCGGCGCTGGGATGATGAACGTGGCGAGCGCCGCGAGGAATACCGCAACCACGATGGCCACGAAGGTCGCCTGCAGCATCGTCGGCACGACGACCAACAGCGTCAGGTTGCCCCGCTGCAGCCAGCTGAGGCGCGGGACGGCGAGCGGATCCGCGACGTCGGCATCGGCGAGTGGCTGTGCCGGCGTTTCGCGCGCTTCGGCAACCATGCGCTCGCGGTCCGCATCGGCCTCGATCTGACGTAGCTCACGCCGGAAGTCAGTGCCGACGAAGACAGCGGCCAGGAGGAGCAGCAGCACCAGGACGACCCCCAGCTCGGCGGCGCTGAGAGCGTGCGCGACCTGCCAGATCTCGGACTCGAAGAGCAGGAACACGACGATGATCAGCAGGATCGGGAGCGTCCGTGCCACGAGGCCGACCAGGTAGGTCAGCTGCTGCCACAGCCGGTCGAGCGCCCACAGGCCGATCTCGATGACGCCGAAGCCGACGATGACGTAGACGACACCGATCCCTGTCAGCGCCCCGACGCCTGCGGAAATCGCCTCGACGCCCGAGGCGTCGATCAGCGCCGCCGGCAGCACGGGGAGCAGCGCCATCGTGCCGATGTCCGCCAGGTCGAACGTCGACCGCCGCGTCCACGGCGCCCGCCCCCGGGCACGACGGACGACGATCCAGACGACGCCCATGAAGCCGAGGGTGCCGACGATGCCGGCCACGTTCGCGGCGACCGGCCAGTCCGGGCGGGTGCCCCAGCCGGCGATCGTCCCGAGGATCAGCCAGCCGACGAGGAGCGGGGCCGCCCTGGCGTCCATCGCCGGCTCCGAGCTATAGCCCTCGATCAGCTGTGGGACACCGCGGCGCGCGAACCAGCGCTCGATCTCCGCGCGCAGGGTCGGTGCTATCGGTGACGCGCTGCTTCGTGGTCCCGTCAGATCGCAACCCCCGGACGGGCGTGTTCCCTCATCGCGGTGAGGTGGCTCCGGCGGCAGGACTCGAACCTGCGACCAAGTGATTAACAGTCACCCGCTCTACCAACTGAGCTACGCCGGAACGCTCGCGAATCCGCCGTCTGATCAGACGGAGGATCGGCTGGCCGATGATAGCGTTGGCTCCGGCGACCGGTCAAAAGCGCGATCGTCCCAGCCCCTACCACGTTTCCCAGCGCGCGAACTCGTCGACGCTCCGCCAGCCGCGCATGAGCGATGGCGACTTCTTGTCGGGCAGTGGCCGCCCGACGGGGATCACCCCCACGGGCGAGTAATGAGCTGGGATTTCGAGCTCCTTCCGCAGGCCGTCGAAGTCGCCGCCTGCGAACCCAGCGGCCAGACCCTCATCGACGGCGGCCAGGAGGACGAGCATCACGGTGCAGCCGACGTCCATCCACCAGTACGGCACCGCCCACTCGTCCTCGGTGCCCGGCGGCGCCGCGGGATCGCGCTTGTCCGACTCGTTGTAGCGATCGACGTAGACCTTGGCCGAGACGCACGGCACGAACAGCGCGGGAGCCTCACTGATCCAGGGATCGAAGCCGCGCTCGGTGTACGTGCCCTCGCCGACGAGCGCGGCCAGACGCCGCTTGCGGTCCGGATCGGTGACGACCACGATCCGCTGGCCCTGGCTGAAGCCGGCGGAGGGCGCCCGCTGCGCTGTCGCGACGATCCGTTCCAGGATCGCCCTGTCGACCGGGTCTGGCGCGAAGTGACGCACGATGCGCCGCCGGCGGACGACCTCAGCGAACTCCATCGGTCCTACTCGAGGTAGTCCTTCAGCTTCCGGCTGCGGCTCGGGTGGCGAAGCTTGCGGAGCGCCTTGGCCTCGATCTGGCGGATGCGCTCGCGGGTCACGTTGAAGTCGCGACCGACCTCCTCGAGGGTGCGTGATCGGCCGTCCTCGAGCCCGAAGCGCAGCTGGAGCACGCGACGCTCGCGTGGCGTCAGCGAGTCGAGCACGCCCTCGACCTGCTCCTTGAGAAGCTGGTGCGATGCGGCGTCGGCCGGCGCCACCGATGCGAGGTCCGGGATGAAGTCGCCGAGGTGGCTGTCCTCCTCCTCGCCGATCGGCGTCTCGAGGCTCACCGGCTCCTGGCTGACCTTCATGATCTCGCGCACCTTCTCCGGCGACACCGTCTGGGGTCCCTCGCCGACGCGCTCGTCGACCTCGGACTCGGTGGGCTCGCGCTGGAGCTTGTCGCGCAGCTCGCGGATCACCTCGTCGCGGCTCATGCGCCGCGCGATCTCCTCCACGGTCGGCTCACGCCCGAGCTCCTGGAGCAGGGTGCGGCTGACGCGGATGAGCCGATTGATCGTCTCGACCATGTGGACCGGGATGCGGATGGTGCGCGCCTGGTCGGCGATGGCTCGCGTGATCGCCTGGCGGATCCACCACGTCGCGTACGTGCTGAACTTGAAGCCCTTCTCGTAGTCGAACTTCTCGACCGCCCGGATGAGGCCGATGTTGCCCTCCTGGATGAGGTCCAGGAAGCTCATGCCGCGACCGATGTACTTCTTGGCGATGCTGACCACCAGGCGCAGGTTGGCCTCGGTCAGGCGCTTGCGCGCATCGGTGCTCTGCTCGACCAGGCGGCCCGAGCGCTTCTCGAGCGGTACGTCGAGCGGGATCGTCGGGTCGTAGCCCAGGCTGAGCAGGTATTCCGGGTCGTGGCCCGACTCGATGTACTCCTTGACGATGTCCTGCGTCGTCTCGCGCGCCCACTGCTCGAGCTCGTAGAGCTCGACCGAGCCGGGATGGCTGACCGATCGGAACCGGAACGTCGCCCCGAACAAGATGGCGTCCTTGATGCCCTGCGCGGGGTCCGAGGCGAGGACCTTGAGGATCGACTCGCCCTCCATCAGTCGCGTGCGCGCCTCGTCGTCGAGCCCTGACGCCTTGCGGTACTTCGACAGCTTGATGACCAGCGGCTCGATCGTCTTGCGGCGGCGCACGGTCCACCAGTCGATCGCGTCGTGGGTGACGTGCGGCGCGTCCTTGGGCAAGTCGAAGGCGCGCATGGCGGCCATGCTGCGCGCCTTGGGCTCGGTGTCGAGCGTGACCCACGCGAAGAGGTTCACGAGCGAGCGCGCCGGATCCTCGACGATGAGCTCGCCGAGCTCGATCGCCTTGGCCAGCACGACCTCTTCCTCGGCGGTGAGCAGCGCGACCTTGCCGATCTCCTTGAGGTACATCCGCACCGGGTCGTCGATGCCGATGAGATCGGCGGCGAGGGCCTCGAGATCTTCTTCGCCCTCCTTCGCGGGTGCGGCGGGGGTACCGCCCGCGGCTGCGGCCGGGGCCACCTCCTCGTCGGGCTCACCGATGAGGGTGGGCTGGTTCTGTGCGTCGAGCACCTCGACGCCCGCCTCCTCGGCGGCTGCATAGAGCTCCTCGACCGCACCCATGTGCGCCTCGGGCTCGGGGATGGCCTCGAGGATCTGGTCATGGGTGATGAAGCCCTCCTCGCGCCCGCGTGCGATGAGGTCGGCGACCACCGCCGAGGTAGCGCCGCCATCTCCGGCGCCATTGGTCCGCGACGCCGCAGCCTTCCTCGTGGACGGCTTCTTCGAAGCGCCCGCCTTCGTCGCCGCGGTCTTCGTCGTGGCGGCCTTCACCGCAGCGGACTTCGTCGCAGCGGCCGTCGCTGCTTCCTTCGTTGGCGGCTTGGCCTTGCTTGCCGCCGCCGCCTTGGCGGGCGTGGCCTTGGCCGGCGCTGCCTTGGCCTTCGTGGCCGGGGTCGCGGCCTTCGCCTTCGTTGGCGGCGCGGCCTTGGCTGACCCAGTCCTCGTCGGTGTCTTCGGCGGTGTCTTGGTGTTCTTCGCGGTGGCGGTCTTGGCCGCGGGCCGCTTGGTTGTCGTGGTGGTCGCCACGGGCTACTTCCTCCTCTGGCCGGCCAATACGGCCGCCGGATTGATTGCTTGTTCGAGCTGCTCCCGTTCGAGATGCAGAACCTGAAATTGCCTTTCGAGCTCGCCGATGTCGTCGTTGTCGTCGCCGTCGCGCGCGGCGCCCACGCTGATGAGCGCTTGGAGGTCGGCCAGCCGCTCCTGGACGCGCTCCTTGCGCAGCCGCAGGAGCACGACTCGCAGCGCCTCGCGATCGGTCTCCGGATCGGCCCGCACGCCGCGGGCACGGGCCGATGCCAGCAGGTCGCGCGCCAGCGCGGCCGTCGCCGGGTCGAGGGTTGCGACGAACGCCTCGAGCTCGGGGCGCCCGTCGGGCACCGTCACGGCGGCGCACCACGATCCCCACAGCGCCCGCGCCGTTTCGTCACGCAACGGCAGCGGTGGCTCGGCGGCGGCCTGCTCGGCCGCGAGCACCGGATCGATGAGCAGCAGGGTCAACGTCTCGCGCTCGAGCGGCGTGAGAAGTGGGCCTTCCTCCATGAGCGGCTCGGTCGACACGGGACGCACCGGCATCGGCCGAGGGCCACGAGACAGCTCGTCGCGGAGGATTCGCTCGTCGATGCCGGCCAGCTGGGCCAGGCGCGGGACGTACGAGTCGCGCTCCACGCGGTCCGGGATACGGCGCAGCAGGTCGAGCATGCGCCTCGTGTACGTGCTGCGACCGTGAGGTTGTCGCATGTCGACCTCGCTCGCGGCGCGCTGCATGAAGTACGGCAGGAGCTCCTCGGCGGCCTCGACCGCTGCCCGCCACCCGTCCGGATCGGTCCGGATCAGCTCGTCGGGGTCCTTGCCGGCCGGGATACGGATGACCCGCACCTTGCTGACGACCGGGCCGAGCTCCTCGAGCAGGCCGCGCTGCGTCGCGGCCTCGCCCGCGACGTCGACGTCGTAGGCCAGCGCGACCGCATCGGCATAGCGGTTGGCCAGCTCGACCTGCCCGGCGGTGAGCGCCGTTCCCAGGCTGGCGACGACGTTCTCGAACCCGGCCTGGTGCGCGGCCATGACATCGGTGTAGCCCTCGACGATGACCGCCAGCTTCTCCCGCCGGATGGCGCCCTTCGCGAGGTCGATGCCGTACAGCGTCCGGCTCTTGTCGAAGAGGGCGGTCGCCGGCGAGTTCAGGTACTTCGGGCCTTCCGCCTTGGGCAGGATGCGTCCGCCCAGGCCGATCGCGCGCCCGGAGGCGTCCCGAATCGGGATGATGATCCGGCCGCGGAAGCGGTCGTAGACGCCGCCGCGGGTCGACGGCGAGGCAATGCCCGCATCGGTCAGCTCGGCATCGGTGAAGCCCTTCGAGCGCAGCCGCTTGCTGAGCGCCTCCCACGTGTTCGGCGCATAGCCGATCCCGAAACGCTCCTGCGTCGCGGCGCCGAGGCCACGCTCCTCGAGATACGCGCGGGCGCTTTCGGCCTGGCGAGCCTGCAGCAGCACTTCTCGATACCAGGCGATCGCCGCCTCGAGCGCCTCGCGCAGTCGCTTACGACGACGGTCCTCCCCCGCGGACCTCGTGTTCAGCTCGACGCCGGCCCGCTCGGCGAGTCGCGACAACGCTTCACGAAACTCGAGCCCGTCGCGGCGCATGACGAACGTGAAGATGTCGCCGTGCTCGCCGCAGCCGAAGCAGTGCCATGTTTCGCGCTCGGGCGTGACGATGAACGACGGGGTCTTCTCGGCATGGAAGGGACAGAGGCCCTTGTGGATCGTCCCCGCACGCTTGAGCGCAACCGTCTCGCCGACGACGTCGGCAACTGGGAGCTTGCCCTTGATCTCGGCAACGATGCCTGAGGATGAGGTGATTGTGCCGCCCTCGCGCGCTCGGGACGCGGTTGTCAAGTGCTTTGTCAAGGTACCTGACTGCATTCTAACCGATTGTCAAGCATGCTGCCGGAATGTGGCCGCATGAGCCCGCTGTGGACCGACCAAGTACACTCTTCTATACCAGACCACACCACGGTCCATTATCGAGTCATTGGAAGCGCCCGACTCCCGCCCGTCCCACGAACGCGTGCCCGATCCGTTTCCCGAGGACGTCTGGGCCGCCTTCCGCGACGTTCACACGCGCAGCCTGCACGGCTTCGCGCTCTTGTTGACCCTCGGCGATCGGCCGCAGGCATCGCGGCTTGCCGAGAGTGCGCTCGCGGGCGCCGCGGGCCGGATCGGCGAGCTCCGCCACCCGGAACGCGCTGCGGCATGGCTTCGCCGCCACATCGTCCGGAGAGCACGGACTGGCCGGTTCCGCCGTCGGGCGCCGGCCAACCGGCTCGCCGAGCTCGGCGCCGATGCGGCGATGATGCGCGCGCTTGCCTCGCTCTCTCCGCGCGAGCGCGCCGCCCTTCTCGCGTCGGATGTCGAGCGGCTCGATCGCCGCGACGTGGCTGCGGTGGTCGCACAAGATGGCTCGGCGCTTGAGGACCTCCTGAGACGCGCCCGGGAGCGATACTTGCGCGCCTACCTCGAGGCGGCACCCGGCGAGGTGCACGACGGCCCGACCGTCCTCCGGATCCGGGCGATCGCCCGCCGGCACATGACGTGAGCGTCCTGCACGAAGATTTCGCCAGATGGCTTATCGAGGGGGCTCGCAACGAACCAGCGCGGGACGTCGCCATCCACGCGTCAGCGTGCCCGAGCTGTCTCCTCCTCGCGGGCGCCAACGACGCCCTCACGCTCATCGACCCCTCGGCCGCCCCAATGCCATCGACCCTGCCGGTCGGCGACGGGTCGGATCGCCCCCTGTGGCCGTTGCGGGTGGCCGCGAGCGCATCCGCAGTCTTCCTCGCCGCCATCGTGGGGATCGCCGCCGGCGGAACGCTGATCCGGCAGCCCTCCGCCGCCCCCGTGGGCGACGGGTCACCGACCCCGAGAGAAGCGGTCCTCGGAGATACCGGCTCTCCGACCCCTGCGGTCACGGACACGACTGGCATGGACGCTTCGACGACTCCGGCCGCGAGCCCGACCCTGACTGCGCCGACCGGCACAGTGCCGCCACCACCAGGACTGCCACCGATCGGCCCTCCGCCTCCGTTCGTGGGGGCCACACCTCCGACAGCCACACCGACACCGGTGCCGACGCCCAGCCTGACGGCCACACCGACCGCGAGTCCGTCGGTTCCGATCAGCGCGTCACCCTCGCCCAGCGCGAGCCCGACGCTCGAGCCCACGCCGACACTCAGTCCGAGCCCATCATGCGAAATCGGGTGCGTGCCGTGAGCGAGCGGTGCGTCGACGCCACGCTGCTACGACTCATGCGATCATGGAGCGCTCAACAAGGAATCGCGCCCATGGCTCGTCTCTCGTGACGCGTCTCACTGCCAACCTCGCATCCAGCGTGCGCCGGCTCGAGGAGCAGCGTGACCAACCGTGGCTCGTCATGGCAGCAGCCATCTCGGTAGCGGTCTTCATCGGCCTCCTTGTGTCCCAGCTGCTCGGCTCGCCGAACGCTGGAACCATCGGGCTGCCGGGCGCCGACGCCAGCGTGGCTCCGGACGCGAGCGGGGCAGCTCGGCCGGTTAGCGAGGTGGACGTCGGGGACGGCGCCGAGCCATCGGCATCCGCGGGCAGCAGCCCCTCGCCCTCCGGAGCAGAGGACTCTGACGAGGCGGCGCCTGGCGGCAGCCAGGACAGTGCGAGCGGGCCGGGGTTCGTCTTTGCGCCGGGGGTGCCCGGTGCACTGTCGATTCCGGGGCTGGAACCCGGGGCCACACCCGGCGTGGGTCCGCCGCCTCCACCGGGCATCGTTCCGACGCCTCCGCCGAGCACCGGTCCGACTCCAACACTCCCGCCGGCGCTCGATCAGGACAGCGATGGGGTGCCGGACAGCAGCGACAACTGCCCGACGGTCGCGAACACCGCGCAGACCGATTCGGATAGCGATGGCATCGGGGATGCCTGCGACCCAACTCCATTCCCGCCGCCGCTCGACCAGGACAGCGATGGGGTGCCGGACAGCAGCGACAACTGCCCGACGGTCGCGAACACCGCGCAGACCGATTCGGATAGCGATGGCATCGGGGATGCCTGCGACCCAACTCCATTCCCGCCGCCGCCCGACCAGGACAGCGATGGGGTGCCGGACAGCAGCGACAACTGCCCGACGGTCGCGAACACCGCGCAGACCGATTCGGATAGCGATGGCATCGGGGATGCCTGCGACCCAACTCCATTCCCGCCGCCGCCCGACCAGGACAGCGATGGGGTGCCGGATGCCGACGATCAGTGCCCGACGGAGCCGGCGGGCGACCTTCCGGACCCGGCTCGTCCGGGCTGTCCGCTACTCCCTCTACCGTAGGGCGCGCCGGGGCCGGTTACCCGGGCGCGGCCGAGAAGAGCGCCTTGCCCCGCTCCTCGATCTCGTCGGGGGAGAGGTTCTCGACGCGTGTCGCGACCAGCCAGACGTGGCCGAACGGATCGATCAGGACGCTCGTTCGATCGCCCCAGTACTGGTTCGTCGGCGGCGTCTTGACCCTCGCGCCGGCCATCTCCGCCTGGCGCACGGTGGCGTCGACGTCCTCGACGAACATGAAGATCTCGACGGTCGTGCCGCCGAGCGCCGATGGTGCCTGGCCCTCGAACATCGGCAGGTCGTCGCACAGCCGCACGACGGTGTCACCGATCTTGACCTCGGCGTGCGCGACGGTCCCATCCGGCAGGGCGATCATCCCGTGCTCGGTCGCGCCGAAGGCGCGCTTGTAGAATTCGATCGCATCCCTCGCGCCGTCGATGATCAGGTACGGGGCGACGCTCGTGTAAGCGTCGGGAATCGGCTTCGCAGGCATGGTCCTTCCTTCGCGGTGATGCTCCGGGTCGCGGATGCGGCGGATGGCCGCTACTTGTCGCGGGTGTCGGTCTGCGAGATCGATGCCTGGGCGGCGGCCAGACGCGCCACCGGCCCCCGGAACGGCGAGCAGCTGACATCGTCGAGCCCGACGTCGTGGCAGAGGCTGATCGAGGCCGGCTCGCAGCCGTGCTCACATTCAGGGGGAAACGCCAGTTTGGTACGAATCCTGCGAGTGTCGAGCGCTTCAGGAGGGAATTTGTGCCCATGGCTCTCCTCTCGTGACACGTCTTTTCGCCAACCTCGCGTCTAGCGTGCGCCGGCTCGAGGAGCAGCGTGACCAACCGTGGATGGTGACGGCAGCCGCCATCACCGTAGCGGTCGTCATTGCACTCGTAGTGTCGCAGTTGCTCGGGGGCTCGCCGAACGGCGGGATCGGCGCACCGGGACCTGACGCCAGCTCCGATCCGGAGGCGGCCGCTGCGACGCAGCGGGTCGGCATCGTCGACGTGGCCGAGGGAGCCGAGCCGTCGGCATCCGTTGACGACGGCTCTTCGCTTTCCAGCGGTGACGGGGGCCCAGGCGCCGACGGAGCAGGCTCCGACGGGCCAGTGGGATTCGGTCAGTCGGACGGCGGCTTCGACAACGATGGCGAGGCGGGCAACGGCCCAGGGCTGGGCGGTGACGCAGGAGGCGCAGCCGGGGGCGGCTCTGGTGCTGGCCCGGCCACCCCGGGCGATCCCTCCAATCCCAACCCGGGAAGTCCGCCGGACGCTCCTGGCGCACCAGCGCCGCCAGATCCCGCTCCCGGACCTGGCGCACCAGCGCCGCCAGATCCCGCTCCCGGACCTGGCGCCCCGCCGCCGCCGCCGCCGCCACCACCACCGCCGCCACCGCCACCCCCACCACCACCGCCGCCACCGCCACCGCCGCCACCGCCGCCGCCAACCCCGGATCCGTGTGGAGGCCCGCTTGATCCTGACGGCGATTGCATTGCCGGCGTCGACATCAGCATCGGGCCGGACAACTGTCCGCTGGATCCGAATCCGAACCAGGCCGACTTCGACGATGATCGGCTCGGGGATGTCTGCGACCCAGACGACGACAACGACCTTGTCCTCGACCCCTTGGATCCCAACGACAGGGATCCGTGCGTGCCGGTCGCCTGTCTGCCTTAGGGCGACTACTTGTCTCGGGTCTCCGTCGCCGCGATCGCCGCCTGCGCGGCCGCCAGGCGCGCCACCGGCACCCGGAACGGCGAGCAGCTGACGTAGTCGAGCCCGATCTCGTGGCAGAAATTGATCGAGGCCGGGTCTCCGCCGTGCTCACCGCAGATGCCGATCTTGAGCTTGGGATTCGTCGCGCGCCCCTTCTCGACCCCCATCCGCATCAGCTGGCCCATGCCGGCGACGTCGAGCACCTGGAACGGGTTCTCGGGGAGCACCTTGCGGTCGACGTACTGCATCAGGAACTTGCCCTCGGCGTCGTCGCGCGAGTAGCCGAAGCCCATCTGGGTCAGGTCGTTGGTGCCGAAGCTGAAGAACTCGGCGTGCTCGGCGATTTCGTCGGCCGTGAGCGCTCCCCGCGGAACCTCGATCATCGTCCCGAACTTGTACGTCACCTGCTGACCCGAGGCCTCGACGATGCGAGCGACCTCGGCCTCGAGGATCTCGCGGGTCTCACGCAGCTCGTTCACGTGGCCGACGAGCGGGATCATGATCTCGGGCAGGGGCGTGCGACCCTCGGCCGCCTCCCGAGCGGCACCGGCCAGGATGGCCCGCGTCTGCATCTTCACGATGTCGGGCACCATCAGCCCGAGGCGCACACCGCGCAGGCCCAACATCGGGTTCTGCTCGACCATCGCCTCGACGGCATGGAGGAGCTCCTCCTTTTCGGCCAGCGCGGCCTCCAGGCTTGACCGATCCGGGCCTTCGCCGTCGCCCGCCGACGCCTTCCCCTCCCGAGTGATGAGCTTCATGGCACGGGCCGCGTCCTTCTTGCCGAAGATCCGCGTCAGGCCCTTCTCGAGGGTCGGGGTGACGCGGTCGGCGACCGCGTCGGTCAGGCCGCCACCGGAGACCTCGAGGAGGGTCCGCAGCCGGGTGACCTCGGCGATGAGCTCCTCGTGGCTTGGCAGGAACTCGTGCAACGGCGGGTCGATCAGGCGGATGACGACCGGCAGGCCGTCCATCGCCCGGAAGAGGCCGGCGAAGTCATCGGTCTGGAGCTTCTCGAGCTCGTCCAGGGCCGTGTCGAAGGTCTCGACCCACTCGCGCTCCTCATCGGTCCAGTCGGCCTTGTCCTTCGCCTTGGCGGCCGTGGCCGCGTGCGCGTTGAGGATCATGCGCTGGACGGTCGGCAGGCGGTCCTCCTCGAAGAACATGTGCTCCGTCCGGCACAGACCGATGCCCTGCGCGCCGAACGCCCGCGCACGCTCCGCATCGCGCGGGTAGTCGGCATTCGCCCACACCTGGAGGCGACGGACGTCATCGGCCCAGGAGAGGAGGGTGGCGAGGTCGTGCTCGTCCTCGAACTTCGCCTCGATCGTCGGCAGCTCGCCGGCGAAGATCTCGCCGGTCGTCCCGTCGATCGAGATGGTCTCCCCCTCCTTGACGGTGACCGATCCGGCGCGCATCTCGCGCTTGCCGTAGTCGATCTTCAGCGACTCGGCGCCCGCGACGCATGGCAGGCCCATCGATCGCGCCACCACCGCGGCGTGCGAGGTCGCGCCGCCGCGAGCGGTCAGCACGCCCTTTGCGGCGAGCATGCCGTGCACGTCGTCCGGCGACGTCTCGATGCGCACGAGGATCACCGGGTCGCCGGCGTCCCGAGCCTCGACCGCGCGGTCTGGATCGAAGATCGCCTGGCCCACGGCGGCGCCGGGCGAGGCATTCAGCCCCTTGCCGAGCAATCGGTCCCCCACCGTGGCCTTGGCGGACTCGTCGAAGCGCGGCAGGAGGAGCTGGACGATCTGCGCGGGGTCGACGCGCTGGAGCGCCTCCTCCTTCGTGATGACGCCCTCGTTGACCATGTCGACCGCGATCTTCACCGCGGCGGGCGCCGTGCGCTTCCCGGAGCGCGTCTGGAGCATGTAGAGCGTGCCGCGCTCGATCGTGAACTCGAGGTCCTGCATCTCGCGGTAGTGGCCTTCGAGGCGCTGCGCGATCTCCTCGAACTGCGCGTAGACCTCCGGCAGCTCGTCGCGCATCTGGCTGATCTTCGCGGGCGTCCGCACGCCGGCCACGACGTCCTCGCCCTGGGCGTTGGTGAGGTACTCGCCGAAGATCTGCCGCTCTCCGGTGTTCGGGTCGCGGGTGAAGGCAACGCCGGTGCCCGAGTCGTCGCCCATGTTGCCGAACACCATCGTCACCACGTTCACCGCGGTGCCAAGGTCGTGCGGGATCTTGTTGAACTCGCGGTAGTCGTGGGCGCGCTTTCCGAACCACGAGTCGAAGACGGCGCGCACGGCGAGCTCCAGCTGCCGATACGGATCGGTCGGGAACGGCTCCCCCGACTTCTCCTCGACGATCTTCGTGAACTTCTGGCCGATCTTGCGGAGCTGGTCGGCGGTCAGATCGGTGTCGAGCTTGGCCTTTGCCTGGTGCTTGGCTTCGTCGAAGGGCTCGTCGAAGTCCTCCGCCTTGAGGTCGAGCACGATCCGCCCGAACATCGCCACGAACCGGCGCCAGGCGTCCCACGCGAAGCGCTCGTTGCCGGTGAGCGCGATCAGGCCCTGGACCGTCTCCGGGTTCAGCCCGAGGTTGAGGACGCTGTCCATCATGCCCGGCATGCTGAAGGCGGCCCCCGAACGGACCGATACGAACAGCGGGTTCTCGGCGTCGCCGAAGCCCTTGCCGGTCTGCTGCTCGAGCTCCTTCATATGCGCGACGACGTCGTCCCACAGCCCCGCCGGCAGCTCCTTGCCCGCCGCGTAGTAGGCGTTGCAGGCCTCGGTGGTGATCGTGAAGCCGGGAGGCACCGGCAGCCCCGCGTTCGTCATCTCGGCCAGGCCGGCGCCCTTGCCGCCGAGTGTCGAGCGCATCGACGCGTTGCCCTCGGCGAACGTGTAGATCAGCTTCCCATTCTTGCCCGCGGCGGTCTGGCGGACGGCGCGCTGGGCGCGGGTCGTTCGCGGTTTGCGGGCGGTCGTGGCGGGCTTGCGGGCACTCGCGGCCATACGGCGATGGGCTCCTCGTTCGTGGGCGTGCGTGGGGAGCGCCATTCTAACGCGCCGGATGCGCGGCCCCGGAACGCGGGCTTGGGACATGACGGGTGCCGGGGCCGAGCGGGACTACAGCCAGCCCCGCGAGCGGGCGACCGCAAGGGTCACGACCGCCATCACCACCATGAGACCGATGACGACGTAGAAGAGCTCCGCCTGGTCGAACAGCGCGACCTGGAAGTTCATACCCATGATGCCGGCGAGTACGACCGACGGAAGCAGGATGACCGATACCAATGTGAGCACCCGCATCGTGTCATTCGTGCGCTGCGCCATGCGCGTCATGTGCACCTCGAAGGTCCCCAGCAGCATCTCGCGGACGCGCGCCATCGCATCGCTGGCGCGGTCGAAGCGCTGCCCGACGGCGGTGAGGGCCGAGTCCGCCCGGTCGTCGGCGCGGGGCATGAAGTCGGGCCGGGTGAGCTCGGCGGCCAGCTCGCGATGTGGCGTCAGGACGCCGCGCACGCGCGCGATCCGTCTGCGCATCGCGACCAGCCGTCGGAGCAGATCCCGGTCGGACCGCAACGCGGCATCGTCCAGCTCGTCCACCTCGTCCTCGAGCGACTCGGCGGCGGCGAAGAAGGTGTCGACGTGCCGATCGAGCAGGGAGGCGAGGAACTCGACCGACGTCAGCCTGCCGACCTCGCGCTGATCACAGATCCGCTCACGGTGGTCGTCGACGAACGGGACGTCCGCCGTGCGATGGGTCACGACCCAGCCCTTGCCGATGAGGATCCGAAGCGCGACCGGCTCATCGGTGAGCTCGTGCGCCAGCGCCAGGATGGCGACTGCGATCGTGCCGTCGTGGATCACCGCGTCCGGCGCGGTCGGCGTCGATCCGAACGTGTCCCGCAGGCCGTTGTCCAGGTGCAGCGTCCGGCTCAATGTGTCGAGCTCGTCACCGGTGGGTCGATCGAGGTCCACCCACAGCAGCTCGTTCTCAACCTCGCCCGGTTCCCAGCCGTCGAGCTCGACCTCGACGTCCGAGCCGTCCGCGCGGGAGAGTAGCGCCCTGATTGCCATCGGGCGGGCCAATGCAACTCGCGTGCCCGTGGTTACGTCAGCTCCGGCCGATTCGCCTCCGGCCGGGCTGTCCGTGGCGAGCCTCGATGAGCGGCCACAGGTCGTCGACCGTCACGCGGTAGTCGCCGCCGACGCGGCGTGCGCGGAGGCGACCGCTGCGGATGAGGCGCCGCACGTGCTCGGGGTGGTAGCCGAGCACCGAGGCCGCCGCCCGCGTCGACATGTCGAGGGCGGCAAGCTCGATCTCGGCATCGTCGGCGACGCCGGCGAGAGCGACCGCGGTGGCCTTGGCCCGATCGGCGGTGAGCGCGATCGCATCGGCCTCGCGGTTGCGCATCGCGGTCAGGAGTGCGGCCGTCAGCCGTTGCCGGAGCGTGCCGGCCCTCATCGGTCGATCCTGAGCCAGCCGTTGCCGAAGGCGATCTCGAAGGCGGGACCGATGCCGGCCACGAGCCGCCCGAGAAACCCGGCCCGGCGCCGGTACAGCGCGCGCGCCTTGCTGACCACTCGATCACGGTCGCGCCCGCGCTGCTCGTTCGCGAGGGCCCGGAACTCGTCGAAGGCCGCCGCCTCCTCCCCCGCGAGGTAGTGGGCGTCGGCCAGCGCCTCGCGCGCCTCCAGGTCCCCAGGCAGGAGCTCGGTCGCGAGCGAAGCCGCCTGGAACGCGCCGCGCGCGTCGCCGGTGCGGGTCAGCGCCTGCGCAAGTGCCAGCTGCGCGCGGCCGTTGCGCGGCTCGAGCTTCACAGCCCGGCGGGCGGCCTCGACGCCCATCCCCGGTTGCGCGGCATCGATCCGCTCTCGCGCCTCGGCGACGGTCCACGTCGGCTCGGCAGGGTCGTTGCGGGCGAGGCGCCCGAACTCCGCGGCGGCATCGCGGTGCGCGCCCTCGCGCGAGAGGATCTCGGCCAGCAGCTCGCGATAGCGGATCTCCTCTGGATCGAGGCGCACGGCGTCCTGGGCATGACGCTCGGCCTCGTCCAGGTGGCCGAGCGCCAACAGCGCTCGGGCGCGGTACTCATGGGCCGCGTCGTTGCCGGGATTGTCAGCGAGGACAGCCCCGGTCAGACGCAGGACCTCATCGTGGTCACCGCGCTCGAGGGCTGCGGCAGCCTCGTCCAGCGTCACTCGATCGGCTCCATCGGCTGCGAATGCGAGTTCATGAGCAGACGGATCCGCCAACCGGCCCCATCGTCGCGCAGAAAGTAGACGAGCCGGCCGCGGACGAGCGTCCGCGTCCCATCCGCTCGGCTCAGCAGGCGCTCCGTGTAGGTGCGGAAGACGTACGCGTGATTCCCGTGCACGTCCAACAGGTCGGTCTCTGGCTCCCATGCCGAGGTGTCATGGCGGCCGAAGAAGCCGCGCCAAGCCTCACGAATGGCCGCGGGGCCATCGAGTGGGTCGCGGTGGAGGAGGAACATCCGACCATCGTCGGAGAAGCAGTCGGCCCACGCATCGGCGTCGCCGGCCGCGAACGCCACATCGGACTCACGCAACAACTCGGCAACGTGATTGCGGGCGCCCTCGCGGCTCATTCATTGGGTGCGTCGCGCGCGACGCCCTCCCACACGGCGCGCCCGGCCACCAGGTCAGCGACCCGCTGCGGGATCAGGTCGAGTGCCACGCGCTCCTGGGTCATCGAGTCGCGCTCGCGAATCGTCGCGGCACCGTCCTCCAGCGACTCGGGATCGACGGTCACGCAGAACGGGGTGCCGATCTCGTCCTGGCGGCGGTAGAGCTTCCCGATCGAGGCCGTGTCGTCGTACATCGCCGTCACGAGCGGCCTCAGGTCGGCGGTCAGCCGCCGGGCACGCTCCACGAGCTCCGGTCGGTTGCGCAGGAGCGGCAGGACCGCCGCCTTGACCGGCGCCAGCTCCGGCCGGATGCGCAACACGACCCGCGTCTCCTTGGCCAGCTGCTCCTCGGCGTAGCCGTCGACGAGGGCGGTCAGGACCGCGCGCTCGACCCCCATGGCGGGTTCGATCACGTACGGCACGACGTGCTCGCCGGCAACCTCGTCGAAGACCTCGAGCTTGCGGCCGCTTCCCGCTGCGTGCGCCTTCAGGTCGAAGTCGGTGCGATCGGCCACCCCCTCGAGCTCGGACCAGCCGATCGGGAACTCGTACTCGATGTCGGTGGTCTGCTTGCTGTAGTGGCTCAGCTCATCGGCCTCGTGCGGGCGCAGCCTCAGGCGATCGGGGCTGATGCCCATGACATCGGTCCACCAGCGGTGGCGAGCGTCGACCCAGTAGGTGAACCACGTGTCCTCGTCGCGGGGATGGACGAAGAACTCCATCTCCATCTGCTCGAACTCGCGCAGGCGGAAGATGAAGTTTCCCGGGGTGATCTCGTTGCGGAAGGATCGGCCCTGCTGGGCGATCCCGAACGGCAGCTTGCGCCGCATGCTGGTGGCGACGTTATCGAACTGGACGAACATCGCCTGGGCGGTCTCCGGACGCAGGTAGGCGACCGATGCCGAGTCCTCGACCGGCCCGACGTGCGTCGCGAACATGAGGTTGAACTGGCGCGGCTCGGTCAGGGTGTCGCGGTTGCCGCAGTTGGGGCAGGCAATCTCGCTTGGCTCGCCCTTGAGGTCGTCGGCCCGGAAGCGGAGCTTGCAGCTGCGGCAGTCGACCATCGGGTCGCTGAAGCCGGCGACGTGCCCGGAAGCCTCCCAGACGCGCGGGTTCATGATGATCGCCGCGTCGATGCCGACGACGTCGTCCCGCAGCGTGACGATGTGGCGCCACCACGCCGCCTTCACGTTGTTCTTCAGCTCGACGCCTAGCGGGCCCCAGTCCCAGAAGCCCGCCATGCCGCCGTAGATCTCGCTGGACTGGAAGACGAACCCGCGCCGTTTGGCGAGGCTTGCGATGACGTCGAAGTTCGGCGCAGGCACGGCGGTGCGGCGTCTCCTGGTGCGACGGATGTTGACCGGTGGGTGGTGGAGTCTAGCGGACCCTAGTTCCGTGGCGGGTATGCCCAAGTGGCGCCGCTGAGCGCCGGAACCCGTAAGCGACGACCCGGGTCCGCCTCTGGGCGACCGTTGTCGTGAATGAAGAGCATCCAGCGGCCGCCTCGCTCGCGGTCGCGGTCGCTCAGCGGCGTGAAGCCGACACGAAGAGGCCGATGGACACCGGTCGTTCGCGATAAGCGCCGCTCACCGGCTGAGAACGCCTGGCGCCGAGCGGGCTCGTTCCGGTTGCATTCCGCCGATGTATCGAATGACGGCCAATGCGCCGATGCGCTCAGCTCCCCGCCACAGCCGCCTCGCGCGCGGCCACCTCCTCGAGGAAGTCGCGAGAGCGCAGCTCGCGCTCAATCACCGCCGAGACGGTGGCGTGCAGCGAGCGCTCGACCTCGCGGTGGAGCGCGGCGGCGAGCTGCAGGCGCAGGACGCCGACGAGCGGCGAGCGCTGGAGGTAGCGCATGATCTTGAGCGCATCGGCCGAGACACGGCGCCCGCCGAGCGCGGCGTGCGCGCACGACGGGCACACGACGCCCCCGCCGGCCGGCGAGAACGTGTTGCCATCGGGCTCGATCCCGGCGCCGCACTCCAGGCAGCGCGCCAGCTCCGGGCGGAAGCCCATCGCCTCGAGCAGGTGGAGCTCGAACCAGCGCGCAATGACCTCGCGGGAGACCGCGTCTCCCGCGTCGAGCGCCGAGAGCGCCTGGGCCAGCAGCCGGAACGCCTCGTGCGAGTCGGCAGCGCCCTCGACGAATCGGTCGACCAGCTCGACGACGTACCAGGCCGCGGCCGTCGAGTGCAGGTCGTTGCGCAGGCCGAGATGGGGGTCCTCGAGCGACGACGAGGTGACGACGTCGAACGTGCGCCCGACCGCCAGGACGAGCTGGACGTCGCTGAACGGCTGGAGCCCGCCACCGATCCGCGAGCGCGGACGCCGCACGCCCTTGGCGATGACCCTGAGCTTGCCGAGGCGCGGCGTCAGGACGCTCAGCACGCGGTCCGCCTCGCCGAGCTCCATCGTGCGCAGCACGATCGCTTCGGTCTTGTAGACGCGCGGGCGCGGGCTCATCGGTCTAACCTGCTACATCGGTGTATCATTTTGACCGATGGATACCAGCATGACCCCGATGCCATGACGCGACTCGTCGAGGAGGTCGGGTACCCTTCCGAGGTGGACATCAGGACCGAGTTTACGCAGATCCTGACCGACATCGAGACCGAGATGTCGGACGTCCTGAACGAGCGCACCGGCCCCGCCAGGCCGCTGTACGAGATGCTCGCCTACCACCTCGGTCTCGACGGCAACGGATCGCGCGGCGGCGGCAAACGGATCCGGCCGCTGCTCGGTGTCCTCGCCTACCAGTCGCTGGGCGGCGACTACCGCAAGGCCCTCCCCGGAGCCGCGGCGCTCGAGCTCGGGCACAACTTCAGCCTCGTGCACGACGACATCGAGGATGCCGACCGCGAGCGCCGGCATCGGCCCACCCTCTGGGCGGTGTGGGGCATCCCGGCGGCCATCAACGCCGGCGACGCGCTCTTCGCGCTGAGCCGCCTCGCGCTGTATCGGCTGCTCGACGGTGAGGACTACGACGACCGGCGGGTGCTCGACCTCATGAAGATCTACGACGAGACCTGCCTCGCGCTCTGCGAGGGGCAGTACCTCGACATCAGCTTTGAGCGCCGCGACGACGTCACGGTCGAGGCCTACTACGAGATGATCGGCAAGAAGACGGCCGCCCTGCTCGGCGCATCGGTCATGGCCGGGGCGATCCTGGCGGTCGACGACACCGAGGTCCATGAGGCGTACCGCCAGTTCGGCTACGACCTCGGCATGGCCTTCCAGATGGCCGATGACGTGAAGGGCACATTCTGGAGCTCCGAGAAGTCCGGCAAGCCCGAGGCCGGCGACATCCGCAAGCGCAAGAAGACGCTGCCCGTGGTCTGGGCCCTCGAGCACGCGTCTGCCGAGGACCGCGCGCGGCTGCTCGAGATCTACGCACTGCCCCCCAGCGGGACCGATGGACGCGCCCCGGTCACGTTCGGCGAAGGGCTGACTGACGAGCAGGTCACCGAGGTGCTGGTGATCCTCGAGCGGAGCGGGGCCCGGAAGCACGCCGAGAGCGAGGCCCGCCGATGGCGGGACATCGCGCTGCGCCACATCGAGGGGCTTCCATGCCTCCCCGATGGCAAGCGCGATCTCACCACCCTCGTGAGCTGGGTGATCGCCGCCTAAACCTACGGCGGGTCTCGGCTCACGTAGCCGCAGGCGATGAACAGCTCGTCCCCAATGGTGAAGCCACCGCCCACGTAAATCGTGTCTCCCTCGGACGCGACGAGATTGCCGTCCGGATCGAGCAGGCTGAGCACCGGATCCTCGATCACCATGTAGCCCTCCGGCCACTGCACCGGCTGCGCTCCGATCTCCGGGCTGATGACGAGCGCACCACCGCCGGGGTCGGGAGCGAGGCGTCCTGAGAGCAGCGCGGCGGGACACACCTGGGGCGTGAGCGTCGGGGCCAGGAGCTCGTCCAGCGAGCATCCCGTGGCCACGGCCCCGACCAGCATGACCACCAGAAGAGCCCGCATTCTTCGAGGGTGCCATCAACACCCCCATTCGGCCAACGGTTTGCATGCGCCAGGAGGCGTATCAGCCGCTGAGTCGCGGATTGACTCCGTCCGGAGGCCGTTCATCGTACTCAACGGCCGCCATGCACCTATCGGGATGCAGTCCGTACGTTGACCAGCCCATACGCATCCTGCCGGCGACACGCGCCGAAGGACCGGGCTACTCGGACTCGCCCGCTTCCTCGTCGGCCTCGCGCTCGTCCTGGCGGCGTGGGCGAGTGGCGACCACCCGCGCTACGCGCCGCGGCTCGGCGGCCTCGACCATGATCCGCACGTCGTCGCGTAACGGGATCTCGGTGCCGGGCAGCGGAATGCGGCCGACGCGGTGCACGACGAAGCCACCGATCGTGTCGTACGCCTCCTCGTCTGGCTCGTCGTCGTCGGAGAGGTCGAACAGGTCGCGCACGTCGTCCATGCTGACCCGGCCGTCGAGTCGGAACGCGATCTCGCCGTCGGTGCTGATCTCCTCGACCGATGACTCCTCGCTGTCGTACTCGTCCTGGATCTCGCCGACGATCTCCTCGACGACGTCCTCCATCGTGACGAGGCCCGCGGTGCCGCCGTACTCGTCGACGACGATGGCGATGTGGCGCTTCGCGGCCTGCATCTCGTGCAGGAGGTCGTCGACGGGCTTCGATTCGGGCACGTACACCGGCGGCCGCACGATCTCGCGGATGTTGATCCGGCCGTTGGCACCGGCGCTGGCCTTGAGGTACGGCAGCAGGTCCTTGGCGTACAGGATGCCGACGATGTTGTCGAGGTTGCCCTCGAATACGGGGAGGCGGGAGTGGCCTGCGCGCACGATCATGTCGAGCACCTCGTCGAGCGGGTCGTCGACGTTGACCGCGCGGATGCCGATGCGCGGGACCATCACCTCGTGGACGACCTTGTCCCCGAGCTCGATGACCCCGTGGATCATCTCCTTCTCCTCTTGCTCGATGCTCCCCTCCTGCGAGCCGGTCTCGACCAGGATCTTCAGCTCCTCGGTCGAGAGGTATCCGCCCTGCGGCTTTTCCCTGCCCCCCAGCAGGCGGACGAGGATCGCACTCAGCCGCGAGACGAACCAGACGATCGGCGACAGGAGCGTCTGGAGGAACCCGATCGGTCGCGCGACGAGGAGGGCAAGGCGCTCGGGGAAGTTCAGCGCCAGCGTCTTCGGGACCAATTCGCCGATGACGATCGAGGCGAGCGCGATCACCAGTGTCACGATCACGAACGCGATCGTGTCGGCGGTCTCCGCCGAGAGCCCGAGGAGGGGAATGCGTGCGAGGAAGTCGCCGAACGGGTCGGCAAAGGCCGCCGCACCCGTGGCGCCGGCGAGGAAGCCGAGGAAGGTGATGGCGATCTGGATCGTTGCCAGGAACCTGCCCGGGTCCTCGGTCAGGTGGCGCGCGGTGCGCGCGGCGCGGTCCCCCTCGTCAGCAAGCTGGGAGAGCCGATGCCGCTTGACGGTGATGAGCGCGATCTCGCTGGCGGCGAAGAAACCGCCGACGAGGATAAGGATGACGACAACCAGCAGGTCGCTCATCGGACCGGGTTGCCGGTGGTTCTACTACCGTCCATTGGGCGGTGTCTGGACCTGCCTCACTGCGGGTTCCGTTTCGCCGCCCCACCTGGGACGGGCGGCTGATCGACGGTCTCGGCCGACCTGCGTTCGGCATCGATCGGCCGCGCCGGGATGCCGACCACCGTCGTGCCGGGCGGCACGTCGCGCGTGACGACCGACCCGGCGCCGGTCGTCGCGCCCTCGCCGATCGTGACCGGCGCCACCATCATCGTATCGACTCCCAGGCTGGCGCCGTCGCGAACGACGGTACGGTGCTTCTCGCGTCCGTCGAAGTTGGCGGTCACTGACCCCGCGCCGACGTTCACGTTCTCGCCGATCTCGGCGTCGCCGAGGTAGCTGAAGTGGTGCTGCTGCGTCCCTTCCCCGAGCCGGCTGTTCTTGATCTCGGCGAAGTTCCCGATCCGGCAGCGCGCTCCGACCTGGGCCCCGGGCCGGAGGTGGGCGAACGGACCGATCTCGACGTCCTCGGCGACGGTCGACCCCTCCACCACGCTGGCCCAGACCGCCGTGCGCGGACCGATGCGGCTGTCGCGCACCTGCGCGTTCGGTCCGATCACCGCGTCCTGCGCGATCACGGTCGTGCCGGACAGGATTGTCCACGGCTCGATCCGCGCGTCCTGGCCGATCTCGACCCCCGCGTCGATCCGGCTCGTCTCCGGGTCGACGATCGTGACGCCGTTGCGCATGTGCTCGGTGGCGATGCGCCGCTGCATGCGCCGCTCGGCATCAGCCAGCGCGACGCGATCGTTGATACCCATCGCCTCCGCCGCGTCATCGGCGACGACCACCGAGGCCGGGCGGCCCTCGTCGGCGGCCAGCGCGATGAGATCGGTCAGGTAGAGCTCCCCCGCTGCCGATGGGGCCACGCGACCGATCGCCTCGCGCAGCCATCCGAGCTCGAACGCGTAGGTGCCGGCGTTGACCTCGTGAAGCGCGAGTGTCGAGTCGTCCGCGTCGGCCTCCTCGACGATGGCGGCCACGCCGCCGTCGGGCCCGCGCACGATCCGACCGTAGCCCGCGGGGTCCTCCATCCGCGCGCTGACGAGCGCCAGCGGCGTGCCACCGGCCCGCTGCTCGGCCAGGAGGCGCTCGAAGAGCGCCGGCTGCTGCATCGGCGCGTCGCCCATCGTGACGAGCACGACGCCCTCGGTGTCCGTGAGGGGCGCCAGACCGACGCGGACGGCGTCCGCAGTGCCCTTCTGCGGCTCCTGGCGCACAGTCGTCGCCCGGTCACCGACGGCGGCTTCGACGGCATCCGCCCCGTGACCGGTCACGACGACCGGACGCTCAACGCCAACGGCGGCGAGGGCGTCGAGCACGTGGAGGACGAGCGGTCGGCCGGCAAGCGGGTGCAGCACCTTCGGGATGCGGGATCGCATGCGGGTACCTTGTCCCGCGGCCAGGACGATGGCCGCGGGTGCAGTCAGGTCGATTGACACGTTGCGCGATGGTAGAGGCGCCCGTTTCTGAGCGTCAACCGGCGTCGACGGTCGCCACCGCCTCGATCTCGACGCGAGCGCCCTTGGGCAGATCGCGCACCGCGAAGGCGCTGCGCGCCGGGAATGGCTGCGGGACCTCCCGCACGTAGATCTCGTTGACAGCCGGCCAGTCGGCGATGTCGGCGAGATAGACGGTCACCTTCACGAGCCGATCCATCCCGCTCCCCGCGGCCTCCAGGATCGCGCGCAGGTTGGCGAGCGCCTGCGCCGCCTCGTCCTGCACGTTGTCGCCCGCCAGCTCGCCGCTGGCGGGGTCGGTTCCGATCTGCCCGGCGGTGAAGACGAGCTGCCCGGCCCGGATCGCCTGGCTGTACGGGCCGACCGCGGCCGGTGCCGCATCGGTGCTGATCACTTCTCGCATGGTGTCATGTCTCCTCCTCGTCGTCGATCGGTTCGATGGCTGCCGGAGCCTCACGGGTCCGGGTGACGGTGGTGTGCGCGCCGGCGCGCGCCAGCGCCTCGGCGATGGCGGCCGCGTGGTCCTCGTCGTCCGCCAGGGTGAAGATCGTCGGGCCGGAGCCGCTGAGCCGGGGCGTGCCGCCCGCATCGCGCATCCGCGCGAACAGCTCGTCGAGCTCGGGACGCAGCCGGCGTGCCGGCGCCAGGAGATCGTTGGCTCCGCTCCCCCACTCGTCGGGTCGCAGCTCGGCGAACACCGCGGACGTGGCCAGGCCGAACGGAGGATTGAGGAGCACGACCTGCTGGATCGTCGCCGGGAGCGGCTGCACGCGCTCACCGATGCCGCCGACCCGTGCGGCGGCGACGCAAGCGGCGAAGAATGGCACGTCGGCGCCGATCGTCGCGAGCTCCGCCAGCTCCGACTGGGTGGCGGGCGCGTGACGGCCGGTTGCGGCGCGTCCCAGCCGCCAGCCGGCGGCCGCGTCAGACGACCCACCGCCCAGTCCCGCGGCGGTGGGGATCCGCTTCTCGAGCGTCAGGCAGACAAGCTCGGGATCGCCCCCGAGGCCGGCGCGCAGGCCGCGCCAGGCGAGATTCTGCCCGTCGATCGGCACATCGGGCGTCGCATCGCCCTCGACGCGCAGCCCGCTGCAGCCGGGCAGGATGAGGAGCCGATCTGCAAGGTCGAGCAGGACGAACTCGCTGTCGAGCAGGTGAATGCCATCGTCGCGACGACCGACGACCCGCAGCGACAGGTTGAGCTTGGCGGGGGCCTCGAGGCGCATCGGCCTCACACGCTGCCCTCCAACGCCGATGCCACGCACGCCCACTCGTCGACGCTGAGTGTCTGTGGGCGGCGCTCGCCGTCCACGCCACAGCGCTCCAGGGTCGCCGTGACTTCCTCTCGCGAGACCGGCAGCTCGCGTGAGAGGCTGTTGTGGACCTGCTTGCGCCGCTGCCGGAAGCCGGCCTGCACGATGCGGTAGAACGGCTCACGACGGTCGCCGACCGGCACCGCCGGCTCGAGGCGGCGGCGGAGGCGCAGGACCGCCGAGTCGACCTCCGGCGGGGGCTCGAAGGAACCGGCGGGGACGCGGGTCACCACCTCCACGCTCGCCACGTTCTGCACGAAGACCGACAGGTAGCTCATCCGGCCGGGGGCGGCGGCGACGCGTTCGGCGACCTCCAGCTGCACGAGCACGACCATGAGCTCCGGCGGCCGGTCGCCCTCGAGGAATACGTGCAGCAGCGGGCTGGTGATGTGGTACGGGATGTTGGCGACGACCTTGAACGCCTCCTCGGCGAAGAGATCGCGCGGGTGGATCGAGAGCGCATCGGCCTCGATGAGCTCGAAGCCCTCGACGCCGTAAAGCTCGCCGCGCAGCCACTCGGCAAGCCTCGCATCGAGCTCGACGGCGATGACCGATGCGCCCGCCGCCAGCAGCCGGCGGGTCAGCACGCCAAGGCCAGGCCCGATCTCGACCACGCGATCGCCCGGCCGCAGCTCGGCGGCCTCGACGATCGCGTCGAGCGCGGCCGGATCGGTCAGGAAGTGCTGCGAGAGGCTCTTCCGCGGGCGCAGCCGCTCGGCGCCCATGAGGCGGCGCAGCTGGCCCGGCGTCGGCGGCTCGAGGCGCTCAGGCGCGAGCGGATCGGTCACGCCGGGACCCCGAGCCACGGCAGAGCCAGGTTCGGGATCGCCTCGAGCGCCGCGTCGGCCCGGTCGCCCGCGGCATACCGATAGCCGGCCGCGGCACCGATCATCGCCCCGTTGTCGGTGCACCACGCCGGCGGCGGCACGAGCAGCGCCAGCCCGTCGGCGGTGAGCCGCTCGTCGAGCGTCGCACGCAGCGCGCGGTTGGCGGCAACCCCGCCGCCCAGCGCCACCGCCCCGACCCCGTGATCGCGGGCCGCGGCCACGGTCTTCGTCGCCAGCGCATCGACGACCGCCTCCTCGAAGGCGGCGGCCAGCCCGTCGACCGGAATCGGCTCGCCGCGCTCGCGGTAGCCGGCCACCTCGCGCAGAACCGCGGTCTTCAGGCCACTGAAGCTGAAGTCGTAGGCACCATCGGTCTTCGCTCGCGGGAACCGCGTGGCCGCGATCGCTCCCTCGGCCGCGGCCGAGATCGCCGGCCCGCCGGGATACGGCAGGTCGAGCAGCCGTCCGACCTTGTCGAATGCCTCGCCGGCGGCATCGTCGACGGTCTGGCCGAGCAGGGTGTAGCGGCCGTGGTCGGCCATGAGCACGAGCTGCGTGTGGCCGCCGCTGACGACGAGGCACAGGAGCGGGAAGGGCGGCTCCGGTGGCAGCGGGTCGCCGGCGGGTGCATCGGTCAGCCAGTTCGCGTAGATGTGGCCCTCGATGTGGTTCACGCCCACCAGCGGAAGATCGTGCGCGACCGCCAGGGCCTTGGCGAGGTTGACGCCGACGAGCAGCGAGCCGATGAGCCCCGGACCGTAGGTGACGGCCACCGCGTCGAGGTCGCCCCAAACGGCGTTCGCCTCGTCCATCGCCGCCTCCAGGGTCGGGACGATCCAGCGCAGCTGCTGGCGCGCGGCGACCTCCGGCACGATCCCGCCGGTCGCAGCGTGGATGGCGACCTGGGTCGCGACCTGGTTGGCCTCGATGCGTCGTCCGCCGACGACGATCGCCACGCCGGTCTCGTCGCAGGACGACTCGATCGCCAGGATGCGGGGCGCGCTCATCCGGCCAGCCGCTCGCGCTCGACCGCGAGGATCCGATCCATGCTTGCATCGCCGAGCTCGGGGGTCGTCATAACCAGCGCGTCCTCGCCGTCGTCGCTGTAGTACTTCGGCCGCCGCCCTGCCACCTCGAAGCCGAAGGACCGATACAGGGCCTGCGCTGCCTGGTTCGAGGCGCGCACCTCGAGGGTCATCCGCCGTGCACCGATCGCTTGCGACAGCTCGACGAGGTTGACCAGCAGCTGGCGGCCGATCCCCTGGCGACGCCAGTCCGGATGGACGCTGAAGGTGGTGATGTGCGCCTCGTCGACCATATGCCAGATGCCGGCGAAGCCGACGATCGCCTCGCCGGCCCGGGCCACGAGGTAGCGCGCGAGCCGATTGCCGCGCAGCTCCTGCTCGAACGCATATGACGGCCAAGGGGTCCGGAAGCTGAGACGCTCGATCTCGTGGACGGCGGGAACGTCCTCGATCCGCATCGGGTCGACGACGACGCGGGCGGTCAGAGCCATCTGACCTCCCCGTCGGCCTCGGCGGCGATGCCGCGCGGCGCTCGCAGGTAGATCGGCTCGATGGTGCGAACGTCGTCGCCGAGTGGGTCGTCCGCAAGGCGGTCGGCAGCCGTGCGGGCGACCGACGCCGCGCCGCGGGGGGAGTGCACGCTCCGGAGGGCGAAGGACTCGACGAGCTCGACGGGTGCCACGACCGTCAGGCCCTCGACCCGGCCGGCGAGCGCGTCGCGGTCGAGGATCACCGGGCCACCCGGACCACGAGCCTGGACGAACGCGTCGCGGGCGCCGGCCCGTGCGATGGCGAGCCCGGCCGCGGGATCGGCCTCGAGCCACGCGACGAGGCTGGGCACCGCCACGAGCGGACGGTCCAGCGCGACCGCGAGGCCCTTTGCCAGCGCCATCGCCACCCGCAGGCCGGTGAACGAGCCAGGGCCGCTGCCGACGCCGATTCCGGTGAGCTCGCCGAGCATGCGGCCTTCGCGGCCCAGCAGGGCAAGCAGCCGCGGGAGCAGCTCCGCCGACTGCCGTCGTTCCGACGTCCACGCATCGTCGCCGATGATCGCGCCGTCGGCATCGGCAATCGCGAGGGAGACGTCGGTCGAGGCCGCCTCGATCGCGACGATCACGGCATTGGCCCCAGCGCGGCGGCGGCGAGGCGCGCATGGGCGTCGCTGCGGGCCGCCCATCGCAGCCTGCGGACCGAGGGATCCGGCTCATCGCCGGCGAGGCTGATGTCCAGTCGCTCGAGCGGGAGCCAGCCGTCGAGCCGATCGGCCCATTCGACGACGACCACGCCGTCCGACTGACGGTCGTCGATCAGTCCGGCATCGACCGCCTCCTCCGGCTCGCCGAGGCGGTAGGCGTCGACGTGGTAGAGGCGCAGCCGGCCGACGTGCTCGTTCATGAGCACGAACGTCGGGCTGTTGACGACGGTGGTGATGCCAAGGCCATCGGCAACGCCCTTGGCGAGCTGCGTCTTGCCGGCACCGAGCTCACCAACGAGGGCAATGAGCGTACCCGGCCCCGCCTCGCGCCCGAGCGCGCGACCAATTGCGCGCGTCGCCTCGGGCCCGTCGCTCCGCAGCTGCCCGTGCGCCAATGCGACGATCGTCCGATCCATGCCGAAAGGATAGAGTGCCGGCTCTGGGATCGGTCTCAGGTCCCCTCGCGCTCGAGCGCCGAGAGGTTGGCGAGCGGGACGACCGCCGTTCGGCCATCGTCGAAGCGGACGATGCCCGACCGCGCCGGGATCCCACCGGGGGTGGCGTGGAGCGCGTCGAGGACGCGTTGAAGCTCGCCGGCGATGCCCGCGAACGGACGCCGGTGCGCGACGACGCGGTTGCCCGGGCGCGGCAGGACTCGCCGTGACGGCGGCGGATCGGCGTCATAGACGTACAGGCGCGCCGAGTCACCGAAGAGGCTGGCCATCCGCCCGTTGTGCCTGCGGAACCACTCGAACAGCGAGGTGTCCATGCCGACCTTGCCATAACCCTCGACCACGACGACGGCGAAGTCGCCGGCCACCCCGCCCAGCTCCTGCCGCCGCGCCTGGGTCGCCTCGAAGTCGCGCAGCTCCTTGTCGAGCACGCCGCCGAGCACGATGCCGACGACGCCCATCGCCCGTGCCCGCGTCAGCGTCTCGGCAGAGGCGCGCGATCCGCCGACCACGATGCGGCCGGTCGCGCCGACGTCGATCGCACCGGCGCGCAGCTCCTCCGTCGGGTCGCGCACGCCCATGAGGAGCGCGCCATGGACCGCCTTGCCGCTCCCACCGACCGCGGCGATGAGCGCGCCGGCCACGCGAATCTCGATCGCCTCGCGCGTCACCGACTCGACCTCGCCGCGCACGTGTCCCAGGATCGGCTGGGCGCCGCCGAGGGGCGCCACGAGCGCCGTGCCGGCATCGGCGTCGTAGCCGAGGAAGACGCACGCGTCCGGGGCCAGCACCTCGCGACCGCGACCATCGGCCGCCAGGCGATCGCCCGCCGCCAGGATCGTGCCGGGACGCGCCTCGAGCAGCTCGGCCGCGTCGGCGGGAGCGCGACGCAGGCGCGCAGCCACCGGAACGCTCACGCCGCCCTCCACGGCCCGACGCGTGGCGAGGACCTCTGCCGGCTCGACGCGGTGGCCGCTCTCGACGAGCGCGGTGGCGCCGACCGGCAGCCTCACCCGATGCACGACGCTCATGCGCTCGCCTCGCTCTCGCGCACGAACGCGTCGCGCCAGCCCGCCAGCACCTCGCGACGGTCGTCGGCGCGCCGCGGCAGCGCGATCGGGACGCCCCGTGCGTCGAGGATCAACCCGACGGACCCGCCGGTCGCCGTCACGGCGATGCGTGGCGAGCGGCGGCTCGCGCCGAGGCTCACGCCCGGCCCGAGCTCGATCCCAAGCTCCGCTTCCTGGCCGCGAGCCAAGGGCACGACATGCACCTGGCCGACCCGGACCTCCACCGGTGCCGGCGCCGGCCAGCCGGCGCGATGCACCGTCAATCGCATGGCAACCTGGCCCGGCGTCCCGCCGCGGGTGACGATCGCGGTCCCGAGGGGCGTGAGGGCATCGTCTCCGAGGAGCTCCAGCGCTTCGCTGAGTTCGCCGTCGGGCAGCGAGCCGAGCGGCGCGAGGATCGAGGCGGTGTCCACGGCCAGCTGGGTGACCCCGACCGGGCGGACACCGTCGAGCAGCATCCGCGCCGATTGTCCGGGGCGGGGTGCGCCGGCGATCGTGCGCCCCGCGCCGATGAGCAGGTCGACCGCGCCGGGGGGGTCGTCGTCGAACATCGCCGCCAGCAGCACGCGCGCGGCCGCGTGGAGGCCGGCGAGCTCCTCATCGGTCTGGGGCAGGCTCGCGGGTCTCGCACGCATCGTCTGGACGAGGTCGGCCACCGCCGCGTCCTCGCCGGCGTCGCCGGCCAACCGCGCGATGCGGCCAGCTGCCCCGGGCACGAGCGCGATCCCGGCGAGGCCGCCGGTCGAATGGAGGCGCGACGTGACGGATCCGTCCGGCTCGGCCTGGGCGCGGATCGCACCTCGCGCGCCGATGTCCACGGCCAGTACGCGGAGGCCGCCGGCCGAAGCAATCGCGGAGACCGATCGCGGCAACGTCGTCGGGGCCAGGTGGGCCTGGTCCTCCTGCGCCACGGTCTCGCGCAGCAGGGCCTGGAGGTGCTCCCGAAGCTCGCCGCCGTGCTCGCGATGCGGCGTCGGGCGTGGGTTGGCGACGGCGGCGACGGCCCCCGGTTCGAACAGCTCGTCCACGGCACCGGACAGGTTGGCGGACCCGGCCCACACCACCGGTCCCCCATCGAGCGGGCGCGCGGCGGCAACCAGCCCGGCGGCTTCGAGCGCTCGCGGGCTGCTGGCATCGTCGAAGCCGCCCGCCAGCAGCCACGCGTCGACCTCCGTCGCCTGGAGCAGCGCGAGCCGGTCCGTCAACGATCGACCGTCGTCGAGGGTGACGACCTCGGCGACCTCCCAGCCGGCCGCCTCCGCCGCGCGGCGGGCAGATCCCCCGGACAGCTCGCGGGAGACCGCCACGACGGCAAGGCGCCCGACCTGGCGCGCCGTGTGGCACTCGATCCGGTTGGCCGCGCTCATCAGGTCCTCATACCGCCCGCCGAGACGTGGATCGCCCGACGCCTCCAGCTGCTCCACGAGCCGACGACGGAGCTCCGCGGCGCCCCAGGCGGTCGGCTGCGCGGCGTGTGCGACGATCCGCCATCGGCCACGCGTCCGCCCGATCACGCCCGCCTTGACCCACGCGGATCCGACGTCGACGACGAGCGCGAGCTCCGCGCTGACCGCTGCCGTCACGGCAGCAGCCCGAGCCAGTCGCCGAGCAGGAAGGCGAGCCTGTCGATGAGCAGCACCAGTCGCGAGAGGAGGAGGTAGCCGAGCCAGCCGCCGATGCCCGCGAGCAGCAGCCAGCGACCGGTGGATGCCGCGACGGTCAGGGATCGACCGCGTGGCGTGCCGTGCAGGAAGCCAAGCAGCACGAGGCCGGTCACGACGGTCGCTCCCGCCCCGGCCAGCGTCGCCGCCACTCCGGACTCGGGCCGCGCGACCGCTGCCGCGAGCTGCGGCAGGAGCGTACCGACCACCGCACCACCCAGCGCGAAGGCCGCCAGTGCCCCGATCGCGATCGAGAGGGGCACGGCGCCGACGATGCGCGGAATCCAAGGCGTCGCTGCCGTCACGGCGACCAGCCCGAGCCCGAGCACCAGGTCCGGGCGACCGCCTGGGTCGGCGGCGAGCGGCTCAGCGAGGCGAGGGACGATGACCTCGGTGATCGCCAGCAGGCCGAGATACCCGGTCGCCAAGCCGGCCAGCAGATGCTGAGTCCATGCGAAGAGCCGGCGCTCGCCGAAGAGGCCGCCCAGGACGGCCAGTGTAGCCAGCGCAGCGACCCAGGTCGCGAGCTGGTCGATCGCCTCTGTGCCGAACAGGCCGTTCACGTCGCCTCCCGATCCCGCGAGCTGCGCAGCGCCTCGCCGAGCCTCGAGACGACCGCCGCGCCGAGGACGCCGATCGCGACCAGCATCCCGACGAAGACGGCCAGTGGCGCGGGACCGGCAACCGCGCCGCGCGCCACGGGCTCGGACGAATCACGGTACGCCGCACCGTCGCGCGGCGTCGCGAGCAACGCCCGCAGCTGGCCGCTCTCGAGGTATGGGCCCAGCTCCGGCAGCAGGACCGAGGGCGCAACGGCCACGAGCGCGAGCCCATCAACCCGAGGCGCGAGCTGCTCAACCCAGCTGCGAGGACCGATGTCGTTGCCGCCGACGACGAGCCCGAGGGCGACCGGCTCGGCAGGCAGACCGCCGAGTCCCTCACCGATGGCGCCGGCCAGGCTGACGAGCGCGGCCTCCGCGCCGGGCACGAAGCCGATGTCCACGAGGCGTTCTGCCGCCACGCCGCCGGCCAGGAGCCTCGCGCGCTCCGCAATGGCCAGCGCCCGGCCCTCGGGCGTCAGGCTCACCAGGGCAAGGCGCGCGTCGCGCTCGAGCAGGTCGTCGAGCAGCACGCGCACCGTGGGGCGGATCTCGGCGTAGGTGCCGAGGTCGGGGTCGAAACCGACGAGGACGAGCGCGTCAGGCGGCAGCTCTTCGACGACCCCGGTCATCCCTTCGGCCGCCGTCGGCGAGCCCGCGAGACGCAGAAGGTCGGTCGTGGGCACCAGTGCGACGGCCAGCACCAGCAGCAGCGCTGCGGGCGCGAGCCACCCCAGCCGCCCGGCGCGCTCAGTCATCGGTCGAGCCGATCCCAAGCAGCGTCCGTGCGGCGAAGAGGGCCGCCAGCACCGCGACGCCGACGAGGATGCCGCGGAAGACAGCACCAATGGGGACGTCGAGCGTCCAAGCGGCCGCAGCCGCGAGCGCGTCGCCGGCCACGCCGGCGATCGGCAGGAGCAGCACGAGGACGACGATCGCGGCACCGATGAGCACGATCGCCTCGCGGCCGCCGGTGGCGACCGAACGCCGCGCCGCCGAGAGCGTGGTAACGAAGAGGAGCCCGAAGAGCGTCGCGGCGATCGGCAGCATGAGCGCGCTCACCAGCCAGCCGACGGCCGGGTCGGACGCCCCATCCGTGCCCGGTCGCAGTCCGACAACGAGCACGGCCGCCATCCCCACCAGCACGAGCCCCGCGCCGATCGGGTCGCCGCGGCGACGCCACAGGTCGCCCGACCGGCGCACCGCAAGCGACGCAACGCCGGCGAGGGCCGCGCCGGCGGCCACGAGGATCGCCGCGTCGACGAGCACGGCGGCGAGGTCCCCGAGCGCCTGGTTGACGACGAGGAAGTCGGCGAGCAGCAGCACCCCGACCGCGACGACGATCGCTGGGATCGTCGCGCGCCTCACGGACCCCCGATCCCCAGCAGCAGGTCGGACGGATCGATGACCCCGACCAGGGCGAGCGCGCTGCCCGCGACGAGCACCACGACGGCCGTGATGATGATCCGGTTGGCGGCGATCACCATCGTGCGCTCGTTGGGGTCGGCGCGAAGGTCGGCGGCCGCGCCGAACAGCTGGGGGCCGACGAGCGCGCCACCACCCGCGAGCAGCGGGGCCGATGCCTGCGCCGCCTCCGCGGTGCCGGCGCTCAGCGACCCACCGCCGTTACGCAGCCCCTCGAGCAGCAGCACACCCTCCTCGCGCAGGCTGCCGAGAGCCAGCGCGGCGGCCGGCCGGGCACGCGCGGTCATCGCCAGCCCGCCGAGCGTGGGCCGCCCCTCACCAGCCACCACGATCCTGGAGCGGCCGAGCCGCTCGAGTGTCGCCGTGCGCCGGTGGGCGGCGTCCACCGCCGCTTCGGCCGCCACCCCCGCCACCGCGTCGTTCACGAGCACCCGCAACGGGACACCGCTGCGCGCGGCCGCCCGCGCGACGTGCCCGAGCAGCGGGAGCGCGGCGAGCGTCTGGAGGCGGGCGAACGCATCGGTCGAGCGCGCGATCCCGGCGCCGCCAAGCACGACCACGGCATCGGTCCCGGCCTCCGCAGCCAGCGCCATCGCCCGGCCGATCCCGGCCAGTCCGCCAGCGTCGGAGGTCTGCCAGCGGGTGACCGGCCGCGCCACGAGCTGCAGGAGGACGAGCAGGACGCCGAGCACGATCAGGGTGGGACCGATGTCGAAGCGCAGCGACGAGGAGCCCAGAACGTCGCCGACGAAGTTGATCAGGCGCTCGAGCAGCTCAGCCGGCGTCGGCACGCGGCCCCCGGCGTGGTCGCGAATCGAGCTCCTCGACGAGGCCGTCGAGGCCGCGCGGGTCGTGGAGCAGCTCGGTGATGTCTTCGCCGGTCCGGCCGGCGAGTGGGGCGAGCAACGGCCCGAAGGCGGCCGACAGGTCGCTCAGGAGGGGCGCCAGCGGCCGATGCGCGTCGGCGAGGAGGCGGCCCGGCGTGGCCAGACCCCGCCGCTGCAGCGCAGCCGCCAATCGCCGCGCCGCGTCGGCCGTCACGAAAGGAATGCGCCTGCGCGGGCAGCGCGAACGGCGTCGCTCAGGGCTCTCACCTCCGAGGCGTGCGAGGCGGCAAGCACCACCGACTCGATCGGCGTCGAGCGTGCGGCGTCGATCACGGACGGGACGAGCACCGCGGCCGCCTCCTCAGGCGTGAAGGCGCCGTGCTCGGTGCCGAGCAGTGCCACCGCGATCCGCCGCAGCTGGAGCGGGACGGCGAAGCTCAGCGCGGAGCGCACCGCCTGATCGAGCGTGCGAGGATCGGCGATGCGCTCGTGGCCGACGGCGACGGCATGGATGACGTACGGCGCGGGCAGATCGCCGCCGGGCGTCACGACGGCGGTGCCGGGCGCGATCGGCCCCTGCTCGACGGCCGCCCGTTCGACCTCGTCACCGGCGCGGCGCTTCACCGACGTCGCCGCTCCGGCAGTCATGAACAGGGTTTCGCTGGCGGCGATCACCACGGCGTCCACCTCGAGCTCAGCGATTTCCCCCTGCCACACATCGATCTCGATCGGTTCTGCCATGGCGCGCCGCCCTTGTGCTCCCGCCCGCGATCACGCCCTGCCTTCAGTCGGCCCCGAGGTGGTGCCGCGGAAGGCGGTCACGCAGCGCGGTGGTGACCTCGTAGTTGATCGTCCGGCGCTCCTCGGCGACCTCCTCCGCGGTGATCCGCGTCCCCTCCTGCTCGCCGATGAGCACGAATTCGTCGCCGTAGGTTACACCAGGCACCTCGCCAACATCGACGGTCAGGCCGTCCATGCTCACCGCCCCGACGATCGGCACGCGCGTCCCTCGCACGAGCGCGAAGCCGTTGTTCGCGTGGGCCCGGGGCCAGCCGTCGCCGTAGCCGATCCCGAGCGTGGCGATCCGCGTGTTTCGCTGCGCCCGATGGCGCAGCCCATAGCCGATCGGCTCGCCGGCGGGCAGGTCGAAGATGCGCAGTGGCAGCGCCTTCAGGGCCATCGCCGGGCGGAGCCCTGTCGCGGTCCCGGCCGCCCACCCCGGCGCGAGGCCGTAGAGGGCGAGTCCTGGCCGGATGGCAGGTGCGCGCGCCGATCCGCCGGACAGCAGGCTGCCGGTGGCGCCGACGTGCACGAGCCCCGGATCAACCCCCGCCGAGCGAATCGCGTCAAGCACACGTGCCAGGCGCAGGAGCTGGACGTCGGTGTACGCGTCGTCCTCCCCCGGAACGGCGAGATGGCTCATCGTGCCGGCGAGATCGAGCCGCGGGCTGGCGGCGATCCGAGCAGCGAGCGCGACGGCCTCGTCCGGCATCGCGCCCTGCCGGCCGAGCCCGGTGTCGACCTTGAGGTGCACGCCGATCGGCCGCTCCCCGGCGGTGGCCTCGAGGAGATCGATCGACCGGCCGTCGTACACGATCGGCTCCAGACCGGCCTTCGCCACGAGCGGTGCCTCGGGCGGACCGATCCCCCACAGCACGACGATCGGCGCCGCGATTCCGGAATCGCGCAGCCGGATGGCCTCGTCGACGGTCGCGACCGCCAGCCGCTCGACGCCCGCACCGAGCAGCGTGCGCGCGACCGCCAGGTCGCCGTGCCCGTAGGCGTTGGCCTTGACGACGGCGATCACCTCGGAGCCCGGAGCGCGGGCGCGCAGGGCGGCCAGGTTCGAGCGGATGGCGGCGTGGTCCACCTCGATCCAGGCGCGATGCGGACTGTGCGGCGCGCTCATCGGGCCGCGTTGCTGCGCAGCTTGGCGATCGCCACGGGCAGGAGGCCCGCGAGGTCCCGTGCCATCGTCCCGGCGCTGCCGATGCGCTCCGCCGCCAGCAGGCCGGCCTCACCATGGACGGCAACGCCGCAGGCGGCGGCCACCTTCGGTGTTGCGCCGGCGGCCAGGAAGGCTCCGATGGCCCCGGCCAGCACGTCGCCGCTGCCGGCCGTGGCCAGCGCCGGTGTGGCCACGTCGGACCGCAGAATCTCGCCATCGGGCTCGGCGACGACGGTGCGAGCGCCCTTCAGCACCACCACTTGTCCCCAGCGGGTGGCGGCCGCGGCGACCGCGGCGGCGCGCGCGTCGTCGTCATCGGCATCGGGGACGGCCTCGCCGGTGAGGCGCGCGAACTCGCCGGGGTGTGGCGTGAGGACCAACGGCGCCCTGAGGCCCTCCCACCAGCGCGAGTTTTCGGCGAGCGCATTCAACCCGTCGGCGTCCACTACGGCCGGCACCGCCAGCGACGTGATCAACTGGCGCGTGCGACGGTGCGTGGCTGGCTGGCGACCCAGACCCGGGCCGATCACCACCGCGTCACTCGCGGATGCCTCGGTCGTCGCTCTGCGCCAGCCTCCCGGCGCGATGAGCCCGGGCGCCTCCTCGTCGAGCGCCAGCCAGGTCAGCTCGGGAATCGCGGACGACAGCCGTGCCACGACCGACTCAGCCGCCGCCACGCGCACGAGGCCGGCTCCGGCACGCATCGCCCCGAGCCCGGTGAGCACGGCCGCACCCGGATACTCGATCGAGCCGGCAACGACGAGGACGCGGCCGAAGTCGCCCTTGTGCGCACGTTGCGGGCGAGGAGGCAGGTTCCGCGCTACCCAGCGCGCTGTGATCGACCCGGCCGAGGTCGTCATCGCCTCAGGTGTGGCGACGGTGGGCCACCGCCACCGCCACAGCCATGTGGCGCTCGTGCGAGATCGACACGGTCACGTCATCGAGGTCCATCGCGGCCGCCCTTCGCGCGGCGCGGCCGTGAAGGTAGACCTGTGGCGCGCCCGCTGGATTCGGCAGGACCTCGATCTCGCGCCAACCGACGCCGCGCACCCCGAGGCCGAGGACCTTGCTGATCGCCTCCTTGGCCGCCCAACGGCCGGCGATGCGCTCCACCTTGCGGCCGACGTACCGCTGCTCGCGCTCGGTGAGCACGCGGTGGCGGAAGCGGTCCGGGAAGCGCCCGAGGACGGCGACGATGCGCTCGATGTCGACCAGGTCGATCCCGATCTCGTGTCGGCTCATGCGTGCTCGGTTGCCGGTCCTACTCGACCGTCACGGACTTCGCGAGGTTCCGCGGCTGGTCGACGTCGGTGCCGCGCGCCACGGCGACCTCGTAGGCGAGCAGCTGGAGCGGCAGCACGGCGATGACCGGACTGATCGGCTCGGGCGTCTCGGGCACGTACAGCACGTCGTGGGCGTAGTGATCGATCTGCTCGTCGCCCTCGGTCGCGATCGCGATGATCGGCGCGGAGCGGGCCCGGGCCTCGGCCACGTTGCTGACCACCTTCTCGTACACCGAGCCGGCCGTCGCGATCGCCACCAGCGGCGTGTCCGGGTCGAGGAGCGCGATCGGCCCGTGCTTGAGCTCGCCCGCGGCGTAGCCCTCGGCGTGCACGTAGCTGAGCTCCTTGAGCTTCAGGGCGCCCTCCATGGCGATCGGGAAGCCGACGCCGCGACCGATGTAGATGAAGTCGCGGACGCCGCTGTAGCGCTGCGCCAGCTTCTTGATCTCGGGCGCCAGCCGGAGCGTCTCGGCCGCGAGGCGCGGCAGGCTGCGAATGGCCTGGCCGTACGTCCGCAGGCGGCTCTCGGTGAGCGTGCCGCGCATGCCTGGCGAGGTGGAGCGCGATCATCTGGAGGACGAGCACCTGGGTCACGAAGGCCTTCGTGCTGGCCACGGCGACCTCCGGGCCGGCCTGCAGGTAGCATGACCGCATCGGCCTCGCGGGTGATCGCGCTGCCGACGACGTTGGTGACGACAACGACGGTCGCGCCGCGCTCCTCCGCCAGGCGAAGCGGAGCGAGCGTGTCGGCGGTCTCGCCCGACTGGCTGACACCGATGACGAGCGTGCGGTCGTCGATCGGCGGTGGGCTGTAGCGCATCTCGGAGCCGACCTGCATCGTCGCCGGGAAGCCCGACCCAGTCCTGGATGAGGTAGGCGGCCACGTGGGCTGCGTAGCTGGCCGTTCCGCAGCCGACGACGTAGACGCGCTCCGCCCTCGCGAGCTGCGCCTCGATGGCGTCGAGCTCGGCCAGGGTCACCGCTCCCGTCGGGGGCGATCCGGCCGCGCAGGCACTCCTGGATGGCGTGCGGCTGCTCGTAGATCTCCTTGAGCGTGAAGTGGGCGAAGCCGCCCTTCTCGGCGGCGTCGATGTTCCAGTGGATCTCGGTCACCTCGCGCTGCTGCTCCGATGCCGTCGAGCGACACGATGCGCGTGCCGTCCGGCGGTGACGTCGGCGATGTCGCCCTCGTGGAGGATGACGACGTTCTTCGTGTGCTCGAGGATGGCCGGCACGTCGCTGGCGAGGAAGCCCTCGCCGTCACCGAGGCCGACGATGAGCGGCACGTTCATGCGGGCGCCGACGATCCGGTCGGGGTGGTCGGTGTGCATGACGCCGATGGCGTAGGCGCCGCGCACCTCGCCCAGCGCTAGCCGCACCGCCTCGACGAGGTCGCCGGTGTACTTCGTCTCGATGAGGTGGGCCAGCACCTCGGTGTCGGTGTCGGAGGTGAACCGATGCCCCTCGGTCGCCAGCCGGGCCTTGATCTCGACGTAGTTCTCGATGATGCCGTTGTGGATGAGCGCCAGCTTGCCGGTGCAGTCGGTATGCGGATGTGCGTTCGTGTCGTTCGGCGGCCCGTGGGTCGCCCAACGCGTGTGGCCGATGCCCGGATGGCCCGGCGGGCTGTCGCCGTTGAGGTGATCGGTGAGGTTGGTGAGCTTGCCGGCCTTCTTCTCGATGAAGACGGCGCCGTCATCGGTCCGCACGGCGATTCCGGCCGAGTCGTAGCCGCGGTACTCGAGCCGCCGCAGGCCCTCGATCAGGATCGGCGCGGCGTCGCGCGGACCGACGTATCCGACGATGCCGCACATGTGACCTCCCTCGCCGTCCGGCGGTGCTAGTTCAGGCGTGCTTCGGCGAGCGTGGCGAGCTCGCGGGCGATTCGATCGATCTCGTCGGCGTCGTCGCCCTCGACCATGATCCGGATCTTGGGCTCGGTGCCCGACGGGCGGACGAGGATGCGTCCACGGTCCCCGATCTGCTGCGTGGCGCGCTCGACCGCCGCCGCGAACTCGGCGTCCTCCTGCCAATCGTCCCGCCGGCGGACGGGTGAGTTTATCACCACCTGCGGAAGCCTCGGAATGCGGGCGCCGAGCTCGGAGAGGGGCACGTCGGCGGCCCGGATCGCGCGAACGAGCTCGATGCCGGTCAGCAGGCCATCGCCGGTCGTCGATCGGTCACGGAAGATGATGTGGCCCGACTGCTCGCCGCCGAGCACCGCATCCTCGCGCTCCATCGCGTCGAAGACGTGCCGATCCCCGACCGGTGTCCGGACCATCGTGCCTCCCGCTGCTCGCACGGCCCGTTCGAGGCCGCCGTTGCTCATGACGGTCGCCACCAGGACGCTGTTTCGGAGCGTGCCGCCCGCCAATCGCTCGAGGGCGACGATCCCCATCACCGCGTCGCCGTCCACGAGCTGGCCGTGCTCGTCGACCGCGATCAGCCGATCCGCGTCGCCGTCGAACGCGAACCCGACCTCGAGGCCGGCCGCCGAGACGGTCTCCGCAAGCCGCTCGGGGTGCATCGACCCGCAGCCCTCGTTGATGTTCGTACCGTTGGGAGCGTCGAAGAGCACCGTCACCTGCGCCCCGAGCGAGCGGAAGAGTTCCGGCGCGATGTGGCTCGCCGAGCCGTTGGCACAGTCGATCCCGAGGCGCAGTCCGCTGAACGAATCCCCCGCGACCTCGCGCAGGTGGCGCGCGTACGCCTCGGGCGCGTCGCGGTCGGCCCGGAAGCGACCGAGCTCGTCGTTCGGGCGCTCGCCAATCGGCAGGCCGTCGTCGATCAGCGTGTCGAGCTCGGCCTCGATCGCATCGTCCGCCTTGCGACCGCCGACGACCACCTTCAGGCCGTTGTCGGGTGCGGGGTTGTGGGAGGCCGACACCATGATCCCGGCGGCGTGGCGCGGCTCGAGGCTGGCGTGCACCAGGCATGGCGTCGTCACCACGCCAAGGTCAACGGCATCGGTGCCGGTGGACGCCAGGCCGGCGGCGAGGGCCGCGGACAGCATCTCGCCCGAGCGCCGAGTGTCACGGCCGAGCAGGACGCTGCGGCCCGCGCCGCCGAGCCGATGGCCCACGGCTCTGCCCAGCGCCAGCGCCAGCTCGGCGTCGATGACCGAGCCGACCGGGCCGCGGATGCCGTCGGTTCCGAATCGCCCCACCATCTACGGCGGAGTCGGCGCCGGGGTCGGCGGCGGCTCGGGCGCCGTGATCGTGACGGGCACGGTCCCCGGGCTGACGCCGACGAGCTCGACGCCCTCGGGCAGGTCGCTCACGACCGGCGTGAGCTCGTGGTTCCCGGGGTCCAGGCCGGAGGCGTCGACGGTCGGTGTCAGGTCGCCAGCGGTGAGCGCTGACAGCGCCTCGCCGGACCCGCTCAGGGTAATCGCGATCTCGTCGATGCGCGGCAGGCACGCGTTGTCCCCGGACCCGGTGCAGAGGACGCCGACCACGAACGTCCGGCTCGAGACCGATGGGCCGATCGTGGCGGTCACCGTGACGGTCGTCGGCTCGTTGTCGGCCAGGCTGACGTCGTCGGGCAGCTGGAGTCCGACCTCGAATGTCTCGTCGGCCGCGAGCCCGTCGATGGTGATCGGCTCCGTCGTCACCGACGTAATCGCCCCGAGCACCTCGGGCAGGCCGATGATCGTCACGTACGCCGGCTCGACCCCGACCGCCTCCAGCGCGAATCCCGGCGCCGGCGTCCCGGCCTCGATGTTCGGCCGCACGGCGACGGTCGTCTCGGTCTCGACCGCCCGCACTTCGATCTGGACCGATACGACCTCCGGGTCGACCTCGAGCTGGCCGGCCCCGACCGGCTGGCCACCAATGTCTACGAGGGTCAGCGGAACCGGCTCGTTGATGTTGATGCCCGACGCCGGGATGTCGACGAAGGCGACCGCACGGTCCACTTGGCGGACGACCGCGGCCGGCCCGCGCACCTCGACCGTCTCATCGCTGAGCACCGGCTCATCGATCTCGAGCCCGTCGGGGATCGTGCCTCGGTCGACCTCGACGGGGACCGATCGAACCTCCACCCGATCCACCACGACGCGCACCGTTTCCGGCACGGTCGACAGATCCTCGAGCCCGTCCTTGAGGGCGCGCACCTCGAGCGGGAGCTCCTGCGGCTCCGGGGCACGCTCGAGGTCGTAGGCGCCGATGTCGACGGCGACGACGAAGTCCTCGGCGGTGACGCCGCCCGCCTGCTCGTTCGCGACGCGGTATTGGACCTCGACGACGCCCGGCTCGGCGCTGAGCACGAAGACGTCGCGCGCCACGTTGAACTGCTCGACGCGGACCTGGACCGACGAGTCGGTGAACGAGCCCGAGAAGACGAGGCCGGTGTACAGCACCGTCGCCAGGAGCAGGGCCGAGAGCTTGAGATGCCAGTTGCGCAGGATGATGCCCATCGATCAGCGCCTCAGCGCGCCGCGGTCCGAGGCTGCCGGCACGACGCGCGCGTCGGGATCGATCGGCCCGGCGGCCACCTCCTCCTCCTCCTCGGCCGCCCCTCCGAGGTGCCAGCGTCCGTCGTTCGAGCGGCGCAGGAACGGCACCGCCCGTCGCGGGGCCTGGGGGCGGATGAGGTTGAAGATCCGGCGGCGAAGCTGGTCCTCGGTCAGGTTACGCTCGATGCGGCCGCGGATGACGAGGCTGATCGAGCCGGTCTCCTCGCTCACGACCACCACGATCGCATCGGTCTGCTCGCTGATGCCGATGGCGGCCCGGTGGCGGGTCCCATATCGCTCGGAGTCGAGCGCCGTCTGGCTCATCGGCAGGAGCACGCCGGCCGCGGTGATCTCCTCGCCGCTGATGACGACCGCGCCGTCGTGGAGCGCCGTGCCGCGGTAGAAGATCGTGGCGAGCAGCTCGGCGCGCAGGTCGGCGTGGACCGGCACGCCGGACTCGGTCGCCAGGTCCTGGAGGCCGGTCTCTCGCTCGAGCGCGATGAGCGCCCCGTGCCGCGATCCCGCCAGGATCCGGGCGGCGCGGCTGATCTCGCGCGCCACCCGCTCCGCCTCGGCCACCTCGCTGCTCACGAAGAAGCGGTTGACGCTGCCGATGCGGCCGATCTGCTCGAGCGCGCGCCGCAGCTCGGGCTGGAAGACGACGACGACCGCGAAGAGGCCGACCACCGCGGCCGTCTCCATCAGCTGGCGTGAGCAGCTGGAGGTTCAGGAGACGAGCCGCGAGGTAGACGAGGTACAGGATCGAGAGGCCGATGACGATCCGCACCGCGCGCGTGCCGCGAATGAGGATGAACAGCCAGTAGATGACGAACGCGACCAGCAGGATGTCGATGATCGACGTCCAGCTGCCTCGCAGGTAGGTCTCGAAGAATTCGCGGATCGCGTCGATCACGGGTGGCGGCTTGCCTGCATTGGTGCGGCGATTGCGCTCACGATGATACCAAGCGCCCCGGCTGGAGGGCCGGGGCGCATCGGTTGCGAGGAGGTGGTGGCGGGGCTCAGCGCTTCGTGTACTGCGGCGCCTTGCGTGCTCGCTTCAGGCCGTACTTCTTGCGCTCCTTCGCCCGCGGGTCACGCGTGAGCAGGCCGGCCTCTCGGAGCGCGGCGCGCGCGTCGGGATGAGCGGTCAGCAGCGCCCGAGCGATGCCGTGGCGGATGGCGCCGACCTGGCCGGAGACGCCGCCGCCCGCGACGAGGACGCTGGCCGAGTAGCGGCCCTCCGTCTCGGTCACACGGAACGGCAGCAGCAGGGATCCCTCGGGCGCCGATCCGCCGAAGTACTCGCCGGACGGCTTGCCGTTGACGACCACGCTGCCGTCGCCGGGCAGCAGGCGGACGCGCGCGACGGCGGTCTTGCGCCGCCCGTGCCGTAGACGTAGTTCGTGCTCACGTGTTCGTCCTTCCTCGCCCTACAGCTCGACGACTGTCGGCTGCTGGGCCTGGTGCGGGTGCTCCGCACCCTTGTAGACCTTGAGCTTCTTGAACATCGCGCGACCGAGGCGGTTCTGCGGCAGCATGCCCTTCACCGCGCGCTCGATGACGAGCTCGGGCTTGCGCTCGAGGAGCGCGCCGAGGCTCTCCTCGCGCAGGCCGCCCGGGTAGTTCGAGTGCCGGAAGTAGCTCTTCTGGCGCAGCTTGTCGCCGGTGACGCGAATCTTCGCGGCGTTGAGGACCACGACGTGGTCCCCGGTGTCGAGGTGCGGCGAGTAGATCGGCTTGTGCTTGCCCTCCAGCAGGGTGGCGATCCGCGTCGCCAGCCGGCCGAGGGTCTGGTCGGTGGCATCGACCACCCACCAGCTGCGCTCGATCTCGCTCGCCTTGACGGCGTAGGTCTTCACGTTTCCTGCTCTCCGGTCATGCCTTGTTGCTCGCGCCACGCTTGGGCGCCCGTGGTCGTTCGTCGTTCGGTTGTCGATCTGGCTGATGGGTAGATGACGCGCTCGAGGGTGAGCCCGCGCGCCGGTGCCGCCCGTCCGTCGAGCGCCCGTCCCGGGCGTCGAGGAGCTCGGTGACCGCCTCCGGCGCGAGCCGGCCGCGGCCGACCTCGAGGAGGATGGCCACGATCCCGCGGACCATGCGCCGCAGGAACGCGTTCGCCGTGACGCGAACCTCGACGAGGTCGCCGCGCCGCGTGACCCGCACCTCGGCGAGGTGGCGGACCGTCGCCCCGTGCGCGTCGCTGCCGAGGGCCGCGAAGTCGCGCTCCCCGACCATCCGCTCCGCGGCCGCGCGCATCGCGCCGACGTCGAGCCGGTCATCGATCTCGACGGTCCGATGCCGCTCGAGCGGGCGCACGTCGCCCCCGGTCCGGATCCGGTAGCGGTAGACGCGCCAGAGCGCGTCGCGCCGAGGATCGAACCCGGGCGGTGCCCAGCTGAGCGCCCGCACCGCCAGGTCCGGCGGCAGGACGGCGTTCAGCCGTCGCCGCAGCTCCGGCAGCCCACCGCTCCACGGGAGCGCCCGTGGAAGGCAGAATGCCGCGACCTGGCCGGTGGCATGCACCCCGGCATCGGTTCGTCCGGCGAGACGGACGCGAATCCGCTCGCCGATCAGCCTGTTAAGGGCCTCCTCCAGCTCTCCCTGCACGGTCCGAGCGTTCGGCTGGACCTGGGAGCCGGCGAAGGCCGTCCCGTCGTACTCGATGGTCGCCCGTGCGCATCGCTGCGCCTCGGCGCCCATCGGTCCGTGTCGGTGTTCTGTTGCCCGGTCCGTCCCGTGCTCAGACGAGCTCGATCTGGACCATCGTGGCGGCGTCCCCCAGACGCTGCCCGAGCTTCGATGATGCGCGTGAAGCCGCTGGCGCCGATCGGCGTACTTCGTCGCGATCTCGCCCATCAGCTTCTCGACGATGAGCGGCTCGTGCGGCATCCGGCTCACGAGCTGCCGTCGCGCATGGAGGTCGCCGCGCTTGGCGAGGGTGATCATGCCGTCGACCATGCCGCGGACCTCCTTGGCCTTCGCCTCGGTGGTCTTCACCCGCTCGTAGCGGATGACCGCCACGGCGAGGTTGCCGAGCATCGACACGCGGTGATCGTGCGGTGCGGCTGAGCTTGCGCCCGGCGATCCGGTGCGGCATCGGCTAGGCCTCGCGGTCGAGCTCGGCCGCGGCCGCCTCGTCGAGCTCGGCCGAGGCCGGCAGGTCCGACTCGTCGGTGCTCATCGAGGTCGCCTCGGGGCTGATGAAGCCGCGGAGCGCGAGGCGCTCCTTGAGCTCGTCAAGGCTCTTCTGGCCGAAGTTGCGCATGCGCAGGAACTCGTCGTCCGAGAGCGAGAGCACCTGGCCGATCTTCGTGATGCTGTTGCGCTTCAGGCTGTTGTAGGCCCGCATCGGGAGGTCGAGCTCCTCGATCGGGGCGTCCAGCAGGTTCGCGCTCGCCGCGACCGGGGCCTCGTCGCCCGTCCCCGTTGCGGGGCGACCGATCTCGGCGAACCGGCCGAACTCGCGCACGAGGATGTCGGCCGCCTCGCTCAGCGCCGCCTGCGCGGTCGTGGTGCCGTCGGTCTCGATCTCGATCGAGAGGCGGTCGTAGTTCGTCATCTGCCCGACGCGGGTCTTCTCGACCGTGTAGTTCACGCGGCGAACCGGGCTGAAGAGCGCGTCCACCGGCACGACGCCGATCGGCATCTCCTCGGTGTGCTCGGCCGGGCGATAGCCCATGCCGTTCTCGATGGTGAGGTCCATCTCGATCGAGCCGGAGTCCGAGTCGAGGGTGAGGAGGACGAGGTCCGGGTTCACGATCTCCACGTCGGCCGACTCGGCGATGTCGCCCGCGGTCACGGGCCCCGCTCCGCGCTTGACGAGCTTCACGGTGATCGGATGGCGAGCGAACGACCGGAGGCGGAGCTTCTTGATGTTCAGGACGATCTGGGTGACGTCTTCCTTGACGTTCTCGATCGTGCTGAACTCGTGGAAGACGCCGGAGATCTGGATGCTGGTGACGGCGGCGCCCTCGAGGGAGCTGAGCAGGACGCGACGCAGCGCGTTGCCCAACGTGACGCCGTAGCCCTCCTGGAGCGGGGTCACCTCGAAGCGGCTCATGTTGCCGTCCGCCTCCACCTCGTCGATCCGCGGGGTGGGAGCGGGCTGCGGCTGCTGTGGGGTTTCGAGTTCGATCATGAGAGGAAGATTGACTCCTAGCGCGAGTAGTACTCGACGACGAGCTGCTCGTTGAACTCGAGCGGCATCTGCTCGCGCGCCGGTTCGGAGAGGACGGAGCCCGACATCTTGGCCGGGTCGACGCTCACCCACTCGGGAATTTGGGCCGCCTTCATCGTCTCGGCGGCCACCTTGAAGATTTCACGCCCGCGCCGGCTCTCGCGAACCTCGACGCGGTCGCCGACCTTGGTCGCGTAGCTCGGGACGTTGGTCGGTCGCCCGTTGACGGCAAAGTGGCCGTGGCTGACGAGCTGACGCGCCTGGGCTCGGCTCGAGGCGAAGCCCATGCGGAAGACGACGTTGTCGAGCCGCATCTCGAGCATGCGCATCAGGTTCTCGCCGGTGACGCCCTTGCGCTGGTCCGCCTTCTCGAAGTAGTTGCGGAACTGGCGCTCGAGGACGGAGTAGCTCTTGCGGAGCTTCTGCTTCTCGCGCAGCTGGAGCCCGTACTCGCTGACCTTGCGGCGGCGCATCGTGTTCATCCCGGGCGGCGTGCTGCGGCGCTCGAAGGCGCACTTGCGCGAGTAGCAACGGCTGCCCTTCAGGAAGAGCTTGAGGCCCTCGCGGCGGCAGATGCGGCAGACGGCATCGTTGTAGCGGGCCATCAGACTCTCCGCCGCTTCGGCGGACGGCAGCCGTTGTGCGGGATCGGGGTGACGTCGGTGATCGCGGTGACCTCGAGGCCGGCCGACTGCAGGGAGCGGATCGCCTGCTCGCGGCCACCGCCCGGGCCCTTCACGAAGACCTCGATCTGGCGCATGCCGTTCTCCATGGCGCGGCGCGCGGCGAGCTCGGCCGTCTGCGCCGCAGCGTAGGGCGTGCTCTTGCGCGAGCCCTTGAACCCGACGAGCCCCGCGCTGCCCCAGCTGACGACGTTCCCGGTCGGATCGGTGATCGTCACGATCGTGTTGTTGAACGTCGACTGGATGTGCGCGTGCCCGGAAGGCACGTTCTTCTTCTCGCGCTTCTTGCCTCGCTGCGCCCGCTTACGCTCTACCATCGAACTCCCTGATTACTTCTTGCGGCGGATGCCGACTGTCTTCTTCGACCCACGGCGCTGCCGCGCGTTCGTCTTCGTTCGCTGCCCTCGGACGGGCAGGTTGCGCCGATGGCGGAGGCCCCGGTATGAGCCGATCTCCATCAGGCGCTTCACGTTCAGGCTGACCTCGCGGCGGAGGTCGCCCTCGACCTTGTACTGTCGGTCGACGACCTCGCGGAGCCGATTGACCTCGTCATCGGTGAGGTCGCGGACGCGGGTCTCGGGCGCCACGTTGGCGGCGCCGAGGACGCGCGACGCCGAGGTGGGGCCGATCCCGTGGATGTAGGTGAGGCTGATGATCACCCGCTTCTCGCGGGGGATGTCGACGCCGGCGATACGAGCCATGGCCGCCTACCCCTGCCGCTGCTTGTGCTTGGGGATGACGCAGATGACCATCACCACGCCCGAGCGCTTGATGACCTTGCAGCGCTCGCAGCGCGGCTTCACGGAAGCAGAAACCTTCATCTCATCCTGTACGTGATGCGACCCCGGGTGAGGTCGTAGGGACTCAGCTCGACGCGGACGGTGTCACCGGGCAGGATGCGGATGAAGTTCTGGCGCAGCTTGCCGGAGATGTGTGCGAGCACTTCGTGCCCGTTCTCCAGGCGCACCTTGAACATCGCGTTCGGCAGGGGGAGGATCACCTCGCCCTCGACCTCAATTGCATCCTTCTTCGCCAAGCGGCACGCACCCTCGTTTCAGCTGGTGGACATTCGAGTGGGGATTGACACACGGAAAGGCCGCCGCTCAGGGCGACCCGCGAACGGAGAGTATACATCAGAATCGGCCTCTGGCACAAGGCGCCTCAGGCTCGATCCGTGAGGAGCCGGGGGCCATCCGGCGTGACCGCGATCGTGTTCTCGAAGTGGGCCGCGAGGGACCCGTCGACGGTCTGGACGGTCCACCCGTCGTCGGCGACATAGACGTCGTCGGCACCGAGGGTGAACATCGGCTCGATCGCGAAGCACATGCCCGGTCTCGATCGCCAGGCCGGTGCCCGCGCGCCCGTAGTTCGGGACCTGCGGATCCTCGTGCATGGCTCGGCCGATGCCGTGGCCGACGAAGGGTCGGACGATCCCGTAGCCCCGCTCGTTCGCCACCGACTCGATGGCGTGGCCGACGTCCCCGAGGCGGTTGCCGGCACGAGCGGCGGCGATCCCCGCCTCCATGCCGCGACGCGTGGCGTCGACGAGGTCGACGACCTCGCGCGGCACGCGGCCCACCGTCCAGGTCCGCGCACAGTCGGCGTGCCAGCCGTCGACGATGCAGCCGATGTCGATGCTCACGACGTCGCCGTCGGCGAGGCGCCTCCGCGGCGACGGGATGCCGTGCACGACCTCGTCGTTGATGCTGGCGCAGATGACGCCCGGGAACGGCGGGTTGCTGCCGTAGCCGAGGAACGACGGTTCGGCCCCGGCGTCGGCGATCATGCGTGACGCGATCCGGTCCAGATCGCCGGTGGTCACGCCGGGCCGGATCTCGGTGCGGAGCACCTCGAGGATGTCGATGAGGATCGCTCCCGCGGCGGCCATGCGCTCGATCTCGGACGGGCGCTTGATCGTCACGGCACCGGCGCCGCGCGTCGTCATGGGTCTTGCCCGCTCGGGACGCCGAAGCGCTCGAGGATGTCGGCCGAGACGTCGTCGATCGGCCGGTCCCCGTCGACGCGATCGACCACGCCCTGGCGCTCGTAGTGATCGATGACCTCGAGCATCGGCGGCACCTGGTGCTCCAGGCGTGCGCGGACGACCTCGGGCCGATCGTCGTCGCGCTGCATGAGCTCGTCGCCCTCGACGTCGCAGTGGCCGGGCACGCGCGGCGGCTCGGAGATCATGTGGTACGGGGTCCCGCACGTCGGGCAGATCCAGCGGCCGCTCGCGCGGCTGACGAGCTCCTCCTTCGGCACATCGATGAAGATCACGCGACTGACCCGCTCCCCCTGCGCCGCAAGAGATTCGTCGAGCGCCCGCGCCTGGGCCACGGTCCGCGGAAAGCCATCGAGGATCGCGCCGCGAACCGCGGCGGGGCTGGCGAGCTCGGCCATGAACATGCCGATCGTGATCTCGTCGGGCACGAGGTCTCCGCGCTCGATGTAGCGTCGCGCCTCGTTGCCGAGGGTGGTGCCGGCCTCCATGGCGGCACGGAAGAGGTTGCCCGATGCGAGGTGCGGGACCCCGAGGGCATGCGAGAGGATGCCGGCCTGGGTGCCCTTGCCGGAGGCGACCGCCCCAACCAGGATCGCGATCAGTCGCTCGCCGCTCGCCGTCTTCGCGACATCGGTCATCTGATGAAGCCCTCGTAGTGTCGCATCATCATCTGCGCCTCGAGCTGCTTCATCGTCTCGACCACGACGCTGACGATGATCAGGATGCTCGTCCCGCCGAGCTGCAGGTTCTGCGTCCCGGGGATGATCGCCGAGACGATCAACGGCAGCACCGCGATGGTGCCGAGGAAGAGCGCACCGCCGAGCGTGATCCGGTTCGTGACCCGACCCAGGAACTGCTCGGTCGGCTTACCGGGGCGGATGCCCGGGATGAAGCCGCCGTTCTTGCGCAGGTAGTCGGCGGTCTGGTCCGGCCGGAACTGGAATGCCGTGTAGAAGTACGTGAAGAAGACGACCAGCCGGAAGTAGAGCGATCCGTATAGCGGGATGTTGTTCTGCCCGTTCAGGTTCGTGCTGATCCAGGTCGCCGCGTTCCGTACCCAGTCGATGTCGCTGGCCGTGAAGTAGGCGGCGATCTGGGCCGGGAAGAGCAGGATGCTCACGGCGAAGATGATCGGGATCACGCCCGCCATCGTGACCTTCAGGGGCAGGTACTGGGTCTGGGCCTGCAGCATCCGACGGCCACGTACGCGGCTGGCGTACTGGACCGGGATGCGACGCTGGCCCTCGTTGATGAACACGACCGCGGCGATGATGAGGATCGCCAACACGATGAACGGAACGATGCGCGCGAGCGCATCGGGCCCGCTGATGATCGGGCCGATCTGCTGCGGGACGCTGCCGACGATGCCGGCGAAGATGATCAGGCTGATGCCGTTGCCGAGGCCACGCTCGCTGATCAGCTCGCCCAGCCACATCAGCAGGATCGTGCCGGCCGTGAAGCTGAGCAGCAGGCTGATCGTCTCGATGCTGAACA
>CAWJZO010000002.1:0-508440 GCA_963847375.1 uncultured Chloroflexia bacterium
AACCCCCGAGGCTAGCCCTAAAGCTATTTCGGGGAGAACCAGCTATCTCCGAGTTCGATTGGCATTTCACCTCTACCCACAGGTCATCCCCTAGCTTTTCAACGCTAGTGGGTTCGGTCCTCCACGGGACATTACTCCCGCTTCAACCTGCCCATGGGTAGGTCACTCGGTTTCGGGTCTACCCGCTGCGACTATGACGCCCTGTTCAGACTCGCTTTCGCTACGGCTGCGTCCTTCACGGACTTAACCTTGCCACAGACCGGGTAACTCGCCGGCTCATTCTTCAAAAGGCACGCCATCAGGCTACCCGTCGGCCGAAGCCGAACGGGCAACACCCTTTGACTGCTTGTAAGCACGCGGTTTCAGGTACTATTTCACTCCCCTCCCGGGGTGCTTTTCACCTTTCCCTCACGGTACTGGTTCGCTATCGGTCGCCAAGAGTATTTAGCCTTAGACGGTGGTCCGCCCGGGTTCCCACATGAAGAGACCTTCCACGTGGTACTCAGGGACACGTCCAGGAGTCGGATCGCTTTCGCGTACGGGGCTCTCACCCTCTCCGGCGGGCCTTTCCAGGCCGCTTCAGCTAACGAACCGATTTGTAACTCCTTGCGGGACTCGCAGTCCCCGCCGGACGGCCCTACAACACCGCGACTGCAACGGCTGCGACCTATCACGCAGCCACGGTTTGGGCTTCTCCGCTTTCGCTCGCCACTACTAACGGAATGTTCTCTGTTCCTCGAGGTACTTAGATGTTTCAGTTCCCTCGGTGTCCTCAACGCGATCTATGAATTCAATCGCGCGTCCCTGGGCATTACCCCAGGGGGGTTTCCCCATTCGGAGATCTCCGGATCAACGCTTGCTCGCAACTCCCCGAAGCATTTCGCTGCCTGCCACGTCCTTCGTCGGCTCTTGGCGCCAAGGCATCCACCGCATGCTCTTAGTAGCTTGACCTACAGCGTTCACGCGGCTAGCACGGTGCTGGCCTGTGCCACGACTGCGGTCGCGTCGGATTCATCCTCGACGAAATCGATGCTTCCACTCTTCGATTGATAAGGTCGTCCGCCCGCTCACGCGGGCGCGCGCCGTTTTCGCGCTCGTTTCTCTGGCTGCCGGCCGGCATCAGCCGATCGGTCGACGCCAGGAGCTCCGAGCCCGTGCGGCGTCAGCGTGGTCCGCTGACCGATGGGCGCGACACGCGTCACGCCCAATGGTCAGAAGACACGGGGTCAGGAGACCGGTTCGATATGGGCCCTGTCACAACGATCGCGAGGAGATGGCGGTCTCCCCGCGAGAGGAGCGATACTGTATCACCCGCCGCGTGGGACGGTCAACCGAGCTCGTTTTCACCACGCCATCGAGACGTTGGATGGAGAGAATAGCACATCTGTTCGACGTCTGGAGTCAGCCGCCGCGCTCGATCGCCTTCTTGATCTCCGCCAACTCCGCCTCAGCCTCACGCTGAGCCTGGCGCGCCCAGGCCCCCTCACGCTTGGCCAGTCGACCGGTGGTCGTTGCCCAACCGGCGTAGCGGAGCTCGGTGCCGCGATCCATCGGCACGGCCGTGAAGCCGCCGCCGTAGTGGGCCGGCCCGTCGCTCACGCTCTTCCACGCGTACCGCGACTCGCCGTCGTACTCGACGACCTCGCAGATCGTCTCGATTTGCTGGCCGCCGGCGCGCTGGACCTCCCGGAACTGCGATCCGGGCCGGATCGGTCCCGGAGTCATGCGCTCGCACACCTCGAGCGCCTTCATCCACCGCGGCGCGTTCGCCGGATCGGCGATAAGGGTGATGACCTCGCGCGGCGCGGCCGCGACCTCGATCGATGCGGTAGGCGTGATCACGATGTCTTCCGGGCGTTGGTGGAGATGAGGGGACTCGAACCCCTGACCCCCTCCTTGCAAAGGAGGTGCTCTCCCAGCTGAGCTACATCCCCACGGCGTCGATTGATCCTAGCGGAAAACAACCGTCCGGTCGCCGTGGAGCAGGATCCGATGCTCCACGTGCCAGCGGACGGCGCGAGCGAGGGCCACGCACTCGACGTCGCGCCCGACGCGGGCCAGCTCGGCGACGCTGTGGGCGTGGTCGACACGCGCGACCTCCTGCTCGATGATCGGTCCGGAGTCGAGCTCCGCGGTGACGTAGTGAGCCGTGGCGCCGATGAGCTTCACCCCGCGGGCATGGGCCTGCGCGTACGGTCGAGCGCCCTTGAACGAGGGCAGGAACGAGTGGTGGATGTTGATCGCTCGTCCGGCGAGGGCGCGGCAGGCGTCGGCGCCGAGGATCTGCATATATCGGGCAAGCACGACGAGCTCGACGTCGTGCTCCTCGACCAGGGCGAGCAGCGCCTGGTCGCTCGCGCCGGCATCGGCCTCGGGCCCGGGGAGCAGCCTGTACGGCAGGCCGTAGCCGGCGACGAGCGCGGCGTGGTCGGGCAGCGACGATGCAACTCCGACGATGTCCGCCACGATGGCGCCGCTGCGCCATCGGTACAGCAGGTCGTTCAGGCAGTGGCCCTCGCGGGAGACCGCGACGAGGATGCGCGGCCGGTGGTTGCCGTCGTGGAGCTCCCAGCGCATCCCGAACTCGTCGGCGACCGGACCGATCGCGGCGCGCCACTCCTCGACGCCGGTCCGTGCCTCGTCGGCGAAGTGGACGCGCATGAAGAAGACGCCCTCGTCGGGGTCGCCGAATTGCTGGCTGTCGACGATGTTGCCGCCGCCATCGGCGATGACGCGAGCCACCGCGTAGACGATCCCGCGCCGGTCCGGGCACGAGAGGGTCAGGATTAGCTCACCGGCGCCCATGGGCCGCTCAGGGGGGCGTGAGGCGCCGGCGCGGCTCCGCCGGCAGCTCGCGGTCGGCCGGCCAGGGCACCTCGCGGACGACGCAGATCGGTGTCTGCTCGCGCGCCTGGCCAAGCGGGTTGTCGGCGAAGAGACGCTCGACGAAGCGGCGGTCGACGCCCGGGCTGGCACCGAGCGCGGCGCAGCCGGCGTCGTTGGCGTCGATGATGGCGACGGGGGCGTCGATGGCGGCAGCGATCACACGGGCCGCGGCGTCCGGGTTTTTCGGGCCGAGGGTCGCCGCCTGGTTGTAGGGCGGGATCGTGTAGCTGGTCGGCCCGTCGATCGCCTTGGCCTGAGGGCCGGCCACGCGGTAGAAGACACCGTGCACGCCGAACGGCTTCGTGACCGCGGACGCGGCGGCGGCGAGCAGGATCCGCGGGACGCCGACCTCGCGGATGGCGAGCTCCATCGTCTCCGCCGACCCAAGACCGATGCCATACCCGGGCCGCGTCACGAAGCGCTCGAGCGTCCGCGCCAGCCGGCCCGGGTGGATGTCCTTGATCGGGTAGGAGCGGCCCTGGGTGATGGCCACCATTCGCTCGCTGACGGCGACGAGCCGCACGTCCTCGCCGAGCGGGGCGGCGTAGCGCTTGACGACCGCGGCCGCATCGGTGTCTGCGGCGGTGACGAGATCGGTGCGCACCGGGTGGCGAGCGTAGACGACCCCGCCGAGCGTGGCGTGCAGCTCGCGGCCCTCGTTGGGCTCGTCCAGGATCCCCATCGGCCGTGCATCTGTCGTCGATGTGCCAGTAGGGGCCGGATGAGCAGGCACGGCGCTCCATCGGTCGAGGGAGAGAGGTGGTGGGCGTTTCTGGACTCGAACCAGAGACCTCTGCCTTATCAGGGCAGTGCTCTAACCAGCTGAGCTAAACGCCCCTCGGGAGGCGGCATCGTAGCACGGTGCATGTGTTGCTGTGCAACGCGTCGGTGGTTCCCACCACGCGGGACTAACGGACACTGAGTCGCCGAATTCGCGCCATGCGGGAGCTCCGGCGACACTGCGGGCGGCCCGGTTGGCCGATGCCTCTCGTCCCGCGGGAACATCGGCCACTCAGGGGCCGATACGCCCGCCCTGACGGCAGTCAGACCGCCGGCGAGGCGCCGGACACGAAGAAGCCGCCCGTAAAGGCGGCCTCGCAAGTGGCTTGCGTCGGCTGAAGAGTGACAGGAATCCGCGTTGTCAGCGAGAATCAGGTCGTCAGTTTCGAGGGCGACCGAGCTCATTCACCGATGCCCCCTCGAGGCATCGGTCCTTACGGCGAGCTGGCCGATCGACCTGGGATCGGTGGATCCGGCGAACCGGCTCCACGAACTCCCTAGAAAGGAGGTGATCCAGCCGCACCTTCCGGTACGGCTACCTTGTTACGACTTCGTCCCAATCACCAATCCCACCTTCGACGGCTGCCTCCTTGCGGTTGGCCCACCGGCTTCGGGTGTTATCGGCTTTCATGACGTGACGGGCGGTGTGTACAAGGCCCGGGAACATATTCACCGCAGTATGCTGACCTACGGTTACTAGCAACTCCGGCTTCATGCAGGCGAGTTGCAGCCTGCAATCCGAACTGAGACCGGCTTTAAGGGATTAGCTCCACCTCGCGGTTTGGCAACCCGTTGTACCGGCCATTGTAGCGTGTGTGTAGCCCAGGGCATAAGGGCCATGCTGACTTGGCGTCATCCCCACCTTCCTCCGAGTTTCTCTCGGCAGTCTGGCATGAGAGATACAACATGCCACGGGGGTTGCGCTCGTTGCGGGACTTAACCCAACATCTCACGACACGAGCTGACGACAGCCATGCAACACCTGCATGACGGTCCCTTGCGGGAGGACGACGTTTCCGCCGTTTTCCGCCACATGTCAAGCCCTGGTAAGGTTCTTCGCGTTGCGACGAATTAAACCACACGCTCCGCTGCTTGTGCGGGCCCCCGTCAATTCCTTTGAGTTTTAGCCTTGCGGCCGTACTCCCCAGGCGGAACACTTAATGCGTTAGCTACGGCACAGCCGGGGTCGATACCGACTACGCCTAGTGTTCATCGTTTACGGCTAGGACTACCGGGGTATCTAATCCCGTTCGCTCCCCTAGCTTTCGCGCCTCAGCGTCAAGAATGGGCCAGGTAGTCGCCTTCGCCACTGGTGTTCCTCCCGATATCTACGCATTTCACCACTACACCGGGAATTCCACTACCCTCTCCCACCTTCAAGCCGGTCAGTTTCCGATGCAGTTTCCCAGTTGAGCCGGGAGATTTCACATCGGACTTGACCAGCCGCCTGCGCGCTCTTTACGCCCAGTAAATCCGGACAACGCTTGCCACCTACGTATTACCGCGGCTGCTGGCACGTAGTTAGCCGTGGCTTATTCCTCAGGTACCGTCTTGGATCTTCCCTGAGAAAAGAGGTTTACGACCCGAGAGCCTTCATCCCTCACGCGGAGTTGCTGCCTCAAGCTTTCGCTCATTGGGCAAAATTCCCGACTGCTGCCTCCCGTAGGAGTCTGGGCCGTTCTCAGTCCCAGTCTGGCTGATCATCCTCTCAGACCAGCTACCGATCGTCGCCTTGGTGAGCCGTTACCCCACCAACTAGCTAATCGGACGCAGGCCCCGCCGGAAGCGGATTTCTCCTTTGGACGGCGAATCGAATCGCCGACCACATGCGGTATTAGCCACCCTTTCGGGCAGTTATTCCCCACTTCCGGGTAGGTCACCTACGCGTTACTCAGCCGTCCGCCACTAGGAAACCTCCAAGCAAGCTCGGAGGCTCCTCGTTCGACTTGCATGTCTCACGCACCCCGCCAGCGTTTGTCCTGAGCCAGGATCAAACTCTCCGTACAAAAACGAAACCAGTGGTCTGGCCGGAGCCTTCTCACCGGTTACGAGTACGACGTTTGTCCCGCTGACTCGTGTGGATTCCTGTCACTCTTCAGCTGGTAAGCCACTCTGCCTCATCCGCTGTCGCGGACTCGGCTTCGTTCGATTCGAGCACTCCTGTTGAGAGGCGAACTCGCGATGGTCACGCTGCGCGGCCGTCGGCCGCCGTTCGTGGCGCATCGGCCGGCGATCTGCCGGCGCGAAGGTGCATCTTATGACAAGGGGGGTAGGGCGTCAACCGAGCGCGGGACGGAGGAAGGCCGACCAGGTCACGAGGCCAATCAAGTTGGCCACCACTCAACGGTCGATCGCGCGGCGGCCCTGGAGCGAGCGGATGAGGGTGACGTCGTCCGCGTATTCGAGGTCGCCGCCGACCGGAAGGCCGCGCGCGATCCGGGTCACCGCGGGCACGTGCGGAGCGAGCAGGTCGGCGAGGTACATGGCGGTCGCCTCGCCCTCGAGGTTCGGGTTGGTGGCCAGGATCACCTCCTCGACCCCATCGCCGTCGACGCGGACGATGAGCTCCCGGACGCGGAGGCGCTCGGGACCGATGCCGTCGATCGGACTGATGGCGCCGTGGAGGACGTGGTAGCGACCGCGGAACTCGCCCGTGCGCTCGATGGCCAGCACGTCGAGCGGCTCCTCGACGACGCAGATGCGGCTCGCCTCGCGGCGCGGGTCAGCGCAGATGTCGCAGGGGTCGACGCCGGTCTCGGTGATGTTGCAGCAGGTGCTGCAGTACGCCACCTGCTCTTTGATGGCGACGAGCGCGGCGGCCAGCGAGCGGGCGTCATCGGTCGAGCTGCGGAGGACGTGGTAGGTGAGTCGCTGGGCCGTCTTGGTTCCGACCCCGGGAAGCTTGCTGAACTCCTCGATCAGGCGTGCGACCGGCGCGATCAGACCGGCCATCGAGGGCTAGCCGAGCCCCGGCAGGCCCGGCACGCCGGGCAGGCCCATCGCACCGGCGATGCCGGACATCCGGTCGCGCTCTAGCTGCTTGCTGCGGCCGATGGCCTCGTTGACGGCGGTCATGACCAGGTCCTGGAGCATCTCGGCCTCGTCGGGGTCGATCGCGGACCGATCGATCTCGATGGCACGCACCTCCTGCGCGCCGGTGATGACGACGCGCACCGCTCCCCCGCCGGCGGTCGCCTCGAGCGTCGTCTGCTTGAGCTCTTCCTGCGCCTGCGCCATCTGGGTCTGCATCTGCTGCGCCATCTTGGCGATCTGCCCGATGTTCACGCCGTCTCCTCGTCTGCGATGGGTTGATGCGTCGCTGGGTCAGCGCACCTCCGGCGCATCGACCAGCTCGCCGCCGGTGAGCTTCAGGACGCCCTCGAGCAGGGCGCGGGCCTCGGGGTCGTCGGATGGGTCGCCGACCGCCTCCTCGACGGTCAGCGGCTCGAGCTCGAGGTTGCTGGCCACGCATTCGATCGCGAACGGGCCGCCGAACATGTCGGTCAGCAGCGCTTCGATCTGGCCGGCACGCTGCGAGATGCGCGAGCGCATGAAGTCGCGTCCCTCTGGGAAGGCGAGCGTCAGGCGCGCCCCGTCGCGCGCGATCGGGCGACACTCCTTGAGGAGCGGCTTGATGACAGGGCTGGCGCGGTCGACGACGGTCGCCCAGCCGGTACGGATCTCTTCGAGACCGACCGAAGACGTAGCGGAGACCGATGCGGCGGCCGGCTCCTTTGCCGGCGACGGCTCCTGCGCCGCCGGCGGCGGCTCCCCCGGCTGGATGGGCTCCGCGGCTGGTTTCGGGGGTGGTTTCGGAGCCTCGGTGGCGACAGGCACCGGGCGGGCGGGCTCGCCCGCGGGCTCGGGCGTCGGGATGGCGACGGGCGCCGCGGGCAGCGGCTCGACCGCCAGGAGCTCGAGCATGAGGCGCGCGCGGCCCTCGCGGGCGCCGGCAGCGGCGGCCTCGGCGAGCGTGCGCAGGACCGCGGCCAGACGGCGCGCCGCCACGGGGTCGGCCGCGGAGGCGAGGAGTCGCCGGCGCGTGTCGGCCTCGGCCTGCGCGGCCACCTGGGCCAGGTCGCGGCCGGCGTCAGCGAGGGAGGCGACGGCGTCGAGCGCGGCGGGGGCATCGGCGGCGAGGTAGGCATCGACGAGGGTACCGATCGCAGCGTCGTCGGCGAGGCCGACCGCCTCGCGGACCTCGGCCTCGGTCAGGCGGCCGTCGGCATAGGCGAGGACCTGGTCGAGCAACGACTCGGCATCGCGCATGCCACCGTCGGCAAGGCGGGCGATGAGGGCCAGCGCATCGTCATCGGCCTCGGCACCCTCGGCCTCGACGATCCGTCGCAGCTTGCCGATGATCGTCGCCTCCGGCAGGCGCCGGAAGTCGTGGCGCTGGGTGCGGCTGATGATCGTGGCCGGCACCTTGTGGGTATCGGTCGTGGCGAGGATGAAGACGACGTGGTCCGGTGGCTCCTCGATGAGCTTGAGCAGCGCGTTGAAGGCGTGCGCGCTCAGCATGTGGACCTCGTCGATGATGTAGACCCGCTTTCGGAGCTCCGAGGGTGAGGTCAGCGCGCGCATGACGAGATCACGGGCGTCCTCGACGGCGCCATGCGACGCCGCGTCGATCTCGATGACGTCGAGCGCCCGCCCCTCGCGGATGGACGTGCACGCCGGGCAGGCGTCGCACGGCTCGCCGTCCGCGCCGATGTTCGTGCAGTTGATCGCCTTGGCCAGGATCCGCGCCGTCGAGGTCTTGCCGGTCCCGCGCGGCCCGACGAAGAGGTAGGCATGGGCCAGGCGGTCGCCGCTCACCGCGCGGCGCAGGGTGGTGACGATCGGGTCCTGCCCGATGAGCTCGGCGAAGCGCTGGGCGCGGAACCGACGGTAGAGCGCGGTGTGCTGGCCGGCGACCGGGGCAAGGTCGGCGTCGGGCATCGGCTGGGGTGCGGGCATGCTGGATCTACCGTACACCGATTCGGGCGCCACCGACCCGCTTCGGGGAAGGGGAAGGGAAAGGTCGTGCACCCGGTGTCGACCACGCCCCTGCTCGCACTCACCCACGCGCCCGGCTCCAGCCAGGTTGTCCCGCGGCACCCGAAGGCGATCGCTTACCGCTGCTTCCTTCCGGACCTGACGGGGTTCACGGACCAACGCTGCGCGGGACCCGACTCTCGACGTCGGGCACGGTGGTGGTGGGCGAACGGGGCGGACCTCGACCGGGAATTCAGCTCCGCTGTAGCGGATTGCGGATACAGGGCACCGCTAGTTCCCCGCCTAGCACGACCGGCCGCGATGGTAGGTCAGGGGTCCGCATCGGTCAATCGAGCCCTGAGTGGAAGCGACGGTGCAGGTCACGGATCCGCTCCGCCAGGCCGGGGACCGGGCCGTCCACTGTGGCATCGGGAACGACCTCCTGGATTGGGAGAGTTCTTACGGGAGGAGGTGGAACACCCAGCTCCGCGAGCCACTCCGAGAGCTGGGTGGACGAGCTCGCGTAGACGATTCGGCCCAATCCCACCCATCCATGAGCGGCCGCGCACATCGGGCAATGCTCGCCAGACGTGTACACCGTCGCGACTGCCCGTTGCTCGGGCGTCATGTTCGCCGCTGCCCAGCGCGCCAGCTCGAACTCGGGATGGCGTGTGCGGTCCCCGCCGGCGACACGGTTGTGATCCTCGGCCAGGACGGTCCCATCTGATGCGGCAAGGACCGATCCGAACGGCTCGTCGCCTGCCGCCAGTGCCTCGGTGGCGAGCTCGACGCAGCGGTCGAGATAGCGCAGGTCGACCTCAGTCACCATGGCGAGCCCTCGATCGTGACCGACTCTGGAGTGGCGGAGAGGGTGGGATTCGAACCCACGTCGGGTTGCCCCGAACGGCATTTCCAGTGCCGCGCCCTAGGCCTCTAGGCGACCTCTCCGCGGAGGAGACGGCGTGGCGGAGAGGGTGGGATTCGAACCCACGGTACGGTTACCCGCACACCGCTTTTCGAGAGCGGCACCTTCAACCACTCGGACACCTCTCCGCGCCGGTGGGAGTCTAGACCGATGCGAACTCCGACGCCAACCGCCTCGCGTCGGACTCGCGCACGCCCGAGACGACCGATAGCTGGTGGGGCAGCTTCGGGTCGCGAGCCAGCTGCAGGACGCTGCCGGCGGCGCCACGATCGGGGTCGGGCACGGCGAAGACGAGGGCGCGGACGCGCGACTCGACGAGGGCCCCGACGCACATCGCGCACGGCTCGTGGGTCGTGAAGATCGTCGCCTCCGCCAGGCGCCGCGGCCCGAGCTTGCGGGCGGCGGCCTGGAGGGTGAGGAGGACGGCGTGGGCGGTCGGGTCCTCGGACATCGTGGAGTGGTCGTGGTCCCGCGCGATCATCGCGTCGTCGATGACGGCCACCGAACCGATCGGCGCCTCCCCCGCCTCCGCACCTCGCCTGGCCTCGGCGATTGCCTCAGCCATGAAGAGCTCGTAGTTCACCCAGTCCGCCTCCCGCGCCAGCCGGTCAGGCCGCGCCGGTGGCGAGTCTAGCAGAGGCCCGGTACGCTACCTGCAACGGGCCCGAGCAGACGGCACACCCGACCCGAGCGAAAGAAACGCCATGACCCGGATCACCAACATGCTGAGGCTTCAAGGGAACCTCGGCCGGCGGGCATTGATCATTGCCTCCCTGGCTGGTGCGTTCCTCATCGCGCTGACCGTCCCGATCCCGACGCTCCCCGACGCCGGGCGAGCGGAGGTGCGCGCCGAGCTGGCCGATCGACTGCCGGGCTGGTCCGTGCAGCGCCTCGAGCCGTCGTGGGAAAACGCCTACGTCGTCGTCACCAGCTGCGCCGGGCGGGACCTTGCCTTCCAGTTCATCCCGGGACACGGGCTCCCGCGCGACGATGCGTGGATCCACCCGCACAACTCGTACGCTCGGGCGCGGCTCAGCGCCACCTCCGACCACGCGCGCTACCTCGTGTGGCGCGGGCAGAAGGCCGACCCGGCCAGCATGGGCTGCTCGGAGGACCTGGCCCGCGGCGGCTCCGCGAACGGCCGGGCCGACGGTACTGATTGACTGAACCGCGCCGACGACGAGGTAAGGAGCCCGGCCGATCGGCCGGGCTCATCGGTCTCACGGAGGAGCGCTCCTAGGCGGTGGCGGGCTCGGTGCTCGTTCCGAGGAAGCCCGCCGCGAGGAGGACCGCGCCGGAGGCGAGGTGCAGCCAGATGTCGTTGCCGCCGAGCGGCACGAGGCCGAAGCCGTCCGGGATGGGAATCCCGATGACCCCGAGCACGACGAGCAGCGCGCCGACGCCACGGGTGGTGATGACGGCAAGTGGCGTCGTCGTGGCGCCATAGAGCAGGATCGCGCCGATGACGATGTGCACGACGTTGTGCAGCACGTTCACATCGAACAGCCCGAAGAGCGGCGTCTCGAGGACGAAGCCGGCGATGCCGGCGACGATGTATACCGCGCCGAAGACGGCCGCGACGGTTCGAGCCATGCCCATGATTGTGTCAACCTCCACATGTGCTCCGCCTCCTGAAAGCGGAGGCGTGTCCCCACGATTACGAAGGACCGATGGCCCTGCATCAATCCTCCGTCCGCGGCTGGTCCCGGCTCGACACCGTCCTGCTCGCGGCGATCACGCTCGGCGCGGCCGTGCTGCGGCTGGCCAGCCTCGGTCGCCCGCTGGAGCTCGTGTTCGACGAGATCTTCTACGCGCGCGACGCCTGCTGGTACGTCATCGGCACCGAGTCGGCCTGCGGCATCACCGATCTCGCCAGCCGCGCGCACCCACCCCTCGGGAAGTGGCTGATCGGGTCGGGCATCACTCTCTTCGGCTACGACCCGTTCGGCTGGCGCGTGGCGGCAGCGGTCGTCGGCACGGCCACGGTGGCCCTCGTCTACCCGCTGGGCTGGCGCCTGCTGAGACCGATCGCGACTCCGACCGCGGCAACCGTCGGTGCGGCGGCCGCGACCGGGCTGCTGGCGATCGACTTCCTCCACCTCGTCCATTCGCGCGTCGCGATGCTCGACGCCTTCATCACGTTCTTCGTCGTCGGCGCGGTGCTGGCGATCGTCCTCGACCGGGATCGGCGGCGCGACTGGACCGATGCGCCCTGGTGGTGGCGCCTAACCCTCGGCCGCCCGTGGCGGCTGCTGGCCGGCGTCTGCCTCGGCGCCGCGGTGGGGGTGAAGTGGTCGGGCGCGTACGTCGCGCCGGCGGTCATCGGCCTCGTGGTGGCCTGGGAGATCGCGGAGCGGAGGCGGGCGGAGCCGGGGGCTGGCTGGGGTGCATGGGTCATCGGTGCCGTGCGGCGAGAGGCGCTGCCGACCGTCGTGCTGCTTGGTCTCGTCCCGCTGCTTGTCTATGTCGCCAGCTACACCGGGCGGATGCCGGGTGAGCTGCTCGGGCTGCCGTGGACGGAGGGCACCGTATGGCGCGGGATCTGGGAGCACCAGCGCGCGATGCTCGACTTCCACACCGCGCTGTCGGGCGACCACCCGTACCAGTCGCCGCCATGGTCGTGGCCGCTCATCAAGCGTCCGGTCGCGTACTGGTTCGCCGACGAGGGCGGCGCGTATCGCGAGATCCTGGCGATGGGCAACCCGCTGGCGTGGTGGCCGGGGCTGATTGCGCTGGTTGGGCTTTTCTTCACCTGGTGGCGGGCCGGATGGGGCGTACTGCGCCCGGAGCTGGTGATCCTGGCCGGGGCGCTGGGGACCTATCTGCCGTGGCTGGTGCTGTCGGGCGACCGGAGCCAGACGTTCATCTGGTATCTGCTTCCGACGATCCCGTTCCTGTGTCTGGCCCTCGGGTTCTTCGCGGCGCTCGCGTGGGAGCGGATGGCGACGCGGGTGGCGGCGGGCGCGTACGCGCTGCTTCTGGTCGCGTCATTCGGGTTCTACCTGCCGCTACTCGTGGCCTTGCCAATCTCACCGGACGCGTGGCGGCTTCACGTCCCGTTCCGGGACTGCGCCGGGCAGACTTTGCCTGACGACATCACCAGCCAGGGCTCACCGCCGCCCGGATGGTGCTGGATCTGAATCGACGCGGCGGCGCGACGTTGGCGCCGCGCGGGGTCGGGTGCCCGAGAGAACCCTGTCGCTTGGCACAGGGACCGCGATACTGGACGCGGGAGGGTCGAATGATCGGACTCGCGACAGGAAATACGGCAATTGGGGCGGCCGGGCATGCGAGGCGCCGATGCAGGCTGCGCTGACCCGCCCGGTCGACTGGCGCATTTATGGGCTCGCGGCTGTCGCCGCGTTGGTCGTGGTGCTGGTATCCCTCTCCTCCTGGACGACCGTCGACCCATCCAGGCTGTTCACCGATGTCGAGTGGTACCAGAAGGCCCTTCCGGCGCTCACGTCCGACGCTCCGCTCTATGACCCCGAAAAGCTGGCCCCGCATCAGCTTCAGCCGCCGCCATTCTGGAACCAGGCGCCATCGACGGCGCTCTTTGCGTCGTTCCTCCTCTTGCCAGAAGGCAAGCTGCTGTGGGGCGTCATCATGGCGGCCTCGGTGATCGGCGGCCTTGTCCTCGTGTGGCCCCGCATCGGCCTGCTCGGGACGCTGCTGCTGGCATCCGCGCTCGTCGTCTGGTTCCCGATCGTGACGGCGCTGACGAAGGGCAACCTCAACGCCCTGATCTTCCTGATGCTCGCCATCGCCCTGCGCTTCCCGCGGGCAGCGGGCTGGGCCATCGGCGTTGCCACGGCCGCGAAGCTGGCGCCCGTACTGGGGGTCGCGTGGCTGCTCGGCAGGCGCGACTGGCGCGGCGCCACCATCGCGCTGGTCATCCCGATCCTCGCCACGTTGGTGGTACTCGTCTGGAAGGGGCCCGACACGCTCATCGACTTCGTCATCCTGCGCGCAAACGAGTCGAAGCTCGACCAACAGGGCCGGATCGGCGTGGTCACGACGCTGGGCGTGTCGCCGACGGTCGGCCTCGTGCTCGGCGGGATCGTGGCGCTGCTGGCGTGGTGGCGCGCGTCGTTCACCCTGGCGGTCGTCGCGATGTTGATCAGCATCCCCGTCATGCATTCGCACTATTGGACGTGGCTGCTGGTGCCGGCGCTGGGCATCGGCGTTCCTCGCCTCATGCAATGGGTCAAGGAGCGCAGGGACTCCGAACAAGACCGCGGGGTCGACCGAGCCGCGCCCGCCGCGAGGAAGTCACCGGGCTAAGGGGTGGCGTGCCCGAGAGGACTCGAACCTCCGACCTTCAGGTCCGCAACCTGACGCTCTATCCACTGAGCTACGGGCACCCGCGTGATCCGCATCGGTCGAGAAGAGGCGGATCGGAGTGGCGGAGAGGGAGGGATTCGAACCCTCGGAAGAGGAAACCCCCTTCAACGGTTTAGCAAACCGCCGCACTAGGCCACTATGCGACCTCTCCTCGGCCGCGGCCGATGATAGCATGGGCCCTCGCCCCGGACGATCTCGCCGTCCCCGGCTTTGACGATCGCCCCGAGCTCATCCAATAGCGTGCCTCGTATGCCTCCAACTAGACTTCCGATCATCGGCTATCCGCTCTCGCACACGGTGCTGGAGGGCGTCCTGCACAGGGCGCTGGCCGATGCCGGCAGCGCGATCCAGCTCGAGACACAGGAGGCTCGACCGCACCAGCTGGCCGATGCGTTGAACGAGGTGCGGGCCGGTGACGACTTCATCGGGGCGCTGATCGCGTCGCCGCACAAGGAGAAGGCTCCTCCGCTGTCCGACTGGCTCAGCGACGACGCCCGCTTGAGTGGCGCAGTGAACGTGTTCGCCCGCGTCGACGGGCGGCTCCGCGGCTACAACTCGGACCTCGACGGGGTGCGCGCCGGGCTCGTCTCGGTCCTGCCGCGGGTCAAGGGGAAGTGGCCGCGCAACGCGGTCGTGCTCGGGGCCGGCGGCGGGGCGCGGGCGGTGGTCGCCGTGCTCATCGGTGCCGGTTTCCAGCACGTCGTCGTCCTCAATCGGCACCTCCACAAGGCCGAGGCACTGGTTGCCCATTTTTCGCGGGCGGCACGGCATATGGAGCTCCGGGCGCGGCCATGGCACGACGCGATCATCGAGGCGGAGCTGGCGCGCGCCGAGGTGCTCATCAACGCCAGCGGAATCGGGGTCGAGGAGGGCGAGTCGCCGATCGCCGACGAGCTGCTGCCACCGGACCGATACGTCCTCGACCTCGTCCTCAACCGGGCCACGACCCCGCTGATGGAGGCCGCCAGGGAGCGCGGCGGCACGGTCGCGAACGGGCAGGCGGCCTTCCTGGCCTCGACCGCGGCCACGCTGAAGCTGCTCACCGGCGCGGCACCACCGGCCGATGGCCTGCGCGCGGCCCTGGCCGACGAGCTCGGCGTCCCGGAAGAGGGCCTGGCGGTCGTTGGCGACTGACGGGCTCCGCTCGGTGATGTGCGACGTGACGTCCCGCGTTCAGTCGATAGGCGTCGGATGACCGACGAGCGGGAGTCCGACGCCCGGCTGGCAGAACGGATCCGGGCCGGCCAAGCCCAGGCGCTGGGCGAGCTGTACGACCGGTACGCCGGCACGGCCCTCGCCGTCGCGCTGCGCGTGGTGGCCGATCGGACGGAAGCGGAGGACGTGGTGCACGATGCATTCGTGGCCGTGTGGAGGAAGATCGACCGGTTCGATGCCGGCCGCGGCTCGCTGCGCGCCTGGCTGCTGACCGTCGTCCGCAACCGCGCCATCGATCGGGTCCGCGCGCGGCGGGTCAGCGTCGACGTCGACGACGCCGACGAGCGCTCGCTCCTGCGCACCGGCCCGAACCCGACCTGGGAGGACGCGCTGCGGCGCACCTCAGCGACCGAGGTCCGCGCGGCGCTCGACGGGCTGCCCGAGGAGCAGCGCCGCGCCCTCGAGCTCGCCTACTTCGAGGGCTACACGTACCGCGAGGTGGCAGAGATGACCGGCGTCGCGCCGGGGACGGCTGCCGGCCGCCTCCGGCTCGGGCTCACCAAGCTTCGCGACGCGCTGGCCGGGAGCAGCGGGGCGCCGCTGCCGGCCCTCGAGCCCACGCTCCGAGAGGACACCGGGCGATGACTGCCATGACCTGCGCCCAGGTCGACGAGCTGGCCGGCGCCTACGCGCTCGGCGCCGCCGAGGCCGACGAGGATCGCGCGATCAGCGCGCACCTCGCCACTTGCGACCGGCCGCACGGTGAGGCGCGCGAGCTCATCGGTGCGAGCGGCGCGATGGGGGTGGCCGAGGCGACGCTCATGCCGAGCCCGGCGCTGCGCGATCGCGTGATGGCGACCATCGCGACGACGCCACAGGAGCACCGTCCCGCTGCCGTCGCGCCGATGCCCGAGCGCGAGCCGAAGCGCGCGTGGTGGCGGCTCCAGCCGGTCATGGCCGGCGTCGCCGTCGTGGCGCTGGCCGTGGCCGTCGGCCTCGGCGCGTGGGGGCTCAGCCTGAACGCCCAGCTGGCCGAGCGCGAGGACGCCCTGCGCGCCGTCGCCAACGCCGAGGCGGCGTACGCCGTGGCCGGCAGCGCGGGCGGCGGCTGGGTGATCGAGTCGGGCGACGTCGCGCACTTCGTCGCCGAGGACCTCGCCGAGCTGCCCGCCGACCACATCTACGAGCTGTGGCTGTTGGACTCGGCCGGCACGCCGACCGCGGTCGGGACGCTCGAGGATCCCGACGACCTCGTCGTCGTCGCGCTCGAGCACAATCTGGGCGGCGCGGCCACGTTCGCCGTGACCGTCGAGCCGCATCGCGTCGAGGCTCCGACCTCCGAGCCGGTGCTGGTCGCCTCGCTCGAGGGCTGAACGCGGGCGCATCGGCTTCTCGTACACTCCGCTGGCCCGATGTTCTTCACCCATGGCTGGGTGCACGTCATCGCCGGCTGCATGTTCTGCGGCAAGACCGACGAGATGCTGCGCCTGCTCCGACGCTTCTCCATCGCCGGCCGCCAGGTCGTGCTGGTGAAGCCGCGCCTCGACACGCGGACCAATGAGATCACCGTCGTCTCGCGCTCTGGCGCCGAGCACCGCGCCATCACCGTCGATCAGTCGTCACAGATCGAAGCTGCGGTCGGGGCGGCCGACATCGTGGCCATCGAGGAGGGCCAGTTCTTCGACGAGGGCCTCCCGCAGGCGGTCGAGGCACTGGCCGCGGCGGGTAAGCAGGTGATCGTGACGGGGCTCGACCGTGACTTCCGCGGCGTCCCGTTCGGGACGATGCCACGCCTCCTGGCCCTGGCCGACCAGGTCACGAAGCTGACTGCCATCTGCATGGTCTGCGGCGAGCCCGCAACGCGGACCCAGCGGCTCATCGACGGTGAGCCGGCGCCGGTCGACTCGCCGCTCATCGTCATCGGCGGGCTGGGCGACGAGACATACGAGGCTCGCTGCCGCCTGCACCACGTCGTTCCCGGCCTCGGCGAATGACGTAGGTGTCGATCGGCGCTTGTCTCCCCGACCCTCCGGCGCGTGCCCGTCGAAGTGGCCCCGGCGGGCCATCAGGATCGAAACATGACCACGAACGCACTCGCCCTCCAGACCGATTCCACCGTGACGCTGCGCGTCCTCGATGGCGGAGGGCTCCGGGCCCAGGAGCAGCGCCTTCGCACGACGATGCGCGAGATCGCCGGCGGCTGCCCGGACCACTGGTGGAAGCCGACCGCACTGCGCACCGCCGCGTGCACCTGCGACCGCTAGACCGATAGCGAACACGCGAACGGCGCATCACCCGGTGGCGGAGGGGGTGGGATTCGAACCCACGGTGGGCTTGCACCCACGGCGGTTTTCAAGACCGCTGCATTCGTCCGCTCTGCCACCCCTCCGCGGCGCCGTCAGAGTAGCAAGGACCTGCAGTGGGTTGACGCATTCGCTAGGTTCGATTCATGGACCACGCGGAGCACGCCACTCATGTGGAGGTCTCGGTCAACCGGCTCGCGGCCCGGGCGACGACGCACTGCCTGATCGGCTGCGGCATCGGTGAGGTGCTGGGCGTGGTCATCGGGACCGCGCTCGGCTGGAGCACGGCGGCGACGCTCGCGCTGGCGATCGGGCTCGCCTTCGTCTTCGGCTATAGCCTCACGATCTGGCCGCTGGTCGCATCGGGCCTTGCGCTGCGTGCCGCGCTCGGGCTGGCCCTGGTGGCCGATACGGCTTCGATCACGGTCATGGAAATCGTCGACAACGCGATCCTGCTGCTCATCCCCGGCGCGATGGACGCGTCATTGAGCAGCTGGCTGTTCTGGGTCAGCCTGGCAATCGCCCTGGCGGTCGCGTGGGTCGTGACCTTCCCGGTGAACCGATGGCTCATCGCTCGCGGACGCGGGCACGCCGTGGTCCACGGCTCCCACTGACCAGCGTCGAGGACCGCGGCTCAGTGGCAGGTTCCGCTGCCGGCATCCGAGAACGATCCCCCATCGACCGCGAGGAACTCCCACTCGTAGCTTCCATCGCCGAGGGTCAGCTGAAGCACCCCATGCTCGGACCCGCGGGCCGCGCTGTTGTCGGCGAGGTCGGGGAACCCCCGGAGGTTGCCGCCACCGGTCCCGACCGTGAACTGACGGATGCCTTGCGCCATGTCGAGGCTGCCGTCGGGTGCCATCGGTTCGAAGCGCTCGTACAGGTGCTCGTGACCATTGAGCACGATCTCGGCGCCGTGGTCGTAGAGGACCTGCCAGAGCGTGGCGTACTCGCGGTCGTTGCCGTATCGACCTGAGCTCCACCGTGGATGGTGCCAGATCGCGATCGTGCACGTGGCGCCGCTCTCGTCCAGGTCCCGGTCGAGCCACTCGACCTGCTCGCCGTCATCCGATCCGAACTCGCAGCCGACCCGATGGCACTCGCTGTTGAGGACGACGATGTGCCAGCCGTCCAGGTCGAAGGAGTAGTAGTAGAGGTCGAACGGCCCTCCGGCATCGCCCCAGTAGCGGTTGTACCCCTCGGCCTGGGTCTGCTTGAACTCGTGGTTCCCGACCGCCGGACGCGTTCGCTCCTTGTGCCGTCCCCATGACGGCCCATAGCACTCGAGGTACTCCTCGTACGACCCGTCCTGGTACGCGTTGTCGCCGGTCGTGAAGACCACGGCGTCGGGATGCTCGGCGACGACGTCGTCGAGGATGGCCGCGGTGGCCTCGTCCCCCTGGGTCGGGCATTCGGCGATGTCGCCGGCCCCGACGAAGACCGCTTCCTCCGCCGCGGAGTCGCCCGGAGATCCGCCCGCAGGTCCGCCCGGAGGTCCGCCCGGAGAACCGCCCGGCCATCCGGTCAGAAGGAGGTAGGCCAGGATGGCTAGCCACGCGATGACGAGGAAGAGAGCGGCGATCGTGAGGGCCGGACGCATGAACTTGTATTCGTTTCCGCGGCGTTACGAAAGGCGCTCTCGGCCGCCGAAGGCAGGCCGCAGCACTTCGGGGATCGCGATCGTGCCATTTGGCTGCTGGAAGGTCTCGAGGATTGCGGCGACCGTCCGAGGCAGCGCCAGCCCGGAGCCGTTGAGGGTGTGGACGAGCTCCGGCTTCGCCCCGGCCTCGGACCGATAGCGGATGGCCATCCGCCTCGCCTGGTAGTCGCGGAAGTTGCTGACGCTGCTGACCTCGAGCCAGCGCTCGACACCCGGCGCCCAGACCTCGAGGTCGTACTTGCGGGCCTGGACGAAGCCCATCTCGCGCGTGCTCATCAGCACGACCCGGTAGGCGAGGCCGAGCTGCTGGAGGAGCGTCTCGGCGCAGCCGGTCAGCCACTCGAGCTCGTCCGGCGAGTCCACGGGAAGGGTGAAGCTGACCATCTCGACCTTGTCGAACTGGTGGACTCGCAGGATGCCGCGCGTGTCGCGGCCGGCGGCGCCCGCCTCGCGACGGAAGGAGGCGGAGTAGGCCGCATAGCGGATCGGCAGCACCTCGGCGTCGAGGATCTCGTCGCGGTGAAGATTCGTGACCGGGACCTCGGCCGTCGGGATCAGGTACAGGTCGTCGCGCGTGGCGACGTACATCTGGTCCTCCTTGTCGGGGATCTGCCCGGTGCCGCGGGCCGAATCGGCGTTGACGAGGACCGGGGGCCAGACCTCGGTCATCCCGTGCTCACGCGAGTGGACGTCGAGGAACCAGTTGATGAGCGCGCGCTGCAGGGTGGCGCCGTCGCCGACGTAAACCGGCCAGCCCGACCCGGTGACCTTCGCGCCGCGGGCCATGTCGATGATTCCGAGGCGCTCGGCGAGCTCCCAGTGCGGCACCCGTCCTTCGTGCGGGAGCGGCTCGCCCCAGGTGCGGACGGTCAGGTTCGCGTCCTCGCCGCCGACCGGGACGTCGGGGTCGGCCGGGTTCGGGATCCGCAGCATCGCTTCGGTGAGCTCGGCGTCGACGGTCGAGAGCTGCGAGTCGAGGGCGTCGATTCTCGCGGCGCTCGCGGCCGACGCGGCCTTCAGCTCCCCCACCTCGGGACCGGCCGGGTCCGCCCCAGCCCGGATCGCCTCACCGATGCGGCGGCTGGCCTCGTTGCGCTCTGCCTTGAGGGCGTCGGCCTCCGCGACGAGCTCACGGCGGCGCTCGTCGAGTTCGACGGCGCGGTCGACGACGGACGGATCCTCGCCCTTGTCGGCGGCAGCGAGCTTCAGCCGGTCGGCGTCGTCGCGGAGACGCTGAAGCCCGACGCTCACGCGAACCACCTTGGGATTTCATGGGGTGAAGGTAATGACGACGCAGGTAGGTTTCGATGACCGCGGGTTGCATCTGGTGAAAGCGCCGGCCAACCAAGGGCGGTATTCGGGCCCATCTTGGCAGTTAGCTTTACCGGGTGAACGCAGGGCACTCGCGGCTCGCTCACGCGCTCACCCCCGGACGAGCCGCTTCGCGCAGGCGGTCGAGCACGAACGACCGATCCAGCGCGGCGAGCAGCCACCCCGCGCGCGGGCCGGACGGCCGCCCGAGGAACGCAAGGTAGAGGGCGGCAAAGGCTCGGCCGGCCGGCAGTCCTTGCTCGGCGGCGGTGGCGAAGATCGCGGCCTGGACCGCCTCGCCGTCCCACGTGATGTCGGAAAGCCCCGATGCCAGTCCACCGAGGTACGCGCGCTGCGCATCGTCGGCCTCGGCGATCCGCTCCGGCAGGGCATCTCGGTGGACCGCGAGGCGCGCGGAATCAGGCGCGTACGCCTCCAGCCAGGCGCGCGCGGCGGCGCGACGCTGGTCAAGGATGGCGGCCTCGCGATCGGTCAATGGCGACCCTTTCTCGGCCGTCACGCGCTCGACGACATCGATCCCCGGGATCTGCTCGAGCAACGCGAGGTGGCTGAAGGCCGGGCGGTAGGCGGCTGCCTCGGCGTCGACGTCGGCAGCGGGCTCGACGAGACTGAAGGTGAAGACGCGGTCGTGGTGCGTTGGCAGCTCACCCCGGACCTCGCGGCCGGCCGTCGCGGCGGCGAGGCGATCGGACTCGTCGAAGAGGCGCGGGATCGCATCGGTTCCGTTGGGGTCGAAGTCGATCGCGGTGTTGGGCCGAGGCCGCAGAAAGAGGAGCCGTAGCTGTTCCGGCGGCACGACCTCCGCCATGCGGGCCGCGGAGGCCCCGATGCCCTTCGAGGTCGACATCTTGCGCCCGCCGAGGTTGAGGAACTCGTAGGGCACGTTGAGCGGCGGCTCGTTGCCGAAGACCTCGCGCGCGATCGCGTCGGATCGGTCCCGTGAACCGCCCTTCGTCGACAGGTCCTTCCCCGCCGGCTCGATGGTGACCCCAAAGAGGTCCCACTTCGCCGCCCAGTCGACGTTGTAGGGCAGCTTGGCGCGCCCGCCGAACGGCGAGACGTGGCCGGCGTGGCCGCAGCCGGTCGCCCACTCCACGAGGTCGGCGCGGCACTCGTACGAGACGCGCTCCCCGTCCCAGCCGGTGACGATCGTCGTGCCGAGCCGGCCGCAGCTCTCGCAGACGACGAACAGCGGATGCCACTCTTCGGGGTGGTTGACGTTCGCGACCCGGCGGTAGATGTCGCGGATCACCGCGGCGGCGTCGAGCGCGGTGCGGATGTATCGGTCCATGGCGCCCGAGCCATACACCTCGCTCATCCAGTAGTAGGTGTCCGGGCGGATGCCGAGCCCGTCGAACGTGTCGACGAAGACGCCGGCGAAGTGACGCGCGTACGAGTCGTGGCAGTCGCCAGCCGGGTCCGGAACGTGGGCCAGCGGCACGCCCATGGAGCGCTCGATGGCGTCGGGGGTCAGCAGCGCCTGGGCATCCATCGGGTCGAGGTCGTCAACGCCGTAGCGGAGCTCGACCGGAACGTCCGCGTTGCGGAGCGCACGCGCGATCGTGTCGACGACCACCGGCCCGCGCAGCGAGCCGACGTGGACGGTGCCGGAGGGGGTCTTCGAGTCGTTGACGACCTGCGCACCCGAGGCCGACGCCGCGATCTCGTCAGCCCAGAACACGGGGCCGCTATCCGATGCGGACGAGCGTGTACTCGATCGGTCCGGCCGGGGCCTGCACCGTGAACTTGTCGCCCTTCTTCAGGCCCATGAGCGCCGATCCGACCGGCGACTCGTTGCTGATGCGGCCCTCCCGCGGTGCCGCCTCCGCCGATCCGACGATCGTGAAAGTCTCCTCGCCCTCGCCGCCCTTGATGACGACCTTCGAGCCGATGCCGACCTTGTCGCCGTTCGACTTCTCGATGACCGCGGCGTTGCGCAGCTGGAGCTCGAGCGTCGCGATCCGGCCCTCCAGGAACGACTGCTCCTGCTTCGCGTCCTCGTACTCGGCGTTCTCGGACAGGTCGCCGTCGAGCTTGGCCTCGTGGATGCGCGCGGCGATCCGCGGACGATCGACGGTGATGAGCTCGTTGAGCTCGGCCTTGAGCTTCGCAAGGCCATGCGACGTGAGGTAGACCGGCTTGGTGTTCATGGCTTGAACCCCTCGTCTTCCTGCGGCACCTCCGGGGAGGCTCGACCCTGTCGTGGGGTCGACCGGGCGTCCGCGCTCGATAACAAAAAACGCTTCAGGCCCCGCCCTTCATTGGCGGCGTCTCCTGAAGCTGGCCGTACCCCCAAACCCAACGGGATGCGGGCCAGGCGTGCGCCGGTGTCCCGGCTGCCGTCAGATTGTAGGCGCGCCCGCCCCGCTCGTCAAAGCCTGCTGGACTCAATGACCGATGAAAACCAGCACGACGATGAGCGCGGCGAAGCCGATGCGGTAAAGGCTGAACGCGGCCACCGAGCGGCGCCGGAGCCACGACAGCAGGAAGCCGATCGCCAGCAGCCCGGAGGCGGCAGCGACCACGAATCCGACCCCGATGGCGAGCCATTCGACCCCGGTGTGCGCCTCGGTCAGCAGGCGCCGCGACCCGTACAGGCCGGCGCCGAGCGTGATCGGCGTGGCCAGCAGGAAGCTGAATCGCGCGGCTGACTCGCGGGTGAGTCCCAGGGCCAGACCGGCCGTGAGGGTCGCCCCCGATCGGCTGATCCCCGGGAGCAGCGCGAGCGCCTGGCTGAAGCCGATCGTCAGTGCCGCCGGCGCGCTGACCTGCTCGAGCTCTCGGCTGCGGCGCCCGAGGCGGTCCGCCAGCCACAGCAGGATCCCTCCGACCACGAGGAAGCCGGCGATCGCGAGGCGCGCCGCGTCGCTGTCGCCGTGGAACGTGTCGCCGATGAACTCCTCGAGCGAGAAGCCGATGACCGCCGCCGGGATCGTCGCTGCCACGAGCAGCCACGCGATGCGCCGATCGGGGTCCGCGCCGATGCTCCGTTCGCGGACGCTCGCCCACGCGGCCCGGATGTACCGCACCCAGTCTCGGGCGAAGTACACGAGCAGCGCGACGAGCGTTCCGAGATGGAGGAAGACGTCGAAGGCCAGGGAGCCGATGAGCTCGTCCTCCTCCCAGCCGAAGATCCAGGGCGCCAGCTCGAGGTGCGCGGAGGAGCTGACCGGGATGAACTCGGTCAGCCCCTGCAGGAGGCCGATGATCGCGGCCTGGAAGACGACGTCCATGTGGCGGTGGCGGCGGCGGTTCGACCTACCGGATGAAGAGCGGCGCGAGCACCAGCGTGATCGTCGCGAGCAGCTTCACGAGCACGTGCAGCGAGGGGCCGGCGGTGTCCTTGAACGGGTCGCCGACGGTGTCGCCGACGACCGCTGCCGCGTGGGCATCGGTCTTCTTGCCGATCGGCGTTGCCCTCTGCATCCTTGAGGTTGCCCGGCCTCGATGTACTTCTTGGCGTTGTCCCACGCGCCGCCGCCGTTGTTGAGGACCGTCGCCAGCATGACGCCGGCGATCGTGCCGACCATCAGGAAGCCGGCCACGGCCTGGTAGCCGAGCAGCAGGCCGACGAGGATCGGCGTGGCCACCGCGACGAGGCCGGGGGCGACCATCTGGCGCAGCGCGGCGCGGGTCGTGATGTCGACCACGCGGGCGTAGTCCGGGCGCTGGGTGTAGTCCATGATCCCGGGCATCTCGCGGAACTGGCGGCGCACCTCGACGATGATCGACTGCGCCGTCACGCCGACCGCGCGGATGGCGAGGCTGCTGAAGAAGTACACGAGCATCGCGCCGATGAGGGCGGCCACGAAGACCCCGACATCGGCGAGGTTGACCGCGGTGAGCAGCTCGATATCGGTTCGCCCTCGCTCGATCTGATTGCCGATGATCAGGTTGACCTTGTCGATGTACGCGCTGAAGAGCAGGAACGCCGCGAGGGAGGCCGATGCGATCGCGTAGCCCTTGGTCAGCGCCTTGGTCGTGTTGCCGACCGCGTCGAGGCGGTCGGTGATCTCCCGCGTGTGCGCCTCGGAGCGGCTGAACTCGGCGACGCCACCGGCGTTGTCGGTGATCGGTCCGAACGTGTCCATGGCCAGGATGTAGGCCGTGGTCATCAGCATGCCCATCGTCGCGACGGCGGTGCCGAAGATGCCGCCGACGTCGTTGCCGGCGGTGTCAACGAGGCCTGCCTGGCTGCCGAGCCAGTGGCTGGCGATCAGCGCGATGCCGATCGCGATCGCGGTGACGAATGTCGTCTCGTAGCCGACCGCGGTGCCGCTGATGATGTTCGTGGCCGGGCCGGTCCGGCTGGCCTCCGCGATCTCGCGCACCGGCCGGAAGGTGCCGGCGGTGTAGTACTGGGTGATGTACACGAACACGACGCTGGTGACGAGGCCCACGATGCCGGCAAAGAAGAACCAGACCCAGACCGGTAGGCCGTTCGAGATCGTGCCGCCGGTGTCCATCATCACATAGGTGACGAACCCGAGGCCGGCGACCGACAGGATCGTCGTGACCCAGTAGCCGCGGTTGAGGATGTTCATCGGGTTCTCGGTCTCGGACCCGCGAATGAAGAACATCGCGACGATCGTGGCGAGCAGCCCGAAGGCGCGCACGACGAGCGGGAAGAAGATCCACGCCTCGGGGTTCGGCCAGCCGGCGCTCTCGGCGATGGCGAAGGCGGCGACGCCGAGGATCATGGCGCCGATGTTCTCGGCGGCGGTCGACTCGAACAGGTCGGCACCGCGGCCGGCGCAGTCCCCGACATTGTCGCCGACGAGGTCGGCGATCACGCCCGCGTTGCGCGGGTCGTCCTCGGGAATGCCCGCCTCGACCTTGCCGACGAGGTCGGAGCCGACGTCGGCCGCCTTGGTGTAGATGCCGCCGCCGAGCTGTGCGAACAGCGCAACGAAGCTGGCGCCGAAGCCGAAACCGACGATGAGGAACGGGGCCTCGGCAACGGTGACCTCGGCGACCAAGGCCTCGTAGGCGGTGAAGATGCCCCACACGCCGAGGAGGCTGAGGGCGACCACCAGGAACCCGGAGACGGCGCCTCCGCGCATCGCGACCTGCACCGCCCCGACGAGGCTGGTCCGCGCTGCGGCCGCGGTGCGCACGTTCGAGCGGACGCTGACGAACATGCCGATGATGCCCGACGCCATCGAGCAGGCGGCGCCGACGAGGAAGGCGATCGCGGTCAGGATGCCGATCGGGGGACCCGCAAGAGAGGGCACGTCGGCGACCTCCGCGGTCTCGACGATGCCGATGACGAGACCGATGACGACCGCGCCGACCAGCGCGAGCACGCCGATCGTCGTGTACTGGCGCTTCACGAAGGCGTCGGCGCCCTCGCGGATCGTGTCGCCGACGGCCACCATCTCCGGCGTGCCGGTGTCGCGCGACATCACGTCGCGGGCGAGGTAGAGGGCGAAGAGGACGGCCGCGATCCCTGCGACCGGGACCACCCACGTGATCAGCTCCATGAGACCTCCGAGCGCGGCCGGCGGCCATGGGAAGGCACGCTCACAGCCAGGGGTTGACGCACACGAAACGCCGGCGGGAGGACCAGGGTCACGTACCCCACCAGCGATGGCCGGCGAATGTTAGCACGGAGCGCCGTCGGAGGGTCAGGGCAGCCAGCGTGGGCCGGCACCATCCGGCGCGAGTGGCGTCCGCTCGCCGTCGAGGTCGACGAGCTCGACCGACCCGACGTCTCCGGTGTACGCGAAGACGACGACCGCGGCTGGCTCGCTCGGCGCGATGGCGGCCGCCGAGACAGGCTCATCGGTCAGCGCCTCGGCCAACGGCATGTCGGCCAGGCTCTCGGCGATCCGGAACAGGCCGTCGGGCCCGGCATACGCGATGCTGCCATCGGGACCGACGCCGAGCACCATCGCCCCGGCTCCGGCGCCGAGATCGGTCGTCGTGGTGCCGGACCGTGCGAGCCGATGGACGGAATCCCCGGCCCCACCGACCAGCGGGGCGACGGGTGAATCGAAGGTCGCGCCGGGGGGGGTCCCGTTGCCCGGCGTGCCTGTCAGCAGCACGCCCGACGAGTCGGGCATCCAGATCGGCGAGGCGGCCGCCTCGAATGGCGCGAGTGTGAGCCGCTCGGCGGGCAGCTCGAGGATGCCGACCGAGCCCGCCAGGTCGACGAAGGCCAGCGCCTGGCCGTCCGGCGCATAGCGTGGCGCGCGGATGGCCTGTCCTTCGTCCGAAGGTCCCGCCGACGGCGCCGGGCTCGCGCCGAGCACTCCGGGAAGGGCGATCGGGGTGGCGTCGCCCCCGCCGACCTCCCACTCCCACAGCCCGAGCCCGCCGCCGGTCTCGACGTCGGCGCGCGCGAGCGCGACGCGCTGGCCGTCCGGCGAGTAGGTCGGGTCGAACTCGAGGTGGGCCGCATCGGTCAGGACGCGGCGGTCGGTGCCGTCGGCGCGCTGGTAGACGAGTCGCCGGCCGTCCGAGACGACGAGCGAGCTGCCGTCCGGCGCGACGGCGTAGTCGAGCACCGGCTCCAGCTCGGCGCTGACCTGCCGCTGCCCGGTCCCGTCGGCGTTCATGACCCACACGTTCGCGATGCCCGCGCGGTCGGTGACGAACGTGATCCCATTCGAGAGCGCCACCGTCGGAGCGCCGGTGTTGAACGACCAGCGAAGCGGCTCGGCCATCGTCTCGCCGGTGGTCGTGGTGAGCTCGGCGGCGAGCTCGACCTCGAAGGTCGTGTTGGACGGCAGGGGCCCGGATGGCGTGAACCGCAGCAGGCTGCCGGCGCCGGCCTCGTCGGGTGGGTCGTCGGGAAGCGCAACGACCTCGAGCGTGCCGGCGACCTCGGGGCTGATCGTGAGCTGCTCACCGGCGACGGTCTCCGGGTCGATCGGCTGGTTGAAGACGATCGCGATCGGGGAGATCGTCGCGACTCCATCCACGCCGTCGGTGGGTACGAGCGTCTGCGCCGTGAGGTCCGAGGTGACGGTCCGGAACGCGATCCGGATCGGCTCGCCGAGGGCGACGCCCGCGGCGTCGGCGGCATCGGCCTCGACCTCGACCGCGTAGTCGCTGCCGGGGTCGAGCGGCTGGCTCGGCACGATCTCGAGGAGCTCGCCGCTCCACCGCAGCTCGTGGTCGAAGAACGGGCTCAGGCCGAGCTGGTCTTCGACCGAGGCGATGTCCATGAGCGTCGAGAACGTGAGCGCGATCGGTGCGTCGAGCGGGACCTCCTCGGAGCCGTCGGCGGGTTCGGACTCGACCAGCGTCGGGCGCCCAGCGGTGACGAACTCGAACGGCGCCGGGAGATCGGTCATCGGGTTGCCGGAGAGGTCGCGGATCCCTTCGTCGACGGTGAAGACGTACTCGGTCTCGAGCGCGAGGGGGTCGGCCGGGGTGAAGATCATCGTGCTGCCGCTCCAGGACACCGCTCCGGAAACTTGCGGCTCGAGGCGAACGGTCTCCTCGGCGCCGTCGGTCGCCACCGGCTCGCTGAAGCTCACCTCCAGGCTGGTGGTGATGAGCGCGACTCGCTCGTCATCGGCCGATGGCGCGGTCAGGCGCACCTCGACCACGGTCGGCGGGCGTGCGTCGAAGGTGCTCGCCACGTAGAGGACGCCCGCGAGGACGACCCCGCCGACGCCGATCACGGCGAGGCTGCGGAGGAGGACGGCCCGCATCGATCCCGGTGCCAGCCGTCGGTCAGCGATGTCGGAGGCGCGCGGGAAGGATCTGAAGCTCGTCGCGGTACTTCGCGACCGTGCGCCGGGCGAGCGCCACCCCATCCGCAGCCAGCGCGTCGGCGATCTCCTGGTCGCTCAACGGGTGGCTCGGGTCCTCCGCCTCGATCATGCGGCGGATCTGATCCTTGATGCCAAGCGACGCGGTGAAGAAGTGGCTGAACGGGACGACCTCTCCCGAGGGAACCATCACGTACTTCTCGGCGGTCGCTCGGCTGACTGTCGACTCGTGCATCCCGATCAGCTCCCCGACCTCGGCGCGAGTCAGTGGCACGAGGTGCTGGACGCCGTGGACGAGGTAGTCGCGCTGGCGATCGACGAGGGCCTCGGCAATGCGCTGGATCGTGGCGCGGCGGCGGTTGATGTTGTCGATGAAGAACTTCGCGCGCCCGACGTACTGGCGAACGTGCTGCTTCTCGTCCTCGGTGGTGTCGTTGCTGCGCAGCTTCGAGCTGAGCGCCGAGTAGATTGGTGCCACGCGCAGGCTGAAGCGGCGCGACTCGACGACCTCGACGGCCAGCTCACCATCGATCGTCCGGATGAGGACGTCGGGGCGGACGATCGTCCTTCCGCTGTCCCCACTCACCGCCGCGGTGAACGCCGCGGTTGGGTACGGATTGAGGTTGGCCTTCACGAAGTGCCAGATGTCGGTCACCTCGCGCTGGGTCATGCCGATCGCGCTCGCCGTCTCGCGGAACCGCCGCTCGCCGAGATCGGAGAGGTGCTTGCCGACGACCTCCTCGGCGTGGTCCGGGATCGCCAGCTTCCCGTCCTCGCGCAGGAACTCGATCTGTGCGAGGAGCGACTCGGTGATCGATCGTGAGCCGATGCCGATCGGTTCCAGCCCCTTCATCGCGCCGAGGACCTGCGCGACGTCCTCGAGCGTCATGCCCGTGGCATCGGCGATCTCCGCATCGGTCTCGGTCAGGAAACCGTTCGAGTCGAGAGCACCGATGACGTGGTCGGCCACGGGATGGAGGCGGCTCGGCAGCAGTGCATGGAGGTTCCAGGTGAGGTGGTCCTCGAGGGTGAAGTCTGCCTCGGCGCGGGCGATCGGGTCGAATTCGTCGGCCTCGTCGCGGAGTCGGGACGCGCCGTCGCCTGGCAGGTCATCGGCGCTCAGCATGCGGCCGGATTCCTCGCCGTCCTCCCCCTTCCGCGGCATGCAGTCGGTGCAGTAGTTGCCGGCCACCGGGCTGCCGCAGATCGGGCAGGTCGGCAGCTCGTTCATCTCGAGCGCGGGGTTCTCGTCGAGCTCCTGGCTGATCGCCTCCTGGAGCTCGACCGAGCTCATCTGCAGGATGTAGTTCGCGGCGATCTGCTTCGGGGTCACCTTGACCTGCATCACCGGCTGGAGCTGCTGGCTGACCTCGATCGACATCTGACCTCGTCGCTGTGGAGCCCCCGATTATAGGGTTGGGCCGGGCTTGGACCCGTTCGGGGCTCGGGTGGGCCGCAGCCCTCATCGCACGACCCATGCCGCGGTCCGAACGATGCATCGCCAGAATCCGGCCTCGCGCGGCGGTGCGGCGGAGTTTGGACGATCTGTCAGGCGGGAGCGGCGTTCACGCGACGGACGACAGGCGTCCCGCTCCCCAGCCCGATCATGCTGTACCCCGCCGGGTCCTGCGAAAGACGGTCGCGGTACTCGCGCATCGGCCATCCGAACAGCGAGCACAGCCGGACCCGGTTGACGTGGTTGTGGGCGATGACGATCGCGCATCGCGCCCGGTCGGCGGCGAGCCAGGCGTCGAGGGGATCGAGCACGGCTGAGACCCGCCGCAGCACGTCCTGGCCGCTCTCGCCGTCGGGGCAGCGGGTGAGGAACGGATCGGCCTCCCAAGCCGCCCGCAGCTCCCGGTCGCGAGCTCGGCACTCGTCCGCGGTCAGTCCGTCCCACGCGCCGTAGTCGATCTCGAGGAGCCCGTCGTGGATCTCGACCGCATCGGTCACTCCGACTCCTTCCGCGACCGCCGCAGCCGTCTGGCGACAGCGCAAGGCGGGGCTCGAGAACAGTCGCAGGTCATCGTGCGGCAGCTCGTCGAGCTCGGCGCGCAGGGTCGCGCCGAGCCGCGCGGCGAGGTCCGCTCCCGCCACGGCCAGCGGCGGATCGGTGCGCTGGCCGAGATTCCGGCCCGCGGCCGAGGCCTCGGTGGTCGAGTGCCGCGCGAGGATGAGCGTGCCCATGGGTGCCGCGGAGTCTAGATCAGCCGGTGCGCTATCCTGTCGCTCCGCGCCTCGCATGCCCAGGGCTATGACCTACATCTCCGAAGAGACCGATCCTTCCGGCGCGCCCGCCACTGGCGAGCGCGCCTCTTCGCGTCGTGCCCTCGGATGCGCATTCGAGATCGTCGAGACCCTGGTCCTGACGCTCCTCATCTATCTCGTGATCCACAACTTCGTCGCGCAGCCGTTCGAAGTCCAGCAGAGCTCCATGTCCCCGACGATCGTCAACGGGGAGTACATCCTCATCGACAAGCTCTCGGTCCGGTTCGGCGGCTATGAGTACGGCGACGTCGTCGTCTTCAACCCACCGTCCGGATCCGGCCTGGCGACCGATGGGATCCCGTTCATCAAGCGGATCATCGGCATGCCCGGCGACACGATCACGCTCGAGAACGGACGCGTCTTCGTGGAGCGTCCGGGTGAGAGCCCGGTTCGAATCGAGGAGCCGTATGTCGTCACGCGCGAGGACGGCACGACCGCGCCCACCGACTGCCCTCGACCGGATTGCCCGCTGACATGGATCGTCGACGAGGGCGAGTACTTCGTGCTCGGCGACAACCGCCCGTCGAGCCAGGACTCGCGCGTGTTCGGGCCAATCGACGCGGAGCTGATCCTCGGCCGTGCCTGGCTGCGCTACTTCCCGCTCGAGCGGATCGGGCTGATCGAGCGTCCCGAGTATCCGACGCTGACGGCGGGCGAGTGACCTAGGCCCGCGCGGGCTCCTCGGCCACGATCCACTCGTCGATCTCGCGCCGGTACTCGACCAGCGCGTCGGACCCGAACCAGAGCGCGAGCTCGGCCTCGGCCGTGTCGGGGGCGTCAGATGCATGGATCAGGTTGCGGAGCCCCGCGACGCCGAGGTCGCCGCGAATCGTTCCTGGGTCCGCCTCGTTGGGCATCGTCTTGCCGACCATGAGCCGTACGACGGCGATCGCGTCGGGACCCTCGAGCGCGATGGCCGCGACCGGCCCCGAGGTGATGAACTCGACGAGACCGTCGTAGAAGTGCTTGCCGGCATGGACCGCGTAGTGGCGCTCTGCCATCTCGCGCGACACCGACAGCAGCCGCAGGCCGACCACCTTCAGGCCCTTGCGCTCGAACCGGCCAATGATCTCGCCGATGAGCCCGCGCTGGACGGCATCGGGCTTGGCGAGGACGAGGGTGCGCTGCATGACGAAGATCGGGCTCCTCAGGTGCTGGCGGCCCCGCTCCGACGGTCCGCGGCCAGGTCATACGCGCGAGTGGCTTCCGCCTCGCGACCGGCGGCATTGAGCAGGTCGCCGTAGAGTAGCAGACGCTCCGCCGGCGGCCGGGTGCCGAGGGTGGGCTCGATCACGCCCACTCCGTCGCCCGCCAGGGCCGGGTCGAGCCGCACGGCAATCGACATCTCGGCGTCGCCACGCGCCAATTCGCCCGACACGTACGCGACTCGCGCCTCCTCCAGCCTCCTTCGCCCTGCGGCGACGCGTTCGTCATCGACCGGCTCCGTTTCGTCCGGACGATCCGGCCGTGCTGTCCACGGCGGCCGCGGCACACGACCCGACCCGGGCTGCATCGCTTCCGGCAGCGGCCAGCTGATCCGGCCCGCCAAGCCACCGGCCAGCTCGAAGGCGGCGTCGGGACCGATGGCGGCCAGCAGCCGCTCCTGCGCGCCGGCGGCGCGGTCGGCCTCGCCGGCGGCAGCCAGCGTCTCGGCCTCGATCAGCATCGCCACCGGCAGCCGCCGCTGCGGACTGGCCGGCCGGATCGCCTCGAGCGAGCGGCGCGCGGACGTAGAGCGTCCCTGTCGCCACAGGGTCTCGGCGAGCAGCAGGCGCAGGGCATCGGTCTCGTCGTCGCTGTTGATGCCGTCGGCCTCGAGGTGCGCCAGGCGCCGTCGCACCGTTCCCTCGGCAAGCCCGAGCAGCCCGGCATCGATCTGCGCACGCGCAAGGGCGAGCTCGTCCCGGATGAGATCGATGACCTGGACGTCGTCGGCCTCCGCGACCGGCTGCGCGTCGGGCTCATCCGTGGGCTGCTCGGCGTTTGGATCCGGCTCGGGCTCATCCGTGGGCTGCTCGGCGCTTGGACCTGGCTCGGGCTCAGCCTTGGGCTGCTCCTCGGTGGTCTCGGTTGTTGGCTCGACCTCCGAGTCGGGCTCGGTCTCGGGGGCGACGACTGCCTCGTTCCGCGGTTCCGGCGCGGGCTCGACCGGTTCCGGCGCGGTCTTCGGTGCCCGCCTCGGGCTCACGAGCGCAGCGCGCGCTCGAACCGCGTCCGACGGCGGAACGGCCCGAGGACCGCGAGGCGCGCCTCAGACGGAGCGAGCAGGCGACGCGCAACGCGCAGGAGGTCGTCGATCGTGACGGCTTCGAGGCGCTCGATGACCTCGTCGACGGTGAGGATCTCCGGCAGCAGCGTCTCGCCGGTCCCGATCCAGCCGGCGACGGCGCCGGAGTCCTCCATCCGCAGCTCGAGGCGACCACGCGTGTACGCCCTTGCGCGGTCAAGCTCGTCGGGACGGACTGGATCCGTGCTGATGCGGTCGAGCTGGTCGAGGATGGCGGTGACGACTCGTTCGGCGTCCTCGGGGTCGAAGCCGGCATGGACGCCGAAGCTGCCGGCGTCCGCGTACATCGCGCTGAAGGTCGAGACGTCGTAGACGAGCGACCGGCGTTCGCGCAGCTCGAGGAAGAGGCGGCTGCCCATTCCGTCGCCGAGGATCGCGCCGAGGAGGTCGAGCGCCCAGCGATCCGGGTCGTCGCGGGAGACCCCGGGCATGCCGAGGCACAGGTTGCCCTGGCTCAGGCGCCGATGCGACACGCGCAGTGCGCTCGCCGGGGCGGGCTTCGGCGCCGGCTCCACGAGTGGCGGACGCCGCGCCGGATGGCCATCCTCGTTCGGCCCCGCGGCGTGCCACTCGGCGGCGGCGCGTAGGACCTGCTCGTGGTCGATCGCGCCCGCCACGCTCAGGACCATGCGCCCGGGGCGATACGCGGCGCGCCAGTGGTCGACGACGCCTCGGTGTGTCGCGCGACGGACGGAGCCGATCGTGCCCGCGATCTCGCGGCCGAGCGGATGGCGGCCGTAGAGCAGCTCGTCGAAGAGGGTGAAGACGTGGTCCGACGGCGAGTCGACGTACATGCGGATCTCGTCGACGATCACCGGCTTCTCGGCGGACAGGTCGCGCCGGCGCAGCATCGGATGCAGGGCGAGCTCGCTGACAGCGTGCAGGGCGGTGGCGAGGCGCTCGGCCGGCACCTTGGAGCTGTACACGGTCAGCTCCCGGTCGGTGCTCGCGTTGATCGATCCGCCGACGCCCTCGACGACCTGCGACAGCGCGCCGGCCTCGGGGTGGCTGCGCGTGCCCTTGAAGACGAGATGCTCGAGGAGATGCGAGAGGCCGGCATGAGCCTCGTCCTCGTGGCGCGACCCGACGGGCACGAGGATCGCGACACTCGCCGATCGCGCGCCGGGCATGTTCTGGGTCACGACGCGCAATCCGCTCGGAAGCACGGAGCGAATGTGGGGCGCGGCGGGCCTTCCTCGCGGCCGCGTCCTCGCGGGCGCCTGCGTGGCGGTCACGCCCCGTCCTCGTCCTCGTCGCTGCGCTCGCCCTCGGACTGGTCCGCATCGGCGGACATGAGGAGCTCCATCTGGATGAAACGCAGGTCGCGCGCGAGCTCTTCGGCGTTGCGCGGCAAGGGGCGCGAGCCGGTCGCCCCGTTGGGTTCGCCATCGGTCAGCTCGGCGAGGCGCTGGGCGGCGCCGGCCGAGAACTCGAGTACGACACGCTCGTTGCCGATCGTCAGCGTGTACACCAGCAGCTGGTCGCTTGTCGTGTCGAACTGGAGGTAGTCGAACGAGTCGAGGTTCAGGCAGATGGCCAGCGGGGTGAAATACGAGGCGATGTCGGGGTGGTCGACGACGATCCGCTCCACCCAGCCGGTCCCGCTCGACTCGACCTTCGTGCCACGGTAGTACGTGTACGAGACCGTCTGCTTGAGGAGCGGACGGAGGATGTTGTAGATGTCGCTCTTGGCGGTGACGACGCCGGTGTTGATGTAGAGCTTGGCGCGCGCCTCGGACATCGAGCTCACGGTAGCGGATCGTCGGCGAGTCTAGCACCGGCTTCCGGCGCGGCGGATCGGCGCAGATCGGCTGCTAGCATACGGCCGGTGAAGCTGCTGGCGGCCGACATTGGCAACACGAACGTCACCATCGGCCTCTTCGAGGATGACCGATTGGCCCGCTCGTGGCGGGCCATCACGCGGGCAAACGCGACCGCCGACGAGGTGGCAGCCATGCTCACCGCCCTCCTCGCTCTGGACGGCCACCGCCTCGACGAGCTCGATGCCGTGGCGCTCGCCAGCGTCGTGCCGCCGCTCACCGAGACCTGGGAGCGCCTCGTCACCGAGCGCATCGGTGTCACGCCTGCCCTCATCGAAGCCTCGACGCTCGGCGGGATCCTCGAGGTCCGCATCGATCGGCCGAGCGAGGCCGGCGCGGATCGCCTCGCCAATGCACTCGCGGCGCGGACCGAGTTCGGCGGGCCTGCCATCGTCATCGACCTTGGCACGAGCACGAACTTCGACATCATCGATGGCGACGGCGCGTACGTCGGTGGCGCGATCGCGCCGGGGCTGGGCCTCAGCCTCGAGGCGCTCGTCGGCCGGGCCAGCAAGCTGCCGCGCATCGAGCTGCGTCGTCCGCCGTCGGCCATCGGCGCCAACACCGTCCACGCCATGCAGTCGGGGACGGTGCTCGGGTACATCGGCCTCGTCAGCGGGCTGTTGACGGCGCTGCGCACTGAGCTACTGGAGCGCTCGCCGGAGGGCAGCCGCGTGACCGTCGTGGCCACCGGGGGCTACACCCACCAGCCGTGGCTGCGGGAGGTGCCGGGCATCGATGCCGTCGAGCCCGACCTGACACTGCGCGGCATCCGCTACGCCTGGCAAGCGCTCCGCGATCGGCAGCGTGCCGCAACCCGGACCGGCCGCACGACATGACCGAGAGCCTCGGGCCGCTCGCCGGCCGCCGCATCGTTGTCGGCGTGTCGGGCAGCATCGCCGCCTACAAGGCGGTGAGCCTCGTCCGCCTGCTCAGCGACCGCGGCGCGGTCGTCGACGTCGCGATGACCTCGGCGGCGACCCTCTTCGTCGGCCCGCTCACCTTCGAGTCGCTCACGCACCGGCCGGTGATCGCCGACGTCATGGAGCTCGACGCCGATGAGCAGATCGCGCACATCGAGCTGGCCGAGGCGGCTGACGCCATCGTGCTGGCACCGGCCACGGCGAACCTCATCGGAGAGCTGGCGGCCGGTCTGGTCGGGAACGCGGTGACGGCGATCGCCTGCGCCAGCCGCGCGCCGGTGATCGTCGCGCCGGCCATGGACGCCGGCATGTGGGTGCATCCGGCCACCCAGCGCAACGTCGCCACGCTGCGCGAGTTCGGCCACATCATCGTCGAGCCCGAGGTCGGCGAGCTCGCCTCCGGCCTGACCGGCATCGGTCGGCTGGCCGAGCCGCCGACCATTCTCGAGGCCGTCGAGCGCCTGTTCGTTCGCTCCGGCGATCTCGAAGGGCTGCACGTCGTGGTCAGCGCCGGGGGCACCCGCGAGCCGCTCGACCCGGTGCGCTTCATCGGTAACCGATCGTCGGGGAAGATGGGCACGGCCATTGCCGAGTCGGCACGCGACCGGGGCGCATCCGTCACGCTCATCGCCGGCGCCATGAGCGTCACCCCGCCGCGCGGCGTCACGGTGGTCGATGCGACCACCGCGCAGGCGATGCGCGAGTCGGTCCTGCGCGCCGCACCGGGCGCCGACATCCTGGTGATGGCGGCGGCGGTCGCCGACTTCGCACCGGCCAAGGCGAGCCAGCGCAAGATCAAACGCTCCGGCGAGAACCTCCAGATCGAGCTCGTGCCGAACCCCGACATCGTCGCCGAGGTCGGCGAGATGCCCGACGATCTGCGCCCGTTCCTCATCGGCTTCGCGGCCGAGTCGACCGATCTCGAGGCCAACGCGGTGGGCAAGCTGCGCGACAAGGGCCTCGACCTCATCGTCGGTAACGTGGTGGGCGGGCCGTTCGACGCCATCGGCTCGGACGAGAACAAGGTGACCGTCTTCGGCGCCGAGGGCGCCCTGACCGACTGGCCGATGCTCCCCAAGCGCCAGGTCGCCGAGCGGCTCTGGGACCTGATCGCCGACCGATACCGCCTCTCCGCCAACACCGCGGAGGGCGACGCCTCCCGCCGACGCCGCCGTTCGTGATCGTCGTCCATCACGCGGACGAGCTGCGCGACACGATCCTCGAGCGTCGCCTCGCAGGCAACAGCGTCGGCTTCGTGCCGACGATGGGGATGCTCCACGACGGCCAGCTCTCCTTGATTCGCCGTGCGCGCGCCGAGACCGGCTGCGTGGTCGCTTCGTCCTTCGTGAACCCGCACGCCTTCACGTCGCTCGACGAAGGCGACCCCGGCACACGCGATCACACCCGCGACCTCGCTCTCTTGGAGCACGCCGAGGTCGACATTTGCTTCCTCCCTGAGGTGACGACGCTCTACCCGCCCGACGACACGACCCGGGTGACGGTCGAGGGCCTCACGCGCCAGCTCGAGGGCGCCTCTCGGCCCGGGCACCTGGACGGCCTGACGACCGTGATGCTCAAGCTCATCCACCTCGTCGGCCCGGCCCGGCTCTACATGGGCCAGCGCCATGCCCAGCAGGTGGTCATCGTGCGCCACATGCTCCGCGACCTGTTCCTGAACCTCGACCTCGTGGTGTGTCCCACCGTCCGCGAGGACGACGGCCTGGCCTTCTCGTCCGCTAATGCACTGCTCGGGATCGAGGAGCGCCACGCTGCGACCTGCCTCTACAACGCGCTGAATGCGGCGAAGGCCTCGTACGACGCCGGGGAGCGGTCGGCGGAGGTGCTCCGCTGGCGCATGAGCGACGCCCTAGCCGGCGAGTCGAAGGCGCGGATCGACTACGTCAGCGTCGCCGATGCCGAGTCGCTCGCCGAGCTCCAGCGCGTCGCCGGGCCGGCGTGGGCCCTCGTGGCCGTGTGGGTCGGGCGGGCGCGGCTGACCGACAACATGCCGCTCGGCTGGGACGTGCTCTAGAGCGTCCGTCGGTGCGGCGCCCGCAAGACGGCACCGAATGGCCGAAGCGCACGCCCGCTGGCTGCGCGGCGTCGGGAATCGCGTGTCACGGGCGCAACGGCCAGGAACTGGCCGATTTCCCGCCGGGCGGCAGGTCGGGCGACGCAGGCGGCGATCTGGGTCGCTGACCGTCCCGCCCCGCGGCAGGATCGGACACTGAGTGGCCGATACGCCCGCCCGGTGGGAACGCGACGTCGGGAATCCCGCAACGGCCAAGAAGTGACCGGACCGTCCGAATTCCCGCCGGGATGGCACCACGAGAGGCCACCGCGTTCCACGGCCCGAGTACCGAGCCTGGGGTGGCCGAGCTCGTCCTCGAAAGTACTAGTGCCCGACGCCATCCGGTTCGTATGATGCGGCTGCCACCGAAGGCGCGGGCCGTCAGGCCACGAGGCGCCGCCGGTGCATGGGAGGCCGGCGGGTGCCCACGTCCGGCCTCCCTTCGTGTCCTCCTAGAGCCGCGCCAGAAGCGCATCGACGTCGAGTGCCCCGTCCACCAGCTCGATGATCGTCGAGATCTTCTCGACGTCCGAGGAGTGCGTCTTCACGAGGATCTCGTCGACGGCCTGGGCGGTACGGTACGTATCGGTCCGCACGAGGTAAGCGAAGATCCCGGCGTCGCGGAGCGCCTCGAGGACGTGCGGCACAGGGCGGAATCCGCCGGTCAGCACCAGCCCGATCACCCGTGGCACGACCGCGCCGCGGTTGGCCTCGATCGCCGCGAGCACGAGATCCTCGCGGTCGCCGGGGGTGATCAGCAGGGTCCGGTCCCGCAGCAGCTCGACGGCGTGCACCGCCTGCATGGCACCGATCGCGACCCAGCCGATGGTTGCGCCCGGGGTCGCCTCGCCCGCGAGCAGCTCTCCGTCGAGGTGCGTGGCAACCAGCTCCAGCGAGGGGTTCGCGAGGAACTGCGAGTACGGGATGCAGGCCAGCAGCTCGACGCCGTGCTGCGCCAGCCCGTGCTGGAGGACCTCCGGCAGGTGTGGATGCGAGTCGACGTCGACCTTGTTCACGACCGCACCCACGACACGAACGCCGTGAGCGGCGAAGAGCGCACCGTTGAGCACGATCTCGTCGATCGGCCGGCCGACGCCGCCCTCCGACACGATGATCACCGGCGCGTCGAGCAGCGCCGCCACCCGCGCGTTCGACAGGCCGACCACCGCGCCGACGCCGGCGTGCCCGGTGCCCTCGATGACCACGACGTCCTTGTCCGCGGCGATGCGTGCATGGGCCGCGGCGACCTGCGCGCCGAGGTCGTCGTCGACGCGCCCCATGACATAGTCGGTCGTGAAGTGCCGCGGCAACGTGACCGGCGACATGTCGTCGAGCGCATCGGCCAGGCCGAAGGTCTCGCTCATGAGGACGGCGTCCTCGTCGGCGCGAGTGCCGTCGACGACCAGGTATCGCTGGCCGACCGGCTTGAGGAATCCAAGGCTCAGGCCGCGCTCGCGGATCGCCGCCAGCAGGCCCAGTGACGTCGTCGTCTTGCCGCGGTTCTGTCCCGTGGCCGCAAGGAACACCCGCTTCGCGGTCACGGCGACGGGACGAGCCCTAGGTCCGCGCCTTCGTGCGGCGCTCGACGAGGTCGACTCCCTCGCGCAGCCGGGTGACGAGCTCCGCGTCGATCATCTCCGGCTCGAGGTGCTCGCCCAGGCGCTCCAGCATGTCGGCGGCGACGTTGAGCAGCACGTCGGCATCGGCGATGAAGAACTGCGGCTCGTTGTTGTAGCGGACGAGCGTCAATCGGCCCTGGAGGGTGAGCCCCGGCTCGGAGTGCGAGACCTGGGTGCCGAAGTTGTGGCCCTGGATCCCGTCCGGGTTGTTCAGGAAGTTGAGCGCGTTGTCGATCACCAGCCCGAACCGTGCCCGCCACGAAGTGAGCCGCTCCTGGACCTCGGTCGGCAAACCGATGTCGCCGAGCTCCTCAAATACGCCGCGGTCGACGGTCAACAGCCCCACCAGCGTCGAACCGGCCCGCGCGCCGAGCATCACCTGCAGCGAGCGCTCGAGGGTGAAGACGTCGGCGTCGAAGCGGGGGCTCGTCGTGACCTCGGCGAGGAGATCCTCGACGTTGTCGAGCTGCCCGGGATCGGCGAGCGCGTTCGCCAGGTTGTGGATCTCCTCCCGGAACAGGAATCGCTCTTCGTGGTCGAGCATGTTCTCCTCGCTCAGAGTCACTGGCGCCGCGGCGGCGCCCGCATCGGTCCGTGTACGCCGACTAGGGGTAAAGCCCGCGCAGGGTGGTCGCCTCGGCCACGCGGGCGACGGCGACCATGTAGGCGGCGGTGCGCATGTCGACCTCGCGATGCTCGCTCATGGCATGAACGGCCTCGAAGGCGCGATCCATGATCTCCTTGAGGCTCTCGTTGATGCGCTGCTCGGTCCAGAAGAAGCTCTGCATGTCCTGGACCCATTCGAAGTAGCTGACCGTCACGCCGCCGGCGTTGCAGAGGATGTCGGGGATCAGGTAGACGCCGCGATCGTGGAGGATCTCGTCGGCCTCCGGCGTCGTCGGCCCGTTGGCGGCCTCGGCGATGACCTTCGCCTTCAGGTTCGCCGCGTTGTGCTTGGTGATCTGGTTCTCGAGGGCGGCCGGCACGAGGATGTCGCAGTCAATCTCGAGGATCTCCTGGTTCGTGACCTCGTCGGCGCCGGGGAAGCCGACGACCGTGCCGTGCTCCTGCTTCCACGCGCTGACCTTGGCCGGATCGAGCCCGGCAGGGTTGTGGATGCCGCCGGTCGAGTCGCTGACGGCGACGATCACCGCTCCCTCGGCCGCGAGGAGCGTCGCGGCGATGCTGCCGGCGTTGCCGTAGCCCTGGATCGCGACCCGCAGCCCTTCGAGCGTGGTGTTGGCGACCTTCGCCCACTGGAGCAGCGTGAAGACGGCGCCGCGGGCGGTGGCCTCGTTGCGGCCGAGCGATCCGCCGACGGAGATCGGCTTGCCGGTCACGACCCCGTGAATGGTGTAGCCGTGGTGCATGGAATAGGTGTCCATGATCCAGGCCATCGTCTGGGCGTTCGTGTTGACATCGGGCGCCGGGATGTCGCGGTCCGGACCGATGAGCGGGCTGATCTCGGTCGTGAAGCGCCGGGTCATGCCCTCCACCTCGCGAAGGGTGAGCTTCTTCGGGTCGACGATCACGCCGCCCTTGCCGCCGCCGTACGGGATGTTCACGCAGGCGCACTTCCACGTCATCCACATCGCCAGCGCCCGCACCTCGTCGAGGGTCACGTCCTGGTGGTAGCGGATGCCGCCCTTGGCCGGGCCGCGGCTGACGTTGTGCTGGACCCGATGCCCGGTGAAGACCTGGACGTCGCCGCTGTCGAGTGTGACCGGGAAGTTGACGGTCAGCTCGCGCTGCGGGACGCGCAGGACGCGGCGCATGCCGTCATCGAGGTCGAGCTTGTCGGCGGCGTGGTCGAACTGGGACTGGGCCACGGCCCAGATGTTCGGTGCCTCCGCCACGGGGTTGATGCTGGCCATCAGATGCGCTGAGTGCCTCCATGCTGTTCGCGTCGCCGGCGCCTCTGCACGCTATGGTCTCGAGGCGGAAGCAGGCCGATTTCGCGGGTGACGGTTGCCGATTCTATCGCACGCGCGCCGATGGCCTGCGATGCGCGTCCGGCGATCAGGCCGAGCGCACGCGGTACGATCGGCACCGTGACGACCGACGTGCTCGACGCCGTCCCGCCGGCGTTGAGCTCCGACCAGGCGGCAGACCTCGCGCGCACGCAATTCGGCCTCGAGGTGGTTGCCACGGCCATCGTCAGCGAGCGAGACCAGAACTTCCGACTGACCGATGCCGATGGCGACGCCTGGGTCCTGAAGGTCTCGAACGCGGCCGAAGACCGCGGCGTGGTTGAGATGGAGGTGGCCGCGGTCGAGCGGATCGCGAGGCTCGATCCTTCCCTGCCGGTGCCCCTGGCGCGTCCCGCGCTCGACGGCTCGCCGATCGCCAACGCCGAGGTCGACGGTTCGACCCACCTCGTCCGGCTGCTGCCCCTGTTGCCTGGACGCAACGCGCCGGCGACCGAGCTGGATGCGGCGACGGTCACGCGAATCGGGGAGGTCGTGGCGCGCATCGGCGCCGCTCTTCGCGGGTTCTTCCACCCGGCGGCCGGCCGGCGGATCTGGTGGGATCAGCGATATCTGCCGGAGCTGGCGCGGCTGGCGCCACCGATCGAAGATCCCGCCAGGCGTGAGCTGCTGGCTCGGACGCTCGCCCGCTTCGACGAGCACGTGGCGCCGGCCCTGCCGCGGCTGCGCGGCCAGGTCATCCACAACGACGTCACGCTCGACAACCTGCTCCTGGACGAACACCGGCAGGTGACCGGCATCATCGACTTCGGCGACATGGCGCACACCGCGCTCGTCCTGGATGTCCCTGCCACGCTGCAGTCGCTCGTGCGCGGCCGAACCGACCTGTTCGAGGTGAGCGAGGCGTTCCTGGCGGGGTACGCATCGGTCCTCCCGCTCGATGCCGGCGAGGCGGGACTCCTGGGCGACCTGCTCGCCGGCAGGATGGCCCAGACGATCCTCATCTCCGCCTGGCGCATGCCGCTGTACCCCGACAACGATTACATCCGTGGCTGGGCAGAGCCCGCCTGGGCGCTCCTCGAGCAGCTGGAGGCGATCGGCTTCGACGAGGCCGCGTCGCGCATGGAGGCCATCGCCCGAGCACCGATCCGGCGACGAGCTCCGTCCGACGAGCTGCTGGCCCGGCGCCGCCGCGTGCTTGGCAGCGCGCTCGAGGCGCTCTCCTACCGGACGCCGCTGCACATCGTGCGTGGCGACGGCGCCTGGATGGAGGCTGCCGACGGACGTCGCTACCTCGACGCGTACAACAACGTCCCGGTCGTCGGCCACGCGCACCCCCGGGTCGTCGCCGCCATTGCGCGACAGGCGGCGACGCTGAACACGAACACGCGCTATCTCCACGAGCACGTCGTGGAGCTGGCTGAGCGCATGGTCGCCGCGACGCCTGACGGCCTCGATACGGTCCTGTTCGTGAACTCCGGCTCCGAGGCGAACGACCTCGCCTGGCGCCTGGCTACGACCTTCACCGGGGGCGACGCCGGCATCGCCACAACGTGGAGCTACCACGGGGTGACCCATGCGATCGCCGACTTCTCCACCTCCGAGTGGCCGGCCGCCGAGCAGCCTCGCGGCGTCGAGACCTATGCCGCGCCGGACACGTATCGCGGCGCGTACGCCGATGCCGCCGACCCCGCTTCGGTTGGACGCGCGGAGGTGGCTGGCGCGGTGGCGCGACTGGAGGCTGGCGGGCGACGCCCGGCGGCGCTCTTCGTCGACTCCACCTTCACCTCGGACGGCATCTTCGTGCCGGAGCCGGCCGTTGTAGCCGAGATCGTGGCGGCCGCGCGAGCGGGCGGCGCGCTCTTCGTCGCCGACGAGGTCCAGTCGGGTCATGGCCGCACCGGCGAGCTGTGGGGATTCACGCGCTGGGACGTCACGCCCGACGTCGTCACCCTCGGCAAGCCGATGGGCAACGGCCACCCGATCGCCGCGGTGGTCACCCGGGCCGAGATCGTGGATCGATTCGGCGCCCGGACGACGTTCTTCTCGACCTTCGGCGGCAACCCCGTCGCATGCTCCGCCGCGCTCGCCGTCCTCGACGTGCTCGAGGACGAGCACCTGGTCGCGAACGCCGCGGAGGTCGGCGAGTGGCTGCGATCGCAGCTTCGGTCGCTGGCCGGACGCTTCGAGGCGATCGGCGACGTTCGCGGTCGGGGCCTGATGACGGGCGTCGAGCTCGTCCGCGATCGTGTGACGCGTGAGCCCGCGGGCGACCTGGCGGCCACCGTGAAGGATGCGATGGCCGAGCGCGGCGTCCTGGTCGGCACGACCGGGCGCGACGGGAACGTCCTCAAGATCCGTCCCCCTCTGTGCATCACGCACGACGAGGCGCGACTGATCGTCACGACCCTCGGCGAGGTGCTCGGCGGCTAGCGCCTCAGACGGTCTCGACCGCCATGGCGACCGCTCCCCCGCCGCCGAGGCACAGCGTGGCGAGGCCCTTGCCGCCGCCGCGACGCCGCAGCTCGTACAGCAGCGTCGTCAGCACGCGGGCGCCGGAGGCACCGATGGGATGGCCCAGCGCGATGGCGCCGCCGTTGACGTTCACCCGGTCCCAGTCGAAGCCGAGCTCATTGCCATCGGCCAGGACCTGCGCGGCGAAGGCCTCGTTGATCTCGATGAGATCGAAGTCGTCGACGCTGCCGCCGACGCGCTCGATGAGCCGCCGCACGCCGTGGATCGGCGCCTCGAACAGCCACTCTGGGGCGACGTCGGCCTGGGCGTAGCCGGTGATGCGGGCCAGCGGTTGGGTGCCGTTCAGCGCCTCCTCCGAACCGATGACCAGCGCCGCGGCGCCGTCGGTGATGCCGGGCGCGTTGCCGGCGGTGACCGATCCGCCATCGGGCCGGAAGGCCGGATTGAGCTTCGCCAGCGCCTCGAGCGAGGTGTCGGCACGCGGACCCTCATCGGCTTTCACGATGGTGTCGCCCTTCCTGCCCGGCAAGGTGACCGGCACGATCTCATCGTCGAAGCGCCCCGACTCCTGGGCCGCGATCGCGCGCTGGTGCGAACGAAGGGCAAACTCGTCCTGCGCGGTGCGGCTGACCTCGTGCTTCGACGCCACCCGCTCGGCGTGGATTCCCATGTGGACGTCACAGGTCGAGCACCACAGCCCGTCGTGGACGGTGGCGTCGACGAGCGTGCCGTTGCCGAGCCGATAGCCGGTGCGCGCCTGCGGCAGCAGGTACGGCGCCATGTTCATGCTCTCCATGCCGCCCGCCACGATGAGCTCGGCGTCACCGGCGCGAATGGCCGATGCGCCCATCATCACCGCCTTCAGCCCGGAGCCGCAGACCTTGTTGATGGTGGTGGCGCTCACGCCCTCGGGCAATCCCGCCTTGAGGGCCGCCTGCCGAGCGGGCGCCTGGCCCGCGCCGGCCTGGAGGACCTGGCCCATGATCGCCTCGTCGACGTTCTCCGGAGCGACGCCCGAGCGCTCGACGGCCGCGCGGATGGCCGTCGCGCCGAGGTCGGTGGCGGGCGTCGTGGACAGCGCCCCGCCGAACTTGCCGATCGGCGTGCGGGCGGCCGACAGGATGTACACGTCACGCATGCCGTGATGGTACCGCCCTTGACATATTCCTATATCGGTATATGATTCGACGCAATGGCACGAGCGGCAACCACGACGGATGCGTTCAACGCGGTGGCGGAGCCTCGACGCCGGCAGATCCTCGACCTGCTGGCCGATGGCGAGGCATCGGTGAACGAGCTTGTCGCGCAGCTCGGGCTGGCACAGCCACAGGTCAGCAAGCACCTGCGGGTCCTCCGCGAGGTGGACCTGGTGGAGGTGCGAGATGCAGGGAGGCAGCGGATGTATCGGCTCAATGGCCGGTCGCTCAAGCCGATCCACGACTGGGTCGTCGGGTACGAGCGACTGATGAACGAGCGATTCGAGCAGCTGGACGTCCTGCTGGACGAGCTCAAGGACAGCGAACGAAAGGAGCAACCCCATGGCGACGACAGCGACTAGCGGCACGGCGGTGGTCACCCTGCCGGGCGAGACCCAGATCCACGTCACGCGCGACTTCAACGCGCCGAAAGACCTCGTCTACCGGGCCCTCACAGAGCCCGATCTCATCCGCCGCTGGTGGAACGCCAAGCGCGGCGAGGTGACGGTCTGCGATGTCGACCTGCGGGTCGGTGGCACGTGGCGCTACGTGATGGTCACGCCCGACGGCACGGAGGTCGCGTTCCATGGCACCTATCGCGAGATCGTGCCGAACGAGCGCCTCGTCTACACCGAGGTCTTCGAGATGCCCGGCGTCACGGACGACGACGCGTCGGTCAACACGGTCACCCTCGAGGAATCCGACGGTCGGACGGCGATGACGTCCGTCACCGAGTGCCATGTCGCGGAGGTCCGCGACATGATCATCGCGACCGGCATGGAGGCTGGGATGCAGGACGCCTACGACCTGCTCGAGGAGCTCGCCATCTCCCTTCGCTGAGGGCAGCCCCACACAAATGCCGCCGCCGGCCCTCCCGGCGGCGGTGTCGCCGTATCGGCGAAATCGCGCGCGAGGCGCGCTCAAGGTGCTGTTTCGCCGCTCAATCGGCATCGGGTGCGCACGAACGACACGCCGGCGCGCGCCCCGTGCTCACCGAGTTCCGCTACATCGGCGAAACGCAACGCACACGGCGATTCGCGTCCGATTCGGCCGATCTGTCGGCGCCTAGTCCGCGGCCCGCTTCTCGTCGAACAGGTAGGCGATCTTGTCGGGCCAGTTGGCGAGGACCACGCGGTTCTTCGTCTTCAGCGACGGCGTCAGCTCCCCCGCCTCCTCGGTCAGCAGCCGCGGCAGGAGCGCGACGCGCCGCGGGCGCTCGTAGATCGCGAAGCTCTCGAGGGTGCGCTTCACCTCGGCATCGAAGAGCTTGTCGACCGCGTTCTCCTCGATCAGCTGCTCCGGCGGCATCTCGGCGATCCCCTGCTGCGCAGCCCAGGCCCCGAGCTCATCGAAGTCGGGCGCGAGGAGCGCTCCGGTGTAGGCCTGGCGGTCGCCGAGGATCACCGCCTGCGCGATGTACCGCGACGTCGACAGCGCGGCCTCCATCGGTGCCGGCGACACGTTCTTCCCGTTGCCGAGGATGATGATGTTCTTCAGCCGATCGGTGATCCTGATGCGGCCGATCTCGTCGAGCTCGCCGATGTCGCCGGTGTGGAACCAGCCGTCGGCATCGATTGCCCTCGCCGACTCTTCCGGCTGGTTGAGGTAGCCCTGCATGATCTGCGGGCCGCGGACGAGGATCTCGCCGGTCTCCGGGTCGATCTTGACCTCCGACCCCGGCGCCGGTCGCCCGACCGTGCCGAACACGAAGTCGCCAGGACGGTTGATCGACACGAAGGGGCTCGTCTCCGTCAGGCCGTAACCCTCGAGCACGAGCATCCCCATGCCGTAGAAGAACTCGCCGATCTCGCGCGCCAGCGGCGCCGAGCCGGAGACGAAGTACCGCACCCGGCCGCCGGTGCGCGCGCGGATCTTGCCGAAGACGAGCGCATCGGCCAGGCGCAGCTGGACCGTCAGCCAGGGCGAGTCCCCCTTGCCGGCGAGATGGTTTGCGTACTTCTGCTTCCCGAGCCCTGCGGCCCAGTGGAAGATCCGCTGCCGCGTCGGCGACCCGGACTCGACCGCGGCCAGGACGCGGGCGTAGACCCGCTCGTAGAGTCGCGGCACCGAGCCCATCACCGTCGGCTGGACCTCGACCATGTTGGCCGGCAGCCGCTCGATCAGCGCCTCGGCGAAGACGACCGCCGCGCCGCGGCCCAACGCCACGACCTCGTCGACGATCCGCCCGTAGATGTGGCTCAGCGGGAGGAAGGCGAGGAAGACATCGGTCTCGTAGAAATCGATGACCTGGCTGGCCGCCTCGAAGTTGTAGAGGAGGTTGCCGTGGCTGATTACCGCGCCCTTCGGGTTGGCGGTCGTCCCCGAGGTGTGGATGACCGTGGCGTGATGGTCGCGGTCAATCTTCTTCCAGGCGTCCTGCCACGCGATCCGGTTGGCGGCGTCCATGTCGGCGCGGGCCATCACGTCGTCGAGGGTCAGCGTCCCAGGCGGCAGCTTGCCGCTGGCCTCGATGCTGATGACGTGCTGGAGGGTCGGGCACTCGGAGCGGATCGACTCGATCTTGTGGGCCTGCTGCGTGTTCTCCACGAAGATGACCTTCGCGCCGACGTTGTTGATGACGAACCCCGCCTGCCCCGCCTCGGATTGCGGGTAGATCGGGCAGGTGACGGCGCCGAGCGCCAGTGACGCCAGGTCGCTGACCGTCCACTCCGGCCGCGTTCGGGCGATGATCGCCACGCTGTCGCCGTCGGAGACGCCGAGGTCGCGCAGGCCGAGCGAGAGGCCGGTCACCCAGTCCCACAGCTGCCGATAGGTCCGGCTCGTCCAGGCCGACTCGTCGGCGCCGCCTTCCGCGCGCTGGGCCTTCGTCAGCTTCCAGCGCATCGCCTCGCGCCCGGGATAGCGCTCGACCGACCGATGGATGAGGTCGACGACGTTCAGCGCCCGATCCTCCGGCGCGACCGTCAGGGGCTCGATCTCGGGCGTCTGCATGAGCCGACCGCCCGGTGACGGGGTGGCGCTGGCGGCGGCGGGCGCCTCGGATGGAGCGCTGGTGGTCGTCATCGGTCCTTCGCTTCCTCCTCAGGGTGGCGAGATCAGGCCTCGTGGCGGACGCTGTCGAGCAGGCCCTGGGCCACGATGAGCCGATGGATCTGGTTGGTGCCCTCGTAGATCTGCGCGCCCTTCGCATCGCGCATGAGCCGCTCGACCGGGTTGTCCCTCGAATAGCCGGCGCCGCCGTAGACCTGAACGGCGTCGGTCGTCACCGCCATCGCGCTGTCGGAGGCAAACCACTTCGCCATGCTCGACGCGGTGTTGATCGGCTGCCCCGCGTCGCGCATGCGAGCGGCGCGCCACGTCAGGAGCCGCGCGGCGTCGACGCGGACAGCCATCTCGGCCAGCATCGCCTGGATCATCTCCTGGTCGGCGATGGCCCGGCCGAACTGCCGGCGCTGGAGCGCGTACTTCGCGGCGAGCTCGAGGGCGTTGCGCGCCAGGCCGACGCACACCGAGGCGATCCCGATCCGCCCGGCGCCGAGCGAGCCGAGCGCGACCTTCAGCCCCTTGCCCTCCTCGCCTAGGCGGTTCTCGGCGGGCACGCGGGCGTCCTCGAAGACGAGCTCGTAGCCGGTGGTGCCGCGGATGCCCATCTTCCGCTCCCTGCTGCCGAGGCGAAAGCCGGGGGTGTCGGCCTCGACGACGAAGGCGGTGATGCCGTTCTTGCCGAGGGACCGATCGACGGTGCCGAAGACGATGTAGCGCGCCGCCTCTCCTGCGTTCGTGATCCAGATCTTCGTGCCGTTGAGGAGGTACGCGTCGCCGTCGCGCCGCGCCGACAGCGAAAGCGAGGCGGCGTCCGAGCCGGCGCCGGGCTCGGTGAGGGCGAAGGCGCCGAGCTCTTTGCCGGCGGTCATCGACGGCAGATATCGGTCCTTCTGCTCGTCGGTGCCGCTGGAGAAGATGCAGAGCTGGCTGAGGATGTGGACGGACAGCGAGACGCCGAGGCCCATGTCGGCCGCCGCAACCTCCTCCGCGGCCAGCGCCCAGGCGAATGTGCCCATCCCGGCGCCACCGTATCGCTCCGGATACGGGAGTCCGGTGATGCCCAGCTCCCCGGCCCGGTGGAAGAGCGCAACGTCGTAGCGCTCCTCCTCGTCGCGCTCCGCGGCGCCCGGAGCGACTTCGCGCTGCGCCCACTCGCGGACGGTGTCGCGGACGGAACGCTCCTCCTCGCTGAGGGCGAACGGGTCGCGCGCCGGCGCCGTCTCGAGCGCCATCAGCTCAGCTTCTTCCCGGTATCGTCGTAGCGGTAGAAGCCGCGTCCCGTCTTCCGGCCGAGGTGGCCGGCCGTGACCATCTGACGCAGCAGCGGCGCGGCGCGGAACTTCGGGTCGCCGAAGCCGCGGTGCAGCACGTCCATGACGTTGAGCATCACGTCGTTGCCGATGAAGTCGCTGAGCTCCAGCGGCCCCATCGGATGGTTCAGGCCGAGCTTCGCCCCGGTGTCGATGTCCTCGGCGGTGCCCGTCGACTCCATCAGCGCGAAGACCGCCTCGTTGATGAACGGGCCGAGCATGCGGTTGACGAGAAAGCCGGGGTAGTCGCGCGACTCGATCACGGTCTTGCCGAGGTCTTCGGCGAATGCCCTGGCGGCTTGGTAGGTTGCGTCCTCGGTCTCGAGCCCCCGGATGATCTCGATCAGGCCCATGACCGGAACCGGCGAGAAGAAGTGGAGGCCGATGAACCTCGGTGCGCGATCGGTCGCCGTCGCAAGGCTGGTGATGCTGATGCTGCTCGTATTGCTCGCGAAGATCGCGTCCGGGTCGGCGGAGCGCGTCAGCGCCTCCCAGGTCTCGCGTTTGACCGATTCGTCCTCGAAGACCGCCTCGATGACGATGTCGTGCCCGGCGGCGGCATCGGTCCCTTCGGTGGTCGAGATGCGGTCGATGATGTCGTCCGCGGCGGACCGCTCGATCTTCTCCTTCTCGACCTGGCGGGCGAGGTTGCCGGCGACGCGTGCCTTGCCCTTCTCGGCCAGCTCGGCGGTGCGATCGGAGAGGGTCACGCTCTTGCCGGCGACGGCGCTGACCTGCGCGATCCCGTGGCCCATCAGGCCTGCGCCGATGACGAAGACGCGGTCGATGCTCATGGACAGCCCAAGCGTACCAGCCGCATGGACCGCGTTCAGCCGGAGAAGTCGGTGACCGAGCCCGACAGCCGGACGTGGTCGAACGCATCCGCGATCTCCGCGACCGCGGCCTCGATCGGCTCGCGGCCGGCGTCGGCCAGCGTCGGCGGCAGCGCGTAGACGACGCTCTCCAGCCGGCCGTATGCGCGGAAGACGAGGCGGACGAGCCGATGCGCTTCAGGCGGCGGCCGGCCGAGCATGACGAGCGTCTTGTCGACCTGGACAGTGTGCTCCTGGACATGCGAGGACATCCGCCCGAGGCGGAAGCCGACGTCGACGGCATAGCCCGACCATCGCGCCGGCGTCGCCAGCTGCGACTCGTCGAGGCTCGCCATCCGTTCCGACGCGCCGTCCATCGCATCGTCGAGCCGTCGCCGGATCTCTGCCATCGTGCCGCCGCCGTCAGCCTCTTCGGTCGGGAAGCCCTCGTCGACGCCGTCCGGGATGCTCGACGGCAGCTCCGGCGTCTGCTCGCGCGACAGCCACCACGAACCGAAGGCCGGGTAGGCGCGCTGCACGTGGACGATGTGGGCGAGCGTCTGGCGGATCGTCCACTCCCCGCCGCCGGGTTTCGCGTCGAGGTCGGCGTCGACCAGCGGCGCCAGCAGGCCGTGGAGGTCCCAGCGGGCGACGGTGGCGTGCGCGAACGGCGCGGCGCCGGCCGGACGTGCGCCGCCGGCCGCGACATCGTCGGCGGCGTTGCCGGCCGCCCGCTCGAGCGCCTCAAGGGCGCGGTAGAACGCGTAACGCACCTCGGTGTCGCCGTCACGGTCCTCGCGCCACCACCATCGCCGGTTGAGCTCGCGCTCGTCGATGCCGAGCACGGCGTCGGCGGCGGACGTCAAGCTCTGGCGCGCGTCGCCAATCCACGCCGGCACGGGCGCCGTCGGCGGCGGACCGAATCGTTCGAGAACCGGATCGACCTTCATGCGCTCGCCATCATCCTCCGTGCAGCAACCGCTCGGCGGCGGTCAACGGGTCGATCTCGTGCTCGGCTACGGCGCTCACCGTCGCATCCCAGTCCGTCGAACCCGCAGCCCGCCTTGCCGCCAGGTCCGCCAGCGCGCGGCGAACCTGGTGCGCGGCGCGGTCGCGGGCGGCCAGTGGCTCACGAGCCGTCGCCCGGTGCGCGTCCACGGCATCGGCGAGGGCGGGGACGCCCTCGTCGATCGTCGCGGTGGTGAGCATCACCGACGGCGGCTTCCGCTCGATCCGGCCGCCGGCGGTCGACAGCATCGCGCGCAGCTGGCGAGCGGCGCGGTCGGCTCCGGGGCGGTCGCCCTTGTTGACGACGATGACGTCGGCCACCTCGAGCAGTCCGGCCTTGATGGCCTGCACCTCGTCCCCCATCTCGGGCGCCTCGACGACGACGGTCGTCTCCGCGACGCGCGCGACCTCGACCTCGGACTGGCCGGCGCCGACGGTCTCGATCAGGACCGGGTCGAAGCCGGCCGCATCAAGCGCGGCGGCGGCGATCCAAGTCGTGGCGGCCAGGCCGCCGAGCTCGCCGCGCGACGCCATCGAGCGCACGAAGACATCGGGGTCGGCGGCGTGGTCCATCATCCGGATCCGGTCGCCGAGGATCGCGCCGCGGGTGTACGGCGAGCTCGGGTCGACCGCCAGCACGCCCACGCGGCGACCGCGGCGTCGCCACTCCCCGATGAGCGCGTTGACGAGCGTCGACTTCCCGCTTCCCGGAGGCCCGGTGATGCCGACAATGTGCGCGCCCGTCCCTGCCGCAAAGAGCTGCGGCAGCAGCTCACGGACCGATGGGTCGCCGGCCTCGATCCGCGTCAGCAGCCGGGCGAGCGGACGGCGACCGCCGGTGGCGAGGGACTCGATGTCGGCGCTCATTGCCAACCAGGCTGGCCTATCGACCGACGGGGCGCGTCGGACCGGTCGGTCGGCCAACGGCGTTCGCGCGGCGACCGAGGAACGGCCTGAACAGGGCGGGATGGGGGCGATGGTGCGCAGTCGTCGGTCGTAAGGCCAATGGGATTGGCCCCCTCATGACCGCTTGACGTTCTCGCGGAAGTAGCGCGCGATCTGGCCGATCGAGGTGCCGGGGCCAAAGATCTCGGCGATCCCCGCCTTCTTGAGCGTCGCGACGTCGGCATCGGGGATGATCCCGCCGGCGGCGACCAGCACGTCGGACATGCCGCGCTGGCGCAGGAGCTCCACGGTCCGTGGCAGCAGCGCCATGTGCGCGCCCGACAGGATCGAGAGGCCGACGACGTCGACGTCCTCCTGCTCGGCGGCATCCGCGATCATCTCCGGCGTCTGGCGCAGGCCGGTATAGATGACCTCGAAGCCCTCGTCGCGCAGGCCGCGCGCCAGGACCTTCGCGCCGCGGTCATGCCCGTCGAGCCCGGGCTTGGCGATCAGGACGCGGATCGGCGTCTCATCGCTCATGCGGCGCCGATTCTAGCGGCGTGCCGGTCGATCTCCGCCGCCAGCTCGATGTCGCGCACGGTGATGGCCTTGGCCGCATGCGTGGAGAGCGTGAACGTCACGCGCTTGTAGCGGCGGACCTCGATGTCGGGGTGGTGGTTCGCTGCCTCGGCGGCATCGGCCACGGCGTTCACGAGCGCGATCGCGGCGCGGAAGTCGGCGCAGACGACGGTGCGACGGATCGCATCTGCCTCGCGCGCCCAGCCGTCCAGGCCGGCAAGCGCGGCAGCCACCTCATCGTCAGTCAGCGGATCGGCGTACGGCATGGTCGGAGTTTACCGACGACGTCGCCGACCAGGCGCGCCACACCAGGTAGCCGGCGAGCACGCCGAGCGCGTTGAGGACGACATCGTCGACGTCGGCGACGCGCACCGGGAAGCCGTATGCCATCGCCACCGCCAGCTGGCCGAGCTCGACGAGCACGGAGAGGCCGGTGCCGAGCATCAGGATGGCCGGAAGGGAGCGCAGGCGCGGCGTCAGGATCGGTCCGTAGATGCCGAGTGGCAGGAGCAGGAGGATGTTGCCGACGAGGTTGCGCAGCTCGAACGGGGTGATCTCACCCGCGAGCTGGATGCGCAGCGTCGCGAGCGGGACCGCGTTGTGCTCGTAGGTGGCGAGCGCCCTGGCATCCGCGATGGCCTCGGCACCGATCGGCAGCGGCAGGAACGTGAGCAGCACGACGGCGGCCAGGTGCGCGGCGGCCAGCCAACCGATCAGCGCGCGCCGCCCTTCCCAATCAGCCCCATGAACTCGGCACGGGTCCTGGCGTCGCGACGGAACGTTCCGGTCATGCTGGAGGTGACCATCGTCGCCTCCTGCTTCTTCACGCCTCGCATCATCGTGCACAGATGCGTGGCTTCCACGACGCACGCGACGCCCTTCGGCTCGAGCCGCTCCATGAGGAAATCGGCCACCTGGACGGTCAGCCGCTCCTGGAGCTGGAGCCGCTTGGCGTACATGTCGACGATGCGCGGGATCTTGGACAGCCCGACGACCCGGCCGCGCGGCAGGTAACCGACGTGAGCGTGACCGATGAACGGCAGCAGGTGGTGCTCGCAGAGGCTGAAGAACTCGATGTCGCGCACGACGACCATCTCGTCGTAGTCGACGTTGAAACAGGCGCCATTGAGGAGCGCGTCTGGGTCGACGTGGTAGCCCGCCGTCAGCTCGTCGTACATCCGTCGCACGCGTTCCGGGGTGCCCGCCAGCCCTTCCCGGGACGGATCCTCCCCGATCTCCGCCAGGAGCGTGCGCACGGCGTCGGTGAGCGAGGCGCGCGTGTCGACCATGGGCCGCATCATACGGTGTTGCTCCTCGGATCCCTCCTCAACGGCCCGGTCCCGCGCTACACTCCGAGACGCCCATCCGACGCCCTCGACAGCGAAAGTCCGCGCATCCGATGATCACCCACCCAACTCCTCGATCGCGCCGATTGGGCATCCCCGTACTGCCCCACGGCGACCGCCTGGCCGCCAGCCTCGGGCGGCGCCTTGACGACGGCTGGCACTGGTTCCGCTCGGTCGCCCCCGGTGGGATGGAGGCGATCGACGCCGTCCTCGTCGGACCGGGCGGCACGTTCGCCATCACGACGACCGGCGCGCGCGGACGCCATGCCCGCCGCAACGGACACTGGTACCGATGGAACCGCGGCACCGAGTCATGGGTGCCGTGGGAAGCCGCCCCGATCACCACTGCCCGGCTGGCGGGGCGCCGCCTGACCCTCTACCTCGAGCGCGCGGCGCTACCGGCATCCGTCACGGCGATCCTCGTGCCGCCGTCGGAGATGGACGTCGAGGTGCCGCGCGGCGACGAGATCGGCGTGGTCGTCGAGGCCGATGCGGAACAGCTGGCGAGCATGGCCATCACCGACGAGGTGCTCAGCCAGCAGCAGGTCGATCGGATCGTGGCGCTGCTGGATCCGCGTCAGCCGCTTCCGCGGCTGGCTCAGGCGGCACCGGGAGGGTGAGCGCCGCGTAGGTCAGGACGATCGTGCCGCCGAGGAGCCACCCGGCAACGACGTCGGTCGGATAGTGCACGCCCAGCCACACCCGCGACAGGCCGACGCCGAAGACGATCGCGCCGAGAACGAGCTCGATCGCCACGCGGATGGCGGTCGGCCACGGCAGCCGCGCGACGAGAATCCCGAGAACTCCGTAGGCGACCGTCGCGTTCGCGGCGTGGCCCGAGGGAAAGCTGAAGCCCACCTCCACGATGATCGGCTCGAGAACGTCCGGCCTGGCGCGACCGAACAGGCGCTTGGCGGTCTCGATGATCAGCGCACCGATGGCGATGGTCAGCGCGCCGGCTGCCCCATCGCGCGGCCGACCGCCCAGCACACCCGCCAGGAGGACGAGCGCGCCGACGCCGATGATCGCCCAGGTCGAGCCGAGCTCGGTGAGCAGGGCCAACGGAGAGAGCGCGTCGTGAAGCTCGGGTGCGCGCACCACCGCGGTGACCGCCGCGTCGATCGGGTAGGTGATTCCCGAGATCACGAGCAGCGCAACGAGAAGAAAGCCGGCCGCGCACGCCGCCGCGGCCAGCCAGATCGGTCGCGCTCGCTCGCTCACCCGCGGCATCGGCGGCCAGTATGGGACCGCGTCGTATGATCCGCAGCCGATGAGCCCGCGTGCCCGCCGCGCCCTCCTCGCCAGCGTGGCGCTTGCAGCGGCGTTGGCGCTGGCGTGGCTGATCCCGCCGTTGGCGGTCGTCGTCGTCTGGCCGCTCCTGCTCGTGACCCCCGGCTTGGTGGCGCTCGCCGCCGTGCGCTCCAGGATCGATGCTGCCGGACGCATCGGCTTGGCCGTCGTGCTCACCTTGGCCGTCTCGACCCACCTCGTCCACTGGCTCAGCCACCTTGCCGGCGGCTACGACCGCGGCGTGGTCTTCGGGGTGGCGGCGCTGCTCGGCCTGGCCGTGCCGTTCGCCGCCTGGCGCGGCGTTGGGACCCCAAGCCTTCGGGCGCTGCGTGCGGCGGCACCGGCGCTTGCCGTGGCCGTCCTGGCCGCTGCGATCGTCGGGATCGTCCTCGGGGCCGGCATCTGGCGCGTCACCGCCGACGGCGTGAGCTCGGGCGGCTCGAACTGGAGCGACCTCGGCGTCCACCTATCGATCGCGGAGTCCCTCAACTCCGGCGCCAACTTCCCGCCGGAGGTTCCGTACTTTGCCGGCGAGCCGCTCGTCTATCACTGGTTTGCCGACTTCCATGCCGCGATCCTCGCGGAGGCCGCGGGGCTCTTCTCGATCCCGGTCATGGTCGTCCAATCCGCGATCCTCGCTGTGGCGATGTCGCTGCTCGTGTTCTCGCTCGCGCGCCGGCTCCTGCGCGGGCCGCGGGCGCGTCGCACGGCGGTTCTCGCGGCGGCGCTCGTGATCTTCACCGGCGGCCTCGGCTGGATCCGGCTCCTCGGCGACCTGACCGTCGTCCCCACCGCGGTCGACGCGCCGATCGGTGCCGGCGACCTCGCCTACCTCGTCTCGCACAACAGCTACGACAACCAGTGGCTGACCGGCTGGCCCTACTTCCGCGTCCCGTCGGTGATGGGCACCGGGCTGCTCGCCCATCGCGCTACCACGGCCGGCCTGCCCTTGCTTGTCGGAGCGGTGCTGCTGCTCGTCGCTGGACTTCCAACGGCCCGCCAGCGCGCCGCCGGCTGGCGCGATCGGCCGTGGCTCATCGGCCTGGCCGGGCTGCTCGGCGCGCTGCTGGCGCCATTCCACTTCTTCTTCTTCCCTGTCTTTCCGCTTCTGGCGCTGACCTGGGTCGTCGCCGGCGGCCGGCTGATCGACGATCGCGCGCCGCGCAATGCGCTGATCCTGGTCGCGCCGTACGTCGTTGCCGCGCCGTTCGTGCTGGCGCCCGCGCTGCAGGCCACCGGCTCCGGCTGGCTGCGCATCGTCGCGGGCTGGCCATCGGCGCCGATCGCCGACGGTCCCGCCGCGGTCGCCTTCTTCTACCTGACCAACCTGGGCGTCCCATTCCTGCTGGCGCTGGCCGCGCTCTTCCTGCCGCGGGTGCCCCATCGCGGATTCCTGGGCGGGTGGGTCATCGGCCTCTTCGTCATCCCGAACGTCGTGCAGGTCAGCGTCATCGACTTTGACATGAACAAGTACTTCCAGGCGATGTGGGTCGCGGTCGGCCTCCTTGCCGCCTGGCTGATGCGCCGCTGGCCGATGCCGGCGGTTGCAGTGGTGCTCCTCGTCAGCCTGCCGTCGCCGCTGCTCGTCGCCGCCTGGACGGCGACGTCGAACCTCCAGGTGCTCACCGGGCCGGAGCTGACCGCCGCGCGCTGGGTGGCAACGAACACGCCGCCCGACGCGGTGTTCGTGACCGACGGCTGGGTTAACTCGCTGACCGATGCCGCCGGCCGGCGCCGGCTGACCACCTTCGGTCCTTACGTTGCGAACCTCGGCTACTCCCCCGACGCGCGGATCGCGGACGTCGTCGAGATCTACTGCGGCGGAGACTCGGGCCGCTCGGCCGAGCTCATGCGTCGGTACGGCGCGACGCACCTCGTCGATGGCGCGCGGCCGACTCCGTGCGACAAACCGGTCGCCTTCGCGTCGTCGCCGGCCTTCGAGCTCGTGTACGACGGCGGTCCGCTCATCTGGCGCCTGCGCTAGCCCGTTGCCGCCCTGCGACGGCCCGCGACGGGTCCGCCTCGAGCGGGTCCTAGAATTGGCCGATGCAGGAGAGTGCCGGCGCCGTCGTCGCGTTCGAGCACGTCACGAAGCGGTATGGCGGACCCGACGCTCTCCCGGCGGTCAACGACCTGACGCTGACCGTGCCCGCCGGCGAGATCTGCGTCCTCGTCGGCCCATCCGGCTGCGGCAAGACGACCAGCATGAAGATGGTCAACCGGCTCATCGAGCCGACGAGCGGCCGGATCACCATCGGCGAGCAGGACGTGGCGAGCCTGCCGGCGGTCGAGCTGCGGCGGCGCATCGGCTACGTCATCCAGCAGGTCGGGCTGTTCCCGCACCAGACCGTCGGCGAGAACGTCGCCGTCGTGCCGCGCCTCCTGGGCTGGCCGGCTGCGCGGGTCCGGGAGCGGAGCGACGAGCTCCTCGACCTCATCGGCCTCGAGCCAGCGGAGTACCGCGACCGCTACCCCGGCGAGCTGTCGGGCGGCGAGCGCCAGCGCGTCGGTGTGGCGCGCGCCCTGGCCGCGGATCCGCCGGTGATGCTCATGGACGAGCCGTTCGGCGCGGTCGACCCGATCCGGCGCGACCGCCTTCAGAACGAGTTCCTGCGCCTCCAGGAGCAGGTGCGCAAGACGGTGATCTTCGTCACGCACGACGTCGACGAGGCGATCAAGATGGCCGACCGCATCGCCATTCTCCAGCGCGGCGGCGCCCTGGCGCAGTACGACACCCCGGCCGCCATCCTCGCCAACCCGGCGTCCGAGTTCGTCGAGCGCTTCGTCGGGGCCGATCGCGGCCTGAAGCGGCTCTCGCTCGGCCGCGTGCGCGACCTCGAGGTCATCGAGCCGGTGATCGTCCACGCCGGCGAGGACCGGGCTGGCGTGCGCCAGCGGCTGGACGGCGCGGAGCCGCTCCAGTACGCGCTGCTGGTAGACGACGACGGGCGGCCGCTGGGCTGGATCGACGAGCACGACCTCGCCGGCGATGGACCGATCGACCCGGGCGCAGCCATGCCGGGCGCCCCGACGGTGGAGGCCGAGACGACGTTGCGTGACGCCCTCTCGACCCTGCTTGCGTCGAGTGTGCAGCTCGGCGTGGTGGTCGACGCGCGCGAGCGCGTCATCGGCCTCGTCAGCGTGGATGCCATCGGCGAGCGCCTGCGTGAGCCGGTGCGGGACGCCGACGGCCGGCTGCGCGAGGTGGGCGAGGCCGCCGAGGCGGCAAGCTGAGATGGTGAGGATCGACCCGGGCTGGGTTGTCGATAACCTCGATCTCATCGGCTCGCTGCTGCTCGAGCACCTTTACCTGACCGGGCTCGCGGTCGGCATCGGTCTGCTCCTGTCGTTCGGCCTTGCTTTGCTCGTTCGCAGGTTGCCGATCACGTATGGGCCGGTCCTGGGCGTGACCGGAACGCTCTACTCGATCCCATCGCTGGCGCTGTTCGCCATGCTGGCGCCGATCACGGGTATCGGCACGGTCCTCACCGCGGAGATCGCGCTCGTCGGCTACACGCTCCTGATCCTGGTCCGGAACCTCGTCGAGGGCCTGCGCGGCGTTCCGGCCGATGCGCTCGAGGCGGCCTCCGGCATGGGCTACACCCCGACCCAGCGGCTGCTCCGCGTCGAGCTGCCGCTGGCAGTGCCGGTGATCATGGCCGGCGTCCGCATCGCGACGGTCACGACCATCGGCCTCGTGACGGTCACCGCCCTCATCGGCCTCGGCGGCCTCGGGTACCTGATCGTGACGATCGGGATCAACCGTGGCTCCTTCGGGGCGACGGCCACGCTCACCGGGATCGTCCTGGCGGTCGGGATCGCGATCATCGCGGACCTGCTGCTCCAGGCGCTCCAGCGTTGGCTCACGCCGTGGGCGCGCCGGCGGGCGACCGCATGACCGAGTTCTTCGGCGAGGTCGGCGCCTGGCTCGCCGACCCGACAACGTGGAGCGGCGGCAACGGACTGCTCGTGCGGCTCTGGGAGCACCTTTGGATCTCCGGCGTGTCGCTGGCCGCGGCCGTCGCCATCGGTCTGCCGATCGGGTTCGCCATCGGCCACACCGGAAAGGGCGCGGGCGCGGTGGTGGCCACAGCCAACATCGGGCGAGCCGTTCCGTCGCTCGGGCTGCTGGGCCTGGCGTTCCTCCTCCTGCTGCCACTCGGCCTCGGTGTGGGCCCGGTGCCGGGGATCATCGCCCTGACCCTGCTCGGGATCCCTCCGATCGTGGTGAACACATACGTCGGCCTGCGCGAGGTCGACGCGGACCTCACCGAGGCCGCACGCGGGATGGGCATGCGCGAACGCGACGTCCTGACGCGCGTCGAAGTGCCGATCGCGACCCCGGTGATCCTGGCCGGGCTGCGGACATCGGCCGTCCAGATCGTCGCCACAGCGACACTGGTGGCCGTCGTGGGCGGCGGCACGCTCGGCCAGGTGATCATCGCCGGCATCAATACCGGCGACGAGGTGCGGATCTTCGGGAGTGCCACGGTCGTCGCGCTCCTGGCGCTCATCACCGAGGCCGCCTTTGCGGGGCTTCAGCGTGCCGCCACGTCGCCCGGCCTGCGCCGTGAGACGCGCATCCCGGAGCCGACGGGCCCCATGCCGGTGTGAGGGCCCATTCATCGTCCGCTGGTAGACTGCCCCGGTCCTGATCGGTCGGTCCATGTGGCCGCCGGTCTTTCGCACCGCACAGGAGGAAACCCATGCGGAGGAACCGCACGCTCGCCCTCGGGGCGGCGCTGCTGGCACTGGTCATCAGTGCCTGCTCGCCGGGTGGGGGCGAAGGGACGGACGGCGCCGAGAGCCCGGCAGCCGACCTGCCCGATATCACCATCGCGTCGGCGGGATTCTGGGAGTCGGCCGTGGTGGCCGAGATCTATGCCCAGGCCCTCGAAGGCGCCGGCTTCACGGTCGCGCGCCAGCTGGAGCTCGGAGCACGCGACGTCACGCATCCGGGCCTCTTGGACGGCCAGATCGACCTCATGCCCGAGTACGTCGGCGGCTACCTCGCGGTCACCTATGGCGGCGAGCCCACCTCGGACCTCGACGCGACCCTCGAGGAGCTGCGCGGCCTGCTGGAGGCTGACGGGCTCGTGGCCCTCGACCCGACGCCCGGGACCGATGCGGACGGCTTTGCCGTCCGGCAGGAGACCGCCGACGAGTTCAGCCTCGCCACGCTCTCCAACCTGGCCGAGGCGGCAGGCGATCTGACCTGGGGCGTCGCGCCGGAGTGCGGGGAGAACCCGAACTGCGGCATCGGCCTCGAGGAGGTCTACGGCATCGACTTCGCGAGCCTCGACATCGAGGAGCTCCCGGCCTGCTCGCCGGCGATCGCCGAGGCCCTCAACGCCGGCAGCATCGACGTCGCGCAGGTGTGCACGACCTCGCCGGAGATCGCCGCCTTCAACCTCGTCCTGCTCGAGGACGACATGGGCCTCGCGCCCGCGCAGAACCTCATCCCGGTCGTCCGACAGGAGCTGATGGACGCGGCGGGTGACACGATCACCTCGACGCTCGACCCGATCAACGCGCTGCTGACCACCGAGGAGCTGACGAACCTCGGCGCTGCGGTCGTCATCAACGGCGACTCCTACGAGGACGCCGCCGCGCAGTGGCTGGCGGACAACGGGTTCTAGACCCCCGTCGTTCCAGCTGAACCCCGCTCGGGCGGGCCGGTTCGCCGGCCCGCCCGTTCTCGTGCATGATCGTCGGGCCGATGGCGATCTCCCCTGAAGAGCACCTGGCCCTGGCCGACTGGCGCCGCCGCGTGGCCGAGCTCTACGCCAACCTGCGGGCCGATGAGCGCGCGCCGGAGATGCGCGCCGTCGCCTTCCGTGCGGCCCGCGACCGCCTGTTTGGCGAGCATCCGTCGTCGCCGGTGCCCGAGGCGGCGCGTCACGACTTCCGCGGTGTCGCGTACTTCCGAAACGAGTCATCCCTCGCCTTGCGCGCACGTCTCGAGCCGGATCCTGATGCGCTCAAGGCGGTCGACGTCCCGCGCTCGGGTAACGGCGAGCGGATGGCGTTCCACCGCATCGGATGGGTGAGCTTCACCGTCGACGGCACGGCGTGCCGCTTGGCCGTCTTCTGGCTCGACGAGTACTCCGGCGGCATCTTTATCCCGTTCCGTGACGCCACCAGCGGCCGCGAGACCTACGGCGGCGGCCGCTACCTGTGGGACTCGGCAAAGGGCGCCGACCTCGGCTACACCGATGGCGAGCTGGTGCTCGACTTCAACTACGCATACCACCCGTCGTGTGTGTACGACCCGGCGTGGTCCTGCCCGCTGGCGCCGCAGGAAAATTGGCTCCAGCTCCCGATCGTGGCCGGCGAGCGACTCCCGGGGGGACACCGATGACGTCGTCGTCGCAGCTCGGGCGCTGCATCAAGTGCGGCCGCGAGATCGACCCGAACGAGTCGCTCTGCGAGGTCTGCAACCGTGCCGGGATGACAGCGCCGTCGGCGTCGCAGTACCACGGCACGGTGGCCGCGGCGATCGTGCTGGCGGTGATCGGCCTGGCGGTGGCGGCCAGCCTCTCGCTTCGTGGGGTCGGCCCGTACGAGGCCGAGGTGCGCGCGGTCACACCCGCCGACCCCGGCTTCGCGATCACCTACGCCGTCACGAACGAGGGCACGAGGCCCGGGCGCGCGAAGTGCCAGCTCATCGCGCTGGGTGAGTCCGGCGAGCGGCTGCGGACGCGCTCGACGCTGACGAGTCGCATCGAGGGCGGGGCGACCGCCGAGCAGACCGCGACGATCCCCGGCCTGGCCGACGAGCCGGCCCAGGTGACCGTCAGCTGCTCGTAGCGCGACTCAGCGCTCGAGGTGGACTCGCACCTCGATCAGGCCCGCCTCGAGCGGTCGATCGCTGACGAGCGCCCAGGCAGCATGAGACAAGTCGACGACGCGCTGGTCGGGACTGCCCCAGTAGCACTGGCACCAGTCGACGACCCGAAGGCGGGCGCATCGGTCCGCGCAGACGGTGACGAAGCCGTTCACCTCGCCCGTGAACCGGCCGCCGAGGGCGCCGGGCAGTGCCACGGTGGCTTCACCGATCCACCCCGACGTGCCGGGATAGGTGCTGCCGATGCCCGCAGCATCAGCCGTCGGTGCCCGGGTCACGACGGGATGCGGCGTTCCGGACAGCACCTCGCCGCGCTCGCTGTTGCCACCGCGGTCGAGCGGAAGGGCCTCGACGTGCGGCGCGGGACCGAGCAGGGGGGCATCGGGTTTGGTCGCTGGCTCGCGGACCGTCACGGCAGCCACGCCGGCGGTCGCCACGATCATCACGACCGCGGCGACCAGCAGGGCCATCCCGGCCCCGGTTCGAATCTTCACGTGTGGAACTCCAGGAGAGGGTCGCGCACCGGCCGTGCGAGTCAGGCCGGAGTGGCGGCGTGCGGGACGTTCGTCCGCGCGTGGGCACTGCGCCGCTCGTTGCGATCGGCTTCGAAGCAAGCCGAGTGCCACCCAGTATGCTTCATTTGATGCACCGATGGGCTCGCGCGCTCCCGAGCGCGCTCGCGCTCCTCGCCCTGACGCCGCTGCTGGCGCTCGCTGCCGGGCCGCCGTTCCCCGATCCGGTCGAGGACCAGGCCGTCTATGACGAGGCCGGGATACTCGGCGCTGGGGCGATCGACGAGATCGAGTCCCTCATCGACGAGATGGAGGCCGAGGTGGGCGCCGAGATGGTCGTCTATACCCAGAACTCGCCCGACATCAGCGAGGACGAGAACCTCGAGAACGCGCGGGCGCTCGTCGACCAGTGGGGCATCGGGCGCGCCGGATTCGACGACGGCGTCGTCCTGATGGTCGCCCTCGACCCCGACCCCGGCGAGAGCCGGGTCAGCCTGTTCGGCGGCTCCGGGTTCGTCAACTCGTACGCGAGTGAGAGCGACCTCCAGGGGATCATCGACGAGACCTTCGTGCCGATGGCGGTCGCCGGCGACCGCGAAGGAGCGATCGTCGAGTCCGTGCGGGAGGTGACCGAACGCGCCGACCCCGAGGCGCAGGCGGAGCTCGAGCGATCGCGCCAGGTCAACGCCGTGATCGGGATCATCGGCGCGCCGCTGGCGCTGATCGGTACGCTTGGCTGGGCGTGGCGGACGTGGCGCCGCGAGGGCGACGACCCCGACCTCGTCGACTCGCCGTCGGTCCTCATGGCCGGGCCGCCGGCGGACATGACGCCTGCGCTGGCAACGGTCATCCGCCAGGGACGGGCCGATGAGCACACGATCAACACGACCCTCGTCGAGCTGGCCGGCAGCGGCCGGATTAGCTTCGAGAACCTCGACCGCGTCAGGGAGGTCAAGTCCGACGACGACGCCGATCCGCTCACCGATCCGGCGATCGTCGTCCATGGTCACGGCGGCCGAGCGCCGCTCGGCGGCCCGCAGAACGAGGCGTGGGACACGGTCCGGCGCCTGGGCGGCTCCGACGGTCGCCTCAGCCGCACGTCGCTGTGGAAGCTCAACGACGAGCTCGCGCCGATCAAGCGGGCGCTCGAGGAGCAGGCCGTTCGCATCGGCTGGCTGGAGCGGATGCCGGGGCCGTCGATCGGGCGCATGGTCGGCATCGGCGTCGGCGCCGCGCTCGTCGGCGGCGGGATCATCTGGGCCGGCATCGCCATCCCGATGAGCGGCCTCGTCCTCGTTGGCGGTGCGCTCGTCCTCGGCGGGCTCGGGATCATCGGTTTCGGGACGGCAATGAGCCAGCGAACCGATGCCGGCGCGTACGTCGATGCGATGCTGACGGCCTACCGACGCACGCTGCGCAAGACGATGGAGCAGGCGCGCGACATCGGCGAGGTGGTGAAGGATCCGGAGGTCGCGGCGCTGGCCGACACGCCCGACAAGGCCGTCGTGTGGGGCCTGGCCCTCGGCCTGCGCGACGAGGTGTCATCGCTCCTCGCGCGCGGGCTGGCGCGGGCCCGCGAGGCGACGGGCGCGACCGCCAGCGCTTACTACCCGATCTGGCTCGGCTCAACGTCAGGCGGCGACGGCTGGTCGGCGGCGTCGATGGCAGCGGGCGCCGGGGGCATCAGCGAGGGCTCGGGCTCCGCCTTCAGTGACTCGGCGGTGCCCGACATCGGCGGCATGTTCAGCGCCCTCGGCAGCGTCGGTTCCAGCCCGCCGTCGAGCTCGTCGTCGAGCGGTGGAGGCGGATTCGGCGGGGGTGGGGGTGGCGGCGGAGGCGGCGGCTCGGGCTCGTTCTAGCGTGCCAGTTGAAACGCGCGCAGCACTCATTTGACCGTTGAAGTACCGTTGAAACGATGAGTTTCAACAGACGCGGTCCGTACGACCGCCGACCCGATCGGCCGGATCGGCGTGGCCCGCCCGACCGCGCTGGAGGCCCGCCACGCCAGGGCGGTGGCGGCGACTGGCAGCGCGACCGGCCTCGTGGCGATCGGCCTCCTTATCCCTCGCGCGGTCCGCGTCACGACCGTGGACATGCCGACGAGGGCGGAATGTCGATCCGGCTCGACCCGCGCCGCGTCGGGACGCTCAAGCAGCTGGCTGCGGAAGCCGACATGCGTCCGGGCGATCTGGTGCGCCAATGGGTCGAGGAGCGAATCGACGCCGCGCGTGGTGGCGCGCGTCCGGCGGCGCCCGGCACCGACCGGATGCTCGGGCTGATCGCCGCGATCGAAGCACGGCTGGCCGCCCTGGAGGCTTCGGCGGGCATGACCGCGCCGCAGCCCACCGAACCGGCGTCAGAGGCGCCCCGCGCGGCGCCCGAGCCTCGACCGGAGGCGGCCGCAACCGAGCCTCCTGCACCCGAACCAAGGGTCGAGAAGCCCGCGAAGCGCAAGCGCGCGAGCGCCGCTCCATCGGGCGAGAAGGTGGCACTCCACGACGAGATGATGGCCGTCATCCGCGAGCGCGGCCCGTTGCCGGCTGCCGACCTCGCCGCCGCCGTCGTCGAGCGTGGACGCTACGCGCCACCACGCAGCAAGAAGCCGCTCGACGCGGCGATGGTCAGCCAGCGCGTCAGCAACCCGACCTATCGAAAGCTGTTCACCCGCGCCGAAGGGCGGATCGGCCTGGCGGAGTAGCGGCCGGCGGGAGCGCCTCCGGCCCCCATCGGTCTCTAACCCTCGAGCACGAAGGTCACGAGGATGTTGACCTGAAACTCGAGCGCACCGTCGCTGCCGACGCTCACGCGCTGCTCCTTGACCCACGCGCCGCGGACGCCGCGGAGGGTCTTCGTGGCGCGATCGACGCCCTGGCGAATGGCGTCCTCGAAGCTCTCGTTCGAGGTGCAGGAGAGCTCGGTGACCCTGGCAACAGGCATGGGATTCCTCCAGTGCTGGTGGGGCGCTCAAGTATGCGCCCGCTCCTGACCGATGCAGGTCTCGCGCCACCCTGGTTTGGTTGGATGCGAACGTGGTTGGCCTACGGACCGATGACGAACACATCCTCGGTCCCTTGGCTCACGTGGTTGGCCCAGTGACCGACGAGGGCCGTGATTCGCATGCTCGTCGGTCGATAGGCCAACGTGATTGGCGCGCGGGCTACGCGGTGTGCCCAGCGGTCCAGGCAAGGAGCTCGTCAGCCGCGAGCGCGTTGACGACGATCTGCGGCGTCACGCCGCAGAGGAACGCGCGCTCGCAGCCGTTGCGCAGCCACGACAGCTGGCCGAGGGTGTGAGCGTCGGAGTCGATCGACACGCGGCAGCCGGCCTCGACCGCCAGGCGCAGCAGCCGCTTCGGCGGGTCGAGGCGTTCGGGTCTCGAGTTCACCTCAATCGCCTTGTCGAAGCGGGCCGCGGCGGCGAAGACGATGTCGCCGTCAAACGTCGACGGCGGCCGGTTCCTGCGCCCGGTCTTCATCCGCCCGGTGCAGTGGCCGAGGATGTCGAGGTTCGGGTCGGCGAGGGCGGTGACCATGCGGCGGGTCATCGGCCGTTCGTCCATGCGCAGCTCGGAGTGGACGCTCCCGACGACGACGTCCAGCCGCTCGAGGACGTCCGGAGTCTGATCGAGCGAGCCGTCCTCGTTGATGTCGACCTCGATCCCGGTGAGGATCCTGAACGGCGCGAGCTCGGCGTTGAGCGCGGCGATCTCGTCCAGCTGGGCCATCAGGCGCACGGTCTCGAGGCCGTTGGCGACCGTCAGCCGCGGCGAGTGGTCGGTGATGACGAGGTACTCGTGGCCGATCTCGATCGCGGTCTCGGCCATCTCGCGGATCGTCGCGCCGCCGTCGGAGGCGAGGGTGTGGGCGTGGAGGTCGCCGCGAAGCGCTTCGAGCAGGGTTCGGGCTCCCTCGTCCAGCGGCTGGCCGCCGGTGGGCTCCAGGCGGCGCAGGTAGACTGGCTCCTCGCCGCGCAGACTCTCGAGGATCGTCCGCTCGGTGACCTCGCCGATGCCGTTCACGCCGCGCAGGCCACCCGTCGCCGCCCGGCGGGCCGCTTCTTCTGGCCCAAGCTCTGTCAGCGCGTGCGCCGCCCCGCGAAAGGCACGGATCCGGAAGGCCGGCTCCTGCATCGCCTCGAGCAGGTAGGCAATGCGCCTCAGGTCGGCGACCGGGTCGCGTGGATCGGCCATCAAGCCTGAGTATGGCGCGCCCCGGCCCTTGCGTGGGGCGGGCCTAACGGCCAATGAGTGGCTGAATTCCCGCCGGGCGGCAGGCCGGGCCAAGCAGCGGCGCCGCAGCGTGGCTGGAGCTCCCGTGGTGCGCAAGATCGGCCAATGAGTGGCCGCTACGCCCGCGGGGCGGGAAGTCGGACGCTACGGAGGAGCGAGAAGTCGGACGCTACGGAATCGTCAGGATGCGCGCCGGGTTGTCGATCGTCATCGTCTTGATCTCGCCCTCCCCCACCGCGGCGGTGCGAAGGGTCGGGAGAAAGTGCTGGTGAAGATAGACGTAGCCGAAGCCGCCGTATGCCTTGAGCATCCGGTTGTGGCACACGTCCTGGCTGAGCAGCAGCTGGGAAGCGTACCCGCGCTCCAGCAGCTCGACGATCATCTCGACCAGGCGCGGCTCCAGCGCCTCCTCGACCCCGAACCGATGGCCGAGGAAGTCGAACTGGAGGTTCGCACCGGCGTCGAGCACGGCGAGGAAGAAGTCGAGGTCCGGGTGGGAGTCCGCGTGACCGATGACGACGCGCGCGGGATCGACGCCCTCCTCGGCGAAGATCTTGAGCTGTGCCAGCCCGACGGCCGACTGCACGCCATGCGTCGTGATCGCCATCCCGGTCTGGCCCGATGCGCGCGCCGCCGCCCGATGCACGCGCTCCTCGAGTGCGCTGACCCACGGTTTGTCGGTGCCGATCTCGCCGATGAGCCCGGGCCGGATGCCGCTCTCTCCGACGCCATCGTTGAACTCGGCGACGATCACCGCCGCCAGCGCGTCGACGGAGCGGCTGTCGATCGACGCCTCGGCCGAATAGTGGGCGCCGCGATACCAGCCGGTGCCCATGACGATGTTGAGGCCCGTCGCGCCGGCAAGCCGCCGCAGGCGGCCCGGGTCGCGGCCGACGCCGTCGAGGGTCAGGTCGACGAGGGTGGCGCCGCCGCGACGGCGGAAGTCGCGCAGCTCATCGGTGATGAGGTCCTCGTCGGGCGTGAGCTCCCAGTAGTCCCAGCGCTTCTCGATGTGCCAGAGATAGATGCCGGTGTGCTCGTGCGGGAGCGTGAAGCCGAGCCTGTCGGGCGGGATCGGTCCGGAGACGGTCATGACGCGCGGCGCCATCGGCGGTCCTCCTTCGTGAGCGTCGGTCGGGGCGAATGCGGGCCGCCGACGCATCGGTCATTGGATGGGTGGGCGCACATGTTGCCACGTTGCTCGGACGCGGTATCCTCGGACGCCCGTGCCACGGGAGGCGCGGCGACTCACCTCGCAATGGAGCGTGCCCCGCGGAGATGGCTACAACGAAGCCGAAGGTGGTGAGGGCGAACGGGATCTGGGCCACGGCCCAGGGAGAGGTCGACGCAGCCGCCGAGCGGCTTCACCTCGACGAGGGCATGCACCGTGTGTTGCGCATGCCGAAACGCGAGCTCACCGTCCACTTTCCCGTCACCCATGACGACGGTCACGTGGAGGTTTACACCGGCTACCGCGTCCACCATAACGTCAACCGCGGGCCGACCAGCGGGGGCATCCGCTACGTGCCGAACCTCGACCTCGACGAGGTGCGCGCGCTCGCGATGCTCAACACCTGGAAGGCGGCGCTCGTGAAGATCCCGTTCGGCGGGGCCGCCGGCGGGGTACGGGTTAACCCGCGGCGCCTCAGCGAGAACGAGCGCCAGGGGCTCACCCGCCGCTACGCGACCGAAATCGGTCCGCTCATCGGTCCCGACAGCGACATCCCGTCACCGGACGTGAACACCGGGTCCCAGACGATGGCCTGGATCATGGACACCCTGTCGATGCATCGCGGCCACACGATTGCCGCCTCGGTGATCGGCAAGCCGCTGGCGATCGGCGGGACCCGCGGGCGGCGCAGCGCGACGGCTCGCGGAGCGCATCGATGCATCGCGGCCATCACCGCCGCCAAGGGGGTCGACCTGGCCATTGCCCGCGTCGCGATCCAGGGCTTCGGGCGCGTCGGCATGACCGTCGCCGAGGAGCTGGCGGGGGCGGGGGCGCGCATCATCGGCATCGCCGACGACCGCGACGCCGTGGCCTCGTCCGCCGGGATCGACGTGACGCGCGCCATCGAATGGATGCAGGAGCACGACGCCATCGGCGGGCTGCCAGAGACCGATGCGCTGACGAAGGCCGACATCTTCGGGCTCGATTGCGACATCCTCGTGCTTGCCGGACTCCAGGGCGAGGTGACGGAGGCGAACGCGGGCTCGGTGCGTGCCGCGATCGTCGCCGAGGTCGCCAACGGCGGAACGACGCCCGCGGCCGACGCCATCCTCGACGACCGCGGCGTGACCGTGATTCCGGACATCGTCGCCACGGCCGGGGGCACCGTCCTTGGCTACTTCGAGTGGGTGCAGGACATGCAGGCGTTCTTCTGGACCGAGACCGAGATCACCGCCCAGCTCGACCGGATCGTGGACGAGGCGATGACCGAGATCCAGGCCATGGCAGAGCTCGAGCGGGTCGACCTGCGCAGCGCAGGGATGATGGTCGCCGTTTCGCGCGTCGCCGACGCGACGACCCTGCGCGGCCTTTACCCGTAGGTCCCACAGCATCCGCGCGCGATTCGTGCGACAGTGGTGGCGCCGTACCTGAGATGCGCATCGGCGCCTCGCTCGTGCGCAACTTCCGAGACCGCTACGGAGTCCCCGTGACCTCCCCCCTGACCTTCACGCCACCGCGTGACCTGCTGTCCGAGCTCGAGCCGGTGGCCGAGCGCCTCCTGAACCGCCACCTCGGCATGGCCCAGGAGTGGTTTCCCCACGACTTCATCCCCTACTCGCTCGGCCGCGACTTCGACAAGCTGCCGTGGACGCCGGACCAGCCGCGCATCAGCGGGGTTGCCCAAATCGCCTTCGAGGTGAACCTGCTCACGGAGGACAACCTACCCAGCTACCACCGCGAGATCCACCGGATGTTCGGCGCCGGCGACGGCCCGTGGATCAACTGGGTGAACCGATGGACGGCGGAGGAGGGGCGGCATGCGATCGTCCTGCGCGACTACCTCGTCGTCACCCGCAACATCGATCCATACTCACTCGAGCGGTCGCGGATGAACCAGGTCCAGCTGGCCTACGACCACGACGACGGCGGGAACGTGCTGCGCGGGATCGCCTACGTCGCCTTCCAGGAGCTGGCAACCCGGATCAGCCACCGCAACACCGGCCGGTACTCCGCGGACCCGGTTGCCGACCGGATCATGGCCCGCATCGCCGCGGACGAGAACCTGCACATGGTCTTCTACCGCGACCTGCTGACCGAGGCGATCAAGCTCGACCCCTCCGCGGCCGTGCACGCCATCGCCGATGAGGTCATCGGCTTCCAGATGCCCGGCGCGGGCATGGAGAACTTCACGCGCAAGGCCGCGCAGATGGCGAAGGCCGGGATCTACGATCGCCGCGTCCACCACGACGACGTCGTCTGGCCGTTGCTCAACCACTGGGACGTGTTCTCCCTCGAGGGCCTGGACACCTCCGCGGAAGTGCGGCGCAACGAGCTGCGAGCCTTCCTTACTACCCTCGACGCCGAGGCCTCGCGCTTCGAGGCGAGACGCGCGGCCATGCTCGAGCGAGAGGCGGCGCGCATCGGCTGAGCGGCGGCGGCTTGCGGCGGCATCGGCCTTGCCGCCAACATGCACCGCATGAGCGAGAAAGAGCGCTGGCGCGAGCACCAGGACCGATGGGAGGCCGAGCGGCTGAAGCCTGCGGTGGAGCGTGCGCCCGAGCGTCGCTCGCGGTTCATCAGCCAGTCCGGCGTCGAGATCGGCCGCGTCTATACCCCGGCCGACCTGGCGGACCCGGCCAACGACCCCGATGCGGATCGGCCGCGCTATCGGTTCAGCCCTGAAGCCACCGATGGCGCCGGCTGGGACGAGATCGACGATCTCGGCCTACCCGGGGAGCCACCGTTCACGCGCGGCATCCACCCGACCGGCCACCGTGGGCGGCTGTGGACGATGCGGATGTTCGCCGGGTTCGGCACCGCCGAGGACACGAACGCGCGGTTCAAGACGCTCATCCGCGAGGGCGGGACCGGGCTCTCGATCGCCTATGACATGCCGACGCTCTACGGCTACGACCACGACGAGCCGATGGCCGCGGGCGAGTTCGGCACCTGCGGAGTCGCCGTCAGCTCGCTAGCCGACATGGAGATCCTGCTCGACGGGCTGCCGGTGGGCGAGATCAGCACCTCGATGACGATCAACTCCCCCGCGGCGATGATCTGGGCGATGTACATCGTCGGCGCCGAGAAGGCCGGCGTGCCGCGTGCGCAGCTGTCGGGGACACTCCAGAACGACATCCTCAAGGAGTTCATCGCCCAGAAGGAGTACATCTTCCCGCCCGCGCCGTCGCTGAAGCTCGTGACGGATACGGTCGAATGGGGAACCCGCGAGCTGCCGAAGTGGAACACGATCTCGATCAGCGGCTACCACATCCGCGAGGCCGGCTCGACCGCCGTCCAGGAGCTGGCCTTCACGATCGCCGACGGCATCGCCTACGTGGAGGACGCACTCGCGCGCCGCCTGCGCTTCGACGACTTCGCGCCCCGGCTGTCGTTCTTCTTCAACTCCCACAACGACTTCTTCGAGGAGATCGCCAAGTTCCGCGCCGCGCGCCGGATCTGGTACAAGCTCTGCCGCGAGCGCTTCGGCGCCGAGAACGAGCGATCGACATGGATGCGCTTCCACACCCAGACCGCCGGCGTGTCGCTGACCGCGCAGCAGCCGTTGAACAACTTGACCCGGGTCGCCATCCAGGCCCTGGCCGGGGTGCTCGGCGGGACCCAGTCGCTCCATACCGATGCGTACGACGAGGCGTGGGCCGTCCCCTCCGAGGACGCCGCGCTGCTCGCCCTGCGCCAGCAGCAGATCCTCGCCGAGGAGGCCGGTGTGGCGAACACCGTCGACCCGTTGGCCGGCTCGTACTTCGTCGAGACGCTGACGAACCAGACCGAGCAGGCGGCGTGGCGCTACATCGCACGGATCGACGAGATGGGCGGGATGGTCAAGGCGCTCGAGGCGGGCTACCCGCAGGCCGAGATCGCGGATGCCGCCTACGAGCAGCAGCGCGAGCTCGAGCAGCACGAGCGCGAGATCGTCGGCGTCACGCGCTTCGCCGACCCCGACGAGGAGCTGCGCATCCCGCTGCTCGAGATCAGCGCAGAGCAGGAGCGTCGCCACCTCGACCGGCTCGCTCGGGTGCGGGCCGAGCGCGATGCCGCGGCACATGCGGCGGCCATTCGGCGGCTCGCGGACGAGGCGCGCCGGGGCGACGTCAATCTCATGCCCGCGATCGTCGCCGCTGTCGAGGCATACGCCACGATCGGCGAGATGTGCGGCGCGCTCCGCGCCGTGTACGGCGAGTACCGCGAGCCGCTCGCCGTCTGACGGCGAGCGGCTCCCACGGTCAGCCTCCCTCAGCGATCGAGACGGGTCACCCAGTACGGCACCGGCGGCTCGTCGGTCGTCCCGAAGCGGGCGTTGACGACGTACAGCGATGATCCGCGACGCGCCACCGTCGTCGGGATGTCGAGGTCGCCGGTCAATTCGTCGACGATCGTCCCGCTCGACACGTCGCGCGTGAGACGGATGACCGCGACGTGGTCCTGGTCACGCACCGCATAGAGCGTGCGGCCCGCCAACAGGATGCCGTCGCCGGCAACGCTGTCCCCGCCCATGTCGATCGTGGACACCTCTTCGGTCGAGGCATCGATCCGGTACAGCTCGCCAGCGGTGGAGTTCACCGCGATGAGCGTCTTCCCGTTCGGCGTGGCGGCGATGCCATTGAGCCGGAAAACGTTCGGCTCGGCCGGCGCCAGCTCGGTGAGGTCCACCTCGCTGATCTGGCCTGTGCCGCGATCGACGCGATAGATGACGCCGCGGAAGGAGTCGGTGAACCATGCCGCGTCCCGGGTCACGACGACGTCGTTGACGAAGCTCGACTCGCCAGACGGTGCCAGCTGAAAGACGATCAACGGATCGCCGCCCTTCCTGGCGTCGAACACGTAGCCATTTCCGGCCGGCCCGCCCGCGACCCACAGTCGATTGGACTTGTCGACCTTCATGCCGACGAACGGGCCACCTCCCTCGACGAGGAACGCCCCGTCGCCGGTTCGGAGGTTGCCTCGCCAGATGCCCTGGCCGCTCAGCGAGCCGGTGTAGAAGGTGGTGCCGCGGATGGCGATTCCCTCGGGGGCGAAGCCATCGGGCAGGTCGATCCGATCGGGGAAGGCTGCTGCGCCGGCCGCCGTCGGGGCGCCGAGGGCGAGCAGCAGTGCGAACAGCACGATGAGTCGTCGCATCAGGTACCTCTCTACGATGGACGCTCGGGCCTCTCTGTGTACTCGTCCGGATGCGGTTACAGGCATCACCGCGCGAGGCGTTCCGGAGGCGAAACGCGGAGGACGCGACGCGGACCGCCGGCCCTGGCCGGGAACCATGGGCCGGTGGTGCAGGGCACGCTTCTCCGCGCCGCGACCCCGCTGCGGCCATTTTCCACATCGCCGCTTACTGGCGGCTTACCGGAGCGTTGCTTCGTGGCAACGCCCCGACGGCATCAGGCCGGAGGCGCGACCGCGGCAGCCGCAGGCGGCGACGCGTCGATCATGTACGGCCGCTCCCGCGTACGGAACGCGTAGACGACGAACGCCCCAAGACCGAGCAGCCACACCACGAAGAACAGGAGCGCGCCGAGCGCCGGGACATAGGCGCCGGCGACCGAGACGAGGGCCAGGATTGCCGCGCCGGCCAGGTAGGCGAGGTACGGCGAGCGGTCCGCGAGGAAGAGGCGGCCGATGGCCATCGCGATCGGCACCACGCACAGGATGATGGCCAGCAACATGAGCAGGAACACGACGAACCCGACCGCCACGACCGCACCGCTCAGGGCTCCGGCGATGATGGCGAGGAGGACTCCCACAAGCACGAGGAGAGCGATGAGCAAGAACTGCCCGAACAGCGCGGCAAGGCCGACGCCGACCGTCAGTAGTGGCGCCGTCCGCAGGACGTCGGCGCTGCCCAAGGTGAGGCGCGGCCGAACGGCGAGCATCCCCCACCCGAGGAAGAGCATCCCGAGCAGGACGCCGAGGTAGGTGACGATCGGGTTGTCGGGGATCAACGCCCCACCCCCGGTATCGCCAGGCGTCCCCAGGGCTGGCTCCTCGCGCGTGACCTCCCCGCCGATCTGCGCATCGTCGGCGATGGTCGCCTCACGGGCCGAGGTATATGCCACGTTGCCGCCCACTGTGGCGCCCGATTCGATCGTCAGGTCGCCCACGCTCACGTCGATCGCGCCGTCGACCGTGCCACCGATCCGCATCGTGCCGGCCCCGGCCTGCACGTCGCCGCCGATCGTGCCGTCGATAGCCAGCATGCCGACGCCACCGGCGACGTCCCCGGCCACCTCGGCAGTTGACTCGATCGTGACGTTCCCGCCGAAGGCGACGACGTCGCGACCCACAGACCCGGCGATCCGAACGGTGCCTGCGCTGACCCGGACCGCGCCGGTCACATCGCCAGTCACATCGACCGTGCCGCCGCCGACATTCAGCGAACCGGTCACCGTGCCGCTCACTGTCACCGTGCCGCCGGCGATCGTCGCGTCTCCGTTCACGGTGCCGTCGATGTTCACGAAGCCCGCAGCGACGTAGAGATCGTCGTCGATCGATTCGCCTTCGGCAACGGTGACGGACTGTTCGGAGCGGAAGTCGCCCGCGGCGGCCGGAGCGGTGAGGGCGAAGGTCGCGAAGAGGGCGAGCAGCGCGGCTCGAATGCGCGAACGGTGAAGCATCACTGGGTTCCTCCTGGGAGCGACCATCGTTGGCCGCATCCCGCGGACCTGTCAAGGCGCGCGCCGGGAGGCCCGCTATCCTCGCCGTGACCGATGAAGCTCCACCTCGTCGACGCCACCTTCGAGCTGTTCCGTGCCTTCTACTCGCGTCCGTCACGCCGCGCGCCGGACGGTCGCCCCGTCAACGCCGTGCAGGGGCTCATCGACTCGATGCTGTCGTTGCTGCGCGAGGACGACCTCACCCACATCGGTGCCGCGACCGATTACGTCATCGAGTCGTGGCGCAACGACGTCTTCGGGGGCTACAAGTCGAGCGCGGGTATCGACCGCGCCCTGCTCGCCCAATTCCGCGACGCGGAGCGCGCGCTCGACGCCCTCGGCATCGCGGTCTGGCCGATGGTCGAGGACGAGGCCGACGATGGGATCGCCACCGCCGTCGAGCGCTTCGGCGGCGACCGGCGCCTCGAGCAGGTCGTCGTCTGCTCGGTCGACAAGGACCTCGCGCAGCTGGTCGACGGCGAACGGATCGTGCTCAGAGACCGGATGCGCCGCATCACCTACGACGAGGACGGCGTGATCGCCAAGTTCGGGATCGCCCCGACCTCGATCCCCGACTACCTCGCGCTCGTGGGCGACAGCAGCGACGGGTATCCCGGGCTTCCGGGCTGGGGCGCGAAGAGCGCCGCCACCGTGCTCGCGAAGTTCGGACATCTCGACGCGATCCCCGAATCGGTCCTCGACTGGCAGCTCGACATCCGCAACGCTAGCCGCCTGGCGGCGACCCTGGCGGAGCAGCGCTCCGCCGCCTACCTGTACCGGACCCTCGCGACGCTCAATCGCGACTCGGCGCTCGCGACCGCCTCGCTCGACGACCTCGAGTGGCGCGGTGTCCCGCGCGCCACGTTCGTCGCGCTGTGCGAGGAGCTCGGCTTCGACACCGTCCGGGAGCGCGTTCACCGCTGGGCGGACTGACCCGGTACGGGGCCTTACCGGTACGTTCGGTGGGGTGCTGGGCGGTAGGGAGACCGATACGGTGCGGCCTCCATGCATCTCCTCCAGCGCATCGGCGCGGCGTGCCTGCTCGTCGTGCTTGCCGTTGCCGCCTTCGCGGCACCGATGACGACGCCGGCGCCCGCCTCGGCCGCGGGCGAATGCGGCAGCTATCGGTCCGAGACCGTTCCTCCGCCCACCATCCGCGTATTCCGGACGACGACCGGTGCGGTCGAAACCGTCGGCTTCCGGACCTACGTCAAGAACGTCCTGAGCCGGGAATGGATCAGCAGCTGGACCACCGAGTCGCTCCGCTCCGGTGCCCTGGCCGTCAAGAACTACGGCTGGTACCAGGTGCTCCACTGGCGTGGGTACGTGAACGGGGGCGGCGAGTGCTTCGACGTCTTCGACTCGACCCGCGACCAGGTGTACGACCCGGGCAAGCCGACCTACCCGAGCATGGCCGCTGCCGTCGACGCAACGTGGGGCACGCTCGCCCACAAGAGCGGGAAGATCTTCCCCACGTACTACAACGCGGGCGGCGCGAGCGAGCCATGCGGAGCGAACGCCAACGGCTGGCAGATGTTCCAGTGGGGCACACAGGCCTGTGGGCTCGCAGGCAAGACCGCGCCGCAGATCATGGCCATCTACTACACCGGCGTGGTGGTCGTCGCGCCCCCGCCGCCTGCGCCCTCCCCCACACCGATGCCCACCGCGACGCCAAAGCCGGCGCCTACGCCGTCGCCGACGCCCGGACCAGGAGCCACGCCTGGCGCGACGCCCGTCCCGACGCCGGTGCCGACGCCCACGCCCGCTCCAACGCCGACGCCGGCGGCGCCGGAAGGGCCGGGTGGCGGCCAGGTCGGGCTCGTTCGGCCGCCGGCGCCCCCGCCGCCGAACCCAGCGCCGATCGTCGTCACCGTGACGGGTGCTGCGGCGCCGGTCACGAAGCGCGTCGCACCGCTCGACGCCCGGCCGGCGCCGGGCCCTCCTCCGCTGCTCCACGCCGACGTGCACCGTTCGGCGCACCTTCCACGCCCGCAGCAGGCCCTCGTTTCTATCGGCGTCGGCTGGCTCTCGGTCGACGCGTTCGTCGAGCTGTACCTCGGCGCGTTGCTCGAGCGCTGGTCAGTCGTGGCCGGCGCCGCCGAGGAGGCGATCCGTGATGAGCTCGGCCGCGGCAACGTCCTGGGCGGCCAGCCCGACGGACTTGAAGACGGTGATCGATTCGGCGGATCGCGTGGCGACCCAGTCCGGGCCGACGCTGCCGATCTCTACCAGGCCGTCTTCCGCCACTAGCCCACGCTCGATCGCTGCGACGACGTCGCCGGCCTCGGCCATTGCGGCGCCGCGGGAGTCGACCGCCACGAGCTCCGCCCGGGCCATCAGCTCGGGGGGCAGCTCGACCATGCCGAGCCGGTATGCGCCGATGCCGTTGACGTGCGCGCCGGGCGCGACCCAGGCGGCATCGAAAACCGGCTCGGACGAGGTCGTCGCGCAGCAGATCACATCCGCGCCGCGAACAGCTTCCTCCGCCGATCCCGCGGCGGCGACCTCGATGCCGGCGACCTCGGCCATGCGGCCGGCGAAGGCGTCGCGCGCGGACGGGTCGCGCGCGTAGACGAGCGCGCGGCGGATGGGCCGCGCGGCGAGCACGGCGCGGAGCTGCCACTCGGCCTGGCCGCCGGCGCCGATGATCGCCAACGCCGAGGCATCGGTCCGCGACAGCAGGCGGGTTGCCACGCCCGACGCCGCACCGGTCCGCATCGCAGTCAGCGTCTCGCCGTCGATGAGCGCCAGCGGCCGACCGGTTTCGGCGTCGAACCAGGCGACGAGGGCGTGGATCGTGGGGAGGCCGCGCGACGCGTTGGCGGGCGTCACCGTCACGAGCTTCACGCTCGCGCCTGCCGCACCGTCGCGGATCCCGGGCATGAGCAGCAGGTCACCGTTGGGAAGCTCGACCCTCGAGCGCAACGGGGATCGGTCGCGGCCGGACGCGACATCGCGGTAGGCGGCCTCGACGGCATCGAGCATGTCGTCGATCGACACGCCCGCGCGGATCGCATCGGCGTCGAGGTATGGAACCGGGCGCATCGGCTCGGGCATGATGCCATGCGGCACACCGCTTGCGATCCACATCGGCCAAGGAGGCCTCATGATCGACAACGTTCGCGACGACATCTCGCACAAGGCCGGGACCATGCGCGGCGAGCTCGGCGCGTTGCTCTGGCTGCTGCGCACGGCCGTGTTTGCCGCGGTCGCCGGCGCGATCTACACCGAGCTGCGCAAGCCGCCCGAGCAGCGCACATGGAACGGCAAGCTCCTCGGTACCGTGCCGTACGACTTCCGCCTGCCGACCTTGGAGGGGTTGCGCCAGGCGTACTGGAACCCGCATTCGCCGAAGGTCATCACGGCCCGGCCGCTGGGCGTGGGGTGGGCCGTAAACATCCCGACGCTCCTGCGCCGCCTCGGTGTCCACCAGGAGTTCACGAAGGGCCGCTGAAAGCCGCTGCGTTCGGCTGCATCAGCCAGGGTGCGTACCAGCCTCAGAAGGGCCGAATGCACCCATGCGGATGCAGCCTGGATCACTCAATGGCCGCCGTGCACCCATCGAGGCGCAGCCTGGAGGGTGATCGGCCGATAGGCACCCTCCGTGATGCACGAAGCGCGCGACGACACCCGCGACGCTTGCCGTTACGATCGCACCGGCATGAACTGGTTCCCGATCCTGCTCGTCATCCACATCGGCCTGGCCGTCGCGCTCCTCCTGCCGAGCGTGGTCCTGCCCTTCGTCCTGCGCCGGACCACGAACGAGCCCGGCCCGGTGACCCGCGCGCTGATGGCGATGCAGGGCACCGGGACGCTCGTCATCGCGGCCGGCCTGGCGATCACCGGCGGCGCGATGCTCTGGATCCTGGGTCCGGAGCTGCTGACCGAGCCGTGGCTGCTGGTCGCCCTGACCCTGTACGCCATCAACCTCGTCATCGCCGCGGTCGTCAGCAGGCCGAACCTGCGGCGGCTGGTCGGGCTCGGCGCCAGCAACACCGATGACGCGACGTGGCGGCGCCGAGCGCGCCAGCAGCGCTATGTCGCCTACGGGATGGCCGGGATCATCGGGGTCATCGGCTTCCTGATGAGCACGAAACCGGACCTGTGGTGAGCGGCTAGAAGCTCGGGATCGGCAGGTCCCGTCCGAGGACGAAGAAGATCCCCGCAACGATCAGGAACATCGCGATCGCGAAGAACAGCAGCCAGCGCAGGACTTCCATGTTGGGCTCCGTTTCGGTGGCTGCGGCAGCCGGTACCCCCACCCGAGCGCCGATTCTATCGGCCGCGTCCAGCGCGCGATCGGCGCTTCGGGCGCACCCGCTTTAGAATCCGCAGCGTGACGCTTCGCCTGCACGACACGCGCCGTGGTGGGCTGCACCCGTTCGAGCCGATCCCCGGCCGCGACCGGGTGGGCCTCTATGTCTGTGGCGTGACCCCGTACGACACCGGGCACCTCGGCCACGCCTTCACCTACGTCAGCTTCGACGTCCTGCATCGGTATCTCGAGTACCTCGGCCACGACGTCGTGTACGTCCAGAACCTGACCGATGTCGACGACGACATGCTGCGCAGGGCGCGTGAGACGGGCGAGGACTACCTCGCGCTCGGCAACCGATGGGTCACGACCTTCCTGACCGAGATGGCCGCGCTCAACTGGCTGCCACCCGACCACCTACCGCGGGCGACGCAGCACGTCCCGCAGATGGTGGCGCTCATCGAGAAGCTGCTGGCCGCGGGTTGCGCCTACGAGGCCGATGGCCACGTCTACTTCGGCGTCGCCGCCGATCCCCGCTTCGGCGAGGTGTCGCATGTCCCGCGCGAGGAGATGCTGGCGATCGCCAACGAGCGCGGCAACGTCCCGGACATGCCCGGCAAGCGCGACCCGCTCGACTTCGTGCTCTGGCAAACGTCGGCAGACGACGAGCCGTCGTGGGAGTCGCCGTGGGGCCCGGGACGGCCCGGTTGGCACATCGAGTGCTCGGCGATGTCGATGACGTATCTCGGCAACCGGTTCGAGATTCACGGCGGAGGTGCCGACCTCGCCTTCCCACACCACGAGGCCGAGCGCGCGCAGTCGGAGGGCGCCACCGGCGAGCGGCCGTTCGTCGGCTGGTGGATGCACGCCGGGATGCTCCACTACGACGGCGCGAAGATGAGCAAGTCGCTCGGAAACCTCGTGCTCGTCCGCGACCTGCTGCGGGACCACACCGGCGACGCGATCCGCCACTTCCTCGTCAGCCACCACTACCGCACCGAGGTCCGCTACGACGCCGACGCCCTGGCGCGCTCCGACCGTGGCGCGGCGCTGCTCCGCGCGGCCTCCGGGCGCGCACGGGGCGCTCCGGCCGAGCTTGCGCCGTCGATCGCCGAGAACCGCGACCGATTCCTCGCCGCCATGGACGACGACCTCGACACACCATCGGCGATGGCCGAGCTCGAGGCCGTCGCGGACACGGCCGTCGAGACCGATGACGACGGCCTCGCCGCGCAGGCCGGCTGGCTGGTGCGCGAGCTCGGCGGCCGGATCCTCGGCCTGCGCCTCGCGACGGTCGCCGAGCGGAGCCCCGTCCCGGCGTGACGACGGAGCCGGACGACGACCTCGTCCCGGTCAGCGTCCGCCTCGGCGATGTCGTCCCGCCCGACGATCCGGAGGACTGGACCCGACCGCTGACCTGGTTCGCCGCGCTCGGCATGCTGGCGGGCCCACTCGTCGCGTTCGGCTGGTTCGCGTTCTCCCCGCCGACCTCGCATGCACCGATGCCGGCCACCTACCTGGTCGCGGGCGCGCTCGCGGTCGGAGCCGCGCTCACTGGCGCGACCCAGCAGGGCGTGGCGCGCGCCTGGACCGCGAGCCTCGGCGCAGGCCTCTTCGGCGCGCTCGGCGTCGTGCTGCTGGGCGTCGTGATGGCCGGGGAGCGTCAGGTGGGCAGCGCCTCGCCGACGCTGGCCCACGCGGTGGGCGCGACCCTGGGCGGGCTCGCCGGCACCGCCGACGCGGCGGTCGTCGCCGCGGTCATGGCCAACCGCGCCTCGCGGCCGGTGCGGTTCGCGGTGGCGGCGTCATCGGCTGCGACCGTGGCGGTGGTCGTCGTCGCGGTGGTGATGGGAGCCTTCGCGCCGGGTTGAGCAACGCGGAGCGGGCGGCCCAATTCCGGCCGCCCGATCGGGGCGAGGTCGGATCGGCCTAGAAGACGCGGTAGGCGATCTCCGCCGGGGCGGTGAGGAGCTCCTTGAGCTCATCGTCGACCTTGAGCAGCGAAATGTGGGCACCGGCCATCTCGAGCGAGGTGCAGTACTCGTTCACGTAGCTGCGCCAGATGTTGATGCCCTTGTCGGCCAGCTTCTTGTGGGCCGAGCCGTAGAGCAGGTACAGCTCGCTGATCGGCGTGCCGCCCAGGCCGTTGACCATCAGCGCCACGTCGTCTCCGGAGCTGAACGGCAGGTCCGGCACGATCGCGTCGAGCAGGATGTCTACGAGTGCATCGGCGGGCTGGATCTTCGCGCGCTGGCGGCCCGGCTCGCCGTGGATCCCGATCCCGATCTCGATCTCGTCGTCACCGATGTCGAACAGCGGCGTTCCGCGCACCGGCGGGGTGCATGAGGAGAGGGCGATGCCCATCGTGCGCACGTTGGCGATCACCTTTTCGCCGACCGCGACGCACTCCTCGAGCGTGCCGCCCTGGTCGGCCTTGGCGCCGACGGCCTTGATCACGAAGAAGTTGCCGGCTACGCCTCGGCGGCCGACGGTCCAGGTGGAGTCCTTGACTGCCACGTCGTCGTTGACGAGCAGATAGCCGATCTTCTGGCCCTCGGCCTCCTGGAGCTCCTTCGCCATCTCCCACGCTGCGCGGTCGCCGGTGTAGTTGTTGACCAGGTAGAGGACCCCTGCGGGGGTGTCCATCAGCTTCGAGGTCTCGGTCACGAACTCGACCGGCGGGCCGGCGAATACGTCACCGGGACAGGCCGCGTCGAGCATGCCCGGACCGACGATCATCGTGTGCGCCGGCTCGTGACCCGAGCCCGAGCCCTGGATGATCGAGACCCGGTCTGCCTTGGGCATGTCGGCCCGATAGATGAGGTTGTACTTCGGCTCGTACTTCAGCGAGCCGCCGCTGGCGAGGGCGATTCCCTCCAGGAACTCGGGGACGAACTGGGCGGGATCGTTGACGAACTTCTTCACGCTTCGGATCTCCTTCAGTCGCTGTACTTGTCGCGCCAGGCGGCGCTGATGGCCTGGAGAATGACGCCGATAGCGATCGCGCCGGCATCGACGGAATCGCGGCTGCGCTCGCCGGTGTACGCGGCGCGACCGCGCATGGCGAGCATGCCCTTGGTGTTCTCGGCGGCGGCGACCGCCACGTCCGCGGCCTTCTGCAGCGCGGCCACGCCGTTGTCCGTGATCGGCTCACTGAAGCTCTCTTCGAGGCTGTCAATCGCGGGCACGAGGGCGTCGAGCAGCGTCTTCTCCCCGAGCGACGCGCCGCCGCGGGCCATGATCCCCTCGACCGCCGCGCGGAGCATGGCGATGAGGTCGTCCGACGTCAGTTCGGACTTGTCGCCGGCCGTCACTCCGGCGCGCAGGAAGGCGGTGCCCCAGAACGGCCCGCTCGAGCCGCCGACCTTGCTGGAGATCGTCAGTCCGATCTTCTTGAGCACGCTTCCGACGCTCGAGCGGTCGAAGGTCTCGTAGTCGGCGGCGACGACCTCGAAGCCGCTGCGCAGGGAGTACCCGAAGTCGCCGTCGCCGACGACGGCGTCGAGCTGCGAGAAGTACTCCGTGTTGTCGACGATCGTGGTCGCCATCGTCATGATGACGAGGTCGAGGTCGTCGAGCGCGGGTCTTGCCATACGAACCTCCTCGGTGACGGTGCAGCGGCTCACGCCGCCAGGCAGCGCTCCAGATCCGCCAGGGTGATGTACTCGCCGGGCTGCGCCGCGCCGCGGTTCGCGATCACGCGCGCCCGCTCGCCACCCGGATCGCCGAGCGATGTGACGACGAGGTTTGCTTCGCTGTTGTCCTCCTCCTCGGTGTAGCCGTTGACCGTCATGACGCATCGGAGCCCCGCGCCGACCGCGGCCAGGATCCCGTTGCGCGAGTCCTCGATGGCGAGCGTCCGGGACGCGGGGATTCCCAGCCGCTCGATGGCGAGCAGGTAGATGTCGGGCGCCGGCTTCTTGTGCTCCACGACGTCGCCGGCGAGGACCACGGCGAACCGCGCGGCCCGGTCTGGTCCGGCAGCCTGGTCCAGGATCGCCCGGACCGATGGCTCTGCCGAGGTCGAGGCCACGCCCAGCGTCCAGCCGGCATCCTGCGCCTCGGCGATGATGCGGCCGATCCCCCCGCGTGGCGGCAGGCGTCCGGCCGCCACCATCTCGGTGTAGATCGCCGTCTTGCGCCGGTGCCAGCTGGCCAGCAGCTCGGCCTGGCCCTCGGCATCGGCCGGCAGGCCGTTGGCGGCGACGAACTCCGGCGTGAGCTCCGTGGCCATGCGCTCCTTGCCGCCGGCGACCTGGAGCCTTCGGGCGTACTCCTCGACTGACCACTCGATCGGCACGCCGAACTCGCGGAACGTCTCGTTGAACGCCAGCCGATGCCCATCGCGCTCCGTGTCGGCCAGGACGCCATCACAGTCGAAGATCAGCGCCGGCATTCAGGCCTTGCCCTCCCCGCCGAGGATGCGGATGTGCTCCCTGGCCATCTCGACCACCGCCGCCCGCTGCGCCTCGAACTGGGATGGCGGGTCGAACGCGCCGGGACTGGCGGCCATGTGGTCGAAGCCCGCCTGCATGTAGGCGATCTTCAGCGCGGTCGAGATGTTCACCTTCGCGCAGCCGCGGCCGACGAGGTCGCGGAACTGGTCCGGCGTCATCCCCGTGCCACCATGCAGCGCCACCGGGATGCCGGTTGCCTCGACGATGTCGGTCACGCGCTGGCTGTCAAGCTTCGGGGTGGACCGATACATCCCATGCGCATTGCCGATCGCCGGCGCGAACACGTCGACCTCGGTCGCGCGGATGAAGTCGACGGCAGCCTCGAGGGTCAGCTCGTCGGGCTCTTCGTCGTCGGCCATCTCCTCGACCCGCTTGAAGCCCTCGATTTCGCCCTCCACCAGCGCCCCGAAGCGCCGTGCCTCGGCGACGACCTCGATGCACTGGGCGCGGTTCTCCTCGACCGACAGCTTCGAGCCGTCGAAGAGGACAGAGTTCCAGCCCCTCTCGAGGCAGAGGCTGATCACCTCGCGCTCGGGGCAGTGGTCGAGGTGGAGCGCGACCGGCACGCTGACGCGGTCGGCCATCGCGCGCCACATCGCGATCAGCACGTCGGCGCCGATCGACTTCACGGTCTTGACCGAGGTCTGCACGATGAGCGGCGCGCGGAGCTCGTCGGCCGCCGCCAGGACGGCCTCCATCGTGAGGTCGTTGACGACGTTGATCGCCGCGACCCCGTAGCGCTCCGAGAACGCCTTCGCCACGATCTCCTGGGTCGGCACCACCGGCATTACGCTTCTCCTCCCCGCGCGAGGCCGATGACCGTGCGCGCGTTCGTCTCGTCCACGATGAGGACGTCGACGATCCCGGCGCGCAGCACGCCGAGGATCGCGTCCGGCTTCTCCCGACCGCTGACGACAGCCACGACGGTGCCGATGCCCCGCAGGTCGTCGATCGAGAGCCCGACCAGCCGGCTGCTGTGCGGGGACGAGATCAGCTCCCCGGCACGGTCGACGTAGTTGCCGAGCACGTCACCCACCGCTCCCTGCTCGCGCAGCCGAGCGATCTCGGCGAGGTCGAGGCAGCCGCTGCGGACCATCGTGCAGTCGTCGTCGGTCCCGCCAATGCCGACGATCGCCAGATCGGCCGTGGCCGCGGTGCGAAGGACGTGCGAGACGGCCTCCTGGGCGTGCAGGCTGTCACGAACCTCCGCGCTCTCGACGTAGGCTGGGGCGAAGAGGCTCTCGGCGCGGCCCCCGCTGCGTTCGGCCAGGGCGCGACAGATCTCGTTCGGATTCGTCGGCGCGTCGATGGTCGGTGACCCGCCCATCGCGCTGGCGAAGACGCACTCGAGCGCGCCGGCCGGCCGGAAGTGCCGCGGGATGGAGCCGATGTCACGGCCGTGGCTCACCGCGACGACCATGCCGTCGCGCACACGGCGCTCGAGGTACGCCGCCGCGCTGCGCGCAACGCCGGCGCGCTGTGCCTCGGCGTCGGCCGCGCTGGCCCCGACGATCGCATCGGTCAGGCCGAAGGCGTCGATGAGCTGGGACTCGAGGCCGATGTCGACGCCGACCGGTCCCTCGATCTTGATCTGCACCACACCGCTCGTCCGTGCCCGGTCGAGGAGGCGCTGGACCTTTGGCCGGGACAGGCCGAACTCCTGGGCAATCTCGCTCTGGGTCCGATCGTCGAGATACCAGCGGTGCGCGATTCGGGCCAGCAGCTCGTGCTCTTCGGTGCTGAGCTCGTCGGTCACGCCGACCTCCCGGGACGAGGTGAGCAATTGCTCACTCCTGCACAGATGCTCACGAAGTGTAGCCGCCTCATCGGGCGAGTGCCAGCCCCTTCTTCGTTCAGGGCGCTCAGCCCTCCAGCAGGAGACAGGCGGCCTGGTGGCCCAGGCCGACGTCGAAGAGCGGCGGGTCGACCGTCGGGCAGCGATCGAAGGCGACGGGGCATCGCGGATGGAAGCGGCAGCCTGAGGGAATCCGGGACGGGTCCGGCATCTCGCCGCTGAGGATGACCGGCCGTCGGCGCACCGACGGGTCGGGAATCGGCACCACCGACAGGAGCGCCTGTGCGTACGGATGGCGCGGTTTGGCGAGGACCTCACGCGTCGGGCCGTGCTCGACGATGCGGCCGAGGTACATGACCGCGATGCGATCGGCGTAGGCGGCCACGGTCGAGAGGTCGTGGGTGATCATCACGACGGCGATGCCACGCTCGCGCGCCAGCATCCCGAGCAGGTTGAGGATATCGGCGCGGATGCTGACGTCGAGCATGCTCACCGGCTCGTCGGCGATGAGCAGCGTTGGCTCCAGCGCCAGGCCGGCGGCGATGACCACGCGCTGGCGCTGGCCGCCGGACAGCTCGAACGGGTAGCGGCGCAGGTACGCCGCCACCGGCGTCAGGCCGGCCGAGGTCAGCGCCTCTTCGACGCGGCGACGCAGCTCCGCCCCGGACGCGACCTTGTGGACCCGCAATGGCTCCGCCACGATGTCGCCGACGCGCATCCGCGGGTTGAGCGACTCGTACGGATCCTGGAAGACCATCTGCACGCGCCGTCGCAGCTTCAGCAGCGCGCGCCGCGACATGCGGCCGACCTCCGCGCCATCGAGCACGACGCGGCCGCGGCTCGGCGGCATGAGGCCCATCAGCAGGTTGCCGGTCGTCGTCTTACCGCAGCCGGACTCGCCCACCAATGCCAGCACCTCGCCGGACCGCAGCTCGAAGCTGATCCCGTCGACGGCCCGGACCGGTGGTGCCGGTCGGCGAGCGATCCAGTCGACGAACGACTGCTGGCCGGGGAACTCCTTGACGAGGTCCTCGACGCTGAGGAGCGCATCGGTCACGGGCGCGCCTCGGCCGGGTCGAGGAGGAAGCACGAGGCGCGGCCGCCGGCGGCGGGGTACTCGGGCGGACGTTCGCCGACGCATCGGTCGAAGGCAAGCGGACAGCGTGGTGCGAAGCGGCAGCCGACCGGCATGTCGTCGAGCCGCGGCGGCGAGCCCGGGATGCCGCGCAGCGGGCGGTCGGGGTGGGCGAGATCCGGGAATGAGCCGAGAAGTTGCTGGGTGTAGGGGTGCTGCGGCTCGCGGAACAGCGTGGCCGCGTCGTTCTCCTCGGCAACGACTCCGCCGTACATCACCACGACGCGGTCGCAAACCTGCGCCACGACGCCGAGGTCGTGGGTGACGAGGATGATGCCCATCCCGAAGTCGCGGGCGATCCCGCCGAGCAGGTCCAGGATCTGAGCCTGGATCATCACGTCGAGGGCGGTGGTCGGCTCGTCGGCGACGATCACGTCCGGGTCGCAGGCCAGGGCGAGCGCGATCATCGCCCGTTGGCGCATCCCACCGGAGTACGTGTGCGGGTACTCGCCCGCTCGACGCCGCGAGATGCCGACGCGCTCGAGCAGCTCGGCGGTCCGCCCGGCGGCCTCCGCCTTCGTCGTCTCCGGTGCGTGGAGCCGGATCGCCTCGGAGATCTGGTCCCCCACCGAGCGCACGGGGTTCAGGGCGTTCATCGCGCCCTGGAAGACGAGCGAGAGGCGGGTCCACCGGAACGAGCGCAGAGCGCGACCATCGAGCCCGACCAGGTCCTCGCCGTCGAACCAGACCGAGCCGCCGACGATCCGGCCGCCGGGCGGGAGGAGGCGGAGGAGGCCGAGGACGGTGGTCGTCTTGCCGCAGCCGGACTCGCCGACGAGGCCGAGCGTCTCGCCGCGCCGCAGGTCGAAGCTGACCCCGTCGACGGCGCGCAGCGGCCCCGACTCGCCGGCGAACTCGATCGCCAGGTCGCGGACGCGGAGGATCGGTGCGTCGACGCCGGGCTCGGCCGCGGGCAACGGGGAGATCGGCCGGTCGGGCGCGACATCGGTCCCCGGGTCCTCGAGGTGATGGCGCCTCAGGCGTGGGTTGACGACGTTCTCGAGCGCGAACCCGAGCAGCGTCGTCCCGAGTACCACCCACACGATCGCGAACCCGGGCGCGAGCAGTGCCCACCAGGCACCTGCGCTGATTGCACCGCGCTCGAACGCGTAGTTCAGCATCTGTCCCCAGCTGATCACGGTGGGGTCGCCGAGGCCCAGGAAGGCGAGTGACGACTCCTCGAGGATTGCCAGGCTCACCACGAGGACGAGGTTGGCGAGCATCAGTGGCAGGACCGCCGGGAGGATGTGGCGTCGCAGGATGTGGACATCGCCGGCGCCGACCGCGCTGGCGCGCATGACGTACTTGCGCTCGCGCACCGAGAGCGTCTGCGCCCGGATGAGGCGGGCCGTCCCGGTCCAGCCCAGGAAGCCGATGACGAGGATGATCGTCCCCAGCGAGGGACCGATGATCGCCACCAGCACGATCATCAGTGCCAGGTCGGGGATGACGAGGAAGAAGTCGGTGATTCGCATCAGGACCGAGCCGAGCCATCCGCGTCGATAGCCGGCAACGATCCCGACCAGCGCGCCGATTCCGATCGCGATCGCTGCGGCCGTGAACCCGACCACGAGCGACACGCGCGCGCCGTAGACGAGCGAGGAGAACACGTCCTTGCCGCCGTCATCGGTCCCCAGCGGGTGCGCGGGCGATGGCGGCTGGTAGATGTCGAAGATCGTGACGTTGACCGCCGCGTACGGGTCGTACGGCGCGATCCACGGCGCGAAGATGGCCACGACGATCGAGAACAGCAGCATCGCCGCCCCCAGAACGCCGATCCGGTGCCGGAGCAGCGCGCGCCACCGCAGGCGCGGCTCGGCGACTGGGGTGGCCTGCTGGGTCGCCTCGATCACGGCCATCGGCTCACTCCTCGCTGACCCGCGGATCGAGCCAGCCGTAGACCAGCTCCGCGGCGAGGTTGGCGATGACGACAGCCACCGCCAGCAGCAGGAAGGCTCCCTGGAGGACCGGGTAGTCGCGGTCCTCCACCGCGTCCACGGTCAACGCCCCGAGGCCCGGCCAGGAGAAGACGGCCTCGACCTGGATCGCGCCGGCGACCGTGAAGCCGAGCGTCAGCGCGATGAGCGTGACCATCGGCAGCATCGCGTTGCGCAGCGCGTGATGACGGATGATCCGGTAGGTCGAGAGGCCCTTGGCCCGAGCGGTGAGGATGTAATCCTCGCCGAACACGTCGAGGACGCTGCTGCGCATGATGAGCATGTACTCGCCGAGAAGCGCCAGGCCGAGCGTCAGCGTCGGCAGGAGCAGGTGGCGGCCGACGTCCCAGGCCAACGCGGAGAACGACTCGAAGTCGGCGCCGATGGTGATCCGTCCACCGGCGGGCAGCCCGAACCAGTTTGCCCCGGCGATGAGCAGGATGATGCCGAGGAAGAAGATCGGCAGCGCCCACATGAAGAGGCTGAAGGTGACCGCGGCGATATCCGCCGCCCTTCCCCGTCTCCAGGCGGCGAAGAGGCCGAGGCCGACCCCGAGGATGATCGCGAACGCCTCGGCGGGAATGATGAGCCACAGCGTGTTGACGAGCGCCTGGCCGAGCATGTCCGCGACCTCCTGGTCACGGAACGCGTAGCTCGTCCCGAGGTCCCCGCTCGCGAGGGCTCCGAGATACGCCGTGAACTGGGTGTCGAGGGGATTCCCGCCCTCGAGGTTGATGAATACCGGCTTGTCGAGGCCGAAGCGCTCGCGAAGCGCCTCGACCGCCGCCGGGTTGAGCCGCGGGTCGCGCATGCCCGACTTGGCCGGATCGCCGGGCAGCACCCGGAACAGGAGGAAGTTGAACGTGACGACGACCACGATCGTGACGAGCGCCCACGCGACCTTGCGGGCCAGGAAGCCGCCGCGACCGCTCATCGCGTCAGGTCCCCGGGCATGCGGGGCCGGGCCTCGGAATGACGCCCGGCCCGCATCGGCCTACTCGGTTGGTCGGAGCACGGTGAGGCTCGTCAAGCTCTCGAGCCCCAGCGTGGGATCGTCCTCGAGCCAGCCGGTGAACGTGTCCGTCCGCCACACCTCGATGATCGGATAGTAGTACGGGATGATGTACGGCAGGTCGTCGATGAGGATCTGCTGCATCTGGTGGATGATCTCCACCCGTGCATCGCGATCGAGCTCGACCGCCTGCGCGTCGTATAGCTCGTCGTACTCCGGGTTGCAGTAGCCGGTCTCGCTGAAGCCCGACGGGATCTCCGAGCACAGCGCGACCCCGAGCAGGAACGCAGGGTCGGGATCGGAGCCCCAGCCCCACATGATCACGTCGAAGTCGAAGGCCGGACAGCACACTGCCGTCAGCGCGTCCGGGTCGAGGACCTGGACGTTGATCGCCACGCCGATCTGCTGCCACGTCTCCTGGATGATCTCCGACTCGCGAGCTCCGGTCGTCGCGTCGGCGGGGTAGTTGAGCCGGAAGGTCAGGTTCTCGCAATCCTGGTCGGGCAGGCACTCGCGCACGCCATCGCCGTCGCTGTCAGCGTACCCGGCCTCGTCCAGGATTCGGTTCGCCTCGGCGATGTCGAACGCGTAGTCCTCGATCTCGGACGCGTAGAAGTCGCCCAGGCCCGGCGGCACCAGCGACAGGCCGGGTGATCCGGTCCCGCTGGTGGCGACGGTGACCAGCTGCTCCTTGTCGGTGGCATGGGCGAGCGCCTGCCGGACCGCAAGATCCCTCAGTGCGGGGTGACCGGAACAGACGCCGTCGTCCGGCGGGCAGTCCTCGTCCTCGGTGACGTTGAAGAAGATGTCCGTGAGGCTGCCGCCGGCAGCCTCCTCGGCGACATGGACGGCGACGTTCTCCTCGTTCTGGAGCGCCGGGATCGCCGTCTCGGGGACATCGAGCATCGCATCGATCTGGCCGGTGGTCAGCGCCGTCACCCGGGCGTCATCGGCCTCGTACGTCTGGAGGATCACGCCGTCGATGTTGGGCGGAGTGCCCCAGTGCTCCTTGTTGGCCGCAAGCTCGACGGAGACTCCCTGGTCCGCCTCGACCAGCGAGAACGGCCCGGATCCGATCATCTCGTCGTTGCCGAACTCGACCGGGTCCTCGACCGACTCCCAGATGTGCATCGGCAGCACGTAGATGAACGCCATCGAGGCTTCGAAGGTCGCGATCGGCTCCTCGGTCGTCAGCGTCACCGTCGTCTCGTCGGTCGCCTCGATGCTGGTGAACGGCTCGACATACGAGGGAAGGAACGGGAAGTCCTCGGTGTCCTTGTACAGCTGCATCGAGAAGACGACGTCCTCCGCCGTGACCGGCTCACCGTCATGGAAGGTCGCGTCATCGCGGATCGTCATCGTCCAGGTCAGGCCGTCCTCCGAGCTCGACCACTCGGTGGCGAGCGCGGGCACGTACTCGCCCGCGGCGTTGACCGCAACGGGCGTGTCGAACACGAGTCCGTAGAGCGTGTACGCCTCCTCGAGCACCCCGTTGCCCGGGTTCAGGCTGTCGGGATAGCCGGCGCGGCCGATGCGGACGGTGCCGCCGGTGGCCGTGCTCGGGGTCGACGGCTCGGCGCCGTCACCCGACCCGGTGGGTTCGGCGCTCGGCGTGCTCTGGGTGCTCGTACACGCTCCAAGGAGAAGCCCCAGCACCGCAAGGGCCGGGAGAACGCGGTGGCGTCGCATCGTCTGTGTGCCTCGAAGCAATTCCGCTAGGCGGCGGAGCCCGGGGCGGGACGGCCGCTCGATCTCGCGGAGGATGGCACATTGTGCGGAATCGGGTCAACGATCGGCGGCGGGCTCCGGAATCCGTGCATACTCGAGGCCATGACCGATGCAACCGCCAGAGCGCTCGTTCGCGCCCAGGTCGCTCTCGAGGCATTCCGGCTGCTCCCCGATGGCTGGGCCGTCGTCTACGTCCTCCGGCGGGTCCGCCGCGACGACTACGAGTCGCATGTCTGGCTGCGGCCGATACGCGGCGGGCGGGCGCGCCAGCTCACGCGCGGGCGGGTGCGCGACGGTTCGCCGGCGGTCTCTCCGGACGGGCGCCACGTGGCCTTCGTGCGTACGCCGGTCGGCGTCGACGGTGCCGTCGCGCAGGCCTGGGTGCTGCCGCTCCACGGGGGCGAGCCGTGGCAGCTCACCTCGCTCAAGCATGGCGTCGGCAGCGTCCACTGGTCGCCGGACGGTGCGCGCCTGGCGCTGCTCGCGCAGGCCGGCGACCATCGCTTCATCGTCGGTGAGGAGCGCAAGGGACAGTCCCCAATAGCGCGCCGCATCACCCGGCTCGATTTCCGCGACGACGAGTCCGGCCACGTCGTGCGGCGATCCCACCTGTGGGTCATGCCGTTTCGGGCGGGCGCAACACCGCGTCAGCTGACGCGCGGCGACTTCGACGTGACCAATCCGGCCTGGTCGCCGGATGGTCGGCGCATCGCCTTCTCGGCCGACCGCGGTCCGGACACGACCATCAGCCCGAGGCTCCAGATCTGGTCGGTGGGGACCGATGCCGCCAAGCCGCGCGTCCGCGAGCTGGCGAGCCTGGCCGGCGACGCCGACCGGCCGTCGTTCTCGCCCGACGGGCGGCGCCTGGCGTTCATCGGCACCGACGTCGAGGACCCGCCCGACGAGCTCCCGCCCTCGCTGTGGGTGATGGACTTGCCGTCCGGCACGCCGAGGCACCTGACACCGGACCTCGACCGCCCGATCGGCGAGTGGGCGTGGTGCGACCTGCTGATGGCGGAGGAGATGCCCGGACCGGCTTGGCTGTCGGATTCCGAGCTGGTGGTGATCGTCGGCGACCGCGGCCGCGACCTTCCGTACCGGGTGACCTTGGACGGTCACGCCGAGCCGATGATCGACCCGGACCTGCGGATCGCGGCGTCGGGGCTGGACGTGGCCGGCGGGCGCGTCGCGATCTCGGCCGCCCTCGACGGCCTTGCCGGCGAGGTGTGGACTGTCGAGGGTAGCGAGCTGCGCCAGGTGACCCGCGAGGGATCGGCCTGGCAGCGCCGCTTCGACGGCGTCGACCTCGAGGAGCTCACGCTCCGCGGACCGGCTGGACCGATCCAGGCCTGGCTCGCCTCGCCGCGCGACGCCGGCAAGCGGCGCCTGCCGACGATCCTCCACATCCACGGCGGGCCGACCGGCGCGTGGGGTCCCGGAGGCACCCTCGACGAGATGGCGCTGTGCGAGGCCGGCTACCGGGTGCTGATGCCGAACATCCGCGGCTCGACGACCTTCGGCGGCCCGTGGGTGCGCGGCCTCTCGGCGGCCTGGGGCGACACCGACGCCGTCGACGCGCTCGCGGCGGTCGACGGCCTCGTGAAGCTTGGCCTCGCCGATCCCAAGCGGCTCGGCGTCATGGGCCTCAGCTACGGTGGCTTCCTCACACAGTGGCTGATCGGCGTGACCGATCGGTTCCGCGCGGCCAGCAGCGAGAACGGCGTCGCCAACCAGGCGTCGGCCTGGGCGAACTCGTACTTCGGGGTGCATTACAACCGCCGTGCGGGCCTCGGCGACCCGCTCAGCGACGAGGGCCACGCGCAGCTGTGGCGTTCCTCGCCCCTACGCAACGCGCCGAACGTCCACACGCCGCTCCTCATGCTGCAGTCGGAGGAGGACCGGGTCTGCCCGCCGGCCGACAACGAGCAGTTCTTCACCGCGCTGAAAGTGCTCGGGCGCGAGGTGGAGTACGTCCTCTACCCCGACGAGCACCACGAGATGAAGTCGCACGGTCGACCGGACCGTCGAATCGACCGCCTCGAGCGGCTCAGGGGCTGGTTCGAGAAGTACCTCTAGCCAGCTGCGCCGAAGGCGTCCCCCACGAGGGCGTCGGGGCATGTTCAACCACCTGACCGAAGCCAGCGCCACGCCGCGCTCCCGCCCCACGGGCGTAACGGCCACTGATTGGCCGAATTCCCGCACCATGGGAGCCCTGGCGACGGAGGTTTGTCGGCTCGCCGTCCAAGCCTCCCGCCCCACGGGATTTCAGCCACTGATTCGCCGATACGCCCGCTCCACGGGAATCGCCGGAAACGTGCCCGGGTTGAACATCGGTCAGTACGCCCGATCCAGCTCAACCGGGACGCAGCACCAGCCGGCTGATGCTCGCCGCGTCCACCGCCTCGGCCGCCCACGCGATCGGCACGCCCTCGCCGCGTCGCCACAGCTCGAAGAGGTCGGCGTAGTGCGGTGACAGCGGGTTGCCGGACTGTCCGCCGGCCAGCACGAAGCGGCTGCGCTCCGGGTCGCCGAGGTCGATGACGCTGCGCTGGTTGGCGATCGCCCCGGGGTTCCCGAGCGGATTGAGCGGATGGACCCCGGCCTGCGCGGGCGTGTTCGCGTCGCCGCCGAGCGGCACCGGACCCACGTTGAAGATGCCGTCCAGCGGCCTGCGCCTGCCGAGCGGGTGGAGCAGCCACAGCGGCCGGATCTCGCCCCATGCCCAGCCGGTGGAATCGGCCCCGTGGCGCTCGTGCAGGATCTCGCCCGCACGCGCCAGGGCGGGCGGGATGAGCTCCGTCCCGCGTCCCGACCGAAGCCGGCCGACGAGGTGGCTGAGCGTCCGGGCTCCGAACGAGGTGCGCGGCACGACCCGGCCGAACCCGCCGCCGACCGCCCACCGCCACCCGTTCGGCGCCTCCGCCCGGGCCATCGCGCATGCCAGCTCCGCGACGAGCAGCTCATAGACCGATGCCGCCACCGAGCCCGCGGCCACGACCCCGTCCCACTCCCGCAGCAGGTCGGCCATCGGGCCCTCCGCGGCCGCGAGCACGACGTCGCGAAGGTCGCGCCACGGCACGCTGAGCCGGTCGGTCTGCATCGCCATCGAGCCGGCAACGTCCCAGTCCGAGCTTCCCTCCAGCACCTCGACGATCCGCGCCGCGCGGTAGCCGTCCAGCCAGTCCACGCCGAGGAACGGCGCATCCGGCGCGTCGACGCGTGGGGCGTTGTTCGCGGACGCCACGAAGCCCGACGGTGGGTCGAGCGCCCGGGGCAGGTCGTCGAAGGCGAGGTGCTCGTGCTCCCAGCCCGCTTCCCATGCCGGCAGCGGAACGATCCCATTCCCCGCGCGTCGTCGGGGCAGAGTGCCGACGACCTGCCAGCCGACGTGGCCGCCGGCATCGGCATAGACGATGTTGAGCGACGGGCCTGGCCACGCCCTGAATCCCTCGCGAAAGGCGGCGAAGTCGCGCGCCCGCTGGACGTCGAGGAAGCCGCGAACCGGCGCCGGCTCGAGCCAGGTCGCGCGCATCGAAAGCGACCGGGAGACGCCGTCGACGAGGCCGGTCACGATCGGCCCGCGCCGGGTGACGAGCACCTCCTCGACGAGCGCGTCCGCCCCTCGCACCGGGATCGTCTCGACGATCCGCTCGACGGGCTCCGGACCATCGGGGCCGCGCGTCGTGCTGCCGTCGGCGGAGAGCTCCTCCCAGAACAGGTCGGCCGAGTCCGTGCAGGCAGCGGTGATGCCCCATGCTGCGTGGCCATTGAAGCCGGTCGGGAACGCCGGGCCGCCAACAAACGAGGCGCCGGCCAGCTCCCACTCCGGGGTGCGCAGATGCGCGAGGTACCACGGCGGCGGGACGCCCGGTGCGAGGTGCGGGTCGTTGGCGAGGATCGGGGTGCCCGACGCCGTCCGCGATCCGGCGACGGCCCAGGCGTTCGAGCCGCCCGCGCCGCCAACCAGGTCGCGGAGGAGCGCAAGGTCGGCCGCCAGCCTCGCCACCGCTTCGCCGGCGCGGGCGTCCGGCGGCGCCACGACCGGCAACCACGGCCCGTAGGTCGGTTCGATCGCCGCCAGCGCCACGGGGCCATCGGCCTCGAGGATCGCCTGGCGCGCGAGCTCGGTGTCCCAGCTGCCGGCCAGTGCCAGCGACTGCAGTCCCTCGAAGGCCAGGACGTCCTCGACGGTCCACCCGCTCCGTTCGGCGCGCAGAAGGACGAGCTCGTGCGGTCGTGGCGTACATCCGGCCGCCGCGTTGATCCCGGCGACGTAGGCCTCGAGTGTCGCGATCACGTCCGGATCGAGGCGGCTGACCTGTGCCAGCGCTACGCGCCGGAAGCCGAGTGTCCGCGACATCCGGTCGATCGGGAGAGCAGCCGCACCCAGGAGGTCGGCCAGCATCCCGCGCCCGGCACGCGCCAGCAGCTCGAGCTGGAACGCGCGATCCTGGCCGTGGCAGAACCCGAGCCCGAACCAGGCGTCGGCGTCGCCGGCCGCGTCGACGTGCGGAATCCCCCATCGATCGCGGCGGACGACGACCTCGTCGTGCAGGCCCGCGACGCGCAGCTCCCCGCGCGTGCGCGGCAACCGCCTCCCGAGCGCGCGGAGCAGCGAGCGGGTGCCGGGCCGGGCGGGCATCGGCGGCATGATGCCACCGTATACTCGGCCGGTGAGTCGCACCATCGAGCTCCTGGCGGGGCTGCTGCTGCTCATCGTCGGGATCCTGCTGCTGGCCAGCGAGCCGCTGGCCGACCTCATGCGCGGCCTTCCCCTCGACGAGGAGGTCCTGCGCTGGTGGCCGATCCTCATCATCGGCCTGTCGCTGTTCTTCCTCGTGCCCGCCCTGGTCGGCGGCCCGAACCGCCGTCTGCGGGCGGGAATGGTGATTCCCGGTGCCCTGCTGGCCGGCATCGGTGCGGCGCTGCTGTACACCAGCCTCACGGACCGATGGAGCGCGTGGGCCTACCTGTGGAGCGTGTTCCCCTTCAGCCTCGGCCTGGGCATGTACGCCGCCGGCTGGATCGCCGATGCGCCCGCCTTCAAGTGGATCGGCGCCGGCCTCGCCATCGGCGGCGTCGTCGCCTACCTCGTGTTCGCGACCACATTCGGCGGCGAGGCGTTCCGGCTCGTGGCCGCCATCGGCATCCTGGCACTGGGCCTTGCGCTGACGATTGGTGGGCTCGCCGACCGGCTGAGCCGCAAGTCGCCGGCATGAAGAGGGCCGATCCCGCGCCACGGGCACAACGGCAACCGAATGGCTGGATTCCCGTGGCACGCATGCACCGGACAATCCGCGGACTGGTTCCGTAGCGCAGCGTCCCGCCCGGCGCACGTTTCAGCTACTGATCGGCCGCTCCGCCCATCCCGTGGGAATCGGTCCGGTAAGCACCTCGGTCGCTACATCTCCCCCTCATAGGCTGGCTGCGGCATCCGCAGCGGCTTGTCCTTACGGTAGCCGAGCACGTAGTCGGCCTGCATCAGCGTGTGGATCTGCGAGGTGCCTTCATAGATCACCGAGCCCTTGCTGTTGCGCAGGTATCGCTCGACCGGATACTCGTTGCTGTAGCCGTAGGCGCCGTGGATCTGGATCGCGTCCATTGCCGACTGCACGGCGTGGTCGGTCGCGAACCACTTCGCCAGCGAGGTCTCGCGGGTATTCCGCTCGCCGCGGTTCTTCCTCCAGCCCGCCTTCCACACGAGCAGGCGCCCGGCCTCGATCCCCTGCTCCATCTTCGCCAGCATCTGCTTCACGAGCTGGTGCTCGCCGATCTCCGACCCGAACGTCTTGCGCTCGTGCGCGTACTTCACCGATGCGTCCAGGCACGCCTGCGCCAGCCCAACGCTTCCGGCGGCCACGGTGTACCGCCCCTGGTCGATGGCGCTCATCGCGATCGTGAAGCCCTCCCCCTCCTCGCCGACGCGGTTCGCCGCCGGCACCTCGCAGTCATCGAAGGTGAGGATGCCGGTGTTTCCCGCCCGCACGCCGAGCTTCCCGTGCAGGGACTCCGACGAGAAGCCTGGAAACGAGCGCTCGACGATGAACGCGGTGATCCCCTTGTGGCCCTTCGAGCGGTCGACGTTGGCGAAGACGAGGAAGTGGTCGGCCGTATCGGCCAGGCTGATCCAGATCTTCGAGCCGTTGAGGATGTACCGATCGCCGTCGCGCCGTGCGGTGGACGCCAGGTTGGCCGCGTCCGAGCCAACGCCGGGCTCGGTGAGGCCGAACGTCGCGAGCTTCTCGCCGCGGGCCTGCGGCACGAGGTACCGCTCCTTCTGCTCCTCGCTCGCCCACTGCAGCAGCGTCAGCGAGTTCAGCCCGGTGTGGACGCTGAGGATGACCCGAAACGCGGTGTCGGCGCGTTCCATCTCCTCGCACAGCAGGGCGAAGGCGATGTAGTCCATCCCGGCGCCGCCGTAGCGCTCGGGGATCGGCAGGCCCAGCAGACCCTCCGATCCCATCTTCTCGTACAGGGTGCGGTCGTAGGTCGAGGTCTCGTCGAGCTCGCGGACGCGCGGAAGGATCTCGCGCTCGGCGAAGGCGCGCGCGGTGCGCTGCACCTCTCGCTGCGCATCGGTCAGCGAAAAGTCGATCATCGGTACTCCGTGGGGTGGGCGCGACGCTGATTCTAGAGCGATGGACGGACTGCGGGAGCCGTTGACCCGGATGGCATCATGAGGGTCCGCCAACCGAATACCGGCTGACGCGCAGCGTGATGGGGGTTGAGCACCGAGTCCTGCAGGAGGCGCGCGCATGGTCAAGTTCAGCTACATGCATCTGCCGGCGTACCCGGTCAAGGAATCGATCGACCTGATCAAGACGGCCGACGAGCTCGGCTTCTACGCGGCGTATTCGGTGGACGAGACCTGGTGGAAGGACATGTGGCTCCTCTTCGCCGCCGCCGCGCGCGAGACGAAGCAGATCCGGATGGGCCCAAACGTCACGCACGTGATCATGCGTGACCCGGCGCACATCGTTCAGATGACCGGAACGCTCGACGAGCTGACGGGCGGCCGTGCAGAGATCGTCGTCAGCTTCGGGAACATCTCCCTGCTTCCGCAGCACGGGATCGACATCACCGGCATGAAGCCTCTCTCCCGTGTCATCGAGGCGCGACAGGTGATGCGGACGCTGCTCGATGAGGGCGCCATCACCATGGAGGGCGACTTCTTCAAGTACGCCGGCCTCTACACCTTCTCGCGTCCGGTCCAGGAGCGGGTGCCGATCATTCTCGGCGCGATGGGTGGGCCACGGTCGTTCCAGGTAGGCGGCGAGCTCTTCGATGGCGTCCATCAGGCCGTCGCCGCGTCGAAGGAGACCTACGAGTACATGGTCGAGAACGTCAAGATCGGCGCCGAGAAAGCGGGGCGTGACTGGCGTGAGCTGGACCTCGGGGCTTGGGCGCTGATGACCGTCGGCGAAGACTCCGCAGCGGCCAAGGAGGCAGCCCGCCTGCTGGCCGCGTTCTACTTCTCCTCGATGCCGCAGCAGCAGCAGGAGCGCCACGGGATCAGCCCGAGCGACCTCCAACCGATCCTCGACGCGTTCGCCGCGGGCGACGTGAAGAAGGCGCTCGACCTGACGGCCCCCGAGCTCGCCGAGAAGATCACCATCGCCGGAACACCCGAGGAGGTGGTCGAGAAGCTGCAGCGCAACGTGTTGTCGACCGGCATCAACCATGTCATCGCAGCCATCACCGACCGGTTCCTGGTGAAGGCGTTCACCGGCACCGATATCGACACGTGCCCCGACGCGAAGGAACAGCTGAAGCTGATCCGCGATCGGGTCATGCCGGCGCTGGCCAGGGAGCCGATCCCGGCCTGAGCCGGGCGCCGGACCGCGAGGGCGGCGCTCGGCGCCGACCCCTCACCCGCTCCCTCGGTATTGCTGAGGTGTCGCACGCATGACCGCGCCCCCGTACGACCCGGCCTCCGACGGCCGGCTCCAGGCCGACTTCATCGAGAAGTGGCGGGACAACGCCTACGGCTGCTTCAGCAGCGGGCACAAGTTCTGTCGCGAGGTCTGCCCGGTCATGCAGGTGACTCGCAACGAGAACCACACCCCCACCGCGTTCCACGCCAACATCGTGGCGATGGAACAGGGCAACCTGTCGGTGGCGGACGTTGCCGACGACTATGTCCACTGCACCCAGTGCGGCGCGTGCGAGCTTCGGTGCCCGAACACGCTGTTCACCGGCGACTTCTACCGCCATCGGACCCAGACGGTGAAGGTCGTGAAAGCGATGCGCGCGCTGGCGGTCCAATCGGGCATCGAGCAGCCAAACTGGAAGCGCTGGGTCGAGGCCACGCTGGACGCGAAGAGCGAGCCGGTGCTCGACGTGCCGGTCTCACAGGAAACTGTCGCCAGCTGGGCGGCGGGGCTGGACCTGCCGATCGGCGGTGAGTCGATCCTCTTCGTCGACTGCGAGGCCGCGTTCTACCGCACCTCGGTGTCGCGCTCGACCGCCCAGCTGCTGCGCAAAGCGGGAGTGGAGTTCGGGCTCATGCGCGAGCAGTGGTGCTGCGGCGGACCGGCCGCCGAGATGGGCTACACCGACGCCTCGCGCCAGCTGGCCGAGCACAACGTCGCCGACTGGCGTAGCTACGGCGCGAAGCGGATCATCACCCTCGACCCGCACGACTACATCAGCTTCACCGAGGACTACGTCGAATACTTCGGGCCGGACTACGAATTCGAGATCGTCCACATCACCGAGCTCGTCGCCGAGCTGATCCGAGACGGCAAGCTGACGCTGACGAAGCCGATCGAGCGCACGGTCACCTACCACGACCCGTGCCGGCTCAACAAGCGCAAGGGAATCCACGCCTCGCCCCGCGAGATCCTGCGCGCGATCCCCGGCCTGACCTTCAAGGACGTCGACCATGTCACGCAGTGGTCGTATTGCTCCGGCGCCGGCGCGGGCCTCGCGATCGAGAAGCCGGAGATCACCGCCGAGATCAGCCGTCGCCGCGTGGCGCGCGCGAAGGACCTCGAGGTCGACACGCTCGTCTCGGCCTGCGTCTGGTCCGAGCGTCCGCTGTCGGCGGCCGGGGCCGAGGCCCAGATCGACGTCCGCGACCTCATGGAGCTCGTGGCCGAGTCAGCCGGCCTCGACGCGCGCGGCGTCAACGGCGGGGCCGGGCCGCAGCAGGCGGTCGTGGCGTGACCGCGTTCGTCGAGATCCGCGACGGGGTCGTCGACGAGCTGCGCGCCATCCTCGGCGACGAGGGCGTGCTCACCGGTCGCGCCGCCCGCTTCAACCGCACCCGCGTGCCGGCGCCGTTCCCCGTCCACCGCTGGGCCGAGTACGTCCCCGACCTCGTCGTCCTGCCGCGGACCGCGGAGCACGTGAGCGAGGTCGTCAACCTCGCCAACCGTGAGCGGATCCCGCTCGTCCCGCGCGCCGGCGGAACCGGCCTCAACGACGGCGCTCTGCCGCTGAAGCGCGGCATCGTCGTCGACGTCAAGCGCATGAACCAGATCCACGAGGTCGATCTCGTCGACCGCACCGTGACGGTCGGCCCCGGGATCAACATGCTGAAGCTCAACGAGGAGGTGCGGAAGCACGGGGTGATGTTCCCCGACGACCCAGCCAGCTACCCGTGTTCGCTCGTCGGGGGACGCATCGGTACCAGCGGCTGGTCGCTCATCGGTGGCCGATATGGGCACACCCGCGACCTTGTCATCAGCTTCCAGATCGTGCTGCCGACCGGCCAGATCGTCGAGATCGGCGACGGCGGCGGGCGCAAGATCCGCAAGTCGTCGACCGGCTACCAGCTCAAGCACCTGTTCATGGGCCACCAGGGCACGCTCGGGATCGTGACCGAAGCGACCCTGGAGCTGGTCCCCCGCCCGGAGGTCGAGTTCGCCGCCTTCTTCCACTACCCCTCCTACGCCGCCGCATGGGAGTCGACGGGGGCACTGGCGACGTCGGGCCTCGCAACGCTCGCGGGCGTCGTGCTCTTCGACGAGTGGAAGCTGCGCTACCTGCGACGAGACGACGAGGCCTACATCCCGCGGCCCGATCACGTGAAGGCGGTCGTCGCGACCGCGATGTACGGCACCCGCGACGAGGTCGAGCCGGCCGCTCGGCGGCTCATGCGGATCGGCCGCGAGTCGGGCGGGACCTATCTCGGCGACGAGATCAGCTCCGGTGACTGGGCGTCGCGCCACGACCGCTACGCCACGCCGCTCCACGGGCGTCTGGCGACCGGCGAGGTGGTGCCGATGAGCTGGCATTGCGAGGACGCCTCGATCAACTACAGCCAGCTCCCGGCGGTGATGGAGAAGTGGCACGCGATCGCGGCGCGCTACGTGGAGAAGATGGGCATCCTCGACGACTGGGGCATGTTCGCCTACACCAATGGCGCCTACAAGCCGTGGGGCGACTACCTGACCGAGATCGACATCGGCATCTGGGAGCAGAAGCTGTCGGAGGACAATTGGCCCGACTGGGTGGCCTGCAAGCGGGAGATCGCCCAGGTCGCGCTCGACCACGGCGGCTCGATCACCGCCTGCCACGGCGCGACGCGCGAGGGCGACGCCGAGCTCGTGCCGGTCGAGATGGGCGGCGGCTTCGACGTGATGATGAAGATCAAGGCAGCGCTCGACCCGAACAACGTCATGAACCCGGGCAAGTACGAGCTCGATCGCGCCTACGGTATCGACGAGAGCCCGTTCCGATGATCGGGTTCCGGCTCGGCGCCCAGCGCCCACCCGAGGCCAGGCGCATCACCGACGATGTGATCCAGCGCTTCGACCATGTCTACGAAGTCGACCCGGCGAAGATGACGATCATCGAGCAGCAGGAGATGCCCGCCTGGGACACGCTGCGGATCGTCGACTCCCGCTGGGAACACCTGGGCTGGATGCACGACCACTGGGCCGATGCGATCCTCACCGCCGAGGACCTCGGCGAGGGCGGGGCGCATCCCGACGGCTGAATCCCGACCGGGTCATCGGTGATTCGGGTTGACGAAGGTCGCGAGTAAGGCTAGCCTTACTCCCCGTTGACCAGCCCGCTCCGCCGTCGGAGCGCGACCCCACCGTGGAGATGTGACCTTGGACGTTGGATTCTTCCTGACCGGTCTGCTTACGGGCCTGCGCGAGGGCGTCGAGGCGGCCCTCATCGTCAGCATCATCCTCGCCTACCTGGCCAAAACGGGGAACCAACGCCACTTCGGCAGGATCTGGTTCGGTGCCGGGGCGGCCATCGTCGTTAGCATCGTCGTCGGCCTGTTCCTGTTCGTGACGATCGGCGGCTTCGAGGAGCCTGCGGAGCAGATCTTCGAGGGCTTCGCGATGGTCCTAGCGGCCGCGGTCGTGACCTGGATGCTGTTCTGGATGCGCCGCACGGCCGCCAACATCAAGGGCGAGCTACAGGCGGGCGTCGACCGCGCCCTCACCGAGGGCGGCGTCATCGGGCTCAGCCTGCTCGCCTTCACCGCGGTTATCCGCGAGGGCATCGAGACGGCGCTCTTCCTCATGGGCCAGGCCACCGCCGCCGGCACCGAGGCGTGGAGCACGCTGATCGGCGCGATCGTCGGCCTCGCTATCGCCGTCGCCATCGGCTACGCGCTGTACCGCGGCGCGCAGGTCATCAACCTGCGGACGTTCTTCCAGTGGACCGGGATCGCCCTGATCTTCATCGCCGCCGGCCTGCTGAGCCACGGCATCCACGAGTTCGTCGAGGCCGGCTGGATCACGATCGGCACCGGTACCGCGTTCGACATCGGCGCAATCCTGCCCCACGAGTCCACGCCGGAGAACGGCGCGCCGGGCGTGTTCGGCTCAATCCTGCGCGCACTGGTCGGCTATACCAGCTCGCCGGAGTGGATCACGTTCCTGTCGTGGCTGATCTACGTGGTCGTGGTGCTGTACCTCTACACGCGGCCGGTGCGCCCATCAGGGGCGCAGCAGAAGACGCCGGAGCGAACCGCCGCCGGCGCCTGAACGTCAGCCGGACAGACTCGATCACCCCATCACGCCCATGAAGCGCAGCATCTTGTCCCAGGCTGAGGCGCTCGCATCGGCGAAGTCGGCCGCCTTGCGATCGAAGAAGGAGTGGGGGGCGTCCTCGTAGACGACGGTGCGGTGCTCGACGCTGGCGGCATCGAGGGCCCGATCGAACGCCTCAACCGCATCCGCCGGGATGCCGGCATCGGCCCCGCCGTAGATGACGAGGACCGGGCATCCGAAGCGCGGCGCCTCGTCGGCAGGCGCCGGTAGTCCGCTGCGATGCGGACCGACCGGCCACGGATACAGGCCGATGACGCCGCTCAGGCCGAGGCCGGAGCGTGCCTGGAGCAGGCTCATTCGCCCACCGATGCAGAAGCCGACGGTGTAGAGCCGCTCGGCTGCCCCGCCCTCGGCCGAGCGCAGGTGGTCGACGGCTGCTGCCACGTCCCCGTCGCATGCGGTGGGGTCGAGCTGGAGGACGTGCGGCTCGTACTCGAAGCCCGCGGCCCGCTTCTCGCCTCCGGCGGAGCGCGCGTAGAAGTCGATCGCCACGGCATGGACGCCGGCCTCGGCGAAGCGGAGGGTCAGCTCTTCGTAGAACGGATTGAGGCCGCGGACGTCGGGAATGATCGCGACGGCGGCGCCGGTGGGGTGCTCGGCGCGGGCCGCGTAGGCGGCGAACTCTGTCCCATCCCCGCTCGTCAAGCGGAGGTCACGGGCATCGATCGCCCCGCCGCGGATCGGCGGGAGTGGTGGTCGGGCGTCGTCATCGAAGCACATGCCGGTCAGGATCGCACGCGTCGTGCCGGGCGGCTTGCCGATTCAGACGATCAGGCGATCCACGGCGACGAAGGAGCCGACGGCGAGCACGGCCGCGACGCCGACGTAGACCACGGCGCGCAGGGCGCTCGGCATCGACGCGTGCAGCTTCTCGCCGCTCGCCGTCCGCCACATCCCGCTCAGGGTGGCCACGCCGGTCGGCGGCAGGAGGAAGCCGAGCACGGCACCGACGATCAGGCCGCCGATGTGGCCGGTCCAGCTGATCCCCGGTACGAGGAAGGTGAAGATGAGCAGGTAGACGACGAAGCCGCCGATGCCGGCGACCATCATCCGCGCCTCCCGACCGAGGACGGCGTGGTGGCGGCGCGAGACGACGAACAGCAGGCCGACGAGACCGAAGATCGCACCTGACGCGCCGGCCGCGGACTGGACCGGGTCGACCAGGATCGTGAGCACGCTGCCGCCGGCGGCGCACAGCAGGTAGATGACCGCGTACTCGATCGGCCCGTACATGCGTTCGACGAGCGACCCGTACTGGTAGAGGACGAACATGTTGAAGGCGAGGTGGATCGGCCCGAGGTGGATGAAGGCGCTGGTGAAGATTCGCCACCACTCGCCGTCGGCAACCGCGAAGGCGTTGATGAGGTTGTTCTCGCCGATCGGCCCGACCCCGCCGCTAAAGAGGCCGCCACTCAGCGTCTCGCCCTGCGTCAGGACCGCGTCGATGACGAAGAGGACGACGCAGATGGCGATGATCGAGTAGGTCACGAACGGGACGTGCGTGGCATAGGCGCCCCGCGCGCGGTTGAACTGGCGCCGGGCGGCGAAGTCGTGACCCGTCTCCTTCAGGAGCCACGCGATGCGGTTCGCGATCGCGCCGCGCTCGGCGGGCGGCGCGCGACGGTCCGCCTCGCGATATGCCTCGATCGCGCCGTCGAGGTCACCGTCGCGGACGAGCTGCTCGGCCACGCTGCGCCAGCCGAGCCACGCGCTTCGACCACCTCGCGCGGCCGCGGAGCGCCAGGCCTCGAGGGCGCCGGGCTCGTCATCGGTCCGGTAGCGAGCGGTCCCGATGATCAGCCACGCCTCCCCGGAGACGTCGGGGTCGGGATGCCCGATCAGGGTGTCGGCGATGCGGGTCGCCGCGTCGGGGTCACCGACGTCGAGGAGCCTGCGAGCCTCGTCGAGGCTCGGGATCGGGTCGTCAGCCATCGCCGCGGATTATGCGGGACATGGAAACGACCGCCGAGAGATTGGCACCTCGACGGTCGTTCCGCACCCCTGGCAAGGGCGGCGCCCGGCGTGAAGCCGGGGGCATGAAATGACCGGGCTACTTGGCCCGGTGCAGGAAATCGATCACGTCGTCGTAGCGGAACCGACGATCGCCGCGCTTGCAGACCCTGAAGAAGGGAAGCTCGCCGCGATCGCCAAGGCGCTTGACCGTGTTCACGTGCAGGTGCAGCATCTCGGCGACTTCGGCCGCCGTGAGTAGCTTCCCGACCTCGTTCGTCATCATGTCTGGCGTTCGTCCTTTTCGAGGGCACTGAGGCCTTTGCCGTCCGCTCCGGGCGCTGGTGCGGTACGTGCGGCTCGTGGCCGGATAGTAAGGTTGCGGTGCTCTCCGGCCGCCCGGTACGTTCAGGTCAGTGCCAGGAGTACTTCCGTTCATGCCCCCCAATCCCCTTCCCGACGACGTCCGCCGGCTGCTCGACGAGCGCGCCGCGGCGCGCGGGGAACGTGACTTTGCGCGTGCCGATGCCCTGCGTGACCTGATCGCGGCGCTCGGATGGGAGGTGCAGGACACCGGGAGTCGATCGACGGCCCGGCCGATCCTCGTCCGGGAGCCCGAGGCGGACCCGATCGAGGGGCCGGCGACCGTCGACGCCTCGGTCCAGCTCGCCGCCGAGGATCACCCGGACGACCTGCGGCGGTTCCTCCACGGCCTCGCCGAGCACCCGCCCGCGACCAGCTGGGAGCTGGTGGTCGTCGCAAACGCGCCCGAGGAGCCCATCGCCGACACGCTCGCATCGGTCACGCTGCCGGTTGAGCCGGTCGTTCTCGACAGCACCGACCGCCTCGGCTGGGCCGACGCGCGGACACTGGGGATGCGGCACTCGCATGGCGAGCTGACGATCCTGCTCGACACCTCGCTGGAGCCGACCGGCGACTTCGTCACGCCGCTCCTGGCAGCGTTCGACGACCCGGCGGTCGGGATCGCCGGAGGGTGGGGCGTGACCAGCCACGACGCGCGCCAGTTCGACGAGGCACCACCGGGGCCGGTCGACGCGATCGAGGCCTATTGCCTCGCGATCCGCCGCGAGGCCCTGCGCGCCGTCGGCGGCTTCGACCGCCGCTTCCGCTTCTACCGCAACGCCGACCTCGACCTCTCGTTCGCCGTCCGCGAAGCCGGCTGGACCGCCGTGCGGACCGACGCGCTGCCGCTGGCTCGCCACGAGCATCGTGGCTGGACATCGCTGCCCGAGGACGAGCGGGATCGGCTCAGCAAGCGCAACTTCTACCGCTTCCTGGACCGATGGGGCTCCCGCCCCGACCTCCTGCTCCACCCCGAACCGGACCGTTGACCCGACATCGCATTGTCACCTGGCCATGGCTGCGTCGCCTCGGCAGCATGGTCCTGACGGACTGGCTGGCGATCACCCTCGGGCACACAGTCTTCGCCTGGCGTGCTCTGACCGACGATGAGCTCGAGCACGAGCTCGAGCACGTCCGCCAGTGGGGCCGGATGGGATGGCGCTATCCGATCGCCTACCTGGCAGCGTCGCTGAAGGCTCGGCGCGCCGGGGGCCGGTGGTACCGCGACAACCGATTCGAGGTGGAAGCCCGCGCCGCGGCGTCGCGCACCCGTTGTTAGCGGCGGTGCCCCTCGACGCAGGTGCATCCCGCCGCTCCGACGACCGCCGCGTGCGGGGTGTGCGGCGGCAGCTCGAAGCCCTGGCCAGCCGCGAGCTCGACCGGCACTTCGTCGACGCCGACCACGAAGGTGATCGATCCCTCCGCGCAGACGAGCAGCTTCGTGTACGGGTGCTCGTGCGACGCGTAGCGGTCGCCTGGCCCGTTGCTCCAGGCCATCGGCTCGACGCCGGCCCCTCGAAGGTAGCTCGAGGCGCCCGCGACGCCGGCGGGCACCCTCCCCGGGAGCGCCCGAAGGGTCGCCGGGAGCGTCATTCGACGAGCAGGACCGAGTCGTTACGGAGGAGGTCGCCGTCGATCCGCGAGACCGTCACGAGCCGGTCGAGCGGCTCCAGCCACGGAAGGACGTCGGACTCGTAGCTCTCCAGCCCGGCCGGATCGAGCCCACCGAGGGCGGCCTCGAGAGCGATGCGCACGCCGCGCAGGTCGACCCACGTCAGGCCGGCGTTGCTCGAGCCTCCGAGCTCGTCCACCGTGTCGCTGAATCGGGGCGTCGCCGCAAGCGAGCCTGCGGCGTCCTGCCCGAGCACTCGCTCGACGAACCGATCGCCGATGCCGACGAGGACTCGGTCCTCGGTGACGGTCCACTCGAACGCGACCTCGGCCGGCGCGAAGGGTACCGGCATGTCCGAAGGCGGTGGTTCGGTGGGCCGGCTCGGGTCGCTCCAGCGCAAGCTCGTGACCTCGAAGCCATCGACGTTGCGCTCCTCGACGGTTATGCCGATCGACGGGTCGAGGGTCGCGAGCCCGGCGAAGGTCGACAGCTGGCCCATCGTGCGGCGCGCCTCCTCCATGTCTGTCGGCACGATGATCGCGCCGCCCCACGGCTGCTCCCCGTCGTAGCCGGCGGCAACCGCGATGTCCCCCATCCAGGCGACCTGGTCCTCGACGTCGCCGCCGATGGCGGCCTCGACCATCTCGAGCTGCTCGGCGACCTCGGGCATGGTGCCGACAGAATCCTTCAGCGAGCCGATGACGCCACCGAGCGAGGCGCCGACGTTGCCACCCTCGGCGTAGTAGAGGGCATCGCCGGGGACCTCGTCGGCGAGACCGCGTTCTGCGTTGGTGACGGCGAACGGTCCGGACGGCGGATCGCTCACCATCGGCAGGCTCACGCGATCGCCGTCGACGGTGAGCGCCATCGCCCCGCGCATCGGCTGGTCGGCCAGCAGGTCGCCGCTCACGCCAGGGACGCCACTCCCCTCGAGGGCGCTGGCCAGGAGGTCGGTGAAGTCGTAGATGCCGAAGACGAGCCACTCCTCCGGGAGCGCATCGGTCAGGCTCGCCCTCGAGCCCGCCTCCGACAGCGTCGTCGCGCTGCTGGCGTGCGCGTCAAGGGCGGCGATGATGTCGTCGACCGATGGCGCGATGAGCAGCTGGTCATCGGTGAGCGCATAGGCCGCGCCGGTCTCCTCGTCGACGTGGATCGTGACGCCGGCGTGCTCCTGCTGACCGAAGGTGACCGGAGCCTCGGACTCGGCGAGGATGCGATCGATCGAGGTCTGCGCGGCGGCCCGGTCGTCGACGCCGATCAGGACGACCGCCGACGGGACCTCCTTCATCTCGGGGGCCTCCATCGTCGGCGCGAGTGCCGACGCCGGGAAGTCGAGCATCGCGAATCCGACGCGCCCGTCGAACCACGGCTCGATGTCGGCGGCCCAGCTGAGCTCGGTCCCCTCCGCTGCCAGGGTCTCGTCGAGCTTGGCGGTGAGCTGGCCGTAGAGCGGCTGGCTGAGGTCGATCCCCTCGATCTCGGGGAAGGCTCCCAGGAGCTCGCGCAGCGCGGCATCCTGCGCCTCCGACGGCTCGAGGCGCACTTCGACATAGAGCGGCGCGGTCGCGGGGACGTAGCTCGCGCCGCTGCCGATCGCCGCGGTCCGCCCCGTGAGCAAGAACCCGCCGAGGGCGATGCCGATGCCGACCGCGAGGATGGCGACGCCGCCGATGATGGCGACGCGCCAGCCGGACACGCTCGCGACTGGCTGTGAGGTGGTCACGTGTGATGTTCTCCCCTGACTGACGGCCCGGCGCTCGGGTGGCCGGACGACGACGCAAGAGTACGACGTGCCGCGGTGCGGTGCGCACCGGACGAAGGGGTCAGGACCGCGGTCGGCGTGACGGCTAGAGTCGCGGCGTGGATCGCGCCGACCGATGACCCCCACCGGAGTCCTGGCCGGCCTGCTCGGCGCGGTCTCGTTTGGCGCCGGCGACTTCACCGGCGCGCTCGCCGCCCGCCGGGCCGGCGCGCTCATCGTCGTCGCCGGCGCCCACGCGACCGGGCTCGTCGCGCTGCTCGTCGGCCTCGTCATCCTTCGACCGCCGCTGCCGCCGCTCGATGCGGTGCTCTTCGGCATGGCGGCCGGGGTGGGGGGAATGGTCGGGTTGGCCACGCTGTACCGGGGCATGGCGATCGGCTCGATGGGCCTCGTCACGTCGCTCGCAGGCGCCGGGTCGCTGGTCCTTCCCCTGCTCGCCGCGGCGCTCGCCGGTGCGGCGACGTCGCCGATCCAGCTGATCGGTGTCGCGTGTGCTGCCGCAGCTGCGGCCGCGGCCGGCGGTGCCTCGCGCGACGAGATCGGGCGCCGGGCGCTGGCGCTCGCGGGAGTGGCGGCCATCGGCTTCGGCGCGTGGTACGTCCTGCTCGACATCGCCGCAACCAGGGGCGATCCGCTGTGGGCGCTCGTCTTCAGCCGAGCGGTTTCCGCGGCGCTTGCGGCCATCGTGGTGGCGGTGCGCAAGGTCGATCGCTCGAGCGTCCCGGTGCTCTTGGTCGCGCTGGCCGGGCTCTTCGACGTCGGTGGCAACGCGCTGTATGTCGTGGCCCGCGAGGGGATGCACGTCGGCCTGGCTGCCCCGCTCATCGGCCTCTATCCGATCGTGACGATGCTCCTCGCGCGCTTCGTACTGAACGAGCGCCTGACGCGGCTGGGTCAGATCGGCGTCGCCCTGGCGCTGGCCGGCATCGTCCTCATCTCGCTTGGGCGCTGAGACGCAGCCACCGCCGGGGGAGCGGTCAGTAAGCCATTGGTAAGCCGCCGGTAAGCGGCGATGGAGTCCCATGCCGAATGCGCCGGGACGCGGGCGCAGGGTCCGGCGGCGGCGCACGCACGAGGTTCCCGATCATGCTCCCGCGCCGCCTCCGCAACCCGCTCATCTGGTCGCCGATCGCGGCCCTCGCGGCCCAGCTGCTGCTCGCCGCGGCCACGGCCGCAGCCACCGGTGGCGGCGACTTTCCGCGATTTCGTGTCCTCCTGACGGTCCTGTGAGCCTCGGCGCTATGATTGGCCGGCCCCCGAGCTTCACCTCGACACCCAAGCCGGACCCGCCGAATGACCTGGGATCGCATCGCGATCGTCGAAAACCGCCTCGATACCTACCTCGCTGCCGCGGAGCCGGCCGCCACGCTGCTTGCCCCGCACGCGGCCCTCCAACCCGGCACGACCCTGACCGCCGCAACGGCGCTCGGGCTCTTCGAGGATCAGCTCGCCTCGCGTCAGATCGACGTCGCAGCGCGTGAGCTGAAGAAGACCGGGCGCAGCTTCTATACGATCAGCTCGGCCGGCCACGAGGACAATGCCGTCATCGGCGCGCAGCTCCGTGTCGACGACCCGGCGTTCCTCCATTACCGCTCGGGCGGCTTCGTCCTGGCTCGCTCACGCCAGCTTCCCGGGAGCACTCCGGTGCTCGACACGCTGCTCGGCGTCGTCGCCTCGAGCGAGGACCCGATCGCCCAGGGCCGCCACAAGGTGTGGGGCAGCCGCGCGCTGTGGATCCCACCGCAGACGAGCACGATCGCCAGTCACCTGCCGAAGGCGATGGGCCTCGCGTTCAGCCTCGCGCGTGCCAAGCGCATCGGGGTCGGCATCGGCCTGCCCGAGGACGCGGTAGTCGTCTGCTCCTTCGGCGATGCAAGCGCCAACCACGCCACGGCACTGGCCGCGATCAACACGGCGCGCTACGCCGTACGGATGGGCCTGCCGATGCCGCTGCTGCTCGTGTGCGAGGACAACGGCATGGGCATCAGCGTCCCGACACCCGACGGCTGGATCGAGGCCACGTTCGGCGCGATGCCGCACCTGACTTACATGCAGGCGAGCGGTGAGATCGACGAGATCTGGGCGGCCGTCGAAGGCGCCATCGCCCACGTCCGCACCGCGCGCCAGCCGGTGTTCCTGCACCTCAGCACGGTCCGCCTGTGGGGACACGCCGGCAGTGACGCCGAGCCCACCTATCGATCGATCCCTCAGATCGAGGATGTCGAGGCGCACGACCCCCTGGTGCGCAATGCCCGGCGCATCATCGAGCTCGGCGCGGCAACGCCGGACGAGCTCCGCGACCTCGTGCGCGAGACACGCGTGCGGGTCACGGCAGTGGCCGAGGAGGCGGCGGGACGCCCCCAGCTCCAGACGACCGACGAAGTCATCGGCCCGCTCGCGCCGTATCACCCCGATCGCGTGCGAGAACGGAGCGAGACGCCCCTCGCGACCGCCGAGGAGCGCAGCGCGTCGTTCGGCGAGACCCTGCCGGAGGCGTCTGCCTCGCCCAACGCGCGCACCCTCGCCGGTTCGATCAACGCCGCGCTTGCCGACGAGCTGCTTCGCCGGCCGGAGCTCCTCGTCTTCGGGGAGGACGTCGGGCGCAAGGGCGGGGTCTACAACGTCACCAACGGCCTCCAGCGGCGCTTCGGCGCCGCGCGGGTGTTCGACACGCTGCTGGACGAGACCAGCATCCTGGGCATCGCCCAGGGTGCGGCCCACATCGGCCTCCTGCCGGTGCCCGAGATCCAGTACCTCGCCTACGTCCACAACGCCATCGACCAGCTGCGTGGCGAGGCCGCCACCCTCCAGTTCTTCAGCTCCGGGCAGTTCCGCAACCCGATGGTCGTGCGCGTGCCCGGCCTCGCCTATCAGAAGGGCTTCGGCGGCCACTTCCACAACGACAACAGCATCGGCGCTCTGCGCGACATCCCCGGCCTCGTGCTCGCGGCTCCCGCCCGCGGGGACGACGCGGCCCGCATGCTGCGCGGCGCCATCGCGATGGCCGCCGAGGACGGCCGCGTGGTCGTTTTCCTCGAGCCGATCGCGCTCTACCACGAGAAGGACCTCCACACCGATGGCGACGACGGCTGGCTCACCGCCTATCACCCGCCGCCGGACCTGCTCCTGCCGGGCGAGGTGGGTCTGCACGGCGAGACCGAGGGCGACGCCGACGTCCTCCTGATCAGCTACGCCAACGGCCTGCGCCTCAGCCTGCAGGCGGCGAAGCGCCTCGCCGATGAGCACGACCTGCGCGCGCGCGTGCTCGACCTGCGGTGGCTCAACCCGCTCCCGACCGAGACGATCCGCGCGCAGGCCGGCGGGGTCGGCACCGTCGTCGTCGTCGACGAGTGCCGCGCCACCGGCGGCGGCGTGGCGGATGCGATCATCGCCGACCTCGCGGAGCACAAGGTTGCGAAGCGCCTCAGCTCGGTGCGCGCCGTCGATTCGTTCGTCCCGCTCGGCCCCGCGACGTCGGCCGTGCTGGTCGGCGTCGATCAGATCGTGGCCGCGGCTGTCGCCGCCGTCGGCAAGCGCCGCCAGGCAGCCGCGCGATCGTGATGCGCGCGGCCGTCGCCTTCCCGGGCCGGGGCTCGTACGGCCCGCCCTCGCTCGGATCGCTCCCGGGCGGACACCCATGGGTCCGCCGCGCCGATGAGCTGCGCGCGGGCGAGGGCCTGCAGCCGCTCACCGAGGTCGACGGTGCGGAACGCTTCGACCCGGCGGTCCACCTGCGGCCGACGAACGGCTGGCCGCTCGTCTTCCTCTGCAGCCTGCTCGACGCCGAGCGCATCGCCGACGACCACGAGGTCGTGGTCGTGGTCGCCAACTCGACCGGGTGGTATACCGCCCTCGCCGCCTCCGGAGCGCTCGGGTTCGACGACGCCTTCCGCCTCGTGCAGGAGATGGCGGCCTCCGCCGAAGCCCCACTCGCCGGGAACATGCCGCCGGCCGAGCTCATCTACCCCCTCACCGACGAGGCCTGGCAGCCTGCCGCAGACCGGATCGACGGCCTGCGGGACGCACTCGGCGAGGCCGATGGCGGCGCGGCGCTGGCGATCGACCTCGGCGCCTTCGCCGTCGTCGCCGGAACCTCGGACGGCATCGACTCACTTGCCGACAGGCTGCCACCGGTGCAGGTCGCCCAGCGTGACTACCCGCTGCGCCTGGCCAGCGCGGACGCCTGGCACACGCCTCTCCGCGCCGCAGCCGCCGAGGAGGCGGCCACGCGTCTCGCCGACCTGCGCTGGGATCGGCCGAACGTGACGCTCGTCGACGGGCGCGGCACCCGGTTCACGCCGTGGTCGACCGACCCCGCCGGCCTCGCCGAGCACTCCCTGCGCGGCCAGGGCGCCGCCACCTACGACTTCGCCACCAGCCTCCGCGTCGCCCTTCGCGATTACGCGCCGGACGTCGTCCTCCTGCCCGGCCCAGGCGGCTCGCTCGGCGCGGCCTGCGCCCAGCTTGCGGTGTCCGAGGGGTATCGGGGCATGCGCAGCCGCTCCGAATTCGAGGCCACCCAGGCCGGCGCGACTCCGCTGCTCCTCTCGATGCGTCGGTGATCGAGCGCGGGCTCGACCTGCGTGGCCCGCTCGACCTGGCGACCACGCTCGGACCGCTGGCTCACGGCCGCGGCGACCGCACGATCCGGGTCGGGCGTCGCGAGGCATGGCTCGCCTTCCGCACGCCGGCCGGACCGGCCACGCTCCAGCTGCGGCTCACGGCTCCGGCGCATCTGGCCGCAACGGCCTGGGGCCCCGGCGCCACCCACGCCCTCGACGGCGTCGGCATGCTCGTCGGGGAGGCGGATCGGCCGGCGGCATTCGTTGCCGTCCACCCGGTGCTGCGCCGCATCGAGCGAGCTCATGCCGGGCTTCGCCTGCCGCAGACGGGGCGGGTCTTCCACGCCCTCGTGCCGTCGATCCTCGAGCAGAAGGTCACCGGCACCGAAGCCTTCCGGGCCTATGCCGCGCTACTGCGCCGCCATGGCGAGGCGGCGCCCGGCCCGGGTGACCTGCTCCTGCCGCCACCGCCGGCAACGCTGGCAAGGCTCCCCTACCACGCCCTCCACCCGCTCGGCATCGAGCGGCGTCGCGCCGACGTCATTCGCCGCGCGGCCGTCCGCGCCGACTGGCTGGATGCCGCGACGTCGGCGGCGGAGGCGACGACCCGGCTGCGATCGCTGACCGGCATCGGTGCCTGGACGGCCGCGGAGGTCGTGCGCTGCGCGTTCGGCGATCCCGACGCGGTGAGCGTCGGCGACTACCACGTGCCGAACATGGTGGCGTGGGCACTTGCGGGCGAGCCGCGCGCCGACGACGCGCGCATGCTCGAGCTGCTCGAGCCGTACCACGGCCAGCGTGGCCGCGTGCAGCGCCTTCTGGAGGTCGGGGGGATCACCGCGCCGCGATACGGCCCGCGGATGGCCCCGCGCAGCTTCGTCGCCTACTGACGTGCGGATCGCGCTGGCCACGGTCGGCACGACCGGCGACGTGGCGCCCTTCGTCCTCCTTGCGCGCCGGCTCGTCGAGCGCGGGCACGATGTCACCGCCATCAGCTGGCCGCTCCACCGTGCCGCGCTCTCGCTGCCGGGCGTGCGGGTCGAGGTGGCCGGGCCGCATGCCGACCCCGGACGGATCGCGGCTGTCGCGGCCGAAGCCGCCGGCCGGCCGCCGCTCGACCAGGTCGCCGTCCTTCGTGACTTCCACCTTGCCGACGGCGAGGACCACTACCGCCGCCTCCGCGCGCTGCTCCCCGGGCACGACCTCGTCGTGGTTCATGGCATCCACGTGCTGGCCCATGCCGCCGTCCTCGACGCCGGCCTCCCGTTCGCGACCGCCGTCTTCGACCCGGTCCTGCTGCCGACGCGCAGCGCACCGCCGCCCGGCCTGCCACCGCTGGGACCGTTCAACCGGATGGCGTGGTGGATGCTCGATCGGCTCCTGGCCCGGACGGGTCGTCCGGTCGATGCGATCCTGTCGCGGGCCGGGAGCGCCCAGCGCAGGCTGCCGCTGTTTCGGGCGCGCTCGCCACGCCTGCATCTCCTCGCCTGCTCACCGGCGATCATCCGCGTGCCGCCCGACCTTCCGGACAGCGCCCGCGTGACCGGCAGCTGGCTCGACGACGCGCCGGTCCCGCCGCTTGCGCCCGAGATCGAGGCGTTCCTCGCGGACGGCTCGGCCCCGATGGTGATCGCCTTCGGTTCGATGGCCGGCGCCAGCGAGGCCGCAATCGACGACGCGGTGCGCTCGATCCTCGAGAGCGGTCGCCGGGCCGTCGTCCAGGGAGGCGTTGCGGGGGACGTGGTCTCACCCGGCCTTCTGCGCATCGGCTCCGTCGACCACCGGGCCCTCTTCCCACGGGCCGCGCTCGTCGTCCATCACGGCGGATCGGGCACGACGCACGCCGCGTGCGCCGCCGGGGTGCCGTCGCTCGTCATCCCGCACGTCGGCGACCAGCCCTACTGGGCCGATCGGCTCCAGCGCCTGGGCGTCGCTCCACGGCCGCAACCGGTCCGCGGGCTGGGTGCGGAGCGTCTGGCCGAGGCGGCTCTCGCGGCCGCGGGAGATCGGTCCATGAAGGAGCGGGCGCAGCGCCTGGCGACCGAGCTGGCCGGTGAGGATGGGCTTGCCGTCGCCGTCGCCGCCCTCGAGGGGGTGACCGGCTGATTGCTGGACACGGGTGAAATACTGGCGCGACGGGGATGTCTACGTCGCCACCGCGTCTCGCGGGTGGTCGAACATGATCTCGACGACGGCAGGGCTGATCCGGCGTTACCCGCTGAGCGCGTACGTCGTGTTGGCGTACGTGTTCTCGATCACGCTCGCGCTCCTGCTCGGCGTCTCGCTCCTTTTCGGGCTGATCGCGCTGTTCGGACCGGCCGCGGCGGCCTTCACCGTCGCGCGCATCTGGCGCGGACGAGCCGGTGTTGGCGAATTGTGGGCGGTGACGACCCGATGGCGAGTCCATCCCGGCTGGTATCTCGCCGCTCTGGCGCTGCCCATCATGGGAACCGCCATCGGCCACGTCCTCTACGTCGTGGCGGGCAACGCGGCACTCCCCGTACCGGGCAGGGTCGAGCCGATCCTGCTCGTGCTGTTCTTCCTGGTCATCGGCGAAGAGATCGGCTGGCGCGGATTCCTGCTGCCTGGCCTGCTGACCCGGCGGTCACCGCTCGTGGCGACCCTGGTCGTGGCCGCTGTGTGGACGCTGTGGCACAGCCCGCTGTATTTCATCCCTGGAATGCCGTTCTACGGCAATCCGTTCTGGGCCTTCGCGCTCTGGGTCGTCACGTTCTCGTTCCTGCTGTCCTGGCTGTGGCTCGGGACCCGAAGCGCCTGGCTCGCAGCGATCATGCACGGCGCCGGGAACCTCGCATCTTCGCTCGTGTTTCCGCTCACTGATGTCGCGGGGCTGTACGTGTTCAGTGCCGTCGGCTTCGCAATCGTTGTGATACCGCTCGTCCTCGCGTCATGGGCACGGTGGATCAGCGTTCGGAGCCAAGACCCGGCCAGTCGATTGCCGTCGTCGTAGCGCTGTTGCGTATGGCGTCCCCGGCAGGATTCGAACCTGCGACCGGCCGCTTAGAAGGCGGCTGCTCTGGTCCACTGAGCTACGGGGACCCGGCGAAAGGATAGCGCCAGGCTTATACTCGCCACCCCCACCCAGGAGCCCCATGTCCGAGCAGCGGCGACCGCGCATCAGCGTGGTGAACGACAACCCCGACTTCCTCGAGCTCATGTCCGCCATCCTCGACGAGGACGCCGGCTACGACGTCAGCCTCTTCAACGGACAGCAGACAGAGATCGGCGTGCTGGCGGCGTCGGACCCGGACCTCATCGTCGTGGACCTGCTGCTGGGCGGCGCATCGGGCTGGGAGATCGTTACGCTCGCGCGCGCCGACGAGCGCCTGGCTGGCGTGCCGATCATCGTCTGCTCGGCGGACGTGACCGCCCTCCGCGAGCGTGCCGGCGAGCTCGAAAACATCGGCAACGTCCACGTCCTGTCCAAGCCGTTCTCCATCGACCAGATTACCGGGCTGGTCGAGCAGCTGATCGGGCGGGCCGTGCCGGCAACGGGCTAGACTTGGCCTCGCCGATGGCCGACGACATGCTCATCACCCCCGTCCAGCTCCAGCGCACTCAGCTCGACGCCGATCGCGAGCTGCTCCGCGACGAGGATCTCCTCAATGAGGAGCACCTGCGGCGCATGGACCAGGTCCTCCTCCGTCGCAACCTCGACCACGCGCGCATGTTCAGCCGCAAGCTCAGCCTCGAGCTCCAGCAGTACGTCCACCTCTACACCCCCGAGGCCAACGAGCTGCGCCGAAGGATCGAGAAGTACATGGTCATGGAGCGCATGATCGAGCGCGAGATGGCCCGCCGCCACACGTACTGAACAGGAAGAAGCCCCGACCCGCCGAGCTCGGGCCGGGGCTTCCCGGGGAGTTGGATCCAATGCCCGCAGGGGGCGGAGCCCTAGGCTACCGCGGCCTGCGCCTCGAGGCGTGGTGTCGTCGGTCCGCGATGATCGTCCGCCTCGCGCTGCTCCGCCATGCCGGCGAGGACGGCGCGCGCCCAGCCGGCCAGGCGGGGCATCTCGAGCAACGTGAAGCTCACTCCGCGGGCTGCGAGCTGCTCGTGGTCCCAGCCGTTGAACTCGCGACGTGCTGCGACCGCGCACATCTCGTCGTAGAGCTCCGGCCAGGACGCGCCGCGTCGGCCGTGGCAGTAGCGGATGAAGGCGACGATGTCAGGAGTGGGCAGCTCCACTGCTCCGGGCCGCGGGACGGCAGCTCCGGACGCCAACGACCGCTGGGTCATGCAATGCACCCTCCGTTGTGCTGTGAGGTGAGATGGATGATGACGGTGGCACTGCGCCTCGGTTGAGGATGCAGGACCGGGGCGGATCGTAGGCGCGTTGGGCCGCATGGCGGTAGGGGAATGTCCACCAAGTTGTCCACATCTTGTTCAACAGTGGACCTCACCCCGTACGAATGGGCCGCGCCTCGGGCGGCCGGCGTAAGCCCGTGATAAGCGGCTGGTAAGCCCTGTCCTGCTATCAACCGCTGAAGTCAGGTGAACTCCTGGCGTGTGGCTCTGCCCCGGAGGCAGACGCGAAGCGGTCGAGGCCGAAGAGACCGATGTCGTGCCGCGTGGCCCCATCAACCGCCAGGTCCGCGAGGATCTCCCCGATGACCGCTGCGAACTTGTACCCGTGCCCCGACTCGCCGGCGAACAGCGACACCTGGGGCGCCTCCGGCAGCGTGTCGAGCAGGAAATGCTCGTCGGGCGAGTTCGTGAAGATGCAACCCTTGAGCATCACCGTCGGCCCGGCGCCGTCGGGGAAGTAGCGCTCGGCGAACGCGCGCAGCACCGCCTCGTCGTCCGGCCGCACCGATCGGTCGGTGTCCGACGGATCCATCAGCTCCCCCAGATGGTGGTAGCGGCCGAATTTGAAGCCGGGCACGTCGTGGATCGGGAAGCCGTAGTAGCTGCCCTCCTCGACGTCGATGAGGAAGACCGGGAACCGATCCGGCGCGAACAGCTCGATCCTGGTCGGCTGTAGCCAGGCGAGGACCTGGCGCTCCGGCACCGCAAGCCGTTCCAGCGCGGGCACGAGCGTCCGCGCCCAGGCGCCCGCGGTGATCACGAGCCGATCGGCGTCGTAGGACCCGCGCTCGGTCTCGACCCGCACGCCATCCCCCGCCGCGTCCCAACGAAGCACCGGCTCGCGGAAGCGAAGCTCGGCGCCGCCGGCGAGCGCGCCGTTGACGTGGGCGAGGATCGTCCGCTCGGCGAGGAGGAAGCCGCCGTCGGGCTGGTATACGACCCGTGTGGATGGATCGAAGCCGGCGTACGCGGGGTATCGGCGCCGCATGTCTCCAGCGTCGAGCACTTCGTGCTCGATGTCGTGGAGCTCCGCCGCCGCGAGCGCCCCGCGGAACGTCGTCCCATCCTCAGGGCCGCCCTCCAACGAGCCGGTGGTGACAAGGAGCGGCTCGCCGGCATCGGCCTCGAGGTCATGCCAGAGCTCGTATGCCCGCCGCAGCAGCGGCACGTAGGACGGATGCTCGTGGTAGGCCAGCCGGATGACCCTGGTCAGCCCGTGCGACGAGCCGAGCTCGTGGAGGAGGTCGAACTGCTCCAGCCCCAGGACGCGCTGACCACGTCGGGCCAGGTGATAGGCCGATGCGGACCCCATTCCGCCCAGGCCGACGACGATCGCGTCGTATCGATCGGCCATTCTGCACCCCCTCACTGAGCTTCGGGCGAGACGGTCATCCTATTGCGGATCCAGTGGCGGGCGCGTGACAATCGGCGTCCGGGAGGAGTCTTTAGCCGTAGTGTCGCCGCAGTTCGCAGAACATAGCCTTCGCGCCATGGATACGCGCCGCGCCACCTGTCCGCGTAACGATGTTCGGCGCCATTCGGCGAACCTCGCCATGTTCGTCTTGCTCTCGGTCGCCGCGATGGCGCATCCAGCCGATGCGACGGCGGATCATGGCGTCGGACGCCACCTCGAGGGCACGTGGGAGCGCCTCCCCGCGCCGCCGAGCCCGGCGGGCCTCGGAGTCGCGGACGCCGTGGCCCTTCCGGATGGCGATATCGTGATCCTCAATACGATTCGCGGCGAGACGAACTCGGGCGCGTGCGTCTCAGTCTTCGACCCGCAGAGCACGGCGTGGACGAAGCAGCCCATTCTGCCGGACGCCATCGAAGATGGAGGGTGCTTCCTAGCCTACGAGCAGTTCATCGTCGCGCCGGACGGCCGGATGCACAGCAGCACCACCGTCATTGACCCGACGCGGGAAGCCTGGGAGGTCGATCCTGGACGGCTCGGGGACCTCGGCCTGGACGTAAGCGACGAGCCGTCGATCGCCATCGCAGGCGACCTCGTCTACGTCCCCCAGCACACCAATGGCGGCGGCACCGCGACACGGCTCGTGGAGATCGACCTGTCCACCGACGCCACCCGCGGGACGGCTCCGCACGCGCAATGGAACTGGTGGCTCGTTGCCGGACCGGCCGACTCGATCTACGCCGTCGGTCTCGCTGGGACCATCGCCCGATACGACCCGGCCGACGATGCCTGGCACGACGAGGCACCCGCTGCTCCGGCTGCCCTGGATCGCACGAGCGCCGCCATGGGACCCGACGGTCGCATCTACGTGCTGGGCGACGAGGTCTCGCCTTATCCCGAGCTCTGGGCGTGGGATCCAGAGATCAGGGAATGGCTGACGGTTCCGATTCCCGACCGTCTGAGCGGCGAGTTCTGGATCCCCGAGTTGGTGGCCGGCCATGACGCCGCGCTGTACGCCATGGACATCGCCCAGCCGTACCGGTTCGTCCCGGGCGAGGTGGCCGAGCCCGCAACTCCGGAACCGATGCCGACCGGCGGCGGCTACGGCGGCGTCACCGGGCCGACGCCGACGCGGACGCCGACATCGGCGCCTGCCGAGACATCCACGCCGACGACCACGCTGACGCCGACTGCGACACCAACGTCCTCCGAGTCGCCAGCCACGGCCAGCACGAACCCGACGCAATCACCCGCCGCAGCCGTCGACGCGGCGCCGGCGGGCGCGGCCGCAGACGAAGACGGCTTGGGCCTCCTTGTGCTGCTGCTCGTCGTCATCGTCGCATTCCTCGGAGTCGCGGGGGTCATGGGTTATCGCTGGTGGCAGGATCGTCACCCGCGTGGCGATCCGGCGGCCTGACGGCGGCGCCAGTCGCCGAGCTCGCCGCGGCGGCTCGCTCGAGGCCAACGACCATGCGATGAGTTTCGGGCGCGACGGCCATCCTATCTTCATGTTCATCGGCAACGCAGTCCCAGCCAGGGTTGGCGCATGCCTCAGGTGATCCCGGCCTTCGGTGGCGCGCTCATCGGACCCGAAGACGACGGCTACGACGCGCACCGCGAGGTGTGGAACGCGATGGTCGACCGCCGTCCGGCGCTGATCGCCCGCTGCGAGAGCGAGGCCGACGTTGCGGCCGCGATCCGTCACGCGCGCGCCGAGGGTCTCGAGGTCGGCGTGAAGTGCGGCGGGCACAACGTCCTCGGCCACTCGGTGCCGGACGGCGGACTGATGGTCGACCTGACGCCGATGTCCGCGGTGACCGTCGATCCGGACGCCCGCCGGGCCACCGTCCAGGGCGGCGCGCTGCTGCGCTACCTGGATCGCGCCTCGCAGGCCCACGGCCTGGCCACGACCGCCGGCAACGTCTCGCACACCGGCGTCGGCGGCCTGACGCTGGGCGGCGGCATGGGATGGCTCGCGCGCCAGGCGGGCCTCGCCTGCGACAACGTCGAAACCTACACGCTCGTCACCGCCGACGGCGAGGTCGTGCGAGCCACGGCCGACGAGAATCCGGACCTGCACTGGGGACTGCGCGGCGGCGGCGGCAACTTCGGGGTCGTGACCGAGTTCACCTTCCGGCTCCACCCGATCGTCGGCCGCGCTCTCGTCGCCGAGCTCGCCTTCCCGGCGGCGGATGCCCTGGAGCCGATGCGCCGCTGGCGCGACCTGCTCCCCGATGCCCCGCGCCAGGCAACGCTGACAGCCGATGCGATCACAGTCGCCGGGCAACCGATCGTCTCGATCGGCTACGTCTGGGTCGGCGATCCCGGCGAGGGCCGCGCATACCTGTCGACGATGCGCGGCATCGGTCAGGCGGCGGACGAGAGCGTGGCGGAGATGAGCTACCTCGAGCTCCAGAGCATCGGCGACGCCAACCACCATCACGGCAAGCGCCGCTACGCCAACGGCCATTACCTCCGCGAGCTGAGCGACTCGGCCATCGAGGCCTTCATCTCGCGCGGCGTGAGGGCCGCCGATGGCGTCGACTGGTCGCGGGTGGCCGGAGGCGGGTTCCAGGCCTACGGCGGCGCGATCGGCGAGGTGTCGAGCGAGGATTCCGCATTCAGCCACCGCGACACGCTCGTCGAGTTCTTCGGCGGCCACACGTGGCTCGACGCGGCGGAGGACGCCGAGCGCATGGCATCCGCACGCGCGTTCGGCGACGCGCTCGAGCCATTCGCCAGCGGGGTGTACGTCAACGTGCTGGCCGACGACGACGAGGCCGGCGTCCGGCGCGCCTACGGGGACGCCAAGCTGCGCCGGCTGTCCGAGCTGAAGCGCCGATGGGACCCGGAAAACGTCTTCCACCTCAACCAGAACATCGCGCCCGCCGCGGAGGGGATCGCATGAGGCGGGTCGTCGTCGTGCAGGCGCTTGCCCGCTGAGCAAGCACCGTCAAGTGTGATTTGACGAGGCTCCTGCGGCGGGCCTAGCATCCTGCACTCACATCCTGCACGCCCGAGGCAGGTTCCCTGTCCGACGGAGGAGCCGCCTATCGACTGAGCCGTTCGACTTCGACCGAGCCTTTCGATTCCATCGACCGCCGCGGACTCGCGGTCGGCACTCTTGATTGCCCGAGCGGAGGTTGGTCATTTCGTGTTACGACGCCTCGTAGTCCTGGTCAGCATGCTGGCCCTCCTCTTCCCCACGACCACCCTGGCCGTGGATCCCGACCGGCCGGCTCCGATCGCCGGAAGCGAGCTTCGCCTCGATCAACCGGTCGTAACCGACGGGGTCACCGCCCCATCCAAGCTGTCCGCACCCCTCACCTCTGCGACCGGAACGCAGGCCGTGGTTGTGCAGCTCACCGAGGAACCGGTCGCCCAGGTTGCCGCCGAAGGCGCGGGCGCCGCCGCGCAGCAGACGCAGCTTCAGACCGTCGAGGCCCAACAGGACGCCGTGGTCGAGGTCGCACAGTCGCTCGACAGCGGGGTTGACGTGGTCGGCGACGCCCAGCGCGCGCTGAACGCCGTGGTCCTCGAGATCAACGCTGAGGCGCTCCCCGAGCTCGCGAGCCAGCCGGCCGTGGCATCGATTCGTTCCGTGGTCGACTACGAGATGGACCTGAGCGAGACGGTGCCGTACATCGGTGGCACGGCGGTGCACGAAGCGGGCTTCACGGGCGATGGCATCTCCGTCGCGGTGCTGGACAGCGGCATCGACTACACCCATGTCGCGTTCGGCGGAGCCGGAACGCAGGCCGCCTACGACGCCGCCTACGGCGCCAACACCGGCGACCCCAAAAACACGCTCAACGAAGGGCTCTTCCCGACCGCAAAGGTCGTGGGAGGCTTCGACTTCGTCGGCGAGATCTGGCCGTTCGGTCCGCTGGCGCCCGACGAAGATCCGATCGACTGTGGCGGGAAGCCCGTGAACCCGCGGCCGGCCGGTGCGCCTGCGGTGTGCACTGGTGGGCATGGATCGCACGTCGCCGATATCAGCGCTGGCGCCCAGGGCGTCGCGCCGGATGCCGACCTGTACGCCGTGAAGGTCTGCTCGGCCGTCTCGACGTCGTGTAGCGGCGTGGCCCTGATCCAGGGCATGGACTTCGCCACCGATCCGAACGGAGACGGTGTCACCGACGACGCCGTCGACATCATCAACATGTCGCTCGGCTCGCCGTACGGGCAGGCCCGCGACGATGACCTCGCGCAAGCGGTCGAGAATGCCAGCGCCATCGGTGTCCTGACGGTGGCGAGCGCTGGCAACAGCTCCGACAAGCCATACGTCACCGGCTCGCCGGCGGCGGCACCGAGCGCGCTGTCGGTCGCCCAGACCACCGTTCCATCCGCAACCCAGGACGTCATGGAGATCCTGGCACCGCCAGCCATCGCGGGGCTCTACCAGGCGGTCTTCCAGGACTGGTCGCGACCTCTCTCCGAGACCGGACCGATCGAGGGACCCGTCCAGTACGGAAACGGAGCCGGCAGCAATCTCAATGGCTGCGCCGCGTTCCCGGCGGGCTCTCTGGACGGAAAGATCGTCCTCGTCGACCGCGGTGCCTGCGACTTCAGCCTCAAGGTGGCCAACGTCGCCCTGGGTGGCGGCGAGGTCGCGATCATCGGCCTGGTCGCTCCGGGCGATCCGTTCAGCGGCGGCCTGGCGGCGTGCCCGGAGGAGGCATGCCACGACATCCCGGGCTTCATGATCAGCCAGGCCGACTCGAACACGATCAAGGGTCAGCTGGCAAATGGCGTGACCGCCCGCTTCGATCCCGCGGACAGTCTCTCGCTCGCGGGCCACATGGTCGGGTCCTCGTCGCGCGGGCCAACGATGCTCACCAACATCGTCAAGCCGGAAATCGGAGCGCCGGGCGCGTCGATCTCGGCAGTCGCGGGCGGCGGTACGGAGACCTCGCCGTTCAGCGGCACCTCCGGCGCGGCGCCCATGGTGACGGGCTCGGCTGCGCTCCTCAATGAGGCGTTCACGAATCGGTCGAACGCCGAGATCAAGGCCGTACTCATGAACACGGCTGAGACCGAGATCTTCAACTCGCTCGCCGCCTTCGGCGGCGACCTGGCCCCGATCTCCCGAATCGGTGGTGGCGAGGTCCGGGTCGACCGGGCGCTCAACTCGCCGACTGCGGCCTGGGACAAGGAAACCCTCCAGGGCGCCCTCTCCTTCGGGCAGGTCGACGTCACCGATGGGGTTGTCGAGCTGAAGAAGACGATCACCATCAGGAACTACACCGGACGCGCGGTTCCGTACCGTGCCTCGGCCGTGTTCCGCTTCGCGGGCGATGCCGCCGGTGCGGTCAGCCTCTCGGTCTCCAAGAACGTGACCATTCCCCCACGTCGAACCGTCGATGTGCCGATCACGCTCCGAATCAATGGTCCGCAGCTCGAGCAGTGGGTCATGAACTCCGGCTCCGACGGCGCGAACGCCGCGTCGCTCACGGCGATGGAGTTCGACGGGTACATCCAGTTCGACAACAACTCGACGAAGTCGGACGACGACGACCCGATGCACATTGCCTGGCATGTGCTCCCGCGCAAGTCAGGAGACGTGAGCAGCTCGGCCTCGACGATGGCACCGGACGGCAGCGTGACGCTGACGAACAACAGCGCCGCGGGCACGGCCCAGATCGATGCCTACTCGTTGCTCGGCACCAGCCCCGACCTACCGGAGGGCCCGGTGGGCGGCCAGGCGCCGGTCGTCGACCTGAAGAGCATCGGCGTGCAGACCATTCCGGTCGGTGCGGGCGTCTGCTCATCAGCTCCGAGCTTCCTCCTGCTGTTTGCCGTCAACACCTGGGAACGGCAGACGCACTCCAATGCCCCCGCCTCCTTCGAGTGGCAGCTCAGCACGGACGCGGATCCACAGGCTGAGTTCTTCGTCTTCAACCTCGATCTGGCCCTGAACCGGTCCGATGGTCGCAACGTGACCTTCGTGCAGGCTGCCGGGTCGTCGCAGGTGCAGGCGTTCTTCTTCACCGATCACGGAACCAATTCCGGGAACACGGTGCTGACGATCTGCGGCGAGCAGATCGGCATGAACGCGGAAGACTTCGGAACCCCGATCACGGCAGATGTGCTGGCCGTGGACGCCTACTTCACCGGCAACACCACCGACGCGATCAACGATGTGCAGTTCGCACCGCTCGGCGAGCGCTATCTCGCCGACTTTGAAGGCGAGATCGCGGCGGCCGACATCGCGCCGGGAGCCTCGAAGGAGATGACGGTGCTCGACTTCGGCCCGGATGGGACGAACCCGAGCGAGATCGGGCTGCTCCTCCTCAACGACGCGAGCCACTTCGGCACGACGTTCAATGGCGGAGCGCCGCAAGAGAGTGAGGCGCTGACCATCATCATCGAGTAGCCGAACTCGCGGCACCAACCGATGAGAGTCGGGCCTCCGGGCCCGACTCTCTGCTGTACCCGGCAGGAGTTACGCGTTCGTGCCTTCCAGCTGCGAGGGCTCCGCGCTCGTCGACGCTGGCGCAGCAAGCGCAAATTCCAGCCGACACGCCTCATGCTTCAGGCGCAGCACCATCTCTCCGCCGGACCGGCCCAGGTCGACCTCCCTTGCGCTGTCACCGTCATGAACGGTCACGACAATCGGCAGGGCGGCGGACACTCCGTCCGGCGAGATCGAGTGCGCCCACACCTTCAGCTCGCGGGCAGGCCCGTGCGGCAACGTGACCCCCACCGACCGCAGCGTTCCCAGCTCCGGCAGCTCGCCGGTCGTCCCCTGAAGCGCTCGCTCGCCCTCGGCGTCCATCAACCGCACCTCGGCAACCGCCGGTTGGCCGCCAGCGATGACCGTGACGCGTGAGCGTAAGCCGCGCCGCTGATCCAGCCGCAGCTCGACGACGACCCGCGGCGCGAAGGCACCGCGTCGGATCATCGCGACGGTCACCGCCAGCATCACGAGGCCGATCGCCACGCCCCCCAGGCGCAGCAACGGATGGTCCCAGATCACCAGGCCGTGAAGGAAGAGGTTGGACAGGAACAGCAGGTAGACGCCTCCGACGACCAGCGGATGGCCCAGCGCGCGGTAGCTGAAGCCCGGTATCAGGTCGCCCTTTCTCCGGCTTGCCACCAGCAGCAGCATCGGGAAGATGCCGCTCATCAGCGAGTGGACCATGACCCCGAGGAAGCCGAGGAGTCCGGCAAATGATCCCGTGCCGGTGAGCACCATCCACTCGGAGACCACGAGGACCCCGAGCACCGGAGTCAGCGAAAGCGCGAACCGACCGCGCGACCCTCCCCACGAGAAGCGCTCACCGATGCGCTCCCGGGCCAAGCTGAAGAGCGCCAGCGAGAACTGGATGAGGCCCAGTCCCATGCTGAGGATGACGAAGATCGCCCCCAGCACCCGGACGTGTGGGCCGAGCTCGGCCGCCAGGGGCACGAGCACCGTGCTCGTCTGTTCGGCAAGCACCTCGGGCGCGATGGCGCCGCTGACGGCCAGCACCCAGACGACATTCAGCACCATCGCGAAGCCGATGCCGGCGGCATGGCCGCGGACGACGGATCGCCCGCTGGGTTCGCGCTCGTGGAGCATCTTCCCGAAGATGGCGACCAGGATGTGCGCCGCGTAGATGTCGAGGACGACCCCCACCAGCGCCCCCAGTAGGAGCGGGTCGAATGAGCCGCCGGGGCTCCACGGCAGGTTGACGTACGTGAGGTTCTCCAGCTGGAGCTCGGAGAAGGCGAACGCCGAGAGGGCCAGCAGCAACCCGACGTTGATCGTGGTGATGACGATCGTCGAGGCGACGGTCGCGTTCAGTGAGCCGCGCGTCAGGAAATAGAGGCCGACCAGGAACAGCACGACCATCCAGGCTGCGGCGGGCAGCGCGGTCGCATCGGCCAGGGTCGTCGAGATCCCGATGTAGAAGATCAGCAGGATGCCGAACGAGAACGCGGTCAGCACCACCGTGAGAATCGCCGAGCTGGCACCTCCGAGGTAGTCCGCCACGACCGTGCCGATGAAGGCGTTGCCGTAGCGGATGCTCCCGCTACGGGTGACGACTTCGACCATCGCGGCAACTGTCACGACGTTGATGATCCCCAGCGCCACGATCAGGGCGATGCCCGGGAGCGCGCCGACGCCTGCCACCGCAATCGGCAGGGCCAGGTTGACGGCACCGATGATCAGCGTGACGACGAAGGCAAGCCAGAAGGTCGGCAGCGAATCCAGCTGGCCGGCCAGCCGGGACGCAGCCCATCGCAGCCGGTCGACCAGTCGGGCGCGCGGCGCATAAATCGTTGCCAGCGGCGCTCCGTATAGGCGTTGATACGCCCGCTGGACTGCCTCCGCGTCGAAGCCCAAAGCGGACCGCAGCCGCGGCACCGCGTGATCGGTGAAGACGTACTTCGAGCCAAGCAGGTGCGCGACGCCGGCCCGCGTGCCCGGATCCTCCGGGACGAGATCGGCCCACTCCGGGGCGTAGCGCTCGAGATCCTGGATCGTGGGGTGGACGGGCAGGTCACGGCCCTGAGCCAGCGCGTCGAGGAACGCGCGCTCGCGCTCGCTGGCTGCACGCTCGCTGAGGACGATCGGGACCGCCTGAGGTTCTCGGACCAGCCGGTGCGCCGTCCGGTTCTCGATCGCGAACAGGAGTGTCGTGGAACGCCGTGCCGATGGGCCGCCCACCAGCTCCTCGCGGGAGAACAACGCAGACTCATCCGATGCCAATGTGTTGTCCTTCAGTCGGGAATTAGGATCGAGAGCCGGGATCCCCCCGCGATGAACCTGGTTCGTCCGTGGCGCCCGGTTCCCCGTGGGCCGCCCGCCGAAGCTCTGCAGCCCGACCCCGGAGCGAGCGGAAGTAGTCGCTGTCCGTGATCTCGGCGACCTTGCTGGCCTGCCGCGCCTCGTCGATCTCGATCGTCAGCTCGCGGACCTCACGGCGAAGGGCTTCTTCTCGAGCCCGAACCTCTCCGGCCATCCTGACGAACGTTCGCGCCAGGACGCCGAGCGCATCGGTGCGTTCGACCACGGTGTCGAGACTCTCGGCGTCGAACGCATCGGCCTCGAGGGTCTCGGCCGCCTTCGTGACCCGCCCGACCTGGTCGAGGTACTCGAGCTCGAAGTCGCGGAGCCGCTTGGCTGCCAATGCCGCGCCGATCCGGGCGTCGAGGAGGGCCGGCTCGAACGGCTTCGGAAGGTGGTCGAGCGCGCCCATCTCGATGCAGCGGACGATGCTCGGCGTGTCCTCGACCCCTGAGATCACGATGACCGGGAGCTCTCGCAGGATCGGGTCGGCCTTGATCTCGGCCAGGGTCTGGAAGCCGTCCTTGCGCGGCATCCGGATGTCGAGCAGGACGAGGTCGAATGGGCGCTGCCGCAGGGCCTCCATCGCCTCGACGCCGTCGAGCACCGCGTGGACCTCGTGGCCGCGGACCTCGAGTGCCCGCGTGAGCGCCTTGCGGTTGACCGCCCCGTCCTCGACGACGAGGACGCGACCGGACTCAGCTCCGGACCCGGTCAAGCGCTCGTCCATCGGCGAGCGCGCGCCCGCTCGAGCGCGGCCGTCAGCTCGATCAGGGCGACGTCCAGGGCCGCGAGCATCGCATGCACGTTTTCGACTTCGCCGGCCCGTCCGCGCTCCTCGATCGCTCGGGCGATCTCGGCGACGCGCACGCCGCCGATGTTGGAGGAGGTTCCCTTGAGCGTGTGGGCGGGCAGAACGACTCCGTCGGCGTCGCCGGCATCCAACGCGGTACGAATCGCTGCTGCCTGCTGGGGAGCCTCCGCCAGGTAGTCGTCCACGAGCTCGTCGACGAAATCGGGATCATTCCCGACCATCGCGAGCAGCCTTGACACCGCGACCTGGTCGATCGTCTCAGTCATGTGCTCCGTCCCCCGCGCCTCGCCGTGGCGTGGCTTCCAGCGCGGTGGTGAGCTCCGCGACACGGATCGGCTTGCTGATGTAGTCGTCCATGCCGGCCGCCAGGCACAGCTCGCGGTCGCCGGCCATGGCGGTGGCCGTCATCGCAACGATCCGCGGCCCCGTCGAGCCGGGCCAGCGCTGACGGATCCGGCGCGTGGCCTCGAGCCCGTCGAGCTCCGGCATCTGGACGTCCATGAGCACCAGGTCGAACGGCCTGGCTTCGAGGGCGGCGATGGTCTCCAGCCCGTCCCCCGCCACGTCCGGGGCATACCCCATCCGCTCGAGCAGCCGCACCGCGAGCTTCCGGTTCATGGCGTTGTCCTCGGCGAGGAGGATGCGCAGCGGGTGGCGCTCCGCCAGCGGAACGGTTGACGCCACCAGCCCATCCGTGTGGGGTGCCGTGCCGGTCGGATCAGCGAGGGCTCGCCTGGCCGAAACGGCGATCGCGTCTGAGGGCGCCTCCGGGGCAACGATCCTCACTACGAAGCGGCTTCCCTCGCCCGGGACGCCACTGCTCTCCGCCGTGATCGACCCGCCCTGCAGCTCGGCCAACCGCTTGCTGATCGCCAGGCCCAGCCCCGTCCCTCCATAGCGCCGCGAGATCGAGGCGTCAGCCTGGCTGAACGACTGGAAGAGGCGATCCATCCGATTCGGCAGGATTCCGATGCCCGTGTCGGAGACGGCGACGGCGATCTCCCACCGTGCCGCCTCCGCGGGATCACCATGTCCGGCTCCTAGCCGCCTGCCCGTGACCGACACGCTGACCTCTCCCGCCTCCGTGAACCTGACCGCATTCGACAGGAGGTTGAGGACGACCTGGCGCAGTCGACCCGGATCGCCGACAAGGGCGGCGGGCAGGTTGCGATCAATCGCATAGGTCAGCTCGAGTTGCTTGGCGGTTGCCGATGGGGTGACGAGGTCGATCGCTGCTTCGATGCTCGGACCGAGAGCGAACGGAATCGCCTCGAGCTCGATGCGGCCCGCCTCGATCTTCGAGAAGTCGAGGATGTCGTTGATGATCGCCAGGAGCGCTTCGCCGGACGCCTGGATCGTCTCCGCGAAGTCCCGTTGCTCGGCGTCCAGCTCGGTCTCGAGCAGGAGGCCGCTCATCCCGATGATGGCGTTCATGGGTGTCCGGATCTCGTGGCTCACCGACGCCAGGAACGTGCTCTTCGCCTCGTTTGCGGCATCGGCGGCGCGGCGTGCCGCCTGGAGCTCGGTGATGTCGTGGTAGATCGCGTAGTAGCCGGTGTGCGCGCCGTCGACGACGAGCGGGACCAGCAAGATCTCGACGTCGACGAGCTCGCCGTCCTTCCGGCGCCGCTGCGCGATGAGCTGAGCCCGTCCGGCTTCCTCGGCCATGCGAGTCACATCGCGGCCCGCATCGCGGTCCTCGGGGCGGAACACCAGGTCGTCGATGTGCCGGCCGACCGCCTCGGCAGGGTCGTACCCCAACAGCCGAGTGGCCGCGGGGTTCCAACCGGACACGATCTCTCCGCGATCCATCGTCATGACCGCCACGGGGCTGATCTCGACGAGCGTCTCGAAGTACTGCTTCTGACGTCGAATCTCGGCGCTCGCGAGCGCCTGCTCGGTGAGGAGTCGCGCATTGTCGAGGGCCACGCCCATGTTCGTCGCCAGCGTCGACAGGAATCGTTCGTCGTCCGGGCCATACGCGTACTGTTCGCTCGTCCCGATCGCGATGACGCCGATGGTCTGGTGGCCGGTCGGGATCGGGACGCCCAGGTACGACTCGGTCCCCTCGACCTTGAAGGGGGCCCCGATGGCTGCGGCCTCGTCCGCGCTCCCGACCCGGATGGGCCGTCCGGACGCGATGATCCGCGCCGTCAGCACGTCATCGAGGACCGTCCCCTCGAGGTCACGCTTCCGCTGGCCCTCGTCGATCCAGAACAGAAACTTGATCTGCCCGGTGTCGGGATCCCGCATGGCGATCGACAGCCCGGCCGCGTCGAGTGCCTGCGCGGCCCGCTCGCCGACCGCCGCCATGATCGAGTCGAAGTCGAGCTGCCTGGCCAGTGCCTCGGCCACCTCGTTGACGATGGCGAGCTCGGCATTGCGCTGCCGGACCTCGGCCTCCAGCTCGGCGACCCTTGCGCGCGCCGTGCTGAGCTCGGAGGGGATCTCGGTCATTGCGGCCCGGGGATGACGCGGCTCGCAAGCGTTCGGTACAGGCCGGTGAGCTCATGGTCGGGATTGCCGAGGGCGAAGACCCCCTCGCTCCCGAGCCGCATCAGGTCATCCGAGTGTGGCAGCACCGCGGCGACCTCGCAGTCGTAGGTGGTGCGCACGAGGTCGGCGACCGAGGCGAAGTCGAAGTCGGTCGGCGTCTTGTTGACGACGATGAAGATCTGGGGAACCTCGAGCTCCTTGGCCACCCGTGCGGTGATCCCGGTGCCCTCGAAGTCCTGGCGGTCAGGTCGCATGACGATGAGAAGCATGTCGGATACCACCAACGAGAGGAGCGTCTCCTCATTGAGGCCGGGGTGGGTGTCGATGAAGAGCACGTCGAGCGCGAGCTTGTCGACAAGCTCACGCAGCCCCGTGGTCAGGCGCTGCGCGTCGTAACCCTCGCGCAGAACCCGCGTGATCTCGCCGGGCTCCATGCTCGAAGGGATGAGGAACAGCCGGCCTCCGTCGACCCCGCCGACCCGATCGGTGACGTCGAGCGCGACGTCCTGGATCGGCCGGTCGTGCCAGAGGAAGTCGTTGAGCGACGCGTGACCCGTCTCACCGGCGAGACCGAAGAGGACGTGAATGCCCGGCGACTGGATGTCAGCGTCGATCACCCCGACCCGGAGGCCGCGCGCGGCGATGACCGCAGACAGATTCGCCGTGGTATTCGACTTCCCCGTCCCACCCCGAAAGGAGTGGACGCTGACGATGGTCGCCACCCAGCCCTCCGTGACCAATCGCGGCCTGCCATCGAGGATACGCGCTCGAGCACCCCAGCGCGAGATTTCGGTTGCGGAGGGTTCGGTACCTGGCACGGCGACCAAGGCGGGACTCGCACAAACTCTTGCGGAGCTGCTCTGGCGGATCGCCGGGGCCCTAGGATGCGATCGTGCTGATCATCCTCCCGCCGTCGGAGACGAAGCGGCCGCCGCCTGAGGAAGGGTCGCCACTCGATCTCGATCGGCTGTCGTTTCCGTCACTTACCGCGATGCGCGAGCGCGTCATGGACGCCCTGGTCGCCACCAGCCAACGCCCCGATGCGCTTCGGCGCCTGCTCGTCAGGCCGTCGCTCGCTGGCGAGGTCGCACGCAACGAACACGTGCGCGACCTCCCGACGAGGTCCGCCGTCGACACCTATGCCGGCCCGCTCTACGAGGGACTCGACGCGGGATCGTGGTCGTCCCACGCCAAGAGACGCGCCGCACGACAACTGGTCATCGTGTCGGCGCTGTGGGGCGCGGTGCGCCCCGCGGACTGCATCCCGCCGTACCGCCTCAACGCCTGCGCGCGACTGGTCGGCATGGACCGCTTGGAGCCCGCCTGGCGGACCCTCCTGCCTGCCGTCCTCACCGATGCGGCGGCGCGGCGCGGGCCGGTCCTCGATCTGCGCTCGGGCTCCTACCAGGCTGTCGGTCGCCCCATCGGCCTCGGCGACCAGACCGTGACCTTGCGCATCAGGCCGGCGCCAGGAGGTCCGGTTCACATCGGCGATGTCATTGCGAAGCGGGTTCGTGGCGAGGCGGCAAGCCACCTCCTTTCGTCTGTGCCGGATCCGGAAGATCCCCTCGACATCGCCGACCTCCTCGCCACACGCTGGTCGCTCGAGGTCGATGCGCCCGCCGGACGGAACCGAACCTGGACGATCACGCTCCAGTCAGCCGCACGAGACGGCGGGGGGCCGCGGGATTCCATCCAATGAAGAAGCCCGATCCGAGGTGGGATCGGGCCGAATCGAGACCCCGGATGCTGCAGTCACAGTGGAAGGAGCCCCATGCTGAAGCAAGTCGCGGGGGGTGTGCTGGTCCACCAGAGCGTGTTACTCCAGAACAACGCCGTCGTCGTGCAAGGCCGGGCCGGCGATTTGGTTATCGACCCCGGGATAACAGGCGATGAAATGGACTGCCTGGCGAACGACCTTCGCGAGTTGGGCCAGTTCGTTGTGGCAGGGTTCTCGACGCATCCTGACTGGGATCACGTGCTCTGGCACGCCGAACTTGGCGAAGCGCCGCGTTACGGTACAGCTCGCTGCGCAGCGTACATGCGAGATCTGCTGTCGAACGCGGACTGGAAGGCCAGCGTCGCCGAGGGGTTACCGCCGGAAATCGCCGAGGAGATACCGCTGGAGCTGTTCGGCCTCATTACCGGTCTGCCTGCTGAAACTGCGCAGATCCCTTGGGATGGCCCTCAAGCGCGGATTATTGAGCATCCGGCTCATGCCCAGGGCCATGCGGCGCTGTTGATCGAGGAGCGCGGCGTTCTCGTCGCCGGGGACATGCTTTCTGACATCCTGATTCCCTTCCCCGACCTGGACGCCGCGAATCCGATTGAGGACTACCTCGTTGGGCTGCGGCTGCTCGAGGGCGTGGCGGACGACGTTGATGTCCTCATCCCCGGTCACGGATCCGTCGCCGGAGCTGATCAGGTACGCGCACGGATCAAACAGGATCGCGCGTACGTGCATGCCTTGCGTGACGGCCATGCTCCCGATGACCCGCGCATCGGCCCATCGGCCACGTTCGGCAAGGATTGGCTGCCCGGCGTGTATGAATGGCAACGAGAGCAGCTCGCCAAAAGTACAAAGCACGACGGGACGCCCGCATAGAGATCCGCTTGCGTTCAGCCGAGGGCGAACGCGGCGCCGTGCCGCCAGATCGCCCGCCGCCAGGATGGCGTCATGCGTTCCTGGCTCAGCCAGGCCGGTACGGCTTGATGACGAGGGTCAGCAGTCCGACGCCGGCGGCCCCGAGTAGCCAGACGACCGGCTCGATCTGTGCTGCTTCACCGATCCTGGCAGGGGTGATGAAGGGCAACGCGCCGGCGATGAGGATGAGAAGAACAGCGGCGCCGATCGCGATCGGCCGTCCCCAGGCCGCCGGACGGGCCAGCCCAATGCCCAGCCCGATGGCACCGCCCGCCGCCACAAGGAGCATCGCCGAGACAATGATCTCAAGGCCGAACATGGGATCGGGATGCAACACCAGCGAAATCGTCATGCTCAGCGTGTAGATGAAGAGGGCGATGCCGATCAGGCCGAGCAGCACGGCTGCAACGCGGATACGGATCGGAGCCTCAGGAGTGGAACCAGATCGGCGGCGGCGGCTGATTCGCGTCGATCTCATCAGCTGCTGCTCTCGCCCACCAGCACGTTGTAGGTTGGCGGCTCGGGGCCATCCAGAATCTCAGCGCCGAGGCTGAACGTCATTGATCCTCTGTTCGCGCCCAAGCTGATGGCCGTGCCGATCTGTTCACCACCCTCCGCTGTTATTGGAGCGGACTCGGCTCCCTGGACGGTCCATCCAACTTCGGGCAGCACCGTTTCGTAGTGCTCGACAACGAGGGTAGGATCGTCGTCGCTTGTGAAGACCGCGCCGCAGATGCCATACGGATGATCCACCGGCACCAGCGCCTGCTCTCCGTAGTGATCGATCTCGTTGAACGCGGCCGCCTCTTCTGAGCTGCAGCCACCCGGGCCTGCGGTCAGGCACGCCGTGAGGACTAGAGCGGTGAAGGGAACAGCGAAATGGCGAGGGATCGAGCGCACGACAGCATCGTAGGCTCCGCCGCACTGCGGCCCGACTGCGGCAACCGTCGCGGCCGTGACTCGCCTCGAGCGCGGTCGCCGACCGGCAAATCAGGCCACCTACTTGTTGTCATGGGATGGCGCGTCGACCGGTACGACCGCATAAGGGTGCTGACAGGGGCGCGCTCGGCTTCGCCCCCAGAACCGAAATTGGCTCGATTTGAGCACGAAGCGGCTGTATGGATGAAGCTTGGTACCGCACACCGGATTCCTAAGTGAAACGCTCTCAAGCGTCTCAGCGGCGTTCACCGAGTGCTGCCAAGAGACACATGAGACGCATTGGACAGGACCGATAAGGTCCAGAAACGGGTCCAGCCCCCACTCCATGACCCACCACAAATAGCTATCGAGGCTCGGGGGTCGCCGTGCGGCAACGGACCTGATTCCCTATGGACGGATGGTCTCCTCCAGGAGCTCGCCCGATGGGCACAGGCTCAGCCCGAAGGTGATCGGCTGTCTGCAATCGGTCATGTCTCAGCCACTTCAGTCCACGTACGGTCCGTTGTAGGCTGGCGCCTCGCCATACGGCTTTCCGGCCATCAGCATGAACCGCGTCCCGCGCCGCGCCCCACTCACCGTGAGCGCGTCACCGGACCCGAGAACGGCGATCTGGGACCGACCGGCGTGCCGGCCGTTGGCACCGAAGTTCGCCTCGCCCTCGAGCATCCAGACGAACGCATTGAATTCAGGGTCGATCGGCCCGTTGAATGCGCCGCCCTCTGGCAGCTCCACGTCGAGGATGAGACCGGGCGTGCCCAGTACCACCGGTGAACCCGAGCCGACCAGGGTGCGGACGATTGCGTCACCTTGGGTTACGGACGGCAGTTCGGCCGGCTGCACGACCTGGGCCGTGGGCTCGACGTGCTTGTCCTTGCGGGCGAGGTTCACCCAGAACAGCACGCTGCGGAACTCGCCGGTCTTGCCCTCGCGCAGCTCGTCCGCGCCGATGCTCTCCGCGTGGTACACGCCGCGCCCGGTCCGGACCTTCAGGAGGCCGCCGGTCTCCAGCTGGGCTCGCTCGAACGCTCCACCCGGCCCGGTGCTGTGGCCGGTGCTCGCGACGCCGGAGATGATGTACCAGAGGTTGTCGAAGCCGCGGTGCGGGTGGGTGGTGTCGAGCCTCGCGCGTTCGGGGTTGATCGGCACCGTCGCCTCGTGGACGAGAATGTAAGGGTCGGAGAGCTCGTACGGGACGTTGCGGGCGGGCACGGGCTCCAGCACGTCGATGCCCATCATCGGCCGAACGTGGGCGTCCTCGACGAGCACGGCGTCTCTTTCAACGGTCTGGATCGTGGTGGCCATGACTGGGTCCTCCTTCTCGGGTCCCTAGAACCCGAGGACCTCGTCGACGAAGACGACGGTGATGCGGCCGGGGGCGATTTCCCGGTTGATGATGAGGATCTTGTTGACGCCGCTGTGGATGCCATACGCCGCCTGGGCGCGGGCATCCTCGAGCGGGAAGGCGTACTCATCGATGCGACGGAGCCCCTCCCCGAGGTCGGGCACGATCTTCTGGGTCCCAGCGACGAGGATGACTCGCCCGGCACCGGAAACGTACGGGCCGAGCTGGCTGCCGCTGTTGGATGCAGTCACCAGCGCTCCGGTCTCGGTGACCGCGTGGACGCTGCCGAGCATCACATCTGGCGCGGCGGACAGGCGGCGAATCTCGTCGGCCTGTGTCTGGCGGTCCATGCTCCAGATCTGCGGGCGGACCGGGTCGTAGCGGCCGGAGTTCTCGATCTCGTCGGTGACGCCCGAGACCTCGAGCGACTGCGACGCGCCGTGATGCACCTGGGCGCCGTCGGGGATGAGGTCCATCACGAGGTCCTTCGCGTCCGCGGCGTCCGCGGCGCGGAACACGGTGATGCCATTCGCTTCGAGCGCTGTTGCGGTGCGCGCGACGCGGGCATCGTCTGGGGCCGTGGCGAACTCACGACTGAGAGACGCATCGACGTTGACTGTGGGGATTGGGATCATGGCCTCTTCCTCGTGATTCGTTTGCTATACTTGCGACTGCAAACACCATACGCCTATCTGGTTGCAGATGCAAGTACCTCCCGAAACCGATGCCGCCGCGGTGCTGGACCGCCTCATCGGCGAGGCCGTGCCGGATCGCCGCGGCCTCGCAGCCTGGGGTTCCCTTCTCCGTGCCCACGCCTCGCTGATGCGCGAGCTCGCGACAGATCTAGTGACCAAGACCGGTCTGACGCTGGGCGACTTCGACGTGCTGGCTCAACTGGCACTCGCCGGCGGCGAGCTGCGGATGACTGACCTGGCCGCCCGGGCGTTCAGCTCGCGATCCGGCATGACCCGACGAGTCGATCGCCTGGTCGACGAGGGACTGGTCCAACGCTCGAGCGCCGATGCCGATGCGCGCGGCGTCGTCGTGGGCGTCACCGACGCAGGTCTGGCTCGGCTCGAGGACACCGTGCCCGTCCACTTGCGCCGCGTCTCGGAACTGTTCACCGCGCGACTCGACGATCAAGAGCTCGCGGTGCTCGCGCGTGCACTGGGCAAAGTCACCATCGACTGCTCGTTCGGCTGAGAAGCGACCGCGGACGATGGAGCAGCTGACCATCGTCCTGGCGCTCCTCGTAGCGATCGCGATCCTTTACGAGGTCTCGGGCCGGATCGGTGTCCCCTATCCCACGCTCTTCGTGCTCGGCGGTCTGGGTCTGGCGTTCATTCCTGGCATGCCCCGCATCACACTCGATCCCGAGCTCGTGCTGGTTGTATTCCTGCCGCCGCTGTTGTTCGGCGCGGCGTTCGAGACGCCGCTGCGCGAGCTGCGAGAGAACCTCGCCCCGATCGTCCGCCTCGCGATCGGCCTCGTGGCGTTCACCATGGTGACCGTGGCCGCGGTCGCACAGGCGGCGATACCCGACCTCGGCTGGGCGGCCGCCTTCACGCTCGGAGCGATTGTCGCGCCGACAGACCCGCTAGCCGCGACGGCCGTGTTTCGACGCCTCGGCGCCCCGAGAGTCGTGGTCACGCTGATCGAGGGCGAAGGGCTCCTGAACGACGCGACCGCGCTTGTCGCGTATCGGGCTGCGCGCGACGCCGCGATCGCGACCGGCTTCGTGCTGGCTGCGGCACTGGGGATGTTCGCCGTCGCGGTGGTCGGCGGGATCGTGATCGGCTTCGTCGTCGGCCGGGTCCTGGGCGAGCTGCTGCGTCGTCTCGACAATCCGCCGGTCGAGGTCGTGATCTCGCTCGTCATCCCGTTTGCCGCGTACCTCCCGGCCGAGCAGCTCGGCGTATCGGGCGTTCTGGCGGCGGTCACGGCCGGATTCGTCATCGGGCGCCGGCTGGGGACGATCCTTTCACCGAGCAGCCGCGTGCTCTGGCTGAGCACCTGGAAGCTCATCGGCTTCGTGCTCAACGGCTTCGTGTTCGTGCTCGTCGGCCTCGAGCTTCCGGTCGTGATGGACAGCCTGGGAGGCACGGAGCCGGCGGAGCTGGCCGGGCTCGTCGCGCTGGTCACGCTGGCCGTCGTCGCCACCCGGTTCATCTGGGTCTTCGCCTCCAGCTTGCTCCCTGGGTCGCCGCGTCGGCTCATCGCGCAACGGGATCCCCGGCTCGCCTGGAGGCTGGCAGTCGTGGTCAGCTGGGCGGGGCTGCGCGGGGCGGTCTCGCTGGCCGCGGCGCTGGCACTGCCGCTGGACTTTCCGGAGCGCGACCTCATCTTGTTCCTGACCTTCGCAGTCATCCTGTTCACCCTCGTGGGCCAGGGTCTGACCCTCCCGGCGATCCTCAGGTGGGCGGGCTGGGACGGGGTGGAGCCGTCAGGCGACGAGTCGACGCTGGCGCGGACCGTGGCGTACCAGGCCGCGCTGGACGAGATCGAGCGGGCGCGGCCGGATTGGCCGACGCACCAGCCCCTGTTCGATCGGCTCGAGTCGGGGCTTCGCGATCGCAGCCAGCATCTCGCCACCGATGACCCGGACGAGACCGAAGAGCGGCGCCAGGAGCGGCTCGAGCACGAGGACATCCAGCGCGGCGTCATTGCTGCGCAGCGCGTTGCAGTCATCGACCTCCGCGACCGCGGGGAGATCAACGACCTGACACTGCGGACGATCGAACGGGAGCTCGACCTCGAGGAGCTCCGGATGGAGGGCTGACCGAAAGGCGTATCAGGCAGCCTCGCCTGCAGCGCTCCGTTGCACGTGGATACCGGCGCGCGAATGTTGCATAGCTGTGCCGGTTGCGTTCGGAGCCTGGGTGCGAGCGCGCGCTCGTTAGGCTGGTGGAGCCGTGAAGATCGTTGGCCTCGGCAAGACGTTGTCAGCCTCTCGCCGTTGGGTCCGTCTGAGTGAGAAGATCTCGGCGTGACCAGGAAGACGATCGGGCTCGTCGCGCACGACAACAAGAAGCAGGCGCTCATCGATTGGGTGCAGTACAACCGGGCCATCCTCGTGGCGCACGATCTCGTCGCCACGGGGACGACCGGCGCGCAGCTCGAGGCCATCCTGGGGATCGAGGTCCGCAAGCTCCAGAGCGGGCCGCTCGGCGGCGATCAGCAGCTCGGCGCATTGATCGCGGGCGGCGAGATCGACTTCCTCGTGTTCTTCTGGGACCCACTCGAGCCGCTACCGCACGATCCTGACGTAAAGGCCCTGCTGCGCATCGCGGTGGTGTGGAACATCCCGATTGCGTGCAATCGCGCCTCGGCCGATTTCATGGTCTCGTCGCCGCTGATGTCGAGCGAGTACGCCCGCGAGATGCCCGATTACGAAGCCTACCGCGGCCGCCAACTCTGAAAGCTTCGCGGCACGGCTTACACAGCGAGCAGTCCTCAGTGCACAGCGACGCCGTGCCGGGCAGGTCGGCACGGCGCCATTAGTTGGGGGAGGGAGCTGGTTAGCGGGTGGACCCTGCGAGCGCAGGCTCCGGGATCATCCACTCGACCAGCTGATCGGAGAGCGCGTTCTGCGCGGCATCGATCTTGTCGACGCCGATCGCGATGGTGGCCCGCCGATCGGTCTTGTACTCAACCGGCGCGAAGAACTCGATGTTCACGCCGGCATCGGTCAGGCGCTTCGCTGCCTTGGCGACGGCGCCAGGCTTGTCCTCCAGCCCGATGGTGAGGCACGGGACCTCCTTGAAGGTGATCCCGTCGGCTGTCAGGGCACTCCTGATGCCCTTGTCGTCGTGCCCCAGGAAGGCCAGCGCTCCCTTGCTGCCGTAGCCAAGGCTAAACGCCTCGATGTTGACGCCTCGCTGGGCCAACACATCGGCCACTCGGGCAAGCTCGCCCGGGCGGTTGGTGGCTTCAACAATGAATGTCTGGAAGGTCTGCATCTGGGATTCCTCCTGGCAGCCTCGGTGGTGGCACCTGCCAAGCCGGGCCATGGAGGCTGCCGCGGGCGGATCTGATCGGCAGCGCCGTGGCTCTGGCGCTATGCGGCGATCCCTGTGGACCGCTCCCGATGTCCGTCCGGCACCCCTATTTTCCGCTCCTCGCCCGGTCATGTCCAACCGGGCGTGGGCTGAGCGTGGGACCCCCGAGGGTGCAGCGCGAAGTCTGAATAGGGGCTAGATCGGGGTCGGTTGGCAAGCAATAAAGCGCCCGATCTGAACTCAGATCGGGCCCCAAAGATGAGACTTGGTACCGCATACCGGGTTCGTGGTGAAGTGTCTCATGCGTCTCAGCCGCGTTCACAGAAGGGAATGGGCAGCGTGCCGATCTCCATCTCCGAGCGCCAGACATCCTCATCTCGAGTGAGGTGACCGCGCTCGACTAAGAGCTGCACGATCTGTTCGATGAAGAGTGGCACACCGTCCGAAGCCACAGTGATCCGTTCCACGAGCGGGCCAGGCAAGCTCCTCGACTCAAGCAGCTGCTCGACCATGCGTCGCACACCGTCGCTGGTGAGCGGCTCAAGCAGCAAAGCGATCGCGTTGATCTTTCCGCTCCCCCAGGTCGGCCGAACGTCGTGGAGCTCAAGCCGGCCGATGCAAACGAACAGCACTGGCGCGTCACGCCCCCAGTCGACCACATGCTCGATGGTGTCGAGCAGCGACGGCTGTGCCCACTGGATATCATCGATCACCACGATCAGCGGCCCGGTGCTCGCTTCCGCCTCGAGGAACCGCCTCACTGCCCACGCTGTCTCCTCCGGAGGGACCGGGCTGTCCGTCCATCCGACGGTCGCGGCCAGTTGGCTCGCGATCAGGGCTCCGTCCGACTGCCCGGCGAGCCGATCAGCCAGACGCTTCATGGGAGTCTCTTCCGGCTGGTCGTCCGTCATGTTGGCGGCTGCCTGCACGATCTCGAGCAGCGGCCAATAGGTAATCGCATTGCCATAGGGAAGGCATCGTCCGCGCAGCATCGGCGTCCTGGACCGCGTCACCAGCTCGGCCACTAGCCGGCTCTTGCCGACGCCTGGCGCGCCAATGACGGTGAACAGATACGGTCGCCGCTCCTTCGTGGCGTGATCCAGCCCGGCTTGGAGCTGGGCCAGCTCGTCGTTTCGCCCTACGAGCGATGTCGCGGGTTGCCGTCGCAGTTCTTGGCTGACGGGAGTGACATTAAGAAGTCGGAACGCCGCCACCGGGCCGCGCTTTCCCTTCAGCTCCAGCTGGCCAACTGGTTCCATCGTGGCCGCTTCGCGACCTAAGGCCGCTGTGGCATGGCTCACGAAGATCTCCCCCGGTTCTGCGGCCTGCTGCAAGCGGGCGGCGACGTTGACGGCGTCGCCGGTTACGAACGCCTGCCCGCTTTCCGCGGCCCCGGCGACTACCTCACCGGTACTCACGCCGATGCGGACGCGGAGCTTACGCACCTCACCGGCAGCGGAGCCATCGAGTCCGTCACGCAATTCGGCGGCGGCTCGGAGCGCCCGCACGCCATCATCCTCGTGAATCGTGGGCAATCCGAAGACTGCCATGACCGCGTCGCCGATGAACTTCTCAACGGTCCCTCCGTGCGACTCCACGATCCGTTTGGCCGTTGCGAAATAGCGGTTCATCAGCCTCCGCAACGCCTCGGGGTCCATCTCCTCGGAGAGCGTGGTGAAGCCGGCGACATCGCAGAAGAGGACCGTGACGGTTCGTCGCGACTCGCGGACGGCTACCTCCATACGGGTGGCCTCCCGCAGACCTCGCAGCCCTTAGCGCTCGATGGGTTGCCCGCGCCGCAGCCAAGACAAGCCGGCATCCACTGAGTGTACGAGACTGTTGGGGATTAGTCGGAATATGGGCGCTTCACCGCCCCCTCGAGCGCTGAGCGTGCATCGACCGACCTGGGTGCGGATGCCGCGGGCCCCGTCCTCGAATGGCTGCATCATCTTGCCTATCCGGGCGTTCGCCGCCTCGGCCGACTCGTCGTCAGTTCACCCGACCGCACCCGACCGTGCTGGGCGTGCGATCGGGTGATTGCCTGGGGAACGGGTGTAGTAGCTGACGGTCACCCCATTCGCTCGCTAGTGATGACCGATTGAGCACGACCACCGTCTCATCAGCCGTGAGGAGGGCCGACCGCCACGCTAGCGCGTTGCCGCGCCGACCGACCTGATCCACCCGCATGAGGGTGCTGATAAGGGTGCTTGAAGACGCCCGCGGAGCCGAAATCGGGTCGATCTGAACTCAGATCGGGCCAATGTGGCGAATTTGGTACCGCATACCGGATTCGAACCGGTGATCTCCGCCTTGAGAGGGCGGTGTCCTAGGCCTCTAGACGAATGCGGCACGTGTCCTCGGACGGTGCCGAGTCTAGCAAGGCTCCTGAGACCGATGCAAACCACCGGATCGGCCTAGCGGCGGGCTCCCACGGGTACGCCGGCGGCCGCTGTTGCGGCCGTCATGGCCGGACGGCGCTCCTCGAGCCAGCCGAGGACGCTGGCCGCGACCTCGGGCCAGGTGTGCTCCCCCATCACCAGGCCGAAGTGCGTGGCCGACGGGAAGTACTCGTAGCCAGCGCCCAGCAGGTCGGCGGTGTGGCGCGCCTCGTTGGGGTGAATGACGTCGTCGAGGCCGGCACCGATGACGAGGCTCGGGGTGTCGACGAGCCCCGAGACGTCGACCGCCACCCCCTCCATTCGCTCACGCCGTGCGAGCCCGGACTCGCGGGCGCCGTCGAGCAGCTCGCTCATCTTGGACAGGTCGTGCTCGTCCATGTCCGGCATGCGCTCGCGGAGCTCTTCCATGGTCCCGGTCCAGCCCCACCACGCCGCGTCGTAGACGGGCGGGACCGAGCGCAGCTCGTGCTCCTCGGGACGCCGCGGCAGGGCCGCAGCCGGGGGAGACGGTGCCAGCAGCACCAGCCCCAGCGGCGGACGGCGCTCGGCGTACATGAGCGCCGCCAGTGCACCGATGCCCCACGCGATGAGAACCGCCGGCCGGCCGAGCTGGCGCATGCCGACGCCGATGTCGTCGGCGTAGTCGCGCATCGTGGTCGTCTCGAGGTCTGCGACGTCGGAGGTGAAGTGGCCGCGCAGGTTCATCGCGTGGGCCTCCCAGCCGCGCTCGGCGAGGTAGGCGGCGAACTCGGTCCACAGCCATGAGCCGGTAAGGGCGCCATGCACGAGCAGCAGCGGTGGCTTGCGCGAGCGGCGCTCGGGCTGGTGCGTCTCGACGTGGATGCCCTCGGGCTCGATGAAGACCTCGTCGCGCTTGATCGCCTGCACCATGGCGGCTGGTCAGTCCTCCAACGGGTTGAAGACCATCCCGGTCAGCAGCTTGGGATAGAAGTAGGTCGACTTCTGCGGCATCACGTCGCCGGCGCCGGCCACGGCGGCCAGCTGCTCGAGGCGCGTGGGTCGCACCAGGATGGCGGCGGTCGCCTCGCCGCGTGCCACGCGCTCGCGCGCATCGGCCTCGCTCCTAGTGTAGGCCAGGCGTGTGCCCGCGGCGACCTCGTCAGGACCGATGCCGAGCCGGTCCCCGAGCACGGCCACGTGGAGTGCGGCGAGGTCGAGGTCGCGCACCTCGCGGCTCATCGCTTCGCGCCGCAGCCGATCGGCCAGGCCGTCGGTGTCGCCGATGAGGAGGTAGCCATCGTCGCCGGGCAGGACGAGTCCGAAGGTCGGGGCCTCGTTATCCGCGCGCTCGTCGAGGACGGCGCCAAGCCTCGCCGGGGCCATCGGCACGGCCTGCCACAGCGGGTCGTCGCCCGCCACCAGCGCGCGCAGCGCATCGGTGTCGACGTCCAGCAGCAGCCGATGGGTCGGCCGGATCTCGAGCTCGGACAGCTCCGCGTTGACGAGCAGCATCATGATCCAGTCCGCACCCAGCGCCCCAGCGGGCGCATCGGTCATGCGCGGATCCGCGCGGACGTCGGCCTGGTACGCCAGGGCCGTCTCGTACCGATGATGGCCGTCGGCCACGAAGAGCGTCTGCCTGCCGAGATAGCCGATGAGCCGATCGTCCGCCTCGGTGGCGGCGACCTGGTGGAGGAGCCCGTCCCCGTCGCGCGCCCGCCACTCGGCGCTCCGGCCGCGGCTCATGATGTGGTGGTAGCGCTCCGAGCGGTCGAAGTACACGCTCAGGATCGGGCTGAGCTGCGTTCCGGTCGCGCGCAGGAGCGCCAGACGGTCCGCCTTGGGCCCGGGCATCGTGTGCTCGTGCGGCCGTACACCGCCACCCCACGGCTCGAGCAGCACCCGCGCGACGATCCCCTCCACCGTCAGCGTGTCGGGCTCGGCGGCCGTGGCGTGGCGGTAGTAGTAGACCGCCGGCTCCTCCCGGCGCGCCAGGACTCCCGTGGAGACCCACTCGGCCAGCGTGGTCGCCGCCGCGGAGTGCGGGTGCGGCTCCGGGTTGAGCTCGAGGCGAACCGCGTTGTGCGGATCGCGCGCCAGCAGCCCGCGGCGCATCGCCTCGTCGATGACGTCGTACGGGGGACACGCCAGGTCCGTGAGGTCGGCGAGCCGCGCCGGTGGCGCGTCGTGATCGTCGGCCAGGCGCACCCGATCGGACACGGCCGTGTCGCCGAAGCGGTCGATGGAGTAGTGCAGCCCGCGGAAGGGCGCGACGCGCGGCATCGCGCGCAAGGATAGTGGCCGCTGTGCCGGCCGTTGATTCCCAGATGGACGCCGCCGGGTTGACTGGCTCGCCATCGGGCTGCCCCCGTGTCGCCAGATATATCAGTAGTGATATATTCGATGACAGGCGCAGTCATCAGCCTCTCAGGTGGCTGCCGACCGCAGTCACCCGGCGACGGACATCGCGCGAGCAGACTGTTCCCGCACCTCCTCGCGCGGGTCCACGGCCGCTCGCTCCAGCAGGCGGCGACCGTCATCGATCAGCGGGCCGCCATTCCCGAGCGCGGCGATCGCGTTGCGCAGCAGCCGGTGGCGTCCCGCCCTCGTCAGCGCGGTCGCGGCGAAGGTTCGCTCGAAGGCACGCGTTCCCATCGGCAGCAGCCATTCGATCAGGGGCAGCAACGGCACTCGCAGCGGGCCGGTGTCGTCCGCGTCGGCGTTGACTGGGCAGACCTCCTGGCACACGTCGCAGCCGAAGATCCAGTCGCCGATGGCGTCTGCCTCCCAGGGGTCGAGCGTGCCGGGGTGCTCGATCGTGAGATAGCTGATGCAGCGACGCGCATCGATCGTGCGAGGCGCGACCAACGCTCCGGTCGGGCAGCCGCTCAGGCACCGGGTGCACGCGCCGCACGAGGTGCCCACCGGAGCGTCCGCGGGAAGCTCGGCCGAGGTCAGGATCGCGCCGAGGAAGACCCACGACCCAGCGCGCTCGTGCGTGAGCAGGTTCGTGTTCTTTCCGATCCATCCCACCCCGGCCCGCGCGGCCAGCGCGCGCTCGGCCAGGGGCCGGTCGTCGACGTAGGCGGTCTCTCCCGCCGCGATCCCCGAGGCGCGCAGGTCGGCGGCGAGGCCCTCGAGCCGGCCGCGCACGGCGCCGTGGTAGTCGCTGCCGATCGCGTAGCGGGCGATCTTCCCGGCCGGCTCGGCCGGGCTGCCGGCCAGCACCGGCGCCAGTGCCTCGTGCAGTGCCGAGGGCCGCGCGTCCCAATCCGCGCGCTCCGCGCCAACGTACGGCGCGGCTACGGTGATGACCGAGCGCGCCTCGGGATCCTGGCGACGGGGATCGGTCGCCTGCGTCGGCCGCGCGCCGCCCATCCAGCCCATGCGCCCCATCCGGCCGGCGGCGATGCTCGCCTCCATCCGCTCGCGATCGTCGGGGAGTGGCTCGGCGCTCGTCACGCCCACGAGGTGGAGGCCGTGGCGGGCTGCCAGCTCGTCCAGCCGCCGCCGGCGCATCCGCGAGGCGCCCACGTCACTCCTCCCGGCGGCGGAGGACGAAGTCCGGCGCCTCACCGGTCGGCGCGATCGCGGGGGTCGCCAGTGGCATCGCCACTCGCGGGATCCGGAAGCCGAAGACCGATCCCGACGCGGCTTCGGTGTTCGCGCTGGCCCAGATCCGCCCGCTATGCGCATCGATGATCGCGCGGCTGATGTACAGGCCCAGGCCGAGACCGCCAAAGCGACGCCGGCCGGCGTCGCCATCGGCCTGGTAGAAGCGCTCGAAGACGTTCTCACGATGCTCCGCGGGGATGCCGATGCCGGCGTCGGAGACACGGACCTCGATCTCGCCGCCGCGCCGCTCGGCGACGACCTCGATCGGGCCGCCGTCCGGCGAGTACTTCACCGCGTTCTCGAGCAGGTTGCTGAGCACCTGGCCGAGCCGGTCGCGATCGGCGTGGAGCGGAAGCGTGTCGGGCGCGGTGATCGCGACGTTGCGATCGGGGTGCTCGCGACGGAGTCGGGCGACGGCCTCACGCAGCTCGTCGGCGAGATCGAAGTCGATCGGCTCGATGCTCACCCCGCCGCGCCGGTCGATGCGGCTGACGTCGAGCAGGTCGTCCACCAGCCGGCGCATGCGGCCCACCTGCGAGCGGATGACGCGCAAGTGCGCCATTTCCTTGCTCTCCCCGTCGTGCTCAACGCGCAGCCGGCCCTCGAGCAGCTGCGAGTAGCCCTGGATGCTCGTCAACGGAGTGCGCAGCTCGTGGCTCACGATCGAGAGGAAGTCGTCCTTGATGCGCGTCGCGGCCTGCTCGCGTGCCATCCGCTCCTGGAGGTCGGACCACAGCTGGGCGTTCTGCAGCGCCGGCCCGGCGCGCTCGGCGACCGCCTCGGCCATGCGGCGGATGCGTTCCTCGAGCGGACGGTCGCTCCGTCCGGCGGTGGCGAGCACGCCCTGGAGGCGTCCGCCGGCCAGGATCGGCACCGCCACCAGCCAGTCGATGCCCAGCGCGCGCATCCCGTCCGGATCGCCGGTCTGGATCTCGGTGGCGGTCGCCTGGCGAGTCGCCGTGGTCGCGCCCACCGTCCCGATCAGCCCCTCGCCGAGCCGCGGGCGGCGTCCGCCGGCGAATGCGCGCCAGGCGTCGACGAGCTCGCCGTCAGGACCAGCGGCGGCCACCGGCTCGAGGCAGCGCTCGACGTCGTCGATTGTGAAGACGAGGGTCGCGCCACCGAGCACCGGCGCGGATCCGACCGCGATCGCCTCCAGCGTGGCGTTGCGCTCGAGAGAGGCGCCGAAGTCGCGGCCGAGCCGGCTGAGCAGCTCCCGCTCACGGGTCTCCTCACGCTGACGCTCCTCTTCGACAAGCTGGGCCTGGAGCCTCGCGTTTTCCTCCGCCCGGCCGATGACGATGCGACTGAACAGGCCGGCCACGACTCCGAAGCCGATCAGATACGCGACGTGCACGGGGAGCGCGTCCAACGCGGCCTCGTCGAGCCGGTCGCCGGGAAGCACGACCGACAGGTACATGCCGGTCATCACGATCGATGACCACACTGCCGCTCCCAACCCGAAGCGCAGGGCGGCCCCGAGAATCACGAGCCCGTAGACGAGATAGAGGTCCTCGGCGTCGACGGCGACGTACACCGCGATCGTGACGGCGGCCATCTCGACGACCGTGCTGAGGATCCCGACCTCCCGCGCAGGGAATCGGCGCAGGAGCCAGAAGACGAGGAGGCTCCAGGCCGCCACCACGCCCAGCAGAGCCAGGAGGATCTCGATGCCCGGCATCGTCGGGACCGCGATGAGCAGGAATGCGGCGGCGAGCGCCACGATCCCGAGCCGGACCCAGGCCAGCTGGCGCTCCTGGGCGCGCATCCGTCGCTCGAGCTGGCGCTCGAGCTCGTGGGAACTATCGGACCAGGATTCCATGACCAGCATTGCACTCTAGCATCGGGTATCCGCGCGCCCGTACACTCGCCGCGCACTCGAGCACCGCCGTGCAACTCGGCGCGCGTCGGGCGCGTCTACCGGGGGACCCGGACCCGGGTCGATCTGCCAACCCCGAGAGGACGATGACGAGCCTGAGCCTCCTCAGCCGTGGCATTCGCCTCGCCGTGCTCGTCGCGGCGTTGACGGCGCTGGTCGGCCCTGCTCCCGCGCGCGCCGCCAGCGCGGTCGATATCGAGGCACGCGCGCTGGTGGGCGGGCGCTACGAGGTCGGTGGCTGGCTCGCGCTGTCGGTGGCGCTGGCAAACGAGGGCGAGCCGACCAGCGGCTACCTCGTCGCCGGGACCTCGCTCGGATCTGTCCGTCGCTTCGTCGAGATGCCGGCCGGGGCGCGCAAGGTCGTGATGCTCTACGTCCAGCCCGAGGCCTTCCAGCGCCAGGTGACGGTGACCTACGACGAGCCGAACGGGCGTGTCGACGCCACCACGGATGTCCAGGTGTTCGAGCAGTCGGACAGCCAGGTCGCCGTCGTCGGAGATGGAACCGGCACCCTCCGCCCGCAGCTGATCGGCGGCGGCGAATTCAGCGGCCCTGAGCCGATCGCCCTCGGCCCGAGCGACATCCCGGAGCGGCCCGAGCCGCTCGGCGGCCTCTCGGCGATCGTGTGGGCCGGTGACAGCAGTCAGCTGAACGAGAACCAGCGGCGCGCGATGGAGCGCTGGATCGGCGACGGTGGACAGCTGATATTGGTGGGCGGCGGCGACTGGCAGGCGCGCACCGATGCCTTCGCGGACCTGCTGCCGCTGGACGACCTCGCCGCCGTCGACGACGTGCCGCACGCCGCCTTCGCCGCCTGGTCTGGCGAGGCGGAGGCGCCGTTGGAGTCGGCGACCGTCTCGACCGGCGACGTGCGTGCTGGGGCGATGCCGCTCGTCACGACCGAGGACGGCGAGATCCTGGTGTCGATGCGCTCGGTCGGCGCGGGACGCGTCATCCTCATCGGCAGCGACCTCGCGACGGACGAGTTCCGTGCCTGGCCCGGCTCGCAGCGGCTCTGGTCGCGGCTCCTCCCGACGAACGCGGCGCTCGAGGAGTTCTTCGGAGGCCAGATTCCGATCCGCCAGGAGCTGGAGAACTCGATGAGCGGGGCGTTGAGCACCGTCCCGGCGCTCGATGTGCCACCGGCCGAGCTGTTGCTGCTGGTGATCGTCGCCTACATCCTGCTGATCGGACCGGTCAGCTACTTCGTCCTGCGCAGGGTCGACCGTCGCGAGCTCGCCTGGGTCACCGCGCCGCTGCTCGTCGTCCTCTTCACCGCCTGCTCCTACGGCATCGGCCGGACGATGAAGGGCGGTGAGGTGCTGGTCAACGAGATCTCCGTCATCCGCACCGCCGCCGAGGGCGGCTCGGCGACGGTCGACACGTTCGCCGGCATCGTCTCGCCCGACCGGAGCACCTACGACCTCACGGTCGAGGCCGATGCGCTCATCGGCCAGCTTGCCCGTGCCGACGGCCTCGCGCGCCCGAGCGGCGACGTCGAGGTCGACCAGGGCGAGCCCGCCCACCTGCGCGGGCTGACGATCCCGGTCTTCGGCTTCGAGGCGGTCCGTGCCACCGGCATCGTCGAGCACGACGCCGCTCTCGAGGTGACGTGGAGCTCGCGCGACGGCCAGGTCATCGGCACCGTCACGAACACCTCCGACGTCGGAGTCGACGGCGTGGCCTACATCAGCAGCGCCGGCGGCGCGCGGATCGGCGACCTGGCCCCGGGCGCCAGCGCCGAGTTCAGCCTGCCTGGACAGAACTTCAACGGCTCATCCGCGGCCGACCAGGTCTATGGCTTCGGCGGGTTCGACGCCGCGGACGAGGAGCAGCGTCTCGTCACGCTGCGCCGCCAGGTGATCGACTCGCTCGTCGGGTACGCCTCCTTCGCGCCGAATGTCGCCGACGTCGGGCGCCGCGGGCCGTTCGTCATCGGCTGGCGCGACGACCCCGGACCGATGCCGGTCACGATCGACAACCTGCAAGCCCAGGTCTACCGCTCGTCGGTCGAAGTCCTGAGCGTCCGTCCGGCCCTCGCGAGCGGGGAGATCACCGTCCTGCCGCATCAGATGGGCGTCGAGGTGATCGCCACCGAGGGCCAGGCTGACCCCGGCGGCGCCGGGACCATGTTGCTCGGCGAGGGATCGGCGACCTGGAGCATCGCCCTGCCGCTCGAGGCGGCGGGGATCGTGGCCAACGAGGTGGAGATCGTCATCGGTCCCGACCCGGGCTCAGTGTTCAGCGACCCCGGCGGCTTCGGAGGCTTCTGGCCGAACGGCTTCATCGTCGAGGTCCAGGACCCGACGAGCGGCGAGTGGGCGGAGCTCGGCGACCTCAGCATTGCGAACCGGTTCACGATCGACGATCCGTCGACGGCGCTGAGCGGCACCGGCCGCATCGTCGTCCGCGTCACGGGCGTGGCGACCAATCCCGATTTCGGCCAGGGCGGCGTCTATCCCAGCGCGCAGGTGAGCGGGGTGCTCGAGCGATGATCAGCGTCCCGGTGGTCGAGACCCGCGGCCTCGTGAAGCGCTACGACGACAACCTCGCGGTGGCCGGCATCGACCTCGTCATCGGCAGCGGCGAGATCTTCGGCCTGGTCGGGCCGAACGGCGCGGGCAAGACGACAACGATGAAGATCCTGGCGACACTCCTCGCCCCGTCTTCCGGCGAGGCGTTCGTGACCGGCATCCCGGTCGGCGCTGACCCGATCGAGGTCCGCCGCCGCATCGGCTACATGCCCGACTTCTACGGCGTGTACGACGACCTCCGGGTCTGGGAGTACCTCGACTTCTTCGCACGCTGCTACGGCATCGCCGCGTCCCGCAGGCCCACGATGGTCGGCGAGCTGCTCGAGATCGTCGGCCTCGCCGACAAGCGCGACGCCTACGTCGAGACCCTCTCGCGCGGCATGCGTCAGCGGCTGTGCCTCGCCCACACGCTCGTCCACGATCCGACGCTGTTGATCCTCGACGAGCCGGCCTCGGGCCTCGACCCGCGGGCCCGCGTCGAGATGCGCGAGATCCTTCGCGAGCTGCGGGCGATGGGCAAGACGATCCTCGTCAGCAGCCACATCCTCCCCGAGCTCGGCGAGATGTGCACCGGGGTCGCGATCATCGACCACGGCCGCGTCCTGCGCTCCGGGAGCATCTCCGAGATCGAGCGGTCACTGCGGGCCACTGCGCTGCTGCGCATCGACTTTCTCGGTGACCCCGACGCGATCCGCGCGGCGGCGGACTGGCTCGGAACCGATCCGCGCGTCGGCGACGTCCTGCCCGCGCAGAGCTCGGACGGCTCGTCGCGCCTGGAGGTCACTTTCGACGGCACCGACGACGACCAGGCCGTCCTGCTGCGGTCGATGATCGAGGCCGGGCATCGCGTGGTCGGCTTCGGCAAGGCGACCAGCGACCTCGAGGAGATCTTCCTCAAGGTCACCGGCCAGGACGAAGGAGTGGCGGCGGCATGACGGCGACGGCGGAGGTGATGCGTCCCGCGCGTCGGTCGGCGTTCCGCGAGTTCCTCGCGGGGGTGGGCACGATCATGGTCAAGGAGCTCCGCTCGCGGATGCGAGGTCGGCGCGCGTTCGTGGTGCTGACCATCTACCTCGGCCTGCTGGCGCTCATCACCTACGGCTCGTACCTCATCGTTGCCCCGGCGGCCCGCGACAACGTCGGCGGCTTCGTGAACCAGCCCAACACCTCGGCCATCGTCGGCCAGACGATCTTCACCCTGCTCTCGATCTTCCAGCTCATCCTCATCTGCTTCATCGCCCCTGGCTTCACTGCCGGCCAGATCAGCCTCGAGCGCGAGAAGCAGACGCTGGACCTGCTGGTGAGCACCCCGTTGCGTCCGGGGGCGATCGTCGTCGGCAAGCTCCTCGCCGCACTCGCCTTCGTGGTGCTGATGATCGTGGCGGCGGTACCGATCACGGCCATCGTGCTCATGTACGGCGGGGCCTCCGTCGACGACATCGTGCGCCAGCAGCTCGTCCTGCTGGCCACGGCGGTGGCGCTCGGCGCCATCGGCCTCTTCTTCTCCGCGCTCCTCAAGCGGACGCAGGCCGCCACGGTGCTCAGCTACATCACGATGCTGGCGCTGACGCTCGGCACGATCATGCTGTTCGGCTTCTGGACCCTGCTCATCAACCAGAACAACGACTTCGGCATCGGTCCGCCGCGCCGCGCGCCGGAGCAGCTCCTGTACGTCAACCCGGGCATCGCGATGCTGGACGTCGTCGGCAACACCGAGCCTGGCGGCTTCGGCGGCATCAACGCCGCCCTCGCCCAGCTTCGAGGTGAGGTGCCGGAGTTCGGCGCCGTTCCGGGGGTCGCGGTCGACGAGCTCGGCAATCCGATCGACCAGCCCTTCGACATCAGCTCGGGCTACTGGTGGCCGCGGATCTCGATCACCTTCATCGCGCTCGCCGCGTTGCTGACGTTCCTCTCGACCCGTTTCGTCGTGCCCGCCGGGATGCGCTGGGCGTTCCGACGCGGGCGTCCGGCCGCGTCGCCCACTCCGATCGAGGTCGGCCCGTCGAACGATCCGGGCCAGGCGGCCCTCGAAGAGATCGAGGAGGTCGAGCGGTGAGCGATCGAACCGTGGCTGGGGCCGTCGAGCGCCGCCTCGGGTCCGACGCGCTCGGCCGGCTGCGCAGCCTTCGACGCCGCCTGTGGTGGCGCCGCGCGGTCCGCGCAGGCGTGCTCGCACTGGCGGTGACCGTACTCGGGGTCGCCATCGTGCAGCTCGCCGCCCGCGCCTTCCCGTTCGAGCACGCGGTCCTCGTCCAGCTCGGCGTCGTCGGGATCGGGGTGCTGGCATGGATGGTCCTGGTCCTCCGCTCGCGTCCGACCCTGGTCGAGGCAGCCAGGCGCGCGGACGAGGAGCTGGTCCTTCGCCAGCGGCTGGGGACGGCCCTCGAGTTGGCCGGACACGAGTCCGACGATCCGCTCGAGGCCCGCCAGCTCGCTGACGCCCGTGCCAGGCTCAACGCGGTCGACCTGCGCCGCGCGTTTCGGCCGCGCCTGGCTCGCCGTCCGCTCGCGGTCGTCGGCGTGGGGATGGCGATGACCCTGCTCCTCGTCGCATGGCCGAACCCGCAGGACGACGTCATCGAACAGCGTCGGGCGGCTCGGGAGGCTGCCGAGCGCGTGGCCGAGCGCATCGACGATGTGGCCGACGAGGTCGGCGAGGAGAACGTCGAGAATCCCGATCCTCGTCGCGAGGAGCTCGAACGACAGCTGCGCGAGCTGGCGCGCCAGCTGCGCGAGCAGGGCGCGGATCGCGAGGCGACGCTCGCCCGGATCGGCTCTGTCCAGGAGGAGCTGTCGCGCATGGCCGATCCGCAGGCAGCCGAGCGCGACGCTGCTCTCACCCAGCTCGCGCGTTCGACCTCGCGCGCCGCGACCGGCGACGAGGAGGCGAACCCCGACGGCGACCCGGAGCAGGCCGCCTCCGACCTCGAGGAGCTGGCCGAGCGCGCCGACGCGCTCGAGCCCGAGGAGGCAGAGGCGCGCACCGCGGAGCTGCGACAGGCGGCCCAGGCCGGAGCCGCCTCCCAACCGCAGGTCGCACAGGCGTTGGCGGAGGCCGCGGATGCACTCGATGCGGCCGCTCGGTCCGGTTCGGAGGAGGACCGGCGGGCCGCGGCCGAGGCAATCCAGCGCGCTGCGGACGCCTTCCGCCAGTCGGAGCGCGACCGCCAGCTCCAGCGCGACGTCGCGCGCGCGCAATCGGCCCTGCAGGAAGGGGCGCGCCAGGTCGCGCGCGCGCGGCAGCCCACCGCCGGGCAGCCCAGTGCATCGGGCCAGCCCGGTGCGTCGGGCCAGCCGGGATCCCCAGGCCAGCCCGGTGCGTCGGGCCAGCCGGGTGCGTCGGGCCAGCCGGGATCCCCAGGCCAGCCCGGTGCGTCAGGCCAGCCGGGCTCCTCGGGCCAACCCGGCAACCAGCCCGGGAACCAGCCGGGCAATCAGCCGGGCAATCAGCCGGGGAACCAGCCGGGCAATCAGCCGGGGAATCAGCCGGGCAATCAGCCGGGCAATCAGCCTGGGAACCAGCCGGGCCAGGGAAGTCAGCCCGGCGGTGGCGGCGGGACGACCGTGCGGCGCATTCCCGGCGGCGGCCTGCGCACCGGCGGCTTCGACGGCCCGACCCGCGGCAACCAGGGCTTCGATACGGACGACCTCGGCCGCGTCCTCACCGACTTCGACCGCTTCGGGCGGCCCGGCGACCCGGACTTCATCGCCGGACGCGGCGGCAACGGCGGCACCGACCAGACCGGTTCGGGGTCGGGGGTCGGCTTCGACAACGACAGCCTGGTGCCGTACGAATCGGTCTTCGACCTCTTCTACGACTATGCGCAGTCCTCCCTCGATCGCCAGCAGGTGCCGATCACCCTGAAGGACTTCGTCCGCGACTACTTCTCGCGCCTGGAACCCACGGAGTGAGCGCTGACCGATGACCGAGCCCGATCCGACGGCACCGCCGACTGCGACGACGCCCACCCAGCTCGAGCCGGAGCGCTTCGCCGAGCTTGCGACCGCCATCGAGCGCGAGGTCGGGGCGTTCATCGTCGGGCAGCAGCAGCTCGTTCGTCAGACGCTGATCAGCCTCCTCGCCGGCTCACACGCGCTGCTCGAGGGCGTGCCCGGACTCGGCAAGACGATGCTCGTGCGCACGATGTCCGAGGCTCTCGACCTCGGCTTCAGCCGCATCCAGTTCACGCCGGACCTCATGCCGGCGGACATCATCGGCACGAACATCATCGTCGAGGAGGGCGGCGAGCGACGGTTCCGCTTCCAGCAGGGACCGATCTTCAGCAACCTCGTCCTCGCCGACGAGATCAACCGTGCCACCCCGAAGACACAGTCGGCGCTCCTCGAGGCGATGCAGGAGCACCGCGTGACCGTCGCCAAGCAGCAGTACACCCTGTCCGAGCCGTTCTTCGTCCTCGCCACCCAGAACCCGCTCGAGATGGAGGGAACCTACCCGCTGCCGGAGGCGCAGCTGGATCGGTTCTTCTTCAAGATCGACGTGCCATTCCCGGCCGAGGAGGATCTCGTGCGGATCATGGAGCGGACGACCGGGGTCGAGCAGCCGACCGTCGGCAAGGCCGCCACCGGGGCCGAGGTGATGGCGATGCAGCAGCTCGCCCGCGACGTGCCGATCGCCTCGCACGTCATGGCCTACGCCATCCGAATCCTGCGCGCCACGCACCCGGAGACCGAACGCGTGCCCGAGATCGTGCGAACTTACGTGCGATACGGGGCCTCCCCGCGCGGCGCACAGGCGATCGTATTGGGCGCGAAGATCAGCGCGCTGCTCGACGGCCGCTTCAACGTCTCGTACGCCGACGTCCAGGCGGTCGCCGCACCGGCGCTGCGCCACCGGGTCATCCTCAATTTCGAGGGCGAGGCCGAGGGCATCAGCACCGACTCGATCGTTCGCGCGATCATCGCCGAGACACCAACCGAACCGGCCGAGTAGCGGTCCCGTGCCGCGGCTCGCCAGCACCAGCCTGGATCGGGCGGGGCCAACGTTGTCATCTCACCGGCACAACGGCCACTCAGTGGCCGAAATTGCACCCCGCGGGAGCGCCAGCCAAGCACACCGCCTCCAGGTTGGCCACGGGTCCCACGCGGCGAGAATTCGGCCATCCAACGGCCGATACGCCCACCCGGCCGGATTCAGCTCGCCGCCAACAGACCGATGACCTCGTCCGAGCGCGCACCGTTCTTCGACGAGGCCTTCCTGCGCCGGCTCGAGCAGCTCGAGCTCGCCTCGCGGCGGCTCACCGCCGGCCGGATGAAGGGTGAACGCCGCAGCGTGCGCCGAGGGCAGAGCGTCGAGTTCGCCGACTATCGCAACTACACCGCCGGCGACGACCTTCGCCAGCTCGACTGGAACGCCTATGCGCGGCTCGAGCGCCTCTTCGTGAAGCTCTTCGTCGAGGAGGAGGACGTCACCGTCCACATCCTCGTCGACGCGAGCCGCAGCATGGACTACGGCGAGCCGAACAAGCTCGACGCCGCTCGGCGGGCCGCCGCAGCGCTCGGCTACCTCGGACTCGCCAGCATGGACCGCGTCAGCGTCGCGTTCCTGGGCGACGGCGCCGCCAGCGCCATGCGGCCGCTTCGGGGCAAGCGCCGCGCGCTCGAGCTGTTCCGCTTCCTCTCCGAGCCGCGCACCGAGCGGCTCACCGGCCTCGCCTCGGCCGCGCGTGCCTACGCAGGGCGGATGCGCGGCAGCGGCCCCCTCCTCCTCATCAGCGACCTCATGGATCCCGGCTACCTCGACGCGCTGCGTGACCTCGCCGGCACGCGCTCCCAGCTCTCGGTGCTCCACCTCCTCGCGCCGGACGAGATCGAGCCCGAAGTGCCGCCCGACGCTCGGCTCGTCGACAACGAGACCGGCCACGCCGTCGAGGTCTCCGGCGATGACGACCTCGTGGACCGATACCGCACGCGGCTCGCGGAATGGCAGACCGAGATCGCGACCTTCGTCACCAAGCGTGGCGGCGCCTATGTCCAGGTGGCGGCCGACCTCGACGTCGCAGACCTTCTCTTCGACGTCCTCCGCCGGCGGAGGGTCGTGGAGTGATCGTTCCGCTGGCCCTCATCGGCCTCGTCAGCCTGCCGATCATCGTCGCGTTCTACATGCTGCGGCTGCGACGCCGCGACTATCCGGTCGGATCGACGTTCCTGTGGCAGCAGCTCATCCGCGACGTCGAGGCCAACGCGCCGTGGCAGCGGCTGCGCTTCAGCTGGCTCCTGCTCGTGCAGCTGCTCATCGCCGCGATCGTCGTGCTGGCCGCGGCCCGGCCCTTCAGCGCGACCACCACCGACCTCGCCGCCAACGTCGTGCTCATCGTCGACACCAGCGCATCGATGGCGGCGACCGCCGACGGCGAGGACCGGATGGCGCTGGCGCGCGAGCGTGCGGCGGACGTCGTCGGCCGGCTGCCGCAGGGCGGGCGCGTGACGGTGGTCGCGGCGGCCGACACCGCGACGGTGCTCGTCAGCGAGACCGATGACCGCGAGGCGGCGCTGGAGGCGATCGACGGCATCTCCGCCACCCAGCTGCCCGGCGACCTGACCGATGCCTTCGCCCTGGCCTCGGCCCTGGCGGCACGCGACTCGGATTCGACGATCGTCGTCGTCAGCGATGCCGCCGGCGACGAGCTTCCCGAAGTCGGGGTCGGGGCACCGATCCTCGTCGAGCGCGTCGGCATAACCGATGCGAACCAGTCGGTCGCCGCCCTATCCGCCCTCCGACGGTCCGGAGGTGCGCAGCTCGACCTGTTCGTGGCGGTCGCCAACCCGTCGACTGTCGAGGCGACCCGTCGCCTCGAGATCTACGCCGACGGGGCGCTCGTCGACGCACGCGAGCTGACGATCCCGCCCGGGCAGCGCTCGGAGGCGCTCATCAGCACCGTTCCGTCCGCCGCCGCAACGGTCGAAGCCCGGCTCGCCGGCTCCGACGCGCTCGCCACCGACGATCGGGCCTTCGCGATCGTGCCGGCCCAGGGCCGCACCCGCGCCCTGCTCGTCGGGGAGGGCAACGCCTTCCTCGAGAACGCGATGGCCCTGCTCCCCCGCATCGAGCTCTATGCCGTCGGCCAGGGCGGCTACACGGATGCGCTCGCGGAGGCGGACGAGGCCGGCACGCCATACGGGCTGTTCGTCCTGGACGGCATCGTTCCCGACGACCCGCCTCCCGGCCCGGCGCTGTACATCGACCCGCCCGCCGACGGCGAGTTCGGCACCGTCGCCGGCCGAGTCGACGGGCCGCTCATCGACCGGACCGATCCGGACGAGCCGATCCTGCGCTTCGTCGACCTCACGACCGTCCACATCGGTCGCGCGCGGCAGATCGAAGTGGCCGAGGGCATGCGGCCGGTCGTTGCCACCGGTGCCGGGCGCCCGCTGGTGGCGGTCGGTGAGCGCGACGGTCGGCGGCTGGCGCTCATCGGCTTCGACCTCGGCGAGTCCGATCTGCCGCTGCAGGTCGCCTTCCCGCTGCTCATGAGCAACCTCGTCGAGCACCTGATGCCGGTGGCCGAGGGGATCCTGCCGTCGTCGATGCCGCTCGGCGAGTCGGTCACCGCGAGCATCGATCCGGCCATCGCACGAGTGAGCGTCGTCACGACCGGCGCCGACGGCGCGGGAACGGCGGTCGAGGTGCCGGTCCTCGGCGGGCGGCTCACGCTGGCCGGCGCCGATGCGATCGGCGTGCGCGAGGTTCGCGCGGTCAGCGACGAGCTGTCGATCGGGAACCAGGTCATCGGTCGCACCGCCGTCAACCTGTTCAGCGCAGACGAGTCCGATGTCGCGCCCGGCGACCCGCAGCGGATCGTGGACATGGGCCGCGTGCCGGAGGGCGGCAGCGGGCCTGGCCAGCCGACGCGCGCCGAGTGGTGGTGGCCGCTCGCCCTCGCCGCCCTCGCGCTCCTGGCGATCGAGTGGCTGCTCTATCACCGGCCGACGCGACGCACCCTGTTGCGCGCGTTCGGCCGTCGGTCGCAGCCACTTGGCGGGCGGGCGCGATGAGCTTCCCCATCAACTTCGCGGACCCCGTGTGGCTGTGGCTGGCGATTCCGGTCGGGGCGATCATCGCCATCGGCTGGATGGCGGCGTCGCGGACCCTTCCGGCCTGGAGGCGGATCGCGTCGCTCGTCATTCGCATGACCCTGACGGCGTGCCTCATCCTCTCCCTGGCCGGGATGCGCCTGGCGCTGCCGTCGGATCGGCTCAGCGTCGTGTTCCTGCTCGACGCATCGGCCTCCATGCTCGACGCCACGAGCGAGGAGCTCGTCGACTGGGCACGTACGGCGGTCCGCGAGATGCCGGAGGGTGACACTGCCGGCGTCGTGGTCTTCGGTGGCAACGCGCTCGTGGACCGCCTGCCGTCGCAGCTCGACGAGCTCGCCGAGCCTGCATCTGCCCCCGTCGCAGGCGCGACCGACGTCGGCGCCGCGGTACGCCTGGCCGCCGCGATCTTCCCGGCCGGCACGCAGCAGCGGATCGTGCTGCTCTCGGACGGCAACGACACCTCCGGCGAAGCGGAGGACGCGATCGCCGCCGCGGCCGCGCGTGGCATCCGGCTCGACGTCGTCACCCCCGCCGACGAGTCGGCGGCCGAGGTGCTCGTCGACGCGCTCGATGCGCCACCGGGCGCGCGGGTCGGCGAGACGATCGACCTCATGGTCCGGCTGCGCTCGACGATCACGACCGGCTCGACCCTGCGCCTGCTCGCGGATGGCGCCACCGTGGCGACGCGCGAGTTGGAGCTCGAACCGGGCATCACCGCAATCCCGTTCAGCGTCACCGCCGACGCACCCGGCTTCCACGTCTTCCGCGCCGTCATCGAGCCGGAGACCGATCGGTTCAGCGAGAACAACGCAGCCGACGCCTACGTGCTCGTCTCTGGGCCGCCCCAGGTGCTCGTCGCCACGGACGACGAGGAGCGTGCCGCCGACATCATCACCTCGCTCACCGACGGCGACCTCGAGGTGACGGTCGTGCCGTCGGGTGGCGTGCCGTCGTCGCTGACCGGACTCGCGAGCTACGACAGCCTCGTCCTCGACAACGTGCCGGCGTCCGCGCTGGGCGCGCCGACGATGGCGGCGATCCAGTCCTACGTCCGTGATCTCGGGAAGGGCCTCGTGATGCTCGGTGGCCGGCACAGCTACGGAGCCGGCGGCTATCTCGACACTCCGCTGGAGGAGGCGCTGCCGGTCTACATGACCGTGCGCGACCGCGAGCGCTCGCCGGACGTGGCGATGGTCGCCGTCGTCGACAAGTCGGGCAGCATGGCTGACTGCCACTGCACCGGCGACAGCCGCGACGCGGCCAACCCGTCGGGGACGCGCGGATTCGAGAAGGTCGACATCGCCAAGGAGGCGATCCTGCGCGCCGCCGAGGCGCTCGCGCCGACCGATCAGCTCGGCGTCGTCGCCTTCGACAGCAACGCCCATTGGGCGGTCCGGACAGCACCGATCGACTTCGGCGCCCTGGGCAACGGCCTCGGCTTCCCGGCCGACGGCAGCACGAACATCTACGCCGGCCTGAAGGCCGCCTACGACGACCTCGTCAACAACCCCGCGACGCTGCGCCACATCATCCTCATCACCGATGGCTGGTCGACCTCCGGGGCCTACGACGAGCTGCTCGACGACATGCAGGCCGCCGGGATCACGCTGTCGACGATCGGCACCGGTGGCGGCTCGGCCCGGATCCTCCGTGAGCTGGCCGAGGAGTCGGGGGGCCGCTACTACGACGCGGCCGACGCGACGACGATCCCGGACATCTTCCTGCGCGAGACGATCCGGACTGCGGGCGAGCAGATTGTCGAGGAGACTTTCCAGCCGATCCCGTCGGCGAGCTCCGAGGTGCTCGACGGGATGGACGCCGGCCGCCTGCCCCAGCTGCTCGGCTACAACGCGACGACCGCCAAGGGCTCGGCCACCGTGGCGCTGCTCACCGGCCGCGAGGACCCGCTTCTGGCGCAGTGGCAGTACGGGCTGGGCCGTGCGGCGGCGTGGACGAGCGACGCGCGCCAGCAGTGGGCCACGCCCTGGATCGGCACCCCCGAGTTCGGCACCCTCACCGCGCAGCTGGTCGCGTGGACGCTGCCGCCGCAGGACTCCGAGGGGATCGACGTGCGCTTCAGCCCCGGCGACCGCGGCGAGCTGAACGTCGAGGTCACCTCGTTCGACGACGACGGCGGGCCGCGGAACTTCTATCAGACCATGCTGCGGCTGATCTCTCCCGACCTCGAGCCGACCCAGGCCGTGCTCGAGCAGACCGGGCCCGGACGCTACACGGGCACGGTTCACGCCAGCGACCCCGGCGCGTACCTCGTGCGCGTGGCCCAGACGCTGGAGAGCGCGGAGGGGACCGATGCGGCCAGCCGCACGCTCGGAATCGTCTCGCCGGTCGCCGACGAGTTCCGACGCCTCGGCATCGACACCGATGCGCTCGCCTCATACGCGGCAGCCGGCGGCGGCCGCCAGCTGCCCCTCTCGAGCGAGGATCCCGGAGCCGAGGTGTGGCGCCACGACATCGCCGCCGGCGCCTTCCCCACGCCGATCTGGCCCTGGCTCCTGCTCCTTGCAATCGTCCTCGTCCCGCTCGATGTCGGCGTGCGCCGCGTTGCCCTCACCCGGGCCGACCTGCGGCGGGCACGCGCCTGGGCCGCGCGACGTGTCGGGTTCGGCCGGCCCGAGCCGGAGGCCGTCCCCGGTCTCACCGAGCTGCGCGCGGCGAAGGCGCGCAGCGACCGCCGTGCCGAGCGCGTCGTCGAGCCGACGCCCGCAAGCGACACGGTCGCGCCGATGGCGTCCGCCCCGCCGCCTCCACGCCCTCGACCCGCACCCGCGCCCCCCGCCCAGCCGAAACCGTCGCCCGAGCCGGTACCCGATCCGCGCGAGACGCTCGCCGAGCGCCTCGCGCGGCGCCGGCGGGGTCGGTAGGCGCCGGCTTCGCGAGGTGAGCCGCGTCCGCCCGTAACTGAGCCTCTGGTCGACGGCAGCGCTACAGCCGGTCAGCCGGATCCAGCTCCTCCAGCACCGCGTCGTCACTGACCTGCCGGGGGTTCGTCCGCGATCGCGGGACGCGCAGTGCGAGAATCCCGGCGGCGCCACCGAGGAGGACCAGCGCGATCGGCGCCCACGGCAGCGCGCGGTAGTCGAGGATCCCCACTCCGCTGAGCGTCACGGCGGACTCGTTGCCGACCGGATCGCGCGCGACCAGCGTGACCTGGGTCGGCCAGGGTGGAAGCGGAATGCTTGTGCTGAACCGCCCCTCGGCGTCGAGCGTGACGGCACGGCCGCCGACCGTGAGGCTCGCGTACGGGGCGGTGCGTCCGCTCACCGTCACGTCGGCGGATCCAAAGGCGGTGGCAATCGCCGCATCGAGGTCAGGCGGCCGGGCAAGGATCCGAACGGGCCAGCTGGCGACGTACCCGTGGCCGGCGGGTGTGAGGATGTGGAGCGACAGGCGGTAGCGGATGTTCTGCGTCAATCCTGCCGGTGGCGGAATCGTGACGCGCAGCGTTCCGCCGTCACCGACGGTGAGGGCCGGTCCGACCACCGACGGATCCGGGTCGGGGAGGTAGACGCGCGACCCGGGCGGCGCCGCGACCTCGGCCACGAGCCCGCCAGAACCGATCGCGAGCCCGCGAGCACCGATCTGCGCGGCCCCGTCCAGCGGCGGTTCGACCCGGCCGGCATCGACCTCCGGATGGCGGGCGACGTCCACCGGTGCGATGGAGACGCTGGACCCGAACGGGAAGAGCGGCGGCGTGAGGCGACCACCGCGAGGGTCGTCCGGGCCGGGAACGCGCGCCGGCGCGTGCCGGATGGCGAGCCACGCACGGTCGCGACCGACGAGCCCGACCGGGTCCGCCCCGGCCAGCGTGCCGAAGAGGGCGGCCTGCCGCGTGGCGAACGGAGCATCCGGCAGGTCGTCCGAGGGAAGGAGGCGGCCGGCGTACACGACCGCCGGCTCGCCGTCGAGACCGCCGCCCGGCAGCGGGCCGATGTACGCGGTCAGCGGCCCGGCCTCCAGGGCCGCGGCGGCCGGGCTGCGGGTGATCGCGTTCCCGCGCGGCGGCGTGAGGTTCGGCAGACCGAGGACGTGCAGCGCTTCCGGATCGGTCTGGCGCAGGAGCAGGCGCGGCTCGTCGAGGATCTCGACGACGCCCAGGAAGGTCCCTTCGGCCAGCGGCGCCGCCGCCACCGGCTCGCCGGGGCCATCGCCGCGCGGCCAGACCCGCACCTGCACGCCCCCGTCGATCTGCACGGCGATGCCCCGCTCGGTGCCGACAGGCACGGCGAGCGCGTCGGTGGCGATGAGCCCGCTGTGCTCGACGATCAGGCGGTCGTCGGGCCCGAGGCTCACGCGGAACAGCGCGCCGAATGCGGAGCTGCTGATGAACGCGGCCTCGTCGCCCGCCACGCCGTCGCTGTCACCGAGGATGAAGGGCGAGCTGCCCGAGCCGACCGGCATCTCGGTGGACGTGGGGGGCGCGAAGCGACCGTCGGTCCAGCGGAAGACCCGCCCCTCGGTCGGGCTGCTGGCGTCGTTGAGCGGTTCGAGCGAGAGCGTCGCGAGGAGCTCGTCGGTCCCGTCGCCGTCGAGATCGATGACGTGCACCGCGTCGGCGGCGCCGGCGGGATCGGCAATGCGCTCGAGGTGCAGCGACCCGCCGGCCAGCACGACGTCGTCGAGGAGGAGGAGGCAGCACTCGGGCGGATCCCCCGGCTCGGAGAAGTCCGGCTGGCGCAGCAGGGTGATCCGCTGAGCGCCGTCGGCGCGGCGGACGAGCAGCCGCACGGGCCGGCGCGCATACGCGAGCTCCGCCTGCCCGGCCACCCCGTGCACGGCAATCGCCGGCGGAGCGGCGAGCGTCCAGCCGTCGGGGCCCTCGCGCCATGCCTCGATCCAGAGGGCTTCCTCGTTCTCGCCGACGAGCCGCACGACCTCCGGCGCGCCGTCGGCGTCGAGGTCCGCGGCCACGGCCTGGAGCGTCGGCCCGTTGTCGGGCAGGACGATCGCCCCGGGCTCGTCAGGCACGCGGGCGACGGCAAGCGGACCGCGTGGCGGCAGGGCAGCGCTGCCGGCGACGAGCGCGGCGACTGACGCGGCGAGCGCCACGGTGAGCATCGCGCCGAGCATACGCCCGCCTTCTGGCATCATCGAGGCGATGCCCCAGCCGCCCATCCTCTGGTCGCCCGCTCCGGACGCGCGGGCCACGACCCGCATCGGCGCCTACCTCGACTGGCTGTGGCGCACGCGGGATCTCCGGTTCGCGGACTACGCCGACCTGCTGCGCTGGTCGATCACCGATCTCGACGCCTTCTGGTCATCGGTCTGGGATTACTTTGAAGTCTCGTCGGAGACCTGGGTCGGGCCGGTGTTGGCCGAGGAGCGGATGCCGGGCGCACGCTGGTTCCCGGCGGCACACCTCAACTGGGCCGAGCATTGCCTGCGCCTCGCCGGCCGCCTCGGATCGGACACCGTGATCGTCGCGCGATCGCAGACTCGGGAGCGCGTGACCCTGTCCGCGGACCAACTGCGCGCCGACGTCGCGCGCATGCGTGCCGGGCTCCAGCAGCTGGGCATTGGCCGCGACGACCGGGTAGCCGCCTACCTGCCGAACGTGCCCGAGGCCGTCGTGGCCCTGCTCGCCACGGCTTCGCTCGGTGCGGTCTGGACCAGCTGCGCACCGGAGTTCGGGGTTCGCTCGGTCGTCGATCGCTTCAGCCAGGTCGAGCCGAAGGTGCTCCTCACGATCGACGGCTATCGGTATGGCGACCGCGAGGTGGACCGCAGGGCCGAGGTCGCCGCCATCAGGGAGGCGCTTCCGAGCCTGCAGGCAACGGTCATCCTTCCCTACCTGCGGACCGATGCGCCACGCATCCCGGACTCGATGGCCTGGGACGAGCTCACCGCCCACGAAGGAGAACTCGCCTTCGAGCAGGTCCCCTTCGACCATCCGCTGTTCGTGCTGTACAGCTCGGGCACGACCGGGCTGCCGAAGCCGATCGTCCACGGCCACGGCGGCATCCTGCTCGAGCACCTGAAGATCCACGCCCTCCATCACGGCCTGGGCCCGTTGGATCGGTTCTTCTGGTTCAGCACAACCGGCTGGATGATGTGGAACTACCTCGTCTCGGGCCTCGCGGTCGACGCGACCATCGTGCTGTATGACGGGTCACCGGCCCACCCCGACCTCGGCGCCATGTGGCGGCTGGCGGCCGAGGAGGGCGTCACGTACTTCGGGACCTCGGCGCCGTACCTCATGGCCTGCCGCAAGGAGGGCCTGCGACCCGGCGAGCTGGCCGACCTGTCGCGCGTCAGAGGGATCGGCTCCACGGGCGCTCCGCTGCCGGCGGAGGGGTTCCGCTACGTCTACGACGCGATCAGCCCATCGGTCCACCTCCAGTCGGTCTCAGGCGGCACCGACGTGTGCACGGCGTTCGTCGGCGCCTCGCCGCTCGTACCGGTCTGGGAGGGCGAGATCAGCTGCCGGCACCTTGGCTGCGCGGTCGAGGCCTTTGGGCCCGATGGGCGCCCGGTCGTCGGCGAGCAGGGGGAGCTCGTCATCACCCGCCCGATGCCCTCGATGCCGGTCGCCTTCTGGAACGATCCCGACGGCTCGCGCTACCGCGCCGCCTACTTCGAGGACTTCCCCGGCGTCTGGCGCCACGGCGACTGGATCACCTTCACCGCGCGCGGCTCGTCCGTCATCAGCGGCCGATCCGATGCGACGCTGAACCGCGGCGGGGTGCGCGTCGGGACCGCCGAGTTCTACGCCGTCGTCGAGGGCCTGCCGGAGGTCGCCGACTCGCTCGTCGTCCATCTCGACGACGGGGACCGGCTGCTCCTCTTCGTCGTCGTGCGCGACGGCGGGGTCCTGACCGATGAACTGCGCGCGCGCATCGGTTCCGAGCTGCGGTCGGCGCTCTCGCCGCGCCACGTGCCGGACGAGATCCTCGCGGTGCCATCGGTGCCGCGCACGCTGTCGGGCAAGAAGCTCGAGGTGCCGGTCAAGAGGATCCTCACCGGGACGCCCGCCGACGCGGCGGCCTCGCGCGGATCCCTGACCGATCCGACATCGCTCGACGCCTTCGTCGAGTTTTTCGTCAACCGCTCTCACCAGTCGCGTTAGCAGCGCTGGAGCGGTCCGGGGAGGCTCCGCTGAGCGTGAATCGGCTCCCGGTGCGCGCTGCCGTTCGGCCTAGCGCGCACCAGGAGAGCGGTTCGCCAGACCCACGCACGCAGCGCGCTAATCGCCAACACGACGAGCGCGACCGGGATCGGTCCTCGCTGGCGCGACGCACGCGGCCTACCATGACCGACATGGCCTTCGACGAACTCCACACTTGGGAGCTGTGGTACCCCGGCGCCGGCGCGACGGGCCTGCCCCTGGCCCGCGCGCGGATCGACCCCCACGAGGTCGTCTGGGCGCACTCGGTCCCGCGCAAGGTGGCGGTCACGGTCCGCCAGGGTGACGACCGCGTCGTCGCCCGCGGCGAAGGGTTGAGCCGCAGCGGCGGTTACAAGCCGATGACCCGGTTCGCCCTCGACGGCGACGCGATCACGCGCGAGGACCGCTGGCCGACCGATGCCGACCTCGGCAGCATCGTCATCCTGCCCGGCGGCGAGGCCGGCGTCCTCACCGGGTGGTGGAACGCCGAGGACGGCACGTCCTGGCGCTGGTCGGTCGAGTTCAGCAACCGCCGGGGCTGAGCCCTAGTCGGTGTAGTACACCCCGTCGAGTGCGCCCCACGCGGCGGCGCTGAAGAGCGCGCACGCCGTCTTGGCCCGGGCGAACTCGCCGTCGCTGAGCGCGTCGATGCGCGCGCCGAGCATCGCCGGCTCATCGGTCTCGACCGCATGCTCAACGAAGTACTGCTGCGCTTCGGTGCCGACGGTCCCGGCGTAGTGCTCGCGCAGGCCGGCGAGCTTGCTGCTCGCGGTGGCCGGCTGCTGGACCTCGAAGCTGTAGAGCGCGCCGAGCGCCTCCGGGACCGATGCGAACGCGTTCTCGCCGACCGCGAGGAGCGTGCGTGACTGCGGGCGCTGCATCTCGCCCGTCGCGCCGAGCGCGTTGCGGAAGTCCTGCCACAGCTGGTCGTGCTCGCGCTCCTCGGCGGCGTACTCGGGATACCCGATCCGCTCCCAGCCGGCGTCGACGGCACCGATGAACGGCGCCCACTCGTCGGCGTACTGGCCCAGGCGCTCGATCGGCAGGGTGCCGGCTCGCCACTCGGTGTAGAAGGGATGCTCGTTGAGATCGAAGCTGCGGACGATCGCGTCCAGCTCGTCGATGCGGCTGCTCATGGTTGTCGAGGCACCTCGTGATCGCCGGTCACACGCCGGACGGTGCCGTGAAGCGTAGCGCGTCTTCCGGCGCGATGCCGGGCGTTACTCGAGCTCGATCTCCTCGAGCGTTCCATCGCCGCTCCACGCCGGCGTCGGCCCGACGCGACGGCGCGGCACGCGCAGGAAGACGTACGCGCCAACCAGCACGGTCACGAGCCCCACGATCGGGATCCAGGGCAGGCCGCGGTAGTCGACGAAGCCGATGATCTGGACGCGTGCGGACGTCTCGTTGCCCAGGGGGTCTCGTGCAACCACCATGACGTCACGCGGCCAGGGAGGCGCGTCGACCGAGACCTCGAAGGCCCCGTCGGCGCCGACTTCGACCGGGCGCCCGTCGACCAGCAGATCCGCGTACGGCGCGACGGTGCCACGGAGGTTGGCACCGAGCTCGAATGCGGTCGTCGTCCCCACGACCTCCAGCGAGGGCCCTCCGCGCACGACGGTGCCTTCCCACTCTTCGACCATCACTCGCCCGTCGGGCATGACCGCAAGCAATCCGTACCCGAAATCGGTGTTGCGCTCGTCGCTGCGACTTGGTGGGGCGAACTCGACGGTCAGCGGCTCAGCCCCCACTTCAGCTGCCTCGAGCTGCGTGCTGCCCGCGAACACCAGGGTCCCGGCTGGCGCGTCCACGACTGCCGAAAAGCCCTCCGGGCGTGAGATGAGGCGCTCCTCAGCGGCGTCGAGAACGGCGCCGTCTAACTCGATCGACGCGGGCCGGGAGGCCGGCGCCCACAGGCTCTCGACAGGGATGAGGATCAACCGTCCCGCCGCGAGCGAGTCCGCGCTTCCCTGGCTCAAGTACACCGCGTCGGGTGGGCTGGACCACAGCCCGCTCGAGGTCGCCAGCCATCCGTCCTCGGGTCCTGTCGCCCCGTGAGGATTGAGGCCGGCCAGCGGTGACATCGGCCGTGTCTCATACCCTCCTTCGCCGTCGGCGGCAATGAGTACGCCGCTGGCGGCGATTGATGGCCGGCCGCCCGTCAGCTCAGGTGGCAGGGGTCCGAGGTACGGATAGGGGTAGACGTCGATCCCGTTCCCCTCGTAGCCGCGCTCGAGTAGGCGCCAGATCGCCTCACTCTCCGGCGACGGCCTGGCATCCCCAATCGGACGCAGATCGAGGTCGTAGATCGTCGCGCCGCGTGCCTGGTCGCGCTGGAACGCGAAACTTCCGAGGTGGACGAGCACCGCGTCCGAGCCCGTGCCGACGGCGGTAATCCACGGGTACTCGCCCAATCCGTCGAGCACGCCGACGTCTCGCGGGTCTCGTCCGGATGGCCAGCTGACGGTCCGGACCCCGGTTCGCTCCACAATGACGATCAGCTCGCCCGCGATCGCCGACATGTACCCAATCTCTCCGTCCGATTCGGGCACATCGACGTGGCCCTCCTCGATCCGGAGCTCGCCATCCACGAGCGCCAACCTTTGAATCGCGCCCCCTTCGTTCGGTCCGATCAGGAGCTCTGCACCGTCGACACCGTCGGTCTCGCCGTACTGGATGGAGTTGTTCCCGTCGGTCCCGATCACCTCACCGACCTGGACATACCGCCCGTCGCGCCACGCCTGGACCTCGAAGAACGACGCGTCCGGCAACCCGTCATCGTCGAAGGTCGTCCGCATCGTGACCAGCTCGTCCGTGCCGTCGGCGTCGAAGTCGAGCGACTGAAGGTAGCTCGCGCCACCGTCGAGGTCGTCGGCTGAGACCGGAGTCAGCGATGTGGCACCGTTCTCGTGGCGGACCTCGGCCAACGATACGCAGCAGACAGCGCCGAATTCATTGCCCGGGATCGGCTCCGCCGTCACCGCCAGGAGCCGGTCGTCCTCGTCATGCACGGTCCGGATCAACGCTGCGATGCCCTGCGCCGGGTTGCTCACAAGCAGCGTGCCGCGGATTCCGTCCCATCCGTTCGCACCGTAACGCCAGGCATCGATCACGACCCCTTCGGACGGCGATCGGATCAGACGCACGATCTCGCGCTCGTGATCGCCGTCGAGGTCTACGACCACTGCCGCAATCGAGTCGCCAGGCAGCTCGATTGGGTCGGCGGCCGCAGCCGGCGACGGAAGACCGGCCGACAGCACAACGGCGACCATGAGCCCAAGGAGGCGACGCGGGTGCCGGCTGGGGCGCACCGGTCGCTCCTACATCGCGCGCAGGCCGAGGAGGTTCCGGGCAATCACCAGCCGCTGGATCTGGCTGGTGCCCTCGCCGATCTCCGTCAGCTTCGCGTCGCGCAGGTATCGCTCGACCTTGTACTCGGTCACGTAGCCATATCCGCCGTGGACCTGGATCGCGTCATTCGTGACGTCGCGGGCGACCTCCGACGCGAAGAGCTTGGCCATCGCGGACTCCGTGGTGTACGACTTGCCGCAGTCCTTCAGCCACGCTGCGCGGTAGGTCAGCAGCCTCGCGGCGTCGATCTTCATCGCCATGTCCGCGATCATGAACGCCACGCCCTGGAACTCCCCGATGGGGCGCCCGAACTGGCGCCGCTCCTTCGCATAGGCCGATGCGGCCTCGTAGGCCGCCTGCGCCAGCCCCAGCGCCATCGCCGCGATCCCGATGCGACCGCCATCGAGCGTCTTGAGGAACAGCTTGTCGCCCTCGCCCTCCTCGCCGAGCAGGTTCTCCGTGGGGATGCGGCAGTCAGCGAAGATGAGCTCGCCGGTGTTGCTGGCATGAAGGCCCATCTTCTCCTCCATGCGACCGATGCTGAAGCCGGGCGTATCGGCCTCGACGATGAAGGCGCTGATCTTGCCGCTGCCCTCCTCGCGATCGGTCACGGCGGTCACGATGTACGTGCCGGCCACCCCGGCATTGGTGATGAAGCGCTTGCTGCCGTTGAGCACCCAGTGCTCGCCGTCGCGATGGGCTCGGGTGCGGGTGCCGCGAGAGTCGCTGCCGGCGCCGGGCTCGGTCAGGCCGTAGGCGCCGAGCACCTCGCCGGATGCCATCGGTCGCAGGTAGCGCTCCTTCTGCGCATCGGTCCCGGCCAGCCAGACCGGATTGCAGCCGAGGCTGGTGTGAGCGCTGACGATGATCCCGATGCTGCCGCTGGCGCGGCTTAGCTCCTCGACGGTGATCGCGTAGGCAAGGGAGTCGAGCCCGGTCCCACCGATGTCCTCGGGATAGGGCACGCCCAGCAGGCCGAGCCCCGCGGCCTCGCGGATGATCTCGTGCGGGAACTCGCCCTTGCGCTCGAGCTCGTCGGCGACCGGGACGATCCTGCGCTCGGCGAAGTCGCGCACGGTGCGCTGGATCTCGAGGTGCTGCGGGGAGAGGGCGAAGTCCATCGGCTGGGCGGGCTCCGGTGCGGTGGGCGGAGTCTAGCAATGAAAAGGACCCGATCGAGAGGTGGTTCGATCGGGTCCGAGGTGTGGTTCGGTCGGTTCACTGGCTCGTCTTGCGCCAGCGCTCGACTTCGCGCCGGCTGCGCTGGTCCTCGGCGCGCTGGAGATTGGAGCGGCGGCGGCGCGACGCGACCGGGCGCGGGCGATGCCGCTTCTGGTGGTTGAGCTTGGCCATCGGTCTCGGTCCTCCCCCGCGAATGCGGTAATTGTGCGCCCTAGACGCACGCCACGCCAGTTGAGTTGCAGAGTTCGCACCAATCGTTTGGTATCGAGCGGGCGACCCTTCCCGAAAAATCTTGACACTCCCTTCATGCCGAAACCTATACTCGCCGGGCCTTCTTCAGCGACACAGGTTTCGCGAGTTGATCGTCCGTGCCTGAAGCCGATGTCCGTCTCGACCGCGTCACGAAGCGCTTCGGTGATGTTGTTGCCGTCGAAGACGTGTCGCTCGAGATCCCGCCGGGGGAGTTCTTCGCCCTGCTCGGCCCCTCAGGCTGCGGCAAGACCACCACGCTGCGGATGATCGGCGGCTTCGAGGAGGTCACCGAGGGCAAGGTCTATCTCGGCGACACCGACGTCACCGATCTGCCGCCCTTCAAGCGGGCGACGAACACGGTCTTCCAGAGCTATGCGCTCTTCCCGCACCTCAACATCTTCGAGAACATCGCCTTCGGCCTGCGCCGCCGGGGCACGCCGACGAACGAGATCCGCCACCAGGTGGCGTTCATGCTCAACCTCGTCGAGCTGCCTGGCTTCGAGGAGCGACGCCCGTCTCAGCTGTCCGGCGGCCAGCAGCAGCGAATCGCGCTGGCGCGGGCGCTCGTGAACAACCCACAGGTGCTGTTGCTGGACGAGCCGCTGGGCGCGCTCGACCTCAAGCTGCGCAAGCAGATGCAGATCGAGCTGAAGCGCATCCAGAGCGAGATCGGCATCACCTTCATCTTCGTCACCCACGACCAGGACGAGGCGATGACGATGTCCGATCGCATCGCCGTCATGCGCGCCGGCAGGATCGAGCAGCTCGGGACACCCGAGGAGCTGTACGAGCGTCCGGCGACCGAGTTCGTCGCCGGCTTCCTGGGCGTCAGCAATCTGCTCGACGCCGAGGTCGCCGCCCGCGGGGAACGATTCGCGGACCTTCGTCTCTCCGACGGGACGATGCTGCGCGCGCCGTCGGCGGCATTGAACGGCGAAACGAAGGTCCGCCTCGGCGTGCGCCCCGAGAAGCTGCGCGTGCTCGCCATCGACGAGGACGACTCGGCTGCTCGCAGCGACGGTGAGACGAACGCGATCCAGGGCGTGGTGCTGGATGCGTCCTACAGCGGGGTGAGCACGCAGTACCTGGTCGAGACGCCCGACAAGCATCGTCTCGTGGTCTACGCCCAGAACCTCGAGACCAGCGGCGCCAGTGAGGTGTTGGCCAACGGGCAGCGCGTTCGACTCACCTGGAAGCCGCAGCATACCTTCGTCATTGCGCGTGCCTCCGATGCCGCGCCAGAGGCCAGGGGGGACGATGAAGAGGAGTAGTAGCCCGATGCGTGACGAGTCCTCGATCGAGCGTGCCATCGCACGCGCCTTCCGGCCGGACGCCCGCCTGTCCCGCCGCAGCTTCCTGCGCGGCACCGGCCGAGGCGCCGTCATCGCCGGCTCCGCGCTGACGCTGCCCTCGATCCTCGCCGCCTGCGGCATTCGTCCCGAAGGGTCGGCGGGCGCGGGCGCCGGAGCCACCACGGGAGCCGATGCCGGCGGGCCGCTCGAGTGGGCCAACTGGCCGCTCTACATCGACATCGACGACGACGGCAACTACCCGAGCATCGTGGCCTTCACCGAACAGACCGGCATCGAGGTCAACTACACCGAGGCGATCCAGGACAACGCGGACTTCATGGGCACGATCCTCCCCGACCTCCAGGCCGGCAACGCGACCGGCTGGGATGTCATCAGCCCCGGCGGCTGGGTGGTCGAGCGCCTCGGGCGGCTCGGCTTCCTCGAAGAGCTCGACCACAGCCTCCTGCCGAATTGGACCGCGAACGCGGCGGACCATGCCAAGGACCTCTGGTACGACCCGGAGAACCGCTACAGCCTCTGGTGGCAGGGCGGCATCACTGGACTCGCCTACGACCCCGAGCTCACCGGGCGCGAGATCACGACTTTCGACGACCTGCTGGATCCGGCATTCTCCCAGCGCGCCGGCGGATTCAGCGACATGCGCGACATGTTCGGGCTGGCGCTGCTCTCGCTGGGGGTTGAGCCGGCGAACGCGACCGTCGACGACGTCACCCAGGCTCAGCAGAAGCTGCTCGAGGCGAACGAGCGCGGCCACTTCCGCGGCTACTACGGCAACGAGTACTACGACGCGCTGGCGGCCGGCGACCTCGCCGTCTCGGTCGCCTGGTCGGGTGACGTCGGCCAGATGCAGCTGTACGACAACCCGAACATCCGCTTCGTCATCCCACAGGACGGCGCGATGCGCTGGAACGACACCCTCGCCATCCCAAAGGGTGCGACCCGCAGGACCGGCGCCCACGAGCTCCTGAACTACTGGTACGAACCGGCGGCCGCAACGCTCGTCTCGGAGTACATCGGCTACTTCACCGGCGTCAACGGCGTCCAGGACCAGATCCTGGCCAACGCGGAGACCGCGCGCGATGAGGGCGACGCCGAGACGGCCGACCTGCTGGAGGCCCTTGCGCCCACGGTCGTCCCGACCGAGGACCAGCTGGCGAACACGTTCACCGACAAGCAGCTCACCGAGGAGGAGGAGGCGCAGTGGAACGACCTCTTCCTGGAGGTGATCGGCGGCTGACATGAGCCGCCGCGGTCTGACCCCCTACCTCCTGCTGCTCCCCGGCGGTCTCTGGCTGCTCGTCTTCTTCGCGATCCCGATGCTTATGATGCTCAGCGTCTCGCTCCAGACCGGCTCGCTCGATACCGGCTACACGCTGACCTGGAACTTCGGGATCTACCCGGAGGTGATCGTCGAGTTCTGGGACCTGTTCGTCCGTTCCGCGATCTACGCCGCGGCGACGACCGTCCTGACGCTGCTCATCGGCTACCCGATGGCGTACACGATCGCCTTCCATGGCGGTCGGCTGAAGACGGCGCTGCTGTTCATCGTCATCCTCCCGTTCTTCGTCAGCTTCGTGATCCGGACGCTCAACTGGCGGATGATCCTGTCGGACAACGGGCTCGTGTTCGGGACGCTGAAGGACCTCGGGCTGCTCGACCCCGCGTTCCACTTCCTGGCCACGCCCGCATCGGTCATCTTCGGGCTGACCTACAACTTCCTGCCGTTCATGATCCTGCCGCTCTACGTGGCGCTCGAGAAGATCGATCGGCGCCTCATCGAGGCCGCGAACGATCTCTACGCCAGTCGCTGGCAGGCGTTCTGGCGCGTCACTTTCACGCTCTCGATTCCCGGAGTCGTGGCCGGTTCGTTGCTCACGTTCATCCCGTCCATTGGCGACTTCATCAACGCCGAGATCATCGGCGGCGGTAATCCCGAGGTCCAGATGATCGGCAACATCATCCAGTTCAAGTACCTCAGCGCCAACGACTACCCCGCCGCGGCCGCGCTGGCCTTCGTCCTCGTCATCGGCGTGACGATCCTGATGGGGGCGTACAGCCGCGCCTTCGGCACCGATCGGCTGACGACCTGATGACCGACACACCGACCTCCCGCGCCCTGCTGCGCGTCTTCACCGCCCTCGTCGTCGTGTTCCTCTTCGCGCCGATCGCGGTGATGATCGTCTTCAGCTTCAACGATCCGGCCGGCCGCCAGAACATCACGTGGCAGGGCTTCACGCTCGAGCACTACCTAGACATCTGGAGCCGGCCGCAGATCACCGGACCGATGCTGACGAGCATCGCGATCGCTGCGGTGTCGACGGTGATCGCCACGGCCCTGGGAACGATGATCGCGCTCGCACTTTCGCGCTACGAGTTCCGCGGCCGCGGACCGCTGAACCTGCTGATCTTCATCCCGATGACCGCGCCGGAGATCATCCTGGGCGCGTCCCTGCTGACGCTGTGGATCTCGGCCGGCGTCCCGCGGGGATTCCTCACCATCCTCATCTCGCACGTGATGTTCAACATCAGCTACGTCGTCGTCACCGTGCGTCCACGCCTCGTCGGCTTCAACCGGTTCCTCGAGGAGGCCGGCATGGACCTCTATGCCAACGAGCGCCAGACGTTCTGGAAGGTCACCTTCCCGCTGATCTTTCCGGGCATCCTGGCCGCGGCGCTGCTCGCCTTCGCCCTCTCGATCGACGACTACGTCATCACGCTGTTCAACGCGGGTCGCACCGTCACCTTCCCGCTGTGGGTCTTCGGGGTGAGCCGGGTCGGGATTCCACCGGAGGTCAACGTGCTCGGCACGATCATCTTCCTCGTGGCTATCGCCTTCATCGGCGTCCAGCTGTGGAGCCAGCGACAGGCCGCCGACGTGCGACGCGCGACGGCGGCGGCGCGGTGAGCTCCGAGCAACGGGCCACCGACCTCCTGACCGATTGGGCCGCACTTCGCGACGGCATCCCGCCGGTGTGGGCCCGCTACACCGACCTCATCGTCGAGCGCGCCTCGGGATCGTGGATCACCACGACCGACGGGCAGCGCTACCTCGACTACACGAGCGGCATCGGCGTCACGAACACCGGCCACGCTCATCCACGGGTGGTGGCGGCGATCGCAGAGCAGGCGGCGCGCGGCATCCACCTCCAGCAGAACATCCTCTACCACCAACCCGGGCTCGAGCTTCACCGCCGGCTGCCGCAGCGCTTCCCGAACGCCCGGACCGATGCGGCCTACGGCCTCTTCCTCTCGAACTCCGGGGCGGAGGCGATCGAGGCGGCCGTCAAGCTGGCCAAGGTCGCAACGCGACGCCCGCTGGTCGTCGCCTTCCGCGGCGGGTTCCACGGCCGCACCCACGGCGCGATGGCGCTGACGAGCTCAACGGTGAAGTACCGCGCCCACTTCGAGCCGCTGTTGGGCGGCGTGCACCACGTTCCCTACCCCTACCCGCTGCGGATGGGCGGGACCGATGCGGCCCTCGCCGCCACCATCGCGGCGATCGAGGAGCTGTTCGTCACGACCGCCGCGCCGGACGACGTGGCCGCGTTCGTAGTCGAGCCGATCCTCGGGGAGGGCGGATACGTGGTCCCGCCGGACGGTTTCCTGCCCGCCCTCCGCGAGGTGGCCGACCGCCACGGCATCCTGCTCGCCGTCGACGAGGTGCAGTCCGGCTACGCCCGGACCGGCCGCTTCTTCGCGACCGAGTGGACCGATGCGACCCCGGACATCGTGATCATGGCCAAGGGCATCGCCTCGGGGCTGCCGCTGTCGGGCATCCTCGCCGCGCGCTCGCTCCTGGATCGCCTCGAGCCCGGCACCCACGGCGGAACGTACGGCGGCAACGCGGTGGCCTGTGCGGCCGCGCTCGCGACGCTCGACGTCATCGACGACGAACGGCTCGCCGAGCGGGCGCATAGCCTCGGCGCGCGGCTCCTCGACGGCCTGGGCGAGCGGATCGGGCGAAGCGCATCGGTCCTGGAGCTGCGTGGGCGGGGCATGATGGTCGCCATCGAGCTCACCGATGGCGACATCGCCAAGCGGGTGCTCGCCGAGTCACTGGCGAGGAACTTGCTGCTCCTGACCTGCGGAACCTACGGGCAGGTCGTGCGGATCATTCCGCCGCTCGTCACGACGGAAGACGAGGTCGACCTCGCGATCGGGGTCATCGGTGAGGCGCTCGCCGCGAGCGGGCCCTGAACGGAGGTCGGCATGGCGCAACGGATCTGGGTCGTCGACGACGAGCAGTTCATTCGCACGGCGATGATGGCCGTCCTGGCCGAGGTCGGCCACGAGACGCGTGGATTCGAGGATGCCGAGGAGCTGTACACCGCGCTCGTCGAGGAGGGCACCACGCCCGACCTCCTCATCCTGGATCAGCGCCTGCCCGACGAGTACGGCTCGACGATCGCCCACTCGCTGCGCGAGCGGCCCCAATACCGCGACATCCCGCTGCTGTTCGTGACTGCCATCGACGACGAGGAGGCGGGCCGGCTCGAGGCCATCGCCCCGGTCGTCCGCAAGCCGTTCGACTTCGCCGACTTCGTCGCCGCCGTGGATCGCCAGCTCGTCTCGGGCACCTGAGGGCGCGGCCAACGTCATTGGCCTAGCGACCGACGGACCGATGAAATCCGGCCTTCCTCGGACGGTTGGCAAGCCACGTTGGCCGGGCGACCGCGGAGGGAAGGTTCGTCGGTTCGTAGGCCAACCTAGTTGGCATCGGCTCGGGCAGGGCCGCCGCTCGTGCAGCCGGTATGCTCTCGCGCACCGATGATCCGCACCACGCCATTCCACGAGCGGACCAGCGCGCTGAACGAGACGGGGCTGTGGCAGCACTGGTCCGGGCACGTGGTCGTGACGCGCTACCAGGCATCGGACAAGTTCGAGTACTTCGCGGTCCGGAACGGCGTCGGCATCTTCGACACCTCGCCGTTGTACAAGTACCGCATCGCTGGGCGGGATGCCGAGCGGTTCCTGTCGGGCATGCTGGCGCGTGACATCCGTCGCTGCCCGCCCGGGAATGCCCACTACACGACCTGGCTCGACGAGCGCGGGTTCGTCCTCGAAGACGGGGTCATCCAGCACCGCGCATCCGACGAGTTCCTTCTGACCTCGGCAGAGCCGAACTTCGCCTGGTTCGCTGACCGGGTCGGCCGGCTGGCCGTCACGGTCGAGGAGGTCAGCCTGGATATCGGAACGCTGGCGGTGCAGGGGCCCCGCTCGCGCGACCTGCTGGCACGCCTGGTTCCGTCGGTGCGTGAGCTGCCGTTCTTCGGCATCACGACCGGCACCATCGGCGGGAGGGCGGTCACCTTGAGCCGCACGGGCTATACCGGCGACCTCGGATACGAGATCTGGGTCGACGCGTCGGACGCCGTCGCCGTCTGGGATGTCGTCTGGGATGCGGCCGAGGGCTACGGCATGCTGCCCTACGGGATGGGCGCGCTGTACATGCTGCGCATCGAGGCCGGGCTGCTGCTGCTGGGCGCCGACTTCGACTCCAGCCGGTTCGCCTTCAACGACGTCCATCGGTCCACGCCGCTGGAGCTCGGCTGGGCGTGGATGTTCAAGGGACTGGAGGAGGACGACCGCCCGTTCATCGGGCGGCGGGCGCTGGAGCGCGAGCGCGCGGAGAAGACGTCACGGTGGCGGATGGTGGGACTGGTGGTCGACTGGCTGGACTACGACCGGGTCTACAGGGGAGCCGGCCTGATTCCGCCCAAGGACCACCGGCCGGTCCACGAGGACTGGATGGTGTACGACGCGGATCGGTCACGCGTCGGCTACGCGACCAGCATCATGTACTCGCCGGTGCTGCAGCAGCACATAGCGTTGGCCCGCGTGCGACCGGACCTGGCCAAGGCCGGCACTCGCGTCTTCCTGGAGTTCACGGTGGACCACCATTACGAGCAGGTGGCCGCGCAGGTGGCGCGGCTACCCCTCTACAACCCTGAGCGCAAGGCCGCCTGATGGACCAATGAGCATGGACCGGTACGACGCGATCGTCGTCGGCGGCGGCCACAACGGGTTGGTCAACGGCGCCTACCTGGCCAAGGCCGGTCTCAAGACGCTGGTCCTGGAACGCCGACACCTCGTCGGCGGCGCCGCGATCACCGAGGAGCTGCGGCCGGGCTACTGGTTCACGACCTTCAGCTACGCGCTCTCGCTGCTGCGGCCGCAGATCATCCAGGAGCTGGAGCTGACCAGGCACGGATTCCTGCCGTTGCTGATGGCGACTCGCTTCGCCCCCGGCGAGGACGGCGAGCACCTCCTCTTCAACCGCGACCATGACGAGACCCTGCGCGAGATCGCCCGCATCTCTCCCCATGACGCCGACGCCTATGAGCAGTACAGCCACGATCTCGATCGCGTGTGCCAGGCGATCAAGCCGCTGCTCGACACCGTGCCGCCGGACCTCTTCAGCGACGACCCGGAGGAGCTGGTCGCCCTTGCGGCCCTCGGCTCGCGGCTGCGCGGCCTGGACAAGCGGACGCTGCACAACGCGGTCCGGCTGCTCACCGGGAGCGCCGCAGACTTCCTCGACGACTATTTCGAATCGAAGCTGCTCAAGGGCTACCTGGCCTCGTCGTCGATCATCGGCTCGAAGGTGGGACCGCGCTCGCAGGGCTCAGGGCTCGTGCTGCTCTTCCACTCCCTCGGTGAGCACGACGGCGAGTTCGGCACGTGGGCCTTCCACAAGGGCGGCAACGGCGGCTTCACCCAGGTGCTGGCCCTCGCGGCGGAGTCGTTCGGCGCAGAGATTCGGACCGAGGCGCCGGTGGAGCGAGTCCTGACGCGCGACGGCGAGGTTACCGGCGTGGCCCTCGCCGACGGGACCGAGATCGCGGCGGAAGTCGTGGTCAGCGCGCTGGACCCGCGGCGCACCTTCCTCGAGCTGGTCGACCCGCGCGAGCTGCCCGACGACCTGGTCGAGGACATCCGCCGCCTGAAGTTCCAGGGCGTCAGCTCGAAGGTGAACTTCGCGCTGGACGCGCTGCCGTCGCACCCGGAGCTCGGCGCGCGGCCGGACCTGTACCGCGGCTTCATGAACATCGGTCCGTCGATCGACTACCTGGAGCACGCCTTCGACGACGCGAAGTACGGCTGGTACAGCGAGCATCCGTACATCGACTGCGCCATCCAGTCGACCATCGACCCGGACATGGCACCGCCCGGCAAGCACGTCGTCTCGTGCTTCGTGCAGTACACCCCGTACCAGCTGCGCGAGAGCGACTGGGACGCGGAGCGCGAGCACATGGCGGATCGGGCGCAAGCGGCGCTGGAGCGGTTCTTCCCCGGCTTCGGGGATCTCGTCCTGCAGCGCGAGGTGCAGACGCCGCTCGACATCGAGCGCACCGTCGGCCTGTCAGAGGGGAATATCTTTGCCGGCGAGTTCCTCGCGCCGCAGATGTTCTTCTTCCGCCCCGCGCCGGGCTGGTCCCAGTACCGAACGCCGATCGCGGGGTACTACCAATGCGGCTCCGGAACCCATCCAGGGGGCTGCGTGATGGGAGCGCCCGGTCGCCTGGCGGCCAGCCAGATCCTCAACGATCGGCGCCGCGCCGTCGGCGACTGAGAGAACCTCGGCCCGTCACCGCACCGCCGCAAGGCGGTGATAGTCGGATGCGTACCACAGCAGCGGCTCGGCGTCCTCGCGGTAGCCGGCCGCCACGATCTCGCCGATGAAGATCGCGTGGTCGCCGCCATCGTGTCGCGTGCTGAGGCGGCAGTCGAAGTAGGCCAGCGCTCCCTCGAGGATCGGCGAGCCAGTCTCGGCCTCGTGCCAGGCGGCGTCGCAGAAGCGCTTCAGCTTCTCGGCGGTGGTCGGCTGCGCGAAGCACTCGGCCAGGTCGCGCTGGTCGTGGCTGAGCACGCTCACGGCGAAGGCATGCGAGCCGATGACCGCGCCGTGGGTCTCGGCCTTGCGCGCGATGCTGGCCATCATCAGCGGTGGATCGATGCTGATGCTGGCGATGGCGTTGGCGGTCATGCCGGCCAGCAGCGGACCGTGGCGGGCGGCGACGACGGTGACGCCGGTCGCGAACCGCCCCATCAGCGCCCGCAGCCGCGTTCGCTCCGCGTCCTCCATGGGTCAGGTGGCCGGCACGCTGGCGAGGCGCGTCAGGGCCAGGAAAAGCCGATAGAACGCGTCGCCGTCGTCGGCGGCGAAGCCGACTGTGCGAGCGCCGAGCCGCTCGGTCCCGGGCACGCCGGCGGCGTAGTCGGCCATCACCGGCAGGCGGAAGTCGATCTCGCCGCGCAGCGGCAGCTCCGGGCTGTAGATTTCCATCTCGTCGAGGCGACCGATGGCCCGCGTCATCCCCGCCCGGATCGCGTCCTGCGCCGCGGCCGGCGACAGCGAGTCGGTCGCGCTGTAGCCCAGCGCGCGCTTGACGACCACGCGCTCGGCCCACGGCAGCAGCTCGGCGACCTCGGCGGCCAGCGCGTCGTCGCCGGCCACGAGGATGACCGGCACGCCGTGGTGGCCGAGCCGAACGGCGTTGATGCCGGCCTCGTTGTGCGGCCGGCCGTTGACCCGCAGCTCGAGCACGCTCGCCGACGAGTACGTGTGGCCGATGACACCCCGCTCGCTGCCGGCGCCGGCGTGATAGCCGATGAACGCCGCGCCGTCGAACTCGCCGTCGTCGGGCCCGCCGACACCCTGCGTCATCGACAGCGGCTTGTCGCCGATGACCAGGCGCGCTCCGGCGGCGAGCTCTTCCGCGCGCAGGTTGCGCATCTGCCAATGGCTGTCGTTGACGATCACCTCGTCGGACCCGGCGGCGAGGGCCGCAACGATCGCGGCGTTGGCCTCGCCGGCCATGAGCGCGCGGCTGCGGTCGTAGTCGGTGCGATCGACCCCGGGCCCGAAGCTGACCTGGTGGGCATGCGCCACGCCGGCCAGCCCCTCCATGTCGACGCTCAGGTAGATCCGCATCGGTCTCCCTTGGGCGCCGCGCAGATCTCTACATGTGCGGTTACGAATACGGCCATCAGCGATACCGTTCGAGCTTCTCCAGGATGCCGCTGGTGGTCGCCCAATCCCGGTCGGTCGGTATCTCCCCGCGGTGAAGGTGGAACAGCGGGACCGAGTTCCAGCACGGGCCGTCGACGCGCGGGAGGTGAACGCTCAAGTCGCCGCGGTCGAGGGCGGCCACCAGGGTCGCCCCCTGCTCGCCACCGCGCGCCAGCGCACGCTGGAGGCTATCGGCGAAGTCGTCGGGGCTGCCGAACTCGAGGCCGATGCGCATCGAGGCCAGCCCCGTCGCCGGCGGCCGGTTCCCGCGGTCAGTCATCCCAGCAGCCGCGTCAGCCAGGTGAAGACGACCGCCGAGCCGATGACGGCGAACGCCAGCACCAGCAGCAGCAGTGCGCCACCGATGATCGAGGCCCACGGCGGCACGCGGGCGCCCTCGGGCATCGGTCGCTGCTCGGCTGGTACCTGTGCGAGCGAGCCGGCGCCGAGCCACACGGCCAGGGCGTCGCCGTCGACGCGCACCTCGACGTCGTCGTCGAGCGGCACGATCACCAGGCGCTCGCCCTCCGCCAGCTTGTCGGTCGTGAGCAGCGCGCGGTGACGCTCGGCCGGAGCCGACTCGCGCACGAGCACCGCGTGATCGCCGGCAGCGGTCAGGGCCAGCGCTTCGAGGCGTCCGGAACGGCCGACGGGCAGGCTGGCCGGTGGGGCATCGCTGCTCGGCTGCATTCGCGCTGGATGGTATCAGCCGTCGAGCGCGGCGAGGGCCGGGGCGAGGGCCTCGATGCTCCCGACGGTGATCGGGTCGAGCACGAGCTGCACATGGGCGACGCCGAGCTGCGCGAACGCCGTGAGCGCCCGGGCCAGCACGTGCGGTTCGCAGGACAGCGGCTCGAACGGCTCGTCGCTCACCGCGGAGCCCCGGCCGAGCGCGCCAGGCAGCGCCACGACCAGCGCGACGGTCCGCTCGACGTCCGCGGGGTCGCGACCGACCGCCCGGCAGGCCGCGTCGACCTGCTCGCGAACCGGGCCGTACCCCGCGACCGAATTGCCGAACCACGGTCCCCATGCATTCCAGGCGGCCACGTGCGGGAGCGTGATCGACAGCATGCGCGGGCCGATCGATCCGACCATGAGCGGCGGGCCACCCGGACGCGCCGGGGGTGGGAGCAGCGGGAGCTCGCGGGCCTCGTGGAATCGGCCGCTGAAGTCGACGTGGCCGTCGCCGAGGAGGCGGCGGATGATCGTGAACGCCTCCTCGAAGCGGCTGACGCGCTGGTCGAACGGGAGGCCGAAGGCCCGGTACTCGGCCTCGTTCCAGCCCGCTCCGAGACCGAGGATGAGGCGGCCGCCGCTGATCTCGTCGACGGCGTTCGCCTTGGCCGCCAGCATTGCGGGGTTGTGGAACCCGGCGGACGCCACGAGCGGGCCGATCTCGACGCGGCTCGTGATCGCCGCCAGCGCGGCGAGCTGGCTCCATGCCTCCCAAGGGCTGACCGGCTGTGGCCCGCGATCGCGGTACAGCAGGTGGTCGCCGACCCAGATCGAGTCGAGGCCCATCGCCTCCGCCGTCCTCGCCATCTCCGCCAGCTCCGACCAGCGCACGACGCGCTCGACCTCGGGGAGCTGGATGCCGACTTTCAAGGGTCTTGTCATGCCGAGCGATTGTGGCAGGGCGTATCTTCTTCGGCGTGGAGACGCCGGATCCGTTGGCCACGATGCCCTTCAGCTACGCGACCCGCTCTGACGGCACGATCGTCATCTCCTACCACACCGCACCCGTCACGATCCTGCGCGGCCGCTCCGCCGAGCGCTTCACGACCCGCATCTCGGGCGCCGATGCGGCCGCCGCGCAGCAGCTCATGGCGCGCGCGACCGGCAACTTCAAGCGCGGCAACGAGCGCGTCGGGAAGCGTTCGGCGCGCTGAGCATGGATCCTCATGGCTGAAGACCTCGGCGTCGTCAGCCCTTCCTGAGGGCGAACTGATCCCGTCGCGGGTTATATCAGTAGTGATATATGCGGTGAATCGCGTCGCACCCGAAAGACCTGGGCCAAACGGTCCGCGAACCCCTACGCGACCCGCTTCGTCTTCTTCGACACGTAGTCGACGAGCACGTATTCCCCGAGGTGCTCGGGCTCGACGTAGAAGGCCCGACCGCGATTGATCCGCGACATTAGGTCGACGAACTCGGAGAGGTAGCGCGACCGTTCGAGCATGAACGTGTTGATGACGATCCCCTCGCGGGTGCATCGGCCCACCTCGCGGAGAGTCGACTGCACCGTCCGCAGCGTCGGCGGGTAGGCGAACTCGACCTGGCCGTTGTCGATGTGCGCGGTGGGCTCGCCATCGGTGATGACGACGATCTCCTTGTTGCCGCCCGGCGATCGGCCCAGCAGCTGTCGAGCGATGATCAGCGCGTGCTGGAGGTTCGTGCCGTACTCGAACTCGTACGGCGACAGGGTCGGGATGAGCTCGGGGCGCAGCTGGCGCGCGTAGTAGGCGAAGCCGACGACGTACAGCCGATCGCGCGGGTACTTCGTGTGGATGAGCGTGTGCAGCGCCATCGCCACGCGCTTCGCGGCCGATGAGCAGCCGCGCAGCAGCATCGACCGGCTCATGTCCAGGAGGAGCACCGTCGAGGACAGCGTCGTCTCCTCGGTGCGGCTGACCTCGAAGTCGTCGCGACCGATGCGCACCGGCGTCCCCGGGCCCGACCGGGCCATCGCGTTGAACAGCGTGCGGTTGATGTCGACGGCGAACGGGTCGCCGAACTCGTAGCGCTTCGTCTCCTCGGTTGGCTCTCCGCCGCGGCCGGCCTGCGGCAGAGCGTGGCCGCCGAAGCCCTCGCGGCGCAGCCGGCTGAAGATGTCCGTCAGTGCCCGCATGCCGAGCTTGCGCGCGGCCCGGGGCGTGAGCTCGAGGTGGCCGCCGTCGCGGTCGAGGTACCCCGCATCCTCGAGCGCGCGGGTCAGCTCCTGGAGCTGACCCAGGTCGTCGATCGCGTCGTCGCCGGCGAGGTCGCGCAGCGTCTCGGGATCGACGCGCTCGAGCGCGTCGGGGTCGCGAGCCGCGATGAGCGACTCCTCCATGGCGTCGTACTGCTGCTGGCGGTCGATGGCCGCGAGCGCATCGGCCAGGCCCATCGGCTCATCGCCCTCGAACGGATAGGGCTCGCCGTACGGCAGGTCTGGACGGGCGGCCTGGAGGTTGCCGGCAAGGCGGGCCATGTCGATGCGCAGCCGGTCGTCACGCAGCAGGTCGTCCATGAGGTCGCGCAGCTCCTCGCGCATCTGCGGGCTCATGCTGCTGAGCAGGCTCGCCATCTGCGACGCCTGGCGATGGAGGTGCTCGATGAGCTGATCGGTGTTCTCGATGCCCGGCGGAAAGTAGCGCCCGTGCCTGGCCATGAACGCGTTGAAGTCGTCGGTCGTATCGGCCCCGGTGGAGTGCTTCTCGAGGAGCGCGTTGAGGTCGCGGACCATCTCGCGCACCCCTGCCAGGTCCTCCGGCGTGATGCGCTCGACCCCCTCCTTCAGGCCCTGGAAGTAGGTCTGCAGCATCTTCCCGCGCAGCTCGTCGGTCAGGTCGTTGAAGGCGTCGCGGGCCTCGTCGTCCATGAACTCGTAGTCGCGCAGGCCGTTCAGGCGCCCGGCGACGTTCGGCGGCAGGGCGTCGAGGCGGTACTCGCGCTGCCGCGCGGTGCGGCGCACGACCTGCTCGGCCATGCGGGCCTGGTCCTGCTCCTCGCCCGGCGGTGCGTCGAGGGCTCGCTGCTCGGCATCGTGCAGGCGACGCTCGATCCCCCCGCGCTCCTGGTCGAGGATGCGGTCGAGGCGCTCGTTTACATCGTCGAGGACACCGTCGAGGTTCGCGTTGGCGAGCTCCTCCTGGCGCTTGGCGCGCAACCGTTCGAGGATCCGTCGCAGGCCGGGGATGTCGCCGCCGCGCGTGCCGCGCAGCCCGCGCTGCATCAGCTGCTGGAGCGCCCGGCGGACGTCGCCCTCGGCGAGGATGTCCTCGCTCAGCGCATCGAGCACGTCATCCGCGTCGAACGAGGGCAGCTGCTGACTGCCGTCCCATCTCGAGTAGCGGAAGGTGCTCATGGAGGCCTCAGCCTAGGCCGATGACGTCCCTGCGTCCACGGAGATCAGCCGAGGTCGAGCTCGGGCAGCGGGACCGGCTCTGGCGGAACACCGTCCGGATCGGTAAGGCGCAGGCAATACCAGGCCACGTCGTGCCACGCGCCGAGCTTGAAGCCGACCCGCTCGTAGACGCCGATCTGCCGCATCCCGATCGCCTCGTGGAGCGCGACGCTCGCCGGGTTCGGAAGCGTGATGCCGGCGTAGACGTTGACGTAGCCCTGCCGGCGAAGGATGGAGAGCAGCTCGTCGTAGAGGCGCCGGCCGATGCCCTGGCCGCGGGCGCCATCGGCCACGTAGACCGAGATGTTGACGGCCCATCGGTAGCCAGGCCGCTCATGATGGGGGCCGGCGTAAGCGAAGGCGACCACAGCGCCGGCGTCATCCTCGGCGACCAGCCAGGGAGCGCGCGCCAGCGTGCGGCGAATCCTTGCCGACATCTCGGCGGCGTCGGGTGCGACTTCCTCGAAGCTGGCGAGCCCGCCCGCGACCGATGGGCGGTAGATCGCCGCGACGGCCTCCGCGTCGCGGTCAGGATCGGCGAGTCGGACGATCACACCACCACGGTAGCCGCGGAGGCTGAAGGATTACGAGCTGCTGAAGCTCGCCGCGCGGCGCGGGCGCCGACGGCGGCCCCCGCCGAAGCGGCGCTGCTCCCGAGCCGGTGGTGCCTGGCGCCGCCCCGGTGCCTGGCGGCGAGGGCCGCGCTGCCCCGAACGGAGACGGAGAGGCTGTTGCGGGATGGACCGATCCGGCTCGAAACCGGGAATGACCTCAGACGGGATCGGCCCGCGCAGAAGCCGCTCGATGTCGCGCAGCAGCGGCGCCTCGTCGATGCACACCAGCGAGACGGCGGTACCGGTGACTCCGGCGCGACCCGTCCGACCGATGCGGTGGAGATAGTCGGCCGGGACCATCGGCAGCTCGAAGTTGACGACGTGCGGCAGCGCCTCGATGTCGAGGCCGCGTGCGGCGACCTCGGTCGCGACCAGCAGGAGCACCCGACCGGCCTTGAAGTCGGCCAGCGCGCGGACGCGTTGCGGCTGCGACTTGTTGCCGTGGATGGCCGCGGTGGCGATCCCGTCGCGGTTGAGCTGCTCGGCGAGCTTGTTCGCGCCGTGCTTCGTGCGCGTGAAGACGAGCGCCTGGTCGATGACGCGCGTGCGCACGAGGTGCGTGAGCAGCTCGCGCTTTCGCTCGCGGTCGACCGGGTGGATGACCTGCTCGACGAGGTCGACGGCCGTGTTCTCCGGCGTGACCTGCACCGACGCGGGTGCGCGCAGCAGGCCCTCGGCCAGCGAGCGGATCTCCCTCGAGAAGGTCGCGCTGAACAGCAGGTTCTGCCGTCGGTCGGGCAGGAGCGCCAGCACCTGGCGGATGTCGCGGATGAAGCCCATGTCGAGCATCCGATCGGCCTCGTCGAGGACGAGGATCTCGACCGAACGCAGGTCGATCGTGCCCTGGCGGGCGTGATCGAGCAGGCGGCCGGGGGTGGCGACGACGATCTCGGCGCCGCGGCGCAGCGCGGACACCTGCGGACCGTAGCCGACGCCGCCGTAGATGGCGGTCGAGCGGGCGGTGCCGCCGGAGTAGACACGGACCGATTCCTCGACCTGGATGGCCAGCTCGCGGGTCGGAGCGAGTACCAGGGCGCGGACGCGCCGCCGGTCAGCCGGCCGTTCGGCCAGCCGCTGGAGCATCGGAAGGACGAATGCGGCCGTCTTGCCGGTGCCGGTCTGGGCGCCGGCGAGGAGATCGCGTCCGTCGAGCACGATCGGAATCGCCTCGCGCTGGACGGGGGTAGGTGAGGTGTAACCCTGGCGCGCCACGGCGCGAAGCAGGTCGGGCTGAAGCCCGAGCACGGAGAAGGACAAGGGAGGTAGCTCCTGACGAAGGCCCACCCGCCCAGTCGATAGACAAGGGCGGGGCCCGGTCAGGGCGAGGGGTAATCGGGTCGGACGGAGTTGAGGCCGCGGCGCAGACCGGTGCGCCAATCGAACACGTGTGCGAAATGTAGCACACCGATTGGGTGTACGCTTAGGACCCATTCCGAAAGGCGGCCATGACCGACCAATGCATCCACGGGTTTGACGCGCAACATTGCGCCTCCTGCCGCCGTTGCTCACACGGACTCATCGAGAATCGCTGCTCACAATGCGGCGCTCCACGCACTGCTCGCGAAGCGAGCACGATGCTCGCGAACGACCGGCCGCGCCCGTCGATGACCCATCGCGGACACGAGATCCTGTACGTCGCCGGTGAGCGCAGCTGGTACATCCGGGCCGACCCGGACGCATCGCGCTCCGCGGCATCGTTCCGATCGCCATTCCTCGCCCGACGCGCGATCGACGCGCTCATGGATACCCCCGCGCCGGCCGCCGGTCGCAAGAAGAGCTAGCCCGCTCGCTCGGCAGCTGTCATCGGTCCGATCACCGCATCCCGCCGCTTCATCCGGGAGCGGCGGCTTCGTTTGTGAGGTAAGGCCAACTAGGTTGGCCTACGGACCGATGAAGCCGGGTTCCTCGGTCGCCGTGCTCGTCGGGTTGGCCAAACGACCGAGGACGGAGCCATCTCATCGGTCCATCGGTCGGTAGGCCATCCTCATTGGCGCCAGCGACCGATAAGCGAGCCGTAAGGTGCCGGCGCGCATGCTCGGGGAATGACCACACGGAGCCGCCGATTGATCGAAGTCGAGCGGCGCGCACGCCAGCGCCTCCGCCGGGCGATCGACGATTGCCGCCTGGCTCGTCAGCGCTCGGGTGTCAGTCAGCGACAGGTCGCCGACGCACTGGGATGCTCACGACAACTCATCACCGCGCTCGAAGCGGGTCGGCTCAGCGACGTCGGTGTGGAGCAGCTCTCGCGCTATGCGGCGGCCGTAGGCCTCGATCTATCGTTGAACACGCACCCATCTGATCGCCTCCTGCGAGACGTCGGTCAGATCCGCCTGCTCGAGCGATTCCGGGCGCTGATCGGTGAAGGCTGGAGCTGGCGCACCGAGGTCCCCGTCAACCGCGATCCTCGCGATCTGCGCGCGATCGATGCGGTCATCGCGCGAGGAACGGGTCGAGTCGGCGTCGAGGCCATCACTCGGTTCATCGACAACCAGGGCCAGGTTCGTCCGATCCTGCTGAAGCAGGAGTCGAGTGGCCTGGGCTGCATGATCCTGGTCCTGGCGGACATGCGCCACAACCGCGCCGCGATCGAGATCGCCGGCACGACGCTACGGGCCGACTTCCCGCTTCGTGCCCGCGAGCTCCTCGCGGAGCTCCGCGCAGGGCGCCAGCCCGCATCGAACGGCTTGCTGCTGGCGTAGAGGGCTAACCATGTTGGCCTACGGACCGATGAAGCCGGGTTCCTCGGTCGCCGCGCTCGTCGGGTTAGCCGTACGACCGAGGGAGGAGCCATCTTATCGGTCCATCGGTCGGTGGGCCATCCTCATTGGCACCCAGCGGCTCAGTGAAGACGCGAGCCGCCGCCCTCGTCGCCGTCGTCCCCCTCCCCCGTCCCCTCGCGGAGAAATCGCTCGATGTCGGCAATCAGCTCGTCGCCCTCCGGGAGGCGCGCCTCGTCGACGAGCCCCTCGAGCCGCTCGACATGGGCCTTGGTGTCCTCGTCGGTCGCCGTTGCTGCGTCGAGCAGGTTGCGTCGCTCGAGCGCGCGCGTCGCGAGCTGGCCGACCGGCGGCTCGATCCCCAGGTGCCGGCCGAGCGCCGTCAGCAAGGCAATCGATGCGGCCGGATACGTCGCGTTGACGTAGTGGGGCACCTGTGCGAAGAGGCCAATGGCCGGGATCCCGTTCGCCGCCGCCGACAGCTCCAGCACCGAGAGGCACGCGGACGGCACGCGGAGCAGCCCGTCCGGCCCCTGCCGAATCCCCTCGGGGAGGAGCCCCGGGGCAGATGCGGTGGCCAGGATCGGCACCGGCCGCGTGTGCGGCACGGCCGCCGGGATCGCGCCGAGGCTCGCCCACGAGGCGACGCCGAGGCGCTTGGCGACCTCGATGACGTCGGCGGTCAGCTCCCGCCATCGGTAGTCCGGCTCCGGCCCGCGCAGCACGAGCAGGTCGCGAGCCCCGATGCGGGTCGCGGTCAGCTCGAGCTTTGGCCAGGCCAGGTGCATCGGCCGCCCGTCGACGATGTCGAGCGTTGGGCGGCGCGCGCGGTAGTCGTAGATCGCGTCGGCGTCGAAGGTCGCGACGAGAGTGGCCTCCTCGGCCAGCTGCGCGGCGGCCGTGGTCCCCGCCGAGCCAGCGTCGACCCAGCCCTCGAGCGCGGCGACGATCACCGGCGCGTCGAGCTCGGGCGCCTCCTCCAGCCGATAGGTCGACATGCGAAGAGGATACGTCGCAGGTCCGCCACTACACTCAAGGGCATGCCCAAGCGCGCGGCCGATGCGCCCCCCGACCCCGACAAGCTCGTCCGCCAGACCGCCGGCAGCTATCGGACCGCGGACGATCGGTTCGAGGCCCGCCAGGCGGCCCAGGGATGGTTCCTCGTCGACAGCGAGCAGTCGAACGAGTTCGGCCAGGAGCTGATCCATGGCCCGTTCGGCACGCTGAAGGAGCTGCGCGAGGCGATCCCCGGGTCGCGCAAGGCGAAGACGATCGCGATGCCGAAGCCTCCCAAGCCGCCGAAGGGTGCGGTGAAGGAGGAACCGAAGAAGCCCAAGCCCCCGACGTGGATCGAGAAGCTCTCGCCGGCCGAGGGCCGTGCCGTGCGCAAGACGATCGCGGCTCTCGAGCGCGACGGGATCACCGACGCCGAGCTCCTCGTCCGCCGCGACCGTGACGGGCTGCTGCCCGCCGTCGCCATCCGCCGCATCGAGCGGCGCCTCGCCGAGGCCGGCGACGGGGCGTCGCCGAAGGAGCGGAAGCTCATCCAGCAGGTGGCCGAGATCCTGAGCGCGGAGGGCCGCGCCACCGATGCGCTGCCGGGCTGGACGCTCGTCGAGGTCGCTCCCGGCGACGATCCTCCCGCCAAGCATCGGCGGATCGACCTCCGGAAGTGAGCGAGGTCCGTCTCGCCATGCGCGACGAGATCGGCGAGCTCGCGGGCGTTCTCTCACGAGCTTTCGCGCACGATCCGTTCTACGCCTACCTCGCCGGCGATGCCTCCGAGCGCACGCAGCGCATGCGCGACGGCTGGACCGGCATCCTGCGGTTCACCTCGGATCGCCTTTCGACCACGTACACGACCGATGATCTCGCCGGCGTCGCGATCTGGCATCCGCCCAGCTATCACGGCGCCGGCTTCATCGACAGCCTCCGCCTGCTGCCATCGGTCTCGCGGCTGGCTGGCGGGCTGCGACGGCTGCGCGAGATCTCGCGGGCGATCGAGGCCCTCGAGGAACGCCGCAGTCACCACGTGCCTGTGCCGCACTTCTATCTCTCCGCCCTCGGCGTCGAGCCCGAGCGCCAGGGAGAGGGTGTCGGCACCGCGCTGATGCAGCCGGTCCTGCAGCGCGCCGACCGCGACGACCGCGCCTGCTACCTGGAAACCGCGACGGGCCGCAATGTCCTCCTGTACGAGCGCCAGGGCTTCGCGGTTGTCGAGGAGCTCACGCTCCCAGGGACCGATGTCCACGGCTGGCTCATGCGCCGCCTCCCGCGGTCCTGATCCGGTCCCCGGCCAGGCGCTGAGCGACCGCTATCGCGAACGAGCTCGGCTGGGCGCGCTTCCAGGCTGCGTTTCACCCGCTCAACGGCGCGTTTCGCGAAACTGGGGTGCCTGATGACCGCCTCGTTCGCGGTAACAGTCTCTGAGCGACGCGACGACCGCGACACTGAAGCTGTCACGAACGGCGTCGATGCTCTCCCCATGAACGAGGCACGCACGACCGTCACCGTCTCCGGGCAGTCCATCAGCGTCGTGGGGCTCACGCTCCACGATCCGGCCCTTGCCGCCTTCGTGGCCGAGGCGCCGGAGGCCGACCGGGCGGCGCTCGCGGAGCGCGCGCTGCGCATCGGTCTGTTGGCCATCTGCAACGCGAACGCCACCGTCAACGTGGACGTCGTGCGTGCCGAGTTCACACGCCTCGTCAGCGACCTTGCGGCCACGCAGGCCGAGGCAGCCCAGGCCCTCGAGACAACCCTGCGCACGAACTTCGCCGATGGCGACGGGCGGCTGCCCCGCCAGCTCGAGGCCTACCTCGGCGACTCCGGCAAGCTCAACCGCCTCGTCGGCGACCTCTTCGACGAGGGACGGCGCGACTCCGCGCTCGGCCGCCTCCGCGAGCTCCTCGGTCGCTACTTCGATGGCGACGGCTCGCAGCTGGCCACGCTGCTCGACCCGACCCGCCGCGGCAGCCCGCTCTACCAGTTCCGCACCGAGATGAGCGACGAGTTCCGCCGCCTCAACGAGCGGCTGGAGGCGCTCGAGGACGCCCGCAAGGCGCGCGCCGAGGAGCGAGCCCGGGGCACGGCCAAGGGCGCCGACTTCGAGGCCGCGCTCGAGGAGCGGCTCGGCGGCATCGCGCAGGGAATGGGTGACCTCGTCGAGCGGACCGGCGCCGACGGCGGCGACGCGATGACCAGCAAGAAGGGTGACCTCGTCATCACCATCGACCCGACGCGGACGCGCGGGACGAGCCTGCGGATCGTGGTGGAGGCGAAGGACCGCTCGATGCCGCTGAGCCGGATGACAAGGGAGCTCGCCGAGGCGCGCGTGAACCGCTCGGCGGCGATCGCGCTGGCCGTCTTCACGCCGCACACCGCCCCGACCGCGGTCGTGCCGCTCGCGCTCATCGGCGCCGATGTGTACGCCACCTACGACCCTGAGGCCGATGATGCGGTCGCCCTCGAGGCGGCATACCGCGCCGCCCGCATCCTGGCCCTCGTCACCCTCCGTGACGCCGCCGTCCGGCTCGACGCGGAGGCGGTCACCCGCGCCCTCGACGACCTCGGGCGCCAGGTCGACGTCGTGCGCAGCCTGAAGACGAAGCTGACCCACATCGGCTCGACCGCGCGCGAGGTGTCCGACGCGCTCGACATCCTGCGCACCGGGGTCCTGCGCAGTGTCAAGGAGCTCGAGGCGCAGCTCGCCGTCGTCGACGAGGACGCCGCCCTCACCGCCTGACCTTGCCGCCCGGGTAGCATGGCCCGCATGCCCCGATGCGCCCGCGTGGCACTGGCCGCCGCGCTGCTCCTGGCGGCCTGCAGCACGCCACTGGCCCCCACGGTCGACCCACACGGCGGCCATGTTGCAGGCTCGGACGCCGCGGGCACGCCGCACCCATCCGTTCCGGACGGAGCCGACGGGAGCATCGACCTGGAGAGCGAGTTCGTGTTGGGCGGCACCGGGGTGCGCACGGCTGAGGCGCTCGAGGTCGCCTCGAGCCAGCCGGTACTCGTGACCGGCATCCTGCTGCGCGACGCTAACGGCGGCATCTGGTTCTGCGACGCGCTCGACGACAGCGATCCTCCGACCTGCGCGAGCCCTCGCCTGTGGGTGACGAACTTCCCGGCCGACGAGGCGGTGTTCGCGCCGGAGAATGCGGAGAGCACGGGCGCCCAGGCGGCCGGCGACGTGACGTGGGTCCCGGAGCAGCAGCTCTACGGCGTCGTCCATCCCGCCCCGTGAGGCTTGCGCATCGGTAAGTATCGGTTTACGGTAGGCGTCTATTGACCGATGAGGACGCGACATGCACTTCGAGGCCAGCGCCGACATCCAGGCCCCGCCTGAGCGCATCTTGAGCATCCTGACCGACGCGCCCGCCTACCCCACCTGGGGCTCCGGCGTGACGAAGGTCGAGGGCAGGATCGCGGATGGGGAGAAGATCACGGTCCACAGCGAGGTCGCGGCGGGCCGCGCCTTCCCGGTGAAGGTGGCGATCCGTCCGCCGAGCGAGATGACGTGGACCGGGGGCATGCCGCTCGGCCTGTTCACGGGCGTGCGTTCGTTCCGGCTCGCGCCGACCGAGGGCGGGACGAAGGTGACGATGCGCGAGGAGTACTCCGGGCCGCTGGTGGGGCTGATGTCGCGCTCGATCCCCGACCTCCAGCCGTCGTTCGACACGTTCGTCAACGGGCTCAAGGCGCGTGCCGAGGCCGGCTAGGGCTGCGGCCAATGCGGCCGCCGACCCGTTCGAGGCGCTCGGCGACCCACAGCGCCGCGCGATCCTTGCCCTGCTCGGCGACCGGCCGCGCGCGGTCGGCGAGCTCGCGGAGCTGCTGCCCGTGACGCGACCGGCGGTCTCTCACCATCTGCGCCTCCTCAAGGAAGCCGGGCTCGTCAGCGACGAACGGCTCGGCACCCGACGGATCTACGCCCTGCGCCGCGAGGGCCTCGACGCCGTGGCGCGCTATCTCGAGCAGGTCTGGGGCGAAGCCGCAACGCGCTTCCGCCTGGCAGCCGAGAACACCCGACGCCGATGACCCCCGCCGCCGAGCCGATCGAGCCCCTGCGCCTCGCCTTCGAGGTCGCCTGCCCGCCTGACCATGCATTCATGGTCTGGACCGAGCGGATCGCCGCCTGGTGGCCCGGCGACCACACCGCCAGCGGCGAGCCGAACCTGCAGGTGGTGCTGGAGGGACGCGCGGGCGGGCGGATCTTCGAGCGCACCGGCGCCGGGACCGAGCACGACTGGGGCGAGGTGGTGGCCTGGGAGCCGCCGCATCGGTTCGTCTACCTCTGGCACCTGCGCCGCGACCGCGCCGATGCGACCGAGGTCGAGATCCGGTTCGTCCCGACCGGCGACATGACGCGAGTCGAGATCGAGCACCGCGGCTGGGAGCGGCTCGGGGCGGAGGGCCGGTCCTGGCGCGACCGCAACATGGGCGGCTGGAGCACGCTGCTGCCCCACTTCATCCAGGCGGCCGAAGGCGGACCGCCTCGCACTGAGGAGATCAACCGATGGGAACCACCGGCTCGGGCACGAAGGACGATCCGTGGCAGCTGAAGACGCCGCCCGGCACGAGCGACTACACGATCCACCGCGACGACAGCACCGATCCGCCGTCGCTCGTGTGCCAGGTCGGCTCGACGCGGCTGGGCTACCAGGCCCGCGCGATCGACGACCTCCACGACTGGCTCAAGAAGCAGGGTGACTGGGTGCCGCTCGGCGCTGCCGACGAGAGCAAGGAAGCGGCTCCGGGCACGGTCGAAGCCTGGGGCCGGTCGGCGGACAACCCGGTCGGCGGCTGGTATGGCACCCGCAAGGGCTACCGCGGCCGCTTCGGGATGTACATCCCGCCACTGCTCGAGGCGCTCGGCCTCGCGGAGCTGGAGCACAACCCGCGCAACAACCGGATGCGGGCGATCTGACGGAATTCGTTGCCTCGGGTGGCGCGGCGCGGCCAGAATCGGCCGCATCAGACTCCGCCCGAGGACCCCATCCATGCCACCCGGCCGACCCGCCCTCCCGTCCGTCGAGGACCCGATCACCGATCTCACCGACCAGCGCGTCGTCCAGATCCTCAGCACCGAGCACTGGAGCCAACTGTCGGCGCGCGGGCTGGCCTACAACGAGGCCTTCACGCGCGGTGGCATGTTCCTCACGTTCCTCTCGACGAGCTTCGTGGCACTGGCGCTCTTCAGCACGGCGATGGCATTCGGTGACGAGTTCCTCATCGTGGCGGCGGTCGTGCTGGCCTTCGACTTCGTCCTGGGCATCCTGACCTATGCGCGCATCCTCGGCGCAAACGTCGACGACCTGCGGGCGGTCCATGGCATGTCTCGCATCCGCCACGCCTATACGCAGATCGCCCCGGTCACGACGCCCTATTTCACCGCCGGGACGCACGACGACATCGAGGGCGTCATGGTCACGTACGGGGCGCCGCCGACGGGCGGCTTTGGAGACATCGCCTACGGCTTCACGACGTCGGGCGGAATGATCGGCCTCATCACGAGCATGGTCGGCGGTGTATTCGTCGCGGTGGCCGCCCTACTCGTCGGTGTCTCGGGCAACTGGGCGGTCGCGGCCGGGATCATCGGCACCGCGGTGATCGTCGCCGTGGTGACTGCCGCAACGCTCGGTGCCGTTCCGAGGGCGCAGGCCACACTGGAGGTGCTCTTCCCGACGCCCGCCGAGCAGAGACCGGAGACGAACGAATCGGTGGCGTCGACGACCAAGTGACGATCACGATCGGCGCCACGGACGTCCCCGTGGTGACGCATCACGCGTTTCGCGTCGCTCGCTGAGCGACTCGGGCCGTTCGTCGGGCCGCAGCGGGCCGACCGGCACTGTCGGGCGCGTCTGGACAGCTGGATGCTCCGGGCGACGTGCACGCCTGCGCAGCGCCGGGTGCTCGACCGAACCCGCCAGCGCCGTTACGATCATCCGACTAAGCGGAGGACGACCCAGATGCTTGTGACCAAGGAGTCCTATCGGATCGGCATCGCGATCCTGCGTATCGGAGTGGGGGTCATCTTCCTCTGGGCCGGGCTCGAGAAGCTGATGGCGCCCGAGCCATTCTCGGCTGCGGGCTTCCTCGAGTTCGCGACTGGCGGCAGCCTCGGTTGGCCGTTCGTCACCGGCGAAGTTGCCGAGGGAACGGTCTTCAACCCGACCCAGGGACTCTGGGCCGACATGGCGACCAACGACACCGCGATGACCTTCATCAACGTCCTCGTGCCATGGGGACAGCTCGGGATCGGCATCGGCCTCATCCTGGGCCTGCTCACGCGGTTCAGCGCTGCCATGGGCACGCTGATGATGCTGTTCTTCTTCGTCGCCGCCTGGGACTTCGAGTTCGGCATCGTGAACCAGCACCTGACCTACGCGCTGGTCACTGCCTTCCTCGGGCTCATCGGTTCCGGCAACTTCTACGGCCTCGATGGCATGCTCGGTGCATCGGCTCCGCCATGGGTGCGCCGATGGCTGCTTTCCGGGACGCCCGGAGCGGCCGCCGGCACGGCGCCGTCGACGCAACCGATGCCAGCCTGAACGGGACGGCCGAGGTGCTCCGGAGGGCGCCTCGGCTCTCACGCCCCGGCATGACCGTCCGCTAGGGCCACGCTATCGTTCGGATTCTCGTCAACCGGATCTGCGGCAGGGCTGTGGTTTCGTGCCACGTGAGTACACCGCGAGGACGTTGAGCACCAACGCCAGGAGCGCGGCGGTGCCCGCCACCAGCGGAATCCGCCTCGCCGCCCAGGTGGGCAGGAAGATGTCGACGACCGACCCTTTCGCCGCGCCGAGCTCCTCCGCGAGGGGCGTCAGTGGACAGACCTGGTTGTTGCTGACATACAGCGCCGTCTCCACGATGACCATGCCGCCGGCAATGGCGGTGCGCCGCCGCGGTTGCTCTTGCAGTCCATCCCACAACGCGATGAGGATGGCGCCGGCGATCGACGCGAAGATCGCCGTGTGAATCGCCTTGATGGCTGACAGCGCTTCGTCTCGTCGTTCGGGCGGGATCAGGGCCGAAAGCGGGGCCGTGATGACGCCGCTCCACGTTGGCTCGCGGCTCTTCGCCGCGGACACGCCCAGCGAATGCATCCCTCGGTCGGCGGTCATGGCGCCAACGAGGCGAGGGTCTGCGCGAACTGGTCCACCCCGATCTCGCCGGTCAGGCGCTGCGTGACCGTGCCGTCTCCGGCGACGAAGACGAATCCGGGAAAGGTGTTGACGCCCAGCGCCTGGAGCGCGGTGTTGCCCGCATCGTCCGTGAGGGTCGGCTGCATCCAGCCCTCGCGCTCGAACCATGCCGAGGGCGGATAGTTCGGGCGCACCGGGTCGATCCCGGTTGAGACGCCAACGATGGAAACGCCGTTTGGCACACCGCCCTGGGCGATGTATTCGGCCAGGGCCGGCAGCTCGGCCTGGCAGTGCGGGCACCAGTGGGCGAGGACCACGATCGCCAACGGTCCATCTCCGGGGCCGATCGTCAGCGGTTGGCCGTCCAGGCCGACGCCCGACAGCTCGGGAATCGGCTGCCCCACGGCCGGATCGGCCCCCGGATCCGTGAGTGCCGGGAGCTGCTGGCCGGCCACCACGACCGGCTGATTCGCCGGCTCGGCGGCTCCCGACGGGCCTGCCCCTGAGATCACGACCGCCGCGATCGCCGCGACCACCACGACTGCCGCCAGTCCTCCGACGACGAAGGGCGTCATCGAGCGGCGCGGCGGCTCCACCCGCTGCCTGGAACGCGGAGCTCGTCGTGTCTTGGATGCTCGGCTCATCTCAGCTCTCGTCCTTCGCGCCGGCCGGCAGGAGCACGACAAGGAGCGTCAGGATGGCGACGAAGCCGATGAGCGCCATGACCGGGATCGTCACGAACCCGAAACGCTCGACGTAGATGGCCGTGCACGGCGCGTCGAGTGAGCATGCGCCGGCGGGAAGCCCGGGCAGCCGCTGGAGGGCGACGTGATAGGCGGCGATGACCGCGCCAACCGCGGCGAGGGGAACGACATAGCGCCGAACGCCGACGTCTCGGCGCCAGGCTGCGAGGCCGAGAATGATGACCAGCGGGTACATCGCGATGCGCTGATACCAGCACAGAGTGCAAGGAACGAAGCCCGCGACCTCGGAGAGATACAGGCTGGCGGCCGTCGCCGTGGCGGCCACCGCAAACGCCAGCCAGATCGAGATGGCTCCGAGCAGCTGGCGCACGACGTCACGCCGGCCGATCGCGGCCAGCACAACGATGAGGACAACGCCGGCCGCCGCGAAGAGGGCGAGCAGTGCGAGAAACGTCGTGACGGCGAGCGTCATGGGCTCCTGAACGAGCGCGCTGCGCTGCCGATTCCCGCCGCGATCACGGCGCCGTCAATGAGTGTGCTGGCATGGCGCCACGGTATCGCGGGAGTGTGGCCCGACGGAGGGGTCACAGGTCACCGGCCGTCAGGGCCAGGTGGCCCGTCGACCCTATCGCCCGGGCCGGGGCGGCATGGGCAGAGCCTACGTTCCGGCCTCCGCGGCGACCGTCTTCGTCAGCAGCCGCACCAGCTCCTGCCGCTCGGCGACGGACAAGACATCGAGCAGAGGGACGTCAGACCAGAGCTCGGCCGCGAGCTGATCCTGGAGCCGCCGGCCCTCGTGGGTAAGCGCGAGGCTCTTGATGCGTCGATCGGTTGGGTAGGGTTGTCGCTCGATGAGACCGCGTTCCTCGAGCTGGTCGGCGATGGTCGTGACATACGATGCGTCGATTCCCAGCCGTTCAGCCAGCGCGCTCATCGACATCGGCTCGTCGAGGGCGTGAAGTGCCCAATTGTGCTTGAGACTGAGCGCGTACGGCGCCAGCCGCTCTTCGGCGTGGTCCCAGATGCGCCGCATGGCGACCCACAGGAGGTCCACCAGGGCCGCCGTGTCACGCGCGGTTGGATGATCGGTCACTTGCGCAGTCTACCCGAATGTCGGCCGACTCATTCATCGGATCCACCATACTTGTTACTTGCAATGATTGACTAGTCCAGCGTATGCTGGACTAGTGACGACGGCATCAAGAATCGGAGCGAAGGACAACCGAATGACGTTGGGTCTAACCAACGTTGAGGTCCCTCGCATGGGCGTGGGAGCCATGACCTGGGGCGACCCGTCGGGACGCGCCCGCTGGACACCGGCCAAGCTCGCCTACGGCGGTGGCCCCACGAACCGCGACGAGGAGGAGCGCGCATTCGACGCCAGCGTGGCGGCCGGCGCGACCCTCTTCGACACGGCCGAGATGTACGGCGCCGGCGCCTCCGAGCGCCGGCTCGGCGAGCTGGCCCATGGGCGGAACGTCCAGATCGCAACGAAGTTCCCGCCGAACATGCTGTCGAAGGCAGATGCGATGCCCCGAGCGCTGGAACGCAGCCTCGGACTCCTCCAGCGCGCCACGGTCGACCTGTACATGCACCACTACCCGACGCGCCGCGTGTCCATCCCGGACCTCATGACCTTGATGGCCGACGCCGTCGAGCAGGGCAAGGTGCGAGCGGTCGGGGTCAGCAATTACTCGGCCTCCCAGATGCGGCTGGCCCATGCGGCGCTCGCGGAGAGAGGGATCCCACTTGCCTCGAACCAGATCGAGTACTCGCTCCTCCACCGCCAGCCCGAGACCGACGGTGTTCTGGACGCGTGCCACGAGCTGGGGGTCACACTCATCGCAAACCAGCCGCTGGCCAACGGCGCACTGACCGGCAAGTACGTCGCGGGCCCACGGCCAACGGGCTTCCGGCGCTTGATGCCCCGCTTCCGCGGGGAGCAGAGGGCGGCGACCCGCCCGGTGATCGCGCTCTTGCGGGAGATCGGCGCGGTCCACGGCCGGACTCCGGCCCAGGTCGCACTGCGCTGGCTCATCGAGAACGATGTCGTCCTGCCGATCCCCGGCGCGAAGAGCGGAGAGCAGGCCGCAGACAACGCCGGCGCCCTCACCTTCTCTCTCACTCGCGCCGAGATCGAGGCCCTCGATCGGGCCACCGCCGCCTGGCGCGGCACGAAAGGGATCACCGCGTGAAGCTCGGCCTGCAGATCTATTCGTTCACCTGGCCCGGCGGACCCGGGGCGATCGGGCCGACCCTCGCCCGCTCCGTGCGAACGGCCGACGAGGTTGGCTTCGACTCGATCTGGGTGATGGACCACTTCTGGCAGATCGGCCCGCCCGACTCGGAGCTTCAACCGATGCTCGAGGGCTGGACGACGCTCGGCTTCTTGGCCGCGCACAGCGAACGCGCCCGCCTGGGACTGATGGTCGGCGGCGTCCACTACCGCAACCCTGGGTTGTGGGTGAAGGCGGCCACGACACTCGACGTCCTGTCGGGCGGGCGGGCGTGGCTCGGCATCGGGGCGGCCTGGAACCAGGCCGAGTCTGAGGGCCTCGGCTTCCCGTTTCCCCCGCTCCGCGAACGCTTCGAGATGCTCGAGGACACCCTCCTTATCGCGCACGGCATGTGGCAGGGCGAGCGCGGCTCAGAGGAGGCGTTCCACGGCCGCCAATTCAATGCGACGCGACTGCTCAACGTCCCTCAGTCGATCTCCCGCCCGCGGGTACCAATCCTCGTGGGCGGCGGCGGCGAGCAGAGGACCCTCCGCCTGGTTGCACAGTACGCCGATGCCTCGAACTTGTTTGGTGGACCCGAGCAGCTCTTGCACAAATACTCCATCCTGGCCGAGCACTGCGCCGCGGTGGGCCGCGACTTCGCCGAGATCGAGCGCACGAACATGCAGGGCATCGGCGGCTTGGGAGCCTGGAGCCGGGGGCCCGAGTCACCGGATGCGATCGTCGAGCGCTTCGGCCGGCTGGCCGAGGCCGGTGTACAGCACGTGATCGTGAACTTCGCGGAGGCGAACGACCCGTCGCTGATCGAGCTACTCGGGAGCCGCGTCCTGCCCCAACTCAGGGACGTCGAAGCCGCGGATCCGCGGGGTAGCCTGGCGGTCGCGTGAGGATGCACCGATGAGCTGGCAGTCCCTCGCCGACGCGGCACCCGAGTTGGCTGCATTCGGAGCTGAGCGGCTCCACGACCAGGTCGCCTACCTCGCCACACTCAAGGCGGATGGGTCGCCGCGCCTCCATCCCGTGCGGCCGGTGGTCACAGCCGGGCACCTGTTCGTGTTCATGGAGGCCAGCTCTCCCAAGATCCGCGATCTGGATCAAGATCCCAGGTACGCCCTCCACGCCACGGCAACGAGCGATACCCCGTGGGATCTCCGAGAGTTCGTGGCAGAAGGCACCGCTCGCCGGAATGATGATCCCGACGGCCGTGCCACCGCCAACGCCGGCTCGGCGTTCCCGCGCGACGAGCGCCTCCTGCTGTTTGAGCTCGACGTCGGATCGGCCCTCTCCACCACGTACGGTGCCGACGGACGGCCTCAGAGGCGGCGCTGGCGTGCCGCCTGACCCGGGACCATCGCTTCGCTCCCTCTCTGTGACGTGCAGCGCACTAGTGCCCTCCGGCCGGCGCCGGGCCCCCATCTCCGGCCTGGAAGAGGCCCAGCGCGCCGCGCCCCACGAAGTTGAACGCGTGGGTCACGATCGGGTACATGCCTTCCTCGTCGAAGCGCATCTCCACGATGGCGCCCTGGGCGGGTGAAAGGTCGACGGCCTGGCTGCCCCAGTTGCCCTCGTTACCCTCGGTGAGGTGGACGCCCTCCTTGATGACCTCGTGGAAGATCGTGCCGACCACGTGGAAGCTCGAGTCGATGCTCGGGCCTGCGTTGAGCACGAAGACACGCACCTCCTCGCCCACGGGCACCTCGATCGGGTTGTCGGCGTACTGGTTGGCGATCCCGTTCCAGACCACCGCGTCGGGCGCCGGGGCCGCGGCCGAAGCCTCCTCGAGGCTGATGAAGCCCGCCTGCTCGACCATGTACCACTCGTTCTGCACGAGCGCGTACTCGTGCTCGACCGGCGCCAGCCCGCCCTCGGGCTCGACGATGATCATCCCGAACATGCCCTGCGCGATGTGGTGCAGCGCCGGCGTCGTCCCGCAGTGGTACATGTACACGCCCGCGTACTTCGCCACGAACTCGTAGACGAGCTCCTCGCCGGGGTTGATCGAGCGCATCTCGTCGTTCCAGGCCACCAGCGAGGCGTGGAAGTCGATCGAGTGCGGCAGCTGGTTCGTGTCGGGATTCACGAGGGTGACCCGCACCGTATCTCCGACCTTGACTCGCAGCACGGGGCCGGGGACGGAGTCGTCGAACGTCCAGACCGTCTGCACGACGCCGGGGGCGACCGTCATCTCCCGCTCGCTCACCACGAGCTCGATCTCGTGGACGTCCCCCTCGGCCAGGTCGGGCGCCGTCGCTTCGCGCGGCACATACTCGGGCGCCTCGGGATCGGGCTCGATCTCGGCATTCGCGCCGGGCTCGTGGCCGGAGCCGGAGTGCGGCACCTCGTCCGGGTTCGACCCGGTGACGGTGATCGCGCCCTCCATCCCCCCGTCGGCATGGCCGGGAATCGAGCAGATGTAGCCAAGGCCCTCGGCCGGCACAACGATCTCACCGGTCCCTGACTCGCCCGGCTCGGCCTCGACCACCGTGCCGTCGGCGAATGTGATGTCGTGGAGGACCGCGCCGTCGTTGACGAAGGTGACGGTGTACCGACCGGGCTCCTCCACCTCGATCGATGCCGGCTCGAAACCGAGGTCGAACGCGTGGAACTCCAGGTCGCCGAGGATCTCGCCACTGCCCGCATCCGCACTGGCCGATGCGGTCGGCACGGGGGCCTCGCTGGACGGCGCGCCGGCACCGTTGCCCCCGGCGCCGAAGGCGATCGCGCCGAGCACCAGCGGCGTGGCGAAGATGGCCGCGCCGCCACAGAAGGCCAGGAATAGGACGAGGGGCTTCGGAAGAGTCATCAGGGCAGGCTCCAGCGACATCGGTGTTTTCGACGTAGGCATCATCTCGCTCCTGACCAGATGGGCCACGTGCCGATCGGTCCCACGGGGACGGGCCGAACCGCCCCCATTCGACGCGGTCTCCGACGCTGACGGCCGTGTCCGCGCGGCGTTAGCCTTTGGCTCGAATGACCTCGCCCAAGTCCCGCTCCGCCGCTCAGCTCACGGCGCTCGACGAGGCTGTTCGAGCCATCGGCGGCGTGCTCGACGTCGATCGAGTCCTCCAGCTGATTGCTGACCGGGTCCGCGACCTGGCGGGTGCCCAGTACGCCGCAATCGGGATCGTGGATGCCGAGGGCGCGATCGAGCGCTTCATCACCAGCGGCATCAGTGACGAGCAGCGCTCCCGCATCGGCGACCTGCCCCGTGGTCGAGGGCTGCTCGGCCTGATCATCCGCGACGACCGCGCCTACCGGATCCCCGACATCACCAGGCATCCCGAGCGCTACGGGTTTCCAGCGCACCATCCCGAGATGCACGCCTTCCTCGGCATGCCGATCCGGGCCCGGGGCGAGGTCGTCGGCCGGCTGTATCTGACGAACAAGCTCGACGCCGCCGCGTTCAGCGAGGACGATCAGGCCCTCGTCGAGATGTTCGCCCTGCACGCGGGCATCGCGATCGACAACGCCAGGCTCCACGACCAGGTGCAACGCCTGGCGGTCGTCGACGAGCGGGAGCGCATCAGCCGCGACCTCCACGACTCCGCGATCCAGGCGATCTACGCGCAGACGCTGGCACTCGACGACGTTCCCGAGCTCATCGCCGAAGACCCGGACGAGGCCGGCCGCCGCGTGGACGAGGCAATCGACGCACTCCACGCGGTCATCCGCGACATCCGCAACTTCATCTTTGGGCTGCGTCCTGTCCTGCTCGAGGGTGGCTCGCTGGCCGACGGTCTCGACCACCTCGCCATCGAGCTCCGTCGCAGCGCGGGTGTCGAGGTCGAGGTCGACGTTCCTGATGGCGTCGAGCTGCCGATTGAGACGGTCGCCGAGCTGCTGGCGCTGACCCGGGAGGCGCTCAGCAACGTCGCCCGACACGCAGCGGCGTCGCACGCCCGGGTGTGGCTCCAGGCCGATGAACGCGTCGTGCGCCTCGAGCTGGCCGACGACGGCCGCGGCTTCGACGCGGCTCCCTCGGCCGAGCGCGGCCACCACGGACTGGCGAACATGCGCTCGCGCGCCGAAGCGATTGGCGCGGGCTTCGAGGTCGCGAGCACGCAGGGCTCGGGGACCCGTATCATCGTCACCCTGCAACGGCATGCCCGCCGCACGACCGGAGATCAGCCGTGACCGATCACCCCGTGGAGCGCCCGCTCCGGCTCCTCGTCGTAGACGACCACGAGGTCGTGCGCCAGGGCCTCGTCGCGCTCCTCGACCGTCGCTCCGGCCTCGAGGTCGTGGCCCAGGCAGGGACGGTGGCCGAGGCGATTGCCCAGGCGGCGCGCTTCGAGCCGGATGTCGTGATCATGGACGTCCGGCTACCGGACGGCTCCGGCATCGAGGCCTGCCGCGACATCCGTGCCGCCCGTCCCGAGACCCGGGTGGTGATGCTGACGAGCTACCCCGACGAGGAGGCGGTGCTGTCGGCGATCATTGCAGGCGCCTCGGGCTACCTGCTCAAGCAGGTCCGCGGCCGCGACCTCGTCGCCGCGATCGAGTCCGTCGGTCGCGGCGACTCCCTGCTCGACCCCGCGGTGACGGAGAAGGTGCTCCAGCGGGTCCGAATGGCCGCGGCGGGCGGTGTCAACGACGAGCTGGCCGAGCTCACCAAGCAGGAGCGCAAAATCCTGCTCCTCGTGGCTGAAGGGAAGACGAACAAGGAGATCGCGGCCGAGGTCTTCCTGTCCGACAAGACGGTGAAGAACTACGTCAGCAGCATCCTGTCGAAGCTGAACCTGCAGCGCCGCACGCAGGCCGCGGCGTTCGTGGCGAAGCACCACCTCGGGCAACCCCCCGAGGGCGACTAGTCCTCCGTCCCGCCGGTTGCGGCGACCTCGTCCAGGCGGGCGAGGAGCCAGCGAGCCGTGCCCTCGGCCGCGATGTGGAGCAACGCGCGGTCCGCCGCACGTCCGATCACCCCGAAGGGTGGCGCGTACGACCCGCTCAGCGTGATCTCGTCGCCGCGCACCACGATCACACCGGCAAACACTGGGAAGAGCGGCGCAAGAGATGACGCGCGCCAGCCGATCTCGACCTCGAACCCACCGTTGAGCGGGCGGACGCGACCGATGTCGACGTAGGCGGCCTTGCGGAAGGTGACCGCCGACGGCGTGTCGCCGACGCGGAGGCGGAGGTCGGCATGATGCCGGTGCATTCCCGACTCGCCCGGGTCGACCTCAGGCCCGAGCCAGCTGCGCGCCGCCCGCAGAGCCCACGCGAGGCGCGACCGGTCGCTGAGCGCTCGCCGCCGGACGACGATGCGGGTGAGGCTGATGTCTGGCGCGACGTGGACATCTCGGGCGGCGGCGGTCATCGGTCTCACTCCTCCACGATGAGGGCGGTAACCATGCCGAACATCCCCTCGGGGCCCTCGGCGTGGGTGAGGATGTGGCAGTGGAATGCCCACGTCCCGACCTCGGTTGCATCGATGATCACGTCGATCCGCTCGCCCGGCGCGACGAGCACGGTGTCCTCGAAGTGCGGAGCCGGCAGCGTCCAGCCGTCCTTGGCGATCACCTGCTGTGGGATGCCATGCAGGTGCATCGGGTGGATCTGGAGCCCCTCGTTCATGTAGCGGATCCGGATCTTGTCGCCCTGCCTGGCGACGATCGGCTCGGTTGCCGGGAAGCCCTTGCCGTTGATGGTGAAGCCGAGCGGACCGTCGTTGAGGACCATGGCGATGTCCTGGTCGACGGCCGGATCGCCGGCGTCGGGATCGGTCACGACGAAGGCGCCGAGGAGGCCCATCGGCACCTGGTGCTCGGCCATGAAATGGCTGTGGTACATGTGCGAGCCGGCGTTGCGCAGGGTGTACTCGTACGTGAACGTCTCGCCCGGCAGGACCGCGGGCTGGCTGATGACCGGAACGCCGTCCATGTCCGGCGGCACGAACAGCCCGTGGGAGTGGATCGTCGTCGGCTCGGGCAGCTCGTTGTGGAGGATGATCCGGATGCGGTCGCCGACCTCGGCGCGCAGCTGTGGTCCGGGGACCATGCCGTTGTAGGCATAGGCCTCGACCACCGTCCCGGGCTCCGTCTCCCACTCCACGACCGATGCGGTCAGTTCCCACTGCTTGGTCCCGTCATCGAGGATCGTCGGCTCGAGAACCTGGTTGCCGCGACCGTCGGTCTCCGCGGGGAACTGCTCGGTGACGGCAGCGTCGATGTCGCGCATCTCTTCCGCGGTCATGCTCGCACCCGGCGTGGGCTCTGCGCCGCCAGACCCCTGGGCCGTCGCGACCATGATCTCGCCGGTCATCCCGCCGTCGGCGTGGCCGGGGACCGAGCAGATGAAACTCATCCCCTCAGCAGGGATCGTCACAACGCCGGCCGCGGTCTCGTGGCCGTCTGCGCCGATGACCGTGCCGTCCGCGAACGTCACGTCATGGAACGTGCCGCCGTCGTTGACGAACGTGACGGTGTAGGTCCCAGGCTGCTCGACGTGGACCATCGACGGCTCGAAGCCGAGATCGAAGGCGGTGATCGTGATCTCACCGATCGGTCCCTGGGCGGTCGGCGCAGAAGGCTCCGGCTCCTCGCTGGACGGCACACCGAGGACGAGGGCGGCCATGACCATGCTCAGCACGAACAGCGTGCCCATCCCGGTGAACGCGGCGAAGTAGATGAAGGTGCGGCGCATCGATGCTCCCATGTATGCAGCAGCCGGCGACGTGCGCGTCGCCGGTTCGCGGAACATTGGACCCTTCCGGCGGCGCCCAGCCGAGGGCCGAATGGCCCGTCGGGTCGGGGCCATCGGTCCCGTCCATTCAGGCCCGCCGGCACGCGGCCCGCGCCGCCTCCCCCGCGCAACATGGTCGGCAACGGACGCTGGCTCACGGACCAGCGTCCACGAAGAGCCGCTGCGGCGCGGATCGGCTCACCCTCCCGTGGCGGAACGACCGGCGGCGACGTCGGTCGATCCGCATCAGGGATACGCCGAAAGGAGAGCTGCAATGAATGGTGCCGACTCAACGACCACAAGCGACGACCGCCATGTCGCCGACCTCATGACCATCGATCCGATCACCGTCGTCGTCGACGCGAGGATCGAGGATGCCGAGGACCTGATGCGGCACCATCACGTCACCGGGCTGCCGGTCGTCGACGACGCCGGTCGGCTGATCGGTGTCATCAGCCAGACCGACATCCTGTTCCTCGACGTACCGGCCGTGCAGGCGCTTATTCGCCATCGGGAGCGCGGCGTGCGCGTCGGCGAGGTCATGAGCGCGCCGCCGGTGACCATCGACGCCAACGCCACGATCCAGGACGCCGCCATCCGCATGGTCGAGGAGCGCATCCACCGGCTCGTGGCGGTCGACGACCAGGGGCGGCCGACGGGTGTGATCTCGGCGATGGACTTCGTGGCGCTGGCCGCCGAGGGCTGACCGCCGCTCGCCCTCAAGCCGCCGATCGGAGGTCAAGGACGATCTCTTCCGTCCCGGCTTCCAGGTGGTCGGCGCGGACCGGCTGCCCGGCAGCCGTCAGCAGGTGACGCATCGGGACATTGCCGGCGAGCATGGTGGCCGATGCTCGGCAGGAGCCGAGCTCGCGAGCGAGCCGCAGGGCGCGGCCCACCAGCCGGCGGCCGAGCCCGTGGCCCTGGAGCTCGTCCGCAACGGCGAAAGCGACCTCCGCGCCGCCCCGGCCGTCGGGCTGGACCGAGGCGTGCGCGACCACTGACCCGTCGACGGGCCCGTCGTCCCGAAGGACCGCGACGAATCCGGGTTCGTTGGCCAACCGAGCCACGCAGGCGGGTGGGGCGTCTCCGCAGCTGAGGAATCGTCGCTGGCGCGAATCCGGTGACAGGCGGGAATAGAAGTCGGAGAGGGCGGAGGCATCGGCACGCTCGATCGGGCGGATCGACACCCATCGCTCACGGTCGACGCGCAGCCAGGCTGGCGGGATCGACCGATCGTGGGAAGTGCTGGCGTCCATGCATCCGTACCTCTCCGTTGACGCGATGGTCGCCGAGCACGAGGTGGCCGAGATAGGGCCGGATGGACCGATCCGGCACGACCGATGACCCCTAGCCGGTGACGGCCCGCGCGAGCTCGGTGCCCCAGTCGCGGGCGCGTTCAACTTCGCCCTCCCGAAGGGGACCGTACTTGTCCTTCACCACGAACTTTTGGGCCTTCGCGACGACCCGGTAGCCGGCCCGCTCCAAGCGATGCTCGATGTCTCCGGTCGCACCGCGGGGTGACCACCAGATCCGGGTCTCGAATGCGGCGCAGCGCCCGCTGCCCGCCGGCAGCGAGTCAAGCCAGGAGCGCATCGACGGGTGCGCGAGATCGGGAGGAGTCGGCGCACTGGCTTCGCTCTTCGCAACGCTGTCGCGCATCGCGTCCGACGCCAGGCTGAAGGCGAGCACCGGCGCACCGGCGACGATGAGATCCGCATCGGCGACCACTTCGAGCTGGACGGCGTCGGTTGTGAAGGCTTCGGCCTCATCGCCGATCCCCTCGGCGATGGCGCGGGCAATCTCCGCAGTATTCCCCCACAGTGACTCGTAGACGACGACGGCCTTCATCGGACACCTCCGCTCACCATTCGAATTCGGATCGGGAGGGTGCCCCGGTGGGCATGCACACGACGTGCGCCCCACACGACCTATCGCTCCCGATGGCCTCCAGTCGCAGCAGGTAGGCTCACTCGCGGCATCGGTCGAGCTCGACCGTCCCGACTCGTGGGCAGGCAACCCGGCTGCGGACGACGCTGATCCGGCGCTCGTTGCGCCGAGCAACATCGGCTGAGATCGTCATGACGCCTCATCGGTCTCGTGCCGTAGCGAACCCTCAGCAATCGTCAGCAGGGGCACGCATTGGCGGTAGGGCGCATCGGACCGAGCGGGGGGGGCCAAATGGCTCTCGATCCACGTGCCAGCCGTGGAGGAATCTGGCGTCAGTGGGTCGACCGCGGCTCACCTGAATCGGCTTCAAGGAGAGCAGGCATGGCAACACTGGGAGCCGACTCCCCGGCGGTCGCACGGCGCACACTCGACGCATGAGACTCGTCACCGCTCAAGAGGCCGTCGCGGGCATCCGTTCGGGCCAGCAGCTCTTCGTCCACGGCGGAGCGGCAACCCCATCGCTGCTGCTGGACGCGCTCGTCGCGCGCGCCCAGGAGCTGCGCGACATCGGCATCATCCACATCCATACCGAGGGGCCGGCGCCACACCTCGCACCCGGAATGGCCGAGAACTTCCGCCACCGAGCGCTGTTCATCGGCGCCAACGCGCGGGAGGCGGTGAACGAGGGCCGCGCCGACTACGTGCCGGTGTTCCTGTCGGACATCCCCGAGCTGTTCACCACTGGCATCCAACCGCTCGACGCGGTGCTCATCAACGTCAGCCCGCCAGATGCGCACGGCTACTGCTCGCTGGGCACCAGCGTGGATGCCGTCCACGCCGCCATCCATGCTGCCGATACCGTCATCGCGCAGCTCAACGCGTCGATGCCGCGCACCTTGGGCGACTCGTTCGTGCATATCGACCAGATCGACATCGGGGTCGAGGTCGACCAGCCACCGCACGAGCACCACATCGCAACAGTTGGCGAGATCGAACGCCGAATCGGCGAGTACGTTGCCGAGGTGGTGCCGGATCGCGCAACGATCCAGATGGGGATCGGGTCGATCTCGACCGCTGTGGCGTTGGCGCTGCGGGACAAGCGCGACCTCGGGGTGCATACGGAGCTTCTGACCGACCCCGTCATCGATCTCGTCGAGGCCGGCGCCGTGACCGGCGACGCCAAGGAGATCAACCGCGGAAAGATCGTCACCGCCTTCCTCATGGGGTCGCAGCGGCTGTACGACTTCGTCGACAACAACCCGATGATCGAGATGCGGCCGGTGGACTACACCAACGACACCTCCGTCATTCGACGGTTTCGGCGGATGACGGCGATCAACTCGGCGATCTCGGTCGACCTGACCGGCCAGGTCAGTGCCGATTCGATCGGCACCCGCTTCTACTCCGGTGTCGGCGGTCAGATGGACTTCATGCGCGGCGCAGCCCTGGCTCCAGAGGGGCAGGCGATCATCGCTCTCCCCTCGCGGGCCGCCGGTGGCGCGATCTCCCGCATCGTCGCCGTCCTGGCCCCCGGAGCCGGGGTGGTGACCAGCCGGGCCCACGTGCGGACGGTGGTTACCGAGTTCGGGGTCGCAGAACTGTTCGGGCGGAGCATTCGTGAGCGCGTCTCTGCGTTGATCGCGATCGCCCACCCCGATGTCCGCGACGAGCTGGCGCGTGAGGCGGCGCGCCTCTACCACGTGTGATGCGCCGGGCGATGCGAATGACGCCGACTACCGCCATGACCCGTCGTGACAGGTGGCGCCGCGCACGACGCCATGTCGACGGCAATGCCCTGCGCGCGGGCGTCCTCGGCGCCACCGACGGGCTCCTCTCGAACTTCAGCCTGGTGATGGGCGTGGCCGGCGCGACCGCCGGCGGGGAGCCCGTCCTCATCGCCGGGGTTGCCGGCCTCCTGGCCGGGTCGCTGTCCATGGCGCTCGGTGAGTGGCTCAGTGTGCAGAGCTCGCGGGAGCTGTATGCCAACCGCATCAGCCTCGCATCGCGAGAGCTCGACCAGTTCCCCGACGCGGTCACGGCCCGGCTGGCCGTCGCGTACGAGGCCCGCGGCCTCGCGCGCGAGCAGGCTCGCAGCGCGGCGCACCGCGTGGCGGGCGGCGACCGCGCCAGGGCGCTCGCCACGCTCGCCCGCGACGAGCTCGGCGTCGATCCCGGCGACCTGGGCGGGTCGGCGTGGACGGCGGCGATCACCTCGTTCGTGTTGTTCGCGATCGGCGCCGCCGTGCCGCTCGTACCATTCCTCATCGGTTCGGGCGACCGCGCCATCCTCCTCAGCGTTATCCTGTCCGGCGTGGCGCTGTTCGGCATGGGGGCGGCCATCACGCGCCTGACCGGCCGCCACCCGGTCTGGGCCGGGCTGCGTCAGCTCGGCTTCGGAATGGCTGCTGCGGCGATCACGTTCGGGATCGGCACGCTTCTCGGCGCCACTCTCGGCTGACGGGGCCGTTTGGCGCCCATGGACGGGACCTCCGGCCCTGCCAGCCCGGAGTTTGGTCCCGGATCCTTGGCTCGACAGACACTGGAGAACGCTGCGCAGTGGCGGAGTCTCGCGCCGGGGGCCTCGCGTCACAGCCGGCACCGGCCACCTGACCTATCCCCATCTGGCCCTGGCCGACGCCGGGGCCGATCCACCCAAGCTCCCGCCGGCCGATGGCCGGCCCGACCAAGGAGGCAGCAATGACCATGATCACGACCCGACCAACTACCGACGACCGCGCCGCGGCCACCATGCGCGCCGCCGTGTTCCGCGGCCCGGGCGACATCGCAATCACCGAGGTGCCGCGCCCCCATGCCGGCCCGGGCGAGGCCATCATCCGCGTGACGCTGACGACGATCTGCGGCACCGACGTCCACATCCTCAAAGGTGAGTATCCGGTTCAGCCGGGCCTGGTCGTCGGCCACGAGCCGGTCGGGGTGATCGACGAGCTCGGTCCGGGCGTGACCGGCTACGAGATCGGCGATCGCGTCCTGGTCGGCGCGATCACTCCCTGCGGCCAATGCCATGCCTGCCTGGTCGGGCGTCCGGCCCAGTGCGGCCACGGCTCCGGCTACGAGGCGATCGGCGGCTGGCGCTTCGGCAACACGATCGACGGCGCGCAAGCCGAGTATCTGCTCGTGCCGTTCGCGCAGGCCAACCTGGCCCGCATCCCGGATGGCCTGACCGACGAGCAGGTGGTGCTGCTGGCCGATATCGCCTCGACCGGCTTCTCCGGCGCCGAATCGGGCCGCGTGCGGATCGGCGACACGGTGGTCGTGTTCGCGCAGGGGCCGATCGGCCTGTGCGCGACGGCGGGTGCCAAGCTCATGGGCGCCGCGCGGGTCATCGGTGTCGAGGGCGACCTGAACAGGGCCGTGATGGCCCGCCGGATGGGCGCCGACGTCGTGCTCGACCCCGATGCGGTCGACGTCGTCGAGGAGGTCAAGCGCCTCACCGGCGGGGTCGGGGCGGACGTGGCCATCGAGGCGCTCGGCCTGCAGGTCACCTTCGAGTCGGCGCTTCGCTGCGTGCGGCCCGGCGGCATGGTCTCGAGCCTGGGCGTGTACTCCGGCAAGCTCCAGCTGCCGTACGACGCGTTCGCGGCCGGCCTCGGCGACCACACCATCGTCACCACGCTGTGCCCCGGCGGCAAGGAGCGCATGGAGCGCCTGATGCGGATGGTCGAGTCCGGTCGCTTCGACCCGACTCCCCTCATCACGCACCGATTCGGCCTCGACCAGATCAGCGAGGCGTACGAGCTGTTCGCCAACCGGCGCGACGGCGTGCTGAAGGTCGCCATCCGGCCGTAGACATGCCCGGCCTCTCTCGGCCGGAAGCATGAACCAAGGGAAGGGCCGGCGGGATACCCGCCGGCCCTTCTCGTGCTTGTGGCGAGGATTCGCCCACAGCTAATCCTCGGAGACCGGTGGCTTCACCGGACCGCCGGCCATGAGATAGCCGCCGACGGCCAACAGCCAGAGCATCACCGGGTACACGATCATCCGCTCGGCGCCGCCATGGCCGATCGCCCCGAACACGCCGGGGTTGCCTGAATCGCCGATGACCATCAGCACCACGAAGCCGATCCCAATCAGGCCGGCGATCCAGGACACCGCCCGCATCGGTCCGGCGACGACCGTGGCGATGAGGATGGCCTCGATGTTGAAGAACAGGAAGGCCACGAGTGCGAAGATCCCGTGCAGGCCGCTGACGTCGAGCGGGACCAGGCCGGCCCCGGCTGCGCCCAGCCCGGCGACCGTGAAGACGGCGAGGATCGACCGCCGCCCGGTAGCGCGGTAGAGGAACAGGCCCGCAGTCAGGTTCAGCGTGCCGACGAGCAGCAGCGACACGTTGAACAGCGGCGCGGTCGTGTCGATCACGCCGAGGTCGCTGATCGCGCCTCCGTTGAGGTCGTAGCCGGAGGCCATCGACGCGCCCAGCATGATCACGGTCATGAACTGGGCGGCGAGGACGAAGAGGAGCGCGCCGGGCACCTGCAGCCGCGCTGGGCGCGTGGTGATGCGGGCGGCACGAGTGGCCGGCATCTCGTCGAAGGTTCGAGTAGTCACTAGAGGTCTCCTTTCCGGTGCGCCGCGGCTGGGTCGAGCCGGAGCAGCGTCCAGCCGACCGCGACGTACCACGCGATGAGCATCAGGACCGACACGATCGACAGGGGCACCCCGATCGTGGGGATGAACAGCCCGAAGCCGAGGATGTTCGCGACGAGCACGGCCCATCCGGCGAAGGCTGGGAAGATGCGGCTGCGAAGCATCGCCACCCCAACGAGCACGCCCGCCAACGAGCCGAGGACGTACGCGACCGTGAACGAGGTGCCGTACTCCATGTAGGAGGTCAGGGCGGCCTGGCCGGCGGTGAGGTACATCGCCCGATCGGCGTCGCTCGACGCCGATGCGTAGTGGGTGCTGAGCGCCAGCATGTCGAAGCCCGTGTTCGAAGCGATGAACAGCGCCACGCTCAGCAGCCATAGGCCGGTGGCGATGAGCGCCAGCGATTGGCCGCGCTGCCTGAGGAGCACGTAGAGGGCGAGGATGATCGGCACGAGCATGACTTCCTCGAGCAGCATCACCAGGTCGAAGCTGATCAGGCCGACGAGCGCGTTGTCGGCGAACAGCTCGAACCACTCCGCCACGCCGCCCTCGGGCAGCGGCCAGAGAATGAAGGCCACGATCTGCAGCGGGATGAGGATGCCGGTAGCCACGGCACACAATCCCGCGACGCGGAACAGCCCCGTCCAGCGATCTTGGCCCGCGACCATGTCGCGGTCACTACCGACCGCGTTGCGCGCGAGCTCCGTCGTTGCGGGTATCGCGGTGGCGGTTCTCGTCACTTGTTGGTCTCCTTTCGCACCCTCCCGCGATCGGTGCGAGGAACGGACAACCGTCCACGCTCACCTTCCGTTGGTCCGCGTCCGCCGAGAAGTGCCGGGTGGACCGCCTCGGATATGCCGCTTGGCACTGTGATCACTGCGTCGACCGGGCGTTTCATCCACGCGGATCACCAGGACCCGGAGGAGACCATGCGAACGAATCGATTGATGGCCGCGCTCACCGGCGCCATCGCGCTCGCAGCGGGCATCGCCGCAGGAGCGGGCGTCTTCCTGCGCGGCGGCGACGCCACCGTCATCGCCACCAGCGCACGGGGCGAGACCTACGAGATGGCAGCCGAAGGCGTGTACGCCTTCAACGCGATGCGCGTGGTTGCCGAGGCGATCGGCTGGGACATCTTCACCCTTGCCGTGGCCGTACCGGCGCTGCTCATCACCAGCGTCTGGGTCGCACGCGGCTCGTTCCGCGGGCGCCTCGTCGCGGCCGGGCTGCTCGGCTACTTCGCGTACATGTACCTCGAGTACGCGGTGACGTGGGCCTTCGGACCGCTGTTCGCCGTGTTCATCGCGATCTACGCCGCCAGCCTCGTCGGCCTCGTCTGGATCGGCGCCGACCTGGCATCGGAAGGCTTGGCACATCGGTTCGACGAGAGATTCCCGCGCCGGTCGTGGGCCGCGCTGAGCCTCGGCATGGCGTTCCTGCTCACCGTCCTATGGATCGGACGTATCGTGGAGGGCCTGAGTGGGCCGGTCACGCTGCACGGCGAGACAACGATGACGATCCAGGCACTCGACCTCGGGCTCGTCGTGCCCATCGCCGTGGGTACGGCTATCCTGGGCCTCCGCCGACACCCGGCCGGTATGGCGGCTGCGACCGCGTTCGCGGTGATGTTCGTCGCCATGTGCGCCGCCATCGGTTCGATGCTCGTGTCGGCATGGCTGGTGACCGGCGTGCTCGAGCTGCCGCCAATCGTCGTCTTCACCCTGGCGTCTGGTGCCGGCTTTGTCATCGCGATACGGATGTACGCATCCGTGCGGATGGATGGCTCGGTGCCAGCGTCGAACTCCGCTCCAGCGAGCGCCCGGCCGGCGCACGAATCGGTCGGCGCCTGAGAGGTACAAACCATGAAGTTCCTGCTCGCGGCGTTCCTCATCGGGCACGCCCTTGTCCACGCCGCGTACCTGTCCCCGGCCCCTCCACGGACGGCCGACGGCCCGGAGTGGCCGTTCGAGATGGCCCGATCGTGGCTGGTGACCGGCGCGGGACTCGACCCGGCACTGGTCCGCGCGTTCGGCACCGCCCTCGTCTTGACCACCATCGCGCTTATCGTGGCGGCCGGGCTGTCGACGGTCGGATGGCTCGTGCCATCGGAGTGGTGGTCGGCGCTCGTCGTGGGCGGCGCCGTCGCATCGGCCTTGACGCTCGCGGTGTTCTTCCACCCCTGGATCGTCCTCGGCCTCGTCATCGATGCCGTGCTGCTGTGGGTGGTGCTCGTGACCGGTTGGACGCCGGCGACAGCGGGCCCGTAGCCCCGCCATGGCGCGCTCCGGGACACCGATCGACCGCATCAGCCTGGCAGGCGATGCGTTCGCACCGCGCTCGTCTCTCTTCCACGTAGGCCCAGGCGATCGTCCAGGGCTGCGAGACTGCGCGTGGTGGGTCTACGCTGCCGCCCACCGGCTCCCACCGCGGATCCTGGCGTCCGACGCCGCTCTACCCTTCCGCGGAGAGACGGCGCGGGGGACTGTGATCACCGGCGCGGTGCGCGTCGCCGGTCGGCATGATGACCCGTACGGGACGGAGCTCCTGCTCGCGGGACTCGGGTCGCCGGTCAGCGGGCCGATCCGCGCCGGGAGCGAGGAAGGTCGAAAGACACCAACACCGATTGAGCTTGATCAGAGGAACGAGCAATGACGCCAGACGGAGACCGCGTGGACATTCTCGATGCGGCGCGGACGAACGAAGCCTTCCGCCGCGAGGTCCTGACCGGCGAGCACGAGCAGGTGGTAGTGATGGCGATCCCGTCCGGAGGCGAGATCGGGGATGAAGTGCATCCCGAAACCGACCAGCTGCTCCTGTTCGTCGACGGACACGGTGAGGCCCGACTCGACGGCGAGGTATCGCCAGTCGGGCCGAACGACCTGGTGTTCGTGAAGTCAGGAACTCGCCACAACTTCGTCAACACCGGCGAGAGTCCGCTGCGCCTGATCACCGTGTACGCCCCCCCGGAGCACGCACCGGGGACAATCCACCAAACGAAGGCAGATGCGGATGCGGCGGAGGGCTAGGCCGACGACGTAGGAGATCTCTCTAAGCCCGGATCCGTGCGGTGCAAACGGCACGGATAGAAGGTGCCGGATGGTCCCGAGAGCGGGCCATCCGGCATCTGTGACCGATAGGCCCCGTGCGTGACAGTGCAGGTGGACTACATCTACCTACACACGAGAGGGACACTCAGATGATCGGTCGATTGCGAATTCTGGGGATTGTATTGGGGCTCATCGGCCTCGCATTCATCGTGGCCGGTGGCTTCGCATATTTCAAGGTCCAGGAAGGGACGACCTCCCTGAAGGCGTTCAGCGCGGCGCAGGGCGTCGAGCTGAGCTACAACGAAGACGGGCAGCTCGTCGACGGCGGCGAGGTCGCAGGCGCTGAGTCGATCATGGCCCTCCTCACCGGGGACTGGGGCTATCCGGTCGTCCAGGGCGAGCTCGATCCGAACGACCCGATCGTCAACACCGGCAGCGAGTACATGTACCAGATGGCGACGGTCGCCTATCACACGCTGCACGGCACGCAGACGATCGTCCTCGAAGAGGACTACACCGCCCCCGACGGAACGGTGTACACCGCCGGAACGCCGTACGAGATCCCGGTCGATGGCCGCTACTGGGCACAGTTCGACCGCGAGAACCCGATCGACGCCGCGGTCCGCGCCCAGGCATGGACCGGCGTGGCACACGCCCTGATCGGAGAGCTAGGCGTCGGAGCCTCGACGGCCGCGGCCCTGCAGCTCGGTCTCGGACTGGCCGCCCTGTTCGCCATGGTCGGCGGCACGCTCATCTTGACCAGTGCGGGCCTCGTGTGGGCCACGCGGGCCGAGAAGGAGCCGGTACCGGTCCTCCGCCCGGCAGGAGTCGCAGCCTGACGGCCGTGGGAGCCTGCGCTCCCGTCACTTACGGACAGCGCGAAGGAGCCTGTCCCGACCGACGGACCCCCGATGGTCGTCGGAACGGGCTGGCTCCTCTTCGTGCGTGAGTCGTATTCGTAGCGACGGCCGCTACGAATCCCCGAAGTGCGATCCCCAGTTCGGCTGCGACCCCTCGACCTCCCACAGCACTTCACCGGTTGACGCATTGAGGACCTGGACCATCGGTTCGGGATAGGCGATCTCGACCGCGATCCGCGTGCCGTCAGGGGACCAGGTCGGGGCCGCGCCGATCGCGCCCGACCAGATCTCGGTGCCCTCGACGTCGACGAGCGCCAGCACCGGCAGGCCATCGGTGTTGGTGTCGTACCCGAGGAGGACGCGGGTGCCGTCCGGGGACCACACCGGTGAGTAGCCGCCGGCCAGGTCGCGTGGATTCCGGCCACCGGCATCGGCCAGGGTGATCGACCCCTCGCGGACGAGGAGCACCTGGCTCCCATCCGGCGACCAGTAGGCCTCGGTTTCCGACTCGGCCGGCAGCTGCACGGGCTGGCTGCCATCGAGCGCCTGGGTGTAGAGCGCGTCGGAATATGAGCCATCGTCCATGGGGACTGCGCGCTGGAAGCCGATCGTGCTGTCGTCGATCCACTGCCCGTTGAAGCCCGGCCCGAGCTCCGCAGTGATCTCGCCGGTGGCGACGTCCAGGACCCAGATCTCCGACTGGTCGGCCGTGACGTCGTCCTTCTCGTGGATGAGCAGGCGCGTGCCGTCGGGCGACCAGCGCTGCAGCTGGCCGACGCCCAGCACGCGTTCGCCGCTGCCGTCGGCATTGATCACGCTGACCTGCCCGTTGATGCCCGGGAATCCGACCTTCGGCGGCCCGAACGCGATCTGCGAGCGGTCCGGCGACCAGGCCGGGAACGTCGCGCCGATCCCGCCCTCGACCCCGGTCACCTGGCGCAGGAGGCCGCGCTCCTCGACGACGAAGACCTGGCTGGCCGGGTTGTCGGGATCGAGGAACTGGACGAGCGCGAGGCCCTCCGCCGGATGGCCGTCGAAGGCGGGCGTGGCCGCGGAGCTGGCGCTCGGCTCCGGCGTACCCTCGGGCGCATCCGTTTCGGTCGGGCCGGGAGTCGGGGCCGACGCTGACGGCGTGTCTCCGGGCTGCGCAGCGCATGCCGCCAGCGCGAACGCAAGGATGGTCGCGACCTGGGCTCGCCGCATGTCGCTCCCCTTGTGCTCGGGTCGCCACCGCATGGCAGCGTGTCCACGGGAGCCTAGCGGCGGGAGCCACAGCCGGCATGTGTCATATGACACACCGCGGATTGGCGGTCAGTCGTCCGGGGTCGGGTCCTTCTCCGGCGTCCGCTTCGCCGCCGCGTGGGCGACCGCGAAGGCCCGGCTCTCCTCCCCGTACTGCTCGAGCGCGCTGTTGAACGCCGCCAGGAAGGCCTCCTTCTGGTGGTGGCTGTACTAGTCGACCTGCTCCTTCGGCAGATCGCCGAGCTTCTCGTACGGCATCTGTTCACCCCCTCTCGCCAGGCCGATGCGCACGACGCGTGCCCAGGGAACCCGCCGGCACCGCTCCTCTGATTCTGTCAAGCGTTATAGCGTTAGTGATATAACCGGTGACAGTGCGCAATGGCCCGCACAAAAGAGCGGTCCGGTCCCGCCCTCAGGCAGCTCCGGCGACCGCCAGCCGCCGGGAAAGGTGCTCCCCTGTGAGGCTGCCGGTGGCACGCACCAATTCCGCCGGCGGCCCCTCGAAGACGACCCGGCCGCCGTCGTGGCCGGCGCCCGGCCCGAGGTCGATGACCCAGTCGGCCCGCGCCACCACGTCGAGGTTGTGCTCGATCACGATCACCGTCCGCCCGGAGTCGACGATGCGGTCGAGCAGACCGATGAGGTTGTCGACGTCGTGCATGTGCAGGCCCGAGGTTGGCTCATCCAGCACATAGACATCGGTGTCGCCGCTCATCTCGATCGCGAGCTTCAGCCGCTGCCGCTCCCCGCCCGACAGGGTGTTGAGCATCTGGCCGAGAGAGATGTAGCCGAGCCCCACGTCGCCCAGGCGGTCGAGCATCACGAGGACCGGCTTCTCGGTGAAGAAGCCGGCAGCCTCCTCGACGGACATGTCGAGCACCTCGGCGATGTTCTTGCCTCGGAGGCGGTAGCCGAGGACCTCATCGGTGAATCGGCGTCCCTCGCACACCTCGCAGACACTCACCACGCCCGCCATGAAGGCGAGATCGGTGTAGATCAGGCCGAGCCCCTTGCACTCCGGGCAGGCGCCCTCGGAGTTGGCACTGAACAGCGCGGGCTTCACCTTGTTGGCCGATGCGAACGCCTTCCTGATCGGATCGAGGATGCCTGTGTACGTCGCGGGGTTGGATCGGCGAGAGCCGCGGATGGCCGACTGGTCGATGACCGTCACGGATGGATCGGTCCGCGGCATGCAGCCGTGGATGAGGGAGCTCTTGCCGGATCCGGCGACGCCGGTGACCGCGACCAGCACGCCAGTCGGCACGTCGACCGAGACGTCCTGCAGGTTGTGGAGCGTCGCATTGCGGATGGGGATCGCGCCGCTCGGGGTTCGCACCGACGTCTTCAGCTCCTGCTGCTGCTCGAGGTGCCGGCCGGTGAGCGTCCCGGAGGCGCCCAGGCCGTCGAAGGGGCCCTGGTAGACGACCTCGCCGCCGTGCGAGCCGGCACGCGGGCCCATGTCGACGACGTGATCGGCGATTCGGATCACGTCGGCCTCGTGCTCGACGACGAGGACGGTGTTGCCCTTGTCGCGCAGCCGCTGAAGGAGCGCGTTCATCTGCTGCACGTCGTGCGCGTGGAGGCCGATCGTGGGCTCGTCGAAGACGTAGGTCACATCGGTCAGGGCGGAGCCAAGATGGCGGACCATCTTCGTGCGCTGCGCCTCCCCGCCCGACAGGGTGGACGACTCGCGATCCAGGCTCAGGTAGCCGAGGCCGATGTGGACCATGGACTCGAGCGTCTCTCGCAGCGCGCCGACGATCGGGAACGTCGACGGGTCGTCGATGCCGCGCAGGAAGACGGCGAGGTCGCTGATTTGCATCGCCGCGCACTCGGCGATGTTCTTGCCGCCGATGAGCGACGAGCGCGCGGTGGCATTCAGCCGCGTGCCGCCGCACGACGGGCAGGCCGAGGTGGTGGCGATCCGCTCGACGGCAGCCCGGAGGGACGGCTGGAGCGAATCGGGGTCCTTGACCAGGTAACGGCTGCGGATCTTGTCGACGAGTCCTTCGTACGTGAGGTTGACCAGCTCGGTCTTGACCTTTGCCTCGGGGCCGTGGAGGAGGCGTTCCCACTCGGCTTCGGTGAAGTCGCGCAGTGGCTTGTCGGGGTCGAAGAAGCCGGAGTCGACGAAGATGCGGTGGTACCAGGTGCCGGGCTGGAAGCCCGGGAAGGTGATCGCGCCCTCGTTGAGGGACTTCGACTTGTCGACGAGCGCGTCGATGTCGACCGTCGAGACCCGTCCCAGCCCCTCGCACTCCGGGCACATGCCGCCGCTGATCGTGATCTGCCGCGACTCGGTCTCCGAGCTGCCCTTCTCGAGCGTGATCTCGCCGCTGATCGTGCCGGCCGGGACGTTGAAGCTGAAGGCGCTCGACGGACCGACGTTCGGCTGGCCGAGCCGGCTGAAGATCACCCGGAGCAGGTCGTAGGCATCGGTCGCGGTGCCAACCGTCGACCGCGCGTTGGCACCCATCCGCTCCTGGTCGACGATGATCGATGCCGTCAGGTTCTCGAGCGCATCGACGTCCGGCCGCGCGCGGGTCGGCATGAAGCCCTGCACGAACGTCGTGTACGTCTCGTCGATGAGCCGTCGCGACTCGGCCGCGATCGTCTCGAACACGAGCGAGCTCTTGCCGGAGCCCGACACGCCGGTGAAGACCGTCAGCTGCCGCTTCGGAATGTCGAGGGTGACGTCGCGCAGGTTGTTCTCACGCGCCCCGCGCACCTCGATCGAACCCCAATCCGTCATGGACCGATCTTGCCGCATTGATCGATGGACTGCAGGCCGTGCCAAAACTCATCGGCTCAGCTGATCGGCGGCACCTCATCCGCGCCCATGCGGATGCCCATCGTCTGCTCGTAGTGCTCGGTGATCGTCCGGTAGCAGCTGCAGGCCGCATCGGTCAGGCCGGCGCGATCCAGGATCTCGACCTGCCCGCGGTGGTAGGTGATCAGGCCGGCCTGCTGGAGCATCTGGGCGGCGAGGGAGACGCTAGGCCGATGCGCCCCGAGCATGATCGCGAAGAACTCGTGGGTCAGGGTGAACCGCGACTGCTCCAGGCTGTCGCTGCTCGTGAGCAGCCACCGGGCGGCCCGTTGCTCCAGGGGATGCAGGCGGTTGCAGGCGGCGGCGACCGAGGCCTGGATGAGCATCGTGTGGGAGTAGCGCAGGATCGTCGCGCGGAACGCGGACTCCCCGACCTCCTCCACGAGGTCGGCGGTGCGTCCGACGAGCGATGGGCCGGCGACCTGGCACATCGTGCGCAGCGGCGAGACGGCGCTGCCGAGAAAGGCCGCGGCGCCGATCATCCCCTCCCTGCCCACCGTGGCGACCTCGACGCTCTGGCCCTCGGGCGTCTCCGAGACGATGCTGATGATGCAGTCGATCGGGAAGTACAGCTCGGTGAGCGGCTCCCCCGGGGCGATGAGCGTCTCCCCGTGGCGAAGCTCGCGGACGTCGAGGGCGGCGCTGACGTGGTCGAGCTCAGGGGACGGAAGGCTGGCGAGCAGCCGGTTGACGGCTGCCGCATCTGCGGTGACGGGCGACACGATGACGACCTGTAGCGGTCGATCTGTTGCCGCACCAGGGACCCGCTCCGGGTGTCCAAGGGTCCAGCCCCGCAGGATGCACGACACAAGTCGGCCCGTTGATGGTACACCCGGCTTGCTTGGTCAGAGTGCGGGCCGACCGACGCGCCGACCTACGCTGAGCGGTGGTGTCTGCGTGGCTGGTGGTCGGTGACTCCGAGCTCCGATGCCGCTAGATCCGGCGCGACTCCAGGCATCGATCGGCTCGCGATCGCATCGGGAGACCTCGAGCCGGAGGACGGAGACGGGATCCATCCGGGCATCCTGCTGAAGCTGCCCGCTTCGCTGGAGGATGTCGAGCGGACCTTGCGCTGGCTCGCCGGAAACGGTCAGGTTGAGTTAACGCCTAGCAACGACTCGAGCTCGCGCCTCGCCTGAGCCAGCTGCTCGTTCGTCGCGGCGTCGCCCTCTCGCGTGACCTCATCGGCCATTCCGTCGAGGAGCTGAATCCCTCGGCGCACCGCCGGTTGAACCTGGCCATCGCCGGGTCCCAGGCTGGACACGGCGGCGCGCGTCGTCACGAGGACGACGAAGATGCGCCGTTGTAGGCGGGCCGCGTCCATCGGTGGCCCATCAGCACGTAGCGTACCCACGCGCGGAACCCTGCCCAACGCCCCTCGGGATGCCAATTGCGTTGGCCCATGGACCGACGAACCGGCGGAATCGGCCCTTCATCGGTCGGCGGGCAAACGTGGCTGGCCAAACAACCGAGGAGCAGAGCTCCATCGGTCAGTAGGCCAACGGGGCACCCATCGCTGGCAGCCGGCGTGCAGCGAGGGCCCGCATGAGCACGGATACGAACAAGCGCATCGTCCAGCGCTTCGTAGACGAGGTCCTCTCGGTGGGTCGGGTCGAGTCGATCGACGAGCTGGTGGCACCCGACTTCGTCTCGCATACGTGGGACATGACCGATGCGGGCCGCGACAAGCTCAAGGACACGACGCCGCAGATGCACGCGCGCCTGACGGACGTCCGGATGATCGTCGAGGACATCGTGGCCGAGGGCGACCAGGTCGTCGCGCGGCTGACCTCGACGGCCACGCCGTCCGGCGACTTCATGGGTGTGCCGGCGGCAGGCAAGCGATACACGATCGGCGAGATCCACTGGTTCCGCCTCCGAGACGGGCAGCTCGTCGAGCACTGGCACCAGATCGACGGTCTCGGCCTCATGCGCCAGCTCAGCGGCGACTGACTTCGGGCGTCGCTTGCAAACCGGCGTAGGCTGACGTTCGACGCGCCACGTGCGGCCGCACCGGCCGACGACGCGCCGAGCACGGAGGACATCGCCATGCAGACCGGTGCCGATCATCCGAACGCCGCCCTCGTCCGGAAGGGGATGGATGCGTTCGACCGCGGGGACATGCAGGCCTTCGCAGACCTCGTTGCCGACGATGTCGTCTGGCATCAGATCGGCGGGCCAACGCTTCACGGCAAGCAGGAGCTGGCGCAGTCGATGCCGGGCGGCGATGTCGACTGGAACATCACCGCAACGCTCCACGACGTCGTTGCCAATGACGAGCACGCCGTCTCCCTGGTCGAGGCGACCGCCACGCGCGATGGCCAGTCATTGACCTACCGGACCGCCGAGATCATGCACGTCCGTGACGGCAAGCTCGTCGAGCGCTGGGCGTTCTCGGACGACACGCAGAGGATCACTGACTTCTTCGCCTGACGGATCCAGCGGCATAGCAGCGGGGTCGACAGCGGCGAGACAATAGCTTCGGAGGACGGGCGGCAGCACGCGAAGCGTTGCTCGGAGATCGACCCGTCCCGCAGACCCAGGGGCGCCTCGCCGGCCGGCAGGAGGCGAGCGCGATGGCGCCAGAGGAGGTGCCCATGCAGTGGTTCATCGTTGAAGCGGCCAACAAGCCAGGCGAGTTCGCGCGCCATGCGAGCGCGATCGCCAAGCGCGGGGTCAACCTCGCGAACGTCATCAGTCTCGGGATCGGCGACCGCGGCGGCGCGGCCTTCTACGCGACCGATGAGGCCGGCGTGCGAAGTGCGCTGAACGAGGCGGGTATCGCCTTCCGCGAGGTATCCGTCGTCGAGGCCAAGCTCGACGACAAGCCGGGCACCGTGGCCGATGCGGCCAAGCGGCTCGGCGACGCCGGCGTGAACATCGAGCTCATCGCCCCGATGGGGATGGATGGCGGGAAGGTCACCGCCGCCTTCGGCGTCGACAATCCCGACGCTGCGCGAGCAGCGTTGGGCGACCTCGCCAGTGCGACCACGGCTGCGACCGCAGGCTCCACCACTCGCTGAGGGCGCTCACTCCGAGCGTCAGACCGTTCCGCTGCGCGTCCTGCCAGCGCGCGGAGCGGTTGAACGATGCCGAGGCGGGCGTCCGGCCCGCAGCATCCGGCGCCTGGCGAAGACCCTCGCCCGGCGCCTCACGATTGCATTGCCTGAGATGCCAATCGCATGACCAGGACGTCGGTCGCCTCCGATCGGCCGCGCAGATCGAGTCTCCGACGCTCAAACGTCGTCCCCGCGTCGCCCAGGCCCGCGGCGCGGGCGGCCGCCTGGGTCACGAGCACCTCTCCCGCCGCAGCGGCGGACGCAAGGCGTGCGGTGATGTTCACGTTGTCGCCAAGGGCGGTGAACTCGATGTGGTCGGCGGTTCCGACGACGCCGACGAAGGCCTCACCCGTGTTCACGCCGATCCCGATCGACGCCCAGGGCGCATCGGTCTCATGGCCGGTCGCGCGCAGCAGCTCCTGGCTGGCGTCGATCGCCTGTCCCGCGTGGTTCCCCTCGGTGAGCGCTGGAATGAAGATGCCGATGACCTCGTCGCCGACGAACTTGTCGACGATCGCCTCGTGGTCGATGAGAACATCCGAGGCGGTTCCGTAGAACCGATCCAGCAGCTCGCGAAAGTCGGCGGGGCGCATCGACTCGGCCAGGGCGGTCGAGCCCCGAATGTCGGCGAAGAGCAGCGTGCAGTCGATCTCGGCGCCGATACGCTTGCGGTAGAGATCCTTGAAGCACCCCGCGCAGTACTTCGGATTTCCCGGCCAGCGGCCCTTGCCGACCAGCCGCAGCACCCCTCCGCCGGGTGGGCCGAATGGTGATGTGCACATCTTGCAGCGCGGCGCGCTCGGAACCGCACGCCAGAAGCGCCGCAGCCGCCGCGCCCGCGCCCCGAACTTCAGGTCGGCGCGGCCCATTCGCTCGGGACCGGTCTCGGACGGGGGTTCGGGGCTGGGCTGATTTTCGGGATTCATGCCTGCGTACAGGGTAGCGAGGCGGGATTAGGATCGTTCTATGCCGGCAAGCCTGCTCCCAGCGCCTGGCGAACCACGCTGTCGAGGTGGTCCGCCCAGCCGAGCCCGTTGCCGCTCCAACCGCAGTGGCAGTCCACGATCCGGTTCCCGGCGTCGTCCATGCGCGCGACCGCGACATGTCGTGGCAGCTGGGCCCGTCCGACCCTGAGCATCCGCCGCCGGGCGGCCCGGTAGGTCCAGTCACGCGTCTCGGTGCGCGCGGTCCTCATCGCCATCACCCGTCCCCGAACGGCGAACGCTCGACCATGCCGGCACCCTACCACATCTTGTGGTGTGCGGATGGCCTGCACTACATCTGGAGGGGTTCGCGCCGGTTGCCCCCGGCGAAGCTAACTGCCAATGCACGCGACCCGGCGCGACTCCTGCAGAGGGAGTCATGAGTACGCACGGGAAGGCGAGCACCGATGACGCACGACGACAGGAGCCTGGTCGATCGGGCGAAGGGCGCCCTTGGCATGGGCCACGACCATGACCACGAGCATGAACATGAGCACGAAGGCGGGATCGATACCGAGCGACCCATCGACGAGGCGAGCCCGCATCGCACCGAGTCCATCGGTGGCGTCAGCGGCGCGCCCGAGGCAGCGGGCTGGGCCGGCCCGAGCGGCGGCATGGGCGCATCCGGGGCGATGGGTGGCGCGGGCGCCGGCGGGCCGATTGGCCCGACGGACCCAACTCTCGAGGGCGGCGAGGCGACCGGCGGGGCGGATCCTGGTGCGGTCAAGACGGAGTACGAGATGGGCCATGAAGTCGACCCCGTCCTCGAGCCGCTCGCCGAGAGCGGTCCGCGCGGCGGGTCAGAGCCTGAGGAGCATCCCTCGATCGTCGACGAGGACGACTAGCGGCGGAGCCTCGTCCGGCTCCTCGCCCAACCCACAGCGATAACAGCCGTCGCTGCGACCATGCCCATCAGACTACCGGCATCGACAGGGTCCATGGCCCGGGGATCATCGGTCTTCGTGTCCGGCAGGACGACCTCGGTCGTCGGCGATGGACTGGCCAGCGGCGTCATCGTCGAAGTCGGGGTCGGGGTCGGGGTCGCGGGTCCGGGCAGCGCGTACTCGACGGTCAGGATCGGGAAGTCGGCAGCATCGGGGCAGTCCCATGTGCCGATGGTCCCGACGAGAGGAGCGTGGCGGAAGGAGAACCCTGCCCATCCCGACTCGATCATTGCCGGGCTCATCAGGCTGCTGACATCGTAGGTCTCGCGGAGTGCGGTCCCCGGCGTGATGAGGATCGGCGTGCCAGTGACCAGGATGTCGTCGGCCGACACGGTCCCATCGCCTGCGTAACCGAGGGCCGCTGTCTGCCCGGACTGCGGCCCGGTGAGGGCTCGGATCGCGAGCGTCGCGCCGGTGATCGTCGCGTCGTCCGGCAGCGCGTCCAGGGGGAACTCGAGCGCGAATCGGTACGCCGTGAAGAAGTCATTCCCCGCGCGGCACGTGGGGAGCGGGTCCCAGCCGGTGCCGAGCACGTTGGCGAATCCCTGGCCGACCTCGCCGTCGGCCCCACCGTTGCCGATCGAGACGGAGAGACCGCCTCCCATCACCGCCCCGCCTGCGGCCGCGAGCACGAGCACTCCCAGGCCCATCGAGACCAGGGCGCGACGGATCACCGCAGCACCAGAGCACCGAGCCGATCGGCAGCGGCCCTGAGCGTCTCATGGCGCTTCGGGAACGCGAACCGCACCTTCGAGGCCCCGAGCTCCGGCCGCGAGTAGAACGACGAACCAGGAACCACGGCGACGCCCGGCGAGCGGACGAGCTCGCGGGCGAAGGTGACGTCATCGGCATCGGTCAGGGAGCGAATGTCGGTCATGGCGTAGTAGGCGCCGTCGGGTCGGAAGGTCCGGAAGCCGGCGGCCTCGAGGGCCTCGAGCAGCAGGTCGCGACGTTGGCGGTAGCCGTCGGCCAATGCTTCGTAGTAGGAGTCCGGGAGCGAGAGCGCAACCGCGCCCGCGGCCTGCAAGGGCGCCGCGGCGCCGACGGTCAGGAAGTCGTGGACCTTGCGGATGCCCGTGGTCAGGTGCGGCGGCGCGATGACCCAGCCGACCCGCCATCCGGTCACCGAGTACGTCTTCGACAGCGAGTTGATCGCGACGGTGCGCTCGCGCATGCCGGGCAGGGTCGCGAGCGGGATGTGTTCGCCGGCGTAGACGATGTGCTCGTAGATGTCATCGGTGAAGGCGACGACATCGTGCTCGACGCAGAGCTCGGCAATCAGCGCGAGCTCGGAGCGCGAGAAGACCTTCCCGGTCGGGTTGTGTGGCGAGTTCAGGACTAGGCCACGAGTACCAGGCGTGAAGGCAGCGCGCAGCTCGGCCTCGTCGATCGACCAGTCCGGCTCGTGGAGGGTGACGTAGCGCGGAATGGCGCCGGAGAGGATCGCATCGGGCCCGTAGTTCTCGTAATACGGCTCGAAGACGACGACCTCGTCGCCGGGGTCGAGGACAGCCATCATCGCCGCGATCATGCCCTCGGTCGCGCCGCAGGTGACGGTCAGGTCGGTCTCCGGGTCGACGGGCCAATCGGGGTAGAAGCGCGTCGTCTTGGCGGCGATCGCCTCGCGGAAGTCGCGGGCGCCCCAGGTGATCGCGTACTGGTTGATGTCGGCGTCGATCGCCGCCTTGGCCGCCTCCTTCAACTCGGGCGGGCAGGCAAAGTCCGGGAAGCCCTGCGCCAGGTTGACCGCGTCGTTAGCCATCGCCAGGCGCGTCATCTCCCGAATGACCGATTCGGTGAAGCTCGCGGCCTTCTGCGAGATTTCGCTCATCAGGTTCGAGCATACAGACCGATGCCCACTCCGCGGTTTTCACCGGGTGGAGTTATCGACCAAGTAGCGTCCGATTTCGGCCTCTCGATAGCCGCCGGCTGCACCCGATGCAATTCCACAGCAATCCAACCGCCCCTGGTTGCTCGTTACCTTCGCCCCGTGAAATCGTGGCCGGGCTAGGCATGACGATGGTCCGGTGCTACGGTGCCCGCATAGATGGGAGGCGTCGACGCTGGGGGACGCCGATGGCCGCCACGAGCCCCCGGCCGAGCCACTGGCGAACCCGACCCGTCCGTGCTGGAGGTCGCCCTCATGCGTCGTCTCGTTTCCCTGCTGCTCGCTGCCCTGTTGACCATCGGTCTCGTGGCTCCGGTCGCCGCCGGAGAGCCGCCGGAGGTCATCCCCAACGAGAAGGTCACCCAGTTCTTCGAGGACTCATGCGACTTCGATGTCCGCCTCCGGGACACCTTTGCCAGGGGCGTCACGAAGATCTATCCGCCCAAGGAAGACGGTACGCAGAAGATCACGGCGAACGGCGGCTTCCGATCCACGCTCAGGAACCTGGAGACCGGCGACAGGATCAAGGTCGGCTACTTCGGCCATCTCAGGTTCGACATCAACGCGGACGGCACGATCTTGGTCCGCCAGCGCGGCGCCGCGCTGTGGTGGTTCACCGATCCGGCCGATTCGGGCCAGTTCGGCCTCGATCCGGGGATCTACATCATCAGGGGCAAACTGGAGGTTCTGACGGACGAGAACTTCTTCGCGATCGCGCCCGCGGACATGAGTGGCGTGAGACAGGTCCGGGACCTCTGCGACGAGCTCTCCTGACCGATTGACTTACCGCGGGTGGCAGCACATTGCGCCACCTGCGCTCCATGCACTAACTCCACCTAACTGCACTCTTGTCAACCAGACTGCCGCAGCCGCCGAGGCCCGCGAGAAGCTGCCAGCAGGGCAAGCTGCGGCGACCGTTGAGGATCTAGGCTGATTCGCCTGGAGCACGCCCGTCCGCACGGTCCGTGGGAGTGTGGACGGGCGCTCTCGTCGATCGCATGTCCTCCGTGTCACCGGTTACATCGTTAGTGATATATCCGGTGAGTGGGGGCGGTAGCCGCCGACGGGCGTTACCTACGGGCCTGAAGTCGGCCCGCGAAGGCAAGCTCATTCGACTTCGAGGGAGCCGGGGCGCACCACGCCAAGCTCGTAGGCGAGGACCACGAGCTGTGCGCGATCTCGCAGGTCGAGCTTGAGGAGCAGGTGCGACACGTGGGTCTTCACCGTCGGCTCTGCGAGCACCAGGCGCTCCGCGATCTCCCGGTTCGAGAGGCCCTGCGCGACGAGCGTCAGCACCTCGCGCTCGCGCTCGGTCAGGTCTCGAAGGCGCTCGGCGTGCGTCTCATCCGCCGGGACGGGCAGCCGTGCGAACCGGTCGAGCAATCGCCGGGTCACGGATGGAGAGATCAGCGCATCCCCCGCGGCGACGATCCGGATCGCCCTCACGAAGTCCGGCGGCGGCACGTCCTTGAGGAGGAATCCGCTAGCGCCGGCGCGTAGCGCTTCGACGACGTGCTCATCGGCATCGAAGGTGGTGAGGACGAGGACGCGCGGCCCCTCCCCGTCACCCGCATCGCCCACGAGCACGCGCGTCGCGGCCACCCCGTCCAGGACGGGCATGCGGACGTCCATGACCACCACGTCCGGCCGGAGCGCGGCCGCAGCCTCGATGGCCTCCTGCCCGTTTGCCGCCTCGCCAACGACCTCGATGCCCTCCTCGTCGGCCAGGATCATCCGGAAGCCGGTCCGGACGAGCTGCTGGTCGTCGACGAGGAGCACGCGCACGGTCATGTCGCGCTCACCGGCTCAGCTGCGTCGATCGGCAGCCGGGCAGTGATGCGGAACCCGTCCGCGGTGGGTCCCGCCGACAGGCTTCCGCCGAACATCGCAACCCGTTCGCGCATCCCGATGAGACCGCGACCCTCGTGGCTCGGCTCGATCTGTGCGGAGCCGCCCGGACCGCGGTCGTCTTCGACCTCGATGTCGAGCGAACGCATCAGATAGCGGACCGCCACCCGGGCGCGTCCGCCACCCGCGTGCTTCAGGGAGTTGGTCAGGCCCTCCTGGACGATCCGATACGCGGAGAGCTCGATCCCGGGATCCAGCGGCCGTCGCGTGCCCTCGACCGACAGCTCGACGGCGAGACCCGCACCCCGAACCTGTTCGACCAACGCGTCCAACCGATCGAGCCCGGGAAGCGGCTCGCCGCCGGCGCCCTCGCCCAGCATCCCGAGCATCCGACGCATGTCGGTGAGCGCCAGGCGAGCGGTGGCGTCGATCGCCTCGAGCGCGCCGCGCGCCTCCTCCGGCCTCGATTCCAACGCCCGCTTCGCGCCACCGGCCTGGATGACGATCACGCTGACGTGGTGAGTTACCGCGTCGTGCAGCTCACGGGCGATCCGCGCCCGCTCATCGGCGACCGCGCGCCGGCTCTCCTCCTCCCGCTGCGCTTCGAGCAGACGGACGCGCTCGTCGCGCGCTCGCGCGTACAGCCGGCGGATCCGCGCCGCGTCGCCGACGAACCAGGCGACCGACGAAGAGGATCTGCGGTCTGGATGACCGACTGCAGCCCGTCCGGCAGGCCGGCGTGCCGGAGCGCCAATGCCGCGACCGCAATGCCGAAGCCGATGAGGATGCCGATCCCCAGCCGCCGCTCGAGCTGCTCGCCGGCGGTGTAGAGGGCGACCAACGGGCCGAGGCTCGATCGCAGCTCGGCGTCCGGCGGAAGAATCGCCAGCTGGGCCAGCAGCGCGCCGAGCACGACGAGCACGACCGCGAGCGGCCACCGCCGCCGAAAGGCGAGGGGCAGCGCCTGGAGCATGAGCAGGACGACGTTGGCGATGCCGGCCGGCCCGACGTCGGGTGCCCCGGCGAAGACGGCGACGAGCGAGAGCGCCGCGACCGCGACGGCGATCGCCCCGTCGAGCAGGTACGGGTTCGCCAGGACCGATTGCCGGGCGGGCGCTGCGGGCGTCATCGCGCCGAACCGTACTCCCGCGCGGGCGCCCGCGGCATCGGTCGGGAGGATGAGCCGAGACCGATACGCCGGTATCGGCATGTCGTAGGCGGCCCGCTGCGACTGTCGCGGTCGAAGTCGAGACCGTCGGTGGACGACGCGCCGAGGTCGCCGGCCCAGTCTGGACGCATCGGTTCAACACACCGGCCAAGGAGATCCACCGATGCGCTCACTCGCTCGAAACCACCCGATCGCCGTCTTCCTCGCGATCACGTACCTCATCGGCGCGGCGGTCTTCGCGCTGCCGCTCCTCGCCAACACCGGCATCGGGCTCATCGATCTCGATCTGCCCGGCGTCGCCCCGTTCGTCCTGTTGTCGGCGATCTCGCTGGTGGCGAGCGCCTTCGTCACCACGGCGCTGGCCGATGGGCGCACCGGCGTCCGCGAGCTGCGCCGACGCGTCTTCCACTTCAGGGTCAACCCGGTCTGGTACGCCGTCGCGCTCTTCGGCCTGCCGCTCGTCGCCGTCGCCACGGCCGCGGTCGTCACGACGAGCAACCCGATCAGCGCGATGATCGGCAGCCCCGACGTCATGCTCGGGACGGTCGTCGTCGGTGCCGTCGTGGCCTTCCTGCTCGTCAACTGGTGGGAGGAGGTCGGCTGGACCGGATTCGCGTTCGCGCGGCTCCAGCCCAAGCTCGGGCCGATCCGCGCCAGCATCGTCACGACCTTCCTCCAGGCGCTGCTGCACCTGCCGCTCGTCTTCGTGGCCGGCGGCGTGACCGTCGGGCGCGTGCCCGTCGAGCAGATCCCGTTCTACCTCGTCGCGTTGTTCATCCTGCCGATCTCGGTGCGGATCCTCATCGCGTGGATCTACAACTCGACCGGCCGCAGCGTGCCGATCGTCGGCCTCTTCCATGCCGGACTCGGCGTGGCGTCCAACCCGGACTTCACGACGGCCCTCTTCCCCGGCTTCGCGGCCGGCCTCGTCTACGCCGGGTTCGCGATCATCGCCGTCGCGGCGCTGGTCATCACCCGTGGCCGGCTTGGCTTCGCGGGCGGATCGACGTCGGATAGCGCCTCGACCGCTGTCGTTGCTACAGCCTGAGTGATCGCTGGCGCGACCGTCGAGTGGCACCACGTTGGGCCCTGGGCGGTCGTTCCACGCCACTGGCCGATTTCATCGGTGCCACGGTCAAGCCGGAGCTTCGACGGCGAGGCCCGCAGCGCGAGCGGCATCGGCAAGGCGGCGGTCGTAGGTGATGAGCACTTCCAGCTCATCGCGGATCGACAGCGCCGAAGCGAGGTGGATGGCATCGAGCGAGCGAAGCGTGCGCGGGGCCATCACCGAGGCCGACGCCGCGATCGCGGTATCAAGCTCGATGATGAGCAGGCGATGCACGACATCGGCCCACGGCTCCACGACGGCGGCGAAGCTCGATGGACCCTTCCTGGTCAGCGCCCGTGACACCTCGACGGTCGATACTCGGCTCGTCGATTGGCTGTCGTAGTGCTCGACCCTCGCACGAAGCGCCGTCGTCTCCGCTTCATCGGTCGCCAGCTTCACCAATGCCGAAGCATCGAGGTAGCAAGCTGTCACCGCGTTTCCTCGTCGCGCATCTCCTGCAGGATCTCGGACAGCGGTCTGCCGCGCAGCTTCACCGGCGGCGGCAGATCGTTCCACTCGCGCGTCGGAGGCGTGATGCGGCCATCGGCGATCATCTGCTCGATCTTCGACTTCGGGCGACCGTCAAGCGGCGTCAACCGCGCCACCGGCTCCCCGCGCTCGGTCACCTCATATTCGCGCCCATCCTCGCGCACGCGTTTGACATAGACCGATAGGTTCTGGCGGAGCTGGCGGATGCCCACACGCTCCCGCTTTGGCGGCTTTGCGCTCATGACGCACAAGTGTAGCACATCCCCGATGGAGCACCTTGCGGCATACAGACGAAGCTCGCGGACGGGATCGCGACCGAGCGCAGCGAGCCACCGCGCTGAGCAACCCACTCGCCCCGGCGGCCGCGGGCCGGTAGAGTCGCCGCATGGGACGGCGAGCAGTCGAGCTGGTCGGGGTCCTCGTCGCGAGCCTGATCACCTCGCTCGTGACCGGGCTGGCGCTCGAAGGCCCAAACGAGCCGGTGCTGTACATCGTCGGTGCCCTGGTGCCGCTGGCGCTGCTCCTGGTGTACTGGCTCTGGGTCGAGCCTCGCGCTGACGCGGATCGCCTGCGAGCGCGGCGCCTCCACCGGGCCGTCGAGGACGCCTTCGAGCTCAGCCACCCGCGGACCGATGCTCCTGGGCCACGTGACGGCGCCCGCCGTGCCTTCTACGATCGGCTGGAGATCTCCGACCTATTCGAGCCGAACCACATCGAGGCGTCATCGATCCTCGGGGACGCATTCGATACCGGCAAGGACCTGCTCGTTCGTCTGGACGCCGAGGCCGATGCTCCCGATGCCCTCATCACCGACATCGTGGCGTGGCAGGACCGCACGGCCGACCAGGTCGAGATCGCCCGCGGCAGCAGCGACGCCATGTCGTACCGCCAGCCGAGCGGCACCTACGCCACGGCCGACGCGTCCGCGCGACGGTCGATGCTGAAGATGCAGGTCCAGCTGCTCGAGATCTGGGCCGGCGATGAGCGCAAGCGTGCGGGGGAGCAGGCAAAGGATCGATATCGGTGAGCCACCAAGGAGGACAGACCGGTGCAGACCGTCGGGATCGTGCTCAACGTCGGGGCCGACCAGGCTGAGGAGTTCGAAAAAGGGTTCCGGGAGGAGGAGGCACCGATCTGGGCCGACCTCCATGCCCGCGGCCTGCTCGTGATGGCGACGTTGAGCCGCCTCGACATCACGACGATGGGCGTCGATGGCGCGCAGCAGTACCTGGTCGTCGCCATCTTCGCGACCGATGAGGGCCACCACGCCCACGACTCCGATCCCCGCTTCGAGGCGTGGAACAAGCGCGCCGACACCTACCAGATCGCCGCGCCCTACGTCTTCGGCGGCGACACCATCGTCAACATGGGAGGCTCAGACCGATGACTGCCAAGCCCGAGGCGCTGTCGCCTGCCGTGGCCCAGGACCTCGCCACGGTGTCCCCCGACCGGCGACGCGGTCTCGTGTCGGTCGCGGTGTTCGTCGGCGTCTGCCTGTTGCTGGCCGCGATCGCGTTCCTGCCGGCGGTGCCGACCGAGCTCGCGCCGTTCATGCTCGCCCTCGGGCCGCTCGTCATCGCGGTCGCCATCGCCTGGTGGGAGGGCAAGGGCGCAGTGGCCCGGCTGTGGCAGATGCTGACCAAGATCCCGGACAACGTGCTCTGGTTCCTCGTCATTGCCGTACCGGTCGCGTGGGCGCTGACGGTGCTGATCGTCGCCGTCTTCGCGGGAGCGCCCTCCGAAGGGCTCTTCGACGGCGTGGGCCTCTCGAGCCTGCTCGTCCTGCTGGTCGTCCTCATTCCCGCCTTCGCGGAGGAGCTGGCCTGGCGCGGCTTTGCGGTTCCCCGCCTGCTGCCGTTCATGTCGCCGCTCGTGGCCGCTCTCGTCCTGGCGGTGCCCTGGACGATCCTCCACCTGCCGCTCCAACTGGTGGCCGGCGGGGTCAACGAGGAGCTGGCGGTCTTCCCCGGCGTCCTGGCGCTGTTCAGCTACTCGGTGATCCTCACCTGGATCTTCGTCGGCACAGGTGGCAGCGTGCTGCTCACGGGGCTCGTCCACGCCGGCCTCAACGGCGTCGTGCCGATCTTCCAGAATCTGGACACCGAGCAGTCCTGGCTGCTGCGAGGGATCGTCGCGGCCGTGATCGCGATCCTGGTCATCCTCTTCGGAGACGTGCGACGTCGAAGGTCCGTGACCGCAGACTGAGTGCTGAATACAGAGGCGCTCTCGACCGCTCGGTCCGCGGCTGTCATCAGTTATATCGGTAGTGATATATCCGGTGACAACGGCGAGAGCTGACGAGAAACAGGGCGCCCACTCAATCGATAACGCGCCGGTACGCCCGCGCCCGCTACCCTCCACGGCATGGATCCCGGGGCCATCCTTGCCGGCCTGAACGACGAGCAACGAGAGGCCGCCACGGCGACCACAGGCCCGGTCGTGATCCTGGCCGGCGCCGGGACCGGCAAGACGCGGGTCATCAGCCACCGAGTGGCCTACGCCGCCGCCACCAAGGCCATCGACCCGAAGCAGGCCCTGGTCGTGACCTTCACCGAGAAGGCGGCCGCCGAGATGAAGGCGCGCCTGAAGCGCCTGAACCTGCCGCAGGTGGCGGCCTCGACCTTCCACGCAGCGGCACGAAGACAGCTGGCCTATCACTGGCCGCTCGTCCACGACCGACCGCTGCCCGAGGTGCTCGACTCGAAGCTGCGGATCATCGCGCCGATGGCGCGTGGCCTGCCCGGCGGTTATCGGTTCACGCCGGCGAAGGACCTGGCCGACGAGATCGAGTGGGCCAAGGTCCGCCGCCAGACGCCCTCGACCTACGCACCCGACCGCGAGCCTCCGGTGCCAGCGGACGTCTTCACAAACCTCTGGCGCCGATACGAATCGGCGAAGCAGCGAGCGGACCGGATCGACTTCGAGGACATGCTGACCCTGGCGGTCGAGCTATACGAGACCGATGCCGACGCGCTCGCGCTCGTCCATCGGCGCTACAGCTGGTTCAGCGTCGACGAGTACCAGGACACGAACCGGCTCCAGGAGGACCTGCTTCGGCTGTGGCTCGGCGACCGGCGTGACCTGTGCGTGGTGGGCGACCCCGACCAGACGATCTACACCTTCACCGGTGCCAGCAGCGACTACCTGACCCGCTTCACGGACCGATACGCCGATGCACGCGTCGTGCGCCTGAGCGCGAACTACCGCAGCTCTCCGCAGGTCATCGCGCTCGCCAACCGCCTCATCCCCGGCCGCGAGCTGCGCGCGACCGCCTCCGATGGACCGATCCCCGAGCTCCTTCCGTTCGCCGATGGCGACGCCGAGGTCGGCGCGGTCGTGGCGCGCATCCATGCGTTGCTCGTCGAAGGCGTGCTACTCACCGAGATCGCGATCCTGGTGCGCACGAACGCGCAGCTCGTGCCGTTCGAGGCGGCCCTGACCGGGGCCGAGATCGCGTTCACCGTGCGCGGCGTTCGCTTCTTCGCCCGCCCCGAGGTGCGCACCGCCCGCGCGGCGCTCCGGGCCGGTGGGCCGGAGCCGCTGGTCCGTTCGGTCGTCGACGCGCTGCGGAAGGAGCTCGGCTTCGACGAGGGTGATCCGCCGGGGTCCGCGTCCGGCGCCGAGGCGCGCGATCGGCACGCCGCGCTGTCGACGCTGCTGGGGATGGCGCGATCGCTCGCGGCGGACCAGCCGGCCGCGACCATCGAGGACTTCGCCGCCGAGCTCGCCCGCCGCGACGCCGCCGAGGCCGATGCCGGCGGCGACGGGGTCACCCTCTCCACGCTCCACCGGGCCAAGGGCCTCGAGTGGGACGCCGTCTTCCTGCCCGGGCTGGAGGAGGGCACGCTCCCGATCCGGCAGTCCGCCTCCGACGCCGATGCGCTGGCAGAGGAACGCCGCCTCCTCTACGTCGGCATCACCCGTGCGCGGCGACACCTCGTGCTGTCGTGGGCGGGATCGCGCGTCGGCGCGAAGGGACCCGGGCGGACGAGACCGTCGCGGTTCATCGCCGAGCTGCGGCCGAATGCCGTGGCAAGGCCAGCATCGAAGGCACCACCGGCGACGTTCGAGCTCTCAGCCGCGGACGAGCCCTTGCTCGAGCGCCTCATCGAGTGGCGCCGCGGGCGCGCAAGGGCCGATGGCGTGCCCGCCTATGTCGTTGCCGACAACAGGACGCTCGCCGCCATCGCCGCCCGCCGTCCATCCGACCCCGCCGGGCTACTGGCGGTGCCGGGCATCGGTCTGCGCAAGGTCGCCGGCTATGGCGACGAGATCCTGGCGATCGTCAACGCGTCCCAACCTTGACGGTGACGCTCCCGCATCGGTCTCCAAACTGTCACCGCATATATCAGTAGTGATATATCCGACGACACGCGGCAAAGGCGCCCAAAAGCGCGCCGGCGCACCGTCAAGGCACTGGACTGATGCATCGGTCCTGATGTCGCGTACCTCCTCCAGCGGGACCCGTCCAAGGGGGGCACCTACCGGAGGAGATCAACTCATGTCCCAATCGTCGCGCGTGCGTCGCGGCTTCCGAGCGCTCAGTTTGCTCGGCGTGATCGCACTCATCCTGACCATCGGCGTGGCGCCGGTGCTCACCAGCGGCGCCGACCACCTCGACGCGCCCAGCCTGGGTAGCATCAGCGTCAATCCGGACGACACCCTCAACGTCAGCAAGGTCCGCGGCCCGCTCGACATCAACGATGTCTACGCCTTCCGCGGATCCAGCGCGAGCCGGACCGTGCTGGCCATGACGGTCAACCCGGCCATCAATGTGCTCGGCCCGACGACCTTCCAGCAACGCGCCAAGTACCTGCTCAACGTCGACACCGGCACTGATGCCGTTCGCGACGTGCGCATCAGGACGACCTTCAGCCGGCCCGACGGCGATGGCATCCAGCGCTACACCGTCAGGCTCAACGGCCGCACCGTGGCCACCGGCCTCACCGACGGCTCCATGGGCAAGGCGTGGAAGGGCAGTGGCGTGAAGGCCTTTGCCGGCATGCGCTCCGACCCGTTCTTCTTCGACCTGCTCGGCTTCCTGGGCAGCGTCAAGGGCCAGGGCACGCGCACGCTGAACGACGGGAACGAGTCCGACTTCTTCGTCGGCCTCAACACCCTCGCGATCGTGGTCGAAGTGCCGAATCGCCTGATCGGCGGGACCGGCACGAACGTCGGCGTGTGGGCAACCACCCGCGCCAACGGCATGGTGGCCGACCAGATGGGCCGGCCAGCGATCAACACCGTCTTCAACTCAACGACGGCTGACAAGGAGGCGTTCAACGTGACCGCCCCCGCCAAGCAGCGGACCGCGATGGGCGGGAAGTTCCGCACGAACGTCATCGGCGTTCTGAAGGCCTTCTCGGCAGGCGACACGGAGGGGACGTACTCGAACGGCCAGGCCCGGACGCTGGCCAACGTGCTCCTGCCGGACGTCATCCGCTACACCCTCGGCACCATGGCGGCGGGGCCGCTGAACGGCCGGGGCCTCGCGGACGACGTGATCGATGCCGAGCTGAACATCGTGACCGGTGGGTTCGCCTTCGACGGGCGCGACGACATCGGCGCGATCCCGACCGACGGGGTCGGCCCGCACACCGACTACCTGTCGAAGTTCCCGTACCTCGGCGTGCCGCACTAGCCGCACGACCGATGATGGCCGGCCGGTCCGCGTGACCGGTCGGCCGCTCCCCTCCCGATGCAGGAGTTTGTTCCATGCGAGCAACAGCGGAGCTCGTCCAGGCACACCGGCCCCGGTTCCCCCGATCGGTCGCCCTGATCGCGGCCTCGTTGCTGGCCGTCGCGGTCTCGTACGGCGCGATCGCACTGCGGTCCGAGCCGACGATGACTGGCCCCGACCAGCAGGTCGCGGTGCCAGCCCCTGACATTGCGGCCGACGCCGGCGGGATGGCGGTCGACCTGGATCGCATCGGCAATGCGATCGAGACCTGGACGGCCAACCTCGATCGCGACCCGGCTGACTTCATCGCCGCCGTCAACCTCTCCGGCCTGTACCTCGCGCGCGCCGGCCTGACCGCCAGCGCGGATGACTACGACCGCGCGCTGGCCGCCGTCGACCAGGCGCTCGAGACCGATGCCTCCGTGCTCGGAGCGCGGATCATGCGCGCTCGCGTGCTCTTCGGGTCGCACGACTTCAATGGCGCAGCCAGCGCGGCGACCGAGCTGCTCTCCGATGACGCCGCGCGTCCGGCGGCGCTCGCCATCCTGGGCGATGCGCGCCTCGAGCTCGGCGACTACCCCGGCGCGGCCGAAGCCTACGGGGACATCCCCGGACCTGCGACGCCGCCGCTCCTCGCGCGGCAGGCGCGCCTCGCGTCCCTGACCGGCTCCCTTGATGACGCGCGCGCCATCGCCGCCGACGCCTCGGCCATGGCAGCGGCCGAGCCCTCGACGACCGCAGCGGATCGGTCCTTCTACCACCTCCTGGCCGGCGCGCTCGCCTACCAGGCCGGCGATCTGGACGATTCGGTGACGGCGTATCGCGCCGCGCTCGAAGCCCTGCCCGGATCCCCGCAGGCGCTTGCCGGCCTCGGGCGCGCGCTGGCGGCACGCGGCGATCACGAGGAGGCGATCGCGTCGCTCGAGGAAGCGGTGGCCATTCGGCCGGAGCCGGAGTCGCTCGCGCTGCTGGGCGACGTGCTCGCGGCGGCTGGCCGGACGGCGGAAGCCGAGACCCGACACGACCAGGTGCGTGGCATCGCCGCCATCGGGCGCAGCGCCGGTTCTCCCAACCGCGCCATCGTGCTCTTCCTCGCCGACCGCGGCGAGGAGCTCGACGAGGCCGTCGCGCTGGCGGAGGCCGAGCTGGCCGTCCGCACCGACGTCTATGGCTGGGACGCATATGCCTGGGCGTTGTACGCCGCCGGTCGCCACGCGGAGGCCGATGCGGCCATGGCGGAGGCGCGCGCCCAGGGCACCGAGGATGCGCTCCTCGACTACCACGCCGGCATGATCGCCGCCGCCATGAGCCGGACCGAGGAGGCGACGACGCTCCTGCACGCCGCGCTCGAGCCACGGCCAGCACTCGGTCCGATGCAGGCGGCCAGGGCGCGCGACGCACTCGCGGCCCTCGAGGCGCGACCATGAGGCGCCCGTTCCTGGCCGCCCTTCTCGCCGGCGTCGCGGCCGTCGCCGCCCTCCCCGCCACGGCGTCGGCTCACCCACTCGGCAACTTCACGACGAACCACTACGTCGGCGTGACCGTCTCGGCCGAGGTGATCGACGTCGACATCGTCGTCGACGTGGCCGAGATCCCCTCGATCGAGCTGCTCGGACGCCTCGACGCCGATGGCGACGGCACGCTCGACGACGACCGAGGCCGATGAGGGCCGCCGGTCGCTGTGCGCGGAGCGGATGCCGGAGGTCGAGGTCAGCCTCGGCTCGCAAGTCGTCGACCTGGAGCTGTGGGCCGCCGGGCTGCAGCAGCGCCCCGGCGCCGGCGGCCTGGCCACGATCCGCATCGTCTGCGAGGCACGCGCCGAGAACCCGTCGAGCGGGCCGCTGATGCTCGAGGTCACCGACAGCGGCAGCCCGGGGGCGCTCGGCTGGCGGGAGATCGTCGTGCGCGGGGACGGCTACGAGACCGATCCGGCCGACGCCGGCACCGACGTCGCCGCCCGACTGACCTCGTACCCGACCGATCTGCTGGCGCAGCCGCTTGCCGAGCGCTCGGCGACGGTGACGCTTCGACTCGGCGGCCCCGCGCTCGTCCGCGAGCCGATCCTGGACGCGCAGCCGCTGGACGGCACGGCGACGGGGGCGGCGGTGGCCGGACCGGCATCCGTACCCGGCGGAGTCGAGGCGGAGCTGCCGTTCCTGCCCGACTTCGGCAGCCTCAGCATCGGGACGGGGCTCATCGGCCTGCTCGTCGCTGCGGTCGCCGGCGCCGGCCACGCGCTCAGCCCGGGCCACGGCAAGACGGTGATGGCCGCCTACCTCGTCGGCACGCGTGGGCGGGCGCGTCATGCCGTCCTGCTCGGCGCCGCGGTGACGGTGTCGCACACCCTCGGTGTGCTGGGACTGGGGGCGGTCGTCCTGCTCGCGTCGGACGCCCTGCCGGCGGAGCGGATCTACCCGGTCCTCGGCATGCTCTCTGGCGCGGCGGTGATCGTCATTGGTGCGTGGCTGCTGGTCGGCTGCCTGCGCCGCATGCGCGTGGAAACCAGCCACGCGCACGGCCATGACCACGGGCACCCGCATGATCACTCGCACGCCCACGGGCACCCGCATGAGCATGCCTCCCCGGCGCCCGGCATCCGCGGGCTGCTGGCGATCGGCATCGCCGGCGGACTCGTGCCCTCCACGGCCGCGCTCGTCCTGCTGCTGGCGGCGGTCGCGGCCGGTCAGCCGGCGTACGGCATTGTCCTGGCGCTGGCCTTCGGAGTCGGCATGGCGGTGGTCCTGACCGGCATCGGCCTCGCGATCGTGCACGGTCGACAGCGCATCGGCCCCCGGCTCGCCGGTTGGGCCGTGGGCACCCGCGTGCCCGCCCGACTCGCGGGCGCCGCGCCCTGGGCGATCGCCGTCGTGGTGCTGGTCGGCGGGGTCCTGCTGACTGGGCAGGCCCTTGCGCAGACCCTCTAGATGATCTCCCGCCTCGCGTCCGCCGCCTGAGCGTTGACGGGTCTCGGCTCCCGGTCGGTCTGCAAACTGTCATCGAATATATCAGTAGTGATATATCCAACGACACGCGGCGAAGGCGCCGAGAACTGCGCTGGCGCACTGCCCGGTATCGGTCAACGCAAGATCTCCAACTCGTCCTGACCTCGGCAAATGCCCGGCGAGGCTCGCCCCCTTGCGCGTGTGGGGCAAACTCGTAGTGCGTGCCCCGCCGTTACCGAGGAGTGGGGACATGCTGCCTCCCGGATCAACTTCCCGAATCGGCGCCGCGTTCGTCGCCGCGACCGCCATCACGGGCATCACGGCCGGCGTCGCGCTCGCCCATCCCGAGTCCGAGGGCGATCACGCCGGGCCTGAGCCACGCGTTGCGGGATCTGGGGAGCGGTGACGTTCCGGTGACGGACAAATAGGATTGTCCCTGCGTCATCGAGGACCACGCTGCATGGCGTCCGAGCACTCGCCATCCTTGCGGATACGCCCACCGGGCAACGCCTCGCCGCGTGCCCGGATTCACCTGATCAGCGAGTTCCAGCTCATCGTCGGCGATGCGAGCGTCGCAGTCCCACATGGCGTCCAACGGCTGCTCGCATTCCTGGCGATGGCCGCCCGGCCGGTGTCACGGTCGCGACTGGCGGGGCAGCTGTGGCTGGACGTCCCGGAGTGGCGTGCGCTCGGCAACCTGCGATCGGCCCTGTGGCGGCTCCGCCGGATCCGTCGACCCATCATCAGCAGCCAGGACGACCGCCTCGCGCTCGACCCGGACGTGGAGGTCGACGTGTTCGACCTCTCCGGGCTGATGAGGCGCCTCACGATCGAGCCCGATGACGAGGACCTGGACCGGCTCCCGCAGGTCCTCGACGCCACCGAAGTGCTCCCCGGCTGGGAGGACGAGTGGATCATCGTCGAGCGAGAGCGTTTCCGAGAGCTGCGCATCTATGCGCTGGAGCGAGCCTCGGAGGCGCTCCTGGCGCGGGGCAGGCACTCCGCCGCCGTCCAGGCGGCGATGGCCGCCATCGAGACCGAGCCGTTCCGTGACAGTGCGCAGCGGCTCCTGGTCCGTGCCTACCTGGACGAGGGCAACCAGGCGGCGGCTCTCCGCACCTACCACGCGTTTCGAGACCTGATGGAGATGGAGCTCGGCCTCGAGCCCTCCGAGGCGATGGCCACGCTGATCGCCGGCGTGACGCCGGCCGGACGCCGCGCTTGACGGCCTCGTGACGACGGCGTGACGGCTGCTAGGTCACGATCGCAGGATGAGGGAGAAAGCGGCCGTTCGCGTCGGGCTGGCCATCGTTCGAGCGGTCGTCGAGGACGGATCCGACCCCGTCATCCGCGTCCTCCGGATGGACGACCTGTTTCGCGACGAGCAGGTCGTGGGCACCACCAGCTCGCCGGATGAGGCAGCCGGGATGATCCGCGACTGGCTCGTATCGGTCATTCAAGGACAGCCAGCAACGTCGAGGTAGTCGACGCTAGACGGCCACCGCCTCGGCCACGGCCCCCAGCGGCGACACGCCGTGAGCGGCGCGGGGCGTTGTCAGGGTTCGAGGATGGTCAGCCGGGTGAAATGCGACCGATAGAACCCGCGATCGCGCGTGAGCAGACGGTCGGCACGCGCAACGGCATGGGCGCCGATCAGGAAGTCCGGCAGGATGCGCCGACGCGTCCCGCCGCTCTTGCCGCAACCTCTGACCCGGACGTTTATCTCGATCGCTGAGGCATAGGCAGACGCCGATCCGATCGGCCTGCAAACTGTCACGGGATATATCAGTAGTGATATATCCGACGACATGGGGGCGCGTCCCCGCGGCAACCGCCCTCCGCTGAGCGGCCACCGGTCCATCCGGTGGCCGTTTGGCACTTCGGGGTCAGCGCATCAGCGCCGCAGGTGCTCCTCGAGGAACGCGGAGACCTCCGCCAGCATCCCGTCGCCGGCCAGCAGCGCCTCGTCGTTGTGATGTGAGGCGGCCACCTCGACCCAGCGCTTCGGCTCCGAGGCAGCTGCCTCGTACGCGCGCCGGCTCAGGTGTGGTGGCACGACTTCGTCCTGCTCTCCCACCACGATGAGCAGCGGCGCGCGAACTTCGTGAGCCAGCTGCTGCGCCAGCGGCCATCGGTCCCAGACGAGCGGCTCGACGATTGGCAGGTACGGGTAGTGATGCCGGCCGATCTCGACGGTCGACGGGAAGGGCGAGCGCAGGATCAACGCCGCGGGCGGTTGTTCAGCGGCCAGCCCTCCACAGACCGATGCCCCCAGCGACTCGCCGAAGTACGCGACGCGATCGGCATCCACCTCGGCCCGACCGGCGAGGGCGCGCGCGGCGGCGCGCGCATCGGTCCGTAAGCCGTCCTCGGTCGGCGTGCCCGGGCTGCCGGCGTAGCCGCGGTAGTCGAACAGGAGCACGTGATAGCCCTGCTCCGCCAGTGCGTGCGCCAGCGGAAGCCGATGCGCCCGATAGCCCGCATTGCCATTGCAGATCAGCACGGCCGGACCGGGCTGAGAGCCATGGCCGGCAGCGGCGGGGACGAACCACGCGGCCAGGCGGAGTCCGTCATCGGTCTCGAGCTCGATCGCTTCGACGCCCGGCGGTGGCGGCTCGACCGGGCCGGTCCAGGGGAAGTACAGCGACCCGCGCTGGGCGACGTACATGAACGCGGTGAGGATCAGCAGTGCGAGCGCGACGACCAGCGCGCCCCGGACGACCAGATCGACCAGCATCGGTCCAGTCTGACCCTGCGTCGATGCGCCCGCTGCCTTGACGCTGACGCTCCCGATCGGTCTGCAAACTGTCCACGAATATCTCATTACTGATATATCCGGCGACAGGCTGCTAAGGCGCCGAGAAACGGCGCAAGCGCACCGGCCTGCCACGGTAGTGCCGCTTCAGCCTCGACGCCACGCCCTGAAGACACTGAGTGGCCACGCAATTGCAGGGACGGGTCGTGGGTTCCCGAGCAACACCAGACGTACTAACCCGCGATATCGCGTCAGATCCGCACACCCGAGCGTGCACCGATTCAGGGAGGGCATGGGCCATGAGGTCCGCCGCTTGTTTGTTCGTGATCGCGCTCGTCCTGGGGGCGTGCGGCCCCGCTGAGGAAAGCCCCGGTGACGATCCCGGGACCGGGGCCGGCAGCCCCGCCGCCGGCAGCCCCGGCGAGGACGGGGGGACCGTCGAGGGCACAATCAGGGTTGCGCTGGGCGACATCGAGGGGGTCGAGACACTCAACCTGCTCATCGCGCTCGAGCGCGTCCGCGAACGCGGGATCGACGTCGAGCTGACCGAGTTCGCCGAGGAGGACCTCGCCGCCGAGGCCGTTCTGGGCGGGCAGGCCGACGTCACCCTCGGCGCGCCGTACGCGGTGATCCAGGAGACCGGCGCTCCCCTCCGGCTCATCTGCCAGCTCCAGACGGCGCGCTTCTTCGCGATCGTCGACGCGGCGGCCTACCCGGACTGGCAGGCCCTCGATGGTCAGGTGTTCACCGTCCACTCGCGTGGCTCGACGACCGAGGCCATGGCGCTGCTGGTCCAGCAGGAGGAGGGCATCGAGTTCAGCGAGATCAGCTACGTGACCGGCGCGGAGGTGCGGGCCACCGCGCTCCTGCAGGGCAACATCGCAGCCACGTTCCTCGACATCCCGAGCTGGAACTTCGTGCAGGAAGAGGCGCCCGACCAGTTCCACGAGCTGCCGCTGCCGGACGTCGCGGCCACCGATGAGGCCTTCGTGGCCAACACCGCCTGGCTCGCCGAGAACCAGGAGGTTGCGCAGGTGCTGCTCGAGGAGACGCTCACAACGTGGAACTCGATCATCGAGGATCCGAACTTCGTGGTCGAGGAGCGCGAGCGGCTCGGCCTGGCCGAGGACCTCGAGCCGGAGCTCGAGGAGCAGATCGTGCCGTACTACGAGCAGGCGGCGCAGGAGGGCGTCTTCACCACCGACTGCGGCGGCGAGGAGGCGGCGCGGACCGACTTCGAGTTCTACGGCCTCGTGGGGCAGGTCGAGGGCGATCCCGCGACGCTGGCCGTCGAGGACTTCTGGGACCTCGCGCCATCGGAGGCCGCACTCGCGAGCATGGAGGGGCAGTGACCTGAATCCGAGAGTCGCGAGCCGATGACCGAACGCGTCGTCACTGGTCGACATATCGGGCAGAATCTCGCGCGACGGCCGGTTCCGGCCAAGGATGGCCCGATGTATCGGGCAGATTCTCGCAGGAGCTAGCTTCGTGCCAGAAATTGCCCGATCCATCGTCCGTCACGGTCCGATGAGGCCGGCGTGGATGCGCTGGACGCCCGCCGCGCGCGGCTGGGTGCTGCGCATCGGCTCCATCGTCGCGGTGCTCGCAATCTGGGAGCTCGGGGGCCGGATCCCGATCAGCCTGACCTTCCCGAGCTTCACGGCGACGATCGCGGCTTTCGGCGAGATGCTCGCCGACGGCACGTTCGCGCGCGCCTACTCCGAGACGATCGGCCCCCTGCTGGTCGGGATCACGCTGACCGCGATCGGCGGGGTGGCGGCCGGGGTGGCAATGGGCCTGTCCCCCAAGGCGGAGTGGTTCGGCATCCCGGTGTTCGTGATCCTCCAGGCGGCGCCATCGGCCGCGATCATCCCGCTCATCACGTTCATCTACGGCATCGACTTCGCCGCGAAGGTCTTCGCCGTCGTGCTGCTGAGCACGCCGGTGATCGTGCTGAACTCGTATCGCGGGATCCGCAACACGCCGGTCTCGCTGGTCGAGATGAGCCAGGCCTTCCTGGCCAACCGCCGGCAACGCATCTGGATGGTGATCCTGCCGGCGGCCTCTGGTCTCATCTTCGCCGGCCTGCGCCTGGGGTTGGCCCAGGGGTTCACCGGCGCGATCCTGGCCGAGCTCCTCATCACCCCGACCGGTGTCGGCGACCTCATCACCTTCTACCGCTCGCAGGCCGAGTACGCCTACATGTACGCGGCCATCCTGTCGATCATCATCGTCGCCAGCGTCACGATCACGCTGCTGCAACGGCTCGAGCTGCGCCTCTTCCGCCCGGAGCTGCGCACGCCATGAACCTCAACGCAGGGACCGATGCGACCGCCGAGCCGGCGGTGCGCGTGGTTGACCTCACCAAGGACTTCCCGGGCGGAACCCGCGCGCTGGAGGGGGTCACGTTCGACGTGCCCGCCGGCCAGCTGACGACCCTCATCGGGCCGAGCGGCTGCGGCAAGACCACAACGCTGAAGATCGTGGCCGGCCTGGTTGAGCCAACCGCGGGGCAAGTCATCGTCGAGGGCCGCCCGGTCACCGGGCCAGGCCCGGAACGCGCGTTCGTGTTCCAGGACTTTGCGTTGCTGCCGTGGGCCACCGTGCTGCGCAACGCCGCCTTCGGGCTGGAGCTGCGCGGCGTCCCGAAGAAGGAGCGGGAGGCGACGGCGGGCGCGTACGTCGCCAAGGCCGGTCTGGCCGGCTTCGAGCACCACTACCCGCACCAGCTGTCGGGCGGGATGCGCCAGCGGGTCGGCCTGGCCAGGGCGCTGGCGGTCGATGCCGATGTCCTGCTCATGGACGAGCCGTTCGCATCGGTCGACGAGCAGATTCGCCGCACGTTCCAGGAGGACCTGTTGCTGCTGCTCGCGGAGGAGCGCAAGACGGTCCTGTTCGTGACGCACTCGATCGAGGAGGCCGTCTACGTCAGCGACCAGATCGTGATCCTGACGCGCGGGCCGGGTCGCGTGACGAACACGGTGCGGCCGGACATCCCGCGAGACGGCACGCCGGACGAGATCCGCCGCAGCCAGCCCTATCTCGACGCGGTCGAGGAGATCTGGGGCGAGCTGCGCACGTACGCCGAGGAGGACATGCGCGCACCGCAGGAGGCGGCGCCGTGACCATCGCCGGCCGCCGCATCCCGATGGCGCTCTCGCTGCTGGTCTGGTTCGCCCTCTGGGAGATCGTGGGCCGCCTCGAGCTCGTGTTCCTCATCCCGCCGTTCACCGAGGTCCTCGCGGCCATCAGCACGGTGGTGACCTCGGATCGCTTCGGGGAGGCCGCCCTCATCACCCTCCAGGCCTATGGCATCGGCATGGCGCTGTCGTTGATCGTCGGCATCGGCATGGGCTTCTGGATGGGCCGCGTGAAGGCCGTCGGGGAGCTGATGGGCATGTGGGCGAACATCTTCGAAAGCTCGCCGCTCACCGCGATCGTGCCTGCGCTGATGGCGCTCCTCGGCTTCGGCCTGCCCACGATGATCGTGACCGTCGTCCTGTTCAGCGTCTGGGTCATCGCGCTCGACACGCAGGTCGGCGTCGCCCGCGTGAGCCAGTCGCTGCTCGAGATGGGCCGATCCTTCGGCGCCGGCCGGCGCCAGGTGCTCACGAAGATCGTCCTGCCCGCAGCGCTGCCGGAGATCCTGGCCGGCGTCCGGCTCGGCCTCATCCGCGGCGTGAAGGGCGTGATCATCGGGCAGCTGCTCATCGCCATCGTCGGCATCGGCTACCTGTTCGAGCGCTACTCGCGCGGCTTCCTGATGGCCGAGTTCTGGGCGCTGCTGATCATCGTCTTCGCCTTCGCCTTCGCCCTCTCCGAGGCGGTCGGCTTCTTCGAGCGCCGCGTGGCCGCCTACGCCACCAGCCGATGACCAACTACGCGATTCCACCGGCGCCGCCGGTGACGCTGCCAATCGACGGCACCGATGCCGTCTTCCCCGTCGCGCGCGTGTTCTGCGTCGGTCGCAACTACGCCGATCACGCCGTCGAGATGGGCCACGACCCCGATCGCGAGCCGCCCTTCTTCTTCATGAAGCCCGCCACCGGCGTCGTGCCGAATGGCGGCCGCCTGCCCTTCCCCGTCGCCACCGATGACCTCCACCCTGAGATCGAGCTCGTCGTCGCGCTGGCGAGTGGTGGGGCCGACATCCCCGTGGAGGCCGCGGTGCAGCACGTTTTCGGCTACGGGGTCGGCCTCGACATGACCCGCCGCGACCTCCAGGCCCAGGCCAAGGAGATGGGGCGACCGTGGGACATGGGCAAGGGCTTCGACCGATCAGCCCCGATCTCCACCCTGCGGCCGGCCGAGGCCATCGGCCATCCGGACGCCGGTGCGATCCGGTTGCAGGTGAACGGCGCGCCGCGGCAGGCGGGAGACCTGGCGCAGCAGATCTGGAAGGTGCCCGAGACGATCGCCTACCTGTCGACCCTCGTCGAGCTGCGCCCCGGCGACCTGATCATGACCGGCACCCCAGCCGGCGTCGGGCGGGTGGCCCCGGGCGACGTGCTCGAGGGCCACGTCGATGGGGTGGGCGACCTCCGCGTCGAGTACGAGGGGTAGGGTGCCGGTCACGTCGGGGGGATGCCGGCGTCGCGTCGTCCGCTCCTCGTCGGCGGGGCCACGATCCTGTCACCGAATATATCGGTAGTGATATATCCCACGACACCAGCGGAGACGCCGACGAACAGCGCCAGCGTATATACGTGCGCCCCCGTTCGGCCCCGTATGCTGGCGCCGATTGGACTCGCCGGCAAGGTCGCGGCCGTCCTGCTCGCGGTCATCGCAATCTTCGGCGCGCTGGTTACACAGCGAACGTATCGGGACCGATCTGCTGCCCGGGGATGACGCTGCACTCCTCGACAGGGCTCAGGACCGCAAAGATGCGACGCGTGCTCAGGCCGTCGAGGTTCGCCGCGCCGGAGCCCGCGGAGGGGAGCGCGGGGAACGTGAGGTTGTCGCGCTGCTGGACGAAGTTCTGCGCCGCGTTGACCACCAACGTCCCGTCCGCGTTCAGCGGCAGGCGGCGGCGGCGCACGCTGTCGCCGACGTTGCCGCCGATCACCTCGGCGAATGGCGGCGTCGCGGAGGTATCGATGTCGATCACAATGTCGCCGTGCATGTCGCCCTGGTTCGTCTGGCTGTCGGCGACCAGGAACACGTTGGTGTCGGTTCGGGGGTCGCGGCGATCCTGGACGATGATGTCGCCGTGCTGCACCGGTCGCTCATCGGGCCCGAATGCGTGGTACGTGCCGTCCCGGCGGCAGGCCGGATCGAAGGTCCCGTCATTGCGTCGGCACCCAAATCGACGCCGGTGCGCCTCGCGGACGTACTCCCAGTGGCGGCCGTTGGCTGACAGGCCCAGGAGGGCCTCGGCAGCGCCACCTGGGCCCTCGAGATTGAGGTTGCGCTCCGCCTCACGGACCGTGGTGTTGATGTACGCGCCGCTCCACGGGCGACGCTGCGCCTCGGGCGGCTGCTGGCCGAGCCGGCTGCGGCGTGCCTGCTTGAGGGCCTCGTCGACGAGCGATGGAAGGATCATCGGCGCCGTCGGATCCGGCACGTTGGCGATCAGGTTGGCGGCCACCGCCCGCGCATCGACGTTGATGTCCGCCTGCGGCTGGCCGACCGGCCCGAGCAGCCGCAGGAACTTGTTGGCCGGTGTGACGGTCGAGTCGCCGAGCACGGTCGTGATGGCGCCCATGTTGTCGGCCGGGATCGTCGAGCGGACCTCCAGCCAGTAGCGGACGAGGTGCTCGAACTGGGTGTCGTCGTCCTCCTCCAGCAGCGTGCCGGCCCCAGAATCCACCCAGAAGAAGTCCTGCTCGGCCTCGGCCATCGACACGACCTGGGCGCGGACCTCCGACTCGGAGAGCAGGCGCCCGTTCAGATCGCGGAACCCGCATTGTTGCTGGAGCGGTTGGGTGGCGGTGCTGGCCAGCACGACGCGAGCGCTTCCATCGGGCGTCGTCGCCTCGATCGTGCTGCCGGGCATGCCGCTCGCCGCGTCGATCGCCTCGGCGATCGGGCGGTTCTCGTGCGGCGGCTCCGGCGAGGGGGCGTGGAGCTCCTCGAGCACCTTGTCGGCGTGGCCGCCGGCCTGCTCGGGCGTCACGAGCTGCTTGGCGGCCGCGCGCTGGATGGTGGCCAGCCGCTGATCCGCGCTTCCCGTCGACTGCGCGGCCTTGGCCGTCTGGGCAAGCTTCAGCGCCGCCGCCTGGTTGCCGAAGTTCGTGGCCAACGCGGCCGCAGTCTGGAGGGCCGCTGCGGCGTTCGCCTGCGTTCCGGCCAGCCCCGCCATGTCGCGGAAGGCATTCGCGTTGGTGACCGCGCTCAGGACGCCCGCAAGCCCGGCGGGTGCCGGCGCCTCGGGCGCGTTCTGAAGGTTGATGATCGACTGCGGGAACGGCGTCGGCGTGGCCGGCTCCGGCTCCGCGCGCCGCGTGGCCAGCAGCGCCTGGTCCAGCTCGCCGAGCTCGGGCTCCTTGTCGGTGAGGACCCAGTCGGTGTTCCCGTAGTGCTCCTCGAGCGCCTCGCACTCGTCCATGATCGTCTGGGCATAGAGCCCGTCGGTCGGCAGGCTGATCAGCATCGGATCGGCGACCGGCTGCTTGGCGGCGTAGTAGTTGTAGAGCTGCGCGGGCGTCACCATGTCGCCCAGCCCCAGGAACGAGCCGGCCGAGACGCGGAAGACGAGCGAGTTGCCGATGATCGCGATCGGGTCTCGTTCGATGACCGATCCGATGCTCGAGCCGCTGGTGCCCGGCACCTCGAAGCCGTCGACGAGCATGAAGACCCGGTCGCGGTCCATGTTCCACCAGATGACCTTGTGGTAGTGCTCCACGTGCTCGTTCAGGTGGCCGATGAGCTCGTTCACCGCGCGCACCATCTCGGCGCGCACGTCCTGGCGCTCCCACGTATCCGGCAGCGAGAACACGGTGGCGCCCGTGTCCCGGACGCCGGTTTGCGGCGAGACGAGGTCGCCCTGGCCCTGCGTCACCGAGAACGAGCGCTGGAAGAGGTCGGTCTGGTAGGTGATCGTGAGCCGGGTCAGGTTCGCCGCGGAGCCCGGCGGCAGGTCGCGGGTGGCGAAGACGCGGATGGAGGCCAGCATCTCGCGGGTCAGCACGCCGGAGACCGACGCCGAGAAGTCGACGCGGGCGGTTCCGTTGAACAGGTAGCGCGTCGCCAGGGTCAGGTCGGCGTTGAGCTGCGTATTGCCAGCGGCCACGCGCAGCGTGTTCACCCAGTTCGCGGCGATCCCGGGCGCGTGCTCCTCCTGGAACTGCCGATCCCGTCGCGCCTCCGCGAGCTCCCGGAGCTGGGCGAAGACGCCTGCGGCCGGGTAGCTCATGAACGGGTTGAGGAGCGCCCAGGCGGCCGCGTTGAACGCGCCCTCAGCGGTGTCGCCTGGTCGGGCGATCCCCATGTTCAGGTACAGCGAGCCGGACACGTGCCGGATCCGCTGGTCGGAGCGCCGCCCCGGCGGAATCTCGGAGCCGGCGAACCCCGTGAGGACATCCTTCAGATAGCGAATCGCCAGCTCGAAGCGGCGATCAAGCAGACCGCGCCGGATGAGGTCGCGCCAGCGGTACGCGCGCGTGACGGTAAAGGGCTTGATCGCGAAGGGCACGAAGAGGCACTCGCGCACACCGGCGAACGCCGTCTCGACCTTCAGGTGCCGGAGGATCTGGTAGTAGATGACGGTCAGGGCGTGACCGAAGTTGGGGTTGCGGACGATCTCCGTCGTCCCGGTGACCTCCTCCGCCTGGGTGACCTCGTTGACGACCACGCTGTCGAGGCGACGCAGCGAGTCGCCGTAGCGGCGCACGGTGTCGCGAAGGCGCTGCTCCTCGCTGGCCGTGGTGCGGCGACCGCCTTCCTGCGAGGAGGACGAGCTCGCGTTGGACCCTCCGCCGCCACCACCGATGACGAAGCCCGCGGCCGCGAACCCGAACCCGCCGGCGCCGGCGGACATGCTCGACTCGGACTCGCCGCGCGCCCACTCGGAGAGGGTCGCTTCCACGCTGTCGTCGTACTGGCGATCCCGGGAGACGACGTCGCTCACGCGATCGAGCAGCTGCGTCTGCTCCTCGCGGCGAGTGCGCTCGATACGCCGCCACTCGATCTTCTGGATCCGCTTGACCTGCCGTGCCGCGAGGGTGAGGGTCTTCGCGACCGTCCCCAGCGAATAGCCGTTCGACCGCCAGCGGAGCCGGAACTCGAGGATGTGCCCGCGGGCGACGGTGACCGCCTGGTACCGGCTCGCGTCGGAGTCCCACTGGACCGGATGCCGCGCGTCGGGCGGCCGCCGAAGGCGGTCCCCGCGCTGGAGGTCCTCGAACAGCTCTGGCGGCACGACATCGCGGGTGACGAAGATGTCCAGCGCGGGGATTCGGACCGCCCTCGCGGCAGCCGACACCGCGGCGGTCCCCGGACGGAAGACCGATGTCACCCGATCCGCGAACGTCGGCTGGCGCTCGTCCCGGACCGCGATCGCGTCCCTCACGGCCTCGGGCAGCTCGAAGTCGAGGAGCGGGCCGGTAGCGGTGCGGACCGTCGCCTCTGGGCTGACGACCGGCTGCTCGGCGCGGTAGATGATGTTGAACGCGCGCTCGCCGAGCACTCGCTCCGGGTTGCTGAACGGCTTGCAGAAGGCGCCGGGGTCTTCCGAGTAGATGGCGGGGTTGTCGGCAACCTCGCGCTCGGTGACGTCGGCAGGGACGAGGCGACCGCCCGGCTCCTCCGCCGGCCCCAACGGTGCGGGCTGTGGCAGCGGCGGGAGCGGGATCGAGATGACGCCGGTCGGGTCGTGGCCGAGGTCGTCCGGCACGACGCCGATTGCACCCACCGATCCGGTCAGCCACCACAGCCAGGCGTCACCCTGGCCGCGTTGGAAGGTGGCCGAGAACTGGCCGTCGACGGCCAGGTGGACGGGCGTCCAGGGCGGGTCGGTCAAGGTGGGCGGCAACGGACCGGAGAACGGCTGCGCAGTCGCTGCGGCCGCGGGCAGCTTGAAGATCTTGTCGAGTTCCAGCGAGGTCCAGCCACCCGCGCCGACGGTGACCGCCGCGACGCCAAGTTGCGCCGCGGAGAAGTCGACGACCGTGCCGTCGATCGAGACGAAGCGCGCGACGCGACGGACCGATTCGGGCAGCTGCGGGGGCCGTGGCTCGCGAGCCGCGAGCGTCGCGGCCTGTGCCCCGGTGAGCTCCAGCTTCGCTTCAACCTCCTCGCCGGCCGGCAGCGTGAGGGTCGCGACCTCCTTGAGGGCGCCTGACCCGGTCAGGAAGCGGATCTCGGCGAGTGATCCGGCAGCCGGGTCGGGCAGCGAGACCGAGCCCTGGAGGCTGTCGTCGAGGGTGCTGCGAACGACGTCCATCACCGTGGCCGGCGGCTGGCCGGCCACGCCATCGGGCAGCACTCGGTCGAACACGACCTCGAATGGCGTCACCGGAGGCGGCGGCGGGTCGGTGGGAACGCCCACCTCCCGGTGCAGGCCGATGGACAGAACGAAGTCGGTGATCGCGTGGTTGGTTCTACTCGGGTGCCACATCTGCTCCGACCCTGGGCGAACCACCGTCACCGGAGCATCACCGCGCTGACAACGACCCGTTGACCTCGTACAGTCACGAGAGCGTGAGACGAACGCGGAGGTCGCCCTCGGGGCTCTCGGTCCGGGCAATCAGCGGGACCTACGTCGTGATGCTCGGGATCAACCTGCCTCAGAACCAGTGTCAGGGGCTTCGGGGGTTCGCGATTCATCGCACGGACCACACCGAGGACGAGGCGTACTACCTGAGAGGGCTCAAGACCTTCGCCGCCACGGACCCGGGCCTTCCTGCCGGATCCAGCTACTCAACGCGCGATCACCCGATCCAGGGATTCGGGTGGTCGGACTACACGGCCAAGCCGGGCCATCGCTACACCTATCGAGTCGAGGCGCTGACGGGCGAACCCGCATCACTGGTGGTGTCCAGCGACGTGGCGGTCACGATCGGCACCGAAGCGCCGGCCGACGGCACGCACGATGTCTACTTCAACCGAGGCGTCGCCGCGTCACAGGCATACGCTCGGCGATTCGGCAACCGTCGCCCGGACGAGGTCGGATCGGCGGCCTACTCGTGGCTCTCGAGAGGGCTTGCAGAGGCAATCCGCGGGTTCATCGACGCGACCACGCCGGGTGAAGGCCTGCGAGTGGCGGCCTACGAATTCCAAAGCCCACTGGTCCTTGACGCCCTCAGGGCCGCACTGGACCGCGGCGTGGATGTGCGGATCGTCTACGACGCCCGGCGGCCGAACCCCGGCGATGCCAATGCCGCCGCCGTTGCCGCCGCGGGGCTGGGCGGAGTCGCGATCGGGCGTCGGACGCATGCGTACATCTCGCACAACAAGTTCATCGTGCGCCTGGTCAACGGCGTGGGGAACGCCCTCCTCACCGGCGGGACCAACTTCTCGGAGGGCGGCATCTACGGACACTCGAACGTCGCCCACGTGGTCGAGGAGCCCGCCGTCGCCGAGCGGTTCCGCGTCTACTGGGAGCTCCTCCTCACCGACCCGACCAACAAGGTGCTGAAGCCCCAGGTGACGAGCCTCGTGGCCCTTCCCGCCGGCTACCCACCCATCGGCACGATGGCCGTCTTCAGCCCCAGGAGCTCGCTCGATGCGCTGGACTTCTACGCGCGGATGGCGCACCAGGCCAACGACAGCCTGTTCATGACCTTCGCCTTCGGGATGCACCCGCTGTTCCAGCAGGTGTATCGCGAATCCAGTGCGGCGATCCGGTACGCCGTGATGGAGAAGAAAACGCGGCCCATGGCGCCGGGCCCCGACCGGGTGGCCGCCGAACGTGCGATCGACGAGCTGCGCTTCCAGGAGGAGAACCTCTTCGCCATCGGATCGATGCTGACCCAGGATCGATTCGACCGATGGCTGCGCGAGCGGCTCACCGATCTCAACAGCAACGTCCGGTACATCCACAACAAGTTCATGCTGGTCGATCCGCTGAGCAGCTCGCCGATCGTGGTCGCCGGGTCGGCGAACTTCAGCGAGGCGTCCTCGGACACGAACGACGAGAACATGCTCGTCATCCGCGACAACACCCGTGTGGCCGACATCTATCTCGGCGAGTTCATGCGCCTCTACGCGCACCACGCGTTCCGGGAGTACGTCGAGCGCATCGGTGGCGACGTCTCCAGCACCAGCCCCCGCCACCTGACGCTCGACGACTGGTGGCCAAAGTACTTCGGCGACACGTCGCAGGCGAGGCAGCGTCGACTGTTCGCTGGGGTCAGCGACTGAGGATCCGCTCAACCTTGCGCCGATCCCACCAGATGTCGCACGACCCGTCGCGGGCCCGTACGCTGGCGCGGATGGAACTCGCCGGCATCGTCGCGGTCGTCCTGCTCGTCGTCATCGCGATCTTTCAGGCCGCGCTGGCCCTTGGCGCGCCGTGGGGTGAGGCGGCGTGGGGCGGCCAGAACCCCGGCGTCCTGCCGCGGAACCTGCGCATTGCCAGCGGCATTGCGGCAGTCGTCATCTACCCGCTGATCATCCTGCTGGTCATGGCCGGGGCGGGGCTGATCGACGACGGCTGGGTGCCGGTCGACGTCACGATCGTGATGTGCACGCTGGCCGCGCTGCTCACCGTCGGAGCGATCATGAACGCGATCTCTCGCTCACCTCGCGAGCGTCTGTGGGCGCCGGTCGCGCTGGTCGTGGCGATCTGCTGCGCTTTGGTCGCCATCGGCGTCTGACTGTCATCGGTTATATCAGTAACGACATATTGGCTGACAGTCGCGCGACGGGCGGCGCGGACGCCTCTGCGCCCAGCCCGATCATCGACCGCCGGATGGCCCGGGGAGGGCGCCCATGATGATGTCGAGGCCCGCCTCGAACTCATCGGCGTAGTTGAAGCCCGCGCCGACGAGCTCGCGCTGGACCGCGGCCAGGCTCGGGTACGCATCGGCCACGGCAGCCAGCATCTGCTCGGACATCGTCGCCATCTCCTCGGGCGTCGTGAACGGCAGGGTCGCTTCCTGAAGTGCGAAGCCGTAGACATAGCTGTCGAGCAGGTTGTAGACACGAGTGGCGCTGCGGCCGTCGAAGCCGGCACGGAGGAGGATGGCGACCATGGCGTCGTGGTGGCCGAGCGTCGCCGGGCCGGGCTGCGAGCGCGACTCCATGAGCGCGATCGCCCACGGATGCCGCCGCAGCGCCGCGTGGACCGAGATCGCTCGACGGCGCATCGCCTCGCGCCAGTCGGGGGCATCGGCCGGCACCTCGATCTCGGCAAAGACGCGGTCGACGAGTCCGTCGAGCATCTCTTCCTTGTTGCCGATGTGCCGGTACAGCGACATCGCCTCCACCCCCAGCCGCGCGCCGACGCTGGCCATGGTCACCGCCGCCAGCCCGCCCTCGTCGGCCAGCTCGAGCGCCGCATCCAGCACCTGCTCGCGGCTGACCCTGGGCATTCGGCCGGTTCGTCGTGTCGCCGCCTGCTGCATCGGTCTTGACACCTCGTTGCTTATGCCATAAGTTTATGGCATACGTTTATGTCGTAAGCATAGCACACGGAGCACCAGACCGATGCAGGCCATCAGCCACGACCGATACGGATCCCCCAACCTCCTCCGGCTGCGCGAGCTCGACACGCCGGCGATCGGCTCCGGCGAGGTGCTCATCCGCGCTCGCGCCGCGAGCCTGCACCCCGGCGACTTATTCAGCGTCCTCGGCTCGCCGTTCCCGGTGCGCTTCATGACCGGCCTGCGGCGGCCGAAGCTCGGCGTGCCGGGCTTCGACGTCGCCGGCACCGTGGAGGCGGTCGGCCCGGGCGTCACCCACCTGCGCCCCGGCGACGAGGTCTTCGGCTGCGGGTACGGCACGTGCGCCGAGCTCGTGCGGGCCAAGGCGGACTTGGTCGTCCCGAAGCCGCCTCAGCTGTCCTTCGAGGAGGCGGCCGCCATCCCGACTTCGGCCCTCGCGGCGCTTCACGGCCTGCGCGACGCCGGCAAGGTGCGGCCCGGGCAGCGCGTCCTCATCAACGGCGCGTCGGGCGGGGTCGGGTCGTTCGCGGTGCAGATCGCGAAGGTGCTCGGTGCCGAGGTGACCGGCGTGTGTTCGACTGCGAACGTCGAGATGGTGCGCGCGCTCGGCGCCGACCGGGTGATCGACTATACGCGCGAGGACTTCACCGCCGGCGCGCGCCGATACGACCTCATCGTCGACAACATCGAGAACCGGCCGTTGTCGGCGGTCCGGCGCGCGCTGACGCCGCGAGGCACGCTCGTCCTCAACAGTGGGACCGGCGCCACCGGGCTGCGGATGCTGGCCCGCCTCGCCTGGCCGATCGTTGTCTCCCCCTTCACCAGCCACAGCCTGCGCCGCTACCTGTCGAACCCGAAGCGGGCCGATCTCGAGTGGCTCGCCGAGCGCGCCGCCGAGGGCTCACTGCGGCCAGTCATTGGGTCGACCTTCTCCCTGTCCGAGACGGCCGCCGCCCTGCGCCTGATCGCGAGCGGGCACTCGCGGGGCAAGGTGGTGATCTCGGTGGTCCCCACCGAGAAGATGGCATCGTCAGCCGTCCGCCGTCCCGAGAGCGCGGCGCATGCGACTCCGGAGCTCCGGCAGGTTGCGGGCGTGCGCTAGAAGTGAGTCGCGCCCAGATCTTCGGATACCTCGAGAGGAAGTCGACGCCTCCCGCTCCCCTGCGATCCGCGAATGGCCTCCGGTCTTACCCGGCGGCCGGGGTTCTCGCCCGTGCCAGCGGATATATCACTAGCGGTATGTTCGGTGAACGTCGCGAGCGCATCGACCGTGCGATCCATCCGGTGGCGGGACGTCAGTCGGGCTGGCGATGAGGATGACGAGGTGACACAGTCTTCATGTCGTCATGGTGTTTCGGGATGCGCTCGGTAGACGCTTAGGTCCGATCTACCTCGCCTCCTTCCTCGGAGGCCTGGCGCTGTGGGTGCCGATCGAGAAGCTCTTCATGACCGAAATCGGCTTCACATCCGCGACGGTCGGCATCATGGCGGCGGTGTACGCCGTGGTCGTCCCGGTCCTGGAGCTGCCGTCAGGCGTGCTGGCGGACCGATGGAGCCGCCGCGGCGTCCTCATCCTCGGCACGCTCGCGGTCCTCATCAGCGTCGTCATCGGCGGCTTCAGCCAGAACGTGACCGTCTACGTGATCGCCGCCGCCTTTCTTGGCGCGTACTTTGCGCTCCAGTCGGGGACGCTGGAGTCGGTCGTGTACGACACCGTGCTCGAGGAGACCGGCGACAGTGAGGCGTTCGAGCGCACGATCGGGCAGGTGCGGCTCATCGAGAGCATCGCGCTCGTGGCCAGCGCGCTGGCCGGTGGCCTGATCGCCCAGTTCGCCCCGCTGCGGGCAACGTACTTCCTGACCGCCCCGCTGCTCATCATCTCCGCGCTGCTGTTCCTCAGGTTCCGCGAGCCGCAGCTCCACAAGGCCGAGGAACGCGAGCCCCTGGGCGCACAGCTCCGGGCGACGTATCGGACGATCCTGTCGGGCGGTCAGCTGCGGGCGATCGTGGCCCTGACCGTCGTCGGCGCGCTGCTCATGCAGGGCATGCTCGAGTTCGGTCCGCTGTGGCTAGTCGCGCTGCTGGTGCCGCCATTCCTGTACGGCCCGCACTGGGCGGGCCTGACCGCCGCGCTGGGGCTCGGCGCGATGCTGGGGTCGCGCTCGTGGTTCACCCGCGACTGGACGGTGCGAATCCTTGCCGTGGCGGTCGTTGCCGGCACCGTCGTGCTCGTCGTGAGCGAGCATGCGGTCGTCGTGATCGGCGTCCAGGTCGCGCTGACGCTGCTCGTCGTGGCGGTCAGCATCCCGGTCACGAGGCGTCTGCATGACGCGGTGCCGTCGACGATTCGCGCCGGCGTCGCGTCGGGCGTGGGCACGCTCACGTGGCTGGCCTTCGTGCCATTGGCCCTCGGCTTCGGCGCCCTCGCCGAGAACGCCGGGCTGAGCCGCGGCGCTCTGCTCTTCGTTGCCATCGGCGTGACGGCCGCCGTCCTGATGCTGGTGGTGCTCCCGCGCGCCCGCCCAGCGCTCGAGGAGGCAAGCGCCGCCGACGCGGCAGCCGCAGCGGCGCCACCGGCCGTCGGGCCGGTGTTCGCGCACGACCGATTCTTCCCGCTCGATGACCCGACATGGCCCGGCCATTGGGCGAATCCTCCGGAGGCCTGGACGGGATCGGGCCTGCCCGTCGACAGCCCCGAGGCGCTCGAGCAGGTCCGGGCCGCGATCGCGGAGATGCCGGCCAAGCTGCGCCAGGTCATTGTCCTTCGCGACGTCGAGGGACGATCGGGCAGCGAGGTTCGCGACGGACTGGACCTGAGCGCCGAACAGGAGACCGATCTGCTGCATCACGCGCGTGGGCTGGTGCGCGAGCGCCTGGAGCGCTACTTCGAAGGAACGGAGGCAACGCCGTGAACGAGCGCTCGCAGACCGATGAAGAGCTGCGTTGCATCGAGGTCGCCGAGGCCCTGACCGCCTATCTCGAGGGCACCGTGGACGAGGAGCATCAGGGCCGGATCGAGGGCCATCTTGCGGGATGCCCGGGCTGCAGCGCGGCGGTCGACCAGTTCCGAAACCTGATCGAACTCTCCGGCCGGCTGACGGCCGCCGACATCGCCAGCATCGATCCGCTGCTCCGCGACCGGCTCTTTGCGACGCTGCGGGCTCCGCGCCGCAAGTAGCAGTAACCATGAGGACCGATTCGGCTTCGCCAAGGGCGAACAATTCAGCCAGACGCGCTGGCGCTTCTGACGCCGCGCTAGCGATACACCGCTCGCCGATGGGCGATCCGGATCACGAGCACCAGCAGCCGGCTCTTCTCGATCCGGTACAGGATCCGGTAGTCCCCGACTCGTGCTCGCCAGACGTCATCGGCCCCGCGGAGCTTGATCGCGTCGCCCATCGGGTCGGATGCGAGCCGGTCGATCCGCGCCGCGACACGCCGCTGCACCGCACGATCGAGCTTCGCGAGCTCCTTCGCGGCTGACGCCAGGAGCTCGATCGAGTACACGTGCCGGCACTAGATTCCGAGCTGGCCCTTGAGCTCCTGCCAGGCGATGCGCTCGCGGTTCGCCGGATCCGCCAGGGCGGCACGGACTTCATCCAGGTCGCGGGCGTCCTCGATGGCCTCGAGCAGCTCGAGGTCCTCGATGGGAACGACCGCAGCCACGCGGCGTCCATGCCGCGTCAACACCACTCGCTCCCCGCCGAAAGCCACGCGGTTGACGGTCGTCGAGAACGACTCCCGGGCCTCGCTGATCCGCCGCTCACTCATCGCTCGAATTGTACAAAACGTACGCAAGTATACGACCCTTCGAGTCAAACTGGGGACGATGGTTTACCGATTCCGCCGGGCCGGCCCTGCCGACATGGATGCCGTACGCGCGCTCATCGTGCGCTCGATGGGCTATTGGCCCCGCGATCCGGCCTACCTGGATGAGGCGGAGCGGCTCATGTCCCTCAGCCCTGACGACCTCGAACGCGATGAGGCGTGGATCCTGGAGGACGAGTTCGGGGCAATCGGCTTCTACCGGCTCTCGCTCGACGGCGACCACGCCGAGATCGAGGAGCTTCACCTCGAGCCAGACCGCATCGGTCGCGGATTCGGTCGCAAGTTGTTCGAGCACGGCGTGTCGCGCGCCAGTCTGCTAGGCGTGAGGCGCCTTGAGTGGTCGTGCGACGCGGAGGCCCTGGGGTTCTACCTCGCGATGGGTGGGCAGGTGACCGGCAGCCGCCCATCCGGCATCGCGGGGGACGAGCCACTCACCGAAATGGCATTGCGCATCGGCTGAGTCACCGAGTGCAAGCCTAGATTTCGCGGTCGCCGTCGCGTTCGCGCGTGGTCCGCAACTCGTCCGAGGTTCGTGGCGGCTGCTGCCAACCGGTGGCGTCGATCTCGCGGCTCGCCAGGTTGAGGTAAACCGTCTCACCCTCGACGTTCGCGATGGCCGACGCGGGCACGTACAGCGTGCCCGAGAAGTAACCCGGCGCGACCTCGACGAATTGCTGGCCGACATGCTTGATCTGGCCCACCCGGTGGCCGTCGTTCGCCAGGACCTCCCATCCCGGTCTCAGGTCGGCGATCCGCATGCTCGTCTGGCCACCTCCGCGGCGCTTCAGCCTAGCACTCGATTCCTTCCGGGCCGATAGCTTTGCTCTCGGCCGCGGTTCGCGACTTTGTCACCGGATATATCACTAGCGATATATTTGGTGACGCCGCGCGACCGGATCAATCAGGATCGCCGCGGACATCGCCTTCCTCGTCAACATCGGCACCCACTGATGAGGTCTACCAAGGGCTAGCCCAAGGTGCGTGTGCGATGCTTCGGACATGGATCGGTCGGTCTTCGAGGCCGCCGGCGGCATGGATGGGATGCGCCGCCTGGCCGGCGCATGGCACGCCCGGGTGATGGCCGACGAGCTGGTGAGTCACGCGTTCAGCCACGGCTTCCATCCGCAGCACACCGAGCGGCTCGCCGCGTACTGGGCCGAGGCGCTCGGTGGCCCGACGGCCTACTCGGACGCCTACGGCGACGAGACGTCGGTCGTGCGGATGCACAGCGGCAACGGCGTGCACGAGGAGATGGACCAGCGCGCGATCGCCTGCTTCGACCAGGCCCTGACCGATGCCGACCTCGCCGATGACCCCCGGCTGCGCAAGGTGCTCCACGACTACTTCGCCTGGGCGACAACCACGTCCATGGCGCGCTACCCCGAGTCCGCCGACGACGTCCCCGGCGACCTGCGCATCCCGCGGTGGTCGTGGGACGGGCTCGAACCCCGGGCCAGCTGATCCGCCCGCTTGGCGGACTCCCTCCCAGGTCTCTACTGCTCGGTCTGCGAACTGTCACCGGTTATATCAGTAGTGATATTTTCGATGACAGCGGCAGGAAGGTGCCGAGAGAAGTCGATACTGTCGCAAGCATCGGCGCTCCGCGTCGAGCTCGATAAGGAGAGCAAGAATGGCGAAGAAGGTGGCGGTTCCGAGCCTGGTCGGGACAACCCAGGACTCGGCCGAGGCCACGCTTAACGACTCAGGGCTGAGCGTGGTCAAGCGATACGTCTCCGGCGAACCGGACGGGACCGTCTACAGCCAGACGCCGCCGTACCCCGCCAAGGTCGCGAAGGGTGACGTCTTGACCATCGACGTCCTTCGTGCGCCCGAGGCTCCCATCCCGGTTGATCTCGGCGCTGTAACCAAATCCCTCGGCGAGCTCAATAAGGCAGTTGCCGAGCTCAAGGCGTCCGTTGCCGAGCTCAGCGCGTCCGTCGCCGAGCACAGGACGTCCGTGGCGACGAAGGATGCGATCGCTGCCCTAGGGAAGGACGTCCAGGATCTCCGCGATGGGGTCGGCAAGGCGATGACGGCTGCCGTGCAGGCTGCAGCGACCCGGGTGCAGGCGCAGCCCAGAGAGTCGTCGGCCGGCGACCGATCGCCAGCTCCACAGTCCCCGCCCCCGTCCACCGACAAGCCTGCCGGGAATGGGAATTGCTCCGGCTAGACGAGCCGGTAGACCTCGATCGGCCGATCCAGGCCCTTGATCTCCCTGGAGCCCTTGGCCTCGAAGGCGAGGCCGCTCCCATCGGCTAGGCCGACGGTCACGGCGGACGCGAGGACCTCCGACGGGCCGGCGAGCGCCATGATCCGGGCGGCCGCGTGGACGGCGACGCCACCGATGTCGTTGCCCATCGGTTCGACCTCGCCAGTGTGGACGCCGATGCGCACCTCGATCCCGGTCTCCCGCAGCGTGTCGACGATGGCGGTGGCGCAGCGGAGCCCGGCGACCGCGCTTCGGAACGTCGCGAGGAAGCCGTCGCCGGTGGTGTTGATCTCGGAGCCGCCGAAGCGAAGCAGCTGGGCGCGGACGAGCCGGTTGTGATCGGACAGGAGCTGCTTCCACGCCGCGTCACCGAGGCGACGCGCGGTCCGGGTGGAGTCGACGACATCGGTCATGAGCAGCGTCGTCACCATGCGCTCGTGCTCGCGAGGGAGTCCCAGCAGGTCGATGCTGCCCGCGAAATCGATCAGCACCGCCGGCGCGTCGCCGACCACCCAGGCGTCATGACCGGGCGGGATGTCCATCACGTCGCCAGGCTGGAACGTCGCCTCCTCGCCATCGTCCATGCGCACGGCAAAGCCCCCGGAAATCAGCACCTGGACGTGGTGCACCGGGCACGAGTCGGTTCCCATGACCGGCGCCAGGTGCTCCGCCCAGTGCCAGCCCGGCTGCACCACGCCGCGACCGATCACGTGCGACCCGATGTTCGCCAGCGAGACCGTGAGGAGCGCGAGGTCCCGGAGCCCGTCCGGGTCGTCGAAGCTCTTCCGCCTGATCGCGCCCATGCGTCCATGGTGACGCCGTGGCGCAACAGCATCCACTCCGCTGAGAGGTGTCTGCGCGCGCCCGCAAGAGTGTTGGATCATTTCCCCATGCCACCGATCGAGCTGCGCGAGATCAACGATGCAAACCGCGATGCCGTCCTTGGCCTCCATGCGGGCCCGGCCGAGGGACGGTTCGTGTCATCGGTTGCCGATTCGATCCTGGAGGCGGCGGAACATCCCGAAGGCAGCCCGTGGTATCGCGCCGCCTACGTGGACGGCGAACCGGTCGGGTTCGTGATGCTCAGTTGGGACGTCACGCCACAGCCGCCCGACATCATCGGTCCGTGGTTCCTGTGGAAGCTGATCGTGGACGAGCGCCACCGGGGACGGGGCATCGGTCGCGCGATCGTGGAGCGCGTCGTCGAGCTCATCCGCGCCGAGGGTGCGACGGAGCTGTTCACCAGCCACGTGGTGGCCGATGGTGGTCCCGACGGCTTCTACGAGCGCCTCGGGTTCGTCCCGACCGGGACGTTCGACCCGCAGGGCGAGCGCATTCTCCGCCTGGACCTCAATCGGCCCGAATGATGGACCGATTCCGGCGGGCGGGCCCCGCCGACGTGGATGCCGTTCGCGCACTCATCGTGCGCTCGATGGCCCATTGGCCCCGCGATCCAGCCTACCTGGAAGAGGCCGAGCGGCTGATGTCCCTGGGCCCTGATGACCTCGCACGCGATGAGGCGTGGATCCTCGAGGACGAGGTCGGGGCAATCGGCTTCTTCCGCCTCTCGCTCGACGGCGACCGCGCAGAGATCGAGGAGCTTCACCTCGAGCCGGATCGGATCGGCCGCGGGTTCGGTCGCCAGCTGTTCGAGCACGCCGTGTCGCGCGCGAGGGAGCTTGGGGTGAGGCGCCTCGAGTGGTCGTGCGACGGGTATGCCGTTGGGTTCTACCTGAGGATGGGCGGGGAGGTGACCGGCAGCCGTCCATCCGGCATCGAGGGAGACGAGCCGCTTACCGAGATGGGACTTGGTAGACCGTCACATCCTGATATCGATCTACTGAACGTCAACAAGAACTGAGACTCCGACTGACGCTACGGAGGAGTGCGTGTCTCGAGCCGACTTTGCCTACGGGGTCTGGAACGCTGGGCTCGCAAAGCTGTCTCATCTCGGACCGTTGAGGCGGTTCCCGTGCCTATGTCTGGAGCGTTCACCCGAAGCATGGTTGCGCAGGATGGTGATCGACCCTAGAGGTGGACGATGTCGACATCCCCCAACGATCACGAAGGTCCTCGGCAACGAGCCGGCGATGACACCGATCAGCTCCGGCCTCGCTGCACAGAAGGCACCTGTTGTTGAGTTCGTCGCGCGTGAACGTCCGCTCGGCGCCTCGCGTGCTCAATTGCTCCAGGAATCGAGTCGCTACAGGTCGATTGCCTCGAAGTTCCGTGCCTGGTCGCAGTCGCCGCAGATACAGGCATCTCCGTCGCGCGCCGGCGGTAGGCCATCGGCCCTTAGCTCCCGGCCGCAGATCGGGCAACGCTCGGGCTCCAGCAAGTCAGGCTCGGCGTTCTCTGTTCCCATCACGCCGTCAGCATCGGTCTCGTTCGTGACATCAGCGTGTCGCGACTGCCGAGGTGTCACGATGCCGGCCGAGAATGTGCCCGTGATTACCGAGACTCCGCTCCCTCCCTGCCCGCGCTGCGGCTCGACCGATTCGATCCGGATCGCATACGGCTTGCCCGGACTCGACATGGCCGAGGCAGAAGAACGCGGCGAGATCAGGCTCGGCGGCTGCCTGGTCGGGCCCGAGTCGCCCGACTTCGAGTGCCTCGGCTGCGGCGCGGCGCTGCCGTGGGTCGCCGCGGACGACGACGACGATGACTGACACGATCCGCGCCGCCGTCTACGGCCACCTCGTCGGCGACGCGATCGGCGTGCCGTACGAGTTCAGCCACCACATCGAGAGCGTCGAGCTCCGCGGCCACGGGACGCACAACCAGCCGCCCGGCACGTGGAGCGACGACGGCGCGCTCATGCTCGCCCTGCTCGACTCGCTCCTCAGCGTCGGCTTCGATCCCGAGGACCAGGGCCGCCGCGCCCTCGCCTGGGCCGATGCGGGCGCCTACACGCCCGACGGCGACGGCGCCTTCGACATCGGCGGCGCCACGGCGGGAGCGCTGAGCCGACTCCGGGCCGGCGTGCCGGCAGTCGACGCCGGCGGCACGGGCGATCGCGACCAGGGCAACGGCAGCCTCATGCGCATCCTGCCGATCGCGCTCGTCGACCCGCCCGACGACGACGCCGAGCTCGTCGAGCGCGCCCACCTCGCCGGCCGCGTGACCCACGGCCACCCGAACTGCCAGGTCGCCTGCGCGCTGTACGTCCTCGTCGCGCGCACGCTGATCGAGCATCCCGGCGGCGACCCGGAGGCGGCGCTGGCGCTCGCGACCGATCGGCTGCTGGCGGTCTACGCGCGGGAGCCGGCGTTCGCATCGGTCCTGCGCGGGCTGCTGGCGCATCGGTCAAGCGTGAAGAAGATGGGCGGCGGCTGGGTGCTCGACAGCTTCTGGTCCGCCTGGGAGGCGTTCGCGAGCTCCGGCTCCTACCGCGAGACGATCGAGCGCGCGGTCGGCTACGGCAACGACACCGATACGACCGCCGCCATCGCCGGCGGCCTGGCCGGCATCCGCTGGGGCCTCGACGAGCGCTCCGGAGGCATTCCGGAGGAGTGGCTCGAGGGGCTCCGTGACCGCGACCAGGTCGAGAGGATGCTCGGTCAGCTCGTTCGGCGCTGAGGCGTCTGTCGGCTATCTTTGGCGGAGATGGTCAAACTGCAGCGACGGCCGTTCGGCGAGCCCGACCACGTGCGCGACGTCCCCTTCGGCCGGCTCGAGACGTACGACCTGGGCGACATCCGCATCGGTCGATCCATCCTCCAGCCTGGCTGGCGCTGGAACGAGTCGATCCAGCCGATCTCGCGCACCGAGATGTGCGAGTACCACCACATCGGCGTCTGCCTCTCCGGCAGGATGCGCATCCGCACGCGTGAGGGCGCCGAGCTCACGATCGAGGCCGGCCAGTTCTACGAGATCCCGGCCGGCCACGACTCCTGGGTCGACGGCGACGAGCCGTACGTGAACCTCGAGTGGCAGCCAAGCGTGGCGTTCGGACAGGATCAGGGCGGGGACTTCGACCGCGTCGTCGCCACGCTGCTGGTGACCGATATCGTCGACTCGACGGCCCGCGCGCTCGAGCTCGGCGACGCCGCCTGGCGCGACCTGCTGGCGCGGCACGACCGCGCGGTTCGAGCCCAGCTCGACCGATTCCGCGGCCGCGAGGTGTCGACGACCGGCGACGGGTTCGTGGCCCACTTCGATGGCGCGGAGCGCGCCATCCGCGCGGCGCAGGAGATCTGTCGCGCGGCGCGCGACATCGGTGTCGAGGTGCGCACCGGGGTCCATACCGGCGAGATCGAGCTGGAGGGCGACAACGTCCGGGGCGTGGGCGTCCACATCGCGGCGCGGATCGCAGCGCTGGCCGGCCCCGGTGAGGTGTATGCGTCCTGGGCGACGCGCGAGCTGCTCGCCGGCTCGAGCATCGGCTTCAGCGACCGTGGGCTGCAGGAGCTGAAAGGCCTCTCCGAGCCGCGTCGCGTCTACGTGGTCGGTTAGCGCGCGGCCTCTTACGCGTCGATCACCTCAAGGGTGGCCGCTGCCACGATTCCGAGGCCGAGCGCCCGGCCGGACGCTGATCGGGTCGCGCGGGAGGATTACTGCGTCGGCGTCACCGGATATATCACTAACGTCATATTCGTTGACAGATTCGCAACCGACCGGGTGCACGGACTTCGTCGAGAGACTGTCACGGCCCACCGTGCAAGGATGGATCGATGGAGCAGCCATGACCGAAGCCCCCTACGACCGATTCGCCGCCGACTACCGCGACTGGTGGGCGCCGGTCATCGCGCCGTCGGCCGTCAGCCTGCTCGACCGGCTCGATGGCCAGGTGGCCGCCGATCGGCCGACGACGCTCGTCGACATCGGGACCGGGACCGGCACGCTGGCGCTGGCCGCGCTCCGGCGCTGGCCGCAGGCGCGGGTCATCGGCGTCGATCCGGCTCGCCTGCTGCTCAAGATGGCGGAGGCCGGCGCACGCGACGCGGGCGTCGGGGATCGGTTCAGCACCGAGGTCGGTGAGGCCGGAATGCTGCCGCTGCCGGACGGCAGCGCGGATGGCGCGTTGACGAGCTTCGTGCTCCAGTTGACTCCCAACCGGGCCGCGGCCGTCCGCGAGGCCTTCCGCGTCCTGCGCCCGGGCGGCGTCTTCGCCCACCTCACCTGGCGAGCCGACGAGGACCCGTTCGAGCCGGACTTTGTCTTCGACGACGCGCTCGACGCCCTGCGGATCGAGCCAGCCGACCGGCCGGACGGCGGCGATCGCTCGTACACGACGCCCGAGAGCGCGGCCGCGGAGCTCCGCCGCGCCGGGTTCCGGTCGGTTCGCGCGCGGACCGCGTGGCTCGAGCACCGGTTCACGCCGCAGTCGTACCTCGATCTGCTCGAGCACTGGATCGAGGACGACACCTTCGATTCCGTGGATGAGCCGAAGCGACGGCGCCTCCGCGCCGAAGTCCTGCGCCGCCTCGGGCGGCTGCCTCCAGCCGATCTGGTGTGGCGGCGTCCGCTGATCAGCGTGGTGGCGAGTCGTCCATCCTGAACAGTTCAGACCTTCATCCCGCCACCCGATCGTCCATCCACGGCTCCAAGGGCTCGGTCGTCGCGGACCCGTCAATCCCGACGACCGTCACCGCATCACGTGCGTCGCGCCCGCCAAAGCGGTCGGCGAACCAGTCGGCGGCGACGGTGACCGGATGGGGTCCGAAGCGCGTCGCCGGACCGCCCCCCAAACTGTGGCGTTCGCCGCGGTACATGACGAGTTCGCGCGACGAGCGCATTGCCGATAGAAGATCCAAGGTCGCTTGGAGCGGGCTGAGCTCGTCGTCCTCGCCGGTGAGCGCCAGGTACGGGTGGGTGATATGTGAAGCGAGGGGCCGCAGATCATGGGCGTCGGCCAGCTGACCGAACTCGTCCTCGTCCACCATGCCGGCCATCGCCATGAACCGTGCCTTGAATGTGGGTGACGTCGCACCGAAAATTGCGCGGCACCCCGGCTCATGCGCGAGCGCCCAAACGGCTGTCCCGGCGGCGTCCGGCGCATAGGCGGCCAGTTGCGTCGCCCAGAACGACCCGAAGCTCACGCCGCTGATGCCGAGCCGAGCCGAGTCAATCGCAGGATGGTCGCGCAGCATCCGGAGCGCCTCCAACCCTGCAGAGATCATGTTCGACGAGGTCACGAACACGCCTTCGTGGATCGCCTCCCCCTGTCCGGGGCCGTCGAACACGAGCCGAGCGATCCCACGAGCGAGGAATCGGTCGCCGTCGAGGGCGACAGCGTGCTCCTTGAAGCTGTCCATTCCGCCGTAGTGGAGGACGCACGGCACGGGCCCGGAGGCGGCGGGCGGCAGGTGCAGGTAGGCCGAAAGCCCGGTATCTCCGAAACGGATCGCGTGAGCTTCGACAACGTGGTCGGCACCGGTCATGTACCGGCGGTACGCCGCGAGCTTGAGCGCGTTGGCTTCGACCGCGTGCTTCTCCGCCTCGGCCGACAGGAAGAACGGCCACTCCGACGCTCCCCAAAGGATCGAGGCGACGAACGAATGTCGAGCGGAGGTCAGTGCGTGGCCGGCCTCTGCCTCCACTGACGCCCGGCTGTCGCGGGCGCGGGCAGCCGCCCCGAAGACGCGGCTGATGTCGACGAGCTTCGTGACCTGTTCGCGAACGCGGGTGAAGTCCGGCTCCGCTTCCGTGCCGCAAGCCGCCGCGAGGTAGCGGGATCGGCCCTGATCCCAGTCCACGCCGGTGGTTCGAATCGCGAGGTCGACCAGCCAGCGTTGCTCCCGAAACCGACTCGGCATCGATGGCCATCCGCGCGGATACTCAAGGCGCACGACGGGGTCGGGGCTCGTCAACTCGGCGTCCGCGGGATGTGTCGATTGGGCGCTCATCGAGTACCGATTTGCCTTCGAAGACGCTCTGAGAGTGGCCAAGCCGGAGGGTCGCTAAGTATACAATTCACCGCAGTCTGCCTCGTCGCGATGCCCCCGGCCGCGGTGATCGGGCGTCCGTGAGCACACCCGTGAGGACTAGCCAGCGATGACCTCGATCAGCACGGACATCGGCGCGCCCGCCATCGGCGATCTGTCGGACAGCCGCAGCGCGGAGGAGACGGCGACCAGGACACTCCGTTCCGCGATCCTCCAGGGAGCGCTCGCGCCAGGACAGAGGCTTCGGCAGGTGGATCTCGCAGCGCAGCTCGGAGTCTCGCGGATCCCGCTGCGCGACGCCTTCCGACGTCTCGAGGCGGAGGGCCTCGTCTACATCGACGGCCGCCGTGGCGCTCGAGTGGCGACTCTGACCGCCGACGCGGTCTCCGAGATCTACGAGACGCGGACCCTCCTGGAGGTCCATTGCATCCGCCTGGCGGTCCGGAATATCACCGATGCCGGCGTCGAGCGCCTCATCGGGATGTCGCACCACATGGACGCTGTCGCCGATGACGCCGAGGAAGGCCGACTGGCGCGGCGCGCCTTCTATGCCGAGCTTTACCGCTGGAGCGGGCGCCCGCGGATGCGCCAGCTGATCCTCCAGCTGCGAGACGACGTCCATCGCTACCACACCCTGAGCGGCCACTCGTGGCTCGAGCACGGCGCAGCAGGCACCCATGCCCAACTCCGCGACGTCCTCCGTGGCCGAGATCCCGATGCGGCTGCGCGCGCGCTACGCCGGCACCTGCGTGTCGCGAGGAACGATCTCGTCGCCGCGCTGAAGCGGGAAGAACGCGCGCGTCAGGCGCTCGTGGGTCGTCGGCGGAAGCGTGCGTCGGTGGCCGCCGGGCCCTGACGTCGGTCAGCCCTGGCTGGCACGAAGGAGCCCGCGAGGCAGGCGGTGGAGCCGCTCGCTCCCGCCGTCCGTCACGAGGAGGAGCTCCCCAGTCTGGACGCCGAGGGAGGCCTCGGGATCGACGACGTTCGGCTGAACCACGACCATCATCCCCGCCTCGAGCGTGAGGTCCGCAACGGGCGCGTGCATCGTCGCTGGGGTGCGGAGGACGGGCGGCAGGTAGCCGCCCCCATACCCGTGAACAACGTCATCGCACACGGTGAAGCCTGAGCGGTCGATAACTTCGGCCGCGTGCAGCAGATCGGCAGCGGTAGCCCCCGGGCGGATCACCGCAACGATCGCGTCGAACGCCTCATCGGCGACGTCGTGCAGGCGGCGGTAGCGTGGCGGCGGCTTTTCCCCGACCGCAATGGTTCGCAGGATCTGGCTCGTATACCCGCCGATGCCGGCGCTGAGCTCGATCATCACGGCATCACCCGCCACGATGGGTCGTTCGGACCATTGCTGCGAGGGGACGATGCGGCCTCCGCCGGCCATCGGTGCTGTCGCGATGAAGCAAATGCCGTGGCTGCCACCAAGCTCGGCATACGCGTGCTCGACGGCGGCGCCAAGTTCATACTCACGAGCGCCCGGCTGCGCTGCCTCGAGCAGTCTCCTCATGGCGATGTCGCACATCTCCGCGCCGCGGCGCGTCCACTCGACCTCCGCCTCGCTCTTCACGAGCCGGATTCGGCGGAACGCGCCGGTCACGTCCACGAGGGTGACGTCGTCGAGCGCAGCGGCGAGCCGCTCGTGCTGCTGGAATGGGATCGGCCCGACGGTGCCGACGCGACGAGCGTGACCCGCCTCGAGCTCGCTCGCAACGGCGGCCAGCGAGTCGCGGCCTCCCCACCTGACCTGACCCGTCGCCGCCATCGCTCGCGCTGTCTCCACGTGGTTGAAGAGCTGGACGAGCAGGACCGGCTCCGCTGCTCCGCCAACGATCAGGAAGCTGTCGTGCCGGGGCGGCCATCCGGTCAGGTACTGGATCTCCGCCCGGGCACCGAGGTTGCCGAAGATGACCAGGGCGTCGAGCTCGTTCGCTTCCGTGATCGTTTCCATCCGGCGATAGCGGGCGTCATACTCCGCCTGGCTGAAGCGCGGAAACGCCACGTCTGACTTGGGATCAGCGGTCATAGTGCTGCCTCGATCAGGCTCGATCCGAGCACGCGCGCGTACGGGTCGAGCGTGTAGTACGCGGCGGGCGGCCTCAGGGCAGGCGCGTCGCCGTCGCCTCGCAGTTCGCAGACGACCTCCATGCCAACCGGATCGATTCTCGCCGATGGTGGCCATCCGGTCACCGGGTCGAGGAAGGCATCGCAGATCGCGTCGGCCTGCCGGTCATCGATTCGGTAGCGCTCTCGAAGTTGGCTGACGACGATCGCCCGCGACGTGGGCAGGTACAGCCACGTGAGGGCGGCGACGATCGCGCGAAGGTACGCGTCGGCGGATTCCGCCTGACTCGACAGCCACGGCCGCAGCGACGCGCCGCACGCTCCCTGCAGCCGAGGGGCGACGTCCCGCTGCTCGACGAGGACGGCGAAGTCCTCATCGATCGCCGATAGCAGCCACGGAAGTGTGAGCAGTGACGCAGCGACGCTGCCTCCGCGAAGAGCCTCGAACCGAAGGTCGGTAGAGCCGGTCGGGACGAGCTCAACGTCCGCGGGGTCAACACCACCGACATGCAGCATCCGGCGCAGGACGGACGCGAAGCCGCTCTGGGGCGCGTCCACCGCGATCCGCCCGCCGCTGAGGGCCGCGACGCTCGGTGTGCCCGGCAGCGCCACCAGCGCCACCGGCCCGCTGGCCAGCCCGATCCAGGCGACGATGTCGGCTCCCTCGCGATCGCACCACGCCACGACATTGTCGGGCGAGGCGTGGACGACGTCGAAGGCTCCATCGACGAGGCCAGACATGAGCTCGTTCGAGCCGCGCGTCTCGACCAGGTCGACGTCGAGTCCACATCCGGCGAAGTAGCCCCGTTCGCGGGCGATGTGCACGGGAAGAGCGGCGGCGCCCGTGAAGACGGAGACCCGCAGCGGCTGAGACCGGGAGATTGCCGGCACCGTGGTCAGGCCGGATGCAGGTGCACAACCGCATCGTCCGGCGCCCCGGGGACGAGCCGGACCGTTCCGCCAGCCAGGTGCATCTCGAACCAGTCGACGATCATCGGAACCACCACGTCGGCATACTGAGCGTAGGCGGCATAGTGGGTCGTGCCGGTCTGGACGACCAGCTTCTTCGGGGGTCGCGCACGCTCGAAGAGGGCCATCGCATGATCCTCCGGAGTGGTTGCATCGCGCTCGACGCAGATGAGCATCACAGCCCGCGGTGCGATCCGTTCGACGACATCGATCGGCCGGTAGACAAGGATCGCCTCCACGCTGGCGAGCTCGACGCGCTGCGGGACTCGTTGATCGACGTCGCTCTTGACCGTCGTGGCACGCCGTTCGGGGGTCGCGATCATGATCTCTTCGCGGGGATCGACGAGCTCGGAGCTCCCGCTGAGGACGCGGTTGCGACGGTCGCTCTCGACGCGGTCAAGGAGCTCCAACCACTCCGACTCGCGGCGCATCCGGCGCAGCCAATCGCGTCCGTCAGCGATCGGTACCTGGCTCACCACCGCCCGGATCCTGGTGTCGAGACCGGCTGCCATCACGGCATTCCCGCCGCCGGTTCCACCTGAACCGAACGCACCCAGCCGTCCAGCGTCGACCTCGTCCAGCCCCTCCAGGAACGTCACAGCGTTGAGGATGTCCTCAACCTGAGCGGCCGGGTCCAGGCGACGGCCGTCACCCTCCGAGTCGCCGAAGCCTCGGTAGTCGATGACGAGGACCGCGAAGCCCGCTTGGACCAGTGCGTCGTGATACGGCTGGTACAGCTTCGCGTCCCGAAGGCCGAGCCACCCGGGGCCCTGTACTACGGCTGGGACCGGCCCGCGCGTCGCGACGCTCGGCGGCAGCTTGAGCGTCGCCGCGAGTCGGTGCCCGCCACTGTAGAAGTGGACCTCCTGGACGCTCACGTCGCTTCGGCCTCCGTTCCTTGGGTGGTCATTATGTATGCAAGATCACCCTTTCGCGTGCACGAACGGGTGCTATGATGCCACCGTTCCGGCCACGGGAACATCACCTGTCAGCCCCCACTGCTGCTGGCCATCCGGCTTGGAGGTGGCGTGAACCGAGTAAGCATCGACGTCGGTGGAACGTTCACTGACTGCGTCGTCCTCGACGCGGACGGTGCGCTCGGCCAGTACAAGGCACCGACCACTCCCGCCGATCCGTCCGTCGGGCTGACGAACGCACTGGCCAAGGCCGCGGCTGGGCACGGCCAGGAGCTCGGTGAGTTCCTTGAGCAAGTCGAACTCATCATCCAGGGCACGACCCTCGCCACCAACACGCTCATCAACCGCAACGGCGCTCGGACCGGGTTCATCACCACCGGGGGGTTCCGCGACATCATCGAGATGCGGCGCGGGTTCAAGAACGTGCGCACCTCGATGTACAACGTCTTCGTACCCCCATACCGACCGTTGGTCGAGCGCTACTTGCGCCTCGAGGTAGAGGAGCGGATGACCTATGCCGGTGAGGTGCACACGCCGCTCAAAGAGGCTGACGTCGAGGCGGCCGCCGCCCGGCTTCACGACGACGGCATCGAGGCGGTGGCAATCGGATTTCTCCATGCCTACGCCAACCCGCAGCATGAGCAGCGCGCAAGCGAGCTGACGCGTGCCGTGATGCCCGAGGCGTACGTGACGAGCTCGCACGAGATCCTGCCGGTCTGGCGCGAGTACGAGCGCTTCTCCACGACCGTCGTCTCCGCCTACTGCGGACCGATCGTCGAGCGCTACCTTCGCTCGCTCGAGGGGCGGCTGCGTGAGGCCGGGTTCCGCGGGCAGCACCTGCTCATGTGCTCGGACGGGCTGGTCGAGACGATCGACTACTGCATCCCGCGCGTGGTCTATCTCATCGGCTCGGGCCCGGCGGCAGCGCCGGCCGGTGCGCTCCACGTCGCCCGCGACATCGGTGAGGACAACATCCTGTCGGTCGACATGGGCGGGACCTCATTCGACATCTGCATGGTGCGAGGCGGCGAGATTCCGACCACGACGGAGGCCTGGGTCCAGGACGAGCGAGTGGCGATCAAGATGGTCGACGTCCAGTCGGGTGGTGCGGGAGGCGGCTCGATCGCCTGGATCGACCAGCTCGGATTACTCCGGGTGGGACCGATGTCTGCCGGCGCCGATCCCGGCCCCGCCTGCTACGGCCGCGGCGGCACCCAGCCGACGGTGACCGATGCGGACCTGGTGCTGGGCTACGTTCCTGCCGACTTCTTCCTTGGGGGCGAGATCGAGCTCGACGCGGACTCGGCACTCAGCGCGATCGCATCGGTCGCCGAGCCGCTCGGGATGGACGTGCCGCGCGCGGCCGAGGCGATTTTCAAGACGGTCAACTCGTACATGGCCGACCAGATCACCGAGGTCGCGACGACGACGCGGCTACGACATCCGCGACTTCACACTCGTCGTCGGCGGCGGCGCGGGACCGGTCCATGCCGCCTTCATCGCCGACCTGTTGCACATTCCGACCGTCCTCATCCCCCCGATCGCTGCAACCTACTCGGCGTTCGGCATGTTCGCGATGGACGTCGGACGGAACTACGCGCGCTCGTACATCACCCCCGGCGACCGGCTGGATCTCAACCGGGTGCAGGGCCTCTTCGACGAAATGGAGCGGGAGGCGACCGCTGGGATTCGCCGAGCTGGGAGTCGCCGCCGACCTCGTCACCTTCAGCCGCTCGGCCGACCTGCGGTACGTCGGGCAGTTCCACGAGGTCGAGGTCGAGATCCCGGGCGGCGACCTGGCCGACCGCGCAATGGAGGCTGCGGCCAACAACTTCCACGCGCGGCACGAGGCGCTCTATACCTTCCAGATGCCATGGCAGGGAGTCGAGTTCCTGACCTTCCGCCTGCGGGCAACGATCCCGAAGGCCGCCTTCGAGCTCACGCGGATTGCAGCGGGTTCCCAGGACGCCGGCACGGCGTTGAAGCGGACGCGCCACGCCTGGTTCGACGAAACCCAGATGGACGTGCCCGTGTTTGACGGAGAGCTGCTCCGCGCAGGCAACCGCTTCTCGGGCCCGGCGCTCATCGAGGAGACGACGACGACCGTCGTCGTCCCGCCGCGCTACGAGCTGACCGTCGACCCGTGGAAGAACTACGTTTTGCGCAGGGACACGGCCGCGAAGACTCAGGGCAAACTGGCGGCCGCGTTCGTCACCGGGGGCGCTTGATGAGCGAGCGCGCGGTCGACCCGATCACGCTGTCCACCATCTGGCATGCATTCCAGAGCACCGGGCGCGAGATGCGCCACGTGATCGACCGCACCGCGCAGAACTATCTGATCGCCCAGCTGCACGACATGGCGGCTGGCATCTGGGATGCGCAGGGGCGAACAATCGCCGTGCCGGAGGGGCCGACCTCGATGTTCCTGTCGCAGGGCTTCTCGGTGAAGTACATCCTCGACAAGTTCGGGATCGACGGCCTCCGTCCGGGCGACGTGATCCTCTGCAACGACCCCTACAAGGGCTATTGCAACCACCTGCCTGACTGGGGCTTCTTCCGGCCGATCTTCTACCGCGACGAGTTGCTCTTCGTGGTCCTCACCCGTGGGCACCAGCTCGACACCGGTGGCTCGTTCCCCGGCGGCTACTTCCCCAACGGCTACGACATCCACGCCGAGGGGATCATGATCCCGCCGATCAAGGTGGTCGAGGAGGGCCGCGAGCGGACCGACGTCCTCGAGCTGATCTGGAACAACGTGCGCTGGCCGGCCGGGCGTGCGGATCGACAACTACTCACTGATGGCGGCGCTCAAGGTGGCCGAGAACCGGATCGTGGCCATGCTGGACAAGTACGGTCGCGACACGATCGTGGACAGCATCGAGGAGATGCTCGATCGCACCGAGCGCAGTGTCCGCGCCCAGCTCGCCGCCGTCCCCGATGGCACGTACTACGGCGAGTCCGGCGACCGATGACGACGGCACCACCCTCGACGAGCAGGTCTGGGTTCGGCTCGAGGCGACGGTTAGCGGCGACGAGCTCGTGCTCGACTTTTCGAGGAGCGACGGCCAGCGCAAGGGCTTCGTGAACTGCGTCTACAGCTCAACCTACAGTCGCGCCGTGGCCGGCAGCTTCCTCTTCTTCGACTCGGCCCTGGCCGAGTTCCACAACGAGGGATCGATGCGACCGATCACGGTGGTCGCTCCCGCCGGCAGCGTCGTCAACGCGCAGTACCCGGCGACGGTGGGTGGGTCACCGGTGAACGTCGGAACGCAGGTCCTCGAGGCGACCTGCGACGCACTCTCGAAGGCGATGCCGCAGAAGGCCGTCGCAGGCTGGGGCCGGAGGCGCGGGCACTACATCGCCGGCGTCGACCCGCGGTCCGGCGAGCGGTACGTGCAGACGACAACCGACGCCGACGGCGGCGCCGGCGCGGTATGGGGCTACGACGGCTACGAAGGTGCGCTCGGCATGTCGGGGCTCGGCTCGATCAACCGCGGCAGCCTCGAGGAGATCGAGATTCGCTTCCCATGGCGAACCGTGCGCTGGCACATGCTTCCCGACCTGTCGGGTGCGGGCCGCTGGCGCGGCGGCGCGGGGACGCTGTGGGAGGTCGAGAACCTGGGTGGCGATGTCGGCGCGGCCACAGGAAGCTCCGACGGCGACCTCACACAGCCGCCGGGCGCGGGCGGCGGTGAGCCCGGTCCGCTGTCTCGCATGTACATCCTCCGCGACGGCGGGGAGGTCGCCGCGCGGTCGCACCGCATGATCCAGGTCGGTCACGGCGAGATCCTGGGCAAGGTGAGCGGCGGCGGTGGGGGCGTCGGTGATCCGCTCGAACGCGATCCGGTCGCCGTGCTGCGCGACGTCCGCAATGAGCTGACCACCCTGCCCTATGCCCGCGATGTGTACGGCGTGGTCATCGATGCGCAGACGATGGAGATCGACGAGGAGGCAACGGGCGCGCTCCGCGCCGAGCTGGCCCCTCGCGATGCGGCGGCGCCCGAGGTCCAATGAGCGAGCCGCTGGCGACGCCGGCAGATCCTCTCCCGCGCGACGAAGAAGGGGAGCTTGTCGGCCTCCTCGGCCAGATGTGGCTGATCCGCGCGTTCGAGGAGAAGGTCTCCGAGCTCTACGCGCGCGGGCGGATCACGGGGTTGCTTCATCTCGCCATCGGACAGGAGGCCGTCGCCGTCGGGACCATGGCCGAGCTCGACGCCCGCGACCTGGTGTTCTCGGGGCACCGACCGCACGCCCATGCGCTTGCCAAGGGCGCTGATCCAACGCGGTTGCTGGCCGAGATCGCCGGCAAGCGCACGGGGTACTGCGGCGGTCACGGTGGGTCGATGCACATGGCAGCGCCGGAGGTAGGCTTCGTGACCGCCACCGGCGTCGTGGCCGGCAACATCCCGCTGGCCCTTGGTGCGGCATTCGCGTCGGTCGTGCGCGGCTCGGGTCATCTCGGCGTCGCGTTCTTCGGCGACGGGGCCGGGCAGACCGGCGGGTTCCACGAGTCGCTCAACATCGCGAGCCTCTGGAGGCTGCCCGTCCTGTTCGTGTGCGAGAACAACGGGTACGCCGAGTTCAGCCCGCTGTCCGCGCACACCAACGTCGAGCGGCTGGCGAATCACGCGGCTACGTACGGCATCCCTGCGACGACCGTCGACGGCAACGATCTCCTCGCCGTTCGTCACGCGGTTCGAAGCGCGGTCGGGCATGCCCGATCCGGCGACGGGCCGGCGTTCGTGGAGGCGCTGACCTACCGGTTGCGCGGGCACTATGAGGGAGATCCGGCCAAGTACCGCGAGCTTTCCGAGTTCGATGAATGGAAGGCGAAGGATCCGATCGCACGCTTCGCTGGCTACCTGCGCGATGCCGGCATCGACCCCGACGCGCGGCGAAGCGAAACCGCGGAGTCGAGGGCGCGGGAGGTCGTGGAGGCCGCTGCCGAGGCGGCGCTGGCGGCACCGGCCCCTGGTCCAGCCGAGCTCCTGCAGCACGTCTACGCGGGTGCGCTGCGATGACCGAGATGCGGATGATCGACGCGATCCGGCTCGCCATGGACGAGGCGCTCAGCGCCGATCCTGCCGTGTGCCTGCTCGGGGAGGACGTCACGGCAGGCGGACCATTCGGGTCGAGCCGCGATCTCGTCGATGGCTACGGCCCGCTTCGCATCCGGGATACGCCGATCAGCGAGGCCACCGTCACTGGGATTGGCCGTAGGCGCGGCGCTCTCCGGCTTGCGCCCGATCGTCGAGGTGATGTTCATCGACTTCGTCACGCTCGCGATGGATCAGCTCGTCAATCACGCGGCGAAGTTGCGCTACATGAGCGGCGGCCAACTTCGTGTGCCGCTGGCCGTTCGCATGCAGTTCGGCGCCACCGGCTCGATGGGCGCGCAGCACTCGCAAAGCCTGGAGGCCTGGTTCACCCACGTGCCCGGATTGAAGGTGGTCGTCCCGTCGACTCCGGCGGACGCGCGCCAGCTTTTGCGGCGGGCAGTCGATGACGACGACCCGGTCGTCTTCCTCGAGCATCGGGGGCTGTACTGGTCGCGCGGCGACGTGCCGGACACCGTCCCCGGGAAGGTCGACTTCGGAGCTGCGGCGACTCGCCGACTGGGCAACGACGTCACGATCGTCGCATACGGCGCCATGGTCGCTCGTGCGCTCGAGGCAGCCGCGATGCTCGGGACCGAGGGCATCGAGGCGGAGGTCATCGACCTGCGCACGCTCGTCCCGCTCGACCTCGACACGCTCTGCGCGTCTGTCGCCCGGACCGGCCGCCTCGTCGTCGCACACGAGGCGGTCGTCGGAGGCGGCTTCGGCGCGGAGGTCGTGGCCGCCGTCACCGAGCGCACGCACGCTGCGCTTCGGGCACCGGCGCGGCGTGTCGCCGCGCCATCCGTGCCGGTCCCGGCGAGCCGGGACCTCGAGTCGCTCTTCGTGCCGTCCGCGGCTCGCGTCGCGGAAGCGGCCCGCGAGAGCATCCGGGCCACGTAGAGCAGAGGGTCGAGGAGAGCGGTGGCATTGCCCAGACTGGCACGAGGGGCCCTCGTCGACCAGTTCGCGACCATGCTGCGCATCCGCCGCTTCGAGGAGGCGCTGATTCGGCTCGCCGGCGAGCACGACATCGGTCATTACCACGTATACATTGGCCAGGAGGTCACGGGTGTCGCGGCGCTGGCGCTGCTCGAAGTGGGCGACGTCGCGTACACGACGCACCGCAACCACGGTCACCTTATCGCGCGAGGCGTCGAGCCGCGTCGCCTCCTGGCCGAGATCCTGGGGCGCGCCACGGGCACGAATCAGGGCAAGGGCGGCACGCTGCACCTGGCGTCCGCGGCGCACGGATTTCCCACGACGTCGGCGTCGGTGGGTGGACCCTTGCCAATCGCAGTCGGCTCGGCGTTCGCCTTCAAGGAGCTCGAGCAGGACCACGTGAGCGTCTGCCTCTTCGGCGACGGGGCCCTCGAGGAAGGCGCGTGGCACGAGGCGGTCAACATCGCCGCGTACCGGACGCTGCCGGTGATCTTCCTGTGCGAGAACAACAGCCTCGAGGCGCTCGGCTCAGCGAGCGAACGAGTACTCGACCTCAACGCTCGCGGTCAGGCGCCTAACCGATCTCGCGCGGCCATTCGCAATGGCTGCCGTCGACGTCGATGGCGCCGATGCTGGCTCAGTCCATCGCGAGATGCGCCGGGCCCTTCGACGCGCCCGCGCCGGGAAGGGGCCAACCTTCATCGAGGCCTGGACCGTGCGGTGGGCCGGGAGCCGGCCGATCTGGCCCGCGCTGATCACCGGCCCGACGCAGCTGGACTACGCGTGGGACGAGGCCTCGATCCCCACCGGGCATCGCGACTGGTTCGAGGCGCAGGACGGACTGCTCCGGTTCCTCCGCGACGTCCTGGCCGCCGGCATCATGGCCCGCGAGGACGCCATTGCCCTGGATGAAGCCGCTCGCGCCGAGATGGACGACGCGGTCGAGTTCGCGCTCGCCAGTCCGTTCCCTGAACCACAGCAGGCCCTCGAGGACGTGTTCGCGTGAGTGCCACTGCAGCGTCCGGCCCGGAGGTCACCTACGCCGAGGCGATGGCGCGCGGCATCCGCAGCGCCCTTGAATCGGACGATCGGGTCCGGCTGATGGGCCAGTACTTCTTCGGCCTGACGCGCCACCGCGAGCTCCTCGCGAACGTTCGCGACGACTTCCCTGGCCGGATCTGGTTTCCGCCGATCTCCGAGATCGGGTACGTCGGGACCGGCATCGGCGCGGCGATCTCGGGCCTGCGACCGATCGTCGACATCGCCACCGCTTCGCTTCATCTTCCAGGCGTTCAGCCAGGTCGTGAACGAGGCCGCGAACATCCGCTACATGACCGGCGGCCAAACCAGCGTGCCGATCGTCTTCCACGTGAACCACGGGCTGCGCGGCCGTGGCGCGCCGCAGCACTCCCACAGCCCGCAGGCCATGCTCTGGAACACGCCAGGGATCAAGATCATGCTGCCGTCGGCGCCGGCCGACGTCTTCGGCCTGCTCCGAACGGCGGTCGAGTCGGACGATCCGGTGTTTTGGGCCGACCATGTCAAGCTGTTCGACGTCACCGGTCCGATCCCCGACGGTTGGGAGGCCATCCCGTTCGGCGTTGCCGACGTCAAGCGACGCGGCACCGACGTCACGATCGTGGCCACCTCGTACATGGTCCAGCGCTCGCTGCGCGTGGCCGAGGATCTCGCGACGGACGGCATCTCGGTCGAGGTCGTCGACCCGCGGACACTGGTGCCACTCGACCTGGACACGATCATCGGCTCGGTCGCGCGGACCGGGCGTCTCGTCGTCGTCGACGAGTGTCATCAAAGCTGCGGCGTCGGGGCGGAGATCGCCGCACTGGTGGCCGAGCACGCCTTCGAGTCACTGCGCGGTCCCATCCGACGCGTCGCAACGCTCGATGTGCCCATTCCATTCTCCCCGCCGCTCGAGGCGTTCGTCGGACCCTCAGAAGAGCGCATCGCCGACGCCGTCAGGGCGGCGATGGGATGAGTGTCCGATGAGGATCCCGATCCAGATACCGCAACTCGGATACGACCAGGAGTCGGCGACGATCGCTGGTTGGCTCAAGCACGTGGGTGACCTTGTCGAGCGAGGCGAGGGAATCGCAGAAATCGAGACCGAGAAGGTCACGGCCGAGCTGCCGGCCCTCGACGCCGGCGAGCTCGTCGAGGTCGTTCGCGGTGCCGGCGAGGTGGTCGCCGTGGGTGAGGTGATCGGATACCTGGACGACGGGATTGCGGGATGAAGACTGATCTCGTTGTGCGCGGTGGGATCGTCGTGACGTCGGACGGCCGAGCACCCGCCGACATCGCGGTCAGCGACGGCCGCATCAGCGGGCTCTTGACCCCAGGCACGCCCGTCGACGCCGAGTCGACGATCGAAGTCACCGGCCGTCATGTGCTGCCGGGCGCGATCGACGTCCACTCCCATCACCGCGAGCCGGGCTTCACCCACAAGGAGGACGTTGAGACCGCCACCATGGCGGCCGCGGCCGGCGGCGTGACGACGACGTTCGCGATGCCGAACGTCGAGCCGCCGGCGAACAGCGCGGAGCGGCTGTCGCGGATGTTCGAGCGCTACGCGGAGGCAGCGTACGTCGACTGGAACGTCAACCCGGCGGCCACGATCCTGGACGAGCTGCCGGCGATGGCCACGATGGGGATCGCGGCCTTCAAGGTCTTCATGGTCACTGACACGGGGCGTTCCTACCCGCATATGCCAGGGATCGGCGTTCACGATCACGGCGACCTGTACCGCATCTTCGACAGGGTGGCGGCCACCGGTCTGCCGCTGATGGTCCATCCCCACGACCAGGGGCTGATGAGCGCCATCGAGCAGACCTTCTGGGATCGCGGCGAGCGGGACTTCCGTGCGTACGCACGGGCGTACGCGGCACACGACGGCATCATCTGGGATACCGCGACCGCGATCCTGCTCCGCATCCAGCGCGCCATCGGCACCCCGCTCCATCTGCTCCACACCCAGACCCGCGGACAGGTCGATCTGATCCGGGCCGCGAAGGCCGCCGGCCAGGACGTGTCGGCGGAGATCAACACCTGGGCACTATTCCTGGGTAACGAGTGGGCGACCGTCGAGCGACTTGGCTCGTATGCGCTCTCCTACTACGTGCCAGAGATGAACACGGAGCCGCTCTGGCAGGCGCTGCGCGACGGAACCATCGACCTATTCTCGACCGACCACGCGCCCCATACCCGCGAGGAGAAGGAGCCCGGCTGGACGGATGGCTGGAAGGCGCACACCGGCACTCCCTCGATCCAGTTCTACGTCCCGCTCCTCCTCGATGCCACCCACGGTGGTCACCTCACCCTCGAGCGCCTCGTCGCGATCACATCAGAGCAACCGGCGCTTCGCTTCGGCCTTGGCAGCAAAGGCCGCATCGCGGCTGGAGCCGATGCCGACCTGACGATCGTCGACCTCGACCGGGTCCACGAGATCCGCGACGAAGACGTGCTCTCGAAGATCGACTGGACGCCTTACGCGGGCCGCACAGTGCGGGGAACCGTCGAGATGACGATCGTGCGCGGGCAGGTCGTCTATCGCGACAGGCAGGTCGTCGGACGGTCCGGTTGGGGTAAGCAGGCGAGCCCGTCGCCGGCACCCATAGCGAACGCTCAACAGATCGCAGGCGGAGGTACGTGATGGCGACGAGATTCGGACTGCTGCTGCCCCACTTCGGCGAGCGAGCCGATCAGGATCTCCTCGTGGAGGGGGCGCGGCGCGCCGAGAAGCTCGGGTTCGACTCGTTGTGGGTGCGTGACCATCTCGTCTTCCACCCGCACGGCTTGGAGGGGTCCGATCGAACCTTCATCGAGCCATTCGTGACGCTCTCGTTCGTCGCGGGCGTGACGCGCAGCATCGGCTTGGGCTTCGCCACGCTTATCCCCTATCGCCACCCGATCTACCTGGCCGCCGCAGTCGCCTCGCTGTCGTGGATCTCTCGTCGGGCGCTCGACATCGGCATCGGTGCCGGCAATTTTCAGCACGAGTTCGATGCGATCGGCCAGGGAGATGTCGACCGGCCACAGCTCATGCGCGAGCACGCCCTGATCGCTCGCCGACTGTGGAGCGGGGAAGATGTAGCACATCAAAGCGAGCGGTACGCCTTCGACGACGTCCAGCTCAAGCCGAGTCCGTTGACCCCGCTGCCGCTCTGGTGGGGCGGGGCGACGCCGGCTTCGGCGCGCCTGGCGGTCGAATTCTGCGACGGCTGGCTGCCGGGGCGCATCACATTTCCGACCTACGCCGCCAGGGTCGCGAAGATTCGTGAGCTGACGGAGGCCCAGGGCAAGCCGATGATCAAGACCGGCGCGCTGCCCGTGACCAGCATCGGGGCAACGACGGCCGAGGGCCTCGACCGCGTCAATGTGCCAGGCCTGTTGAAGAACGCGAACAATCAGCGCTTCTGGGTGCGCCCCGAGTCGGGAGCGTTCACGCGCGCCGAGGAGCTCGAGGGATCGATCTTGGCCGGGTCGCCGGATGATGTAGTGCGCGACATCGGACGCTACCAGGAGATCGGCTGCGACCTGCTCATCTTCGACCTCCGGATGCGATTCGGGGACTGGATCGACCAGATGACGATCCTCGCCGAGGAGGTCCTGCCCCGAGTGGCGTCGCCGACCGAGGGCTAGCCGGCAGGGGCCGGCGCCGACCCTTGAGGGCGCGGTGCTGCCTGGGCGGCCCCGACCGCCACCAGCGCGAGGCCGATCGCCCCGACGAGCATCGCCCCGGACACGCCAAACAAGCTCGCCAGCGCCCCAGCCAGCAAGGCGCCGAACGGAATGCTGCCCTGGAGGACCGTCGTGTACAGCCCCATCACGCGACCGCGAACCTCATCCGTCGACGCGAGCTGCACCGTGACGAGCGAGTTCTGGACCACCGCGATCTGGGCGAAGCCGAGGAGAGCGGCAAACACATATGAGGCCGGTGCCCACGTGATGACGGACAGCGCGGCGAGCAGGATCGACAGCGCCGCCAGGCCGCCGATCAGCCACTGGGCCCGATCCCCGCGCGCGAGCACCGTGACGGCGAAGGCCGCAACGAGCGCGCCGGCACCCCACGCCGACATGAAGGCGCCGAATGCGCCACCACCGAGTTCGAGGACGTCCGCGACGTACAGCGGGGCGAGCGTCTGGAAGGCCTGGATGCCGAGGATGCCGGCCGCGGCGAGAATCGCCATCGCCCAGCGGACGCGCTGCTCGCGCACGACGAACCGCACGCCGGCGCCCAGTGCTGTGAGGACGCCTTCCGCGAGCGGCGGCCTCGGTCGCCGGTGGTGGCGGAACCGCGTCAACAGGGCCTGCGAGGCAGTGGCCGCCAGGGAAGCGATGCCGGCGACAACGAAGCACGAGGCCACGCCCATCGTCCCGATGAGGAGGCCGGCAATGGCGGGACCCACGAAGCGCGTGACGTTCCACGCCGTCGCGTGGAGAGAGACCGCGCTCGTGACCTCGTCGGGCGGGACGAGCTCGGTCAGGAATGCCTGGCGGACCGGGAGCTCGATGGCGACGAGCAGCCCGAAGACGAGGGCGAGGACTGCAAGGACGCCGATGGTCAGTGAGTCGGTCGTGACCAGGGCGAATAGCACGGCGGCGTGGGCCAGCGACGCCAGCTGGTTGAGGATCAGGACGGCGTCCCGGTTCACCCGGTCGGCTAGCACTCCGCCGAAGGGCGCGATGACGATCGTCGAGGCGAAGAGGCAGGCGGTGACGATGCCGAGCTCAACTGGAGTGGCCTCGAGCTCGACGGCGAGCCAGGGGATGGCGACGAGCTGCATCCATGCGCCGATGCCGCGCGCCAGCATTCCGTAGTAGTAGATGCGATAGCCACGGTGGCGAAGCGCGACGAGGCCCTCGCTGTTCGCCAGCCGAGCCGTCATGGCAGAACGGCGACCGCCTCAACCTCGAAGAGATAGTCGTGTGAAGCGAAGCCGGCCACCTGCACGAGAGTGCTGGCCGGCGCGTGCTCACCGAAGAAGCGCGTCCGCACCTCGCGCAGCGCGTCGCGCCGCTCGGTGAAGTCCTCGCCGATGTAGATCGTGACCCTCACGACGTCCTCGAGGGTGCCGCCGGCTGCAGCCATGACCTTGCGCAGGTTGTCGTACGCCACTTCGGCCTGCCTCACGACATCGCCGCGGGCGATCGACATGTCGGGCTCATAGCCGACGATCCCGCTACAGAAGACCAGTGTCCCGCCGGTCACCTTGATTGCCTGCGTAAACTTCGCAGTCGGGGGGTAGATGTCGGATGGATTCAGGAACTCCTTCTTCAACTTCCTCCTGCCTCCCTGTACGATTGGAGTGTTAGGGTACTCAGGAATGTATACATTCCGGGCGGCTGGGCGGTAACGTCGTGGCAGCCACGGGCGAGCAGACGGCGAATCCGATCCTGACCGTCGCGCCGATGCGCTCGGGCTCCCGCTGGGCGCGGCTCGATACCAAGTCACGCGCGGCCCTGCTCATCGGCGAGTTCGTCCTGCTGCTGCTGCTCTGGCAGATTGCCGTCGGGGTCTTCGAGCTCATTCCCCCCATCTTCTTCCCCCCGCCGACCGCGATCGTGGGCGGATTTGATGAGATCTTCGCGTCGGGTGAGCTGGGGCAGAATCTCTCAGCGAGCATCTCGGCCTGGATCATCGGATATGGCCTGGCGATCGTCGTCGGCGTGGTCGCCGGCGTCGGGCTGGGGGCCTCGCTGCCGTTCAACCGTCTGGCCGGGCCGGTGCTCTGGTCCCTCTACGCAACGCCGTGGCTCGCATGGCGACCGCTCTCGGTGGCATGGTTCGGCTTCGGCGTGGCGCCGATCATCTTCCTCGTCTTCATCGCCGCGCTCTTCCCCGTCATGCTCAACACTGCGGCTGGAGTCTCGGCCACGGAGCCCACGCTGATCTCGGCCGGACGGGTCTACGGCGCCTCGCGCGTCTCGATCTATCGCAAGATCGTGCTGCCGTCGGCCGTACCGTTCGTCTTCGCCGGGATGCGCCAGTCAATGGTCATGGCCACGATCGCGCTCCTCGTCGGCGAGCTGACCGGCGCCGCATATGGGATCGGCGCCCTCGTCGCAAACAAGACCGCGCTCTACCAGACCGATGAAGCCTTCGCGGCGATCCTGCTTGCGGTGGCATGGACCCTCACCCTCAGCGCCCTCCTCGATGTCATCCGGCGGCGCGTCGCACCGTGGCAGACCGACGTGACGACGATATGACAACGATCGCCGCCACGCACACCACTGATGCCATCGACGCCGCCGAACTCGAGGGTTTCTATCGCCGTCACGCCTCCGTCGCTGCTGGATCCCAGCTTCGATGGCGCCTCGCCCTGATCGTCGAGGTGTTGGTGATCCTTGGAGCGTGGCAGTTGCTCATCGGAGTGTGGGAGGTGCTTCCGCCGGCGTTCCTCCCGCCGCCGACGGCCATCGGGGCGTCCCTCGTCGAGCTGTTCGGCAGCGAGAGTTTCGTCGGTCACCTGTGGTTCAGTACGTCGAACGTGCTGATCGGGGTGGCCATGGCCGCCATAGTTGGCATCGTCGTCGGGCTGGCGGTCGGCTGGTCGCCGTTCCTCCAATTGACCGTCGCGCCGCTGCTCTGGCTCCTCTACTCGACGCCGAAGGTGGTCCTCGCGCCACTCATCGTGCTTGCCCTGGGACTGGGCTCGCCATCGAAGATTGCGCTGGTCTTCCTGCTCGGGGTCTTTCCCATTGCGTTGAACACGATCGAGGGGGTGCGCACGGTCGACCCCTCGCTGCTGATGGCGGCCCGTGTCTTCGGCCTGAAAGGCATCGGGCTGGCACGCAAGCTGATCCTGCCGGCGACCTTCCCGTTCATTCTCGTCGGGCTGAAGCGGGCTGTGGCACTGGCGTTCATCGGGGTGATCCTTGGGGAGTTCCTTGGCGGCGCAGCGGGGCTGGGGCACCTTCTTGAGCGCGCTGCCGTCGACTTCCGCATGGATGACTCACTCGCCATCGTGGTGATCATGGTCATCGCGGCCAACGTCGGTCTCGTGATCCTCGAGTTCGCGCGCCGACGGTTCGCTCCGTGGCATCGCGAGGGGTCCGGACAACGCTGGTGAGCGCGGCTCAGCGTCTACCGCACTCACACCTTCGCTCTCGAGGTTGAACTGCGAGTAAGCGCGAAGCACCGCTCGCACCCTCTGACCGACTGAGCGATGCAGCGTCGAGAGCGGCATCTCAGTGTTCGCTGAAGATGGCCCGATACCGATCGAGCATCTCGCCGATGGCGCGCTGCTCGGCGTCGGTCGCATGATCCGGATCGCCGGCTCTCGGAGGCGGGCCGAACCGGAGCAGGCACGCCATGAGCAGGAGGCGCGCCTTCGTCGCAGTCAGGTTGCTGCCCGCGATCGCGAAATCGGGCACGCCGGGGGGGACGAAGCCATCGGCATTGCCGCGCCCGACCATCACGATCGGCATGCCCTGCAGTGCGGCCCGCCGCAGGGCTCGCTCGGCAGCCGGCGCGGCCCGGCCGTACGGTGCGGCGCCTTCGACCACGAACCCCGTCGCACCGCCTCGCGCGAGGTTCGCCGCGACCATGGCGTCGATCTCAGCCGTCTCGGCGCCGCGCGGGGGCATGTAGCGCGCGTGCTTCACGATCGCCACGTGCGGGATGGCATCGGGCTTCAGTGCGCCGCCGTCGTCGAAGACGGTTGACGGCCAAGTCGTCGCCCTGACCATTGAGGTCGCGGTATGGCGTCGGGTCGGCACGAAAGTCAGCGCTGGCGCCCCGGGCCGGCCGGCCCGGCCGAGGATCCCGCCGTGACCGCCGGTGGTGACGTATCCCCCAGGTCGGGCATCGCCCTTTTGCAGCTCCCGCGCGGAGTACACCAGCTCGTCGAGCACGGCGACCGCGCCGACGCAATCGTTCCCTGACTCGTCCGCCCAGATCCGCGACGCGATGTAGTCGACGGCGTCGACAAGGTTGCGGTCTCCGTCGTTCGAGATCGCACCGTGTGGTCGATGCGATGCGACGCCAACGATCGGGACAGTGGTGTCGATCACAAGGTTTAGCCAGTACAGCGTCTCCTCCAGAAACGGCGTGCCCTCGAGCCACACCGCACCCACATACTCGCCGGTGGCAAGCGCCCGCTGCACGACGTCGGTCACGCGCGCCAAGACGGGGAGATCGGGCTCGGTGCGCTCGTCGAAGGGTCGATACGGAAAGAAGTCGTGGCCGCGCTTCTCAGGGGCAATGTCGCCCGCGCCGACGTCGGTTCTCTGCGCCGCCGGCAAGCCACTCGCGTACCCGCCCGACGGCGCGGCGCGGAAGTGGTCGAACTCGGCTCTGGCCGACAGCAGGTTGCCGTGACCGCTGTCGCTCACGCCGAACCGATCGATCTCCTCGACGAGGCGCGCGCTGTCTGCGTAGAACGGCTGGCGGCCACCGACGGCTCCCTTGTCGCCCTCCCAGGCCTCGCCCGTCGCCTGCCGCGCCATATAGGGCAGGAGGTAGAGCCCATCCTCCGGATCCAGGGTGACCTGATACACCGGCACGTCGCTCGGCGCGCGACGCTCGGCAAGGAACTGACCGCCGTCGTCGACGTAGCCGTCGGGCGGCGCGTAGAGGTCGGCGGCGTCGACCTCCAGAGGGTGCGCCGAGTGCTGCTCGATCAGCACGGTCACCGGCGCGGCCAGCCGCTGCGGACGGAGGACGTCGAAGCGAGGCGGCCTTCCGTCGCGCTCGAGCATGGGCGTCAGGCCGTGCTGAATGCGTGCCTTGTTGCTCGTCACCAATGGCTCGGTGTTGAGCACCGTCGCCGTCGCGCCGGCGAAGATCGCGATCTTCGGCCTCGACAAAATGGACGGCCTCCTGGCTGGTGGGGTTCGGGGCTAGCTCTCCGATGGCCCGCTGGACAGGTCGTCGAGCACATCGGTGTGGAGCAGGTCCCAGATCTGCTCCCGCGTCCGGATGAAGACTGGATTGCCCTTGACGTCGTTGTCCCTGCGAGGACGCGGGAGCGGCACGGGGAGAATCGCCTTGACTCGGCCGGGACGGGTGGTTGCCACGACCACACGGTCGCCGAGCAACACCGCCTCGTCAATGCTGTGCGTGATGAGGATGGCCGTCTTCCCCGAATCCGCGACGATGCGCTCGAGCTCGCCCTGCATCACCTCCCGCGTCATCGCGTCGACGGCGGCGAACGGCTCGTCCATGAGAAGAATCTTCGGCTCGGCGACCAGCGCGCGCGCGAGGCCGACGCGCTGTCGCATGCCCCCCGACAGCTCGCGTGGGTAGGCCTTCTCGAAGCCGCCGAGTCCGACGAGCTCGACCGCCGCGCGGATCCGCTCCTCCGCTCCACGCCGAAGGTTGGGTTGCTCCTCCAGCCCGAACCTGATGTTGTCCCACGCAGTCCGCCACGGGAAGAGCGCGTAATCCTGGAAGACCACGGCCCGCTCCGGGCTGGGCCCGCGCACCGGGCGCCCATCGACCAGGATGCGGCCCTCGGTCGGCTGAATCAGGCCAGCGACGGCGTTGAGCAATGTCGTCTTTCCACAGCCCGATGGGCCGACGACGGTAACGAACTCCCCCACTCCGATCTGCAGGCGGACACGCCACAGCGCGACGAGAGGCTGTTCCGACTGCGCGCGGGGGTACGCGACAGTCAGGTCCTCGATCTGGATCGACGCAGCCTCGCCAGGCATCCTCAGATGTTCACACGCTGTCGGCGATACTGCCTCGACTCAACGACGAACGGGAACCCGAAGACCGTCCTCCGGGCTCCCATCCGTCGGCTGCTCACTCGGTCAGTCGCTGGGCGCCGGCCACGGGATCTCCGGGGCCGGATCGTTGCCGATCCCCAGTGACTCCTGCGCGGCCAGCAGCGGCTCGAGATTGATCCCCTCGGACGGATCGAGCGGGTCGAGCTGCTGCGTCTCGATCGTGATGTTCCAGGCATCCTCGTCGTAGTAGAGGTTCTCACAGAAGCTCTCAGTGGCCAGCGCGTACGGACTGTCGCTGCCGAGGTACGGCTCAGTGTCGAACTCGTACTGCTCGTAGATTTCGAGGACCCGGTCCTTGTTCTCCTGCGGCTGGCCGACTTCCGGGGCGACCATGAACTGCGCGCCGCGGATTGTGGCCCGCAGGAAGCGAATCGCCGTATTCGGGTTCTCGGCCGCCCAGCCTTCCTGCGCGATGTGCAGGTCGTTTGGCCAGTTGCGCATCTCGTCGACCGGGAAGTTCGCGCCGTACTCCTCCAGGGCTGCGATGTCATCCGCGAAGAAGTACACAAGCGCGACGCGGCCGGCCAGGAAGAACTCGCGTCCGGTGGCGGAGTCAGGACCTGGATAGACCTGGTTCACATTGACCGTGCTCAGGTCCCAGCCTTCCTCGGCGAGGATCCGCATGCGCTCGTGCTCGACCGGGTCACCGGCGGTGCCTGCGACGACGACGTCCAGCCCTTCAAGATCCTCGACCGTCTGGACCTCGGGCTGCACCGCGAAGGAGAAGCGCTGACGGCAGAAGTGGCTGGCAAGGACTTCGATCTCGAGCCCGCCGCGGATTGCCTCGATGACGGCCCCGGCGCTCTGCACGCCGATATCGGCGCTGCCGCTGGCTACGGCGGCATTCGGGTCGTCGGCGGTGATGACCTCGACGGTGAGGCCCTCTTCCTCGTAATAGCCTTCCTCGGTCGCGATGATATACATCGAGTACATCACGGGATCCGGGAACGGAATCGCGACGGTGATGTCGGTCTGCTCGGCGGGCCCAAGCTCGCCGGTCCCGACGCTGCCTTCGGGTTCCTCGCTTGGCGTGGCGCCGCTGCCTCCACAGGCCGCGAGCACCACGCTGGTGATCGCGAGTACGGCTGCCAGTCGGGTGTTCGCTAGTCGCGCGACCATGGGCCCGTCCTCCTGCCTCCGGCGCTCGCAGTCGGGCACCTCCCGCGGCCCTGGCGCGAGCGAATTGTCCCCGAAGTGTATACAGGACGGGGGGCAAGTGGCAAGGAATTCGACGCTCACGGGCCTTGTGCCCTCGGCGTCGGAGACCCGCTCGGGACCGGCCGGACCGATAGACTCGCCGCGTGGACGCCGCTGCGGCCCTCGATCGGTTCGACGCCATGCTCGACGTGGACGAGATGGTCGAGCTGGCCTCCTCATTCATCAGGGTCCCGACCGGCGTGGCGCTCGGATTCGAGACTTACCGGGACCCTACCGACCCGATGTTCAGGCACTACCTCGAGGATGCGGTGCTCCCCGAGCTCGCGATTGTCGACGGGATCGAGTTGATCGACTGCCGACCCTTCGGGTTCGTGGCGCGCCTGGGGACTGGCACCCCCGTGATCCTCCTTCAGAGCTACACGGTCAGCCAGCACCACCAGTTGATGGACAATCCCTATGAGCCGAGAGTCGCCGACGGCCGAATCTGGGGCCGCGGCGTCAGCCAGAGCAAAGGCCACCAGGCGGTCATGCTCGCAGTGCTCCGAGCCCTGCGCAGGGGAAAGGTCGACCTGGACGGGACGCTGTTGTGGTCTGTCAACAACGAAGCCCGTAGCAGCCATCAGTGCACCGATGCCATCCTCGCGCGACTGCCCGTCACCCCGAGCTTCTGCGTCTTGCAGGCGCCCACTAGCCTGCGGATCAGCCTCGGCAATCGCGGCCGGGTCGACGTCGCGGTAACAGTCGAGGGCAAGGCCTCGCATTCGAGCACGCCCGAAGCGGGCGCGAGCGCGATCGAGGGCGCGCGTCGCGTGATGGATCGCTTGAGCGAGCTGTCATGGGCCGCCCCGAACAACCCGCTCCTCGGCAACCGACAGGCGGTCGTGTACAAGATGGAGTTCGAACCCGTCGCGCCGCACACACTCCCTGGCATCGCGCGCCTGACGGTCGACCGGCGCCTGCTTCCGGGTGACGATCCGTCGGCTGCGGTCGAAGAGGTGCGCGACGCCATCGGAGACCTCCCGCCGTTCCGGATCTCCGTTGAGGCCGGCGAGCTCATGCTCCCCGCCCTCGTGGATCCAAACGAGCCGGACGTCGAGAGGCTGGTGTCGCTCTTGGCGCAGATTCGCCCGGACGCGGATAGCACCTTCTACGCTCCCGGCACGTTCGACGCCGGCGCGACGTCCGATCGAGGCATCCCGACCGTCATGTTTGGTGCCCGCGGCGGCGACTGGCCGTTGGGCTCCGACTACGTTGCGATCGAGGACCTGCGAGCAGAGGCACTCGCTCTCGGCGCCTTCATCGTCCTCACCCTCGGCGGCAGCGAGCTCCGTTAGGACAAGAGGGCCGCCCAGCAGATTGGACGGCTCACGTGGTTGACTAGCGCCATGCCCGTTCCCCTAGGTCGACACGGACCCCATGGCCAGGCCGAGCGGCAGCGGAGATGGTCCTCGCCAGCGCCGCCGCATCCGTGGCGGGGACGGCGTTTCCGCAAGGCGTGCGGCCTCGATCATGGCTGACGACACGCGACGATACCCATCGGCCCACGCGTACGCGGTCCCCTGCGTGAACGCGTCGCCAAGGCATTGCTCGATCGTCCACAGCAGCGCGCTGCCGACGGTCGCATATTGCTCGGCCCTGACTCCGTATCCGACGTGTCGCCGGCCGAGGGCCTCGACTTCGGGAATGATCTGGTCAAGCCGATCGATGTTGCGCACGACAACCCTGAGCGTCTGCATCAGCACCATCCGCTGCTTCTCCATGTCGGCGTGGCGGAAGTGCGCATTGAGACGGGGATCCAGCTGGAACAGGCTGACATAGAAGAGCTGGGCTGCCTCATCGGCGTTCGGCTCGACGGCGGCCCAGCTGGCGCGGATCAGCTCTTGCTCGGCGGGTGTCACTCGGATCTCCTGGGATTCATGCGTCCAGCATCGTCGCCCGCGCCGGGCATGCGGAACGGCCGAGCCGCCGCTCGAGATTGGACGTTTGTCGCCCTCTGTGCCGAACGCGAGGATGTCGCGGTTCAGCCGCCGAGCGGGAAGTCCTCGTCCTCGCCGATGACCTCGTACGAGTCGACGACGAAGTTCGTGCGGCAGAAGAGCTCGCTGGTGGCCGGGTCGACCTCGTCCTCGCTCAGGCCTTCGGCGTCGCCACCCATGAAGACGATCGAGCAACCCTCGGCCGCCGGGTCGTCGAAATGGCCCGTGACGCGGAGGATCGGCGCCGCGGGCCCCTCCAGGTCCGGCCGCTCCGGGCCCTCCGGCGACCAATGCAGGTCCATCGGACCGATGAACTCCTGCGGCTCGACGCTGATGAGGTCGGAAACCAACGGGTAGGCGAGCCACTCCGGGGTGATCCTCCCGGCAACCAGGCCGCCGCAGCCGGGGCAGCCGACGACGCCGTCGAACGTGAGCTGCCGATCGCCGTAGCAGGCGAGGCGCTCCCACTCGGTCAGGCTCGACAGGTGCCGGAGCGTCGGCTCATCGTCGGTGCAGCGCGGGGCGATCGGCTCCAGCCACTCGGTGTCGCCATCGCCGATGGCGGCCCAGCCGGTCGCCACGAACTGGAGCGGATCCCCGCCCGGCGCGGGCAGCTCGTCGAGCCCCAGGACGCCGACCGGATACCAGACGTAGCCGTCCTCCATGGCAGGGCCGAACGCGTTATTGGCGAACGTCGGCCCGACGACGAGGAGGTCACCCTTGGCGAGCGTCACGCGCTCAGGGGAGCTCAGGAAGTGGTTGTCGCGGACGCGGAGCGAATCGGCCGTGACGCGGACGACGCCGCCGGGCGGCAGAACGCCATCGGGGTCTGCGATATCCGGGTCGAGGTACGGACCTTCCGCCTCCTCGGAGGGCTCTGCCGGGGCGCTCGGCGCCTCGGACGGCGCGGGTTCCTCGGACGGCACCGGCTCCTCGGAGGGCGACGCGGGAGCGCTCGGTGACGGATCGGCGGCGGTGGTGGCCGGCTCCCGGGTCAGGACGAGCGCGAGCAGCGCACCGGCAATGGCAGCGAGGACGAGCACGCCACCGATGATTGCCGGGGTGCGCCACCTGGGTGCATCGGGGTCCGTGGTGGGGGCGGAGTTGGTCACGAGTCGATTCCTTCGGGCTGACGTGTTGATGAAGTGGATGAGGTCCTGGCGTCTCCGCCGACCGATGTCAGCCGGCGGGTCACGGCCTCATGACGGACCCGTTTCAGCCGGTGTCACTCAATTTCGCCCGTTCGAGTCGCTTGTCCCTCGCCGCCTCGGCCGGATGACGTACTCGCTGGGCGGCCGGACTGGCCTCGTTGTGCGTCGCATGGCACTGTCGCCGGATATATCACTAATGCTATAACCGCTGACACCCAGCAAGCGCCATCGCCAAGGAGCTCTTGGTGCCCCAACACGCGCGCGCCAACCCGCCCGCTACGCCCCGGCGCCAGCTTTGTAGGCAGCCCCGGCGGCCCGCCGCCGGTCGTGCTGCGACAACAGGCGCTTTCGCAGCCGGATGGCGGTGGGCGTGACCTCGACGAGCTCATCGGCCGCGATGAACTCGATCGCCGACTCGAGCGTGAGGACGCGCGGCGGCGTGTGGATGCGGTAGTCGCCGTCGGTCGCCTGGGTTCGCATCTTCGATAGCGCCTTCGACTTCGTCGGGTTCACGTCCATGTCGCCGAGCCGGCTGTTCTCGCCGATGACCATCCCCTCGTAGACCTCGGTGGATGGACCGATGAACAGCTCCGACCGCTCCACGAGCGACGACAGCGCATACGCCCGCGACTCGCCCGATCGGTCCGCGACGAGCACGCCGCTGGTCCGATGGGTGACCTCGCCCGCCATCGGTCCGTAGCCCTCGCCGATCTGGTGCAGCAGCGCCGTTCCGCGCGTGTCGGACAGGAGCTGCCCGCGGTAGCCGATGAGCCCGCGGGTGGGCACGATGAACTCGAGCCGCGCCCGCCCGTCGGCATCGGTGCTCATCTGCTCCAGGCGTCCCTTGCGGGCGGCCATCGCCTGCTGCACGACGCCGATGTACTCCGGCGGGATGTCGATCGTCACCCGCTCGTACGGCTCCTGCCCGTCGCGCACGATCACCTCGGGGCGAGAGACCGTCAGCTCGAACCCCTCGCGCCGCATCTGCTCGATGAGCACGGCCAGCTGGAGCTCGCCGCGCCCGCGCACCTCGTACGTGTCGCCCGACTCGGTCGGGTGGACCTCGATCGCCGTGTTGCCGAGCACCTCGCGGTCGAGCCGCGCCTTGATCTGCCGGCTGGTCAGGAAGCTGCCGTCGCGCCCGGCCATCGGCGAGGTGTTGACGCCGAAGGTCATCCGCAGGGTCGGCGCGTCGACGTCGAGGCGCGGCAGCGGCCGCGGGTCGTCGGGATCGGTCAGCGTGTCACCGATCGTCACCTCCGGCAGGCCGGCCACGCTCACGATGTCGCCCGGTCCGGCCTCGCCGATGTCCACGCGCTCGATCCCCCTCGCGGTCTGGAGCGCCGTGACGGGTGCGACCATCGTGGCCGTCCGCCCGGGCTCGACGCTGCCGTCGGGATCCTCCGCCTCCTCGCGCACGATCGCCACCCGCTGGCCGATCCGCATCGTGCCGTTCCTGATCCGGCCCACCGCCATCCGCCCGACATAGTCGTTGGCGCTCAGGTTCGTGACGAGCAGCTGGAGCGGGTGGTCCTCCTCGTAGGTCGGCGGCGGCGTGACCTCCTGCAGCAGGTCGAGCAGAGGGCGCAGATCGGTCCCCGGTGTTGCGAGGTCGCGCGTCGCCGTGCCGGCCTTGGCGTTGGTGTAGACGACCGGGAACTCGATCTGGTGGTCATCGGCGCCGAGGTCGATGAAGAGCTCGTACACCGCGTCGAGGACTTCGGCCGGCCGTGCGTCGGTGCGGTCGATCTTGTTCAACGCCACGATCACCGGGAGGTGGCGGGCCATCGCCTTCTGGAGCACGTAGCGCGTTTGTGGGAGCGGGCCCTCCGCGGCGTCGACCAGCAGCAGGACGGCATCGACCAGCAGCAGTGAGCGCTCGACCTCGCCACCGAAGTCGGCGTGGCCCGGCGTGTCGACGATGTTCAGGCGGGTGCCCTGGTAGTCGACCGTCGTCTGCTTGGCGAGGATCGTGATCCCCTTCTCACGCTCGAGGTCGCCCGAGTCGAGCACCCGGTCGACGACCGTCTCGTTGCTGCGGAACGTGCCGGTCTGGCGCAGCATGCCGTCGACCAGGGTCGTCTTGCCGTGGTCGACATGGGCGATGATCGCGACGTTGCGCAGGTCCGCGCGAACCGCGAAAGTTCCGGTGGGCATCGGCCGCATCCTAGGCCCGATCAGACCTCAGCGCTCGCGCTGGTCCTTGTGGCCTCTTCGCCGAGCGCCCTCGCGCCGTGTCACCGGTATATCACTACCGATATATTCGTTGACAGCCCCTAGTCCGACTCGCCGACGATGGCGCGCAGCATCGCCGCTGCCTCGAGATCCTCCGGCGTGCCGCGCGCACGCCGAGCGCGGATCAGATCCTCGAGCGCTGCGACCCGGACGAGGAGCCCGGACTGGACGTGCAACGGGACGGCATTCCCGGCGAGAACCTCGTAGCCGTCACCGGCGGCCGTCTGGGTCACGACCCGCAGGTGCTGCGCATCGGTCGTCGAGAGGTTGGCCATCGCCTTGTCGAGCCGCTCCCGCGCGACGTCGGTGGACGCGACGCAGACCTCGACCTCACGCCCGAGCGCGGCGGGCGAGCCGTACGCGACCTCCGCCAGGTCACCGATCAACACGAATGGGACGTTGAAGCCGCGCAGCTGTCGAATGATATTCCTCCCACCCGGCTTCCTCGTGCGCCGCGGCACGTCCATGGCCAGCTGCCGGCGGATGGCCTCTCGATCCACCGTTGGGTCGATCGGTTCCACCGAAAGTTGATGCCCGGTGGCTTGGAGGATCTCGATGAGCGTCGCGGTCCGCGGGATCACCGTTCCGCTCTCGATGCGCGCGATGCTCGGTTGGGGCAGGCCGGTCGCGTTCGCCAGGTCGTGCTGGGTCATCCCGGCGCGCTTGCGCGACCATCTGGCCGTTCGTCCGACCGCCCTCGCATCCATTCACCGATTATATCATTACCGATATATTCGTTGACAGTTTTCGGCAACGGTCCAGAAGCGTCGCGCCGGTCGCGTCAGATCATGCGTCGCGGCGCCGAGCCACCCAGATCTCCTCGGCCGGCCACTTCCACGCCCACTCAGGCGCCACGTAGTCGTAGTACGGATGCGCCTGGGCCTCCGTCGGCGCCTTCAGCTCGATGAGCCGCTCGATCTCGAAGCCGTTCTCGCGCAGCAGGTCGATCCAGTCGCCATGGGCCAGGTGGTACTCGATCCCCTCCTCGCCGGACCACTTCATCCGGTACGCCCCGAACTGCGGCCGCTGGAGAGTCTCGGCCGTGCCGCCCTCGTCGATCGCGCACAGGTACGAGATGAACGAGTTCGTCAGGAACACGAGCCGGCCGGCGGGCCGCAGGAGGCGCGCCGCCTCGGGCACCCACAGCGCCGGATCGGCCCACAACGACGCGCCGAACTCGGAGACGGCGAGGTCGAACGAGGCATCCGGCAACGGCACCCGCTCGGCGGGCGCTTCCGCGAGCGGGAACTCGATGCCAGAGCGCTCCATCATCCGCCGAGCCGTGGCGAGCTGCGCCGGCGTCGGGTCGACCCCGACCGGCTTCGCGCCGCGGTACGCAAGCTGCGCGGAGAAGTACGCCGTCCCGCAGCCGAGCTCGACGACGTCGAGGCCGGCCAGGTCGCCCAGCGGCGAGCCGATCGAGTCCTCGCGGACGTTGAACACGCCCCAGGTCAGGTCCTGCGGCTGCCAGGCGCGCTCGGCCTGCTCATCGGTGAACTGGGCGTTCGTCTCCGTCCACTCGGCGACGTTGGCGGCAATCGAGTCGGGTAGCTCGCGATCGGTCATCCGTCGGAACTGTATCGGTCAGCGCTGCCAGGTGATCGGGGCGCGCGGGTCGGGCGTGTACGAGCAGTAGGTGCCGGTGCGAACGGTGGCCTCCAGATGGCGGGCGAGCGGCGGCATCTCGACCGCCAGCCGCTCGAGGGCGGCGCGGATGGCGCGGGTGACGCTGATCCGCGCGCGTTCGCTGGCCGACGACGACGGCCGATCGCGTCCGCCCAACCCGACCGCCGCCGCGAGCTCGGAGGTCAGGGCCTCGAGCTCGGCTCGGGTCCGGGCGGCCCGTTCCGCGTCGTTCCACTCCTCCGCCTCGGTGAGCTCCGACCGCAGTTCGTCCGCCCGCTCGCGGTAGGCGGCCTTCGCCACGTCGTCGAGCGCGGGCCCGGCACCGTCGCCGGCGACCCTGAGGCCGGCTTCCTGGACGACGCCCCGCGCGGTCGTCCCATTCCCCGCGCCACCAGCGAGGTCCATGGCGTGGACCTCGATGCCCGGCTGCGCCAGCAGGCGCGCGAGGTACGCCAGCCCCTTCGTGTGCTTCATGCGCACCTTCCCGCCCTCGAAGGCGATCGTCCAGTACTCGCCCTCGCGCTGGAACGTGCCGACGTTACGCTCGCCGTCGGCTGACGCGACCGGCTCCGCGTCGGTCGCACCGATCCGGGCCTCCAGCGCCGTCATGCCCAGAGCGCGGGCAGCATCGAGGGCGAGGGCGTCGAGCTCGGCGGCGCGGAGCGCGTCACCCGGCGCGTCCCGAGCTCGGAGCACCACCGCCAGGTCATGGCGGCTGTGGGCGGTCCACGGCCGGGCGCCCATGCGCTCGTTGATGTGGACCGCCTCCTCGAGGTGACCCGCCGCGGCGTCGAGGCGGTCGAGGGTCGCGGCCAGCAGCCCGAGATAGCGGTCGACCGCACCCATGCTGCCCTCCGCATGGCCGATGGCGTGGCGTCCGGCCAACGGGAGCAGCTGGGCATACAGGGTTTCGGCCGCCGGACTGTCCGCGAGACGGGCGGCGGCATCGGCGGCGAGGCTGGCACCCAGGAGCCATTCGTTGTCGGGGTAGAGCATCGCGAACTCGTCGCGACCGAGCTCCTCGAGGACGCCGCGCGCCTCGCCATCGCGGCCGAGCTCGGCGAGCAGGCAGGAAAGCGCGGACCGATGGAGCGGGTACCACGGGAACTCCTCGACCGAGGCGCGTACCTCCGCCTCGATCTCGGCGAGGCGGCCCTGCTCGCGACGAAGAAGGAACCGGTGCGAGCGGGCAGCCGAGACGTTGTCACGGGCGAGGGTGAAGTGGGCACCCGGATCGGTCTCCTCTTCGATGAGAGCCTCTGCGGCAGCGAAGTCACCCTCCATCAGCGCCATGAGCGCCCGCGGCGCGATCCCCAGCCAGAGATGCCCGGGCTGACGAAGGTCGGTCACGAGCCGATGCATCTCGGCCGACTCGCCGCGCGCGGCGGTCATGTCGGCCATCTCGGTGTGGCTCAGCCAGAGCATGAGCTGGGCGTCGATGAGTCGCTCACCTTCCTTGAGATCCGTCGCCAGCTCCCCCATCTCACGCGCCAGGACGAGGCGTTCCTCAGGGTTCTCCGGCCACCAGATTGCCCAGAAGCGACCGGCCAGCGCGTACGAGAGGGCTGAAGCGTCGTCGATGGTGCGCGCCAACTCGACAGCCTGCCGGCTCAGGGTGTCCGACTGGGCGCGCTGCTCCGGCGTGCTGCGCCACGCGCAGGCGAGGCGCGTGAGCAGGCGGACGCGGAGGGCGTCATCGGCGCCGCCCAGGTGGACGAGGGCGTCCTGCAGGAGCGGGATCAGCTTCGACTCACGTCCCGGCCGTCCCCATGGCAGGCGGCCACCGATTCCGAGCGCGGCCTGGGCAAGCTCCCCCGGCCGACCCAGGGACATCGCGAGCTCGCTCGCCTCCATGAGGGCCGCCCGGCCGGCCGGCACGTCCCCGCCGCGGTTGAGCACGTCCCCGAGCGCCAGCAGGACCTCCAGTCGGACCTGCGGGTCCGGATCGGCCGCCCGGTCGAGGGCGGCGACGGCGATGCCATACAGGCGCGCCGCATCCTCGAACGCCAGCGAGCGCGAGGCCTGGGCGCCAGCGCGCCGGGCATAGTCGATCGTCTTCGCATCGGACGCGGCGTCACGCTCGCCCTCGTAGAAGTGGTACGCGAGTTCCGCCTGGCGGGGGTCGGCCCCACCGGCGTGCATCGCATCGACGTGCTCCTCCAGGTGCTCACCGACGCGACTATGCAGCGCACGCCGCCGACCGGGCGGCAGCTCGTCGTAGAGCGTCTCGCGGACGAGGTCGTGGGAGAACCGATACCGACCCGGGGACCCCGCGACCTCGACCAGCAGTCCATCGGCCACGGCTTCGTCGATCGCCCCGGCGGCGTCGGCCTTCTCTCCGATGTGCCCCAGGACCTGCGCCTCGAACTCCGGCCCGACGACGGCGGCGAGGGTTAGGACCTCCTTGGTGGCGGGCGCGAGGCGCTCCAGCCGGCGGCCGATGACCGTGCGAACGCCCGGCGGCACGGCCAGGTGCCGGGCAGGTCCGGCCAGCTCCTCGAGCCTGCCCTCCGCGGCGAGCAGGCGGAGCGTCTCGGTCGCGTACAGCGGGTTGCCCTTCGTGCCGCGGGCGAGCGCGGCGACGAGCCCATCGGTGTCGGCCGCGCTGCCGGCGGTGCTGGAGATGAGCGTGCGCAGGGCGTCGCGGCCCAGGCCGGTCAACGTGATCGATCGCGTTGTCGGCTCGCGCGCCATCTCGATGATCGCTCCGCGGAGCGGGTGCTCGGGCGTGAGCTCGACGTCGCGGTACGTCCCGAGCACCAGCACCCGCATGTCCCCGACCTGGCCGGCCACGAAGCGAAGGAGCCGTAGCGAGGATGGATCCGCGGCCTGCAGATCGTCGAGAACGACGAGGAGAGGCCGATCGCTCGCGGCGCTCCGCAGGAACGAGGCGGTCGAGTCGAACAGCTGGAATCGGGCCGCGTCGGAGTCCGGGCGGTCCGAAGCATCGAGGCCCGGGATCAGGCCATGAAGCTCGGGCAGCATCTGGACGAGGTCCATCGCGCCCGGTGCGAGGTGTCGCCGCGCGACGTCTTCATCGGTCTGGCGCAGGTAGGAACGCAGGACCTGGACCCAGGGCCAGTATGGCGGCGCGCCGGCGTCCTCCCAGCCGCGGCCCCACAGCGTCGCGATGTCTCGGCCGCGCGCGATGCTCCCGACCTCATCGGCCAAGCGGCTCTTTCCGATCCCGGGTTCCCCGCCGAGGAGGATGAGGCCCCCCGCGCCGCCTTCGGCCCGCTCGAGGGCGGCATCCAGCACGGCAAGCTCCTCGTCGCGTCCGAGGAGTGCACTGCGGGTCTGCGGGCCGCTCAAGTGCTCACTATCGCTCTCCACCGCTCGGGTTCGTGGGCGCGCGGGCTGGTCGGAGGATACGCCTGCCACGCCACCCTTCCGGCGCACCGCGGAACGCCGGCCGCGGTGGCCGGCGTTCATCGGTCGGTCGCCTGTCGGGTAACTGTCGTCAGTCACCGTCGACGAGGTAGCGTTCGGCCCATCCGTCGACGATCTCGGGCTCGGGCCTGAGGAGTGCGGACGCCCATCCGTCCACGATCGGCTGCTCCGGCTTCAGCAGGGCCGATGCCCATCCATCGACAAGGGTGTTCGCTTCGCTGATGGCGCGCTCGCGGTTGGCGATGGTCACGCCCGGCAGCCAGCCGTCGATGGCTTCCACGCGCGTCGGTGCGGCGGTGGGCTCGTCCGGCAGGACGCCGAAGGCGAGTGCTCCGGCCAGAACGATGCCGACGAGCATGATGAGGCCAATCGCCATGGCGACGAGGTCGAGGGTTCGTGGCCCTGCGTTGAGGGTCGGGGCCGATGCGGTGATCTCGTGGAACCGGGTCATTGTGAGTGCCTCCCTGCGGTCTGCGGCTCGTCCGATCGGACGATTCGCTGTAACCCACGAGGCGTGAAATCCGGGTGTACATCCGTGACCGATGACCAACCGACGGCACGGAACGATCGTGCGGTCGCGACCCGCTTCGGCACTCGGCTCCTAGCTGGCCGTCCTTCCGACTGCCCTCGCAGCCCGTCACGGGTTATATCACTACCGATATATTCGTTGACAGTTTCGCGACTCCCGGCGAAGCGTCATCGCCCCTCAAACCACGCGATAGTGCGGCGGATCCCTTCGTCCACGTCCGTTGCACCCTCGCGGAACGCGGAGCGGAACTTCGAGTCGTCCACGAGCCACGGCTGCTCCCACTGATAGAGCGTCTCACGCAGCTCCCGCAGCAGGGGCATGAACAGGCCAAGACCGATGAGCATCGGGCGCGTCACCCGCGAGGGCTGCACCGAGTGCCCGACGATCGCCGCGGTTCGCTCGGACCACTCCGCGCCGGTCAGCGCGGGGCTGACCGGCAGGTGCCAGACCTGGCCATCAGCCTCGGGATGCTCGCCGAGCGTGACGAGCCCGGCCGCGATGTCCGGCAGGAACGACAGCGCGTGGGGCTGGTCCAGCCGGCCCAGCCAGCGCGGCGTCTTGCCGCGTGCGATCGCGGCGAAGAACTGCTCCCCCACCGCCGAGTTCACTGCCCGCGGGCCGTAGTAGTCGGACGCGCGACCGATGGCGACCCGCAGCCTGCCGGCGGTATGTCGCTCCATGAGCTCGCGGTGCAAGCGCCCGCGCAGGCTGCCCTTCTTGCCGCTCGCCGCCATCGGCGTCGACTCCGTCATCGGTCCGTCCGTCGGCCCGTACATGTACAGGTTCTCGATCACGACCAGGCGTGCGCCGGTCATTTCCGCGGCGTCCGCCACGTTCGCCTGGAGGGTCGGAAACTCGTCGACCCAGCGCGTGTACTCGGGCGCGGCACATGCGTACACGACCGATGCGCCGGCGATGGCGTCGATCGCCTGTTGGCGGTCCATGACGTCGGCAATCCGCTCCTCGACGGCCGGCTCAGCCGTCGAGCGCCGAGCGATGCTGCGGACGCGATGGCCGCGACGCACGAGTTCCTCGACGACCGCGCCACCGATGGCGCCCGTGCCACCGACGACGACATGCAGCTCCTGATCCGGGGTTCCCGTGCTCACTTCCGTTCCTTCCTTGGTCCATTGGTGTGTTAATCTAGTCAGTGGTAAGATGCTAGAAGGGTATCTAGACGGTGTCAAGTTGAGCAACCCGAAACGGTCGAGCTACCACCACGGGAACCTGCGACGAGCGCTCCTCGACTCGGGGTTGGCCCTTCTCGCCGAGCGGGGTCCAGACGGCTTCACGCTCCGCGAAGTCGCCCGCCGCGCGGGCGTCAGCCATGCAGCGCCGTACCACCACTTCGCGGATCGCGGCGCGCTGGTCCGCGGGATCGTGGCCGAGAGCTTCGAACTCCTCGGCTCAGCGCTCGCAGAGGCCGCGTCCGACGCCGGCGCCGATCCCTTCGACCGACTCGAGGCGATGGGCCTCGCCTACGTCGACTTCGCGCTCGACCACCCCCAGCGCTATCGGCTGATGTTCCGGACCGAGCTCAGCCGGTCGGCCGACCCCGACCTGCCGACCGAGGCCGATGCTGCCGGCGGTGGCGCGTTCGCGACGCTCATGGCCGCCGTCCAGGACGCCGCCGACCAGGGCTTGCTGCGGGACGGGACCGATGCCGGCGGTGCCGCCGTCACGGCCTGGGCATCGGTCCATGGGCTGGCATCGCTGATCCTGGAGGGCGCCATCGGCATCCTGCCCGACCAGCGCGAGCGTGCTCGCCAGGTGGCATCTCACGTCGTCGGCCTCGTGGTCGGTGGTCTGAGCTCGCCAAGCTCCATCCGCTCAGATTCCTAAGTGGCTCCGGGACATCGCCGCTCCCACTGGACTGTCCGTCCGACCCTGCTACCATTCATCAGCGGTTATATCACTATCGATATATTCGCTGACAGCCGCTCCCTCGGTTGCCGGACACTGTCCGATGACCCTCACGAACCCGCCTTGGCGGTAATGCGCTCCGTCCGCTCCAGATACGGATGCGCGCCGAGCTCCTCGAAGGTCAAGGCGGCCCACGCCAGGTCCGGCACCGGCTCTTCGGCCTCCGCCTTCCACAGGAGGATCCGCGCAACGTCGAAGGGCCGGTGCTCCCGCTCGAGTAGGGCGAGTGCCTCATCGGTCCCAGGGAACGACTCGGCCGGCGGGTCGATCGCGACGCCAGCGGCAGCTCCCAACCGAGCCAGTTGTTCGATGGCGGCACCGACGACGACGTGGCGGACGGTAGCCTGGACGAGATCGCCGGTACGAGCTGCATCGGGCCCGATCGTGCGGGCGAAGGCCGCAACCCGTTCCAACCCTTCGCGGACGACGGCTGACGACAAGTCGCGCGAGGCGATCGCCGACAGCGTGTCGGTCACCTCGAAGAGATACCAGGCGCTCATCGTTGGCTCGTCCCTCGTGCCGCGAAGCTCGATCCCTCGCTTGATGCTCCCCATGGCGGCATCGTCCTCACCGAGTCCGGCTTGGGCCGCCGCCATTGCCGCCAATGGCGGCAGCACCGCCTGGATGTCGCCGATGCGCTCCGACGTATCGGCCGCGACGGAGGCGATCCGCACGGCCTCCTCAGCCCGACCCTTCCATGCGAGGAAGTGCGCGGCGAGACTCCTCACCTCGCTCCCCAGGTACGCCTCCGCGGCCTCCGGGTCGATGCCGAAGATCACGGTCTCCGCCTCCGCCCAGCGGCCGGTGACGAGCAGAAACTCGCCCCATCCCGAGCGAAGCCAGCGGTCGAAGACGCCGTCGGGGATCGTCCGCGCGGAGTACTCGACTGCTTCGATGAGCAGCGCCTCCGACTCGGCGTACTCGAACGGGAAGATGCGGTTGCCCTGCCCGCTGAGGTTGGCGTAGGCGCGGCCGACGTCGTCGGGGAGATGATGCTGGAGCCCGAGATCGCGGCTGCGCCGCAGGTAGTCCGCGCCCGCAAGATCCCCCTTCCACATGAGGCAGGACCCGAGGTTGTTGTAGGCGTGCACGAGCGCAGCAGTCGCGTCTGTCTGCTCCGCGATCTCGATCGCCTTTCGCGCCCACTTCTCGCCCGCCTCGAAGTCGGGCTCGAGCATCAAGCTCTGTGATCGGAAGCTGAACGCCATCGCCAGCTCAGGGCTCGGCCCGAGGCGCTCGAGACCGTTGATGGCGAGGTCGATCTGTCGCTGCGACTCCGGCTTGTCGCCCAGCAGCCAGCGGAAGCGGCCGAGCCAGCGGCGCGCGTTGAGGGCCGAGCGCTCGGCGCCGGCCGACTCGAAGAGCGTGATCGCTTCCTCCTGCTGCTCCGTTGCCTCGTTGATCTCGCCCAGGAGATAGCGCTGGAAAGCGGCCATCTCGATCATCTCGGCGCGGAAGAGCGGATCATCGGCTGAGGCCTCTGCCGCATCGGTGAACCAATCGAAGGCCTCGCGGTTGGCGTTGAGGACCTGCGCTCGCTCGCCGGCCAGGCGCAGGTACGTTCGCGCCTTCGCCAGGTCGTCGCTGTCGCGATAGTGGCGCGCGAGCTCGGCGACCTGCTCGTCGCCGCCATGCGCCTCGATCCAGCCACCGATGCGGCCGTGCAGGGTTCGTCGCGTACTGAGGAGCAGGCTGCGATACGCAACCTCGTGGATGAGCGGATGGCGGAAGACCAGCGTGTGCTCGCCGCGACCGGTCGCGACGAGCTCCGCGCGTTGGAGGTCGCGGAGGGCGGCACCGGTCCGGTCGGGAGCCTCCTCCGACAGCTCGACGACGATGCGTTCCGAGAACTCCATGCCCACGACCGAGGACAGCTGGAGGGTGCGACGTTCCTCCGGGGACAGCGCGTCCAGCCGCGCAAGCAGCATCTCGTGGATCGTCGCGGGCAGGCGATGCGTCTGGCCATCGGCCGAACCCGTCTCGCCGTGGAGCAGCTCCTCGAGGAAGAGCGGATTGCCGGCGCTGCGCTCGAGCACACGCTCCGTCAGCTCCTCGGAGACCGACCGACCGCTGGCGAGCTCCTGCGCCATCAGGCGTGCATCCTCCGGCCGCAGGGCCCGCAGGTTGATCTGCTCGTACGCACTGCGACCCTCCCAACCGTGCGACCAGTTGGACCGATACGTCGCCAGCAGCACGATGCGGAGGCCGGGTAGGACGGCGAGCAGCTGCTCGACGACCGCCAGGCTGGCCGGATCGGCCCAATGCAGGTCATCGAGCACCACGAGCATCGGGCCGCGCTGCGACGCCGAGCGCAGCAGGCCGCCGATGGCGTGGACCAACAGCCGTTGCCGCCCCGCGGGCGACAGCTCGGCGAGCTGCGGATCAGCGTCCGCGCCCTCCCCCAGAACCTCGTCGAGGATGGCCGCCCATCGCGCGAGCGCATCGCCGTCCGCGGCCACCTCCGCGGAGCGGAGTGAGTCCGCGGTGCTTCGGCCTTCCCCTCGGTCGAGGAGCTGGCCGACGAGCTGGCTGACGAGGTGGTAGGGGAAGGCGGACGCGTACGACTGCGAACTCGTCCACGCGCTCGTGAAGCCGGCCGCTTCGGCACGCTGGCGCATCTCGAGCGCCAGGCGGCTCTTGCCGATCCCGGGCTCGCCGACGAGCGCGACCATCAGGCCGCGGCCCTCGCGCGCCACCTCGAGTGCCGACTCGATGATGTCCACCTCGCGCGCGCGGCCGACGAGCCGTGTCTCGCCGCCGTGCGTCCGCGGCCGCTCCGGGAGCTCGCGCTCCAGGCGCCAGGCCTCGATCGGCTCCGCTCGACCCTTCAGCGCCATCTCGTCGAGCGGGGCGAAGGCAAAGGCGTCCGCGCTGAGTCGACGGGTCATGCCGCCGACGAGGATCTCGCCGGGCGCCGCGGCCTGTTGGAGGCGGGCCGCCACGTTCACCGCGTCGCCGCTGACGGTGTAGTCGCCCTCCTGCGGACCGGCCGTGCCGCCCACCACCTCGCCGGTGTTCACGCCGATGCGGACCTCCGGCCCGCCATCCAGCTCCCCGACCGCGCGGTGAATCTCCATGGCGGTGCGCAGCGCGCGCTCCGCGTCGTCGTCGTGCGCCTGTGGCGCGCCGAAGATCGCCATCGCCGCGTCGCCGATGTACTTCTCGAGCGTCCCGCCGAATCGGACGACCTCGCGGGTCACGGCCGCGAAGTAGGCGCGTTGGAATTCGCGCACCGCCTCCGGATCGCTCTCCTCGGCGCGCCCCGTGAAGCCCACGAGGTCCGCGAAGAGGACCGTCACCAGCCGCCGTTCCTCGGTGATCGTCACGTGGACATTGTGCGATGCCGTGCCCAGTCGCCACCGGCGATGACCTCGCCGAGCTCCTCCGGCGGCCCGTTGTAGAAGTAGACATCGGCATGCTCGACCGGACCGTCGAAAATCGGGACGATCCGCCGCACGTATTGCGAGCCCTCTTCGTCAGACGGGTCATACAGCTCGAGCGCGTCCAGCGTCGCGAGCATCTCCGCATCGGCCAGGGGATAGATCTCGACCACCACGCGACCGTCCGGATCCTCCACCAAGGCCGGATACGCATAAGGTCGATACGGAGCGCGCGGCACCTCGTGCAGACGACCGTTCACGTGGCCGATGCCAACCGGCTCCGCCGCACCCAGCAGCTCGTGGTTGCGCTCGCCGCGGCGAAGCGTGCCGTACACGGCGACGAACCCGGCGCTCAAGGCGCGATTCGCACCGAGACGACCTCGGTCGGCAGCTCCTTGCCTTTCAGCTCGAGCGTGCGGCGCTCCAGCAAGGGATCAAGGTCGGATGCCGCTGCGGCTTCGACCGATACCAGCACCTCGCCGGGACCGGCCGCGGCAGCCAGGCGCGCCGCGACGTTGACGTTGTCCCCAACCGCGGTCAGCTCGACGTGGGTGCCCTCGCCGACGACCCCGAACCAGGCCCTGCCCGCGTGGACGCCCGCGCCGACCGGCACCCACGGCCCCTCCGGATCTGCGTGGCCGGTGGCGCGCAGCAGGTCCTGGGCGGCCGCCACCGCTCTCGCGATGTAGCGCTCGCCGGAGAGCAGCGGGAAGAACTGCGCAACGAGCTCGTCGCCCACGAACTTGTCGATGAATCCGTCGTGCTTGAAGACGACGCTGGTGGCCGTCGCGAAGTATCGGTTCAGGAGCTCGCTGTACTCGCCGGATGACATTCTCTCGGCCAGCGAGGTCGAGCCGCGGATGTCGGCAAACAGCATCGCGCCGTCGATCTCTGCACCTCCATGGTGCTTGGCCATGAAGTCGATGCACGAGGTGCACCAATTGGGGTTGGCCACGGACTGGCGCTTGCCGATGAGCCGCATGAGCGGCGCGCCAGGGCCCTCGAACGGCGACGCGCACATCCGACAGCGCGGGTCACTCGGGATGCGCTTGAGGACCTGGCGGCCGATGCCCTTCCAGGTGTCGCCGCCCTGCTCGAGAAAGTCGCGCCAGAACTTCTCGTCCTTGGCGGGCTGACGGCTGGGAGGCGAGGTTGATGGGGGTTGGGACACCTCGTCCCTCCGTGTTTCTCTATCGGTGCCGCCTGATCATAAGTGGCACATCCGTCGACAGATCGAAGGTACGCTTTCTCTGTGGAACGCGGCCCGATCGACGAAGCGACGTCTCAGTTCCTCGAGGCTGCAGCTGACGATCTCCAGCGGCAGCTCGGCATTTCCGGCGAGGTCGACATGCTGTGGATCGGCGAGTCTCCGCTGGGGATCGGCCTCCGTGCGCGCATCCGCGTCGCCGAGCGTGCGATCGAGGTCGATGGCTACGGTTCCACGATCCTCGACGCTCACGCCGACTTGTGCCGCCGGGTCGCCGAGCCGACGCTCGCAACCGCCTTCCGACAGCTGGTCGAGCCGTAGTCGGGAGGGGGGTCAGGCGCGGCCGCTTGCGGCCCAGGCATGGGCGGTCATCGTGAACGGACCATCGGGGAGGAGCGCACGGCACCGCTCGCGCAGCAGGGTTCGACGCTCTTCGTCCAGGGCGGCGACGTACGCACCGGCGGGCCCCACTCCCCGTGTGTACGGCTCCCACCAATCCTCGAAGCTCTGGTGCTCGAGGCTCACGGCGAAGGTGGTGTCGCGGACGTCGTGCAAGCCTGCCGCCTCGAACAGCTCGCCGAGGTGGCCCTCGCGCGCGCCGGGCATCTGCGACTCGTCGGCAACGTCCATGTCGAGATCGTGCGCGGCCCGCCAGAAGAGGCTGAGCGGCGCGCGACCGCCGGCAAGGTCCCAGACCGAGGCTGCCACGGCGCCCCCATCGCGGGTCACCCTCCGCATCTCGGCCAGGCCGCGGACCGGATCGGACATGAAGTGCACGACCAGCTGCGCAAGCGAAGCGTCGAACGCGCTGTCGGGGAACGGCAGCTCCTCGGCGGAACCCTGTAGAACGGTGACGCCCGGGTGCCGATCACGGGCGGCCTCGACGAAGGTCGCCGATGGGTCGATGGCGGTGACGGCCTGCGGCCCGAGACGCGCGACGAGCTCGCCGGTCAGGATGCCGGGCCCGGAGCCGACGTCGAGCACTCGGTCGCCCTCCCCGACCTGCGCGAAGTCCAGCATCTGTGGCGAGAGCAGCCGAGAGTATCGGCCCATGAAGGCGTCGTAGGCATCGGCGGCGACGTCGAAGCTCATCGCTGGAGCGTATCGACCAGCCAGCGGTGGATCGGCAAGGCCGTGCGCCAGTGGCTCATGCAGTGCTCGACGATCGCGGGCGTCTCGGCGATCTCGGCCGGTGCTTCCTCGACGGTCCAGAGCGCGCCGAACCGCAGGAAGCGGGCGGCGTCGCCATCGGCCCGGAAGCCGGCCGGCGGTCGCGAATACCGCTCGCCGAGCGCCTCGAGGCCATTCGCCTCCACGGAGGTCACGGCATTCGCCAGCTTCGCGCCTGTCTTGGGATCGACGACCGCTGCGCGGTACTCCTTGAGGCGCTGCGGGTCGAAGCCGTGGGCGCCGACGCCGACCGAGAACGTCTCTGCCGTCAAGCGCGCGAAGATCCCGCTGATCGCCGCGCGGCGCTCCGGCCCCTCCCAGAACCACAAGTCGAGGTGGTCCTTGTACGGCCGCTTGTCGGCACTGAAGCGCACGTCGCGGTTGATCCGCATGATCGAGCCGTTCGGCTTGGGCTCGGCCCGGATGTCGGGCACCAGCGTCGCCAGCTCCTGACCGATGGAATCCACGAACGCGCGGGCCGGCGCGAGCCACCAGCGCTCGTAGTCGTCGCGATGGGCGTCGAACCACGGCTTCTCGTTGTGCTCGGCCAGGTCGCGCAGGAAAGCGCGCGTCTGCGGTGGAAAGCCTTCGAACGTGGCCATCCCCGCCAGCGTCCCCATCGCTCGGCGCGATGTCAAGGGCGCCGTCGCCGTGCGACACCCAAGCTGTCGCGACCGATGACGACGATCGGGCCATGCCCGTCGTCGATTACCGCCAGTTCATCAACCGCGACCTGCCGATGCGCGTGCGCGCGTGCGAGTCCAAGGCCTTGTATTTCACCCGCAGGGAGGCACGGAGCGCGTCACGCAGCCGCCGCTTCGACGGCTCGGTTACGCCTTACCACTGCCGCTTCTGCGACCGATGGCACCTCGGCCACCGACGGAGCCGACACCGCGTGCCGGCGCGCCGATGAACACGCACCTTGCACCGACGGTGCAGGGTGGGCTCACCCCTGGCGTCCGACCCTCAGTCAGGATCGGTCGATCTCCTCCCGGAGCGCTCCGAGCTCCTCCACCGCGAGCAGGTCCTTGGGGCGCCCTGCGGCTCGCTTCATCCGAATGAGGTCATCGAGCGAGGCTACCAAGACTCGGTGGCCGAAGAGCGTGTACGCGTCGGCCGTTCGGACCAGCTCGTCGTACCCAGTGACCCCGGACGGTGTGGCACGGATGTCGACCCAGCCGACATCCGTCGTGAAGGTGAACGAGTCCCCGCGCGCGAGGGTCTTCGCGTCGAGGCAGAACGGCAGGCCCGGCTCGGCACCGCGGAGCTCCGCATGGACCTCGCGCAGCGCATCGGCCAGGCGCTCGAGGTTTTCCGGATCGCGCGCGTAGCAGACGTCGACGTCCCGCGTGACGACGCCGGCCCCGTGCGTGATCGCCGCCAGGCCGCCGATCAGGATGTAGCGGATCTCGTGCCGGCCGAGGAGCCGGATGACTTCCTCCGGGCGAAAGTCAGGCGGGCGATCGGCCACGACGCACCTCGCCGAGGAAGGTGCCCAAGTTCGATCCAGCGCGACCGGCGGCCTCGATCCGCTCCTCCGGCGTAAGCGCGAGCGCGGCCCGGATCAGCGTGCGGTCGATGCCATCGCCGAGTCTGGGCGCAAGCTCAAGGGAGCTTCCCGCCGTCTCGAGGAGGTGCGCAAGCGTGTCCACCCGCGGCACAACCGCTCCGCGCTCGATGCGGGCGATCGACGGCTGCGGCACCCCGGCCATCTCGGCGAGCTCGCGTTGCGTGAGGCCAGCGCGCCGCCGGGCGAACCTGAGAGCTCGGGCGGCGTTCATCGCGTAGCCATGATAACACCTTGGTTATCAGGGCCGACGGAGCGCCAAGGTTGGCCTAACAGAGCGATCGCGCCCGATCTCGAGATTGGACTTCCCGCAGGGATCGTTACGGTTCCTGGACCTCGTAGCGCTCCGCCGACGCGAGGATCAAGTCGTCGGGGCTGGGGCGTGAGCCACCTCCCAGGAGGACCGTCCCGTCGTCGAGGCCCACCAGGAACGCCTCGGCCCGCGGCTGGCCCGGGTTGGCATCGAAGACCCACCTGCCGACACGCACGTCGTACCGTTCCACCGGCGCCAGTCGTGCCCGGGTGCCCACGAGCGTCCCACCACCGACGGCGAGCACGTCGCCATTGTCGAGGCGCGCGGCGAGGGCACCGTAGCTCGCCACCGATCGCGATCCGGTGGCGGTCCAATTCTCGGTGTCCGGGTCGAACAGCTCCGCCGAGGCGGTGACGTCATCCTCGTTACGCCCATTGCCGATGATGCCGCCGAACACGAGCACCTTCCCATTCGCCAGCAGGATGGCGCTCGCGTCCGCACGGGCGTCGCGCATGTCTTCGACAGGACCCCAGGTGCCCGATTCCGGGTCGTAGACCTCGGCCGTGGCGAGGGCCGTAGTCCCGCGTTGTCCGCCCTGGCCACCGGCAACGAGGACTCGGCCATCGGCGAGCTCCGCGAAGACCATGCCGGGGCGCGGATCGCTCATCGAGGCGGTGGCGGACCAGCCGCCCGAGGCCGGGTTGAAGATCTCCGCCGTCGCGGTCGGGTCGCCCTCAGTGGTGATGCCGCCGACGACCAGCACCCGTCCGTTGTCGAGGACGGTTGCCTGGTGGTGGCGACGCGCGGTGTTCATCGAGTTGACCTCCGACCACCGGTCGGTCTCCGGGTCGTAGATCGACGCGGCGGTGGTGGCGGTGGTGGGCCCTTCGACATACCCGCCCGCGACGAGGATCCGGCCATCGCCGAGCAGCGTGGCGCTGTGGTCGCAGCGACCCTCCAGCATGAAGGCCGCGTCGTCCCATCGGTTCGAGGCGGGGTTGTAGCGCTCGACCGATCTGTAGCACCCGATCCCATCGTTCCAATCGTATCCGCCCATGACGATCACGGTGCCGTCGTCGACCAGGGTGGCGGATCCATTCCACCGGCGGTCGACCATGCTGGCGGCGGCCGTCCATGTGCCGGCCGGTTGGAGGTCCGGCGGAGGAGTGATGGCTGCGACCGGCGACGGCGTGGGCTCGCCGCTCGCGCCCGCGGAAGCCGCTGCGGAGGGGCTGGCCGAGCCGGACGCGGATCCTGACGCCGACGGCGCCGGCGTGGCCGTCGGCGCCTCATCGGCGTCAGAGACCGACGCGGGTGGCGTCGGTCTCGCTCCCGCCACCTCGGCTGGCGGATCCGCGGTGAGGACGGCGAATCCGAGGCCCGCGGTGACCGCGCCGAGGATGCCCACTACGGCGAGCGCCGCGGTCGTTTTGCGCGGGTGGCGCGCGGCCTGGACCTTGATCCTTCCCCACCAGCCGGCCGGCTCGGGCGGATGGTCGGCTGCCGTAAAGGCCGGCTCGGCGGGCTCCCCGGGCGCGGGCTGCGGCTCCGAGGGGGGCGGGTCCATCCCCGGCACGAGGCCCGAGCGGATGGCGATCGTGGCCGCCTCGGTCCGGCTGGCGGCGCCGAGCTTGGCCATGATGTTCGAGACGTGTACGCCGGCGGTGCTCTCGCTGATGAACAGGGCTGCCCCGACCTCGCGATTGGTGAGGCCCTGCGCGACCAAGGCCAGCACCTCACGTTCGCGAGCGGTGAGCTCGATGGCAATGGGCGGCTGGTCGTTCATCGGTCTTTACCTCGCTCGGAAGGGAGTTCCTATGGCCGAGTCTGGCACTCAAAGGTTGCCCGTCCAATAGGCAAGGGCTTTATCGGTCTCGCTCGACCCCGTCTAAAGGGTCTTCATTTCTGGTGCGGCCCTCATGGGTTGTGTCGCTCAGCGGCGCTGCCGCGGTTGCAATGGCGGCATGGGAGGCGCATCATCCCCGCCGGCCATCGAAGAACATCTCACCAGGAGGACCAAGGCAGTGACGATCGCCCTTGTTGTTCCTCCCGGCCGTGCGGAGCACGCCTGACGCCATCGGTCTGACCTGAGACCTCGGCGAACGCAGCGCTCCTGACCGGTCGGGACGACCTTCCCCCACGTCCCACCCGAAACGGGAGCGCTTTCTCGTGTCCGTCACGCATCCGCTGCGCGGGCCGTCGTACGCCTGGCCCGATGGCGAGGCCTACACCGACATCCCGCGCGGCACCCTCAAGTCCGGCAAGGAGGCAGAGATCTTCCTGGTGGAGCGCCGCTTCGCCAGGAGCGGTCCGCGCCTGCTCGCCCACAAGCGATACCGCATCCGCAACCCGAGCAAGGACGAGCTCCGCGACGAGGGCTTCTCGAACGCGACCTCGTTCCGCCGCCACGCCATGTACCGCGAGGGCTGGAACGTCAACGCGCGCGACCGCCGCGCGCTGGCGGCCGGCAACAAGAGCCGCCATGGCCAGGAGCTTGCCTCAGCCCTCTGGCCGATGCAGGAGTGGGCGGTCCTGCGCCGCGCCTGGGAGGCGGGCGTCTCGGTGCCCTATCCGGTCGAGCAGACCGATGACGGCCTGCTGATGGAGTTCATCGGCGACGAGTCGGAGGCGGCACCGAAGCTGGCGCAGGCTCGCCTGCAGGTCGACGAGCTGGCGTCGGCATGGCGGCAGATGACCAGCTGCCTGATCGCGCTGACGATGGCCGGCCTCGTCCATGCCGACCTGTCCACCTACAACCTGCTGTGGTGGCGCGGGCGCCTGGTCGTGATCGACCTGCCCCAGGCCGTGGAGTTCACGACCAATCCCGATGCCTTCGAGCTGCTCCACCGTGACGTCGCCAACGTCGGCGGATGGTTCTCACGGCGCGGCGTGCCGGTGGACGTCGAGGCGGTCTACGCCGAGCTGGTGTCGGTGGCCTGGTTCGGCTGAAGCACGACGACGTGGACCCGGTAATTCGTAGCGGTGTCAGCTACGAATAGGGCAGGACCGATGCGCCCTGGCGCTCGAAGTCCGGCCGGTTGCGAGTGACGACGGTCGCGTCGAGACCAATGGCCACCGCCGCGATGAGCGAATCTCCAAGGCCGAGCTTTCCGCCCGCTTCGTGGCGGCGACGCCGGGCCCCGCCCGCGGCATGGGCAGCAGCGGGATCGGTGGCGACGTACTCGAGCGGCTCCAGCAGGCGCGCGACGACCGCGCGGTGCTCATCGGTCCCTCCCGAGAGGGCTTCGCACACGACGACATCGCACGTGAACAGTTCACCGCCACCCTCGTACAGCCGATGCAGGAGCGTCATCGCCGGCTCGTAGCCGTTCGCGTGGTCGATGAGCAACGTGGTGTCGAGGAGGTAGCGCATCGGTCAGTCGGTCTCTTCGCTGCGGAGCTCCTCGACCCAGCGCGCGACCTCGTCCGGGCCCATCCATCCCGGCTTGCCGACCATGGCGCCGGCCGTCTCTGCGATCGCCCGCCCGAGCTCGTCACGGCGCACGCGCTGCGCGACCGCCTCCGCGACATACCGGCTGCGGCCGCGCGGGCCTGCCAGCTCGTCGACCTTCGCCATCAGGTCGGCCGGGATCGTGACGTTGGTCCGTGCGAGGGGATCCGGGCGAGAGTGTGCCATGGAGTGTGCAATGTTAGCACACTCCAAGGGAGCTCGACATTTATTCGCCAGCGGAACTAACGGCGAAAGTTGGGCCGATTTCGTGGCACAACTTGGTCGCGGGCGACGCTACTCCCCGAACCGTTCGGCCAGCACGCCGTGGCGCAGCCCGCGATCGCTGACCGTGAGCGAATCGGCTCCGAGCTTGTCCACGACGGTGCGGACGATGCACACGCCGGCCAGGATCACGTCGGCGCGCTTCGGCTGGATGCCGACAATGGATCGGCGTGCCTCCGCGTCGCGCGAGCGGTACTGCTCGAGCTGGCGATCGATCTCGGCGCGATCGAGCACCGTCCCCTGCACGACGTCCGGGTCGTAGGTGGCCATCGAGTGGCGGACGGCTGCCATATTCGTGATCGCCCCGCCCATCCCGACGAGCGCGTCGGGATGCGGACGTCCGTCAAGCCGGGCGAGGTCGGCCGAAATCGCCCCGAGCGCCTCGCCGAGCACGCCGGGAGACACCGCGCCGTCGAGCCCGAAGCGCTCGGTGTAGCGAACCGCCCCGACGTCGAGGCTGAACCGTTCGTCCACGCCGTCCCCCGACCCGAACGTGAACTGGCTGCTGCCGCCACCGGTGTCGAAGACCACGAGCGAACCTTGCCCGAGACCGATGCCCTGCTTGACCGCGACGTATGCCAGGCGGCTCTCCTCCTCGCCCGAGACGACCTCGACGGCCACGCCGGCGCGGCGCTGGATCTCCGCGACGACCGCGTCGCTGTTCGTTGCGATGCGCAGGCCAGCGGTCCCGACGGCCACGACGGCCCGTGCGCGCGCCTGCTTCGCCTCGTCGACCATCGCCGCGATCGCGTCCGCCGTCCGATCGAGCGCGTCAGACCCGATCTTCCCGGTCGCCTCGATGCCCTCGCCGAGCCGGGTCAGCTCGGCGCGATCGATCACCCGGCGCCACGACCCGTCCGCGGCACGCTCGCCGACGTGGAACTTGACCGAGTTCGTCCCGACGTCGATGACCGCGTAGCGCGGCAACTCGCCGGCGATGAGCGCTCGAAGACCGGCGGGGTAGGGCGTGTTGACGTGGCCGCCGAGACCGGCGCCGCGGACGGCGGCGATCACCGCGGCGGGATCCTCGGCCTCGATCGCGATCGTGCGGGTCTCGTGCCCGTCGGCGACGACATCGGTCACCTCGGAGGTGCAGCCGCCGATCGTGTAGCGGACCCTGCGCTTGTGGACGCGGACGGCGGCGACCTCCTCGGCCGGGGCGATGAGCTCGTCGAGGAACTGGTCCAGCGTGTACTCGGCGCGATCCAGCGCGGGCAAGGGCTGACGCAGGGCCTCGAACACGCGACTGACATCGGCGGCCGACACCGGGAATTCGGCCTTCATCACCGGCGTCCATTGCTCGAGGCCGTTCGCGTCGATCTCGCGCAGGACCTTGATGTCCATGAGGGCGTCGCGGACCTTCACGGTGTCGCCGTCCGGGGCGACGACGTAAATCTCGTCGCTCTCCTGGACGCGCTCCGGCGCCAGGCGCGCGAACGCATCCTCGGCCGGTCCGAAGCTCGAACCGAAGGTTCGCCATTCCCAGCGCGGCGTGATCGCTTCCATCCACTGCCTCTACGTGCGCGGGGAGCGTACCGGACGTCCATGGCCATCCTCGGGATTCGTAGCGCGAACGGTTACGAATAGGCGTGGCAGGGCGCGCGACGCTAGGGCCGTTGGAACGCCTCGCGCGCGGCCTCGACCTCCGGGCGAGCGAAGCATCCGGTCAGGTGGTCGTTGACAAGGCCCATCGCCTCCATGAACGAGTACACCGTGGTCGGGCCGACGAAGGACCAGCTGCGACGCCGCAGATCCTTGCTCATCGCCACCGACTCCGGGCTGGTCCCCAGGTGCATGAGCGCGTCGCGGTCGAGCGACGCGGGGCGCAACGACGGATCGGGCTCATAGCTCCAGGCGTAGGCGGCGAGGCTGCCGAACTCGTCGCGCAGCTCATCGCAGCGACGCGCGTTGTTGATGACCGCGTTGATCTTCCCGCGGTGACGGACGATGCCCGCATCGGCCAGGAGGCGGTCAACGTCATCGGTCCCGAAGCCGGCCACCGTTTCGATCTCGAAGTTGGCGAAGGCGGCGCGGAAGTTCTCGCGCTTGCGCAGGATCGTCAGCCACGAGAGGCCGGACATGAAGCCCTCCAGGCTGAGCTTCTCGAACAGGCGCCGATCGTCCGCGACCGGGCGGCCCCACTCGCGGTCGTGGTAGGGCCGATACAGCTCGTCGCCGGCGCCCCACCAGCAGCGCGCGACGCCGTCTGGCTCGAGGCTGATGCCATCGGTGATCACGTCCACGAGCCTAGCCTGCCCCGCAATCCCGCCAATCCGTGTCACGAACCGCGGCGACCTTCGCCGGAGCTCGCGAATGAACGCCGAGGCCCGGCATGGCAGTATCTACCGGTGATGCGTCGAATCGGACTGCTCGCGGGCATCGCCCTCGTCCTGGCGGCCTGCGGCAACATGCTGAATCCGGAAGGCAGGACCGCCACCCCGTCCCCCTCTCCCCTGCCGTCGGGGGTGGCAAACATCAACGACACCGGCGACGAGACCCTCGCGCCGGGGCGATACTCGCGCCACGACTTCGCGCCCCGCGTGACCTTCGAGATTGGCGACCAATGGTCCGCCCGCCAGGTCCTCGACGGGTACTTCACCATCCAGCAGGGTGACGAGACCGATCCGAACGTCATCGCCGTTCAGTTCGCCCGCCCCACCGCCGTCTACGGCGCCGATGGCGCTGCGGAGCCCACCGATGCCGCCGATGCGGTCGCCATCCTCGAGACGAACCCGAACCTCGAGGTGGTCGAGACCAGCTCGTCGCAGATGGGCGGCCTCGAGGGCAGCCAGATCACGATCGAGAACACCGGCGCCGAGGGGACCGAGATCATGGACCTGCCGCCCGGGACGATCGCGATCAACCCCGATCGTCGCCTGTGGATCGCCTTCTTCGACACCGATGAGGGTCTGCTCGCGGTCATGGTCGGCGGCCCGGTCGAGGGCTGGGACGAGGCGCTGGCAGTCGCTGAGCCGGTGCTGGAGTCGGTGGTGATCGGACAGTAGGTTGGTGGTGGGCTCATTCGTAGCGGTGTCCGCTACGAATAGGGTCAGCTCGCGGGGATCGGGCCACGCCCTCGCTGTGCACCGCTCGTCGTCCGCCGCTCAGAGACGGAAATCACGAACCGCGCGATGCCGGGAGCCGCTCAGCGACCGTTAACGCGAACGAAGCGCGAGACCAGGGCGTTCCGCGCCGGCTTTCAGGCTCTCAGCGACCGACTTCCAGCGCGAATCTACCGGCGACGCCAGCTCGTTCGCGATAAGCGCCGCTCAGCGACTGGCAACGCATCGCGCGTGCTGCACGGGACCGGTGATGCCCCGCGACTGCTAGTCGAGCGCGGGCTCCGCCTTTGGGGCCGATGCGCGCCAGCCTGACTCCTCGCGCTCGCCGATCCGCCCTGCGGGCATCACCAGCGCCACGACCAGCGCCGCGATCAGCGCGGTGACGATCCCGACCACGAAGGTCGCGCCGGTGGCGATCGAGAAGGCCGTGTGGATGCCCTCGACGATGGCCGGGATCAGCGGCTCGACGGTCGCCTGGAACTGCTCCGGGACCTGGGCGAGGATCGAGGCGCCGAGGTCGCCGACGCCCGTGAGGTCGTTGAACTGTGATGCATCGGCGCTGGCGAACTGGTCGGCGAACTGGGGCGGCACACCGGCCTCGACGAGCTGCTCGGGCGTTTCCTCGAGCAGGGTCGAGCCGAAGATCGTGCCGGTGATGGCCAGGCCGATCGTCCCGCCGACTTGCTGGAACAGGGTCAGACTGCTCGTGCCGGTCCCGAGGTCGCGCACCGGCACGGCGTTCTGCACCGCCAGCGTGAAGACCGCGAAGGATGGCCCGATGCCGAGTCCGGCGACGGCCATCCACAGCCACAGGAGCGGCAGCGGTGTATCGGGCCGGATGTTCGTCAGCAGGAAGAGTCCGAAGGCGAGCGTCAGCAGTGCCACGATGATCAGCGTCTTGTAGCGGCCGGTGCGGGCCACGAACTGTCCGGAGCCGACCGCGGAGATGATCAGCCCGCCGAGCAGCGGCAGGATCTGGTAGCCCGACTCGGTCGCCGAGCTGCCGTTGACGAACTGGAACCAGCGAGGCAGGAAGACGACCGCGGCGAAGAAGCCCGTCGCCGCCAGGAACATCGCGATGACGCTGGCGGTGAAGGTGCGGATGCGGAAGAGGCGAAGCGGAACGATCGGCTCGTGCGCGCGGGACTCGGCGAACACGAAGGCCGCCGTCAACGCCAGGCCGATCGCGATCAGCCCGCCGACGTCCGGATCGGTCCATTCGCCGAACTGCTTGTTCGTGAAGCCGATGAGGATCGGGACGAGCGCGCCCACCAGCAGCGCCGCGCCGAGGTAGTCGATGTGCCGGTCCGCGCCGGCCTCGCGATGGGTCGGCAGCGTGCGCCAGATGACGAACAGCACCACGGCGCCCAGCGGAAGGTTCACGAAGAAGATCCAGTGCCAGCCGAAGTTGTCGGTGATCAATCCACCGATGGCCGGGCCGAGCAGGAAGCTGACGCCGAAGACCGCGCCGAAGAAGCCCTGGTACTTGCCGCGCTCCGACGGCGCGAAGATGTCGGCGATGATGGCCAGCGCGATCGGGAAGAGCGCCCCGGCACCGAGGCCCTGGAGGCCGCGGAAGGCCAGGAACTGCCACATCTCCTGGCTCAGGCCGCAGAGCAGGGAGCCGATCAGGAAGATGCTCACCCCGATCAGGAAGATCGGCCGACGGCCGAAGATGTCGGAGAGCTTCCCGTACAGCGGGCCGGAGACCGTCGACGTCAGCAGGTACGCCGTGAAGGCCCAGACGTAGACGTCATTGCCCTCGAGCTCGGTGACGATCGTGGGCAGGGCGGTGCCGACGATGGTCTGGTCGAGCGCGGCGAGGAAGATGCCGAGCAGGACCGCACCGAGGATCTCGAGGCGCACGCGGTGCGGCAGCTCGATCGGCGCGCGGTCGTGGTGATCGTCGGCAGAGATGGCTGCGGGCTCGGAGGTCATGCTCGGATAGGGTCCTGCGCTTTACGGAACGAAGTGGGAAGTCTATCAGCGATCCCGGTTTCACCGGGCGAAGTTAACGGCCAAGAAGGGCCGAAGACCGGGCTCTGGTTGGTCGCCGCTTGCACCGGGTGTCCGGATCGAGCAAGAAGGCGCCGCAAGTTGGCCGATAGCTTCACCGGGTGAAATCGGTCGTGTGCCACCATCAGCACCATGGCGGCTGACGCACCACGAATCGCATGGCTCGCGCTCGCAGCGATCGGCCTCGCGGCCGGCGTGCTGAGCGGCCTGTTCGGGGTCGGCGGCGGGATCGTGATGGTGCCCGCGCTCGTCATGGCCGGGCTCGGCCAGCACCGCGCGCAGTCGACGTCGCTGGCGGCGATCGTGCCGATCGCGATCGTCGGCGCCATCCTCTTCGGCCGGGCCGACAGCGTCGACCTCGGCGCGGCCGTGGTGCTGGCGGCCGGCAGCCTCGTCGGGGCGCGCGGAGGCGCGTTGCTCATGCACCGGCTCAGCGGAGCCCTCCTGACCCGCATCTTCGGCGTCTTCCTGATCATCGTTGCCGTCACGATGCTGCTCCGCTGATGCCCGTCGATCCGCTCACCGTCGTGACGCTCCTGGCCATCGGCGTGGCGGCGGGCTTCCTCGCCGGCCTGCTGGGGGTTGGCGGCGGCATCCTGCTCGTGCCGGCGATGGTGCTTCTGCTCGGCTTCGACCAGCACGTGGCGCAGGGCACATCCCTGGTCGTCATCGTTCCGGCCGCCATGATCGGCACCTGGACGCACTACCGGCGCGGCACGATCCGGCCGCGCGACGCACTGCTCGTGGCTGCCGGCGGCGTGGTCGGTGCGGCCATCGGCAGCCTCTCGGCGCTCTCGATCGACGACACGCTGCTTCAACGCGGCTTTGCCGTCGTACTCCTCGTCGTCGCGGTGCGCATGCTCCTCCCGAAACGCCCGTCGGCCGACGACGAAACCGCTTTAATTGGCAAAGCGCCTGAGCTGGACTAGAGTGCCTGCATGACCGATGCGGCCCGATCCGTTCAGCGCGTCTATCTCGTCCTGACGCTGCTGACGACGCTGGCCGCCTCGTTCATCTGGGGCGTCAACACGCTCTTCCTGCTCGACGCCGGCCTTAGCAACGCGGAGGCCTTCGCGGCGAACGCGTTCTTCAGTGTCGGCATGGTCCTCTTCGAGGTCCCGACCGGCGTGGTGGCCGATACCCGCGGCCGGCGCTTCAGCTTTCTCCTCGGCGCCGCGACCCTGCTGCTCTCGACGCTGCTGTACCTGTACATGTGGAACGTCAGCGCCCCGTTCTGGGCCTGGGCGATCGCATCGGCGCTGCTGGGGCTCGGCTTCACGTTCTTCTCCGGCGCGACCGAGGCCTGGCTGGTCGACGCGCTGACCGCGACCGGCTACACGAAGGACCTCGAGACGGTCTTCGGGCGGGCACAGATGGTGGCCGGCGGCGCGATGCTCGTCGGCACCGTGCTTGGCGGCGTGATCGCGCAGGTCAGCGACCTCGGCGTGCCCTACATCGTGCGAGCCGCGATGCTGGGCATCACCCTCCTCGTCGCCTTCCGCTTCATGCACGACATCGGCTTCAAGCCCGACCGCGAGGCGAGCCCGGGGACGGCGGTGCGAACCGTCGTCCAGGGCGCGGTGGACGGGGGCCTGCGCAACCGTCCCGTGCGGTGGCTGATGCTGGCGGGGCCCTTCGTGACGGGCGTGGGCTTCTATGCCTTCTACGCCTTCCAGCCCTACCTGCTTCAGCTCTACGGCGACCCAAACGCGTACAGCATCGCCGGCCTGGCGGCCGCGATCATCGCCGGGGCCCAGATCCTCGGCGGATTCGCGGTGCCATGGGCGCGCCGCCTCTTCGCGCGCCGCACCCACTTCCTCATCTTCGCGACGGGCGTCAGCGTGCTGATGCTGGCCGCGATCGGCCTCACGGACAGCTTCGTCGTGGCGCTGGTGATCCTGACGATCTGGTGCGTGATCGCCGCCATCGAGGATCCGATGCGTCGCGCCTTCATCAACCCGCTCATCCCCACTGAACAGCGGGCGACGGTGCTGTCGTTCGACTCGATGGTCGGATCGGCCGGCGGCGTGGTCATCCAGCCGGTGCTCGGTCGCACGGCCGATGTGTTCGGCTACGGCACCTCGTACCTCGCAGCGGCCGGCATCCAGGCGCTGGCGCTGCCGTTCGCGCTGCTCGCGCGACGGGAGAACGCGCCGTCCGATCTGATCAGGGCCGAGCTGGAGGAGGCTGCCGCCGAGGTGACGCCCGCGGCCTAGGGAAGCGTGCTACGGGCAGCGGATGTTGCGGTCGAGGCCGTCCTCGACCCACTGGACAATCCGCAGCTCGCCGCCGGTGAAGCCATCGCGGTCGCAGCGTTCCTCGGCATCGGCCCGGTTCCGCGCGCCGGCGTGCCAGGCCGCGTAGTCGGCGAAGTCGTCGGTGCCGTGGGTGACACGCCACCACAGCAGTGGCGTCGAGTAGAACCCGACCTCGGCGACGTCCATCGACTCGAGGAAGTCGACCGCACCGTGGAGCGCGGCGACGTTCAGGGTCCGATCGCTGCGCCAGCTGTTCGCGGTCTCGACGTCGAGCCACCAGGTCGCGTCGCCCGCGACGCGGTCGTCGCCCACATCCGCCCAGCCGAGGGAGACGTGGGCGGCCAGGACGCGGCCGTACCCATCGGCCGCCGCATTCCAGCCGTAGAGGTAGGCGCACTGATGCGAGTTGTCGTCATCCTGATCACAGGTGATCGGCTCCGACTCCCCGGCCGGCCAGAATCGCGAGTGGTCAGGCCCAGGGTTCGCGGTGTTGAGGTACAGGTCGGCACGCGGACCCGCCCACTCGAGCTGGGTGGCGAGGCAAGTGTTCTCGCTGTACGTGCGACCGTGGTTGACGCCGACGATCGCAAAGCCGAACGAGTCCGGCAGCTCGTCGTTGCACTGCGGCCAGGACACGTCGATACCGACCGGATCGGGAGCGCGCGGCGGGATGGTCGTGCGCGTCGGTGCCGGAATCGGGCGAGTCGGTGACGCGTCCGTCGCCGGTCGCGGAGTGGGCGTCGGCTCGAGCTCGAAGAGGTCGGCCGGGTCGTACGCGGCGACCGGCCCGGCGCTCACGACGAGCAGCATCACGGGGCCCAGAGCGGCGGCCACGGTCCGTCGGGCACGGGTACGGAACGAGAACCTGCGCACGTGCATCGAGGCCCTACCCTACCGCGATGATGGATCGCTCGCAACGGCGAAGTCACCGAATCAGTGGAACCACAGGTACTATCGGCCCATGGGCGTGACGCTACCCTCGGGAACGGTCACTTTCGTGTTCAGCGACATGGTTGGGAGCACGACGCTGCTCAAGCAGCTCGGCGACATCGAGTACGCGACCCTGCTGGCGGTGCATCGGCGGCTCGTGCGCGAGATCTTCGCCGCCCACGAGGGCCAGGAGATCGACACCCAGGGTGACGCGTTCTTCTACTCCTTCGTCCGCGCCCGCCAGGCGGTGGCGGCGGCGGTCGAGGTCACGCGGGCGCACGCCAAGGGGACGTGGCCTGGTGGCGTGGAGGTGCGCATCCGTCTTGGCCTGCACACCGGCGAGCCGGCGGTCGGCGACGAGGGTTACACCGGCCTCGACGTCGTGCGCGCCTCGCGAATCGCCGCCACTGGCGCCGGCGGCCAGGTGCTGCTGTCGGACACGACGCGGGCCATCGTGGCCGGCGACCTCGGCGACGGTGTCGAGCTTCAACCCCTCGGCGAGCGCCAGCTCAAGGACATCGACCTGCCTGAGCCGATCTTCGAGCTCGTCATCGACGGCGTGAGCGGGTCAGCACCGGAGCAGTTGAGCGAAGCGGCCACGCCCGAGCCGGGTCGCTCCGAGTTCGCCCGCCGCACCCGCGAGCTGATCGAGTCCCGAGTCCTTTCGCAGCTCGACAAGACCTTCGGCGAGGGCTTCCTCACCCAGTCGCCGCCACCGCCCGAGCGGTCCGGCCGAGCGATGGCGAAGGAGATCCAACGGCTCAAGGACCTCCACGAGGACGGCGCGCTGACCGACGATCAGTACCAGCGCGCGGTGGATCGGCTGCTCGACGGCGACGCGCAGTAGCCTCAGCTAGGAGGCGCGCGACAGCTCCGACGGCCGGAGCGCCTCCTCGAGGGGAACGGGGCGTGAGAAGAGGAAGCCCTGTGCGTGCCGGAAGCCGAGCTCCATGAGCGCCTCGCGCTGGGCCTCGTGCTCGACGCCCTCGACGATCGTGCCAAGGCCGAGCTTCTCGGCGATGTGGCCGATCGCCCGCAGCACCTCCTGGCGCTGCGGCTCGACATGCACCTGCTCGACGAGCGATCGGTCGATCTTGAGGATGTCGATCGGCAGACGGCCGAGGTACTCGAGCGACGAGTAGCCCGAGCCGAAGTCGTCGAGGGCGATGCGCACGCCGAGGCGCTGGATCGCATGGAGCTCGCCCTCGGCGCCGGCGCCCGCCGATGCGATCGTGCTCTCGGTCAGCTCGAGCATGAGGCGCGACGGCTTCAGCCCGGTCTCGGCCAGCACGCTCTCGACGACCCCCGAGAGCTCGCCACCGCCGAGCTGGTGGGCCGACACGTTGACCGAGACGAGCGTGTCCCCGCCCGCGAGGTCGGTGCACGCACGGCGCAGGACCCAGTCGCCGAGACGGCTGATCAAGCGGTTCTCCTCGGCCAGCGGGATGAAGTCGGCCGGCATGAGTGGCCCGAGCTGCGGATGGTTCCAGCGCACGAGCGCCTCGAGGCCGAACCGAGACAGGCTGCGCAGGTCGACGATCGGCTGGTACTCGAGGAACAGCTCGTCATCGTCCAGCGCCCGCGCCAGCGCCACGCCGAGCTCGCGGCGACGGGCGGCTGTGTCCTCCATGCCGCGGTCAAAGACGCGCACACGACCCTTTCCGAGGGCTTTCGCGGCGTACATCGCGGTGTCGGCATCACGCAGCAGCTCGTCCGCCGCGGCCGTCGAATCGGCCTCTTCGATCGGTCCGGCGCGAACCGCGATTCCGACGCTGGCGGACAGGGTCACCGTGCCCTCGCCGAGCTCGAAGGGTGCGGCCAGCGCCTCGAGAATTCGTTCCGCGACGCGCTCCGCGCGAGGAGTCGTGGAGTCCTCGAGCAGGAAGGCGAACTCGTCGCCGCCCAACCGGCACGCGCTGTCTTCGGCGCGCAGGACGCCGCGCAGTCGCGCGGCGACGAGGCGCAGGAGACGGTCGCCGACGGCGTGGCCGTGTCGGTCGTTGACGTCCTTGAAGTCGTCGAGGTCCACGAACAGCACGGCGAGCCCGTTTGTGGCGCGCGCGCGGCGCACGAGGGCGTGCGAGAGGCGGTCGACGAAGAGCACCCGGTTCGGGAGACCGGTCAGCGGGTCGTGGAGCGCCTGGTGCCGGAGCTGCTCCTCGAGGTCCTTGCGATCGCTGATGTCGACGAGGATGCCCTGCACCATGATCGGTCGACCGTCAGCGTCGCGGCTGATCACCGCCTCGTCGTCGATGACCCACACGACGCGGCCGTCGCGAGCGATCAGTCGATACTCCCAGCGTCCCTGCTGGTCGGTGCGCTCGAAGTCGTCGTTCTCCGCGGCGATCATCCGGTCGCGATCGGCCGGGTGCATGCGGGTCATCCAGAGGGTCGGGTCGCGCATCCACTCCTCGGCGCTGTAGCCGAGGAGGTCCTTGATCTTGGGGCTGACGAAATGCCAGCGGCCGTGTTGTCCGGCCTCAGCGACGTAGACGACGCCGGGGACGCGCTCGACGACGGATCGATACTGCGCCTCGGCCACGGTCAGCTCGTCGGATAGCCGACGCTCGCTGCCGATGACTCGCTCGCGATCAACGAGCAGAAGCGCCTGGCGAGCGAGGAACGAGACCATGGCGGTCCCGATGGCGACGGCCACCCCGATTCGCGCCGGCCCGACCATCGTCTCGGGTTGCGAGATGAGCAGCACCCCCATCGCGCCCGTCAGGAGTGCGCTGCCCATTGGCAGCACGGCCCGCAATGTGTCGGCGATCCGCAGATTGCGAGGCGACTGCTCCTCGAGGTCGGTCCACGCGCCACCACCGTGGCCGGCCAGCAGCGCGCCGGCGGCCACGGTGACATGCATCGCCGTTGTGACGGGTTCGGGGCCGGTCACGGTCAAGAGCCCGATGAAGCCGATGGCACCCAGTGCGAGCCCGGCGAGGATCTCCCACGCGCCGATGAACCGAAATGGCACATGCATGGCGAGGTCGAGCAGGAGGGTCGCCGCGAGCACTCCGGCGAAGAAGGCGCCGTGCGCCATCGCACCGCCGATCAACGGGTCACCGTCAACGAGGCTCGAGCCGATCAAGACCACTGCGGCCATGAGGCCGAAGAAGACAGCGGCAGCATCGAGGTAGAGCGCGGCCTCTTCTGCCGGCCGCAGCCGCCCTCGGACGGCGGCGATGTATGCACCGACGGCGACGACGGCGAGGCCGACGACGCTCAGCTCGGCAAGGAGCGCCGGCTGGCCGGTCCAAGCACCGACCAGACGCGCGGTCTCTGAACCAAGCCAGACCCCCATCGCCAGCGTGATCCAGCCCCGCGCGCGCCGGCGTCGCCCTTCGGCGCCTTGCCAGCCGCGAAATGCGAACGCGAATGCGATCGCAGCCGCCACGAGGCGGACGAGTTGCGGCCCCGCCAGATCGACGGTCGCGACGATCCCGGCCGCGACCGCTCCGCCGATCCCCAAGCCAATGAGCACGATCGCCCGCCGGGTGCTTCCGGCGGGCGCGAGCGGCACGGGGAAATCCTCACTCAGGGTCATCGAGACGGATTCCGTCTCGTCAGGCACGCTCCCATCGGGCGGAGCCTACGGGTGAGACGGCCCTGAGGGGATGGCCCGAAGGTACCGATCAGGCCTCGCGGCGGACCCGGGCGGCCAGGCTCCGACCCAGCCGCGAGCTCACGCGCGCGGCAGTCTGGGCGGAACGCCAGGTGATCCGCGCGGCCCGGCGCCCCAGCCACGCGTAGGTCATGCGGATCGTGCGCAGGTCGTCATCCAGCGCCCGCGGATCCAGGCCGGCCCGGGCGAGGGCGGCCTCGCGATCCGCGGGGGGCAGGCCGGTCAGCGCGTGACGGATGGCCAGGAGCACGACGAGGGCATCGTCGAGCTGACCGACGACCGGGATGATGCCCGGCACCAGGTCGATCGGCGAGACGAGATAGGCCGCGCCGGCGAGCAGTGCCGCCTGCCGCGCGCGCGACAGCCGGTCGTCGCGCGCCAGGTGCCACGCCAGGCGCGCGTACTTCGGGAAGCGTCCAACGAGCCCGATGAACCGGTCGCGTGGGAATGGGTCGCCGGGGCTCTTCTCGCCGCTCACGTCGTCAGCGGGCGTAGCGGATGCCGCCGCCGCGACGTTCCTTGTTCAGCCGCCGGTTGAGGTGGAGGCCCTCGAGGACGAACTCGATCGCCGAGGCGACACCCGCCGGCGACTCCCCGGCGTCCAGCCGCGCGACGGCCGATCGCAGCTCGGGCACCGCGTCCGCCAGCGCGCCGTGGGCGACCGAGGGGACGAACTCGCCGACCTCGGCCTGGAGCCCTTCTTCCTCGAAGCGGTCGATGAGCGGCGCGAGCTCGCTGAGCGCGAAGTGGCGGTTAAAGACGTTGACCACCGCGCGAGCCACGAGCTTCTCGACCACGCGGTCCTCGCGCGTCTCGTCGCCAAGCGTCTCGAGCTCGATCTTCCCTGCCGTTGACGCCACGACCGCGGGCAGGTCGCTGATCCGCGGCGCGGCCGCCGGCTCCCCGAGCCGCACCGCCCGCTTCAGCGCGGCCGCCGCCAGCGTCTCGTGGTTGGAGATCGTCACCCGCACGCTGACACCGGAGCGCTGACTGACCTCGGACGATCGGCGCGCCAGCTGTGACAGCTCGGCAATGACCTCCTTCATGAAGCCGGGAACCTGGACCGGGATGGATCGGTCGTCATCGGTATCGAAGGCGATCGCCTCGGCGTCGACGATCGCCATCTCGGTGTCGCTCTCCTCCGGGTAGTGCGTCCGGATCTGCGCGCCGAATCGGTCCTTCAGCGGCGTGATGATCCGCCCGCGGCTGGTGTAGTCCTCGGGGTTCGCGCTGGCGATCACGAACAGGTCGAGCTCCAGGCGCACTCGGTAGCCACGCACCTGGACATCGCGCTCCTCCATCACGTTGAGCAGGCCCACCTGGATTCGCTCGGCCAGGTCCGGCAGCTCGTTGAGGCTGAAGATGGCCCGATGCGTCCGCGGCAGCAGCCCATAGTGGATCGTGAGCTCGTCGGACAGGTAGCGGCCCTCGGCCACCTTGACCGGGTCCACCTCGCCGATGAGGTCGGCGATGCTGATGTCCGGGGTGCTGAGCTTCTCGCTGTACCGATCCTCCGCCGACCACCAGCCGATGCGGGCCGCGTCGCCCTCCTCCTCGAGGATCTGGCGCGCCAACGGCGAGACCGGATGGAACGGGTCGTCGTGGAGCTCGGTGCCGGCAAGGTACGGCAGCCAGGGGTCGAGCAGGCCGACGAGGCTCCGCGCGATGCGGCTCTTGGCCTGCCCGCGCTCACCGAGCAGGATGACGTCCTGGCCCGCGAGGATCGCGTTCTCGAGCTGCGGCAGGACGGACTCGTCGTAGCCGAGGATCCCGGGCAGGAATGGGCGTCCCTCGCGCAGGTGCGCGAGCAAGTTGGCCCGCATCTCCTCCTTGACGCTCCGCGGTCGCCACCCCGATGCGCGGAGTTCGCCGAGCATGGTGTCGGCTGGGCGATCGGGCTGCGCGATCATCGTCAGAGCCTACCATCCGCGACCGATCGGGCCGTGCGCGCCGGGCGGGTGGTCCGGGCGGAGACGTGTCCGCGTTTGCCGCATGGACCATCGATCCAATCGATGCGCGGTCGGCGCGACAACTCGCTCCCGACAGCTGCAGCGGAAGGGGGTTCATGCGGCGATCCCTTCCACGACGCGGGGATACCCCATTCGCACCACGCGGGAGGTGATGTCCCCGTGACCCCGGGGGACGAGCCGGAGACCCTCATCAGGCGGACGCGACGAGCCCGATCTGAGCGTGAAACGGCCGTACATCCCCGGCTACACCCGGCAGGGCGGCGGCTACTACATCTACGCCAACGTGACGCCCGGGGCGGGCCCGGTGACGCGGGTGAGCGGTGACGTACGGACCCTGACGCTCGGGCAGTATATGGCTCCGCTCTCGGCCGGAGCCTTCAGCGTCGGCGGCGTGGCCTACGGGTGGCGGAGCGGGCCACTCACGGCCCAGAACCCGCTGACCGCGGCGTCGTATGCGTTCTCGGTGAGCGCTGCCGATGCGATGTCGCGCTGCAAGACCCGGACGTCGACGGTCATCGTCGATAACATGGCGCCCGTCCCGACAAATGTGCAGCCGGTGAACAAGGCGGCCGGAGTGGTCGGACGGATGGAGATCGCGGACACCATCGTCTACACCTTCTCGGAGACGATCGACCCCGAGACGATCCTGGCAGGGTGGACGGGTGCCCCCACGAACGTCGTGGTTCGCCTCACCAACAACGCTGCGAACGACGCGGTCTCGGTCTGGAATGCGGCAAACAACGCGCAGCTGCCGATGGGCTCCGTGGCGCTCGCGGGGAACCACACGGGGGTCAATCGCACCTTTGGCGCGACGGGCACGCCGTCGACCATGGTCCAGAGCGGCACGACGATCACCGTCACCCTGGGCACGGCGTCCGGCGCCGTGAACACCCAGGCGGCGAACGCCCTCGCGGTGTGGACGACGTCTGCAGTGCCCACCGACCGCGCCGGGAACGCGTCCACGACGCCCGCTGTCAACGAGGGCGGCGCGCCCGACCCGAACTTCTAGCCACCGTACTCGCGGAGCGCAGCAGCCACACCAGGCGCATCGCAGATCCCCCGCTCGGCGAGAGCCTCGAGGTAGGAGACCCGCTCGGCGAGCTCAACCTCGAGCGCCGCCGGCGCCAGGCCGAGCGTCGGCGCCAGCACCGCGTAGGCCGCGGGGTCGTGAAGGAAGGGACGCGTCGACCGTCCGCCGTCCGACGACAGCATCGGGGGCGTGGGCAGGCGCTGGGCGCCCGTCAGCGAGGCCGATCGGCCGCCGTCGATCGCGCCGAGCCGGACAGGCGCCAGTGCGCCATCGGCATCAAGGCGAAGGTGCCAGGCCTCCTCGACGCGCCGATACATCCCGGCCGGCGTCAGGTAGGCCGAGTACTGGAGGTACACGGTGAGGCCGGCGAGGTCCGCATCGGTCGCGCCAAGTTGGGTCCGTAGGGTCTCGAGCGCCTCGGGAAGCGAGTCGGCGTGCATGGTGGCGCCGATCCCCCATCCCTTGCCGGCAAGCATCAGGGCGCCTCGGGCGGCTCGACCCCAAACGTAGACCGGCAGGTGGTCGCTCATCTCGTTGATGAGCAGGAACCCGGTGCCGGCGGGGATCTCGTCGAGCCAGTCGTACTCCTCCCACCGGCCGCGGACGAAGATGCCGGTCGTGTCGGCCGGGAGGAAGTCGACGAGCGCGCTCAGCAGCGTGGTCTTGCCGGCCTGCGGCGCCTCCGAACTGAGCATCACGCCGCGCCGTCGCGCGACGACCGCCCATAGCGTCGCCATCAGCCGGCTGTCGATGGTCGGAGTGCCGATCAGCTCGACCGCGCTCATCGGCACCGGCGGCTCCCAGTGATAGCCCCACCACCCATCGGGGAAGCGGGCAGACCAGGAGCGCTCGGGGCCTGTCATGGGTCGCCCACGGTAAGGGCGCTAGTAAGGTCGCGCAACCGTGGAGGGCGAAGCCGCGCGCCGGGAGGGCCCGGCGGCGCTGTCGTCGGATATATCACTAACGATATAACTGGTGACAGCCGCGATCGCCCCTAGGCAAAGGGCAGCCCGTCAGACCCCGAGCGGATTGACCGGCTTGGCAGACGTCCCCTGGAGGACCGCCTTCGTCTCGGTGTAGAGGTCGAGCGCCTCGATCGACTGCTCACGACCGTAGCCGGACTCCTTGAAGCCGCCGAACGGCACGCCGGGGAAGGCGACGAACGGGGTGTTGATGCCGACCGCACCGGACCGGATGCGCTGTGCGACGCGGTGGCCGCGGGAGCCGTCCTGCGTCCACACCGTCGCCGCCAACCCGTAGCGGACGCCATTCGCGAACTGCACCGCCTCGGCCTCGTCGCCGAAGCGGGTGAGGGTCACGACCGGCCCGAAGACCTCCTCCTGCGCGATCCGCGCATCGTTGCCGACGCCGGCGATGACGGTGGGCGCGACGAAGGCATCGGCGTCGAGGTCGCCGTTCAGCTCGACACTGGGGCCGCCGGCCAGCAGCTCGCCGCCATCGGCGACGCCGATCTCGATGAACTCGCGCACGCGATCGGCATGGGCGCGGCTGATCAGCGAGCCGACCTTCGTCTCCTCGGCCAGCGGATCGCCGACCGTCAACGCGCGGGCCTTCTCCGCAAAGGCCGATGCGAACGCGTCGTACACCTCGTCCTGCACGAGGATCCTCGAGCGTGCCTCGCACGACTGACCGGCCGAGTAGAAGATCGCCCACAGCGAACCGATGACGGCCGCCTCCAGATCGGCGTCGGCGAAGACGATGTTCGGGCTCTTGCCGCCGAGCTCGAGCGACACGCGCTTGAGGGTCGTCGCGGCGGCCGCCGCGATCCGGCGGCCGGTATCGGTCTCGCCGGTGAAGGCGACCTTGTCGATGCCAGGGTGCGCGGCAATCGCCTCCCCCACCTCTGCTCCGGGCCCAGGGATGACATTGAGCACGCCGGGCGGGATGCCGGCCTCGAGCGCCAGCTCGCCGAGGCGGATGGCGGTCAGCGGCGTGGCCGATGCCGGCTTGAGGACCATCGTGTTCCCCGTCGCCAGCGCCGGCGCCACCTTCCAGGCGGCCATCATCAGCGGGTAGTTCCAGGGAATGATCGCGCCGACCACCCCGACCGGCTCGCGCAGCGTGTAGCTCACGACCGCGGGGTTGACGACGTGCGATCGACCGTAGAGGTGCTGCGCGGTGCCGGCGAACAGCTCGAGCGTCGAGACCGCGACCTTCACCTCGGCCGCGGCCTGCCACTTCACCTTGCCGTTGTTGCGGCTCTCGAGCTCGGCGAGCGCATCGGTCTGCTCGTCGAGGAGCTGGGCCAGCTTGTTCAGCGCACGGGCCCGCTTGGCGGGCGAGGTCTTCGCCCAGGCGCCCTCGAGCGCGCCACGGGCCGCCGTCACGGCGGCGTCGACGTCATCGATCCCGGCCCGGGCGACCGTGGCCAGCTCGCCGCCATGCGCCGGATCGAACGTCGCGAAGGTCGCGCCGGCGGCCGCGTCGCGCAGCTCGCCACCGATTAGGAGCTGGGTGGTGAAATCGGTCATCGAACCCATGGTAGCGGCCAGCACAGCGTATCTACGTCCATGCGCTCAGCGGCTCCCGTCGAAGAGCGTGCGGTCGCCGACGGGCGACTGGAGGTCGACCTCGGTGACGGTGCGGACGGGCTCCGGGGAGCACGATCCGCCGACGTCGTCCATCAGCGAGGCGACTAGCGTCACCGCCACCGCATCGGCCGACTCCTCCAGCTCGATGGCGGCGAGCTCGTAGCAGTCGGGTCCCGGTGGCAACTCGAAGCCGATGATGACCCGGCGATCGCCGATCGGCAGCATGCAGCTGATCGGAACGGTCTGGACCTCGCCCGTCGCACCGGTCGCGATCAGCGGATCGAGCCCACGCCAGCTCGTGTTGCAGTCCTCGACGACGACGCCCGTCGGGACCGCGCATGCCGCGAGCAGCAGCGCCACGAGCGCCGCCCTACGCATCGGGCTCGAACGCGACGACGTCGACGTCCCGCACCGGCCGATAGCCGATGGCCTGATAGATCCGGTTGGACGTCGGGTTGGCAAGGTCGGTGAAGAGGGTCACGAAGCGGTGGCCGCGGTCCAGCTGGTCCTGGCTGACGGCCGCGGTCAGCGTGGTGGCGTAGCCTCGTCCACGCAGCTCGGGCGGGGTGTAGACCGGGCCGACTCGGACGCCGTTCGGTGTCTCTCCGCCGGCCCCGACCATGCACACCACCTGCCCGTCATCCTCCCAGAGGTACAGCGTCCGATACTCACGCGCGATCCATCGGTCCGCGAGCGCGATGGGCTCGGCTTGCGTGGGCTGCCCGGGCGTCGCCTCCTCACCGAACGCGACCAGCCAGCGGGCGACGAGCTCGCGGTCGCGTGGCTCGGCCAGCCGCGGGGAGCCCGATGCCGCGCGCGCCGGGGGCACGAGCCGGTCGAGGCGGAAGATGCGCTCCGAGAGGTCGATTCGGGTCCGCAGCTCGGTAAGCGCGGACCAGCGCTCCGCGAAGCGGGCGACGACCTCCTTCGGGCCGCTCACGCCTGGCAGACGCTCGCCGGCGAGGTTCTCGGCGAGCAGGTCGATCGCCGCCGGGTCGTCGACTTCGGAGAGGACGAGGTTGAACGGCGGCGTCCTCATCGTGGCTGCCACCACGCGCTCGGCGGCATCGGTCACCACGCCGAAGCTGGGCGGATCGGCGAAGTGGTCGGGCATCGATCGGACCTGGGCAGCCACGCCGAGCATGAGGTTGTGCTCGGCCTCTCGCGCGACCAGGAAGTCGCCGGCACGCTCCAGGAATGCGGCGGCATTGTCGAGTCGCTGGAAGGTCAGCCCCATCCCGCCATCATGGCCGATTCAGCCCGCGGACAGACCGATGCGAAACGTGGTGCCACCCGGTCCGGTCGACTCGACCTCGACCGAGCCGCCATTGGCGGTGACAAGCTCGCGCGCGACGGTCAGCCCGATCCCGCTGCCCGGAACGCGGCCACGCGACCGATCGGCGCGGTAGAAGCGCTCGAAGATGAAGGGCAGGTCGTCGGCATCGATGCCCGAGCCCTGGTCGGTGATCCGCACGGTGATCGGCGGTCCGGCATCCAGTCCGATGCGAACGGTGCCGCCCCGCGGCGAGTGGGCGACCGCGTTGGTGAGGATGTTGCGCAGTGCCCGCGCGACCTGGGCGCGGTCGACGATGGCCGTCACCCCGCCGCCGGCCTCCACCGTTGCGGTCACCCCGTGCTCACGGAGGAGGCCCTCGTTGGCATCGACGATCTCGCGCGCCAGGTCGGCCAGGTCGACCGCCTCGGGGGTGCGCTGGAGCGGCGCGGACTCGGCCTGCGTCAGCTCGCTCAGCTGGCCGATCAGGCTGGACAGCCCGGCCGCCGCGGCCCTCGCTCTCTCGAGCTGCGCGACGTCGGCCGGCACCACGCCGTCGACCATGGCCTGCACCTGCGACTCGAGCACGGTCGCCGGCGTTGCGAGGTCGTGGGCCAGGTCGCTCGCGGCGCGCCGTCGCAGCGCCTCGGAGCGCTCGAGCCGCTCGGCCATCCCGTTGAAGGCAGTGGCCAGCTCGGCCGATTCGGCGTCCGGCCCGCCCCGTGCGCGCGCCGTCAGGTCGCCGTGTCCCAGCCGTCGGGCCGCTCCTGCCACCTCGCGCAGCGGCCGGGTCAGCCGGTTCGCGGCCAGGGCGGCGGCCGCCAGCATCGCGACGACAGCGACCGCGCCGGTGATGAGCAGCGCGCCGTTGAAGGCGCGCAGGAACGGCGCCCCGGGCGTGGGCACCTCGATCTCCAGCGCGCCGCCTCCGACGTCCGCGGCCAGCTCGGTGGTCAGCGAGTCGGTCTCGATCCCCGGCGGCAGGTGGCCGCCCTCGGCGATCGGGGTGCCCGACGCGTCGACGACGCGGACCACGCCGCCGGTGTCCCGAGCGATCCGCCGCACGAGCGCATCCATGCCGCGCTCACCGACGCCGCGGCGCAGGCTCTCTTCGACGAACGCGCCGGCCAGCTCCAGCCGTTGCAGCTCGCGGGGCCCCAGGGTCTCGTCGAGCGAGCGCGTCGCGGCTCGGTTGACGACGATCCCCGCCAGCAGGAGAACCACGACGAGGACCCCGGCCAGCAGCAGCGCCAGCCGTACCGCCAGGGATCGGCCGCGCATCATGGCTGCGGGTCGACCGCCGCCACCAGCCGGTAGCCGGCCGCCGGCACCGTCTCGATCAGCCACGGCGCACCGGCATCGTCGCCGAGCTTGCGGCGCAGGTTTGCGACGTGGACGTCGACGACGCGCTCGTAGACCTCGTCGGGCCGCCGCGCCACCGCGCTGAGCAGCCGCTGCCGCCCGAGCACCTGTCCGGGATGCGCGGCCAGCGCCACGACCAGCGAAGACTCCCCCGGCGTCAGCCGGCCGCTCGACCCGTCCGACTGTGTGTATCTGCGCGAGCCGGGATCGAGCACGAGGCGGCCGCCCGCCAGGCTGAGGATCGGAGGCGGCGTGGCCGTCCCAGCGGTCCGCGTTCGACGCAGGATGGCCGCCACGCGGGCGGTCAGCTCGCGCGGGTTGAAGGGCTTTGCGAGATAGTCATCGGCGCCGGCACGCAAACCGGCGATCCGTTCGGCATCGCTCCGCTTCGCCGAGGTGATGAGCACCGGTACGTCACCGGCGTCGCGCAGCGCGTCGAGCACCGTCTCGCCCTGCATCCCGGGCAGCATCAGGTCGAGGATCACGAGGTCGGGCGGCTGTGCGTCGTAGGCCGCCAGGGCGGATGGGCCGTCGCCGGCATCGGTCACGCGGTGCCCTTCGCGCTCCAGGTACAGGCGCAGCAGGCCGCGCAGCTGCGGCTCGTCCTCGACGACCAGGATGCTCGCCCTCATGCCCGGCATCCTACGCGGGGCCGATTCAGACGTTGTGAAGACCCGGCCCGGTGATCTTGGCGCGATCTTCATCGGTCCCGGGGCACTCTGCACGCATCTATTCGTCGCCCAGCACAGCGAGGATCATCTCGATGCGACTCACCAAGAGCCTCGGACTTGCCGGGGCGCTCATCCTGTCGGCGATCGTGGGCGGCACCCTGATCGGTTCGGCCCTGGCGACCGATGCCGACGGCACCACCACCGGCGAGACGTCCGAATACTGCGACGTCTTCATGGACAGCCTCGCCTCAGAGCTCGGGACCGATCGCGACGGGCTGATCGCGGCCGGGAAGGCCGCGGCGCTCGCCGCGGTCGACGCGGCGGTTGCGGCCGGCGACCTGACCGAGGAGCGTGCCACGCCCGCGCGAGAGCGGATCGAGGCCTACGACGGCGGCGGCTGCGGCTTCTTCGGCCACGGCATCGGCTTCGAACGGGGCTTCGCACACGGGGTTGGCCGCGGCTTCCTGGGCGGCGGCGTCTTCGAGGCCGCCGGCGATGCCCTCGGCATCGAGAGCTCCGAGCTCATCGGCCAGCTCCGCGATGCCGGCTCGCTCCAGGCCCTCGCCGAGGAGCTCGGCGTGGACTACGAGACGGTCAAGTCCACGGTGCTCGCCGCGGTCCAGGCGGACCTCGACGCGGCCGTCGCTGAGGGCCTGTCCCAGGAGCGCGCCGACGCAGCGCTCGGCCGGCTCACGACCTGGCTCGACGAGGGCGGCGAGGTCGGCGGCTTCCGCGGGCACCATCGATTCGGGCCGTGGGGCGGCAACGACGACGAGGAGGATGCGGAGGACTCAGGGGCGTAAGTCCGCTCCGCATCGGCCCAGGCACAGGCGCCGGACGCTCGGGCGGGCTCCGGCGCCTTTCCGCTGTACCCGCGAATTCCCGGGACGCGGGACTAACGACCACGAACTGGCCGAATTCCCATCTCGCGGCTCGATCGGCCACGCACGAGGGGCTCTGCGTGGCCCCTCGTGCCGCCGGACGGGCAGACCGGCCAAGAAGTGGCCGATGTGACCGCCCGGTGCAAGTCGCCGCGCCCGATACGACATCAACCGATCGGTTGACCTGAGCTCAACCGACCTGCCCGGCCAGATCCGGCCGCGCGGCCGATGGAAACCAGCGGTTCGAGCCTCACGCTTTGGGCCATGCACACCATCGAAGTCAGCAACCTCACCAAGCGCTACGGCGACCACGTTGCCGTGGACGGTGTCTCGTTCACCGTCGAGCCGGGCGAGATCTTCGCCATCCTCGGCCCGAACGGCGCCGGCAAGACCACCACCGTCGAGTCGATCGTCGGGCTGCGCACGCCAGACTCGGGCACCATCCGGGTGCTCGGTCTCGACCCCCAGACCGATCGCGACGCGCTCCGCGAACGCGTCGGCGTCCAGCTCCAGGAAAGTGAGCTGCCGGATCGCATGACCGTCGCCGAGGCCGTCGAGCTGTTCGCGTCGTTCTACAACGACCCGGCCGATCCCGACGCGCTCATCGAGGATCTCGGGCTGGCAGAGAAGCGCGACACGCAATTCCGGAAGCTGTCCGGCGGCCAGAGACAGCGCCTCTCGATCGCCCTCGCCCTCGTCGGCAGGCCGAAGGTCGCGATCCTCGACGAGCTGTCGACGGGTCTCGACCCGCAGGCTCGCCGCGCGACGTGGCAGCTCATCGAGGCGATCCGCGATCGGGGCGTGACCGTCGTCCTCGTCACGCACCTGATGGAGGAGGCCGAGCGCCTCGCCGACCGGGTCGCGGTCATCGACGGCGGCCGGATCATCGCGATCGACACGCCGGCCGGGATCATCTCGCGCGTCAACGCGGAGCAGAAGCTCCGATTCCGCCCATCGGCACCGATCGAAGATCGGCTGCTGACCGACCTGCCGGAGGTCGAAGGCGTCGAGCGGGCGGGGCCCGTCCTCGTCGTCACCGGCACCGGCAACCTCATCCACGCCGTCACATCGGTCCTGGCGCAGCACCAGGTCGTGGCCAATGACCTTCGGGTCGAGCAGGCCAGCCTGGACGATGCGTACCTCGCCCTGACGGCCCGCTCAGCAAAGGAACTGTCATGAACGAGATGCGTGCCCTCATCACCACCGAGGCGAAGCTGTTGTTCCGCGAGCCGATCTACTGGCTCGTCGTGATCCTCCTGCCAACGGCGATCCTGGCCATCTTCGGCTCGATCTTCGGGCCGTCAGGCCCTGACCCCGCCCTGGGCGGCCTGCGCTTCGTCGACGTCTTCGTGCCGTCGCTCGTCGTGATCACGGTTGCGACGCTGGGCATCCAGACGCTGCCGATCCGCCTAGCGACGTATCGCGAGAAGGGCGTGCTGCGACGCCTGTCGACGACGCCGGCCCACCCCTTTAGGCTGCTGATCGCGCAGTTCGTGGTCTACACCGTCACCGCGGTGATCGCCCTCGGGCTCCTGGTCGTCGTGGCGAGCGTCGCGTTCGGCGTGCCGTGGCCGCAGGAGCCCGTCGCGTACATCGCCGCATTCGCGCTGGGGATGAGCTCCCTCTTCGCGGTCGGCCTGCTGCTGGCAGCCGTCGCTCCGTCGTCAGGGATCGCCACGGCGATCGCCCTGCCGCTGTTCTTCTTCGTGATGCTCCTCGGCGGCGTGTACCTGCCGCGGAACTTCCTGCCCGAGATCCTCATCACGATCGGCGAGTACACGCCGCCGGGCGTCGAGGGTCTCCAGGACGCCTGGCTGGGAACGGCGCCGCAGCTGCTGCCGCTGGCCGTTCTGGCAGCCATCACGGTCGCAGTCGGAGCCCTCGCCAGTCGCGTCTTCCGCTGGGAATGACCGACCGATGGAGTAGCGTTCGACCATGACTGAGCCGATGAATGCCTCGGTGAAGCCGGCCTGGGAGCGGTTCGGCGACGCGATGGTCGGGTGGTGCGGGTACGTGCTGCTTGCACTCTCGGCCGTCCTCGCCTTCCTCACCGGGCCGAAGGATCTGACATGGCAGGCGACGACGCTGGCGATCGTGGCGGTGACCGCAGCTTGGGTTTACCTGATGTTCACCCGCGTGCCGCCGCCGCGGCAGGCGCATCGGCTGCGGATGGGGTTGTTCTTCGCCGGGATCATCGCCCTCGCGTCCGTGCTCATGCTGCGCCAGCCGATGTTCTTCATCTTCCTCATCAGTGGCTTCTTCTACGCCTCGGTACTGCGGCCGCTTCCGCTCGCATTCGTCGCCGTCTTCGTGACATCAGTCCTGATCAACACCTTGATCGGCGGAATCCCGACCACCGCCGAGTGGTGGGCGATCTACCTGGCCATCATCAGCGTCCAGACCGTGGTGATCGGGGCGGGGGTGGTCGTCGGCGAGAAGGTCACCGAGCAGAACGAGGAGCGCCGCCAGGCGCTGGCCAGGCTCGAGGCCGCGCTCGTCGAGAACGCCGGGCTCCATGCCCAGCTGCTGACCCAGGCCCGCGAGGCGGGCATCCTCGACGAGCGTGCCCGAATGGCGCGTGAGATCCACGACACGATCGCGCAGGGCCTCACCGGGATCGTGACCCAGCTCGAGGCGGCCGACCAGGCGCATGATCGACCGGCCGACCGCGACCGACACCTCGACAATGCCGAGCGCCTTGCGCGCGAGAGCCTGGCCGAGGCTCGCCGATCGGTCGAGGCGTCGATGCCCGCGGCGCTCGAGGCGGGAACGCTGCCCGACGCCCTCGCCGACGTCACGCGCGAGTGGTCCGAGCTCCACGGCATCCCGGCCGACGTCACGGTCACGGGCAACGTCATCGCGCTCCATCGGGAGATCGAGGTCGCGCTCCTTCGCGTCGCCCAGGAGGCGCTCGCGAATGTCGCGCGCCATGCCGGCGCGACGCGTGCCGGGCTGACGCTGTCGTTCATCGGGGACGTCGTCACCCTCGACGTCCGGGACGACGGGGTCGGATTCGCGGTCACCGAGCCGGATGCTGGAGCCCCACCCGGCTTCGGCCTGAGCGGGATGCGCCAGCGGGTTGCCCGTGTCGCCGGATCGCTCGCGATCGAGTCGGAGCCCGGCGGCGGCACGGCGCTCTCGGCCCGAGTCCCTGCCATCGCGGCCAGCTCGTCGGTTGCTCCCGCGCCGTGAGCCCGATCCGGCTGATGATCGTCGACGATCATCCCGTCGTCCGCGACGGCCTTCGAGGCATGATCGCCGGCGACCCCGACCTTGACGTCGTCGGCGAAGCGTCGGACGGTGCCGAGGTCCTCGCGCTCGTCGACTCGCTCCGGCCCGATGTCATCCTGATGGACCTCCGCATGCCGCGCCTCGGCGGCGCGGCGGCGATCAGGGCCCTTGCCGAGCGGGGAACCGAGGCCAGGGTGCTCGTGCTGACGACCTACGACACCGATCGCGACGTCGTGCCAGCGCTCGAGGCCGGCGCAACGGGGTACCTGCTCAAGGACGCCCCCCGCGACGAGCTTGTCCGCGCCATCCACGCCGCGGCCCGTGGCGAGTCCGTGCTCGCCCCATCGGTCGCGACCCGCCTCGTCACCCAGCTTCGCGCACCCGAGCATGAGGCGCTGAGCGACCGGGAGCTCGAGGTCCTGAGGCTCATCGCGCAGGGCGAAACGAACGCCGGCGCCGCCGCACGCCTCTTCATCTCCGAGGCGACCGTGAAGACCCACCTCGTTCATATTTACGCGAAGCTCGACGTCAACGATCGCGCCGCCGCCGTCGCGACAGCCTTCGAGCGCGGCCTGCTGAAGCCTCGGGACCGGGGTTAACTCGGTGCGTGGCCTTTTGACACCGGTACATAGCATGCTATGCTTCCTCATGAAGATACGTAGCATGCTAAGGACATAGAAGCGATGACCGCCGCACCGATCCCCCAGACCCAAACGCCGCGAATGGGCGGGCTCCTGCTCAGAGCCGCCCGTGCCACGGCCGGCCTGATGCTGCCATTCGCCGGGAGGCGCTGGAACCCGATCTTCTCGGTCGTTCGTCACACCGGCCGCCGATCCGGCCGCACGTTCGAGACGCCCGTCGCCGCGCGCCGGACCGAGGACGGCTTCGTCCTCGCGCTCGCCTTCGGCATCGGCGTTCAGTGGTACCAGAACCTCGTTGCCGCTGGCGGTGGGGTCATCCGCTGGCGGGGCGTCGAGTACGCCGTCGGCGCACCCGAGGCAATCGGCGTCGACGAGGCACTCGCGACCTTCAACGCCGTCCAGCGCGCCGGACTGCGCGCGGCCGACATCGACGGCTACATCCGCGTCCCGGATGTGCCCGAGCCGCCTGCCCGATGACCTGGCGCGTCGAGAACCGGGCCGACGAGCCACCAGGCCCCCGGATGTTCCTGATCGAAGACAGCCTCGGCTACCTCATCAACCGGGCGGCGCGGGCCTTTGCCAACCGGCTCGCCACCGAGCTTAGGCCGTTCGACGTCGGCATCGGTCAGTGGGCCGTCCTCCTTCACCTGTGGAGCACCGATGGCATGACCCAGGCGCAGATCGCCCGGCGGGTGGCAATCGAGCAACCGACAATGGTGCGCACGATCGATCGGATGGAGCGCGACGGCCTCGTCGCCCGCACGCCGGATCCGAACGACAAACGAGCGAGCCGGATCACGCTCACCGAGCGCGGCTGGTCCCTGCGTGACGCACTCGTTCCGCTCGCCGCCGGCGTGAACGCGACCGCCACCGCAACCCTCACCGACGACGAGGTCGAAACCCTCAGGCGGCTGCTCGCGAAGTTGGTGGCCACCGAGGCAGGTACGCTGACGTCATGACGAAGATCGGCTACGCCTGCATGCTCGAGCAGTTCCATCCCACCGATCTGCTCGACTGGGCAGAGCGCGCCGAAGCCGCCGGCTTCGACGCCGGCTTCCAGGTCAGCGAGCACTTTCATCCGTGGACGCCGCAACAGGGCCAATCCGCCTTCGCGTGGTCGTTCATGGGCGCCCTCGGGCAACGCACGAAGCTTCCATTCGGCACCGCGGTGACCTGCCCCGGCTTCCGCTACCACCCCGCGGTCATCGCCCATGCCGCCGCGACCCTTGGCGCGATGTACCCCGGCCGCTTCTGGCTCGGCCTCGGCGCCGGTGAAGCGCTCAACGAGCACGTCATCGGCGGCGAATGGCCCGAGGTCGGGATCCGCAGCGCGATGATGTTCGAAGCGATCGAGGTCATCAACAAGCTCTTCACCGGCAAGGTCGTCAAGCACGACGGCGAGTACTTCACGCTTGAGTCTGCACGTCTCTACACCCGCCCCGAGCAGCCGGTCCCCGTGTACGTCGCGTGCGCCGGGCCGTTGAACGCGCAGCGCACCGGTCGCTACGCCGACGGGATCATCACCGTCGGCGCGGCCGATGAGAAGATCGCAATGCTGTGGGACCGGTTCCGAAAGGGAGCGCGTGAGGCCGGGAAGGACCCCGAGACGATGAAGACCCAGCTCCAGGTCCACGTCAGCTGGGCGCCCTCCCAGGAGGAGGCGGAGCAGAACGCCCTGAAGGAGTGGCCAAACGGCGGCATGCCGTTCCCGAAGCAGGACATCCGCAATCCCGAGGACTTCGAGCAGATGGCGAAGCTCGTGCACATCGAGGACTTCGCCAACCGCATGCTCATCAGCGCCGATCTCGAAGAGCACACCGCCCAGATCCAGCACTTCGTCGACATGGGCTTCGACGAGATCTACCTGCACAACGTCGGTCGCGACCAGGCGGCCTTCATCGAAACGTTCGGCGAGAAGGTGATTCCGAAGCTGAAGCTCTCGTGATCGTCTGACCGACGCAGCCGAGACGATGACGCGCCTCGGTGTCGCATCTGCGTGCGACACTGTTTCTCGGATCTCTGCTGAGCGGAGGTCGACGGTGCGGCCTTCTGGTGACCCTGGGCTTCCGATCGGTACGGTGACCTTTCTGTTCACCGATATCGAGGGTTCCACTCGCCTGCTCGCCGAGCTCGGTGAGGGCTACGCCGCGGTCCTCGGCCGCCACGCCGAGCTCATGCGTGACGCCATCGGCGCCCATGGCGGAGCGGAAGTGGGCATGGAGGGCGACTCCTTCTTCGCAGCCTTTCCATCCGCCCCGAGAGCGGTTGCCGCGGCAGTTGATGCGCAGCGCCACCTCGCAGCCGAAGCGTGGGAGGGCGACGTGGCTGTGCGCGTGCGCATGGGGCTCCACACTGGCGAGGCGCGCATCGGTCCGGACGGATACGTCGGCATGGACGTCCATGTCGCCTCGCGGATCGCGGCCGCTGGGCATGGCGGGCAGGTCCTTCTGTCCGCGCCGACCAGGACGCTCGTGGTGCCGTCGCTGCCGGACGACGTGCGAATCCGCGACATGGGGCCGCATGACCTCAAGGACATCGATGAACCCGTCGAGCTCGCCCAGCTCGACATCGATGGCCTGCCCCAGGCATTCCCGCCGATCAGGGCCGGCGGCGCCCGACGTGAGAACCTGCCGGTACCGCTGACGACCTTCGTCGGTCGCGCCGAGGAGAGGAAGGCCGTGCTCGGCCTCCTGGAGCGCCGTCGGCTCGTGACCCTGACCGGACCCGGCGGAACCGGCAAGACCCGGCTGGCCCTGGAGGTTGGGCGGTCGGTGGCCAGCCGCCTTGAAGGCGGCGCGTGGTTCGTCGACCTCGCTCCGATCCGCGACCCGACGCTCGTGTTCGTCGCCGTGGCGCGGGCGCTTCGCATCAACGTCGACCCCGGTGGCGATGCGCTCAAGGCCGTCCAAAGCCATCTTCGCGGCCGTGACATGCTCCTCATCCTCGACAACCTCGAGCAGGTCATCGAGGCACGAGACTCGATCTCCACGCTGGTCACCGAGATCCCCGGCGTGCGCGTCCTCGCCACTAGCAGGCAGGCGCTCGGCATCCCCGGGGAGCAAGAGTACGAGGTCCGGCCGTTCGCGCCGGACGACTCGGTGGTGATGTTCGTCGACCGCGCGCAGGCCGTCGTGCCCGACTTCGCGTTGACCGATGCGAACGCGGACGCCGTCACCGGCATCGTGGGCCACACGGACGGCCTGCCGCTCGCGATCGAACTGGCGGCAAGCCAGATCCGCGTGCTGGGTCCGACCGCCATGCTGGCGCGGCTGAACCAGCGACTCGCCCTGCCGGCCGCGAACCGGGCCGGCCCCGAGCGACAGCGAACGATGTCCGACGCGATCGGGTGGAGCCACGACTTGCTTGGCGACGGCGAGCGCCGACTCTTCGCTCGCCTGAGTGCGTTTCCGGGAGGCGCCACGCTGGCAGCGGCCGACGCGTTAGCCGACGACGGATCAGCGGCGTCGGTCCTCGACGAGCTTGCGGCGCTCGTGAGCAAGAGCCTCCTTCACCGCGTCGAGAGCCTTGACGATGAGCCGCGATTCTCGATGCTCGAGCCGATTCGCGAGTTCGCCGCCGCCCGCCTCGAGGAGGATCCGAGAGCCGGTGACGTGGCGGAGCGCATGGCCCGGTACTGCCTGGACCTGGCCGAAAGCGCTGCGCCGCACCTGACCATGCGTGACCAGGCGAGCTGGCTCGACCGATGCGACCGCGAGATGCCGAACTTCCGTCGTGCGCTCGACTGGGCGGCCGAGGTCCGCGCCGTCGACCTCGGCCTGCGGATGGCGACGGCATTGTGGCGCCTCTGGCAGCAACGGGGTCCGATGCAGGAAGGTCGCCAGGTGCTCGACCGCCTCCTTGCCTTGGACGGGGCCCTGCCCGCTCTGCGCGCACGCGCCCTCGGCGCTGCCGGCGGTCTGGCCTGGTGGAGCGGCGACTTCCGGGCCACGCGCCAGCACTACGAAGCCGCACTGCCACTCGTCGAGGGTGGTGAGGATCGGCTCGCCGAAGCGGAGGCGCTCTACGATCTCGGCTTTGCCCAGCTGTGGGCGGGTGTGCTGGGCGGCGCCATTGAGGCGGACCAGGCCGAGGAGCGGTTCCGCCGCAGCCTGGCCATCGGCGAGGAGCTCGGTGACGGGCTGACGAAGGCACGCGCGCTGCGGGGCCTTGGGCTCCTGCGCGGCGTGGTGCGGGGCGATGCCGCCGGCGCGGTCCCGATGTTCCGCGAATCCTTCGCCATGGCCGGCGCGGCCGGAGATCAGTGGGAAATGAACGAGTCGGTGATCGGAATCGGCAATGGACTGCGCTTCTCGGGTGACCGAGAGGGGGCGAAGCGGGCATATCTCGAGGGCATCGACCTGATGGCCTCCGCGTCGAATCGCCAGGCCGTCATCGGCCTGCTCCTGCTGCTCACGGCGCTCGAGGGGGAGATGGGCAATCACGAGCGCGTCGCGCGCCTGTGGGGAGGCGCCCAGGCGGTTCGAGAGGCATCGGGCGCGATCTCCCCGCCCGCTGCGGGGCGCCTCATCGGTGATCCGGTTGCAGCCGCCCGCGGCGCGATCGGCGAAGAGGCGGTCGATACCGGGCTCGCGGAGGGCGCAACGTTCGACTACGACGCCCTCGTCGCCTTTGCCCACGCCTGACGTCGTAACTGACCGATGACTTCGCTCGGGACCCGTCACTCGTCGGTCAGGCGCACGCGCCGGAAGGTGAAGTACAGCGCGACGTCGTACACCGCCTTCAACGCACCGGCGACGACGAACGGGATTCCCGCGGCCATGCCCATCGAGAGCGAGGCGAGCGCCGGACCCAACGGCCGCACGAGGTGTCTCGCCGCGTTCGTGTAGCCCGCCGCCGCGGTGCGCTCGGTCGGATCGACGAGCGCGGCGACGTAGGCCTGGCGGGCGGGCACGTCCATCTGCGACAGGACCGATCGGCCGAGCAGCAGCGCGATCGCCCATCCCAGCGAGGGCGCCAGCGGGATGAGGGCCAGCAGCACGTTCGAAGGAAGGTGGCTGAAGACCATCGTGTTCAGCAGACCGATGCGCTCGCCGAGCCACCCGGCCAGGACCGATGACGCCGCCTGCAGCAGCCCGACACCGAAGAAGACGAGCCCCATCAGCTCGGCACCGGCGCCGAACTGGCGGCCGAACCAGAAGACGATGAAGCTGCCGACGATGAAGCCACCGGCGAACGCGTCGAGCGCGAAGAGCCCGGCGAGGCGCCGCACCGCCGTCCGCGAGCGACTGAGACCGCGTTCGGACGGGTCGACGTCCGGAGAAACCTCGACCGATCGGCTCAGCTGCGCGGCGATGTAGGCGCACAGCGCCGCGCCGAGCGGCAAGACCAGCAGCCAGCGCTGGTCGGGCGGCAAGGCGGGCAGGACGTGGCGCAATGCGCTCGGCCCGCCGGCCGCCAGCGCGCCCACTGCCCCGGCCACGTAGGCGACCGCGTTGTATCGGCCATAGAGGCGGCTGCGCTCGCTTGGTGGGGTCGAGGCCAGCATCGACTGCTCGACGGTCGTGATTGGCCCGGACTCGTTCGGATCGGTCGAGAGGGTGCCGGTCAGAGCAGCGATCACGAGCACCGGCAACGAGCCGGTGAGGGCGAACGCCGCGCCCGCGACTCCCATGACGACGAGCAGCCCGACGTAGGTGCGGCGGCGACCGACCCGCTCTCCCCAGCGGCCGACCGCGAGCGACGCGATCGCCATGCCGAGCAGCATGGCCGTGAAGATCAGCCCGACCGTGGTCTCGTCGAGGCCCGAAGCGGCCAACGACGAGCCAATGAGGATGCTGCTGAACCCGTAGAGGAACGCCCGGATCGCCTGGACCGAGAAGATCAGCCGGACGTCGGACAACCCGCGCTCGGGCTACGCGAGGTCGAACCAGGCGCGGACCTGGCGGGTCACCGTCAGGTCGCCGGCCGCGACCTCAGTGGGCGCGTCAGCCGCCATCTCCGCAGCCGCCATCATTCGCATCCGTGGCACCGGCGGCCCGTGCGAAGGCTCCTCCTCGACCCGGGCCAGGGCGCCGAGCGTCACGCCGCCCGCCTCGGCCAGCGCCTCTGCCTTGGCTTGCGCCGCGGTGATCGCCGCGCGCAGCGCCTCGTGCTCGGCCGCCGACGGGTCGGCCGCGCTCATCTGCGCGCCGTGCACCTCGTTGGCGCCGGCCGCGACGAGCCCGTCGAGCACGTCACCGAGCCCGTCGAGGTCGCGCACCTTCGCCGTCATCTGGCGCACGACGCGGTAGCCGGTCAGCCTCTGCCCCTTGCGGTAGTCGTACTCCGGGTGGATCCCGACGTCGGGCGCATTCAGGTCACCCTCCTTGACGCCGAGATCGCGCAGCTTCGCCAGGACCGATGACGATCGCGCGTTCACGTCCTCGCGCGTCGGCGCCAGCTGCTTCCCGCTGCCGCTCACCGCGAACGAGACGACCGCCAGGTCCGGCGCAACCGTCGCCTCCCCGGTTGCGACGACGCTGATCCACCGTTTCGCCATGGCATGCACCTCACTCACCGCCTACTCGGCCGATTCGAACACGGCGGCGATCCCCTGCCCGACGCCGATGCACATCGTTGCCAGCCCGTACCGGGCGCCGCGCCGCCGCATCTCGTGCAGCAACGTCGCCGTCAGGCGCGCGCCGGAGGCGCCGAGCGGATGACCGATGGCGATCGCCCCGCCGTTGACGTTCGTCTTGTCGGGATCCAGGCCGAGCTCGCGAATGACCGGGATCGCCTGCGCAGCGAAGGCCTCGTTGAGCTCGACGAGGTCGAGGTCGTCGACGCTCAGGTCGGCGCGCTCGAGCGCGCGCTGCGAGGCGGGAATCGGTCCGAGGCCCATCGTCGCGGGGTCGACGCCGGCGACGGCCGAGGAGAGCATCCGCGCCATTGGCCGCAGGCCGAGCTCCCGAGCACGGGCCTCGGAGGTCACGAGCACGGCCGCCGCGCCGTCGTTGATGCCCGACGAGTTCCCGGCCGTGACCGACCCGGTGGCGTCGCGCTTGAACGCCGGCTTCAGCGATGCGAGCGACTCGAGCGTCGCATCCGGGCGAGGGTGCTCGTCGGTCTCGAACGTGCCGGCCGGCGTCTCGATTGGGGCGATCTCGTCAGCGAAGCGCCCGGCGGCGTGCGCATCGGCCCAGCGCTGCTGCGAGGCGAGGGCAAAGGCGTCCTGCTCCTCGCGCGTGACGCCGCAGCGCTCGACGACGTTCTCCGCGGTCTCGCCCATCGAGTACGGGTAGTAGGCATCGGCCAGGCGCGGGTTCGTGAAGCGCCAGCCAAGGGTCGTGTCGAAGGCGGTCTGCTCGCCGCGCGGGAATGCGGCGGACGGCTTGGCTATGACGAACGGCGCGCGGGTCATCGACTCGACGCCGCCGGCGATGAAGACCGACCCATCGCCAAATGCCACTGCGTGGGCGGCGGAGACCACGGCCTGGAGCCCTGAGCCGCACAGCCGGTTGACGGTCTGCCCGGCGACCTCGATCGGCAGCCCTGCGAGCAGCGCGGCCATGCGACCGACGTTGCGGTTGTCCTCGCCGGCCTGGTTCGCGGCCCCGAGGATGACGTCGTCGACCAGCGCCGGGTCCAGACCCGTTCGGTCCACGAGCGCCGACACCACGTGTGCCGCGAGATCATCCGGGCGGACGTCCTTCAGCGCGCCGCCGTATCGGCCGAACGGCGTGCGGAGGCCGTCGACGACCACGGGAGTCCTGGCGGGATCGCGCGACATCGGCACCGATGCTAGCGCGAGTTGCCGCCGGTCGTACCATCGGCCTCACCGGAGAGGCGCGCAAGGAGACCCGCGATGGACCTCTATCCCTGGTTCAAGACGCTGCACATCCTGTTCGCGGTCGTGGCCGTCGGGCTGAACATCAGCTATGGCATCTGGCAGGCGCGTGCGGCGAGCTCGCCGGAGCACATGGGCTTTGCGCTGCGCGGGATCAAGTTCCTCGACGACCGGGTCGCCAACCCGTCCTACGCGGGCCTGCTCGTGGTCGGGATCATCCTCGTCCTCATCGGCCCGTACGAGTTCACGACGTTCTGGATCGCGGTCGCCATCGGCCTCTACCTCGTCATGGGCGCGGTGGCGATCGTCTTCTACTCGCCCACGCTGAAGCGCCAGATCGCCGCCTACGAGGCCGGTGGCGCGCAGTCGGCCGAGTTCAAGGCGCTCGGGGCACGCGGACGGATGATCGGCATCCTGCTGGCGATCCTCGTCGTCGCGATCATCGTGCTCATGGTGGTCAAGCCGTCCTTCACGAGCCTTTGACGCCGCCTTTGGGCGACCTGCCGGTGCCGGGCCGGCAGCGCAGCTGGTGGCTGCGCGAGGCGCTGGCTGCAGAAGGCGATCCGCCGCCGGCTCGAGCCTTGGCATCCGACACCGATACCGACGTCGCGATCATCGGCGGCGGGTACACCGGCATGTGGGCCGCCTACTTCATCGGCGAACGCAGCCCCGACGCGCGGATCGTGCTCGTCGAGCAGGACATCTGCGGCGGCGGGCCGTCCGGCCGCAACGGCGGCTTCGTCCACGGCTGGTGGGAGAGCCTCGCCTACCTGACCGAGCGCTTCGACGCAGACGCCGCGCTCCAGATCGCGCGCGAGGCCGATGAAGTCGTCGACGGCATCGGTCAGTGGTGCGCGCAACACGGGGTTGACGCGCACTTCGTCAAGGCCGGCTACCTGCGCGTGAACGCGTTCCCCAATGCGCCGCCCGACTGGGACGAGGCCGTCGAGCGCCTCCGCGTGGTCGGTGCGGGCGACCAGCTCCAGCCGGTCGATCCCGCCGCCGTCCGGCGCGTGTGCGCGTCGTCCGCCTTCCGCGAGGGACTGCTCATGCCGAGCGCCGCATCGGTCCAGCCGGCCCTCCTGGCGCGCGGCCTGCGGCGGGTGCTGCTCGAGCGCGGCGTGCGGATCTTCGAGGGTACGCGCGTCGAGAAGCTGGAGGGCGATTCGCGCCTGAGGCTTCGCACGAGCCGCGGAGTGATCGCCGCCGACCAGGCCATCCTCGCCATCAACGCCTGGGGAAGCGGCTGGCCGGGGCTTCGCAGCCGGGTGCTGGCCTGGGGCAGCTACATGGTCGTCACCGAGCCGATCCCCGACCGGCTCGCCGAGCTCGGGTGGACCGGTGGCGAGATCCTCAGCGACTCGCGGTTCACGATCAGCTACTTCCGGACGACGCGCGACGGGCGGATTGCCTTCGGTGGCGGGGTCGGGGCGGCGGGATTCGACGGGCGGATCGACGACACGTTCACCGCCGATCGCCGGGCGGTCGCGCGCGTCGTCGCGAACTTCCGCCACCTCCTGCCGACGCTCGCCGGCGTCCGCTTCGAGGACGCCTGGGGCGGACCGATCGACGTCACCGGTCACCGGTTCCCCGAGATCGCCTCGAGCCACGGCGGTCGGGTCCACTTCGCCCAGGGGTTCGCCGGCAACGGCGCCGGGCCGTCACGTCTCGCGGGGCGCATCCTCGCCGCGCTCGCGACCGGCGCCGACGACCCGATCGCGCGGCTGCCGATCGTCGGGCGCCGCCAGCCGCTGCTGCCACCGGAGCCGATCCGCTATATCGGCGTGCGGATGGTCCGCGAGGCGCTCATCCGCCAGGACGACGCGCTGGACTCCGGTCGGCGTCCAGCCTGGTATCTCCGGCTCGTCGCATGGCTCCCGAAGCTGCTCGGCTACCGCATCGGTCACTGAGGCGAGATTCGTTGACCTGCCGCTCCGCTGGGACGTAGCATCCGGCCGAGACCCAACGCCGGCCCATACCGGCCCGTATGGGGGGATCGGAGGAACTGCCGTGCGTGCCCGATCCCGACGTCACTCAGTCACGGTCCTCGCCAGCGTTAGTGCGCTGATGCTCGCGTCCTGCGCATCGGACCAGACCGGCGGCGCTTCGGGCGCTGCCACCCAATCGGCTACCGACCAGGCGGCCGAAGAGCCGAACGAGCTCCTCGTCCTGGAGTGGAGCGGCTACGAGGCCGAAGACTTCTGGGCCGATTTCGCGGAGGCCAACCCCGAGACCGGGGTGACCTTCGAGTTCGGTGACACCGACGCCAACATCCTGGCCCAGATGCAGGGCGGCAGCCAGGCCGACATCTTCCACTTCTACACCGGCTGGCAGCAGTTCTACGTCGACGAGGGTCTCGTGCAGGAGATCGACACGAGCAGGCTCACGAACTGGGACAAGGTTCCGGCGGACTTCCAGGCGCTCGGCCAGATCGACGGCAAGCAATACTTCATCCCCTGGGACTGGGGCTTCACCTCGATCCTCTACAACACCGAGATGGTCCCCGAGGTCACCAGCTGGGATGCGCTGTTCAACCCCGAGTACGCCGGCCACGTCTCGATGTGGAACGACGGGCCGGGCGCCGTGACCGTGTCCTCCTACGTCCACGGCTACGACGAGACCGCCATCACCGATGAGCAGCTCGCGGCGATCGAGGCGGAGTGGATCGCGCAGAAGCCACTCAACGTCTTCTACTGGTCCAGCGAGTACGAGGATCTCTGCCCCGCGGTCCAGGACGGGACCGTCTGGGTCGCCTACGCGTGGCAGGGCTGCTACGCCACGGCGTTGGCCGCCGGGGACCCGGTTGCATACGCGAATCCCGAGGAGGGCCGCAACTCCTGGGTCGGCCTGTACGGCATCAACGCCGATACGGACAGTTACGAGCTCGCGCTCGAGTTCCTGGATCTCAAGCTCGCCGAGCTCAGCTGCGGAAACGCGGTGACGATGTTCTATTACGGCTGCGCCAACGAAGAGGTGATGTCCGCCATCGAGGACCCGGTACTGGTCGAAGCCTTTGGCCTTGACGATCCCAGCATCCTGGAGTCGACGAACTTCACCCCGCTGGTGACCGAGGAGCAGCGTGCGGCGTGGACGGCGATGTGGGAGCGCGTGCAGGCGGAGTAGCGGCTCTGCCAGCCTGACTGGACGAGGGAGATGCTTGGGCGTCGGGGCCTGCTGAGGTTCGTCGCAGGCCCGCCGTTCCTCCTCCTCGCGGCGTTCTTCCTCGTCCCCCTCGTGCTGATCGCCGCGTTCAGCTTCCGCGCCGGCTCGGGGGCACTCGGTCCAACCGATCCGTGGATGCCGACAGTCGAGCAGTACGCCGAGGCCCTGGGGACGCCCGCGTTCCTCCGCAGGCTCGGGCTGTCGATCATGACCGCCGCCTTCGTCGCCGGCCTCGCTACCGTCCTCGCCTTTCCTGTGGCGTACTTCCTCACCTTCCGGGCCGGATCACGGGCTCCGCTATACCTGACGCTGCTCCTCATCCCGTTCGCGGTGAGCTATCTGCTGCGGGTCATGGCCTGGAAGGTGATGCTCGGCCCCGAGGGTGGGATCAACTCCCTCCTCTCGGCCGTCGGTCTGACAGAGGAGCCGCTGCAGCTGCTTTTGTACAGCCGGCCCGCGGTCATCGTCACGCTCGTCTACATCTGGATCCCGTTCGCCGCACTCCCGATCTACGCCGCGATGCAGCGCATCGAGCGCAACCAGCTCGAAGCCGCGGCCGACCTCGGGGCCGGGCCGTGGGCGCGCTTCTGGAGGGTGACGGTCCCGTTGAGCCTGCCCGGTGCGCTGGTGACCTTCTTCATGATCTTCATCCCAACGGTCGGGGAATACGTCACGCCCGAGCTCGTCGGCGGGACTGACGGGAGCATGTACGGCAACATCATCCAGGGCTTCTTCACGCGCTCCGCGAACTGGCCGATGGGCGCGGCGATGGCGATGATCATGCTTGTCCTCACGCTCGTCGTCGTCGTCGTGGCGCTCCGGATCATCGACCTGCGACGGCTGACGACGTGATCGGAATCGGCCGCACTCGGGTGCCGCTGCGCGCCTTCTACGTCGCGATGCTCCTGCTGCTCTACCTGCCGATCGGCCTGCTGTTCGTCTTCTCGTTCAACGCCGCCACGACTCTGTCCTTCCCGCTCACCGGCTTCACCACGGACTGGTACGCGTCCGTGGTGGGCAATGGTCCGATGCTCGCCGCGGCGCGGAACTCGCTCCTGGTCGGCATCGCCAGCGCGACCGTTGCCACGGCCATCGGCGCGCTCGTCGCCCTGGCGGTCCTGCGGTTCAACTTCCGAGGCCGTGGGTTGCTGCTCGCGTTGGCCGGGCTACCGCTCCTGGTCCCGTACGTCGTGCTCGGCGTCGCTTTCTTCCTGTTGTTCGTCACGATCGATATCCCCCGCTCGCTGCTGACCGTCATCGTCGGCCACACGGTCATCGCCGTCCCATTCGCGACGCTCATCCTATTGGCACGCCTGTCCGGTCTCGACCCGGCCATGGAGGACGCGGCGATGGACCTCGGAGCTACCTACCCGGTCGCGCTGCGCGCCGTCGTCCTGCCGCTGGTAGGCCCGACCCTCCTCGCGGCGTGGCTGACGTGCTTCATCGTCAGCTTCGACGAGATCGCGCTGGCGATCTTCCTCGTCGGCGGCGACCCAACGTTCCCTGTCTTCCTGTACGGGCAGCTGCGCTTCGCGCAACGGCTGCCGGTGCTCATCGCGGGGGCGGTGCTGCTGATGGTGGGAACGATCGCGCTGACGCTGGTCATCACCCGCCTTCGCGGCCGAGAGCACTGAGCCAAGCCCGCGGCGGGCCTATCGGGGTCTGCGCTGCAGTCATGCCAGCCTGGTTGGCCTTACGACCGATGACCGACTGGGAAGGCCCGTTCCTCGGTCGCTCAGCAACGCTCGTTGGCAGGACGACCGACGAAATGTGCCTTATCGGTCACTAGGCCAACGTCATTGGCACCACCTCTCAACGGGCGTAGTCATGAGCGGCGTCGAGCTTGCCGAGCTCGTTGATGTTCCGCAGGCGCCAGCCCAGGATGATCAGGAACACACCGATGGCGATTGCCGCGGATCCGATGAGCCACACGAGCCCGAGGGCGCCCGCTGCCGGAAACACGAGCAGGATCACGCCGAACAGGATCGAGGCGACGCCGGCGAGGCCGAGCCAGAACTCACCACTGATCTCCGCGCGCAGCCGGATGGCGCTCCAGATCTGCAAGACGCCAGTGACGATCGCCCACGCCGCGATGAGGATCACCAGGATCTCGGCGGCGAAGCCGGGCAGGACCAGCGCGATCAGACCGGCGAGGATGGAGACGACGCCCTCGACGATCTCGAGCCACCAGTTCCGATCCACTCGGCGAGATCGGAACCCGGTCCACACGCTCGTCGCGCCGTCGATCAGCGCCCAGGCGCCGAACAGCGCGACGAGGATCGCGAGGCCCCACGCGGGTGCGATGAACGCGAGCATGCCGAACGCGATCGCGAGCACCCCGCGCAGGATGAACGTCCACCACCAGCGCGCGACGGCGACGGTCTTCGAGACGCTGAAAGCCATCTGCCTCCTCTGCGGACGGATGCCAACCACATTTGCCTAATGACCGACGGACCGATGGAAATCGGCCTTCCTCGGTCAATCGGCTATCTGGATTGGCGTGAAGACCGAGGACACGGCCCGCGCCGGTCCATAGGCCAATCTGGCTGGCCTTTTCCTGGATGTCAGGCGGCGCGGCCGGCTTGGGGATGGGTCGCTGCGACGGCCTCGAGCAGGCGCTTCGACGCGGCGGCCACATCGGCGACGGCCTCGTCGAAGGCGTGCTCGTTGGCGGCCGATGGCTTGCGGTAGCCGCTCACCTTGCGCACGAATTGCAGGGCGGCGGCGCTGATCTCGTCATCGCTGGCCGGGACCGCCCCCGTGCGCAGCGTCTTGATGCTTCGGCACATGCACGGAGGATAGCCTTCCCGAGCCCGACCCGCGACTTTCAGCTGGTGAGGAGCTCCTCGAGCGAGGCGACGACTCGATCCGCGGCGGAGACATCGGTCTCGGCGAATTGCGGGACGCCGATGACGGTCAGGCCGGCGGCCTTGGCAGCGGTCACTCCCGACAGGGAATCCTCGAGGGCAATGGCGTCGGCCGGCGGGACGCCGAGCCGCTCGCAGGCGAGCCGGTAGATATCCGGAGCCGGCTTGGCGTGGGCGACGTCGTCGGAGGTGACGATCACCTCGAAGGCATCGGTCAGGCCGGCGGTCCGCAGGGCGTCGTCGACGAGGACACGCGGCGAGTTCGAGGCGAGGCCCAGGCGGACATCCGTCTGGCGCAGGCGCTCGACGAGCTCCACCGCGCCGGGTCGTGCCTCGACGGCCTCGCGTACGCGCTCGTGCATGCCGGCGACCATCTCCTCGACGAGCGCCGGGCCCTCAGAGCGCGGGCGGTTCAGCCGATCGGCGAAGTAGTCGGCGGTGAAGTCGTAGCTCGTGCCGATGACCGCCATCTTGTCGTCCCAGGTGAACTCGCCACCGTGGCGCGCGAAGAGCTCGACCTCCGCTTCATGCCAGAGCGTTTCGGTATCGAGCAGCAGGCCGTCCATGTCGAAGATGACGGCCCGATAGCGTCCGCTCAGCGGCATCTCAGGGGTGCTGCGCGAAGAACGAGCCGCCCGACTCGGCCAGCGAACGGAGGAGTGGCACGGTCCGGTAGCGGCCGTCGGGGACAGCCGCGTTGAGCGCGTCGAGGGTATGGACGACGGGGGCCAGGCCGATGCGCTCGCCCCACGCCAACGGACCGTCCGGCCAGTTCGTGCCGAGGCGCATGGCGGTGTCGATCGCCTCAGACGTCGCCACGCCGTCCGCGACCGCCGACGCGGCTTCGTTGACGATCGCCGCCAGGATGCGGGCCTCGATCTGCGCCGGCTGAAGCCTGGCCGGGTGGGGACCATCGGCGCGACGCGTGAAGCCGGACCACACCGCGCCCCGGTCGCCATCGGCCGAGTAGTCGTAGCAGCCGCCATTCGACTTGCGCCCGAGGCGCCCGGAGTCGACGAGCGATCGCTGCAGCGGGTGGGGTCGATAGCGGGGATCGCCGAAGAACTGCTCGAAGACCGTCGTACTCACGGCGAAGTTCACGTCGGCACCGATGACGTCGATGAGCTCGAAGGGGCCCATCCGGAAGCCGATGCCGCGCATTGCGTCGTCCACTGCCTGCACGCCAGCGCCGCCCTCGCCAACGATCCGGAACGCCTCGAGGTAGTACGGGCGCGCCACGCGGTTGACGATGAAGCCCGGCGTGTCCGCCGCGACGACCGGCGTCTTGCCGAGGCGACGGGCCAGGAGAGCGACCGCATCGGTCACCTCGGAGGAGGTGGCCGGCCCGGCGATCACCTCGACGAGCGCCATCAGCGGCACGGGATTGAAGAAGTGCATCCCGACCACCCGCTCGGGGTGCTGGGTGATCGAGCCGATGGCGGCGATGGATAACGAGCTCGTGTTCGAAGCCAGGATGGCGCCCTCCGCGGCGGTCGCGTCGAGCCGGCGGAAGGCGTCGCGCTTCAGCGCCAGGTCCTCGGGGATGGCCTCGACGATGAGGTCGGCAGCGGAGAGCGCCTCGATGCTGTCGGCGGAACGAATGCGGGCGAGGGTGTCGGCCGCGTCGTTCGAATCGAGCTGGCCCTTCTCGACCTTGCGATCCAGGAAGCCGCCGATACGCTCGCGAGCCCGCTCGGTCGCGCCGTCGAGCGGGTCGTGAACGAGGACGCCGAGGCCTGCCTCGGCGGCGACCTGGACGATGCCCACGCCCATCGTGCCGGCGCCGAGCACGCCGACGCTGTGGATCTCGGTCACCGGCCGCTGAAGCGCGGGTCGCGCTTCTCGCCGAACGCCGCGACGCCTTCGGCATGGTCGTCGGTGCGGCCGGCGATCTCCTGGAGCGCGGCCTCCGCCTGGAGGGCCTCGGCGAGCGTCGCGTTCTCGGCCGCATTGAGCAGCCGCTTCGTGAGTCCGATCGCGGCCGTCGGGCCCCCGGCGAGCCGCTGGGCGAGCTCGTGCGCGGCGTCCGCCAGGCGGTCTGCGGGCACGACTCCGGCGACCAGCCCGAGGTCGCGGGCGTCGCCCACCCCGAGTTGGCGCTCCCCCATCAGGATCTCGAAGGCGCGGTGGCGCCCGACGGCCCGAACGAGCACGCGGGCAAGTCCCGAGTCCGGCACGAGGCCGATGTGGCTGAAGGCGGGCACGAAGCGCGCTACGTCTGACGCGACGACGACGTCGGCGGCGAATGCGAGGCTCACGCCTGCGCCGGCGGCCACGCCGTTGACGGCGGCCACGACCGGCTTGGGCAGGCTGCGGATCGCCTCGATGAGCGGGTTGTACTCGGCGGTCAGGACGGCTCGGAACGCGCGCTCGCCGGACCCACCGCGAAGGTCAGCGCCGGCACAGAAGCCGCGGCCGGCGCCGGTGATCACGACGGCACGCGTGCCCTCGTCGCGCGCGGCGGCTTTGATCGCGGCCAGCAGCTCGCGCCGGAGCTGGCTGTTGAGCGCGTTGAGCGCATCCGGCCGGTTCAGGGTGAGGGTCGCGACGCCGTCGGCGACCTCGCTGAGCAGCGGCGATGCGGGCTCGTCAGGCACGCGGCCGATTGTAGCCGTGGCTCGACACGAAAACGCCCGGCGCCGAAGCGCCGGGCGGATCGGTCTGGATTGGGCTGGTCAGACCGCGGATCCACCGCGGCGTCGAGCCACCATGTTCCACAGGAACACGACGATGATCGCGCCCACGATGGCCGCGATGAGGGTGGGAATGTTGATTCCGCTCGTCCAATCGGTGTTGTTCGTCACAAGGCCGAACAAGAATCCGCCGAGCAGGGCGCCGACGATGCCGGCGACCAGGCCGCCGATGACGCCATAGCCCTCGTCACCGGGGACGACTCGGCTCGCAATGAAGCCGGCGATGGCGCCGACGACCAACCACGCAAGAATGCTCATGGATACCTCCTTCAAACCGCACACGTGGCGTGCGCGGTCGCGCTGCCGTCAGGCATTGCAGATTGCGTACCGATCGGCGCGCCGCTCAGCGAGCGAGCGTGTAGAAGCTGCCGACGTCGGCCATGCCGGCCGTCTCGTAGAGCCGGTGCGCCACCGCCCGATGGTGGCCGCTCTCGAGGGCTGCGGCGTAGGCGCCCCGCCGGATGGCCTCGGCGAATGCGGCGTCGAGCAGCGCGGCGCCGATGTCGCGGCCGCGCGCGGCCTCCGTAACGATCAGGTCCGGGATCCAGGCCTGCGGCTGGAGCGTGAAGAACGGCTGACGGAACTCGAGACTGACGAAGCCCACCGGCATGCCGTTGAGCAGCGCCAGCATCGAACCGGTGTTGGTGCGGCCGACGTGCTGGGCATAGGTCCGGCGCAGCGCTGGCAGCTTCTCCTCGGTCGGCGCGGGGCGGCCTAGCTCGGCGAGGAGCCGGGTGGTGGAGTCGAAGTCGTCGTCGGAATCGGCGATGAACCTGATCTCGATGCCGGCGACCGGGGCCAGGCCGCGCGTCCGGATCGGTCCGATCTCGAAGTACCTTCCCTGGCTGACGAACCCGGCCGCCTCGTAGAGTCCGCGGGCCGCGGTGCGCTCGTGACCGACCTCCAGCTCGAGCGTGTGGCCGCCACGCAGCCGCCACTCGGCAACGGCGGCGCCGAGCAGCAGGCGGCCGATGCCCCGGCCACGAAAACGCTCGCGGACGAAGATGTCGCTGAGCCAGCCCTCGAAGGTGGCGTGGTTCAGCCGTCGCCGGAACCGGTGGACGATGAGGCCCGCGGGGGTGCCCTCCGCGACCCCCAGGAACGGCGTGGCGTCGACGTCACCGACGAGCGCGTCGTAGGCAGCGCGATGCGGTGCCGGGTCGGCATCGGTGTCGAGCCCGTACAGCTCGCGCGTAAGCGCGAGCGCATCGGTGAAGTCGTCGCGACCGAGCGGCCTGAGGTCGACGCCGTCCGGGCGCGGGACGGCCAGGCCGCCGACCGGCCGATCGGGATTGCCGAGGGTCACGCCATCAACGGCCCTTGAAATCGGGTTCGCGCTTCTCGACGAAGGCGGCCATTCCCTCCTTCTGGTCCTCGGACGCGAAGAGGAGGTAGAAGAGGCGCCGCTCGTGGGCGAGCGCGTCGGTCAGGCTCATCTCGTACGCCGCGTTGACCGCCTCCTTGGCCAGGCGCAGGGCGAGCGGCGACTTCGCTGCCATCTTCGCGGCCATCGCCAGTGCGTCCTCGACGACGAGCTCGTCCTGGGTCACGACCGCCACCAATCCCGCGTCGTGCGCTTCGCGCGCCGAGATCGGCTCACCGGTCAGGACCATCGCCATCGCCTTGGCCTTGCCGATGGCGCGGCTGAGCCGCTGGGTTCCGCCGGCACCCGGGATGACACCGATGTTGATCTCCGGCTGCCCGAACTTCGCGCCCTCGCCGGCGACGATCGTGTCGAGCGTCATCGCCAGCTCGCAGCCGCCGCCGAGCGCCCAGCCGTTGACCGCCGCGATCACCGGCTTCGTGATGCGCCTGATGCGGTCCCATTGACCGATGCGGTTCGTGACGAGCATGTCGATCGGGCTGGCTTCGGCCATCTCGCCGATGTCGGCGCCCGCGGCGAAGGCCCGCTCGTTGCCGGTCACCACGATCGCGCGGACGTCGTCGTCGCGGTCGAGCTGGTCCAGGGCCGCGCAGAGAGCGTCCATGACCGCGCCGTTCAGCGCGTTGAGCTGCTTCGGTCGGTTGAGGCGGACGAGGGCCGTGCGCTGGTCGGGCTGGCGCTCGACGAGGACCAGGGGCTCGTCGGTCATGTGGGCCTCCCGGCGCTGTCAGCAAATATATCGGAAGTGATATAACGGCTGACAGTCGCGCGTCGTCGTCGTGGCAGGCGGCTCACGGTGCCGCCCACGGACTTGGCAGCTCCGCCGCGCACTCCCCACAGAACCGATGCGACGCCGGGAGTCCGGCCGCGCCGCAGGATGGGCACGTCCGGCCCTCCCCCGCCTCGAGCCGCCGCAGTTCGGCGAACCGCGGCGGGCGCTTCTCGTGGAAGGCGGCGACCGCCTCGCGCGTCTCGTCGGCGGTGGAGTGGACGGCCAGCCAGTCGCGTGCGTGCTGCACCGTCTGCGACCACACGAGGTCGCGCCACCAGTTGAGCTGCGTCTTCGTGTAGCGCATCGCCTCGGGCAGCTTGCGAGCGAGCGTGGCGGCGAGGTCGGCGACGACCACGTCGAGGTCGGCACGCGAGGCGAGCCGCGAAACGAGGCCCCACTCCAGCGCCTGGGCCGGAGAGACCGGCTCGCAGAGCATGATGATCTCGCGCGCGCGCCGATCGCCGACGATGATCGGCAGCCACTGGGTCGCGCCGCCGGCTGGCACCGATCCGTGCTCCGGCCCGACATGTCGGATGTAGCCATCGTCGACGATCACGGAGAGATCGCAGGCCATCTGGAGCTCGTTGCCGCCGCCGACGCAGGCGCCGTTGATGCGCGCGATCGTCGGCTTGCCGATGTGCCGCAGCCGGTCGTGCATCTCGATGAAGGCCCCCATCCAGCGCCAATACTCGCCCGAGGTGTGGCCCATCAGCGCCTGCTCGTCGAGGTCCGCTCCGGTGCAGAAGGCTCTGTCGCCTGCGCCGGTGAGGACCACAACCGCGACCGAGTCGTCCCACGAGGCCTGCTCGAACGCGGACGAGAGCTCCTTCATCGTCGGCAGGTCGAGGGCGTTGAGCACATCGGGGCGATCGATCATGACCGTTCCCACGCCGGTATCGGTGTCGCGCTCATAGCGGATCCGGCGGTAGCCGAGGGTCGACGGGTCCGATGCGACCGGCGAGCCGGGCTCAGGCATCGGCCTCGTCGGGTGCGACGAACATCGTGACCCCCGCCCCCGCGAAGTTGCGAAGGTCGCGAGCGCTCTGGGCGCCCGCCTCGGAGGCGATGGCGTCATCGAGATCGGCCTCCGAGTCGAAGACCATCTCGGCCATCAGGTAGAAGGGCGCCGTGCGTCCGGCCACGCCGGCCGGCTTCGACAGGCGGACGTCGCGCAGGTTCGGATAGCGCGCCACGATCGGGGTGTGCACGTCTCGGTAGTGCGCGTCGAACGAGTCGGGATCGTCGGGTGTGCTGTAGAGGGCGATCAGGCGCGGCATGGGCGGCAGCTCAACGCTTGAAATAGTCGGCGTTGATCTGGATGTACTGCTGCTGATCGTCGGGCACGGCGTCCTCGGCGAAGATCGCGGTCACCGGGCACTCCGGTTCGCACGCTCCGCAGTCGATGCACTCGTCGGGGTCGATGAAGTACATCGCGTCGTCATCGGTGGCGTGGATGCAGTCCACGGGACAGACGTCGACGCACGAGGCATCCTTGACCCCGATGCACGGCTCAACGATGACGTAGGTCAACGGCGACTCCCCTTGAGCGAAGGCACCATGTGATGGGTCGAGTCTAGCGCGACTGCTCCCCGAGGTCGCGCCGCATGGCCCAGACGTGCCAGTTTCGGACGCCGCTGCGATGGCCATTGCGCTCCATGGCGGCAACCATCGGCGCATTCAGCACGTCAACGTCCGACAGCATGGAGCGAAATCCGAGTTGGCGTGCCGCGCGATTCGCAGCTCGCAGGAGCTCATCGATGTAGCCGCGACCCCGCCGCTCAGGCGCAACGCCGATGTGCACGATGGTGCCGATGCGATCCTCGAACTCGCCTACCGCGACATAGCCCGCCAACGTGCCGTCCGCCTCGTGGGCGAGGAGCCATCCCGGCTCGCCGCCCGGCTCGAGCGCGCCGACCATCTCCCTGCCCCAACCCTCATGGCCACATGCGTCGAGGTAGTACTGATCGTTGCGATCGAGCGTTCCGCCGATGACGGAGCCCATGGCGGCGGCATAAACGTCAGGCCCAACGTCGACGATGCTGCGGAATTCGAGACGCTCAGGCGGCACCAGCGCCGCGCCGTCATCGGTCCAGACGAAGCCCGACTTCTCCTGGAAGAGTACGAACCCGGCATCCTCGAGCACCGACCGCCAGCGCTCCACGTCGCGATGGACCTCGGGGTTCAGGCGGCGCTCTACGAACGGCGTGACCGGGCGCGCGAGCTCCGCAACGGCATCGAGCAGCGCGCGAGCGACCTCGCCGTGCGCTGGCGCGCTCCAGTCCAGCCAGAGGCCGGTCAGGCGGCCCTCGAGCGTCGGGAGGCCGCAGCCCAGCGGCTCGGTGAGGAGCGCGACGCGGCCTAGCGGCTGGCCGCCGGCGTCGGCGACAAGGGTCCACTCCGGTCGTCCGGATCCGTTGTCCCAGAGCTCACGGAGCTCTGCGGCGAGCGCAGGCGTCTCAGGGTCGATCGCCGCGAACCAGTCGAGCTCGTCGGCCGCTATCGGTCGCACCGTCAGCATCGCGATGACGGTAGCATCGCGTCAATGTTGACCGATCTGGGCCACCGGCCGCTCATCGTCGCCGCTGTCACACCGCTGCGCGACGCCGGCTCGCAGCTCGACGAGGAGGCCGTGGCGCCCTACGTGGCGTTCCTGGAGTCGCACGGCGCCGACGGCGTCTTCGCCTGCGGCACGACCGGCGAGGGGATCCTGCTGAGCCTCGAGGAGCGCCGCAGCGCGGCCCGTTCGTTTCGTGCCGCGCTGCATGGGGCGTTGATCGTCCATGCGGGAGCGCAGACAACCGCGGATACGGTTGCACTGGCAGCGGACGCGGCCGAGCTCGGGGCCGATGCGGTCGCGGTCATTCCTCCGCCGTACTTCCCGCTCGACGAGGAGGCGCTCACGGCGCACTTCGTCGCCGCGGCACGCGCGTGCTCGCCGCTCCCCTTCTACTGCTACGCCTTCACCGCACGCTCGGGCTACCCGCTGCCGGTCGAGGTCATCCGGCGGATCGGCGAGTCGGTCGACAACCTGGCCGGCCTCAAGGTCAGTGAGTCGCCATTCGAGCGCGTGGCGCCGTACCTCGGGCTCGGCCTGCCGGTGTTGATCGGCAACGAGCCGTTGATCGCCGCGGGCGTCGCGGACGGGGCGCTCGGAACCGTGTCCGGCATGGCCGCCGCCTTCCCGGACGTCGTGCGCTCCGCCCTCGACGCGGTCGACGAGCCGGCCATGGCCCGGCTCCGCGACCTTCGCGACGCGATGGAGGCCGGCGGCCAGTTCATCGCCGTGGCGAAGCATGCCCTCGGCCGGCGGGGCGTGCCGGTTCGTCCCGACATGCGCGCCCCAATGCGTCCGCTGACGGCCGTCGAGGCCGAGGCCTTCGAGGCCGCCGCGGACGCCTACCTGGAGCCTGCCCGGGCCTGACCCCGCTGGCCGATGGATCGGCCGAACTTCACACTCCGATGGATCGATCAAAGGCCGCGCGAAATGGATCGGTCAAGCAGCCGACCTCAGTCGCCGTCACCACCGCCCGCGCGCAGCTGCCCGCGGACGAAGCCGGCGGGGAAGCGCGCGTTGTGGAGGTTGACGTAGAAGCCTGATGGGTTGGCCTTGATCTCCGCGAGCAGGACCGGGTCGATGCCGTCGACGCAGCCGCTGAGGCGGTTCCGCCGCTCGAGAATGTCGAGCCTAGGATCCTGCTGATCAGTCGGATCCGCGTCAAGCGTATCTTCCAGGTCGAAGAAGGCGACAACGATAGGCCCTGCGACTCCGGATGCGCCTCGGTGGATGTGCGCGCGGTTGGCCGTGGTGCCACGCTCGAAGGAGACCTCGAAGCAGACCTCTCCGTCCTCGACGTCGATTCGGACCGATGCCCTACCCCGGCTGTCGGGATCATCGAATACCGCGGTCTCATTCGTGCCGCGCATGTCGGCCCGCAGCCGGTTCGAGTTCGACGCCGCGACGCCCGCGGCGAGGCTCAGCAGGACGATCGCGATGACGGACGAACGGGCGACGGATCCGCGGAAGCGGCGTGTGCCCACGTCACAGCTCCTTTCTCCGGACCCGCGCGCGGACGCTTCGTGCGCCCGGGATGTGCACAGGGTCTCACCGAGGCGTACGGCCCGGGTTACGCTCCGACAGTCAGGCCGTGGCGAGGTCGGCGGCGGCCTGCGCTGCCCGCAATGACGCGTAGCCGGGTTTGATCTGCTCGTTGATGATTCGCAACCGGCCGTCGAACGGCCAGAACGCCGACTTCATCGCGTTCAGGGTCAGCCACTCCATGTCGTCCAGACCGATCCCGAACGCGCGTGCCAGCGTCGCGAACTCGCTGCTCAGCGTGATGCCGCTCATCAGCCGGTTGTCGGTGTTGACGGTGACCCGGAAGCGAAGGCGGCGGAGGAGGTCGATCGGATGCTCCTCGATCGACGGCGCGGCGCCGGTGTGGACGTTCGAGGTCGGACACATCTCGAGCGGCACGCGCATGTCGCGCACGTATGACGCGAGGCGGCCAAGAACCGCTCGGCCGTCGGAACGCAACGTGATGTCGTCGACGATCCGCACGCCGTGCCCGAGCCGCTCGGCGCCGCACCACTGCAGCGCCTCCCAGATCGAGGGCAGCCCGAAGCCCTCGCCGGCGTGAATCGTGAAGTGGAAGTTCTCGTGGGCGATGAGGTTGAACGCGTCGAGGTGGCGCGTCGGCGGGTAGCCGGCCTCCGGCCCGGCGATGTCGAAGCCGACCACGCCCTCGTCGCGGTGCCGCACGGCCACCTCGGCGATCTCGACGGAGCGCGCCGCCTGGCGCATGGCGGTGACGATGAGCCCGACCGTGATCGAGCGGCCCTCGCCACCATGCCGGAATCCTCCGAGCATGGCCTCGACCGCCTCGTCGAGCGTGAGGCCGCCATCGGTCAGGAGCTCGGGGGCCATCCGGACCTCGGCGTAGACGATTCCATCCTCGGCGAGGTCCTCGACGCACTCCGCGCTCACGCGCTCGATCGCGTCGCGCGTCTGCATCACCGCCACGGTGTGGCCGAAGCCCTCGAGATACAGCTCGAGGGATTTGCGGTCGGCGCCGAGGGTGAACCAGCGCGCGAGCTCGTCAGGATCGGTCGTCGGCAGCCCGCGATACCCGATCTCGGACGCGAGCTCCAGCACGGTCTGCGGCCGCAGTCCGCCGTCGAGGTGGTCGTGGAGCAGCACCTTCGGGGCGCGCCGGATCGTGTCGAGCTCGAGCCGGGCGGTCGGCTGCTCCATCGGTCAGGCGTCCCGCGCGTCGCACCAGGCGCGGACGATGGCCTCCAGCTCGGGCTTCGCGCGCTCGACCGCCGCGACGTCGTCGAGCCGGGCGTAGCGCGCGGTGTCGCCACCGCCCTCGAGCAGCGGATGCGAGCCGGGGATCGAGGCACCAGCATGGAACAGCAGGCTGACGAACTGCTTGGCGCGCGGCTGGAAGCTGACGAGGTTGCCCTTGTAGGTGAACGTCGGCGTGCTCCACTTGATGACCTCGTCGATCCTCGGATCGGCGCGGAGGATGATCTCGCGGGTGCGCTGCACCGCGTCCTTCATCGGGTTGTCGTACCCCTCGAACCACGCATCGACGTCGGGATTGCGAGAGCCCATCAGAGCGTTACCTCCCGCAGCGGATTCCCGCCATCAATGAACGGGCGCCGTGTCATCGAATGCTACCGATCGATCGGACGTCCGGCCGCGACGCCGAGGCCGGCGCTGGTCGAGCGCTCGTGGTCATCGGCGGTGGCGGCGGTGTTCATCTGGAATCGGCTCGGCGGAGCGGCGGCCGCGAGTCGCGCGATGTCCGCATCGGTCAGTTCGTAGCCGAACCGGATGGCCGCCACGTTCTCGTCGACGTAGCGGCGCGGCAGGGACTCGCGAATCGCGTCCTCGTCGAAGTGAATGCCGGCCAGGTTCAGCAGCCGGCCGAGCGCGATCATGTTGCCGAACAGCTCCTTGCCGAAGTGCTGCGACCCCAGCGAGGCGAACGGGATCTGCTCGGCGCCGGGGACGTCGAGGCCGAGATCGGCCACGACCTTGCGGCCGCTGATGCGCAGGTGCCCCTTGTCGGCGAGCTTGAGCATGATGTCGGCCTCCTCGACGACGGGATTGGCGATCGGCTCGTCGTCGAAGATCAAGAAGGCATCGCTCATGCTGCCGCGCACGCTGGAGTCGTAGTCGAAGAGGACGGTGACCTCCTTACCCATGCGGGCCAGGAGGGCGCCCATCACTCCGGCGATGAGCCGGACGCCCTGGCCACCCACCCCGTCGAGGGCGATCTTCGTGCTCACTCCGGCTCGACCCCGGCCTCGCGCATCGCGTCCTCGAGGCTGATCTCGCGTTTTGCCACCCGCAGCTTCAGCTCGGACGGCAGCTTCTGCATGATCGCCAGCTTGCGCTGCGCCTCGGCCTTCTTGGCCTCGGCCGGATCCGCAGGCTGACTGACCGATGCGGGCTTCGCATCCTCCGCGGTCCGCGGCGCGACCGGCTGGGTGTCGCCCCCGGGCTGTCCGCCGACGAGGTCGCGCGCCTCCGCGGCCGCCTCGGCCTTCTGGGCATCGAGCTCGGGCTTCGTCTCCGACTGCGGATCGGTGCCGGTCGCCGACGTCTCGACGACGCCGGCCGGCTGTGCCACGTCCGCCGGCGCCGATGCGCCGCTCCGCATCGACTCGGGGATCTCGACGCCGGCGCCCGCGAGCGCCTGCGCCAGGGTCAGCTCCTTCTTCGCGACCCGGAGCTTCACCTCTGGCGACAGCTTCGCCATCAGCGCGGCCTTCTCCTGCGCCTCGGCCCGCTTGCGCGCCTTCTCGTCATCGGTCGCCGCCGGTGGGCGCTCGACGACCGCGGTCGCGGCCTCGGGTGCGGTTGCGCCGGCTTCGCCCGGCGACTCGGTTGCGGAGGTCATCGGTCCGGCGGGCTGCTCCGGCAGCGCATCGGGATGGTGACCGTTGCCGTTGCGCTCGGGGTGGGCCATCGGGTAGACGACGCCGATCTCGAAGGCGTTGAGCTCGGTCGCGTCCTTCGGCGCCCGCTTGTACGTCTTGCGGTAGAACGTGAGCATCTCGTTCGCGCTGGCGAAGCCGATGCGCCGCCCGTTGTTCTCGATGCACTGGCTCGTGATGTCCACGAAGCTGAAGCCGGACCACTCGATGGCTTCCTTGATCACATTGCGCAGGTGCAGCTGGTGGTAGACGGTCGTCTTGGCGTACAGCGCGTGCGGGCTTGAGCGGACGAGGCCCTGGAGATTGATCGGCGTGTTCGGGTTGCCGCCTGGGCTCGACAGCGTCTTCGTGCCGGTCGGCGTGGTCGGGCCGGTCTGGCCGCCGGTCAGGCCGTAGATCTCGTTGTTGTTGCACAGCACCGTGACCGGCGCGTTGCGGCGGATCGAGTGGATCAGGTGGTTGCCGCCAATGCTGGCCGTGTCGCCGTCCCCGGCCACGACGATGACGTTCATCTCCGGCCTGACGCTCTTGATGGCCTCGGCGACCGGAAGCGTGCGCCCGTGGAGCGTGTACACCGCCTCGTGCTTGAGGTAGCCGCCCATGCGGCCGGTGCAGCCGATGCCCGTCACGATGACGGTATTGCGCTCGTCGAGCTGCATCTCGTCGAGCACCATCGCCAGCATCATCATGATCGTGCCGATCCCACAGCCAGGGCACCAGATCGTCGGGAACAGGTCGACCTTGAGCCGGTCCTTGTAGGTGAGCTCGGCCATCGGCGCCTCAGGCATCAGCCCACTCCCAACGTGGCACGCGGCTGGTGCTCTGGTGGCTCCGGCGGGATCGGCGGCTCAGATGGGCCGCCCGCGAGCACCCGATCGATCCCCTCGCGGACGGCCTCGAGCGAGATGCGGCCGCCGAGCAGCGGCACGCGCTTGACCGGCCGATGCAGCGCCAGCTCCACGAGGTCCGCGTACTGGCCGTCGTTGGCCTCGACCACGATCACCTCACGATAGCGATCGGCGATGCCGGCCAGCTCGGCCGACAGCATCGGGAAGATCCGGATTGGCCGGAAGAGGGCGAACTCGTCGCGGAGCGGCGCTGCAACTCTCGACACGATGCCGTAACAGACGATCAGCACGTCCGCATCGGTCTTCCATCCGTGCTCGAACTGCGCGTAGCGCGCGGCGACCTCGAGGTGGCGGTGCTTGGCCTCGTAGAACTGGCGCAGATACTCATCGGCGTCTGCGGTCGCCGGCTCGCCGGCGTTGGGCCCGTGCTCGTACATCAGCACGCCGGCGAAGAAGCGAGGGGTATCGGTGAAGTCGCCCAGCGGTGGGAGCGAACGCTGGACAACAGACACCGAGGCGGCGATCTCGTCGAGATCCACGACCTCGTTGAGATGCGCGACGAACGTGTCGGACAGCACGACCACCGGCGAGCGGGACTCCTCGGAAGCGTTGAAGGCGTCGACCGCCACCCGGAACGCCTCCTCGACACCGTTGGGATAGAACGCCAGCGGGGTGTAGTCGCCGGTACTCCCCCACTTGACCTGCATGATGTCGCCCTGGCCGGGCATCGTCGGCATGCCCGTGGCCGGGCCGACGCGCATGACGTTGACGAAGACCGATGGCACGCCGACCTTCTGCGCGTAGCCGACCGCCTCCTGCATGAGGCTGAAGCCTGGGCCGGACGTGGCGGTGAAAGCCTTCGCTCCTGCCAGCGAGGCACCGATGACGGCGTTGGCCGACGCGATCTCGTCCTCCGCCTGGAGGAAGCGGAACTCGGGGTGCTCCGCCGCGTGGCCCGAGGCGATGTTGAGGATCTCGGTCGACGGGCTGATGGGATAGCCCGCGTAGTAGCTCGCGCCAGCGGCCAGCGCCCCGCGGAAGACGGCCTCGTTGCCCTGCGTGAGCTTGCGGGTCATGGGACGGGGATGATACCGGCCGATCAGCGCTGCATGTACTGGGGCAGCTTCGGCATCTCGCCGCGCCACGGGGCGATCTCCTCGGTCGCCCATGCGCCGAATCGATTGATGAAGTGGCCGCCATGGCGGCGGATCACGTCGGTGGCGGCGCGCCGCTGCTCGGCGTCATCGATCCGCACGCCGAAGACGGGTCGGCCGCCCTCCAGCGCCAGCTCGTAGACCCGAAGGTCTGGCAGCTGGTCCATGGTCATGAACTGCATCGCGCGTCGCATCCGGGCGCCGACCCCCGACGAGGCACCGAGCCGGCTCATCCCGTCGGCGGAGTCCGGGCCGGAGAGCATGATGAGGTCGTCGGGACCGATGCCGGATGCGGTGAGCTCGGCCCTGGCCGCCTCGGCGGAACCGGCCTCATCGAAGACGGCCAGCGTCCAGCCGGTCGGGTAGCCGATCAGCCGCTCGCTCACTTCTCCTTTGCGGCGTGGGCGGTGACCGCCTCCGGGATCATCTCGATGGCCAGATCCGGGCAGTAGCGCTCACAGAGGCCGCAGAGGATGCAGTTCTCCTCCTCGATGATCGCGTCATTCCGCAGGACGAGGGTGTCTTTCGGGCAGATCTCGACGCAGATGTCGCAGCGCTTGCAGAACACCGGGTTCCAGCTGATGTTCGTGTAGTCGACCCAGCGGATCCCGTCCCGGTGATCGTTGCTGATCCCGGATCCGAAGCCGATGGCGGACTGGCCCCCCGCCGCGGGCTGCTCGGCATTCATGGGACGAGGATCATAGCCCGTGGCTTCAGCCAAGGGCTATCGCGTCAAGGGGCAGGTCGCAGGGCGACCAGCTGACCGATGTTGGCGGCCGAGATGGCGGCGGTCGCCACCCGACTGCCGGTGGCCCCGCTGGCCGGGATGGGCTGGTCGTCCAGGCTGGCCGTCAGCGGGTTGCTCGTCCCGGCGGGCGTCACGACCTCGGTGCGCTCGGTCATGCCCGCGGGCGGGCCGATGGTGGTGGTGCCGACGATGCCGAAGAAGCCGACCAGCCGCGTGTCGGGCACGGTGGTGGTCAGCGACGGCGCGGTGATCGAGGCCGAGCCGGCCGAGTCGATGCCGCTGTGGGCCACGATCGGGTTGGCGCCATCGACGCCGCTGTAGGCAGCGATGGTGCCCACGGCCGGGCGCGCGGAGGCGAAGGTCCACGTGTAGCTGGCCGGCTCGGCGCCGCCGGCGACATGGACGTAGACGGCCTGCCGGAAGACCGTGGCGCGCGGGTCGACGCGCACCAGGGTCCAGCCCGCCGGGGCGGTGATGGCGGTCGTGCTGCGCAGGGCGACCGACGCCAGCAGCACGTCGCCGGAGACGGTGCCGCTCGGGCGCGGCAGGACGAGGGTGGTGGTCTTGGTGTTGGCACCGTTGGCCGCCGCGCGCAGCTCGATGCCGCTGCCAGGCGTGGACGAGGTGACGGTGATGCTCACCGTCGCGGGTGCCGAGAAGTCGGTGCCGTCGAAGGCGCGGTACGTGAACGAATCCGGTCCGACGTATGCGGCGGTGGGCGTGTAGAGCACGCTGGCGGTGTCGCTGTTCGAGGCGCACGGGTTCGGCCCGATCGCGCCGAGCGAGCCGTGCGTCGGCCCGGTCACGATGCTGAAGGTCAGCTCGCAAGTCGAGTCATCGGTTGCGGCCAGGGTGACGCCCAGGGCCGTGTCCTGCGGGGTCGAGACGGCGAGGTCTGCCGCGGTGGGCGGACTGTTTCCGGGCGGTCCACCGCCTCCGGGTCGCAGGGCGACCAGCTGACCGATGTTGGCGGCCGAGATGGCGGCGGTCGCCACCCGACTGCCGGTGGCCCCGCTGGCCGGGATGGGCTGGTCGTCCAGGCTGGCCGTCAGCGGGTTGCTCGTCCCGGCGGGCGTCACGACCTCGGTGCGCTCGGTCATGCCCGCGGGCGGGCCGATGGTGGTGGTGCCGACGATGCCGAAGAAGCCGACCAGCCGCGTGTCGGGCACGGTGGTGGTCAGCGACGGCGCGGTGATCGAGGCCGAGCCGGCCGAGTCGATGCCGCTGTGGGCCACGATCGGGTTGGCGCCATCGACGCCGCTGTAGGCAGCGATGGTGCCCACGGCCGGGCGCGCGGAGGCGAAGGTCCACGTGTAGCTGGCCGGCTCGGCGCCGCCGGCGACATGGACGTAGACGGCCTGCCGGAAGACCGTGGCGCGCGGGTCGACGCGCACCAGGGTCCAGCCCGCCGGGGCGGTGATGGCGGTCGTGCTGCGCAGGGCGACCGACGCCAGCAGCACGTCGCCGGAGACGGTGCCGCTCGGGCGCGGCAGGACGAGGGTGGTGGTCTTGGTGTTGGCACCGTTGGCCGCCGCGCGCAGCTCGATGCCGCTGCCAGGCGTGGACGAGGTGACGGTGATGCTCACCGTCGCGGGTGCCGAGAAGTCGGTGCCGTCGAAGGCGCGGTACGTGAACGAATCCGGTCCGACGTATGCGGCGGTGGGCGTGTAGAGCACGCTGGCGGTGTCGCTGTTCGAGGCGCACGGGTTCGGCCCGATCGCGCCGAGCGAGCCGTGCGTCGGCCCGGTCACGATGCTGAAGGTCAGCTCGCAAGTCGAGTCATCGGTTGCGGCCAGGGTGACGCCCAGGGCCGTGTCCTGCGGGGTCGAGACGGCGAGGTCTGCCGCGGTGGGCGGACTGTTTCCGGGCGGTCCACCGCCTCCGGGTCGCAGGGCGACCAGCTGACCGATGTTGGCGGCCGAGATGGCGGCGGTCGCCACCCGACTGCCGGTGGCCCCGCTGGCCGGGATGGGCTGGTCGTCCAGGCTGGCCGTCAGCGGGTTGCTCGTCCCGGCGGGCGTCACGACCTCGGTGCGCTCGGTCATGCCCGCGGGCGGGCCGATGGTGGTGGTGCCGACGATGCCGAAGAAGCCGACCAGCCGCGTGTCGGGCACGGTGGTGGTCAGCGACGGCGCGGTGATCGAGGCCGAGCCGGCCGAGTCGATGCCGCTGTGGGCCACGATCGGGTTGGCGCCATCGACGCCGCTGTAGGCAGCGATGGTGCCCACGGCCGGGCGCGCGGAGGCGAAGGTCCACGTGTAGCTGGCCGGCTCGGCGCCGCCGGCGACATGGACGTAGACGGCCTGCCGGAAGACCGTGGCGCGCGGGTCGACGCGCACCAGGGTCCAGCCCGCCGGGGCGGTGATGGCGGTCGTGCTGCGCAGGGCGACCGACGCCAGCAGCACGTCGCCGGAGACGGTGCCGCTCGGGCGCGGCAGGACGAGGGTGGTGGTCTTGGTGTTGGCACCGTTGGCCGCCGCGCGCAGCTCGATGCCGCTGCCAGGCGTGGACGAGGTGACGGTCCAATCGAAGAGGTCGGTGGCATCCACCGTCGTGCCATCGCGCACGGTGACCTCGACGTGCCAGGGGCTGCCGCCTGCGGCACCCGCCGCGATCGTGCCGGTGATGATGCCGGTGCCGGTGTCGATGCTCAGCCCGGTCGGAAGGCCGGTCGCGGCATACGTGAGCGGATCGAGGTCAGGGTCGGTGGCGGCGGCCGACAGCGCGATTGACGCGTCCTCGGGGTCGGTCCGGTCGGGCAGGTTCTGGTTGAAGGTCGGGTTGCGGTTCACGTTGGTGACCGTCCACGTGAACGTGTCGGTGTCGTCGACGGTCGCCCCGTCACGCACGGTGATGCTGACGTTCCAGGGGCTGCCCGACGCGGCGGTGAACGCGATCGTGCCGGTGATGAGGCCGGTGCCCGAGTCGATGCTCAGTCCGGTCGGCAGGCCGGTAGCGGCATAGGTCAGATCGTCGCCATCCGGATCGGTGGCGGCGGCCGAGAGCGTGATCCCCGCGTTCTCCGGATCGGTCCGGTTGCCGAGATTCTGGTTGAACGTCGGCTCACCGTTCGGCGCGGCATGCACGGTGCCGGTGCCCGAGTCGGTGAAGGTGCTGCCGGCGATGGGCAGGAAGACCCAGTCGTAGGTGGTGGCGTGCAGGGTCAGCTTGAGGATGCCGAAGTTCTCGTCGTCACGCACCTGGCTGGTGGGCAGCGGCGTGGCCAGGCCGTGATGGGCCTCGCCGCCGGTGCCGACCGTGAACTGGCGGATGCCGAAGGTCGGGTCGGCCACTGGCGGTGATGCCAGGGTTGCGCCCGAGCGCATCGGCGCGGTGCGCTCGTAGATGTGGTCGTGGCCGTCGAGCAGAATGTCGACCCCGGCCGCGTAGAGCGCATCCCACAGCGGTTGCAGGGTCTGCAGGTTGGTGGCACCCGAGCTGTAGCGCGGCTTGTGCCATACGGCGATGACGTTCTTCGAGCTGTTGGCAGCAAGGTCGGCCTTGAGCCACACCTCCTGGGGGGAGCCGACGTTGCAGCCGCCGACCAGGGCGCACTCGGTGTCGAGGTTGACGATGTGCCAGTTGCTGGCGGGGATGTCGTAGCTGTAGTAGCTCTGACCGTCGGCATCGGTGGCGGCGGCGCCGTAGTAGCCGATGTAGCCGGCCAGGCTGTTGGTGGCGCCCAGGCCCCAGTCATGGTTGCCCGGCACCGGCCGCGTGCGGGACTTGATGCCGACGCTGCCCCATGGCGTGGGGGCGTAGCAATTGGAGAAGTCGGCAGCGGTGCCGTTGGGGTAGACGTTGTCGCCAGTGGTCCAGATGTGGCCGTCGATGCCGGCGATGAGATTGCCGACATCGGTGTCGGTGGTGACGTCGCAGGATGCGATGTCGCCGGTGCCGACGAAGACCGGGTCGGCGCTGGACACGGTGTGGAACGTCCACGTCGGGCCGGTGCTGGTGGCCACCCCGTCACTGACGGTGACGAACCACTCAAAGGTCTGCCCGGCTCCCAGGTTGGACCAGGTGGCGGTCGTGTTCGTGCCCGACGGCACGCCGGTGTCCTGGTCGACCTGGACGAAGTTGCCGCTGGCCAGCGGGCGCCCGAAGAAGGTCACCGTCAGCGGGTCAGTATCCGGATCGGCAACCGACACGTCGAGCGTCGGTGAGAGGCTCACCCCGGTGGCGCCGTTGGTCGGAGCGTTCAGGGTCGGCAGGCCGGGCGTCTCGTTGCCCGCCCCGGGCGTGACGGGTGCACCCGCCACCCAGGCGAAGCCGCTACCGGTAATCGTGCCGTTGGCCGGCGTCGTCATCGAGTCAGCGACAGTGGTGCCGCCGGCATCGTTCAGGGCCCACCGCGCCACGAGGCCGGTGCCGGAGGTCAGCTCGAGATCCTTGCTGGCGTTGATCTGGGCGGTGCTACGCGCGACGCTCCAGACTCGCGCCTCGTCGATGACGCCGTCGAAGCGGCCGAGGGCGGCGTCGGCCGTGGTGATCATCGTGCCCAGTGCCACACGCTGGGTCGAGTCGGAGCGAGGGTGCAGGCCAGGGTTGACGCTGGCCTCGAGGTTGCCGTCCAGATAGACGGCCCACGTCGTGCCGTTGAATGTGGCGGCGGCGTGGTGCCAGACGTCGTCGGTGATGGCGGTGATGCCGCTGATCGGAACGTTCTGACCGGTCGGGGCCGGGTCGTCGACGGCCTCGAAGTCAGCCGCGATCACGTTGCCAGCGGTGTTGATGCCGAGGATCCAGTTGGCGTCGACGTTCGAGCCCTCCGCCTCGGGAGCGCCATGGGTCAGCAGCGGCACGATGGTGATCCCGCCCGTCCCCGTCGTGTTGGGGGTGCCGATCCCGGTCCGCTTGAACCATGTTTCGACCGTGAAGGTGGCGAGGTCGAGCTTCGCCGGGTCGCCGAACGTGACGTAGGCGCCGCTCGAACCGAGCTTCAGCCCGGAGCCGATTCCGGTCGCCGAGTCCTCGTTCGAGGCACCGGACTCATGGTCAGTCGCGTCGACAGCCGTCACGACGTAGTGGTATGTGACCCCGTCGGTGACATCGCCGTCGGTGTAGGACGGACTCGTGAGCGGGGAGCCGTTGAGGGGAGGGCCCGCGATCGACACGCCGGGGCTCGTCGATCGGTACACGTTGTAGCCAGCCAGATCCGGCTCGCTGTTCGCATCCCAGTCCAGGCCGATGCCGGCGCTGCTCGCGGTCGCGGCGAGGTTCGTCGGGGCCGCGGGCGGCAGGTCCTGCGGCGGAGCGGCATGGACCGACGCCGTGCCGGAATCGGTGAAGGTCAGACCCGCGATGGGCAGGAACTTCCAGTCGTAGGTGGTTGCGTGCAGCGTCAGCTTCAAGACGCCATATGCGCTGCCGCTGCCGGCCTCGGTGAGTGGCGACGGACTGAATCCACCGATCGCCGCCCCTCCGGTCCCAACCGTGAATTGGCGAATGCCGTGCGTCGGATCGGCCTCCTCGTCCGGATTCAGCGGAATCACCCGCTCGTAGAAGTGGTCGTGACCGACCAGCAGGATGTCGACGCCGAATTCGTAGATGGCCTCGTACAGCGGCTGAAGAGCCGAGCTGCTCGTCCCCGAGCCGAAGAGCGGCCTGTGCCAGATGGCGACGACGTTCTCCGTGCTGTTCGCAGCGAGGTCGGCGCGGAGCCACAGCTCCTGCGGGGAGCCCACGCCACAGCCGCCGGGCACCAGCTGGCATTCGCTGTCGAGATTCACGACGTGCCAATTGCTGGGAAGGTCGTAGCTGTAGTAGCTCTGCCCGCCCGCGTCGGTCGCCGCGGAGCCGAAGTAGGTGTTATAGGCGTCGAGGTTGTCGGGGCCGGGCTGGTTCGTTCCCCAGTCGTGGTTGCCAGGGGTCGGGCGCGTTCGGGCCTTGATGGCGCCACCCCACGTCGGCTCGTAGCAGTTGGTCCAGTTCGACAGCGTCGTGCCCTCCGGGTAGACGTTGTCGCCCGCGGTCCAGACGGCGCCCATGACGCCACTGATCACCGCCGCCGTCGCAGAGTCCTGGCTGCGAGTGCAGTCCGCGATGTCGCCGGCGCCAACGAAGACCGGATCTGCACTTGGCGTGGTGATGAACGTCCAGGTCGGGCCGGTGGTCGTTTGGCCGGCATCCGCGACCGTGACGAACCATTCGAACGTCTGGCCGGCGCCGATCGCGTTCCATGCCGCGCTAGTGGTGGCGGTCGTCACGTTCGTGTTCTGGGCGATCTGAGTGAAGTTGCCGCTGGCGAGGGGCCGGCCGAAGAAGGTGACGGTGAGGGGGTCGCTATCCGGATCGGAGACGCCGACATCCAGCGTCGGTGAGGTCCCGATGCCGGTGGCGCCGTTCGCCGGCGCAATGACGGTCGGGGCCGATGGCGCGCCGTTGAGGACCGGAGGCACGAAGCCGGCCACCCAGGTCGGACTGGCAACGGTGGCACCGGTGATGTTCGCGCCGCCGCTGTCGGCCAGGCTGCTGCCAATTCCCTCGTTCAGCCCCCAACGGCCGATGAGGCCGGCGGTGGGAACGCTGATCTCGTTGTTCTTGTCGGCCTGGATCTGGGCCTGGCTGCGAGCGACGCTCCAGATGCGGACCTCGTCGACGGCGCCCGCGAAGAATCCGGCCGCGGCGCCCGCCGTGGTCAGGGCACTGCCGACCCCGGTCAGTGCGTTGGTCAGCGCATTGGCCGGCTGGTTGACCGCGAGCGTGCCGTCCAGGGCGCCGTCCAGGTACAGGTTCCAGCTGATGCCGTCATAGGTGGCCGCGGCGTGATGCCAAACCCCATCGGTGGCGATGACCGCGGTGCCCGTGATCGGATGGTTGGCGCCGTCGGTGCCGGTCCCTGCCGGGGCCTCCTCGAAATCGGCGACGAGCCGATTGGTCGTCGCGTCGATGCCGAAGAAGTAGTTGATGTCGGCGGCCGTGGTCTCCGCCTCGGCGCGGCCCTTGGCGATGAGGGGGATGGCGCTCGCGATCCCGCCGCTTCCCGTGCTCGTGCCGGCACCAGCGCCGGTGCGCTTGAACCACAGCTCCACGGTGAAGGTCGCACTGCGCAGCTGCGACGCGGTTCCTAGCGTGGCGTACTGGGTCGACCCGTTGAGCTGGAGGGCGGTGTTGTCGGTTGCCTTGAAGCCGGCCACCCAGGTCGGACTGGCAACGGTGGCACCGGTGATGTTCGCGCCGCCGCTGTCGGCCAGGCTGCTGCCAATTCCCTCGTTCAGCCCCCAACGGCCGATGAGGCCGGCGGTGGGAACGCTGATCTCGTTGTTCTTGTCGGCCTGGATCTGGGCCTGGCTGCGAGCGACGCTCCAGATGCGGACCTCGTCGACGGCGCCCGCGAAGAATCCGGCCGCGGCGCCCGCCGTGGTCAGGGCACTGCCGACCCCGGTCAGTGCGTTGGTCAGCGCATTGGCCGGCTGGTTGACCGCGAGCGTGCCGTCCAGGGCGCCGTCCAGGTACAGGTTCCAGCTGATGCCGTCATAGGTGGCCGCGGCGTGATGCCAAACCCCATCGGTGGCGATGACCGCGGTGCCCGTGATCGGATGGTTGGCGCCGTCGGTGCCGGTCCCTGCCGGGGCCTCCTCGAAATCGGCGACGAGCCGATTGGTCGTCGCGTCGATGCCGAAGAAGTAGTTGATGTCGGCGGCCGTGGTCTCCGCCTCGGCGCGGCCCTTGGCGATGAGGGGGATGGCGCTCGCGATCCCGCCGCTTCCCGTGCTCGTGCCGGCACCAGCGCCGGTGCGCTTGAACCACAGCTCCACGGTGAAGGTCGCACTGCGCAGCTGCGACGCGGTTCCTAGCGTGGCGTACTGGGTCGACCCGTTGAGCTGGAGGGCGGTGTTGGTCGCCGCAGCCGCCGGGGCCGGCGCTGCGAACGGCGTGAGCGCAGAAGCGACGACCAGCATTCCCAGGGCGAATGAGAAGGCACGCCGCAGCGTCACAGAAGTGGCTCGGGCACGAAACACGGAATTCCCCCGCTCGGGATGGGGAAATTGGACGATCCGATCGGCAGCGGCCGATCGGTTGAGGCACGTCGCCCGATCGGGCCCGCTCGCTCCCCTAAGTGAGCGGACTGCGACGGATAGTACGCTCGGCTGTCAATCATGTGGGACTTTCGTCCCAAGCCACCGGTGACATCGTGCACCGAGGCCGATGGCGCGGCCGCGGCATGCGAGACCGCTTCCTGATCCGGCTACCATCGGCGCCGATGCGTGGGCGATGGGCGGCTGCACTCGTGACGGCGGTGACTCTGACTGCCTGTGTCAGCGCCTCGCCGACCCCGCCGGGCTCAACAGACCAGGCGCAGCGAAGCGCCACCGCGACGCCCTATCCTTCACCGTCCCCCTCACCGACGCCCATCCCCGAGGTCGAGGTGCCACTGGCCGTCGTGACCGGCTACGCCAACGCACGTGCGTCGATCACCCTGGCCGAGGTCGAGGCCGCCGCAGACCGAATCCTCGTTTCCTGCGAGGTGACCGCCTTCCTCGATCGCACCCTGGTCGCCGGCCGCGACTGTCTGACCGCGACCGAGATCGTCGAGCAGCTCGCTGGGCATCCTCGGCGCCTCGCGCTCCTGCCGCCATCGCTGGTGGTCCCGACTGTCAAGGTCCTGCCCGTCGACGGGGCCGACCTCTTCGGCGGGCCGGCGGCGCGCGGCATGGACTACCCGCTCACTGGCCGCGCGATCGGCGTGGATCCATATGACGCAGCGCAGATTCGGACGTTGATGAGCCTCGGCGACTCGTGCCCCGACCGCGGGGTGGCGCATGCCGCGATCACGCGCGGTCTCGGCTGGGACTGGGTTTTCAACGGCGGCACTGCGGAGTACGCCGCCGTCTACCCGAACCCCGTGGCGCCAGGCTTCGTCGGCAATGGCTTCAACATCGTCGACGCCGTGCCGACCGGCAACGAGGGCGCCGTCGCCGAGCTCGTCAGCGGGGCCGATATCACCCTCGACGACTTCGAATGTCCGGTCGTCGAGAGCTTCACCGTGAACGAGGGCACGATCTTCTCGATCGATCCCGCCGTGCTTCCCCGGCTCCGCGACACCTACGGCGTGGACGTCGTGAGCCTGGCTTCCAACCACCTGTTCGATCGCGGCGTGAACGGCTTCCTCGAGACCCTCGACCAGTTCTCAGGGGCCGGCCTGCCGATCACCGGGGCCGGCCCGGATCTCGACACTGCCCTGGAGCCGGCGACGATCGACGTCAATGGGGTCACCTTCGGGTTCGTCGGCTTCAACCAGATCGTCGGTTCGACGGCAGCGGCTCCGGGCGTGCCGGGCGTGGCATGGCTGGACGAGGCGAACATCGCCGCCGCCGGCGAACGCGCACGGGCTGCCGCCGACGTCGTCATCTGCGTGCCGCAATGGTGGGGAGGCGACACGGTTGGCGAAGGTGCCGAGTACCACGCGACCTTCCGCGGCGACATGCGCGAGCACCAGGCCCAGATGTTCGCCGCGGGGTGTGACCACATCCTGGGGCATGGCACGCACTGGTCCGGACCGATCGAGATCGCGGCCGATGATGACGGCGGCCACCACGTGACGATGGTCAGCCACGGGAACTTCCTGTTCGGCCAGGAGTGGAGCCAGCAGACGCAGGAGGGCGTGCTGCTCGAGCTGGCGTTCCGCGGCACCGAGCTGGCACAGGCCCGGATGCACCCGTACATCCTGATCGAGCAGGCGCAGGCCAACCTCACCGATCCCGAGACCGACGGCCTGTACGTCCTCGGGCGCATCTACGAGGCCTCAGGAGAGTGCTGTTGGAAGGCGCCGTGATACCGGCATCTTGACCGGCATTCCAACCGGCAATATCCTTGCCCCATGACCGTCAGGGCCGCCCAGCCACCACGCCTCGTGCGCCTCTTCCCCGCGCGGTTCATCGCCCGCGCCACGGGCGCCAACGTCCGCACCGCGGAGCGCTGGCGGAGCGGGCAGTCACCGCAGTCGCGATACCGGGACCGCATCGGTGAGCTCCAGGCCACCCTCGACCTCCTCGGCCGCGGCATGACCGATGCCGCCAAGCGCGCCTGGCTCGAGGCTCCGAACGTCCACCTGCGCTGGGCCCGGCCGGTCGAGCGACTGGCCGACGGTGACTTCGACGCCGTCCGCGCGGCCGCCGAGTCGTACCTCGTCGGGGACTACGTCTGAACCCGATCAGCCGCTTCAGTGGGCGGGCGCACCGCCAGACCGGCATCGACACGCCGGCGACGCCGCCGGACCGGCCGGCGCCGACCGAGGGGCGATACCACCGACCCGGCGAGCCGTGGCCGCTCTACGCGTCGCTCGAGCCGCCGACGGTCTGGGCCGAGTGGCAGGCGGCAACGCGCGGAGCGATCGATCCCGCCGACGAGCGCCGTCGGCTGTGGCGGATCGACGTCGAGGATCTTGCCGTAGTGGACCTCCGCCGCCCCGGCCTGGCCGATGAGCTCAGCATCAGCGAGCGGCAGCTCACCGGGCCGCGATCGCGGGCGCATGGCCTCGTCGGGACGGCGCGCAAGCTCGGCGCCGACGGGCTGATCGTGCCGTCCGCGGCGAGGGTCGGTGACTGGAACCTCGTCGTCTTCCCGTCCGGCTTCGAGCGGCTGAGGATCGCAGGATCGCGGGTGATACACCCGCGTCCGCCAACCTAGGGGGCCAGGCGGCGGAGCATCTCGTCGCGGTAGTCGCCGAAGAAGCGGCCGATGATCGGCAGCTCGAACTCCCGCATGATCGACTCGCGCGGCTCGCGCTCGAGCAGGAACTCGAATGAGACGCGGACCAGCTCCTCTGGCGTGGCACCCGGCGCCAGGTCGTCGAGGACCTCGCGGTCGACGCTCACCTCGTGGGTGGTTGCGGCCGCATCGGTGCCGAGAGTGACCGTGCAGTGCCAGCCGGATTCGGTTGGGCTGCAGGAGACGATCGGCTCGGTCATCGGTCTTACGCGGCGCGCAGGATCGGTGCCATCGGTCAGGCCGCGTCGGGGTCGACGATGCCCTCGACGGCGCGTCGCGGCTCGTCGACCTCGCGCGGCCGACCGGAGACCATCGCCACCACCGCACCGATGATGAGCACCGACGCGATGACGGTCCGCGGCGTGATCGGCTCCGACAGGAGGATCGCACCGAGGGCCACGGCGACGATCGGGTTGACGTATGCGTAGGTGGCGACCGTCGAGACAGGCACGTTGGCGAGGAGCCAGGTGTAGGCGGTGAACGCGGCGATCGAGCCGAAGACGATGAGGTAGATGACCGCCACGATCGAGCGCATCGAGAAGTCGGCGACATCGGTCCGGCCGAGCTCGCCGAGCAATACGCCGCCGATCACGAGCGCCAGCCCGCCGATCAGCATCTCCATGCCCGTCCCTAGCAGCGCGGACCGAGGCATCGGGTTGTAGCGGGAGTAGATCGAGCCAATCGCCCAGGCGATCTCGGCGCCCAGCACGAGCACGATGCCGAGGGCGTCGATCTCGCCGAAGCCCCCGACCGGTACGAGCAGTACCGCGACGCCGGCGATGCCGGCGACGATGCCGCCGATCACGAGGCCGCTCGGCCACCGTCGGGTGACGATCGAATCGAAGACGGCGAGGAAGATTGGCGTCGTGGCGACGAGCACCGCGGCGACTCCCGACGCGATGAACAGCTCGGAGAGGACCACCAGGCCGTTGCCGCCGAGCAGCAACAGCGTTCCGACCACCGCGGCGGTGCGCCAATGCGCCGCGGTCGGTCGCTCGAGCTTCACGCCGCGAAGCCGGGCATGCGCGACGAGCAGCGCGAGCACGATCAGGCCGGCCGACACGAACCGAACGCCGGCCGCGAGGAGCGGCGGCATCGTCTCGATCATCACGGCGATCGCCAGGTACGTCGAGCCCCAGACGATGTAGACGGTCAGGAGTGCGACGACGACCGCGACCGTCGACGGCGGGCGCCTGGCTGGGGCGAGGTGTTGGGTCACGATGCCATCATCCCGCGCGTACCTGACGCGCCGTGTCACGAATCGAGCCGGAGGTCACCCGGTCAGGCGGAGTCGGGCTCGACGACGCCTTCGACGGCCGGGCGTGACTCGTCGACCTCGCGTGGCCGACCGGAGACCATCGCCACGACCGCACCGATGATGAGGATGGCCGCGATGAGGGTCCGAGGCGTGATCGGCTCCGCGTAGAAGAGCGCACCCAGCGCCACCGCGACGACAGGGTTGACGTAGGCGTAGGTGGCCACCGTCGAAACGGGAACGTTGGCAAGCAGCCAGGTGTACGCGGTGAACGCCACGATCGACCCGAACACGACGAGGTAGACGAAGGCCACGACCGAGCGCGTCGAGAAGTCCGCGATTTCGGTGCGGCCGAGCTCGCCGAGGAGGACGCCGCCGACGAGGAGCGCCACGCCGCCGAGCAGCATCTCCATGCCGGTGCCCAGCAGCGCGGACCGCGGTAGCGGGTTGTATCGCGCGTACAGCGAACCGATCGCCCAGGCGATCGCGCCGCCCAGCACGAGCGCGATGCCGAGCGGGTCGATCGCCCCGAAGCCCTCGACCGGAACGAGCAGGACCGCGACGCCGGCAATGCCGGCCACGAGGCCACCGATGACCAGGCCGCTCGGCCGCTGGCGGGTGATGATCGAGTCGAAGACGGCCAGCCAGATCGGCACGGTGGCAACGAGAACCGCGGCGACGCCGGTCGGGATGAACAGCTCCGAGAGGACCACGCCGCCGTTCCCGCCGAGCAGCAGCAGCGTGCCGACGATCGCGGCGGTGCGCCACTGGATCGCGGTCGGCCGCTCCAAGCTTGCCGCCGGCCGCAGCCGCGCGTGCGCGACCAGCACCGCGAGCATGATCAGCCCGGCCGAGCCGTAGCGAGCGCCGGCTGCCAGCAGCGGCGGCATGGTCTCGATCATCACGGCGATGCCCAGGTACGTCGAGCCCCACAGGACGTAGACGGTGAGAAGCGCAACGACGACGGCGACCGTCGACGGCGGCCGCCTGGGTGGAGTGGTCACTCCGGCATTGTGGCGCCAGCGGCGGATCTCGTCCGCGGGCACAATCGGTCCCGATGTCGATCGATCGAGCCACTGTCGACGAGCGCCTGTCCGAGGTCCTCCGCGACGAGCGCGGCCGCCTCACCGGCGCGCTGGTGCGCATCCTCGGCGACTGGGACCTGGCCGAGGAGCTCGTCCAGGACGCGGCGGTGAGCGCGCTCGAGCACTGGGGCGTCGACGGCATCCCGCGCAACCCGGGCGCCTGGCTGATGACCGCGGCCCGCCGCAAGGCTGTCGACCGCCTCCGCCGCCAGGCCCGCTATCGCGAGCGCATGGCGGAGCTCACGCGCGAGGCCACCGCCGTGGCCGGGGCAGCCGAGACCGGAGGACCGATGGAGGCTGATGATCGCCTCCCGCTGCTCTTCACCTGCTGCCACCCCGCGCTGAGCCGCGAGGCTCAGGTCGCCCTCACGCTGAAGACGATCGGCGGGCTCGAGACGCCGGCCGTCGCGCGTGCCTTCCTCGTCCCCGAGGCGACGATCGCGCAGCGCCTCGTGCGCGCCAAGCGCAAGATCCGCGACGCCGGCATCCCCTACCGCGTGCCCGATGCCTCCGAGCTGCCCGCGCGCCTGGGCGAGGTGCTCAGCGTGCTCTACCTCATCTTCAACGAGGGCTACCTCGCCTCGTCCGGTGACCTCGCCGAGCGGCGCGAGCTGGCTCGCGACGCCGAGTGGCTGACCTCCCTCGTCGCGCGCCTCATGCCCAACGAGCCGGAGGTGCTCGGCCTGCTGGCCCTCATGCGGGCCCACCTCGCTCGCGCCGATGCGCGATTCGGCGACGACGGCTCGATCGTGCTGCTGCGCGACCAGGACCGCTCACGCTGGAACAGTCCCGCGATCGCCGATGCGGAGTCTTTGCTGCAGCACGCCGAGGCGATGGGCCGACCGGGCAGCTACCAGCTCCAGGCGGCAATCCTCGTCGCCCATGCCGGTGCGCCCAGCTGGGACGCCACGCCGTGGGACGAGATCGTGCCGCTGTACGACGCCCTCCTCCGGCTGGAGCCGACCCCGGTGGTCGGCCTGAACCGCGCGCTCGCACTCGCCGAGCGGGACGGTCCGGAGGCAGGGCTGACCGCTCTCGACCCGCTGGCGGACCGGCTGGACGGCTACCACCTCTTCCACGCTGCCCGCGGCGAACTGCTCAGACGGCTGGGCCGGACCGATGAGGCGCGCGTGGCAGACGTCCGCGCGCTGGAACTTGCCAAGAACCCAGCCGAGCGCCGGCTGCTCGAGGAACGGCTACGCGGGTAGGTGCCGCTCGGCGGGGCCGACGTAGCGCACGTCGGGGCGGATGAGCACATTGGCCTCCGCCTGCTCGAGACTGTGCGCCGTCCAGCCGGCGTGGCGTGCCAGCGCGAACGTGGCCGGGAACAGGTTCGGCGCCAGACCCACGCCCTGGAGGACAGCGGCCGCGTAATACTCGACGTTCGTCTTGATCGGGTAGTCCGGCTTGTGCTCGGCCAGGACGCGCAGCGCGATCTCCTCGACAGCCACCGCCTTGTCGAGCCAGTCCGCGACACCCGCCATCCCCTCCGCGACCGAGCGCAGCGCCGCGGCGCGCGGATCGTAGGCGCGGTAGACGCGATGGCCGAACCCCATCAGCCGCTCGCCGCGGCCCAATGTCGCGCGGATCCATTCCTCGGCCTGGTCGACGGATCCCATCTCGTGGAGCTGGTCGACGACCTCCGACGGCGCGCCGCCGTGCCATGGGCCTTTCAGCGCGCCGATCGCGCCAGCCACCGCCGACGCGATGTCCGAGTGGGTGCTGATGATCACGCGGGCGGTGAAGGTCGAGGCGTTGAAGCCGTGCTCGGCGCCGACGACGAAGTACGCGTCGAGCGCCCGGGCCGACGCCTCGTCCGGAGCCGCGCCGCGCAGCTGCTGGAGGAACCCGGCCGCCAGCCCCAGCGACGCGTCCGGCTCGATCGGCTCGAGTCCATCGCGCAGCCGGGCGAAGGCGGCCAGGGCGGATGGCGCTGCGGAGGTGATGGCGCGTGCCTGCTCGACGGTCGGCGGCCACAGGGTGCCGTTCACGGCGCCCCACGCCGATATCGCGGTGCGCAGCGCATCCATGGCGCCGGTGGACGGTGGCAGGCGCCGCAGGACCTCGACCACCTCCGCGGGGAGCGGGGCGCAGGCGAGGTGCGCATCGATCTTCCATTCGCCGGTCCAGAGGAGCTCCGCGACCTGCGCGTACGTGCCGCGCTCGACGAGCTCGCCGATCGGATAGCCGCGGTACTGGAGGCGCCCGGCCTCGCCGTCGATCATCGCCAGCGACGTCTCCCCGGCCAGCACGCCCTTGAGGCCCGGCGAGTACGAGCGGGTCGTGGCTTCCATCTGCGGCCGAGTCTACCGCGAGCTCCGCGCGTAACGCCGTTCGCGGCCCGCGCGTCTGGGGCGCGATCGGGACCATCCCGAGCGTCCCGGTCACCATGAGGAGCCGTCCGACCCATGCGCCATCCCCAACGCTTCGTCGCCATCGCGCTCATCGGCCTCGTCGCGACGGCCTGCACGAGCCCGTCGTCCAGCCCCACCGATGGCGCGACGGCATCTCCGGAGCCGGCCGGTACCCCGGCCGCGTCGGAGAACGGGTCCTCGCCCCCGACCCCCGAGCCGATTCCCAGCGACGAGCTCGGCCCGTTCACCTGCGACCTCCCGATCCACGTCGACCAGACCGTCGCCCGCGCGAACATCACCGACGTGCGGATCGGCACGCACGACGGCCACGACCGCGTCGTCTTCGAGTTCGCCGGCGGCCACCCGGAGGCAAGCCTGGAGCGCGCCGAGCCCCCATTCACCCACGACGCCTCGGGCGAGCCGATCGACGTCGCGGGCGACAGCTTCCTCCGGCTGATCATGCGGGGCGGCACGAAGCAGCAGGACGACGGGACCAGCAGCTACGAGGGCCCGACTGACTTTGACCCGGGTCATCCGGCGCTGGTCGACCTCGTCGAGGGCGGTGACTTCGAGGCCCAGAGCACGTGGTACTTCGGCCTCGCCGAGGAGTCCTGTGTGCGGGTGCTGACGCTCGAGGACGAGCCCCGCATCGTCATCGACATCGAGCATTGACGCCCTAGACGACCTGCTCCTCCCCGTCCTTGTAGACCGAGGCGATCCGCTGATCGAGCGTCGCCACGTCGAGCGGGTCGCCGTCGACGACGACAAGGTCCGCCCGCTTCCCCGCCTCCAGCGTCCCGAGCTCGCCCTCCAACCCCATCAGCTCCGCCGCAGAGCGGGACGTTGCCACCAGCGCCTGCATCGGCGTCATGCCGCCCTCGACCATGAGCACCAGCTCCCGCAGGTTGTCGCCATGCGGGGTGACGCCCGAGTCGGTGCCCATCGCGACCTTCACGCCGGCCGCCACCGCCTTGGCGAACGACGCCTTGTGCGTCTCCACGACCTCACGCGCCTTGGCGACCGATGCCTCCGGGATGGCAGCGCCCGCATCGGCCGCGTCGATGACGCCGCGCGGCGCGACGAGCGTCGGCACCAGCCACGTGCCGCGGGCGAGCATCATCTCGATCGCCTCGTCGTCGAGGTAGATGCCGTGGTCGATCGAGCGGATCCCGGCCTTGATGGCGTTCTTGATCCCCGGAGTGGCCTGCGCGTGGGCCATCACGAAGATCCCGGCCGCATTCGCTTCCTCGACGAGCACCTCGAGCTCCTCGAGGCGGAAGTGCGCGTGGGTCGGCTTGTCGCGCGGCGAGAGGACACCGCCTGAGGTCGCGACCTTGATGACGTCGGCGCCCATGCGGATGAGCTCGCGGACCTTGTTGCGCATCTCGTCGGGGCCATTGACGATCGTCGACGGCACACCCGGGTGCTCGGTGAGGAGCGCCCGGACCGAGCCGCCGAACGGCATCCAGCCGTCCCCGTGGCCGCCGGTCTGGCTCAGCATGCTCAGGCTGATGTGCATCCGCGGGCCGCGCACGAGCCCGTTCTCCACCGCCTGCTTCACGCCGAGGTCGGCCCCGCCCGCGTCGCGCACGGTCGTGATGCCGATGCGCAGCGTCGCCTCGAGGTTCACCGCCGCCTGGAAGAAGCGGTAGCTGAAGGGGGTCTGGATCAGCCGCATCGTGTCGATGCTGCTGACGACGACGTGGGTGTGGCAGTCGAAGAGCCCGGGCAGCAGCGCCTTGCCGGCGAGGTCGACGGACTCGTCACCGTCGAGGCCGCGGCCCACCTCGACGATGCGGCCGTCCTCGACGACCAGGTCCGCCTCGGCGGGATCGGCGCCGGTGCCATCGACCACCAGCGCGCCGGTGAACAGCGTTCTCGTCATGACTCGAGGCTACCGGTTGGTGGCGATCGGCGTAGCATCGGTCCTGCATCCCCACCGGAGTGATCCTTCATGGCCGACTCCCTTGCGCCGCCATCCGGCGCCATCGACACCTCGAAGACCTACGCCGCCCGCTTCAAGACCGAGAAGGGCGACATCGTCGTCGAGCTCTTTGCCGATCGCGCGCCGCGCACCGTCGAGAACTTCGTGAATCTCTCGCGCGCCGGCTTCTACGACGGGACGACCTTCCACCGCGTCATCGGCGGGTTCATGGCCCAGGGCGGCGACCCGACCGGCACGGGCACCGGCGGTCCGGGCTACCAGTTCGCCGACGAGTTCCACCCGTCGCTGCGCCACGACTCCGCGGGCATCCTGTCGATGGCCAACGCCGGGCCCGGCACGAATGGCAGCCAGTTCTTCATCACCTACGGCCCGACGCCGCACCTCGACAACAAGCACAGCGTCTTCGGCCGCATCACCGAGGGCATCGACGTCCTGCGCTCGCTCCGCGAGCGCGACCCGCAGCGCGACCCGCAGCCGGGCGACCGCATCGAGACGATCGAGATCACCGAGAGCTGAGGGCTACGCCGCCTGGGCGACCTCGTAGAGCAGGCCGTAGGTGGTAGCCGGATCTGGCGCGAAGTCCATCCGCGTGTTGCAGGCGCTGCAGGCAAGCTCGTCATCGGTCTCGGTGACCGTGAAGACGACCTCGTCGCCGCACCACGCGCAGTCGAGAAGAATGTTCATGCCCCGATCCTGAGCGTGGCTCGTGACAACTCTTGTGTCGTGATCGGTCGCGGCCGCAGATTTCACCCGGTGGAGGTGTCGGCCAGGAAACGGCGCCTGGATGGCCGTTTCGGTCACCGAATGTAACCGCGGCCATCGAGGGCCCGATCTCATGCGCTTCTTGGCCATTACCTTCGCCCCGTGAAAACGCCAGCGCAGACTTGCGTCATTGCGCAAGTAGTGAGATCATTCGACCGATGGAGATGGTTGCGGCGACCGATGCGTCGCGCGCCCGCGCGGCGAGCATCGCCCGCGCGCTGGCCGACCCGAAGCGCCTGTGCGTGGTCGAGCGGCTGGCGAGCGGCGAGCAGAGCGTGAGCGAGCTGTCGCGCGAGGTCGGCTGCCAGGTTCCGAACATGAGTCAGCACCTGTCCGTGCTGCGCTCGGCGGGGCTGGTCGCCAGCCGCCGCGAAGGGAGCACCGTCTTCTATCGGCTCGTGGACGACCGCGTCCTCGACGCCTACCGATTGCTGCAACAGGTCGCCGGCTGACACCGGCACCCCAGAGAGGAATCCAGATGTCATCCAACGTTCCCGAGGTCACCGACGCCACCTTCGACGCCGATGTGCTGCAGAGCACGAAGCCGGTGGTCGTCGACTTCTGGGCCGAGTGGTGCGGGCCGTGCCGGATGGTCGCGCCCGAGATCGAGAAGCTGGCCGCAAAGTACGAGGGTGTCGTCGAGGTCCGCAAGCTGGACGTTGACGCCAACCCGCACACCGCCATGCACTACGGGATCATGAGCATCCCGACCGTCGCGCTCTTCGCGCCGGGCCAGCCGCCAAAGGCGGCCGTGGGCTTCCGCCCCGCCGAGGCGCTCGAGGAGGCCTTCGGGCTGCCCGCCTACGCCAACGGCAGCGGCAGCGAGAGCGCCGCAGCCAGCGAGGGCTGAGCGCAGGCCGACGAGTCGGCCTGCCAGAAGGACCGGCCCCGTCGAGGACGAGGCCGTTTGTGCGCGATCTGCCGCGGCACTCATACTGCGGATTCGCATGAATCGACGTCGAGGGCTCGTCCTCGCTTGCGCACCGATCCTCGCACAGGCCGCCGCCCCGGCCACTCCTGGGCGACGGCCTCGCTGTCACCACGTGTGCTCGGCGACCGTCTGAGCGCCATGAGCTCGATCAGCGCCGTCCTCTTCGGGACCTTCACCCTGCGCTTCAGCACGGGACTGACCGGCGCGATGCTCGCCTTCTACCTGGCGACGCTCCCCGAATTCGGCGGTCCGGCGGTGAGCGGCACGATCGCGGGCATTCTCACCGCGACGTACTTCGCCGCAGAGCTCGTCCTGTCGCCGGCCTTCGGGATTCTCTCGGACCGGGTCGGAGCGCACCGGATCATGCAGGTCGGGCCGGTGCTCGGGGCGATCGCGGTGATCATCACCGCCGCTACGACCGACCTGTGGGTGCTCACCGGGACCCGCTGGCTGGAGGGGATGGCCGCCGCAGCAGCCATGCCGTCGATCCTCGGCTACATCGCGATCACCACGTCCGGCAACCAGGCCCTTCGCGGTCGAACGGTCGCTCGCTTCGAGGCCGCAACGGTCGCGGGGCTCGGAGTCGGGGCGGTTGCGGCTGGGCCACTCTTCCAGGCGCTCGGGAGCGCCGCGTTCCTCTTCAACGCCGTGATCTACGGGATCTCGTTCCTCATCTATCGGTACGGCGTGCGCCCGATCGAGACCGATCCCGCCGCCCTGGAGGCCGCGGAGGAGCGCCCGATCAGCTCCGCCGAGGTCCGGCCCGCCGAGTTCAACTTCGCACGCTATCGGCGACTCTTCGCGACGCGAAGCATCTGGCTGCTGGCGCCGACCTGGATCGCGCTCAACGCGATCGTCGGGGCCTGGACGACGCAGGTCTTCTTCCAGCTCGTGCGAGAGAACCCGGATCCCGCCTTCGACGACCAGCTGCTGATGGGCGGCTTCGATCCTGCCCAGGTGAGCATCGGCCTGGGCATTGCGCTGCTCGTGTTCCTGGGCGGCATCTTCGCGTCGGGGAGCGTGCTGCGGCGCTTCCGACGCACGACGATCATGGCCGCCGGCATCGCCGGCGGGCTGGTGATGATGCTCGCGTTCTTCGGGCTCAACCACTCGACGGATGTGGCCGCGGCGGGCCGCATCGGCCTCGGACTGGTTGGCATGGCAGGCCTCTTCATACTCGCGGGCGCGACCCCGGCGGCACTCGGCATGCTGGCCGACATCAGCGAGTCCCACCCGTCCGACCGAGGCGCCATCATGGGCCTCTACTCGATCTTCCTCGGCCTTGGACAGATCGTCGGCAGCGTTGCCAGCGGCGCGGCCGCCGACTGGCAGGGGATCGACGGGCTGCTGGTGGCGTCGGTGGTCCTGTTGCTCGTCGCGCTCGTCCCGCTGCGCTGGCTACGAGAGTCGGAGCATCTCGTGGGGATGCAGTCGGTCCCCGCGGAGGGCGACGCGGCCGCCGCCTGAGGCGCTCGGTGCGGCCCCTACAATCGAGGCGTGGAGACCGAGGCCTATCCCTTCGGTGACGCGCTTATCCCTGATCGCATCGACGAGCACACGGTCATCCTCCTCGTGCGCGCGCCTGACGCCCCGGAGCTCGCCGAGGAGGCGCTCGACGCGCTCCAGGTCGAGCATTTGACCTACCTGCGCGAGCTGAAGCGGAGCGGCGCCCTCGTCGCGAACGGCCCGCTCACCGATCAGACCGATGTCCGCCTGCGCGGCATTTCGGTCTACCGCCGGCCGCTCGACGAGGCGCTGGCGCTGGCGCGCGCCGATCCGATGGTCGTCGCCGGCCGCCTCGTGATCGATGGCGCACGCTGGATGACGGCAGAGGGGACTGCGCGTTTCGGTGGCTAGCGCAGCTGCGCCATCACCTCCGAGCCGATCCGTTCGAGGCGCGTGGTGTCCGCGACGCCGCGAACGCTGAAGATGATGTGCTGCGCGCCGGCCTCGGCGAGGGCGCCGAAGCGTTCGACGGCCGCATCGGCCTCCTCTTCGTCGAGGTTCATCGAGGTGAGGACCGTCCGCTCGATCTCGTCGTAGGGCCGGTCGAGGCGCTCGCAGTGCTCGCGCAGCACCTCGAGCTTGGCGCGGACGAACTCCGGTGAGCGCCCGAAGATGTTGCAGGCATCGGCGTACTGGGCCACGAGGCGCAGCGTCTTCCTCTCGCCACCTCCGCCGACGAGGATGGGGATGCGCGGCCGGCTGATCGACTGTGGCGAGTTGATGAGGTGGGTGGCGACCAGGTGTGTCCCCTCGAAGGCAGCGTGCGTCCCGCTCCCTTCCGACCACATCTCGTGCGCGAAGCGGAGCGTGTCCTCAAGCCACTCGAAGCGCTCGCGCAGCGGCGGGAACGCGAAGCCCAGGCCCTTCGACTCGTGGACGTTCCAGGCAGCCCCGATCCCGAACCAGGCTCGACCGCCGGACAGGACGTCGAGCGTGGTCGTGGCCTTGATCCACAGGCCCGGCGCGCGGTAGTGAACGCCACCGACCATGAGGCCGAGACGCGCGTGCTCGGTATTTGCGGCCATGAAGCCGAGCGCCGTCTGGCCCTCGAGCATCGGCGCCTCGGGTGGGCCGCCGCCGCGAATCTGGAAGAAGTGATCCATGACCCAGATCGAGTCGAAGCCGACGTCGTCGGCGGTACGCGTCACGCGCGCGAGCGTCGGACCGATGGCCGCCGCGCCGCCGGGCCACGTGAACTGGTTGATCTGCAGGCCGAACCTCACCGATGAATGGTGCCACGGCACGGCGGTTGCTTCGGGTGGTGCGTGGGGACAAAGAGCCGAAGGAATCGGGGTAAGGCTGCTCGGCGTCGCAAAGCGCTCCGCGCCGCAGCCGTCGAGACATCCAGGCGGGTGCCAGTCACGAGGCCATCACCCGTGGTCGAGCCGTCGAGGCGGAGAGCGACGGGCGTCGCCGGCGCCGGATGGCCGTCAGACCGCATTCGCCTGCCTGTCGTGTGGTCCATCGTCGGCGTGGTCGCGGCCGCGGGGATCGGGATCTCCGTGGCTCTTGCCCTCGGTGGACCGGGCGAGCAATTTGCCCGGATCCCGAGCCCGACCATTCAAGTCGGCATCCCCGGAGGCGAGGTGATCTCGGAGCCCTCGCCGACGCCGACAGGTGTGGCCGCCACACCCATGCCCACAGTCGCACCCGCGGCACCCGGCGAGCCGACGCCTGCTCCCACGCCAGCTCCGACGCCTGTCGCGCCGCCGCAACCGACACCCGCCCCGACGGCGCCGGAGCCCGCCACGACTCCGGCTCCGACCGCGGTCGTCGCGCTGGGTCGGCCTGACGATGCCGTCGCGGCCTTCTACGACCATGTGGCGGCGGGGAGCTTCGACACGGCGTACGGCTTGTGGAGCCAACGGATGAGGGCGACATATCCACGCACCGAGAACCTCGACGAGCGGTTCCAACACACCGCGAGCGTCACATTCGAGCAGCTGGATGTCGCCGAGCAGGTCGCGGATCGCGCCACGGTGCAGGCGAACTTCGTCGAGACCTATGACTCCGGCGCGAGCCGGGAGTTCACCGGCTACTGGCGGCTCATTTTCGTCGACGGACGCTGGCTCCTCGACGAGCCCCACTTCTAGTGCGACGGGCGCGGCGCACGGCGCCGCGCCCGCATCGGTCCAGCCCTAGGTGAGCGAGCCCGACAGGTAGGCGTCGTACGCGGCCATGTCGAAGTGGCCGTGCCCGCTCAGATTGAAGAGGATCACCCGCTCCTCGCCCGCCTCACGGGCATCGAGGGCCTCGTCGATCGCCGCGCGGATCGCGTGCGATGACTCGGGTGCGGGGATCAGGCCCTCGGTCCGCGCAAATCGGACGGCGGCCTCGAAGCAGGGGTTCTGCTCGTAGGCCCGGGCCTCCAGGAAACCGAGCTCGTAGAGGTGGCTGATGAGCGGCGCCATGCCGTGATAGCGCAGCCCGCCGGCGTGGATCGGCGCGGGCCGGAAGTCGTTGCCGAGGGTGTGCATCTTCAGTAGCGGCGTCGTGCCGGCCGTGTCGCCGAAGTCGTATCGGTACTCGCCCTGGGTGAGGCTCGGGCAGGATGCCGGCTCGACCGCCAGGAAGCGGGTCCTCGTGCTCCCGCGCAGTCGGTCACGCAGGAACGGGAACGCGATGCCGGCGAAGTTGCTGCCGCCGCCCGCGCAGCCGATGACGATGTCGGGCCGGTCGCCGGCCATCTCCATCTGGACCATCGCCTCCTGCCCGATCACAGTCTGGTGCAGGAGCACGTGGTTGAGGACGCTGCCGAGCGAATACTTCGTGTCCTCGCGACCGCCCGCTTCCTCGATCGCCTCGCTGATGGCGATGCCCAGGCTGCCAGTCGATTCCGGATCCTCGGCGAGGACCGCGCGGCCGGCGTTCGTCTCGTTCGATGGCGAGGGGATGACCGTCGCCCCGAACGACTCGATGAAGCTGCGCCGATACGGCTTCTGCTCGTAGCTGATCCGGACCATGAAGACCTTCGTCTCCAGGCCGAAGAGGCTGCCGGCGAAGGCGAGAGCGCTCCCCCACTGGCCGGCGCCGGTCTCAGTCACCAACCTGGTCACGCCCTCGGCGCGGTTGTAGAAGGCCTGGGCGATGGCGGTGTTCGGCTTGTGCGAACCCGCCGGCGAGACGCTCTCGTTCTTGAAATAGATGCGCGCCGGCGTGTCGAGCGCCTTCTCGAGCGCGGTGGCCCGATGCAGCGGCGTGGGCCGGTAGATCCGGTACGCCTCGCGCACCTCCTCCGGGATCTCGATCAGCGGGTCGGCGCTCACCTCCTGGCGGATGAGCTCCATCGGAAAGAGCGGTGCGAGCATCTCGGGGCCGATCGGCTCGCGGGTCCCCGGGTGGAGCGGAGGCGGCAGTGCCTCGGGCAGGTCCGCCGCGATGTTGACGTAGTGCGTCGGCAGGTCTGCCTCGGGCAGCACGAAGCGACGCTGGGTGCGGGAGATGGTGACCGTCATCGGTCTGGCCTCCGTGAGAACAACAAGACCCCTTCGCCTCAACGGGCGAGGGGGTCGTCTCACGGTGCCACCGTTGTTCCCGGGGTTGTTCTCGTCCCCGGCTCAGTTCGACCACGGAGCGTCGTTCGCTCGATGGCCTCGGCCTCGATATCGGTGCCTCTCCGCCGGCGGCTACTTAGGTTGCGTGTCCGCGCCCGTTCGCCGCCGGAGCTCGCGGGTCCATTCGCCGGTCGCGCCGCCGCCGGGGTCTCAGTCTTCCCGGCTCCCTGTGGGCTCGCCTGACGCGGGTACTCGTCCCGATCGTCGCCGTCTTCGGTTGTGCGCGCGACCGTACGCGCGTCATCGTTCCGGTGTCAAGCGTTTGCCAGCCGGTGCGCGTAACGGCAGTGCCCGGCCTCAAGCGGTTGGCACCGGTGGGCGTAACGGCAACTGAGCAGCCGAATTCCCATGGCACGGGACGGGTGGGCACGCTCATCGGTTGCTCGCTGGCCGTTCATCCCACCGGGCGGGAATTCCGGACATTGATTGGCCGATACGCCCGCCCCGCGGGATTGGCCGAACGGATCGCAGGGCTGGCACGCGTGATGCGAAATTCGGTCGCCAGGAGGTGACCCATGGACCAGGACAAGTACGACGGCGCCGACTACGTCTGCGACAACTGCGGCAGCGAGATCATGATCAAGCACACCGGTGACGGCGAGAAGCACCGGAGCCTGAACTACATCTGCCGATGCGGCACCGAGATGCGCCTCGAGGACGCCAGGGTGGCCGCACGATGACCGCCAACCGCGCGCAGGGCGAGACGATCGGTCCGGAGCAGGAGCCGACCGAGGCCGGCGACCAGGATCCAGCGAAGCGCGCGCCGCGCCCAGACGGACCGATGAACCAGCCGGTCGATCCGGCCGAGGCCAGCGAGGAGATGGGCCGGAGCCCGGACGCGGCCTACGGCCAGCGCGAGGGCCAGGCCGACCCGGAGGCCGGCGGCCAGCCACGCTGACGACTACAGGATGTCGTGCTCCCGGACGTCGATCGGGCGATCCGGGCGGAAGGGGTTGTCCGCCGCCTTCGCAGCGCCGGTGATGAGGTCGACGACGCGCCTCGAGCCTCCCGCGCCGGCCATGATCCCGTGGCCGGAGTAGCCGCCATTGAGGAAGAGCCCATCGGGGCCGATCGGTCCGAGATACGGCCGGCGGTCGGGCGTCACCTCGTACTGGCCGGCCTGAAGGAACCAGTGCGCCGATGGCGCGCCATCGGCCCAGACGTCACGCCAGAAGGGCGCCACGCGAGCGAGGGCGTGGGGCGACCGCGGGTCGAGCATGCCGAAGGCCCAGTCGTGCTCGATCGGCACCGGATCGTGCGGCTCGCTGGGCGGGGTATCCGCATCGGTGTAGAGGGCGATCGCTCCGCCGAGATACGGTCGCCAATGTGCCGCCGTCTCCTCCTCGATCGTCATCGGTGCATCCGCCGGCACCTGCGCGAGCCACGGCAGCACGAGCTTCTGGCGCCGGGTGGGGCGCAGCTCAACGCCGATCCCCGCGAGGGCGACGGTGTTCGCGAGGAATGGGCCAGTCGAGATCACGACGGCCCCGGCCGAGATCTCGCCGCGTGTCGTGCGCACGCTCCGCACGCGGTCGCCGTCGATCCCGATCTCGTTGGCGCCGGCGTGCGTGACGAACGTGGCGCCACCGCCCGGCGTCCCGTCCGGAACTCCGGCGGCGTTCGATGCCGCGGACGCGTACCCGATCGACAGCCGCTTCGGGTCCAGCCAGCCGTCGCGGGCGCGGTAACGCGCACCGCGAACGTCGGGCGAGAGCCATGGCCAGCGGGCACGGGCCTGGTCGCCGGTGAGGAGCTCGACGTCGGTGAGGCCCCATTCGCGCTGACGCTCGACGAGGCGCCGAGAGCGCTCGACGGTCGCATTCGGTCAGGGAGCAGAACAGGTAGCCGCCGTGGCGCAGGCCGAGGTCCCAGCCGTCGAGGCCGGTGCGGGCCGCGAAGGACTCGAACAGGTCGACGCCCTCGCGAACGAGCTCGATCTCCTCTTGATTGTCGAACTGGAGCCTGAATGCCCCGGTCGAGACCGGGGTGGTGAGCGTCGCGAGCGCCGCCCGGCGCTCGAGCACGACCACGTCGAGACCCGCGCGGGCTGCGAAGAAGGCGGTCGCGCAGCCGATCACCCCGCCACCGATCACCACGACGTCGGCCGTGGCCGGCGGCGAATCGGCGAAGTGAACGGTCGGGGCGGCTTCCATGACACGAGTCTAGGTCGCTAGCATCCGCGCATGAGCCGATCGGAGCGCGCCGACGTAGTCATCGTGGGTGGCGCCATCATCGGCTCGTCGGTCGCGACCTTCCTTGCCGGCCGGGCGGACTTCGACGGGCGCATCCTCGTCGTCGAACGCGACACGACCTTCCGCACCTCGTCGACCACGCTCTCGGCGGCGAGCATCCGCATGCAGTTCAGTACGCCGCTCAACGTGCAGATCAGCCAGTTCGGCGTCGAGTTCCTCAAGTCGCTGGACCGATACCTCGCCGTGGACGGCGAGGCGCCCGAGATCGACCTCATCGAGAACGGCTACCTCTTCCTCGCCACCGAAGCGGGCCGCTCGACCCTCGAGCACAACCACGGCGTCCAGCGCGAGCTGGGCGTGGCGGTCGAGCTGCTGACTGCGGCAGAACTGAAGGCGCGCTTCGACTGGCTCGAGACCGATGACCTCGCCGCCGGCTCGCTCGGCCTCGCCGACGAGGGCTGGTTCGACGCTTACGCCCTCCTCCAGGGCTTCCGGCGCAAGCACCGATCGTTCGGCGTGGGGGAGCTGGTCGGTGAGGTCGTCGAGATCATGGCCGGCACGGATGGGGTCTCGGGCGTTCGCCTGGCCGATGGCTCGGAGATCGAGGCGGACTGGGTCATCAATGCGGCAGGACCACGTGCGGCCGATGTGGCCGCGATGGCGGGAGTCGAGCTGCCGGTGCGACCGCGCAAGCGGATCGTGTACCACCTCGAAGCCCCCGTGAGCCTCGGCGCGGCCCCCCTCACGATCGATCCGACCGGGGTCTACTTCCGCCCGGAAGGCCCGTCATACGTGAGCGGCTGGTCGCCGCGCGACGGCGAGCCGGACCCGGACACCCTCGACCTCGTGGCAGACCGCGCTCCGTTCGAGACGCTCGTCTGGCCGGCCCTCGCCCACCGCGTGCCGGCCTTCGACCAGCTGCGGCTCCTCGACGCGTGGGCCGGGCACTACGAGGTGAACACGCTCGACCACAACGCGATCGTCGGCCCGCACCCGCGCCTCGCAAACTTCATCCTCGCCAACGGCTTCAGCGGGCACGGCCTCCAGCAGGCGCCCGCGGTCGGGCGCGGACTCGCCGAATGGATCGCGACCGGCCGATACGAGACGCTCGACCTCTCGCCGCTCGGCTACGAGCGCATCGAGCGCAACGAGCCGATCCGCGAGCTCAGTGTGATCTGAGGATCACAGGCAGCCGACGTCGGGCGGGTGAGCGTCGCGGAAGGTGACAACGTTCTTCGGCGGACCCTCGATCAGCTCGCGCGTGTCGACGATCACGACGCCCTGCTCGTCGATCCGCACCCGAAACCGGTCCATGCCGCGCGGCGCCGGCCCGAGCTCGAGCTTTTCGCCGAGGATGTTGTACGTGCTCTGGTGGCAGTAGCACTGGAACCGATCGGTGCCCTCGCACGCAGCCGGGATCATGCAGCCGAGGTGCGGGCACTTTCGCCACAGCGCAAGGATCTCCGAGGCAATCGGAGCGGGCGTCGCGGCCTCCTCGCCGAGCGCCATGGCCTTCGCCGCGGGCACGTTCACCAGGAAGGCGCGGGCCGGGCGGAACTCCATCGGCGTGCCGCGCGCCCAGCTCGGGACCTGTGCGTTGATCTGGTCCAGGGTGCCGAGCCGGTGCTCGACCCCGAGCCCCTCGCCCGGGCCGGGCCAGAGCATCGCCAGCGTCGCCCCGGCGTACTCGAGCGAGAGCAGCCCCACGCCCGCACCGAGCACGCGCCGAATGAAGGTCCGCCGGCTGATCGTGCGCGCGTCCAGCATCGGTCCAGCACCTCCGCGGGGCCGATGGCTCGTGTATGAGGCGCCTTGCTCGGCGTCCGGGCAAGGGTCGGATGTCCCCGGCCAGGCGGGACCAAGCGTGGTCAATGGCATTGGCCTATCGACCGACGAACCGATGGAATCAGGCGCTCCTCGGTCGATCGGCCCACCCAGTTGGCCTGACGTCCGAGGAAGGAGAGCTCGTCGGTCAGTAGGCCAACCTGGTTGGCGCCGTCAGTCCTAGGCGTGCTCCAGCGGCGCTCCAAGCACCGTGCGCTCCCCAGCCACGGCCTGCTCGGACGGACCGACGGTGAGGAGCCGACGTTCCGGGGCCCAGGTGCCGCCGCCGGTCACTCGACGACCGCGGGCCCCAGCAGGAGCGGCGATCCGAGCTTCGCCTCATAGCGCGGCCGGAAGCGATCGACGTTGTACATCGTCGGGACGTCGAGCTGGCGCGCGCCGAGTTCTCGCTCCGGGAGCGGCGCGTGCTCGTAGTTGCCGTCGCGGACGGCGACCATGCGCCCGAAGGTGCCATCGGCCAGCAGGTCGACGGCGATGTTCGCGAAGGTGATCGCCACCAGCTGGTCGAGCGCGTCGGGATCTCCGGAGCGCAGGTCGTAGGTCAGGTCGCTGTGGACTGTTTCGACGCCGGTCCGGCGCTTCAGCTCCTCGGCCAGCGCCTCGCCGACATCGGCCTTGTGTCGGTGGCCATAGGCGTCTGGCTCGCCGACCTCGCCGAGATAGCCGCCGAGCCAGATCGCCCCCTCGCTCGCGATGACGAAGGCATAGCCGGAGGGGTTCAGGCGACGGTCATCGGCCAGGAGGGCGGCCAGGCGATCGAGGTCGAACGGCGCCTCCGGGATCACGCAGCGCGCGCTCGTCACGTATGCCGCGTACCACGCGGTGTAGCCCGAGTTCCGGCCGAAGATGCGAAAGACGCCGATGCGCTCATGGCTGCCGAGCGTCGTCCGCTGCCGGTTGATGAGCTCCTTGGCACGGGTCACGGCTGTCGAGAAGCCGATGCAGTACTCGGTGCCGGGCACGTCGTTGTCCATCGTCTTCGGGATGGCGACGACCGGGAAGCCCTCGCGCCGCCCAAGCCGCGCGGCGTAGCCGAGCGTGTCGTCGCCACCGATCGCGACGAGCGCCTCGATCCCGAGCGTCTGGAGGTTGTCGAGGACGAGCGGGGTCAGGTCGAACCGGCCCTCGGCGATCTCGAAACGATCGATCGTCGGCCGGTCGAGGCCTTCGGGGAGGGCGTCGCGGCCCATCGACGAGGGGTTCGTGCGCGAGGTGTGGAGCACGGTCCCGCCGGTGCGGTCGATCGCTCGCGTCAGCACGCGGTCGAGCTTGCGCAGGTACCCGCCACCGTCCTCCTGTGAGGGATCCATGTGCGTCAGGCCCTGCCAGCCGCGACGAACTCCCACCGCTTCCCAGCCCATCTCGCTGGACCGGTACACGACGCTCTTGATGACCGAGTTGAGACCCGGGACATCGCCGCCGCCGGTGAGGATCGCGATGCGTTTCATCTCGTCATCGGCCATGCTGCCAGATCGGGAACCGGTTTGTGGAAAAGAGCGAAATCTGGCAGAATAGGGACCCGCACCGGAGTTTCCGCCCTGTGACCTCGACCCCTACTCGTCAGCGCCGTTATGTGACGTGGCGCCTGCCGGATCGCCACTTCAGCAAGGTCCACCTCGTCGGTGAGCCCGGCTCCACGATCTGCGGACGCGCTCTGCCGCGCGCGATCGGTCAGCCGAAGGCCCCGATTCCCGAGTCGGAGATGTGCCCGGACTGCGACGCCCAGGGCTGAACCTGCCTCGATGGCAACTCCACCGACCGCCGACATGCACGGCGGTCGGTCCGTTTTTCCGGCGATCGATCTCCCGACCGATGCACTGGTCGTGTTGATCGGCATCGCCGCCAGCGGGAAGTCCACGTTCGCTGCGCGCCGCTTCGCGCCGACCGAGGTCCTCTCATCCGACGCGTATCGCGCGTTGATCGCCGATGACCCCACCGCGCAGGGTGCGACCGATGACGCCTTCGACCTCCTCCATCGGCTCCTGGAGATGCGCCTGCGGCGCGGCCGGCTGACCGTGGTGGACGCCACGAACGTCGAGGAGTGGGCGCGGCGTGAGCTGCTGGGGCTGGCGCGCGCGCATCGGCGACCGGCGGTGGCGATCGTGCTGGACGTGCCGATCGAGGTCGCGCTGGAGCGGAACGCGTTGCGTGCAGCGCCTCGACCGCCACCCGGGGCGTTGCGTCGCCAGCACCGATGGCTCGCCGACTCGCTCCCGGCTCTCGCCCACGAGGGGTTCGCGGCCGTCCACGTGCTCCGCTCGGTCGACGAGGTTGACGCCGCGCAGGTGGAGCGCCACTGACAAGCGGCCGAATTCATCCGGTGGTGCTATCGGCCAAGTTCCGGCCCGTGCCTGGCCGATCTGGTCACCGGGCGTAAGCCGCGGCCAACAACGGGCCGCTTTGGGGCCTTCTTGGCCGTTACCTTCGCCCGGTGAAATCCCCGGCGACACGGCCCCGAAATCGTTCCGGGCGCACAGAAATGTCCCGAAGGAACACGCGCCCGGTGCGATGACCGAAGCCACCACGCCGCTCGGACCCGGCGACCGAAGCCACCGTTTCCGCTACCGGAACTCATGACCGAAGCCTTGTGAACCGATATCGCTTGCCCCTTCGGGACAACCGGAGTATGCCAATCGCCGCGGACTCGGCACAAGACTGGTTATCCCCGACTTTGGAAGGCCGATGACGACCTGTCCACAGGCCGTCCACGAGCCACCGCTCAGTGCAGCGTGACGTCAACCTCCTCGGCGTGGTCGCACTCGGCGCACAGCCGGAGGGTGAATCCACCATCGGGCAGTGCGTCGCGGGCGAGCGCCACGACGTAGACCTCGGCAGCCACGAGGTCGGCGGTGCATGCCCTCGGCGAGAGTGGGTCGGAGGTCTGGCTGAAGACGACGCCGTCCCCGATCACCACCTCGTCGAGACGGAGCTCCGTGCAGGACGAGCCCATGCCATGGCCGAAGGTGACCATGACCTCGGCATCGAGGTCGACCGCGGGCGCTTCACCGCCGCCGCCGATGGCCTCCCACAGGTCGGTCCAGCCTGCTTCATCTGAAGCCGCGCGCACGATGTACGCCTCGTTGTTGCTTGCCTGGATGACCTCGACGAGCCGCCAGCCCTCTCCGGATTCGACGTTCGCCCACTCGCCGGGTACCGGATAGACCGTCACATCGAGCATTCCACTGTGCGCCAGCTCCAGGCTCAGCTCGACGGTCGGGTCGTTGGCCTTCAGCTCCAGGTCGACCTGGTTGCCGATGATGTCGACCGATGCGCTGACCACCTGGATCCCCTGCGCCTGGAGCGCCTGGAAGCCGAGCGACTCGATCAGCTCGGTGAGCGCGGCCTCGGTATGGGTCACCTGGCGGGTGCTCGTGCCCGAGACGATCTGGTTGACCGCGTCGTGGTGCATCTCGAGGTTCGCCGTGAAGAGCATGACGACCGACTGACCTCCCGGCGGGTCGATGTACAGGCCGCCGAACTCGTCGGCGTGGGCCTGCCCGTAGGCGATGAGGTCTTCAATCGAGCCAGGCGCTTGAGGCGCCTGACCGGAGGCCTGCACCGTCGGGCTGACGAGCGGTGCCTGGCCGCTGCAGGCGGCCAGCGCGAGGACGAGGATGAGGATGAGGGCGCCCGTGCGACGCATGGGGTGTGGACGCTCGGTCGGGCACATCGGTTGCGCGGCTAGACTCGGCGGATGCGCGCACGTGAGCTCGGCATCCGCATCGGTCGCATGGAGCCGGGTCCCCTCGACGCCATCACCGACGTCGCCGGCGTCCGCGTCGGCCACACGACGCTCATCTCCGGCGACGGTCCGCTGAAGCCAGGCCACGGGCCGGTGCGCACCGGAGTGACCGCGGTGGTCCCGCACGACGGCGACATCTGGACCGAGCCCGTCTTCGCCGGGGCGCATCGGCTCAACGGCAACGGCGAGCTCACCGGTCTCGAGTGGATCCGCGAGGCCGGACTGCTGGGTGGGGCGATCGGCATCACGAACACGCACAGCGTCGGTGTGGTGCGCGACGCGCTCGTCGAGGCGGCCGCGCGGGCCCACGACATGCGCGACACGATCTGGGCGCTGCCGGTGGTCGGCGAGACGTACGACGGCGCCCTCAACGACATCAACGGCTTCCACGTCCGCGCCGAGCACCTGCACCAGGCGCTGGCGGAGGCGACCGATGGCGCGGTGGCCGAGGGCAACGTCGGCGGCGGCACCGGGATGATCTGCCACGAGTTCAAGGGCGGCATCGGCACGGCGTCGCGGCGGGCCGGCGAGTGGATGGTCGGCGTCCTGGTGCAGGCCAACTACGGCGCACGGGCGCTGCTGCGGATCGACGGCGTGCCTGTCGGCGCGAACATTCCTCTCGACGAGGTCACCTCGCCGTGGGACGAGGCCGATGAGATCAGCGCGCGCCAGGGCGCGGAAGGCGGCTCGATCATCGGCATCGTCGCGACCGATGCGCCGCTCCTTCCGCACCAGTGCGCCCGGCTGGCACAACGCGCCGGGATGGGCGTGGCGCGGATGGGCAGCTACGCGTCGCACGGTTCCGGCGATCTCTTCTGTGCCTTCGCCACCGGCAACCGCGACCTCTCGCGCAACGCTGGAGAGGACGACCCGCGACCGACGGTGACGCTGCGCATGGTCGTCGACGAGCACATCAACCCGCTCCTCGAGGCCGCCGCGGAGGCGACGGAGGCGGCGATCGTCAACGCCCTGCTGGCCGCGCAGACGATGACCGGGCGCGACGGGATCACCGCTCACGCGCTCGACCATGACCGGCTCATGGAGGTCATGCGGGCGCACGGACGGGCCTAGGCGCACAATCGGCCGATGGACGTCTGGACCGCGATCATCACCCAGCGCGCGGTGCGCAACTTCTCGGATCGGCCGATCCCCGACGACGCCCTCGAGCGCATCCTCGATGCCGGACGGCGTGCCCCGTCGAGCAAGAACACGCAGCCGTGGGAGTTCGTCGTCGTCACCGATCGCGAGCGCCTTCGCGAGCTTTCCCGCACCGGCCGATACGCCGGCCACCTGGCCGGTGCGACCGTGGCCGTCCTCTTCGTCACCGAGGACCCTGGCAACCCGGAGGCGTTGGCCAAGGTTCTCTACGACGTCGGGCACGCGACGCAGTCGATGATGCTCGTCGCGCTCGAGCTGGGCATCGGTTCGGTGCACGCCGCGGTCTACGAGCGCGCCCGGGCGGCCGGGGTGCTGGGCCTGCCGCCGGGCTGGCGCTGCGACTTTGCGATCTCGCTCGGCTATCCGGCGAAGGACGGATTGCTCGACCAGCCGCGCCGCAAGGTCCCGCGCCGAGCGCTCGAGGAGCTCATGCACCGCGAGACGTGGTAGGCGGATACGTCAGTTGACGTAGCCCGACGTGCGGCCAACGTCCATTCACGGCTCACGCTCAGGCGCCGAAACTATTCGTACCCAACCTCCCTCCAGATGAGCGCCCCGCCAGCACCGAGCACGGCGGGGCGTTCGTCGTGATACGGAGAAGCGGCGCGGTCCACGCCCCTGGACCGCACCGCTGAGATGGCCTTCGTGCCTAACCTACGGGGCGCGGGGCGAGAACGTTCAGTCGCCGCCCTCGATCGGCACGGCATGGCCCTCGTCGTCGATCGCCACGAAGACGAAGCTCCCCGACGTGGCCAGCCGGCGCTCGCCGCTCGCGATCTCCTCGGCGTACATGTCGACGCCGACCGTGACCGAGGTGCGCCCGGCGCGAGTGACGCGCGCCACCAGCTCGACGAGCTGACCGGCGCGCACCGGAACCTTGAACTCGACGCGGTCGGAGGCGACGGTGACCATCGTGCGATGCGCGAAGCGCGTGGCGGCCACCCAGCCCGCGTGGTCCATCAGGCCCAGCGCGTGGCCGCCGAACAGCGTGCCGAGATGGTTCGTCCGGTTCGGCATGACGATCTCGGCCAGCCTCACCTCCTGCGATGCGTCCTGGCCACGCGGATTCGCGACGGCGTCCTTCTCCATGCCCCGCATCGTATCCGGCGCAGTGTCGGTGGTACGCGCTCGGCCGCGAGGTCGAGATCTTCCCGCTGGTGCGTGAGCGCGAGCACGTTCAGCCCGAGGCGGCATGGCTGCGGCGCAGGCGCAGGATGTCCGCCTGGCCTCGATCGCGCTCCGGCTTGCGACTGGCCGGCAAATGCCGGGTGGACAGCGGGGTTACCATGGTGCCAACCCATCCGCCCTTCTCACCCCTCTGGGGGATCCCGACCGTGCGTGCCCACACGCGTCTTAGCCTTGTCGTCGCCCTCGTAGCGTCCCTGCTCGTTGCCCCCGCTGTCGCAGTCGCGGCGCCAGGGGACACCGGCGTCGAAGGCCCGTCATACGCGGGCGCATCCGCCGAACCGACCGGCGAGAAGCCCGAGAGCAAGCTCTGGTTCAACGACGGCATCTGGTGGGGCAGCCTTTGGGACACCGCCAGCGGCCGGTACGAGATCTTCCGCCTCAATGGGGCGACGTGGGCGTCGACCAACATCCCGCTCGACACGCGCTCGAACAGCCGCGCCGACACGTTGTGGGACGGCACCAGCCTGTACGTGGCCTCGCACGTCTTCGCGCTGACCCCCGCGACGGGTTCCCCCTCGAACCTCTACAAGTTCAGCTACAACCCGGCGACCGACGCGTACACGCCGGTGGGCGGCTGGCCGCAGCAGATCAACAACGTCAGGACCGAGACGCTCGTCATCGACAAGGACTCGACTGGCCAGCTGTGGGCGACGTGGGTCCAGAACGACACCGCAAACAAGCGCCGCGTCCACGTCAACCGCACGCTGAGCGGCGACTCGGGTTGGGGGGCGCCGTTCGTCGTCCCGGGCACCGCCGCCCATACCCAGGTTGCGAGCGACGACATCTCGTCGGTGATCGCCTTTGGCGGGAACAGGATCGGAGTGCTGTGGAGCAACCAGCGCGTCTCGCCCAAGACCTTCAACTTCATCGTCCACGACGACACCGCCGCCGACATGACGTGGAGCGCATCGGTCGCGATCACAGGCGGGTCACGGTTCGGTGACGACCACATCAACCTCAAGTCGCTGCACACCGACGGCAGCGGCAGGATCTTCGCGATCATCAAGACGAGCAACACCGGGGCGTCCGACCCGCTGATCGTCGTCCTTACCCGCTCGTCGGGCGGCTCGTGGAGCCAGCGAACCGTGTGGACCAAGGCCAACAACATGACGCGCCCGGTCTTGCTGGTCGACACGTCGAACGGCCTGCTCCATGCTTTCGCCTCGACCGAGGGCGGCGGCACGGTGCACTACAAGTCGGCAACGCTGACCGGGAGCTTTCCGGCCGGGCTCGGCACCGTCGTCATGGAGGATGCCTCGCACGACGACATCAACAACGTGACCTCGGGCAAGGGGAATGTGAGCTCCGCGACCGGCCTCCTCGTGCTCGCGTCGAACCAGTCGACCCAGCGCTACTGGCACCACTTCGACGCCCTCGGGGGCGGAGGCGGCAATGCGGCACCGGTGTGCACCAACCGGAGCCTGACAGTCGCCCAGGACAGCACCGGCAGTGCCGTCGCGCCGAGCTGCACCGACACTGATGGTCCCAGTGCCTTGACCTACAGCATCTCCGCGCAAGGCAGCAAGGGCGTCGCCACGGTTACGGCCGGCAATCAGCTGCACTATGACCCAGACGGCGACGAGTCGGGAAGCGATACCTTCACGTACACGGCGTCCGATGGCGCCGACACCAGCGCGCCGGCCACCGTCAACGTCACGATCACGGCGGGCGGCGGTGGCACGCCAGTCAACGTCAGCCCTGTGGCCGACACGTACGTCGCGTCGGATCAGCCGACGGTCAGCAACGGATCGTCGCTCACGCTCAGGACGCGCACGACATCGACCGCGCAGCTGAACGCGTACCTTCGCTTCACCTTCAGCGGCGTCGGGACGGCGAGCACGGCCACCCTGCGCATCTTCGTCAACGAGTCCAGCGTCGACGCCGGCAAGCTCTACCAGGTCCTCGACGACTCGTGGAGCGAGAGCATGCTCTACGCCGATCAGCCCGCCCTGGGTCCGCTGATCGTCGACCTCGGCGCGGTGACGGCCGGCGCGTATCGCGACATCGACGTCAGCAGCTACGTGACCGCTGACGGCACCTACAGCTTCGCGATCATCGGCGAGGTGAACGATCTGGCCCGATTTGACAGCCGCGAGACTGCGAACGATCCGCTCTTGGTGGTGACGCCATGAGACGAATCGCAACTTCTGAGGAGTTCTGCCGCCAGGTGCCATAACGAGAGAGCTAGCCGTAACCGCCGCCCGAGCTGCCGTAGCGGCCATCGTCATCGCGACCCCCTTTGCGATTGCGATCGCGCTGCCGCTGCTGCCCGGCGCGACGCCCCAGAACATCATCGGAGTTGATCTCGCGTCGCTTCCAAGGTCTGGTGCGGCATTCGACCGCGTTCGCGCACTCGCCAACCGGACGGCCGTCCTCGATCTCGGCGACCTGAACTGTCCGGGCTCCGACATCCTGCTGGCGAACGGGATCATGGGCGAGAAGGCCGACGTGCTGGCCATGGTGAGGGGCGCCAAGAGGACCCTGACCGCAGCCGACAACAGCCTCGCGGCCGGTCGCTGCCTCGCCCCGGTCGCGATCGCCTTGAGTCTCGTCGACGCCCACGAAGAGGATGCGTGGCTCGTCGCTGCGCGCGACACGGTCTACGCCAACTTCGGCTCGATCGTCTATCCAGGCAGGGCGGCCGCGAAGGCGAATAACCACGGCAGCGCCTCGGACATGAGCGTCATCGCGATCGATGCCCACGTTCGCGACATCGCCCACCTGGAGAAGCGGGCGATCCCGGTCTGGCGAACCCGGCTTGGCGACCACGGTCAAACCGTCGACGGGGCACCCGTGAAGCTGACCTTCGGGTCGAGCCTGCAGGTCGATCCAGCCGGCCCGGTCGTTGTGGGCCGCCCGGGCACGACTCATGACGGCGTGAACCTCGACGGGCTTCTCCTCGAGGAGCAAAGACGGGGCGGCGACTTTCCAAACTGCGGGAACTACAACTTCGGCGCGGCGGGGCAGTTCCTGGTGTCGGCCCGAATCCTGATGTCGCACGGATATCCGGTTGAAAGCTGGGGCGACAATGCGGTTCGCCGGATCTTCGAGGCGCTGCGCCGTGCTGGCTGTCAGCCCGTGGGCGATGATCGGTGGCAGGGATCCATGGTGTCCGCCATGTTCGGTTCCGGCCTCATCAGTGAGGGAGTCGGCGACGGCAAGAGCTTCTGCTGCACCGACTACCTGTTCCCGCTGTCCCCGCTGTCCCCGCTCGCACCGGTGGCCCGCTTCACCGCGACGCCAGTGACCGGGGTCGCGCCACTAACGGTATCCTTCGCCGACACCAGCCGGAACGGGCCCACGAGCTGGAGCTGGAGCTTCGGAGACGGAGAAGGGTCGAGAACGCAGCATCCCACGCACACGTTCGCCGAGCCGGGGACCTACGCGGTCAGGCTGGTCGCCTCCAACGCCCTGGGCTCGGATCGCGAGACGACAAGCATCGTCGCGGTCAGACCGCGGGCAAATGCCGTCCCGTCCTGCGCCGACCTGCGCGTCACGGTCGTGGAGGATCGCGGAGAGGACGTCGCCCCACGGTGTACGGACGCTGACGCTGGGGACTTGCTGACGTACGAGATCGCAGCGGCGGCCGCCAACGGCGTTGCCTCCGTGACTCCGAGCGGCAATCTTCAGTACGTGCCTAGCCCGGGAGAGTCGGGCACCGACAGCTTCACGTACATCGCCAGCGATCGCAGCAGCACCAGCACGGAGGCCACGGTCAGCGTCACGATCGCCGCAAACGCTATCCCGTCGTGCGATCGAGGCGCGCTCACGGTTGTCGCGGATCATTCGGGCGGGGAAGTCACGCCCTCCTGCACCGATGGGAATGGCGACAGGTTGGCCTATGCGATCGCCGGCCAGGGTCGGCTCGGCGTTGCCTCGGTGACGACCTCCGGATTGCACTACCTGCCGAATCCCGGCCAGAGCGGCAGCGACAGCTTCTCGTATACGGCCACCGATGGGACCGCCACCAGCGCGCCGAAGACGGTGAGCGTCACCATCCGCTCGAACGGCACTCCCGTCTGCGCGCCGCGGAGTCTGACCGTCACGCACGCGGCACATGGCGCAGACGTCGCGCCGGCCTGCACGGATGCGGAGCTCGATCCGGTGATGTACGCGATCGCTTCCCAGGGGACCCGGGGCGTGGCCTCCGTGACGCCGATCGGCACGCTCCGATACGTCCCCGACGCCGGCCAGTCCGGCACAGACAGCTTTACCTACTCGGCCAGCGACGCCAGCACCACGAGCGCGCAGGCCACCGTCACGGTCGTGATCCGGCCAACGAACGTGGCCCCGGCCTGCAGCCCGCGCAGCCTGACCGTTGCCCAGGACAGCACCGCCGGAGCTGATGTCGCACCCAGCTGCACGGATGCCGATGCAGGCGACGTGCTGACCTACGCCATCGCCGCGCAGGGCAGCCGCGGGGTGGCCAGCGTGAACGTGGGCGGGCAGCTCCACTACGTGCCGAGTCCCGGCCAGTCCGGCAGCGACAGCTTCACCTACACCGCCAACGACGGGGATGCCAGCAGCGCGCCGGCCACGGTCAGCGTCACGATCACCCCGGCGAGCAGCACGACCGTGACCCTGACGCCGGTGGCCGACACGTTCGTCAGCTCCGCTGCGCCGAACGCCAACAACGGCGCCGCCACGACCCTCAGCACGCGTGGCGGCGGGACCCAGATCAACAGCTACCTGCGCTTCACGGTCAGTGGGGTGGGCAGCACCAGCCGCGCCATCCTGCGCCTGTGGATCAGCGACGCCAGCCCGGACGCCGGCAAGCTGCATCGCCTGGCCAGCAACACCTGGCCCGAGAACCTGCGCTACGCAAACCGGCCACCGCCCGGGGCGCTGATCACCGACCTCGGGGCGGTGTCGACCGGCGCCTACCGCGACATCGACGTCAGCGCCTACGTCACCGGCGACGGCACCTACAGCTTCACCATACTCGGCGAGAACAACAACGCCGCCGGCTTCCACAGCCGCGAGGGTGCCAACGATCCGCAGCTGGTGGTGACGCCAGGTGCCGGCGGTGGCAACGTCGCCCCGGCCTGCAGCCCGCGCAGCCTGAGCGTTGCCCAGGACAGCACCGCCGGAGCTGATGTCGCACCCAGCTGCACGGATGCCGATGCAGGCGACGTGCTGACCTACGCCATCGCCGCGCAGGGCAGCCGCGGGGTGGCCAGCGTGAACGTGGGCGGGCAGCTCCACTACGTGCCGAGTCCCGGCCAGTCCGGCAGCGACAGCTTCACCTACACCGCCAACGACGGGGATGCCAGCAGCGCGCCGGCCACGGTCAGCGTCACGATCACCCCGGCGAGCAGCACGACCGTGACCCTGACGCCGGTGGCCGACACGTTCGTCAGCTCCGCTGCGCCGAACGCCAACAACGGCGCCGCCACGACCCTCAGCACGCGTGGCGGCGGGACCCAGATCAACAGCTACCTGCGCTTCACGGTCAGTGGGGTGGGCAGCACCAGCCGCGCCATCCTGCGCCTGTGGATCAGCGACGCCAGCCCGGACGCCGGCAAGCTGCATCGCCTGGCCAGCAACACCTGGCCCGAGAACCTGCGCTACGCAAACCGGCCACCGCCCGGGGCGCTGATCACCGACCTCGGGGCGGTGTCGACCGGCGCCTACCGCGACATCGACGTCAGCGCCTACGTCACCGGCGACGGCACCTACAGCTTCACCATACTCGGCGAGAACAACAACGCCGCCGGCTTCCACAGCCGCGAGGGTGCCAACGATCCGCAGCTGGTGGTGACGCCCCAGCAGCCCCAGGGTGGCGGGATCACCCTGGCGGCGCACAGCAGCGAACGGCGGGCTCGACCAGGATGACGCGGAGGCCGCGCGGGCCCGTCTCGGAAGCCTGAGCCCCTACATCCTGCACGAGATCGTTGCCTTGGCAGGACATCACCCAGTCAGCCGGGCGAACCCGGCTTCCGCCTCCAACACGGCGACCTTCCCGCCCCGACCGAGCATTCGCGCCTTCCCCTGGAGCTGGACGAGCGCCGTTTCGCTCAGGGATCCGTAGACCTCGATCTCGGTCAGCTCGACGAGCTCCTTCAGCTTGCGAAACTCGGGACCTGCGATCTCCAGGTGGAACTCGAGTGATGCCGAGTCCGGGTGGATGGCGATCACGGTCATTCGCATGCGCTCCTCATCGAGAAAGAACCCGTATGAGATGAGCCGGGGCTCTCGGCGCTCGACGAACTCGACCAGGGCTCGGATGCCTCGCTTGAGCTGCTCGAGCTTGCCCTCGACGACGAGCGATCGGTCGACATAGATGATTGGGTCTGGCATGCGTGGCCCCCTCTCACATCGGTTCTTGCGGTTTGAGGCACCGGTCGCGGAAGTGCGTACACTTGATCCATGTTCCTCTTCGGCAGCAAGACCAAGATGCCCGCGCCGGCCGACGCGCTCCCCGGCCGTGACCAACCCATCCCCACCGCCGAGCGCAGCCTGATCAACGACCAGCCGCTGAAGCCCCCGTATCCAGAAGGCAGCGAGATCGCCGAGTTCGCGCTCGGATGCTTCTGGGGCGAGGAGAAGATGTACTGGGCGCTGCCGGGGGTGATCGTCACCGCCGTCGGCTACGAGGGTGGCTACACCCCGAACCCGACGTACGAGGAGGTCTGCACCGGCAAGACCGGCCACACCGAGACCGTGCGCGTTGTCTTCGACCCGGAGCGCATCAGCTACGAGCAGCTGCTCACGCTGTTCTGGGAGGCCCACGACCCGACCCAGGGCATGCGCCAGGGCAACGACGTCGGCACGCAATATCGGTCGGTCATCTTCACCCACACCGATGCGCAGGCCGCCGCCGCCGAGGCCTCACGCGAGATGTTCCAGCTCGAGCTCACGAAGGCCGGCTACGGCGAGATCCAGACCGAGATCCGCCCGGCCGGCGACTTCTACTTCGCCGAGGACTACCACCAGCAGTACCTCGTCAAGGTCCCGAACGGCTACTGCCCGATCCACGCCACCGGCGTGAAGCTCACCGGACCCATCATGACGATGGAGCAGGTCTAAGCAGCCTTGCCCCGCCCGATCCCCAATGGGGGGCGCGTCGAGGTCATCGCCGGACCGATGTTCGCGGGCAAGACCGAGGAGCTGCTGCGCCGCGTCCGCCGCGCGGCGATCGCCGGCCAGCGCGTCGTCGTCTTCAGCCACGCCCTCGACACGCGCGCGGGTGACGGCCGGATCGCCTCGCACGCCGGGCTGGACGCTCCCTCACGGGCGGTTGGCTCGGCCGAGGAGATCGCGCGGGCGGTCGAGGCTGACGAGCTCGACATCGTGGCCATCGACGAGGCGCAGTTCTTCGGGCCGCGGCTTGAGGCGATTGTCCATGACCTCGCCGCGAGGGGCCTGCACGTGATCGTCGCCGGGCTTGACGTCACCTTCCTCGGCCGTCCGTTCGAGCCGCTGCCGGCCCTCATGGCGCAGGCGGAGCGAGTCGACAAGCTGACCGCGGTCTGCTCCGTGTGCGGCGCGGACGCGATCTTTCACGCGCGCGTTGCGCCGGCGAGCTCGGCCGACGTCAACCTCGTGACCGAGAACGTCGGTGGGCGCGAGACCTACCAGGCCCTTTGCCGCCGCCACTTCTCGCCGGAGCCGGCCTGATGTCATGAGGCCGCCGCTCGGCGGCGGACGCCATGAACGCGCTCAGCGGCGGATGATCGCCCCGGGGGAATCCCTTACGGCGTGACGTTCTGGTTGAGTCGGAACAGGTTCGTCGGGTCGTATCGGCGCTTGGTCTCGACCAACCGATCCCAGGTCGAGCCAGGATAGGCGTCGCGGACCCGTTGCGGGCCCTCGTCGCCGAGGAAGTTCGAGTACACCGCGCGGTCGCCCTGGTCGATGGCCGCGGCGAATTCTGCGACCCACTTCTCCTTGGCGGCCCGGTCGTCCCCGCCCTCGTAGAAGGCGGCGAGGTTGACCATGATCCGGCTGGACCGATGCGCATAGGCCGTTGCGTCTGACGGCACCCGCGCCATCGCGCCGCCCAGCACACGCAGCTGCGCCGCGCGGAGGGAAGCGTCCGACTTCTCGAGGAAGTCGAGGATCGTGGCGGCCACGTCGCTGTCGACGTGGTCGATGTGCAGGTTCATCGCTGCGGCGGTCGGGTGATAGTCGTCGCCGCCCTCCATCTCCGGGAACATCACCGAGTACGGCCCGGCCGCCACGAAGTCGGCCATCGGCTCGGCCAGGGCGCGGAACGGCGCGACCGCGCGCTCCCCCGCCTCGGCGTCGCCGGCGTATCCGATCATCCCGAGGATGACGATGCTGCCGACCGCGTCCTCGGGGAGGAGTGGCATCGGTGGCGCCGTCATGATGTTGGCGATCGTCGACAGCTCCTCGGGCGCCGCCTCGGCCGCGGCGATGAAGCCGGCGATGGTGTCCGCCGTGGCCGGCAGCACGAGCATCCCGCCGTAGAACGCGGGCAGCTCGTTGAGCCGATAGTGGAACTTCGTCACCACGCCGAAGTTGCCTCCCCCGCCGCGGATGGCCCAGAAGAGGTCGGGATGGTTGTCCGCATCGACGGTGAGCACCTGGCCGTCCGCGATGACGACCTCGGCGCCGATCAGGTTGTCGATCGTGAGGCCATCGCGCCGCACGAGATACCCGATGCCACCGCCGGTCGTGAGGCCGCCGATTCCGACGGATGCGGTGTCCCCGAAGCCGACGACGAGCCCGTGCGGCGTGACCGCTTGGCCAACCTCACCGGCCGTCAGGCCTGCTCCGGCCCACACGCGGCGGTTGCCGACGTCGAGGTCGATCTCCTTGAGGTCGCGCAGGTCGATGACGATACCGCCGTCGGTCGTGCTGTGCCCGGCCCCGGAATGGCCGCCGCTGCGCACGGCAAGCTCGGCTCCGGCGTCGCGCGCGAAGGTCACCACGGCCGCGACGTCGCGGGCATCGGCCACACGCACGATCGCCGCCGGACGCTTGTCGATGCCGCCGGTCACGACGGTGCGGGCCTCGTCGTAGTCGGCGTCGCCGGGGACGATCACGCGGCCGGTCAGGCCGTCGCGGAGGCGATCGATCGAGAAGGTGGTGGATGTGGCGGTCATGAAACGTCCTCGTCAGCAATCAACGTAAGGGTATGGAACGGTAGACCGACGGTGGTCGCTGGAGTCATCGGTGCAGCAATAAGGGTGCCGATGAGTTGCGGCCGGACGGCGGGTCTATGCCTACGGAGGCGATGCATGGGAGGGATGGATCTGGGTGAGAGCGACGAGCGGCCGTGCCTGACGCTACCCGCTCCGATTCGGCGCGCCGACGTCCCGGCGCTCTGCGTCAGCGCTCGCGACCTGATGGTGGGGAGACTCGGCGAGGTCCTGGAATGTGACGTGGCCGAGGTGGACGGCCCGAATCTCACCACGGTCGAGACACTCGCGCGCGTCGAGCTCACTGCCAGGCGGCTGGGGAGCGGCATTCGTCTGCGTGGCGCCTCGGTCGAGCTCCTCGAGGTGCTCGCGTTGTGCGGGCTGCCGTTCGAGCTAGTCCTCGAGGCTGAGGGGCAGGCCGAACAGCGGGAAGAAGCGCGCGGTGTCGAGGAAGAACGTGATCCCACTGATCCGGTCGCCTGACAGCTCGAGCACCTGCAGCGACCATGGCTCGAGCCCCCCATTCGGCGACGGCTTGTACTGCCCGAACGCCGGCATGCCATTCGCCATCGTCGGCACCAGCCGCGAGCCGCGGCACCCGATCCCCGGCCCCAGGCACCAGGCCACGATGTCCTGGTGGGTCTGGAGCCACAGCTCGTATGGCGGCATGTTCCAGGTCGCGTCGGCATGGAGCAGCGCCGTCAGCGAGTCCATGTCGTAGCGCTCGAAAGCCTCGACGTACTGCGCCAGCAGCGCCTCGCTCGCCTTGTCCAGCGGCTTCGCGGGCCTCCCGGCGCCATCGGCCTGCCGGCTGGCCAGTGTCGCGCGCGCCCGCTGGAGCGCCGAATTGACCGATGCGACCGAGGTCCCGAGCAGCTCCCCGACCTCTTCCGCCCGCCAGCGAAGCACCTCTCGCAGGATGAGGACGGCCCGTTGGCGTGGGGGCAGATGCTGGAGCGCGGCGACGAAGGCGAGCCTCACCGACTCGCGGGCCACCGCCACCTCGGCAGGGTTGCCATCCGGGACCACGCTGCTGTCGGGGACCGGCTCGACCCAGACCGATTCGGAGAGCGGCGGTGGCAGCGGCGTGTCCGCGGTCTGCGCGGGATTCAGGTCCATCGGCCGCGCCCGTCGCTGGCTGGCACCGAGCATCGAGAGGCACACGTTCGTGGCGATGCGGTAGAGCCACGAACGGAGCGACGAGCGCCCCTCGAACTGGTCATAGGCGCGCCAGGCGCGCACGAAGGTCTCCTGGACCGCGTCTTCGGCCTCGAACGCCGCCCCGAGCATGCGGTAGCAGTAGCCGGTGAGCTCCGTCCGGTACGTCTCGAGCTCCGCCATGACGTCGGCCGGCGGCGCCGTCGCCGAGCCACGCTCGGCGGTCATCTCCGTCATTCCGCCCATCCTACCCCGTCCGGTCGACCGATGAATTCCGACCGCTCTGTTCGTCAAAGTGTCATCAGGAGTCTCCGGAGAACCTCAGCGACATGACCACTACATCCCCCGTGTTCACCTTGCCCGCCAAGGCCACCCGCCGCGAATGGATCGGCCTCGGCGTCCTTGCCTTAGGCGCATTGCTGTACGTGATGGACCTCACGGTCCTGCACCTTGCGATCCCGGCCATCAGCGCCGACCTCCAGCCCACGAGCACCCAGCTGCTGTGGATCATCGACATCTACGGCTTCATGGTCGCCGGCTGGCTCATCACGATGGGCACCCTTGGCGACCGGATCGGCCGCCGCCGGCTGCTGCTGATCGGGGCGGCCGGATTCGGCGCCGTCTCGATCCTCGCCGCCTTCAGCACCAGCGCCGAGATGCTCATCGTCAGCCGCGCGCTGCTCGGGATCGCCGGTGCGACCCTGGCGCCCTCGACGCTAAGCCTGATCTTCGCCATGTTCAACGACCCGCGCGAGCGCACGATCGCCATCGGTGTGTGGATCGGCGCCTTCAGCGCGGGTAGCGCCGTCGGTCCGATCCTGGGCGGGATCGTGCTCGAGTTCTTCTGGTGGGGAGCGGCGTTCCTGCTGGCCCTTCCGGTGATGGCGTTGCTGCTCATCCTCGGCCCGCGCGTCCTGCCCGAGTACAAGGACCCCAATGCCGGTCGCCTCGACCTGCTGAGCGCCGGCATGTCGCTAGTGGCGATCCTGAGCGTCGTCTACGGCCTGAAGCAGATCGTGCAGGACGGCTTCGGGACGATCCCCGCCGTCGCCATCCTGCTCGGACTCGCCGTTGGATACGCTTGGGTTCGTCGGCAGCGGCGCCTGGCCGATCCGATGATCGACGTCAGCCTCTTCCGCATCCGATCGTTCAACGTCGCGCTGTCGATCAACTTCCTGTCGATCTTCGTGATGGTTGGCTACTTCCTGTTCATCGCGCAGTACCTGCAGCTGGTCGTCGGCCTGTCGCCGCTCGAAGCCGGCCTGTGGTCACTGCCGTCCGCCATGGCGTTCGTGATCGGCTCACAGGTCACGCCGCGCATCGTCCATCTCGTCCGCCCGGTCTACCTCATCGGCGGCGGGCTGTTCGTGGCGTCCCTCGGGCTGGGATTGCTGGCGACCGTGGGGAGCGCCAACGGCCTCGCGATGCTCGTCACCTCGTCGATCGTGATCTCGATCGGGATGGCGCCGGTCTTCGGCCTCACGACCGAGATGATCGTCGGCTCCGCGCCGCCCGAGCGAGCCGGCGCGGCATCGGGAATCAGCGAGACCGGGGCCGAGCTCGGCGGAGCACTCGGGCTGGCGATTCTCGGCACCATCGGGGTGGCCGTCTACCGCGGCGAGGTCGCCGATCGGCTGCCGACGAGCGTGCCGGCGGAGGCCGAGGCGCTCGCGCGCGACACGCTGGGGAGCGCGCTGGCGCTCGCCGACCAGCTGCCCGGCGAGCTTGGGTCCATGGTGGCGACCGCGGCGCGAGAGGCGTTCGTCAGCGGGATGCAGCTCACCACCGCTTTCGCCGCGGCCCTGGCGTTCGGCCTCTCCGTACTGGCCTGGGTCGCGCTGCGATCGATCGACACGCCGCCCGCGGACGCGGAGTCGGACGCCGTCGACGACGAGCCGCGATCGGTCCAGGCAGCGGCGCGGCCGGTGCGGCGGCAGGCCGCGGCCGACTGAGGGTCCCGACCGGCCAAGGCCTAGCGCGGTGAGCGCCGGGTCTTGGCCAGGAGCCACATCACGCTTGCGAGGAGTCCCACGAGCAGCGCCAGGCCGGCAAGGTCGCTTCCGAGGCTGAGGTCCACGTCGGTCACCTCCAGGTTCGGGTCGCCCACCCCCACACCTGCCGAGGGACACGACGGCGTCGAGAAGCGTACTCCCGCCTGGCAAGCGCTTCGGTCCGGTGGCTTACCGTCCCTCGTTGCGGATCGCGGCCACGGCCGCATCGAACGACCTTCCGGACAGTCCGGCCAGCGGCCCGGCGTCATCCGCGGCCAGGGCCGTCCCTCCGTCGTTCACGACGAGCCCGGTGAAGGTCAGCATGCGGTAGTAGGCGGATTCCGCCCGCACGCGAGCCGGGGCCAGCCCGACCTCGTTGGCCGAGGTTCCCTTGTTGCGCAGGAGGAATACGCTCTCGCCCCACACCGGCAGGTCGGCGATCGATGACGGCCCATCGAAGAGCGGGATCTCGAGCGTCAGCGTTGACCGATGCGCCCGCGGCAGGACGCCGGCAAGGACCGACTCGACCTCGAGGGTGGCCGACGCGTAGTGCAGCGGGTTGTCGTGGCGCGTGCCGAAGACGCGGCCGGGGACGACCAGGGTGATGCGGCCGAGGACGACCGCATCGGCCGCGCCGACCATCTCGCCCAGCGTGGTCGGGAGCGGCTCGACCTCGGTCGTGGCGACGACGCCACGCCATGGCAGGACGCGGGGCGGGACCTGCACCCCGTTCGAGCGCAGAGGAACCGGCACGCGCCGGTACTCGTAGCCGTTGATGTGGTCGATGTCGAACTGGTGGAGGTGGGTCGGGCCGTCCGGCGTGTTCGCGTTCATGCACGTCGCCCCGAACCCGCCCTCATCGGTCTGCGGCGGGTTGCCCCAGTGGCGGAGGCCGAGCGTATGGCCCAGCTCGTGGCAGGTGACGTGGTCGCGGCTGCCGTCATCGGCGAAGAACAGTCCATAGCGCGCGTTGATGTTGAAGTGGATCTCCTGCTGCCGGCACCAGCGGTCGCCGCTCGGGTTCACGCCCTGCGGCGCATCGAGGGGGCAGTACACCCATCCGGCTGCCCCGTTCTCGCCATAGTCGTCGGAGAATGCGATCGCATCGGTCCTGCGGGTCACCCCCGGCTCCTCGACCATCGTCAGCTTGGTCGGCCGATCGTAGGCCTCGGCCATCGCCTGCCGCAGCGAATCGGCAAGGCCGGCGGTGAGGCTGGCGTCGAAGGCAATGTGGTGGGTGCGTCCGTCGCCGACGCTCGTGCAACGAGGCGGGAAGACCGGGCGGTCGCAGGTGAAGAGAGAACTGATCTCACGGCCGCCGTGATCGCCGATCGCCGTCCCAGGCGCCGCACCGCCGAGGGCGGTCACGACGAGCGCGAGCATGAGGATGACGGCGGATCGGCGCATGGATCGCCGATGCTCCGGCGCCACGTGCGGCGTGTCAAACGGCCCACCGGGCCGCTGGCAAAACCGAACGCGTGTTCTATACTTGCCAATCATGCGCGCCACCTATCGCGAGGAGCCGTGTCGCTCGGCGCTCAACCGGGTGACCGGGATGGGCTTCAACTGGAGCCTGAACCCGTACATGGGCTGCGCGCACCGCTGCGCATTCTGTTACGTGCGCGGTTTCGAACGCCGCGCGGACCGCCCCTCGGACGAGCGCTACGGAACAAGCGTGCGCGTGAAGGTCAACGTCGTCGAGGTGCTGCGGGCGGAGCTCCGTCGCCGATCCTGGCGCCGCGAGACGGTCGCGATCGGCGCCGCCACCGATCCGTACCAGCCGGCCGAGGGTCGTTACCGGCTGACGCGGGGCTGCATCGATGTCCTCGCGAGCGCACGCACGCCGTTCAGCATTATCACGCGCGGGCCACTCGTCGTCCGCGACCTCGACGTGCTCGCGGATGCTTCGATGCGGGTGGACGTCATCGTCAGCGTGAGCGTCGCGACGATCGATGAGGCGCTCGCCGCCCGCCTCGAGCCCGGAGTCGCCCCACCCCGACAGCGCCTGCGCGCGATCCGCCTCCTCACCGATGCCGGCATCGCCGCAGGTGTCGCCCTCGCCCCGGTCCTGCCTGGCCTGACCGATGCGCCCCGCGATCTCGCCGCCGTCCTCGCTGCCGCGCGCGAGGAGGGCGCCACCCACGCCTGGTCGAACGTCCTCAACCTGCGCGCCGGCACGCGGGAGCACTTCCTCTCCGTGCTCGAGCGCGAATGGCCCGCCGAGGCGGAGCGCTACCACCGCCTCTACCCCGCCGCGGGCAGCGGCTACCTGCGCCGCGTGGACGCCGAGCCGATCGAACGACGCCTGGCGGCGGTCCGTCGCGGCCTCCCGATCATCGATCGGCGGCGGATCGTGCTCACCCCGGAGCCGGACCCGGAGCAGCTGCAGCTGGCGATCTGAACGCGAGCCGGCCGCCCACGATCGTCACCGCCACCTCGAGGTCGTCGGTCAGCAGCACGATGTCGGCTCGACCGCCGGCGCGAAGCGTTCCCCGCCCATCGTCGAGGCCGAGGAGGCGCGCCGGCGTCTCCGTCACGGCGGTGATGGCCGGGTCGCGCCCGGCAACGGCGGCGAAGGTGCGGACGCCGTGGTCGAGGCCGGCCGTGCCACCGGCGAGCGTGCCGTCCGAAGTGCGCGCGCCGCCGGGACCGTGGGTGAGCGCGCGACCGCCGAGCCCGTTGGCTACTCCATCGCTGACGAGGGACACGCGGCCTTTCGCTGCTCGTGCGACGAGGCCGATGATCAGCGGATCGACGTGGACGCCATCCGCGATCAGCCCGAGCGTGGCGCGCTCGTCGGCGAGCAGCGCGCCGACCGCTCCCGCCGCCCGGTGGTGGAGCGGCGGCATGGCGTTGAAGAGGTGGGTCGCGTAACGCGCGCCGGCCTCGACGGCCCGAATGGCAGTGGCCGCGTCGGCATCGGTGTGGCCGATGGCGGCGATGCCGCCGGCTGCGGCGATCGCCCCGACCGCCTCGATGGCGCCCGGGAGCTCAGGCGCCAGGGTGATCATCCGCGCGCCGCCGGCCAGCCAGTCGCGGATCTCGTCGAGGTCCGGGTCCCGGCGGAACGCTGGGTCGTGGACGCCGAGCCGGTGCGGCGAGATGAACGGCCCCTCGACGTGGAGCCCGAGCGGGGTCGCGCCGTCGATTGGATGCTCCAGCGCGGCGAGGGCCCGCTCGACCGTGCCGCGCGGGCTGGTCACGATGGTCGGCAGGAAGCTCGTCACCCCGTAGCGCGGGAACATCGCGGCGGCGCGCGCGATCGAGGCCGGGTCGACGGTGAAGTCGGCGTCCCCGACGCCATTCACCTGCAGCTCGATGAACCCCGGCGCGGCGGTGAGTCCCTCACCGTTGAGCGCGGTCACGCCCGCGTGCGCTGGCCCGTCGAGCGCCTCGATCAGCCCATCGGTGACGAGGATCCGGCCCGGGCTGCCGGTGAGGCCCTCGATGACGAGTCGTTCAGCCATCCGCCCAGCCGAGGTGGCGCCCGAGGAACGCGGCGCGGTCGGCCCGCGCCTGCGGATCACGGACGCCGTGATCGGCATCGTAGGCGCGCATCTCCTTCGCCTCGCCGGCGGCGCGATGGAGCTCGAGCCCGCTCATCGCGGCGATGAAGAAGTCGTTGCGAGCGAACTGAAGGCACACCGGCCGTGGCGCGAGGCCGCCGATGCGGCTGATCGGGTCGAGCGGCGCGAGCGCGCGGAGGTAGTCGAAGCGGTCGCCGGCGATCGGCCAGAACGGCAGGAACCAGTCCCCCCAGCGCGGCGGGGCGGCGACCATCACGACCGCCGCGATCCGTGGGTCATCGGCCGCAAGCAGCACGCCGTGCATCGCGCCGAAGTCATGCCCCACGAGACCGATGCGCCCGTCGACCACGTCGTCGCGCGCCGCGAGCAGGTCGATCGCGGCGCGGTGCCGGGCGACCTCGGCCCGGATGCGCTCGGCATCGGTGCCGGCATCGGTCGGCGGGCTCGACCACGGGAAGCGGCCCTGCGGCAGGATCGAGACGACCCCGTGTGCGCGCGCCAGCTCGCTCGCCTCGTCGAGGAACTGGGTGCGGTTGCCGTCCGGCGCCTCGGTGTCGAACCAGTGGAGGAAGAGCAGCGCCGGCCCGCGTCCGCCATCGAGTGGCTCGACGATGTACGCCTCGGTGCCCGCGACCTCGATGTCATGGACGCGGACGCCGTTCCGCTCGGTTGGCGCGACGGTCATGTCGTGGCAGGGGTGGCGCTCATGGGACCGATGCTACGCGCGCGGTGCCAGGCACGCAGAAGTGTCCCGGAGGAACAGGCGTCCGGCGCGGTGACCGAAGCCACCGAACCGCACCGTCCACGACAGCGGTAGGATGGGGATGCCCGCGTTCGCGCTCCTCGCTGGACGAAACGCGCCAGCGAACGCGGGCCCGAACGCCAGAGCGCTGCATCCGAACGAAGGAGTGCTCGTGACCGATGCGCTCGGTGTCATGGCCGCCGCGTGGGGCGTCCTGATGGCCCTCTCCCCCTCTCTCCAGATTCGGCGCATCCTCGAGCGCCGATCGTCACGCGACATCTCGATCTCGTACCTGGCCGTGCTCCAGGTCGGCTTCACGCTGTGGGTCGGCTACGGGCTGGCGCTCGGCAACGCGGCGATCGTCGTGCCGAACAGCGTCGCGTTCCTGGTCGGCGTGGCGACGATCGTCATCGCGCTGCGATTCCGGGACACACCCGGCCCGGACCTCGCGACATGATCCAAGGAGGACGATGTTGACCGCCACTCCCGACGCGCTCATCGAGCGCATCTTCTCCTCCGCAGTCGCGAGCTTCGACATCGCCGGCATCTATCTCGGCGACCGTCTTGGCTGGTATCGGTCCCTCGCCGATGACGGACCCGCCACACCCGACGAGCTCGCCGCCAGGACCGGGACCGATGCGCGCTACGCGCGCGAGTGGCTCGAGCAGCAGGCGGTCGGCGGCGTGCTCGAGGTCGATGGGGAGCATCGGTTCAGCCTCCCGGAGGGCTACCGCGACGTCCTCGTCGATGCCGAGAGCATCAGCCTGATGGCGCCGCTGTCGCGGATGGTCGTGGCAGCCCTCGGCCAGCTGCCCGCCGTGGCCGAGGCCTATCGGTCGGGTGCGGGGCACGGCTGGGAGGTGTACGGCGCCGACATGCGCGAGGGCCAGGCGAGCTTCAACCGCCCGGCTGTCACGCATCTGCTCGGGAACGAGTGGCTCCCGTCGGTGACGGACGTCCACGAGCGGCTCGGTGCCAATCCGCCCGCACGGGTCGTCGACATCGGTTGTGGGGAGGGCTGGTCGACGCTGGCGATCGCGCGGGCCTATCCGCGGGCGCAGGTGGTCGGCGTCGATCTCGACGCGCCGTCGATCGAGGCCGCCCGGCGCCACGCCACCGAGAGCGGCATGGCCGACACCGTCGAATTCCGCACTGCCGATGCCGCGGCCCTCGACGATCCGGCCGACCTGGCGCTCATCGTCGAGGCCGTCCACGACATGTCGAACCCGGTGCCGGTGCTCCGGGCGGTCCGCGAGTCGCTCGCGGACGGCGGGTCGCTGATCGTGGTCGACGAGCGCGTGGCGGAGACGTTCACCGCCCCGGGCGACGACCTCGAACGCTTCATGTACGGGTGGAGCATCACGACCTGCCTGCCGGATGGACGCTCGCGAGAGCCGTCGGTGGCCACCGGGACGGTCATGCGGCCGGACACGCTTCGGCGGTACGCGACCGAGGCCGGCTTCGGATCGGTCGAGATCCTACCGATCGAGAACGACTTCTTCCGGTTCTACCGGCTGCGTCCCTAGGCTCGGGGGACGCGCCGGGGTCAGACGAACGCGGGAACGAAGGCGACGGCGAGGACGACGACGACGAGCAGGAGGAACGCGGCGATCCCCAGCTCGGTATCGGAGACGGCGGTCGGTGAACGGCGGTCTTCGCGGCGGATCATGGCTCGGGCTTCCTGAATCGGTGCTCTGATCGCTACGCTACGCCCGCTCGATTAAGGAGACGTTGGGCGCGCGTCGCGTTCACGTCTACGTCATTCGTCGCGCATCTGCGAGGATGGACGGATGCGCGATCTGGCCGGGGGCCGGACGAAGCTCGTGGCGACCATCGGTCCCGCGTCGGTGGACCGCATCCCGGAGCTTCTCGCGGCCGGCATGGACGTCGCTCGCATCAACCTCTCGCACGGGACCGATGACGACCACGCCCTGGCGATCGGTCGCCTTCGGGATGCCGATCCGACGGTGGCCGTCCTGGTCGACCTGCCCGGCCCGAAGATCCGGTTGGGCGACCTCGTCGAGCCGGTCGTCGAGCTGACGGCCGGCGACGGCTTCGTCCTGCGCCCCGACGACGAGTCGCCCGGCAACGCCTCTGGCGCGCACGTGGCGTATCCGGGCCTCGGTGAGGACCTGCGCGCCGGCGATCGGATCCTGCTCGCCGATGGCGCCGCCGAGCTCCGGGTGCTGTCGACCGGCCTCGAGGTGCGGACCGAGGTCGTGCGCGGCGGGCCGATCCGCCCGAGGGCAGGCGTCAGCGTCCCATCCGATCGGCTCTCGCGACCGACCCTGACCGAGGAGGACCGCCGTGGTGCGCCGCGCGCCGCCGCACTGGGCGCGCATTTCCTGGCGCAGTCGTTCGTTCGCCGCTCGGACGATGTTCGCGAGCTGCGCGCGCTGTCCGGGTCCGCCACCCTGCCGATCGTCGCCAAGATCGAGACCCGCGCTGCCGTCATCGACTTCGACGACATCGCGCGGGCCGCCGATGCGGTGATGATCGCTCGCGGCGACCTCGGCGTGGAGCTGCCTTTCGAGGAAGTGCCGATCATCCAGAAGCAGCTCGTGCGGCGGGCGTTGGACCTTGGCGTCCCGGCGATCGTCGCGACCCAGATGCTCGAGTCGATGGTCGTTGCGCCGCGTCCCACGCGCGCCGAGGCCAGCGACGTCGCCAATGCGATCTTCGACGGCGCCGACGCCATCCTCCTGTCGGCGGAGACCGCGATCGGCGCTCACCCGGTGCTCGCGCTCGAGACGGCGGCCCGCATCGCCGCAGAGTGCGACCGGAGCGGCCACGCGTACCTCGCGCCCGGACGCGAGCCGTCGGCCGAGACCGATGCCGACGCGCTCGCCTACGCCGCCGTCGCCCTCGCCGGAGCCGATGCCGATGTCGCCGCCATCGCCTGCTACACGCGCAGCGGACGGACCGCGCGCATCCTCGGCGCGCTTCGCCCACGCGTACCGATCCTCGCCTTCTCGCCCGATCCGGATGTCGTCGCCGAGCTGGCGCTCGTGCACGGCGTCAGCGGCCGCATCTGCGACGCCCCCGCCGCCGACGCGCGCCTCGCGCTGCTCACCGGTCGTTTGCAGGTTGAGTCGGGCCTGCCTGCCGGCAGCGCGGTCGTGCTGGTGGCCTCGACCGCGTCGCCCGGCTCGGGCCCGAACCTGCTGGAAGTCGCGCGGATCGCTCGGGGCAATTCGTAGCACCGCGCGCTACGAATAGGGTCAGCCGTTCGGGTGTTCATCCAGGAGCGTGGCGAGCGTCACCGGCTCGAGCTGCGTGACATACGCCGCCTCCGCGGCCACGATCGCCTCGTCCAGGGCCGCCGGGGAGACGACGTCCGGCTCCTCATCGGCGAGGGCTCGATACAGTGCGGCGAGCGAGATCCGGGCGGGGTCGCGAGCGATCGCCCAGCCGCCCTTCGGCCCGCTCCGTGACTCGACGATGCCTTCGGCGCGAAGGACCCCAAGGAGTCGCCGCACGGCGACGGGATGCACGTCGAGAACGTCCGCGATCTCTGTCGAGGTGGCCATGCCACGCGGCGCATCGGCCAGGAAGATCAGCGCCTTGGTGACCCAACACGAGCCGGTCACCCCTATTTTTAGTCACTCCTGCTACAGATTAGCCCGCCCGTCTCCCACCGCCCCACGCCTCGCACATCGTGGCCAGGCCCTCGGCGCGGAGACCTGCACCCACTCCCAGCGCCACCAGCACGCGCGCCTTGAGCGCGGCCAGCGTCCCCGAGAACACGACGCCCGCCTCCCACCATGCCGACGATCCACCGGGGAACGCATAGCCGGATCGCACGCTGCCGGAGGGACACCGCGTGGTGAGCACGACCGGCACCGATCGCGCCATGAGTGCTCGCGCCAGCTCGAGGTATGCAGGCGGCGTGTTCCCGCCGCCGGCGGCGGCCACGACCAACCCGGCCGGATCGCCTGAGAGCGCGGGGGCTTCGTCCAGGACGACGGTCAGCATCGGCACGGGCAGGGCCGCCGTTTCGGGCAGCGACGGCAGGCGCACGGGAGTGCGATGGCGTTCGAGCGCGACGCCGGCATAGGTCAGGACACCGAGGCGACCCGCATTCGGGCTCTTGAACGTGTCGAGGGCGTGCGTATGGGTCTTTCGGACGTCATCGGCGCCATGGAGCTCGCCGGCCATGGCCACGACGACGCCCTGCGTGGCCAGCGGCGGATGGGCCGCGGCAGCGATGGCGTTGCGGAGGTTCGAAGGCCCGTCGTACCCCTCCTGCGAGGCTGATCGCATGGCGCCGACCACCACGACCGGCTTGGTTGGAAGTGGCAGGAGGTCCCAGGCGAAGGCGGTCTCCTCGATGACGTCGGTGCCCTGCACCACCACAGCGCCGTCGATGTCGGGCCGCTCCAGCTCGCGAGCCAGGATGCGACCGATGTCGAGCACCTGCGCGAAGGTCAGGTGCGATGCGGGCACGAGACCCCAATCGATCGGCTCGACCTCCGCGACCTCTTCGAGCCCCGAAACCGTGGCGAGCAGGTCGTCGCCGCGCAGCACGGGCACGTTCCCGGCGCCCGACGAGCGCATCGAGATCGTCCCACCGGTGAAGACGACCGCGATCCGCGCCACCTGCGGATGCTAGCCCGACCAGCACCGATGAGAACTCGGCCAGCCGCCCGTCTACACAGGTAGCGACACAAAGCGGGCCGGATTGCTGACAGCGATTGTCCGGATCTGGACCTACGATTCGGTGGCACGGACAACTTGACGCCCGGCCGCTAGGCTGGTCGGGGGACTTACAACACGAGCCAGGGCACATGACGAACGCGATGATCGAGGCCGTCGGCCTCCACAAGTCCTTCGGCGAGACGCGCGCGCTGCGCGGGCTCGATTTCGACGTCCGCGAGGGCACGATCCTGGGCATGCTCGGCCCGAACGGCGCCGGCAAGACGACCGCCGTCCGCATCCTCACGACCCTCACCCACCCCGACAGCGGATCGGCCACTGTGGCGGGGATCGACGTCCTCCGCCAACCGGCGAAGGCGCGCGAGCGAATCGGCGTTGCGGGCCAGTACGCCGCCCTCGACGAGCTGCTCACCGGGCGTGAGAACCTTGGCATGGTCGGTCGCCTCTACCGCGTCGACCCGAAGACGGTGAAGCAGCGCGCCGATGCGCTCCTCGAGCGCTTCGAGCTGACCGATGCGGCCGATCGGCCGGTCAAGACCTACTCCGGCGGCATGCGCCGTCGCCTGGACCTGGGCGCCGCGCTCATGGCCGAGCCGCCGGTCGTGTTCCTCGATGAGCCGACCACCGGACTCGATCCGAAGGGGCGCCTCTCGATGTGGGACCTCATCGCCGGCCTGGCCCGCGGCGGCACGACGGTGCTCATGACCACCCAGTACCTCGAGGAGGCGGACCGCCTGGCCGACGACATCGTCGTCATCGACCACGGCGTGGCGATCGCGCGTGGCACGGCGGATCAGCTCAAGCGCCAGGTCGGGGGCGAGCGCCTCGAGATCACGATCAGCGACGAGCTGCACCTGCCCGCTGCGCGCCGCGTGCTCGAGGCGTTGGGAGAGGGACCCGCCTTCGTCGACACCGAGACGCGCCACGTCAGCGTTCCAGTCGCTTCGCATGACGGCGTGCTGACCCGCGTGATCCGCGAGCTCGACAGCGCCGACGTGCGCGTCGACGACATCGGTTTCCGCAGGCCGACGCTCGACGAGGTGTTCCTCACCCTCACGGGGCGCCCGGCCGAGGAGGCAACGACTGCCGAGGAGGTGACGCGATGACCTGGTGGCTGCGCGACTCGTGGGAGATGGTTTGGCGAAACCTCATTCACATCAAGCGCACGCCCGAGCTGCTGCTTGATGTGACCCTGAGCCCGATCATGTTCGTGCTGCTGTTCAGCCTCGTCTTCGGCGGCGCCATCGAGACGGGCGAGATCAACTACACGAACTTCCTGATGGCCGGCATCTTCGTGCAGACGATCGCGTTCGCGGGGATCTACACGTCCGTGCTCCTGGCGAACGACCTCCAGAAGGGGATGATCGACAGGTTCCGATCGCTGCCGATGTCGCAGTCGTCGGTGCTGGTCGGGCGGACCCTGACAGACCTCCTGCGGGCGATGATCGCGATCGCGATCATGTGGGTCGTCGGTTTCCTGGTCGGCTTTCGCCCGGAGGGCGGCATCGGTGCCAACCTCTTGGCCGTCGGGATCATGCTGCTCTTCGGCTTCGCCCTCTCCTGGCTGGGCGTGGCGGCCGGCGCATTGGTACGGACTCCCGAGGCGCTCCAGGGCATCATCTTCGCCGTCGTCTTTCCGCTCACCTTCGTGAGCAGCGCGTTCGTGCTCACCGAGGGTATGCCGGACTGGCTGCAGTGGTTCGCCGATCGGCAGCCGATGACGCTCGTCACCGATACGGTCCGCAGCCTGACGCTGGACGGCGTCGGCGGACCGGCATTCGTCCCGGCGCTGCTGTGGTCGCTCGGCTTCCTGGTGGTCTGCTTCCCGATCGGGATCTGGGCGTACAACCGGCGCACGACGCAGTAGGCGGCGCTAGCGGCGGACCATCGCCTCCGGCGCCGGCTCCCACAGCTCGAAGCGGTTGCCCTCCGGGTCGGTCGCCCAGCCGAAGCGGCCGATGCCGTCCATGACCTGCACGTCGTCGTCGACCTTCACTTCGCTCTCACGGAGCTGAGCGAGCATCGCGTCGAGGTCACGGACCCGGAAGTTGATCATCCACGTCTGCTCGGGGCGGCCGAAGTAGTCGGTATCGGCCGCAAACGGCGACCACACCGTCGGACCCTCGGACTGCCACCAGGTCGCATCGGTCTCTTCGCTGAAGGCATCGAGGCCGAGGTGCTCGCTGTACCAGCGCGCCAGCGCGTTCGGGTCGCGCGAGCGCATGAAGACGCCGCCGATGCCGGTCACTCGCTCCATCGGCCCATCCTACGCCAGCGCCTGGACCAGCTCACGCTCGTCGGGCCCGAACCACGGCGGCGAGCCTGCGGCGAGGTTCTCGGACATGTGCTCCGCGGAGCTGGTTGCCGGGATGACGGCCGTGATCGCCGGATGCGAGAGGCTCCACTTCAGCACCGCCTGCGGCCAGGTGGGGACGCCGAACCGATGGAGCGGCTCGAGGGCCGCTGGTGGCGGGGCGCCGCGCAGCATCGATCCCTCGCCGAGCGGCTGCATGACGATCACGCCGAGGCCGAGCTCGGCGGCGAGCGGCAGGATCTCGCGCTCCGCCGCACGGTTGCGCGGGTTGTACGGGACCTGCACCGCGCCGATCCGACCGCTGCGCATCACCCGAGCGAGCTCGTCGAAGGCTGACGGCGCGTAGTGGGTCGCGCCGATGGCGGCGATCCGCCCGTCGGCCAGCAGCCTCTCCAGCTTGTCGATGCGGCGCTCCCAGCGCACAAGGTTGTGGACCTGGTAGAGGTCGACCCGCTCGCCGAATGTCTCGAGAGCGAACACGATCTGGCGTTTGGCCTCGTCGTCATTGCTCGTCCACACCTTGGTTGCGACGACGGCGGAGTCGCGTCGCCCGCCGAGGGCCGCTCCGAGGACGCGCTCGGCCTGCCCGTACATCGGCGAGGTGTCGAAGAGGCGCGCGCCGCCGCCCAGCGCGGCGTCGACAACGCCACGGACATTCGCCTCGGCCGCCGGACCGCGGACGTCGAAGGTGCGCCAGGTGCCGATGCCGACGACCGGGACCCTGATGCCGGTTGCGCCGAGCGGGCGCTCCTCCACGCTCAGCCCGACTTCTGCTTCTTGGGCTTGGGGGTCTTCGGCGGGAGGGTGCGGACGTAGGCGGCCGCCCGCTCGACCCAGGCACGCGCCTGGTCGGGATCGGCGGCGACTTCGTCAGGCAGGGCGACGTACTCGCGCATCGGCCGGCCGGGCATCGGCTCGAAGATGGACCATCCCGCGTCGAGGCGCTCGCGGCGCTCGGCGTCGGGGAGCCGGACGATCCACGACTCTTGGTGCAGCCCGGTGGTCATGTTGCCGCCGATGAACCCGGCGGGGTAGCCGAACATCTGGCGCTGCTCGAGGCCTTCGAGGCCGGCGACTGCCGCCTCGAAGCGCTCCTTGAGGTCTGCCGGCGCCTTGCGCCATGGGTCCGAGTGCATGGGAGCCTCCTTGTTCACGATCGGCTCACGAGCACGCCGAACAGGTGCTCGAAGGTCGCGTCGGGGTTGTCGCTCATGCCCGCATGCAGCGGGCCGGGCTGGACGAGGGTGCTGCGCGGCGTGGTCAGCCAGTGGAAGCGCTCGGACTGGCTCATCGTCGCGAACGGCGCCGCATCGAGCGTGCCGGCGGCCACCGCCTCGAGGAAGCGGAGCTGGTCGCCGATTGCATCCACGTCGCTGTCGGGGCGGACGGCGCTCAACGTCGCGACGTCGAGGACGGCCCGCGCGCGGAGGTACTGGCGCGCGCGGCAGAAGAGGATGAGCCCGGCGTTGAGGAACTCCTCGCGCTCGATGTCGGGCACGACGCGCACGACGGCGTAGTCGAACGGGCTACGCGGCGGCGCCACGCTGGACCTCGATGCGGGCGCGTTCGGCCTCACCGACCCACACGTCGCGGGCCGCGAGCCGCAGAGACAGGTAGCGGCGGTACGCGTCGCGCTCGCCGGCCGGACCGTCGAAGAGGTCGTCGGTCAGCCAGTCGTTGGGGATGGCATCGACGATCGCGTCGAGCGTGGCACGGTCGAGGCGGCCGGAGAGCCGGTCGTCGGCATCGGCGATGGAAGATGCGAACGGCAGCAGGACGTGCTCGGCGATGCGCCCGAACGCCCGGCGGGCGTGCTCGTCCGGATCGGTCCAGGCGTGGTGGACGTAGAGCGCCGAGCCGTGGTCGATGAGCCAGGTCCGGTCGTCGCGGACGACGAGGTTGGCGTTGCGCGGCGTGCGGTCGGGGTTGATCGTCAGGGCGTCGAACCAGACTACGTCGGCGGCCCATTCGGCGCCCTCGGACGGCGGCCGGGAGATGTCGGGCGCCAGCGCTCCGGGGATGAAGCCGAGACCGATGTTGAGGCCGGTCGACCAGCCGAGCAGGTCCCGGATCTCGGGGTGCGACTCGCCGCGCGCGATCTCCTTCGGCAGCTCGAGCAGGACGAGCTCTGGAACCGGCAGGCCAAGCGCTTGGCCCACCTCGCCGACGACGAGCTCGGCGATGAGCGCCTTGGCGCCGTGCCCCGCGCCGCGGAACTTGGCGACGTACTCGTGGCCGTCATCTGCCTCGACCAGCGCCGGAAGTGAGCTTCCCTCGCGCAGTGGCGTGACGTAGCGCGTGATCTCGGCCGTGCGCAGCATGCCCACGAGTGTACGTGGGCAGGTGGCCGGTCAGGAGCGGGCGATGCCGCGTGCGAGTGGGTCTTGGCGGGACGTCGCCAGGACGCCGACGGCTCCGGCGGCGGCGATGGCCAGCATCCCGATCCCGATCCCGCTGGCGCTCATGGCAAGGCCGGCGGCGAGGGCGAGATAGATGCCGAGAACGATGACCGTGGCAGAGAGGACGGCGGCGGCGCGCATGGGTGCGACTCCTGGGCGGTGATGAATTGCAGCGCTCAGGTTCGCCGCTTGGAGCCCGGCCGCCATCGACCGAATGCGCGGCTCGCGGTTACGTCAATCGGCCGGATCCAGGTCGGCAACGACGACCTCGCGCTCCCCGTCCGGGGAGAGGAAGGCGGCCAGCCGAGTGGCCTCGGCCTCGACCTCGGCGAGCTCCGCATCGGTCATGGACCGATAGAAGCCGATGCGCAGGGTGATGCCGCCCTTGCGGCGCTCCGGTTGCCAGGTGCCGGCCACGAAGCCGTCGACGAGCACCGAGCCGTGCCACCAGGGCCGGCCCTTGAACGCGGGATCACCCATGCGACTGCGGTCGTCGTGCGAAAGCAGCAGGTTGTCGTACTCGGGCAGGAGCCGAACCGGCGCCGGCGTCTCGGGGTCCGGCAGCGGGGCGTCGGGCACGTCGAAGAGCTCGCGACCGGCCTCGTCGCGGTACGTCCGCAGCCGCGGCCGCAGCCGCTCGAGGACGTCCCGGCTACCGGTGAGCCACGACCAGACGCCGACGTCCCGAGCCGTCGCCGGCCCGAATGCAGCCAGGTAGCGCAGGACGAGATCGTCAAGTGACGGATCAGCCGCCAGCGGCTCGCCGAGCCATCGCTCGACCGTCTCGAGCACCGGCTGTCCACCCCGGCCCCACAACCCGCGTGGCGGGACCTGCACGAGCGGCACGAGCCAGCGCATCGCGTACCCCAGCGACGATGGGTCGCGATCCGGCCAGCGCGCGGCGAGGCGTTTCCCGATCCCACCGCCCGTCTGTGGCCGCTCGGCCAGCAGCTCGAGGCTGGCGCCAACGACCTCGTCGATGTCGAGGCCGGCCAGGGCCTTCGCGAACGGGCTGTAGCGCCACTGACGCGCAGCGACCGGCTGGAGCAACGGCCGGATCTCGAGGCAGTCGCGGGCCGAGACGAGATGGATCGTCGTGCGCAGGAGCATGACCACGCGCACGGCGCGACGCGCCTCGATGTCGCTCGACAACTCGTCCGGGTCGAAGCTCTCGATCCGCGACCAGAGTGCGGTGTAAGGGTCGGTCGGCACCTGCGCCTGCATCCCGACCAGGCGCTCCATCACCGCGATCGCCGAGGCGGGCTCGCGCCGGAGCAGCATCTGGCGCTCCAGGATGGCGCGGTTCAGCTGGCGCCGGGTGAGGACCGGCGCCGTCACGCGTCGGGCTGCCAGATGGCGAGGTCGTGGCCGAAGACGACGCGGTACGGCTCCAGGTCCAGCAGCCGAGGCAGCCATTCGGGGTACGGGGGAGGGTCCTCGTAGCCCTCGGACGCGAGGCGATACGCGGTGATGGCGCGCGCGAATCCGGAGGCGTCGCGGAAGACCTGGCCGGCCAGCACCAGCAGGCCGGCATCGGTCTCGACGGCCACCGACTGGTGGCCGGGAGAATGGCCCGGAGTGGGAATGACGCGAACGCCGGAAAGCGGCTCGTGCTCGCCCTCACGGACGTCCCACCGACCCTCGTCGACGTCGACGTCGGAGTGGACGGTGTAATCGGGGTCGCGCGCTGCCTCAAGCTCGGCGGGCTGGACGAGGATCGGTGTGCCGCGGAAATTGACGTTGCCGCCCGCGTGATCGGCGTGGAGGTGACAGTTGATGACGAGGTCGATGTCGCCCGGCGTCAGCCCGGCGCTGGCGAGGGCAACGACGATCGGTGTGCGCGTGAAGCGCATCTCCGCCACGTCCTCGGGCGGGAGGTGCTCGGCGAGGCCGGTGTCGACCAGCACCGTGGCCTCGGGGTGGCGAACGACCCACGCGTTGACCACGACCCGCTCTCCCGGCGCGATCGACTCGGGCGCCAGGAAGCCGCCGACGAGCATCCGGGTGACCGTCGCGCGCGTCATCGGCCGATGATCGCACCGTTTGCTACGCTCCGGCCGATGGCGACCCGCCCCACCTTCGCCGACTTCTTCCCGACGCCGAAGCCGGTCATCGCCATGGCCCACCTGCCGGCGCTGCCGGGAACCCCGCGGCACAAGGCCGGAACCAGCCTCGACGAGCTCGTCGAGCGCGTCCGGACCGATCTCGACCACCTGCTGGCCGGCGGCGTCGACGCGGTCATGTTCTGCAACGAGGACGATCGGCCCTATCGGCTCAGCGTCGGCCCCGAGATCCCGGCCGCGATGGCGGCCGTCGTCGCCGAGCTGCGGCCGCGGGACCTCCCATTCGGCGTCGATGTCCTGTGGGATCCCATCGCGGCAATGGCGCTGGCGCGGGCCACCGGCGCCGCCTTCATGCGCGAGGTGGTGACCGGGGCCTACGAGAGCGACATGGGGCTGTGGGCGCCTGACGCCGCGGAGCTCCTGCGCTACCGCCACGCCATCGACGCCGACGACGTGCTCGTCTTCGGGAACATCACGCCCGAGTTCGCCAGCCCGCTCGGGTCGCGATCGGTCGCGGATCGGGCGCGAAGCGCGGTCACCTCCTCGCTGCTCGACGCCGTGCTGATCGCGGGACCGATGGCGGGGGCGGAGCCGGACCTCGCCGCGCTGCAGGAGGCGAAGGAGGCCGTGGATGGGCGGGTGCCGGTCCTCATGAACACCGGCGCCCGTGCCGACAACGTCGGCCGTTTCCTCGACGTCGCCGACGGCGTCATCGTCGGGTCCGGGCTCAAGGTCGACGGAGGCACCTGGAACGCGGTCGACCCCGAGCGGGTTGCCGCCTTCATGGACGCGGTCAGGGCGGCTCGCCGCTCCTGATTCGCGGCTCGGTCCCGCACGCCGTCTCGGCCCGCAGCCACCCGAGAAGGCCGGCGACCGTGTCGTCGGGTGCGGCGTCATCGGTGTCGAGGACGTGATCGGCGACCGATGCGTACAGCGGCGCGCGCTCGGCCAGCTTGGCCGACATCCAGGCGACGGGGTCGGCATCCAGCCACGGCCGGTGCTCGGCGCCCGCCGCCCGCTCGGCCAGCGCATCGGCGGCAGCCCGCAGCCAGACGACGATTGCACCGTCGGAGAGCGCCTCGCGATCAGCTTCCTCGAGGATCGCGCCCGCGGCCACGCCGACGATCGCCGGTGCCGGGAGCGCCAGCCCGGCGGCGAGCGCATCGGACTCGGCGCGTCGCATCGCCGCCTCGCCACGCTCGGCGAGCAGCCGGCGCGGGTTCGCGCCGTGTGAGCGCACGACGAGTTCGTCGTTGTCGGCGTATGGCCATCCGGTGGCATCGGCCAGGAGCCGACCGATCGTCGACTTGCCGCTCCCCATCATCCCGACCAGCAGGACCCGGCACGGGCCCTTGAGCGTCACCCCCGCCGGCGGTCGAGCTCGTCCAGCCAGGCCTCGAGCCGCGGCGTGTGCTCGGCGAGGTGCTCCGGGCCGGCCTTGCGGACCCAGTACGCGGCGGCCGGCGTCACCTCGGGCAGCTGGGCCCAGGCGCTCAACAGCTCGCCGTGCGCGGCGGCCGCCTGGAGGTGCACCGTCTTGAGCGGGACGTCACGCATCGCCTCGAGGAAGCGGGCGTTCTCGGCGTCGACGTCGATCTCGCCTTCACGGTACGTGCCGGCCGCGATCTGCCTGAGCATCGTCGCGCCGCGCGCCATCCAGGTGCCGAGGTGGGCGACCGCGTCCTTGGCGGTCCAGCCCTCCTCGAAGTAGCCCGGCTGCTCGGCGGTTTCCGGCGTGAGCCGATCGAGCAGGTGGTGCAGGTGGTTCCATGCCTCGGCCTCTCCGGGGAGCTCGCGCTCGTTCGCCGGGGCCTGCTGCTGGGTCATGGTGTGATGGTAGTGCCGTCCGCAAGCATCCCGGTCGCATACTGGACCGATGAAGCCGTCGCGCTGGCGCTGGGACAACTTCCCGGTTCCAGAGGCGCATGTCGCGGCGCTCGGAGTTGCGTGCCTCTCGCAGATCGTCCTGCCCGTGCGGCTGCCGATCGGACGCCATCCCGCACGCCTGATCGGGTGGCCGATGATCGTCGCGGGGATTGGCCTCGCGGCATGGGGCGTCACGTCGGCTTCGGCGGCCGGGGTAGGCGTCGACCGCCCGGCAGGGCTCGTCACGACTGGAGCCTTTGCGATCAGCCGCAACCCGATGTACATCGGCTGGTCGACGGGCGTCGCCGGGCTCGGCATTGCTGCGCGGTCGCCATGGGTGCTCGGCGCCGCGGTCGCCGCGGCGAGGCACACGCATCGCGAGATCGTCCAGGAGGAAGCGACGTTGTCGCGTGCCTTCGGCCCCGAGTTCGAGGCCTACGCTGCTGCAACTCCGCGGTACCTGGGTTCCGAACATCTGGCCGTGGCCCTTGGGCGCGTGGCCAGGATGATTCGCGGCACCTGCTGATCCACGATTGGAGGAGACGATGACCCTCGACGTCATGAGCGAACTCAACTGGCTGGCCGTTCTCGTTGGCGCGGTCATCTACTTCGCGCTCGGCGCCCTGTGGTACTCGCCGATGCTCTTCGCGCGGCCCTGGCAGGCTTCTATGGACCGTTGACGAACCCCGACGTGTTCACCGCCTCGAAGTCCGAGCCACGAAGCGACTTCAGGTCGTTGAGCTGATCATCGTCCCAGCGGATGTCGGAGGAGCCGCTGAAGAACCACGGCGAGCCGTTGTCGGCCAGGATCATCCCGTACTGCTTCATCGCCGTCAGGATGACCCGGGCCTGCGGCCCGAAGCCGCTGACGTCGAAGTCGGCCTTCAGGCGGACGCGGAGCCCCATCGGCGGCAGCCACGCGCCGTTGCCGTCGCCGGCGTCGTGTCGGGCCGGGTAGATGTGCGCGTCGCGCGTCTCCGGCGCGGTGAAGCGGATGGCGTGCTCGATCGCCCCGGCCGCCACCTCCTCGTAGCGGACCAGCCCGGGCAGGATCGGCAGTCCGGCCGCGTCTGCGCTCGTCCAGCCGTTCGGTCGCAGCGCGTTCGAGCGCAGGTCCCAGGTCGCACCCGACCCGGCATGCCACCGGCCGCCGCTGCGATGCGCGGCAAAGAGCTCGTACAGCCGGCAGGCCTCGACGTCCCACATCAGGATGTGGCGGTCACCGCCGCCCTCGATGCGCGGCGAGGGCGGGACCGGGTAGGGAACGTGGTCCGACTCGTCGTCGTAGTCGAAGCTCACCGTCGAGCGCGGCGTCGCATCGGTCACGACATTGATCGGGATTCCGTAGCCGAGGTACTCGCCGAAGTCGGGATGGAGGTCCTCGTTGGCGCCGATCGTGGAGACCATCGTCGCCGAGTCCGACGCCACCGGCAGCGCGTCGACACGGCGATTCCAGACGTTCGACGCCGGGAAAAGCGTGCACGAGGGCGGCGGTCCCGATGCGGTCATCGCGCGATGGAGCAGCGCTGCCATCTGGCCCCGCGTCACCCCGGAGCTCGGACAAAAGCGCCCTTGGCCGCAGCCGTGGGTGATCCGCGATTCGGCGAGGCGGTTGATGTTCGTCTGGTGCGAGGAGCGGTCGTCATCGGCGAACCAGTCGCGGGTGGCGCGCGGAAGGTGGAAGGCGCGCGCCAGGAAGCTTGCCATTTGCCCTCGCGTGACCGTCCCCTTCGGACAGAATCGTGTCGCAGAGCACCCGACGGTGATCCCCGCCGCCGCGACTCGGTTGATCGCGTCCTCGTGCTCCGTGCCGTCGTCGTCGGTGAAGGCATCGATCTCGGTCGGAGCCAGCTCGAGCGCCCGCGCCAGGAAGGTCGCCATCTGGCCGCGCTTCACCATCCTGTCCGGGCAGAATCGGCCGTTGCCGCAGCCTTCGGTCAGGCCGGCCTGGCGCATCCACTCGATGTCGGCGGCGAACCGATGGCCGGCGACATCATTGAACGGCGGCACCTCGCCCGCCGAAGTCGTCGCCTCCCCGAACAGCGACAGGATCAGCGCGAGCGCCAGAGACCGATAGCGGGCGCGAGACATGGGTCCATTACGGCGCGGGACGCGACGAGGCGCACTCCCCCAACGGTCATATGAGTGCGGAGCCCGATCGGCGATCAGGGCCTGAGGCGCCGAACGCGGTCGCGCTCCGCATCGGTCACGTGCGGATCCGCCAGCCTGAAGGCGCTGGCATCGGCAAAGCCACGGCGGATCGCCTCGCGGCCGACGATGCGGCGGAAGAGCCATGCGAAGAGCCGGCCGCGGACCCCGGCGCTCGTCTCCGCGATCAGCCACGTCAGCGCCACGTCAGCATCGGGATCGCCGCCTCGCGCATTCGTCCAGTCGATGAGCACCGGCCCGTCGGGCCCGAGTAGGACGTTGTCGGGATGGAGGTCGAAGTGGACGAGGCGGGCGCCGTCGAACGGGATGGCGTGCACCCGCTCGTGAAGATCGACGATCACGGCGGCCGCGTCCGGCATCGCCCATGGGCGACCCCACGTCCGCTCGAGCAGCGTCTCACCCGGGATGAGCTCCATGACCAGGGCGTCGTGCCGAACCTCGTGCACGGCTGGCACCCGGATGCCATGGTCGCGCGCCACCCGCATCACCTCCGCCTCGCGCTCAGGACGGCCGCCGGCTCGCAGGATCCGCCCATCGCCGAGATCGGTGACCGATGAAGCCCGTCCCTGACGGATGCGCGAAGCCACGCGATCAGCGTATGCCGGTGTCGTAGCCGATCGGAACCTCGGTCGTTACCCCTGCCGGGACCGATACCGCGACCGGCTCCGGGGCGGAGATCAGCCCTTCGACAGCTCCCGCCGTCACGAGGTAGTCCCCGGCCGGCACGGCCAGGGTCAGCCGACCATCCTCGTCCGTCTCGCCCTGTGCGATGACGACCTCCCGGCCATCGGCCGGCGTCACCACGATCGGCGCGGCGGCGACGGGCCGCGGCGCGCAATCGGGATCCGGGGGGTCAGTCTCGACCGGACACGTCGGCGCGGCCATCGCCACGACGATGATCGCGCCGTCCTGAGCCGGGTCCGCCGTGTCACAGGCGGTCAGCACGAGAAGGACCGCAACGAGACCGATGATGGGTCTCATGGATGCACGCCTGCGACAGAGGATGCGGTTTCCTCCGGGTATCGGATCCGGTCGACACGATGCGGGATGACCATCTCGGCCGGCTCCCAGTGGCCGTCGCGCTCGACCTCGAGGCGGCGGAAGGCAGCCGGGACCCCGCGCGCTGTCATGATGTCCGGCGAGTCCATCAACTGGAAGTGGAGGTGCGGCGCGGTCGAGTTGCCGGTGTGGCCGACGCGGCCGATGAGCTCGCCTGACTTCACCGCCTGGCCGGACTTCACCGCCACTGACCCCGTGGTCAAGTGCGCGAATGCCGCGAACGTGTCACCGGATCGGGCCAGAACGAAGTTCCCGACCACCGAGCGCAGCTTGCTCGGGTCGAAGGTGAGGGCGTTCTTCAGGACGATCGCGATCTCGCGAATCGGGACGATCCTCGTGCGCTCCGGCCAGCCGTCCTGCGCATCGACGATCTCGCCGTCGAAGGGCATGTGCACCGGCTGTCCCCACGCATACGTCTCGCGGATCGGGAAGCCGAGCAGGTTGCTGCGCAGGCCGCCGGCCGGATGGACGTGCCAACCCTTGCGCCGATCGACCCGGATGAAGTCGTAGGCGAAGCGCTGCCCGAGCATGTCGGTCCCATGGCTCGGAATCCGGTCGGCCGGCGTGTTGTATGCGGTCCACTCCCCTCGCAGCGGGAAGTCGACCAGCACCGCGTTCTCGAGCTCGCTCGCCACGCACCGATCCTAGAGCCTGCACCCCCGCCGACGTCGAACGCTGATGCCGGCGGAACGCCATCCGAGTGATACCGTCGATGAGTCATGCTCTTCGAGCAGCTCGACTTCATCTATATGCCCAGCGGTGACGTCGCCGGAGACGTGCGCCACTTCACCGACGTGCTGGGGGCACGTGTGGCTTTCGCGGTCGAGGGCATGGGCACTCGCGTGGCGATGGTCGAGCTCACTGATCAGCCGCCGCGAATCCTGTTGGCCGGGCACCTCGAGGGCGAACGTCCGGTCCTCGTGTACCGCGTGGCCGACCTCGAGCGTGCGATGCACGAGCTGGAGGCACGTGGCTGGCAGCGTGGCCACATGCTCGAGATCCCGCACGGCCCGGTGTGCACCTTCGCGACGCCCGGTGGTCATCGCCTTGCTGTGTACCAGCTGACGCGGCCCCAGGCGGCGGAGCATTTCGCCGGTCGCCGGGACTTCTAGCTCGAGGGTGACCGATGGCGACCTACACCGTGAATCGCCGAGCGGTGACGCACGCACGGCGGCTGATCGACGCGCGGCGTTACGTCTTGAACAGCGACTGGGGAGAGGTCCAGCCCGGAGCCGACGACGAGAACGCCGTGCTCGAGAAGCACTCGTGGAAGGAATACGCGTCGTGGCACCTCGGCCTGACGCAGGGAGCGACCGATGAGACGAAGGCGCGCTACGCCTTCGTCTTCGGCGACTTCCGCCGGGTGCATCGGTCCGGGATCATCGCCGCGCACTACCGCGCCGCCGAATGGCGGCACAAGGACGTCGAACTGGCGGCGCATCGGCTCCTGCAGTACCTCGACCGCAAGGCCGGCCTGGTCCCTCGCTAGCGCCGATCTATCGTGAGGTCCTGATCACGACGAGCTGATCGGCGGCCGATTCGGCGCCCCACACCTCGCCCTCGCGCCCGAGCATCTGGCGGACCTCGGCCGGCTGGCTCTCGGCCGGGAAGCTCATGAAGGTCTCGGTGGTCGGGTCGAAGCGGACGATCGCGTTGGCCGTGAAGTCGGTCAGCCAGACGATATCGGCCTCGTCCACGTAGACCGAGTAGGCCTGCGGCGCGTCGCCGGGCAGCGGCCACTCGCGCCACTCCTCGGTCTCGGGGTCGTACATGCCCACCTGGCCGGCGTTCCACTCGCTCACCCAGAGGCGGCCGCGCGAGTCCGACCAGACCCGGCGGAGACCGGCGCCGGCGGTGGGTGGATCGATGACCCGCACCTCCCCGCTGGAGCGGTCGATCTCGCCGAGGTAGCTGCCCGCGAGCGAGCTGTAGTAGATCTCACCCTCCGGCGTGGCGGTGATGCCGTACGGCCCCAGCCCGCGAGGGGCGGCGAAGACCTCGACCGCTCCGACGTCGGGGTCGAGGCGGCCGTACCAGCCGGCCTGGCCGGTGAACCACAGCACGCCATCGCCATCGAAGGCGGCCGTGTTCAGGTTGGCGTCGGGGGCCGATGCAGGCAGCGGGTAGACGTCGACCTCACCCGATTCAGGGTCAACGCGGACGATCGCGTTGAGGCCACCGTCTGTGATCCACGGCGCGCCGTCCGGCCCGACGATCACGCCGTGCGGCCGCGACCCGGTGCCGAGCCCGACTTCGCGCACCTCGCCGGACTCCGGATCGAGCCAGCCGAGCTCGCCGCTGTCCTGGGCGGTGTACCAGACGCCACCATCGGTCGCCGGGGCGACGTCGTGCGGTCCGGAGCCGGCCGGCAGCGGGAAGGTGGCGACCTCGAACGTCGGCTCCCCGGGCGTGGGCGACGACGACGGACTGGCGGTCGCGGTCGGAGTGACCGTGACGCTCGCCGACGGCTCGGGCGTGGCGGTGACGATCGGGAGCGTCGGGGATGGCGAGGCCGGCGCGGCGCATGCGGAGATCGCCACCCCGAGCACGAAGCTCACGAGACGGATGCGTCTCATCTCACTCACAAGGTACGCGCACGGTCACGGAGGCGGTTAAGCGGCGCGTAACCTGCTCAGCGCGTTGCTGCCGGCGCCTCAGCCGGGCGCTCACCCACCTGCAGCGCCGGACCGGATCCGGGCACCAGGCGGATCGGCTTCCGGGGCTGGAGGCCCGCGGCCCGCTGCCAGTCGGCCATCTCCTCGAAGCTCCACAGGCCCGATCGGCTCGTTAGCGCGAAGTAGAGGTCGTAGAAGAGGTCGAACGCGCTTGCGCGGCTGGGCGAATCGGGCCGCATGAGGTCGCCGATCACCAGCAGCCCGCCAGGGCGCAGCGCTCGCGCGCAGCGCGCCGTGAGCGCTCGGTTCGTCTCGTCGTCGAAGTGGTGGACGAGGCTGAACATCATGATGATGTCGTAGGTCTCACTGCCGAGGTCATCGGTCAGCGCATCGCCTGCCCGGTGGACGACGCGATCGCCCATCCCCTCCGCCGCCAGCAGCGGCGCAGCCTGCTCGACGGCTTCCGGCAGGTCCAGCACCTCCGAGCGCAGCTGGGGGTACTTGCGGCACACCGCCACCGACAGGTAGCCGTGCGAGCCGCCGATGTCGAGCATCCGAGTCGCGTTCGGCGGCATCGGCAGGCGCCGCACGAGGAATCCGGCGAGGACGCCGGACTGCGCGCGCATGCCACGCTGGTAGAGGGCCCAGTCGTCGCCGCTCATCGAGCTGTGGACATCGAGCGGGCGGCCGTCGCGGACGAATGCCTCCAGCCCCTCAATCCATTCCCACTCGAGGAACTTCATGAGCACCATGTCGCGGACCGATGAGTCGCTGCCGGAGAGCAGCCACTTGCGGGCCGCGCCCTTGAGCGCATACGCGCCATCCGCCGATCGGCGCAGGTACCGCATCCCGACCAGCAGGTTGAGCAGCTTCTCGGCAGCCCGGGCATCGAGCTCGCACCGCTCGGCGACGGCTGTCGCGGAGCGAGGTCCATCGGCCAGTGCGTCGAACACCCCGACCTTCGTCGCCACCATCAGCGCTCGCCCGAAACCGACGCCGTACGGCTCGAGCAATCGGCGTCGGCACGAGGCCCGAGGCCAGGCCGATCCGCTCCACGGGGTTGTCGGCGATCACTCCGAGCCTCATCGGGTCAGTCCTCCGTCTGCTTGGGATTGGCGAGGATGATCAGGCTCGCGACGCCCCGACATCGGCGACGCGCTCGCGAACGAGCTCCGCGATGAGCGGCTCAGGCAGCGGGTTCGCCGGCGTGAAATGAAGGCTGCCCTTCGTGCCGCCGTGCTCCTTCAGCACGTCCGGGTGTGCGGCCGCGAACGCATCGGTCAGCGGGTAGATGCTGCAGTGCGACTTCCAGGCGGCGTACCAGATCAGCGCCTTGCCGTCGAGCTTGAAGGTCGGGATGCCGTAGCTGATGACCTCGACCGCCTCGGGGACAAGGCTCGCGACCTGGGTGCGCAGGCGCCCGAGGGCTGCCTGCTTGTCGGCCGGCAGTGATGCGAGGTAGGCGTCGACCGATGACGGCGGCTTGGGCATGCCAGCCGCGATCATAGGCGACCGTGCACGTCGGCGGCTACAGCGGACCACCCGGCTCTTGAAGAGGGTGCGCGGCCTGTCACCATATATCAGTCTTGATATATTCGGTGACAGTCGTCGGAACGCGCCGCCGAGAAAGGGCAGCCGCAATGACGGGATTGACATCTTACGGCGTACGAATTACGCTGCAGCCCTCCTCTTACAGTGTACGAACAAGACCGATGAGAGCCATCACCAAGCACCGATACGGATCCCCCGACGTCCTCCATCTCGAGGAGGTCGACAAGCCCCCGTTGAGTGCGGATGACGCGATCCTGGTGCGCGTCCGCGCGACCTCGCTGAACGCCCACGACTGGCACATGATGCGCGGCAAGCCGTACCTCGCCCGCCTCAGCGAGGGCTTCCGTGCGCCGAAGGAGCAGCATCTCGGCCTCGACGTCGCCGGCATCGCCGAGGAGGTCGGCCCGGAACGGACCGACGTCAAGCCCGGAGACGCGGTGTACGGCTCGCGCTACGGCGCGTTCGCCGAATACGTCAGCAGCAAGAACATGGTGCCGATGCCGGCCGGCCTCACCTTCGAGCAGGCTGCGGCGGTCCCGACCGCGGGCATGACCGCGCTCCAGGGCCTTCGCGACAAGGGCGCCGTCGAGGCCGGCGAGCGGGTGCTCGTCAACGGTGCCGGCGGCGGAGTCGGATCGTTCGCCGTTCAGATCGCGAAGGCGCTCGGCGCTCACGTGACGGCCGTGACCAGCACGAAGAACGTGGAGATGTCCGGCTCGATCGGGGCGGACGAGGTCATCGACTACACGCGGGACGACTTCACCCGCGGCGCCGCTCGGTACGACCTGGTCCTCGACATCGGCGGCAATGCCCGCCTCTCGGCCGTGCGTCGCGTGCTGTCGCCGAAGGGCAGAATCGTGATGGTGGCGCCGCAGCCGGGGCAGTGGATCGGGCCGATCGCGCGGATCGCCGGCGCGGTCATCACCTCGCGCCTCGGGAGCCGGCCGGCCGCCGCGTTCCTTGCCGACGTCAACCGGGACGACCTTCTGACGTTGAAGAAGCTCATCGAGGCCGGCAGCGTGCGCCCGGTTATCGATCGGACGTATCGGTTCGACCAGATCCCCGACGGGATCCGCTACCTGGAGTCCGGGGCCGCGGCGGGGAAGGTCGTCGTCACCGTCTAGGCCGGCTTCTCCCAGACCGATACGTGCCGGCGGCTTTCGCTCGTAAATGGCTCCCGGCTCCAGTTCTCCCATCGCTCGCGCAAGGCGCATCCCCGCAATCTCGGCCATCAGGTCGAGCTCTGCCGGCCATACGTAGCGGAATGGCCCCGAGCTGCGCTCGATGCTCCCGTCGAGGAGGGTGAAGTGATGGGAGACCAAACCCTGGCGCGCAACGTCGTACTCGTCGACTCCCCAGTGGGCCTCGCCGAAGTCGGAGACAACGAACCGCTCGCCCGGCGGCAGCCGGCGGAGCTCGGGCACCATCACTTCGATGACGAAGCGTCCGCGTGGCTCGAGGTGCGCCGCGACGTTGCGGAAGCACGCGACCTGGTCCGCCTGCGTCGTGACGTTCATGATCGTATTGCAGACCAGATAGGCGAGCGAGAAGGGGCCGCCCTCGACCCTGGTACTCGCGAAGTTGCCGATGGTCACGCGGATCCGGCCTCCACCAGCCTTCGCACGGAGGCGGGCGACCATCGGCTCCGACAGGTCGATCCCGTGGACCTCCACCCCCCGCTCCGCGAGCGGCAGCCCGATCCGGCCGGTCCCGATCCCGAGCTCGAGCGCGCGCCCGCCGTCCGCCAGGTCGGCGAGGACGTCGACCGTTGTCGCGATCAAGGCTGGGTCGGACCCCTCGATCAGCGACTCGTCATACCGGGCGGCGACCGCCTCGCCGAACTGCCCGTCGTCGTGCGCCGGACGAGCGTCAGACACCGAAGTCGCCACCCCCGAAGTCGCCGAAGTCCCCGAAGCCTCCGTCGCCGACGTCGCCCTCCCCCGCCTCGCCGACGGCGTCTGCATCGGTATTGGAGCTCTCGGCCGCTCCGGCGTCGTTGTCGAAGAAGGCGCCGGCGATCGCGGTGCCGACGAACGCCCCGGCCAGGGTGGAGAGGAACATCCCGCCCAGCCCTGGGCCCTGGACACCGGCAAACGTGCGCTCGATCGTTCCCGGCTGGCGCATCTCGGCGCGCGTCGCCATCCTGGCCAGCGACTGTGGGTCGTCGCTCGTGGTGGCCTCGGAGGCGGGCACCTGCCGGGATAGCTCGCGCAGGACGGTGGCGCGCTGCTCGGCAGTCAGCTGCGCGAAGGCGTCGGCATGCGCGCGCTCGATGTCGTCGGGCGGCGCCGTCCGCAGCATGTACCGATAGCGCTCGATCGCTCGTTGGTCGTCCATCTCGGTCTCCTCGCGTCACGTGTCAGATCCTCGGCCGCCGCCGTCGAACTACGACATTCGTGCATTGTCCGGGCCAAGGATGCGTGGGATGCTCGACCGATGACGACCGCAACCCCGACCCCAGAGCGCATGCGACAGAGCGTCGCCCCCTTCCTCTCTTTCTTCGGCGGGCACTTCGCGAAGCTCAACGGCGAACCCGACGTCGCGAACTTCGCCGTCGGCAACCCGCAGGAGATGCCACTGGCGAGCTACGTCGAGGCGCTCCAGAAGCACGTCACTCCGCTGGACAAGGACTGGTTCGCCTACAAGCTCTCGGAGCCGGCATCTCAACGAACGGTCGCCGAGACGCTGAGAACGCGGACTGGGCTCGACTGGGACCCCGCCGACGTGGCGATGACGAACGGCGGCTTCGCGGCCATCGCCGTGGCGCTGCGGACCCTCGTCCGGCCCGGTGACGAGGTCGTCTTCCTGTCGCCGCCGTGGTTCTTCTACGAGCTGCTCATCCTCGTCGCCGGCGGCGAGCCGGTGCGCGTCCGGCTCGAGCCGCCCGCCTTCGATCTCGACGTCGACCGGATCGCGGCCGCCATCACGCCGCGCACCCGCATGGTCCTCGTCAACAGCCCGCACAACCCGACCGGGCGCATCTTCCCGCGCGAGTCGCTCAGCGCCCTGGCGGCGGCATTGACCGATGCGAGCGAGCGCATCGGTCATCCGATCTGGATCCTCTCGGACGAGCCGTACAACCGCATCGCCTTCGACGGCGCCGAGGTCCCGAGCCCGGCCGAGCTCTACCCGCACACCGTCGTCACCTACTCGTATGGCAAGCAGCTGCTGGCTCCGGGCATGCGCATCGGTTATCTCGCCATCCCGCCGACCTGCCCCGAGCGCAGGGAGCTGCGTGACGAGATCTTCATCGCCCAGTTCGCGACCGGCTATGCGTTTCCAAACGCGCTGCTCCAGCACGCGCTCGCCGATCTCGAGCGGCTGTCGATCGATATCGGTGCGCTGCAGGCACGACGGGATCGGCTCGTGCCTGCGCTCCGCGAGATGGGCTATGAGGCATCGATGCCCGAGGGCACCTTCTACACGATGGCGCGCTCGCCGATCGACGACGACGTCGCCTTCGCCGAGGTGCTGGCCCGCCACCGCGTTCTCGTCCTCCCGGGCACCATCGTCGAGGTTCCCGGCTGGTTCCGGGTGAGCCTGACCGCCTCGGATGCCATGGTCGAGTCCGGCATCCCGCGCTTCGACGCGGCGCGCGACGAGGTTGCGGGGCCGTTCGTGACGGGGTGAGAGTCCAGCGGCTGAACGTCGCGATCTTCGTCGCCATCGCGCTCATCGGTGGCGGCAATCCGGTCGGCGTCGCGATCGTCGTCGACGAGCTCGACCCGCTGTGGGCCGCGGCGATGCGCTTCATCGCGGCCGGCGCGATCTTCGCGCTCGGGATGGTCCTGTTCCGCATCCCTGTGCCGCATGGACGCGCCCTCGCCGGATCGCTCCTCTACGGTGGGCTTGGCTTCTTCGCGGCGTTCACGTGCCTCTTCTGGGGACTCCAGGAGACGCCGCCGGGGACCAGCCAGGTCATCATCGCCCTCGTTCCCCTCCTCACCCTGGGGTTCGCGATCGCCCACGGTCTCGAGCAGTTCAGTCTGCGCGCGCTGATCGGGGCCCTCGTCGCCCTCGGCGGGCTCGCGTTCCTCGTCAACGACCGGATCGAGGCCGATGTGCCCCTGCTCTCCCTGCTGGCCATGGTCGCCGGCGCTGTCTTCCTCGCCGAGTCCGCGGTGATCCTGAAGCTGACTCCACGAGCGCATCCGGTTGCCAGCAACGCGGTCGGCATGCTGGCCGGCAGCGCCGGGTTGCTGACACTCTCCGCCGTCGTCGGCGACACCTGGAGCGCGCCGACGCAGTCGGATACGTGGGCCGCGATGATCTTCCTGGTGCTCGGCGGCTCGGTCGCCGTCTTCGGCCTCTTCGCCTTCCTGCTGGGCCGATGGACCGCTTCCGCGGTCTCCTACATCCTTCTGCTCCAGCCGCTGCCGACCCTGGTGTACTCGGCGCTGCTCAGGGGTGAACCGCTGACGCCCGCCCTGCTCATCGGCGGCGCGATCATGCTGCTCGGCGTGTACATCGGCGCCTTCGCTCCCAGCCGTCAGCAGGTTACGGCGTCGGAGGCCGCCCCAACCTGAGGCATCAAGCCTCGGGCGCGTCATCCGCGAGCGCCATCGTTAGAATCCTGGCATGGAGGATCCGCATCCGCGGCGTCGACGGCAAGGAGGAGAGTGAGATGGGCGACAAGGGACCTGGATCGAAGAGCAAGGAAAAGAAGAAGAAGGGCGCCGCCAAGCCCGGCGCCAAGAAGAAGCCGGCCGGGGGCACACCCGCAAGCTGACCCCTCGTTCGCGGCATCGGAGCGCTGTTGCTACCCTGTCGCGATGCCCAGGGAGCACCGCACTCATCTCGCCGCGCGCGTCGCGCCGGCGATCCTCGCCATCGTGCTCGTCGCGTGCGGAACCGCCGCGACCTCCTCCGAGCCAGGAGACGCCACGATCCCGCCGGACACGACTCCCGGCCCCGCCGGTTCGGGCCTTGGAGCGTTCCCCGGCGTCGAGGGCTTCGCGTACCGCGAGGAGCCCGGCATCGTGCCCGGCTTCGTGGAGGGCGCGGAAGAGTCGCTGGCGGGCGCAGCCGATCTCGCGGTCGTCCAGGCCGCTGTCGCCTCGCGCGGCGAGGAAGAAGTGTCCGTGATCGCGTTCGGCTTCCCGGGCGCCGAGGATACGCAGGCGGTCGACTACTTCGCGCGCATCATCGATGGGCTGGAGGACGCGCTCCAGGTCGGCGCCGAGCGTGGCCTCGACGGCGAAGCGTACGTGATGACGTCGGAGGGCCGGTCGGTCGTGATGGCACCGTGGGGTCGCACCGATCACCTCGTCTTCCTCTTCTTCGCCGGGCCGACGGAGGCGACCCAGGACCTGTCCGCGGCCATCCTCAACGCCGTGGACTGATCTTTGAGGTACAGCTGGGTCCCTGAATAAGGCACCCACCCGATGGCGGCGGGTAGGCGCGTCCGTAGCGTGGTCACCAAGTCCCGGGAGGAGCCCGGACAGGTATCCAGGAGGCCACGAGCCATGCACCCAGCCGCCATGTACGCCATCGCCATCTCGAAGATCGACGAGGAGCACCGCGCCGCCGACCAGCGCCGCCTCGCACGCATCGCCGCCGAGTCCCGGTCCGCCAAGAAGGGCGACCCCTCGATTGTCGGACGCGTGTGGAATCTGCTCACTGGCGTCAATCCGAGCAAGCCCGCCCTGACCGGCAACCCGAGCTGACGATCAGGCGCCGGCCCGAGAGACTACCCACTCTCGGGCCGGCAGACGCACTGGCGTCAGCCGCCCGAGCGCCTGCGTTCACCGGTGCTGCCGGGTGACGCAGTGGGGGGACGCCAGGCGCCGGCCCGGGAGGCCGCCCACTCCCGGGCCGGCAGTTTCCTTGCCCCTCGTCGTACGATCGACGGCACGGGCACGCGTGTACCGAGTCACGCGCCCGCACCGAGGAGGTCGTCCCATGCACCAACAGGTCCGCATGTCCACCAAGAAGCCCGGCTCGGGGAGCCCCGGTCCCGGCGCCAAGTGGGACGAGGAGGGCAGCCTCGAAGACATTCTCACCATCCTGCGCGATGCTGATGTCGGCCTCGACCTCAACCTCCAGGTCGCGGGCGGTCGCGATCTGGACGAGGGCGGCGAGTTCGTCTTCGCCGTGCACCATGGCGACAAGGACGACGACAAGTACGCGGAGGCGGCTGTCAAGCTGCTCGCGGACAACGGATACGCTCCGCGAACCGTCCCGGTGCACAAGTGCGTCGTCTCCGACGAGCGCGGCAATCTGCTCGAGTGCATCCAGGAGGCACAGGAGCGCCAGGGTCCCGTGTACGAGATCTTCGTCGGCACCAAGGGCGACTACGACGGGATCCCGATCCAGGTCACTTCCCGCGAGGTCGTGGAGCGCAAGGCGGCCCGCTAGGGGCCGTCGGCGTCATCCAGCAGCCCCAGCCGGCTTGCCGCCATCGCCGCCTCGACGCGGTTCGCCACTCCGAGCTTGTCGAGGATGTGCGTGACGTGCACGCCGGCTGTCTTGCGGCTGATGAACAGCTCCTCGCCGATCTCGCCGTTCGACCGGCCGTCGGCGACCAGGCGCAGGACCTCGATCTCGCGCGGCGAGAGGCTGCCCGCCGTCCTTCGACCAGGCTCGGGGGGAGGGGCCTCGGGGCGGTCCATCGGTACCCGAGCACGACGCGCGAGCGTCTCGATCGACCGATACAGCGGCAGCGCCCCGATGCCCGCGGCCTCGTCGGCGGCATCGCGCAGGAGGTCGCCGACGTCGGCCTTCACCCCATCGCGCCGCAGGAATGCCTCGGCGGACCGATAGCGTGCATAGGCGACGCCGAATGGATCGGGGATCTCGGTGAATGCCGCAGCCGCATCGGTCCAGCGCTCCGGGCTTGACCGGCCGTCCAGCCGGCTCGCCTCGGCCAGCGCGTGCGCGCGCAGCGCAGCCACCATCGGTGCCGATGCCGTGAGCGACTCGAGCTCCGTGACGTAGGGCGCCACCGTTGCGGCGACCGTCACCTCGTCGTGCGCGGCGCGAGCCGCCTCCGCGACCTCCGCCGCGGCCTGGATGGCGAGCACGAGCAGCGGCGAGCGCACGAAATGGTCGTCTGCGCCCTCCAGCGGGACGAGACCGGCCTGGCAGACCTCGAGCGCCGACGCAGCATCCTCCTCGATCAGCGCGGCCTCGGCACGGGCGCGCGCCAGGAACCCGGCGAGGTCGGCGTCGATCTGGCCTTCCGCGAGGTCGTCGGCCGCAGAGAACCATCGGCGCGCGGTCGCAACGTCGCCGCGCAGCCCCTCCAGGCGGCCGCGAGCGGTGGCGAGATAGATCGTGCCGCGCCCGGCCGGGTCGAGCGCCAGCCCGGCGTCCATGACGTCGGCCGCCTCGTCCCATCGGCCGAGCCGGGTGAGCACATCGCCCTCGAGCGCGGCGAGGTCCATCCCGTACCGGCGCTGGAGGCCCTCGGTGCGCGCCGCCTCGACGCCTCGAGCTGCCGCGTCCTGCGCCTCGCGCAGCCTCCCGGCCATCGCCAGGTTGACGGCCAGGTTGTATGGACCGATGACCCGCATGTCCGACGGTCCCGCCTCCGCCGCCAGCTCCGCCGACCGCTCGAGCTGCTCGATGCCCGGCGCGACCTCGCCCAGCGCCACGAGGATGGATCCGAGGACGTTCCGAGCACGCGCTTCCTCCGGCTGCGCGCCGGCAGCCTCGGCCGTGGCAACGCCGTCGGTCGCGGCGCGGCGCCCGTCCTCGTAGCGGCCGAGCCCCAGCAGCGCGCCAGCGAGCGACCCGAGCACGCGAGCGCGCGCGGCGCTCGGCGGTTTCTCGGGCAGCAGCGCCAAGCCGCGCTCGTACGCCGCCAGCGACCCATCGTTGTCACCCTGCGTCCAGCGCAGGTAGCCATGGCGGGCATGCAGCAGCGCCACCCTCTCGCTGCCACCCTCGGCTTCGGCCAGCGCCCGGTCGACGAGGGCCTGGGCCCGCGGCAGGTCGCCACTGAACTCGGCCGCCTCGGCCGCACGGCGCAGGAGCTCGATCCCATCGACGCCGTCGGGCATTGCAGCCCCATCCGCCAGCCGCAGGGCGCGCTCGTACTGGCGGTCCGCGTCGGCCCAGGCGGCCACCCGTGCGGCGGCGGCGCCCGCCTCGATTGCCGCGGTGAGCGCTTCGCCGGTGCGCCCTGCGCCCTCCCAGTGATACGCCAGCTCGGCGGCGGCGCCCGCCGGGCTCGGCTCTGCCAGCTCAACGTGCTCGGCCAGGACCGATGCCAGCCGCTCGTGCAGATCACGCCGCTCCCCGGCCAGCAGCTCGGACTCGGCCACCTCGCGCACGAGCGCGTGGCGGAACCCGATCCGCCCGTCAGCACCGATGGCGAGCACCCGCCGCTCGACCGCCTCGTGGAGCGCGTCGCGGACCTCGGACACCGGGCGGTCTGCCACCGCCACCAGCAGGCCCTCGTCGATGGAGCGACCGCCGAGCGCGACGATCCGCACGATCTCGCGCGTCGAGGGAGAGAGGACCGCCAGCCGCGCCGTCAGGGACGCGGTCAGCGTCACCGGCGGGTGGTCGCCGCCGGCCGCGGCGAGCTCCTCGACGAAATACGGATTGCCCTCGGAGCGGCGCCAGGTGCGATCCACGATCCGTGGATCCGGCTCGGAGCCGGCGATCGCGGCCATCTGCGCGCGGACCGCGTCGCGGTCGAGCCGCCGCGAGATCGAGGCGGTCCACCCGCGGCTGCCGCGCAAGCTCGGCGAGCCATCGCTCCGTATCGGTCTGAAGGTCTTCCGTTCGACAGGTGAGGACGACGAGCATCGGCTCGGCTGCCAGGTTGCGGGTCAGGAAGGTCACGAGGTCGCGCGACGCGCGGTCGATCCAGTGCACGTCCTCGAACACGAGCAGCGCGGGCCGATCCGCCGCCAGCCGCCCGAGGATCGCGAGCACTCCCTCCTCCATGCGCGCGCTTGCCAGGGGCTCATCGGTCTCCGTGCCGTCCTCGCCCAGCGCCGGCACCAGTCGAGCCAGCTGCGGGCGCAGCGGCCCGAGCATCCGCTCCAGGTCCGGCCACGACGTCGTGCGCGCAAGCCCGCGCAGTGACTCAGCCAACGGCAGCAGCGGCAGGCCGCCGTCGGCGAGGTCGAGGCAGGCGCCGATCATGACGCGACCGCCGCTTTGCTCGACCGCGGTCGCCAGCTCCGCCATGAGGCGCGACTTGCCGATCCCCGCCTCGCCGGCCACAAGCACGACGCGCGGCGACCCGGTCGCGGCCGTCTCGTACGCGGCGACGAGCCGCTCGAGATCGAGCTCACGGCCTACGAAGGCGGAAGGCTGCGCGACGGCGGGCCCGGCGTGCCCGGCGGACCGGTCGACCATGTCGGCAGGGTACGCCCACCGACAAGCCGATTACGAGAGGGGCTTGACGACCATCAGGAACACGAGGATTGCGATGAGCGCCATCAGGGTCCAGGTGGCCACTCGGGCCGTCGGGTCGGCGATGACCGCACGCAGCGCGTCGGAGGTCCCCGCGCCCGAGCTTGCCGCAGCAGCCTCGAGGCGCGAGACCCATGGATCGGTGACGAATAACCCGATCAGCGTGGCGCCGATGAACGCCGCGTACGAAAGGAGCAGCCACGGCGCCAGCAGGTTCATCTGGCCCGTGAGCGCCGCCACGATGCCGAACACGACGCCGGCAACGAAGAACAGAGTCGAGAGGTTGCCGAGCGGGTCGCACCCGTGGGATCACGGTGGGATCGTTCGAGCATCGCCCGAGGCCGCGACACGCCGGAATACGAGCTCCGTGCTCACGGCCAGGGCAACGGCGAAGAACATCGAGACGATGTGCAGGTACTTGAAGGCGACGAACGGGTCCATCAGTGATACCTCTCTCCCGTGGCGGGTCCTTGTCCGACCAATTGCGAGACTTGCCCGGCGGCGCGTCGCGGGTCCATGCCGGAGTCGCGGAGCGCGCGCCAGGCGTCGACGGTGGTGATGGCGACGAGCAGGTCGATGCGCCCGCGGTCGGCCCCCGCGAGCGCCATTGCGGCCAGGGCTCGATGCCGCCGATCGACTTCGGCAAGCCAGGCATCGAGCTCGGGGAGGTGACGACGGTCGATCCGGAGGTGGTCGAATCCGGGGCCGAGCTGTTCGAACCACTCGAAGAGGGCTAGCGCCATGCGGCGGACTCGCTCGATCTCGGTCTCGGCACCGATGCACACCACCTCTGTGGGCATCGGCGCGAGCTGCTCACTGAGCTCTCCGCAGGCGCGGATGAGCTCATCCATGCGCGGGAAGTGCTGGAGCACGGTCGCGGGCGACACGCCCGCGCGACCGGCGACATTGCGCACGCTCGTTCCGGTGATCCCCTGTTCGTCGTGGAGCGAGAGTGTGGCCTCCACGATCCGTCGTCTCGTCGCCGAAGCCGCCTCAGCCCGCTTGCCAAGCCGATAGCGTCGCCGAGTCACCATTTCACCGAACGCATCGTTCGGTGAATATACGATGCGGTGTCAACTTCCGTGCTCAGCGGGCGCCTGGACAGTGCCCGGGCGCTACCGTCCGTGGCAGCTGGTCCCGTCAGCGGTTATCGCGTTAGTGATATTCACGGATCGACGGCATCACCGACTCGGAGACGAACCTGATCGTGCGCATCTACAAGCAGTCGTGGGACTGGGGCATCCGCGAGGACGACGCCTCATCCTGAGGCGCGCAGCTCGCCGGACCGGATCGCGGGCCGGTCGATCGGTCAGATCGGTCGCGGGAACGCGCGGCCGAACGTCACCGTTGCTGGACGCATATCGATCGCCGTGTCGGGCAGTGCGAAGGTCGGAGTGCTACCGGAGGCTGTGCCGGAACCGACCGGAAGCGGACCGAACGAAAGGACACAGACCAGCCAATGGGTGTCGCCGTCGACCGCCTCGGCGCAGCCAATCCGCCCATAGGTCCGATTCGACAGGATGTCGTGGTGGATCGGGCTCCGCGACCAGGCGGCGATCGCGGATTGGACCGGGTTCGAGCCGCGCGTGACGGTGTACAGGACCTCGGCCGTTCCCGGGCGCATCCGGTCGTGCTCGAGGCACTGGCAGGCGAGGAGCTCCGCGGCGCGCTGGTGAGCGATCTCGTGCAGGCCGTCGTCGACGTTCCTGGGGAAGTACGCGGCGGCGACAGCTCCGGTCAGGCCAGCGTCGGCCCGCACCGGCTCTGCGATGCTGAGGATGAGCACGACCCCCAACAACAGGTAGCGCACCGAGCCGCGGACGGCCTGCAAGTTCCGAGCCCGCATGCCCGCTCGACGTGCAATCGCCTCCGCGGAGTGGTGCGCCTTGACACCGGGGCCTATCTTGTCAATCCACCGCGTGCCCCGCGGTCATCCCGTAGCAAGCGTGCCCGGGAGCCGATCGTGGAAGGACCTGTGCGAGACCTGGCAGCGTTGGCGACCGTCGCCCTCCTCGTCGCGGCCGTGCTGCAGGCCATGCTCCTTGCCCGCCACCGGCGCGAGGTCGAGGCGCGACTGGACCAGGCGCACGCCGACCTGGATTCCATGCGCGAGCGCCTCGCGGAGGCCACCCGTCCGCCCGCCCAGTTCGCCCGCATGCACCTGCGCGAGACAGCGGTCTACCGATTCGCTCGCCTGCGCCGGGCGGCTCCGCGCAGGTCCCGCCTGGCCGAGATGACCGAGGGCTCGCGCGACCTCGCCCATTGACCTGCTCCCGATGAACGCCGCTACGATTGCGGGGTGGAGCTGGCGCCGTCCCTGCATCGCATCGGCAACGACATCGTCGCGGCCTATCTCGTCGAGGCGAACGGCGGGCTCACCCTGATCGACGCCGGAGTCAGCGGCCAGTGGAGCGACCTGCAGGCCGAGCTCAAGGCCATGGGCCGATCGGTCAGCGACATCCGGGGCGTCATCCTCACCCACGGCGACACCGATCACGTCGGCTTCGCCGAGCGCCTGCGTCGCGATCACGGAGTTCCCGTCTTCGCCCACGAGGCCGATGCGCCGCGCGCCCGCGGCGAGGTGCGCAAGTCGAACGCGTCCGGAGGACCGATGAAGATCGGTCCCCTGCTCCGCTTCCTGTGGTACGCCGGACGCAAGGGCGGCATGCGGACCAAGTGGGTCACCGAGGTCCAGACGGTCACCGATGGCGCCACGCTCGACCTGCCGGGCAGCCCGCGGATCATCCACGTCCCCGGCCACACGCCGGGGAGCATCGCGGTCCACATGCCGTCGGTCGACGCCGTGTTCGTCGGCGACGCGCTGACGACCGGCCACGTCCTGACCGGCACGACCGGCCCGCAGCCGGCGCCGTTCACCCTCGAGCCCGTTCAGGCGATCGCGTCGCTCGCGAAGATCGAGGGGCTCGGCGTGACCTGGGTCCTGCCGGGCCACGGGCCGCCGTGGAGCGGCGGCGTCACCGACGCGGTCCGCCTCGTTCGGGCATCCGCATAGCGAGAGCGACGCCCGCGATAATCACGACCTGCATGCCGATCAGCCCGCGGCTCGCCGCGATCCTCAGCTACGTCGCGGCGTTCGGCGCCGTCGGAGCCTGGTATCCGTACCTTGCCGTCTTCTACTCCGAGCGCGGCTTCGACCTCGGCCTGATCGGGTTGATGACCGCCCTCGGGGCTGCCGCCGGGCTGGTATCGGCGCCGATCTGGGGCGCCATCGCGGATCGCTTTGCCGGTTCGCCCCTCGTGATCCCGGTCGCGGCGCTCGTGACCGCGGCCGGAGCCACCGGGCTCGCGCTCGCGGACAGCGTCGCGGCGATGGCCGCCACCCTCGTGATCAGCGCCGTCGCCTTCGCCGGGATCGCGCCGACGCTCGATGCCCGCGCCCTCGAGACGGTCGGCAGCGACCGAAACCGATACGGCCGCCTGCGCGCCTGGGGGTCGGCGGCGTTCATCGTCGTCGTCGCCTTCACCGGCGCGCTCGTCGAGCGTGCCGGCATTACGAGCATGTTCGTGGTCTACGTCGCGGCGCTGCTCGTGCTGGCCGTGGTGGCTCTCCCGCTCCGCGGCGACGCGGGCGCTCCCAGGCTTCCGCGCCTCGACGCCATCGGCGTCGTCCTGCGCCACCCGCCACTCGTCCGCTTCTTGCCGGCCGTGCTCCTGGTCTGGTCGGCCTCGATGGCGATCAACTGGTACTTCTCGATCCACCTCATCGAGCTCGGCGCGCCGGGCGAGCTGGTCGGATCGTCGTGGGCAATCGGCGCGCTTGTCGAGATCCCGATCATGGCAGCGTATCCCTGGCTCGCATCTCGCGTCGGAAGCGAGCGACTGCTCGTCATCGGCACTGCGGTCTTCGCGCTGAGGGCGGTTGTGCTGTCCCTGGTCAGCGACCCATTCCTCGCCGCCGCGACGATGGCGCTCCACGGCGTCGCGTTCGCACTCGTCCTGGTCGGCGGCGTCACGTTCGTGTCGCGACATGCACCGGAGGCGACATCGGCCACTGCGCAGGGCATCCTCTCGGCTACGGTGTTCAGCGTGGCGATGATCATCGGCCCCGGCATCGGCTCCTGGGTCGCCGACCGGTTCGGCGTGCCGGCCCTGTTCACCATGGCCTGGACGACGAGCGTCGTGGCGATCCCGGTCATCTGGCTGGCGGTTCGCAGCCCGGGCCCAGAGCGCGCGACGAGCGCGCCCGAAGTCACCCGATGACGCCGCTCGAGGCTCGTCGGATCGACGAGCGATTGCAGGCCCGGGTCCGCGAGCTGGCTGAAGAGCTGGAGATTCCCGGGGTCGCGGTCGGCGTCTTCCACGAGGATGAGGAGCGCTACGCCTACCACGGCGTGACCAGCGTGGAGAACCCACTCCCCGTCGATGAGAACACCCTCTTCCAGTTCGGCTCGACCGGGAAGACCTACACCTCGGTCTGCCTCCTGCGTCTTGTCCAGGACGGCAAGGTCGACCTCGACGCCCCCGTCCGGCGGTACGTGCCCGAGCTGAATCTCCGCGACCCGGACGTCGCCGAGCGTGTGACCGTCCTCCAGCTGCTGAACCACACCGCCGGCTGGGACGGCGACTACTTCGAGGACACCGGCGAAGGCGACGACACGCTCGCTCGCTACGTCGAGCGCATGGTGAGCCTCCAGCAGCTGACTCCGCCCGGTTTCATCGCCTCCTACAACAACGCCTCGCTCAGCCTGGCCGGCCGGATCATCGAGAAGGTCACCGATTTGGTGTACGAGCGCGCAATCAAGGAGCTCGTGCTCGATCCCGTCGGCCTGAAGATGACGATGTTCTTCCCGAACGATGTCATGACGCGCCGGTTCGTCGTGGGCCATCGTCGGGAGACCGATGGCACCATCCGCGTGCTGAGGCCGTGGGCGATGCCACGGAGCGGCAACGCGATGGGCGGCCTGTCGGCAACGGCGCCCGACCAGATCCGATGGGCGCGCTTCCACCTCGACCGCGGACGCACCGCCGACGGGGAGCAGGTCGTCGCTGCCGAGCTGATCGAGCGGATGCAGCAGCCGACCGCGGAGACGCCCGGTTCCGCGCTCGGCGACGCGGTCGGCATCTCCTGGCTCCTCCGCGAGGTCGGCGGCGAGAAGGTGGTCGCACACGGCGGCTCGACAACCGGTCAGTACTCCGGCTTCGAGATGGTGCCCGCGCGTCGCTTCGCGGTCGTCTCGCACACGAACGCCGAGCCGAACGGCCCGCTCTTCAACCGCCGGATCAAGGACTGGGCACTCGAGACCTACCTCGGCATCGTCGAGCCCGATCCCATCCACGAGCCACGCTCCGCGGAGGCACTCGCCGACTACGCCGGCTCGTACGAGACGGTGGCCGAGGTCATGAGGGTCACCGTCGAGGGTGACCACCTCATCATGGACGGCGAGCCGAAGCCCGAGCTCATCGCCCAGCTCGGGGAGGACGCCGACTACCGCGAGCCACCGATGCCGATGGGCATGCTGCACGGCGACGGCGACCGTTTTATCGTGCCGTCAGGCCCGCACGAGGGATCGAAGGGGTTCTTCACCCGCGACACCGCCGGTCGCATCAATGGGATTCACGCCGGCGGCCGCTATGCACCGCGCGTTCAGGGCTGATCGGCCGACGCGTCTTCGGCGTGCAGTTCGCGATGGAGCTCGGCGATCATCCGCCGGCGCCTGCTTCGCCGCGACTCCCCGTCGCCGTGCCCATGGTTGGCCACGATGGTGCGGACGACCGCCATCGCAACCAGGACCAGGGCGACCTTGCCCAACGCGGGACCGATCGATCGGGCGCCTGCTGACTCGTCGCTCGGATAGAACGTTCCGCGGATCCCTCGGCCGCCTTCCGCCGGGCCTGGCTGGATGAAACGTGCGTGCATCGTGATCACCTCGGTTCGGTGCGACCCGCCGATCGGGGCGCTGTGCACCAGATGCTCACGACCGATTGCCGACGAAATGTGAAGGGCCGATGGAAAGACGTTGCGATCAGCCCGATCAGAGACCCGAGATCAAGCGCCACGTATAGGCCGTCGTCACGCCCCAGAAGAGGTACATGTATCCCTTCTCTCCGATGCTTCGATTGATCGATCGGCCGAACAGCGTCGCAACCACCATCAGCGGTGCGGCGGCCACCGCCACCACGACCCCTTCGGGACCGATCAATGCGGCATCGGCGTAGATCGCGGTCTTCGTCGCGTCCCCCGCGAAGGAAACCAACGAGGCAGCTCCGACTGTGTGCAGGCGGTCGAAGCGAAGGGCCCTCACCGCGACACCCTTCAATGGGCCGGAGGTGCCTGAGAAGCCGGATGTCAGGCCCGAACCAACCGCGAGAACCGGCGCGGATTGACGTCGAGCCGTCTCGAATCCGAGGCGCTCGACCACGAGAGAGCCGATCAGGCTCAAGATGACGGCGACCGTGACTAGGTCCTCGGGAGCGGCCACGAGAAGTCGCGCACCGATGGCTGCGCCGACGATGGTCGCAAGCACGATCCAGATAGAAGAACGCCAGGGAATGCTGGCGCGGTAGGCGATCAGCTTGACGACGTTGTTGCCGGCCAGCAGGAGGGCGGCAAGAGCCGCACCTTCCTTGGTACCCAGGATGAGCGCCAGGGCCGGCACCAGGATGAGCGAACCGCCAAGTCCCGCGGACGCGGACACGACGAACGCGATCGCCACTGCGACGATCGCCAGGGTCAGCTCCGGCGGGCTCATCGACTACGTCTTCGCGCTATGCGAGGTGCGAGCTACTCCTCCTCGTCGACTTCGACACCCTCAACGCCCGCGGTCGGCGCCGCGCCGGCCGCCATGGCATCGCCCATCGCGGTGACATCAATGGGCGGTGTTCCCGGCGATCCGGGCCCCATCTGCTGGAATCCGGGAACGCCGGCGCCGGGAGGCGGGCCCTCGGGTGCGGGTCCGGCTGAACTTGCCCCGGAGGCGGCGGCCCGAGCCGCGAGGTCCGCGGGGGGCGAGTCTTGTCCGGCGGCTCCGGGCGCAACGCCGAAGGCTGTCTGGCTGCTGTCCGGCTGGGCCACGGTGACGCCGCCGGCATCGGTTTCGATCGTGATGCGGACCATGACGAATCCTCAGTTCAGGACTGCGTAGCGGCCCTCGAAGGTGACCGCGTCGGGGGTGAGGTTCTTGACCGTGATCCAGTAGGTGCAGTGGGTCGCGCTGGCCCGCTCGACCGCCACGTCCCAGTCGACCTGCGGAGCACCGATCCTCGGCGAGGTCGGAATCATGTACCAGACGACGTGCCAGCCGGCCGGCCAGCCCCAGGTGAACCATCGGTTGGCACCGCCGCCACCGAGGGTTCCGGTGAATTGAACGTTCGTCCACATGGCGCTCTCCTCTAGTAGCGGCTGAGGATCGCGAACCGACCCTCGAAGGTGACCGTCGCAGCGGTCAGGTTCCTGACGGTGATCCAGTAGGTGACGTGCTCAGCGCCAGATCGCTCGACCTGGACGGTCCACGACACCTGTGGCGCGCCGGCGACAGGGCTCGTCGGCATCACGGTCCACAGCACGTGCCATGTCGCAGGCCATCCCCAGGTGAACCAGCGTTGGCTCTGTCCGGGGGCCAGTGACCCGTTCCATTGCACGCCGCAGATCGGCTGTGTCATCCAGCCGTCGACCGGGATCTCCCAGACGCCTCGGTTTCGGAGCCCCGCCCGCAGCACGCGGGTGTGGGGATGGAAGAGCAGGTCGCCGACGTACGCGTTCGGAAGCGAGTTCGAGAAGTCGGCCCAGTTCGCTCCGCCGTTCGTGCTCTGCCAGACGCCGAGATCGGCGGCCGCCCAGATGCGATTCCGATTCGCGTCATCGACCGCGATCGCGTTGATCGGAAGTGCGGGAAGTCCGGCCGTCATGTCGGTCCAATTCGTGCCGCCGTTGTCGGAGCGAAAGACGCGACCCCCTCCGACGCGCGTGCTCGTTGCCCAGATGCGGCCCGTCCCGCCGGCCTCGGAGCTGAGGTCGCTGATCCATGCTCCCGCGCGCGGCGTTGTCAGCGCGGCGAGCGCGCCCCATGCGCCTCCGGTCCAGGTCGTCCGGAAGATGCGCCCGTCGGTCAGGCCGACCAGCACCGTGTCCGGATCCGGCGCGAACAACGCCGAGGCTGTGCCGCCGCCGGTCCCGTAGGCGAGCCGCGTCCAGGTCGTGCCGTTGTTGCGCGACACGTAGAGCGCCAACCCGCCGAGCGCGATCGTGTCGCCGGTCGTCGCGCTCGTCTCGAACGGGACGTAGAAGAGGCCCGGACCCTCCCCCGCCGGCCGCGCGGGCGTGATGTTCGCCCACGTCGCCCATCCTCCGCGGGTCGCCGATCGCTCCAGCCAGCCGTTCTGGAAGGTATGAAAGACGGTATTCGGATTCGCGCGGTTGACACCGCAGTCGCCACCGTCACCGTCCTGCACGTGCTCCCACGTCAGGGGTCCCGTCCAGCGGTTGGTCCCGTTGTCCTGCGTGCCGCCGATGACCCAGCGGGCCGATCCCCAATCGTGCGCGATGTACTCGTACTCGCTCACCTGGAGGCCGTTGTTGCAGTGCTGCCATGTAATCCCGCGGTCGGGCGACCGGAAGACTCCGCCGTCGTTTCCGGCGTATACCGTCGCCGGATTGCCGGGCTCGAAGGCGATCGAATGCTGGTCGGGATGGATCGAGTCGCCCGATGAGCCCTTGTTGCTCAGGTTGACCCACGTCCACACACCGCCCGAGCTGTTCCCGCGGTGGATCTCGATCGCGCCGCAGTAGATCTCGTTCGAGCGGTCGGGCGCCACCGCGAGGTACCAGTCGTACCAGGCCTGTCCGGTCGCGACGCCAGGCGGTGTTGGGATTGCGGCCCAAGCGCCGCCCGCGGTGCCTCGCCGATACAGGAATGGCGTCCCGCCCGACGATCCCCACACATACGCCACGCCGGAGTTCGACGGGGCGTGGGCCACGGACAACCGGTCCCACCAGGCCGGCGCGCCTGGGAGGGTCACGGCGTTCCAGGCAGTGCCCTGGGGCCCGGAGCGGAATACCCCATCAGCGGAGGCTGCGAGAAGCTCGTTCCCGTTGCTTGCCCGCGAGATCGCCCAGGTGCGGGTGGCGCGACGCTGCGTCCAGGCGACACCGCCGTTCGTCGAGACGTAAAGACCACCTGTCGTCCCAGCGAAGACTCGTGTGCCGGTGCCGGCCACGAGGCTGTGGAAGCCCTGGCCAACGAACGGAGTCGTCGCGAGGGGCGCCCACGAGGCCCCCCCGTCGGACGAGCGAAGGACGCCGGTGCCGAGCCATGACCACCAGTCGCCCTCGCCAGTGCCGCAGTAGACGGTCGTCGGAGTGGTCGGATGGAAGGCGATGGCCCCGACGGTCAGCGTCGCCTGGTAGTCCGTGCGCGGCCACCACGATGCCCCGCGATCGCGGCTCTCCCAGACGCCTCCGTTGGCCGCCCCGGCCAGGACATGAGCCGGGTTGGAGGGATCCACGGCGAGCGCCGAGATCCGGCCGGACACGTTGACGCGGCTGCTCCCGTACGTCTGGCCGTTGGTGACGGTCCATGGCCCGATCGACCGCCACTGCGGGCCGGTGGACGTGGGCGGGCCGAGCTGGTTGGCGGCATCCAGGTGCGCCTCGGCGATCTCGCGCCCGGCCTCCGTTTGCGCTTCCGCGCGGCGCTCCGCTGCGGTCGTCCGCGACGCTCGCGACTGCCGGCCCGACCGGGTTCGTGACGCCCTGGTGCGAGGCAGCTTGCGGTCGCTGCTGATGATTCCGAGGTCCTGTGCAGCCTGGAAGACCTCGCGAGCCTCCGTCTCCGGGACGGCGCTCCGCACCGCTTCGTCGGCGAGCTCCGTCAGCCCGTCGCTCTCCAGTAGCTGGATGAGGCGGAGGAGGACCTTGCCACCCGGCGGACTCCCGCTCTGCTCCTTTTCCTCGGTGACGGTGCCAGTCGGTCCTGGCGTCTCGTCTGCCTTTCCCCGCATCGTGCCTCCTCGGTCGGGGCTGCGCGCCGCCGGCCCTATGCCGTAACGATCGATGAGCCGGCCTCGTCGGCCGGCTCACTCCTGCGGGTCTTCGCTCTCGCTCCCGTCTTCCTCCTGCCAGGATGTCTCGCGCGGTTCGCCGCGATCATCGGGCGCCACGAGATTCCCGTCGGGCACGTCCACGCCATCGACCGACTCGGCCGACGCTTCCTCGCCGGGTGTGTCGGCCTCGATCAACGGTGTTTCGCCGCTCGGCTCCTCGGCGGCTTCACGCACCTGCTCGGGAGTGGCATCGGGCCACTCCTCCTTTGGGAGGCGCGCATCGAGGTGCTGTCGAAGGCGGTCAGCGGCTCCACCGCCGTCGGGCTCGGGCGCTTCTTCGTCGGGTCGATGCGGCATCGGTCTACGCCGGACACGCCCGGCGGACGATGCTGTCGGTCGACAAACCATCGGGTCGCGGACGCGGTGCCCGTGCGTCCATCGCATCCCTGCGCGGCGAGTGTGGTAACTCCAGTATGTCTGGACAGTCAAGTCGGATGCGTCGACCGGATTGCCACCTGGGCCTTAGCCGCTGCGCTGCTTCGTCCACCTGGCGATGGCGCGAGGGCCGGAGCGCGACAGCCACGCGCCCTCGACGAATCCGGCCAGCTCGTCGCGGCTCATCTCACCCAGTCGCGATGCGCGGACCAGGACCGACGCGTGGCCGTCGAAGTGGGGCGTCGTGAAGAACGGCAGGGAGCTATCGGCCAGGATGGCTTCCTTCTCGAGCTCGGAGTCCACCCAGAACACGATGACATCGGTGTAGCGCTCGCCGGTGTCGGGGTCGACCGCGTCCGGGCGCGGGTTGCGGAAGAAGAGAAAGCTGCGGCGGCTGACCTGGTAGACGGTCGGCTGGCTGCGACCGCGGGCACCTCCCAGGGTCACGCCGGGCAGCGCCCGGGCGATGTCGTGGATGTCGTCCACGGTCGCCGGGCGCGAACCATCGACGACATCCGACTGGGGTCGGCCCATGAGCCGATGCTACCAACCGTCCCGGGGCGGGTGACAGTGCCGATCCGCCGCTCGGCGACCGCTAACGCGAACGAAGTGGCTCGAGAGCGCGTTCCATTCGCGCTACCCGCCGCTCGGCGACGTAATCCGCGAACAGAGGGCCGACTCCACGTCCCACCAGCAGGCTCGCTCGCGATAAGCGCCGCTCAGCGACGGAAGGATGCAGTGGCGTGATCTCATACGGCGGGCGGCGCTATTCCTCCGCATCCGGCGCGAACTGCGCCATCGACACCTGCACGCCCTCGGCAAGCTGCTCGGGTGTCGCCGTGCCGGAGGCTTCCACGACCGTCGCCCACGCCCGCACCGACTTCTCGTTGAACGCGATGACTTCCGGGGAGTTGGCGGCGGCCACTGGGTCGCCTGTGAACTCGCCGGTAAGGTGTAGCCCGAGGCCCATCAATGCGCCGTCCCAGCCGGGACCGACCCACAGGGCGCCGGCGCCGCTCTGCGCCATCTCGATCGGCACCGTGTGCTCGAGCTCCAGCGTCGTCTCGCCGTCTCCGGCGGGAGCCAGTCGGACCTCCACGAAGCTCGTCTCGCCGCCGAACGTGACGCGGAATCGGTTCGGACGATCGCATTCGAGGATGTCGCCCCCGGCGTTGCCTTCCAGTTGGAAGCTGCCGCCCTGTCGGAGGTCGCCGCTGATCGGCATGAACCAGCGGGCGATCCGCGACGGATCGGTCAAGGCGGACCACGCGTCCTCGGGATCTGCACGGTAGGTCCGGCGGGCCAGCACGACGACGTTCTCGCCGCCGTCCTCGCGGGGCGTGCGGCTGACGGTGCGCTCGATGGCGCCGAGCTGTGCCGGGATGTCGATCACGATTGCTCCCTGTGTCATCGTTGCTCCTCTGGGTTGCCTGGTTTCTCGTCTGGGTCGTCCGCGTCGTCCGCGGCCTCGGTGAGGCGCCGGTCGCGGCGCCCGCGAGCCAGTTCGGTCGCCAGCGCGTCCATCGGCTGGTCCCACATCGTGCGGAAGCGATCCAGCCACTCGTCGACCTCGCGCAAGGGGGATGCCTCCACCACGTACAGCCGCCTGGCCCCGGCCACCCGCGCGGTTGCGAAGCCGTTGTCGCGGAGGATCCGCAGGTGCTGGGACACCGCCGGCTGGGAGATGCCGAACTCGGCGCGGATCACATCGGTGATCTCGCCGGAGCTCAGCTCGCCGTCTGCCAACAACTGCAGGATCCGGCGCCTGGTGGGGTCGCCGAGGATGTCGAACGCGTGCACGCCGCGCATTATTCATCGGCGGCTTATATAAGTCAAGTCTAAAGTAGCGGTGTCCGGGCTGACGCTCCCGTCGGATGCGGCGGCGCGCTGCGCGGCTGTCGCGACTTATATCGGTATTGATATAACCGGTGACAGCTTTCGGAACGGGGTCAATGAAGGCGACGCACACACTCCGGTCAGAAGGTACCGGTCGCCATCCGGCGGAGGTGGGATACCGGCAGCCGAAGCAGCAGCGCAGACTCGAACCGTCATGACCGACCTCGAGCTTCAGCTCGCAACCCTTCGCGGACGGCGCCAGCCCCGCGGCCTGGTGGCGTGGCTGCGCAGCCACCGCCCGTTCGATCGCCGCGCCATCCGCGAGCCGGACGAACGCGACGAGTACTGGCTCCGGGTCCAGCAGCGCCTGGCCGAGAGCGACGCAGCGTTCCTGACCCGCTACGACCCCTACGGGCCGCCTGCGCAGGACCGATAGCGCCGCACGCCCTCCCAGATCGCCAATCTGGACGGTGCATGACATCTTCTCGCGACTAGGCTGTCCCCATGGCCGGCACGCTGCGGGTGATCCTGGAGATCGGCAAGAAGCGCAAGGTCGTGGCGGCCGCCTACGAGTGGCCGGGCCTGGACCGATGGGGCACCTCGGAGGACGGCGCGCTCGTCAAGCTCGAGTCCTACCTGCCGCGCTACGCCGGCGTCGCCGAACGGGCTGGCATGACCGATGAATTCGGGCGCCAGCGCTCACTCGACGTGATCGAGCGTGTTCCCGGCTCGAGCTCGACCGACTTCTGGGGCATCGCCCATGTGCCATCGGAGACCGAGCGCGAGGTGCTCACGGCAAAGGACCTGGAGCGGCGGCTGGACCTCCTGCGCGCAACGTGGGCCTACTTCGACGGCACCGCGGAGCGAGTGTCAGCAGAGTTGGCTCCGGGAGCGCGCGGGGGCGGCCGAACGCGCGAGCAGATCATCCGTCACACGATCGCCAACGAGCCGGAGCAGTTCTCGCGCAAGGTCGAGGTGCGGACGCCCCGCGAGGTCGTGCTCACGCCGGGTGGCCTCGCGGCGCATCGGTCCGACTACCTCGACGCCGTGCGCGCCTACAACGCCGATGGCAAGCCGGCGCGCACCTGGCCGATCCAGTTCCTCGTCCGGCGCACCGCGCACCACACGATGGATCACGCCTGGGAGATGGAGGACCGCGACGTCACGTCCTGATGGATCGTGGGTACCCGATGCCAGGATTCTGGGGATCTGGGCGCGCGGAAGTTGGGCCTTCTCCCGATGCGATCCCAGGACCGGTCACGCACCTTGAGCCCTGTAGGGCCAAGGGAGCGGAACGATGCACGACTACACGGTTCAGCGCATCCACGACGATCGAACGCGAGAATTCGAGCGGGAGGCCGATCAGTCCGCGCTTGCCGCGATCGCGAGGGAGGGCCGGCGCCAGCTGGGATTTCGCGCTGTTGCGTGGCACTGGCTGTCGGCACCGATCTCGCGGCCGTCAGGGAGCCGGGGCAATCCCGAGCCGGACGGCCTGGGCGGCGGCTTCCGCCCGTCGACTCACCCCGAGCTTCCCAAGGATGTTTGAAACATGGTGCGCGGCGGTCTTTTCGGTGATGAAGAGCCGCTCGGCAATCTGACGGTTCGTCAGTCCACTCGCTAGCAGCCCAAGGATCTCCTGCTCCCGCGCGGTGAGCGCGAACTGCCCGGCTGAAGACTGGCCATCGGCGACGGGGATACTAAGCTCGACGCGACCGCGCCGCGCGACGGCCTCCACGGCGGTCTGCAACGGCGCGGCGCCGATCGCAAGCGAAGTCTGATGCGCGTCGCGGAGTGCGGATCTTGCGCGTGGGGCGTCGCGATGCTGCGCAGCGAGGAGGGCTGACCCTTCCCGGAACCGGGCATACGCGCGCGTGTAGGGCTGCGGCAGCACCTCGAATCGACTGGCTGCCTCGGCCCAGGCATCGGGATCGGCGTTGCCGACGAGCCGACTCGCCTCGGCCTCGCAGAGGGACAGATACGGTTCCGCAAGGCGCTCGTGCGCGGGCCATCGGGCAGCGAGCTCATCGCGAGCCGAACGCATCGCAGCTAGATGCTCGGCTCCATGCGTGCGAGCAGCGTCTGCATCGGCCGCGCGGCGATGGCGCCTGGCACGCTCCGCCTGGTCGGCAGCTGCGCGGACCCCAAGGGCGAGCAGCGGACCGATGCGCGAAACGTTGGCACCGACGGACAGGTGGACGACGGTCAGGGCATCCCCAATGCTACGCAGCGCCTCGGCCGGATCGCCCTGCCAGATCGCAAGCTCCGCCCGAGCCGCCGCCAGCGGGGCGATCCACTGCATGTCATCGGCGTTCTCCAGCTGTCGATCCAAGGAGGCGATCAGGCTGAACGCGACTTCGAAGTCGCCACGGCCGACGGCCAGCTGGGCAGCCCTGATGCCGAGCGCGATCTCGCCCGCGCCGCCGGCGGGCTGGAGGTGGGCCCGCACCAAGGCTGCCGCAGCCTCGTCCCACCGTCCGGCGAGGTACCTGGCCAAGACGATATCCGCGGACTGGATCGCTGCGGCCACGCCGGTGATGCTCGGCGCATCGACCGGACCGATCGTCTGGACGCCCAGATCGCCAGCCTCATCGTATCGGCCGGCGGCGAAGATGAGCACATCGGTGATGTTTCCGGATGCTCGACCCATCTCCTCGACACTGGAGATCTCCTCGGCGATCTCAAAGGAGCGCCAAAGCATCTCCAGGCCCCCATCGACGTCGCCGAGGTACGCGGTGAGGATGCCGAGGGTATCGAGGGCATGGCTCTCGATCGCGCGAGCCCCGGTCTGCGCCGCGGTCCGCACGGCTTCCTGGCAGTACGCGACCCCTTCGTCACTGTGCGCCATGATCATCAGGATCTGTCCGAGCCCGGCCGCGACCCGAGCCCGAGCGACGCTGGGTGGGTTCGCTGGCACGAGGCGCACGGCCTCGCGACAGGCTGCCAATGCGGCTTTCGCGTCCCCGTTCTCCCAGAGGTAGCGACCGAGGGCGGCGCGCAGCGTGCCCGCCCGCGCCGGGTCCTCGTCGGCAGCAACGAGGCGGAGTGCACTCGCGATGTGGTCAACGGCTCTGGCTGGGTCGGCCTGGAGGTTCGCGGCAGCACGCTCGAGCAGCGCGACCCGGTCAAGCGGCAAGTCCTCCGGCGGATCGTACAGCTTGTCCAGCAGCACGAGGGCGCGCTCGAACTGGACCGCTGCCTCGTTCCGCGCGCCGGCCGCCTCTGCAGCGAGGCCCGCGGTGATCGATGCCGGGAGCGCGCGTTCCGGCTCGTCCGCCTCCTGCCAGTGGTAGGCAAGCTCCGACGCGAGGATCGCGTCGGACTGCTCCAGGAGGCGCTCCTCGATCACCAGCGCGCAGCTCGCGTGCAATCGTCGGCGCTCGCTCGGCAGCAGGTCCTCGTGGAGGATCTCCTGCATGAGCGAGTGCCGGAATGCCAGTCGCTCGCCGCCATCACCTGCCTGGCGCACCAGGATCTGGTGCGCGATCGCTTCCCGCAGCGCGGCTTCGAACGAGGCGGGATCCATCCCCGCGATCTCCGAGAGGGTCGACTCCGTAAAGCGGCGGCCCGCCGCGGAAGCGACGCGCACGACCTCCTGGGCGTCGGCGGTCAGCGCCGCGAGGCGCGCCGTCAGCACGTCACGAAGCGTCTGGGGCAATGCGCCGGCGATCGACTCCGCCGCCAGCAGCTCCTCCGAGAAGAACGCGTTGCCCTCACTTCGCGCAAACACCGCCTCCGTCAGCGACGAAGCGGCAGGGGTTCCCAGGATCGCGGTCAGCTGATCGCCCACCTCGGCGCGGTTCAGGCCCCGGAGCTCGATCCGCTCGACTCCCTCCTGGCGGCTCAGCTCCGCGATAAACGGAAGCAGGTCGCGCCGGACCCCAGGCTCATCGGTGCGATAGGTGATGACCAGGAGGATCGCGGTCGAGCGAAGGCTCTTGGCGAGGAATGCAAGGACATCGAGGGTGGACCGATCCGCCCAATGGATGTCCTCGATGATGAGCGCGACGGGCTCACGGTCTGCCAGCCGCCTCAGCGCACCGAGCAACAGCTCGAGAAGGCGTCCGTGGCTGGCGTCCGGCGTGATCCCTGTCGCGGTGGCCGCTTCCTCGACCGATTCCAGGTCCGGAAATAGAGGCGCCAGCTCGCGAGCTCTGGCCCCCAGGACCGCGGCCAGCTCGTCCGGCCCAAGGTCCCCCGGCAGCGGTCGCAGCGCCTCGATGATCGCCGCGAACGGTGCGACGTCGGCGCTGAGGCTGACGCAGCCGCCGAGCAGCACCCGATGGCCACTGTCTCGCGCTCGAGCAGCCATCGCCTCCACGAGGCGTGTCTTGCCGACCCCAGCCTCGCCCGCGACGAGCGCGACACCCGGTTGGCCCCCGACCGCGCGCCCGATCGCCGCGTCGAGCCGAGCCAACTCGGCCTGGCGGCCAATAAGCGTTGGGCTGGAAAGCCGCGTCGCCACGCTCCGATGCTACGCTCACGGGCCTTCAGGAGGTAGACCGCACGAACGACGCGTGCGGCAGCGCGCTCCACTCAGGGACCAAGCCTGGGAGATGGAGCACCGCAACCTCACGTCCTAGGATCCGTACAACCGATGCGCGAGCCACTACCCTGGGATGTCACCGGATCCGTCCGCGGCGAGATCTTCCTCGTCTGGCTGAACGGCGACCGCCTGGAGCTGACCGGGCCGGACGGTCCGGTGCCGTGGATCGTCCAGCTCGATGACGTGGAGCATCCGGTCGAGTCCGCGGATCGGATCGTGCGCGGACTGGTCGGGCCGCCGCTCCTGGTGCACTCGACGTCGTGGCGTCGGGAGGGTGCAGCCGTGCTGCTCAGCTTCGTCATCGTCATCGGTCCCGACCAGGTGAAGGGCATGGCCACGGCTCCGATCCCCCGCTCCCAGCTGGCTCGATCGGAAGCGACGAGCGCGCCGGCCACGATCGCGCACATGCAGGTCCTCGAGCACGGCCTTCGGCACCTTGCGTGGCTGGCGGAAGATGACGAGGTCGTTGCCCGCAAGCTGTCGCCGGGGTGGCATCGGGCGCTGGCCGACTATGTCCCCGAGCCATTCCGAAGCTTTCCGTAGATCAGGGAGATGTCACCGAAATGCCGGAACTGCTTCATGTCCGATGCGCCTGTGGCTGGGAGGCGTCCGGGTCCGAGGAGGAGGTCGTTGACGCGGCCACCCAGCACGGCGAACGCGTCCACAACATGCGCCCGACCCGCGATGAGGTCCTGGCGATGGCCGTGAGCGACCCCGCGCCGAGCTGAACGGTCCTACGCGGACGACCGCCTCGTGGCCGGCGGCGGCTCGAACTCAGGATTGCGCACCACCAGCGCGGCGAAGGCGGCGCTGGACGCCGCGATCCCGATCCCACCGATCGCCCTGCCGATGGAGCTGAGGCGCAGCATCGTCGCATCCTCCCCGATCACGCTGACGAGGATGGCGATGCCGATGCCCGCGAGGCCGATCAACGAGAACACCGTGCTGAAGCTCAGGAGCCGTTGGTCGATCGGCGGCCGCCGCTGGATCCGCCACACGGCCTCCGCGCGGCGCGCGCTCCTCTCGACGTCCCCGAGGCCGAGCCACGCCGTCGTCCATCGGTTTCGGAGCACCGCCTCGACCAGCCCCACGATGACGATCGCGCCGAGGATCCGCTGCCAGAGGTCGTCGTAGGCGGTCATCTCGGCGGCATCCATCTCACCGGCAGCGATCTGGTCGACCCTGCCCAGCCCGGCGATGCTCACCACCGCCAGCGCGACGCCCAGGATGATCACGACCGCGCTGGCGCCCAGCAGCACCCACCGAAGGACCGATGCGTTCATGCGCTCGCACCCTACCCCATCGCGACCGATGAGCTGTCACGGTCCGAGTTCACGATCCGGGCATGGATCAGCAGCCACGACTAATCAGCGTGAACGCCCGCCTCGGCTCCGCCGAGCTCGGGATCGAGGTCGCTGTCCGGCTGCGGCAGCTCGACGGGCGATGGTTCGCGGTGGCCGAGTTCGGCGGCGAGCCGGAGGTCGGCATCGGGTCGACGGCGCGCGCCGCGCTGACGGCGTCCCTTGCGACCCTAGGCGAGCGAACCGCCGCCGCGCTGATGGCCGACCCGCAGCTGTTCGGCCTCAGTGCCGCGATCCGCCGCCCGGCCTAGCAATCGGATCAGGCGTCTGCCGGCAGCAGTCGAAATGGCCGCCCACCCGGGCCGCGAAGCGTTCGGAAGTGCCGCTCGTCAAGCGTGAGCAGGTCCCGCACGCGATACCGCTCGGCGAGCACGACGATCGACGCATCCGCGAGGCCGATCTCGAGCGACGCGTGCCTCGCGATCACCCGCTCGGCTGCCGCGACCTCCGCTGCATCGAAGGGCTCGAGCCGGTACACGCCGCGACCGACCTCGCCGAGCAGAGCACGCTCTGCCCCCTGGCCGACGCGGGTTCCCAGCAGGTAGTCGAGCTCCGCCAACACGAACGGTGAGAGGGCCCACGGAGGGTCCGCCGCCCGGAGGGCAGCAATTGCGGCGGCGTGGTGCCGCTGGCTCGCATCAATGGCGGCGAGCAGCCCACTGGTGTCGAGGATGATCACCGCTCGCCGAAGCCACCAAGCAGCTCGTCGGCACGCTCGGCGAGGTCCGGTTGCCCGCTCTCGAACAGCGGCAGCCGCGGCTCAGCGATCCGATGCGTTCCGGTCACGAGGCCGATGCCCTCACGGATCAGGTCCGCCTCGCTGCGGCCGGTCGACCGAGCTGCGCGCCGAAGCGTCCGCTTCATCTCGTCAGACAGGTAGACCGTCGTCTTCTCCATGCCACCCATCCTACCATATAAGTAGGTGGCATTGGTACCACCCACGCGCACGCGGTTCAGCGAATGAGGATGACGGCCGGTCCGTCCTCCATCTCGGCCCAGGCCGCGTCGGCGGTGGCGACGGGCAGCTCCATCCGGAGGCCGAGCGCCAGGCAGAGGCGATCGGCGAGGGAGAGTGTGGTGCCGGATCGCCAGAGGTCCGCGGCAGCCTCGGCATCCGCGCGCGTCACTTCGTGAACGGTCAGCCCGAAGGAGACCAGGAGGCGGCCGACAATGTCGGCAGGCGCACCGTGCTGGCGCGCCTTCTGGAGCACCTCGGACCAGTTGGCCGCACCGACGACTCCCTCTATGAGCATCGGCTCCGCATCGTCCGCCCCCGGCTCGTCCTGGAGCCAAGCCAGAATGACCGATGCGTCGACGACCGCGGTCACGGGCCGCCTGACTCGCTGGCTGCCTCGGCTCGTCGCTCGGCGATGAGCTCCTCCCGCATGCTTGCGCCGACGTCGGCGAAGATCGAACGAAGGCGCGATTTGATCGCGGATCGCGGGACGAGAACGACCGCCTCGCCCTCGACGAGCGCGACGAGCTCGGTTCCCTCCTCGATCCCGAGGCTGCGGCGGATCCCGACGGGGATGACCACCCGCCCCTTCGGTCCCACTAACACGACGCCAGTGTTACTCACGGGCAAATTGTGTCACCAGCGTCAAGTAGTGGCCTTGCCCTAGAGCTCGCGCCGGTCCATCAGGGCCTTGAGGTTCCTCAGGTCCTTTTCGAACGCCATGCGGTAGAAGCGAGCCATCAGGGATGCGGTCGGCGCAAGAATTCCGCGCGGCGACATGATCCCCGTCCAGTCCAGCCGCGTGCCGCCATCGACATGTGTGAACTCGATCACGATCTGCGCGGGCACCGGCGCGTCGAGAACCTTGACCACCATGCGTCGGTTCGGCTCGAACTCGATCATCTCGGCCTCGTTCTGCATCGTCCGTCCGGCGAAGCCCTTGACAGTCGCGCGCCGGCGCGAGCCCTTCCGCAGCGGCCCAGGGGTGAGAAGGGTCTCCTCGATCGTGTTCGATGACCAGGTCGCCACATTCTCGACGTCGCTCAGCACGGCGAACACGTCCTCGACGGGGCGAGCGATGGTGACGGTCATCGTCGTGGATGCCGACATTGGCGCTCCCGGCTCCCTTCCCTTGCTCGCGCGACTCGGGCCGAGTCTGCGCAGGACAGCAGCGATCGGTCAATGACGCGCGCGCAACAACCGATCCCGACCATCTGGTCGGGAGCGGCGTGAAGCTGGGGACGGGCCGAAGGATCAAGCGGTGATCTTGCGGACGCCCAGCACGACGAGGGCGAATGCAAATCCGGCCATGGCCACGTTGGCGATGATCGGGAGATCGGTCGCAGCGGCGACGCCGATCGAGCCGAGCAGGGCGGCCGGCACGAGTGGCCACGGATGGGTCTCGACCGGACGAGCGACGAGCCCCTGGATCCACACGAGCGCGAACCCAGCCGCGAGGCTGCCCATGAAGGCCGCGCCACCGAGGCTCACGTCGGAGGTCGAGGTGGCGAGGATGATCGCTGCGCCGGCTCCACCGATGACGCCCGAGGCGACAGCGAACCCGTACTGGCGGGTGACGAAGAACGCGACGAGGCTGACGGCCCCGACCGCGAGCGGTCCGTAGATGGCGAACTGTCCGGCGATCGGGCTGAGAAGGATGAGCGCGCCGATGGCGATGAGCGCGACGGCTGCGATGCGCTCGACCGAGCGCTGGTTGGTCGTGGTGTTGAGCGTGGTCATGGCTGACTCCCGTGTGGTGTCCGGATGACTTCCGAGACATGGCCTAATCATTCCGGACGTGGCCCGCGGTCGCCATCGGCGGATGACCGCGTTAATACGAGACATGTGTATCGTATACTGCGACAATGGAAGCGAGAACCGCACGCGGTCGACCGCGGAACGCCGCCATCGACGCGCGGATCCTCGGCGCTACGCGCGAGGCGCTGGCGAGCGGCGGCTATCACGCAGTCTCGATGGAGGCCGTTGCCTACGCGGCAAAGGTCGGCAAGCAGTCGCTCTACCGCCGATGGCCGCGCAAGCCGCTCCTGGTCTTCGACGCCGCGTTCGGCGGACCGATCGGTGACCGGGCATTCGAGGTGGACACCGGGTCGGTGGCCGGCGACATCAGCGCAGTGCTCGCCGACCTCGATCGCCTCTTCGCGCTCCGCGCGACGACCGACGTCATGCGCGGCATCCTCGCCGATGCGCTCGGCGAAGCGGACACCCTTCAACAGCTTCGCGAGCGCTTCATGTGGCCCCGCCTCCACCTGCTCGATGCGCTCATCGAGCGCGGTCGCGCTCGCGGAGAGGTCGGCCCGGAGGTCATCGTAGGCAACGTCGCCGACGCCATCCTCGGTGCCATGCTCGGCCACTACCTGATCATCGGCCGCCCGTCGGGGACGTTTGCGAGCCAGCTGGCCAGCATCGTGACCGGCGGCGTGAGCCTCAGGCGCTGAAGACCTCCTGGCCCTCGACGAAGGTCTGGCGTACCTTCGCATCGCCGATCGGTCCGGCCGCTTCGTCGCGGATGTTCCGGTCGAGGACGACGAGGTCCGCGAGCTTGCCGAGCTCGATCGTGCCGGTGTCCGCGTCGAGGTGGTTGACGTAGGCGCTGCCACTCGTGAAGGCACGGAGCGCCGCGTCCATGCTGAGGCACTCGTCGGGAAGGAACGGCGCTACGTCTCGTGTCTCGGGCGCGACGCGGTTGACCGCGACCTCGATCTCGAGCAGTGGATTTGCCGTGCTTACCGTCCAGTCGCTGCCGCCGGCCAGCCTCGCACCACTGCGCAGCAAGCTCGCGAACGGGTACTGCCATCCCACACGATCGGGACCGAGCGCAGGGATTCGCAACGTCCGCATCTGATCGTCGTCCGACGCCCAGAACGGCTGCATGTTGGCGACGACCCCCAGCTGTCCGAAGCGGGTGACATCGTCGGGATGGACGACCTCGATGTGCGCGATGTGATGCCGATGATCGGCGGCACCATTGGCCGTTACTGCAGCCTCGACGGCGTCGAGCGCCAATCGAACCGCACCGTCGCCGATGGCGTGGAAGTGAGCCTGGAAGCCACGCCGATCGAGCTCAACGACGGCCTCCCCAAGCAGATCGGGATCGATAAACGGCACGCCGGCCTCCGTGCTCGGCGCTCCGTCTTGACCGATGTAGGGCGACGTCATGAACGCGGTCCTCGACTCGAGGATGCCGTCGAGCATCAGCTTCACGCTGTCCGCGCGCAGCCGTCCCACCGCCGATGCGTCGCGGTGCGCCTCGAATTCGTCGATCTGTTCGAGCCCGGCGTCGCGCCGCCACCAGAGGGCCGCGACGACGCGCGCGGTGAGCCAGCCGGCCGTGGCCGCGTCGCGGTAGGAGGCCAGCGCATCGGGCCCGACGATCGCGTCCTGCCAGCCGGTGATGCCCAGCGCATGGAGGTGGTCTTGGCCCGCGCGCAGCCCGTCGAGCAGATCGTCGAGCGCCGCCTTTGGGGCATGGCGCGTGACGAGGTCGATCGCATAGTCGTGGAGCGTGCCAGTCGGCTCGCCCTCGCCGTCACGAACGATGCGGCCACCCGGCGGATCGGGCGTCGCGCGACCGATCCCGGCGACCGCGAGGGCCCGGGAATTGACCCAGACGACGTGCCCGTCATCGCTCTCCAGCACGACCGGGCGGTCGGGAACGATGGCATCGAGCAGCGAGCGGTCCGGCTCGCCCCTCGGGAACGCGGGCAACGACCAGCCGCCTCCGGCGACCCACGCGCGCTCGGGGTGAGCGGTCGCGTACGCCGCGATCGCGTCGAGGTACGCGGGCGCAGCGGCCAAGTCGTGGAGGTCGCAGCTCCTCGACAGAAGGCCGCCGTCGATCGGATGGACGTGCGCGTCCTGGAATCCCGGCAGGAGCGTCTCGCCGTCGAGCTCGACCACTCGGGTGCCTGGCCCGATCAACGGCCGAACATCCGCCGAACTCCCGATCGATACGATCCGTCCGTCCCGTACGGCCACCGCGTCGGCAGGCCGCCTATCGTCCGTCATCGTCTCGACGGACGCGCCCAGAAAGACGAGGTCGGTGCGGTCGGTCGAGCTCATAGAGTCCGATCCTAGAGTGCCGCGCGCGTTGCGTTCGGATCGTCGGCGAGCCATCCTTCGCCCCAGCCCTGAAGACCCGGCTCTCCTTGACCAGTGAGCTCTCACGGACGCCTTCTATGATCGCGGCGCCAGCCGGACTGGAACCCGTTAGGCATCCGCCGGCAGCAGTCGAAACGGCCGCCCCCCGGACCGCGAACGGCGCGGAAGTTCCGCTCGTCGAGCGTAAGCATGTCCCGCACCCGGAATCGCTCGGCGAGCACGACGATCGACGCGTCCGCCGCCGATTGGACTGACCGGGCGGCCACCGGCCGCCCGGTCCTCGCCGCGTCGTCGCCTCAGGCACTCACTCCTCGCATCCGATGCACAAGGACCGGGAGAACTCCTCGATCAGTTCCCGGGAGTCGTAACTAGATCCAGGGCGCCAGCTGGCGGTGGCGTAGATCCGACCGTCGGCGGGTGCGGGTTGCGTCCAGATCGAACCCGACCCCGTGTCGTCGTACCAGGTCGGGAAGAACACCTGGATGTCGTCAACGAACGGCACGAGGACGCCCGTGTACGGGTCCCCACCTTCCGCCACGATCTGCTCCCCCCGGTCCGGATCGCGGCGCACGGCGTGGTGTTCATCTCGCAGTACGCCGCGACCCACTCCTCGAGCGTCGTGCCTGGTTCGACGGTAACCGACCAGGCGCTGATGCCGATGCGTCCGTCGGCGGAGTTGAAGATCTCTCCTGCATTGTTCTCCGTTCCGCCGAATTCGCCGCCATCCACCTCGAGCGTCCACACGTGCGTGGAGGGTCGGACCGTCCAATCGGCCGGGTGCTGAATGCTGAATTGGTACGTGTCGGAGACATACGTCGTCCACGTCGACGCATCGATGGGTGTCGGCGTCGGGTCCGGGGTCGGTGCAACGGTGGCAGACGGCGTATCGGATGGGCTCGGCGTCGGTTGCGTGCCGATGCCGCCGCCGTTGCCACCGAGCAGGTAGAGCGATCCGGCGATCGCGGCGACGGCCAGCACGGCCACGCCGGCGATCTTCATGGCAGGGTTCATGGTTGGTAACCTCCACGGGACCAACGGGCCCCGTTCCTGGGGTGTCGTTTGAATCCGGGCGAGGGCCTCCTCGACAGGGCGATCAGGGGCGACCGTCGGGCCCTCTTCGAGCCACGACCGTGCGGCGCGTTCCAGCGATCGATCGTCTGTCATGCCAGGTGACCCTCCCGGGCGATCGCTTCCGCCGACGCCGTGAGGACCCGGCGGAGCTTGGCGATGGCGTAGTGGAGTCGCGACCGGGCCGTGCCCGCGGGAATGCCGAGAAGCTCGGCGACTTCCACGAGCGGCAGCCCGACGTAGTGATGGAGCACGAACACCGCGCGCTGCTCGACGGTGAGAGTCCGGAACGCCCGTTCCAGCTCGTCGCGATCGTCGATCGTCGACGTTGTGTCGGGCATCCCGGAGTACTCATTCGGCAGGACGGTGACGAATGTTGGCCGCCTCGAGCGAGCTCTGTTGAACTCGTCGTAGCAGGCGTGAACGAGGATCCGATGGATCCAGGCCTCGAAGCGGTCAGGGTCTCGAAGCTTGGGTAACCGGCGCCAGGCGAGCACGAGGGCGTTCTGCAGCGCGTCCTCGGCGAGGTTCGAATCGCGCAGGATCCGATAGGCGACTGCGTAGAGCGAATCGCTGACCTGATGCACCAGGACGGCAAACGCCTCACGATCGGCCCGACGGGCCCGCTCGACCAGGTCTCGGTCCACCTGGACCTCCGGAATCAACGCAGCCGAATGGCCGCGAACTACCAACTATGACGGCGGCACCGGCGCCGAACGTTCATCGTGCGATCTCGCCCTCGAAGACGCCGCGATTTCGTCGGGCCGGGGCCGCCCGAAGCGCGCATCCTTCGTCGATGAGCGAGCGGTCGCGCGTCGAGCCCATGTCGTGGACCCGGCTGCTGATCCTCCACCTCGCGCCCGGCGCGCTGGCGACGCTGCTCTTCGTCGTGATCGCCGATGGCGTCCAGGCAGCCGGCTACCCTCCCCTCGCGGCGTTCCTCATCGCCGTGGCCGTCGTGATCGTCCCGTTCGAGGTCGCCATCGTCGTGCTCGCCGGCCGGCGCGAACCCGGAGGCGGCGTCCTTGCCGCCGTCCCGTATCGGCGGCCGCTCAGCCTCCGCCAGTGGCTGATCCTGGTGCCGCTGCTGCTGGTCATCTCGATCGTCGGGTTCGGACTGCTCGGCCTCCTTGACCCTTTGATCCGAGACGCGCTGTTCGGCTGGCTGCCCGATTGGTTCCGTGAGCTCATCGACGTCGATGCAGTCGGCGCCTACGAGCCCTCGGCCTGGACGGTGACGCTCGTCGCCTACCTCGTGATCAACGTCCTCGTCGGCCCGGTCGTCGAGGAGCTCTACTTCCGCGGCTACCTCCTGCCGCGCATGTCACGGGCCGGCGTGTGGGCTCCACTCGTCAACGCGGCGCTCTTCTCGCTCTATCACTTCTGGACACCATGGAGCTTCCTCGCCCGCATCGCCGGCGTGACGCCGTTCGTGTATGCCGTCTGGCGTACCGAGAACGTCTACCTCGGCATGGTCGTCCACGTGCTGCTCAACGGCATCGGCACCGCGAGCCTCATCGCGTTGATCGCGAGCCGTCTCGGGTGATCGCCGGCTAGTCGGAAAGCCCGGATCCGCCGCGCTGGAGAACAAGCCACATCAGGATCAGAGCGACCGATACACCGGCATGCCACCAGAGGGCGACCGGGAACGGGTCGAGCTCGAGGCCGAGCAGGACCATCGCCACCCATGGCGCGCTGATCGCCACCGCCAGCCATGCCCACGCCGCCAGCTCGGCCAGCCACCCGCGCCTGCGGGCGAAGAAGGCCCGCACGTCGAGCCGATCGACAACTGATCGCAGCCAGCCGAGGACCGCCCACCCGAGCAGGGCGACAAGGATCGCGGTGACGACTCCCACCGCGGCGAGAGCGAAGTCGGACCAGCCTTCAAACCAGTCATCGGGCAGGAATGGGATGCCCTGGAGCCAGACGGCCACCTGGGTTCCGAGCTCGCGAAGCCGGTCCGCGAAGGCGACGACTCCGACGACGAGGCCGGTGAAGTAGACGATGCGCGCGACGGCGAGCATCGCCGCGCGCCGACCACGCGTGCGGGCCGCCTCACGAAGGCGCTCGGGCACCCACGCCGGCGCCGAGATCCCCGACGGACGGGTCCGATGCGCGGCGAGCAGGACGATCGCGCTGACGAACTCCGTGACGTTCGACCAGTACGAAGAGTGATCGAAGAGCAGGCTGGCCGAGTTCCGGATCTTGTAGGACGTGACGCCGGCCGGCAGCTCGTCGAGAACTGGACCGTTCGGTGCCGGATCGGCCGATGCCCACAGGTCGACCCACTCGAACCCCTCCCCCATCCCGCCACGCACCGAGCTCAGCTCATCGGCGATCTTCTCCTGGGCGGCCACCTCGTTGGCGCGAACGATCACCGCCAGCGGCACCAGCAGCACGACCGCGACGACCAGGAGATAGGTGACGGTGATGGCCGATGCCGGGTCGGGAATGCCACCCGTCAGCGCGGTGACGAGCGCCGTGCCGAGGAGCCAGGCGACGCCCGCGAGCAGCAGCGTGATCAGGCTCGCCAGCGCGGTCGCGACCGTGCGCCACGGCTCGCCCTGCGTGCTGAACAGGTAGAGCGCCTTCAGCTTGCGCAGCGCCTGACCGAAGCTCACGAACCGGGAGAGCGTGGACGGCGCGACAACGCCAACCTGGGCGGCGCGAGCGGATGCGACGCGTCGGATTGCGTGCCAGGCCACTGCCGACCCCTGCGAATGCGCCACGACGAACATGTCGTCGCATTGGCGACCGACGGCTCAGCGGTCTCGGGCATCGCAGCCTCGCGCTCAGTGTGTATGCCGAATTGTCATCCAGCGCGTCAACCAGCCGTTGACGAGGCCCGAGGAGGCCGATGGCTGAGTTCGTGTCGAATCTCTTGACGTCGAGCGAGGCGAATGACAGGGATCTCGCGCGTGGTCCTGGACCGATACACCGGATACTCCGGCGCCTCCTTCGCAATCCGCTGCCAGGCCTGCTCGAGCTCCTCGCCGGCCAGCCGCTCGGCCTGGACCGGGACGCGCGTGCCATCGGCCAGCACGACGGTCGGCATCGGGCTGCGCCGCGAGGTTGGCAACCCACGCCGGGTTCGTCGGGGCGCCGCCCTTGGACGCGATGACCAGCCAGGCGTCGCTTCCCTCATCGAGGTATCCCAGCACTGCGTGACGGACTAACCCGGTCCGAGCGCCCGATCGTCTCGAGCACGAAGGAATGGAGCCCACCGGCCGTCCAGAGCTCGCCGGGACGCTCCCAATCAACCGGATCGCCCGGCCGCCACTTCTCGTCTGTCATGACCTGACTCTAGCGCGGAACATGCCAAGGCCCGTGGGCGCACTCAGCCGCGATCGTCGGCCGTTGGCAGGGCGCTCACGATCATCGAGACTAGGCCGATGCCCCAGCGCTCGACTGTGCCGGCTTCCCTGGAGCGCGGCCGTGAGGCGTTCGACCGTCGGGCGTGGGCAGACGCCCGCGAGCGCCTGTCCGCGGCCGATCGCGATGCGCCCCTCGAGCTCGAGGACCTCGAGCGGCTTGCCATCGCCACCTACCTCCTGGGCCGGTACGAGGAGAGCACCGATCTCACTCGTCGTGGCTACAAGGAGTCGATCCGATCAGGCGACATCGGGCGGGCCATACGAAGCGCCTTCTGGGTGGCCGTCGAGCATCTCGGACGCGGTGAGATGGCACCCGCCGCCGGCTGGCTGGCCCGGGCGGAGCGCCTCATCCGCGACGGTGACGGCGAGCGCGTGGAGGCGGGCTACCTGCACGTTGCCGACGCCTTCCGTAGCCTCGCGACCGGCGACCCGGCTTCCGCCCTGACGGCCAACGAGCGAGCCTTCGAGCTCGGCACGCGGTTCGGCGATCCGGACCTCGCCGTGCTGGCACAGGTGGGCATCGGCGAATCCCTCATCGGGCTCGGCGAGGTCGATCGCGGCCTGGGCCTGATGGACGAGGTCATGGTCGACGTGACGTCGGGCGAGGTCTCGCCGGTCATCGTGGGCATCGCATACTGCTCGGTCATTGCCGCGTGCCAGCAGGTCTTCGACCTGCGCCGGGCGCAAGAGTGGACGGCGGCGCTCGACCGCTGGTGCGCGTTGCAGCCACAGCTCGTGCACTTCCGGGGACAGTGCCAGCTGAACCGTGCCGAGGTCCTGCAGTTCCACGGCGCGTGGGCGGACGCCGATGCCGAGGTCCGACAGGCCATCGAGCGACTGGCCGACCCCGGAGCCGACGCCTCCCTCGGTGAGGCGGTCTACCAGACCGCCGACCTTCATCGGCTGCGTGGGGAGTTTTCCGAAGCGGAGGCAGCGTACCGACAGGCGAGCCGGCTCGGCCGCCGGCCCGAGCCGGGTATCGCCCTCCTCCGCCTGGCGCAGGGTCACCGTGACGTGGCTGCGGCGACCCTCGCCCGTGGCATCGACGAGGCGACCGGAATCTTCTCCCGCGCGCGCCTTCTCGAGCCGATGGTCGAGGTCATGCTTGCCATCGGGTCAGCGTCCGCCGCGCGCCTCGCCGCGGACGAGCTGGTGCAGATCGCCACCGATGTCGGCGCTCCCCTCCTGACGGCGATCGCCGGGCGATCGCACGGGGCTGTCCTGCTGGCCGAGGGCGACGCGCGTGCGGCGCTGGCCGCCTTGCGCCCGGCGTGGGCGACCTGGCAGACGCTCGACGCGCCGTACGAAGCGGCGCGGACGCGCGTGCTCATCGGCCTCGCGTGCCGCCAGCTGGGCGACACGGATGCCGCCGCGATGGAGCTCGACGCCGCGGGCGACGCGTTCCGCCGGCTCGGCGCCATCCCCGACCTCGCCCGCGTCGAGGCGCTGCCCGGTCAGGCGACCGCGACGTCGACGGAGGGCTTGACGGCCCGCGAGCTCGAGGTGCTTCGACTGGTCGCTGCGGGCAAGTCGAATCGCGCGATCGCGGCGGACCTCGTGATCAGCGACCGGACCGTCGGTCGCCACCTGAGCAACATCTTCGACAAGCTCGGCGTGTCGTCCCGAGCCGCGGCCACCGCATACGCCTACGAGCACGACCTGGTCGCGCGGCCTGCGTAGAAATACCCACGTGGTCGCAGGGCCGAAATGGATCGTTCGGCCGATGCGTCCCGTTGCCCGCCGCGGCACCGTCGTCAACCAGGCACGCAGCGAGAGGTTCGACGACATGGCGCAGGCTCGACAGTTCGACGTGGTGGTCATCGGTGGCGGGCAGGCGGGACTGGCGGTCGGCTACCACCTTGCCCAGCAGGGGCGCAGCTTCGTGATCCTGGATGCCGGCGCGCGGATCGGCGACGCGTGGCGGACGCGGTGGGAAGGGCTGCGCCTCTTCACGTCAGGACGCCTCAACGGCCTGCCCGGCATGCCGTTCCCAGGCGACCGGCATGGCTTCCCGACGAAGGACGAGGCTGCCGACTACCTGGAGTCGTACGCGTCGGCGATGGAGCTTCCGGTCCAAACCGGCCTTCGCGTCACCGATGTGTGGCCGGCCGACGATCGCCGCGGCTTCCGGCTGGCCACCGAGGACGGCGACTACGAGGCTGCGCAGATCGTGATCGCCACTGGCGCATACGACCGGCCACGAGTCCCAGACTTCGCCGATGAGCTCGATCGCTCGATCACGCAGCTGCACTCGAGCCAGTTCCGTGGCACCTCGCAGCTGCGCAACGGGACCGTCCTCGTCGTCGGCGCGAGCAACTCGGGGGCGGAGATCGCACTGATGGCGTCGCGCGAGCATCACACCGTGCTCTCGGGTCGCGACGTCGGCAAGATGCCATTCCGCCCGGAGGATCGGCTTGCCCGGGCGTTCGACACGGTGTTCTGGTTCTTCGTCAACCATGTCGCCACGCTCGACAATCCGATCGGCCGTAAGGCGGCGCCCGGCATCCGCGATCACGGCCTCCCGCTCGAGCGCGTCCAGCCATCGGACCTGCGCGCCGCGGGCGTCGAGCGCGTCGTCGCTCGAACCGTAGGTGCGCAAGACGGGCTGCCGATGCTCGACGACGGCCGGGTCATCGAGGCCGCCAACGTCGTCTGGGCAACCGGCTTCCAGCCGGACCACCGGTGGATCCACTTCCCCCTGACCGGACCCGACGGCTGGCCGCGCCAGATCCGCGGCGTGGTGACCGATGTGCCCGGCCTGTACTTCATCGGCCTGCCGTTCATGTACCGCGGCGGCTCGGCGCTCCTTGGGGGCGTCGGCCGCGATGCCGCGTACCTCGTCGATCAGATGGCACGCCAGGCTGCGACCTCGCGCTCGGCGAGCCCGCCCGAAACGGCCATTGCCTCCTGACCGGCTGTCCAGTCAGGTGCCGGTAACCGCCGGAGACGCGCGCTCAGCCCGCGTGAATCCGCCGAGCGCTTGCAACGACCTGGTCGAGGCTGTCTGCGAGGTCGGCGAGCCCCGCTGACGACCCGGGACGGTTCGAGCCGATCCAGCGGCGCAGCGCGGCATCGCTGCGGAACCGTGCGGGATCCTGGCGCAGCGCATCGCGCAGTACGGCCTCGGTCTCGCTCTCGCCCTGCGCGATCCGCGTGCGAATCTCACGCACGATGTCGGTCGTCTCCGTCTCCAACAGGCGGAGGGCGTCATCGGCCTTGCGCAGGTCGCTTCTGGCCGTGCTCGTGACCTGCCCCTGCAGCACCGCGCCGAGCAGCGCACCGAGCCCGGCGAACACCAGCGTCTGCATGCCCGCCAGCAGCGTCGTGAGTCGCGCCCATTCGGCGTCGTCCGCGCTGGAGGCACCGGCGACCATCGTCTGGAGCATCAGGAGGTACGCCACCACGACGATGATGCCGACGGCCAGGCCGATGATGGCCAGGGGCGTGAGCCGGAACCGATCGCTGACGGGCGCCCGCACCGACGCGACGGCAGCCAGGGCAACCGCAATGAGCACCAGCAGACCGATGCCGGTCACCAGGAGCCGGTACGGGGCGTCCGCCGGCAGGACCATCACGTTGACGACCTCGAGGGCGGCGAGGCCGAGCGCGGCGAGGGCGGCGGCCATCCCGACGGTCGCTCCCGGCTCGGCGAGCTCTTCAGCGGCCATCCATGCAAGGACGAGCCCCACGATGGCCACGATCGACGCGATCACGATCCCGAAGGCGATGGCTCGCGTGGAGTCGTCGGTGGCGACCCACGGCAGTGCGCCGGGGATGGCCACCAGCGCCGTCCAGGCGACGACGAGCGCGATCGCGATCCTCCCGACCGCGGTTACCCGGCGCTGTTTCTCTAGGCGGCCCCCACCGGTCTTGGCGGGTTCGACGGCCTCCGGAACAGGGACCTCGTCACCCGGCGCGTCGATCCATCCAACGGTCTCCTCAGTCAATCCGGGACCTCCCTCAGGGCATGGCGTTGGGCGTGTAGTGCCGCACGGCACAATGCGCGCTCCGCCCGCGGCGGGTCAAGGTTCACGGTCGCGCCGCTATCCTCGGGCGATGGCCATGGTGACCGACCCCGTCTGCGGCATGCGCATCGATCCCGACGACGCGGTGGCCACGGCAGAGCACGACGGCGAGCGCTACTGGTTCTGCTCCGAGGCCTGCCACCTCGCCTTCGTCGCGGATCCCGCGCCGACCGTCGACCGCCTGACCGAGGCGGAGCTGGCGGCACGCAGCGGAACCGCCCTCGAGCGCATCCGCGGGCTCGTCGACATCGGCCTCCTCGAGCCGGCGGACGACGGCACCTTCGCCCGGCGGGACGTCATGCGAGCGCGGGTCGTCGCGTATCTGCAGACGATGGGCATCGGCGCCGATGCCCTCGGGCGTGCCCTCGACTCCGGGCACCTCACCCTCGGATACCTCGAGTCCGCTGGACGCCGGTACCCCAGGTCCACGCTGACACATGGGGAGGTCGGTGTGCGGATGGGCCTCTCGTTCGAGTCGGTCCAGCGCCTCTACGTCGCGTTCGGCCTCCGCTCGCCCGATCTCAACGAGCCGGTGCGCGAGGAGGATCTGCCGGTCCTCGACGCCCTCGGCGTCATGGTCGAGGCCGGCGTCGACGAGACGAACCTGCTCCGGATGGCACGGGTGTGGGGCGACGGCACGCGGCGCATCGCCCAGTACGTGCCTCACCACTTCCACGAGGCGGTCGAGCGAGGCTTCCGGGAGCGCGGGCTCGCGGACAACCAGGCGTACGAGGCCGCCATCGGTGAGGTGGGCCTGAAGATGGGCCGATCCGGCGAGGACCTCCTGGGCTGGCTCTTCCGGCGCCATCTCGACGTCTTCATGACCGCCCACCAGCTCGACCACGTCGAGGTCGCGCTCGAGGATGCCGGGGTCCGGCACCGTCCACCGCGTACGCCAGAGGCCGCCGTGTTCGCGGACCTGTCCGGCTACACCCGGCTGACCGAGGAGTCCGGCGACGAGGTGGCGGCGGACGTGGCCCTCGCGTTCGCGCAGCTCGTGGGCGAGGTCGCGACCGACCACCGCGGCAGCATCGTCAAGCTCCTGGGCGACGGCGTGCTCCTCCACTTCCCGGATCCCGGCGACGCCGTCCGCGCGTCCCTGGACCTCGTTGAGCGTGCGCCGGCGCAGGGGCTGCCAGCGACCCACATCGGCGTGAATGCCGGACCGATGCTCTACGACCAGGGCGACTACTTCGGCCGAACCGTCAACGTCGCATCGCGGATCGCCTCGCACGCGCCTGCGGGTCGCGTCTACGCTGGCGAGCCGCTGGTTGGCGCCGTCGCCGAGGAGGGCTTCACCCTCTCCGAGGTCGGAAGCTTCGAGCTCAAGGGCGTCGCCGAGCCGATGACGCTGTACGAGGCGCTCCGCGACTAGCCAGCGGCCGAGAGGACGAAGCGGACGGCCAGCTCCACAGCCTGGGCATGGGAGCAGCCCTCCTCGACCGCCAGTGATCGCCACGCCCAGAAGCCGAGCACGTGGCCGATCGCGGCGCGGATGAGGTGGCGGTCCCGGGCCGCCCGACGAGGCCAGGATCGCATCGGCCATGCGCTCGATGTTCTCCCGCCGCGCGCGATGGGTGGCCGCCGGGGTGAAAGCCGCGTCGCGGTAGATCGGGTAGAGGTCAGCGTGGTTTTCGGCGTACCACGTGTACAGCTCGCCGACCGCACGACGGAGGCGAGCCTCGAACGAGCGGACTTCCGCCCACGCGCCGGGGTCCGGCGGCGGGTGAGCCGCACGCCAGTGGCTCATGCAGGCAGCGAATAGCTCGTCGCGGCCGGCGAAATGGCGGTACAGCGTGAGCCTCGTCACTCCCGCGGCCTCGGCCACGGCCGCGAACGAGGCTTCGGAGGGTCCGACCGTCGTGTGCAGCCGAACCGCGGCCTCGGTGATCCGGCGGCGCGTGCCGTCCACCTGGGTTGCTCGCCGCCGCATGCGATATGGCCGCGGCCGAGATTTAGGTGAACGCATCCGTTCTTCCAATCTTGACAACCTGGGAGCGATGCATTCAGTATACAGCCCTGTTCACCGTAAGTGAGGAGCACGGCGATGGTGGCCCAGGCATCCCCCGCGATGGCGCTCAAGGTGGTCGAGCCCGGAGGCGGCCGCATCGGCAGGCTCGGCCCCGGCGTCGGCGTGCACTTCAAGATCGACGGCGAGGACACCGGCGGCGCCCTGTCCATCGTCGAGCACCCGTTCGACGTCGGGGCTCTCGTGCGTCCGCACGTCCACACACGCGAGGACGAGATCTCGATCGTGCTCGAGGGCCGCATCGGCTTCCGATCGGAGGACCAGGAGGTCGTGCTGGGCCCGGGCGGCTACATCATCAAGCCGCGCAACCAGGTGCACGCGATGTGGAACGCCGGCGACGTGCCGGCCCGCATGATCGAGGTCATCAGCCCCGCCGGCTTCGAGGGCTTCTTCCGCGGGTTCGCGGACCTGAACGACGCTGGACCGATTGATCTCGCCAAGGTCGCCGAGCTAGCGGCCGCTCACGGACTTCCGTACGCCGATCCGCCCTGGCTGCCGGACATCATCGATCGCTACGGCCTCACCCCACCGCCAGCACGGGCCAGCTGATCGGGCCGCGATCATCGGCTCCACGCCGCGCCATGAGCGATACCGCGGCGGCCAATCGTTGGCGCTGTCTCGCTCTCCAAGCAGGGCGTGCTCGATGAGCAGCTCGTAGAGCGGGTACGAGTCCGAGACGGTGAAGAACCAGTCCGCGGCGGCCGCCTTCCGCGCGGCCGCATCGGTCACCAGGCGTGCCTCGCCACGCACCATGAACTCGTGCGGTGCCGCGGGATCCATGTGCGCGTGCAGGGCGTAGTGCGGGTTGGCCTCCAGATCCCGCGCCTTGGCGGAATGGCCCTGAATGAACACGAGGAGGCGCCCGTCCTTGACACCGACATTCAGCGGGTGAATCCGCGGCGTGCCATTGGCCGCCACGGTGGTCAGGAACCCCTCACCGTCTCCCCGCTGGTAGAGCAGCGCCCTGCCCTTCTCGGCCATCTCGGGTTCGGCTCGTTCGAATGCGTCCCAGCTGCTCACGACCGTAGTCAACCACGGAACACCGTGTTGCGATGCCACTCGAGGTGCTCGGCCGATGGCGGCGGCGCAGGCGGCATCGGCAGCCGGTACCGCATTCTCACCGCAGGGTCGGACTGGCATGATCCGGATCATGTTTCGATGCGTGCTCCTTGCAGCCCTCGTCCTCGCCGCGTGTGGCGGTCCGTCGGAAGTGACCATCGCCGGCGAGATCGACGATGACGAGATCCGTCTCGCTTCCGAAAGCGGGCCTGCCGAGGTGTGGTTCGAGCTCGAGAACGTCGGCACGCGTCCATGCTCGCTCGTCCCGATCTTTGCCCCCGATCCCACCGACATGCCCGTCGAGGACGGTCGGGTCCTGATGTCGCTGAGCGGGGACCCCGCCCTGCCAGCACCCCTCGAGACCTACGTCGAGCTGAATGGCGAGCCCTACGACCGCGGCGATGGCACCATGACCGAGGCGGGCTGGGTGACGGTTGTCGCCCCGGGCGATCGAGTGCGGCTGCAGGTCGGAATCAAAGGGGTGCCCGATGTCGGTGAGAGGGTCCTGGTCTGCAATGACGCCGGCGACTACACAAGCGGGCGCTTCGCGGTCCTTCCATTCGAGCGCTGAGCCCGTTGCGGCCTAGTGCTTAGGCAGCCCACGCGATGTCAAGTTCTCTTGACATGATGTCTATCGGGCTTTACAGTGACCGATGTCAAAGATTCCGTACATCGGAGCTCGCGCATGTCCTACGAAGAGAAGGGTCAGTGGGTCTACCTCGCCGCCACCTCGATCGGCTACGCGGCGTACGTCGTCCTCATCCTCGGGCGTGCGGGCACGACGCCACTGTCGGAGGTCGACTACCAGCCGATCCTGCTGTGGACGATCGGGGTGGCGATCGCGGCATCGATCATCGGTCGCATCGCGATCGAGATCGTCGGGCCCAGCGAGTCATACACCGAGGACGTTCGCGACCGTGACATCGGCCGATTCGGCGAGTACCGGGCCGGCCTGGTCCTCGGGGTCGGCATGGTCGTGCCCTTCATCCTGGCCATGGTCGAGGCGGACCACTTCTGGATCGCCAACGCGATGTACCTCGCCTTCACCGTGGGGGCCATCGTCGGCGCCGTCACCAGGCTCGTCGCCTACCGCCGGGGCTTCTGACCGATGGGCAGGCCGACGCGCGTCACCAACGACATTCGCCGCCTGCGGTTCGCGCGCGGCGAGATGACCCAGGCCGAGCTCGCCGAGCAGGTGGGCGTCACCCGCCAGACGATCATCGCCATCGAGCAGGGCCGCTATTCCCCCTCGCTCGAGGTGGCCTTCCAGATCGCCGGAGCCCTCGGGGTCGCCCTCGACGACGCCTTCCAGTACCCCGCCACATCCAAGGAGAACCCCCGATGACCACCACCACGACCGAGACCGCCCGCAAGCCAGGTGGGAGACTGCCACCCCGATTCGTCATCCGCGCCGCCTGGCTCATCCACCGCGCCATCCATCGGTTCAGCGGCGGACGCCTGGGCCTGCGCCCGGCATCCGAGAAGACCTGGGGCATGATGCGGCTCACGACGATCGGCCGAAAGAGCGGCCGCGAGCGTGCCGCCATCCTGGGCTACTACGAAGACGGCCCGAACCTGGTGACCATGGCCATGAACGGCTGGGGCGAGCCCGAGCCGGCGTGGTGGCTGAATCTCCAGGCCCATCCCGACACGACGGTCGAGCTCCACGATCGGACGATCGCCGTCCGGGGTCGCGCCGCCACCGCGGAGGAGCGCCCTCGACTGTGGGAGCTGTGGCGCCGATACGACGGCGACGACCTCGATGCCTGGGCCTCGCGCCGTCCGGGCGAGACCGCGGTCGTCATCCTCGAGCCTCGCTGATCGGGTCCACAGCCCACGCCAAGGAGTCGGACGTTGCGTCAGCCCGCGGTGACCTTCTCACCGGCATCGGTGAACTTCGTGCGCCACTCGGGAGCCTCGAACGGATTGGCGAAGTAGTCGCGCTGGCGCACGGCCTTGCCGTCCTGACCGACCTCGATGATCGTCACCGCGTTGACGGGCGTGCCGTCGCCGTAGTCGATCGTCGACTCGAACACCCAGGCCTTCCCGGGTTCGAGAATCGTGTGCCCGGACATCCTCGGGTTGGTACCCGTGCTGCTCTCGTAGCTCTGGTTCATCTCTTTGACCTTGTCCCAGCCACGGAACCGCTCGCCGGATTGGGGGTACTCGAGCGAGAAGTCGTCGCCGACCATCTCGTCCATGATCTGGCTCAGCGCCGCGAAGTCGCCCTCGGCGTACGCCCCGCTGATGCGATCCTTCAATGCCTGGTTGTCCATCGTCGGGTCCTCTCGGTCGCGTATCGGACGTCCATCCTACGCCCGCCAATCACCAACCGATGCTGACGACGTCCGTTCGCGACGTGATGCCCTTGAGCTCGAGCGTGCGCCCGGCGGTCGCCGGGAATGACCGACGCGCCGCATCGAGGGTTGCCCGGCTGACCAGGATCTCGCTGCCGTTCGCCGCGGCACCGATGCGGGCGGCGAGACTGACGCCCGTGCCGACGTAATCGGTCCCGGAACGGCTGGCCTCGGCGGCGTGGATGCCGATGCGCACCGTCGGCGCGAAGCCCTCCCGCTCGCGGTGGGCCGCGAGGCGACGCTGTAGCGCGACCATCGCCTCGATCGCCCGCGACGCATCGCCGAACGCGAGGAAAAAGCCGTCACCGGTGTGCTTGACGACCTCACCGCCATGCTCGGCGACGACCGATCGCACCGTCTCGTCGTGCCGCCGCAGGACGGCATGCCACGCCGCGTCACCGAGCGCCTCGCCCAGCCGGGTGGAGTCGACGATGTCGGTGAAAGCGAACGCCTTCACTTCGCGCGCGGCCGCCCCCGCAGCCGAACCCGCCTCCGGACCGATGCCCAGCGTCGCGCCAATCTCATCCGTTCGACGAACGCTCAAGCACCGCGCCGAGCTGCTCGAATGTGGATCGCGCGGCGCGGAGCTCCATTGCCGCTCGGTCCTGGTGTCCGCCCGCCGCCAGCGCCTCCGCGAGGACCAATCGTGCCCGTGCCGCCTCGTACGGGGCGTCGAGATCGGTCCACGCCTCCACCGCGTCGCGCAGGGAGCGAGCGGCCTCGGCGGCTTGCCCCGTCCGAAGCTGGAGAAGCCCGCGCGCGCCGGTTGTCGTGGCGGTCATAGTCGCGCTCCCGAATCGGTCAGCGATGGACTCGAGCTGCTCGAGCGCCCCCCGAGCCGTCGCCACATCGCCCGAAGCCAGCGCGATCTCGACATGCGCGCGCAGCAGAGGCATTCGTTCGAGAGCCGAGCCCGGCGGTGCGTGCCAGCTCGGCGTCCTGGGCGGACGCTCGATGGCCTCGCGGATCCCATCCGCGGCGACCTGCACGCGACCCTGGGCGAGCCGCAGGAGCGACAGCGCCGGCTCGACGTGCGCCCCGAGGGCGTTCGCCCGACTGAGCGCCTCCTCCGCCTCGGCGAGGTCGCCCCGACGCAGGCGGATCTGACCGATACGGTACAGCGCCATCCCGGCGGCGGCGGGAATGAAGCCGGCCAGCTCGACCGAAGCCTGTTGTGCCTCGGCTTCGGCCTCCAGCCACCGGCCGCGGAACTCCTTGATCTCGGACCGATACAGCCGGCACATGCCGGGGTAGCCGGCGATGCCCTCCCGCTTGCACCACCGATCCTGGGCATCGGTCCAGTCGGCCGCCCGTGTCCAGTCGCCAATCGTCGTGCACGCCCCGATCGTCGTGCAGCAGATTCCACCGGCCGTGTCCGGCTCCAGCTCCCCGCCGACGGCGGCAACGCTCGCCTCGTCGACCATCGCTATGCCCTCGGCCACGTTGCCGCTGGCGATGAGGGCGAAGCCATGCTCGGACTGCGCCATCGCGGCGAGGTTGCGGTCGCGGGTGCGAGCCGCGATGCCCTCGGCCTTGATCGACTCGGCCATCGCCTGGTCGAGGTCGCCCGTGATCGCCGCCCGGAACGACTTCGTCGCCGCCAGCCAGCCATGGCCGGGGTTCTCCTCGACACCCTCGAGCAGGCGTTCCGCCCGCTGGATCCAGGCGCCGGACAACGCATCGCTGCTGCGGTAGACGTTGTCCCGTGCGAGCTTGATGGCCACCATCACCGCGGCCTCCGGCCGGTCCCCCCGGGTCGCGGCTGCGTACGCGCGCTCGCGGAGCTCGATCGCCTGCTCCAGCCGTCCATTCCACCACGCTGCATCCGCGTAGGCGTCGAGGTCGCCCGGCGACAGGTCGCCCGCGGCATCGGCCTCGGTCAGCTTCTCGAGCGCCTCTCCCCAGGCGTGACGTGCCAACGCGGCCCGACCCTGTTCGGCCAGCGACGGCTCCGGGCCGGACGGTGCTTCCACGCTCGTTTCGCGCGCCATGGTGCCATTCTCGCCCGCCCCGGCAAGGTCAGCCGACTTGGGACTTCGGGATCTCCTTCATCGGGTCGATGAACGGCATCGGCACGACGGTGGCCTCCCGATCGCCATCGGGACAGCCGACCACGACCGACGTCCCGTCGGTCGCCAATTCGATCGGCAGCCAGGCGTATCCGATGTTCTTCTCCAGCCGCGGCGACCAAAGGGCGGTGGTGACCTCGCCGACTTGGCCACTGTCGGCGTGGACCGGCCACTTCGTGAAGTTCATCTCCAGCTTGTCGCCGCCGATCTCGACGCCCACGAGCTTGCGGCTGACGCCCTCGTCGCGGATCCGGCGCAGGGCCTCCTTGCCCTTGAACTCGAAGTCGCCGTCCAGCTGACAGAGCCGCTCGAGGCCGACCTCGAACGGGTTGTTGGCGACGGACATGTCGGCGCCCCAGTTCAGGATGCCGCCTTCGACGCGCCGGATGTCGACGGGTCCGGTGGGCCTGATATCGAACGGCTTCCCCGCCTCCATGATCCGCTCCCAGAGCTCGGTTCCGCGGCTGCCGTCTCGCAGGTAGACCTCGTACCCGACCTCGGCGGTCCATCCGGTTCGCGTCACGACCACCGGGATGCCATCGAGCTCGAGCTCGCGGAACCAGTAGTACTTCAGCGACAGGATCTCGTCTCCGAAGAGCGCCGCGACGACGTCCCGGGAGCGAGGCCCCTGGATCTGCAGCGGAGAGACATCGGGCTCGGTGAGCTGGACGTCCCAGCCCAAGTCGGCTGCCAGCCCGATGGCGTACAGCAGCGCGTCCGAGCTGGCGAGCGCGAACCAGAAGTGGTTCTCCCCCAGCCGCAGCATGACCGGGTCGTTGACGATCCCACCGTCCGGCGTCGTGATCAGGACGTACTTCCCCTGGCCGACCGCGCACTTCGACAGGTCGCGCGGCGTCAGGAGTTGGGCGAAGCGGAACCCATCGCGCCCCTGCACCTCGAGCTGTCGCTCGACCGCGACGTCCCACAGCGTGACGTGCCGCAGCAGATGCCAGTACTCCGCCTCGAAGTCGTCGTAGCTGATCGGGAAGAGCATGTGGTTGTAGACGGTGTACCCGCGCGGGCTGTAGGCCTGCTCTGCCTCGTAGAAGGGCGAATGCCGAAGGCGCGCCCCGCGCTGGACCAGGCTCATGTCAAAGGCCATCTGCTCACCACCACTCCCGTCTGGACCGATGAAAGAGCCGGACGGACGCACATCCTTCCGGCCTCGGCGATCGCCCGATGCTACACGCCGACGACTCGCGTACCCCGAGCACCGACGCCTGTTTGCACCGGTTGCCCCGGAGCGGAGCTAACGGCCAACGTGGAACGCTCGGGGCCTCGAACTTGGCCGAAGGTTGCCAGGGAGCGGTCGAGGCGGCCAAGTTGACGGCCGCATTGCGGCGAACTTGGCCGTTAGCTCCCGTGGGATGCAAGTCTGCGCCGATCGTGACTTGCGCTCGGCCGATGCTCGCATCGACACGGCAACCGAATCACCGTTTCTCTTGCGCACGGTCGTAGGATCGAACGACACCGGCACGCGCGAAGTTCTCTCGCGCCGGTGGCGGGGAGGTACTTCGATGCACCAGCAGGTTCGAACCTCGATCCGGAGGACACGCCGCGCCAGCACGAGCGGGAGGATCGAGGAGGAAAGCCTCGTCGAGATCCTCAACCTGCTGAAGGGCACGAACCTCCAGTCGGCTGGCCGAGTGAAGCTTGACACCGGGGATGAGCAGTTCGTGTTCTCGGTTCAACATGTCGCTGGCGACAACAGTGCAGACCAGGACGCATGCGACCTCCTCAACGGCGCGGACTTCGAGGCTGCGGTCTACCCGATCAAGGCGATCCTCCTAAGTCATCGGCCGGGTGAGCTGCTCAATCGCATCGACCGCCTCGAACGGTCGAAGAGGGAGCCCGTGATCGAGGTGCACGTTCTGGCCGCGGAGCCAGACGGCAGGGTCCCGGTCCAGCTCGTCACCCGATCCATGCTCAACCGCTAGTCAGACCAGGGGAGCGGTCTCCAGTCCCGACACGAAGTCCATCTCCGAGCCTCGCAGCAGACCGGCCGCTAGGAGAGTATCAACCGGAGTTCCTTCAAGTCCTTGGCCCACTGGTCCGCCGCTCTCCTCACCACGGCCGCCCGGTCCTTCGCCTCGGCCTCAGCGTGTTCGATCGCTCTGCTCACCGCCTCGACATCATCACCAAGCGGGACGAAGCTTCCGAGGACTCCGACGAAGCCCGGCCACGAGCGAAATGAGCGGTCGGTCTCCTCCATCGCGACATGACCGGGAGGACCTTCAACTGACGGAGGAGACGGCACGGGCAGGCTACGCTCGGGCGTTGTTGTTCATGCTATTCCGCCGGTCAACCTAGATTGGACGTCAGCCTGTTTCGGCGCGGCGTTCACCGGTCAACGTCGATGCGTGGAAGTACCCGAGCTCAAAGGCGCGACCCGTGTGCATCCGTGCCTCGAACCACTCGTTCGACTTGAACCCGGCGGCGGCGGTCGCGTTGGCCACCTTCTCGCCCTTGACGACACCCGATGGAACGACCACGACCGGGCGGTCGAACGCCTTGAGGATTGCACTCTTGGTGTTCGGCTCGGCCCGGAATCGCACCACCGGATGCGTCGTGAACTGGCGGTTGATGATTGGACGGTACTGGGCGCCGGTGAATCGAAGCGCCATCGTCTGCCCTCCCGGCTGCTGGGTGTTCGAAGCTCCGATCGCGAGCGCCTGCCCGAACATCTGCGGCTCGGGATCGGTCCGCTGACCATTCACTTTGAGCTCGACATGGCAATGACAAGCGCCACCGAGTCCCGTGTTGCCGACGAAACCGATCAGCTGTCCACGCCGGACCTTGACCCGGTCCGCGACGGCGAACGAGCTCAGGTGCCAGTACTCGGTCAGGACCCCGTTTCCGTGATCGATGATGATCCCGAACGCGTCATTCGGGGCGCCATGAGCCTTCGCATCATCGTGGGTGCGGCGCGCGACACCTCCCGCCATGGCGATGACCGGGTCGCCGCATCGAAAGTTGCCGATGTCGATCGCGTTGTGCCGTAACACGTTTCCGGCCGCGTCCCTGCGTCCCAGGGTGTCGGGATCCAGGAAGCGGGTCGTCACCCGAAACGTGTCGTGCGCTCGAGGATCCGGCGGCAGGGGCTTACGAGCTCCGAAGCGGAGCAGCTGCACTTTGACGGGTGATCGGAAGCCGATGATGGCCATCGAACCGTGCTTGCTCGGGACCGGGGCGAGTGCTCGCCGGTTATGCATGAGTATCGACTCGAACGCGCCAGTGTCAAGGCAAGAGTCAAATCCTTGTTGCGCGACTGGTTGGGAAGTCGTACCGTCGGCCCCCAGCGCGGAGGGCGGACATGACCGCGGTCCCCGAGGCACCGCGAACGACCTGGGCCATCGCTGCGCTCGGCGCAGTTGGGGTCCTGATCCTCGGCGCTGCGGTCGTCGTCTGGTTGACCCTCGTTGGCCGACTCGAAGACGGACAGCTCTACGCGCTGATCCTGCTCGGGACGGCCGCACTCCTTGCCGTCGTCGTGCTCCTGCAGCGCGCGGCGCGCACGGCCCATGGCGGCTTCGCCCTCACCGCCGGACCGGCTGCAGCGTGGGCACCGATCTTCGCCACGATCTCGACTGTCGTCGCACTCTTCCTGCTCCGCGATCCCACCTCGGACGAGACGCGGCGGATTGCCGTCGGTGTCGGGCTTGGACTGGGTCTCACAGCATGGGCGGTCGCCGTCTGGGACGTCACGTTCCGCAGCAAGCCACGAACCGTGAATGCCCGCGCCTTCGCCGATCTCATGGAGAAATACCGCGCGGTGCAAACACGGTACCTCCAGGCGCGGGACGCGGACCCGATGGCTCCCCCGGTGGTCGAGGCTGAACGACATCTGGCCTGGGTTCGGACGGAGTTGGGCGCTCCGGCGGAGCCAGCCGCCGAGCGGCAGCAGCCTCCGGCACAGCGTGAACGGCCCACCCAATCCGGAATCGATTGGGCGTCGGGATACGGCTACGTGAATGTATCGATGGCGCTGCACCGCGCGGAAGAGGCGCTGTTGCTCGTTGCGGACCCGAAAGAGCTTGAAGCGGTCGTCCTCCACGATCATCTCAGGACGTCGGGTTCTCGGATCACACACCTGGTCGAGAAGGTGCGCCGAGCCCGGCGAACGCCGGCTGCCGACGGACGAGTTCGTGCGACGACCCGCGCAGCAGCCCCCGAGCCGGCCGACGCGACCGAAGTCGCGGCCGTGCGGCACGCGATCAACGAGTTTCGCGACTCACGAAGGGATGGCCTTGCGCGTGCGCGCAACCGTCTGAACTACACGAGCCTGATCACTGCCTGGACGGCGTATCTCGTCCTGGTCATTGCCGTGGCCCTCGATGCGCCGGTTGAGGCGATCGGCGCGGGCGTCGTGTTCTTCCTGATCGGCGCCCTCGTCGGGCTGTTCGCCCAGCTCTGGGCCGATGCACGAACCGACGAGGCAGTCGAGGATTTCGGGCTGTCTGAGGCTCGGCTCCGACAGACGGTGATCGTGTCCGGCCTTGCAGCCTTGGGAGGGGTCCTCATCACGGCGATGGTGGCGGACGCAACGGCGCTCCAGCGTGGCGATGCCCCACCCAGCCTGTCGGACGTCTTCACGGTCAGCGCCAACCCTGCGCCGCTGATCATCGCAGCCGTGTTCGGGCTCTCGCCACAGCTCCTGATCGATCGCTTGACTGCTAATGCCGATCGCTACCGCGCCGACCTGACCGAAACCGGTACGAGCGACACGGAGCGCCTTCCGGAGGACGAGGCGATCCAGGAAACCGCCCTGGGGTAGGAGGGTCGTGACGAACGAGACTTGTCCCCGCCGCCGGTTACTTTCACACCGCATCGTGAGTTGCCATGAACGACGACATCGACGGTCCCGAGCGTAGCGAAGGCCTTCTCGAGAAAAGCGATCCGCAGGAGCGGGGATTCGTCCCTGAGCAACTCGATCGCACCGTGATCGCGATCCCTCTGCTCCGGAGACTCGAGGAAGAGGACCTCAGACGAAGCCGCGATCCGACCGTGGCAAAGACGCTCTACGACGGCATCATCGACGTCAACTTCGGCTACCGGTCAGGGCGCCCCGAGGCCCTTGAGCGTGCCCAGGAGCTCACCCGGGCCGCAATCGACGCGACGTCGCCAGTTGATGAACGGGCGGTGCAGGGCATCGATGCGGAGAAGAGCAGGCTCAGCCAGCAGTACCTCTTCGCCCGCCTCTACGCCGATGCGATCCGTGAGCTTGCCAGGCTCAACCGGCGGTCGACATTTCGCAGGGATCGGCGGACCGACAGGGGCGCTCCGCGCAAGCGATCCATCGCATCTGGCCTGACTTCGAGCTGCCACACCGAGAGGGGGCAGACGATGATCAACCGCGCCTTTGTCTTTCAGCCTGCGCTGTCACGCACCGGGATCGGGCTTGTAGGGCTGATCCTTGCGGCTGCGGGGTGCGGCGGTATCGACCCCGGTTCCTCGGACTCGACGCCGTCGAGCACCTCATCTCCAACTGAGAGCACGGCAACTGCCGATGACGGCAACGGAGAACGGCAACGGCAACGGCAACGGCAACGGCAACGGAGGGATCGCATGGCCGACGCTGCCAAGTGGGCCCGATATCCCGGACACCCTGGAGATCCACGTATACAAGGTGCTGGAGCCGGCAGACGCCAGCCGCTGCGCTGCGCTCTTCGCCGGGGGCGTCCAGGTCGGCAACGTCGTGGTCAGCCTTGTCGGCGCAACGGATCTCAACTTCGTGACAGGCGACCGTACGCGCCTTCTCTATGCGGCGGGAGCACATCTATGCGCCGGCGACGAAACGGCCGCGCGGGAGGCCTTCGCGGCGGCGGTGACTCTGGGTTCATGGAGTGAGGATGCCGAGGATGACGAGACGCAAACGGTCGTCTGCACCGTGTGGGATACCGTGGCGCGCCTCTTGGATCCCAGCGCGGGAGCGTGCACTCTCCAACTAGCCACCGACGACGGGGATACGGACGACGGTGACGCGACGGACGACGCGACTCCATCGGACGATCCTTCAGCGACAGCCGGTGAATCGGACGCCGCCGATGCGACAGACGCCCCCTGATGGCGGCCGGGGTGCCACTGGCGGAGACCGTTACACCCGCTCGCCCAGCCTCGCAGGACGCGCTGCTTCGCACCGTATTGTCGTTCGTGACCAACGTGACGGTGTTGACCGCGCTGCTGGTCTACTTCGGCTGGAAGCGATCCGATGTGCAGGCGCGAGCGCTCGGGCTCGACGAAACGATCTTCGGTCTTTCGACTCGCGATTACCTGCTGCGCAGTGTCGACTCCCTGTTCGTTCCACTGGTCCTCGCCGCCGTCGTCGGCGTGGGGTGGATGTGGGTAGACGGACTCGTCCGTCGTCGGCTCGACGATCCGGATTGGGCGCCGGTCCTGCAGCGTGGCATTACAGTCCTCACATGGTCATGGCTGCTCTTGCCGGCACTGGCCCTGGCAGTCTTGGTCGGATTCGGAGTCGGACAGCTGACGTTTCCCCTGAGCTTCGGGCTTGGAGCGCTGTTGACGGCGCATGGGGTCAGCCTCAGCCGGGATCTGGAACGCCGCCGCGGCAGCGTCGAGTCCGAGCGCACGTGGCGCACCGACGTGAACCGCAGTCTGCTGGCGATGCTCGTCCTGCTCAGCTTGTTCTGGACCATTACGCTCGTCGCAGAGAGTCGCGGACTGGCACTCGCCGACCAGGTCGAGGCAGGCATCGACCGACGGCCGGCGGTCGTGGTGCACAGCCAGCGACCCCTGGGCTTTGAGGCACCTGGCGTCACGGAGGAGCGGCTCGCGGACGACAGCTACCGCTACGAAGGGCTGCGGCTTCTGCACCACCACGAGGGCACGTTCCTACTCGTACACGACGGATGGACCCGGCGAGAGGGCGTGCTCCTGATCCTGCACGATGACGAAGACCTGCGATTCGAGCTCAGTAGGGGCGCGCCCGCTCCGTGATGGCTGGATGTCGGCTAGGCCAGCGGCTTGCGCCCCTCCTTGCTGATGAACTCGAGCTGAATGCCGAAGGTGGCCCGAAAGCCCTCGCCCTCGATCGGCAACAGCCACTCTCCACCCTTCTGCTTCAGCTCCAGGCCCTCATCGGTGAAGAGCTCACCCATGTGTTTCGCCAGCCGCAGCTTCGGTTTCGGCCTGGCCTGAACGTAGCAGTGGCCGTGATACACGAGGTTGTCGGAAAAGCCGATGCCGAAGAGATCTCGCTCGCCGACGTACGTCTCGATCCGCATGACGAGGTCGTCCGCATCGGCAGGAGCGGCACCTGAGTCGAGCCAGCCCTCGTAGATCAGGCGACGGTTGCGGTCGGGCCCCAGCCAATCGAAGCGCACCTCCTTGTCGTCGAGCCTATCGCTGTTGAAGGGGCCGTAGCAGTTCTCCGCCTCCTTGCTCTGGTGGAACAGGTCGAAGTCGTAGCCGCGTGGCTTCAGCGACACGCCGATGAAGAACTCGCTCTTGCCGATCCAGTCGCGCCCGTGCGAGATCTGGGCGTCGATGAGCCGCAGGCGGGCATGGATGTCGCCGTGGAAGAACCGCGTCGCAATCTCGAACGCCTCGCGCGAGGTGATGAGCGAATCGGGCCCGCCGTGGCACTTGTGGATGAACGCGCGCGGGGCGCCCGGGATGCCGGCCGAGTCGATCTTCACGAGACCGTCACTCCGGTTGTAATTGAGGCCGAACTCGCCCTCGACGCTGAACAGGCGGTTCAGAAACGTCGCCGGGCCGACGCCGAAGGTGCGGTAGTTGGTCCCGATCACCGTGAGGAACCGCTCGAGTGGAAAGTGCCGCTCGAGCCGCTTGAAGCTCATCGGATCCTCGGCGTCCTTCTGCCGTTCCTCGCTGAACTGCTCGAGCTCGTCGGCCGCATCGAGCATCGGCAGCCACTTGAGGTTGCTGAGCCGCTGGAACGGAATTCCCTGATGCGGGGTCCCAAGCGTCACCACCTTGTTCACCGACTTGGGTGCGTCGCCGGCGGCGTATTCGGACTGCAGGGTGCGGCGCACGATGAGCCCGCCCATGGAGTGGGCGATGATGTTCACCTTGGGCTGCTCGTCGCCGGTCTTCAGCGTAATGAGGGCACGGACGAGCTCGATGAGGCGCTTCAGCGCCGCGCCGTACTCAGGGAAGTTGCGATTGTCGAGGTCGTAGTACCTGAAGACCCAGAGCGTTAGCTTCGGATCAGGATTCTTCCGAAGCGCCAGCGCCATCGCGGGATCGACGACGATCTTGTTGCCGGCGAAGAAGTCGCCCGGGAAACCCTTCAGCTCCTTCGGGATCTCCTGGCTGGCGGTGATCGGACGCCCGTAGTAGCCAACGACGTTCGTCGCGTCCTGGTACCGCCACGCCGACTTGAGGAAGCGAAGGATCAGTCCCTCGTAGATGTAGTTCTCGCCGCGCTTCTGCGGGTACACCGTGCCGTCGTTGAACCCGTAGTACGTCAGCTTCTTCTCGTCACTGACATCCAGGCCGCCGAACCCGCGCACCAGGATGATCGGGAGCTCAGAGTTCGTTGGCTCCGCCGCATTCGCCATGAAAATCTCCTCTGGCGACCGCCAGCCGCCCAGCCCTCACGATCTGAGATAAACCCAGAGCTCGACCTTGCGGAGGCTGATTGGCCGCAACGGGCGGAGCAACGACGGCACCGGCGCCTCCGGCCGGCTTAGCGCGACGCGACCAGGGCCACTTCATGGTCCATCTGCTCGTGCGGTCGTCGCGAGGCATCGCCCGATGGGGCTGCATCGCAGATCAAGGGCCGGATGTACAACCCCGCTGGGACGCTGCTCGGATGCTGATGGCGCCACCGTGAATCCCCCGACCGTTCGGCATGCCAGTCAGTGGTCTCGCCGCGACGCTACGCCTGCGGTGCCACCGAGTCAAGGCTCACTGGACATTAGGTGTACGCCCTGGCCGAGCCGTGTCTGCACCAGGATCGGCTTGTCATGCCGATGCTCCGCGACCGCGCGCTCCATCGGCACCCGCCTCGCCAGCGCCAGCGATCGTGGCCGCACGATTCGAGGCTCCGGAACTGCCTGCCAAGGCGTACGCTTCGGTGTCTGATCGGGGCCGGGTGAGGCCGCGTCGTCTTGGAGGAGGGTGCAGATCATGGGTGTCCGCCGAAACCAGCGCACGACGGGCCGCCGCCGTGCCGTCATCGCGCTTCCCCTCGTCGCGAGCATGCTGCTCCTGATGACGGCATGCGGCGCCCAGTCGTCGTCCGCTTCGCCCGCCGGCGACGACACGATCACCGTCTTCGCGGCATATGCCACCCAGATCGAGGAGCCTTGGGACGGCGTCATCCACGCCGCCCTGAATGCCGAGATGGAGGCCGGCCGGATCGACTACAGCTTCACCGATGACATCGGCTACGCAGGCGACATGGAGCGCGTCCTGCGCGAGACCGCGGAGCAGGACGCGCCGGACATCATCTTCGGTGACGCCTTCGGCAACGAGGAGGCCGTTCGCGCCGTTGCCGCGGAGTACCCGGACATCGCCTTCGTCTTCGGATCGGGCGGCGGACCCGCGGAGCCGAACTTCTCCGTCTTCGACAACTGGATCCACGAGCCGGCGTACCTGGCCGGGATGATCGCCGGCGGAGTCACGGCGTCCAACGTGCTCGGCGTGGTCGGCGGGTACCCGGTGCCGGAGGTCAACCGCATCGTCAACGCGTTCATCGCCGGCGCGCAGGAGACGAACGAGGACGTCGACGTGAAGGTCACGTTCCTCAACAGCTGGTTCGATCCGGCGGCGGCGAAGGAGGCCGCGCTCGCCCAGGTCGGCGCGGGTGCGGACGTCCTGTTCGCGGAGCGCTTCGGGGTCATCGAGGCGGCCGACGAAAACGACCTGGTGGCCGTCGGCAACATGAGTGACCAGCAGGAGCTCGCGCCGGACAACGTGGTGACCAGCGTGACCTGGAACATGACTCCGACGGTCGAGTACGTGATCGACCAGGTCTCCGCGGGCTCGTACACCGCCCAGGACCTCAAGGACTTCTCGATGGTCGCCAAGGGAGGGGCAGCGCTGGCCGAGATCAACGCCGACGTCATCGGTGGTGTGCCGGACGAGGTCCTGAGCGCGGTCGAAGAGCGCGAGGCCGCGATCAAGGCGGGAACGTTCCGAGTCGACATCACCGAGACCACGCCGCCCGGATCCACGATCCCGGACGCCTAGGCTCGACGGCGCCAGTGGCCTCGGCGTGACAACTGACGCGCCCGCTCTCGAGCTGCGCGGGATCACGAAGCGGTTCGGAGACCTCGTCGCCAACGACGGCATCGACTTCGATGTCCGTCGCGGCGAGGTCCACGCGCTGCTCGGCGAGAACGGCGCGGGCAAGACGACCGTCATGCGGATCGCCTACGGGCTGACGCGCCTGGATGCCGGTCAGGTCCGGGTCGACGGGCAGGTGCAGGCCATCCGCTCGCCGCGCGACGCGATCCGGGCCGGCATCGGGATGGTCACGCAGCACTTCGCGCTGGTGCGGCCGATGACCGTCGCGGAGAACCTTGCCCTCGGACGGTCGCGCGGGATGCGTCTCGACCTGGACGAGGCCCGCCGCCGTGGGACCGATGCATCCGAGCGCTTCGGGATTCGTGTCGATCCGGCGGCCCGCGTGGACGAGCTGTCGGTCGGGCAGCAGCAACGAGTCGAGATCCTCAAGGCGCTCTCGCGCGACTGCCGGATCCTCATCCTCGACGAGCCGACCGCGGTCCTCGTGCCTGAGGAGGTGAACGCGCTCTTCGCCACGCTGCGCTCGCTCGTGGCCGACGGGATGTCGGTCGTATTCATCAGCCACAAGCTGGCGGAGGTGCGTGCCATCAGCGACCGCGTCAGCGTCCTGCGCCGCGGAAGGCTGGTCGGCTCGGTTCCCGGGGCGACCGACGAGCGGGAGCTGGCCGGCATGATGGTCGGCCGTCCCACCTTCGGCGTCGAACGTCCGGCCGAGGGCGCGGCGCCCTCCGGCGCGCCGATCCTCCGCATCAGCGACCTCAACGCGAACGGGGCACACGGGCTCCCGGCCCTGTCGGAGGTCACGCTCGCCGTCGCCGGTGGCGAGATCCTGGGGGTCGCCGGCGTGTCGGGCAATGGCCAGACCGAGCTCGTCGAGCTGCTTTCCGGCATGCGCGAACCGACCCGTGGATCGATCGCCGTGGACGGCGTCGAGCTGGCGGGCGCCGATCCGACCCGAATGATGCGGGCGCGCGTCGGGCGCATCCCGGAGGACCGGCATGCGAGCCTGATCGGTGACCTGTCGGTGGCCTACAACCTCGTCCTGGAGCATCTCGACGACTTCCGGCGTGGCGGGCGCATCGACGAGCACCGCGTCCACGAGCACGCCCTCGACCTGATCGATCGCTTCGACATCCGCGCCCGGCCGAACGACCCCGTTGCCACCCTCTCCGGCGGCAACATCCAGAAGGTCCTCCTGGCTCGCGTTCTCTCGCGAGATCCGCGCCTGCTCGTCGTCTCGCAGCCGACGCGCGGACTCGACGTCGGGGCCACCGAGTACGTGCGTTCGCAGCTGCTCGCCCGCCGCGCGGAGGGGGCCGCGATCGTCCTGGTGTCGGAGGATCTCGACGAGCTGCTCGCCCTGTCCGACCGGCTCGTCGTGCTGTACGAGGGTCGCGTCGTCGGCGAGATGGGCACCCGCGAAGCCGATCCCGAGCAGCTCGGCATGCTCATGGCCGGCCGCGGAAGGGCCGCCTGATGCGGATCTCGATCTGGTCCACCCCGATCCTCGTCGTCATCGCCATCCTCGTCACCTTCGCGATCACCGCCGTGCCGATCCTTCTCGCCGGTGCCAACCCGATCGAGGCGTACGTCGCCTTCGTGATCACCCCGCTGACCTCACCCTTCACGCTGCTCGAGGTGCTCGTCAGCGCCACGCCGATCCTGTTCACCGGCGCCGCGGTGGCCATCGCCTTCCGGGCCGGGTACTGGAACATCGGCGCGGAGGGCCAGCTGCTGCTCGGCGCGATCGCCGCCGCGGGCATCGGCACCATGGTCGGCGGGCTGCCGCCGCTCGTCGCACTGCCGGTGATGGTCGTCGGCGGCGCGCTGGCGGGCGCCGCGTGGGCGCTGGGGCCGGCGCTGCTGCGCGTCCGCTTCGGGATCGACGAGGTCGTGACGACCCTCCTGCTCAACCCCGTGGCGCTCCTGCTTGTGAACGGGCTGCTCCACGGCCCGTGGCGCGATCCGGTCACCGGCTTCCCGGAGTCGCCGCGCATCGCCGCGTCGGCCGAGTTCCCGGCGCTCATCGAACGTTCACGGCTGCACTTCGGCTTCCTGCTGGCCCTGGTCGTCATCGCCGTCGCCTGGTACGTGCTCGGCCGTACGCCGACCGGCCTCCGGCTTCGAGCGGCGGGCTTGAGCCCGCAGGGGGCCCGCTTCGCCGGCATCAACATCTCCCGCACCCTGCTCGGCGCCGCGCTGGTCAGCGGGGCCATCGCGGGGATCGCGGGCGTCAGCGAGGTGGCCGGCATCCAGAACCGGCTCACCGGCGGCCTGTCGCCCGGCTACGGCTACACGGGCATCGTGGTCGCCACCCTGGGGACGCTCACCATGCCGGGCGTGACGCTCGCCGCGCTCTTCATCGGAGACCTCACCGTCGGGGCCAGCTCGGCGGCGCGGTCGCTCGGCATCCCGTCCCAGCTCGGCGCCGTCGTGCAGGGGGTGCTGCTCCTCACCACCGTCGCGCTGCTCGCGCTGCGTCGCAATCGGTTCCGCCGCACCGAGGGCGCGGACACGCCCTCGGCCACCGGCGACGTGGCACCGGAAGCGGCACCCGGATGACGTTCCTGGTCGACCTGCTTGCGGCCACGCTGCGCAACGCCACGCCGCTCGTGTATGGCACCGTCGGCGAGACGTACGCAGAGCGCAGCGGCATCCTCAACCTCGGGATCGAGGGGACGATGTATGCCGGCGCGTTCGCCGGCTTCGTGACCGCCTGGGCGACCGGATCGCCGCTGCTCGGCCTTGGCGCGGCGATCGCCGTCGGCCTCGGGGCCGGGGCGGTCATGGCGCTCATGACGGTGACCTTCGGTGCGAACCAGCACGTGTCCGGCATCGGGCTGACCATCGCGCTCATCGGCCTGTCGGAATTCACGAACCGGCTGATCTTCGCGGGCGGTGAGCTCCAGCGCATCGAGCCGATGCCGACGATCAACCCGTTCGGCGAGCTGGGCGGGATCGGCGCGATCTTCGACCAATACGGACTGACCTGGCTCGCCTTCCTGGTCGTCGTCCCGGCCGCATGGTGGCTCCTTCAGCGTTCGAGCTTCGGCCTCGAGGTCCGCGCGGTGGGCGAGAACCCGGAGGCGGCCGACGCCGCCGGCGTCAACGTGGTCCGCACGCGCTACCTGGCCCTGATGCTCGGCGGAGCGCTGATGGCCATCGGCGGCGCGTTCATCACGCTCGCGCTGCTCGGCAGCTTCACGCTCGACATCATCGCCGGCCGCGGCTGGGTGTGCGTGGCCCTCGTCATCTTCGGGCGCTGGCGCATCGGCCGAGGCGTGATCGGCGCGCTCATCTTCTCGCTCGTCTTCTCGCTCCAGTTCCGGCTCCGCATCCTGCCCGGGTTCGGCGAGCTGCCGTTCGAGCTGCTGCTCGCCCTCCCCTACCTCGTCGTCATCGGCGCGCTGGCGCTTTCAGGCCGCAACGTGGCGTACCCCGGCGCCTACCTCAAGCCCTACCGCCGCAGCTGAGCTGCAACGAAAGGAAGACCGATGGAGAACCGCGACCACGAGCACCTCGCCCACGCCATCGAGCAGGCACGCATCGGGCGCGACGAGGGCGGCGTGCCGATCGGTGGGGCGCTCGTCGCCGACGACGGGACCATCCTCGGCGTCGGACACAACCGGCGCGTGCAGGAGGGCAGCGCCATCAAGCACGGCGAGACCGATGCGCTCGAGAACGCCGGTCGGCTGCCGGCATCGGTCTACCGACGTTCGACGATGTACACGACCCTGTCGCCGTGCGACATGTGCACCGGCGCCATCCTGCTGTACGGCATCCCGCGCGTCGTCATGGGCGAGAACCGCACCTTCGTCGGCGGGGAGGACTACCTGCGCGCGCGAGGCGTCGAGGTCATCAACCTCGACTCACCCGAGTGCGTCGCGCTCATGCACGACTTCATCGCCGAGCACCCCGAGATCTGGTACGAGGACATTGGCGAGCAGCGCGACGCCTGAGCTACGGCGAGGACTGCGGAACGCGGATGCGATAGTCGTGGTCAGAGTTCAGCCCCGAAACACCGTGTCGCGGCCACTCGAGGTACTCGGCCGATGGCGGCGGCGCCGGCGGCATCGGCAGCCGGACCGATGACCCCGCGAGCCGCCAGGGCACGACTTCCTCAGAGTGGTCCGAATTACCCATCCCGTCACCGCCGTTAGGTGGACGCGAGGCGCGACGCGGACGACTAGCCTCGAACGCAGCAGCCCGGGCACCGCGACACACTCGGCGCCTTCGGACGCAGGCTCGACGGAGGTATGAGCCGTGACCGATGAACCGCAACCCCCACCGACTGAAGTCGTTCCACAAGCCGTCCCGCCATCGGATGGTGGGACCGAGGACGCGCCGAAGAAGCCTGGTATCGGAAATGGCGTTTCATCATCCCGATCGCGATTGTGGTCCTGATAGTCGTTGCCGCCCTGCTGGCGCCGGACTCCGAGGAAACCGCACAAAGCGATGGGACATCAGAGCCATCACCGACAGCGGCTGCAACCAGTGAGGCGACCCCCGAGGAAACGGCGGAGGGCACCCCGACAACCGAGCCGACCCCGAGTCCCGAACCAACCCCGGCGTTCGCCACGATCGAGTTGTCGGGGACCGGAGATGCTGTACCGCAATTTGAGATCCCCGAAGACGCCGCGGCGATCGCCACTGCGACTCACACCGGCAGCGCAAACTTCGTCGTCACCACGATCTCTGAAGCTGGCGATCAGAACGATCTCCTCGTCAACACGATCGGGAACTACACCGGCACCGTCCTGTTCGACGAACAGGACGGCCAGCACTCGGTCGCGTTCGAGGTGACCGCTGACGGAGCGTGGACGATCAGCATCCAGCCCGTCACCGAGGCGCGTGCATGGGACGGCCGAGCAGAGCTGACCGGGACGGGCGATGACGTCGTTCAGATCGATCCGGCCGTGAGCGGACTCGCCACCGCTAACGTCTCGCACGACGGTGCGGCCAACTTCGTGGTTATCGCTTATGGCGGTGGACTCGGTCAGGAGCTTCTCGTGAACGAAATCGGTGCTTACGAGGGCGAGGTCCTGATCGGTGACGGAGCGTTCCTGCTGGAAGTCACGGCCGACGGCAATTGGACCGTGACGCCGTCGTAGAGCAGCGTTCGGGAATGAAAGGTACATCTACGCCAACACCGGATCCGGCAGGCATGCCTGGGACGATGGTCTTGCCTATCCCCTGAACACAGTATCGCCGTGCCACTCGAGGTACTCGGCCGATGGTGGCGGCGCCGGCTGCAGCGGCAGCCGGACCGATGATCCCGCGAGCGCGTAGTAGTCGCGGCCGTTCTCGAACTCCTCGCGGATGCGCCGGCTGACGCGCAGCTCGAGCGACGGCGTGACGGTCACGTAGCCGGCATCGAACAGGGCGTGGAGGTCCTTGCGCAGCAGGATCCCGTTCTCGAGCTTGTGCGGACCGAGCTCGGCGTACGGCCGGATGTGGGCGGCATCGAGCACCGGCAGCGTGCGCTCGCCGGTGACGGCGCATCGGCGCTGGTAGGCATCGGTCACTAGCAGGCGGAAGGCGCCCTGGCCGAGCCGCGGCTGCACCAGGATCGGCTTGCCATACCGATGCTCCGCGACCGCGTGCTCCATCGGCAGCCGCCTCGCCAGCGCCAGCTGCACCTGGCTCCAGATCCGCGCGCCCTCCCCGACCTCCGAGTCGTATCGCTTGCCCTGCACGATGTTCGGCGCCCAGTCCGCCGGCGGCGCGATCCACTCGGACTCCTCGAGGAAGAACGGCTCGACCAGCACCAGGCACCCGACCTGGTCGCCATGGACGTCGATCGCCGTGCGCCGATAGCGACCGATGCGCGCCACCATCTCGTCGAAGCTCGCCGCGCCGTTCTCCTCACCGAACGTGTCCCACGTCAGCCGCACGGGCAGGGCCGAGTACTTCACGAAGAACCCGCCGCCCACGATCGCCCCGCCGTGCGACGCGTGAAGCTTGAAGAGGAAGAGCGCGCCCTCGTCGAGCGTCACCGGCCGCCGACCGGCGCTCGGCTGCCAGAAGTTGACCTCCGGCAGCTCCGGCCTCGCCGCCAGGAACCGGAACCAGTCCTAGTCGGTGATCCCGACCCAGTAGCGCATCAGCTCACCGCTCGGAACGCCGCGTAGCGCTCCTCCAGCCGATCGCGGTCGGGCTGCAGCGAAGCCTCGCGCGGCAGGTAGATCGGTCGGTCGTGCATGCCCTTGGAGGCCGTGGAGCAGCATCGGTCCGTCCGTCTCGTCGAGGATCGAGCGGCGCACCTCGATCGTGTAGTCGGGCCGGACGGTCAGGAAGTGCCGATCGAACGCGGCGTGGTGGAGCTTGCAGAGCGAGAGGCCGTTCGAGACGACCGGCTCGCCCGGTGGCCTCGGCGTCGGCGGTGATGTGGGCGGCGTCGAGCAGCTCCTGGTGGCGCAGCCGGCAGAGCGCGCAATGCGTCCGATACGCCTCGATCACCCGCGCCCGGAACGCCTGCTGATGCACGCGCCGCCGCACGATCGACGGTCACGTACTCGCGGCGGATCGCCGCCCGGTCCTCGCTCACGAACGACTCGGCTCGGGCGGCTGGACGAGCGCGAGCGGATCGTCGACCTGGACGTCGAACGTCAGCTCTGACGGATGGTCACCCACGATGAAGACCGGGAACGCCGCCAGGTACTGGCCCGGCTGGACGCCGATAGAAGTAGACGAGCGGCAGCTGCTCCTCCATCGCCCGGCGCAGGCCGCGATTGTCCGGATGGGCCGGATCGGTCCCGCGATACCGATACTTCAGCGCGCCGCCGGAGCCCATGCTGTCGTCGTACGGCCCGCCCGGGATCGTCGTGATCGACAGCGGCGCCTCGGTCATGATCCCCGGCTTGAAGATGCCCTGCGGCCCGAGCAGCGGCACCCGCGTGCCCTCGAACACGAAGCCCTCGGCCAGGATCGACCGCGGCAGCACCTCGCCGTGGACGTCCATCTGCGCCCGCAGCCACTGGAACGCCGCCAGCCGAACGCGATGGTCGAGCCACGCTCACGAGCCAGCCTCCTCCCGTCAGCTCGTCGCGAATTAGTCTGGCAACCGATGGTAGCCTCTCGCGCGGAGACGCTTTGGCAATGACGTGCTTCCATACGACTCGATATCAGGAGCCATCACCACTCGCCACGTAATGACGCCTCTCGCCTCCGCGGTAAGTGTGCGCGTGACCGCTCGGGTTGAAGATGTCGTACGTGCTCTTGCTCCTCTTGGCTTCGACCACGCGCCTGTAACCAACGGCAAAGAGGTCGTGGGCTTCGTCACTCGCGAGTCGGCTGAGAAAGCCACACCTGGATCGCGGATCCAGGTGCAACGGCTTGCCTCTCCTTATCTTGTAAGTGCCAATGCCCCAGTTGGAACGCTGCTACGACGGCTAGCAGCCTCCCCAATGGTGTTCGCCGTGGAGAATGATGGGCTAGCAGGCTTTGTCACTCCTTCCGACCTGAACAAGCACCCGGTTCGCACCCACTTCTATCTCTTGCTGGCAGATCTCGAAATGACAATGGCGGCCGAGGCGGCGGTCCGCCCTCGCAGACCCGACCGCCGCGCTCGACCTCCTGACAGCGGGGCGCCGCAAGAAGGTTCTGAAGCAATACCAGGAATCAAGGGAGCTGAACATCGACGCCGATGTCCTGACCGCATTCCAGTTTTCTGACCTGCTCACTACGGTTCGCAGGCTTGGCCTGCATCCGATGTTCGGGTATCCCAGCCAGAGTAGTTGGCGAGCCGCAACGCGTGGTCTCACGTCGTTCCGCGACCAGGTCATGCATCCGACCAGCGAGTTTCTGGGCCGGCGGACCATCAGCGATCTGATCGAGATGGAAACCAAGCTGCGTTCGATGCTGCTGACAGTTGGCGGCCCTTGAAGCTCTACGCCGGGACGACCGAGCAGTTTCGGGCCGATGCGCAGATGCATCGGATCGCGGAGAAGCTGCGGGCCGAGTACATCGGCGCAGATCGGCCACAAGCCCGGCGCCGTCCGAGGTGGCGAGCTGGCAGAACAGCCTCATGGCGCTGTCGATGCTCGTCGACCAGGCCGAGCTGAACGACCACGGCGTCATCCTCGAGTACCAGCTCGGCAACACGAGCCGGCGGCTCGACGCGATGCTCACCGGCCACGCCGCGACCAGCGCCGAGAACGCGGTCGTCGTCGAGCTCAAGCAGTGGAGCGACGGCAGCATCGGTCCGTCGACCGCCGACAACTGCGTCGAGCTGTACGTCGGCAAGCAGGTCCGGCGCGTCCTCCACCCATCGGTCCAGGTCGGCGGCTACCAGCAGTGGCTGCTCGACAACCACTCGGTCTTCTACGAGACCGATGCGGTCGCGCTGACCGCCGTCAGCTACCTCCACAACCTCCAGTTCGACGCCGATCGGCGAGCTGTGGGCCGATCGCCACGCCGAGGCGCTCCACCGCAACCCGCTCTACACCGGCGACCAGTCGGACGAGCTGGCCGAGTTCCTCAACCACCACCTGTCAGCGCCGGCGACGGCGACGCCGGTCATGAGCCGCGTGCTCGAGTCGAAGTACCGGCCGAGCCGCAAGCTCCTCGAGCACACCGCCGCGATGATCAAGGCCAACAGCGAGTTCGTGCTCCTCGACGAGCAGCGGGTCGCGTTCGAATCGGTCCTGGCGGCGGCGCGCGACGGCTACCACGAGGCGAAGAAGTCGGTCGTCCTCGTCCAGGGCGGGCCGGGCACCGGCAAGTCGATCATCGCGCTCCACCTCGTCGGCGAGCTCGCGAAGCGCGGCTACAACGCCATGCACGCCACCGGCAGCAAGGCCTTCACCGAGAACATGCGCCGCGTCGTCGGCAACCGCGCCGGCCAGTCGCAGTTCCGCTACTTCAACCAGTTCGGCAACGCCGATGCGAACGACGTCGACGTCCTCATCCTCGACGAGGCGCATCGGCTGCGCGAGACGAGCGCCAGCCGCTTCACGCCGAAGGCGAAGCGGACCGATCTCCCGCAGGTCGACGAGCTCATCAAGGCCGCCAAGACGACGGTCTTCTTCATCGACGACTACCAGACCGTCCGCCCGAACGAGGTCGGCAGCACCCAGCTCATCCTCGAGGCCGCCGAGCGCAACGGCGCCGATGTCAGCACGTTCGAGCTCGAGACCCAGTTCCGCCTCGCCGGCTCGAAGGCCTTCCTGCAGCTGGGTCGACGGCACGCTCGGCCTCGCCGAGACCGCCAACCCGACCTGGGATGCCGAGCGCGAGACGTTCGACTTCCGCATCGTCGACTCGGTCGAGCAGCTCGACGCCCTGATCCGATCGAAGGCCGATGAGGGCCACTCCGCCCGCCTGACCGCCGGCTTCTGCTGGCCCTGGAGCAACCCGAACCCCGACGGCACGCTCGTCCCCGACGTCAAGGTCGGCGCCTGGCAGATGCCCTGGAACGCCAGGCCCGATGCCGGCCGCCTCGCCCCCGGCATCCCGCCCTCGAACTTCTGGGCCTCCGACCCGAACGGCCTCAACCAGGTCGGCTGCGTCTACACCGCCCAGGGCTTCGAGTTCGACTACGTCGGCGTCATCTGGGGCCGCGACCTGCGCTGGGATCCCGCCACCAACGACTGGATCGGCGACTCCGAGCCACTCCCACGACTCGATCGTCAAGCGCTCCGGCGACCGCTTCACCGACCTCGTCAAGCGCACCTACCGCGTCCTCCTCACCCGCGGCCTCAAGGGCTTTGCGCAGTCTCTTCCTTCGCTGAGACCTCCTCGCCGACCTTGAAGCTGGCCTCCGCACCGGTTGCCTTGTCGGAACTCGTGTCCGATGTGCCTGCCCCAGCCGGACTGGTTGAGGCGGACTCCTCAACCTTCTCAGCGGACCGTGTCGAAGTGGAGTCGGTCAGGGGTGTAGCCGCCGGGGGCGGCGCGGACGC
>CAWJZO010000003.1:0-15888 GCA_963847375.1 uncultured Chloroflexia bacterium
CGTCGGCGCCGTGTAACGGCTAGGAGGCCTATCGGCCACCCAGCTTCCGCTTTGCACCCAGATAGATGCATGACGGCCACCGAGTGGCCGAGGCTGCCTCCGGATGGAGGCATTCAGCGATTGAGCGGCTGATACGCATGCCTTCGGTTACACGCCGCGGTTGGCGGGATCCGACTCTTGGCTGACTCAAGGTCGCCATCGGTCCTGTGGCGCCAAGAGTCACATGGCGGAACGATGAGCGAAACCGTTTCGTCAACCGTATGAGTTACGCAGGACGCGGAGCGCGGGCACGCGAATCGCCCCGCGCGGGTGCCGTACACTGCGAAGCAGACCAACCCCAGCGGAAGGCCGCTAGCCATGGACCGATTCGACAAGTTCACCGATCGAGCGCGGAAGGTGCTGACCCTCGCCCAGGACGAGGCGCAGCGCTTTAACCACAACTACATCGGCACGGAGCATCTGCTCCTCGGCCTCGTCCGTGAGGGCGAGGGCGTTGCCGCGCGCGTGCTCGAGAACATGAACGTCGAGCTGTCCAAGGTCCGAACCGCCGTCGAGTTCATCATCGGTCGCGGCGACCGACCGGTCGTCGGAGACGTCGGGCTCACGCCGCGCGCGAAGCGCGTCATCGAGCTGGCCATCGACGAGGCCCGCCGCCTGGGCCACAACTACATCGGCACCGAGCACCTGCTGCTCGGACTCGTGCGGGAGGGCGAGGGCATCGCCGCCGGCGTGCTCGAGAGCCTGGGCGTCAACCTCGACAAGGTGCGCCACCAGGTCATCCACGTCCTCAGCCAGAGCTCGAGCACGGCTCCGGCGCAGGAGACGAAGCGCCCGTCGAAGACGCCGACCCTCGACCAGCTCGGCATCAACCTGACCGATGCCGCCCGCGCCGGCTCGCTCGACCCGGTGATCGGCCGCGAGAAGGAGATCGAGCGCGTCATCCAGATCCTCGGGCGCAAGACGAAGAACAACCCCGCGCTCATCGGCGAGCCCGGCGTCGGCAAGACCGCCATCGCCGAGGCGCTCGCGCAGCGCATCGTGTCCGGCGACGTCCCCGAGACGCTGACCGACAAGCGCGTCCTGACCCTCGACATCGGCTCGCTCGTGGCCGGGACAAAGTACCGCGGTGAGTTCGAGGAACGACTCAAGAAGATCATCGAGGAGCTGCGCAGCTCCCATGACAGCGTCCTCTTCATCGACGAGCTGCACACGCTTGTCGGGGCGGGCGCGGCCGAGGGGGCGATCGACGCGGCGAACATCCTCAAGCCGCCGCTGAGCCGCGGCGAGCTACAGTGCATCGGCGCCACGACGCTCGACGAGTACCGCAAGTACATCGAGAAGGATGCCGCCCTCGAGCGCCGCTTCCAGCCGGTGATGGTCGATGAGCCGACCGTCGACGAGGCGATCGACATCCTCTTCGGCATCCGGGAGCGCTACGAGGAGCATCACCACGTCAAGATCAGCGACGAGGCGCTCCACGCCGCGGTGAGCCTCTCAGTTCGCTACGTCGCCGACCGCGCACTGCCGGACAAGGCCATCGACCTCGTCGACGAGGCGGGATCGCGGGTACGGCTGCGCTCCGCATCGGCCCCGGCGGAGATCAAGGAGGCGCAGCTCGCGCTCGAGGAGGTCACGCGCCAGAAGGACGAGGCCATTGCCGGCCAGGACTACGAGGCCGCCGCGCGCCTGCGCGACGAGGAGGCTCAGGGCAAGGAGGCGATCGAGGAGCTCCGCACGAAGTGGCACGAGGACCAGTCGAAGGAGGTCCCGGTCGTCACCGACGAGGACATCGCCCAGGTCGTCAGCATGTGGACCGGCATCCCGGTCGTCCGCCTCAGCACCGAGGAGACCGAGCGCCTGCTGCACATGGAGGACGCGCTCCACAAGCGGTACATCGGCCAGGAGGAGGGGATCCAGACGATCAGCCGCGCCGTGCGTCGCGCGCGTGCCGGCATCAAGGACCCGCGCCGGCCGATCGGCTCCTTCATCTTCAGCGGGCCCACCGGCGTCGGCAAGACCGAGCTCGCCAGGGCGCTGGCCGAGTTCATGTTCGGCAGCGAGGACGCGCTCATCAAGATCGACATGAGCGAGTTCATGGAGCGCCACAACGTGTCGCGCCTGGTCGGTGCACCGCCCGGCTACGTCGGCTTCGACGAGGGCGGCCAGCTGACCGAGGCGGTGCGGCGCAAGAGCTACTCGGTCGTGCTGCTCGACGAGATCGAGAAGGCGCACCCCGAGGTCTTCAACATCCTGCTCCAGATCCTCGAGGACGGGCACCTGACCGATGCGAAGGGCCGCCGCGTCGACTTCCGCAACACGATCATCATCATGACCAGCAATGTCGGCGCGCAGCAGCTCACGAAGGACACAAGCATCGGCTTCCGGGCCGGCGCCGCGGACTCGCAGGCGATGGCCGACTACGAGCGGATGAAGGAGAAGGTGCTCGCGGAGCTGAAGAACACCTTCCGTCCGGAGTTCCTCAACCGCATCGACGCCACGATAGTGTTCCGGCAGCTGACGATCGAGGAGATCCGCAACATCGTCGACCTCATGCTCGTGCGGGTGAAGGATCAGATGGCCGGTCAGCAGCTGGAGCTGGTCGTGACAGATGCGGCCAAGGACGCGATCATCACCAAGGGCTACGACCAGGCCTACGGTGCACGACCGTTGCGGCGGGAGATCCAGAACCAGATCGAGGACGCCCTTGCGGAGCAGATGCTGCAAGGCACCTTCCAAGCCGGCGACACGGTCGTCGTCGACCTCGCCGATGACGGAACGCTTCGCATCGAGCGCTCCGCGCCAGCCAAGCGTCAGACCGCCAAGGCCGGTCGCTGAGCGCCGCATCGGTCGCGCAGTAAGCCGACGGTAAGCACGCGGGTGCCACCATTCGGGGGCGAGGAGCCTACGTGCCAGCGCTGAAGACCCAGTACCTCTGCCAGCAATGCGGCGCAGCCTCGCCCAAGTGGGCGGGCCAGTGCCCGTCGTGCGGCGCCTGGAACACGATGGTCGAGACTGTCGCACAGCCGCGATCTGCCGCCCGGGCGCCCTCCGCCGCGCGGGCCATGGCCGGCATGTCGTCGCTCGCGCCGATCGCCGCGGTCGAGAGTGCGGAGGCGTCACGTCTGACGACCGGCAACGGCGAAGTCGATCGCGTCCTCGGCGGCGGCTTCGTGCCCGGCTCGATCGCCCTCTTCGGCGGTGACCCGGGGATCGGGAAGTCGACGCTCCTCCTCCAGGTCGCGGCCCTCCTCGCCTCGCGCGGGCTCCCGGTCCTCTACATCACCGGCGAGGAGTCGGCGGCACAGATCCGCGGTCGCGCGGAGCGCGTCGGTGCCGTTGTCGACAACCTTCACCTGTCGGCCACGACCGAGCTCGAGACCGCCCTCGCGGCGATCGATGCGGCGTCGCCGGCGCTTGCGGTCGTCGACAGCGTGCAGACCCTCACCAGCGGGGAGCTGGCCGGGCCGGCCGGCAGCGTGGGCCAGGTCCGCGAGGTCGCCGCCCGCCTGGCCGAGGCGGCGAAGACCGGCGGCACCTGCGTCGCGCTCGTCGGCCATGTCACGAAGGAGGGGACGGTCGCGGGGCCGCGGACGCTCGAGCACCTCGTCGACGCCGTGATCTACCTCGAGGGCGAGCGACTCGGTGCGACTCGGCTCCTGCGCGCCGCCAAGAATCGCTACGGCTCGACCGATGAGGTCGGCGTGCTCGAGATGCGCGGCGACGGGCTGGCCGAGGTCGAGGACCCGAGCCGCTTCTTCCTCGAGTCGGACGAGGCGCCGAGCGCCGGCGCCGCCATCACGATCGCGCTCGAAGGAACGCGTCCGCTCGCGGTCGAGATCCAGGCGCTCTGCGCCCCGGCTGGCTACGGCTCGCCTCGGCGCGCCACCACGGGGATCGACGTGAACCGCGTGCTGATGCTCATCGCGGTCCTCGCCCGCCACGCCGGCCTCAACCTGACCGCCCACGACGTGTACGTCAACGTGGCGGGCGGGCTGCGCATCGACGAGCCTGCGGCGGACCTGGCCGTCGCGGTGGCGCTCGCCTCGAGCATGCGCGATCGGCCCGTGAAGCCTGCGACAGCCGTCGCGGGCGAGGTCGCGCTCTCCGGGCGCCTCCGGGCGGCGGTCCGTGCGGAACGCCGCCTGCTGGAGGCCACGCGCCTCGGCTTCGCGCGCGTCATCACCGGTCCCGGACGCTCATCGGGGGAGGGGCAGGCCAAGGGGCTCGTCGTGGCGCGCGACGTGGGGGAGGCGCTGCGGCTGGCCCTGGAGGCTGAGTAGGGTACCGGTACCTCCCCGTACGAAGCGTGGACACCCTTCGGGTCGCGTGATACCGTGCCGCTCGTCTGGGAACCGTCAACCTCATCGTTCGTTCATCCGGCGGGACCCGCGGTTCATCCATCGGATTCTTCGGTTCATATGACGGCTCGCATCATTCAGCTTGGTGGTGCCCTGCTCGGCACCCTGCTCGGGTTCGCGCTGGGGCTGGCGCTGCTGCGCAATGCCGGCGAGTTCATCCAGCCCGCGAACGGCCCGGCGTTCCTGACCGCGTTCGTCGTGGCGATGTTCCTGTTCGGCTACCTCGCCATCCCGTACGTCACGATCTACCCGGCGCGCAGTGCGGCGGAGAAGCTCGGCGAGGTCGGCGCGGGAGAGTTCGCGCTCGGCGTGGGCGCGGTGATCGTCGGGCTGATCATGGGCCTCCTGATCGGCGTGCCGCTGGCACAGCTCGGCGGAGCTGCCGGCTCCCTGCTGCCGCCCGTGGTCGCGATCTTCCTGGCGGCGATGATGCTGCTCATCACGGCGTCCAAGCGCGACGTCCTCCTGCCGGCCATCGCCGGGATCGTGCCCGGCATCCGCGGACGGACCCAGTCGAATCGGGTGGTGGTCGACACGAGCGCGATCATCGACGGCCGGATCGCGGACATCGCACGGACCGGCTTCATCCTGGGCACGCTCATCGTCCCGCGCTTCATCCTCGACGAGCTGCAGCGCATCGCCGACTCGCCCGACGCGATGCGCCGCAACCGCGGGCGGCGAGGTCTCGAGATGCTATCGGCGCTGCAGAAGGACGCGGTCTCGCCAGTCGAGATGAGCGAGGAGACGTATCCCGAGGTCGGCGAAGTCGACGCGAAGCTCATGGCCTTTGCGCGTGACCACGAGGCGGCCATCCTCACGAACGACTACAACCTCAACCGCGTCGCCGATCTCCAGGGAATCCGCGTGCTGAACATCAACGAGCTGGCCAACGCGGTGAAGGCGGTCGTCCACCCGGGCGAGGAGATGACCGTGCGCATCATCCAGGAAGGCAAGGAGCCCGGCCAGGGTGTCGGCTACCTCGACGACGGCACGATGATCGTTGTCGAGGGCGGGATTCGCTTCATGGATGGCGAAGTGGCGATCAGCGTCACACGCGTGCTCCAGACGGTCGCGGGGCGAATGATCTTCGCCCAACCGCGCCAAGACGCCGAGTGACCTCGGCGGCCGGACCGATGGATGCCACGTACGCGGCCATCCTCGTCGCGGCCGGCCGCTCGACGCGAATGGGCAGCGACAAGCTGTGGGAGGACCTCTGGGGCAGGCCCGCCTGGCGCTGGAGCCTTGACGTGCTCCTGGCCGATGCGGACCTCGCCAGCATCGCGATCGCCGTGCCCTCCGAGTCGGTCGACCGCTTCACCGATGCCCTGCCGCCCGGTGACGGCCGCTGCCTCGTCGTGCCCGGCGGCGACTCGCGACCCGACTCGGTGATCGCCGGGCTGTGGGGTCTCACCGGCGCCGGCCACGCCGACGACACGCTCGTCCTCGTCCACGACGCCGCCCGCCCTGCCGTCACGCCCGAGCTGGTCGCCGCGGTGGTGAACGCGGCGCGCGGGTTGAGCGGCGCGGTCGTGCCGATCGTCCCGGTCGTCGACTCGCTGAAGCGGGTGCGGGGCGAGCGGGTGGTCGCACCCGTCGAGCGCGAGGAGATCGCCGCCGCCCAGACCCCGCAGGCTGCGCGGCTGGGTGCGCTGCGCGCCGCCATCGAGGAGGCTCACGCCTGGGGCCGTCCGATCACCGACGACGCCGGCGCCCTCGCCGCCGCCGGCGTGCCCGTCCACGTCGTCCCCGGCGACCCGGCCAATCGCAAGCTCACCGACCCGGCCGACCTCGTGCCGATGCGCGCCCAGCTCGCCGCAGCCGCGACCGGCGTGGCACCCGGGGCCTCCGGCGCGCGCTGGGGGATCGGCTTCGACGCGCATCGGCTCGTCGAAGGCCGGCCCATGATGCTCGGCGGGGTCGCCTTCCCGGACGAGAAGCGCGGTCCCGAGGGCCACTCGGATGGGGACGCCGCGCTCCATGCGCTCATCGACGCGTTGCTGGGCGCCGCGGCCCTCGGCGACATTGGCACGTTCTTCCCGTCGGACGACGCGGCATGGAAGGGAGCCGACTCCGCGGACCTCGTGACGCGTGCGGTCGAGCGTTTGCGCGACGCCGGTTGGCGGCCGGCATCCGTGGACCTGGTGATCGCCGTGGCGCAGCCGAAGATCACAGAGAGCCGCGACGAGCTCGTCGCGCGGGTCGCGAAGCTGCTGGGCGTCATGCCCGAGGCTGTTTCCGTCAAGGGCACCACGTCGGACGGCCTCGGCTTCACCGGCAGCGAGGGAGTCGCGGCCTGGGCGGTGGCGAGCGTCGAGGCGGCGTGACTGACTGGATCGGCGGTAGGCGCCCGGTCCTCGAAGCGCTTGCCGCAGGGCGAGAGGCGCATCGGCTCCTCGTATCGGCCTCCGCCAAGCCATCGCCGGAGCTCCGCGCCATCACCGACGCGGCTCGACGAGTCCATCTGCCGATCGACCGTGTCCCCGCCGACCGGCTGAGCCACCTGGCAGGGTTCGACGGGCACCAGGGCGTCCTGCTCGAGGTCGGGGAACGCCGATGGGCGACCCTCGACGAGATCGTCGAGCATGCCGCAGCCGCCCGTCACGACCCGTTCGTGCTCGTGCTCGAGCACCTCCAGGACCCGACGAACTTCGGCACCCTGTTGCGCGCGGCCGAGGCCGCCGGCGTCGACGGCGTCGTCTTCCCCGAGCGCGGCGCCGCACCGCTGAGTGCGGCGGCGGTGAAGGCCAGCGCCGGAGCCAGCGAGCACCTGCTGCTGGCGCGCCTGCCGACGATCGGCGAGGCGATCCACGAGCTCAAGGCCGCCGGCCTGCGGCTGGTGGCGGCGGAGCAGGAGGCGCCGGCGTCGGCCTGGACTTCCGGCCTGACGGGGCCGCTGGCGGTCGTGGTCGGCAGCGAGGGCTCGGGATTGTCGGGCCAGACGAAGCGTCGCTGCGATCTGCTCGTCAGCTTCCCGATGGCGGGCCGCGTTGCCAGCCTCAACGCATCGACCGCTGGCGCGCTCCTGCTGTTCGAGGTCGTTCGCCAGCGAATCTGATTTACTGGCACCGCTGTCTGCATTGAGGATCGATGAACATGTCGCTCTACCTGTCGCGATTCAGCTACACGCCCGAGACCTGGGCGCGGCTCGCCGCGAATCCCGAGGATCGGCGGGATGCCGCCCGAACGTACATCGAATCGGTCGGCGGGACGCTCCATGGCTTCTGGTACAGCTTCGGCGCGAGTGATGGCTGGACCCTGTGGGAAGCACCCGACAACGTCTCGATGGCAGCGGTCGCGATCGCCATCGGTGGGGGAGGCGCAGTGACGAACCTGGAGACGACCGTCCTCCTCACCGTCGAGGAGGCGCTCGACGCGATGGCCCGGGCGCGGGACATCCGGTACCGCCCACCGGGCGCCTGACGCAGGGCTGGCTACAATCGGTCGGCGCCGAGGTAGCTCAATGGCAGAGCATCGGTTTTGTAAACCGACGGTTGTGGGTTCGACTCCCACCCTCGGCTCCATCGGTTGAGGCGGTAATCGTCGTTCGATATACTCGCCGAGGCCGGCGATGCACCACGCGCCGGCTGAATTCGTGGGTAGGTTGAGCAGGTGGTGAGCTCCGCTGACTGTAGATCAGCCGTCTTTCGACTGTGGGGGTTCGATTCCCTCCCTGCCCACCACGCTTCCCATTCGAAGAGTCGTTATCGGTCAGGTCTGACCTCGAAACTCATCCGAGATTTCAGTAGATTGACCGATGGTTGCTGAGGATCGGCCGATCCTGCAACACTGAGCCACCCGTCGACCGCGGGCGGCGCCGCGACACGGGCCCACGTAGCTCAGCAGGCAGAGCACTTCCTTGGTAAGGAAGAGGTCTCCGGTTCGAACCCGGACGTGGGCTCCAGCACCGTCGGGGCGCCAGGCGCAGGAGACTTGCTTCGAAGGAGCGATCGCTCGACCGTGGACCCGAACGTCGTCCTCCCGCTGCTGAGCTCGCTCCTCTCGTTCGTCTTCGCCGCGTTCGTGTTCGACCAGTGGCTCGAGCGGCGGCAGCCGTATCAGCTGGTATGGACCGTCGGCCTGCTGTGGTACGGGATCAGCGCCGGCACCGAGTTCCTCGGCAGCGCCTTCGGCTGGAGCGAGCCGCTCTATCGCGCCTGGTATCTGTTCGGCGCATTCGGCGTCGCCGCCTACCTCGGTCTCGGGACGATCTATCTCCTCAACCGCACCCGCTTCGGCTACTTCGTCGCCGCCTCGTTCGCGCTGGCCGCCCTCTTCAGCTACCTGACCTCGGTGAAGTACGCGCGGGAGGGAACGGCGGCCTCGCCGGAGACCGTCGCCGCGGTGGTGGCTGCCTCGCTGGCATCCGCCATCGCGGTGGCCCTCGTCACCCGATTCCGTCGCCGCTGGATCGGCCACACGTGCGCGTCCATCCTCATCGTTGCATCGGTGATCGTCACCTGGCTGACCCTGACAGTGCCGGTGGCTCCGCCCGGGTACGCGGTGGACGGGATCGGCATCCCGGTCGGCACCGCGATGCCGGCCGACCTGCGCATCCTCACCCCGCCGTTCAACATCGTCGGCGCCTTCGCGCTCGTCTTCGGTGCGGTGTACTCCGCCTACATCTTCATGCCCAAGGTCCGGATCATCCGCGGCACCACCGACATCCCGGTGATCGGCGCCGTCGGCCGCGCGGTGGCGGTGGTCGTGAACTTCGTGGCATCGATTCCGGCGGCGTGGCGCGCGTTCCGGGCCGGGACGCTGAACTCGCGGGTCCCCGCGACGCTGCTCATCGCGCTCGGCGGCTTCATTCCCGGCTGGACGAGCGGCCTCAACCGGTTCGGGGTGACCTGGTCGTTCTTCATCGGTGAGCTGATCGGTGTTGTGCTGATCTTCCTGGGCTTTCTCGTCAGCATCGAGGTATTCAGCGACATCCGCCTCCCGTTCACCCGGATCGTGCTGCGGCGGCGGAACGCCGAGCCCGCGGCCGCCGACAGATCGGGCGGAATCGCACAGGAAGCGCCTTCCCGCTGAGAATCGCCCGATCGATCGGGCGCAGTCCCGATGGAAGCGCCGTCGTACTGAGATTCGCCCGATACATCGGCGCGCGGCGGACCGGGCCGGTTCGTTGACGATCGGTCCGGCGGTGGAGTACAATCCCACGCGTTCCCCCGGTTCCCAGGCCCTGTTTCAGCGTGGCCCGCGCCGAGGAAAACGAGGAAGACGATCTAGCCGTGGCCAAGGCCGAGAATCGACCCGTGATCGCATTGGCGTGCACCGTCTGCAAGGAGCGCACGTACAGCACGCGGAAGAACAAGCGCAACGACCCGGGGCGCCTGGAGCTGAACAAGTTTTGCCCGCGCTGCCGGCAGCACCAGCTGCACCGGGAGACCAAGTAGCCTGTTGACGTCCGGAGGGGTGTAGCTCAATTGGTAGAGCACTGGTCTCCAAAACCAGCGGTTGCAGGTTCGAGTCCTGTCGCCCCTGCCACCACCGGACGGCCCCAGGACCCTCCAACCCGATCAGGTAGAGCAGGAAGAACGAACCCACCGTGCTGACCGGCATGCGTCGCTACTTCAACGAGAGCTGGGCCGAGCTCAAGAAGGTCACATGGCCGACGCGGGAGACCGTGATCCGGCTGACCCTGCTCGTCATCGCGGTGTCCGTCCTCGTCGGCATCTACATCGCGGTGCTGGATCGGTTCTTCAACACATTGCTCGACACGGTGCTTCCATGACCGAAGACACGAAGACGTCCGAAACGACCGAGACCTCGCCCGATGCGCTGAACGAGGCGCGCCAGGCCGCCCGCCTCTCCCGCGAGGCGCCGCGCAGCGCCGATCTCGCCGAGGGATCGGCGAAGCAGTGGTACGTCATCCACACGTACTCCGGCTACGAGAACAAGGTGAAGGCGAATCTCGAGCACCGCATCGAATCGATGGGCGTGGAGGACCAGATCTTCCAGGTCCTGGTCCCGATGGAGGAGGAGATCGAGATCCGCAACGGCCAGCGCCAGACGGTGAACCGCAAGGTGTTCCCCGGCTACGTGCTGGTCGAGATGGCGATGAGCGACGAGTCGTGGTACGTCGTCCGCAACACGCCGGGCGTCACGAGCTTCGTCGGCATGGGCAACCGCCCCTCACCGCTCGACGAGACCGAGGTCAAGAAGATCCTCAAGCAGATGGGGGTCGAGACACCGAAGTTCAAGGTCCAGTACGCGAAGGGCCAGAGCGTGCGCGTCAAGGACGGTCCGTTCGCCGAGTTCATCGGCACCGTCGACGAGGTCAACCCCGAGCGCAACAAGGTCAAGGTGCTCGTAAGCATCTTTGGCCGCGAGACGCCCGTGGAGCTCGACTTCCTGCAGATCGAGAAGCTCTAGACAGACCGATGGCGGCGCTGGCGCGCCGCCGCAAGCGAGAGGGAGGGGCGCATCCGCCCCGCTTGGACCTCGAGGAGAACGAATGGCGAAGAAGATCCGGGCGATGCTGAAGGTCCAGGCGCCCGCGGGCGCGGCGACCGCCGCCCCGCCGGTCGGACCGGCGCTGGGCCAGCACGGCATCAACATCATGGAATTCATCAAGGCCTTCAACGAGCGGACCGCCGACCAGCGCGGCTACGTCGTCCCGGCCGAGATCACCGTTTACGAGGACCGATCGTTCACGTTCGTGACGAAGGCCCCGCTGGCCGCAGCGCTCCTGAAGCGCGCCGCCGGCGTCGAGCTTGGCAGCGCCCAGCCGAACCGCGAGAAGGTCGGCCGTGTGACCCGCGAGCAGCTGCGCGAGATCGCGACGATGAAGATGGCCGACCTCAACGCGAACAGCGTCGAGCACGCGATGAAGATCATCGAGGGCACGGCGCGCTCGATGGGCATCGAGGTGGCGCAGTCATGAGCCGCGGGCGCAAGTACGTCGAGGCCGCCAAGCTCGTCGAGGCCGATCGCCGCTACGGGATCGCCGAGGCCGCCGAGCTGCTGCCGCAGCTGTCGACGTCAAAGTTCGACGGCACAGTTGAGGCGCACCTGCGCCTGGGGGTCGACCCGCGCCACGCCGACCAGCTCGTGCGCGGCACCGTCGTCCTGCCACACGGCACGGGAAAGACCACTCGGGTCATCGTCTTCGCCCAGGGCGAGAAGGCCCAGGAGGCGCTGCGCGCCGGAGCGGACGAGGTGGGTGGCGACGACCTCGTCAAGCGGATCGACGACGGATGGTTCGACTTCGACATCGCGATCGCCGCGCCCGACATGATGGGCACGGTCGGACGGCTCGGGAAGAAGCTTGGCCCGCGCGGCCTGATGCCGAACCCGAAGTCGGGGACCGTCACCTTCGACATCGAGCGAGCGGTAAGGGAGGTCAAGTCGGGCCGGATCGAGTTCAAGGTCGACCGCGCCGGGATCGTCCACGTGCCGGTGGGCCGTGCGAGCTTCACGCCGGAGCAGCTCGCCGCCAACGTGGCGACCCTCGTCGACGCGATCAACCGGGCCAAGCCGTCGGGTGCCAAGGGCACCTACATGCGCACCCTGACCCTGGCACCGACCATGGGGCCGGGCGTGCGCATCGACATCGGTTCTGCTCTCGCCGCGGCCAACGCGTAGGCGCGCTCAGGACACCAATCCGCGCATCGGGTAGGATGCGCACTCGCAACTGAACACCGCCGAAGACCGCGATGCGTCCCGGGTGAGACTCCCGGGCCAATTTGTCGACACCCTGAGATGCCGACGGCACGCGCAGGCACGAACCATTGACTCGCCTCTGACGGCGGTCCTCGTGTCGCGCGCCCGTGTCGCCGGCGTTGGGGGACCGCCGTTTCGCATGCCATGGAGGAAACCAAGGGAAATCGATGCCGACCGATGAGAAGCGCCAGGCCGTCACGGAGCTGGCGCACCTGATCCGCTCCAGCTCCGCCATGGCCGTCACCGACTACCGAGGCCTGAAGGTCTCAGAGATGCAGACCGTGCGCCGGACCTTGCGCGACAACAACGTCCAGCTGACCATTGCCAAGAACCGCCTGCTGAAGATCGCCGCCGACGAGGCCGAGCGTCCCGAGCTCAAGCCGATGCTCACGGGGCCGACCGCCCTGGCGTCGATCATCGGCGACGAGGCGGCAATGGCCAAGGCGCTGGCCGATGCCCTGCGTCCGTACTCGCGCGTCGTGAGCGTGCGCGGCGGGATGCTGGGCGAAACCGCGATCGACGCGTCACAGCTGACGCGACTGGCCACGCTGCCGTCGCGCGACGTGCTGTTGGGCAAGATCGCCGGTGGCATGGCCGCGCCGCTGAGCGGCATGGCCAACGTGCTCGCCGCCAACCTCCGTGCGTTCGCGAACGTGCTGAACGCCGTTGCCGACAAGAAGCGAGAGACCGAATCCGCGGCCTGATGGTCGCCGACACACAACCGACAGGAGACCGATACCGATGGCGATCAAGACCCTGGACAAGGACCAGATCCTCGAGGCGATCGACACGATGACCGTCCTCGAGCTGAGCGAGCTCGTGAAGGCCTTCGAGGAGCGCTACGGCGTCACCGCCGCCGCCCCCGTGGCCGTCGCGGCAGCCGGCGCCCCGGCCGCGGGCGGTGACGGCGCTGCTGCCGCGACCGAGGAGCAGACCGAGTTCGATGCGATCCTCACCGACGTGGGCGCGAACAAGATCCTCGTCATCAAGGCCGTCCGCGAGCTGACCGGCCTTGGCCTCAAGGAGGCGAAGGACCTCGTCGACGCTGCCCCGAAGGCGGTGCGCGAGGGCGTCAACAAGGAGGACGCCGAGGCAGTCAAGGAGAAGCTTGCCGAGGCCGGCGCGACCGTCGAGGTCAAGTAGCCCTCCATTCACCAGCAACTCGAAGCCGGTCCCGCTGGGGCCGGCTTCGTTCGCCTTCTGCGATGGTCGCAGCCGCATCGGCTCGCCGCCGCTCTTTGCAAACCTGGCGCCGCGCGGGCCGAACAGGCAGTGTCCCGCAGACGCTGGCCTAGACTGACCCGGTGAAAAACGAGCCGTACCAAGGGGCATCGGACAAGGCGGTCGATCAGCTGGCGGATGGATTACGGCCGATCGTCGAGGGCGCCGATGACTTCGGCCTGGACGAGATCCTCGAGCTGCCCGAGGCCAAGCAGGTGATCGCCGCATGGGGCGTCAAGAACGACGTGGCCGCCCTCGCACGTGGCGGCAAGGTCGCCAGCTGGCTCGTTGGCGCCCTCCGGCGCCGAGGCCTCAAGTAGGCTGCACTCGGGGCCGGTCGTGACAAGACCGCTTCACTTGACGAAGCGGTCTGAGGTGATATACTGCCCGTTCGCGTGTCCGCGTCCCACCCTGCCTTTTTTCCCCAGGAGCACTGAATGGCCTTGGCCGAGTCTGCCAGCCGGTTTGAGCTGGCTCCGCGCCGTGAGAATTTCTCCCACATTCCCGAGGTTCTGCCCCTCCCGAACCTGATCCAGACCCAGACCGAGTCGTTCGAGTGGTTCGTCAGCACCGGCCTGCGTGAGCTGCTCGACGAGATCACGCCGATCACCGACTTCACCGGCAAGAACCTGGAGCTGCACTTCCGAGACTTCTACTTCGAGCCTCCGACGCACTCGGAGGAGCAGTGCCGCGTCCAGGATCGGACCTTCGCGAAGCCGCTGAAGGTCGAGGTCGACCTCAAGATCATCGAGACCGGCGAGGTCAAGCACCAGACGGTCTTCATGGGCGACTTCCCGTGGATGACCGATCAGGGCACCTTCATCATCAACGGCGCCGAGCGCGTCGTGGTCAGCCAGCTCGTGCGCTCGCCGGGCGTGTACTACACCGCGTCGGAGGATCCCGCGACCGGCCGCATGCTGCACGCTGCCAAGGTCATCCCGAACCGCGGCGCCTGGCTCGAGTTCGAGACGAGCAACAAGGACCTGCTCAGCGTCAAGGTCGACCGCAAGCGCAAGATCCCGGTGACCACGCTGCTGCGCGCCGTCGGCCTCGAGACCGATGAGATCCAGCGCATCCTCGGCCCCGCCGACGACCATCCCGAGCACCCCTATGTCCAGCTCACGCTCGACAAGGATCCCGCCGGGACCCAGGACGAGGCGCTGGTCGAGGTCTACAAGAAGCTGCGCCCCGGCGACCCGCCGACGGTCGAGAACGCCCGTGCGCTCGTCACCAGCCTCTTCTTCAACTTCCGCCGCTACGACCTCGGTCGCGTCGGCCGCTACAAGCTGAACAAGGCGCTCGGCGAGGTCGCCGACAAGCTGAAGATCCCGCTGCCCGCCGAGGAGAGCGCGAACCCGCGCGAGAGCCGCGTGATCAGCCGCGAGGACATCACCGCGATCGTCGGCAAGCTCATCGAGCTGAACAACGGCCGCGGCGAGCCCGACGACATCGACCATCTCGGCAACCGGCGCATCCGCGCCAACGGCGAGCTCATCCAGAACCAGTTCCGCATCGGCCTCCTGCGCATGGAGCGCGTGGTCAAGGAGCGGATGACGATCACCGACTCGGACCAGGCCACGCCGAACACCCTCATCAACATCCGCCCGGTCGTGGCGGCGATGAAGGAGTTCTTCGGCGGCAGCCAGCTGAGCCAGTTCATGGATCAGACCAACCCGCTGGCCGAGCTGACGAACAAGCGTCGCCTGTCGGCGCTGGGTCCGGGTGGCCTGAGCCGCGAGCGCGCCGGCTTCGACGTCCGCGACGTGCATCCGTCCCACTACGGCCGCATGTGCCCGATCGAGACGCCCGAGGGCCCGAACATCGGCCTCATCGGCTCGCTGGCGACCTACGGCAAGATCAACCGCCACGGCTTCATCGAGACGCCGTACCGCAAGGTCCGCCGCTTCGTCGGAGCCAAGGACAACAAGGGCGACGTGCTCGGCCAGGTGCTGGCCGAGGACCTGGTCCTGACCGAAGGCGGCAAGTCCGTCGCCAAGGCCGGCACGACGGTCGACGAGAAGGTCCTCGGCCAGATCAAGGACGGCAAGGTCGCCCAGGTCCGGATCCGCCCGGTCGTGACCGACGAGATCGTGTACCTCGATGCCTCCGAGGAGGAGAAGTTCCACATCGCGCAGGCCAACGCCGCGCTCGATGAGAACAACCGCTTCGCCGAGGAGCGGGTGCTCGTCCGCTACAAGGACAAGTTCCTCGAGGAGACGGTCGACGTCATCGACTACATGGACGTCAGCCCGAAGCAGATCGTGAGCGTGGCGACGGCGATGATCCCGTTCCTCGAGCACGACGACGCGAACCGCGCCCTGATGGGCTCGAACATGATGCGCCAGTCGGTCCCGCTCCTCCAGCCGGAGGCGCCGGTGGTCGGCACGGGCGTCGAGTTCCGCGCCGCATTCGACTCGCAGGGCGTGCTCGTTGCGCGCAGCGGCGGCACCGTGGTCAGTGTCACCGCCGACCACCTCGTCGTCGAGCGCGACGAGGGTGACGAACGCGACGAGTACAAGCTCAAGAAGTTCCTGCGCTCGAACCAGGGCACCTGCATCAACCAGCGCCCCGTCGTCGACGTGGGCGACCGGGTGGTGGAGGGGCAGGTCCTGGCCGACGGCTCGAGCACCGATGCCGGCGAGAT